>NZ_CP101833.1:105000-2505000 GCF_024498355.1 Bacillus pumilus
GTAAGATTAAAGTCAAATATAGTCAAAGTCAATGGAGGAGGAGGCGGAGTGGCACAAAATATTTCTGATATCATCGAGCAGTATTTGAAGGAAGTCTTGGATCAGAATGGTCGAGAAATATTAGAAATTAAGCGCAATGAGATTGCAGATAAGTTTCAATGCGTACCTTCACAAATTAATTATGTTATCAATACACGCTTTACGAGCGAAAGAGGCTATATCGTTGAAAGTAAGCGTGGTGGCGGTGGCTATATCCGCATCATTAAAGTCAAAATGAATGATGAAGTCGACTTATTGAACCACATTATTTCCCAAATCTATCATCGTTTATCACAGGCTGCATCTGATCATATCATCATGCGTCTTGTAGAAAACAACATTCTATCCGAAAGAGAAGCTAAGATGATGATCAGTGTCATGGACCGTTCTGTTTTGCACATTGATTTACCTGAACGAGATGAACTGCGGGCTCGGATGATGAAAGCGATGTTAAATGCTTTGAAATTAAAGTAAAGCGGGTGAAAAGATTGATTTGTCAAGAATGCAATGAGAGACCAGCCACTTTTCACTTTACAAAAGTTATAAATGGAGAAAAACAAGAAATGCACATATGTGAACAATGTGCAAAAGAAAACAGTGATTCATATGCTATGAGTGGAAACCAAGGTTTCTCGATTCATAACTTATTATCAGGCTTACTGAATATTGATCCTAGCTTTACCACAAGTGCTAACAAAGGGTCATCTATTTTTCAAGAAGCGAGAGAAGTGGATCAATGTCCTAAATGTGGCTTAACCTTTCAGCAGTTCAGAAAAACAGGCCGTTTTGGCTGTGCAGAATGTTACCGTACATTTGATCAGTACCTGAATCCTGTTTTGCGGAAAGTCCATAGTGGAAATACAGCCCATTATGGAAAAGTTCCTAAACGGATTGCCGGCAGTCTGCATGTACGCCGGAAACTTGAGTTGATGCAGCAGGAACTGAAGCAGTTGATTGAACAGGAAGAGTTCGAAAAAGCAGCGGAAGTTCGAGATCAAATTCGTGCATTAGAGCATGAGCAATCTCAGCAGAGGGAGGGAGATTAACGACATGTCGCTCCAGCATTTTATTCAAGACGCTTTAAGTCAATGGATGAAACAAAAAGGACCAGAAAGTGACATTGTTCTAAGCAGTCGTATTCGGCTAGCACGCAATCTAGAGCATGTTCGTTTCCCAACTCAGTTTTCTGAAGAGGAGGCTGAAGCTGTTCTCCAGCAATTCGAGCAGAAGTTTGCAAGCCAGGAAGCGAAGAACGTTGGAAACTTTGTTCTGATTCGAATGAATGAAACACAGCCTTTAGCAAAGAGAGTACTTGTTGAAAAGCATTTGATTAGCCCCAACTTGGCAGAATCAAGATTTGGCGGCTGCTTGCTTTCTGAAAACGAGGAAATCAGTGTCATGCTAAATGAAGAAGACCATATTCGTATCCAATGCCTGTTCCCAGGTTTTCAGCTGGCCAATGCACTTAAAGTGGCTAATCAGGTAGACGACTGGATTGAAGAGCAAGTAGATTATGCGTTTTCTGAAAAGCGAGGATACTTAACAAGCTGTCCGACCAATGTAGGTACAGGTATAAGGGCTTCGGTCATGATGCACTTACCAGCATTAGCTCTCACAAGACAAATGAATCGGATTATTCCTGCAATTAATCAATTAGGTCTTGTCGTCAGAGGAATTTATGGTGAGGGTAGCGAAGCAATAGGAAACATCTTTCAAATCTCAAATCAAATGACACTTGGTCAATCAGAAGAAGATATTGTGGATGATTTGAATAGTGTGACCGCTCAGCTTATTGAACAAGAGCGATCTGCACGAAAAGCCTTATATCAAACATCTAAAATTGAACTTGAGGACAGAGTCTACCGCTCCTTAGGGATATTGGCCAATTGTCGTATGATTGAATCAAAAGAAACGGCAAAGTGTCTGTCTGATGTGCGGCTTGGAATTGATTTAGGTATCATTAAGGGGCTTTCAAGTAATATACTGAATGAACTCATGATTTTGACACAGCCTGGCTTCCTTCAACAATATTCAGGAGGAGCCTTGGAGCCAAATGAACGAGATATAAAACGAGCAGCGATTATTAGAGAAAGGCTGCGCTTAGAAATGCATAGGAATGGACAGGAGGATGAAACGATATGATGTTTGGAAGATTCACTGAAAGAGCTCAAAAGGTATTAGCACTTGCACAAGAAGAAGCCATTCGCCTAGGCCATAAGAACATTGGAACAGAACACATTTTACTTGGTCTTGTACGTGAAGGTGAGGGCATCGCCGCAAAAGCGTTAGAAGCACTGGGCCTTGTTTCAGATAAAATCCAAAAAGAAGTCGAAAGCTTGATTGGAAGAGGGCAAGAGGTGTCTCAAGCTATTCCTCATTATACGCCTAGAGCGAAGAAGGTCACGGAGCTTTCTATGGATGAAGCAAGAAAGCTAGGTCATTCCTATGTAGGGACAGAACATATTCTTTTAGGTCTTATTCGTGAGGGAGAGGGTGTAGCTGCCCGTGTCTTAAATAACCTCGGAGTGAGCTTAAATAAAGCACGTCAGCAAGTGTTGCAGCTGCTTGGGAGCAATGAAACTGGTGCATCAGCGGCAGGATCGAATAGCAATGCAAATACACCAACATTAGATAGCTTGGCAAGAGACTTAACGGCTATTGCGAAAGAGGACAGCTTGGACCCTGTCATTGGCCGAAGTAAAGAAATTCAGCGTGTCATTGAGGTACTAAGCAGAAGAACAAAGAATAACCCTGTTCTGATTGGTGAGCCTGGTGTTGGTAAAACCGCGATCGCAGAAGGTCTTGCACAGCAAATTATTCATAACGAAGTGCCTGAAATCCTGCGTGATAAACGAGTGATGACACTTGATATGGGAACCGTTGTAGCGGGAACGAAATATCGTGGTGAATTCGAGGATCGTTTGAAAAAAGTCATGGACGAAATTCGTCAGGCTGGAAATATCATTCTCTTCATTGATGAGCTTCATACACTGATTGGTGCAGGTGGAGCAGAGGGTGCGATTGATGCGTCTAATATTCTGAAACCATCCCTGGCACGTGGTGAGCTTCAATGTATCGGGGCTACAACGTTAGATGAGTACCGTAAATATATCGAGAAGGATGCAGCACTTGAACGTCGTTTCCAACCAATTCAAGTGGATCAGCCGTCCGTTGATGAAAGTATTCAAATCTTGAGAGGTCTTAGAGATCGTTATGAAGCACATCACCGTGTGTCCATTACAGATGAAGCGATTGAGGCGGCAGTGAAGCTGTCTGACCGTTATATCTCTGATCGTTTCCTTCCAGATAAGGCGATTGATCTAATTGATGAGGCAGGTTCGAAGGTACGCTTACGTTCATTCACGACACCGCCTAACCTAAAGGAACTAGAGCAAAAGCTGGATGAAGTACGTAAGGAAAAGGATGCGGCTGTTCAAAGTCAAGAATTTGAAAAAGCAGCTTCCCTTCGTGACACAGAGCAGCGCTTGCGTGAAAAAGTAGAAGTCACAAAGAAATCGTGGAAAGAAAAGCAGGGACAAGAGAATTCTGAGGTATCTGTAGATGATATCGCAATGGTTGTCTCTAGCTGGACGGGAGTGCCTGTTTCGAAAATTGCTCAAACCGAAACAGATAAGCTTCTGAATATGGAACAATTGCTCCATTCTCGCGTGATTGGTCAGGATGAAGCGGTTGTCGCTGTAGCGAAAGCCGTGAGACGTGCGCGCGCTGGTCTAAAAGACCCGAAACGTCCAATTGGCTCCTTTATCTTCTTAGGTCCAACAGGGGTGGGTAAGACTGAGCTTGCGAGAGCACTGGCCGAGTCTATTTTCGGTGATGAAGAAGCGATGATCCGTATTGATATGTCTGAATACATGGAGAAACATTCTACATCAAGACTTGTGGGATCACCTCCAGGCTATGTGGGCTATGATGAAGGTGGCCAGCTGACGGAAAAAGTGAGAAGAAAACCTTATTCTGTTGTGCTTTTAGATGAGATTGAAAAGGCGCATCCTGATGTGTTTAATATCTTACTGCAAGTGTTAGAAGATGGCCGTCTTACTGATTCTAAAGGACGTACAGTTGACTTTAGAAATACTATTTTGATTATGACTTCAAACGTTGGAGCTAGTGAACTGAAGCGCAATAAATATGTTGGCTTTAACGTGCAGGATGAAGGTCAAAATTACAAAGATATGAAAGGCAAAGTAATGGGTGAGTTGAAACGTGCGTTTAGACCGGAATTCATCAACCGTATTGATGAAATCATTGTCTTCCACTCGCTTGAAAAGAAACATCTAAAAGAGATTGTGTCTCTCATGTCTGATCAATTAACAAAGCGGTTAAAAGAGCAAGACCTGTCAATTGAACTGACAGAAGCAGCAAAAGCGAAGATTGCCGACGAAGGTGTAGACCTTGAGTATGGTGCTCGTCCGTTAAGAAGAGCGATTCAAAAGCACGTTGAGGATCGACTTTCTGAGGAATTGCTGAGAGGTAATATTGAAAAGGGTCAACATATCGTATTAGATGTGGAAGATGGAGAAATTGTCGTAAAAGCAACGGCTGCTACGAACTAATATAGTAAGAAAAAAGTGTGAGGCATACCAGTCAGATGTATGCCTCCCTTTACTTATTTTCTGATCAGTATAAGGAGTTGTATTCTTCAATCTATGGCTAAGACAAAATCAAAATTTATATGCCAATCGTGCGGTTATGAGTCAGCCAAATGGATGGGGAAATGTCCTGGCTGCGGCACGTGGAACAGTATGACAGAAGAGGTCGTTCGCAAAGAGCCGGCAAACCGTCGAAGTGCTTTTAATCATTCTGTTCAAACCATTCAAAAACCTTCACCTATTTCTGCAATTGAAACATCCGAAGAACCCCGAATTAAAACGAATTTAGAAGAATTTAACCGAGTATTAGGAAGTGGAATTGTCAAAGGCTCTCTCGTTCTCATTGGCGGAGACCCTGGGATTGGGAAGTCCACATTATTACTACAAGTATCAGCACAGCTCTCAGACCAAAATCAGAATGTGTTATACATATCTGGTGAGGAGTCCATTAAACAAACGAAGCTAAGAGCGGATCGCCTCGGCATTGATAGCACCTCTTTACATGTTTTGGCTGAAACCGATATGGAGTATATAACGTCTTCTATACAAGAGATGAAACCCGCTTTTGTTGTGGTGGATTCGATTCAAACCGTTTATCAAAGCGATATAACGTCAGCTCCTGGATCTGTTTCTCAGGTAAGAGAATGCACAGCGCAGCTGATGAAGATTGCCAAGACGAATGGTATTCCGATTTTTATCGTTGGTCACGTGACCAAAGAAGGCTCGATCGCAGGTCCACGTCTTTTAGAGCATATGGTGGACACGGTTCTTTATTTTGAAGGGGAGCGGCATCATACGTTTCGTATCTTACGAGCAGTGAAAAACCGATTTGGTTCAACGAATGAATTAGGGATTTTTGAAATGAGAGAAGAAGGACTCACGGAAGTATTAAACCCATCAGAAATTTTTTTAGAAGAGCGGTCAGCAGGTGTATCTGGTTCGTGTGTTGTTGCCTCAATGGAAGGAACAAGACCCGTTCTTGTGGAGATACAAGCATTAATTTCGCCGACAAGCTTTGGGAATCCACGGAGAATGGCTACAGGTCTTGATCATAATCGTGTGTCATTGCTAATGGCCGTTTTAGAAAAACGTGTAGGGCTGCTGCTGCAAAACCAAGATGCGTATTTAAAGGTCGCAGGCGGTGTGAAGCTTGACGAACCAGCGATTGACTTGGCCATTGCCGTCAGTATTGCATCAAGCTTTAAAGACGCAGCGCCGCAACCAGCGGATTGCTTTATAGGAGAAGTTGGTCTGACGGGAGAAGTCAGAAGAGTATCAAGAATTGAACAGCGTGTGCAGGAAGCTGCTAAACTAGGATTTAAGCGAATGTTTATTCCTCAGGCGAATATAGATGGATGGAAAAAGCCGAGAGGGATTGAGCTAGTCGGTGTAGAAAATGTAGCGGAGGCACTTCGTATTTCACTAGGGGGATCATAGAAATGGAAAAAGAGAAAAAAGGAGCGAGAGAAGTTGATCTCTTAGATATCGTACAGTTTGTGGCACCAGGGACACCTTTGCGGGTAGGGATTGAAAATGTCCTGAGAGCCAATACTGGCGGGCTCATTGTTGTTGGTTATAACGACAAAGTAAAAAGTGTGGTGGATGGAGGATTTCACATTAATTCTGCCTTCTCCCCAGCACACTTATATGAATTGGCTAAGATGGATGGGGCCATTATTTTAAGCGATTCTGGTCAAAAAATCTTGTATGCGAATACACAGCTGATGCCAGATGCAACGATTCATTCATCAGAAACAGGCATGAGACACCGAACGGCTGAACGTGTAGCCAAGCAGACAGGCTGCTTAATCATTGCTATTTCTGAACGGAGAAACGTCATTACTTTATACCAAGGAAATCGTCGTTACACGTTGAAAGATATCGGCTTTATTTTAACAAAGGCCAATCAAGCCATTCAAACACTAGAGAAATATAAAACCATTTTAGATCACGCCATTTCAGCGTTAAGCGCCCTAGAATTTGAAGAGCTTGTCACCTTTGGTGATGTACTATCCGTGCTGCATCGCTACGAAATGGTGCTCAGAATCAAAAATGAAATTAATATGTATATCAAAGAGCTCGGAACAGAAGGACACTTGATCCGTCTTCAAGTCAATGAACTGATTACAGATATGGAGCAGGAAGCGGCTTTATTTATTAAAGATTACGTGAAAGAAAAGATTAAAGATCCATATACTTTGCTTAAACAACTCCAAGATATGTCTAGCTTTGAGCTTTTAGATGATTCCATTCTGTACAAGTTACTTGGATATCCAGCTTCTACAAATGTTGACGATTATGTGTACACAAGAGGGTTCAGATTACTTCACAAAATCCCTAGACTGCCAATGCCTATTGTCGAAAATGTGGTCGAAGCGTTTGGTGTGTTAGATCGAATTATGGAAGCGGATGTACAAGAATTGGATGAAGTAGAAGGAATTGGAGAAGTAAGGGCGAAAAAGATAAAAAAAGGATTAAAAAGGTTACAAGAAAAACATTATATTGACCGTCAGCTGTAGTAGAGAAATTTTCCTCAATTACGGTTAAAAATGGATGAATATGGGTATATTAATGATGCTTTTTGTTTTCTATTGATCATGATAGAAAACTTAAACATATATCAATGTTAGATGAAGGTGGATTGACAGATGAAAAATAAAGGAGGTGAAGGTATGTTAAAAAGAATCGTTCAGGCGTTTTTTATCATTTTTGGTGCAGTTGTGGGGATTTTTATCATTCCAGAGTTATTTCTGCTGTTAAATGTAAAGAACATACCTCTCATAACAAATGCTTACTCTTCAGCACTAATAGGAGCCGCTGTGTTCTTTATCATCGGCCAATGGTGCACAGGCTATGTTGTTAATTGGGTGAAATGGATCGAGGATTCTCTATTAAAGGCGCCTCTTCCTGATCTTATATCTGGAAGTTTCGGTTTAGTATTTGGACTTATTCTAGCATATCTTATTGTAAACGTGATCCCGCTAAACAATATCCCATATCATATTTTTGGTACCATTATTCCGATTTTTCTGGCTTTCTTTTTAGGATACCTTGGATTTCAGGTAGGGTTTAAGAAGAAGGATGAAATGATGGGGCTGTTCTCTCGATCTGCAAAGGTCAGCAAGAAAAAAGGTGCAGCTGATGATGAACCTGAAATAGAAGATAAAAAGCTGAAAATTTTAGACACAAGTGTTATCATTGATGGAAGAATCGCAGATATTTGTCAAACTGGATTTTTAGAAGGAATTATGGTCATTCCTCAATTTGTTCTGGAGGAATTACAGCATATTGCAGACTCTTCTGATGTATTAAAGAGAAATAGAGGCCGAAGAGGTCTTGATATTTTAAATCGTATCCAAAGAGAATTGGACATCAAAGTTGAAATTTACGAAGGTGACTTCGAAGACATTCAAGAGGTTGATAGCAAGCTTGTGAAGCTCGCTAAATTAACTTCAGGTGTTGTTGTGACAAATGATTTTAATTTAAATAAAGTATGCGAACTTCAAAAAGTAGCAGTGTTAAACATCAATGATCTAGCCAATGCGGTCAAACCTGTTGTACTGCCTGGGGAAGAAATGAAGGTACAGGTCATTAAAGATGGGAAAGAGCATAACCAAGGTGTTGCCTACTTAGATGACGGTACGATGATAGTGGTCGAAGAAGGACGCAACTACATTGGAAAAGACATTGATGTGCTTGTCACAAGTGTGCTGCAGACTGCTGCCGGAAGAATGATTTTTGCAAAGCCAAAACTTCTGGAGAAGGCGCTCTAAAGGGAGAACGAACATGTATTATGAAGTAGTTATTCCGGCTGCGGGGCAGGGGAAACGAATGAAGGCCGGCCGCAATAAGCTTTTTATTGAATTGAAAAGAATGCCGGTTATCATTCACACACTAAAGGTGTTTGACGCCCATTCACAATGCAAACGCATGATCTTAGCGATCAATGAAGAGGAGCGTCGTGACTTTGAAAGGCTACTAAAGGTACACGCTTTTCAAACGCCTGTTTCACTTGTTACTGGCGGTGAAGAACGTCAGCAAAGTGTATATGAAGGATTGAAGGCTGTAAAAGATGCGGACATCGTGCTTGTTCATGATGGAGCAAGGCCTTTTATTAAGCATACACAGATTGACTTGCTCGTTAAAGCGGCGATTGAAAAAGGCTCCGCAGTCGTAGCGGTACCAGTGAAAGACACAATCAAACGCGTTCAAGCAGGCAAAGTGGAGCAAACCATTGAACGTCAGAGCTTGTGGGCAGTCCAGACCCCACAAGCTTTTCGTCATTCTATTTTAAAAGAGGCGCATGAATATGCGGAGCGGACAGGCTTCCTTGGAACAGACGACGCCAGCCTTGTGGAACAATTACATGGTGAGAGTGTGTATATTGTCCAGGGAGACTATACCAATATTAAACTGACAACACCAGATGATTTACTGGTTGCCAAGGCAATTATGGATGCGGAAAGAGGGTACTAGATCATGTTGAGAATAGGACAAGGCTTTGATGTACATCAATTAACAGAGGGAAGACCTCTTATTATCGGCGGGGTTACCATTCCCTATGAAAAGGGCCTGCTTGGGCATTCAGATGCTGACGTACTGCTTCACACGGTGGCAGATGCCTGTCTAGGTGCGATTGGTGAAGGAGATATCGGCAGACATTTCCCAGACACTGATCCCGAATTTAAGGATGCAGATTCTTTTCAATTACTTCAGCATGTGTGGGCACTTGTGAAAGAAAAAGGCTATAAACTGGTGAATATTGACTGCACCATCATGGCGCAAAAGCCAAAAATGGCACCTTACATTCAACCGATGTGCGAGAAAATCGCAGAAGCGCTTGAGGCAGATGTCACACAGGTAAATGTCAAAGCAACAACGACAGAGAAACTCGGATTTACAGGTAGAGGCGAAGGAATTGCTTCTCAGGCGACTGTGCTTCTTCAGAAAAAGTAAAATCCATTTTGATGAGAATGGTATTTGATGATAAAATACGTTTATAAAAAAATGGTGTCAGACAACATGATGCAGATGAAAGGAAGTTAAACTCATGGGAAATGAAGTGCGTGTTCGTTATGCACCGAGTCCAACTGGTCATTTACATATTGGGAATGCTAGAACGGCTCTTTTCAACTATTTGTTCGCACGCAGCCAAGGCGGCAAATTTATTATTCGAATCGAAGATACGGATCAAAAGCGTAATGTAGAAGGCGGAGAAGAAAGCCAGCTTCGTCATTTGCAGTGGCTCGGCATTGATTGGGACGAGAGTATTGATAAAGATGGCGGCTACGGTCCTTACAGACAATCAGAGCGTAATGATATTTACAAAAAATATTATGACGAGCTGCTAGAAAAGGACTTGGCTTATAAGTGCTATTGTACGGCTGAAGAATTAGAAGAAGAACGAGAAGCACAAATCGCCCGCAGTGAAATGCCTCGATATTCTGGTAAATGCAGTCATTTATCAAAAGAAGAAGAGGACAAGCTCATTGCTGAAGGAAGAGAGCCAAGTATTCGCTTCCGTGTACCAAAGGGAGAAATCATCAAATTTGACGACATGGTCAAAGGTGATATTTCGTTTGAAACAGACGGCATCGGTGACTTTGTCATTGTGAAGAAAGATGGTACACCAACTTATAACTTCGCTGTAGCAGTGGATGATCATTTGATGAAAATGACTCACATTCTTCGCGGAGAGGACCACATTTCGAATACACCTAAACAAATCATGGTCTTCAATGCATTTGGCTGGGATGTTCCGCTGTTCGGACATATGACGTTGATTGTGAACGAGAACCGTAAGAAATTAAGTAAGCGAGATGAATCGATTATTCAATTCATTGAGCAATATAAGAACCTGGGCTATTTACCAGAAGCCCTGTTTAACTTCATTGCATTACTTGGATGGTCTCCAGTTGGCGAAGAAGAACTATTTACAAAAGAACAATTCATCGATATTTTCGATGTAAACCGACTTTCTAAGTCACCAGCTCTATTCGATATGCATAAACTAAAATGGGTGAATAACCAATACGTGAAAGCCCTTGATCTTGATCAAGTCGTTGCATTAACACTTCCACATCTTCAAAAGGCTGGCAAGGTAAGCGAACAACTGACGGAAGAAGAAAACACGTGGGTACGCAAACTCATTTCTCTATATCACGAACAATTGAGCTACGGAGCAGAAATTGTTGAGTTAACAGAGTTGTTCTTTAAGGAGCAAATTGAGTATAATCAAGAGGCGAGAGAAGTTCTAGCAGAAGAGCAAGTACCAGAAGTCATGGCCTCTTTTGCAGGTCAGCTAGAACGTCTTGAGTCTTTCACACCTGATGAAATCAAGGCTGCCATTAAAGCGGTACAAAAAGAAACAGGGCATAAAGGCAAGAAACTATTCATGCCAATTCGTGTGGCTGTCACAGGACAAACTCATGGCCCAGAACTTCCGCAAAGTATTGAGCTACTAGGTAAAGAAACGGTATTAAACCGCATTAAACAAATATAAGGAAAATCGTTGCGAGGGAGAAGTACAATGTTTTCGTCCATCACAGAAAGAGTCTTCACCGGCTGAAAGAGACTTATGGGCAGACGTTGGAAATGCACCCTCAAGACCCTTGAGGAACACGTACGTTAGTATGCAAGGGCGGTACCCTCCGTTACGGGATTAAGTTGAGAAAGCTTGCAAGATAAGGAGCTTTCTAAACAGAGTGGAACCGCGTTTTCAAAACGTCTCTGTCGTTTGGCAGAGGCGTTTTTTATTTGTCCAAAAAAAGAGAGCAAGTCCTAAGAGAGATTGATGGGGAAGAACGGGGGGAGCATGTGTTTTTCAAAATGCTGAAAGAAGATATTGATACTGTGTTTGATCAAGATCCTGCTGCTAGAAGCTATATTGAAGTAGTGCTAACCTATTCAGGGCTTCATGCGATTTGGGCTCATCGTATCGCGCACGCATTTTATAAACGTAAGCTGTATTTTCTTGCGCGGATCATTTCTCAGGTCAGCCGGTTTTTCACAGGGGTTGAAATTCACCCAGCGGCAACCATTGGCAGACGTTTCTTCATTGATCACGGCATGGGTGTCGTGATTGGGGAAACATGTGAAATTGGAGACAACGTCACTGTTTTCCAAGGCGTGACATTAGGGGGAACCGGGAAAGAAAAGGGAAAGCGGCATCCGACCATTTTAGACGATGCCCTCATTGCGACGGGTGCAAAGGTGCTCGGTTCCATTACAGTTGGAAAAGGATCCAAGATTGGTGCAGGGTCTGTTGTGTTAAAGGACGTCCCAGACCATTCCACTGTTGTAGGTATACCTGGGCGCGTGGTCGTTCAAAATGGAAAGAAAATCAATCGTGATCTCAACCATCAAGATTTGCCAGATCCAGTTTCCGATCGTTTTAAAGAATTGGAACGAGAAATGGAAAAGCTAAAACGTGAGCTGGCTTCATTGAGCAGAAAGGAAGAACAATCATGACAATCAATATTTTTAATACATTGACACGTAAGAAGGAAGAATTTGTCCCGCTTGAACCAGGAAAGGTCAAGATGTATGTGTGCGGACCAACCGTTTATAACTACATTCATATCGGTAATGCACGACCGGCGATTGTATACGACACTGTACGTAAGTATTTAGAATACAGCGGCTATGATGTGAACTTTGTCTCAAACTTTACAGATGTGGATGATAAACTCATCAAAGCAGCCAATGAGCTCGGGGAAGATGTCCCGACCATTGCTGATCGGTTTATCCAAGCCTACTTCGAAGACGTCAGTGCACTAGGCTGCAAAAAAGCAGACCTTCACCCGCGAGTAACAGAAAATATGGATGACATCATTGCGTTTATCGCCACATTGATTGAAAAAGGCTACGCCTATGAAGCGGATGGCGACGTGTATTACAGCACGCGTTCATTTGAAGGCTACGGAAAGCTTTCTCATCAATCGATTGATGAACTGAAGACAGGTGCTCGTATTCGAGTAGGTGAAAAGAAAAGAGATGCACTGGACTTTGCTTTATGGAAGGCTGCAAAGGATCAGGAAATTTCATGGGATAGCCCGTGGGGCGAAGGACGCCCAGGCTGGCACATCGAATGCTCGGCCATGGTCAAAAAATATTTAGGTGATACGATCGACATTCATGCTGGCGGACAGGATTTAACGTTCCCTCACCATGAGAATGAGATCGCCCAATCTGAGGCTTTGACGGGGAAACCTTTTGCGAAGTATTGGATGCATAACGGGTATATTAATATTGAGAATGAAAAAATGTCAAAATCACTTGGCAACTTTGTGCTGGTGCATGACATTATTAAAGAACAAGATCCAGATGTACTTCGATTCTTTATGTTATCTGTTCATTACCGTCACCCTATTAATTACTCAATTGATTTATTGGACAGTACAAAGAGTGCTTTTAACAGACTCAAAACATCGTATGCCAATTTACATCATCGCCTTGAGAGCAGCACCAATATAACAGACAATAATACCGAATGGCTGGCGAAGATTGAAGAGCAGCGCGCGACATTTATTTCTGAAATGAATGATGACTTCAATACTGCGAATGCCATCTCTGTCTTATTTGAACTAGCGAAGCAGGCGAATTACTATATGGAGAATGATCATACTTCAGAGGAAGTGATCAATGCATTTATCGGCTTGTTCCAAGAAATCACATCTGTTCTTGGCTTCTCATTAGAAGAAAAGCACACGCTTGACGAAGAAGTAGAAGCGTTAATTGAGAAACGAAATGAAGCTAGAAGAAATCGTGACTTCGCCCTGTCTGATCAAATTCGTGATCAGTTAAAGAGCATGAATATTGTATTGGAGGACACTCCTCAAGGTACTCGCTGGAAAAGAGGAGAATAGGCATGTTGAATTTTGAAAAGCTGAAAGACGGTAAACAGTTGAACGGACTTGCGCTTGCTTATATGGGTGATGCCATTTTTGAAGTATATGTGAGGCATCACCTCCTCCAAACGGGGGCGACAAAACCAAATGAGCTGCATAAACGAGCAAGCAAGATTGTTTCAGCTAAATCTCAGGCCGCTATTTTATTTACGCTTCAGCAGCAAGGCTTTTTCACTGAGGCGGAAGAAGCGGTGCTGAAAAGAGGAAGAAATGCAAAATCTGGCACAGTGCCTAAAAACACAGACGTTCAAACGTATCGTTATAGTACGGCGCTTGAAGCGCTCATGGGTTATTTATTTATTGAACAGCAGGACGAACGCTTAGAAGAGCTGATTAGTCAGGCGATTGAAATCGGAACGTCAGGGAGGAAGACAAATGAGTCAGCAACATGATTATGTGATTGGGAAAAATGCAGTGATTGAGACACTGAAGTCAGATAGAGAGTTATACAAGCTCTGGATGGCAGAAAACACTGTAAAAGGACAAGCCCAGCAGGTCATTGAACTCGCTAAAAAGCAAAATATCACCATTCAGTATGTTCCGAGGAAAAAGCTTGATCAAATGGTATCAGGTCAGCACCAGGGAATCGTTGCACAAGTAGCGGCATATGAATATGCGGAATTGGACGATCTGTATCAAATCGCTGAAAAACGGAATGAACAGCCATTTTTCCTTATTTTAGATGAAATCGAAGATCCTCATAATTTAGGGTCCATTATGCGTACGGCAGATGCTGTAGGTGCACATGGAATCGTCATTCCGAAAAGGCGAGCAGTCGGTTTGACAACAACCGTTGCCAAGGCATCCACTGGGGCAATCGAGCATATTCCTGTCGCGAAAGTGACCAACCTTTCAAGAGCTCTTGATGAGATGAAAGAAAGAGGAATTTGGGTCGCAGGAACAGATGCGTCTGCTAAGCAGGATTACAGACAATTTGATGGAACAATGCCTCTAGCTCTTGTGATCGGCAGTGAAGGAAAAGGAATCGGTCGATTGATCAAGGAAAAATGTGATTTCCTGATTAAACTGCCAATGGCCGGGAAGGTCACTTCATTAAATGCATCAGTTGCCGCTAGTCTATTGATGTATGAAGTGTATCGAAAACGTTATCCGTTAGGAGAATAGAGATGGACATCCTCTTAGTCGATGGATACAACATGATAGGTGCATGGCCTCGTTTGCAGCACTTAAAGGAAAACAGCTTTGAAGAAGCCAGAGACGTACTGATTCAAAATTTAGCAGAATATCAAGCATACACAGGGTATCGAGTCATTGTTGTATTCGATGCCCATATGGTCAAAGGAATCGAGAAAAAGCGGACAAACCACCGAGTAGAGGTCATCTTTACAAGAGAGAATGAAACGGCTGATGAGCGGATTGAAAAGCTGGCGCAGGATTTGAATAATATTCGGACGCAAATACATGTGGCGACCTCTGATTTTACGGAACAGTGGGCGATCTTTGGGCAAGGTGCTCTTCGCAAGTCGGCTAGAGAGCTTTTAAGAGAGATTGAAGTGATTGAACGAAAGATTGAAACACGGGTCAAAAAGATTACTTCTAATAAACCAGCATCCAAAATTGAATTGTCAGAAGATGTATTGAAAACGTTTGAAAAATGGCGGCGTGGGAATTTGGAATAGCTTGACGATATTTCAACCATTAATGTATAATATTTCTATCTAGGTGCGGTCGGGGGGATCGAAGTGAATCTAAACAACAGCAAGGGTAAGTCCATCAGAGAGCAATTTTGCCAGTTGGAAGATGAACAAGTCATTGAAAGGGTTCATGTCGGAGATAGTGATGCGCTAGATTATTTAATTACGAAATGCCGCAATTTTGTACGTGCGAAAGCAAGATCTTATTTCTTGATTGGAGCAGATCGAGAGGACATTGTCCAAGAGGGAATGATCGGACTTTATAAGTCTATCCGCGATTTCAGAGAGGACAAGCTTACTTCATTTAAGGCTTTTGCAGAATTATGTATTACCCGCCAAATTATCACCGCAATTAAAACAGCTACTCGCCAAAAACATATCCCGTTAAATTCCTATGTATCATTAGACAAGCCGATATACGATGAAGAATCGGACAGAACATTGTTGGATGTCATTTCCGGTGCTAAAGCGCTTAACCCAGAAGATCTAATCATTAGCAAAGAAGAATTTGATGATATTGAAATGAAAATGGGTGAACTATTAAGCGAGCTGGAAAGAAAGGTACTTGTGCTTTATCTTGATGGCAGATCCTATCAGGAGATTTCTGAAGATTTAAACCGTCATGTGAAATCAATTGATAACGCACTCCAAAGAGTAAAGAGAAAATTAGAGAAATATTTAGAGCTGCGCGAGATCAGTCTCTAGTCAAACCTATATTGACAGCTTTTTCGACACTGTGATAAGGTACTAAGGAAATGATGTCGAGAAAATAGGTGTAAATATGAGGAAAAAAATCACTCTAGCCTGTAAAGACTGCGGAAGCCGCAATTATACGACAATGAAAAGTGTTGCTTCAGCAGCTGAAAGATTAGAAGTTAAGAAATATTGCAAGAATTGTAATTCACATAAAACACATTTAGAAACGAAGTAAGATTTGCGTTCTTTAATCTGTGGAGGTCTTTTACATGCGTATTATCAGTTTCTTAAAAAGTGTCGGAAAAGAAATGAAAAAGGTCAGCTGGCCAAAGAAAAACGAAATGGTCCGCTACACAATCACTGTTATTTTAACAGTCGTCTTCTTTGCAATCTTTTTCTCTTTTCTTGATATAGGAATCTCACAATTAATCGAATTAATTCATTAATACTTGAATAATGGTCTGCTGAACGTGCTATAATAGATCATAATATGACTTGCCAAAAAACCCGTTTTACGGGTTTTTTCAATTGCTTGAAAATATTTACCGGTACTCGATATTCGTCAAATAGACATTATGAAATGTGGGGAGGGAAGGACTGAATAGTCCTGATCTAAAATGGAAAAGAATTGGTATGTTGTGCATACGTACTCTGGTTATGAAAACAAAGTAAAAGCGAACTTGGAAAAGCGTGTTGAATCAATGGGCATGCAGGATAAAATCTTCCGTGTAGTCGTACCAGAGGAAGAAGAAACTGATTTTAAAAACGGTAAGAAAAAAGTGGTCAAAAAGAAAGTATTCCCTGGCTATGTACTAGTGGAAATCGTCATGACTGACGATTCTTGGTATGTTGTTCGTAATACACCGGGTGTGACAGGATTCGTTGGATCAGCTGGGTCAGGCTCAAAGCCGACAGCGCTATTACCAGGCGAAGCTGAAACCATTCTGAAGAGAATGGGTCTTGAAGAGCGCAAAACAGAAATCGACTTTGAGCTGAAAGAAACAGTCAAGGTCATCGATGGACCATTTGCTAACTTCACAGGATCTATCGAAGAGATTGATTACGATAAAAGCAAAGTCAAAGTATTCGTTAATATGTTTGGTAGAGAAACACCTGTTGAACTTGAGTTCACGCAGATCGATAAATTGTAATTCAAAAGAGCTTGAAATGAGTGTATAGAAGTGGTAATATAGCAAAGGTACGTCTTGAGTTCACTCAAGATCGCTAGCTAGTTATTTCGTCATTCATATAAAGAATGAAGTTGTTGAGTGGGAGGGGGATTCCCCTATTACCACATCACGGACTTTAAGGAGGTGTGTCTCGTGGCTAAAAAAGTAGTAAAAGTTGTTAAATTGCAAATTCCTGCTGGAAAAGCTAACCCAGCTCCACCAGTTGGACCTGCACTAGGTCAAGCCGGTGTTAATATCATGGGATTCTGTAAGGAGTTTAATGCTCGTACAGCTGACCAAGCTGGTCTTATCATTCCTGTTGAAATTTCGGTTTTTGAAGACCGTTCATTTACATTTATTACTAAAACTCCACCTGCTGCAGTATTACTTAAAAAAGCAGCTGGTATTGAGTCTGGTTCTGGTGAACCTAACCGTAATAAAGTGGCAACTGTTAAGCGTGATAAAGTACGCGAAATCGCGGAAACAAAAATGCCTGACTTAAACGCTGCCAGCGTTGAATCAGCTATGCGCATGGTTGAAGGTACTGCACGCAGTATGGGTATTGTCATCGAAGATTAATTTTTTGTCTTGTTGGGTTGCGAGTTTGGTTTTGACAAGTTCGCAACCCTTATTCGTGGGAGGTTATTCCGCTAAAACCACATAAGGAGGATTTTTATAATGGCTAAAAAAGGTAAAAAGTATGTAGAAGCTGCGAAGCTAATCGAACGTACTAAAGCGTATGATGTAGCTGAAGCTGTTTCTCTTACAAAAAAAGCAAATACAGCGAAATTTGATGCGACTGTAGAAGTTGCTTTTCGTTTGGGCGTAGACCCTCGTAAAAACGATCAACAAATCCGCGGTGCAGTTGTACTTCCTAACGGAACTGGTAAAACTCAACGCGTTCTTGTGTTCGCTAAAGGCGAAAAAGCAAAAGAAGCAGAAGCTGCTGGAGCAGACTACGTTGGAGATTCTGATTACATCACAAAAATCCAACAAGGTTGGTTCGATTTCGATGTAATCGTTGCGACACCTGACATGATGGGTGAAGTTGGTAAGATCGGTCGTGTACTTGGACCAAAAGGTCTTATGCCAAACCCTAAAACAGGAACTGTTACATTCGAAGTAGAAAAAGCAATCAATGAAATCAAAGCTGGTAAAGTAGAATACCGCGTTGATAAAGCTGGTAACATCCACGCGCCAATCGGAAAGGTTTCTTTCGAGGACGAAAAGCTTGTTGAGAACTTTGCAACAATCTATGACACAATCCTTAAAGCAAAACCTGCAGCGGCTAAAGGTGTATACGTGAAAAACGTTTCTGTTACATCTACTATGGGCCCTGGCGTGAAAGTGGATCCATCTTCTTTCTCTGCAAAATAAATCTTGACTTATCACAATCATTTTGATAATATCAAAATGTTGTAAAATAGAATATGTCCATTTATACCGTAGACAGCAGGGGCCTTATGGCTTAATTAACCCGCCGAGGTGTATATGTCACAGTCTTACGTTAACGTATGCTTGTATATACAGCCTCCATGTCTTAATGGAGGCTTTTTATATGGAGAACCGTTCGTTAGGAACGTGATGGCCTGATCGGTATAAGTGTTACACAAAGAATGTACAGGAGGTGTAACCATGAGCAATGCAATCGATACTAAAAAAGTAGTCGTTGATGAAATTACTTCTAAATTTAAAGACAGTATGTCTACTGTAATTGTAGATTACCGTGGTCTTTCAGTTTCTGAAGTGACTGAACTTCGTAAGCAACTTCGTGATGCTGGCGTAGAATTCAAAGTTTACAAAAACACTTTGACTCGCCGTGCAGTTGAACAAGTTGAACTAACTGGTTTAAACGATTTCTTAACAGGTCCAAACGCTATCGCATTCAGTAACGAAGATGTTATCGCACCTGCGAAAATCATCAACGAATTTGCGAAAAGCCACGAAGCTTTAGAAATCAAAGCTGGTGTCATCGAAGGAAACGTAGCGACTGTAGAAGAAGTGAAGGCTCTTGCGGAACTTCCGTCTCGCGAAGGCTTACTATCTATGTTGCTTAGCGTTCTTCAAGCTCCAGTTCGTAACCTTGCTCTTGCTACTAAAGCAGTTGCAGATCAAAAAGAAGAACAAGGCGCTTAATGCGTACTTTACGTAAAATAACTTTAAATGGAGGAATTACAAATGGCTTTAAATATCGAAGAAATCATTGCTTCAGTTAAAGAAGCAACTGTACTTGAGTTAAACGACTTAGTAAAAGCAATCGAAGAAGAATTTGGCGTAACTGCTGCTGCTCCTGTAGCTGTAGCTGCTGCTGGTGGTGCTGCTGCTGAAGAGAAAACTGATTTTGATCTAGTACTTTCTGGTGCTGGAGACCAAAAAATCAAAGTGATCAAAGTGGTTCGTGAAATTACTGGTCTTGGCTTGAAAGAAGCTAAAGAACTTGTTGACAACACGCCAAAACCACTTAAAGAAGGTATTGCTAAAGAAGAAGCTGAAGAACTTAAAGCTAAGCTTGAAGAAGTTGGCGCTTCTGTAGAAGTTAAGTAATCTTCGCCTAATCTTTTGAGAAAGCTCGCTTTTACTGGCGGGCTTTTTCTTTTCTAATTTCCTGAAACGATTGAACCCAGAGGAGGTCCATTCATCGTGAGTGACCACTATTATACGGAAAAGCCATCAGTGAAAAGCAATAAACAGACATGGGACTTCACCCTGAGAAACCGTACCTTTACTTTTACAAGTGACAGTGGAGTGTTTTCTAAGAAAGAAGTCGACTATGGTTCAAGGCTATTAATTGAAGCTTTTGAAGAACCTGACTTGGATGGCGATGTCTTAGATGTCGGTTGCGGTTATGGACCGATCGGCTTATCGTTAGCAAACGAAATGACGAGACGCACCATTCATATGATTGATGTGAACGAAAGAGCAGTCGAACTTTCAAAGGAAAACGCTAAGCATAATCGCATTGATAATGTCCGCATCTATCAAAGTGATTTGTTCTCGAATGTTCATTCATCAGCTGCTTTTGCCTCTATACTGACCAATCCCCCAATACGGGCAGGGAAGAAAGTTGTACATGCGATCTTTGAAAAAAGTGCTGATCATTTATTGCCAGAAGGTGAGTTGTGGGTGGTTATTCAGAAAAAGCAGGGCGGGCCATCTGCGATTGAAAAATTAGAGCAGCTCTTTGGAGAAGTCGCGGTCGTTATGAAAAAAAAGGGCTACTATATTATCAAAGCTAAAAAAGTTTGACGCAGTTTCCTAGCTGTGTTAACATTATAAAATGCCAATGTGTATATTTTGCTTGATAGGCTTAATAAACAACTATTTTGTATAAATTATGCATACTTGGGAAAACTAATAAAATCGGTATTTGTTTTTGGATGTGGTTTTCTTATTTTAGAAACCCTTTTTTCTTTTGTCTTGTAAAAGTATTTCTTTACTGACATCTGAAAGACAGAAATACTTTTTACACATATAATACGCATGATTTGAGGGGTGAATCAGTTGACAGGTCAACTAGTTCAGTATGGACGACACCGCCAGCGCAGAAGCTACGCACGCATAAGCGAAGTGTTAGAATTACCAAATCTCATTGAAATTCAAACCTCTTCTTATCAGTGGTTTCTTGATGAGGGTCTTAGAGAGATGTTTCAAGATATATCCCCAATTGAGGATTTTACTGGTAACCTTTCTCTTGAATTCATTGATTACAGCCTAGGGGATCCTAAGTATCCTGTAGCAGAATCAAAAGAACGTGATGTAACTTACTCTGCTCCACTAAGAGTAAAAGTTCGTTTAATTAACAAAGAAACTGGAGAAGTAAAAGACCAAGATGTGTTCATGGGTGATTTCCCAATCATGACAGACACAGGTACTTTTATCATTAATGGTGCGGAACGTGTAATCGTTTCTCAATTAGTTCGTTCTCCGAGTGTATATTTCAGTGGTAAAGTAGACAAAAACGGTAAAAAAGGTTTTACTGCGACTGTCATTCCAAACCGTGGCGCATGGTTAGAATACGAAACTGATGCGAAGGATGTAGTCTATGTACGCATCGATCGCACACGTAAGTTGCCGGTTACGGTTCTTTTGCGTGCCCTCGGCTTCAGCTCTGATCAAGAGATTCTTGACCTCATTGGCGAGAATGAATACTTACGCAACACGCTGGAAAAAGACAATACAGAGAATGCGGATAAAGCACTTCTCGAAATCTACGAGCGCCTTCGTCCTGGAGAGCCGCCAACTGTTGAAAATGCGAAAAGCTTGCTAGACTCTCGCTTCTTTGATCCGAAGAGATATGACCTAGCAAATGTTGGACGCTACAAGATTAATAAGAAGCTTCATATTAAAAATAGACTGTTCAATCAAAAATTGGCTGAAACACTAGTTGATCATGAAACAGGTGAAATTCTAGCAGAAAAAGGTCAAATTTTAGACAGAAGAGTTCTTGATAAAGTTCTTCCATACTTAGAAAACGGCATCGGATTTAGAAAACTTTATCCGAACGGTGGCGTAGTAGAAGATGAAGTAGAACTTCAATCTATTAAGATTTATGCACCAACTGATCAAGAAGGCGAGCAAGTGATCAACGTGATTGGTAATGCATACGTAGAGGAAGCTGTGAAAAATATCACTCCTTCTGACATCATTGCATCGATCAGTTATTTCTTCAACCTGCTTCATGGTGTAGGTGACACAGATGATATCGATCACCTTGGTAACCGTCGTCTTCGTTCTGTAGGTGAACTTCTGCAAAACCAATTCCGCATTGGTTTAAGCAGAATGGAGCGTGTTGTTCGTGAAAGAATGTCGATCCAAGACACAAACACGATCACACCTCAGCAGCTGATTAACATTCGTCCTGTGATCGCTTCTATCAAAGAGTTCTTTGGTAGCTCTCAGCTTTCTCAGTTCATGGATCAAACAAACCCACTTGCTGAATTGACGCACAAACGTCGTCTGTCGGCGCTTGGACCGGGTGGTTTGACACGTGAGCGTGCAGGAATGGAAGTTCGTGACGTTCACTACTCTCACTATGGCCGTATGTGTCCGATTGAAACACCAGAGGGTCCAAACATCGGTTTGATCAACTCTCTATCTTCATTTGCAAAAGTGAACCGCTTCGGATTTATCGAAACACCTTACCGCCGGGTTGACCCTGAAACAGGTAAAGTGACACCGAGAATCGATTACTTAACTGCTGATGAAGAGGATAACTACGTTGTAGCACAAGCGAACGCTATATTAGGTGAAGATGGTTCGTTTATCGATGATAATATCATTGCTCGTTTCAGAGGGGAAAACACAGTTGTTCCTCGAAACCGCGTTGACTACATGGACGTTTCGCCAAAGCAGGTTGTTTCTGCGGCGACAGCATGTATCCCATTCTTAGAAAACGATGACTCTAACCGTGCTCTAATGGGAGCGAACATGCAGCGTCAGGCTGTGCCTTTGATGCAGCCGGAATCACCGATTGTTGGTACAGGTATGGAGTATGTATCTGGGAAAGACTCTGGTGCTGCTGTTATCTGCCGCTACCCAGGTGTTGTAGAACGTGTTGAAGCGAAAAATATTTGGGTTCGTCGCTATGAAGACGTTGACGGACAACAAGTCAAAGGGAACCTAGACAAATACAGCTTGCTGAAATTTGTCCGCTCTAACCAAGGGACTTGCTACAACCAGCGTCCAATCGTAAGTGTTGGAGATGAAGTCGTTAAAGGAGAAATCCTTGCAGACGGTCCTTCTATGGAAAAAGGTGAATTGGCTCTAGGACGTAACGTGATGGTCGGCTTTATGACATGGGACGGTTACAACTACGAGGATGCGATCATTATGAGTGAGCGCCTTGTAAAAGATGACGTCTATACTTCTATCCATATTGAAGAATATGAATCAGAAGCTCGTGATACAAAGCTTGGACCAGAAGAAATCACACGTGATATTCCAAACGTTGGGGAAGATGCTTTACGCAACCTTGACGAGCGCGGTATCATCCGTATTGGTGCAGAAGTAAAAGACGGAGACCTTCTAGTAGGGAAAGTAACGCCTAAAGGTGTAACAGAACTGACAGCTGAAGAACGTCTATTACATGCAATCTTCGGTGAAAAGGCTCGTGAAGTTCGTGATACGTCGCTACGTGTTCCACACGGCGGCGGCGGAATTATCCACGATGTAAAAGTCTTCAACCGTGAAGATGGAGATGAATTACCACCAGGTGTGAACCAGTTAGTCCGCGTATACATCGTTCAGAAACGTAAAATTTCTGAGGGTGACAAAATGGCCGGACGACATGGTAACAAAGGGGTTATCTCTAAAATCCTTCCAGAAGAAGATATGCCGTATCTTCCAGATGGAACGCCGATTGATATCATGTTAAACCCACTAGGGGTACCATCTCGTATGAACATCGGTCAGGTGCTCGAGCTTCATATGGGTATGGCTGCACGTTACCTTGGCATCCACATTGCGTCACCAGTATTTGATGGTGCTCGTGAGGAAGATGTTTGGGAAACGCTTGAAGAAGCAGGAATGTCCCGTGATGCAAAAACAGTCCTTTATGATGGTCGAACTGGTGAACCATTCGACAACCGTGTATCTGTCGGAATCATGTATATGATCAAACTGGCTCACATGGTTGACGATAAACTTCACGCTCGTTCAACTGGACCATACTCACTTGTTACGCAGCAGCCACTTGGCGGTAAAGCACAGTTTGGTGGTCAGCGTTTCGGAGAGATGGAAGTATGGGCACTTGAAGCTTACGGTGCAGCATACACACTTCAAGAAATCTTAACGGTTAAATCGGATGACGTTGTGGGTCGTGTGAAAACATACGAAGCCATCGTCAAAGGGGATAACGTACCTGAACCAGGTGTCCCTGAATCATTCAAAGTGTTAATCAAAGAACTTCAAAGTTTAGGTATGGATGTCAAAATCCTATCTGGTGATGAAGAAGAGATAGAAATGAGAGATTTAGAAGACGATGAGGAAACGAAGAAAGCAGATGGATTAGCGTTATCTAATGACGAAGATGCTGCAGACCTCGCACCTGTCGATCTTGAACGTGACGCAGTCACAAAAGAATAGCAGAAACGATTAGAGCAAGTGACTAGGGTATAACCCGAAGATTAAAAGGGAGGTAGGCCCCTTGCTAGATGTGAACAATTTTGAGTATATGAACATCGGTCTCGCATCACCTGATAAAATCCGTTCTTGGTCTTTTGGTGAAGTGAAAAAGCCTGAAACGATTAACTATCGTACACTGAAACCTGAAAAAGATGGTCTCTTTTGTGAACGTATCTTCGGACCGCAAAAAGACTGGGAATGTCATTGTGGAAAGTATAAACGTGTTCGTTATAAGGGTGTTGTATGTGACCGTTGTGGTGTAGAAGTAACACGGGCAAAAGTCCGTCGTGAGAGAATGGGGCATATCGAACTGGCTGCCCCGGTTTCCCACATTTGGTATTTCAAAGGTATCCCAAGCCGTATGGGTCTTGTTCTTGATATGTCACCACGTGCGTTAGAAGAAGTGATCTACTTCGCTTCTTACGTCGTGACAGATCCTGGCAACACACCGCTTGAGAAGAAACAACTTCTTTCTGAGAAAGAATTCCGTGCTTATTTAGATAAATACGGTAATACGTTCCAAGCAGCTATGGGTGCTGAAGCAATCAACAAACTTCTTCAAGATATCGATCTTGTAAAAGAAGTGGATACACTGAAAGAAGAGCTGAAAACAGCCCAAGGACAGCGTCGTACACGTGCGATCAAACGCCTTGAAGTGTTAGAAGCCTTCCGTAACTCAGGAAACAAACCGTCTTGGATGATCCTTGATGTACTTCCGGTTATTCCACCAGAATTACGTCCAATGGTTCAGCTTGATGGTGGACGTTTTGCTACTTCTGACTTGAACGACCTTTATCGTCGTGTCATCAACCGTAACAATCGTCTGAAACGTTTATTAGATCTTGGCGCGCCAAGCATCATCGTTCAGAACGAGAAGCGTATGCTTCAAGAAGCTGTCGATGCCTTGATTGATAATGGACGTAGAGGTCGACCAGTAACAGGACCAGGAAATAGACCATTGAAATCTCTTTCTCACATGCTGAAAGGGAAACAAGGGCGTTTCCGTCAAAACTTGCTTGGTAAACGTGTTGACTATTCTGGACGTTCCGTTATCGTCGTAGGACCACATTTGAAAATGTATCAGTGTGGACTTCCGAAAGAAATGGCTCTTGAATTATTCAAACCATTTGTGATGAAGGAGCTTGTTGAAAAAGGATTAGCCCACAACATTAAGAGCGCGAAGCGTAAAATTGAGCGCGTGCAGCCGGAAGTATGGGATGTTTTAGAATCAGTTATTCGCGAGCATCCAGTCTTACTAAACCGTGCACCAACTCTTCACAGACTTGGTATTCAAGCGTTTGAACCTACACTTGTGGAAGGACGCGCAATTCGTCTGCATCCACTTGTATGTACAGCCTACAACGCTGACTTTGACGGTGACCAAATGGCGGTTCACGTACCATTATCTGCCGAAGCTCAAGCTGAGGCTCGTATCTTAATGCTTGCTGCTCAAAACATTTTGAACCCGAAAGATGGAAAACCAGTTGTTACGCCATCTCAGGATATGGTGCTTGGTAACTACTACCTAACACTTGAGCGTAAAGGTGCTATCGGAGAAGGTATGGTCTTCAAAGATACGAATGAAGCCCTTCTAGCTTATCAAAATGGTTATGTGCATCTTCATACACGTGTAGCTGTTGCAGCTAGCTCGTTGAAGAATGTGACATTCACTGATGAACAGCGTTCTAAATTGTTGATTACAACAGTTGGAAAACTGATCTTTAACGAAATCTTACCGGAATCATTCCCATACATGAATGAGCCGACTAAGAGCAATATTGAAGAAAAAACACCTGATCGTTTCTTCCTTGAAAAAGGTGAGGATGTAAAAGCTGCGATCGAGAAACAAGAAATCAATGCGCCGTTCAAAAAAGGTATTTTAGGAAAAATCATTGCGGAAATCTTTAAGAGATTCCACATCACTGAGACTTCCAAAATGCTTGACCGCATGAAAAATCTTGGGTTCAAATATTCTACTAAAGCCGGTATTACCGTTGGTGTATCTGATATCGTCGTATTAGATGATAAGCAGAAAATCCTTGAAGAAGCACAAGCCAAAGTAGATAACGTCTTGAAGCAATTCAGACGTGGTTTGATTACAGAAGAAGAGCGATATGAGAGAGTGATTTCAATCTGGAGTTCTTCTAAAGATGTCATCCAAGGTAAACTGATGAAGTCCCTTGATGAAGTCAACCCGATCTACATGATGAGTGACTCTGGAGCGCGTGGTAACGCATCTAACTTCACTCAGCTGGCTGGTATGCGTGGTCTGATGGCCAACCCGGCTGGACGTATCATTGAACTTCCGATTAAATCTAGTTTCCGTGAAGGTTTAACCGTATTAGAATACTTTATTTCCACTCACGGAGCGCGTAAAGGTCTTGCCGATACAGCCCTTAAAACAGCTGACTCAGGCTACCTCACGCGTCGCCTCGTTGACGTTGCACAGGATGTCATCATCCGTGAAACAGATTGCGGTACAGACCGTGGAATCTTGGCGAAGTCCATTAAAGAAGGAAATGAAATTATTGAGAAACTTGAAGAACGTCTTATCGGACGTTTTGCAAGAAAACCAATTGTTCATCCTGAAACGGGCGAAGTCATTGTGGGTGAAAACGAGCTAATTGATGAAGATAAAGCACTTGAAGTAGTTGAAGCAGGTATTGAAGAAGTATGGATCCGTTCTGCATTTACATGTAACACGCCTCATGGTGTATGTAAACGATGCTACGGCCGTAACCTTGCAACTGGTACTGACGTCGAAGTTGGTGAAGCAGTTGGAATCATCGCTGCACAATCGATCGGTGAGCCAGGAACACAGCTTACAATGCGTACGTTCCACACCGGTGGGGTAGCAGGAGACGATATCACACAAGGTTTACCTCGTATCCAAGAGCTATTTGAAGCGCGTAATCCGAAAGGGCAAGCGACCATCTCTGAAATTGATGGTGTCGTTGCTGAAATCAACGATGTTCGTGACAAGCAGCAGGAAATTGTGGTTCAAGGCGAAGTTGAAACTCGTTCTTACACAGCTCCTTACAATGCACGTCTGAAAGTTGTTGAAGGTGACAAAGTCACTCGTGGTCAAGTACTGACAGAAGGTTCTATCGATCCGAAAGAGCTTCTAAAAGTGACTGACATGACAGCTGTTCAAGAATATCTGCTTCATGAAGTACAAAAAGTATACCGTATGCAAGGGGTAGAAATCGGAGATAAACACGTAGAGGTAATGGTTCGCCAAATGCTTCGCAAAGTGCGTGTCGCTGATGCAGGGGATACAGATGTATTGCCAGGCACACTTCTTGATGTACATCAATTCACTGAAGCGAACAAAAAAGTTCTATTCGAAGGCAAGCGTCCTGCAACAGGCCGTCCAGTTCTTCTTGGTATTACAAAAGCATCACTTGAAACAGACTCATTCTTGTCTGCTGCATCCTTCCAAGAAACGACTCGTGTCCTAACTGATGCGGCGATCAAAGGAAAACGCGATGAACTGCTTGGCTTGAAAGAGAATGTTATCATTGGTAAACTTGTTCCTGCTGGAACGGGAATGCCAAACTACCGTAAAGTTAAGCCGGTTTCACAAGTGCAGCCGACTGACGACATGGTTCCTGTAGAGTAATCTTTCTCAAAAGATTTCCATAAAAATCATCAAAAAATGGTGAAGGATGTCAAGATAATCTGTCATACGATATTGACATCCTTCTGCCATGATGATAATATAACCAAGGTGCTCAAAATAAAACCTGTTACTTTGGAGGATATTCGATGTCTTATGATAAAGTATCACAGGCTCAGTCCATTATTATTGGTACGAAGCAAACAGTAAAAGCTCTAAAACGAGATTCAGTAAAGGAAATCGTCGTAGCGAAAGATGCTGATCCTGCTTTAACAGCTAGTGTAATGAAACTAGCGCAAGAGAAGGGTGTAGACATTTTAGTGGTAGATTCCATGAAAAAGCTCGGCAAGGCCTGCGGAATTGAAGTTGGGGCAGCAGCTGTTGCCATTATGTTATAACGTACTTGTTTGTTTTTGCATGCTTTAAATGCAAAAGCATTGTTTTTTGCCTTTTGATGAACCACCTGGGTATGTGGGTTATAAAAAAAGTAATGAAGGGAGGAATAACAACATGCCTACAATTAATCAACTAATACGCAAAGGACGCGTGAGTAAAGTTGAAAACTCAAAGTCTCCTGCACTTAACAAAGGATACAACAGTTTCAAAAAAGAGCACACTAACGTAACATCTCCACAGAAACGCGGGGTTTGTACTCGTGTCGGTACAATGACACCGAAAAAACCAAACTCAGCACTACGTAAATATGCTCGTGTACGTTTGTCTAACCTGATTGAAGTAACAGCTTACATTCCTGGTATCGGTCATAACCTACAAGAGCACAGTGTAGTACTTATCCGTGGCGGACGTGTAAAAGACTTACCGGGTGTACGTTACCACATCGTTCGTGGTGCGCTTGATACTGCCGGAGTTGACGGTCGTATGCAAGGACGTTCTAAATACGGAACAAAACGCCCTAAACAAAGCAAATAATATAAACAAACATAAGGGTTTTTAGAAGTTGAATATCAGATCAGTGGAGTCAGGGAACTGACAATGAAATTGAGATGAGAGACAGATAGAAATCCTTTTAAAAGAGAAGGGAGGCTATTCAGATGCCACGTAAAGGTCCTGTAGCAAAAAGAGACGTTTTGCCAGATCCAATTTACAATTCTAAACTTGTATCTCGTTTGATCAACAAAATGATGATCGACGGTAAAAGAGGAAAATCTCAAACAATACTCTACAAGTCATTTGATATCATCAAAGAACGTACTGGTAATGAAGCGATGGAGGTTTTCGAACAAGCCTTGAAAAACATCATGCCAGTTCTTGAAGTGAAAGCACGTCGTGTAGGTGGAGCTAACTACCAAGTACCTGTAGAAGTTCGCCCAGACCGTCGTACGACTTTAGGTCTTCGCTGGTTAGTTAACTACGCTCGTCTTCGTGGAGAAAAAACGATGGAAGAGCGTCTTGCTAACGAAATCCTTGACGCAGCTAACAACACTGGTGCTGCTGTGAAGAAACGTGAAGATACACACAAAATGGCAGAAGCGAACAAAGCATTCGCTCACTACCGCTGGTAGGATTTATACCAAACTAAAAAAACTATTCCCTAATAAGGAAGGAGAAATTACCCAATGGCAAGAGAGTTCTCCTTAGACAAAACTCGTAATATTGGTATCATGGCTCACATCGATGCCGGTAAAACGACAACGACTGAGCGTATCTTGTACTACACTGGTCGTATCCATAAAATTGGTGAAACTCACGAAGGAGCTTCACAAATGGACTGGATGGAGCAGGAGCAAGAACGTGGTATTACAATCACTTCTGCTGCTACTACAGCACAATGGAAAGGTTACCGTGTAAACATCATCGATACACCAGGACACGTAGACTTCACTGTTGAAGTTGAACGTTCTTTACGTGTACTTGATGGTGCGGTAGCTGTTCTTGATGCACAATCAGGTGTAGAGCCACAAACTGAAACAGTTTGGCGCCAAGCAACAACTTACGGAGTACCTCGTATCGTATTCGTTAACAAAATGGATAAAACCGGTGCGGACTTCCTTTACTCTGTAGGTACATTAAGAGATCGTCTTCAAGCAAACGCTCATGCAATTCAATTGCCGATCGGTGCTGAAGACCAATTCGAAGGAATCATCGACCTTGTAGAAAACGTAGCATACTTCTACGAAGATGACCTTGGAACTCGCTCTGATGCAAAAGAAATCCCTGCTGAGTATAAAGACAAAGCTGAAGAGCTTCGCAGCAGCTTAATTGAAGCTGTGGCTGAGCTTGATGAAGAGCTTATGGAAAAATACCTTGAGGGTGAAGAAATTACAATTCCTGAATTGAAAGCTGCAATCCGTAAAGGAACATTGAATGTTGAATTCTATCCAGTTCTTGTTGGATCTGCTTTCAAAAACAAAGGTGTTCAGCTTGTACTTGACGCTGTGCTTGATTACCTTCCTGCACCAACTGATGTTGCTGCAATCAAAGGTACCTTGCCAGATACAAATGAAGAGGTTGTACGTGAGTCTACTGATGACGCACCATTCTCAGCCCTTGCATTTAAAGTTATGACTGACCCTTATGTTGGGAAACTAACTTTCTTCCGCGTATACTCTGGAACACTTGATTCTGGTTCTTACGTGAAGAACTCTTCTAAGAACAAGCGTGAACGTGTTGGACGTATCCTTCAAATGCACGCAAACAGCCGTGAAGAAATCTCTACTGTTTACGCAGGGGATATCGCAGCAGCTGTAGGTCTTAAAGATACATCAACTGGTGACACTCTATGTGACGAGAAAAGCCTTGTTATCCTTGAGTCTATGGATTTCCCAGAGCCAGTTATCGATGTAGCAATCGAGCCTAAATCTAAGGCTGACCAAGATAAAATGGGTATCGCTTTAGCTAAACTAGCTGAAGAGGATCCAACATTCCGTACACAAACAAACACTGAAACTGGTCAAACGATCATCTCTGGTATGGGTGAGCTTCACCTTGATATCATTGTTGACCGTATGAAGCGTGAGTTCAAGGTTGAAGCTAACGTAGGAGCTCCTCAAGTTGCGTACCGTGAAACATTCCGTTCTGGTGCAAAAGTTGAAGGTAAATTCGTACGTCAGTCTGGTGGACGCGGTCAGTTCGGACACGTTTGGATCGAATTCGAACCAAACGAAGAAGGCGCAGGCTTCGAATTCCAAAATGCAATCGTTGGTGGGGTTGTTCCTCGTGAATACATCCCAGCTATTCAAGCAGGTCTTGAAGATTCACTTGAAAATGGTGTATTAGCTGGATTCCCATTAATCGACATCAAAGCTAAATTATTTGATGGATCATACCACGATGTTGACTCTAACGAAATGGCGTTTAAAATTGCTGCGTCTATGGCATTGAAAAATGCTGTCAGCAAATGTAACCCAGTTCTACTTGAGCCAATGATGAAAGTAGAAGTCGTTATCCCTGAAGAATACATGGGAGACATCATGGGTGATATCACATCTCGTCGTGGACGTGTAGAAGGTATGGAAGCACGCGGTAACGCTCAAGTTGTTCGCGCTATGGTTCCACTTTCTGAAATGTTCGGATATGCAACTGCACTCCGTTCTAACACACAAGGACGCGGTACTTTCACTATGCACATGGATCACTATGAAGAAGTGCCTAAGAGCATCAGTGAAGAAATCATCAAAAAAAATAAAGGTGAATAATTGATTTTGCCTTTAAACTAAAGTATAACTACTATTGAAGATCAGAAAGTGAGAGGTAACTCTTCACTTTCTATCACTCTATACCAAATACAATGACCTTTAAGGAGGATTTTTAGAATGGCTAAAGAAAAATTCGACCGTTCCAAATCGCATGCTAACATTGGTACAATTGGACACGTTGACCATGGTAAAACAACTCTAACTGCTGCTATCTCAACAGTTCTTCATAAGAAATCTGGTAAAGGTACAGCTATGGCTTATGATCAAATCGATGGTGCTCCAGAAGAGCGCGAGCGTGGAATCACAATCTCAACTGCACACGTTGAGTATGAAACTGAAACTCGTCACTATGCACACGTAGACTGCCCAGGACACGCTGACTACGTTAAAAACATGATCACTGGTGCTGCTCAAATGGACGGCGCGATCTTAGTAGTATCTGCTGCTGACGGTCCAATGCCACAAACACGTGAGCACATCCTGCTTTCTCGTAACGTAGGTGTACCTTACATCGTAGTATTCCTTAACAAATGTGACATGGTTGACGATGAAGAGTTACTTGAACTTGTTGAAATGGAAGTTCGTGACCTTCTTTCTGACTATGACTTCCCTGGTGACGATGTACCAGTTATCAAAGGTTCTGCTCTTAAAGCTCTTGAAGGAGATGCTGATTACGAAGCAAAAATCTTTGAACTTATGGATGCGGTTGATGAGTACATCCCAACTCCAGAACGTGACACTGAGAAGCCATTCATGATGCCAGTTGAGGACGTATTCTCAATCACTGGTCGTGGAACAGTTGCTACTGGTCGTGTTGAGCGTGGACAAGTTAAAGTCGGTGACGAAGTTGAAATCATCGGTCTTCAAGAAGAAAACGGTAAAACAACTGTTACAGGTGTTGAAATGTTCCGTAAGCTTCTTGACTATGCTGAAGCTGGTGACAACATCGGTGCACTACTTCGTGGTGTATCTCGTGAAGATATCCAACGTGGTCAAGTACTTGCTAAACCAGGTACAATCACTCCACATAGCCGTTTCAAAGCTGAAGTTTATGTACTTTCTAAAGAAGAGGGTGGACGTCATACTCCATTCTTCACTAACTACCGTCCGCAGTTCTACTTCCGTACAACTGACGTAACTGGTATCGTACATCTTCCAGAAGGTACTGAAATGGTTATGCCTGGCGATAACACTGAGATGGAAGTTGAACTTATCTCTACTATCGCTATCGAAGAAGGAACTCGTTTCTCTATCCGTGAGGGTGGACGTACTGTAGGTTCTGGTGTCGTTTCAACTATCATTAAATAATAAACATATAAAAGAGACTCCTTGCAAAAGGGTCTCTTTTTTTGCTTTTCCAGACCAGAACGGCTACTATAAGCTATAGAATCTAAATGGAACCGAGAGGATCACTGGAATGGCGAAGACATATTTGAAGAAATGGTTGATCGGCGGAGTTGACCAATGGATTATGATGAAAGAAAATCACCTGAATAAAACAAAACCCGTTTTTTTATTTTTACACGGTGGGCCCGGCTCAGCTCAAATCAGTTATATCGATTCCTTTCATGAGGAATTAGATCAAGACTTTACAGTCGTCCATTGGGATCAGCGTGGGGCAGGACTTTCCTATCAAAAGAATATTCCCGCTGCTTCGATGACTATTCAGCAATTTGTTGAAGATACGATTGAACTGACCGAAAAGCTTCTTTCGTATTTAGGTCATTCAAAACTGTACATCGCTGGGTACTCATGGGGAGCGCTGATTTCGATACAAGCAGTACATAAACGTCCGGATTTATATCATGCATATTATGGGATTAGTCAGGTCGTGGATGTATTAAAAGAAGATATTGTGTCGTACGAACTTCTTCTGAAGAAATACCATCGCAATCGACTGCTCACTAGCTGCCTGCGATTACTGACACCTCCCCCGTGGAAACGAACCTCTGCTCATGCTTTGTTCTCTCTATATAAAGAGTTCGCAAAAGTAGGGCTCACACATAAGTGGAAGCCGATTTTTCAAATGATGAGCGCGTTTCTTCATAGTAAGCATTATCAGCTGAAAGATAAATGGAGATTCCTGAAAGGACAGAAGTTTAGTCAGGACAAGCTATGGAATGAACTGATGAATGAGAGTATTCAATACCGAGTTTCTACTATATTAATACCGTGCTACTTTATCATTGGTGAACATGACATGATTACGCCCGCTGCTGTAACAAAACCATATGTTGATCAATTAACAGCACCGATAAAAGAATGGTTCACCTTTAAAGAATCTGCCCATTCCCCGCATATTGAAGAGCCAGATGAATTTATTCGGATCGTAAGAAAGACTGCTGTACATCATCTTCAGGGAAAGCTTGATTTATAGGCTGAACCCCTGTATAATATGAAAAGTGTGCAAATCATAAATTTATCCGATTTATTATTGCAACACGCAGGCCAATTTGGTACAATAGTGCATGTTGGTCTTTGACTGCGATGAAGTGAGAGGTTGCTGACACACCCGGCCGCTTTGCCATGGCAAGGTGATCAGGTTTTTCTCACGGAGAACTGTCTAACGTAAGTAGGCGAAAAGGAGGGAAAATAATGGCAAAACAAAAAATTCGTATTCGTTTAAAAGCATATGATCATAGAATTCTTGATCAATCTGCTGAGAAGATTGTTGAAACGGCTAAGCGTTCTGGTGCTAGTGTATCTGGTCCGATCCCGCTTCCAACTGAAAAATCAGTTTACACAATCCTTCGTGCGGTTCATAAGTACAAAGATTCTCGTGAGCAATTCGAGATGCGTACTCACAAACGTCTAATCGACATCGTGGATCCAACTCCGCAAACAGTTGATGCACTTATGCGTTTAGATTTACCATCTGGTGTAGATATCGAAATCAAACTTTAATTCAAATAGAAAACACATATTATAGGAGGTGTGACGAATGACCAAAGGAATCTTAGGTAGAAAAATTGGTATGACGCAAGTATTCGCAGAAAACGGTGATCTTATCCCTGTAACTGTTGTTGAGGCTGCTGCTAACGTTGTTCTTCAAAAGAAGACTGCTGATACGGATGGCTATGAAGCAATCCAAATCGGTTTTGATGACAAACGTGAAAAGCTTTCTAACAAACCAGAGAAAGGCCACGTTGCTAAAGCGGAAACTGCTCCTAAGCGCTTCGTAAAAGAATTACGCGGTGTGGAGTTAGATGCGTATGAAGTTGGTCAGGAAGTCAAGGTTGATATTTTCGCAAATGGAGATATCGTAGATGTAACAGGAACATCAAAAGGTAAAGGATTCCAAGGGGCTATCAAGCGCCACGGACAATCACGCGGACCAATGACTCACGGTTCACGTTATCACCGTCGTCCTGGTTCAATGGGACCTGTTGATCCAAACCGCGTATTCAAAGGTAAACTTCTTCCAGGACGTATGGGCGGAGAGCAAATCACTGTCCAAAACCTTGAGATCGTTAAAGTTGATGCAGAACGCAATCTTCTATTGATCAAAGGGAACGTACCAGGAGCTAAAAAATCTCTAGTAACTGTAAAGAGTGCAGTTAAATCTAAATAACTCTCTTAGGAAAGGAGGAAACAAGTCATGCCAAAAGTAGCATTATTTAACCAAAACGGTTCTACTAACGGTGAAATCGAATTAAACGCTTCTGTGTTTGGAATCGAGCCAAACGAAAGCGTAGTATTCGATGCTATTCTTATGCAAAGAGCTTCCTTACGTCAAGGAACTCACAAAGTAAAAACTCGTTCTGAAGTACGTGGCGGAGGTCGTAAGCCTTGGAGACAGAAGGGTACAGGTCGTGCTCGTCAAGGTTCTATCCGTTCACCACAATGGCGCGGAGGCGGTATCGTATTCGGTCCAACACCACGCAGCTATTCTTATAAATTACCTAAAAAAGTTCGCCGCTTGGCTATCAAGTCAGTATTGTCTTCTAAAGTAATCGACAACAACATCATCGTTCTTGAAGATTTGACTCTTGATGCAGTGAAAACGAAAGAATTCGCAGGCATCCTTAAAGGGTTATCTGTTGAGAAGAAAGCGTTGATCGTCACTGCGGATGCAAACGAAACAGTAGCTTTATCTGCTCGTAACATCCCTGGAGTAACAGTTGTTGAAGCTAAAGGTATCAACGTTCTTGACGTTGTCAACCACGACAAACTTCTGATCACTAAAGCAGCGGTTGAAAAAGTAGAGGAGGGACTTGCATAATGAAAGATCCTCGTGATGTTCTAAAGCGCCCTATCATTACTGAACGTTCTGCTGATCTAATGACAGAGAAGAAGTACACGTTCGAAGTTGATGTCAGAGCTAACAAAACAGAAGTGAAAGACGCTGTTGAAGAAATCTTTGGAGTGAAAGTTGAGAAAGTCAACGTTCAAAACTACAAAGGAAAATCTAAACGCGTTGGACGCTACACTGGTATGACTAGCCGTCGCAGAAAAGCGATCGTGAAATTAACTGCTGACAGCAAAGAAATCGAAATTTTTGAAGCGTAAATCTTAAAAAGAAGGAGGGAAATTCAAAATGGCGATTAAAAAGTATAAACCAACCAGTAATGGTCGTCGTGGCATGACTACTTCAGATTTTGCTGAAATCACGACTGACAAACCAGAAAAATCGTTGCTTGCACCGCTACACAAAAAAGGCGGACGTAACAACCAAGGTAGATTGACTGTTCGTCATCAAGGTGGCGGTCATAAACGTCAATACCGTATCATCGACTTTAAGCGTGATAAAGATGGTATACCTGGACGCGTTGCTACAATCGAGTATGATCCAAACCGTTCAGCGAACATCGCTCTTGTAAACTATGCAGATGGTGAGAAACGTTACATTCTTGCTCCAAAAGGAATTCAAGTTGGTACTGAAGTTACTTCTGGACCAGAAGCTGACATCAAACCAGGTAACGCGCTTCCACTTATCAACATCCCAGTTGGTACAGTTGTGCATAACATTGAATTGAAACCAGGTAAAGGTGGACAATTAGTTCGTTCTGCTGGTACTTCTGCTCAAGTTCTTGGTAAAGAAGGTAAATACGTTCTTGTACGTTTGAACTCAGGAGAAGTTCGCATGATTCTTTCTGCTTGCCGTGCGACTATCGGTCAAGTTGGAAACGAGCAACACGAATTAATTAACATCGGTAAAGCTGGACGTTCTCGCTGGAAAGGCGTACGCCCAACAGTTCGTGGTTCTGTAATGAACCCTAACGATCACCCACACGGTGGTGGTGAAGGACGCGCTCCAATCGGACGTAAATCACCAATGTCTCCATGGGGTAAACCGACTCTTGGATTCAAGACTCGTAAGAAAACCAACAAGTCTGATAAATTCATTGTACGTCGTCGTAAAAACAAGTAACGGGGTTGTCTACGGTTCATTTAGGACCGTAGTTCAATCACGAAGGGAGGTTCCACAATGGCTCGCAGCTTAAAAAAAGGACCATTTGTTGATGATCATTTGATGGCTAAAGTCGAGAAATTGAATGAAACTGACAAAAAGCAAGTCGTAAAAACTTGGTCTCGTCGTTCTACAATTTTCCCACAATTCATCGGTCACACAATCGCTGTCTATGACGGACGCAAACATGTACCTGTTTTCATTTCTGAAGATATGGTAGGTCACAAATTGGGCGAATTCGCACCAAGCCGTACTTACAAAGGTCATGCTAGTGACGATAAAAAAACAAGACGCTAATGAGAGGAGGCTTTTAAATGCAAGCTAAAGCTGTCGCAAGAACAGTCCGTATTGCTCCTCGTAAAGCACGTCTAGTAATGGACCTGATCCGAGGTAAGCAAGTAGGAGAAGCAGTTTCTATCTTAAACCTTACACCTAAGGCTGCTTCACCAATTATTGAAAAAGTATTAAAATCTGCTATCGCAAACGCTGAGCACAACTACGAGTTGGACGCTAACAGCCTAGTGATTACTCAAGCATTCGTTGACGAAGGTCCAACACTTAAGAGATTCCGTCCACGTGCTATGGGTCGTGCGAGCGCAATTAACAAACGTACTAGCCACATTACAATCGTTGTATCAGAAAAGAAGGAGGGATAATCCGTGGGTCAAAAGGTAAATCCAGTAGGTCTTCGTATTGGCGTCATTCGTGATTGGGAATCTAAATGGTTCGCAGGTAAAGATTACGCTGACTTCTTACATGAAGACTTGAAAATCCGTGAATTCATCAGCAAGCGTTTGTCTGACGCGTCTGTTTCTAAAGTAGAAATCGAACGTGCTGCAAACCGCGTAAATATCACAATCCACACGGCTAAACCAGGTATGGTAATTGGTAAAGGCGGATCTGAAGTTGAAGCACTTCGTAAAGCTCTTAACAGCCTAACTGGCAAACGTGTACACATCAACATTCTTGAAATCAAGAGAGCAGATCTTGATGCTCAGCTAGTTGCTGAAAACATCGCTCGTCAACTTGAAAATCGTATTTCATTCCGTCGTGCACAAAAACAAACAATCCAACGTACAATGCGTGCTGGAGCACAAGGAATCAAAACAATGGTTTCTGGTCGTCTTGGCGGTGCAGATATTGCTCGTTCTGAATATTACAGTGAAGGTACTGTTCCGTTGCACACACTTCGTGCTGACATTGACTACGCTACTGCTGAAGCTGACACTACTTATGGTAAGCTTGGCGTAAAAGTATGGATCTATCGTGGAGAAGTCCTTCCAACTAAGAAGAATACTGCGGAAGGAGGAAAATAATATGTTATTGCCAAAACGCGTGAAGTATCGCAGAGAACATCGTGGAAAAATGCGTGGTCGTGCAAAAGGCGGCACTGAAGTACATTTCGGTGAGTTCGGTATCCAAGCTCTAGAAGCTTCATGGATTACTAACCGTCAAATCGAAGCTGCTCGTATTGCTATGACTCGTTACATGAAACGTGGCGGTAAAGTTTGGATTAAAATTTTCCCTTCTAAGCCATACACAGCAAAACCTCTAGAGGTCCGCATGGGTTCCGGTAAAGGTGCTCCAGAAGGATGGGTAGCTGTAGTAAAACCGGGCAAAGTTTTATTTGAAATTTCTGGTGTGTCTGAAGAAGTTGCTCGTGAAGCTCTTCGCCTTGCATCTCACAAATTGCCAATTAAAACGAAGTTCGTAAAACGTGAAGAAATTGGTGGTGAATCAAATGAAAGCTAATGAAATTCGTGACCTTACCACTGCTGAAATTGAACAAAAAGTAAAGTCTCTTAAAGAAGAACTTTTCAATCTTCGTTTCCAATTAGCGACTGGGCAGCTTGAAAACACTGCTCGCATTCGTGAAGTGCGTAAATCAATCGCACGCATGAAAACTGTGATTCGTCAAAGAGAAATCGCTGCTAATAAATAATAATTAGAGGGGAGGCCCCGCAAACATGAGCGAACGTAACCAACGTAAAGTGTATCAAGGTCGTGTTGTTTCTGACAAAATGGATAAAACCATCACTGTTGTTGTTGAAACATACAAAAAGCATTCACTTTATGGCAAACGTGTAAGATACTCTAAAAAGTTCAAAGCACATGATGAAAACAACCAAGCAAAAATCGGAGACATCGTAAAGGTCATGGAAACTCGTCCTTTATCTGCGACTAAACGCTTTCGTCTAGTTGAAGTTGTCGAAGAAGCTGTTATTATCTAATAAAGTTCGGATTTCTTTTTCCGAAGGGAGGTAACATTAATGATTCAACAGGAGACTCGTTTAAAAGTAGCTGACAACTCTGGCGCACGCGAAGTACTAACGATTAAAGTTCTTGGTGGCTCTGGACGTAAGACGGCTAACATCGGTGATGTCATTGTTTGTACGGTTAAACAAGCAACACCAGGAGGCGTTGTCAAAAAAGGTGAAGTTGTGAAAGCAGTTATCGTTCGTACAAAGAGCGGAGCTCGCAGAAACGATGGATCTTACATCAGTTTTGATGAAAATGCATGTGTCATCATCCGTGACGACAAGAGCCCGCGTGGAACTCGTATCTTCGGACCAGTAGCACGTGAACTTCGTGAAAATAACTATATGAAAATTGTTTCTCTAGCACCAGAAGTACTTTAATGAATACAATCCCCGACTCAAGGAGGTGCGATTAAATGCATGTTAAAAAGGGCGATAAAGTAGTGGTTATCTCTGGTAAAGATAAAGGTAAACAAGGAGTCATCCTTGCTGCTTTCCCTAAGAGTGACCGTGTTTTAGTAGAAGGTATTAACCTTGTGAAAAAACACTCTAAACCAACCCAAGCTAACCCTCAAGGCGGAATTTCTGAACAGGAAGCGTCGATTCACGTATCAAACGTAATGCCGCTTGATCCTAAAACGGGTGAAGTGACACGTGTTGGGTATAAAGTTGAGGACGGAAAGAAAGTCCGTGTAGCGAAAAAATCTGGGCAAGTTCTAGATAAATAGTAAATAAGGAAGGGAGGTCTTTCTCATGAACCGCCTTAAAGAAAAGTATGTAAAAGAAATTACACCTGCATTAGTTTCTAAGTTTGAATACACTTCAGTAATGCAAGTGCCAAAAATCGAAAAAATCGTGATCAACATGGGTGTTGGTGACGCAGTTCAAAACGCTAAAGCAATCGATACTGCTGTTGAAGAATTAACGTTTATCGCTGGTCAAAAACCTGTCGTTACTCGTGCGAAGAAGTCTATTGCTGGATTCCGTCTACGTGAAGGAATGCCAATCGGTGCGAAAGTAACACTTCGCGGAGAGCGCATGTATGATTTCCTTGATAAACTTATTTCTGTATCTTTACCACGTGTACGTGACTTCCGTGGGATTTCTAAGAAATCTTTCGACGGACGTGGAAACTACACGCTTGGTATTAAAGAACAGTTAATCTTCCCAGAAATTGATTACGATAAAGTATCAAAGGTCCGCGGTATGGATATCGTTATCGTTACTACTGCCAATACGGACGAAGAAGCACGTGAGTTATTAACTCAAGTAGGTATGCCGTTCCAGAAATAATCAATGAAAGGGAGGCGAAATCGTGGCTAAAAAGTCTATGATTGCGAAGCAACAACGCAAACAAAAGTTTAAAGTTCAAGAGTATACGCGCTGCGAACGTTGTGGACGTCCACATTCAGTTATTCGTAAGTTTAAACTTTGCCGTATTTGTTTCCGCGAACTTGCATATAAAGGACAAATTCCTGGCGTTAAAAAAGCCAGCTGGTAATCCCCATAAATGGGAAGGAGGTTATTAAATAATGGTTATGACAGATCCGATTGCAGATTTGCTGACTCGTATTCGCAATGCGAACATGGTACGTCATGAGAAGCTAGAAGTACCGGCTTCAAAAATCAAAAGAGAAATTGCTGAAATCTTAAAGCGTGAAGGTTTTATCCGTGACGTTGAATACGTTGAAGACAGCAAACAAGGAATTATCCGTATGTTCCTTAAATACGGTCAAAACAACGAGCGTGTTATCACTGGTCTAAAAAGAATCAGTAAACCTGGTTTACGCGTATATGCGAAATCAAATGAAGTACCACGTGTACTTAACGGACTTGGAATCGCAATTATTTCTACATCACAAGGTGTTTTATCGGACAAAGAAGCCCGTGCTAAACAAGCTGGTGGAGAAGTACTTGCTTACGTATGGTAAAAAAAGCTTAAGATGAATGGAGGTGCTTGGTATGTCTCGCATAGGTAAAAAACTACTTGAGATCCCTTCAGGAGTAACTGTGACAAACAACGATAACACAGTGACAGTAAAGGGACCAAAAGGTGAACTAACTCGTACGTTTCACCCTGATATGGAAATTAAAATTGAGGACAACGTCTTAACTGTAAGCCGTCCGTCTGAACATAAAGAACACCGTGCATTACATGGTACAACACGTAGCTTGCTTGCAAACATGGTTGAAGGTGTATCTAAAGGTTTCGAAAGAGGTTTAGAACTTATCGGTGTCGGTTACCGTGCAGCTAAATCTGGAAACAAACTTGTTCTTAACGTTGGATACTCTCATCCAGTTGAAATCGTTCCTGAGGCTGGAGTTGAAGTCGAAGTTCCATCTCAAACGAAAGTAATCGTTAAAGGTATCGATAAAGAGCGTGTAGGAGCTCTTGCTTCTAACATCCGCGCTGTCCGTTCTCCAGAGCCTTACAAAGGTAAAGGAATTCGTTACGAAGGTGAATTCGTTCGCCGTAAAGAAGGAAAAACTGGTAAGTAAGATCGCTTAAAGTGAAGAAAGGAGTGACTCGGATGATTACGAAAACTAGCAAAAACGCTACTCGTCTTAAAAGACATGCTCGTGTTCGTGCGAAACTTTCAGGTACTGCTGAAAGACCTCGCCTTAACGTTTTCCGTTCTAACAAGAATATCTACGCTCAAGTAATTGATGATGTTAACGGTGTAACACTTGTAAGTGCTTCTACTCTTGATAAAGAGTTAAAGGTCGAGAATAGTTCTGACACTGCAGCTGCTATTAAAGTTGGCGAAGTTGTTGCAAAACGTGCTGTTGAAAAAGGAATCTCTAACGTGGTATTTGACCGCGGAGGATACTTATATCATGGACGTGTAAAAGCTCTAGCTGAAGCTGCTCGTGAGGCTGGACTTAAATTTTAATAAAAGAAGGAGGGACACATCCGAATGAGTCGTATTGACCCAAGCAAATTAGAGTTAGAAGAACGCTTAGTTACGGTTAACCGCGTAGCGAAAGTTGTTAAAGGTGGACGTCGTTTCCGTTTTGCAGCTTTAGTTGTTGTCGGTGACAAAAACGGTCATGTTGGTTTCGGTACTGGTAAAGCGCAAGAAGTACCAGAAGCAATCCGCAAAGCTGTTGAAGATGCGAAAAAGAATTTAATTGAAGTACCAATGGTTGGAACTACAATTCCACATGAAATCATCGGTCGATTCGGTGCAGGAAACGTTCTATTGAAGCCTGCTTCAGAAGGTACAGGAGTTATCGCTGGAGGCCCAGTGCGTGCGGTACTTGAGCTTGCTGGTCTAGCTGATATCCTTTCTAAATCTCTAGGTTCTAATACACCGATCAACATGATCCGCGCAACACTTCAAGGTTTAAGTGAACTTAAACGTGCTGAAGATGTAGCGAAGCTTCGTGGAAAATCTGTAGAAGACCTGTTAGGATAAGGAGGGAACAATAATGGCAAATAAATTAGAAATTACCCTCAAACGCAGTGTAATCGGTCGCCCTGAAGATCAGCGTGTCACTGTTCGTACTCTTGGTCTAAAGAAAACAAACCAAACAGTCGTACATGAAGACAATGCAGCGATCCGCGGCATGATTAACAAGGTGTCTCATTTAGTTTCTGTTAAAGAACAATAAAACATTTTTAATCGATAAGGAGGTGCCCAAATGAAACTTCATGAATTGAAGCCTTCAGAAGGTTCACGTAAAGTACGCAACCGTGTTGGTCGTGGTATTGGATCAGGTAACGGTAAAACTTCTGGTAAAGGTCATAAAGGTCAAAACGCTCGTTCTGGCGGCGGTGTACGCCCTGGATTCGAAGGTGGACAAATGCCTTTATTCCAACGCCTTCCAAAACGTGGTTTTACAAACATCAACCGTAAAGATTACGCGGTAATCAACTTAGACAGATTAAACAGTTTTGACGAAGGAACGGAAGTCACTCCTGAACTTCTTCTAGAGACTGGTGCATTAAGCAAGTTAAAAGCAGGAGTAAAAATTCTTGGCAACGGTAAATTAGAAAAAAAATTAACTGTAAAAGCCAATAAATTCTCTGCTTCTGCGAAAGAAGCTATTGAAGCTGCTGGCGGTACAGCCGAGGTGATCTAACTTGTTTAAGACAATCTCCAATTTTATGCGCGTGAAAGATATACGGAATAAGATTATATTCACACTTTTAATGTTAGTCGTCTTTCGTATAGGTGCTTTCATCCCTGTGCCTAATGTGAACGCCGAAGTTCTCCAGGCACAGGATCAAATGAGTGTTTTCGGGATCCTCAATACATTTGGGGGCGGGGCACTTTTCCAATTCTCCATTCTTGCAATGGGGATTATGCCGTATATCACTGCTTCGATCATCATCCAGCTCTTGCAGATGGATGTTGTTCCGAAGTTTACTGAGTGGTCAAAGCAAGGAGAGGTTGGCCGCCGAAAATTAGCACAATTCACAAGGTATTTTACAATTGTTCTAGGATTTATCCAGGCGTTAGGAATGTCATATGGATTCAACAATATGGCAGGAGGCATGCTGATTGAAAACCCTGGTGTGTCAACGTATCTCTTAATTGCGGTCGTACTCACTGCGGGAACAGCATTTTTAATGTGGCTGGGTGAGCAGATTACTGCTCACGGTGTTGGTAACGGTATATCGATTATTATCTTTTCCGGTATCATCGCAGGTATCCCTCAAACATTAAAACAAGTGTACGCTCAGCAGTTTGTAGGTGGAGATGGACAGCTGTTCATGCAAATCCTTAAAATTGCCCTTATTGTGATTGCCATTCTTATCATTGTTATAGGTGTTATTTACATTCAAATGGCAGTGAGAAAGATTGCAATTCAATATTCAAAAGGAACTGGCCGTGCACAAATGTCTGCTAGTCAAGCAACGCATCTTCCATTGAAAGTGAATCCAGCAGGGGTGATTCCAGTCATCTTTGCCGTTTCGTTCATTATTACTCCGCAGACGGTCGCATCGTTCTTCGGAACTAATAATGTCACAACTTGGATAACCAACAACTTTGACTATACTAAGCCAATCGGTATGACGATTTATGTAGCACTGATTGTTGCTTTCACATATTTTTATGCCTTTGTCCAAGTAAATCCTGAACAAATGGCTGAAAATCTGCAAAAGCAGGGTGGCTATATCCCGGGAGTTCGTCCAGGGAAAATGACTCAAGATAGAATTACGAGTATTTTGTACCGACTCACGTTTGTGGGCGCCATTTTCTTAGCCGTGATTTCAATACTTCCTATCTTTTTCATTCAATTCGCTGGATTACCTTCCGCTGCACAAATTGGCGGCACAAGTCTTCTCATTGTTGTCGGTGTTGCACTTGAAACAATGAAACAGCTTGAAAGCCAATTAGTGAAACGAAACTACCGTGGATTTATGAAATAAAACAGAGGGCTGGGCTCCTGCCCAACCTCTCTAAGTAAGGAAGGGGAAATCCGAAATGAACTTAGTCTTAATGGGGCTTCCGGGTGCTGGTAAAGGCACTCAGGCAGAACGAATTGTTGATGATTATGGGATCCCTCATATCTCAACAGGAGATATGTTCCGCGCTGCTATGAAAGAGGAGACACAACTTGGGCTCGAAGCAAAATCCTTTATCGATAAAGGAGAGCTTGTTCCTGATGAGGTCACAATCGGTATTGTTAGAGAAAGACTTGGCAAGAATGATTGTGAGCAAGGTTTTCTTCTGGACGGATTTCCGCGAACAGTCGCTCAGGCTGAAGCTTTAGAAGAAATTCTAAAGGACCTTGGCAGAACGATTGATTATGTCATTAATATAAAAGTCGATAAAGATGCTTTGATGGAGCGTCTGACTGGCCGAAGAATTTGCAAAAATTGCGGAGCAACATATCATTTAGTATTCAATCCGCCTGCGAAAGAAAATGTTTGCGACAAGTGTGGAGGCGAGCTTTATCAACGTGCAGATGATAATGCAGAAACCGTTTCGACTAGACTTGAAGTAAACTTAAAGCAGACTGAACCTTTACTGAACTTCTATTCAGAAAAAGGATATCTTGTAAACATTGATGGTGCGAAGCACATTAACGATGTATACGCAGATATCAAGGAACTGCTTGGGGGATTAAATAAATGATTATCTGTAAAACTCCTCGCGAGCTTGAGATTATGAGAGAAGCTGGACGCATTGTCGCACTGACTCATGAAGAGCTGAAGAAACACATAAAACCAGGTATTTCGACAAAAGAATTGGATCAAATTGCCGAACGTTTTATTACAAAGCAGGGTGCAATCCCATCTTTTAAAGGGTATAATGGTTTTCGCGGGAGCATTTGCGTTTCGGTGAATGAAGAACTCGTTCACGGTATTCCTGGTAAACGGGTTTTACGTGATGGAGACATCATTAGTATCGATATCGGCGCAAAGTTAAATGGCTATCATGGTGACTCTGCTTGGACTTATCCAGTTGGGGTAATCAGTGATGAAGACCGCAAACTACTGGAAGTCACAGAGGAATCTCTATATAAAGGCTTACAGGAAGCAAAGCCAGGTGAACGTCTGTCGAACATTTCCCATGCCATACAAACGTATGTTGAAGGTGAGAATTTCTCAGTTGTTAGAGAATATGTTGGACATGGGGTCGGACAGGATCTTCATGAGGACCCTCAAATTCCTCATTATGGTCCGCCCAACAAAGGCCCACGGCTAAAACCTGGAATGGTGTTGGCCATCGAACCGATGGTGAACGCAGGCAGCCGATATGTGAAAACACTGGCTGATAACTGGACGGTTGTAACGGTTGATGGGAAAAAGTGTGCTCACTTTGAGCATACGATTGCGATTACAGATACAGGTTTTGATATACTGACTAAGATTTAGGTCTTCACTGAAGCCTTTCAGGCCCAAATCGGGCAGGTTGTCTGTATAGTCCAAGGAAAGAACAAGATCAGTATACAGTTGTCATCGACAGGTTCGATGGCTGCCATGTACTAATCGCAGACGGAGAAAAAGCGTAAATTTCATTCTCCTAAGAAAAAAATATCAATCATTTAACCTTTTATGATTGCGTATCTCCGGAAGTTCAGAACAGTATATTCAAAACAGGTCGGGTGATAGATGGACAATTGAGTTGATCTCATTTGGACATTTATCAGAGAGCAAGTTACTGATTTGAAGAAGGGAGAACACTTGAATGGCGAAAGACGATGTAATTGAAGTGGAAGGTACTGTAGTTGAAACTTTGCCAAATGCAATGTTCAAAGTTGAACTAGAGAATGGTCATACAGTTTTGGCTCATGTATCAGGAAAAATCCGTATGCACTTCATTCGCATTTTACCTGGAGACAAAGTTACGGTAGAATTATCTCCATATGACTTAACTCGTGGTAGAATTACGTACCGTTACAAATAAAGCAACTCCGGAAGAAGGAGGTTGGAAACACATGAAAGTGAGACCATCTGTTAAACCTATCTGTGAAAAATGTAAAGTGATTCGCAGAAAAGGAAAAGTAATGGTGATCTGTGAAAACCCAAAACATAAACAAAAACAAGGCTAATAACAAGGAGGTGCCCAAATCATGGCTCGTATTGCTGGTGTAGATATTCCACGTGATAAGCGTGTTGTCATTTCTTTAACATATGTTTTTGGAATTGGTCGTACGACTGCTCAACAAGTCCTTAAAGAAGCAGGTGTTTCTGAAGACACTCGCGTTCGCGATCTAACTGAAGACGAACTTGGTAAAATCCGTGATATCATTGACAAACTTAAAGTAGAAGGTGACCTTCGTCGTGAAGTTTCACTTAACATTAAGCGTCTAATTGAAATCGGAAGCTACCGCGGAATCCGTCATCGCAGAGGACTTCCTGTTCGTGGACAAAACACAAAAAACAACGCGCGCACTCGTAAAGGTCCGCGTCGTACTGTAGCTAACAAGAAAAAATAAGTAAAGGAGGTAGTTAAAGAATGGCTGCTGCTCGTAAATCAAATACGCGTAAACGTCGCGTGAAAAAGAATATTGAAGCTGGAATCGCTCATATCCGTTCCACTTTCAACAACACGATTGTAACGATTACTGATGTTCATGGAAACGCAATTTCTTGGTCAAGTGCTGGTGCATTAGGATTCAGAGGTTCTCGTAAATCTACTCCTTTCGCTGCACAAATGGCTGCTGAAACTGCTGCTAAAGGTTCTATCGAACATGGTCTTAAAACACTTGAAGTAACTGTTAAAGGTCCTGGTTCTGGTCGTGAAGCTGCAATTCGTGCGCTTCAAGCTGCAGGTCTTGAAGTTACTGCAATCAGAGACGTAACTCCAGTTCCTCATAACGGATGCCGTCCACCAAAACGTCGCCGCGTGTAATTTGTTTGTATAGATTTTGTGTCCCTGTCAATAATGGGTTATGATACAGTTATTTATGAGACGAATACACGACTCGTTGCCTGAGCACATACGGGACTAAACAATGAGGAATTTCGGATGGAATCTCATATGATTCTATTCGAGGTTTCGACGTTTTGAAGGAGGGTTTTATTAGATGATCGAAATTGAAAAACCAAAAATCGAAACGGTTGAAATCAGCGACGATGCCAAGTATGGCAAGTTTGTCGTAGAGCCACTTGAGCGTGGATATGGTACCACTTTAGGGAACTCCCTTCGTCGTATCCTTTTATCCTCACTTCCTGGTGCAGCTGTAACATCGATCCAGATAGATGGTGTCTTACACGAATTCTCAACGATCGAAGGCGTGGTTGAAGATGTTACAACGATTATCTTAAACATTAAAAAGCTTGCACTCAAAATCTACTCTGAAGAAGAGAAGACGCTTGAAATTGATGTACAAGATGAAGGTACTGTAACAGCTGCTGATATTACACACGACAGCGATATTGAAATCTTAAATCCAGATCTTCACATCGCAACTCTTGGCAAGAATGCGAGCTTCCGTGTTCGCTTAACTGCACAAAGAGGTCGCGGGTATAGTCCTGCTGATACAAACAAAAGAGACGATCAGCCAATCGGTGTGATTCCGATCGACTCAATCTATACACCTGTATCTCGTGTGACTTATCAAGTGGAGAACACCCGTGTTGGGCAAATCACAAACTATGATAAACTAACACTAGATGTATGGACTGATGGAAGCACGGGACCGAAAGAAGCGATCGCTCTAGGTTCTAAGATTTTAACTGAACACCTTAATATTTTCGTTGGGTTAACTGACGAAGCTCAGCATGCAGAAATTATGGTTGAGAAAGAAGAAGACCAAAAAGAAAAAGTGCTTGAAATGACAATTGAAGAGCTTGATCTTTCTGTTCGTTCTTACAACTGTTTGAAGCGTGCGGGTATTAACACTGTTCAAGAGCTTGCTAACAAGACAGAAGAGGATATGATGAAAGTTCGTAACCTTGGACGTAAATCTCTTGAAGAAGTGAAAGCGAAACTAGAAGAACTTGGACTGGGTCTTCGTAAAGACGATTGACTAGTTTCATTGTGAACTAGGATTTTCGTGTGTTTTTTATTCATACAGCATCTCTAATTAAGGAGGGGACATCACATGGCATACAGAAAGCTAGGACGCACTAGTGCACAACGTAAAGCAATGCTTCGTGACCTAACGACTGATTTGATCATCAACGAACGCATCGAAACAACTGAAACACGTGCGAAAGAACTTCGCTCTGTAGTTGAAAAAATGATCACTCTTGGCAAACGCGGAGATCTTCATGCTCGCCGTCAAGCTGCAGCTTACATTCGTAACGAAGTAGCTAACGCTGAAACAAACCAAGATGCACTTCAAAAATTGTTCGCTGACGTTGCAACTCGCTACGAAGATCGCCAAGGTGGATACACTCGTATCATGAAGCTTGGACCTCGTCGCGGCGATGGCGCACCAATGGCTGTCATTGAATTAGTTTAATCATATAGCGTGTATCTAAGAAAGGGCGGGACAGTTCATAACTGGATCTATGCCCTTTTTTAGATACTACGGCTTTTTAGCAATAAGCAAAGAAGAGGTTGAGCTGAGAGGAGGTCCGGTAGAGATGGGGAAGACATTAATTGACGTAAAGGACATTGTATTTCGTTATCACAAAGATGCGGACAAGCCCGCTTTAGATCAAGTGTCATTGCATGTGAATCAAAATGAATGGCTCGCCATTGTTGGTCATAACGGTTCAGGTAAATCCACACTTGCCCGTGTGCTGAATGGGCTCATTTTACCGGATGCTGGAACGGTCAAAGTTGGTGAGATTGAGCTAAAAGAAGAGAGTGTTTGGGATATTCGCAAAAAGGTCGGAATGGTCTTTCAAAACCCAGATAACCAATTCGTTGGCTCGACGGTTCGTGATGATGTGGCTTTTGGTTTAGAAAATAATGGGGTTGAGCGGGAATTGATGATAGAACGTGTAGATTGGGCTGTCAAACAGGTCAATATGCTGGAGTTTCTTGATCAAGAGCCGCACCATCTATCAGGCGGGCAAAAGCAGAGAGTCGCCATTGCAGGTGTGCTTGCCGCAAGCCCTGACATCATGATCTTGGATGAAGCAACATCAATGCTTGATCCGATTGGCCGGGAAGAAGTGTTAGAGACTGTTAGACTGCTGAAGGAACAAGGAACGGTCACAGTCATTTCCATCACACATGATTTAGACGAGGCTGCGAAGGCAGATCGCGTCATTGTGCTGAATGGTGGGAAGAAATTTGCCGAGGGAACACCAGAAGAAGTATTTGAACTAGATGAACAGCTGGTTCAAATTGGACTTGATCTTCCATTTTCCTACCGGTTAAGCAAGCAATTGAAGCAGCAAGGTGTGCCGCTTGCAAATGCCCATTTGACACAAGAAGGATTGGTGAAAGAGCTATGGACATTACGATCAAAGAATTAGAGCATCGTTATCAAATGAAAACGCCGTTTGAGCGTCTCGCTTTGTATGATGTCAATGCTACCATCAAAGAAGGCAGCTATGTCGCTGTCATTGGTCATACGGGCTCTGGCAAATCCACATTGCTGCAGCACTTAAATGGATTACTCAAACCGACAAAAGGAAGCATTGCACTTGGAGATACAGTCTTACAAGCCAACAAAAAGCAGAAGGATTTGAAATCCCTCCGGAAAAAAGTAGGCATCGTGTTCCAGTTTCCTGAGCATCAGCTCTTTGAGGAGACCATCCTTAAGGATATCTGCTTTGGTCCAATGAATTTCGGCGTTCCTCAGGAGAAGGCAGAAGCGAAGGCGAAGGAGATGCTGAAGCTTGTAGGCCTTTCTGAATCCTTATTATCTCGATCACCCTTTGAATTAAGCGGCGGTCAAATGAGACGTGTGGCGATTGCGGGTGTTCTAGCGATGGAGCCAGAAGTGCTTGTACTTGATGAGCCGACTGCAGGGTTAGATCCACGCGGGCGCAAAGAAATCATGGACATGTTTTATGAGCTTCATCAGAAAGCAAACCTCACCACGATTTTGGTTACACACAGTATGGAGGATGCAGCCCATTATGCGGATCAAATGATTGTGATGCATAAAGGAACAGTGAAGGCGACAGGTACGCCGAGAGAATTGTTTGCCAATCGTACAGACATGTCTTCTTTTGGTCTCGATCTCCCAGAAACGATTAAATTCCAGCAGGCTGTAGAAGAAAAGCTGGGCATCACGTTTCCAAGGCCGCTTCTGACCATGGATGAAATGACAGAAGCCTTAACAGCTTTTTATCAGGAGGACACGACATCATGATGGATAGTATGATTATCGGCAAATATGTGCCAGGTTCATCCTTTGTCCATCGTCTTGATCCAAGGACAAAGCTGTTATCAATTTTCTTTTTCGTTTTTATTGTCTTTTTTGCTAATAACTACATCACTTACGGGCTTTTAGGTGTTTTTACGATCCTTGTGGTGATGGTTTCACAGGTGCCGCTTTACTTTATTCTCAAGGGAATGAAGCCGATCCTATGGATTGTCCTGTTTACCTTTATTCTGCATATTTTCATGACAAAGGATGGCGCCTTGCTATTTCACTTTGGTTTTCTGAATATTTATGAAGAGGGTTTAAAGCAGGGGATCTTCATTTCACTGCGTTTTGTGTATCTTATTATGATGACGACACTTCTTACGTTAACCACAACGCCAATAGAAGTGACGGACGGTATGGAGAAGCTGCTGCATCCGTTCCGTAAAATCAAACTGCCTGTTCATGAACTTGCCCTCATGATGTCCATCTCTCTTCGATTTATTCCGACTTTACTAGAAGAGACAGACAAAATCATGAAAGCACAAATGGCAAGAGGTGTTGATTTTACAAGCGGACCTCTAAAGGATCGTTTGAAAGCGATCGTTCCTTTGCTTGTCCCGCTTTTCGTCAGTGCGTTTAAGCGTGCGGAGGAATTGGCGACCGCTATGGAAGCGAGAGGCTACCGCGGGGGAGAAGGGCGCACGAAATACCGCCAGCTTGTCTGGGGCATGAAAGACACGTTTACGATGCTTCTATTCATCTTGTTAACGGCACTTCTTGTACTTTTGAGAAATTAGGTGATTCCTAGATGAAGGTAAAATGTACCGTATCATACGATGGAACACATTTTAAAGGCTATCAGGTGCAGCCTGGGCAGCGAACTGTTCAGACGGAGATTGAGTCAGCTCTTGCAAGAATGCATAAACAGGAGGAATTGATTCCGATTGTGGCTTCCGGTCGTACAGACAGCGGTGTCCATGCCATGGGGCAGGTCATCCACTTCGACACCCCGCTCTCGATCCCGATGGAGAGATGGCCTTTTGCCCTCAACAGCTTGCTGCCTGATGATATCCGTGTTCTAAAGGCTGAGAAAGTGGATGAGTCGTTTCATGCAAGATTTAGTGTCGTTTCGAAGGAGTACCGTTATAAGGTCTCAACGGAAACGCATCAAAATGTGTTCACGAGACAATACGCGTGTCACTATCCTTACCAGCTGGATGTTGAAAAAATGAAAGAAGCTGCTGGACACTTGATTGGCACACATGACTTCACAAGCTTTTGTGCGGCCAATACGGAGGTTCAGGACAAGGTGAGGGATATTTACACCCTCGAGTGGGAAAACGTCTCAGACGGGCTTGAAATGCGTGTGAGAGGAAATGGCTTTTTATACAACATGGTGCGAATTATCGCTGGAACGTTACTTGAAATCGGATCTGGTAAATTTCACCCTGAGGAGATCAAAGCCATGCTTGCCGCCCGAAATCGCGAAGCGGCAGGCAAGACTGCCCCTAGTCACGGACTGTATTTATGGGAAGTTTTCTATGACAACTAAACCAGGTGTAACATGTTCTTGACACAGGAAGCAGAAAGTTATAAGATATCATATGGTATGTATTTCAACCCCACAAATAAGCCCCGGAAACTTATTGTGTTTTGAAATAGAACGTAGCATTTGATTCAAGGAAAAATCATTGATTTATTTAGGAGGGAAACTCATGCGTACAACACCAATGGCGAACGCAAGCACAATTGAGCGCAAATGGCTAGTTGTTGATGCGGCAGGCAAGACTCTAGGTCGTCTTTCTACTGAAGTAGCATCACTTTTGCGCGGTAAGCACAAACCAACTTATACACCACACGTTGATACAGGTGATCACGTCATCATCATCAACGCTGAGAAAATCGAATTAACAGGTAAGAAATTGACGGACAAAATTTACTACCGTCACACGATGCACCCAGGTGGTTTGAAACAAAGAACTGCTCTTGAGATGCGTACAAACTACCCTGAAAAAATGTTGGAGCTTGCTATCAAAGGTATGCTTCCAAAGGGTCCACTAGGTCGTCAAATGTTCAAAAAATTAAATGTGTACCGTGGTGCAGAGCATCCACATCAAGCACAACAACCTGAAGTTTACGAACTTCGCGGTTAATTATAAGGGAGGTTAACAATTTGGCACAGGTTCAATATTACGGTACAGGTCGTCGTAAAAGTTCTGTAGCGCGCGTTCGCTTAGTTCCAGGTGAAGGCCGTATCGTCGTTAATAATCGTGAAATTACTGAATACATTCCATTCGCTGCTTTAATCGAAGACGTGAAACAGCCTTTGAACATCACAGAAACAGCTAACAGCTACGATGTTCTTGTAAATGTTCACGGTGGTGGATTCTCTGGTCAAGCTGGAGCAATTCGTCACGGTATCTCTCGTGCTCTTCTAGAAGTAGATCCTGAGTACCGTACACCACTTAAACGTGCTGGACTTCTTACTCGTGACCCTCGTATGAAAGAGCGTAAGAAATACGGTCTTAAAGGCGCACGTAGAGCTCCTCAGTTCTCGAAACGTTAATCAATTTTATATTGTATGGACGTTTTACAAAGGTTTGTTACAGACAAACCATATAACAAAAGCATCAGCATCTTGCTGGTGCTTTTTGATTTGTGATTTTTTATGTGATTGATATTTTTTGTCTCATCCACTTAGATACATATACAATATTTATATTAGGTCATGGAAAGTTTTCTGTTCAAAACTTTAAATTGTAATCGCTCTCTCCTTTTGGTGATAAGCATTCTAGAAATTTTTAGCCCTATCTATTTTCTTTAATTTTCAATCACGAAAAACGATTTTTATGGAGGATGTCATATGAATCTAACAACAGAAAGGTGTCTCATTCGTAGATTTACTTATGATGATTGGCAGGATGTTTATGCATATACATCTGATGCAACTGTTATGAAGTATATTCCGGAAGGCGTATTCTCTAAGGAAGATGCAAAGAAATTTGTCAAAAATAATAGTCATGAAAATGCTAAGAATTTCGCTGTCCTATTAAAAGAAGATCATACATGCATCGGACATATGGTGTTCCATCCATACTTTGGTGATCACACATATGAAATTGGGTGGGTCTTCAATCCTAAATACCAAAACAAAGGCTATGCATCTGAAGCGGCTTATTCCGTATTAAATCATGGATTTAAAATAATGAATTTACATAGGATCATCGCCACTTGTCAGCCTGAAAATATCCCTTCGTGGAGAGTGATGGAAAAATTGGGGATGAGAAGAGAGGGTTATTTTAAAAAGTGTATACCCCAAGGAAATGAGTGGTGGGATGAATTTTACTATGCCATCTTACAAGAGGAATGGCACGCAAAGAAGGATTGATAAGTTTTCATCATATGAAGTGATTCATCATCCTAAATATTCTCTGGCTTTTTAAATTGATATAATCAGGTCAACTAAGCAGAAGAGGGGCGCCGAGCATGAGGATCTTTGATGCACATTTTCATATCATTGACTATGATTTTCCCATTCAAGAAAACCAAGGGTATACACCGCCTAGTTATGTGGTGAATGATTATAGAAGAGAGACGGCTGATTTGGGGATTTTAGGTGGAGCGATTGTTTCGGGGTCATTTCAGGGATTTGACCAAGGCTATTTATTGAAAGCGCTAGGTGAAATGGGGACGGCTTTTTGCGGCGTGACTCAATTGCCGTATACGGTGACCGATGATGAAATTGTTCGATTGGATCAACATGGGGTAAAGGCGCTACGTTTTAACGTGAAGCGAGGCGGTTCGGAGGATATTTCGAAGCTCGATTATTTTGCGAGAAGGGTGTATGAGCTGGCGGGATGGCATAGTGAGATTTACATAGACGCTAAGCATCTCCCTGACATCTCATCTACGCTTGAAAAGCTGCCGGTCGTTTCGATTGATCATTTAGGCTTATCGGAAAAAGGCTTGCCACATTTGCTAAAGCTGGTTGAAAAAGGAGTTCGTGTGAAAGCAACAGGTTTTGGGCGTGTCGATTTAAACGTTGAACATGCATTGACGTCTATCTATCAAACGAACCCTGATGCACTGATGTTTGGTACAGACCTTCCATCCACAAGGGCGAAGCGTCCATTTGAATACGGTGATGTTGAGTTGATTCAACAGCTTTTTGATGAAAAAGCATCTGATCAAATCTTATATAAGAACGCACATCATTGGTATTTTGGTCAATGAGTTCCACTTCATTTCATAGGAGGTGTGTTCATTGGATTTAAGTCAACTGACTTGTAGAGAAGCCACGCGGGAAGATCTTGACAAGATCGTCTTCATGCTTTCAGATGACATGTTAGGTCAAAAAAGAGAGCGTTACACTCGCCCATTATTAGAAAGCTATATGAAAGCCTTTCATTCTATAGATGCAGATCCAAATATTGAACTCATTGTTGCGTGTGATCAGGAAGAAGCAGTTGGTGTTCTCCAGTTAACCATGACGCCATTTCTTACACATCAAGGAGGTTGGAGAGCATCAATAGAAGGAGTTCGTACGGCTTCGACCCATAGAGGGAAAGGAGTCGGCACGCTGCTCATAAAATGGGCCATTCAACGCGCAAGCGACCGCGGCTGTCATATGATTCAACTGACAACAGACAAACAGAGACCAGATGCACGCCGTTTTTACGAAAAGTTGGGGTTTGAAGCTACGCATGATGGGATGAAGCTGCATCTTCTTCGTCAATAAATACACCAAAAAAGCAAAGGGATTCACAAGCCTTTGTTTTTTTGTGCCTTCATTTCAAATATTTGTTATATTTATTGTGTAAATCCTCTGTTATTTGGAAAGGAGAAAAATGTTACTCAAAATCGGTCTAGTTGTCCTAAGTGTGGTCATACTTTACGTGGTCATTCAAATCTTGCTGTATAAAAGAGATATGAAGAAAACGAAGGAAGATCTTTTGACATTTGTCACAAAAAACAAAAAGGACGTATCAGTGACAATTATTGAAAATGATGATGTGGTGTTAGAGTGGAATGCTGATCAAAAAACGCCACTTGCAAGTACAATGAAATTAGTGGTTTTATTTCATTTTGTCAAAGCTGTATCCAGCGGCGACATCAAGCTAGATGAAAAAGTGGCGTTGTCTGATGTAGAGCGGTTTTATATTGATAGAACAGACGGTGGTGCACACACATACTGGCTGGAGGTCAATGATTTTTCTGAGCATGTGACTTTATTAGATGTCGCCAAAGGGATGATGCAAGTCAGTTCGAATGCTTGTACGGATTATTTGATTGACCGGCTGGGCTTAGAGAAGATCAATGATCGGATGAAACAAGCAGGTCTTACAGAACATGATGAACTCATGCCAGTTACCCCAAAGCTTTTGTGGTCATCCTATGTATCTGATCATCGGCGGGATGCATTAAAGCAAATGAGCGGTGTATCCCAAGAACAATACAAATCTCTGATGATTGAGATTTTTAATATCATGAAAAATGACCCAGAGCAAAAAAAGGCGTTAGAAGAAAAAATGAAGAAAAAGAACTTATTAAGCTGGCGTATTCAATCATTACTGACGCAAAAGATGACAAAGTCTACAACCAATGAATATGCACATTTTATGAAACGTCTGCATGATGAGCTGTTAACAAAAGAAGAAAAGAGTCTTTTTAGTCAAATTGTGCTGGGAGAAACATTGAAGACGGAAAAAGATCAATATCTTTGGTATAAAGGCGGTTCAACATTGTTTGTTTTCACAGCTGCTTTATATCGAAAAACGGATACATCATCGATATCCATTTCTCTTTTTATCAATGATCCGAAAGCGAATCATTCTCACTGGATTGGGGGAGTATTCAATGAATTTATGCTTACTGCAGCAGTGGATCAAAGTTTTCGACAACGATTGATTCAAGCTTTCACTACATAATCATCAAAAAAACAGAGGGAGATTCCCCTCTGTTTTATTATTTCTGCATTGGAAACGTGTTGTATACATCTTGGCGTTTTTCTTTCGACTTCACAACTCCATCTACAAGCTCCTTCTGCCAAAGTGCTGTATCGTCTTTGTACGATTTAAAAGAGTGAGGAAGCTTTTTTTCTAGCTGCTGTCTTTTGAACGTGACGGAAGGCTCGTCACTTGAGTTCATCTTGAGGGTTACCTGCTCTACGTTATCGACAAGAATAAAAAGTGCGATTGCATTGTATAAATACGTTTTTTCAATTGTGTCCTTTTGATCAAACCAGTATGCGTCAAATTGTTTTTCGGTGTAATCGGCATTCTCTTTTACCCCATATGTCACTTTTAATGCTTTTCCATCGACGATTTCAAATTCTCGAATCACGCCTCCAGGAAGGTTTGATAAAATTTCGTGAATTGCTGAGTTGTCACCAAGATACGTGTTTTTGTGCTTGGAGAGCTGTTTTAAGGATATGTCTTCTATTCCTTCGATGTCGCTCTCTTTCTCGGCGGCTTGACTGCTGCATGCGGATAGAATGACTGTCAATAGCAGCAGGATATACATCCATTTCTTCATTTATTTTTGCCCCTTTACCATTCTTTCTATAATCAAAAGCCCATTTTATCACAATTTTCCATTCAGGTTGACCACTGATTTTCCATTTACTGAACTGCATGTTTTGTTCAAAGCAACGAACAATACAAAGAAAAAAGGAGTTCAGTCCATGGCAGAAGTGCTTTCATTTTATCAATTGAAAACAAAACGAGATGTCGCGCTTGAAAAGAAGCTGTTGCGTACATTGTCTCTTCAAAAGGTGACGGCCGCTTCGGAGAAATTCACGAAGAAGCTGTTTCCGTTTGCTGATGATCCAGCCGGTATGATGAGTGACGGCTGTATTGATTTCGCAATTGAAGCTTTTTTAGCCGGTGGAAGATACGGTGAGTTAAGTAAGTACGGTGAATCGTTCGATAATATTAAGAAGCGGTCATCCCAGGAGGATGATGAGCTGATTGAGGAGTTGACTGGTTGTTTGCAATCGTGGGGAAATATGTTCCGAATGGAGCGAAAGACGTCATGTCTGTATCCATTTGCCAAAGAGTTTTTAAACATGTGGTGGCAGGAAGGCTTTCGAGAATCAGAAAAAAGACACAAGCTTCGGCTGCACTAAGCATATTTCCAGCCCTTGTCCCATATCTATAAAATAATGGTGTATGGGAGGGACAGGGATGAAAAGAAAGCTGAAGTGGACAGGGTTTTTAATTGGGTTTATTGTCCTCTTATTCTTATTCAGATTTCAATTTCTAAATGATGATTCATGGAAATCGTGGAATTTGCCTCTAAGTGGGAAGATCATCTATTTAGATCCGGGTCACGGCGGTCCAGATGGCGGGGCTGTAGGTGGAGAGCTGCTTGAAAAAGAGATTGCACTGGATGTGTCCATGAAGATACGTGACTATTTGCAGGAGCAGGGAGCGCTTGTTCTCATGACCCGGGAGGATGATTCTGATCTATCATCAAAGAATACAAAGGGATATGCCCGTAAGAAAGCGGAGGATTTGAGAAACCGTGTGAAAGCCATCAATGAGTCTGAAGCGGATCTCTATTTAAGCATTCATTTAAATGCGATTCCATCGAACAAATGGAGCGGGGCGCAAACGTTTTTTTACGGAAAGTATGAAGAGAATGAAAAGGCAGCGAAGTTCATTCAAGATGAATTGCGCAACAACCTCGAAAACACAGATCGAAAAGCGAAGCGGATTAACGGCATTTATTTAATGCAAAATGTCACGAAGCCAGGAGCCCTTGTAGAAGTCGGTTTCCTCTCTAATCCGAAGGAGGCTAGTCAGCTGGCAACACCTAAGTATCAGGATCAAATTGCTGCCTCCATTTATAAAGGAATTCTGAGATATTTAACAGAGCAAAAAGAGCCGCCTGAATAAGGGGCTTTTTCCTTTTGATCGCAGGCAAACAGGACAGACATTGTAAGGATATGTATGATATACTTGGATTGTAAACGAATTCAATAAAGGGTGAGGTTCTGCTATGATCGGACAAGATGATGTGAGAAAACTAGTTGGGAAGATGGACGAACCTTTCCTTCATATACCGCTTGGTGAGCTGGATGCCATCAAGGAAATCAGCCTAAAGCCTGAAAAAGAGCATGTAAGCTTAAAAGTGGCCATTGCTAAAACAGGCACTGCTGAGCAGATGAAGCTGCAGCAAGAAATCGTACAAGCCTTAAAAGCGGCAGGCGCTAATACAGTAGGACTTCGTTTTGAAGAACTGCCTCAGGAAACGCTTGAAAAGTTTATGCCATCACAAGATGAGGAAGAAAACCTGCTCAACTCTAAAAATCCGCCTGTATTCTTAGCGATTGCGAGTGGAAAGGGTGGCGTTGGGAAATCAACGGTTTCCGTCAACCTTGCTGTAGCACTGGCTCGTCTAGGGAAAAAAGTCGGACTGATTGATGCTGATATTTACGGCTTTAGTGTACCGGATATGATGGGGATTACCGTCAGACCAACGGTTAAAGGGGAAAAAATTATACCTGTGGAACGCTTTGGCGTCAAAGTGATTTCAATGGGCTTTTTTGTTGAAGAAAATGCACCGGTCATTTGGAGAGGGCCGATGCTTGGTAAAATGTTAAATAACTTCTTCCACGAAGTCGAGTGGGGAGAATTAGATTACTTATTATTAGATCTTCCACCTGGAACGGGAGATGTGGCGCTGGATATTCATACAATGCTTCCAAGCTGTAAGGAGATCATTGTGACAACACCCCATCCAACGGCTGCTTTCGTTGCTGCTAGAGCAGGTGCAATGGCACTGCAAACAGATCACGAGGTGCTTGGGGTCGTTGAGAATATGAGCTATTACCAAAGCAAAAAAACTGGTGAAAAAGAATATGTCTTTGGAAAAGGCGGCGGGGACAAGCTGGCTGAAGAGCTGCGTGTGTCGGTCCTTGGCCAAATTCCTTTAAGACAGCCTGATTGGAATGAAAATGATTTTGCGCCGTCTGTCTATGAGGCGAGTCATCCGACAGGAGAAGTGTATCAACACATTGCCAATCGAGTGATTGAACAATTAGCAGTAAAAGCATAATGAAAGCCCGAGTGGATCTTATGCCACTCGGGTGATGATTTTTAACTGCCGCTTCCTTGGTCTTGTGAACCGGAATCACTGCTGCTTTCAGCTGCTGCCTTTTTCAGCTCATCTTCGAATTTCTTCTTATAAAGAGGGCTGCTTAATGTTTCTGTAATGACTTTTTCTAAGTGCTTTCTGAACTCTTTGCTTTTGACCAGTTCACCGTATTTCTTTTCCATCTCAGGATCCTTGAGAATATCCATCATCAGCTGTTGATAGTCAGGGTCCTTCATTAACTGTTTTAACATCTTTTCATGCTGTTGCTGCATGGATTTTGCGAAAGTCTCGGCAAATTTAGAATCCTCAAAGACCTTCTTCCAGAACTCTTTGCCTTTATCAGAAGTCAGTGTTTTCTCTATCGTTTTTTTCACAGTTTGTTCATCCATTACCAAAGCTTCATTCATTGCCTCGTCATTTAATAACTGTTGAATGGCCTTTTTACCGTCATCTGTCTTCAAAATATCGACGACCATTTTCTTTGTTTCGTCATAGTCCATATTAGATGAGGATTGGGTTTTGGGAGCACAAGCTGTTAGAGATAAAAGAAGAAAACAGCTCATTATACGCAAGATGCCTTTTGACATACTGTGGCTCCTTTCGTTACATGTCTTACTTTTAATATGAATGTTTCACGTGAATTTATACATAACAAAAATAGGGGTTGGATCAATTCAATGAAAAGTCGGGATTTAGTTCGTTTTTTCTTCTCAGTGCTAGCTGTTGGAGCGGTCATGACAAGCGTGGTAGGCTTTGCGCTGGAGTGGGGGAAGTATCAGAAGCTGTTTGTATCGTTTGAAATTCTAGAGATCGCATCTGTGTTGTTTTGGTTCATTGGTGTGGGGATGATCTTTAGTGTGATTAGTCAGATGGGATTCGTCGTCTTCTTAACTGTGCACCGGTTTGCACTTGAGATTTTCCGGTCACATTCTTTATGGAATACCATTCAGCTGTTTCTTGTGATTTTTGTACTGTTTGATTTAGCCTATTTGCGATTTCTGTTTTTCGGGGAGAATGAATCATTTCTTCCATATTTATGGCTGCCTGTCTTTATCGGTGTGTTTGCATTGATCGTGGCTTATTATAAACAGAAGCAGTCCTCTAAGAAAACATTTATTTCCGCAATGTTTCTCATGGTCGTCATCACGTCGTTAGAGTGGTTCCCGGCGCTCAGAGTCAATGAAGAGGACTGGCTGTATTTAATGCTTTTCCCGCTATTAAGCTGTAATGCGTTTCAGCTGTTAGCTATGCCACGGTTTTCAAAGGCAAAAGCTACTTAACTTCCGTTGACTTTGTTTTTGTATTAGAGATAAGCTCGCCAACCGTGACATTCTTTAAATTCTTTTCTTTTAAGTGTTTCAAAATAGCTGGTAAGGCTTGAGCGGTTTGGGTCGCTGAATCCGAGGCGTGAAGGAGAATGATGTCTCCGCTTTTCATTCGATCATTTACATTTTGAACAATCTGGTCGACGCCCGGGTTCAGCCAATCCTGTGAGTTGATGCTGTAATGTACAACGGAATAGCCGTACTGTGTTGCAATTTTCAATACTGTTTCATTAAATTGTCCAGTTGGCGGTCTTAATAGTTGAATATCATCTAGTCCAAGCTTTTGAAAGGTATTTTGTGCCCTGACAAGATCCTGCTTGATTTCGCTTTCTTCAAGCTGGCTATAATTTTTATAAGCATAGCCAAGGCTGCCGATTTGGTGTCCGTCCTCTCTAATACGATTCACGATATCAGGATGACGTTCAGCCCAAGAAGCAGACAGAAAGAAAGTGGCGTTCTTTATACCGTACTCTCGAAGGACATTCAAAATAGGAACGGCCTTCTCATCTCCCCAGCCAATATTAAAAGTAAGAGAGGTATGTTTTGATGAAGTCTCTCCTTTATAAATCGCTCGGGGTCCATGTTCTGTTTTAAATACCGACAGCGGCGGTGCCTTTTGTACATAAAAAAAGGTTGCAGCTGCAAGGGCTGCTACAAGAATAATGACAACTTGCTTCAGCCGTTTAATAGGCAACACATATAATCGACTCAATTCAAACACTCCTGCCTTGTCCAAGATTGTTACTTGATTGTATGCAGGACAAGGGTTTGACATGCACAATAAAACTATTTCAAAAAAAGTTTTGAAAAGGCGTTGACCAATAGAATATTTTCGTGATATATTATTAATCGTCGCTGACACACAGTGACAAACACAAAACGCTTCGGGAAATAAACTTGAAAAAAGTTGTTGACATAAGATGAAGCGAAATGTTATATTATTAAAGCCGCTAAGAACGGCAAAGATGATCTTTGAAAACTAAACAAGACAAAACGTACCTGTTAATTCGAGTTTTTATAAAAAAATCCTATGATACATCATAGGTAGTCAGTCAAACTGACGAAAAACGAAACTTCGGTTTTGTTCTTTTTCGGAGAGTTTGATCCTGGCTCAGGACGAACGCTGGCGGCGTGCCTAATACATGCAAGTCGAGCGGACAGAAGGGAGCTTGCTCCCGGATGTTAGCGGCGGACGGGTGAGTAACACGTGGGTAACCTGCCTGTAAGACTGGGATAACTCCGGGAAACCGGAGCTAATACCGGATAGTTCCTTGAACCGCATGGTTCAAGGATGAAAGACGGTTTCGGCTGTCACTTACAGATGGACCCGCGGCGCATTAGCTAGTTGGTGGGGTAATGGCTCACCAAGGCAACGATGCGTAGCCGACCTGAGAGGGTGATCGGCCACACTGGGACTGAGACACGGCCCAGACTCCTACGGGAGGCAGCAGTAGGGAATCTTCCGCAATGGACGAAAGTCTGACGGAGCAACGCCGCGTGAGTGATGAAGGTTTTCGGATCGTAAAGCTCTGTTGTTAGGGAAGAACAAGTGCGAGAGTAACTGCTCGCACCTTGACGGTACCTAACCAGAAAGCCACGGCTAACTACGTGCCAGCAGCCGCGGTAATACGTAGGTGGCAAGCGTTGTCCGGAATTATTGGGCGTAAAGGGCTCGCAGGCGGTTTCTTAAGTCTGATGTGAAAGCCCCCGGCTCAACCGGGGAGGGTCATTGGAAACTGGGAAACTTGAGTGCAGAAGAGGAGAGTGGAATTCCACGTGTAGCGGTGAAATGCGTAGAGATGTGGAGGAACACCAGTGGCGAAGGCGACTCTCTGGTCTGTAACTGACGCTGAGGAGCGAAAGCGTGGGGAGCGAACAGGATTAGATACCCTGGTAGTCCACGCCGTAAACGATGAGTGCTAAGTGTTAGGGGGTTTCCGCCCCTTAGTGCTGCAGCTAACGCATTAAGCACTCCGCCTGGGGAGTACGGTCGCAAGACTGAAACTCAAAGGAATTGACGGGGGCCCGCACAAGCGGTGGAGCATGTGGTTTAATTCGAAGCAACGCGAAGAACCTTACCAGGTCTTGACATCCTCTGACAACCCTAGAGATAGGGCTTTCCCTTCGGGGACAGAGTGACAGGTGGTGCATGGTTGTCGTCAGCTCGTGTCGTGAGATGTTGGGTTAAGTCCCGCAACGAGCGCAACCCTTGATCTTAGTTGCCAGCATTTAGTTGGGCACTCTAAGGTGACTGCCGGTGACAAACCGGAGGAAGGTGGGGATGACGTCAAATCATCATGCCCCTTATGACCTGGGCTACACACGTGCTACAATGGACAGAACAAAGGGCTGCGAGACCGCAAGGTTTAGCGAATCCCATAAATCTGTTCTCAGTTCGGATCGCAGTCTGCAACTCGACTGCGTGAAGCTGGAATCGCTAGTAATCGCGGATCAGCATGCCGCGGTGAATACGTTCCCGGGCCTTGTACACACCGCCCGTCACACCACGAGAGTTTGCAACACCCGAAGTCGGTGAGGTAACCTTTATGGAGCCAGCCGCCGAAGGTGGGGCAGATGATTGGGGTGAAGTCGTAACAAGGTAGCCGTATCGGAAGGTGCGGCTGGATCACCTCCTTTCTAAGGATATATGGAGCAGTGTGCGTTTTGGTCTTGTTTAGTTTTGAAGGATCATTCCTTCAACACATGTCTCTAGCGAGACAGGATTGTTCTTTGAAAACTAGATAACAATAAGTAATACATTCACATTGAATGCAATGCAAAGTTCATCACACATAGTGATTCTTTCTAAAGTAAGAAATGGTTAAGTTAGAAAGGGCGCACGGTGGATGCCTTGGCACTAGGAGCCGATGAAGGACGGGACGAACACCGATATGCTTCGGGGAGCTGTAAGCAAGCTTTGATCCGGAGATTTCCGAATGGGGAAACCCACTGCTCGTAATGGAGTAGTATCCATACTTGAATACATAGAGTATGAGAAGGCATACCCGGGGAACTGAAACATCTAAGTACCCGGAGGAAGAGAAAGCAAATGCGATTCCCTAAGTAGCGGCGAGCGAAACGGGAACAGCCCAAACCAAGAGGCTTGCCTCTTGGGGTTGTAGGACACTCTATACGGAGTTACAAAGGAATGATATAAGCGAAGAGGTCTGGAAAGGCCCGCCAGAGAAGGTAACAGCCCTGTAACTGAAATGTCATTCCCTCCAGAGTGGATCCTGAGTACGGCGGAACACGTGAAATTCCGTCGGAATCCGGGAGGACCATCTCCCAAGGCTAAATACTCCCTAGTGACCGATAGTGAACCAGTACCGTGAGGGAAAGGTGAAAAGCACCCCGGAAGGGGAGTGAAATAGATCCTGAAACCGTGTGCCTACAAGTAGTCAGAGCCCGTTAACGGGTGATGGCGTGCCTTTTGTAGAATGAACCGGCGAGTTACGATCCCGTGCAAGGTTAAGCAGAAGATGCGGAGCCGCAGCGAAAGCGAGTCTGAATAGGGCGCATGAGTACGTGGTCGTAGACCCGAAACCAGGTGATCTACCCATGTCCAGGGTGAAGTTCAGGTAACACTGAATGGAGGCCCGAACCCACGCACGTTGAAAAGTGCGGGGATGAGGTGTGGGTAGGGGTGAAATGCCAATCGAACCTGGAGATAGCTGGTTCTCTCCGAAATAGCTTTAGGGCTAGCCTCAAGGTAAGAGTCTCGGAGGTAGAGCACTGATTGGACTAGGGGCCCCTACCGGGTTACCGAATTCAGTCAAACTCCGAATGCCGATGACTTATCCTTGGGAGTCAGACTGCGAGTGATAAGATCCGTAGTCGAAAGGGAAACAGCCCAGACCGCCAGCTAAGGTCCCAAAGTATACGTTAAGTGGAAAAGGATGTGGAGTTGCTTAGACAACCAGGATGTTGGCTTAGAAGCAGCCACCATTTAAAGAGTGCGTAATAGCTCACTGGTCGAGTGACTCTGCGCCGAAAATGTACCGGGGCTAAACGTATCACCGAAGCTGCGGACTGTTCTTACGAACAGTGGTAGGAGAGCGTTCTAAGGGCTGTGAAGCCAGACCGGAAGGACTGGTGGAGCGCTTAGAAGTGAGAATGCCGGTATGAGTAGCGAAAGACGGGTGAGAATCCCGTCCACCGAATGCCTAAGGTTTCCTGAGGAAGGCTCGTCCGCTCAGGGTTAGTCGGGACCTAAGCCGAGGCCGAAAGGCGTAGGCGATGGACAACAGGTTGATATTCCTGTACCACCTCCTCACCATTTGAGCAATGGGGGGACGCAGGAGGATAGGGTAAGCGCGGTATTGGATATCCGCGTCCAAGCAGTTAGGCTGGGAAATAGGCAAATCCGTTTCCCGTAAAGGCTGAGCTGTGATGGCGAGCGAAATTTAGTAGCGAAGTTCCTGATTCCACACTGCCAAGAAAAGCCTCTAGCGAGGTGAGAGGTGCCCGTACCGCAAACCGACACAGGTAGGCGAGGAGAGAATCCTAAGGTGATCGAGAGAACTCTCGTTAAGGAACTCGGCAAAATGACCCCGTAACTTCGGGAGAAGGGGTGCTTCTTAGGGTGTTAAAGCCCCGAGAAGCCGCAGTGAATAGGCCCAGGCGACTGTTTAGCAAAAACACAGGTCTCTGCGAAGCCGTAAGGCGAAGTATAGGGGCTGACGCCTGCCCGGTGCTGGAAGGTTAAGAGGAGCGCTTAGCGTAAGCGAAGGTGCGAATTGAAGCCCCAGTAAACGGCGGCCGTAACTATAACGGTCCTAAGGTAGCGAAATTCCTTGTCGGGTAAGTTCCGACCCGCACGAAAGGCGCAACGATCTGGGCACTGTCTCAACGAGAGACTCGGTGAAATTATAGTACCTGTGAAGATGCAGGTTACCCGCGACAGGACGGAAAGACCCCGTGGAGCTTTACTGCAGCCTGATATTGAATGTTGGTACAGCTTGTACAGGATAGGTAGGAGCCTTGGAAACCGGAGCGCTAGCTTCGGTGGAGGCATCGGTGGGATACTACCCTGGCTGTATTGACCTTCTAACCCGCTGCCCTTATCGGGCAGGGAGACAGTGTCAGGTGGGCAGTTTGACTGGGGCGGTCGCCTCCTAAAATGTAACGGAGGCGCCCAAAGGTTCCCTCAGAATGGTTGGAAATCATTCGCAGAGTGTAAAGGCACAAGGGAGCTTGACTGCGAGACCTACAAGTCGAGCAGGGACGAAAGTCGGGCTTAGTGATCCGGTGGTTCCGCATGGAAGGGCCATCGCTCAACGGATAAAAGCTACCCCGGGGATAACAGGCTTATCTCCCCCAAGAGTCCACATCGACGGGGAGGTTTGGCACCTCGATGTCGGCTCATCGCATCCTGGGGCTGTAGTCGGTCCCAAGGGTTGGGCTGTTCGCCCATTAAAGCGGTACGCGAGCTGGGTTCAGAACGTCGTGAGACAGTTCGGTCCCTATCCGTCGCGGGCGCAGGAAATTTGAGAGGAGCTGTCCTTAGTACGAGAGGACCGGGATGGACGCACCGCTGGTGTACCAGTTGTTCTGCCAAGGGCATCGCTGGGTAGCTATGTGCGGACGGGATAAGTGCTGAAAGCATCTAAGCATGAAGCCCCCCTCAAGATGAGATTTCCCATTCCGCAAGGAAGTAAGATCCCTGAAAGATGATCAGGTTGATAGGTCTGAGGTGGAAGCGTGGTGACACGTGGAGCTGACAGATACTAATAGATCGAGGACTTAACCTATATTCTAATGTGAAGCATGAACGTTGTTATCTAGTTTTGAGAGAACATTCTCTCCATCAGGTTTGGTGGCGATAGCGAAGAGGTCACACCCGTTCCCATACCGAACACGGAAGTTAAGCTCTTCAGCGCCGATGGTAGTTGGGGGTTTCCCCCTGTGAGAGTAGGACGCCGCCAAGCTTTTTGTTTATATCCTTCCAATGGAAGAAGTTACTTTATCATTCCGCAGTAGCTCAGTGGTAGAGCTATCGGCTGTTAACCGATCGGTCGTAGGTTCGAGTCCTACCTGCGGAGCCATGCTTCCATAGCTCAGTAGGTAGAGCACTTCCATGGTAAGGAAGAGGTCAGCGGTTCGAGCCCGCTTGGAAGCTTTCCTCTAATAATAATGGTAAATCTTAAGGTTTCTCGATGATGAGAAGGCTTTTTTTGTTTGTTTTAAATTAAATTGAACTCGCTCGATTACGAGTAGACTGATGTAAATAGAAAAATGAATGGATCGATATGAATGGAATATTTTTGTATTAGCTTTCTATATAACCCCTCTTTTTGTTCTTGATTCTTCAGCTGATTTCTTTTATTCTTACTAAAGTGATAAAAGCCTCTCTAACAAAAGACTCTGTACGTTCCTCTTTTTCCCCGAAAGTAGTGTTGTTTGTTTTTCCTTTCTTTATCTCCAGGTTTCGTTGTTCTTCTATTTCGATGTACGGTATGTATATAAAAAGGAGTAGATGGTTTGAAAGATTTATTTGTAAAGCAAGAATGGTTTGGATATGTGCGCCAGGATGTATTGGCGGGTATTTTAGTGGCCCTGGCTTTGATTCCTGAGGCCATTGCGTTTTCGATTATTGCGGGCGTTGATCCGAAGATCGGATTATATGCTTCGTTTTGTATTGCGATTGTGATTTCGTTTGTTGGTGGACGGCCAGGCATGATTTCAGCTGCTACAGGTGCAATGGCCCTGGTCATGGTTAACTTGATTGCAGACCATGGATTGCAGTATTTGTTTGCAGCTACGATTTTAACAGGTCTGATTCAAATTGTATTTGGGTTGTGCCGTGTTTCTCGATTGATGAAATTTATTCCTAGGTCCGTGATGGTAGGTTTTGTGAATGCATTGGCGATTATGATCTTCATGGCTCAGCTTCCACATTTCGTTGGAGAATCAATGGCTATGTTTATGATGACGGGTGGTGCTTTGCTGATCATTTATGTATTGCCGATGATCACAAAAGTAATCCCTTCTCCACTCATTGCGATTATTGTGATAACGATGATTGCTGTATTTGGGCATATTGATGTCAGAACGGTCGGAGATATGGGAGAGCTTCCTAGTTCTTTGCCTGCTTTTCTTATCCCAAATGTGCCGTTTAGCTGGGAGACACTTGCTATCATTTTTCCTTATTCTTTAGCACTTGCGATGGTTGGTTTACTTGAATCTCTTTTAACAGCACAGATTGTAGATGATATGACGGAGACGTCTAGTCGTAAAAACAAAGAAGCGAGAGGCCAAGGAATCGCCAATGTGGTTGCGGGATTCTTTGGAGGTATGGCTGGGTGTGCGATGATTGGTCAATCTGTGATTAATACAAAGGCTGGCGGAAGAGGCCGGCTTTCTACCTTTGTAGCAGGTGCATTTTTAATGGTGCTGATTTTTGTATTGGGTGATGTGGTGGTTCAAATTCCGATGGCTGCTCTTGTGGCTGTGATGATCATGGTTTCGATTGGTACCTTTGATTGGAGTTCATTCCAGCAGCTAAAAAAGAACCCGAAAACAGATTCTATTGTGATGCTTGTCACGGTCGTGACTGTGGTGTTGACTCATGATTTATCAAAGGGTGTTTTTGCAGGTGTGCTGCTTAGTGCGGTTTTCTTTGTGGCTAAAATATCAAAGCTTCATATTACCTCTACAGAAAGCCAAGCAGGTACTTGGGTTTACCGAATTAAGGGGCAAATTTTCTTTGCTTCAGTCACTGACTTGATTTCAGCATTCCATCAGGGGAAAGATCTTCAATCCGTTGTGATTGATTTGTCTGAAGCGCGTATATGGGATGAATCAGGCGTGGCAGCAATTGAACGTGTGAAGGAAAAATATCGAGCAGCTGGTGTGCAAGTAGACGTAGTTGGAATGGATACATCTAGTCAAAAGCTTGTGAAGCAGGTGATGGGTTCTTAAAAAGGTCTTTCTGTTTGTTACAATAGAAAAGGGAAGAATGTGAAGGATGGAGGTGGCCGGCATGCTTGTGCGTTTGAACCAAGTGCTCGGCCGGATGATGCCGCTCATTACGCCTATTAGTGTGTTAATTGGTGTATTATTGGCGGCCTATTTAAAGGATTTTGCGTTTTTGGTGCCATGGGTATTTGCCGTTATGACATTTGCAGGGAGTTTGTCTGCTTCTTTTTCAGCTTTAAAGCATACGGTGATGCACCCATTGCCTTTGATTTTATCGTTTATGATTTTGCATGTATTGATGCCCCTTTATGCTTGGTCAGCGGGGCATTTGATATTTGCGGGTGATTCCATGACGATCACCGGCTTGACACTTGCGATGGTGATTCCGACAGGTGTTTCTAGTTTAATTTGGGCGGCGATGTATAAAGGAAATGTTGGGTTAACCTTATCCATCATTTTAATTGATACACTGCTTTCGCCAATTATCGTGCCGGCCAGCCTGTCACTCTTCGTCGGTACACAGGTTCATATGGATATTGTGGCCATCATGAAAGGGTTGTTTGGTATGGTGGTGCTTCCATCTATTTTAGGAATGCTCGTTCATCAGTTTGCAAAGCCAGCGGTGACGAAAACGATCAGCCAGACCCTATCACCTTTTTCAAAAATAGGCTTGTTTGTTGTGGTCTCGATTAACAGCTCTGTTGTCGCTCCATACTTGCGTGAACTGGATGCCGCCATTTTTAGTAAAGCAGCGATTGTGTTTCTCATTGCGATGAGTGGATATGCCTTTGCATGGTTGATTGGAAAGGCGATGAAATGTACTCAAGGGGAGATTGTGGCCATTGTGTATACAGGTGGCATGCGAAATATTAGTGCGGGAGCTGTACTTGCCACTAGCTTTTTCCCGCCTGCTGTCGCTGTCCCTGTTGTGATTGGCATGCTGTTTCAGCAAGTGCTTGCTGCCTTGTTTGGTTTTTTACTCAATCGTTTTGAGCTGAAAACACCTGCTATGACTAAATCTTTATCATGAAAAAACCTCCATCTCAAAGTATGGAGGTTTTTTGCGAGTTAATAGATGAGATATTTTTTCCGTTTCTTTTCGAACGTTTTGAGATCATGATGATAGCGTTTCATGATGTGTTTGACTGAAGTGCCTTTATTGATTTCCTCTTTGACCCAACCATTCCCGATCAGTTTATCAAAGCTGCCTGTTTGAAGGAACTGAAAGTCATTAGGATACAAATCATGGATCGCTTTGATGATGGATAACCCCGTTTTCACAGCTTCAAATGAAGAGCGGTTTGTGACATATAGCTGCACACCGTGAGAAAGAGTCCCGGCATGTTTTGAAAAGGTAGGGGTGAATGAAACGGGTCTAAATTGAACGCCTTTTAGCTTTAGCTGATTTAAATGATCCGCTAGCTCGTTGCTATTGATATATGGAGCGCCAATGAGCTCAAACGGTTTTGTCGTTCCTCTGCCTTCCGAGACGTTTGTGCCTTCAATTAATCCTGTGGCTGGATATACAAAGGTACTATCAACTGTCGGCATGTTAGGTGAAGGAAGGACGAACGGCAGCTTCGTGTCATCGAACGTCATGGATCGCTTCCAATTTTTCATTTTGATGACTGTTACATCAGCATTGATATGAAACTCTTTGTTAAACATATTTGCGAGCTCCCCAGTGGTCATTCCATGTCTTAATGGTATTGGATAAAGACCCACAAATGAGGAGTGTTCGGGTTCTAATACAGGTCCTTCTACTTTTAGCCCGCCTATGGGATTTGGACGGTCTAGGACAACAAATGGGATATTGTTTTCCTTAGCGGCTTCCATCGCGTAGGCCATCGTGTAAATATAGGTGTAATATCGAGCGCCAACGTCTTGAATATCAAATAGCAGCACATCTACATTTTTGAGCATATCAGGAGTTGGTTTTCTTGTTTTTCCATAGAGAGAGTAAACAGGCAGGCCTGTTTTTTCATCGGTATAGGATTCGACGCCTTCTCCTGCTTGTGCATCGCCGCGTACGCCGTGTTCAGGTCCATATAGAGCAGTGAGCTTAATATTTGGATGTTCAAATAGGAGATCGACACTGCTTTTCATGTTTGCATCAACGCCGGTAGGATTCGTAATAAGCCCTACCTTTTTCTCTTTTAGCCATGAGAGATTACTTGAGAGTAATGTTTCGATGCCTGTTTTGACTGCTGCTTTTTTTCCTTTTGTGTCTGTTCGTCCTTGATCTGGGGGGGAGGCGGCGGTCAATGTGCTCATCATGAGAATGCTCGCGAGTATCAAGCTTCCTGTCTTTTTCAAGAGAATCCCTCCTATTTGATCTGTTTCCCTTTCAAGTTGAGCCCATAGCCAAATGGGTAAAGGGTTTGATTCGGATGAGTGACAGATGGGATAGCGACTGGCAATTTCCCTTTAGGTGATGCCGCTCCAAATATCACTTCTAGTCCAGCAGGAATATTCGGTTGGTTGAATTGTCCGTTTGCATAGCCTTTAAAACCGTAAACAGCCAGTAAGGCATCGGCTTCCTCGAAATTAGCAGCATCATATGGGTTTCTAAGACTCATGATGACCATTTTTTTGTTTTGTGATTTTGCTTCTTTCATGACAGCACGAGGGAAGGCGGTTGCCCATTTCTTCGGGTCCTGTACATTGTCATCAATCACGCCATCATTCACAGCTGGGTCATTTTGGACAACGTAAGAGCCGGTAATGACATAGTCAGCATCTTGAATCAGTTTGGCTGTTTCTTTGGAGAAGGTTTTATCTGCAAAAGCGTATGATTGGGTACGTACAGGCTTGATTTTTTTTTGTGTGATCAGAGCTTCTATGGTGACAGACATTGCTTTTGTTTGATCTTCATAGGGTGCCATGAGCACGATTTGGTCATTCTTTTTAGGTTGAAAAGGTAAGGTCTTGTCGTTGTTTTTAAGTAGAGTGATTCCTTCACGGGCTATTTTTTGTTCAGCTTTCCGGTGCGACTTTTTACCAACGAGTTGAGTGGCTTTTTTGATTTTTTTCTCAAGACTTACTGGCTTTTTAGTGGAAATGATGCCGCGCTTGATCTTCAATTGAAGGATTTTTTCGACAGATTGGTTGATCTGAGACATCGGAATTTCGTTTGATAGAACGGCTCGTTTTAAAGCATTAAACACATTTTCTAGGTTTTTCTCGGTTTTTAGAGATGTGACAGGCGCTGGCATGAGGGCAATGTCGACTCCTGCTCTAATGGCCATGACCACGGCTTCTTCCTGTCCGAAGTTATCTGCAATCGCCTTCATATTTAGAGCATCAGTCACAACAACTCCTTGAAAGCCCATCTCTTCTTTTAATAAGTGTGTGATCACTTTTTTAGATAAGGTAGCTGGAACCATGATGTCCTCGCCATCTTTTTTACTTTGATAGGTCGTGTCATCAATGGCAGGAAATTGAACATGAGCGGTCATAACCATATCCGCACCTGCGTTGATTGCTTGTTGAAATGGATACAGCTCAACCTTTTTTAAACGATCTAGGTCATGTTCTACGAGCGGCAAGCCGTAGTGACTATCGACGGCTGTATCACCATGTCCCGGGAAATGCTTTAGTGTGGAAATGGTCTTTTCCTTTTGAAGTCCTTTCATGGTTTGAAGGCCAAGTCTAGTGACAAGTGCAGGGTCAGAGCTAAAGGAACGGACACCAATGACGGGGTTGTTTGGGTTATTATTCACATCAAGAACAGGAGAGAAGTTTGTATTGATACCTAAGGCGTTTAATTCCTTTCCGATGATTTTTCCTGTGTCGTATGCATTTTTCCTGCTTCTAGAGGCACCAATCGACATATTTCCTGGGAAATGTGTTCCCTTTTGTAGTCTTGTGACGATTCCGCCTTCTTGATCAATTGAAATGAGTAAAGGAATATTTGGCGATGCTTTTTGAAATTCATGAGTGAGTTTGACGGTTTGTTTCGTATCAACGACATTCTCTGCAAATAAGATGACACCGCCTAGATGATATTTCTCTACAAGATGGGATACTTCTTGATTCATCTTTGTTAAGCCTTTAGGCGCGGATTCACCTTTTGCTTGCCAATTGCGAAAGTCTGGCATGAGCATTTGGCCAATCTTTTCATCCAGTGACATGTCTTCCACCATTTGTTTTGCGGTTGGAAGAGAGGCAGAGCTAATCTTTTCCGTTGGAATGGAAGAGGTTAGCAGGGCAAAAACCAGAGTAGCGGGGAAGAGAGATTTTAACATCGAATTCCTCCTTTTACTTAAAAGATTCGTAGATTGCGGTCATGATGCTTCCATAAGTACCAGTTGGGAAAAGATCACCTTCGAATTGATTAGGGTTGGTTTCAGGTGAAACGACAGGTGAATGTTTCTTATTTGTCAGCAAAGCGATACCTAGATTGTGTTTTGGATCAATCAACGTCATCGTTCCGGTCCAGCCTGTATGTCCATAGGCTTCGTTACTTGCATATTTTCCAAACATCCATTCCATGTCAGTATTGCCGTTTTTCCGCCAGCCTAGCCCGTAAGTTGGGTTCGTGTCTGAGGATGTTGTAAAGAGATCGATAGAAGCTTGGTCAAAGATGGTTGTTTTCCCATAGCCTCCTTTGTTGAGCATCAGCTGGAGCAGCACCGCCATATCTGAGGTGTTAGAGAAAAGTCCAGCATGGCCGGAGACACCAGCCATTGAGTAATATGCTTTCTCATCGTGTACTTCTCCTAGCAGGGTGTATCGTCGAATGTTTTCAAAATCGATCACACCATCTCGCGTATTGCCTAAACGTTCAGTTGCTGCAAAATGCTTGGGCTTGAATCCTTTTTGCAGCGGATTGAACATTGTATGCTTGAGACCTAGCGGCCGATAGATCGTAGACTCTACATATTGATCAAGAGGGATTCCTGTTTTTTTCTCGATGATCATGCCTAAAAGCATGTAATCAATATCACTATAAATATGCTGGGTACCTGGCTCGTATTGTAGAGGCACCTTAGGCAGCCATTTCATGGTTGTTTGTCTATCTTGAGAGAAAAAAGAGCCAGCTGCTTCTTTGCTATAAAATAAGACACTGGATGGGAGACCGGCAGAATGTGTGAGGAGATCTTTTACCCGAAGCTGATCTTTGCCGGTGACCTTTGCATCTGGTTCATCTTGAAAGTCTGGCAGGATGGATTGTATTTTTTCATTCACATCTAGTTTTTGTTCGTATACGAGCTTTTGCAGGGCATAGTTGGTGGCGTACATTTTTGTATTGGATGCCAGGTCGAACAGCGTGTTCTTTTTCATTTTCTTATACGATTTGAGTTCGTTAGACCCTTCGTATTTTTGCCTGTAGCCATAGGCTTTTTGATGGACGATCTTACCATCCTTGATGATGATGAGCGCGGCTCCTGGAAATCCTGCTTTGATATCGTTTTGAATCATTTGATCAACCTTCCTAAGCTGCCTGGAAGAAAAACCTACTTGTTCTGGTCGTTTTGCTTTTTTTAAGACGGGATATTCTTCAGGTGCTGTTTTAGACAAAGACGATACAGGATGGGAGCTGGTTGCAAATGTTTGTACTGGTAGCCCAAGGAGCATGAACAGACATGTCATCAAAAGAAAACATTTCTTCAAGAGCTAGACCTCCTTATTGATTGGTTTCCTCGAATTCAACAGCCATATCATCATGAAAGCCAAATAAGTATGTGAAGATAAATCCAGCGACATATGCAATGAATAGTCCAATTAAGTAAAGAAGCATTTGATGCGCGTGAACGATAAAGGTTAATGGAAGACCTGATACCCCAATTGCTTTAGTGGCGATTTGGAAGTAGGCTTGAAATGCTCCGCCGATTCCAGCACCGAGACAAGCAGTGAGAAATGGTCTTCCTAGTGGTAGTGTGACACCGAAAATGAGTGGTTCACCAATACCAAGCATTCCTGAAGGAAGTCCACCTGCAATGGCTCTTTTGAGCTTTTTCTTTTTTGTTTTCATATAAATGGCAAATGCCGCACCGACCTGTCCTGCGCCTCCCATAGCGAGAATTGGCAGAAGCGGGTCATCTCCAATTGAATTGATGAGTTCCATATGAATAGGTGTCAGTCCTTGGTGAAGTCCTGTTACTACAAGTGGAAGGAAGGTCGCACCAAGAACAAATCCGGCGAAAATACCGCCCATGTTTAATAGATAAGTGAGTCCTGAGGTGATGGCATCAGATATAAATCCGCCGACTGGCATGAAGACGATGTACGTAAAAATTCCAGTAATGAGTAATGTGATGGTTGGTGTGACGATGATATCGAGTGACTGCGGGACGAAGCGTCTAATTCGGGTCTCAACAAAGGCCATAAAGATGGCGGCAAGAAGAACACCGATGAGTCCGCCTCTGCCTGGTAGAATATTTGTGCCAAATAACATAATATCTGCGGAGGCTGGGTTAATAATGAGAATACCAGCTAAAGCGCCTAATGCGGGAGAGCCTCCAAATTCCTTTGCGGCATTTGTTCCGACTAATATCCCAAGATAAGCGAACAAGCCTGAACCAATAACGGTTAAAATGATCGCAGCTTGAGATTTTGCATCAAGCCAGCCCGCTTGCACGATTGCTTTTGTAATACCAGTAATGAGGCCTGACGCAACCAGTGCTGGAATGATAGGGATAAAAATGCTGGCAATCCGTCGTAAGAACAGCTTGAACGGTGTGCGGTTCTTTTGTGAAATGGCTTGCTTGTTTTTTTGTGCTTCGTTGTTCAAGTCAAATGAACCAGAGGCTTTTAGCAGCTGTTCAAACGCACTTGATACTTGGTTGACAACGCCAGTGCCTAAAATGATTTGAAGCGTTTCCGCCTCGACGACGCCAATGACGCCATCAAGTTCTTTGATCGCTGTGATTTGAACTTTTTCATCATCGATCGGTGTAATTCGGAGACGTGTCATACAATGTGTATGGGAAGAGATATTTTCAGAACCACCACAGAGCGAAAGAATATCTTTCGCTAACTGCTGATATTTCTTTTGATGACTCATGTTGAATCCCCCTTTGGTTTTCGTTTCATGGAGCGGATGGCATGCCTTGTCTTGTCAATATACTGCGCTGTCTCTTCATATTGACGGGAAGCTAAACTGAGGAACAAGACATCAATTAAGTAGAGCTGTGCCATTCTAGAGGAAGTGGCAGCACTGCGAAAAGGTGCTTCATTGGAACCGGACGTCGATAGGTGAACGTCACATAAAGCAGAAACGCTTGTATGACCTGGATGCGTTAAGGCAATGGTTTTCACTTGATTTTCTTTTGCGAGCTGAAGGGCTTGAATGATGTCTAACGTTTCTCCAGAAAAGGATATACCGAAAACAATGTCGTTCTTTCCTGCATTTGCGATGACGGTGGATGCGATATGCATGTCAGTAAAGGCTGTGGCTGCATAATTGATTCTGAGAAATTTCTGCTGTGCGTCAGCTGCGACGATGCCAGATGCACCAACACCGATAAAATGGATTTGATTTGCATGTAGCAGCAATTGAACGGCCTTTTCTAAAGTATCTGCATTTAAAATAGAGGCAGTATCCTTAATCGATTGAATCGAGTTTCCTGCTGTTTTTTGAATAATGGATTGAAGTGGTTCATCTTGTTCGATATCTCGGTAGCCTTGTTTATCGTCATGCATTAAGTCTCCAGCAATCCGCATTTTTAAATCGTGATAGCCATCTAGTCCGAGAGATTTACAAAGGCGGATGACTGCAGAGCTGCTTGCACCGGCTGCCTGACTGATCTCGTGTACTGTGCTCTTAATGACTTTGTCAGGATGGGCAAGGATATAGTCTGCAATGATTTTTTCAGATTGGGGGAGCTTTGCTTTCATTGTGTGTATTAGGGAGAGTCCACCTGCTGACATGAGCTCTGCCTCCTTTAGGATTGATGATGTGAGATGGCTTTGTCGATATGACCATTCGCTTTGTTGAGTAAATTCTTGGCTGTTTTCTTGTCTGTGTTTGTTTGGAGCATGACGATGGCGGTTTTGACTTCTAAATCTGCCGCTTCAAGTGTTTTCACGGCTTGTTCGTAGGAAGCGTTTGTCACATGTTGAATGATGGTGATGGCGCGTTCTTTTAATTTATGATTGCTGACTTTTACATCAACCATCAGGTTTTCATATACTTTGCCTTGTCTGATCATGACAGAGGTGGAAAGCATATTTAAAATCATTTTATGAGCGGATGCGGCTTTCATTCGTGTTGACCCGGTGATGGCTTCAGGTCCAACGACGACTTCAATGGCGCAGTCTGCCAGCTCGCTAATTTCTGCTTGTTCATTGCAGCTGAGGGCTACTGTTTTTGCTCCGATGGATCTTGCGTAGTTTAAAGCACCGATGATATAGGGCGTCCTACCGCTAGCGGCAATGCCGACGACAGTATCTGTTGACGTGAGGTGGATGTGTACTAAATCCTGTTTGCCGGCTTCTTCACTGTCTTCCACATCTTCGGCAGCGTGTGAAAACGCGGAGTCCCCACCTGCCATGATGCCTACAATGACATCAGGTGAGACGCTATAGGTTGGTGGACATTCAACAGCGTCCATCACGCCAATTCTGCCGCTTGTTCCAGCGCCTAAATAAATGAGTCTGCCTCCATTCGAGATGGATTCATAGGCGAAGTCACTTGCTGTTTTCACATGTGGAAGTACACGATTGACCGCTTGAGCGACTTTCATATCTTCTTCATTGATCATTTGGAGCATTTCGAGCGGATCTGCTTGTGAAATTCCCATTGTGTTAGGGTTTCTTGATTCTGTTGTCAAAGAACGCAGTTGAGATGGCTGCATGTGACATACCTCCTTATTTCTTCATTTTCAGTATATTGAGTATGATATGAAATTTCAACATTATATTTAAATACTGAAATTATATTTCAAGTAAAATGTCGTGCTGCAAGGTGGTTAATTATTAGAAAATAAAAAAAATAAAATTCCCCTTTACAAAAGGGGGACAACCTGTATATAATAACTTTTGTCAGCTTCACGGAAACAGTAAACTTAACAAACTGGCCCGTTGGTCAAGCGGTTAAGACACCGCCCTTTCACGGCGGTAACACGGGTTCGAATCCCGTACGGGTCACCATGATGTGGAGGATTAGCTCAGCTGGGAGAGCATCTGCCTTACAAGCAGAGGGTCGGCGGTTCGAGCCCGTCATCCTCCACCATATGCCGGTGTAGCTCAACTGGTAGAGCAACTGACTTGTAATCAGTAGGTTGGGGGTTCAAGTCCTCTTGCCGGCACTGTTTTTTCTTTATCAATTCCATATGTGGAGGGGTAGCGAAGTGGCTAAACGCGGCGGACTGTAAATCCGCTCCCTCCGGGTTCGGCGGTTCGAATCCGCCCCCCTCCACCATTTTTGGGCTATAGCCAAGCGGTAAGGCAACGGACTTTGACTCCGTCATGCGTTGGTTCGAATCCAGCTAGCCCAGTTAAGACACCTTTTTGAAAAAGGTGTCTTTTTTTATGTTAGCAGAGGGAATGTATAACTATTCAAAATGTTGTCGAGTTGAGTCAGGAGGCATCGAGAAAGTAAAATATAGGCATGAACAGAAAGGGGATGTACATATGGGAGATCAAAAGAGGGTCACGATTGTCGGGGTTCCGATGGACTTGGGTCAAACGAGAAGGGGCGTCGATATGGGGCCGAGTGCGATTCGATGTGCTGGCGTAAAAGAAAAATTGGAATCGCTCTCATTTGATGTGGAGGATCTCGGGGATATTCCAGTCGAGCAAAGGGACGATGAGAAAGGTTTATATACAAGTGAAAAATTAAAAAATCTAACGGAGAATGCTGGTGCCAATCAGCTGCTTGCTGAAAAGGTTGACAGTATTGTGCAGTCAGGTTCGTTTCCATTGATTTTAGGCGGTGATCACAGCATTGCGATTGGCACACTTGCCGGTGTAGCTAAGCATTATGAAAACTTGGGTGTCATTTGGTATGATGCACACGGTGATTTAAATACGGAGGAAACTTCTCCTTCTGGAAATATTCATGGCATGCCGCTTGCTGTCAGTCTTGGCCTTGGGCATGCTGATTTAACGAACATTGGTGGTTATTCTCCTAAATTGAAACCCGAAAATGTCGTATTAATTGGTGCTCGTTCCTTAGATGAAGGAGAGCGGCAGTTGATTAGAGAAAAAGGTATGAAGGTGTATACGATGCATGAAATTGATCGTTTAGGGATGACAAGGGTGATGGAGGAAGCAATTTTGTATTTAAAGGAAAGAACAGATGGTGTCCACCTATCACTTGATTTAGATGGGCTAGATCCAGCGGAATGCCCGGGTGTAGGAACTCCTGTGGCAGGCGGCATTAGTTATCGTGAGAGTCACCTTGCAATGGAGCTTTTAGAGGAAGCAGGTATTTTAACTTCAGCCGAATTTGTGGAGGTAAATCCAGTATTAGATGAGAAAAATAAAACAGCAGAAGCGGCTGTTGCTTTAATTGGTTCTTTAATGGGTGAAAAGTTATTGTAGAGCGGGACTTGTTCCCGTTTTTTTTATTTTGGGGAAATTTAAGGATATATTAAGGTTTTTACTGGCTAATAAGCGTAACACGCTGTCAAAAATTTGTTACACTATTTTTTAGAGGAGAATGAAACCTTTTGGAAAGAGGTTCGTATACATAAAGACCGGTGAAGGCAGAGGTTGAATATACTATGGACACAATGATCAAAAAGAGAATTAAGCAAGTGAAAAAAGGCGACCAGAACGCATTTACAGACATCGTAGACCTGTATAAAGACAAAATTTATCAGCTGTGCTACCGTATGCTTGGGAATGCACACGAAGCAGAGGATATTGCGCAGGAGGCGTTTATTCGTGCCTATGTGAATATTGAGAGCTTTGATGTGAATCGTAAGTTTTCCACGTGGCTGTACCGCATTGCAACCAACCTGACCATCGACCGTATTCGCAAAAAAAAGCCGGATTATTATTTAGATGCAGAGGTGGCAGGAACAGAAGGACTGAATATGTATTCTCAAATTGCTGCTGATGGCATTTTGCCAGAGGATGAGGTGGTGTCTCTTGAGTTATCGAGTACCATTCAGCAAAAAATTCTAAGATTACCCGATAAATATCGTTCAGTCATCGTATTAAAGTATATTGATGAACTCTCGTTAAAAGAAATTAGTGAGATTCTGAATATACCAGTTGGTACAGTGAAAACGAGAATACACAGGGGTAGAGAGGCTCTCCGGAAACAGTTGAGAGACCTTTGAGTGAGGTGATTTTGATGAGCTGTCAGGAAAAAATCGTCCTGCTTATGCATCAGTATTTAGACGGGGACATTGAGCCCCAAGACGAAAAAGAATTAAAAAGCCATCTGCAATCGTGTGAGGAGTGCCGTACTCATTTTCAACAAATTGAGAAATCCATTGCGCTAGTGCAGAGTACATCTCATATAGAAGCACCTTCTGATTTCACTGCAAAGGTGATGGCAGGTCTTCCAAAGGAGAAAAAGCGTGTCTCGGTTCAAAGATGGATCAAAGCTCACCCGCTGATCGTAGCCGCTGCCCTCTTTCTCATTTTGATGGGAGGCAGTCTGTTTACAAGCTGGAATACTGATCATAATTTCAGTGTGTCAAAGCAGCCGAATCTCGTGGTTGAAAATGATACAGTGACCGTACCTAAAGGGGAAACCGTCAAAGGTGATGTCACTGTCAAAAATGGCAAGCTGATTGTAGAAGGCAAGGTTGATGGAAATGTCACAGTCGTCAATGGGGAACAGCTGACTGCTTCTGCCGGACAAGTCACTGGTCAAATCAATGAAATTAATGAAGTGTTTGATTGGATCTGGTACAAAATGAAATCCACAGCACAAAACGTGATGCGGGTCATTGGGCCAGAGGAGTAAAAGTAAATCAAACAGCATGGAGCAGTCTCTTAGGGGCTGCTCTTTTTCTATATCATTGCTCAGATTCACGCATACTAGACAGCCAGCTATATATGGCAACTATTTTCCTTGCTGAAATAAAATGTGGTATAATAGCCTCGCTATGTATTTACACATAGGCTTTTTTTATAAAAAAATGCATCACACGAAGAAACTTGAAAATTCTGGAGGACGAGGAAATGGCTTTAGGGGATATTCCTTTTTTGCAGTACCTCGGTAATGCTGTTGATATACTCGTTGTTTGGTATGTGATATATAAATTAATGATGGTCATCCGCGGAACAAAAGCGGTTCAGCTTTTAAAGGGAATTGTGGTCATTGTTCTCGTCAGGATGGGAAGTGCGTATCTCGGTCTTAACACACTTCAATGGCTGATGGACCAAGCGATTACGTGGGGTTTCCTTGCGATCATTATTATTTTTCAGCCAGAGCTAAGGAGAGCGCTTGAGCAGCTCGGGCGCGGCCGTTTCTTCTCAAGAAGCGGGACACCTGTAGAGGAACAGCAGCAGAAAACGATCGAGGCAATTACAAAAGCAATTAACTATATGGCAAAACGCAGAATAGGAGCGCTGCTGACAATTGAGCGCGATACTGGGATGAATGATTACATAGAGACAGGAATTCCTTTGAATGCAAAGGTGAGTTCTGAGCTGCTGATTAATATTTTCATTCCGAATACCCCGCTTCATGACGGTGCTGTCATTATGAAGAGTGATGAGATTGCAGCTGCAGCTTGTTATTTACCGCTGTCAGAAAGTCCTTTTATCTCTAAGGAACTCGGAACGCGCCACCGGGCGGCAGTTGGTATTAGTGAAGTGACAGACAGCTTAACCGTCATCGTCTCTGAGGAGACAGGCGGCATAAGTGTCGCAAGAAATGGTGATCTCCATCGAGAATTGACTGAAGAAGCGCTTGAAGAAATGCTGATTGCTGAATTTAGTAAGAACAGCAAAGATGCTTCCTCGACCAAATGGTATTGGAGGGGCAAGAAAAATGGATAAGATTTTGAATAATCGCTGGGCCGTAAAGTTTCTTGCATTGGTCTTCGCTTTATTGCTGTATGGTGCAGTCAATTCAGCGCAAGCGCCCACGCCGAAAAAAATCGGTGAATCCTTTTTCCCAACATCGACGACAGATGAAGCAACCTTAACCGACATTCCTGTTAAAGCGTATTATGATGACGAGAAGTACGTCGTCACTGGTGTACCGCAGACAGTCAATGTCACGATTAAGGGATCAACAAGTGCTGTGAAAACAGCAAGACAAACAAAGAATTTTGAAATTTATGCAGATATGCAAAACTTAACGACAGGCACACATAAAGTGGAGCTGAAGGCAAGAGATGTATCAAAGGGAATCACATTATCAATTAATCCGTCTGTGACGACTGTGACGATACAAGAAAAAACGACAGCTGAATTTCCTGTTGAAACAGAATTTTATAATCAAAATAAAATCAAAGACGGCTATTCACCCGAACAGCCCATTGTGAATCCGAAAAAGGTGACTGTCACTGGCTCAAAGGATGTAATCGACAAAATTTCTGTCATTAAAGCATTTGTGAACTTAGAGGATGTCGATCAACAGATTGAAAAAGAAGCGAAGCTCACTGTGTATGACAGCAGCGGGAACGAGCTGCCAGTCGAAGTGAGTCCGTCAGTAGTGGATATTACGGTCCCAATCACGAGTCCAAGCAAGAAGGTCCCGTTTAAAATTGAGCGGACGGGCAGCTTACCGGATGGGATCAGTATTTCAAGCATTGAGACAAGTCCGAGTGAGGTCACAGTGTACGGCTCTCAAAAGGTGCTAGATGCACTTGATTTTATTGATGGCGTTAAGCTGGACCTAAGCAAAATCAAAGATGATACGGAGATTGATGCCGACATTCCCCTGCCAGATGGTGTGAAAAAGGTGTCGCCTGAAACCGTTAAGATCAAAGTGAAGGTTGCAACAGCTGAAGAAAAAAAGATCGATAATGTACCAATCTCTGTCGTGGGTCTGAGCAAGGATCTCACCTCTGATTTTGTGAGCCCGTCTTCTGGGCGGCTCACGTTAACAGCAAAGGGATCAAAGAGTGCGATTGATAAACTAAAGGCTTCAGATATTGAAGCCTATATCAATGTGGGGGACTTGAACGAAGGAACACATGAGGTCAAAGTGCAAGTGAATGGTCCTCAAAACGTGACGTGGGCATTAACGAGATCAAAGGTCAAGGTGAAACTTACCTCTACTGACACGGAAGATCAGCCGGCTTCTACGAATGATCGAAAGGATCGATCGTCTGATGACGATGGTCAGGAAAAGAAGAGAAAAGATGAATCGACACAAGATAAAGCAAAGAAGGAATCAATTCAGAGACAGCGGATGAAAGAAGATAAAAAAGAGGACACAGAGCCCTCTTGAATGGTAAAAAAGGAGCGATTGAAACATGGGCAAGTACTTTGGAACTGATGGTGTAAGGGGTGTGGCTAATAGCGAATTAACGCCAGAGCTCGCATTTAAAATTGGGAGATTTGGCGGCTATGTCCTCACGAAGGATAAAGAACGTCCAAAGGTACTCGTTGGACGAGACACACGTGTATCTGGTCATATGCTAGAAGGAGCACTCGTTGCAGGCTTGCTTTCAATTGGGGCTGAAGTGATGCGTTTAGGTGTGATCTCAACACCTGGCGTGTCCTATTTAACGAAGGCAATGGATGCAGAAGCAGGTGTCATGATTTCTGCTTCTCACAATCCAGTTCAGGATAACGGGATTAAATTCTTCGGTGGCGACGGCTTTAAACTGTCAGATGAACAGGAGAACGAAATTGAGCAGCTAATGGATCAGCCAGTCGATCAATTACCACGTCCAGTTGGAGCCGATCTTGGAACGATGAATGACTACTTTGAAGGTGGTCAGAAATACTTGCAATTCTTGAAGCAGACAGCAGATGAGGATTTCACAGGCATTCACGTGGCCCTTGACTGTGCACATGGTGCAACATCTTCTCTTGCGACACATTTATTTGCTGATTTAGATGCAGATGTGTCCACAATGGGAACATCACCAAACGGCTTGAATATCAATGATGGCGTCGGCTCAACTCATCCAGAGGCACTTTCTGCTTTTGTAAAGGAAAAGGGTGCGGATATTGGTCTTGCGTTTGATGGTGACGGTGACCGTTTAATTGCAGTCGATGAAAAAGGTGATATCGTAGACGGCGATCAAATTATGTACATATGTGCACGTTATTTGAAGAGTGAAGGCCGATTAAAGGATGACACAGTCGTGTCAACAGTCATGAGTAACCTCGGCTTCTATAAAGCGTTGGAGAAACAAGGCATTAAGAGCATCCAAACCGCTGTTGGTGACCGCTATGTGGTCGAAGCGATGAAAAAGGATGGCTATAATGTCGGCGGCGAGCAATCAGGCCACTTGATTTTCCTTGATTACAATACGACAGGTGACGGCATGCTTTCTGCCATCATGCTTGTGAATACGCTAAAAGCGACAGGAAAAACATTATCAGAGCTTGCGGCTGAAATGGAGAAGTTCCCGCAGCTTCTAGTGAATGTGAAGGTGTCTGATAAATATAAAGTGGAAGAAAATGAAAAAGTAAAAGCTGTGATTCAAGAGGTTGAAAAAGAGATGAACGGTGACGGCCGTATTCTTGTTCGTCCATCTGGAACAGAGCCGCTTGTACGTGTGATGGCAGAGGCGAAAACAAAAGAGCTGTGTGATGAATATGTGGCTCGAATTACGGCTGTTGTCAAAGAGGAAATGGGTATTGAGTAATAGATGAAAGCAAATCGCTAAGCAGCGGTTTGCTTTTTTTTCGAATAATCGTCATAAGTGAAATGAACTGTACGAATGATATAGGCGAGGGCAACTTGCTAATGCCTTCATACATAGGAGAGCACATCAATTGTAGAACGTGACAAGCCTCATCGCATATAGTGTATGGAGGTCTCGCTTTCTCAAATGAAAGGGATCACCCCTAAATTGTGATTGACGGAGGTCAGACCTTATAGTACAATCATCCTTGTGTTATTGGATTTTTATTCTAGCTGGAAAGGCAGGGTAGATGTTCAGGAACTCTTATAATGATAGCGCCCGAACTAAGCGATCGGACGACAGATGCTTAGTTGACGAGGATGGAGGTTATCGAATTTTCGGCGGATGCCTCCCGGCTGATCAAAAGAGATCACAGCCGTAAGTGTTTCTTTAAAGCAAAGAGGTGACTCTTTGTACAAAGGGAATACACATGATCTCCCAAAATAAACATGTAGAGAGGGACGAAGAAATGTCCCTTCTATTTTAGTAGGCTTTCTTTGTCCCTTTCACGTGATCGGGAGGAAGAATATTTATGTGTGGAATCGTAGGTTATATTGGTCAGAATGATGCGAAAGAAATCTTATTAAAAGGCTTAGAGAAGCTTGAGTACCGCGGGTATGACTCAGCAGGTATTGCTGTGGCAAACGAAGAAGGCGTGCATGTGTTCAAAGAAAAAGGACGTATCGCTGAGCTTCGTGAGGTCGTTGATGTAAACGTGGCATCTACAGCAGGAATTGGACATACACGCTGGGCAACACACGGTGTACCAAGTCATCTCAATGCGCATCCGCATCAAAGTGATTCTGGCCGTTTTACGCTTGTTCATAACGGTGTCATCGAGAACTATGTACAATTGACACGCGAATATTTACAAGACGTCACACTTAAAAGCGACACAGATACAGAGGTTGTTGTTCAAGTCATCGAACAATTTGTAAGCAGAGGTCTTGATACAGAGGAAGCTTTCCGTCAAACGCTTCTTCAACTAAAAGGCTCTTACGCAATTGCCCTTTTCGATAATGAAAACAAAGAAACAATCTATGTGGCGAAAAACAAAAGCCCATTATTGGTTGGTTTCGGAGAAGATTTCAACGTTGTGGCATCTGACGCAATGGCGATGCTTCAAGTAACGAACGAATATGCGGAATTAATGGATAAAGAAATGGTCATTGTCACAAAAGACGAGGTGATCATCAAAAACCTTGACGGTGATATCATGACACGTCCTTCTTATATCGCTGAGCTGGATGCAAGCGACATCGAGAAAGGCACATATCCTCACTACATGTTAAAAGAAACGGATGAACAGCCGCTTGTGATGCGCAAAATCATCCAAGAATATCAAGACGAAAACGGCAAGCTGTCAGTCGCTGGCGATATCGCAAGCGCAGTAGCAGAAGCAGACCGCATTTACATTGTGGCTTGTGGAACGAGCTACCATGCAGGTCTTGTCGGTAAACAATATATTGAAAACTGGGCGAAAGTACCTGTAGAAGTTCATGTAGCAAGTGAATTCTCTTACAACATGCCGCTTCTATCGAAAAAGCCATTGTTCATCTTCCTTTCTCAATCTGGGGAGACTGCGGACAGCCGCGCTGTACTTGTTCAAGTCAAAGAGCTTGGTCATAAAGCATTAACAATCACAAACGTACCAGGTTCTACGCTATCTCGTGAAGCGGACTTCACATTGCTTCTTCATGCAGGACCAGAAATCGCAGTAGCTTCAACAAAAGCCTACACAGCACAAATCGCTGTTCTTGCGATCCTTGCATCCGTTGCAGCTGAATTAAATGGTCAATCTCTTGACTTTGATCTTGTGAAAGAGCTTGGTATTGTGGCAAACGCAATGGAAGCCCTTGTCGATCAAAAGGATGAAATGGAACAAATCGCTCGTGACTTCTTCACAGTGACACGTAACGCATTCTTTATCGGAAGAGGACTTGACTACTATGTGTGCCTTGAAGGTTCACTAAAACTAAAAGAGATCTCTTACATCCAAGCAGAAGGATTTGCTGGTGGAGAACTCAAACACGGCACGATTGCGTTAATTGAAGAAGGTACACCGGTCATTGCCCTTGCTACGCAAGAGCACGTGAACCTCAGCATTCGCGGTAACGTCAAAGAAGTCATTGCACGCGGCGCAAACCCATGTGTCATCTCACTGAAAGGCCTAGAAGACGAAGGCGACCGTTTCGTCCTTCCAGCTGTACACCCAGCACTTGCACCACTTGCATCTGTTGTCCCATTACAGCTGATCGCTTACTACGCAGCACTTCACCGCGGGTGTGATGTGGATAAACCACGTAACCTTGCGAAGAGTGTGACGGTGGAGTAGGTTTTAAATAAAATCGGATTTTTGATACCCCTTTAGATATCATTTTCTAAAGGGGTATTTTTGTGTCAAAAGAACTAGAATCATATAGATTTGAAAGCACGATGATTTTTTATTAAGGGATGATGTTTATTCATGTGCTACAGTATTTGAAGGCTGCTTTCTTTACAAAATATAGATCGTTTTCGAGGGGGAATGTCATTTTTATTCGATATTTAAAAAAGGAAAAATGGGGAATTGTTTTTTCTTGATTGGTTATGTCGCATTGTTTATTAGCTCTTATTTATTGATTGGCGGTCCTACCTAAGCAGAGGACGATTGGTGTATTCCTTGGGTTTTGTATCGTTCAATTTCTTAAATATAGGGATTTCAAAAAAAGATGAAGGAAATAAAAAGCAAAATAACAAAGGTTTATATCATCGATGGATGATAATGTGCTATGTTCAATAAAGATAGAATTCCAAATTGGTTTGAAAATAAAAGGAATAGGCATGATATGAATGAGAGAGTTGAGAGTAACACCTTGCGGAGGCAAAGCAGTATAAATAATTAATGAAGAAAGAGAGAATAACACATGACCAAACCCAAAATTTACACAATGAGTTTTGCAAAAGTCTATCCTCTCTATATAGCAAAGGCGGAGAGAAAGGGACGAACGAAAGCTGAAGTCGATAAAATCATTTGTTGGTTGACAGGGTACAGTCAAGAAGAGTTACAGATACAATTGGCTAAACAGACAGACTTTGAAACCTTTTTCGCTGAGGCCCCTGATCTTCATCCTTCTCGCAGCTTGATTAAAGGAATCATCTGTGGTGTTCGAGTGGAGGACATTGTAGAAGATACTATGCAGAACATTCGTTATATGGATAAGATGATTGATGAGTTAGCGAAAGGGAACGCGATGGAAAAAATTTTACGAGCATAAGCACATAAATAACGATTAGACTTGAAGCCGTTCAAAGAAACTCAGAGCTTTTTAGGAAAGAGCATGCATAACTAACCATGTTTAGAATTTTAAAATGAATAGAAAGCCCAGTGAACGCACCTTCACTGGGCTTTTTTATATCATTTACACCCTCTTATAGATCATTCGACCAATAAAAATAAAATCCATTTGAACGAAGTCACTCTTCATGTCGTCAAAAGAAGTGATATCAAAACAAATTGGTGTTTGAAAAGGGAGTGGCGTGGATGGATATGAAAATGATATTACCTCTCATTTTGCTGCAAGCCATTTTAATGGTGATTGGTTTGTTTGATTTGCTCAAAAGAGATCCATCAAGGATCAGAGGAGAAGTGAAGTGGGTTTGGGCGTTGGTGATTGTGTTTGTGGCGAGTGTCGGTCCTATTGCGTATTTCATTTTTGGCCGTAAACAATCTTAAAAGGGGGAATTTTCTTGAATATGCTGGAGTGTCATGGGCTGACGAAATCATATGGTCGGCATGAAATTTTAAAAAATGTTTCGTTTTCTGTTGGAGGGGTTGGATGTGTCGGCTTTTTAGGAGCCAATGGAGCGGGGAAGACAACGACGATTCGGATTTTGACGGGGCTTGCTCGCCCTACGTCTGGCGTCGTGAAGGTTGCGGGTTTGGATGTGACAAAGGACATGAATGAAATCAGTCATGTGATTGGGTATTGTCCGCAGCAGCCTGCATTTTATCAGGATATGACGGGGCAGGAGTGGATGCATTGGGTTGGCGGGTTATTTCAATTAGAGAAAAAAGTCATTCGCTCCAAAACGGAGGAGCTGTTGAAGCTTTGCCGCATTGATGAGGCGAAGGATCGTGCGATTGGCAGCTATAGTGGAGGCATGAAGCAAAGGCTTGCCATTGCGCAAGCACTCATCAACAGCCCGAAGGTTCTCATCCTAGATGAACCTGTGTCCGCACTTGACCCAATGGGAAGAAAAGATGTCCTGACCTTGATTGAGCGTCTAAAGCATGAGATGTTGATCTTTATGTCGACCCATATTTTAGATGACATTGAACGAGTGGCAGATCATATTATCATGATCAACAGTGGAGAAATTGAGATGTCCTCTTCCATGAAACAGATCAAAGAAGACTACATTCAGCCCGTGATCGAATTTCAATTAGAAAAACAGAATGCGGAGCTAGTGGCTTTGTTAAAAGAGCGGGATTGGGTGGAAGAATGCATTGATACAGGGGAGGCTTATCAGGTGCGAGTCAAAGATCAACGAACGGCATTGAAGGAGCTGCCTGCTCTCATCACTGAAGCTGGCGGTGTTCTACTCAATTATCGATTATCTAAGCTGACGCTTGAAGATATTTTCTTGAAGGTTGTGAATTCATGATGATGTTCAAAAAGGAATTTAGGGAGTTATTCACTAGTTATAAAATCTTATTTGTTCCAATCATTTTTACGATTTTAATGATCACGCAGCCTATTACGCTCAAAATGCTGCCTGATCTTTTATCGAAATCAGCTAATTTACCTGAAGGGTCTACATTTTATATACCAGAGCCTAGCGCTGGAGAGGCGTTAGCAAGTGCATTGAGCAAATTCGATTCGCTCGGCGTTTTTATCTTGATTATGATCGTGATGGGGACGATCGCGGGAGAGCGTGCCTCTGGGGTCGCTTCGATGATTATGGTGAAACCGGTCAGTCGAACGAGTTATTATGTTTCAAAAATATGCGCCTATGCCTGTCTGACCTTGTTTAGTTTGGTGGTGGCGGTGCTGGCCTCTGTTTATTATGTGGACATTCAATTTGGGCATGTGGACTGGGTCAATGTGTTAAAAGGAACACTTCTGTATTACCCCAACTTACTGCTGATTGTGGTGTCAACCATTTGTGCCTCGGCTTTCTTTCAGCGATCGGTGACTGCTGGCGGCGTTTCTCTTTTGATCAACCTTATTCTTTTTACAGTTCCTCCGTTTTATGAGAACACGTTGGGGAAGTATGCACCTAAAGGCATGACAAGTGCGGCAGAGGAAATGATCCACCGAGGGACCTATTCAGATCATGCTCTTACCAGTTTTTTAGGTGTATCGATGTTGATTGTTCTCTTTTTTCTCATTGGATGGTTTCTTTTTAGAAAACAAGAATTATAGCATGATGTACCCTTTTGATTTGCGGATCTAAAGGGTCTTTTTAGTCTGTTCCGTATCATTTTGCGAAGGATAATTTTCATTTTAAATGGAGCTGTGCACGGAAAATCGGCTTTCATCAAGAGCATAAAAATCTGAATACGATAGAAAGTTTGGTATGATGGATAAAAATTGATTGTATTTTCAGAAAAGGGGTTTTCATCAATGAAAACATCACGTAATCCTGAGTCGATTCACACGCCAGTTGCACCGTATACCCATCAAATAGAGACAACAGGACCACAGCGGTGGTTAACCATATCAGGTCAAGTAGGGATGGAAGTAGATGGGACAATCCCGGCGAGTCCTTTGGAGCAGCTCGAGCTAGCGCTAGAGAATGTGAAACGAAACGTAGAAGCAGGAGATATGAAAGTGGAAGATATCACGAAGCTTGTGTTTTATCTGGTGGGGGAATTTGAAGCTGAAAGTCGAAAGCGAATCATTGGTCAGTTCTTAGGTGACCATTTGCCTTGTATGACGATGATTTATGTGGTTGCTTTGGCATCTCCTGCTTTTAAGGTAGAGGTGGATGCTTGGGCGTGTCAGGATAAGGTTTCAGTTGATGAGTTGTTCTAATGCTTGTCTTGATGAAGTAGATGATGAAAAAAGTTTTTGCTTGGATCAGTCACAAATTAAATAATAAGAAGAGCGCTATGGGACTAAAAGATTGGATTGTCATATCCAATCTTTTTTATTTTGATTACTTTCTAATGTAATACTATAAAACCCTTTTAAGTATATTTTTAGAATATTTTACACAATTCCCCTTACTTCGACATTTTCCATATGGTAATATCAGGGTGCATAGTAAGTGGGTCTATTGACACTATGCAAAATTTGAGAGGAGGTTTTACTTATGACAAGAAACCAAAAAGAATGGGAATCTGTGAGTAAAAAAAGCCTTAAGCGTCCAGGCGGTACTTCAATTGTAAAGGCAGCTGGATGTATGGGGTGCTGGGCCTCAAAGAGTATTGCAATGACACGTGTTTGTGCACTGCCACATCCTGCAATGCGAGCTATTTAATGAATAACATAAGGAGTTAAGCATATATTGCTAGCTCCTTATTCTACAAAAGGGGTGTCTATTTATGTCAAATAATCAACTAGCAGAATACGATTTACCTGAACTAGCGATCCATTTACAGCCTCATGGGGCCGTCATGATAGATAGAAAATCAATGTATTATTTTAGATTGAGTGGAAGAGGAGCTCAGCTTGCATTTTTATTATCTAAGAATAAAAACTTGAGAAAAACTGCTCGTATCTGGGAAATCGTTAAAAAGGAAGAGCTAACAGCTGATCAGCTGCGTGAAGAATTGAGTGCCCATCCTTTTACTGAAGCTTGGACACAAGGGTTATTGGATCAACCTATTCAATTTTCTGGATCTTTACAGTCCTATTTGCCCATTAGCTGTACTCTCCAATTAACAAATGCTTGTAACTTAGGGTGTTCCTTTTGCTATGCCAGTTCCGGTAAGCCCTATCCTGAAGAGTTAACATGTACCCAGTGGATTAATGTGATGCAAAAGTTAGCCGCACAAGGCGTAGCTGATGTCACTTTAACGGGGGGCGAAGCCAAGTTAATCAGAGGTTTTAAAGAGATTGTAATGGCTGCCAGTTCATTATTTACGAATGTAAACGTGTTTAGCAATGGCTTAAACTGGAGACAGGAAGAAGTAGAACTTCTTAGTCATTTGGGCAATGTATCTGTACAAATTAGCATTGATGGCAAGAGTGACACTCATGATTCCTTAAGGGGAAGAAAAGGTGCTTTTCAAGAGAGTATGGAAACCATTAAGCAATTAGCAGAAGTGAATGTTCCTGTAATTGTTGCAATGACTATCAATGAAATGAACGCTGATCAGGTAGCAGAGGTTGTTGATCATTGCGCAAAAGCAAATGCCTCTATTTTTCGTGCTGGTAAGACATTATCCGTTGGGCGTGCTACAAAGAATTTTAAAGTGCTAGAAACTTCGTTTGAACAGCGTGTTCAAAGCCAGTTACAGCAGGCGCGTCATAAATGGGGACACCATTTGAATATAATCGATTGGGAGCATGAAGAGAGTTCTTTTACAACTGATTTTTGTACACCTGGTTATTTGGCTTGGTATATAAGGGCAGACGGTTATGTGACACCCTGTCAATTAGAGGATATTTCTTTAGGTCATATTCTAACGGATTCCTTTTCTGATATTGGCTCACCAACACGTCTATTGGAATTGAAATGTGAAGCGAAAAACTGTAAATGTATAGGGAAAGTTGAGCTATCCGAGCCAGACCTACCTTTTGAAAATGAAATGAGAGCAGGAATCACTCATGAATAGTACGACTTTTATTTTGTGGACAGGTCTTGGAGTGATAGGGCTATTCCTGTTTACAAAGTATAGAGTATCAACTATAGAATCAAATCTTTTAGATAAAAATGAGGCAAGAAAAGTCAGTATAGACTTTATTAGAGAATTTGTGGGAATAGATGTAGAGGCTTGGGATGTATATTCAGTCTATTGGTATGATCATGAAACAGTGAATAAGCTACATCATTTAGGTTTACTGAAAAAAAATCGACATATACTTCACGAAATGGGATTGGTTGAGTCTTGGCGCGTTCGCTTTGTTCACCAAAATCAATCATTCGTGATAGGAGTAAACGCAAAACGTGAAGTGACATTTTTTTATGCAGATGTAAGGCAAACTTCATTATCTAAAAAAGATGGTCAAATATCACTAGAAGGGTTAAAAAATCAATTAACTTGTTCTTCAAAGGGATTATGGGCTAAGACAAAACCAACTGGTTCTGGTTCAAAAGAAGAGGATTTTCGGGAAATTAAAACGTATTGGTATCTTGCTGAAAAGGAAGATATTCGGCTTAAGGTAACAGTTGAAATGCAATCTGGTGTGATCACTTATATCGGTACAGATACAGAGATTCTAACAGATCAGATGAACAAAGTAATAAGAGATGAACAAGTTGAGTCTACTTTTGGCATCTCAGGAATGTTAGGATCAGCCGCTGCGATGGTCATAGCTATTTTAGTTTTAGTCTTAATGAATGTTCAAACTCAAATCACACTAAGTCTTATACTGGGTTTAATTATTGTACTAGTGCAATCTCTCACAATTAAGGAAGATATACAGTTAACGATTGTGAATGCTTACGATGCTAGGATGAGTGTTCATACTGTTCAATTACTTGGCATACTATCCACTTTGTTTGCAGGATTATTGACAGGATTTGTAGTATTTATATGTTCATTGGCAGGAGGTGCTCTTGCGAATGAATTAGAACTGAAATTTTTAGATCAAATCATTGTGCAGATTTTTATCGGTCTTAGCGCTGGATTAATTAGTCTAGGTATCACATCACTTGTCTTTTACCTGTTAGAGAGAATGAATCGATTGCATATTTCTCCAGAATTATCAAATAGAAGTATGTTTTTATCTGGATTCACCTTAAGACAAGGGCTTAATATGAGTCTGCAAAGTTCTATTGGGGAAGAAGTAATATACCGACTCTTAATGATTTCTCTAATATTTTGGTTAAGTGGGAGTACGATATTGTCCATTTTAATATCATCTTTATTATGGGCAATTATGCATCAGGTCACAGGGTATGATCCAAGATGGATTCGATGGGCGCATCTTTTTGTTTTTGGATGTTTCCTTGGTTTTCTTTTTGTGAATTATGGATTTATTTGTGTACTGGCGGCACATTTTATACACAATTTGGTGCTCGTTTGTATGCCCTTATGGCAATTTAAACTTCAAAGATATCTACATACCAAAAAGCCTCAGCATACATCACTCTAATATAAAGGAGAGATTTGATGCCATTCATGGAGGTTCAGAATGTAAGCAAACGATATAGCAATGGTGATGGGATAGAGGATCTGTCATTTTCCATCGAAGCAGGAGAGGTTGTGGCGCTGCTTGGCCCTAATGGTGCGGGGAAAACGACAACCATTCGATGTTTAACGGGTCTATATCAACCAGATCAAGGGAAGATTCTCATAGAGGGTTTTCCTCCTGGTCATTCCCATGTCCAAAAGCAAGTAGCTCTTATCCCTGATCAGCCATATTTGTATCCAGAATTAACGGTTGCTGAACATGTTCAATTCCGTGCAAGGGGTTATCATAAAGGCTTAAAACAAATCAAAGAAAAGGTATTTGAAGCGTTGAAAGAAGTACATATGGAAATGAAGATGAACGAACTGTGCGGAAGGCTTTCAAGAGGCCAAAAACAGCGTGTCGTCCTAGCAGGGGCCATTGTGCAAGATGCCTCCCTTTTTATTTTAGATGAACCGACTGTAGGGTTAGATATCCCTTCAAAACAATGGCTGTCGGATTGGCTGATACAAAAAAGCCGCCAAGGTGGTTCGGTTCTTGTGTCCACTCATAGTCTGGAGTTTGTTCTCGATACGGCTAGCAGGGTGATATTGATTCGAGACGGTGACATCATGAAAAGTATTGATGTTCCTCAATTGAAGGAAGAACAGATCAAGTGGAGGGCAGAGGTCATTCAACTTCTGGGGGAGTGGTCTAGTGAATAACACACTCTCCCTTTTATGGATGAAATCCCAAAGGCGCTTGGTCAGTAAAAATCAAGAAAAGAAAATGCCCTTTCTGATCTTGCTGCTTTTCATTGCTGCAATTGGTTTTCAGCTGAGCGCAGTCTCAAGTATGGGGGATTGGAATGCTAGTGCAGCTGGATGGATCATTGTCTGTTTATTTGTTCTTTATACGGGCTTTGGCTTGTTTTCGAATCGGCTGCCTAGTCAGATGAACGATATCATTTGGTTATATGGAAATGGTGCGGCCTTATGGACGGTTGTGATGAGTGTATGGGTGTATCACATTTTTTGGCGAGGGGCTCTCCTCATTGTTTCTGCTGTGGCTGCAGATATTCTTCTATTTTGTATGACGCAGCAGTACCCTTTTCTACTCGGGAAATCACTCATCCTGACAGGGCTGTTATGTATGACCGAAACATGGATGATTGCGGTGTCTTGTGCTAGAACGATTCGAGTATACAAGCGGATGCTCTTACTCGGTTTTGTATTGCTGTTTTGCTGCTTTGCATTGCTCGTTTTGAATCAATTGATGTTGAAACAGTCCTCATTGATGAAAATCGCTGATTCTTTTATGTTTCAAGTTGGACGTATGATCGAAGAATTCTCATTCCTTTCTTTATTGATTTTTCTTGGTGTAATGATTCTGTCGTTAATGATGATGTACAGGGCCAGTCATCGTTTAGAGATGAAGGAGACGTTAGTCAAGGAGGCAGCATTTTGGGAGGAATTTGAGGGGAAACAAATTCATTCAAATCCAATGAGTCCAAAGAAAGGCAAGACGTGGTGGGGACTTCCAGTATTAACGGGCATCTGGGCTTTTCTTTGGCTAGAATTATTGTTGATGAAAAAGTATGTGACCTTCCATCTGTTATCTACCATGCTATTAATAGGTACTTACTATGTCGTCATTTCTTATTTTTCAGATTGGTTGGATCTATTCTTTATGGTCATTGGTGCATCCGTCCTACTCAGTTCATATTACGCTGGGATTGTAAGACACGCGCAAACGGGAGTGCTGTATCTTTTACCAGGCGCTTTATATCAAAAAATTCTTCTATTAGAAGTGTTTCAAACCTTTTGGTTGTATGCGGTCTACTTTATTTCTCTTGTCTTGTTTGAGATTCAAGATGTATTGTATTGGGCCCTATATGGGGGAGGGGTTTATATATGGTTTTTGGCCATACGGCTCTTTGCCTTTACGCAGCCGCTAAGACGAGAAGCGAGTCTTTCTTTGGGCATCTATTATCGATCATTGCTCCTCGTATCTGTCATAAGTGCTGTGGTCATCATTGGTATTCATATGTTCACTGATGGCTGGTTTACAACGATTACATGTTTATTTGCTGGATTTGTATTTTATGTGATTTGTTATCGATGCCGTGGGTCTCATTAAAAAGAGGAGTTGATTGTCATGAAACCAGAAGATAAGCTATCCCAATCGGTTCAACATTTGGTCAATACGAATGAAGTAACGATCGTTCAAGCAATGGGGGAATTGAGAAAATCCGGAAAAGAGGCAGTGCCAGTGCTTGTTGAAGCCTTAAAAGAAGAGGGTTCTTTGCGGAATATTGCAGCAGCGGTTCTTGGTGAATTTGGAGCAGATGCAGGGGACGCAGCTGAGTCTCTTGCCAAGCTATTGGAAAGTGAAGAAGAGGAGACAAGAATGGCGGCTGCCATCTCACTCATGAGAATTGGGCAGCCTAGTTTGCCATTTCTTCTGCCATTGGCCAAACGTTATGAGGGACCTACTTGTTTTTGGGCATCTTGGTGTATCTCTTGGATTGACCCATCAAAAATCGAAAAAAACATGTACGAGTGCCTAAAACAGGAACAAGAACATCCATCAGGGAATGTGGCCCCTTTTGCTGCAGAGGAAGCATTAGGAAAAATTATCGCTTTTCAATTAAAAGAAAAGGGGGATGAATAGTGGAAACGCAAATACTCAAATGGCCTGAGCATCTTCCTTGGATTCATCCTTCAGGTCAGAAGTGTTTATCTGAAGGGCAACATCTACTTCTTTATTTTTGGTCAGTCAATTGTCCTCATTGTGAAGAATTAACCGATCACATTCTACATCGTGTGGATCAGCTGGGTATCCATTTAACCTGTGTCCATGTTCCATATACGGAAGAAGAAAAATCGATAGGTGTTGTTTCGAAATATGCAGAGGAAAAGAATCTGACAGCTCCCATCATATTGGATCAAGATTATGATATTGTCACAAAATATAAGATTCAAGGATTACCAAGCTTTTGCCTCATAGATAAAGATGGGCAATTAATAGATCGGAAAATGGGAGATGCCGGCTGGGAGAAAATATTGAAAAAGCTAGAAAAACAATCTTAATTACGGTTATGGTGGAGTGCGTTTTGTTTCAATCAAACAAAGAATTAAAAAGAAATGCGGTTTTTTTCGCAGGTGTGGGAGCTGTCTTGCTGATTCTCATGATGCTGAAATGGTTGCCGATTTCAGCAGACTGGGAGCTGGCGTTGATTTTGTTCGGATTGGGGATTTTGTTTTATGTGAAGCGTGTGCTGTGGAAAGAGGAAAAAGGTCATCATTCATGAGTATGTTACCTAGAATGTATATTCTAGGCTCAGCGTGTAGACAAACCCTCGCATTCTGTGTCAGTCCTGCGTGCCGGTGCTCACGAATCTCAAATTCGCTCCGCTCCGGTACTCGTCCTTCCTAGACTGCAAAGGTTTTCTATCACGCTGAAAAGAAGACAAAGGGCTAAAATAAAGATCATTTTAGCCCTTTGTCAACAATCTGTACCTAGAATGTATATTCTAGGTTTTTTTATTAAATTTACCTTAAAACGTATCTTTTCACATGGGGATATGAACCAATTTTTAAAAAGTGTGGTAGGATAAATATGCTTTATTTTTATTTTTTTTTGAAGGAGCTGTCGTGTTGAAGGGTTCTAGGGTTGAGTTAATTGATAGTTTACGTGGTTTTAGTTTATTAGGTATTTTGATCGTGAATATGCTTAATTTTCAATATGATTATGATTTTGAGAAAATGTTTGATTCGAGCCTGTGGGGACAGGAGTTTGGGGTATATGTGACGGAGATTTTGTTCCAGGGGTCGTTTTATCCGATTTTTTCATTTTTGTTTGGATATTCTTTTGTCAAGCTGATTGAATCAACGCAGTCGAAGGGGCTGAATACGAATGCCATCGTGATTCGACGGGGCTTTGGTCTGATTGTGCTTGGTATGCTTCATTACATATTTATTTGGAATGGTGATATTCTTCTTTATTATGGAGCTTGTACGTTTTTCTTGATGATGTTTATGGGCAGCCGGGTGAAAACAACACTTATATGGGCGGGAATATTAGGTGCCTTGTCATTAGTGGTCGTACCTTACATGATGAATTTTGTGTATGGAAATGATGATTTATTAAATGATGTGTATGCAAAGGGTGCATATGGCGATATTTTGTTGAGCCGGATTACGATTGAAGACGATATGATGATTGTCACCATTATTATGGCGATCGTGACTATTACGCTGATGCCGATACTCGGCTTTCTTTTCGGTACGATAATGGTTGGTCCGTTTGCACTGCTTGGCATGGCAATTGGGAAAAGAGGGCATCTGACTGAAGAAGATCGAGGGATGGCTTACCGTAAAGGCTGGGCATGGATGATTTTGATCGGGATCGCGCTAAAATGTGTGACGTTCATTGATGCCCCTTGGAGTGAAATGGTGATGACGTTAGGTGCTTATGTACTGACGCTCGGTTATATTCAAGCGTTTATTGTTTTTTACTATTCAAAGGCAGCCCAAGGCCTAAAGCGTCTGCTTGCAGGACTTGGCCGTTTGTCTCTATCTAACTATTTAGCGCAATCGATTATTTGTACAACGATTTTTTATTCGTATGGACTTGGTTTATTTGGACAGATAGGCTCATTGTTTGGACTGCTGCTCGCTGTCGGGCTTTATACAGCACAGCTGTTCATCAGCTATCTGTATTTGAAAAAGTGGAGAAGAGGTCCTGTGGAATGGCTCATGGGAAGATGGGTGTATTGGAGATAAATCGTTTTATTGTAAAGACCGCATAGCTGAAGGGCTGTGCGGCTTTTTAGTTGAATTCCATTAAAAAATAGTTGAATATTCTTTCAATGTGTATATAATGTATATATAGTATATATACAATATTCGCGATTCAACACCGCTACAAGATACAATGAAAAAAGAGGTTTTTATATGCAAATTACGATTTCCAACCACTCTAAGGAGCCAATCTATGAGCAAATTACGAATCAAATTAAATCAATGATTTTAACGGGTGAGCTTGCTGAAGGTGCAGCTCTGCCGTCTATTCGAAAGCTGGCGAAGGATTTACAAATTAGCGTCATCACCACAAAGCGAGCGTATGAAGAGTTAGAGAAAGCAGGATTTATTTATTCAATTGTAGGCAAGGGGTCATTTGTTGCGGAGCAAAATGTCGAAGTCATGAGAGAGAAAAAATTGAAGGTGATTGAGGAGCAGCTTGGAGCGGTTGTATCAAACGGCAAAGAATTAGGCTTATCTTTTGATGAATTGCAGCAATTATTAAAGTTCTTATATGAGGAGTGAGATAGGTGGAACATGTGATTGAATTCAAAGGGGTTTCGAAACGTTTCAAGGACTTTGCCATTCAGGGTCTTGATTTGCAAGTGAAGAAAGGCTTTGTCACAGGGTTTATTGGGGAAAATGGTGCCGGTAAGTCGACCACCATCAAAATCATCATGAACTTGTTAAAACCGGATGCGGGTGAGGTGAAGATTTTTGGGCTAGATTATCACACGCATGAAAAAGAGATAAAGGAACGGATCGGGTTTGTTTACGATGCCAATGTGTTTTTTCCAGGGCTGAACTTAAAGGACATCAAACGAATTGTGGCACCTGCTTATAAACGCTGGGATGACAGGCTTTTTTATCAATATATTGAACAGTTTGGCCTGCCGCTTCATAAAGCGATTAAAACATTCTCAAAAGGGATGCAGATGAAGGCTTCACTGGCGATTGCGCTGTCGCATCATGCAGAACTGATTATCATGGATGAACCAACTGCTGGTTTAGACCCGGTATTTAGAAGAGAGCTGCTCAGCACGTTACAAGAGTTAATGATTGATGGGAATCGGACGATATTTTTCTCAACACATATGACGACTGATTTAGACCGGATAGCGGATTATATTGCGTTTATTCAAAATGGGCAATTGGTCTTTCAGCAGTCGATTCATGATGTAGCAGAGAATTATGCACTGGTGAAAGGAAGCCTGGATTTATTGGATCGAGACACAGAAAGGGCCTTTGTCCATATTCAGCGTACAGCAGCAGGATTTGAAGCATTAACAGATCGAATCGATGAAGTGAATCATATTTTTGGGGACGCTGTTGTCATGGAACGGGCATCACTGGAGGATATTATGTTTTACTTGAAAGGCGGGGTGCAGCATGTTTCATTTAATTAAACGTGATGTGATTTTACAGAAAAAGCAGCTGATGATTTTCCTGCCATTTATCCTATTTTTTATTATGATGGATGCGCATCCGGCATTGACGTTTCTAGTCGCTAGTTTCTTCATTCCTTTTAACACATATGCGTACGATGAGAAGGCAGAAACGAATATCTTATTAAATTCCTTGCCCTATACACGTAAAGAAATTATCGCATCACGTTATCTTGGCGCCATTTTTTATATGATTATCGCGATCGGGCTGACAAGTGCTGCATTATTTAGCTTTGGCAAGCTGTTTACGATGACGGATATTGCACTTGGCAGTGGGCTGTTTTTATTGTTTGTAGCGTTTACATTTCCTTTGTTTTATATCCTGAAGCCTGGCTATATCACAATGGCAGTGATCATTGTGTTTATCATTTTATCCCGTATAGGACCGCCGATTGTGGCCTTTTTAGTAGAGCATTTCAGTGTGATCACTGATTTTGTGATGAATTTATCAATTCCAATTCTATATACCGGATCAGTTGTGCTGATTATGTTGATCTATTTGATGTCTTGGGGACTTTCTACTGCCATCTATCAAAGGAAAGTGTTCTAAGAAGAATTTCAGCGGAATCGATTCAATGTTGATCATGATCGCAATTTTGATCAAAACGTGCTTGTCGTTTTGTTTTATGATCAAGAAGAGGTGAGGGAGATGGTGTACAGTCAAGTCACGCAAGAGGTGATTTCCTATTTAGAGTCGCATTTGATGGATGAGCTGTCGCTGAGGCAGGTGCCTGAGAAAGTGGGATATTCACATTTTCATTTGCTCCGTATTTTTAAAAAAGAAACAGGATTGTCGATGGGAGAATATGTGCGGAAACGAAGGTTAGCCACAGCTGCGCAGCTTCTCTTGTATACGGATCAGGGGATTCTGGATATTGCTTTTACGATGCAATTCCAATCGCAGGAAGCCTTTACGCGTGCTTTTAAGCATCTCTATTCTTTACCTCCCGGAATGTACAGGACATTGATGAGAGATATGCAAATGAAAAAGGAGGAAGGTTCGATGACATTACATGAAGCAGTGCCTGGCTGGGGGCTCAGTGGTTCACATCCGCATATGTATGAGATGGGTGTTGATACAGCAGTGTTCCATACTGGGAAGCAATCAGGTGTCTTATCATCTAAAGAGGGCGTCCAAGATGGACAGTTTGCGACGATGATGCAAGGGTTTCAGGCGAAAGACTATGTGGGGAAACGGTTTAAGCTCTCTGCTTTCTTAAAAACAGAAGATGTTTCTTCTGCAGGAATTTGGATGCGGGTGGATGATGGAAAGGGCGATATGATGCAGTTTGATAATATGCAGAATCGACCTGTGACAGGCTCTACGGAATGGAATCAATATTCGATTGTATTAGATATCCCTTCTCAGAGTGAATCCATTCATTTTGGGGTGCTGCTCAGTGGTCATGGAACTGTATGGACTGACGGTTTTCGATTTGAGGAAGTGGATGAGAGAACACCTACGACCAATATGGTGGAGACATCGTCACTGCCAGATGTTCCTGTGAATTTACAATTTGAGCTGGAGAAGACCGTGTGAGCGGTCTTTTTTGTTCTATACAAACCTGTATTGACAGTTTATAATGAAGCATATAATATACATACCAACGGTCGGTATTTAAAAGGAGGCGTTTCATTTGGCCAGAAATAAATATCCAGAAAAGACGATCCAGCAGATTTTGGACGTGTCGACGAAGTTGTTTCAGGAAAAAGGATTCGAAAAGACGAGCTTGCAGGATATTATCTATGAATTAAATATGTCTAAGGGTGCTATTTATCATCATTTTAAATCGAAGGAAGAAATATTACGCGCCGTGATGGATCGGCAGTTTCGTTATGCGACGCAGAAGCTTGAGGAGCTGATTGCGCATACGGAGGCAGCTCATGGGAAAGAGAAGCTGCAACGTATTTTAGAGCAGCTTGTCGCAGATCCACAGTCTCATTCGATTGATGGGATCTTGGTTGACCAGATCAAAAACCCACAATTTGTGGTTGAAGGGATGAAGGCAGGAGTAAATCAGGATGCGCTTAAAATCAAAAGGCTAATTCTTGAAGGGATTGAAGATGGTTCAATGACGACTGCTTTTCCTGGTGAAGTGGCAGAAGTGTTTATGCTTCTTGTGAATATATGGCTGAATCCAACGCTGTTTGTTCGTGATCAAGAAGACACTGTTCAGCGTTTGCATTTTTTACAACAGATGATGAAAGGGCTTGGAGTGGATGTGGTGAGTGATCTATTTATACAAAAGGTGACAGCGCATTATGCTGGAATTGGAGGGTATGATCAGCCTGGAACATAAAGGGTCAGAAAAGAGACAAACAGAAAAATTCATGTAATAGGAGGGTGCTTTATGCTTCACTTCATGAAACTTGGGATAAGAAAAAGTCATATGAAACATTACATTCAAGCTAGTTTTATAGCAAGTATTGTGCTGCTAGTATTGATCTATTTTGTTGCGTTTGTTGCACAAGTTGAACAAGAACCGGGTTTTCAGCAATATACGAATATTTATTTGTTAACTAGTACAGTATGTATGATCTTTTTTTCTATCATAACGGCTATGATGTATTGGCGAGTTGTGATGACTGCATATAAGGAACATCAATCCAAGTCAGCGAATTTGACCACATTACTCCTTTCTAAAATGATCTGGATGATGTGCTTTTCAACGATTGCGATGATGTGTAGTATCACTCCCTCTTTTGTTATGTTTAGTGTTACTGAAATGTTCTTCCCGATTGTTCATGATACGCTGACGGCTGATGTTCTTTTTGATTTTATCAAAACGTTTCTTGTGTTTACTTGTTGTGTCAATGGGATTGGCATGATTGCGATGAGAGTGGGGTTGATGATGAAATCTATTTTTATCACCATCCTGACGGCGATTGTTCTATGTGCTGTTTTGGGAAACGTATCGATAGCCATCTATGGAAATGATCAATTGAATCTTGTCCTGTCAGGAGTAATGATCGCAGCTGTCTTCATTGTGATCTTGGAATTGTGGAGCAGCATTGGCCGGCGGCAAACGAGGTAATTCATGATGGGAAAAGGAGGGAGACATGTGGAGCATATAGTTCGAATTGAGGAAGCGGTATTTGAACTATCATTAGACTGGCTGCTAGGAGAGGTTCATATTCACCACCATGATCATCCTTATCTATTGATTCATCAAACCACGAATCACGCTTTTCCTCATCGGTATTTACTACATCATCAGGTACGGGAAGGAAGGCTGATGATTCAAGATAGAAGAAAAAGAACGTTTAGCTTAGGACTCCACCTTCATAAAACGGATTTGGAGATTTATCTCCCCAAAAAACAAATACAGTCCATGTCTATTCATTGTAAAGGAGCAAATCTTCACCTAGATGGGCTGAAGATGGAGGATGTCCATTGCGAATTGATTTCTGGAAAGTCGATGTTAACGGGTGAAATCAAGCACCTCCATTTACAGACAGTTGGTGGGCTTATTTCTAGTCATCGGCTCATCACACACATATTGAGATTGCGAGCCACATCGTCAAAAGTGGAGATGTTAGGTGCTTTTGCAGATATTGATCTGAAGGCAACAGGTAGAAGGATACAGATTCATTCTACGACTATGCTGCATTCACTCAAATCTACTTCAACTGGAGCATCTGTCAAAGTGGCCATTCCGGAAAATGATGGATTTATTTGTTATGTGAAGAAAAGATCAGGTGCTTTTCAAAATGACTTTACTTGTTTTGATGAGAAGGAGAAAATGGTTTATAAAAATGGAAAGAGGACCTTCGAGATCGACATAAGAGGTGGGCAGTTTCTGTTAAGTGATTTACTTTGAAGCGATCTTCAGTCTTCGATTCAGTATATCAATATAAAATAATTTGAACATCTTTTTATGTCAGAATATTTTGTTAAAAGTGTTTTCCTCAAAAAAACAATTGTTTTTTAAGGGTAGATTTATTATGATAATATACATCGAAAGATTGATGTTTCTCAATCAGAATGAAAATTCTGATTTTTGTTTTTTATGTTGTTTGTTGATGAGGGGGAAGAAAAGTGGCTCAAAAGGAATTAAAGAGAGGGTTAAGTGCCCGCCATATTCAAATGATTGCACTCGGCGGCACGATTGGCGTTGGCTTATTTATGGGGTCAGCCAAGGCCATTCAATGGACAGGTCCATCGGTTCTGCTGGCGTACGCAGTGTGTGGCATCTTTATCTTTTTTATTATGCGTGCGATGGGAGAAATGTTATATCTTGAACCGAGTACAGGATCGTTTGCTACATTTGGACATCAATATATTCATCCGCTTGCGGGGTATATGACGGCTTGGAGTAACTGGTTCCAGTGGGTCATTGTCGGGATGTCTGAAATTATTGCCGTAGGCGCTTATATGAAATATTGGTTCCCGGAGCTGCCGGCGTGGATTCCAGGATTAATTGCGATGATCATTTTAGGCGCGGCGAACTTAATTTCGGTGAAATCGTTCGGTGAGTTTGAATTTTGGTTTGCGATGATCAAGATTGTGACGATTATCTTGATGATTATTGCGGGTCTAGGTATTATTTTCTTTGGATTTGGAAATGGCGGAACAGCGATTGGTTTGTCTAACCTTTGGGCGCATGGCGGGTTCTTTACAGGTGGATTTAGTGGATTCTTGTTTGCGTTGTCTCTTGTTATTGCTGCCTATCAAGGGGTAGAACTGATTGGGATTACAGCAGGTGAGGCGCGAAATCCGCAAAAGACGCTGACAAATGCAATCAAAAGCATCATCTGGCGTATTTTGATTTTCTATATCGGTGCGATTTTTGTCATTGTGACCGTGTACCCTTGGGATCAGCTGAATACTCTTGGCAGTCCATTTGTGGCGACGTTTGCGAAAATTGGAATTACAGCGGCAGCAGGTATTATTAACTTTGTTGTCATTACAGCAGCTATGTCTGGCTGTAACAGTGGTATTTTCAGTGCGGGACGTATGCTTTATACATTAGGTGTGAATGGACAGGCACCAGCTTTCTTTACAAAAATTTCAAAGAATGGTGTGCCGTATTTTGGGACATTTGCTGTGCTGATCGGTCTAGCGGTAGGAGTTGTCCTGAATTATGTTTCTCCGCCAAATATTTTCGTGTATGTGTATAGTGCGAGTGTTCTTCCTGGTATGGTGCCTTGGTTTGTGATTTTAATTAGTCACATCGGCTTCAGAAGGGCAAAGGGTGCAGCGCTTGATCAGCACCCATTCAAGATGCCGCTTGCGCCACTTTCTAACTATCTAACAATCGGTTTCTTACTGATGGTTCTTGTGTTTATGTTCTTTAATCAGGATACACGCATTTCTCTCATTGTGGGAATTGTGTTCTTGATTGTAGTGACGCTTAGCTTTTATGCATTTGGAATTGGAAAAAGAAAACCAATCCAAGCGGGATCAGCTGATCAAACAGTGAAATAATAGAAAGCCTTGCGGAATGAATGAACCGCAAGGCTTTTGTTGTTTACAGCGAGGCTTTTACACGCTGAAAGACATCTGGAAAGTTGGTGAAAAGGCCGGTGATGCCATATTGCAGAAGACGGGTCATGTCTGCTTCGCTGTTTACTGTATATGGGTGAAGGAGGAGCCCTTGGATTCTGACCTGCTGCACGTTCTCAAGAGTTAATGCTCTAAAATTTGGTCCGACACCTACTGCGTAAGTTTTGATGAAGCCGAGCTGATCGTCTGTGATGGACGTCATTTGGGCTCTGTCTAATAGCTGGACTTTTGGAAGATGCGGAGCTAGTTTCTGTAGTTTTAGCAGGCTGTCTTGACTGAAGGATTGGATGATGACCTGCCCTTTTCTAGTATGTTTTCCGAGAAGATGATGTTTTTTTAAGGCGGCCAATAATTTCTCTTCCATTTGCGGATAAAGGTCTGGTTTTTTTGTTTCAATATAATAATTCTCTCGTTTGCCGAAATAGCGCAACACCTCATCTAATGTGAGGACTTGCTGTCCAATATAGTGGGCATTTTGTTTGTCGGGGTTGGCGTCGTTAAACCATGCGCCGGCATCGAGCTGTTTGATTTCGGCAAGTGTGAGGTCTTTGACCCAGCCTGTTCCGTTTGTCGTCCGGTCAACGGTTTCATCGTGCATGACGATGAGATGTCCATCCTTTGTCATTTGGAGGTCGAGTTCGAGGTAATCTGCATTCATTTTTGTGGCGAGCTTGTAGGAAGCCAGGGTATGCTCTGGTGCATACCCTGATGCTCCGCGATGTGCTACGGTTAGGATACGATCTGGAGATAAAAGATTTTCATGTGCCGATACGGTGGTCGGCACCCACGCAAAAGACAGTAAAGCAAAAGAGAGTAACACGAAAGCAAGTAATCTACTTTTCTTCATATTTTATCCTCCTTTTACGGTAACTGCCTTCATCATAAGAAATAGATGTAAAGGGCATGTTGGGCGGATATGAATCTTTTATGTGATTTTCATTAAGCTTGCTCTACACGCTTTCCTGTATTCCATGTCATCGCCAGGAAGACAATCGCAAGCACACAAGAACCAACCAGTAAAATAAAGCCTCCTGTCCAGTCATAGTGATCCACGACTACGCCCATCATGGCATTGGCAAAGGCAGAGCCGCCAATATAGCCGAAGAAGCCTGTGAGCCCGGCAGCAGTGCCAGCGGCTTTTTTAGGGGCGAGATCAATGGCTTGAAGTCCAATAAGCATGACAGGTCCGTAAATCAAAAACCCGATGCTGATCAGGGCAATGTTATCGACCATTGGATTGCCAGCAGGATTTAACCAGTACACGACAACGGCAATTAAAACACCAACCATAAAGAGGACGCCTGCTGGTGCGCGCCGGCTTCTAAAGAAGCGGTCACTGATCCACCCGCACAATAATGTACCGGGAATGCCCGCATATTCATAAAGAAAATAAGACCAGCGTGAATGCTCTGGTGAGAACCCCTTTGCTTCCGTTAAGTAAGTAGGCGCCCAGTCAACGACACCGTAGCGGACGAAGTACACAAAGACGTTGGCAATGGCAATATACCAAAGGAATTTATTGTTGAGTACATATTTAAATAAAATCTCTTTCACTGTTAATTCTTTTTCTTGATCTTCATATTGTTGTGCCGGATAGTCATTTCGATATTCCTCGATTGGCGGAAGACCAGCGGATTGCGGGGTATCCCGTACGAGAAGAATGATCACGAAGGAGACGATAATGGCAATGATGGCAGGGAAGAAAAAGATACTTTTCCAAGTCGCAAACAACACAATACCCAACGTGATGAGTGGTGCAAGGATACCCCCGCCGATATTGTGAGCGACGTTCCAAATGGACATTTTCGTTCCACGTTCACTAACCGAAAACCAATGCGCCATCGTACGTCCGCATGGAGGCCACCCCATTCCTTGGAACCAGCCGTTTAAAAACATGAATAAAAACATGATCCATACACTTGATGTCACCCATGGAAACGAGACAAATAGGATATTAATAAGGGCTGATAGAAAGAGTCCGGTGGCTAAAAAGTATCGTGGGTTACAGCGGTCCGAGATCATGCCCATGATGAATTTACTAAAGCCATAAGCGATGGAGACAGCCGCTAGCACAAAGCCTAATTCACTTTTCGTGAACCCTTCTTCCTGTAAATAAGGGATGGCAAAGGCGAAATTTTTGCGCAGCAAATAGTAGCCCGCATACCCGATAAAGATCCCTAAAAAGACTTGCAGCCGCAGCCGTTTATAGGTCTCGTCTGTTTTGGCATCATCGAGCCTGTCGATATGCGGAGCGGGTTTAAACCATTTCAACATAAAAATCCTCCTCTTGTAGATGTCCATGACTGAAGAAAAAGTCTGAGATCTGTTCGTGATCTTGTACCTTTTCAGAGACAAAAGAATTGATAACGCTTTCTTTTGTACTCCCATCATATCGGATGAAGGAGATGTTTATGATGAGGCTTTTGTCATTATTTTGGAAAAATCATTCATGAAGTGACGAAAAAAATCCGCACAATGGCGGATTTTTTCATAGCGGTTAAATGGACACATTCACTTTCGCAGATTTCTTTAGTTTTTCAATTTCTTTTTGTACTTCTTTCTGCTTTTCTTGAGATTCTAACTGTTTTTTAATTTGTGATTTGATCTCTTTGTATTCTGGTGCTTTTTGCTTTTGTTTTTTCATTTGTTCTGCGTATTGGTCATAGTACGCTTTGACGTCTTTTTCAGAGACAGAGGCTGATTTGATTTCTTTGTCGACATATTGGCTGTATTTGATGCTGTCGGCAATGTCACTTTTTAACTGGTCCATTGTGAGTCCGCTCTTTTTGAGTGCTTCTTCGAATTGAGCGTTGTCTTTAAATTGTTTCTTTTCTTCTTTTAGCTGCTTATCTACTTCTTTGTCAGAGGCTTTGAAGCCCTTCTTTTCAGCATCTTGCAGGATGAGCTCTTGACCTACGAGCGCATCAATGGTTTGTTTCTTGACTTCTTTTGCACCTTCTTTAGAAGTTGGGTCTTGCCCTGTTTGCTGAAGCTGCCCTTGAATGGTTGATAAGGCGCTATTGTATTCACTGCCTGTGATTTTGTCTTTGTTGACGGTCGCAACGACCTTTTGATCATCGATTTTTTGTGCATCTAATTTCTTTTGCATCTCTTCCATTTGCTTTTGCTGCTCTTTTTGATCAGCCTGCGTTGTTTCATTTTTTTTTGCTGAATCATTCTGCTTATCCTGTTTTGCATCGTTTGATGAGCAGGCTGCAAGCCCAACAGATAACAGACTAGCGATGAGTGTATATGATACCTTTTTCATCATTTTCTCTCCCTTCGGTATGAGAACATCTAGTGCGCATTCTAACCGTTTTAGAGGAAAAATAAAACCGTATAAACGAATTGTTAGCGGATTGACATTTTTTTTATCTGTTTGTCCTCATTTTGACTTCTCTCAGTCATCATATGACAAACTCAAGAATGGAACAATTGTTCAATTGCCTCATCAATATTGGTGATCGGCTGGCGGCAGCTGTAGTTTTCACAAATATACACGGTGGTGCTGCCGTCGATTGTTTTGTAATCTTTTGCAAATGGTGCGAGCTGTGCCAGATCCTGTCCTGTTTCAGCGGTCAAAATAAAATCAAATGGCATGAATCGTTTTCGAAGCGCCTGTAAAAGCCGCTCTTTTTGCGGGTCGTCATTTTTCCCGAGAATGATGATTTCTCGTTTGGCGGCATATTGACTCAAGAGCCCTTGCAAAAAGGCTGTGTGTCCGCTTGGGTAGGAAGAGACATCGACGTAAAAGGCTTTGAACATCTGCTCTAATTTTTCAAGCCAGTCTTGCCGTCCGATCATTCTGCTCAACGTGAGGAGCTGCTTCAGTGCGGTGCTGTTACCAGAAGGCATGGCACCGTCGTACACTTCTTTTTCTCGAACGATGAGCGCTTCCGCATCTGATCCTGAGAAGAAAAAGCCCCCTTTTTCCTCGTCCCAAAACAGCTCAAACATGTTCTCGGCAACGGTCTTCGCTTTTTCAAGAAAGTCTTGTTCAAAGGTCGCTTCGTATAAAGACAAATAGGCTGAAAGCATATGCGCATAATCCTCGATAAAGCCTAGATGCTTCACATCCCCTTCTCTGTAGCGGACCATGAGTCGTTCATGTTGGACGAGGTGTGTTTCTAGAAAAGACATCGCCTGCTTCGCCATGCTGATGGCTTCCTCTGCATCAAATACCCTTCCTGCTTTGGCAAGTGCAGAGATCATCAGTGCATTCCAGGATGTGAGCACCTTGTCATCGACAAGCGGTGCGGGACGCTGCTGTCTCACGGATTGTAAGATGTGCTGAGCGAATTGCAGCTTGGACTGAAGGGTTTTGTCGTCTATCAAAAACGATGCTTTGATGTCATCAAATGAGGTTGAAATCGTGTGAGGGATGTTCCACCCTTCAAAGTTCCCCTCTTCTGTGATGTGGTAGACCGCGCAGAATAAAGCGCCAAGGTCGTCGCCTAAATGGGTCATGATCTCATCTTTTGACCAGACGTAATATTGCCCTTCTTTCCCTTCCGAATCTGCATCTATCGCTGAATAAAAGGAGCCGTCACGATTTATCATGTCTTGTTTGATAAATTGGATGAGGTGGTGGACAAGCTTTTCATACTCAGGTTGTTGAGTGAGCTGATAGGCTTCCGTGTATGCTTCCATCAGCAAGGCGTTATCATACAGCATCTTTTCGAAATGCGGCACAAGCCATTTTTCATCCGTCGAATAACGAGAAAAGCCTGAACCAATATGGTCATAAATACCGCCGTTTGCCATACCGTCTAACGTTTTCGTGACCGCATATAACGCATTTTCTTGCCCTGTCCATTCGTAATAGCGCATAAGGAACGTGAGCATATGAGGTGCAGGAAATTTCGGTGCAGAACCGAACCCGCCATAAAGCGTATCAAAGCTGCTCATGAGCTGATAATAGGCTTTGTGGATGGATTCTTGAGACAGCGTGTTTTCTGTCTGTCCTGCTGATTTGATGCGCAGATTATTTGTCGCCTTCTCTGCCAATGATTCGATATGATCTCGGTCGTTGTGATACGCATCCAGTAATTGCGTCAGTGCCTCGATGAAGCCCGGACGTCCGTAAGCACTTCTCTTTGGAAAATATGTCCCCGCATAAAAAGGCTTTTGATCAGGCGTGACAAACACATTCAGCGGCCAGCCGCCTTGCCCCGTCATCATCTGACAAACAGACATATACATCGAGTCGATATCTGGACGCTCCTCACGATCGACTTTAATCGAAATAAAATGCTCATTTAAGATGTCGGCGACTTGTTGATCTTCGAAGCTTTCGTGTGCCATGACGTGGCACCAGTGGCATGTGGCATAGCCAATGCTGACAAGTACAGGTTTGTTTTCACGTTTGGCTTTGTCGAAGGCTTCTTGCCCCCACGGGTACCAGTGAACTGGGTTGTGGGCGTGCTGAAGGAGGTATGGCGATTTTTCAGTGATGAGTGGGTTGGGTGTTTGGTTGTTTGGCATGGGTCACCTTCTTTCATGTAATATTTTACTGTGTACTTTTCCTTTAGTGAGAATACGTCTTTTTATAAAAAAAATCCTCTTAAAGTAGAAGAGGACAAAAGGACGTATTTCTTTTGATTGGAATAGTATATGTTACTTGAAGTAATCAATTTCCACAATGAATTTCTCAACTGATACTCCATCGCTCCCAATCATATGAAGTTTAGGAGTTTTTAAATTTCCCTCACCATTATTTCCAAATGTAAAGGTGACTGTACCATTTAAATATTGATGAGGATTTATATCTTTAATTCTTTTCCCTGTCTTATTATTAATAAAGTCTATGGTCTGGGTTTCTTCCTCTCCCCTCATCATTCTATAAAATTCAGGATGTAGGGGGAGTTTATCGTTTGTTTTATTTTTTAATGTAAATGGTATGCGGTATTCAGTTATTTTATTTCTCATTTCATCAATGGTATTAATTTTCTTAGCTTTTTTAAACGTATGACTTATTTTTAGAAATTCAAATGTTTCATTTGTCGTAAGGTTTTTTTCTGTTACTTTATATTTGGAGTATTCACTATTCACTTGTTGATAGCGGAACATGCTGATTAAGATAAAAATTATAGTCATCACTGAAATTACTATTACTTTTTTTCTCATTTTTCTTTATCCCTATCAACAATAGTTTCTTTTATAATTTCACCAGATTCAATATCATAAATCGTATCTGAAACCTTTTGAAGAGTTTCTTTATCATGGCTAGCGATCAAAATTGTTTTACCTTCATTTTTTAATGTTACGAGTAATTGATGTACTATTTCGACTGCTTTCTCATCTAAAGCATTAGTAGGTTCATCTAAAATGAGCAAATCAGGTTTTTCCATAATTGCTTGAGCTATTCCCAAACGTTGTTTCATCCCAAGAGAATACTTTTTAAACTTTCTTTTGTCATTTGGATCAAGCCCTACACGAGAAATTACAGCAGAAATTTCGTTATCGTTAATTTTATTCTGAATCATAGAGAGTAATTTTAGGTTAGCAAAACCAGTATATTCTGGGATAAAACCAGGATACTCTATTAATATTCCAACATTTTCGGGAAATGAGATGTCTCTGTGTAATTGTTTCCCACCTACAGTTACTTTTCCATCACTTGGTTTTACTAATCCGGATAATACACGAAACAACATTGTTTTTCCGGATCCATTAGGTCCACGAAAACCATAAATATTCCCCTTTTTTAATGATAAGTTAATATTCTTAAGGACGTGGTTTTTTTTAATAAATTTGTTTAATGCCTCAATTTTAATATATTCTTCTGACATGAGTTTCACCTCGATTAACATTCTTTTTCATGATCATTGCTGTAATCATTTAAAAAATCTTGTTTGATAAAAATTTTATATGCAAGAAAAGTAAAAAGTAATCCAAAACCACTAAATAAATAAATCATTCTAGAAAATAAACCAGGTATAAGCCAAGATGTCATTTCTAATGACAGTGAGTCATTAATGAAAGAAAAACCAAAATAAATATTAAGCATTTTATCAAGAATCACAGCAGATGAAATGATAATAAAGCTGTATATATAATTTTTACTTAACAGATAGCAAACCACAACAAATAGTCCGATTAGATAGAATACCAATAAACTTGTAATCAGATATCTAATCAACATTATATTAGATGAAAAGTATTCATCTAAAGGTAGTTGATCGTCATATATTAAGTACGGAGTTCCTTTTGTAGATAGCCAAACGTTGTCCCACCTTCCAGACAGGAAGCCACCCAGTAGGAACCCTCCTATTAGGTACATGAGAGTGAATATTAGACAGATCCAAAAGACACGTGATAATAATGATAAAAATACTCTTTCTCTTTTTTGATAACGAACAAAACGAGAAGAGTCAAAAAAAGGTACGATTCCAAATGAAAAAAACATTAGAAAAAGGGGTAATACGGGAAAAATAAATGTATAGGAAGAGAAAAATAAATTTAAAGATTGTGGTATTCCCATTATTCCTTGTCCTTGTTGCGGTATACTTTCTTTGACTAAATATAAAATACAGAGCAAATAACAAAAGAACCAAATGAATAATCGCACTTTATAACGGTATATATCGATTAAAACGATATGTAGTTCTTTAACGAATAACATTCTTTTTAACCCCTAGAATGTATAATGAAAAACTTAACATAAATCCGATAAACAAGTGTAAAACAAGACTTGCTAGACTCACACCATCTGTAGCCTGTTGTTGCAAGAAGCTTGTTGATATCATTTCCTGATGCCCTATTGTTGAAAGTACCATGTTTATAACATACAAACTTGCAAAAGGTGTAAGTAGAACAACAAATGATTTTTTAACAAACATTCCAAATCCCAAAGCTATACTTGCGAACATACCAGAGAAAATACCAATCAACATCACATATAAAATCATATGAACAAAGGGATGTGAATAATATAGATCTGGTAAGAAAGTATTATCAGAGGCCAAAGGCATCTCATTGTTAATCGCTCTATCTGGTTTTATATTTGGAAGTCTCATGAAAGACAAATAAATATTTAATAATAGAGGAAAGACAGCTGTGGTCACACCAGCTAAAAAGTTTATGAGAAACAAACTAAAGAAATATTGTCTTTGTTTTCCTCTAATAATTAAAAAACGAATAAAACCAGTTGATCGATCTCTTGAGTACAGATCTGAAAATGGAAGTGTTGCTAAAATTGGTAATAAGAACATGTAAAGTGCTGGATAATCTGATATTCCACCAATCCCCATCCATTTTGTATAAGGGGTAAAAGAAATTCCTCCAGTAAGTTCTAAATGTTCTTTGAGTGACATTTCTTCTGTCCAAAAATAAGCAACTGCTAAAATTGCACCAATGGCTAATGATATGTAAAAAGATGGGCGCTTTATTAATCGTAATATAAGCAAATAAAACATGTATCTCTCCATTTCGTTTATTTAAAAATAAATATAGAAGCGACTCAGTTAATTCTGAGTCGCTGTGTCATATAGATTTAAAGAGTCTAATAGAATTAAGGGCTTTTTGGATCGTAATCAGGACTCCATTTGCCATAAGCGTGACCAGCTGCATTCTTCTTAGCACCTATCGTAACAGGCGGATATCCTAATCCTAAGAATGTTTTTTCAACAGCCAAATTGTATAAGAGTTTTTTTCCAACATAATTTTTCTTAATTGTATAATAATGGCCACCTGAAACATCTTTTCCTTTTGATCTGGCCCAAGCTTCATAAGAAGTATTATTTTTTCCACTATACATATAATAGTAGGATTTAGTATATTTTGTTCTAGATGTTGTCTCGTCATATGGATTTCCTTTTAGAAATCTAAAATTATAATTAGTATCTTTATAGTTTGCAGTTGGTTCTCCTGCATAGACATGCACAATTCCTATAGTAGAAAAGGTTACTCCTAGAATTAAAGTTAGGGTAATGATTATTTTATTTTTCAACTGTCTTCTCCTCATTTTTTACTTACAACAAAATATTTATCTGCGACACCTATGCAATCATTATCTTTATTTAGCCAAATCATTCTTAATGCTATTTTTGCTTTCTGACCTTTGAATGTTGGTAAATTAATTAAAAAATCGTGATCAGCATCTGGGATATCATAAGATTGCTCCCATTGATGAGTCACTCCCCTATCATCTTTCAATTTTCCTAAGATTTTTGTTGGGGGAGGTTCTTTTTGACTAAAGGTCATCACTAATTCATTATTTTTAGGAAGTGGCCCAACTTCGAGGTCCTCTCCTTTGAAAACATTCTCAATTACCACATCATTATTCTTAATCTGACTTTGATAATAATGATCCTCTTTCAGATTATCCCAAAATATAACTTTAAAAAGACTTTGCTTTTGTTCAGTATCAAAATAAAATATTTTGGGTTCATCCTTTGTACTATTATCTAAATCTTTTATACTTATAGAAGGATCTGGAGCTTTATCTTTTATGGTGTTATTGAAATTATTTGATTGACAAGCACTAATCAAAGATATCATTATTAAAATTAAAAAAAATGTAAATAACTTTTTCACTATTTTCCCCACTAAAACCATAATTTGTACCGGTACGTGAGAATTATACATTAAAATAAAGAAAAATACACCTTTTTTTGTATTTTTTTATTTAAAATGCTATGTTATGCTATGTTCTAGTTAGTTGATAAGAGAGGGATTTATTTACATGATTGGTTTATTATTACTTTTTAAAAGAGATATGATTCTTGGGTTTCATAGAACTACAAAGACTTTTATCATTATATCTATTCTAGGGTTGTTTAATTTCCTATACTACCTTTATTTTCTGCATATTAGTTTAACTAAAAGTAATGTTGCGTTTTGGGATGTTATTGGTAAAACCTTTGCGGGTGTTCCCTTTGAACTTGTCGAACAACAAACAATTGAATTTCCTTTTGGATGGATTATATTTCAATTAAGTGGTGCAATATTGGTCAATACTTTTATAAAAGAAGATCTATTTGCCCATAGTGCCTTTATTAGAGTTAGAACAAAGTCAATATTTAAGTTGTGGATAAGCAAACTATTATTTGGTTCCACCGCAATATTGATCTTTTACATATTAATATTGTCCTTAACCTGGTTTGTATGGAAGTTGAGTGGGGGTACAGTAAATAGCTTGACAGATTACGGCGAAAGTATTTTAAGATATTCCTCTTTTCAATTCTCTTATAGTCAAATTATTGTTTATTCAATTCTCTTAAATATAGCTGGGACATTTCTTTTCACTTTTATCTTTGCTTTTTTAACATTAATTTTTAAAACAATTTATAGTTTCATAGTTTGTATCTGTATTTTATTTCTTTCAATTTTCTCAGATAATCCAATGCTACTAGGGAACGAATTTATGCTGATTAGGCATCCTATGTTTGGCTTATCTCCAGTTGTCTCAATTATTATGACACTAATTATAGTTCCTATTCTCTGTATTGTTCTTTCGATAGTTGGAGGAATTTATCTATCTAAGTATGATTTAATAAGTGATACCGAAATGGAATGAGATTTTAAAACAATATATTATACTGTAGATTTGAAATCTACATTTACCCGTTCTAAGGAGAGTTAAAGTACATAAGAATGAGGAGCTACTGTGACATTTATATCAGTAGTTCTTCTTTTTAATATCATCATCATGTTTGACTAAATACCTCTTAGGGTATACTATCTGTTCATAGAAAGGAGTGTTAAAGGTGGAATATAATCAGCAGATGAAGAACCGTCTTCGCCGAATTGAAGGACAGATCAAGGGTGTCCTTGCGATGATGGAGCAAGGAAAGGATTGTCGTGAAGTTGTGACGCAGCTGTCTGCATCACGCAATGCGATTGATCGGGCAATGGGTGTGATTGTGAGTACAAATCTTGAGCAATGTGTCCGTGAAAGTCTTGAAGAAGGCAAGGATACGGAGGGTCTTGTGAAAGAGGCAGTCGAGCTGTTGGTGAAAAGCCGGTAAGAAATTTTTCAGCCTTTGAAGGTTGACGAATTTTTTTACTTGTTGTAATATACCCTTACCGGTATAAGTATATATTTTTACTTTTTTATATACCCCAGTAGGTATTATTATTTGAAGGAGGAGCATGATGGAAGAACAGAAGAAACGGACGACAATTGTTTTATTTAGTGGAGATTATGATAAAGCGATGGCCGCTTACATTATTGCAAATGGCGCAGCAGCCTATGATCATGAGGTGACGATTTTTCATACTTTTTGGGGACTAAATGCCTTGCGTAAGGATGACATGGTGCCAATGAAAAAAGGCTTTTTAGAAAAAATGTTTGGCAAAATGATGCCGCGCGGCGCTGATCGAATGGGGCTGTCAAAGATGAATTTTGCAGGGATGGGGCCGAAAATGATCAAGCACGTGATTAAAAAACATAACGCCATGACCTTGCCGCAGCTCATAGATATGGCGAAGGAACAGGAGATCAACCTCGTTGCATGTACAATGACGATGGATCTTTTAGGATTACAGGAGAAAGAGTTATTAGATGACATTCAATATGCCGGTGTGGCCGCGTATTTAGCAGATGCTGAAATTGGGAATGTGAATTTATTTATCTAGTGAGGTGTTAAACACATGATTCAAACACTTTTGATCATCATCGTCATCGGTTTGCTGGTGAGCCGTTTTCTTCCCGTACGGGGTGTGAAACAAATCGATGCAGCCGATATGAAGCATAAACGGCATAGTAAAGATCAACAGCTGATTGATGTACGATCTCCTGTAGAATTTCAAACAAACCATATCAAAGGATTTCAAAACATCCCCTTACCTCAGTTAAAAGAGCAAGCACATCAGCTTGCGAAGGACAAAGAGGTTTATGTGATATGCCAGAGCGGGATGAGAAGTATGCAGGCAGCCAAAATATTGAAAAAGCAGGGATTTACCTATATTACGAATATCAAGGGTGGCATGAATGCTTGGCGTTCAAAGGCGTAATAGGCTTAAAAATATACCCCCACCCCTATATAAAGGAGGAAATATGATGCAGCAACCAACGGCGATTTTAGATGCAAAAGGACTGGCATGCCCGATGCCGATTGTGAAAACAAAAAAACAAATGAACGAGCTATTGCCAGGTGATGTGCTTGAAGTGCAAGCAACCGATAAAGGGTCAACAGCGGATCTAGCGGCTTGGTCAAAAAGTGCAGGTCACGAATTTTTAGGAACAAAAGTAGAAGGACAGGTGCTCCATCATTTGATCCGAAAGGGCGGCGCTCCACAGGCGGGTGGGCAGCCAATGATTTCGGAAATGTCTTTGCACACCTTTCAACAGAAGGTAGAAGAAGGTCAGCCTTTGTTTATTTTAGATGTACGAGAGCCGGATGAATACGAGTCGGGGCATATTCCAGGCGCTGTTCATATCCCGCTTGGCGAGGTTGAAGATCGTGCTGAAGAATTGAACCGTGAGACACTCATTTACCTTATCTGTCATTCAGGCAGAAGAAGCGAATTAGCCGCACAAAAGTTAAAAGAAAAAGGATTTCATCAATTGATCAATGTAGTGCCAGGCATGAACAGCTGGACAGGACAGATTGAAAAATAGGAGCTGAATCAAACATGACTGTAAAGGCAATGACGGCAGAGCAGTTAACAAAAAAGGTCATCCACAAAGAGCCGCTCTTTTTGTTAGATGTACGAAATGAGGCAGATGCTCAGGACTGGAAGATTGAAGGAGAAGCGATTGAATATGTCAATGCACCTTACTTTGACCTGCTTGATGGCGTAGAGGATATTTTACACAAAGTACCGAGTGACCGAGACGTGCTGGTGGTTTGTGCCAAAGAGGGCTCCTCCATTATGGTAGCGGAGATGCTGTCAGAGGCGGGCAGGTCTGTCCATTATTTACAGGGCGGCATGAAGGCGTGGAGTGAACATCTAGAGCCAGTGAAGATAGGTGATTTAACTGGTGGTGGAGAGTTGTATCAATTTGTGCGGATGGGCAAGGGCTGCCTGTCCTATATGATCATGTCAAATGGAGAAGCCGCAATTGTGGATGCAGCGAGAATGACAGATGTCTATCTTCATTTTGCTAAAAAGCATCATGTCACGGTGACGCATGTGTTTGATACACACCTTCATGCGGATCATATATCAGGCGGGAAAAAGCTGGCTGAACAGACTGGGGCCATCTACTGGCTGCCGCCAAAGGATGCAGAAGAGGTGACGTTTGAGTACAACCACCTTGAAGAAGGACAGCGTGTGACGATTGGAGCGGCGACGATTGATATTCACGCCCTTTACTCACCGGGCCATACGATCGGTTCAACATCCTTTATCGTGGACGATCAATATCTTCTTTCAGGCGATATTTTGTTCATTGATTCTATCGGAAGACCTGATCTAGCTGGAATGGCGGAGGATTGGGTAGGTGATTTGAGAGAAACACTCTATGAACGATATACGATGCTTTCAAAAGACTTGATTGTTCTGCCTGCGCATTTCATGATCATGGAAGAGGTCAATGAAGACGGAAGCGTTTGGAAGGAACTGGGCGTTCTGTTTGAAGAAAATCATGGCCTGAACATTGAAGATGAAGACGTATTTAGACAGATGGTCACGCAGGATCTGCCTGCACAGCCAAACGCCTATCAAGACATTCGGCAAACCAATATGGGCAAGCTGAATCCAGACGATGAAGCGCAGCGAGAAATGGAAATTGGCCCAAACCGTTGTGCGATTCGATAATGTTCAATAAAATAAGAAGAGAGAGGCGATCAGATGCGATCAGATCAAATGTTAGACGTCACGGGGCTTGCGTGCCCAATGCCGATTATTCGAACGAAGAAAAAAATGAACGACTTGGCGGAAGGTCAAGTTTTAGAAATACATGCAACTGATAAAGGAGCTAAAGCTGACCTTGCTGCATGGGTGAAGTCAAGCGGACATGAATTGATCACGCAGACAGAAGAAGGGCATGTGCTGAAGTTCTGGGTGAGAAAAGGGTCCTAAAGGATGTAGGGGTATCTGCTAAAGATCCCCTTTTCCTTTTCAAAGGAGGAGACCAGCGTGGATTTTGCGTTTTTGATTACACTTTTTATCATCGGATGTATTGGTTCCTTCTTATCAGGAATGGTGGGGATCGGGGGATCTGTGATCAACTATCCCATGCTGCTTTATATTCCGCCTCTTGTTGGTGTGATGGCACTGTCAGCACACGAGGTGTCAGGGATTGGCGCCATTCAAGTGCTCTTTTCGACACTCGGTGGTGTACTGGCGTATCGGAAAAGCGGGTTTTTACACCGCTCGTTGATTTTATATATGGGGAGCAGTATATTGGCTGGCAGCTTATTAGGCAGTTATGTATCACATTTCATGCCGGAGAAAGGGATGAATCTCGTCTATGGACTGCTCGCCATTGTAGCCGTTATCCTTATGCTGATCCCGAAAAAAGGACAGCGTGCAGACGTAGAGGGAGAAGTGATTTTTCATAAAGGGCTGGCTGCTGGTATTGCTTTTGTGATCGGCAGTGTTTCAGGTGTGCTAGGCGCTGGCGGGGCATTTATTTTGGTGCCTGTGATGCTGTCTATTTTAAAAATTCCTGTACGGATGACCATTGCGTCATCACTTGCGATTACGTTTCTTTCTGCCATAGGCGCATCTACTGGAAAGATATTGACGGGTCAAGTCATGCTCCTTCCTGCTGTTGTGTTAATGGCGGCAAGTTTGATTGCCGCTCCGATTGGTGCCAAGGTCGGTCAGAAAATCAATGCCGTCTTCTTACAATGGCTACTTGCCGTGATGATTACCGCGACAGCGATCAAAATTTGGCTGGATATATTTTGAAGAAAAGACCAACAGGGAAAGCAGATTCTGCTTCTAACGTGTTGGTCTTTTTTATTTGACGTCATCGTGCTCGATAAACGTTTCAAGTGCTGGGTGGTACTCTTTTTGATAATGAAGGTTGGGACATGTTTTCACGACTTTGCCTTGCAGGGCATTGGACTTTGAGACTTCTAATGCTGTTTTACATTTAGGGCAGCGTTCGGCAAAGAATGAGGGCCAGCGCTTCATAGATCACCACTCCAGTTAAAGTCTTAAAAACCTATTATATTAATATGAATTATAGGGGATCGAGTAGTTGAGGTCAATGGGTGTTTGGCTCTTTTTAACAAAAAAAGAAGCATCGTGAAGGATGCTTCTCTTTCGTCCATATTATTAGTAGGCTTTCGCCCAGAACACCATATCAGATGCAGGCTTTCCGCAGCAGACGCATGTGTCAGAAACGGATTCCTGTTCAAATGGGATACAGCGTGAGGTCGCCCCTGTTCTTTCTTTGATGTCGTTTTCACAGGCTTCGTCACCGCACCACATCGCTTTGATCAATCTGTTTTCTTCCGAAAGGATTTGCTCGATGTCTTCGATTGTGTGGGCGTGTGATGTTTTTTCATGTAATCGTTCTTTCGCCTTTTCGTACATGGTCCGCTGAATGTCTTCAAGGGTGGATACGATGGTTTGTTCAAGTGCATCTAACGTGACGGCTTGCTTTTCACCTGTGTCTCGTCTTGCGAGCATCACTTGTCCCTTTTCGATGTCCTTTGGTCCAACTTCTACACGTAAAGGAATACCCTGCATTTCACATTCGTTGAATTTCCAGCCTGGCTGTTTATCGCTTGCATCGATGTCAGCACGTGCGATGCGGGCGAGTCGATCTTTCAATTCATAGGCATGATCCAGTACACCTTCTTTATGGGAAGCGATTGGCACAATACGTACTTGGGTTGGCGCAATATTTGGCGGCAGGACGAGTCCTCTATCATCACCATGCACCATAATCATGGCGCCGATGATTCTTGTCGTGAAGCCCCAAGAGGTTTGCTGGACATGCTCTAGTTTTCCTTCACGGTTTAAGAATTCAATGCCAAATGCCTTTGCAAATCCGTTGCCGAAGAAGTGAGAAGTGGCGGTTTGCAGTGCTTTTCCATCATGCATCAGGCTTTCGACCGTATAGGTGAAACGGGCTCCAGCGAATTTTTCCTTCTCTGTTTTTCTCCCTTTAATGACAGGAATAGCAAGAAGCTCTTCGCAAAGAGAAGCGTAGATGTGGAGCATTCTTTCTGTTTCTTCAATTGCTTCTTGCTCCGTCTCATGGCATGTATGCCCTTCCTGCCATAGGAATTCAAGGGTTCTTAGGAATGGGCGTGTTGTCTTTTCCCAGCGGACGACATTGGCCCATTGGTTATACAGCTTTGGTAAATCGCGGTAGGAGTGAATGATGTTTTTGTAATGCTCAGCGAACAGCACTTCAGAAGTTGGTCTGACGCAGAGTCTTTCTTGTAATGCTGATTCACCGCCATGAGTGACCCACGCCACTTCAGGAGCGAAGCCTTCGATATGATCTTTTTCTTGCTGCAGCAGGCTTTCTGGGATAAAGAGCGGCATATAGACATTCTCATGACCGGTTTCTTTGATTTGGCGGTCAAGTTCATCGCGAATGTTTTCCCAAATTTTAAAGCCGTATGGCTGAATGATCATACTGCCTCTGACGCTTGAATAATCGACGAGCCGCGCCTTTGTGACAACATCTGTATACCACTGGGCAAAGTCGTCTTCCATGCTTGTAATTTTCTCAACAAATTGTTTCTTTGACATCGCATTTTTCCTCCTTTTAAAAAACAAAAAAAGCTGTGCTTTAAGTTAGGGACCATTCCTGGTGGTACCACCCTAATTTAAAGCACAGCTTTACACTCGATCATGATAACGGTATGAACCGCTGTATGAAACAGAACTAAATCGGCAGGTTCACTTGAAGATGTCAGTAGGAACTTCTCAGCACCGTTCCCTCTCTGTTAAAGATCGATTCAAGCTACTATTCCAGATCTACGTTGATCATATTTCGTTGATTTTTCATCAGTTTACCTGTAAATGCAGGAGAAATCAAGTTGATCTGCGGGTTCGTTTATTGCCTTTGTGGGTCTTTTGCTTTGAGCTCCAATTGGCAGGAATTTTCTATTTTTGCAGCTTGCTAGTTATGTGAGGCTATGCTAATATATTTGAAGAAAAAATAGACTTGTATAACCTCAATAATATGGTTTGAGGGTTTCTACCAGGATCCGATAAATCCTGATTACAAAAGCGTGCTTTCCTTTTTTGTAATCAGGGTTTTTTGTTTGTCTACACCCTGTATCAAAAGTGAAAGCCATGATATAGAGAAGGGATGTTAGACATGAACTGGAGAGTATATTTATTAGCCGTTTCGACTTTTGCGGTTGGATTAGTTGAGCTTGTGGTCGGAGGCATTTTGCCAAGTCTTGCAGAGGATCTGGATGTTTCTCTTGCGACAGCTGGGCAGCTTATCACGGTATTTGCGATTGTGTATGCGATATCAGCACCGGTGCTGCTGACCGTCACAGCCAAAATCGAACGAAAGCGTCTTTATTTAATTGCGTTATTGGTGTTCACACTAGGAAATGTGTTCACTTATTTTAGTTCAACCTTTGCCCTTGTTATGATGTCAAGGGTGTTCATTGCGATGAGTACAGCGCTTGTGGTGGTGTTATCACTGACGATTACCGCCAAATTGGTGGAACCATCGCATCGGGCTAAAGCGTTAGGTCTGATTTTTATTGGCATTAGTTCCTCACTTGTTCTCGGTGTACCGATTGGTATTTTTATTACAGAGAGCTTTGGCTGGAGAGTGATGTTTTTAGGAATCAGTATTCTATCTGCCATATCCATGGTGCTGATCTATTTTCTATTGGAAAAAATGCCAGTTGAAAAAGTCACTCCTCTTAGAGAGCAGATTCGTTCTTTAGGGCATCCGAAAATTTTTAGTGCACACTTGATTAGCTTGTTTATGCTTGCGGGCCATTATATGCTTTATTCTTATTTCACCCCATTTCTAATGGAAGTTCTGCATATGACCCCGTTTTGGATTAGTATTTGTTATTTGGTCTTCGGGCTTGCGTCTATTGGCGGAAATGGTTTTGGCGGCTGGCTTAGTGACAAACTGGGTTCAGGGAAAGCCATCTTGCTTGTGACAATAGCGTTTGCGGCTGTGATGTTTATCATTCCTTATACAGCGGGTGTGTTTGTGCTCTTTATGGTGATGGTTGTCCTATGGGGAGCGCTTAGCTGGGCACTGACGCCTGCTTTGCAAAGCTATTTGATTCAAACAGACCCGGTGACGTCTGATATTCAGCAAAGTTTAAATACATCGGCTTTGCAAATTGGCATCTCGATCGGATCAGCAGTGGGCGGTGTCATATTTACGATGACCGGTTCATCCGTTGATTTGGCTAAATTCGGTGCAGTGTTTGTGCTGATTGCCTTTAGCTGTGCGGTAATTTCGTTGAAGAGACCGCCACTTTATATGGATCGTCAGAATCATGCTGAATAGCTGCCTATGATTAGGCAGCTTCAGATTGTTGACAAAGGGCTAAAATGATCTTTATTTTAGCCCTTTGTCTTCTTTTCAGCGTGATTGAAAACCTTTGAAGTCTAGGAAGGACGAGCACCGGCGCGCAGACCTGACAAAGAATGCGAGGGTTTGTCTACACGCTGTAGCTGTCTATGATTAGGCAGCTTTTTGATGTTTATTCTATTTCAAAATCACACCTTCACTTTTACCAGTAATCACTTCTTCTCCATGCTGGTTGATATAGCGAGAAAAAAGGTGGACACGGTCATATTGTTCAAGGGGTTCCACCTTTGTGACGGTCATCTGACAGGTAATGGTATCACCTGTATAAACGGGGCGGATGAAGGTACATGTCATGTCTTGACCAATAAAATGAAACTGACCGCCAAGCTTAGTAGCCAGACTTGCTGTGAGAAAGCCGTGAACCACTCGCCTCCCCCGGTCATCCAGCTCGGTATGGTGTTTGCCGAGATCGCCTGTCATTTCGCCGAATTGAATCACGTCTTCGTGTGTATAGGTTCTGCTTGTTTGAAATTGATCGCCCGGTTGAATCATCTTTCCTTCAACTCCTTTTTTTAAATGTATCAAAGGAATAAATGAATGTACATTCATTTTTAAACGATAGGTCTGCATCATTAATTTGCGAGCAAAAGAGAAGGTATCTCTTCAACTCCTTTGCTAAAAGGAAAACATGCAGTTTCATATCGTGTAATCTAGTAGAAAAGTTCATACATTTATCAGGTCCGATGGCCTGTTCTTTTTCTGACATACACATTTCTTTTGACTCCTCTCTTGATTATTAGTACCATTTTATTAACCAGTTAAGAGTGGAGGTTCAGATGGAAACAAAAGAGCAGATTGTATTAAAAGCGATTCAAGATCTGATTATGCATAGGGAAAAGAGACGGAATGATCCAACAGATCCACTGATTACCACGACTGATACACTCAAGCAAGATTGGACACTCACACAGCTTCACATTTTATCGATGATTCAAGCCAATCCAAATGAATCAAATAATACATTTCTATCTCAACAACTGAAACTATCAAAGCCAGCCATTACAAAGGCGGTGAAAAAACTAATTGAAAAAGGCATGGTGGACTATTGCCACCGGCAAGGTGATAAGAAATCTGTCTATTATTCACTGACAGAGGAAGGGACGCAATTGGCGGCGCTGCATGATGAACTCCATGAAAAAGCAGTCACATCCTATTTAGAATTCCTCCATCAGTTTAATGAAGACGAATTACAAGTGATCGAACGCTTCTTAAAGGCTTGGAAGGAAAAGATATAGATAAAAAAAGACCGAAACCATCCTACAAACTAGATGATTTCGGTTTTTTTATGGTAAAATTAACATATATTGACGTTATTCGTAATCATGATCAAAAGGAGGGAGCCTTTTTGGAGAAAGAAATGATAGAAAATTTTAAAAAGTACGTGTTCATCATGCCGTTCGTTGGATTGTTTGTCAGCTTGCTATTATTTGTTTATTTTTTTGGCATTACAGGAGTGGAAGGGTCGATTTGGGCTGCTGCTTTATATTGTGCTCTGCCCTTTTTAGTGTACACGATATTCTGTTTGCCGTTAAGTATCTATTTTTCGGTCAGTAAAAAACGCTCAATCTATAGAAATGAGGAACATACGTGATTGTCGTCAGCGCTTGTCTTGCTGGATTGAAGGTCCGTTATAATAGCAGCCATCGATTAGATCAGCGAATCAAGGAGCTTGTTCAGGAGGGAAAGGCAGTCACGGTTTGCCCCGAGCTGCTAGGCGGCTTCTCCACGCCAAGGCCTCCAGCAGAAATCATTGGCGGCGATGGATATGATGTATTACAGGGCATTGCCTCTGTTGTCGATGTGCATGGAACTGATGTGACAGAGATGTATGTAAAAGGTGCAAAAGCCACGCTTGAACAGGTTCAGTCTCTTGAAGCGACAGCGGTTGTGTTAAAAGAGTACAGCCCTTCTTGCGGCAGCCGGATGATTTATCGGGGTGATTTTAACGGTAAGACGAAGGCTGGAGATGGTGTGACGTCCGCCTTGCTGAAACAGCATGGGATTCAGGTGTTCTCTGAGGAGGATGATTGGACCTCGTTGTTTTTATAGGTGTGACGGGATAGAAGGGGGAGTCAGGTTGAAAAAGTGGATCATTGGTTTAGTAGTCGTTATTTTAATTGGCATTGGCATTTATTTTATGATCAATGCGAAAACATACTCTTTTGATGATGTGGTCTCAATTGATAAAAACAAGGTGACTTCGATTCAAATTGAGCATGATAAAGAACGTGTTGTGGTGGAAAAGAAAGAGGATATTCAAAAGCTGCTGAAGGAATTTTCAGGTATCAAATTAAAGAAAACGAATGAAGCTAAAAAAACCTCAAAAGAGCCCTATTGGATCAGAGTGTATGAGAATGAGAAGGAAACATATGGTCTGACTTTTTACGACCAATCATTTTTAGAGATATATGATTTTTCTAAAACGAAAGATCAAACGAGCGAATATCGAATCGTTGATGCCAATCAAGCCGATATGGGGCAATATATGAAATAACATCAATCAGCATTTCATGCATGATAAATAAAAAATTCGGGTATAGTGCTTGGTAAGTAAAAATGAAGCGGAGGTTGTTTGATGAGTGGATTAATAGATACAGTCACATTAGCAAACGGAGTAAACATGCCAAAGCTGGGCTTTGGTGTATGGCAAGTAAAAGATGGGGATGAGGCTGTCAATGCAGTCACAGACGCTCTTGAAGCGGGCTACCGAAGCATTGATACAGCAGCGGCCTATCAAAATGAAGAAGGGGTAGGCAAAGCCATTCAGCAATCAGGCATCTCTCTCGATGATCTGTTCATTACGACAAAAGTCTGGAATCGTGATCAAGGCTATGAGTCAACACTCGAAGCCTTTGAAACGAGTATGAACAAGCTGGGTCTGGATGTATTAGACCTTTATTTAATTCATTGGCCGGTTGAAGGCAAATATAAAGAGACATGGAAAGCGCTAGAGAAGCTGTATAGGGATGGACGCGTTCGAGCAATCGGGGTGTGTAATTTCCATCAGCACCATCTAGAGGATTTATTAGAAGAGGCAGAAGTCGTGCCAATGGTCAATCAAATTGAGCTGCATCCAAAGCTGACACAGGAGCCTTTACGAGACTACTGCAAGGAGAAAGGCATTCACGTAGAAGCGTGGTCGCCATTAGGCAGCGGGAAGCTTCTTAACCATCCCGTTCTTCAGGATATCGCGAAAAAACATGACAAATCAGTGGCCCAAGTGATTCTTCGCTGGGACTTGCAGCATGGCATTGTGACCATTCCGAAGTCTGTGACGAAGAGTCGAATTATTGAAAACACACAAGTATTTGATTTTGAGCTGTCCGCACATGAGATGGGTGTCATCGATCAGCTAAATGAAGACGAGCGGACGGGTCCAGACCCAGATAACTTTGATTTTTAACATGGAGAAAAGCACAGGCTGCGACGCCTGTGCTTTATTGTTTGCCAGCATGTTCAGACGGTTTTTTTGGACTGATATGTCTCAATGATATGAATGGCGTCGACAATTTGCTCTTTCGAATAGTCACCAATCAAACAAAAGGTTTCATCTGGGCGTGCAGCATGGCTCGCCACCGTAATAGCAGCTTCGTTCAGATCAGTCCTGATGCCAAGCTCATGCATATTTCTAGGTAATCCAAGTGTTTGATAGAGCTCTAGTAATTCATCTACTTCGGACATTCGGTTTTCTGCGGCAAGCTGAACGAGAATGCCATAGGCTACTTTTTGTCCATGTAACACATGATGCGTTTCTTCAATAAATGTCAATCCATTATGGATGGCATGGGCTCCTGCCATTCTTCCATAGCGTCCCCCATACCCGCCGACCGTACCGGCTAATGTAATAATCGTATCCGTGACATCCGCAAATGCTTGCGAAAGCTGACCTGTTTTTAAGCTGTTGACGGCTTCTTCACTATGACTAAGAAGAATATCTCGAACGTATACAGCTTGTTTTAATGCAGCATGTACCATGAGCGGCAAGGAATCTTTTGCATTACGAATAATGGCTTCCGCTTCATACCATTTCGCGAGCGTATCACCAATTCCGCTTTGGAGATAGGAAAGTGGAGATGAAAGCAAAAAGGTATGATCAATTAAGGTAAGATAGCTGGACCGCTTATGATAATCGACTCTCACGAAATTCCCTTTGTCATCATAAATGACGCTGAGCGGTGTAGACGCAGCACATGTACCTGGAATCGTTGGAACCATGATGACTTCAATTTGAAGAGCATCTGCAACCGATTTGGCGGTGTCTAAAATAGTGCCGCCCCCGATCCCGATGACCACATCTGCTCCTTTGAGTTCTTCTGCAATTCGTGTAATCGCATTCGGTGAACTGTATCCTTTGTGCTGGACAACCGGCCAATGGGACGGGAGCTTTGAGTACTGTGAAAAAGCATGATATGACTGATATCCAGTCACTACAGCGGGTGATTGAAAGGAAGAAACAAGTGTCTCTAGTTGATGATAAATCCCCTTTTGAGAAATAAATTGGTTGGGACCGCTTCTGACGATATCTTCTGGATGGATCATTGATCTCTGCTCCTTTTCAAAATCATATAGTCCATAAATCATCTCATTATACAGAAAGTTCTGTCAAATTATCCGACAATATGAGGGAATAAGCCCTTCCGTTTTATGGAATTAAGCCACTGACATTGCCTTTAGGTATGTATTTCCTGTATGATAAACAATGGTATATTTTCATTAAATTTAAGAGGTGTTTATATATATGGAAAAACAATATCGTGTATTACTTTACTATCAATATGTCCCCATTGAGGACCCAGAGACGTTTACAGCAGAGCATTTAGCTTTCTGTAAGGAGCTTGGTTTGTTAGGCCGTATCCTTGTTTCATCAGAAGGCTTAAACGGAACGGTTTCAGGAACCATTGAGCAAACGGAGAAGTACATGCAAGCGTTAAAAGAAGATCCACGCTTTGCGTCTATGCCGATTAAAATTGACGAAGCAGAAGGTCATGCATTTAAGAAAATGCACGTCCGCCATCGTAATGAATTGGTGAATCTAAGCCTTGAAGATGACGTGAATCCGTTAGAACTAACGGGTAAACATCTCAGCCCGGTCGAATTTTACGAGCAAATGAAATCACCTGATACAGTGGTCATTGATGCGCGTAATGATTATGAATTTGATGTTGGTCACTTCAGAGGTGCGGTGCGTCCTGACATTGAAACATTCCGTGAATTACCTGAGTGGATTCGTGACAACAAAGAGATTCTTGAAGGGAAAAAAATCCTGACTTATTGCACAGGCGGCGTCCGCTGTGAGAAATTCTCAGGCTGGTTAAAGCGTGAAGGCTTTGAAGATGTATCTCAGCTTGACGGCGGGATTGTCACTTACGGAAAAGACCCGGAAGTCCAAGGGAAGCTATGGGACGGTCAATGTTATGTGTTCGATAACCGTTTAACAGTGCCAGTCAATCAAACAGAGCACGTGGTTGTCGGAAAAGATTTCTTCTCTGGTGAGCCTTGCGAACGTTATGTGAACTGTGCGAACCCTGCATGCAATCGCAAAATCATTGCGACAGAAGAAAATGAGCACAAATATATGCGCAGCTGCAGTCATGAATGTCGTACAAGCGAACGCAACCTTTATGTCAAACAGCACAATCTGTCTGAAGAAGAAGTTCAAGAAAGACTAGCTGTGATTGAAAAAGAACAAACGATTTCACAAGGATAGGAGGGTTTCCCTTTTATCCTTTTTTCTTTGCATCATCGTGTTCATAAGAAAGAAGAAGTCATTTCTTCTTTCTTTTTTGTTTTGCTTTTTTCAAAATAAGGGTAAAAGTAGTTAATCAGTCTAATAGATTGACAGTTGAAAAAGCGTTCTCTTTTGAAATAAGCATGTTCTCCTATTTCAGAAAATGAAGAATTGAGAGATAATGTAGCAGGCGAAAAAATGAACAAGGGTAAAGGTTCCATTTAGAAAATATTTACAAGTTGAATGAAAAGTGAGCTGCTATGAAGAAAGACGCTTGCTCGACACATGCTCTTTATTTTAATCGAAAGGTGTTATGAACATGAATCATTTGCATCGTAGGATGGGAACTTTCGCTTTAATGATGGTAGGTCTTGGCTCAATCATTGGTTCAGGATGGCTCTTTGGTGCTTGGCGTGCCGCTCAAATCGCCGGCCCTGCTGCTGTTTTGTCCTGGTTGATTGGGATGATTGTGATTTTATTTATCGCTTTGTCTTATAGTGAACTCGGATCGATGTTTCCCGAGGCAGGCGGGATGGTTAAATATACGCAATATTCGCACGGCTCTTTTATCGGGTTTATCGCAGCATGGGCGAACTGGATCGCCATTGTTTCTGTTATTCCTGTTGAGGCGGTTGCTTCCGTCCAGTACATGAGCTCATGGCCTTGGGAGTGGGCAAAGTGGACAAGCCACTTGGTCACAAAAGGAGTTTTGACAACAGAAGGGCTCATGGTCGCTAGTGTACTTCTTGTGATTTACTTTCTGCTCAATTATTGGACAGTTGGGTTATTTTCAAAAGCCAATACCTTTATTACAGTGTTTAAAATTATCATTCCAGGATTAACAATTGGTGCGCTCTTATTCGTAGGTTTTCATAGTGAGAATTTTACTTCTGGAACAAGTATTGCCCCAAACGGCTGGGCTAGTGTGCTGACAGCTGTTGCGACATCAGGGATTGTGTTTGCCTTCAATGGCTTCCAAAGCCCGATTAATATGGCCGGTGAGGCAAAAAATCCAGGCCGCTCGATTCCAATTGCGATTGTAGGATCGATTTTGATTGCAACTGTCATCTATGTGCTTTTGCAAATCGCCTTTATTGGAGCGGTCGATCCATCCATGATTGTGAATGGGTGGGGGCATTTAAATTTCAACTCGCCATTTGCTGATCTTGCCATTGCGCTTGGGATTAACTGGCTTGTCCTGATTTTATATGCGGATGCGTTTGTGTCACCTTCTGGAACAGGCATTACGTATACCGCGACGACGTCTCGTATGATTTATGGAATGGAAAAAAACAAATACATGCCAAGTGTGCTTGGCCGTCTGCACCCTATTTACGGCGTGCCTCGCCAAGCGATGTTTTTTAACTTAGCTGTATCGTTTATCTTTCTGTTTTTATTTAGAGGCTGGGGTGTACTTGCTGAAATCATTTCTGTCGCGACACTTATTTCTTATCTGACAGGACCAGTTACTGTCATGACGCTGAGAAAGACAGGGGCGGATTTATATCGTCCATTGCGAATTAAAGGGCTCAGCATCATTGCTCCTCTAGGCTTTGTCTTTGCATCATTGACGCTGTATTGGGCGAGATGGCCGTTAACAGGTCAAGTGCTGTTCATTATTCTCATCGGTCTTCCCATCTATTTTTACTATCAAGCAAAAGCGAAGTGGAAGGGATTTGGGCGGAACTTTAAAGCAGGTGCTTGGATGGTTGTGTATTTACTTGTGATGATGACCATTTCCTGTCTCGGCAGTGACAAATTTGGCGGCTACAATGTGATCCATTATGGCTGGGATATGGCACTCATAGCGGTCGTTGCCTTGCTATTTTATATGTGGGCACTCAAAAGCGGATTTGAGACTGAGTTTTTAGAAGATGCGAAGAAAATCAATGATGAACTGCGTACTTCTCAGAAAGAAGCTGCATCATCAAAAGAATAAAGGAAAGGCTGCCTGAACATTGCGGGCAGCCTTTTTTATTTTGATGAGCTATGCATCACATGCCGCTTCAGCCAAGTGGTGACGCCGCGCAAAACAGCTGCTGTGACCAGTGAGATGAGCACATATCTCCATAGCTGATTCAAGCCTTGTCCACTAAGCCAAAACACTATTCCTAGAAAAACGAGGGTGAAGATGAGCATGAATAAAAAAGATGCTGACCAGAAAAAATTCTTCATAGATGGACACCTCCTCGGGGTATTGTATGCAGGCTGATGGAGGATCAGACCAGTAATGAAAAAGTAGAAATATTGATGAAATCTATTTCAAAAGTCAGATAAAAACACCAAGTGATTTGACAGTTGTGTTAAGATGAGAGATATTTTGAGTGAAGATTGTGGGTCATAGACGGAGGTGTTTGGAGATACAGATTCAAAAGGTTCTAAACAATAATGTCATTAGTGTGATAGATGAACACGGAAAAGAAATTGTCGTCATGGGCAGAGGCATTGCTTTTCAAAGACGTCCCGGGGACCCGGTGGACGAAGCGTTAATCGATAAAGTCTTCCGCCTAGAAGATCATTCCGTTCACGAGCGGATGAAAATGCTGCTGCAAGAGGTCCCGTATGATGTGGTCAAGGTGACCGAGGAAATGATTCAATATGCACATACAAAGCTGAACCGAAGATTAAACGAAAGTCTGCATGTATCGCTCGCAGACCATATTCATTACGCCATCGAACGATTAAAGAAAAATCACCTGATTGAGAATTCGCTCATTTGGGAGATTAAACGCTTATACAAAGATGAATTTCTCGTGGCGAAAGATTGTCTTGAGATGATTGAAGAGCGTCTTCATATTGAACTGCCTGATGATGAAGCGGGCTTTATTGCCATGCATATCATTAATGCAGAGCTGAATGAGGATATGAATACGACGGTCAATATCACAAAAGAAGTCAATGCTATTCTCACCATTGTGAAATATCATCTCAACATGGAGTTTGATGAGGACTCACTCAACTTTTACCGTTTTCTCACGCATTTGCGCTTTTTCGTTCAGCGTCTGATCAACGAAACATTACTTGCCAGCGAAGATCAGGATTTATACCAGCTGATCAAAGTGAAATATCCAAAGGCATACGAATGTGCAAAGAAAATCGCAGAATATGTCTATCAAACGTATCATCGAGATCTTACATCAGAGGAAATGCTGTACCTGGCAATTCATTTGAATCGGCTCATCAAACGAGAGGAATAAAGAATAGATTTTCAAAGAAAGCGTTGACATGAGAAAAGGTGAGTGGTACTATTTGCTCATAAACATAAAAGAATACGGTTTCACAATGATCGTCTTAGAGGATTGTGACTGTTCGGCAGGCAAAACCTAAACGTTCACTGAAAAAGCGCAATGGCAAGTTGCGACTATTTTTGGTGCCCGTTTAGGTTTTTATTTTGCCTAAAAACGTATTTTTTTGAAAAAAAGGGGGTTTTTGTATGAGTCATCGTCAATTAGCAGAAGACATTATCAAACACATCGGCACAGAGAAAAACGTTCATTCATTGGTCCATTGCGCCACAAGACTTCGTTTTACATTAAATGACAGGTCAAAAGCAGATAAAGCAGCCATTGAAAAATTAAATGGTGTCGTGACGGTCATGGAAAGCGGCGGCCAATTCCAAGTGGTCATTGGCAATACCGTACCAGAGGTCTATCGAGAGATTGGGGAGTTTACGAATCTATTAGAGGATTCAGCCTCTTCATCTGCTAGATCAAGTGAAGAGAGTACAAGTCTTTTTGGAAAATTCGTCGACATTGTTTCAGGCATTTTCACACCACTTCTCGGCGTGATGGCGGGTGCCGGTATTTTAAAAGGTCTGTTGGGCATTTGTATCAATGCGAAATGGTTATCTCCTGAAGATACGTCGTATCAAATTTTATTTGCTGCGTCAGACAGTTTGTTCTACTTCCTGCCATTACTGCTCGCATTCACTTCTGCTAGGAAGTTTAAGGCGAATCCGTTTGTCGCTGTGACGATTGCAGGTGCACTGATCTACCCAACCATTCAAGAGCTGACAAAAGGCGGCGGAGATGTTACCTTCTTCGGTATTCCAGTTGTCTTAATGTCATATACATCAACGGTCATCCCGATTATTTTGGCAGTGTTTGTCATGGGATATATCGAACGTTTCTTTAACAAAGTGATTCATGAGAGCGTCAAAAACTTTATCACACCACTGATTTTACTCGTCACGGTTGTTCCGCTGACACTCATTGTGTTTGGACCATTTGGTGTGTATGCAGGAAACGGCATTGCAGCCGTATTGCTAAAAGTATTCTCCTTTAGTCCTACACTTGCCGGTGCTTTAATTGCGATGGCATGGCAGGTTCTTGTGATCTTCGGCATCCATTGGGGGCTTGTGCCAGTCATTTTAAATAATATTGCGGTCCATGGTAAGGATCATATCAAGCCGGCCACTGCGCCAGCTGTGTTCTCTCAAGCCGGTGCCTCAATCGGTGTTATGCTGAAAACAAAGAATAAAAAACTGAAATCATTGGCTGGATCGACAGCGGTTTCTGCTGTGTTTGGGATTACAGAGCCTGCTGTATACGGGGTTACGCTTCGTTTGAAAAAACCATTTATTGCAGCTGTAATCTCTGCCGGGGTCGGCGGTGCGATTATCGGTTATTCACAAAGTATTGCCATTGCGTCAGGGCTTCCAAGTTTACTGACACTTCCGATCTTCTACGGCCAAGGATTTACAGGTTTCTTAATCGGAATCTCGGTCTCGTTCGTCCTATCCATCGTCTTAACATATTTAATTGGATTTAAAGATCCTGTTGATGAAGATGAGACGTCTGTATCGAGTGCCGCACCAAGGGCTGAACATGAACATGGTGTCAAAGCAGCTCATGTGAAAAGTCCTTTAAAGGGCGAGGTCATCAAGCTGGAGGAAGTGCAAGATAAGGCATTCTCATCTGGTGCACTCGGAAAGGGCGCAGCCATCATTCCAGCAGAAGGCAAGCTGTTTGCACCGGTATCAGGAGTCGTGACAACGGTGTTCCCAACAGGGCATGCGTACGGTCTCACCTCTGAAAGCGGAGCAGAAGTACTCATTCACATTGGACTTGATACCGTACAATTAGGCGGTCAGCATTTTACCCCGAAGGTTGTGCAGGGACAAACGATCACGGAAGGTGAACTGCTTGCTGAGTTTGATATTGAGGCGATTCAAGCAGCCGGTCTGTCAGTCACAACACCAGTGATTATTACCAATTCCGGTGAGTTTAGCGATATGATTGAAACAGAAGAAAAACAAGTCACACCAGGACAATCATTTTTACACTTAGTTTAATAAAAGGGAGGAAGAAATGATGAGATATTCAACACTAGCACCATTTCCAAAAGACTTTTTCTGGGGCGGATCTACTTCCGCCTATCAAGTAGAAGGTGCATGGAACGAGGATGGAAAGGGGCCTTCTGTCATTGACATGAGAGCAAGTTACCCTGAAGGAACAACTGATTTTAAGGTAGCCAGCGATCACTATCACCGCTATAAAGAGGATGTGAAGCTGTTTGCAGACATGGGCTTGAAGGCTTACCGCTTTTCCATTGCGTGGACACGCATCATGCCAGATGGAGATGGGGAGATCAATCAAAAGGGGATTGATTTCTATCATTCTCTCATTGACGAATTGCGCCGTTATGGCATTGAACCAATCGTGACGATGTATCACTTTGACCTGCCTCATGCGCTTCAAGTGAAGGGTGGATGGTCGAATCGTGCGACAGTAGATGCCTTTGAACGCTATGCAGAGGTTCTGTTTCAGGAGTATGGTCAGAAGGTAAAATATTGGCTGACCATTAATGAACAAAATATGATGATCTTACATGGATCGGCTCTAGGTACACTAGATCCAAATTTAGAAAATCCGAAAAAAGAGCTGTATCAGCAGAACCACCATATGCTTGTGGCACAGGCGAAGGCAATGACGTTATGTCATCGTTTGCTGCCTGAAGCGAAAATTGGACCAGCACCAAACATCGCCCTCATTTACCCGGCATCTCCAAAGCCTGAGAATGTACTTGCTGCGGCAAATTACAATGCGATCCGCAACTGGCTTTATCTTGATATGGCGGTCTTCGGCCGTTATAACAACCTAGCATGGGCGTACATGAAAGAAAAAGACATTCTTCCTGTGATTGAAGAGGGGGATATGGATATTTTGAAAAGCGCGAAGCCAGACTTCATTGCGTTTAATTACTACACATCTCAAACGGTTGAAGCAAGTAAAGGAGATGGCAATGACGAGTTTGCACGCGGCGGAGATCAGCATTTGAAATCCGGTGAAGATGGCGTATACAAAGGCGGCAATAACCCGTACTTAAGTAAAAATGCGTTTGGCTGGGAGATTGATCCTGTCGGCTTCCGTTCAACGATGCGCGAGATTTACGACCGCTATCAGCTGCCGCTCATTATCACTGAAAACGGGCTGGGTGCTTTTGATCAGTTAGAAGAAGATGGATCGATTCAAGACGATTATCGAATTGATTATTTAGAAAAGCATATCGAACAAATCAGGTGGGCGATCACTGACGGTGTCGAGGTGTTCGGATACTGCCCGTGGTCAGCCATCGACTTAATCAGCACACACCAAGGATGCTCCAAGCGCTACGGTTTCATCTACGTCAACCGTGACGAATTTGACCTAAAAGACCTGAAGAGAATTCGTAAAAAGAGCTCTTACTGGTATGAAACCCTGATTCAGCAAAATGGAGAGAACATCGGGGAGTAACAAATAAAAAAGCCAATCACCTTATGCGGGTTGATATTATCCCCTCTAAGTAGACAGTGTAAAAAGCCCGAAGAACATATCTTGGCTGTTACACTATACTTGGAGGGGATTTTTTATGGCGAGAAAAGGACAACACTTTCAACACTATACGAAAGAATTTAAGATGAAAGCTGTCAAAATGTACGAAGAAGGAAATAGAAACTATCGCTCATTATCTGAAGAATTAGGTCTCCGAAGTTCCACTCAGCTAAAAAGTTGGGTCAGAAAATATCGTGAAGGACAATCTTTTGAAGACCAAAGAGGAAAAACATACAAAGTCAGAAAATCCTTTTAGTGGACGTCCTAAATTAACGTTTAAAAGTGTGGAAGAAGAAAGAGATTATTTAAAGGCACAGGTAGAATACTTAAAAAAGCGTTATCCAAATCTTCACGGGGAGGACGGATTCTGAAGACTGCACGGTTTGAAGCTGTTCATGATCCCTGTCTCAAAAACGGGGGTCAGTCCCCATTTATAAGGGCTTTTCTTTTTTAGCATCGTAATCTTTAATAATTTCAATTGGATCAATTGCATCATCATCTTGTACATATTGCTCTACATAAGGAGTCATCAATTTCTCAAACTGATTTTCATCATCTACTAAAGCAATACAAGTTTCATATCCTTCAAAATCAGATGGGTATAAATTTGCAACAGCACTACCAGTTTTTAAAGCCTGATCTATCGCATTTTTTAATTCCAATAGACCCTTCCTGTTTCCTAAAATCAATGCTTCTCTATGATGAGTTTCTTGAGCATATATATTACACATCTCTAAAATATCATCATCATCCACTTGAATAGACATACAAAAGGCACCTCCAGAGTAAAATTTAGTTAATTATATAATATATAATTCTTGATGCCAAAATGCCAAGACCTCAAACGTCTCATTGGCTGCTTTATCCTCATTTTCTTCAATCCTGATTAGATCTCCTTCCTAGCATCAATACGCTATTTCCAAAACTGCCACCAACATTTTTTTGTCCTTCTTTTTCCTCCTGCTCTGCTCCGTTGCCGCAATTAATTTTTTAGTTTCTTGAGTTTCTCTTATGGCCTCTAACAGCTTTTTATCTCTTTCAATAAGACTGCTTTGTATGTATTCTTGCTGTTTTTTCAACTTGCTAGAAGTTACAAATTCCATCTTATCCTGGTCCGTTTTTTCATGGGACGAAAGCAGAGTTGAAGATTGGAGACCTGCTTGAACCGCAGCACTTATCGAATTATCAGGATCAAAAATCAAACCATATCTATTTCACCGGAACATTAAACGCTGCTAAATGGGGTGCTGAATTAGCAAGGTCTGATTCGAAAGAGAGAATTTACATTGTAGAACCGTTAGGCGAGTTTGGAAATGATCCAAATTTGACTGATAAAAAATTTCCTGGCAATCCAACACGTTCTTATCGATCAAAATCTCCTTTGAAAATAGTCGCAGAATTAGGTTCATGGGAAAGACATTCTGATGAAGAAATCAATCATATGCTGTCATCTTTAAAAAAGTTAAGTGAAGAAGGAAAAAATGTCATATACGATTGATGAACCATACATCTAAATAACATGAAGGCCGCCTGATCAACAGGGCGGCCTTTTGTTCTTTCTTATTGAAACAGCGCATGCATCAGTTCATCGAATGTTTTTGCTTTCTTGAGTGAGTGAATGCGGTCTGGACTGTCCAGTAAATCGACGGCTTGCTCAAAAAATTGGTTCATGCAGGCAGCGTCATCTTTATGAATGGCTAATAAGAAAATAAGTGATACTTGATCCCCCTGCCAGTTAATCGGCTGTTTCAGGCGTGCGATGGCTACGCAGGAGATGCCTTCATTTGTGATGAGCGGGTGCGGCATCGCAATCCCTTTGCCAAGATAGGTAGATGACATTTGCTCCCGCTCAAGCACCGAGGATCGAAAAGAAGGTGATACAAGCTGATACGCCTCTAAACGGCTGCATAGCGTGTCTAATACCTCATCTTTGCTTGATAAATGAGCATCCAATAAAGTCAATCGTTCTTGGAAGAAGCCCATCAGCTCTTTGGAGGGTGAACCGTGTCCGTTTAATAAATGAATGACCTCACTCACGCGCTGTACATCATGATGTTCAAAAAAGGCGTTGACCTGAATCATCGGTTTTCCCTTTGATGCTAGCGGGACGGTTGTGATGATGACATCACAGGGCAAAGAGGTGCTAAATGCATAATCTTGATAAGAATAGAGCTCGACAATCTCAAGTTCATGCTGAAAGGCGGCCTTCAATTTAATTTCAAGCAGTCTTGCCGTCCCTAGTCCAGATCCGCACACGATAATGGCTTTCTTTTTTTGCGAGGTGCCGAGCTGACTTCTTTCAAATGAAGCAGCGATATGCAAGGCAACATATGCGGCCTCGTCTTCATTTGGTGTACGCACCAGCTGTAAAGCATTCAGTCCGCTGACAGCCAAGTCAAACGGGTAAGGATAAGACGCTTTGATCTCATGCAAAAGCGGGTTTTGTAAGGACACGCCGTATTGGATTCGATTTAATAATGGCTTCATATGAAGCATCAAGTCTTGCCGCAGGATGTCATCATCAGCAAAGCGATGTCCGCTTGTTCTTTCAATGTACTGGAGAAATACCGTAACCGCCTGCCGTACTTCCTCTGTCGTTTGATGCTGGTCAGCTTCTTTCCACGTTTGATTCGCCAAGAGATGCATCACTAAGTAATCTGTTTCATCCTCTGACAAGGTAACATGAAAAGTGTCGCTTACTTGCTGAGTGATTTTTTCGGCAATTTTAGTGAACACTGGCGACCTTTGTGTGCGTTCGGTGCTGGCGGATATTCTCTGTTCTTTTCGTGTTTGCTGAATCGCAATGGCTAAATGAATAACTAAATTTTTTAGGGCAATGTCTTTAATGAGTAATGATTCCTGATACAGATTCGTCAGCACAATGGACCGAATGGTTTCAAGAGAAATATCAGGAAAATGAAGCTGCTCCCGCTCGGTGATATTTGATAGCGCAGGCTCTTCCTCAAGCAGCAAGTCTGCATAGCACGTTCTTTTTTGCAATTCGTCTCCCTCAACCTTTAAGCCAAAGCCAGGCTTTGAAACAAGGGTCATGCCATAACGGGTTAATAGTTCTCGTCCTTTTTTTAAATCACTGCTGACCGTCATGCGGCTGATAAACAGCTCTTCAGCCAATTGATCAATTTTTAAGTAATTAGATTGAAGCAATAGTTTTCTCATCATAAATCGTACACGCTCTTCTGGCATGACGGGTACGAGAGAGCGGGCAGGAAGCTTCTGTTGATGAAGCCAAAGCAGGAAAGCGTCTTGGTCACTCGTTAAGAGAGTGTATCCTCTCCCGCGGATGGTCTTAATGATGGCCCCGGCTTCCTTTAATAGCTCATTTGCTTCTTTAATTAAATTGCGGATGGAGCGGTCAGATAAGCGAAAAGAGGCAGTTAGCTCCTCCAGCTTCACGAACCCTTTCGTTTCAAATAGCCGCTGAATGAGCTGATAGGTTCGAGTATCTGCCGTCATCATCATTGCGCCGCTCCTTGTGCCTGTAAGGCATCAGTACCAAGAGCGATTGCGCCCATTAAACCAGATAATCCGTCAAAGGATGGCTTTGTGATAATTTCAATTAAAGGCTTTGGCAGTTGCAAATACCCATGAAGCCGCTTCTCTGTTTCATTAAGAATGAGCGGCAGCATAGCTGGCTGTTTCATCACACCTCCGCCAAGAATGATACGCTCTGGTGAAAGAGTGAGTAATAAATTGGCGGCCATTTGCCCGAGGTAGTAGGCATGAAGTGACCAGGCAGGATGATCTTCTGGCAGCATTTGTGCCAATGTATGATAGCGTTCTTCTATGGCGGGTCCAGATGCCAGTCCCTCTAAACAATCATGGTGAATAGGGCAGCAGCCGCCATAGGTATCGTGAGGATGGCGCTGGACTGTGACATGGCCCATTTCTGGATGCAGCAATCCATGAATGAGGCGATTTTCAATATATGCACCGCCGCCTATTCCAGTTCCAACGGTGATGTAAACCAAAGAAGCAGGATTTTCTGCTTCAGTCGAAAAACGGGCTTCCCCGAGCGCTGCACAGTTCACATCAGTATCAAGCTTCATAGGGAGCCCGAGCGCTTGTTTTAAGGTAGAGAGTAATGGAAATTGGCGCCACGCTGTTTTCGGTGTGTCTAAAATCGTCCCATAGCTTGGGCTGTGTTCCTTCACATCGACCGGCCCAAACGCCCCAATTCCAAGTGCATCGACTGGATGCTCTGTATAATAATCGATCACTTTTTGGCATGTTTCATCTGGATTCCCTGTTGCAAAGGAAGTCATGTGTTCAATCGTTCCGTCTGTTTTTCCGTAGCCGCAGACAAATTTCGTACCGCCTGCTTCAATGCCTCCAATTCTCATGATCAATGCCCTCCATTAAAGAGGGACGGAATCCAAATGGATCCCGCCCCTACATGTTCATTTTTTCTTTACAATGTAGGTTTGTACCTGACAAGGTGTGAGCGGTTCAATCTGTAATGATCCATGTTGTGCTTTGAGTATATGTCCTTCAGGTGTTTCGCCTAAATTCGCTGTTTCTCCGTGTTGTAGAGATGAACTATTGATTGAAGCGGCTGTTTGACGCGTTAAATATGGATTGAAGAGACGGATGACAATGCCTGTTCCATGCTCTTCCTTTTTCAAGGCGCTTAGAACGGCTCCGTCTGTTTCAATGTCAAGCAGGCTATAAGTAGATTGTAAGTCTTCTTCTTCATCTCGGAAAGAAAAAATTAAACGACCGTTTAAAAAGTCTGCCCGCCCGTAGCATTGAACTGGGGTGGTATACCGCTTGGCAAGCAGCGCTAAGTGTCCTTCGCTTACTGCTTCTTGGCTATAGTGCATGCCAAATGAGAACGATAGCGCGCCTTGAAGCTGAGCGTCAGGTGTCTCAACGATTTTTTCCCCAGATGCCCGGCCAGGACGGTAAAGAAGATTTTCTTTCCCCATCTTTCCGAAACATCGGAAGAGGGTGTAAGCAATCGTTGTGTAGTCTTCGCCTGTGATTTGGTATTCTCTCACACAGTCGGTCAAAAGAGTGACGCCGTAGGCTTCATCACGAAGTGCAACAAATGATTGCATCGGTTCAATGGTGATCGGCTTTTCTTCCCAATGCTCATTGCTCCACCATTCAAGCTCTTGCGTCAGCTCTGTTGGACGTTCGATTGTGCCAAACTGCTGATCGCTCAGTGATACTTTTGATGCAATGGCTGTATCAAAGAGTACACGCAGACGATGGTCTAACGCATGGTTGTCGACATCCACATGAAAACGGATGACAGCCTCATCTTTATTTAACGCCACCTTCGCTGTGATTGGGAGGGAAGTCGTGACCTTTTGCTCCGATCGTTCCTTTAAGTCATACGGGACAGTGAGATGAAGCTGGATGGTAAGCTCCTCCTGTAACCCGCTTTTAGACACTGTGATGCCTGCTGATGAGATATCTTTAGACGATACATAAAGATCCTCACGCGGTGGTGAATAGTTGTAGGAATCCCCATCGTCTCCATTGTCTTCAAAGATCATTTGCTCAGAGAATGTTCGTCCTGTTTGTTTATCAGTGATCTCGAGTGACCCATTGTCATTTGCCGCAATGCGGTAATACGTATTTTCAATGACACGGCCCTCTGTTTGTTCCCATACGGATTCGCTTGATTCATCGAAGACCATGCTGACTTGTGTATAACCAACTGATGGTAAATCGATTGCTTCAATGAGCAGAACGGCTTTCCATACTTGTTTTGGCATGTACACCTCTTTGCTTGGATTAAGAGAAATTTGCTGTGCCAAGACATAATCAGTGACATCGCTTTTGCTTTTCACCGTGTAGTGAAGAGTTCTTCCGTTTGCGTCTTTTAGCGTAAAAGGACGTTCCGTGATAAAGGTTTCGACTTCAATGACTTCAGAACGCTTTGAAGGCAATGTATTAAATAAAGTGAACGTGATTTCTTGCTCTGTTTGCAGTCGAATGGCGATGAGACGCATGTGTAAATCGACAAGGTTCTCGGCGATTTCTTTTGCCTGCTTGTAGCGGAAGAAGACGTCTTGATTCGTCGTGTCACTATTACAGCCGCCAATGCTGTCGTGCGCTGCATTCTCAAACATGAGGTACCAAATATCACGAACGGTGTCATGCGGATAATCGTGCCCGAGTGAATAGCTGATCGTTAAGATGGGTTCCATCACATTAACGAGATAGTTTTCAATTTGATTGTTTAAGATTTTTAAATCTGCTCTTGTTGAAAAAATAGATTTATGAATCCGCATATGCTTCGCATGAATGAGCTCTCCTTGTAATGTGTCAAAAGACGTCCGCTCTTTTTTCACCGCTGCAATGTAATCTTCTAGACTGCTGATTTGATAGTGATGCTCGTCAAGATTGGCTTTTTCTAATAAGTCAGGCAGGTTTTTGCGGATAGGTGCCTGGTCAAAGCCATTTGGAAAATAGACATTCTTTGTGGTCGCCTTTGCTTGCAGCGCACCGATTTTTTCAGACAGAAAAGCTTGTAATTCCTCATCCTTCTCAGGAATATTTCCACCGTAGTAGTAGCCAAATGGCAGGTTCACTGCAAAGACTTCACTGCCATCAGCGCCTCGCCAATTGAATTCTGTATGATTCGTCATATGGTCAGAAACGCCACGCCAAAATGCTGTATCTACAATGCCAAAGCCTTGATAAATTTGAGGCATTTGTGCGGATTGACCGAAGGAGTCAGGGACATAACCGACTTTCATGACATGGCCAAACTGCTGACAGCGCTCAATTCCATATTGCAGGTTACGTACAATCGATTCACCTGAAATGACGAGCTGATCGGTTTGTGTATACCATGGGCCGATGATGAGGCGTTTAGCCGTGACGAGCTTTTTGATTCGATTTTCATCCTCTGGACGCCATTTGAGGTAATCGTCCAATAAGGATGCCTGGGCATCGAGCATGAAGTAATGGAACCTTTCATCTGTTTCAAGGGTGTCTAAAATGTCCATTACGCTTTTCATTAAGTAGATACGGGAGCGGGAGGTGGTGAAATACCATTCCCGGTCCCAGTGTGTATGTGGAATCACATGTACATTGACAGTCATTGATCAACGACACCTTTCTTTGTTCAAATTATCCTTCTAGCACAAGGTCAAAATCGTCTTCTTCTTTCTGCTTCTGATCATGTTCGGGCTTTTGAGGCTCTTTTTTCTCAGAGAAATTTACAAGCAGGTTGGCGCCAATACCGATAACGAGTGCGCCAGTAAGAGCACCGATTAAATAAGCCCACCAGTTTCCAACTGAGAAGAACCCATATAGTCCACCAATTGGCGGCATGATGTCATGGACACCTAATAATGCAGCTACCCCGCTTCCAGCAGCACAAGCGACGACATTCAGCGGAATCAATTTCAAAGGATTGACGAGGGTAAAAGGAATCGCTCCTTCTGTAATGCCGATAATGCCCATGACCAAGCCGCCTCGTCCGGCTTCTCTAAAGGTTGGGGAGAAGTTGCGTTTTCGAATCAATGTCGCAAGTCCGTACCCAAGCGGCGGAATGACAATCGCAATATTGACGAGAATAGCAGGGAGGTAAACACCTGACAGGAAAAGGGCGTTACCAGCCATCCAAGCGGATTTATTTACCGGTCCGCCAAGATCGAATCCAATCATCGCGCCTAAAATCAAAGCGAGCGCGAGTGTGCTTGTTCCGTCAGCGACCATGCCTTTGATCCATTCAATTAATGCCGTGTTCAAAGCGCCTAATGGCCCGCCCAGCAGAACGGACATGAGAAGTCCGGTTAAGCCAACGGTAATGAGCGGCAGGATGAGCAGAGGGACGAGCCCTGCTGCAGAGCCTTGTATTTGAATTTTTCTTTTCACAAAAAGAGCAACATATCCTGCGAAGAATCCTGCAATGACGGCACCAATAAATCCAGCATTTGTTGAGCTGGCGAGGGCACCGCCGATAAAACCGGCCGCAAGACCTGATTTATCCGCAATCGAATAGGCGATAAATCCAGCGAGCAGGACGTTCATTAAGCCAATACCTGTCCAGCCAACCTGCTCCATTAAATAGGCGCCGTGTAAAATGCCGCCAGCATCCTTATAGGTGTTTAAATCTGAAACACCAAACCCTAACCCGACTAGTTTTGCTAAACCAACGATAAGTGAGGCACCGATGATCACAGGAAGAATATAAGAAATACCGGTCATGAGATGGCCTTCAATGACTTTTAATTTTGCTTTCATTTTGCTTTGCTCCTTTCTATATGGCATTGCTCACGTTTATTGAGATTCAGATTTTTTCTTTTCAACAAGTGCTACGGCTTTTGTGATGATTTGCTCGGCATTTTTTAAGGCGCGTCCGATCTCGACACGTACTGTGGGAATGCCTGAGAAGCGTTCTGCATCGTTGATATGCTGATTGGAGGCAATGATACAAAGGTCTGCCTGTCTTGCTTCCTCTGCTGTAATGCCATTCACCTGTCCCATAATTCCTTGCTGCTCGATTTTGATCTCGTGTCCGAGCTGTTTACCTGCATTCTCTAATGCTTTTGCTGCCATTGGTGTATGAGCTAACCCTGCTGGACATGAAGTGACACCGACAATTTTCATTGTGTAATCCCCTCTTTCAATTGTTGTTCAATGACTTCGTAATAATAGTCAGCTGTTTGACCAGGTTGAATCTTTTCGATGAAAGCAGGCTCCATTAAGCTAGTGGCAATGCCTGACAGTAGTTTCAGATGCGTGACATTTGCCTCTTCTAGTGGAACCAGCAGTGTAAATAAATAGCTCGTCGGTAAATCGTCGAAGCTTCCCCATTCAACGGGCTGTTCAAGTTCTAAAAAGAGAAGTGAAGCCGTTTGTACAGTGGAGCTTTTTGTATGAGGAATGGCAAAGCCTTGCTGAAGTCCTGTTGAGACTTCGTCTTCGCGTTTCAACAAATCTGCTAATAACCTCGACTGATCGTTTGTAATATGAAGGTCTTCAGCTTTCTCGGAAATGTATTGTAAAATCTCATTCTTTGATTGACCGTTTACTTGTGTGAAAACATGATCTTTTTGGAACAAGCTGATCCCTTCTCTCTTGTTTGTTAAGCGCTTACAAGTTGATTGTAATGTACTTTTCGACATGGTTAAATAGCATCATTTTCCGTTTGAAATGGCAAAAAGTTTATGAGGCAATAAGTCTTGCTGTCTGATTATCTCAAATCCTAGCTTAAAACGAGTTTAATTATGTGAAAAACAGATTCTACTAAATGTCTTTCTGTGATATTCTTCCAAGGTATCGTAAAAGATAAGGGGGTCTTTTCATGTTCAAAAAGCAGGTCAAATCCTGTGTGATGGTACTCATGGCCATCATTTTATGTATGGCAGCATTACCTGGATACGAGGCAGCAGCTGCCAGTAAAGGAACAAATGTCAATGAAGCCATTGGATTGAAAAATGGTGAAGTCATCTCAGGTGCATTACAGAATGAAAAGGAAGAGTCATGGTATCAAATTACGCCACCTGCACAAGAGGTGGCAAAACATACGCATATGAAAATTTCTGTAAAAAGCAAACAAATGTTGTCCATATCGGTCTATCCAAGTAAGGACAGAGCGATGAAGGATGACACTTATTCCAGATATCGTGTGGACACAGCAAGCGGAGAGACAGAGATCGACTTCCCGCATGCATGGTCAGGTCCTTACTTTGTCAAAGTGCTCTATTTAGGTTCGGAGGAAGACAGCCGTGATGTGGAAGAGGATGCGGCATATACAATCGGGTATAAAGGAGCCAATCTTCCGCCATCTGAACCGATTTTTCCTGAAGAAGAAGAGCCTGGAATCATTATTATTGAGAAAAAGTATGGGCGTGAAATCCTTCAATCCATTCGTACGATCGAAGATAAACGTTTCAATGAAACAGCAGATGGTCAGAAGCTCGCTCGTTTGCTTCAAAAAACAAAGCCGTTTCTCAAATCGAAGCTGATCAAACATCAAAAAGAGCAGCAAAAGGTATACAATCATCTGCTTACATTAAAATCACTGCTAAGTGACATAGAGAAAAATGGTGCATTCAGCGGTCATATCGTCACAGAGAAAGAACAACAGGCGATCCGCTCCCTTTTTAATATGCTCAAAGAGGCAAGTCCGGCATATTTAAAGAAGGAATTAGAAGCAGTGAGTCAAAAAATTGGAATCGATCAGCTTGAAGGAAAATCGGTCGGTTATGTACTAGAGAAGCAAAAGCTTGTAAAAGAAGAAAAGGTCAAAACGAACAAAATCATTTTTAAATTAAAGGATGGCCAAACGCTTCAATCAGCGAAAAAGAAGATGAAAAGCTATGGAATCCAAGAAAATCGTGTGACATCGCAGTCAGTGAGTCCTTTATTTAAAGGAATGTATGTCTATGATGTGCCAGCAGGGCAAGGATCAGCTGGAAAGACACTAAAAGCAGGCAAAGCCGTCATCAAAAGCACTGCAAGAAAGCTGTCCAGCATGCCGAATGTTGAATTTGCAGAGCCTGTGCAAACCTATCGTGCGTTTAGCAATGATGTGCAGTATAGTTACCAGTGGCCGCTGAAAAACAGTGCACAAAACAGCGGGAAAAAAGGCGCCGATGTGAAGTTTGAACAAATGAATACACTAATTGGCACAAGCAAAATGAAGCAAACGTTAATTGCTGTTGTGGATACAGGTGTCGACAGCCGTTTGACAGATTTAAGCGGAACCGTTCGTACGGATTTAGGTGCGAATCTCATTGGACGAAATAAAGATGCGATTGATGACAATGGACACGGTACTCATGTAGCAGGCATCATTGCTGCAAAAGCCGATAATCATTACTCGATGGCAGGGCTGAACCAACATACGGGCATTATTCCGGTCAAGGTGCTGGATGCCTATGGATTTGGAGATACAGAGCATATTGCTCTTGGGATCAAGCATGCGGTGGACAAAGGCGCAAAGGTCATCAACATGAGTCTTGGCGGCTACTACAGCAGGGTCATTGAATATGCCATGAACTATGCTGCACAAAAGAATGTACTAGTGGTCGTGGCGAGCGGAAATGATGGCATTCCAGAAATGGGCTATCCTGCGACTTCAAAATACGCAATGGCGGTTGGCGCAAGCAACCGCATGGATATTGCCGCTGAGTTCTCAAGCTATGGCAAAGGACTGAGCATGTCTGCACCGGGTTCTGATATTCCAAGCTTAATGCCGGATGGGAATGTCTCCTACCTTAGCGGGACATCAATGGCTACACCATATGTTGCAGCAGCAGCAGGATTACTGCTTTCTAAAAATCCATCCTTAAAACCAAATCAAGTGAGGAATATTTTGCAAAGTACAGCCGATGATATTTCCTTTACATCTGTTGATGGAAAAGATGACGTTTTCTATGACGAAAACGAGGAGCCAATTGTCGATCCGAAAATTCCGGGTATCGATTGGATGACAGGACATGGCAGACTGAATGCATTTGCCGCATTAAGTGCTGTTGAACTGAATGCATCTGTCAACAAAGTAGAGGATCAGCATCAAAAGGTGACAGGAAAAGCGAAAGCAGGTGCTGCTATTTCTGTGTATAGAGGCAAGACATTACTCGGAAAAGGCACGGCAAGCAAAAAGGGAACCTTTAGTGTGAAGATCAAGCATCAGAACAAAAACAAAGTGCTGCACATCAAGATTTCTAAAGGAAAGGCCGCGACTTCTCTCAAAACAGTCGTGAAAAAGGGCAAAGCACCTGCTAAGCCGAAGGTAGGTAAAGTAACGGTCAAAAGTAAAACGGTCAAAGGGACTGCGGGTGCAGGCTTGACCATTAAAGTGAAAAACAAATCAAAGAAAGTCATCAAAACGGTGAAAACCAATAGTAAGGGTGCATTTACTGCCCAAATCAAGCCGCAAAAAGCAAAAACCGTCTTATACGTGACAGCTTCCGATGTGAGAAAAAGAGAAAGTAAAGCGGTGAAAGTTGTCGTGAAAAAATAGCTTAAGTGCTTCCCTTTCTAAAAAGGGAAGTTTTTTTGGTTTGTTACTGGAAAAATACCAATTACTGTCGATAGTAATAAAGTAGGAAAAAAAAGGAGGATTTATAGATGAAAAAAATCATGTTTGCATTCTTTCTATCATTGCTTCTCGTATTCCCAAGCTTTGCACATGCAGAGGAAACAGGAGCAGTACCAGCATCTGTACAAGTAACAAGTGTCACAGCAGCAGATGGTGGAAAGGTGAATTACGGATCTGGCAGCAAGTATCGAGTGGGTTCCTATCATCCAGCTGTTTTTAAAGGAACATTAAAAGATACGAACGGAAACCTCATGGCTAATCAGCCAATCCAGCTTTATTTTGAAGCAGCCATCAAATCATTGGCCCAAACAGCGACAGGCACAACGGATGAGAATGGACAATTTTCACTGACGATCCAAGTTCCTTCAGGTGCAGGCTACCGTACGTACAACAATGCAGGCTGGTCTACACATTATTACGATATCGTTCCAGTGACGTTCACTTCAAACGACATCAAGCTTTCTTCAAATGTCACAAGTGTGTATCATTTGGCATATACATTACGCAATCGTTAATACGGTAAAAAAAGACGACTTGGCTGCAGCCTTGTCGTTTTTTTCATAGAAAAAGATGTCAGCTAGTGACATCCTGAACCTGGTGCTAGACACCAGGTTCTTCTCGTTTTTTGCGAATCCAAGCCGTCACGTAATATGCAGCATAGCAGAGCGCGATGAAAGGAATGCCGCAGATGAGGGCAATCCGCTGATTTGGATCAAAGGCAATGCCGATCACAGATGCAAGGCACAGGAAGAAGGCAGCAATCGGAACCACTGGATAGAGCGGGGTTCGAAAGGATAAATCATGCAGCTGTCCGCCATCCTGTAAAAATTTTTTCCGAAACATGAACTGTGAGGCAGCAATCCCCATCCAGACCACAACAACGGCCAGTCCAGAGATCGAAACAAGAACAAGATACACCGTTTCCGGTGCGATGACACTCGATAGCAAAGAGAGAATACCGCCGATCATACTTAAAATGAGTGCATTCAAAGGAATTCCCTTTGATGTCAATTTCGCTAGCTTCTTAGGCAGTGTCCGTTCCTCAGAAAGTGACCAGAGCATGCGAGATGACGCGTACAGTCCCGAGTTGGCGGCTGATAAGATCGCCGTCAGAATGACAAAATTCATGAAATCTGCAGCATAAGGAATACCGATCCGATCAAAAACCACGACAAATGGACTTTTGATCACCCCGGCTTCTTCCACTGGAATCAAGCCGGCTAAAACAATGATCGTTCCGACGAAAAACAGGACGAGACGCAGCACGGTCGTTCGAATCGCCCGCGGGATGGTCTCATCTGGATTGACGCTTTCACCCGCAGCAATGCCAATTAATTCAGTACCCGAAAAAGCAAAATTGACGGCAAGCATGGTCATTAAAATCGGTAAAAATCCGTTTGGGAAAAGTCCGCCTTCTCCAGTAAAGTTAGAAAAGAACGGAGCGGCCTCGCCACCTTTTAATGGAATCAAGCCAAACATTGCAGCTCCGCCAAGAATAATAAAGAGAATGATCGCCATCACTTTAATACTAGAAAACCAAAACTCTGATTCTGCAAAGAATTTGACTGTAAATGCATTAAGTAAAAAGATGATAAGAGCAAAAACACCACTCCACATCCAAACCGATGTGTCTGGGAACCAGCGCTGCATTAAAAGTCCTGCCGCTGTAAATTCCGAACCAAGTGCGACTGTCCACGTCAGCCAGTAAAGCCAAGCGACCGTATAGCCCGTGCCAGGACCAATGTATTTTGTTGCATACGTATGAAAAGCCCCTGTAACCGGCATTGCGACAGACAGCTCACCTAAACAGAGCATCACAAGATACACAATTAATGCCCCGACAAGATAGGCAAGAATCGTTCCTGCAGGTCCCGCTTGGCTGATGGTATACCCTGAGCTTAAAAAGAGCCCTGTTCCAATGACGCCGCCTAACGAAAGCATGAACAGGTGCCGGCTCGTCATTTTTCGTTGATATTGTTGTGACTGATCTTTTGCTTGTTCCATGTCTTCCCGCCCTTTTGCTTAGAAGTATGTGAGTTGATTCATGTTGCTACGATGTTGTCCGTTTGAGGATGTCAGTAATATCTTCTGGTGTCGTCCGGCAGCAGCCGCCGATGATGCGCGCGCCGTCTTTGTACCATTGATGCGCACATTCACCAAACGTATGATGAGACGTATCTCCGCTCCATACCTTTTCTTTAGGATCGTATAATTCACCTGAGTTTGGATACACCACAATCGGTTTGCTCGTTCCCTTTTTCATCTCTTGAATGAGAGAAGAGATGAATTGCGGCGGTGTACAGTTCACGCCAACAGCAGCAATCTCTTCATACGGCTCAAGTGCTTGTACACATTCTCTCAGCAAATCACCTTCACTAATGTGCAGGTCATCCTTTGCGCTGAAGGTGATCCAAGCATACACACCGCTGAATTCATCCCGCAGCAGTTTTGCGATGGCCGTTGCTTCAACCAGACAAGGAATCGTTTCACACGCAAGAATATCTGCACCAGCCTCGACTAATGCCTGAATTCTTGGTCGGTGAAAATCAATGAGTGCCTGCTCTGTGAGTCCGTAATTTCCCTTATATTCTGAACCATCAGACAAATAAGCGCCGAATGGCCCCACAGATCCAGCGACAAAGGGTTTTGTCCTTCCTTCACGACGCGTTTCATCCTGCCAAAAAAGATCGCGTGCATCTTTCGCTAAAGTGACAGATCGTTTCATGAGTTCAATGGCTTCTTCTTTTGAATAGCCTTTTTCTGCGAAGCCATCAATCGTTGTTTGGTAGCTGGCGGTTGTTGCACAGTCAGCACCCGCTTGGAAGTAGTCCAAATGTACTTGCTGAATCAATTCTGGCTGTTCAATGAGTATTTTGGCTGACCATAAACTGTCGTTTAAGTCACAGCCCTTTCGTTCAAGCTCCGTTGCAAGTGCGCCATCTAAAATCAAAGGTGCGTGAGCCTGTAAACGGCTTTGAATAGGGTTCATAGGAATAGAACAACCTCCTTTTTTGATCGGAAATGATGGGTATGATATGAGGCAGTAGTTTAAATGACTAAAGTGTTTTTGTCAAGGAGAGGAAAAAGCATATCATGGCGGAAAAACCCTGAAAACAAGCGGGTTTTCGTGCATAAACATGCAGTTAAAATAATAGAAAACCAAGTCATTGACAGCCTCTAAAAAGAGATATATATTATGGAAAGGTTCATTTCAGAAAGCTTCATCAAAAGGCGTTGTCTTTTGATTTTATTTTGTCCAACGACAGTCTTCTTTCGTGCAGAAAGAGGGTTTTTTATATGCTTAAAAAAGGAGGAAAGAAGAAAATGAAAAAATGTGTAAAAGATATTGCAATGATTCTTGTTGGTTCTTTTTTATTTGCCGCAGCTGTGAACATGTTTGTCATTCCGCTTGAATTTGGTGAAGGCGGCGTAACGGGGCTGTCCATCATTTTTTATTATTTGTTTGAGATTGCACCATGGCTGACGAATCTTGTGTTTAATGCCATCTTATTGCTGGTGGGGTATAAATTTTTGGACAAGAAGACGACGATTTACACAGTGGTTGCCGTCGCAAGTAACTCCCTATTTCTACACCTGACCACAACATGGGTCGTGAATGTACATGAATTGATCATTGGAGCCATTTTTGCAGGAATTATCATCGGTATTGGGATTGGTCTTGTGCTAAGAGCAGGCGGTACAACGGCGGGTTCTGCCATTCTCGGAAGAATTGCCAACAAGTATTTAGACTGGAACGTGAGCTACGCCATCTTGTTCTTTGATCTCATCGTCGTATTTGCTTCCTATTTTATTATTGGTGCGGAAAAATTAATGTTTACCATTGTGATGCTTTACGTGGCCACAAAGGTGATGGACTTCGTCATAGAAGGACTCAACACGAAAAAGGCGGTCACGATTATTTCTTCATGCAAAGATGATATTGCCGAAGAAATCAATCACACCCTTGACCGAGGCGTGACGATTTTAAACGGTCGCGGTCATTATTCAAAGGAATCGAAGGAAATTCTCTACGCTGTCATTCAAAAGCAAGAGCTCATGCGGTTAAAGAAAATTATCAAGAAAATTGATCGAGACGCATTCGTTGTTGTCCATGATGTGCGGGATGTGTTTGGAGAAGGATTTGTGAATATATAAAAACGAAAAGACCCAAATCGGGTCTTTTTTTATGCTTTATACCTCTTGTCACACAATACTATGTATTGTATAGTATAAATGGTTAGGAGTTGTAATCATGAATGCACAATTAAAAAAAGGATTGCTGGAATTTTGTGTACTGGCGGTATTAAAGAAAGGCGATTCCTATGGTTATCAAATCATTAAAGATATGTCCCATTGTATTGAGATATCTGAATCAACATTATATCCAATATTAAAGCGGCTAGAGCAAAACAATTATGTAGAGACCTATTCCCAGGAACATAACAGTCGATTAAGAAAGTACTACCGGATGACAAAAAGCGGCAGGGAGCATATGGCGCAGTTTTTAGAGGAATGGGATCAGGTGATGGCGATTTACGACTTTATTTCTGGAGGACAGGGCAATGAATAAAAAAGAATTTTTAGCCAGCTTAGAGAAGCACCTGCATCGTCTAGGCGAAAAAGAAAGTGAACGGTTTATCGAATACTACGATGAGATGATCGAGGATTATCAGGAAGATGGATACAGTGAACAGGAAGCGGTTCATCAAGTCGGGCAGCCTGCCATCATCGCTGAAGGAATTATGAAGGAACAAGGAATGAAAACTGCTCAGGTGCCGACGTTTGGAGAAAAAGCCACAAGACTCTCCATTCTCATTTTAGGCTTTCCGTTATGGGGCAGTATTTTAGCAACAGTCTTCCTGCTGATTCTTTCTGTGTATATGGTGATTTGGTGCATTCCGCTCGTGACAGGTACAGTGACGCTGATTGGTCTGCTTGGAGGTTTTTGGAGCATCATTGGTTCTCCATTTATTTTTCAGGACGGTTTGCATGTGGTGGTGACGCAGATTGGCGTTGGTATTCTTCTATTAGGTGTTGGATTATTATGCGGCATAGCCACGGTGTATTTGACAAAGCTATTTGTGCATTTGACTGTTCAAACCACTAACGCATTCATGGGGATGTTTAGAAAAAAGGTCGTGAGAATATGAACGTGAATGAATTAAAGAAACAATGCTTCAAATGGGGTATCATTTTCACCGTTGTCGGAGGAATTGTCATGGCAATTGGTTTTGCGCTATCAGGCTTTGATGTAGATGCATATCACACAAATGACGAGCACAACGTGTTCCGCACCATCAATTGGTAGACGGTCATTATGAAATGAAAAAACCCGCTTATGCGGGTCTTTTTTTCGCTCGGGCAACAAAGAAGAAATAACAACAAAGTGCGCCAAGTTCACAAAGCATAATAATCAGGCCCATTGGAAAGGCCGTTTGGCTGCCGGCTAAGCCGACAAGAGGTGTCATGCATGCGCCTAGCAGCATTTGCGCGACACCGATGAGGGCAGCAGCACTCCCTGCATGCGCACCGTGGTGCTGCATCGCAAGAGACGGTGCAGAGGTGCCGACAATCCCAACGCTTGAGACAACAAAAAAGAGCGGAATGAGAATGCCATACAATCCTGCATCAATGGAAATCATGATAAATAGGGTGACGCCGCCTAGGGCAGCTGTCAGCAGTCCAATGCGAAGGACTTTCTCTTCTCCGATTTTTGCAGCGACACGGGCAAATACTTGTCCAGCTGTGATAATGCCAAGACTATTCACCGCAAAGGCAGCACTAAATCCTTGTGGAGAAAGGTGAAAAAGATCCTGGAGCACAAACGGTGAGCCAGAAATATAGGCAAACATCGCTGCGAATACAAGACCTTGCGAGAGAGCATATCCAACAAAGAGACGGTCACTCGCTAAAATTTTCATGGCACCAACAATCTGTTGAAAGCCTCCGGTCTGTCTGCGCTCCGCAGGTAAGCTTTCCTGTAGTGAAAACATTGATCTGACCAGCATCAAAGCCCCAAGGATTCCTAGTAGAACAAATACACCCTGCCATGTTGTGAAGCGTAAAATCTGTCCGCCCACAATCGGTGCCGCTGCCGGAGCAACTCCGTTGACTAGCATTAGCAGTGCAAAGAATTTCGTCATCTCTGACCCTTCATAATGATCTCGTACGATGGCTCGTGCAATCACAATACCTGCTGAACCAGCGAGTCCTTGAATCAGCCTTAAGAGAATGAACGTCCAAATCGATGTGACCACTGTACATAAAAGAGATGCTGCTATAAAGATGAGTAAGCCAATCATCAGCGGCTTTCTTCTCCCGATCGTATCACTGATCGGTCCCGCAATCAGCTGTCCAAGCGCGAGTCCAATCAAACAAGCCATGAGACTTAATTGGGACAAAGCCGTGCTTGCTTCAAAATCCCGGGCGATATTAGGCAAAGCAGGTAAATACATATCCATTGCCAGCGGTGCAAGGGCTGTTAAAGAACCAAGCAATGCGGCAAGGAGAAATCGATTTTTTTTCGATTCTTGGGGATAAGATAAAGAACTCATATGATGACAACACTCCTCGTATACTTCCTCAAATCAGCATAATGAATCAAGCGTTCCTTTTCAATGAAAAATTTCGAAAGCCGATTTCGGGCAAAATGATTGATCTTTCGAATGAGACTCTTTACATTGAATGAGTAGAGAAAAGAACGAGATCATCGGCATGCATTGATTACATGATACGTATATCGATCCATAGACAACAGGAGGTGCTGACATGAAGCAGAAAGAGTTGATGATTCGCCCAGCAGTCAAAGAAGATCATAAGGCCATCAGGCACGTGCTGATCAAATCATACGCACAGTATGAACCTCAATTTACAGAAGAAGGCTGGCAAAATTATTCTGCAGCACTTGCAGCAGCTGTAGATAATCCGAACATGGAGCTCATGCTTGTAGCTGAGCTTGAGGACAAGGTTGTGGGGACGCTTCAAATGTTCCGGTCATCTGAACAAGCGTATGACAAACCTGAAATGGGCATTACATCAGCCATTGTCCGGTTTTTAGGAGTAGATCCTGATGTCAGGGGAAAAGGAATCGCAGAGTCATTGTTACGTAAAAGTATTGAACTGACGCAATCATGGGGCGAGAATGTCCTGTATCTTCATACATCTGATAAAATGCAGGCCGCCATTCGTCTATATGAAAGAATGGGCTTTGAGCGTGCACTTGATAAAGAATTTGTGAATCAAAATGGGACGCATGTGAAGAGCTATCGATATGTGATCCAGAAAGAACAGCCGGCTGGTTCATCACATCACGCGTAATAAAAGGAAGAGCAAGTCCTTCAGGGACAGCTCTTCCTTTTTCAATTTACGCCCACAATACAAGCGCCCAATATGATACCCCCCACGAGAGTAAACCGAACATGACAAAGAATTTTAACATGCGCTTATAAGGGGACAGCTTTCGTTCTATCTTCGTTTTCACCTGCCGCCAATAAAGGGCATAGCCGCAAAAAATGAGGATGATTTGTCCAAGCTTTGTAAGGTTTTCAAGAATCGTGACTCCGTTCATTTAATTCACCTCATCATAGGTCTTCCATAAGTAAATACAGCAATCCTTTATTTCTTCAAAAAAAATCGGTGTATACTGGAAAGAGAGAACCTAGATGCAGAGGGAGTTGTGACATGTTGTTTTCGCTACAAGCGGATCGTTGGGATGAAGTAATCGAGAGAAAAATCAAATACGATCAGAAAGTTGTGGAACATACCTGTCAGCTGTTAGACGCACAGGGACAGCAGGCTGTGCTGTTTCACAAGATAGAAGACACGTTTATGATGAGGGCAGGCGATGGTGCTCTGACCATTCCAAAAGGGAGCTATACGACCGCCTATTATTGGAAGGATCGTCCTTACAATTTATATTTCTGGAGGAATGATCAAGGGAAGGAACTTGGGTCTTATTTTAATATTGTGGGAGATACACGGTTCAACGGCCAGCTGGTCATGTTTGAAGATCTCATTGTTGATCTTCTCGTTCTTCCGAATGGTGATTTCTTTGTGTTGGATGAAGATGAGTTGCCAGAGAGTTTAACGGATTTTGAACACGGTTCAGTGCGCCGGGCATTAGAGGGTGTGATGGCTTCGTTAGAAAGCTTACTTGATCAAGTGAGGGCAGATGCCAAAGGAAAATATCATCACAGCTTGTTTGAGCCGATGTTAAAATAGAAAAAACGATTCCTTTCAAGCGAGGAATCGTTTTTTCTGTTAAACCTTGATACGGTTTAATCGTTTTTGTAAACTGGTTTTCGTTTTGGAGGCTTTTAGCTGTTTGACAGCACTTTGAGCCGATGCTTTATTTTTCTTTGTCCGTTTGGCTTCAGCTTTTTTGACCTTTTGTTTGGCGTCTGTCACTTTCTTTTGATAGGCGACTTGTTTTTTTACCTTGTCGAGACGGTTTTGCAGGCTTGTTTTTTCTTTGCCTTTGTTTAGCTTTTTGATGGCCGTTTGGGCGCTTTTAATGGCGCCCTGCGTTTTGTTTTTTTCGGCTTTTTTGACCTTTGCACGTGCGGAACGGATATCGATGGTTGCTTGTACTTTTTTCACCCGTTCTGTGAGTGCTGTTTTTTGTTTGCTTGCAGTGAGTCGGCCGATTCTCGTTTTGGCTTGATCGACATCTGCCTGCTTTTTAGATGTTTCGGCTTTTTTGACAGCGCTTGTCGCAGCCTTTAAAAAGGTTGATTGCGGAACATATTGCACGCGGCCATAGCCGAATTGTGAATCCTTTCCTTTCGCACCAAGATCCACTGTATAGCTGCGCAATAAGGTGCGAAGCTGTGCATTTGTTTTCTTCGGATGAAGCTGCTTTAACAGCGCCAGCATTCCTGTGACATGCGGTGCAGCTTGTGATGTACCAGTTGCATACCAATATTCATTTTTCAAATAAGTGCTGATGACGTTCTCGCCAGGGGCAGAAAATTCGATCCCTTTCCCTGTATTGGAGATAGACGCGAGTTTGTCTTTGGCAGTTGTTGCGGAGACAGCAATGACGCTATTGTATGCGGCAGGATAGCTAATATCATTCTTCTTCCCGTCATTTCCGCTTGCAGCAACCACCAGCAGTCCTTTTTTGTATGCTTCATCTACAGCTGAGCGCAAAATCGGAATATTATCTTCAAAGCCTAGACTTAGATTGATGATGTCCATCTTATTGGTAATGGCCCAATCGATGCCTCGAAGCAGACTGTATAAGTCGCCTTCTCCCTTTTTATCTAACACTTTCACAGCATACAGCTTCACGCCAGAAGCGACGCCGACTGTGCCATAATCGTTATTGAGCGCCCCAATAGTGCCAGCGACATGTGTTCCATGTCCTTCATCATCTTTATAAGAGGATGTGTAATTCACGAATGACTTACCACCGGCTACCTTTAAATCCTCATGTGGGAAAATACCAGTATCTAAAACGGCTACTTTCACATTTTTACCTGTGACGCCTTCTTTGATCGCTTGCTTTACATTTAGCTTTTGCAGGTTGTACGACTTTTGTACCAATGCATCCTGGCCAGTAGCACCTGCGTTTTTTTTCACGGTAGAAGAAGCGAGTTTGACTTTCACATTCTTTGAGACATAAGCGATGTTAGGGTCTTTTTTGAATGAGGTGACCGCTTGTTCATCTGCTGTCACAGCGACAGCGGGAAGGTGTATGTACTGTGCGTTCACTTTTTCACTTTCTTGAATAGCGGTTTGCTTCCCTTTTTGATTTTTATAGACGATGATAACATCTGTTTCTTTTGGCGGTGCAGCTGCCTGCGAATGGAAGGGCAAAGCAGTTGTCAAAGCAAGAAGAAACGCGATGACCACGAATATTTTCTTTTTCAAGGCAATGGCTCCTTGCATACGAGATGACCTCCGTCTTTTTTTCTTTATTATATCGGAGAAATCAGATGGATGGTTAGAAGAATCATAGTCTTGTCAGAAAATTTTTTTGCAAGTAGCCTGAAATTGAAATTCATACAATTCTAGTAGACAATAGAGAGATCATAATAAGAGAAAGAAGGACATGCCGATGAACGTAAAAGAGTATATGACGTATGATGCGACTGGCCTGGCAGCACTTGTACGGAAAAAGCAGGTAACATCTGAGGAGCTTGTACATGCCGCATTTGCTAGATTGGAGGAGGTCAATCCAGAACTAAATGCGGTGATCCAGACAAGACATGATCAAGTGTTAAAAGACATGAAGCAATTAGATATGGATCAGCCGTTTGCGGGTGTTCCGTTTGTGCTGAAAAATATATCGCAAGGGCTGAAAAATGAACCGCTGACAGCAGGTGCTATGCTGCTAAAGGATGTAAAGGCGAAAACGGACTCCCACTTTGTCCATCGATTGAAGCAGGCTGGGCTCCTTATGATCGGCCATACAAACACACCGGAATTCGGTTTGAGGAATGTGACAGAACCCGCTTTACATGGTCCAACGAGGAATCCTTGGAACGCCGCGCATTCCCCGGGCGGTTCAAGCGGCGGGACGGCTGCGGCTGTTGCAAGCGGTATCGTTCCTGCGGGCGGAGCAAGTGATGGCGGAGGATCCATTCGTATACCCGCATCCTTTACGGGTTTGTTTGGACTCAAGCCAACACGAGGTAGGACGCCAGTAGGTCCAGGTGCAGGAAGACAGTGGCAGGGTGCTTCCATTGACTTTACACTCACAAAAACAGTTCGAGACAGTGCAGCTCTTCTTGATCTGCTTCAGGTCATTCAGCCAGAAGCAGCTTTCCAAACCCCGTTATACGACGGCAGCTACCAAGAGGATCTGGTGAAACGTACCTCTTCAATGCGAATTGCTTACAGCGTAGAATCTCCAGTTGGCACAAAGGTCAGTGAGGAAGCGAAGCAGGCGGTACTGCAAACGGTGAAATGGCTGAGTGAGCAAGGGCACCAACTAGAGGAAGCGAAACCGGCAATCGATGGTATTCATCTGATGCAGCAATATTACGTCATGAACAGCGGAGAAATGTCTGCATTATTCACTTCCTTGGCTCGTTCACTAGGGCGTCCAGTGAAGCCCGAGGAAACAGATATCGTGGCATGGGTGCTGGCGGAGGCTGGAAAGAATGTGACCGCTGCCGCCTATACAGAAAGTCTTGATGCGTGGGATATGGCCGCAGCACAAATGGCCGCATTTCATCAAACCTACGATCTTTATGTGACACCAGCTACTGCCTATTCGGCTCCAAAGATTGGTGAGCTTATGCATTCGGATCAGGAAATAGCCGCACTTTTACGTGTGTCTTCTCTTTCCATGCAAGCGCAGCAGGATCTCATTTATGACATGTTCCTAAAGAGTCTGACCTACACTCCATTTACACAGCTTGCCAACTTAACAGGTCAGCCTTCTATGAGTGTTCCTGTTCATCTCACTGGGGCGGGCATGCCTTTAGGTGTACAGGTGACAGCGCCTAAAGGAAAAGAGGACTGGCTGCTCAGACTTGCAGTTGAAATGGAGACTTCCTCGATTTGGAAAGGGACAAATCAATTAAATGAATAACACGATGAAATCGACTTTGGTCTATGGAGGGAAAGGGGTGTCACACGTGAGTACGAAGGACAAAGTCATTCAAACGGCCGCACTTCTTTTGCGTAAACAGGGGTATCATGCGACAGGATTGAATCAAATCATTAGAGAGAGCGGCACGCCTAAAGGATCTCTTTATTATTACTTTCCAAATGGAAAAGAAGAGCTAGCCATAGCAGCTGTTGAATATATTAGTCAAAAGGTCATCAATCGAATTGAAGAAAGCTTTGCCTATTCGGATGACCCATATATCGCCATCGATCGTTTTATGACAAACATTATTCAGGGATTTATGGAGCAAGAAAGTGAAAGAGGGATTCCGATTGTCTTGCTGGCGGCAGAGTCAAAACCAGAGCATACAAAGCTGCATGATGCTTGCAAACAAGAAATGATCCGCTGGCAAGAGCTTGTGAAAGAAAAGCTGATGAACACCGGTTATGAAGAAAACAAAGCCGATGAGCTGGCTTCTCTCCTTCATTCAATGGTGATCGGAGGTCTATCGATGACCACTGCTCTCAAGCAAACGACACCTTTAGAACACGTAAAATGTTACCTTAGACACTTATTTATGCGAGAGGAGTAAAATCTCTCGCATATTGTCTATCTATTATATCAATTGGTCTATATAATAAAGATAGTCAATTAGTCATGAGGAGTGATGGGATGTCGGAGCAACCGCAATCGATCAAGCAATCCGAAGGTACCTCTTTTTATACCGTGTCTGGTTCGGGAAAGCTGTATGGTTTGGAGAATCAGCTTGTTCATGTGCTGGCAGAAGCAAATCAAACGAATCAACTGTTTGAGCTTGTCTTAATCACAGGTGGGAAAGGAGCTTATTTTCCACTGCATTGTCATGAGACATTATTTGAAACCATCTTTGTGCTCGAAGGTAAGCTTGAGGTGATGCTGGACGGTAAAAAATATATGGTGACAGCGTGCGATTATATTCATATTCCGCCTAAAACAATTCATGGCTACAGAATGCATAGTCACAAAACAAGGTTTATTTCGTATACATTGGGCGGACAAATGACAGATATCTATCAGCAAATTGGGAAAAGGCTCTTGCAGAATGAATGGCCGATGACCGATCAAACCTTTGATGCAGACTGTTTTCAACAAGCTGAAAAAGAAAGCGATCTCATGCTGATGCACGGAATCAGAGAGCTATCGAATACAACCAAGCCCTCAGTGTTATTTCATAGTCAGCTCCCTCATTCAGTGCAGCCCTATGTATTAGAGGCTGGTGAAGGGAAGCAATACATCATTGATGGTCAGCTTCATGAGCTGATTGCGACAACAGAAACAACAGGAGGCGGATTCAGTCATTTTGTGATAGAAGGGACGAAAGGAAAATATTTTCCTCCGCACTATCATCAAGTGCATACAGAAGCACTCTATTGTGTTGAAGGGAAAATGAACCTTCATTTGAACGGAGAGGATATTTGTCTAATGCCGGGTGACTTTGCCTATATACCGCCGGATACCATCCACGCTTATGAATTAGTGTCTCATTCAAATAAATTTTTGATTTTGCTGCTCCCTGGAGATATTGAGCAATTATATGAACAGTTTGAAGAATCTCAAAGCCCAAGTATGTGTCCTTATTTTATTCACGAAGGGAACCTGATGATCGATCGGGAGACATCAGCTCAATATGATTTGTATTTTCTCGAAAAAGAATGAGTGTGTAACGCGTTACACATGTTCCATCAAAAGCCTGTCGAATCAATCGACGGGCTTTTTCGCCTTTCGTCTTCGTGACATATATTCCTGATCTGATGAATGAACCATCCATTCAAGGTGAAGATAAGGGAAGATGACTCGAGTGAAAGGAGGAAATGCATGTGAGAGCTGTTACCTATCAAGGAAAAAATCGCATTGCAGTGAAGAAAGTAGATGCGCCGTCTATTCAAGATCGTGAAGATGTCATCGTTCGGATTACATCAACAGCGATTTGCGGCTCGGATTTACATTTGTATCAAGGGAATTTCCCGCTTCCTATCGGCTATGTGATTGGGCACGAGCCGATGGGAATTGTGGAGGAAGTTGGGCCGGATGTTACGGCGGTAAAAAAGGGAGATCGTGTTGTCATTCCATTTACGGTTGCATGTGGTCAATGCCAGTATTGCCATCATCACTTAGAAAGCCAATGCGACCACTCAAACCCGCATTATGATTCGGGCGGACTTTTTGGATATAGTGAGAAATTCGGAAATTATCCCGGAGGACAGGCTGAATATTTACGCGTACCCTTTGGAAACTATACCCCGTTTAAGGTACCGGATGATTGTGAGTTAGAGGATGAACAATTATTGTTCTTATCAGATGTCCTGCCAACTGCTTATTGGAGCGTGGAGCACGCAGGAGTGAAAAAAGGCGATACGGTCATCGTGTTAGGCTGTGGACCTGTTGGGTTAATGGCACAGCAATTTGCTTGGCAAAAAGGTGCAGAGCGGGTGATCGCCGTCGATTATATTGATTACCGCCTGCGGCATGCAAAACGGATGAGCGGTGTAGAAGTATTTGATTTTACAGAAGATCCCGATATGGGAGAAACATTAAAGGAGCTCACCAAGGGCGGAGCGGACGTTGTCATTGATTGTGTAGGAATGGACGGGAAGAAATCGCCGCTTGAAAAAATTGAGCAGAAGCTCAAACTGCAAGGCGGAACGATTGGACCGATTCAAATTGCCACAAAAGCTGTTCGAAAATGTGGAACAGTTCAACTGACTGGTGTGTATGGAGGGCTGTACAATATGTTCCCATTAGGCGCTTTTTTCGCAAGAAACGTCACGCTGAAAATGGGACAGGCCCCGGCAAGAGGGTACATGACAAAGCTCTATCAAAAAGTGACAACGGGTGAAATTGATCCTAGAGCGATCATCACACATCAATTGCCATTAGATGATGCCGCACATGCTTACCAAATATTCAACGAAAAACAGGATGATTGTATAAAGGTCATCTTAAAGCCATAAAAAAGAAGGCTTAGGAATTCTCCTAAGCCTTTAATGTGCGCTCATCCATCATTTTTTCGATTAATTCAAAAAATGTTTTTTTGTCGTCCTCAGATAAATGGTTGAACAGTTGATTGACAAGCAATTGGCGATTGTCGATCATTTGTTTTGCTATTTGTTCACCCGATTCAGAAAGGGTAATCCATACAGTACGGCGGTCATTGTTATTTCGAGAGCGGATAATCAGCCCTTCATCTTCTAAGTGATTGAGAGCGGTTGTTGTCGCAGAGGGAGATAATGAAACTTCCTGTAGAATATTTTTCACAGTACATGATTGATGGCGGTAGATGATGCGTAAAATAAACCCTTTGACATTCGTGACGTTTCTCGGAATGTTCTCTTCGTCTATTCGTTTCGTCGCCTTTAAATACTTTGTCAGTGCATGGTCTAACAAACTTGCCTCTAGCTTGAAATGTTGCATTCTCCATACCTCTTTTCCTATTGCATTCGCATTTTCCGATCAATTACTAGGTCTATCTTATCATAATAATCATCATCATTTAAACCAAAATGGAAGACGGCTATAAAATTACCTGTATTATCAATTAATAAAAAGAATAATTCCAAAATGAAATGATTTTACTTTCAGCTATTTTTATTTTAGAATGTGAATGAGATAAAATCTGCCAATCCAATTCTCTGGAAATTGGCTATTGAAATCAAACGTTTGGAGATGAAGATATTGAATACTTTACAGGCATTGCTAAACGACAGAATGGAACGCTCTTCACAAATTGAAGCGGTAACTGGCGGAGGTGTGTCTTATACATTTGAAGAATATGCAAAACGCATTGACCAGCTCGCTCATTACTTACATCGTAAGGGGATTCGAAAAGGTGACCGCGTTTGCTTTATTTGTCAAAACCATCATCACTTTTCAACGATTATGCTGGCAGCCATCAAAGCGGGTGCAGTCGCAGTCCCACTTAGCTGGCAGCTTACTTCTTTTGAACTGGAAGGCATTTTGAAAAAAGCAGAGCCAAAGGCTTTATTTTTTGACCGAGAATTCCGTGACATCATTGCCGCTGTGAATGTGTCTTTAGAGGATTGCCTCATGGTGGAATCCGGTGTGAATGCGAAAACAACGCAGCTGTTTGAAGACCTATTGGCTTCAAACGATGGAAGTGATCTTGCTGAGGAGGTGTCAGAAGAGGATCTAGCTATGATTCTATTCACATCCGGCACAACGGGTAACCCAAAAGGCTGTATGGTTGGACATGGACGACTCTATCAATTTTTAACAAGACATGGGAATCGAGGATTTGACCTAAAAGGAAAACGATATTTGGCGAGTCACCCTCTGTATCATATGAGCTCGATTAACCATCTCATCGCAGCTGCAATTGAAGGGTATACCCTAGTCTTTTTACATGATGCAACGCCGAAACGCATTTTAGAAACGATTGAAAAAGAAAGAATTACGTTTATGATGGCCTTCCCATCAGCTTATACGTACATGTTAGAAGAGCTGAAACGCGGTTCGTATGATCTCTCTTCCTTTGAAATTGCGATTTCTGGCGGCACGAAGGTTCCAGTACGCTTGATTAAGGACTACAAAGAAGTGGGGATTCACATGATGCATGGCTACGGAAGTACCGAAGCGTGGGTTGTCAGTGCATGGTACCCTGCAATGGGTGAAGATAAAATGGGATCTGCCGGTAAAGTCGATGCGGATGTAGAAGTAAAAATCGTTCATCCTGAGACAGATGAGACACTGCCAGCTGGAGAAATTGGCGAAGTTGTCATGAGAAGCCCATTTTATTTCCTAGGCTACTACCATCAGCCTGACGCTACTGAGAAGGTACTCAAAGATGGCTGGTTCCATATGGGAGACGCAGGCTATCTAGATGAAGAAGGTTTTCTTTATATCACAGGCAGATACAAAGATGTCATTTTGTACGGCGGCGATAATATTTATCCTGACCAAGTGGAAGAAGTCATTGATCAAATTCCAGGAGTCATTGAATCAGCTGTCATTGGTGTACCAGACGATTTATATGGTGAAGTGCCAAGTGCATATATCGTGAAAGACGAATCCGTCGATTTTTGCGAGCAAGATGTTGTGAACTATTGCCAGGAGCGTTTGGCAGATTACAAGGTTCCGTCCATTCATTTCACGAAGGAACTGCCAAAAAACAAACTTGGTAAAATTATGAAGAAAGATTTGCGTGAATTGGTTGTGAATGCGTAGGACCTATTCTGCTATAATGAAATTTGAATAATTTTTTGTTTTTCTAACGTTTTGGAGGGAAAGGGTTTGCGACAAATTCTTCGTAAGAAACAAATTCACGATTTGTTAGAACAGAGTAGGCAGCAAAAGGTAAAGAGAACGCTGGGCGGGCTTGATCTAACGCTTCTTGGTATAGGGGCTGTGATCGGCACAGGGGTCATGGTGTTAACCGGAATGACAGCAGCTAAGGATGCAGGACCGGCTGTCATTTTCTCCTTTGCGATCGCAGCGATTGTGTGCAGTTTAGCAGCACTTTGTTATGCAGAAATGGCTTCAGCGCTTCCTGTATTCGGCAGTGCATACATTTATTCATATACAACGATGGGTGAGCTTGTGGGCCATCTGATGGGATGGACCTTATTGTCTGTTTATATGCTGACTGCTTCGGCTGTGGCCAGTGGCTGGTCCAGTTATTTCAACAGCCTGCTGGAGGGGTTTGGAATCTCTATCCCCCATCAATTCCTAGCAGGGCCAGAACAAGGCGGATACATGAATCTGCCAGCGATTATCATTGCTTTACTGATTGCGTGGATCTTATCTAGAGGAACGAAGGAAAGTAAAAAATTCAATAATATCATGGTGTTTGTGAAGCTTGGCATTATTGTTCTTTTCATTGTAGTAGGCGGCTTTTACGTACAGCCAGACAATTGGCAGCCGTTCATGCCGTTTGGCGCGGAAGGTGTCATTGCCGGTGCAGCCGCTGTGTTTTTTGCCTTTTTAGGATTTGATGCGATTTCGGCCTCTGCAGAAGAGGTGAAAAATCCACAGCGGAACCTGCCAATTGGTATTATTGGTTCATTACTGATTTGTACGGTCATTTACATTGTCGTTTGTTTGGTCATGACAGGTATGGTGCACTATACAAAGCTGAATGTGACAGAGGCCATGTCCTATGTGCTGCAAAGTGTGCATCAAAATAGCGTGGCTGGTATTATTTCTGTCGGTGCTGTCATTGGATTGATGGCTGTGATTTTCGCCAATAATTATGCAGCAACTCGAATTGCCTATGCGATGGGTCGAGACGGGCTCTTGCCTAAAGTGTTTTCGAAAACAAACAAGAGCGATACACCTGTTGCAAGCATATGGATGATTGGCGGAATGACAGCTGTTATTTCAGGGTTTATTGATTTGAAGAATCTGTCCAACTTAGCGAATATCGGTGCTTTATTGACGTTTGCGATGGTGAGCTTATCTGTGCTTATTTTGAGAAAGACACATCAGCAGCTTGAAAGGGGATTCCGGGTTCCTTTTGTACCGGTTTTGCCAATCATATCAATGGGCTGCTGCTTGTTCCTCATGCTCAACTTACCGGGACGCACATGGCTTTACTTTGGGGTTTGGCTGTTAATCGGTGTCGTCATGTACGCAGCGTATTCAAACAAACATAGTGAATTAGCGAAGTCTTCATGAGAAAAAGGTGCAAATCCGTTGACGATTTGTGCCTTTTTTCATACGATTTGGGATAAGCTATAAAAGAGAAGATGGACGGAACAAGAGGAGGATGAGGGATATGATCAGCGTTAGTCCTTATATTGTAGTAGAAGATGTGAAAGAATCTCTTCAATATTATCAAGGAATTTTTGGCGGAGATATTCATATTTTAAATGAACATCAAGACCGTGTGTTACATGCTGAATTGCACCATGGAGAATCACTGCTCCACTTTTCAGATACGTTTGGCCGCACACCAAAATCGGAGAATCTCAGATTGATTATGCAGTTTGACAATGAAGAAGAACTAAAGGCCGTATATGAAGCGCTCGAAGCTGACGGGGATGTACTGGTGGAATTACAGGATACGTTCTTTGGCGCACTTCACGGACAAGTACAGGACCGGAAAAATGGGTTGATCTGGGTTCTGAATTATATGAAATAGATAAAGGCCTTCACAGTGGTGAAGGTTTTTTTGGAGTGTTTTCATTTTCTGAAAAATGGAAAATATGCTATGTTGGAAGAATAATAAGACATGGGGAAGGGTGGCAACGGAATGGAACAAGTTGAGTTTCAATATATCCAAACAAATGGCATAAGGCTACATACTGCAATGGCTGGCCCTGAGGATGGCCCGCTGCTTGTCCTGCTGCATGGATTTCCTGAGTTTTGGTACGGCTGGAAAAATCAAATCATTCCCTTAGCAGAGGCAGGCTATCGTGTCGTTGTTCCTGATCAAAGGGGCTACCATCTAAGTGACAAGCCAGATGGAGTCGAATCATATGTATTGGATCAACTGAGAGATGATATCGTGGGCTTGATTAAGACGCTGAGTCCAAATCAAAAGGCCATTGTCGGCGGACATGATTGGGGCGGAGCGGTTGCTTGGCATTTGGCTTCTACACGTTCTCAATATGTAAATAAATTAATCATTGTCAACATGCCGCATCCGCGTGTGATGATGAAGGTTCTCCCTTTTTATCCGCCACAGTGGAAGAAGAGCTCCTATATCGCTTTCTTTCAGCTTCCAAATGTACCAGAGGCAGCACTTCAAGAAAACCAATTTCAAAGGCTGGATGAAGCGATTGGGCTGACTGATAGACCACACTTGTTCACCAAGGAGGATGTCTCAAGCTACAAGCTCGCTTGGACGCAGCCAGGAGCTATTACGTCAATGCTGAATTGGTATCGGGCCATCAAAAAAGGCGGCTTTGAAAAGCCAATTTCAAAACGGATTCTCGTTCCTGTTCGCATGATCTGGGGGATGGAGGACAAGTTTCTAAGCAGAAAGCTGGCAAAGGAATCGATTAAGATTTGTCCAAATGGACAGCTGGTTTTTGTCGATGATGCCTCTCATTGGATCAATCATGAAAAACCAGAGGTCGTCAACAAACTCATACTCGAATTTTTGAAATAAAGGGAAAAGCTCTGATCAAAGGACCAGAGCTTTTTTTATTTACCCGATTTGATTCTTTTTCAAAGAAGCAGGTTCGTCGTCCCAGCATTCAATATGTTCATTGTTCGGAACGGCATTTTTATAGAAAACAGGATCTTTTCCTTCTTTTTTCTGTCTCGTATAATCTTTCAATGCTGCAAAGGCGACCTTAGACAGCATGGTGATGGCAATGAGGTTGACGATGACCATCAGTCCCATGAATAGGTCGGCGAGATTCCAAACAAAAGGAACACTTGCCACAGCACCGAATAAAATCATTCCAATAACTGCAATACGGTAACCGATTAGCCATGTCTTGCTTGATTTAAGGAACTCGATGTTCGTTTCACCATAGTAATAATTCCCGATTAACGTACTAAACGCAAACAAGAAGACCATAATGGCAAGTACACCAGAAGCCCAAGGGCCAATGTGCTCACTTAAAGATGCCTGAGTGAGTTCAATACCCGTTAGTTTTGTTGTTCTATATGCATTTGAGAAAAGTATGATAAAAGCAGTACTTGTACAAATAATGAGGGTATCAATTAAGACACCTAATGCCTGAATGAGTCCTTGCTTTACAGGGTGACTAGTCACGGCCGCAGCAGCAGCATTTGGTGCACTACCCATCCCAGCTTCGTTTGAGAAGAGACCTCGTTTAATCCCTTCCATAATGACGGCACCCATCGTACCACCTGCAAATTGTTCAATACCGAATGCATGGGTAACTATTGTGTGAACGACGCCAGGAAGCTCTGTAATATTCGTGACCATGACAAAGAGAGCAATCCCGATATAAGCTACAGCTAGGAAAACAACAATGTATTCTGCCATCTTTGCGATCGTTTTGACACCACCGAAAATGATGATGCTAAATCCAATAGCCATAATCACTCCAACAATTAAGCGGTTTGTGCCAAATGAATTTTCAAAAGCGATGGTGATGGTATTCGACTGTACAGCATTAAAGACAATACCGAAAGAAATAGTAATCAATACAGCAAATAAAATCCCCATCCATCGTTTCTTTAAGCCTTTTTCAATGTAGTAGGCCGGCCCCCACGAAAGCCTGACACATCCTTTGTTTTATAGACTTGGGCAAGTGTACTTTCAACAAAACTAGAGGCGGAACCAATAATCGCCAGAATCCACATCCAAAAAATAGCACCAGGACCACCCATGGCAATAGCGATAGCAATACCGGTAATGTTTCCTGTTCCAACTCGAGCTGCCATACTAATAGCGAACGCTTGAAACGGTGACACACCAGATTTTTGTTTATTTGTTCCTTCTTTAAGAACGATCACCATTTCCTTGAGCATACGAACCTGAAGGAAACGAGATCTAAATGTAAAATAAAGGCCAACAAGAACTAATAGTGCAACAATAATATATGACCATAGAAAACCATTTGTTGTTGTTAATAAACCATTGATAAAGTCATTCATAACATCACCTCTTCTAATTCCATCCTATTTCTTTAAAAAATACTGAGATCCCACTCTTTGGCGAGTTTTTTCAGCATCATGACACCGGTAATACTATTTCCGCAATCATCAATGGCGGGACCGTAAATGCCGATTCCACAGCCTGTCTGAAATGGGAATTCTCTTCTTGCGCTTGGCGGAACGCAAGCCATAATTCCTCCAGACACACCACTTTTGGCTGGAACGCCTACGAAAGCAGCAAAATTACCAGACGCATTATACATGCCGCATGTCAGCATCAATGCTTTTGTTAGTCTTGCGATATCTTTTGGGATGACTTGAACTTGTTTAAAGGGATGGTAGCCATCACTTGATATAATCAGTCCAATCAAGGCGATGTCCTCTGTTGTGACTTCGATGGAACATTGTTTTAAATACACTTCTAATGTGTCCTCGACATCTGATTCTAAGTAATTGGTTTCTTTCAAATAATAAGCAAGTGCCCGGTTTCGATGGGCAGTTGCCCATTCTGATTGATAAACCTCTTCATTAACAGAAGGACGCTTACCTATTAAGTTTTCGATTAAATCGAAAATATATGCTAGCTTTTCTGTAGAAGTCTTTCCCGGAAGGATGGAGGAAACGGTAATAGCTCCAGCATTAATCATTGGATTAAAGGGTTTCCCTGGTTTATGCATCTCAAGGCGGTAGATGGAATTAAATGCATCACCAGTTGGCTCTACATCTACCCGATCCAAGACGTAAGGTACGCCCCTTCCTAAACAGGCAGCTATAAAGCTGATGACTTTTGAGATACTTTGTAGGGTAAAGGGAACGTCCCAATCACCATATTGTACAGATGATCCATCTGGGCCTATCACGCTGATACCAAGTTGAGAGGAATTCACTTTTCCGAGTGCTGGAATGTAGCCAGCATTCTGACCGTTTTTGTAATAAGGCCGTATTTCTTCTGCCCAGTGATCAACAGAAGACTGGCATGCGTGTTGTGTATTATTAGAAATTGCTGTTTTCATACGATTCCTCCAATCAAAAATCAAAAAGTACCCTATTGAATTGGCGGATGACAAAAAATGCGATCAAATAGGCACGAAAACATGTTACACATCTTCAAAGAACTTGTCATGCGCTGCTTGTACCACTCCTTTACACCTAAATATATGTTTAAATGAAGGCTTTGGCGGCGAAAAAACAAAAAGGGTTTTTAGTGAAAATTCAGAAAACGCTTACATATAGTTTCACTAAAATTGTTCATTCAATTTATCTTGGAAACTACACAATCTGACGTAAATCTACAGAAAAACTTACAAATAAAAATCAGTCTGTCGACAATTGTCTAAACAATTCCCATTATTGTAGACAATCCCCATAATGCAGAATAGCTGAAAGGTCACCTTGCTCCCTCGGAGAATAGTCATAAAAAAGGATTTTGGAGATGAAAGGCGTAGTGAAAATTATTTTTTTGCACATTGTGAAGAAAAGAGTCTCCTTGTATACTGTGGCTATGCAAACAGGGGAAGGGATGTCAGTCATTTGAGTTTAAACCAGCTTGTCAAAAAAGACGCATTCATTTTAATTTTTATGGTGGTCATTGTGCCGCTTGCAGGAGAGCTGAAGTTTTATCCTGTGAACGAGACATTTCGCATCAGTTTTGGAGCACCTGCGTTTTTCTTTTGTTTATTACTCTTAAGAAAATCTAGACCACTCCTGCCGGGATTTTTAACAGGCGCAGCCATTGTACTTTTTCGAGTAGGCTTAGATCTGATTCAGCAGAATGCTGATATGGCTGCGTCGTTTTATCAGCAATTCCCAAGTTTCTTTTTCTATTTTACTTATGCTTTTCTGTTTTTTGCCGTTCGTACGGGACGTTTTAAGCAGCGCTCTATTTTCATTGGGATCATCGGTCTCATGATCGAATTACTGGCTGATTTTGTCGAGCTGTTTGTACAATTTCTAGTGTTCGATACAACGATGACCCTATCAAAGCTGAGTGATATGTTCCTCATCGCGTTTGCTCACAGCTTTGTGGTGATCAGCTTTTTTAATATGATGAGGCTGTACGAGGCACAATCAAGAGAGAAACAAATCATGAAACAAAATGAGCATATGATGATGGTCATTTCGAATTTATATGAGGAAACGGTTCACTTAAAGAAAACGTTAAATCATACAGAGCACATTACGCAAGAATCATATCGGCTTTACCGTCTACTGCATGACCACGAACTAGGGAAGAAAGTGAGTCAAGAGCTGCTAAAGCTCGCAGGAGAAATCCATGAGGTGAAAAAGGACAATCAGCGTATTTATGCTGGGCTTTCAAAGCTGATTTCAAAGGAAAATATGCAAGACTATATGAGAGCCGAAGAGCTTGTTCGCATTGTGATCCGCATCCAAGAGAAATACGCGCTATCTCTAGGGAAAAACATCTCCTTTACCTCTGATATACGTGGCATTCATTTGCATGATTATCATGTTTTTATTTTCTTATCTTTGATTAATAATTTAATGGCAAATGCAGTTGAAGCAATAGAAGATAACGGAACGATCTCACTCGTATTAAAAGGCGGTCATGATAAAATAGAGATTCGGATTGAAGATGATGGCCCGGGTATTCCTGAAAAATTGAGAGATGTTGTGTTTGATCCAGGCTACACTTCGAAATTTGATGCATTTGGTACACCGTCAACTGGGATTGGCTTATCCTATGTGAGAGAGCTGGTTCAAGAGCTTGGGGGTCAAATCCAGATCGAACAAAAAGAAACAAAAGGTACAGCATTTCAGCTTGTCCTTCCTATACAAAATTTAATACAGAAAGGGTGAGTGTATGCGATTTTTCATTGCAGATGATGATCGTGCAATACGCTCGATTTTAGGTCAAATTATTGAGGATGAGGATTTGGGAGAGGTCGTGGATGAAGCCGATGACGGAGTTGGATTAGAAGCTCATTCATTAAATCTCAAAAAAGTAGACATCCTTCTGATTGATCTTTTAATGCCTGCTAGAGATGGCATTCAAACCATTCGTCATATACACCCTGAATTCAAAGGCAAGGTCATCATGATTTCTCAAGTAGAGGCGAAAGAGTTGATGGCAGAAGCCTATGAACTGGGGATTGAATATTATATTCATAAACCTGTCAATCGAATTGAGATCGTCAGTGTCATTCGAAAAGTCATGGAGCGCATCAAGCTGGAAAAATCGATTTACGATATTCAAGCTTCCCTTCGTCATGTGCTGCCATTAGAGCCCGTGATTTCTCGTGATGGGGGCTCTGGGGCGAAGCGAAGAACGATGAAAGAGGCAGGAGAATTTCTCCTGTCTGAATTAGGAATTGTCGGAGAGAGCGGCTCTAAGGATCTAATAGAGATACTGATCTACTTACATGAAACACAGACAGCCAATTCCCATGAGGTCAATTTTCCTCCACTAAAGCAGCTGTTTATCAAAACGGCTGAAAGAAAGCTGGATCATGGTGCGACTGATGTGGAAGTGATGCGGGAAGTGAAAGCGGCAGAGCAGCGAATTAGACGAGCCATTCATCATTCCTTGAATCATTTCGCTTCACTAGGATTAACAGATTTTTCGAATCCTAAGTTTGAGCACTATGCGTCGAAGTTTTTTGATTTTACCGATGTCAGCCAAAGAATGAAAGAAATGCAGAAGACATCTTCACCCGCAGGATCGACGGGCAGAGTCAATACGAAGAAGTTCGTTCAAATCTTTTATTTCGAAGCAAAACAGTTATTCGAAGGAATGAGCTAAGAAAAATCTGTTGGAATGATTGGAGAAAATAAACAGTGGAAGGGAGCCCTTTTCTATGATCAGACGTGCTCGTCAGGTGTCTTTGTTATTTATCTGATCATTCTGATTTTTCTTTTTTCTTGAAAATAAAACCCTCCTGTGCAATCGTTTGTTAAAATAGTGAGGTTAGACTAGAATGTCGGAGGTTTTATTTTGGGAAAAATTAAACGAAATGCGCTCTGCCCTTGCGGAAGCGGAAAAAAATATAAACATTGCTGTGGCCAAAAGTCAGGCGGAGAACAAACGTCTGAGCTTGTGTTTAAGGAAGCTGTACAAGTTCAAAAGGATGTAATGAATTATGCTTTCTCTAAGCATCAGAGAGCGATCAATCAATTCATTAATGAGTTTTCTTTCCTTGCAGATATGGATAAAGAAACGCAACAAATTTCAGTTTTCCATTTGAGTGTATGGGGCATTTTCTTCCGTCCATTAACGGATCAGAAAGAAACCATCTTCCATGAATTCCTGACAAAGAAAGCAGAGGAAATTACCCGTCCGAAAACAAAACAAGTAGTTCAATCTTGGACAGACATGGAACCATCATTGCTTTTATTAAATGAAAAAACGGACGAGTCTCTTTACTTTGAGAATATGGTGACAGCGGAGAAGGTTGAAGTTGATGTAAAACCGGATCAAACAGTGCTGCCAGAGAAGGGCAGTCTCGTGCTTGGTTTCCCTGTTCAGTTTGAAGACAAAGCAGAGTTTTTCATTCAATATACGATGTTTGCGAAAGAGTTTACAGATACCCTTCTTCTTCAGGTTCGCCAGCTCGTTGAAGCACACGAAGCAAATGGAGGAGCGCGCAGCACATTTATGAGAGAATCATTCCCTGAAGTGCTGAAGTGTATGTTTGCGAAGCAAGAAGTAGAAGAACCGGAAACACCTGCTCAAACAGAAGGCGGTACAGGACTATTAGCAGATCGTATGGACTGGGCAAGTGACGTTCAGCTGGAAACAGCCAAGCTGATTGAAGACGGGATGAAGGAGCACGGTGATCAAAGCCTGACAGATGGCGCTTTAACGGTTTGGAAAGCGTACTGTGATCAGAAATCACCTGTGATCCGTAAAGCAGCGTCATTTGCTGCGGGAATCGAATATTATATTCATTCGCTTGCAAGTGATGCCCCGCTTTCTCAAGCACAAGTTGCTAAAAAGTATGGCATTAGTGCGTCTACTGTATCGAGCCGTTTTAAAGATATCGAAAAAGCGGTTAAAGAAGAGCAAGAGGCGACTGTATAATAGTAATCAAAAAAGACGCGGTAACCTTATTGAGGGTTCCGCGCCTTTTTTAAACATTATTCTGTGATGATAAAACTGTTCATATATTCTTTTGTATTAAAATCGTTCAAATCAATTTTCCACTGACCTTCACCGTTACGTTTCATTTTCACTTCAAATTCAGTAGGGCTGGATGCCGGAGGAAGTTTTTCAAATTCACTCGCATATATCTTCAAGCTCTTTTTGTACAACTCTTTTTTTGTGATTTTCCCTTTATAAAATTCTTTTGAAATATCAGCCAGCTTGTCTTCTAATTCAGATGCGTCAATGCCTGTAACTTTTGCCACAACTTCAGCTTCTTCATTTTTGATAGCTTTTACACTAGTTTCTACTTTGGCTTTTTCCTTCACTGTGTTTTGAATGCGCTGATACATGCTTAGAATGTCTTCATCACTGACTTCGTTCCCATAGATACTTGCACTTCTTCTAAAGTCTTTAATAAACATTTCATTATATTTATTCACGAGATCAGCCTTATTGTCACCAGTTAGTTCAGGGAACTGTTTATTTTCTTTACCGAATACGATGACATCTGTATATGCATTAAGGGCCTTTGCTGCGTTGTTTAATTTTTCTGCTGTATCAATAATCTTTTTTCCATCAAGGTCAATTTCAATTGGATCACTATCTTTATTGATTGGATTTTGATAAACGAGTTGGTATTTCGCTCCTTTATCTACCAAGAAATAAAGAGAGCCTTTTACAGATTTGCCTTTATTTAATGAAGTTGAATTAAGTCTGTCTTTGCTGCTATAAAAATCTAATTCTGACACTTGTGAATCACCCTGATAGAGAGTAAAATGTCTGCTTAATAATGAAAGTGGTTTATTTTCTTTGTTCGTAATGGTTAGGTTGACTTTTAACACTAATTCATTTTCTCGAAGAGTGGTCGATGCGTCGTCTGGTAAATTATATTCATAGCTATTCACTTTTACCTCTACTGTATTAGAGGATTTTTTTTTCGGAATCTGTTGTTTTTACTGAGCTTTGACAAGCTGCAGAGAAAATCATCATTAATGCAATCATGACTAGTACACTTGTTTTTTTAATCATTTCATACTCCTTTGTATATATTCCCGCTTTCTTTAGCGTCATCCTTCTAAGATAAAAGTGATATATTGAATGGTATATTCGGGTTAGAAAGGGAAAATTATCCTAATGTCAATTTACCTTATTTATTTTATCGGTTTTATTCATGATGATGAATAGGTTTTAATTCCTATTTTGGTAGGTTTTTTCACAAAATATATGAATATAAGAAGGTGATGAGAGGAAAAGACTAGTAAAAAAGAATTGATTATAGATTTATTTTTAGATGCTTTTAATGAAAAATCTTGAAAGAGAGATAATAGTTATATACAAGAAGATGACGGATCACGAAGACCACGATCCGATCATATTGCCAATTGGTAATGCCAGGGCATATGCGAAGACCATCAGCAAATCTTATACATGGGAGCTGACTGTCATATGGAGCAGGATGATGATGACGATTTTGATGGTCATGAGAAGCTCCGCTTTTCGTTTTAGTGTATCTTCACCTATTTTCGCGACGTCCACCTGCAGGTTGATTTTCAGAGAGCAGGATACTTGAATTTTGAAAATGATTCATGGGAAAATAAGGATGATTAAGCAGATAAGGGAGATGAGCTTTTGAAAAAGGTAACGCTTGGACGAACTGATTTACAGGTGAATCCGATAGGGCTTGGTACGAATGCGGTAGGTGGGCATAATTTATTCCCGAATTTGAGTGAAGATGCTGGACGGGAGCTTGTGGAAACGGCTCTTGATCAAGGTGTCAATTTCTTAGATTCTGCTTTTATTTATGGGCTGGGCCGTTCAGAAGAATTGATCGGTGAGATCATTGCCAAACGAGGCGGCAGAGAGGAGCTTGTCCTTGCGACAAAAGGAGCTCATAAAGAAGTAAACGGGCAAATTGAACTTGATAATAGCCGCGATTTCTTAAGAGAACAGGTCGAAAATAGCCTGAAGCGACTGCAAACAGATTATATTGATTTGTACTATATGCATTTCCCTGACGGCCGCACGCCGTTGGATGAAGTAGCAGGCACATTAAAGGAATTGAAGGATGAAGGGAAAATCAGGGCAATTGGTGCATCAAATCTTGATTTTGAACAGCTTCAAGTCTTTAACCGAGATGGCTACTTAGACGTACTTCAATCGGAGTATTCTCTGCTGAAACGTCAGGCGGAGCAGGATCTTCTCCCATACTGCGTCGAACATGGCATTTCCTTTATTCCTTATTTTCCGTTGGCATCAGGCTTGTTGACTGGAAAATTTACGAAGGATGCGACATTTGATGACATTCGAGCAAAGGACCCGCTTTTCCAAGGCAATGCGTTCCTTCAAAATCTCGAAAAAGTAGACAAGCTGAAGGTCATTGCACAATCAAAGAACGCAGAAACGGCACACGTAGCACTGGCCTGGCTTTTAGCGCAGGACGGCATTGATGCCATTATTCCTGGTGCAAAACGAGCAGAGCAAGTCTTGCAAAACCTAAAAACAAACGATGTTCAATTAACAAAAGAGGAAATCAACCAAATCGACCAGATCTTCTCTTAATATATAAAAAATAAGGTGCGCAGCTGCACCTTATTTTTTTATGTCATCGTGAGAGGGATTTTGATCACGAGCCGAAAATTTGGAGAACGGTAAGTGAAATCAAGCGTACCGTCTGCTTTTTCAACAAGCTGATGGATGATATAAGTCCCCATTCCTTGGTGATCGCCGCCTTTTGTGGAACGGCCAAAAGTTTTGAACAAATGATCTAATACGTGTTTCTCCATTCCTTTTGTGCTGTTTTCACAATGGATCAAAAATAGCCCGCTCCGTATAGAGGTCGTGACCGAGATGCTGCCCTCTTTCCCGGCTTGCTTCGCTTCAATTGCTGCATCAAGGGCATTGTCGAGCAGGTTGCCAGTAAAACTCACCTGATCAGCCTTAGAAAATGGAAGAGAAGAAAATGGTGCTTGAAGATCTACGGAAAGTGCAATGTTCTCTTTTTCAGCCCGCTGGAAAAAGGGATGAAGGGTTGAGGCCAGATAAGCGTTTTCCCCTTTGATCCAAGGGAAATGTTTGACGTATTGTTGAATCAAATCCTTGATATCATGCTCGTCTTTCGACGCGGAAAAGGCATTTAAATGTCTGGCTGTTTCATGATGTTTACTGCGCAGCTCAAGCAGCAATTCATTGGTTCTCGATTCTGCGTTTGTCAGCTCTTGAAGCCGTCCGTTTAACCGGCGCTCCGTCTGCATCATCGTCAATGTAAGGAGATCTGCTGTGATCATGATCATGAAAGCCAAAAGATGGCCCAGCCCATTCCCTTGAGTCAGAAAAAGAGAAAGCCCTGCGCAGGTGATCAGCACAAAAGCGCCTAATATCACGTATCCACTGATACTAGGCCAAAACCTTTTGTACATGAAGAATGTATAAAGACAAATGACACAAAAGGTGAGGAGCCACAAAACCACTGACGCCACCGGAAGAAAAGCTTCAGCAGTTGCTTGAAACGCAAGACCTAACCATATGAGAGCATATATGCGGAATCCAAGATAGTAAGCGTTCACGTTCGTTCTCCTTAAAAGTAGTATTTCTTAAAGTATTCTAATTGCTGCTTGGTCATCATGGCCTTTTTATCAGTGCCTTCAAAAGACACGACAAATGAATTTTTGGCATACGCCGAAAAGTTTTTAATGTAATGAATATTGATGATAAACGAGCGATGGGAACGGATAAAATCCTTCTCAGCTAAATCGCCCTTTAACTCGTTTAATGTCTGGTACGTTTGGATATCTCCTGTTGTTGTGACAATGGTCGTTGATCGGCCGGTTCGTTCAACAAAAATGACATCCTTCTTCTGCAGCACATGGATATCTGACTGCTGCTTGATGAGAAGCCGTCCATGAATGCTTTTCTCCTGCTTGGTTGACATGTAGCGCTCTAAGGATTTGGCGATTCGATCGGCGTGGTATGGCTTCATAATATAATCATGTACATTCAAATCAAACGCATGGACCGCATATCCGCTGTTTCCTGTCACAAATACAACATCGACATTCAGTGCGTGAGAGTGAATGAGGTCCGCTAATTCATAGCCGGACATTCCAGGCATTTCAATGTCTGCAAACAACAGATCAATGTCTCCCTGTTTGACCTTCTCGTATGCATCCTCTGCTGACTGCGTGACAAAGACAATGTCAACAGCCTCCATTCTGCCGAGAATGGCGTGCAGCTTTTCTAAGTCCACTCGGTAATCATCGACAAGACCTACTTTTATCATAAAAATCACCTATGACCATTCTTATTATTTGTCTATTTTACCATTTGTTTTTTTAAAATCGATCATTTCAAGACAGAAAAAGGACGTTTCGCGACATTTTTATGTCAGGCAGGCCTCATTTTTTCTATCATAGACTTAGAAAGACGAAAGGGGCGAACCAAATGATTACTCTCAGCGATTGCAGCTGCTGGTTTAAAGATAAGAAAAAAGTCGTGAAGGCGATGAAGCATATGACGTTCTCCGTGAAGGAAGGGGAAGTCGTTGGCATCCTAGGAGAAAATGGTGCAGGAAAAACCACATTATTGCGCGCCGTTGCGACTTTATTAGAGCCTACTCATGGAACCGTGAATGTTGCGGGCTTTGATACAGTAAAAGAAGCAACAGAAGTGAAGAAACGAATTGGTGTCTTATTTGGCGGAGAGACGGGGCTTTACGACCGTTTGACGGCTCGAGAAAACCTTGAATACTTTGGGAAATTATATGGCTTAGATCAGCATGAAATCAAAGCAAGAATAGAGGATTTAGCAAAGCGGTTCGGAATGAGACAATATATGGATCGCAGGGTGAAAGGATTCTCACGGGGGATGAAACAAAAGGTGGCGATTGCCAGAACATTGATTCATGATCCTGACATTATCTTATTTGATGAACCGACAACAGGCTTAGACATCACGTCAAGTAATATTTTCAGAGATTTTATTCATCAGCTTAAACAGCAAAATAAAACCATCCTATTTTCAAGCCACATCATGGAAGAAGTCAGTCTGCTTTGTGACAGTGTCATGATGATTCATCAAGGAGAGCTTGTGTACAAAGGAACACTTCCAGAATTATACGCACAGGAACAAAGTGAAGACTTGAACTATATCTTTATGTCGAAGCTCGCAAGGGGGATTTCATAATGTGGAAAACCGTATTTTTAAAAGAAATGACAGATGCGTTAAGGGACCGGAAAACGCTCCTCTTAACAGTGCTGATACCCCTTTTGACGATGCTTGGACTAGTGTTCTTCTATGAAAGCATGATCGCAGATCCAGGGGATGAAACCTATACGGTCGCAGTCAATGAAAAGCTTCCATCCGAAATGAATCAAATGATCAAAGAGGTCAAAAACATTCATCTTGAAACATTTGATGACCCGCAGCAAGCTGTCAAGGACGGTGAGGCAAATGCTTACCTGGAAATGCCGAAAGAGGCTGACGAAATGCTTCAGCATCAAGAATCATTTGCAATTAAAATCCATGGGTATACAACGGACGATGATTCGGTCATAGCGGTTCAAATGCTGCAATCATTGCTGGAGCAGTACCAAAACCAAGTGGTGGAAAAGCGTTTAGCAAACGATCAGATCAACACGTCCGTTATTCATCCGTTTGAGGTACAGTCCGTTGATGTAGAAGAAGGCGAAGAAGGGGAAAACGGAATGACCGCTATGCTTTTGTCGATTCTCCTTCCTATGATTTTAGTAACTTCCGTCATCTCAGGCGCTTTGCCAGCTGCGCTTGATATTGTAGCGGGTGAAAAAGACCGAAAATCGATTGAAGCATTGTTCCTGACACCTGCCAGCAGACTCCAGATTCTCATAGGAAAATGGCTTGCTGTCTCCATGTTCGGTATTTTAAGTGGAATTGTGGCGATCGGCATGCTGCTTCTATCCACGCTGCTTTTTACAGAAAAGCTAAAACAAGCACTGAACTTTGGTGATCAAATGTGGAGCATTATCGCCGTCATGTTTGCGGCGCTCATCATCTTCTCCTTCATGGTATCGATGATTGAACTGCTGCTCAGTGTGGTTTCAGGCTCAGTGAAAGAAGCACAGTCGTACATGTCCATGATCATTACACTAGGTGTGATCCCAATGTTCTTTACCATGAGAGCAGGTGCTACGCAGCTAGATACGTACTATTTTGCTGTCCCATTCCTTAATATTCACGCACTATGCAAACAAATGATGTTTGGGATCATTGATCCAATGTCGATTGCACTCACCCTAGGCTCTACTGCGCTCGTTGTGGTTATCTTATTTGTGGCCGTTAGAGTCATGTTTATGAAAGAAAAATGGATGCTTGCCAAATAAAGAAACGCCCTCTATCATAGAGGGCGTTTTCAGGTGAATGCCGATCACCGTATTTTTCAGTTTAAGAAACCGAATTGATCCAAGTTCTCTAAATAAAATTGAAAATACTCGTCATGAATATCAACTGGATATTCTTCTAACCCATTTTCAATAATTGCACCTACAATTAAAGCATTTATATACCTATCAAGCTTTTCGCAACTAGCTCTTACTTGAGATTCTGAAATATATAACCCATCTTTACTTTCTAAAATGATATCAATTCTTCTACCTTCTTGTTCATCAAGCAATAAGTGATTATACTCCCATTCTTTGACTCTCTTGGGATTTAAGGGATGTTCACGATTATCAAGTATTTCTTCACGATGATTCTTTTTTTCCTCATCTGAAAACAATTGAATCAATAGACTCGGATCATCAATGACAAAACATTTATATATCTTAGTATATTCAAAGTGATCATCATTTACTAAATCTAAAATTTTTGTTTTTGAAAATTCTCTAGCTTTAAATTTAGACGTTATCATCTCAGCGACTCGTTCTTTAGTAAAAATCAATTGATCTTTTTTATATAAATACTGTTTATATAGCTTTTCGTAATTATACATTATTCACCTCTATTAATTATTTAACAGGACCTCCGTAGAATGAATGAGCTTTTGGAGTTCTTTTATAGGGATGCCAGTGATAATAATACCATGAGAGCAGGCACTACGCAGCTAGATACGTATTACTTTGCTATCCTATTCCTTAATATTCACGTACTATGTAAGCAATTGATGTTTGTCATCGTTGACCCAATGTCGATTGCGCTGACGCTCGGCTCCTCGGCGCTGACAGTGATTATCTTGTTTGTCATCGTGAGAAGTTTGTTTATGAAAGAAAAATGGATGCTTGCCAAATAAAGAAACGCCCTCTATCATAGAGGGCGTTTTCAGGTAAATGCCGATCACCGTATTTTTCAGTTTAAAAAACCGAATATATCCAAGTTCTCTAAATAAAATTGAAAATACTCGTCATGAATATCATCTGGATATTCTGCTAACCCATTTTCAATAAGTGCACCTACAATTAAAGCATTTATATATCTATTAAGCTTTTCACAACTATCTCTTACGGTAAATTCTGAAACATATAATCCATCTTTACTTTCTAAAATGATATCAATTCTTCTACCTTCTTGTTCATCAAGCAATAAGTGATTATACTCCCATTCTTTGACTCTTTTAGGGTTTAACGGATGAAGACGATTATGAAGTACTTGTTCACGATGTTCCTTTTTTTCCTCATTCGAAAACAATTGAATCAATAGACTCGGATCATCAATGACAAAACATTTATATATCTTAGTATATTCAAAGTGATCATCATTTACTAAATCTAAAATCTTTGTTTTTGAAAATTCTCTAGCTTTAAATTTAGACGTTATCATCTCAACGACTTGTTCTTTAGTAAAAATCAATTGATCTTTTTTATATAAATACTGTTTATATAGCTTTTCGTAATTATACATTATTCACCTCTATTAACTATTTAACAGGACCTCCGTAGAATGAATGAGCTTTTGGAGTTCTTTTATAGGGATGCCAGTGATAATAATAACCTTTCTTCGGTTTACCGTTGTATCTATCTACTTCTTTAAATGGTTTACCTTTTGTATTAGCTCCAGCTGCAACAACTTCTGCCTGACTAGAAGAAATAGACCAAATATCCTTTTTTGACTTCATTCTAGCGATTGCTTGCGATTTACTTAGTCCTTTTCCAACATATACTCCACCTCGGATAACAGCTTCATAATGATTATATTTTTTTTTGTTTTTAGACCTGTGCTTGTTGGCTTCTGTAGCAATTACATAACCAGCTCCTGCAACAACAATCACCGCACCAGTATGAAATAAAGCAGTCATAACTGCAGGTGTTATTGCTATTCCTACCGGTATTAAAAAGGCGAATGAAGCTGTACCTTCCTCTGAATTATAGGTGAAAACTTCCTCTGTTTCAACATCTTCAAAAGTCGCTTCAAACTCATCGTCTTTAAATTGATTAATTTTTATTTCATATTCCTTTGATACTTCTTCACCGACTTCATTGAATTCTCTTGTAGTTAAATTAAAACTATCTGCACCAGGTTCTACACTGAGAGTCGCTTCAACCTTATTTCCTTCCGCGTCGTTCATTGAAGTATCTAAAACCAATTCATCACTTGATACTTCAAAATTATCAACAGAAATATTTTCTTCAGATAAACTATCTTCTAACATCTCTGAAACTACTTCTTCATCAACAATCATATTATTATTAATTTCTTCTGCCTTGGTATGATTGCTTGGAAATAGACTAGCAACTAATAAAAACACCAGTAATATTATAATTTTACTTTTAACTTTTAACCACATATAACATCCCTCCGTTATTTTTTAAAATTGAAACCCTGAATAATCTTACTTTTATTATCCAGCATTTCTGTAGATGAACTCTCCAGATAGGTATAAACCTGTGAAAAGCTCTTTTCATCTTTATTAATTTTCTCTTTATAAAGAAAATTGGCAATTACGCCCGTTATGTAAGCTACCGAATAAGAAGATCCTGTATAAACAGAATTTCCTCCTTTATTATTTAACGATAAAACATTAACACCGGGTGCAAAAAAATCAACTTTTCCTATAGCAGAGAATTGTGGTACTTTATTCTTTGAATCAATTGCCCCGACAGAAATAACATTATCGTATCGAGCTGGAAATTGACTATTTAAACCATAAGTATTACCACTAGCAGCAACAATAATAATCCCTTTTTTTACGGCATCGTCCACTAACTCCCTTAATTCGGGAAAATCTTTTTGAAAACCTAAACTTAAATTAATAATATCTACATTTTGAGATACAGCCCACTTAAAACCATCTATAAAACCCTGTCTTTCAATCTTTCCATCATTTTTGATCACTTTAACAGAATATAGTTCGACATATTGTGTAACCCCAGTAACTTCACTGTCAGTCTTGTTTGCTGTAATTATTCCTGCGATTGATGTACCATGACTTAATTTATTTTCAAACTCAATGGATGAATCTATCGGATTAAATTCTTTTACAATCTTACCTTTTAAATCTTTATGATTCTTATTTATTCCACTATCTAAAACCGCGACTTTAATTTTTTCATTTAATTCTCTCGTACTAATAGTTTCATTTTTTAAATCATCTTTTAGTAAAAAACTAAACACTCCAAAGTATAAAATCACCATTATAAAAACAAATAAAATGAACCATTTCTTTAACTTTAGAATTTTATCAGTCATATTTTCTCACTCTTTCAATAATCATTTCCTCCTACCCTTTTTTATTTAGATTTTGATTCTTTTTTAATAATAATCGATCTTACCCCCCAATAAGTCTTGGTATGTTTCTGAATTTTCATGAAAGATATCACTAATGTTTCTCTAAATAAGATCTTTTCGACAACATTCAGATAACTCTTTTTGTTAATCGAGTATTTGATAACATAACTTTTTTCCTCTTTTGTCAACTCACTTATAGTAGGTCTATTAATATTTCATCTTCGAGATTTGAATTGTTGGATAAACAATATTATTTAGTTCACATTAGTATCTATACATTCGAAGGTTTCAGAAGCTAAGACATTTTATTAGACAAGATCATTAAGCTTTTTAGAATTAGTAAAACTAGTTAAAGATGATAAAGAACTAAGAGTAACGATTGATCCAGTTAAAACTGAAACTACCTTAAAAAATGATTTAATTTCATGGTAAATTTTCTCTTTGATGTGGTTACTAATTCTAGCATAATAACAATGATAAAAAGTTTAAAATTACCTTAAAATGAGCATATAGAACCTTTTTTTGAATATTTTATTAAAATGGAATTATTTATATTTCGAAGAGTTTTATTAAGGAATAATTTAAATAGAAAAAAAGAGTTGGTGAATGAAAATGATGGTTTACTTTTATAATGAGTTAGGAAAGAAGCTAGATTTATAATATAGTTCAATAGAAATAAAGAATGAGGAGTACATTTTTTTACTTCGAGTTTACATTTCATCTTTAACACAAATAAGCAGAAAAAAATCTTAAGTACAAAAAAGAATAATCAGGATTGAATATCTCATAGTGATCAAGCTAAAGAAATCGAACACTGATTATAGAAAGAAATGTTGTCAAGGGTAAGATAACTTGACTATATTCTGGTTTTTTATGATAGAGGGGGTTCACGTTCGCCAAGCCAGATTATAAATCATAACAAAAAAACCCCCGGCATTGGGGGTTTTTTGTTAGTTCTTGATGAACTTTTCAACTAATGAGCTTGTTTTGTAATCGTTCAAATCAAGTTTCCATTGGTCGATGTCATTTTTCTTCATGTTAACTTCTACTGTTTCTTCAGAAGATGATGGTCCTAATTTTTTAAACTCTTCTGGGTAGATCGAGAGTAAATATTTTTGTGCATCATCGTAAGACGCTGTACGGTTTTTGCTGTAGAACTCAGTTGCTTTCTCTTTCAAACGATCGACAAGCGGACTTGCATCAATTGGTGTAAGGGTCACAGTCACGATTGCTTTATCACCACTGATGGCTTTTGTTTTTGTTGATACTTTTGTTTTTTCAGCTAATGTTTCTTTCACAGCTTTTAGAAGCTTATCAAGGTTTTCGTCTTTCGCTGCGCTAGATGAAATACCAGATGAAGAGATATAGCCCTGTTTGAATGATTTATCAAATTCGTTCACAACTGTTGATTTGTTATCACCAGTTAATTTTTCGAAATCGTCGTTTTTCTTACCAAAAATCATGACATCAATATAAGAAGAAAGAGCTTTTGCAGATGCTTGAAGTGTATCTGCTTTTTTCATTAAGTCTTTTCCTTTAATATCGAATTCTAGTGTTTTATCATCTTTTTTCGATCCAGTACTAGGCTCTGTGTAAACAAGTTGATAGTCTTTGTCTTTATCAACAACATAGAAAAGACCGCCTTTTGATACTTTTCCTGCATTTAGAGAACTTGTAGATAATACTTCGTTGTAGTCATCTGGAGAGATCGTAGACACCTGTGCGTCATCTTGGTAAAGCGTAAAGTTGCTTTTATCAACATTAAGAGGCTCTTTGCTGATGTTTTTCACAGATACGTTCACTTTTAGCACATACTGATCGTCTTGTACAGATGTATCGTATTGAGGTGGTAATGTGTACTCAGCACTTTCTACCTTTATTTCTGCTGCATCAAGGGATTTTTTTGTATCGTTTTCTTTCGCAGCTGTTTTGTCTTTTCCACCACTACAAGCAGCAGCGACAACAGTTACACACAAAATTAGAAGAAACAGGGATAATTTCTTTTTAAACATGACATGTTTTCCTCCTCGGGTTTATGGTGAAATTCATTGGAAAGCTTTAGTTCATATCATTCTTTTTGCACAAAAAGAAAAATACTGTATGTTTTTTACTGTTGAATGAAGCGAAAGTACTGTCAATCCCTTAGTGCGTTTCGAAGGTTGATCAGCTTCAAGTAGTAAAAATGACACTAAGTTGAGAGGAGAAACTTGTATTTTATTGTTTGTTATCTCCTGTAAAAACTCAACATTTTATATTTTAAGGTTTTGAGTCGGATTATTGAATAGGTTCAAATGACTGTTTTTGAAGAAGTTGCAGCAATTAGAAGGATTTTTATGACTTGTAAATGAGTCTATGGTAATGAATATTTTTTCCTGCTATGTGTATGGTTGCATGGTTTGTGTGTTGTTGACAGAGAGACACATGTCCAGCGAAATCTTGAGATGTATAGACAGGCTGTCGACACTGAACGTGCTTTTTCATGTCAAAATGGCAGTCATCTACACAGAAATGCCACATAAAATAAAAGAGAAATGAGAAGGAGGTGGATGTATGGCAGTGGTAAGAGCGACAAGCTCTGATATTGATTTAATGGCCAGACTGCTAAGAGCGGAAGCAGAAGGTGAAGGGAAGCAAGGGATGCTGCTTGTAGGAAATGTAGGCATCAATCGTTTGCGTGCCAACTGCTCTGACTTTAAAGGGCTGCGTACGATTCCACAAATGATTTATCAGGAGCATGCATTTGAAGCGGTTACGCATGGTTACTTTTATCAGCGGGCACGAGAAACTGAAAAAGCACTTGCGCGGAGGAATATCAACGGAGAGCGATTTTGGCCTGCGAAATTCAGCCTTTGGTATTTTAAGCCGCCTGGAGATTGTCCGCCCACGTGGTATAACCAGCCATTTGTGGCAAGGTATAAGTCCCATTGCTTTTATGAGCCGACAGCAGAAACATGTGAAAATGTCTATAATACCTTTTAGTTTGATGGTCAGCGCAATCCCTCAGAACGAAGTCGGGGGATTGTGTTTTTCTTTTTTTCAAAATGGGTAACTATTGTGTATCAACAAGGTGAAGCGCGTGATTGGAGGAAATGAAGATGTATCAAGATTTAAAAGGGAAAACAGCCATTGTCACAGGTTCCTCAAAAGGAATTGGACAAGCCATCGCATTGCGGTTGGGACAAGAGCAAATGAATGTGGTTGTGAACTATAAAGGCGATGAAGATGGAGCTGAAGAGACAGTACAAGCCATTCAGCAGCACGGAGGTCAAGCGGTGAAAGTACATGCTGATGTCTCCAAAGAGGAAGGCATTCAAGCCATAATGGATACGGCACTGGATCATTTCAGTACAGTGGATGTGTTCGTCAATAATTCAGGTTTTAACGGCGAAGAAGCGATGCCGCATGAGATGACACTGGACCAATGGCAAAAAGTTATTGATGTGAATATCACAGGCTCATTTTTAGGAGCAAAGGTTGCAATTTCCTATATGATGGAGCATGACATCAAAGGATCGGTTTTAAATATATCCAGCGTACATCAGGAGATTCCGCGCCCGTTCAATGTTCATTATTCCACTTCAAAAGGCGGATTGAATATGTTGACGAAGACGCTGGCTCTTGATTATGCTGAAGCGGGTATTCGGGTCAATGCGATTGCACCAGGTACAATGGCAACCGAATCGAATGATGATTTGCAGGATGAACAGAAAAAACAAAAGCAGCTCGAGAAGATTCCGATGAGAGCCTTTGGTAATCCGAAGGAGATTGGGTCCGCCGCTGCTTTCCTCGTATCCAAAGAAGCTGCCTATATCACAGGCACCACATTATTTGTGGATGGAGGAATGACGCTTTATCCTTCTCAAATGAATGATTAATAGAAAAACATCCGTCCGATTAGCCGGCGGATGTTTTTTGTTCGTAGCGGTGTGCTGCTTTGGCTGGTTTGCCGAGCAGCATAGGATACTTGCTCAGGAAGGAAATGCATGGCACCATGAGCAGCAATGTGCCGATCGTATAAAAGAGTGTCCAATAGAGCTGCGCTGTATCAGAAATATTGATGCCAAGTCCATAATAAACAAATGCTTTCATGATATCGATGCCGGCAAATTGCAAGACGAGAATGACAATGGAATTTCGTCCGAGATACGTCAAAATAGGGGATGTTTTCAATTTGAAGCTTAAATAAATAACAGCAGCTGAACCGAGCAGTGCACATACATAGAAAATGAATAGATCGCCATAGTCGTTAACGCGCATATCGATCCGAGAATTATAGCTTTGCATGTAAGCCGTCAGCACAAGCAGACCAGTGCATAGCAGAAGAGTTGGATCTGTTTTTAATTCCACAAACCATTGCTTTGCCAAAAATCCAATCGAATAAAACACAACAGCCGTCAAGGCAACATTGGCATTCCAAGGAAGACTTTGATCTAAAAGAAAAGTAGAAGCATATCCAGCACCCCCGCAAAGAACAGTCAGTAAAATCAAGGCGGCGGGTTTTCCTTTTGTCAGGCGGTGCATAAAGAAAAATAAGATTTCCACTAAAAAGAGTGTCGTTAAAAACCAGATCGCTGGGTTATGTGTCAGCCTTGCTTCATCTGCATTGGATATGAAAATACCTGTAAATGGAACGAAGGGATCAATATCCGTTTGCCCCTTGAATGCGAAAAAACGGGTAACGGAGAACCAGAAAACATACGTAATGATGGAGAAATAGAGATACGGTAAGAGTAAGCTTTTGGCTTTCTTCTGAATAAATGACATAGCAGGGCGTGAGGATGATCTAAACATCATGCCAGATAGTAAAAAGAAAAGCGGCATATGAAAAGAGTAAATGAATTGCTTTAACGAATCTGGAATGGGCACATGCGCCATGACCACCAGCAGAATGCCGATTCCTTTTGCTGCATCTACCCAATCGAGTCTTTTTTTCATTTCCTATCATCTCCTTCCCTCTCAGCATCGTAAACCGTTCATTCAATCTGTACCTCTACTATATAAAAGGTACACCTTTCATGCGTTTACAGTTCGCTAACGATTAGAAGACACATTTGCGATCAGATGACAGACGGAAGGATTTTGATATCTCTATGTTACAATTCCCATTTTTTATGACAATGTAAAAAAGAAGCCAAGAGGATTGGCTTCAAAATAGTTGTGCTATTCGCTTGAAGGAGCGCTGTTTTTCTAGTGGATCAAATGAATTGTTCAAAATCATGATGTCATCCGTTTGATAGCGATCCATTAAGATTTGTAATTGCTCTTTCACTGTTTGCTTCGAGCCAACAATCATTCGCCGGCGGTTTTGTAACACTTTTTTCTTTTCCTGTGCGGTGTAGTGATATTCAGCTGCTTCTTCTAAAGAAGGAACGCGGCTATCGAGTCCCTTTTCAACACGAAGCAGCCATAAATCTGTACTCCTGGCGATCCGGTCGGCCTCCTCATCTGTTTCACTGCAGATCACAAAGACAGCAAACATAGATTGAGGCTGGCTGGAAAAAACAGACGGAGAAAAGTGTGACCGATACGTCTCAAATGCTTGCTTGCCGCGCGCAGGGTGGATAAAGTGGCCAAAAATATAGTTGATGCCAAGCTCCGCAGCCTGCTTTGCACTATTTTCTCCTAGTCCAAGCAGCCAAACCGGCGGATGAGAATCAACAAGCGGAGCCGCTTTTACCCCTGCATGCGGATGACCGGAAGGCAGACTGTCTGATAAGTAAAAAAGCAGATCCTTCAGCTGGCGGTCAAACTGAGACAGATCTTTATTCACGCCGTCCGTCAAAGCGAGTCTCGTCCTTTCAATCCCGCCTGGAGATTTGCCGACACCAATCTCAATTCGTCCAGGATAAAGAGCTTCAAGCTGACGCGTGACCTCTGCTACTTTAAAAGGACTGTACTGCGGAAGTAAAATACCGCCAGACCCTGTACGCAAGGTCGATGTATGAGCCGCAATATGAGCCATTAATATTTCAGGCGCTGTACTAGCGAGCCCTCTTGTGCTGTGGTGTTCAGCGAACCAATAGCGCTCATACCCAAGTGTTTCTGCAAGCTGAGCCAGCTGCGTTGTGTGAATCAATGTCTCCTGCGCTGTCTGACCCTTAGGAATGGCGACTTGATCTAATATATGAAGTGATGGCATCATCAACATCCTTTCATCAACACGTTGAATGTTCTCTATTCACAAGTATAAAGAAATAGATGGATGGAAGGAAACGAAAGGGTTTATCCTCCATACGAATGCATTTATATTTTCTATATCAACATATGAAACCTTGCCCACACTTCCGTTCATCAGTAAAGACTGTTTACCGGGAGCATTCGACAATGTTTCACATGAAACACTTCGTTTACGACATGGATCTTTCTTTAAAAAAATATTATGTTGTTGAAACCTATCATGAACATAGATCGTATATACTAGTAAATAGAAAAAAGAGTAAGAGGCTCCAATGTCATTTCATGAATTTTGTCGAATTTTCATGTATGATGATTTTAATAGGGTCCATCGCTTAATAAATAGATTTTTATTATGCTTGAGGAGTGATTGATTTGGCGATTACATTAGAAAAAGGTCAACGTATTGATTTAACAAAAGGGAAAGCAGGACTAACGAATATTCTGGTTGGACTTGGCTGGGACCCTGTATCACAAGGCGGCGGTTTTTTAGGAAAGCTGTTTGGCGGCGGAGGCGGCGCTGATATTGATTGTGACGCTTCAGTACTGATGCTGAAAAATGATAAGTTTGTTGAAAATAAAGATTTGATTTATTTTGGCAACTTGAAAAGCAAATGCGGCAGTGTCGAGCATACAGGTGACAACCTGACAGGAGAAGGAGACGGAGATGATGAACAAGTCCTCGTCAACTTAAGCAAGGTGCCGGGCAATGTGAATAAATTGGTATTTGTCGTGAACATCTATGATGCCCTTAGAAGAAACCAACACTTTGGTATGATTCAGAATGCTTACATTCGCATCGTTGATCGTTCAAACAATCAAGAATTAGTGAAATATAATTTGAAAGATGAGTATGCAGGAAAAACCTCATTAATCGTCGGAGAGCTTTATCGTCACGAGAATGATTGGAAGTTTGCGGCTGTTGGAAATGGTACAAATGATGCGAAGCTAGCCGATATTACGAGAAATTACATTTAACCAGAAGGGAGAGGTTCCTAGTGGGAATTTCTTTAGCGAAAGGTCAAAAAATTGATTTAACAAAAACGAATCCAGGTTTAACAAAAGTGGTAGTAGGTCTTGGCTGGGACGTAAATAAGTATGACGGCGGACAAGACTTTGATCTAGACGCAAGTGTATTCCTTTTAGATGCGGCAGGTAAAGCGAGCTCTCCATCTGACTTTGTCTTTTACAATCAAACAACTGGCGGAGGCGGCAGTGTCGTACATACAGGCGATAACCGCACTGGAGAAGGAGACGGAGATGACGAGCAGGTCAATGTCGACCTTTCAGCTGTGCCAGCGAGTGTGGAGAAGATTTCATTTGTCATTACGATTCATGATGCAGAAGCACGCAGTCAAAATTTCGGACAAGTGTCTAACGCATATGTACGTATTTTAAATGCGGCATCGAATGAAGAGCTCATTCGTTATGATTTGGCAGAGGACTTCTCAATAGAGACGGCCATTATTGTAGGTGAATTATACCGTCATGGCGGGGAATGGAAGTTCTCAGCTGTCGGATCGGGCTATCAAGGCGGACTTGCACGTATTGCAACGGACTTCGGCTTAGATATCGGGTAACGACTGGTTTTCATATTTTCAAAGACAGGAGAGAAACGAATATGGCGATTCAGCTTTCAAAAGGACAACGTGTCGATTTAACAAAAACCAACCCAGGGCTGACAAAAGTGATGATCGGACTTGGCTGGGATACGAATAAATATTCTGGCGGAGCCGAATTTGATTTGGACGCTTCGGCTTTCTTAGTGGATGCAAACAATCGTTGTCAGCAAGATACAGACTTTGTGTTCTATAATAATCTTCAGCATCCGAGCGGCAGTGTCACTCATACAGGTGATAACCGGACGGGTGAAGGAGATGGAGATGACGAGCAAATTCTCGTTGATTTCTCGAAAATTCCTGCTAACATTGATCGTATCGGAATTACAGTTACGATCCATGATGCAGAGACGCGCAGCCAGAATTTTGGACAAGTCTCAAATGCATTTGTTCGTGTTGTAAATGAAGAGGGCGGGGAAGAATTGATTCGCTTTGATTTAGGGGAAGACTTCTCAATTGAAACAGCTGTCGTGGTGTGTGAATTGTACCGCCACGAAAGCGATTGGAAGTTTAACGCAATCGGAAGCGGATTCTCTGGCGGACTTGCAGCTCTTTGTCAAAATTATGGGTTAGAAGTGTAAATAAGAGAAACAAATCCATTCGAGAGGCGCTGCCAATGACTCATATAAGGGCCTTTTCCAAAGTGAGAAAGAAAACAGCGATCAAGAATAGCAGCAGGCGAAAGCCTGCTGATGCTTCTACACTTATAGGAGGAAAACCAGTTGGACATTTTGAAACATATGTTGGACACGTATGCCTCGTTTTTTGATTGGCATATGTGGGCAGAGGTATTATCAGACCCTGTCTCTTGGGGGCTCATCGGGACCCTTGTTGTGCTTGAAGGATTGTTATCAGCAGATAACGCACTTGTATTAGCGGTCATGGTGAAACATTTACCAGAAAAACAGCGTAAAAAGGCATTAACCTACGGATTAATTGGCGCTTATTTCTTCCGTTTTCTATTCATTGGCGTAGGGATGCTGCTGATTAAGTTCTGGTGGATTAAGGTTCTAGGAGCTGCATACTTAGCTTGGCTTGTCATTAAGCACTTCTGGTTAGGTGATGGAGATGACGAAGCGAAGGAATTGAAAAAAGAAGGCTGGATGATTCGTGTATTTGGTGTCTTCTGGGCAACCGTTATTTCTGTAGAAATTATGGACCTTGCCTTCTCGGTTGACAGTATCCTTGCTGCATTCGCTGTATCTGAGGAAGTATGGATTCTTCTATTAGGCGGAATGCTTGGCATTCTCATGATGCGTACAGTCGCACAGTTATTCCTTGTTCTCATTGACCGTATACCAGAGCTTGAGAATACAGCATTTATTCTCATTGGGATTATCGCAGCCAAAATGGCATTGAGTGCGGCTCATATTGAAATCCCGCATCTTGTATTTTTTGCGATTATTATCCTAGCCTTTATCGGAACGTTTATTGTTCATAAAATCAATAAGAAGAAACATCAAGATGTGACAAATGAAGCTGCGGCTTCAAAAGAAGAATAGGACGATCAAAAAGGAATGGAGTTGACTAGCGGCTCCATCCTTTTTTGAATCATCAAGTCATTTGTTCGATTTTCTCTAAACAACAGGAGGTGGCACAGCATGCGGTATTTTCGATTTTTATCAGAGGCGAGGCAGCACGATATTTTTTTCAAGCGGCCGGCGGCGATTCATTCAATGACGCCAAAGCATGTACTTGCGCATGCATTAGGTGCTACTTTGTATATGCCTGCGACAAGACAGGATGTAGCAGACATGCTGCTTTCGCAGAAATATGAAGCGCTTTGCTCTGTTGTGTTTTGTTTGGAGGATGCCATCGGTGATCAAGAAGTGGACATGGCCGAACAGAATGTAGTGGCACAATTGGCGAGTCTCAAGGAGAATTTAACTCATTTTCCTGAAACAGCTGAACATTTGCCGCTTTTATTTATTCGGGTGCGTTCGCCGAAGCAGCTGCTCAAAATGGCAGACTTGCTAGGTTCATCTCTTCATTTACTTACGGGTTTTGTGTTCCCGAAGTGTTCCGTTCATAATGCAAAGGCATATTTGGACAGCCTGAAACGGGCTTCGGCACAAAAGAAGACGAAACTTTATGGAATGCCCATTTTGGAAACACCCGATTTATTAGAAAAAGAAACAAGATATGCGGTGTTGTCCGAGTTGAAGCAGATCATGCTGGGTGACGAGGAATATATTTTGAATATTCGCATTGGGGCTACAGATCTTTGTGGGTTATATGGCATTCGCCGTGATCGTGAGACCACTATCTATGAGATCAGACTCATTGCTGATTTGATCACAGATATCATCAATTATTTTGGCCGTTCTTTTGTGATATCTGGTGCTGTATGGGAACATTTTGGCCCGGCACGAAAAGAACAGAAGCCATTCATCCGTGCGCTCTCTAAGGGCGTGGAGTCTTTTTCATCTGAGTTCGATCCTGTACAAGGCTTACTCAAGGAGACAAGGCTGGATGTGGCAAACGGCATACATGGAAAGACAGTGATTCATCCAACACATCTTAAGCCAGTTCAAAGCATGTACGTTGTGACAAAGGAAGAGTACATGGATGCATTAAGCATTTTGGAATATGCAGATGGCACAGTTGGCGTGATGAAGAGTGTATTCTCTAATAAGATGAATGAAACGAAGCCGCATTATCGTTGGGCAGAGCACATTTTAATTAAGTCAGACATTTACGGGGTGTTTCATGAAAATAGAAGCTATATCGACATACTCACAGAAGCAGAAGCTTCATACGCTGAACATCTTGGAACATATGGAGGTTGACCTTGACCTCAAAGAAGGTGCGCTTCAGCTGGAAAAAGAGCATCTTTTTGAAATGGCGGCAAGGGTGAATAAAAAACGAGCCTTTTTATTTGTTAGTAAGGTGCTCGGTAAACATATTCCCGTTCATCCAGTGAAGCCGCTCCTTGTCTCTGGTCTTTTGGCAATGGCTTATGCCAAAGAGCAAACGGGCAAGACGCCCCTGCATCAAGACCGTCTAGTAGAGTCACTCAAGACGGATGACCACGCGACGTTAACAGAAGCCTATGAAGCGCTCAAAAAAGAGAAGCTTTCGGCAGGCAAACAGCCTATCGTGATCGGTTTTGCTGAAACGGCAACAGCACTTGGTCATGGTGTGTTTGACGTGATAGAAGGAGCATCTTACATTCATACGACACGTGAACAGCTGCTAGATTTTGATCCTGCATTGGTATTTGAAGAAGAGCATTCGCATGCAACAGATCAGCTTTGTTATGCAGACGAAGCATTACTTCGTACAGACCGCCCCATTGTGTTAGTAGATGATGAAGTCACGACAGGCCGCACAAATATCAACATCATTCGGGACCTTCATGCAAAGTACCCGCGGAATTCTTATACCATTCTTTCCATTTTGGATTGGCGGACAGAGGAGCACGAGGAAGCCATGCTTCAGCTTCAAGAAGAGCTTGGTATTCACATCACAGCATTGTCTTTATTAAGAGGACAGATGGTCTTTCGGGGCAAAACACTAGATGAGCCTGCTTATTCATATGAGATTACTGAACAAGAGAATAGACCAGATCTCTCTTTTCATTCCCTTCAATCTTTCTTTAGGCAAGTTCCATATTCACTTTCTCATGCAACAAATTTGGCTGGTCATACGCCATATATACATGAAACAGGTCGTTTCGGTTTAAACGAAGCCGATACGGACGCCATCGATCAAGCAGCTGCTGAGGCTGGGCTGAAACTAAAGAAGGAGCGGAAAGGGAAACTGACACTCTGTTTAGGAACAGGTGAGCTGATGTATGTGCCGATGAGACTTGCAGCACATATGGGAGACGGCGTTTTCTTTCATTCAACGACGAGAAGCCCGATCCATCCGGTCGAAAAGGATGGATATGCTGTTCAGAATGGGTTTGCGTTTATGAGTCCAGAGGATGCTCGAATTCAGCACTACGTGTACAACATACCAAAAGATCAATACGATGATGTATTTCTCTTTTTCGAGAAAAAGGTCTCTCAGAGGGCATTGCTTCCGCTTGTTCACTTATTTGCCGAGCGGCATGTGAAGCATGTGCATATTGTGACTTTATCAGACGAGGTGAAGGTGAATGGCTAATGTGTATACAAAAATGGGAAGCTATCCAGAGCAGGATGTAACCTTCTTACTCAAGGATTTATCATCAATTGAGATGGAGAAAAGTACAGAGGAGCGAGAACGTTCTATTCAGAGCGGTGCGCATTATTCAGAAATGCTGCCAATTGAATATAAACCAACGCCATCTTATATGACCTTATTCTATCAATCTCTTGAAGAAAGTAAGCAAAAGGTAGCAGAAGCAGTAGCGGTTGTGGCAGAACAAATTGTGAAAAAGCGAGGCTTCCAAACCGTACTTTGCAGCTTGGCGCGGGCTGGGACACCGATCGGGGTGCTTATCAAACGATATATTCGCAAGACGTATGGTCTCGATCTGCCTCATTACAGCATCTCTATTATTCGAGACCGAGGAATAGACGAGAATGCGCTGCATTATATGCTCAAAGAACATCCAGGCTTTGAGATTGCCTTTATTGATGGCTGGACCGGAAAAGGTGCTATTTCCAAAGAGCTTCAAAAAGCTGTGATTGATTTTGAACATAAATATGAGATTCGTCTTTCTAGTGAGCTGGCTGTGCTGGCTGATCCTGGCTATTGTACCAATGTATACGGAACAAGGGAGGACTTCCTCATTCCAAGTGCCTGCCTGAATTCGACGGTGTCAGGGCTTGTTAGTCGAACGGTATTAAACAACCGCTGGATCAATGCCGATGATTTCCATGGAGCCAAATATTACGAAGAGCTGCTGGATGAGGACGTGTCCAATCTGTATGTGGATACGATTGAAGAAGCATTTTCTTGTCTCGGACCAAATGTAAAAGAAAAAGCAGAGACCATTCTCGCGCAAGGGACGCCTGGTGACTGGCGGGGGATGACATCTATTGAAGCAATCGGTCAGGAATTCGGAATTGAAAATACACATTTGATTAAGCCGGGTGTTGGTGAGACGACCCGTGTGCTGCTCAGAAGAATCCCTTGGAAAATCCTGATTCAGCCTGGGTCTCAGGAGAAGCTTAAGCATATTTTGCTTTTGGCAGAGGACAGAGGCGTTCCAGTCATTGAATATGCGAATATGTCTTACACGTGCTGCGGATTAATTCGCCCAATGGAGCAATCGTCATGAAGAAATGTGCGTTTGCCAGTGATTTAGACCGGACGCTGATATACTCACATCGAATGCTTGAACAGTATGCGTATGAGGGATCATATGATTTAGTTGAGGTATTGGATGAACGGCCGCTTTCCTATATGTCTGTTGAAACGAAAAAAACCTTACAGATGATTCATCAAACAGGCTGGTTCATCCCAGTGACGACAAGAACGACTGCACAATATGAACGGATCACCTTCTTTCAACAAGAGCTCAAACCGGAGTATGCCGTCACGACAAATGGCGGCTGTATCCTTCATCATGGCAAGCCGCTTGAGGATTGGCAGGTCATTGTTGATGAGAGACTCAGAGAGTGTATGCCAGTTAGAGATATGCTGCGGGCCATCTCTGAACTTCCGGTTGCCGCATGGGTCAAGCGCACCCGGACAGCAGAGGGAAGATTTCTTTATTTGATCATGAAGGACGAGCATCTTTCTCACATTCCGCTTGCTGAATTGAAGCTGTGGGGCGAGGAGAGAGGCTGGCAGGTTTCACTTCAGGGCCGGAAGCTCTATTTTATCCCACAGCCGCTCAATAAGTGGGCTGCTGTTGCTTTTCTAAAGGAAAGGCTACAGCTTGAATACGTATATGGTGCGGGCGATTCCTTGTTAGATGCAGATCTCATTCGTCATGCGGATACGGGCTTTGCCCCAAGGCATGGGGAAGTTCTCGACTTTGACCCATCACTTGAGCCGACAGCAGCATCTGGCATGGCTGCGGCAGATGAAATCACCGCTTGTGTCATAAAGCAGATGACCACTGCAAAAAAGCCTTCAATTCGATAGCAGAAGTAGAAGGCTGAATGATATGATAGTAGTAGCTTTCGAGAAAATATAGGAGAAAGGAAGGAGCGGCGTGAGCTATAAAGAAATCAATGTTACCCATACACGGGCGGAGCAGGAAGCCTGGAAAAACGTGCTGAAAAAGCCGCTCCCTGAACGAGACGGCTATGTAAAGGACGAGCATACGTTATCCTTGCCGCATCTCGCCGCCCGGGTCCTTGGAACTCCGCATGATGCAACCGATTATTTTATTTATTTACATGAATTATATGAAACAGACGGCATGCATATTTTAAGTGAATCACTTAATCGTCATATTGAGCCGGAGCATTTTCAAGCTCTTCAACGAATTCATTTGATTAACCAAGAAGAAAAGGGATTGTCCGTGAATCGCTTTGTGGCTTTTTTAGATGGCGAACAGCTGATTGTACGCCATCCAAACCCTGTAATGAACCGGCATATCCGCCTTTCATTGATCAAGGTGTTTGAGCATTTCAAGCAGCTGCATGAGGGCGGATTTCAGCATCCCGATTTCCGCCGCGTCCTACTAGATGTGGTGAAGTTTTCAAATAACCATCTAGGACCATGGCTGAAGGAAGTAAATGTAGAAGAAAAAATGCCGGCAGTCATTTGGTATGGAGAGGCGAATAAAAGTCAGCTTTATTTTCTTTACTATGTCATGCTGATTGGCTGTGATGTTGTGCTATTTCATCCGGAAGGCAAGGATCCGTTCCGCGAATTAGATCCAGAAGAAAAGCTGACTTTTATTGATCAGTATCCGGGGACTTCAAAGCTTGAGCCGTTCCCCACTGAAAAGCCTGAGAGAAAATCAACGGTGGCGTACCGCTCGACAAGAGAGCTTGAAGAGGTGCTTCACACAGAAGATTCAATGCTGTATAAGCCGTGGCAATTCAGAGATCATACACCTCATTCCATTACGTTAAAGACAACGTATGACGAGCTGTTTTTAATTGCGAAAGAACGATCTTTTATCCGCCCTAATTTCAAAGCAGACCGGGACACAATACAGATTCCGAATCTTTTTGCGAAAATGATGGGGGTCACGCGAGACAAGCGTGAATACTGGGACCGTATCCATACATTAATGGAGGGGAAAGAGACGAAGATCATTCACCATTTCCCTTTTACGAAAGAAGTGTCTTCGAATTATCAATTTCATTATCAGCATGCACTTTCTCCTGTGGGAGAGATTGATCCTGAATTATTAATGAAAAGCAATGTGTGGCAGTTTTCTCATTTATATGAGGGCACGCAGCGTGCGATGGCAGAGGCGATATCTCGAATCTGTCAGCATCCGAAGCTAATAAAAGAAGGCCAAGAGACCGAATTAGATATTCGTATTTATTTATTCAAGCAGGTTCTGCATATTAGCCAGGATCTCATTGAACTCATTCAAACCTTTGATTATGCACAAACCGTACCGAAAGTGATTTTATACCATACGGAATACAATGGTGAGCTGACTCGTTCTGATGCGGCTGCCCTGATTTTTCTGAATGAAATGGGTGTGGATCTCTTCGTGTATCATCCGGCGGGATATCAGTGTATAGAGCGGTATATAGATGACCAATTATTTGATATACATTGGCTCGATGAAATGGTCATGAACCAGGAGTTTAAAGAGCCGTCCATCGTCAGAAAGTTATTTCAATCCATTAAAAACCGATAAGGAGATCAAAGCTTATGACAAATACAAACGGAAATGACATCATTTCAATTGATAAAGAGGAAATCACCATTGAGAAGGCAGACGACATTCGCGTTCAGCTTCGAAATGAACCAGAAGTGCAGAACATTGCGAGACAGATTGATGCGAAAAATCAGCTGGATCTGCTTGAATACGGAAAGCAGCCTGCTGTCGAAATCTCTAAGTTTTCTGATCGTATCCTTTCCATGATGCGTTCAACAAGCGTCACAGACTCAGGAACGATGCTCACGCAGCTTGGAAAGATTATGGATCGTTTTGATAAAAATGATTTTGACGAACCAAAGGGTGGTTTATTGTCAAAAATCTTTAAGCGCGGCGGCAGCATGATCGAAAAGATTTTCAGTAAATATCAAACACTCGGTGCAGAAATTGAAAAAATCAATGTGGAAATCAGTAAATATAAAGACGAAATGACCAAATCGACCGTGACGCTTGAAGAAATGTATGAGCATAACATTCAATACTATATGGAGCTTGAAAAATATGTCGTAGCAGGTCAAATGAAAATCGAAGAATTAAAGCAATTGGTTCCATCTTATGAAGAAAAAGCGGCTGGTGGGAACCAGCTGGCACAAATGGAGCTTGATACGCTTCGTAATGGCATTCAAGCGCTGGAAGAGCGTGTATATGACCTTGATATGGCACGGATGGTGGCTCTTCAAACGGCACCGCAAATCCGTTTGCTGCAGCGTGGTAATACGAAATTGATCGGGAAAATCAACTCTGCCTTCATCATCACCATTCCAATTTTCAAAAATGGAATCATTCAAGCTGTCACAGCGAAGAGACAAAAGCTTGTGGCTGATTCAATGAGTGAGCTGGATAGAAGAACAAATGAAATGCTGAAGCGAAATGCTGAAAATATCTCTAGTCAAAGTGTTGAGATTGCCAAGTTATCCGGACGTCCAAGTATCGACATTGAAACGATCGAATCCTCCTTTAATACGATTGTACAGGGGATGAAAGAGACGAAGCAGATCGAAGAGGAAAACAAACGATTACGCGAAGATGGAACAAAACGAATGCTCGAGCTTCAAGATAATATTAAGCGGGCTGCCCTAGAGTCCTAAAAAAACGAGCTGCCTGTAACAAAAGTTGCAGGCAGTTTTTTATAAATTTTATTAAAATTTGAATGAAAAAGGTTTTTATGTGACCATTTTCGGGTAAATCCTGTTCAGGGGAAAGATTCACCCATCAATGAAAAGTCCGGTGTCATGAGCATTCGACTTATTTTTTAGCACAATTAGGAATTTACAGTAAAATATTGTCTGATGAGAGAAAATACCCCGTAAAATATGTAGTTTTTGAAGCATTCTATAGGATTTAAGAGTAAAACGGCGTATGGTCTCTAATCACCAGACCTCTATATGGAATTCATACATATTGTGCGGAAATAAGCGAATTCTAAAGATTGTTCGCATCATAACGCTTATGTTACGGTTATAAAGATGCTAATTTGGAGGGAAAAAATGAATTCTGAAGAGAGAAATATCAAGATCAAGATAAATAATGTATCTAAAATTTTCGGTAAAAATGCTAAAAAAGCATCTCAAATGCTTGAACAAGGGAAAACAAAAAGAGATATCCTAAAAGAGACTGGCGCAACAGTTGGTGTCAATCGAGCAAATTTTGATGTTTATGACGGCGAGATATTTGTCATCATGGGGCTATCAGGGAGCGGAAAGTCCACACTTGTGCGGCTGCTAAATAGGTTAATCGAACCAACCTCCGGAGAAATATATATTGATGGGGATATGATAACAAATATGTCAAAGGATCAATTGCGTGAAGTGAGACGAAAAAAGATGAGCATGGTCTTCCAAAACTTCGCATTGTTCCCGCATCGTACAATTCTGGAGAACACAGAATACGGACTTGAATTGCAAGGTGTAGAAAAAGAAAAACGAAAGCAAAAAGCAATGGATGCACTCAAGCTTGTAGGACTTGAAGGGTTTGAGGATCAGTATCCAAACCAATTAAGTGGAGGAATGCAGCAACGTGTCGGACTAGCTCGGGCACTTGCAAATGATCCAGACATTTTATTAATGGATGAAGCATTCAGTGCGCTTGATCCACTTATTAGAAAGGACATGCAAGACGAGCTATTAGACCTGCATAGTTCGGTCGGCAAAACGATTGTTTTTATTACACATGATTTAGATGAAGCTCTTAGAATTGGTGATCGTATTGTATTAATGAAGGACGGTAACATTGTACAAATTGGTACACCAGAAGAGATATTAATGAATCCTTCAAACGAATATGTAGAGCGATTTGTTGAGGATGTAGATTTGTCTAAAGTGTTGACAGCTGGGAATATTATGAAAAGAGCTGAAACGGTTCAGATTGATAAGGGGCCAAGAGTTGCTCTAACCTTAATGAAAAACTTGGGTATATCTTCGATTTATGCTGTTGATAAACAAAATCGCCTGTTGGGGGTCATTTCTGCTGAAGAGGCGCAGCGTGCAACGGAAAATCAACTGACTTTAAAAGATGTGATCCATCAAAATATGAAAACCATTCACCAAGATACGGTTTTAACTGATCTTTTTGAACTTGTTTCTGAATCCAATATCCCAATTGCTGTAGTAGACGATAAAAACCGTATGAAGGGTATCGTTGTGAAAGGAGCACTCATTGGAGCGCTTGCAGGAAACGATCAATACATTAATTTAATTCATACACAGGAGGTGAACTAAATGCTATCTTTATCATCACTTCCTAGAATCCCTTTAGCAGATTGGATTGATCAATTTATTGATTGGTTAACTGCGACTTTTGGCGGTATATTTGATGGTATTGCTAATGGTTTAGCTGCATTTGTTCAAATGATTACAGATGGTTTAGGATTTGTTCCACCCATCATTTTGACGATTATTTTTGCTGGTATTACGTGGTTTATTAGTAAAAGAGGAATTGCTATCTTTGCTTTAGTTGGTTTCTTTATTATTGATTATCTAGGCTATTGGAGTGCCATGTTACAGACATTATCCTTGGTCTTAACATCTGTTATCATTTCGATTATTATCGGTATTCCAATTGGTATTTGGGCTTCACAGAAAAATACAGTTAGGCAGATTGTTACACCTATTTTAGACTTAATGCAGACAATGCCTGCTTTTGTTTATCTGTTACCTGCTATTTTCTTCTTTAATATTGGGGTAGTACCTGGAGTTGTAGCTTCTGTTATTTTTGCGATGCCTCCAACGATTAGAATGACGATATTAGGTATCCAACAAGTTCCGGCCACTTTAATTGAAGCGACTGAGGCATTTGGTTCGACAACGAGTCAACGATTAATTAAAGTACAGCTGCCACTTGCGACAAAGACCATTATGGCAGGGATTAACCAAAGCATTATGTTAGCCTTATCTATGGTTGTCATTGCATCAATGGTTGGTGCGCCTGGATTAGGTGAAGAAGTATACCGAGCTGTGACTCAATTGAAAACAGGAACTGGTGTAGAGGCAGGGATTGCCATCGTTATTTTGGCTATTGTTCTTGACCGAATTACACAAAATATAAAAACCAAAAAAACTAGGGGGGACGTTTAATGTTTAAGAAAATTGTAGGGATAAGTGCGGCGGCGATTTTGACTTTGGGATTAGCTGCTTGTGGTAGTGCAACAAATAATAAAGATGCAACAGTTGGAGAACAGGTGAAGTATAAAATTACTGGAATTGACCCAGGTGCGGGAATTATGGAAGCTGCAGATAATGCTTTAAAGGATTACGATTTATCTAAGTGGTCAGTGACTTCAGGATCTAGTTCTTCTATGACAGCGTCTTTAAAGAAAGCTTATGATAAAAAAGAACCGATCATCATCACTGGATGGAATCCTCATTGGATGTTTTCTAAGTATGATTTGAAGTATTTAAAAGACCCTAAGGGTGTGTTTGGTGAAGCAGAAGAAATTCACACAATCACAAGGAAAGGTTTTGCAGAGGATCAACCTCAAGCAAATCAATTACTTAGTCAGTTTAACTGGTCTGAAGATGACATGGGAGAAGTCATGCTTGCGATCCAAGAAGGGAAAAAGCCAAAGGATGCGGCTGCGGACTTTGTGAAGAAGCATAAGGATTTAGTAAGTAAATGGACTAAAGGTGTAGATAAGGTAAATGGAGAAAAAATGAAACTTGTCTACGTTGCTTGGGATAGTGAAATTGCTAGTACAAATGTGGTAGGAAAAGTGTTAGAGGATTTAGGTTATAACGTAACATTGACTCAAGTTGAAGCTGGTCCAATGTGGACAGCGATTGCTGATGGAAGCGCAGATGCTTCACTTGCAGCATGGTTGCCACAAACACATAAAGTATACGCAGAGAAATTTAAAGGCAAATATGAAGATGTGGGAACAAGTATGAAAGGTGTTAAAATTGGTCTAGTTGTTCCGACATATATGAAGAACGTGAATTCCATAGAGGATTTGAAAAAATAGCCAATTATGTAACAGTTCCCTTATAATAGAAGGGAGCTATGGAAAAAGCAGTCTGCTCAAAAAGCGGCTGCTTTTTTCTTATACATAAGGATGGTGGACGAGTTGTCGATGATGGATAAGCCAATCATGATTTTCCTGCATGGTGGAGGAGTAAGCAGCTGGATGTGGCAGGAACAGATTGAAACATTTAAAGAAGTATATGATTGCTATACCCCTGATCTCATCGGTCATGGGACAAGAGCAAATGAACAGCCGTTTTCCATGCGAGAAAGCACCCGTGAGATCATCTCATGGATTGAGGAGCATGCGCACGGCCGTACAGTCATTCTCATTGGATTCTCTCTAGGTGCGCAGATTGCCGTTGATATGTTATCGAGAGAGCCAGACATCGTAGACATAGCCGTGATCAATAGCGCCCTTGTGATGCCATTGCCGTGGCTCTATTTGATGGTGAAGCCTATTTTACCTCTTACGTACCCGTTATTAAAGAAAGATTGGTTTATCCAGCATCAAGCTGAAAAGATGGGGATTCCAAAGCATGTACTGGAACATTATGCGGCTGATTCGAAACATTTGCAAAAGGAAATTCTTCTTACAATGTTTCAAGAAAACCTTCATTACAAGCTGCCAGACACGTTTCAGCAAGCAAAAGCACGGATTCTTGTGACAGTAGGAGAAAAGGAAAGAGGCATCATGAAACGGTCAGCGAAAAAAATCACGAATGCACACCCAAAGGCAGAAGGATTCATCGTTCCAGCCATTGGACATACGTTTACTTTTGAAAAGAAAGACCTCTTTACCGAAATGATCAAATGCTTTGTAGAGGCGCGTGAGTTACCAGCTGAATTAATAGAAATCAGGTAGTCATGCCATGATGAAGTGAAGAAAGGCATAAAAGGGGCAGCCGTGTCTTAGAATTTGTATGATATAGATATAAACATGCTTACAGCTGAGCTGTTGCACGACTGGAAGCTCGTGAGCCATAGAAGGAGGAGCTAATGAGAAAAAACTATATCATTTTCGGTGCAAGTCAAGGATTAGGGGATGCTTTTGTGAAAGGTCTTCCTTCAAGTGGAGATACAGTTTGGATTGTGTCACGAAGTGAACCAAGCAGTTTGAACATAGATGACGGAGTACATAGAATTTGGCTGAAAATCGATTTATCAAGCCAAACACATATCCCTTTTATGCTCGAAGCATTGGGGAACAAGGCCATTGATGTCCTGATTTATAATGTGGGTTTATGGGAGAAACGAGGCTTTGAAGACGATTATTCTTTCGATGAGGATCAGCCAGAGGATATCGCTCATTTAATCAATGTGAATGTTACCTCAACCATTACCTACATCCAAGCATTGCTTCCGCACGTAAGGAAATCTGAGAGTGGAAAGATCATCGTGATTGGCTCTACTGCGGGACTCGACCATACGAACCTGCCGCAGGTTTCCTTTGTAGCGTCTAAATTTGGATTGCGCGGGATTGTGAATGCACTGAGAGAGCATGTGAGAAAAGATAAAATATCCGTGACCTGCATCAATCCAGGAGAGCTTGCGGCTGAGATTCCTTATGAAGATGGAGCAGAAAAAGCCATCACCCTATATGATGAAACAAGAATACCTGTGCAAGATATTGTGGAGCTTGCGAGATGCGTGATTCATTTATCAAGGGTATCTTGTGTGAAAGAAATCAACGTCCCAGCGATGACAGATTTGAATGCTTAAATGGTCGGAATAAAGTAGACCACCCGCTTTAAGAAAAGACGGGTGGCTTTTTTTATTTTACGATACATGCTGCTGAAGCGTTTTGTATACAGCCTCAGTCAAAATCTCAATGCCAGTAAAGATAGCAGAGCGGTCGAATGTCATATAAGGATGATGAAGCCCTGGTGTTAAATCACAGCCTAATCCGAGCATCGTGGATTTGATATGCGGAACTTCTGCTGCATAAAAATGAAAATCCTCTCCACCTGTCGTCACGATCGGCGGATCGAGCTGCTCTTTGCCTAAAACGTGTTCAATCGCATCAGACATGATCTGGACGGCATCCTCATTTAATGTCGCAGCTGGCAAACGATGATCTGTTGAAAGTGTAATAGAAGCGCCAAAGGCGTCCGCTACAGAATGACAAGCTCTTTCAATTTCCTTTTCTAGTTCATCCATCACTTCGTTTGTTTGTGCCCGAATATCTAGTGTAAAAGAAGCCTTACCAGGTATGATGTTTGAGCTGCCGCCGCCTGCATTCAGATTGGTCATTTTCACAGAATGCGCTACTCTTGGGTCGACATGTATATGCGCTAGTCTTTGCACGAGGGTAGCAGCGACTTCAATAACATTGATACCGAGGTGTGGGCGTGCACCGTGCGCTTCCTCTCCAATAATTGTTCCGATGTAATGATTACTTGACCCGTGTAAAATCGCTGGAGCGCAGCGTCCGTTTAGTGTTTCTTGAATTGGGCGCACGTGCACTCCGTATAAGTAATCGACATCTGATAACACACCTTTTTCAATCATCTTCAGAGCGCCTCCGCCTCTTTCTTCAGCTGGCTGAAAAATGAACCGGATCGTGCCGTTCGGTCGTTCTTTTTCCTTTAATGCCATGAAGGTGCCGAGGGCCATCGTCATGTGCGCATCGTGACCACATGAATGATTGGCTTGAAACACCCCATCTACTTCCTGCCAAAGTGCATCAATATCGGCTCTCACTGCGACCACTGGTGCGCCTTCTCCAATTTCACCGATCACCCCTGTACAGTCTTCAAATGTTCGTGTCTTGCAGCCCAGCTTCTTTAAAGTGTCTTCGATATAAGCGGTCGTATTCGTTTCTTCCCAGCTTATTTCTGGATGGGCATGCAGGTGCTCAAAGATGTCTGTCACGGTTTGTTTCATTTCGTTTGTCAAAGTTGTCATGAGAAGCCTCCTTGCTGACAGATAATCTGCCAAAACATTCTTTTAGTGAAATAATATTGATCTTAAATATCATCGATGTTTATAATATAACACATCATTTGATTATTCAGAAAATTAAGTGAAATTCTGATCGGGACAAAGGGGTTATGCCAGATGAAAACAGCGACAGTATCAGCACCTAAGAAGCAAAAACGAAAACTTCAAATGCCGGATGCGTATGTGCTCTTATTTATGATTGCACTGATTTGTACCATTGCAACGTATTTTGTACCAGCAGGTGAATTTGACCGAAAAACATCAGGAGATATCACAACAGCCGTTCCTGGCAGCTATCATCGCATTGATCAATCACCAGTGAGTGCGGTTGGCTTTTTCACAGCCATTCAAGAAGGAATGGTGGGGTCATCTTCTATTATTTTTCTGATTTTATTTACTGGCGGAACCATTGCGATCTTGGAACGGACAGGTGCAATTAACGGGATGATTCACCATGTCATCAGCCGGTTTCAAACAAAGCAGTTACTGTTCATTTGTATTGTCGGTGGCTTATTTTCTGTGCTTGGGACGACCGGAATTGTCGTGAACTCTGTCATTGGCTTTATTCCTATCGGCATCATTGTGGCACGATCTTTGAAGTGGGACGCTGTGGCGGGGGCGGCGGTCATTTACATCGGCTGTTATGCCGGCTTTAACGCAACGATTTTATCACCATCTCCACTAGGTTTATCTCAAACGATTGCAGAGCTGCCAATCTTTTCTGGAATTGGTCTTCGTGTCATTATTTATCTTTGCTTTCTGATTTCTAGTATTGTGTACATCTACTTATATACAAGGCGCCTGAAGAATAAAGAAAAGGGAAGCCTTCTTGGCGATCAATGGTTTCCTGCTAAGGGGCTTGGAGGAGCTGAAGCGGAATCAGTGGACAAGCCTGCCTTTACCAGCAGACATAAGCTGATTTTAGCGGTGTGTGGTTTGTCACTTGGGGGCTTTTTATATGGCGCGCTTCAGCTTGGCTGGACCGATAAGGAAATGGCGGGTGTGTTTATTTTTATGGCGATCGCTGCTGGACTGCTTGGCGGATTAGCAGCCAATGATATTGCGAAAACGTTTATTGTCGGCTGTCAAAGCCTTGTATACGGCGCACTTATTGTCGGGATGGCGCGCTGCATTTCAGTTATTCTAGAAAACGGTAAATTGCTTGATACAGTGGTCAATGGCTTGGCGAGTATGCTGACAGGATTTAGTCCAATTGCTGGTGCGATCGGGATGTATATGGCAAGTGCGCTTCTTCACTTTTTGATTTCATCAGGGTCAGGAGAAGCTGTTGTCTTTATTCCGATTCTTGCGCCGCTGGCTGATTTAATGGGCATCACGAGACAGGTAGCTGTAGAAGCTGTCATGCTCGGCGAAGGAGTAGTCAACTGTGTCAATCCTACTTCAGGTGTGTTGATGGCTGTGCTTGCAGCAAGTGGTATTCCTTATGTGAAGTGGCTGCGTTTTATGGTGCCGCTTGCGCTCATTTGGTTTGTCATCGGTCTTGTGTTTATTTGTATCGGAGTGATGATCAACTGGGGACCTTATTAAATATGTATGAAGCTGCTGAAGAGAGTTTGGCAGCTTTTTTTGTGGAAATATGTATGGAAACAGCGGTTTTAAAGCACAATAAGTGTGTTCACAAATTCGCTACATATTTTTTTGAGTAACCCCCTTGCAAAAGTTTGTGAAATATTGCACAATAAGTATGTGAAATACTTCACAAATAAACACAACCTAGTTTTACTCAGGAGGATGAGGAAACATGACAAACGAAAAAGTAAACAAAGTAGCACTTATTGGAGCAGGTTTCGTCGGCAGTAGTTATGCCTTTACATTAATAAATCAAGCGATCACAGATGAATTGGTTGTGATTGATCTGAATCAAGACAAAGCAATGGGTGACGTAATGGATTTAAACCACGGGAAAGCATTTGCCCCGCATCCTGTGAATACGTGGTATGGAGATTATGAGGATTGTAAGGATGCAGATATTGTGTGTATCTGTGCTGGAGTGAACCAAAAGCCAGGTGAAACGAGACTTGACCTTGTTGAGAAAAATTTAAATATCTTTAAAGGCATTGTAGACAATGTGATGAAAAGCGGATTCGATGGCATTTTCTTAGTTGCCACAAACCCTGTTGATATTTTGACATATGCCACTTGGAAATTCAGTGGACTTCCAAAAGAACGAGTGATTGGTAGTGGGACCACTCTTGATACCGCAAGATTTAGATACATGCTCAGTGAGTATTTTGAAGCAGCGGCACACAACGTGCATGCGTACATCATTGGAGAGCATGGTGATACAGAGCTTGCTGTTTGGAGTCATGCGAATATCGGGAGTGTACCGATTACAGAATTAATGAAGAGAAATGATCAATACAAACAAGAAGACTTAGATGAAATCATGGAAAATGTCCGTCACGCCGCATACCAAATTATTGAGAAAAAAGGTGCCACTTACTACGGCGTAGCGATGAGTTTAGCCCGCATCACAAGAGCGATCTTGCACAATGAAAACAGCATTTTGACTGTCAGCACTTATTTAGATGGAGAGTACGAAGCAGAAGATGTCTACATTGGTGTACCTGCCCTTGTGAACCGAAATGGTGCAACAGAAATTATGGAGCTTGCACTGGACGAGACGGAAAAAGAAAAGTTCGCACACAGTGTAAATGTGCTAAAAGAGATTTTGGCTCCTCATTTTTAATCAATCAAAGACAATCTATCTGAGCAGAAAAGGATGAATCACTATGTGGCAGCAAATATATGATCCGTTTGGTAATGAGTTCGTAAGTGCATTGGTGGCAATGCTTCCAATTTTATTTTTTCTATTTGCATTAACCGTATTTAAGTTAAAAGGTGTTTTAGCCGCTTGTTTTACCTTAATCGTCAGTTTTGTAACAGCTGTTTTCTTCTTTCATATGCCAGTTGAAAAGGCACTATCTGCTGTGCTGCTCGGTATATCTAATGGGCTGTGGCCGATTGGATATATCGTCATCATGGCCGTATGGCTCTATAAAATTGCTGTGAAATCTGGAAAATTTGATGTCATTCGTTCTAGTATTGCAGGAATATCTCAAGATCAACGTCTTCAGCTCTTATTAATTGGTTTTAGTTTTAACGCATTTTTAGAAGGAGCAGCTGGGTTTGGGGTACCGATAGCGATCAGTGCCGCCCTCTTAACAGAGCTTGGATTTAAGCCACTCAAAGCCGCAATGCTCTGCTTAATTGCCAATGCTGCGTCTGGCGCATTTGGTGCAGTGGGCATCCCAGTCATTACAGGGGCGCAAATGGGCAATATGACGCCGCTCGCTTTATCTCAAACCCTTGTGTATACGATCCCATTTATTTCTTTCTGTATCCCGTTTCTACTCATTTTGATTGTAGACGGCTTCAAAGGGATCAAAGAAACGCTGCCAGCCTTGCTTGTTGTTAGTGGAAGTTATGCGATTTTGCAAGCTGTAACGATGGTGATGATGGGCCCTGAGCTTGCCAACATTATTTCAGCCTTAGCAAGTATGGGAATTTTGGCTTTATTTCTTCGAAAATGGCAGCCAAAACACATTTATCGTGAAGAAGGAGCACCAGCCATTGAACAGAAACAAACGTATCGCGGAGTTGAAGTCTTGAAAGCATGGTCTCCATTCTATATTTTAACTGCCGTTATTACTGTATGGAGTCTGCCAGCATTTAAAGCATTGTTTGCTGTAGGAGGACCACTCAATTGGACGACGATTTTAGTGAAAATGCCGTTTCTACATCAGCAAATTGTGAAATTACCACCAATTGCACAAACAGAAACCCCCATTGATGCGATCTTTAAAATTGATGTCATCAGTGCAACAGGTACTGCCATTTTCATTGCGGTCATGCTGACAGGATTGCTTAGTAAACATATTAAATTAACAGAAGGCGCTGCCTGCTTAAAAGCAGCGGTGAAGGAGCTGTGGGTACCTGTTCTCACCATTTGTTTTGTCATGGGTTTTGCAGGCTTGGCGAACTTTGCCGGACTGAGCTCTGCAATTGGACTTGCGCTTGCAAAAACAGGCGATTTGTTCCCGCTTGTCAGCCCAGTACTTGGCTGGATCGGTGTGTTTATTACGGGATCTGTCGTGAGTAACAACGCATTATTCGGTAACCTTCAAGCGGTCACTGCTTCTCAAATCGGCTCACAGGCAGGTTTGTTAATCGGTGCGAATACAACCGGTGGTGTCATGGCGAAGTTAATTTCTCCACAATCAATCGCCATCGCTACAGCAGCCGTTGGAGAAACAGGTAAAGAATCTGAGCTATTCCAAAAGACAGTGAAGTACAGTGTCATCCTGCTTGCCATCGTGTGTATATGGACGTTCATTCTTGCTCAATTTGTATAGGTTTTAAAAAAGACTGAGAGCCATATCAGTCTTTTTTTGTTTATGTAGATTCTCTTGTCACGAGCCGGGTAGGCAGCTGAATATGTTCACGCTCTAATGGTTTTTGGTTTTGCAGGAGCTGGATCATTTGCTGCACAGACCGCTGGCCAAGCTCTACGATCGGGATGTCGATGGTGGTGATCGTTGGAGCCGTCACCTCGCAAATGTCTTGGTTGTCATAGCCGATAACCGCTAGATCCTCGGGGATTTGATAACCATATGAAATGGCTTGTTTAATGAGCCCTGCTGCGACTTGATCATTGCCGGTAAAAATGGCATCAGGTGTATCCGGCATGTCATGGATCAAATCCATTAAGCGAAAGCCGTCTTCAATGGTAAAGGCCTCCCCAAACAGCCAATCTTCATTTAGCGGCAAACCGTGAGCAGAAAGCGCATCAAGATAGCCCTGTCTTCTTTGTTTCTGTGCCTCACTACTTTCTGTATCAAAGCAAAACCCAATCGATTTACGTCCTGACCGAATCAAATAGTCAACAGCTTTATAGGCGGCTTCGCGCTCATCGTATCCAATAATCGGGATGTCTGCTGTTTGATGATATTCATTCGCCATGACAATGGGGCCGTTTGCTAAAAACGGCTCGATCTTTTCCCACTTATTTTCTAATGCCCCTAAGATGACGCCATCTACTTCTTTTCTTTTTAATAATTGAAGCCCTTCGATCTCTAGGGATTCTTGGTAAAACGTCTGGAGCACGATAGCTTTATACCCTTGATCCAGTGCTTCCTTTGAAATGCCTTTAATCAATTGTGCAAAAAAAGGATGGTCCACAGCCGGGACAGACACAGCAATGGTCTTTGTCTGATGTGAACGAAGGGTGCGAGCCGCTGAACTCGGCGTATACTCCATTTCCTTCATCACCTGTAAAATGTGCTGCCGCTTTTCCTCTGACACATATGGATGATGATTCAGCACCCTAGAAACAGTAGTGGTTGAAACCCCGCAGCGCTTGGCAATTTCATAAATTGTACACATATTAACAAATCCTTTACACAAAGTTATTGTTCTGAAATCGATAACATCATTTACAATGTGAAACAAGTTAAATATTAACAAATGGAATTGATTAATTGGAGGGAATGGAATGCAAATATTGACGAAGATATCAGGTAAAAGCAAGGATTATCTACCTTTGCTGGATATGATCAATCAAGGTGTTCAAGTAAAGTCTGATTCAGTTGAAAAGCATCTAGCGAATGAAAAGCTGGTGACGTTCCTGGAGCAAGATATTGAGCACACGGGCTTGGAAAAAATTCTCTTCCATTATAAACAAAATAAGGAAAAAAAGATACCGTTCCTGCCAGTTGATAAATTGATTTCAGAGGATGAGATCGATGATATTATGCAGGTGCTGAAAGAAGTATTGAATTCTGGCCGTTTTACTTCAGGGCCATATATTCCACGTTTTGAAAAAACGCTCGCTGAGTACTTAGGAAAAAAATATGTCATTGCCACGTCAAGTGGAACAGATGCCCTCATGATCAGCCTCATATCAGCAGGCGTCCATCCAGGAGACGAGGTCATTCTGCCAGCCAATAGCTTTGCTGCAACAGAAAATGCAGTACTTGCCGTTGGGGCTGTTCCGGTTTATGCCGATATTGACCCAGACACCTACTGTCTGGCACCGAGTGAAATAGAGAAACATATCACGGATAAGACGGTATGCATTCTTCCGGTTCATTTATATGGAAAGCAAGCGGATATGAAGGCCATTTCGGCAATTGCGAAGCAGCATGGTCTGAAAATCATTGAGGATGGCTGTCAGGCGATTGGCAGCAGCGGTCTTGGGGCATTTGGAGACGGACTTGTTCTCAGCTTTAACCCATACAAAAATCTCGGAGTCTGCGGAAAGGCAGGAGCCATCGCAACGAATGATAAAGCCTTAGCCGAAAAATGCATGGAGATCAGCTATCACGGCTTTGAACCTGGAAAGAAAAATGTCAAACGCAGTGACTACGGCTTTAATTCCAAGATCGATAACTTGCAGGCAGCGATCGGACTAGAAAGGATGAAGTATTTAGGTCTGCAAAACTTTAAACGTTTTTACTTAGCAAAGCGATACATTGATCAGCTGCAATCGCTTGAGGATAAAGGGTATATTAAGCTTTCGAAGTTGACGGATGATCATGTATGGCATCTATTCCCAATCAGGGTGCTGAAAGGAGACCGAGATGAGCTGGCGGCGCAATTGCTGGAGATGGGCATAGAGACAGATGTCTATTACCCAATTCTATCGCATCAGCATCAAACAAATCTTGTTTCTCAAAACTATAAACAAACGACGCTTCCGCACACAGAAAAAGCAGCACAGCAATTGCTCCATTTGCCACTTTACCCAGGAATGCCGCTGCAAGATCAGGAGAAAGTCATCGAGGGGGTCCGTCATGTTCTCAAATCTTCCATTCAATAAAAAGCTGTTAAATCAGCCGCAGAACCCTCAGTGGATCGTCTTCTGTGACTTTGATGAAACCTATTATTCTCACGGGATGACGGAGAAGCAGAGGGAGGATGTAAAGCGGCTGGAAGCATTTGTGGCAGAAAAGAGTGAAGCAGGGCAGCTCATGCTGGGCTGGGTGACGGGAAGCAGCCTCGATTCTGTCACGAGCAAAATGGAAAAAGGCGGCTTCAGCCAATTTCCGCATTTCATTGCGTCGAACTTAGGAACTGAGATTGTGTATACGTCGGATGCTCAATTTGGACAGCCAGATGCGGAATGGATGAAACGGCTGGATGCACAGGGTTTTTCAGATGAAAAAATCGAAGACATCCTGCAAACCGTACGTGAAAAGGGGATTACCCTCAAGGCGCAAACGCAGCTGGGCAGCTCAGGATATAAGAAGAATTTCTATTATCAGGAGCAGGATGAACGGACAGACCTTCATCATCTCTCGTTCATACAAACGCTTGCCAAGGAGCGGGGTGTGGCAGTCAACATCAACAAATGCAACCCACTCGCAGGAGACCCTGCGGATTGCTATGATGTCGATTTTTTACCAGTCGGGACAGGAAAGGATGAAATTGTCCGCTTTATGCTGAGTCAATATGATCTATCAAAAGACCAAGGCTTTGCCTTTGGAGATAGTGGGAACGATTTGAAGATGCTTCAATCCGTCACGCACGGGTTTCTCGTCCAAAATGCGACGGCCGAGGCCAAACGGCACCATCACCAAATTTGTCATCATGGGTATGCAAAAGGAATCTACGAAACACTGAAAACAGTGATGTATAAACATGAGGAGGCACATTCATGAAGAAAATTGGAATTGTTGGAGCTGGGAATATTGCAAAAGCACATGCAAGAGCATTATCAACGATCAAAGGTGCAGAATTATCTGGAGTCTATGATTTGCACGAATCAGTAGCACAGGGATTCATTAAACAGTACGGAGGGCGGGTGTATTCAAGTATCGATACGCTAGCGGATGCATCTGATGGGTTGATCATTGCCTCCCCTAATTTTTGTCACAAGGACCATGCCCTTCAGGCGCTAAGAGCGGGACAGCCGATTTTATGCGAAAAACCGATGGCTGTGTCGTTGAAAGAAGCGAAGGAAATGGTGGAGACAGCCAAACAGTTCCAGGTTCAGGCCAGTATTGGTTTTAACTATCGGTACTTATCCTTTGTGAATATTTTGAAGAACTTAATTGCCAACGGTGAATTGGGCCGAATTTTAACAGTCAGGACACACTTTAAGAAAAATAGTGCCCTCAGGAGAAAAACATTTTCGTGGAGAGACAGCGGCGAGAGTCTGCGTACAAGCGGCGCTCTGGGGGATCTTGGGATTCATTTGATTGATATGCTGTGGTACTTATTTGGCAGTGAAATGAAAAAAGAATCTCTTAACACGAAGATGCTGACACATGTAAAGGAAAAAGAAGAGAAAAAGGTGCAGGTCGATGATCATACCGAAATTTTTGGGCAAATGGAGAATCAAGTGTTCTTTCATTTGGTGACGTCTAAAAGCTCGCAGCCTGAGGAATGTGGATTTAGTGTAGAAGTGATTGGCCATGACAAGGTATTCAAATACCATACGAACATGAAAAACGAATATGAAATTAGTGATGGTTTAAGTGTAGAACGTCATCAAATGCCGCAAACCCTGCTGACTGATCCGCTTAATGAATTTTACGGATGGTCCGATACATTCCGTGATCAGCTATTGCATTGGGTGAATACAGATCCATACCCATCTCATATGAAGGTGGCTGATTTTGAAGATGGATATCGCGCGCAGGCTGCGCTCAATACGTGCTTCGAGAGGGAAGAGGCTGTCGTTTCTGCCCGTGCATATTAAAGAGGTGGAGCGGAGGATTTATGACTCCGCTCCTTTTTAGAGGAAGTGAAAAGATGAAAAAAGTGTTTTATTTTGGCTGTGTCTTTTATTTTTTTATTGGGACCATTCATGTGTTTTTTGGCAGCTTAACTCCTTATTTGCTGTCTAGTTATGATAAGGGTCCCGGGGAATTATCTTCTTTAATCTTTTTTCAGTTTATTGGTTTTTTGACAGGTGTTCTTTTATCCCCCATTCTTGTGAGAAAAAAAGGCTATGGCGCAGTTCTGACCATGGGTTTGCTGCTGATGATCGGCTCACTTCTCCTTGGGCTTTTGGTGCCGGGCTGGACAACGCTTGTGCTGGCAGGGTTTTTTCTTGGGAGCGGTGCGGGCAGTCTTGAGACAACAGCTGGGGCGTATGTGATTTCAATGGCAAACAGTGCTAAACGAATTAGCATCATGGAAGTCTTTTTTGGATTGGGTGCACTCCTATTCCCTCTTTTGATTCTGCTGACCGTCACAGAACAGACGTGGCATTATGTGTTTTTATTTCAGGTGGGTGCGCTGACATTTTTCCTCATGCTCTGGCTTGTCTTTATGAACAAATTGCCTCATGGGCAGATGGCAGCTCCTTCTCAAAAGATGAAGAAGCCGTCTTTGCTTGTTGATCGCAGCAATCGAATGATTGTCGTGCTCATGATATGTTTTGCTTTTTTCTATGCAGGGATTGAAACGAACTTTGCGAACTTTTTGCCGTCTATCATGCTGGAAAAAGGGGGGGACAATTGGGGTCTCTTTGCTGTCTCCACTTTTTGGACGGCGATTGTCATCGGCAGAACCGTGATTGCGAGAAAAGCAGATCAGCTGCATCCGCTGCGTTTTTTAAAGCTCAGTGCAGCTCTCATGATCCTGCTGCTCGTTGTATTTGCACTGACAACCCACATAGCCGCACAGCTGATTCTCATCTTTTTCATCGGCTTGTGCGCAGCTGGCATGTTTCCAATTGCGCTGACTGCCTCTGCATTAATGATTGAAAATGCCATCGACGAGGCAACGAGTTATTTTATTGCAGCCGCGAGTTTGGGCGGAGCCTGCTTGTCCTTTTTCATTGGATTTAGCCTTGAATGGGCAGGAGCGGCAAGTGCCATCTTTGTTTTCGCCTTCTTAGCCGTTCTTCTGTTTGCGGCTGCTATTCAAATGAATCGCTTCAGGAAAAGAGAAACGGCCCTTCCGCAGCAGTCGGCGCTGAAAGCAGATCGGTAGGTAAGCAGCGTACCCAATGGCTCCTCTTTTTTTGAGTCCGCCTGAAAAGATGACAAAGGACTTGTACTAAAACACAGAAAGTTTGAATAACATGTACAAGTCAGCATCAAAAGGAGGACGTCTATGTGGCGGTGTTTTTTGGTTATATCTTTTTAGGGTTGTCACTTTCAGCGCCTGTTGGGCCAGTCAATGCAGCCCAAATCGATAGAGGGATTAAAAGTGGATTTTGGCACGCGTGGATTTTTGGTGTGGGGGCTATGGCTGCGGATATCGTCTATATGCTTCTCATATATTTTGGTGTCGCCCAGCTTTTGACCGCACCTCTTGTGAAAACCTTTTTGTGGCTGTTTGGCTTTTTCGTTCTGACCTATACCGGCATTGAAAGTCTGCGTAAAATCAATTTGCAGGAGAGTCCAAAGAAGGACGGAGGAAACACAACGATTGGCCATTCCTTCATGACGGGATTTTTCATTTCTCTTTCCAATCCGCTCAGTATTTTATTTTGGCTTGGAATCTATGGCAGTATTTTGGCCAATACGATCGAAAAGTATGGGGCTTCCCAAATGCTGATGTACAGCATGGCTATTTTTATCGGCATGCTCATATGGGATTTCAGTATGGCGTTACTTGCAAGTACGTTTAGGCGCTACTTGAATGAGCGCATTTTACATGGCTTATCTGTTCTTGCAGGTGTATCCTTACTTGGCTTCGGTGCCTATTTTGGGTATCAAGGCATCATGGCATTGATTGGGTAGAAATGTTGTAAAACAGACTGACGCAATCAGTCTGTTTCAGCGTGTAGACAAACCCTCGCATTCGTTGTCAGGTCTGCGCGCCGGTGCTCACGAATGTCAAATTCGCTCCGCTCCGGTGCTCGTCCTTCCTAGACTTCAAAGGTTTTCTATCACGCTGAAAAGAAGACAAAGGGCTAAAATAAAGGTCATTTTAGCCCTTTGTCAACAATCTGAAACAGACTGACGCAATCAGTCTGTTTTTTTGTAAGGATTGACAGACATAGAACATACTTGATTAATGGTGGAATATAAAATTGATTCAAGGAGCTTCTGCCATGCGCATTTTTCTGCCAGTATTCAACTATGCATGTATGCTAATGTTGTCTGTCATTTCAGCGACATTCGTGTATACCATCTTATTCACTCCGCCTGAAGTGGGCTTCAGTTATATGGAGATAACCAGTCTTTTGATTTTGATTGCTATGTGATTTTTGCTGCACCGATACAAATTGTTTTACACCGAAACCCTAAAAAGTTTCGAGGCCGTGATTTGCTGATTTATTTGATTACGGCGTGGGTTGTTTGTTCGGCGTTGGCTTTGTGGATTGATGATGGACTTGTCGTGTTCATTAGCTACAAAGTCTATCTGTTTAGCTTTTGCGCCGCTCTCATTTATTGGTTGTTGGATTCCGTCTTTTTGATGAAGAACCGATCATAGGGTTTTACGAGGTCATCTGTATATTACTAAAGCGAGAGTGCGCTCTCTATTAAAAGGAGTAGCATGATGGTTACATACACTTGATCATACATAATTGGACTCAATTGAACCAATAGATCCACCTTATGGGTGCACAGGGAAAGTCGTTGAAGGACAGTCACCACAGCCTTTTTTTCTCATAGGCTATGGAGAAGACGCTAAAACGAGGTGGAAGGAAATGGCCCAGCTGTATGCAAAAAGTTGCCTTGATCAAAATCTACGATCGCTAGAAGGATGGAAGCAGGATGCTTTCACGCAATTTGGAGAGATGGTAGGAGATGAGGCAGATACATTCCCTTGTGTACCAGGAAGACAAGGATTTTTCCTCGATCATTTACGTTATGGTTTTGTTGGTGACCCGAGGGGAGAAGAAGCTGTCAATGAGCTTGCAGAGCTGTTAAGGGCTTATCAAAGCTGTTCAAGACAAACCGGTCAATATGCTTCATTCATCTGCTTTTTTGAAACGCCTCAGGATTTGCAAGATCGTTCGATTGAAGAGTTTGAGGATCAGTTTTGGTCGCTCGTTCAACGATTACATCAAAAAGATGAAATGAAATGGCCTGATGACATTCCGGCAGATCCTGAGCATCATGAATGGGAGTTTTGTTTTCACGGGGAGCCTTATTTTATTTTATGCGCCACACCTGCTCACAAGCTTAGAAAAAGCCGTCACTTCCCTTATGTCATGATGGCGTTTCAGCCAAGGTGGGTGTTTGAGAAGATGAATGGTTCGACCACATTTGGACAAAAAATGAGCAAACTCGTTCGTAAGCGGCTCAAGGCATATGATCAAGTAGATGTACACCCTGCGTTAAAATGGTATGGGGATCAGAAGAATTTAGAGTGGAAGCAATATTTCCTCTCAGATGATGAGGCGGAGAAACCAGCCTCCGCCAAATGTCCATTTACTGCATTAAAAAACATGATGAAATTATGATGCGGTCTGATCCTGTTTCCACTTTTTCTTCATAAATAGCACCATGATGGCAATTACTGCAATGATCCCAATACTGATAAAAAAGCCTGGTCGTCCGCTGGCCTCTGTCAATGTCCCTGAAACGGCGGCTCCAATTAAGAGCAGCGCAAGAATCATTTCACACGTTTGGCGAGTGGATGGCTTTGATAGCTTTTTACTTGAGAACAGGATGAACACCCATGTGTACAGAAGGGTAAGACCGGCTGCTGTTGTGAGGTGCTCATAGATGTGTTTGGACAAAAAGAGTGCAAGCAAAATCGAGACAATTAATCCAGCAGCAGTTAAGATAATCGAAGACCATCTGACATGAGATGGGTCTTTTTGTTTAAAACAAGCAGGTGCATCTTGATGCTCCGACATCGTGCCAAGAAGAGTCGTGACCGCATATAGAGAAGCAACCAATGTAGAAAAACCGGCAATAATGAAAATGCCATTGAAGATATGAAGAAAGATTGACAAATGAAATGGCTCTAATGATGTAATAAATGGACTGCTGTTCTCGTTAAAGGCTGTCACTGGGACAAGCAAGAGAGCAAGTCCGATCGAGACGATATAGATGACGGCTAGAATGATCAGCATGACACGTCCAGACTTTGCAGCATCCTTCGGGTCCTTTAAATGAACCGCCATCAGCCCCATGACTTCAATTCCCCCAAATGCATAAAACGCATAAATCAATCCATTCCAAAGACCAAGCGGACCAAGCGGCATCCATTCGTGATCTTTGTTTGGCAGATGGAGGGCCGGTTTATGATCTGTGAGAATGCCGCATAAAACAAGGACGGCGAGAATCATAAACAGCAGGATCGCTCCGGTCTTCAGCACCGCAAGGACATTTTCAGTCTTTTGAAAAGAAGACAGCCCAATGATAATGACGAGCAGAGCAAGAGCGGAATAAATCGCAGAAAACACCCAAAGCGGAACGGATGGAAACCAGTGTCGGGTAAAAAGAGAAATCGCGGTCAACTGACTTCCTGTAATCAGCATTTCTGCAAACCAATACACCCAGCCATTGCTAAAACCTGCCCAGCGTCCATACGCTTTACGAGCATAAGAACAAAACGACCCTTTATCAGGGTTTTCTGCTGTCATCGCAGCCAAATGTTTAAAGACGAGATATGTGCCGACTGCAGCAAGAAAAAATGAAATACAGACGGAATAACCGGACTTTGTAATGGCGATGCTGGAACCAAGGAAGAAGCCAGTGCCAATTGTACAGCCGACTCCGATGAGAGAAAGCTGCCACCAAGATAAAGATTGTTCTTTCAATGTACGTGCAACACCTTTCCAATTCAATGACATTAGCTTGTGACCGCCTCTTTTTTTTATACATGATCAAAGGGACGTTTTGGGCATACTGTCATGGAAAGGAGTGCATGTGATGAACGGAGAATACGTGATTTTACCAAAAGATGGGCGCGGCTTTCGTTTAGGAAAAGGCCAATGTATGCGAGTAGTCGATGTCGAAGGCCAGCAAGTAGCAGATGTGATGGCTTATCATGAAAAAGATTTTTATGAAAAATTTGACCAAGGCGCTACAATGGACAGCCTGTCCTCTTCCAAAGTGAAAAAAGGTGATAAGCTCTATTCTAATTTATATAAACCGATGTTTACGGTCATTGAAGATACAGTAGAATGCCATGATTTATACATGCCTGCGTGCCGGCAAGAAATGTATCAGCTCCTATATGGCCGGACGCACTTAGAGGCGGTGCATACATGCTACGATAATCTTCGTACAGCCTTTGAGCCGTTCGGTATTCCGAAAGAGGATATGTACTACCCTTTTAACGCCTTTATGAATACAGTCATTGATGAAAAAGGAAAGCTGTCTGTGGAACTGCCAAAATCGCTCCCCGGTGATTATATTCGTCTGCGTGCCGAAATGGATCTCATTGTGGCAATATCCGCATGTCCAGCTGATATAGGAAAGTGCAATGGTTCAAGCTGTACTTCTATACGTGTGGAAATTGATTGAAAGGCCATTCAAAAAAAGACTTGGTCTCTTTCGTTTGTGAATGTTTGATCATTTATGAAAAAGGGGAACGTCTAACAAAATAACCTTCAGAAAACATGCTATAATGAAGATTCTAAAATCGTTGTCAAACCAATTAAATTGAGAGTAAAACCTGTTCTCTTCATGTAGAGGATGCTTAGGAGGAAAAGTGTATGAGTTTGCAGAAAAAGATCAGCCAAGAGTTGCATGTGCAGCCCTCAATTGACCCAAAGCAGGAGATCGAAAAACGGGTTGGATTTCTAAAGGATTACTTGAAAAAAACCGGTGCAAAAGGCTTCGTCCTCGGCATTAGCGGCGGACAGGATTCGACGCTTGCTGGCCGTCTCGCTCAGCTGGCTGCATCTGAGCTGCGTCAAGAAGGAAAAGAAGATGCTGTCTTTATTGCGGTTCGTCTCCCGCATGGCGTGCAGCAGGATGAAGACGATGCTCAGCTCGCTCTATCATTTATACAGCCAGACAAGTCATGGAAATACGATATTGCGCCTGCGGTGGCTGCATTCAGTGATCAGTATCAAAAGGAAACAAACAAGCCGCTGTCTGACTTTAATAAAGGGAATGTGAAAGCACGTATGAGAATGATCGCACAGTATGCCATCGGTGGAGAGGAAGGGTTACTTGTCCTCGGTACAGATCATGCGGCTGAAGCAGTGACCGGTTTCTTCACGAAGTATGGTGATGGAGGTGCAGATGTTCTGCCGCTCACGGGTCTAACGAAACGCCAAGGACGGACTCTGCTAGAAGCTCTTCAAGCACCGGAACGCCTGTACTTAAAGAAACCAACAGCCGACCTGCTGGATGACAAGCCTCAGCAAACGGATGAAACAGAACTCGGTATTACGTACAATGAAATTGATGATTACTTAGAAGGAAAACCAGTTTCCGATCAAGCTGCTGAAGCGATTGAAAAGCGCTATGTTCAATCAGAACATAAACGCCAAGTACCAGCTTCAATGTTTGATGACTGGTGGAAATAAGAAAATGCCGGAACCCTCTCCAGTGAAGGAGAGGGTTTTTAATTTCAGGTGAATTTGACAGAATAAAAAGAACATGTTGCATTTAAATTAGTAGAACGATATACTTGCGTCTGTTTTACTAAATGAAGGGTGAATTTTTTGATAAGATAGTGAAATGATTAGTTCGATTCACTTAATTCATCAATAAATGACTGTATTTTCAGAAAAAATATTGACGGCAAAAACGAATGCGCTTACAATGAAATCACATTCCAAAAAGTGAAATTAAATTCCACTAGACGGAATAAGAGGAGCTTCATCTCCAAAAATAAGCTAAAGGAATGAATGACACAATGAAAAATCGCAGTGCACTGGAAATATACAACGAAGGGGGTGCTTGGTGGGAGACAGAGATTAGTGATATTCAGAAAAACTCCATTGAGCTACGAGGGTATCCAATTGAAGAGCTCATTGGCGAATTGTCATATCCACAGATGCTTTATTTATTGCTTGTCGGAGAATTGCTGGATGATTCTAAAGCTGCCCTTTTTGAGAGTGTTCTTGTCGCAGGTGCAGACCATGGGCCAAGGGCACCGTCTATTGCAGCAGCAAGAATGGCCGTTACGTGTGGCATTTCATTTAATTCCTCTGTAGCGACAGGGATGAATCTATTAGGTGATATTCACGGTGGTGCCGGCGAAAAGGCGATGTGTATGCTGTACGAGGCAAAATCAATTTACGATGAAAACAAAGATATAAAATATGCGGCAAAGCAAGTGTGTCAGGCTTGGTTAGCCCGTAAAGCCAAGATACCAGGTATCGGCCATCAGCTGCATGATGACGATCCGCGGGTGAGACGTTTATATGAATTGAGTCAGACCTATGTCGAGCACGGTCATATTAGCGGTATTTACTTGAGGTTAGCGGAGGCAATCAGGCACGAACTTGAAAACCGAAAAGGGAAAAAAATAACGATGAACATAGATGGCGTATCAGCTGCGATTCAATGTGAATTAAACATCCCGGCTGAAGCAGCAAAAGGCATCTTTTCCTTATCAAGAGGAATGGGCATTGTGGCGCATGCGTACGAGGAGCTGACAAGGGGAGCCCTCGTGAAAGGACCTTGTCCAAATGAAGAAAGACTGGTTCGTTACGTTGGGCATGGAACGCGGCATTTGAAGGAGGGTGAGACAATTTGAGTGAATTGAAAGCGTTGTCATATGTAGGTGGAGATTGGCTTGAAGCAAATCGTGAAAAAGAGGACATCATCAATCCGTACTCTGGAGAGACAATTGGCACATCTTATTTAGCGTCAACAGGAGATATAGAACACGCACTTACTGTTGCACAGCAAATCAAAAAACAACTAGTGGGTATGTCAGCGTTAGATCGTTCGATTCTTTTGAAAAAAGCAGCTACATTGCTAGAAGATCAAAAAGAATATTTTGCGAAACTCATTTCTTTAGAATTAGGAAAGCCGCTTAAAAACACACGAGATGAAGTCTCACGATCTATTGAAACGTTAGTGCAATCAGCCGAAGAAGCCAATCGATTAATAGGGGAGACCATTCCTGGTCATGTATCATCTCGCGGACAGGGAGCAATGGCGATGACATTTAAAGTGCCAGTTGGTGTGGTGTTAGCCATTACTCCTTTTAATGCACCACTCAATCTCATTTGTCACAAAATTGGTCCTGCTTTTGCAGCAGGGAATGCCATTATATTAAAACCGGCTCCGCAAACATCAGCGGTTGCCACAGCATTTGTCAAACTGCTGCTTGAAGCGGAATTCCCTGAAAAAAGCGTGCAGCTCATTATCGGTGGAGTAGATGCCGGAAGACAATTAGTGACGGATGAAAGAACAAATCTTGTTTCTTTTACCGGAGGCGCAGTTGGCGGAGAACATATTTCTAATTCCGCTGGATTGAAAAAGGTACTACTAGAGCTTGGTGGAAATGGAGCTACTATTGTCCATCATGATGCGGATATTGAAAAAGCTGCATCCCTTTGCGCAAAAACGGGTTTCAGTAATTCTGGTCAAAGTTGTATTTCCGTTCAACGAATTTATGTCCACAAGGAAATCCTGGCAACATTTACTGAGACACTAAAAGAAAAAGTGGATCAGCTCATCGTTGGAGATCCGCTGTCCAGTGAAAGCGATATCGGCTGTATGGTTGATGAACAGGCAGCAAAACGTGTAGAAGTTTGGATACAAGAAGCAGAGAAAATGGGCGCTAGCATCATTTCTGGAGGACAAAGAAATGGAGCAAGCGTTAGACCAACTATTTTGCTCAGCCCGCCAAAACAGGCCAAAGTCGTGTGCGAGGAAGTATTTGGTCCGGTTGTCAGCATCCTTCCTTATGAAGATTTAAATGAAGCGATCAAAGAAGCAAATGATAGCCGCTACGGTTTGCAAGCCGGAATCTTTACGAGCCAGCTGGCTGTAGCGTTACACGCAGCGAAAGAGCTTGAAACTGGGGGCGTGATCATCAATGGGACATCGAATTTCAGATTGGATCACTGGCCATATGGCGGTATTAAGCGAAGTGGTATTGGAAGAGAAGGTCCACGTTTCGCCATTGAAGAGATGACGGAAACCAAAATGGTCGTCCTTCCAGAAGGGATATAAGGGGGAAGCAGGTATGGATGGAAATGCATTTCAGCACAAGCTGAAAGTCGTGCAGGCAGGTGGTCGGCCGATGGTTTGTACTCCATTAATAGGGCAAACAAAGGAAGAACTGCTTCATGAACTAGAGGTGTTAGCCGAGAAGAAACCCGATGTGATTGAGTGGCGAGCTGACTTTTTTACGAACCTCCATGATAAGGAACAAGTAATAGAGACCCTTCATTGGATGAAAGACAAGGCGCAGGGAATTCCAATTTTGTTCACCATTCGTTCTGAAAAGGAAGGCGGCGAACCAATATCGCTTTCAACGGAAGAAAAGGTAACGCTGCTTGAAACGCTATGTGCCACTCAACTTGTGGAGGCCATTGATTATGAATTGATGCATGATGAGAAATTTATGCAGAAAGTCAGTCAAGCGGCCAAAAAGAATGGGGTGACCTTGATTGTCTCTTATCATGATTTTGACAGTACGCCTGAAGTCGCTCGTCTCGTGCAAATATTCGGTAATGCGGAATCGGTTGGCGCTGACATTGCAAAGGTAGCTGTGATGCCGCATTCATATGAGGATGCATTAAAGCTGCTCTATGCAACCAGTCATGCCAAAAATCAATTGAAGGTGCCTCTCATCTCAATGGCAATGGGAGAGTATGGAGCTTTTACAAGAATGATTGGCGGACTTTTTGGGTCAGACATGACCTTTGCCGTGGGGAAAGAAAGCTCAGCCCCTGGTCAAGTCGCAATACAAGATTTGAATACCGTTTTATCTGTTGTGTTTTCAAAGAATGAGTGAGTAGTAGAGTCATAGCTGCACCAAGAGAGGAGAGAAATATGAAAAAGAATATATCATCACAGGTCATTCAGTATTTAGAAAACCGGGGAGTCGAGCATATTTTTGGCCTCTGCGGTCATACGAATATTGCTTTTCTATCAGCGCTTGAAAAAAGCAGTATCAAATTTGTGAATGTGAGACATGAACAGATTGCTGCACACGCGGCAGATGGATATGCAAGAGCGAAGAAACAGACATCTGTTGTTCTCAGTCATTTAGGACCGGGACTTACGAATGCGGCAACAGGAGTGGCGAATGCAGCACTTGATTCCATTCCAATGGTTGTTATTGCAGGAGATGTCCCAAGTCATTACTACGGAAAGCACCCACATCAAGAAATTAATCTTCATTCCGATGCTTCTCAATATGAAATTTATCGACCTTTTGTGAAAAGAGCATGGCGTGTCGACATTCCAGAATTATTCCCAGAGATTTTGTCAAAAGCATTTCAGTTAGCCGAAAGCGGCCGTCCTGGACCAGTACTCATTTCAGTTCCAATGGATGTGTTTTCAAAAGACTTAGATGTTTCCCTATTTAAACAAATGGAACAACATACACACACAATAGAAAAACCATCCATTGATGATCATACGGCAAATCGTATCATGGACCGATTACTGCAGGCTGAAAAACCACTTTTATATGTAGGAGGAGGCATTTTACTAGCCGATGCTGCGGAGGAATTAAAGGCATTCTCTGAGCACCTCAGTATCCCTGTTGCCCATTCATTAATGGGGAAAGGAGCGATGCCGGATAATCACTCAATGACCCTTGGAATGACCGGGTTTTGGGGCACAAAGTTCATCAACGATCAGTGTAAAGAGGCGGACTACATTTTCGCCTTGGGAACACGTTTTGCTGAAGCGGATGCAAGTTCTTGGGAATCGGAATATACATTTAACTTCTCAACAACCAAGCTGATCCATATTGACATTGACCCGAATGAAATTGGACGGAACTATCCAGTAGAAATTGGAGCTGTAGCTGATCTCAAGCAGGCGTTAACCGTGCTGAACCGTGTGGCGAGAGAAAGACTGCCAAAAGGTCTGGATCGACCTGAATTGAAAAAAGACATTGCTGCATATCGTGAGGAATTTCGGAAGAGCAATCTGACGAATATTCAAGATGAATCCTTCCCGATGAAGCCGCAGCGTATTTTGCAGGAAGTACGTGAAGTATTGCCTGCAGATGCTTTTATTACAACCGATGTTGGCTGGAATAAAAATGGAGTAGGACAGCAATTCTCTGTGTATACGCCAGGTACGATTTTAACACCAGGTGGGTTTGCGACGATGGGATTCGGAGCACCCGCAGCACTTGGAGCAAAGGTTGCTCAGCCTGATCGTGTCGTTGTGTCACTTGTTGGAGATGGCGGGTTTGGCCAAAACCCATCTGTTCTGGCAACAGCCGTGGAAGAAAACATTCCTGTTGTGTGGATTGTGATGAACAACAGTGCGTTTGGGACGATTGCCGGCTTACAAATGGCACATTATGAGACGACTTATGGCACGGTCTTTAGAAAAGATGGTGAGAGCTATTCTCCTGACTTTGCCACCATTGCTAGAGGTTATGGAATGAAAGGAATAAAAATTACTTGCGCTGCTGAATTCAAAGAGGCATTAGCTGAAGCAATTTCATCCCAAGAGCCGTGTGTGATTGATGTGGCAATGAAAAATGATCCTGTGCCTACTGATGGGCATTGGAATATCAATGATATTTATTCACCAAATACAAAACGCTCACACGTCAGTGTGAATTAAAAAATGGGGAGGAATTATCAATGAAAATTAAAGTATTGAATCCGTTTAAAGATGGGCATCCATTATGGTTAGGTTTAGATCATCCTGAAGAGCAAATGATTCGGAAAGTATTTCAAACCATTACACCAGATACGGTTGGATCGGAGCATATGATGGCAGGTCTCACCATTTTTGAGCCGGGGGAAGCAAGCTCTGTTCACAATCACCCAGGTTCAGAGGAATTTGATTATGTGATTAAGGGGTCTGGCGAGGTCATTTGTGATGGAGAAAAACAGTCCTTTAAACAAAATGACTTTATGTTTATTCCAGATGGTGTCTCGCATCAGCATGTGAATACAGGGGATGAACCTTTATGGCTCATTTGGCTGTATACACCACAAGGACAGCTGCCAAAGGATTAAGAAATCAGCTCAAGAAGCTCATCCTTCTAGCCTTCAAGGGTTTTTAGGTCACACTGAAAGAAGACAAAGGGCTAAAACAGGCAATATTTTAGCCCTTTATCACATGAATGAAAGGGAGTCACGCAATGAATAAGAATACACCACTTGAAGGATTGAAAATATTGGACGTTTCGACGATGATTGCTGCACCCTATGGCGCAGTTCTTCTAGGGGATTTTGGTGCAGAAGTCATCAAAGTTGAAATCCCTGGAAAAGGAGATACGCTTCGGCATGTTGGTCCTTTTGCGGACGGTGAACCGCTAAGATGGTCAGGACTATCAAGAAACAAAAAATCCCTCACACTTGATCTTCACAAAGAAGAAGCGAAAGATATTTTTAAAAAGCTTGCAGCGCAGGTCGATTTGATTATCGAAAATTTTCGTCCAGGAACACTTGAAAAATGGGACGTTGGGTACGATGTATTAAAGGAAATCAACCCTCGTTTAATTATGATTCGTGTATCAGGCTATGGACAGACAGGCCCATTTAAGGACAAGGCGGGGTTTGGAACCCCTGCGACGGCGTTTAGCGGCTTTACGTATCTTCAAGGGTTTCCAGATCGCCATCCAGTCAGTCCGTCCTTTTCACTGACAGATTACATTGCGGGTATCTATGTGGCGTTTGCCGCTGTGACAGCCATGTATTATCGGGATACACATCCAGAAGGTACCGGGCAAATGGTGGATCTAGCACTCTATGAGTCTGTTTTCCGTATGCTGGAGTTTTTGGTTGCAGAATATGACAAGCTTGGCAAGGTACGCGAACGTTCACCAGGGCTAAGCGGTCATTCGAGTCCTGCTGGCACTTACGAAACAAAGGATGGGCATTATCTCGTTCTAGTAACGAGTACAGATTCGACCTTTAATCGACTGGCAGAGGCGATGAATCGATTAGATTTACTAGAAAACGAAAAATTCTCCGTAAATGCAGCGAGGCTGAAGCATAACGATGAAATGGATGCTATCGTCTCTCAGTGGATTGCATCCAAATCAAGGGATGAGGTATTGGACACTTTAGATACTCATGGCGTACCTGTGAGTCCGATCCTCAGCATTCGGGATATCTTTGAACATCCGCAATTCAAAGAACGAGAAAATATCGTTGAAGTTCATCATCCTCGGCTTGGAAAAGTGAAAGTACCTGGCATCATTCCGAAGTTTGAAAAAACACCAGGGAGTATCCGCCATATTGCACCTGATTTGGGTGAACATAATTATGAGATTTTAACGAACATGCTCGGACTGACAGAAGAAGAGTGCAAACAGTTAGAAGAAAAAGGAGTTATTTAAGGACGCTCAACCGATCCGCACAGTGCGGAAACAAAGGAGGATGGTTATGAAAGTGCATTCAGAACTGAAGGGGAACGAACTGCAGCCCGCTTATATGAAACCAACGAAAGCCCGTTTTGGTATATTGATTCTGTTGTTTTTTATTACGGCCATTAATTATATTGATAGAGCCAGTGTGTCCATTGTTGCACCAGCTATTCAATCTTCCCTGCAATTAAATCCTGCATTATTAGGCCTGATTTTTTCGGCGTTTAGCTGGACGTATACAGCCATGCAAATACCAGGCGGCTTTATTCTTGATAAATTCGGATCAAAGGTTACGTATGGGATTTCGCTCATTACTTGGTCTATTTTCACTGGCTTACAGGCGTTTGCAAACAGCTTTGCTTTTTTATTCGGCTGCCGTTTGTTTATTGGAATTACAGAATCTCCAGCATTCCCTGCCAACAACCGCATTGTGACAACGTGGTTCCCTAGAAGAGAGCGGGCTTTTGCTACAGGCGTTTACACTGCTGGAGAATATGTTGGCCTAGCTTTTGCAACTCCTCTTCTTTTTTGGATCATGACCACTTTCGATTGGAGAACTGTATTTATCACTGCAGGTGCGCTCGGTATTATATTTGCTTTTTTTTGGTATAAGTATTATCACGAACCGAAAGAACATCCGAAAGTCAATGAAGATGAGCTAGAGTTGATTCGTCAAGGGGAAGGGCTGACAGTGGCCTCACAGGAGAAACTGAAATGGGCAGACTTTGCCGCCCTTTTAAAATATCGCAAATTGATTGGGCTCTATATTGGTCAATTTTCTGTGGCGTCCACACTCTTTTTCTTTTTAACATGGTTTCCTACTTATTTAGCTGAGGCGAAAAATATGGCGTTTCTAAAGGTAGGTTTTGCAGCTTCTCTTCCATACATTGCGGCATTCTTTGGAGTGCTGTTTGGCGGTTATGTATCCGATTGGCTGCTCAAAAAGGGTGTATCTGTCAATGTGGCAAGGAAGCTGCCTGTCGTTGTTGGTTTGCTCCTGACAAGTACCATCGTGTTGGCGAATTTCACGACAAGTATTCCGCTTGTACTGACCATTTTGTCCATTGCTTCCTTCGCACAAGGGCTGTCAAATATCTCATGGACCATGCTGTCTGAGGTAGCGCCGAAAGAGATGGTAGGCCTTGCTGGAGGCGTGTTCAACTTTTTTGCTAATTTATCTGGGATCATCACACCGCTGATCATCGGTTTGATCGTATCCGTGACAGGCTCGTATAACGGAGGTATTTTATTTGTCAGCCTTGTCGCATTAGGCGGGGCGTTATCCTACATATTTATCGTAGGTAAAATTGAACGCATCCAATTAAAACCATAGAATGAAAGAGAGCTCATCTCAGTGATGAGCTCTTTTTGTTATGAATAAAAGATGACGGTGATAACCGTTGCGCATATGATTCCCATACTGATGTAAAAGCCAGCAAACCATATATTCCAGCGGGTGATACGATAAGGGTTGACCTTCATCAAATCTGCCAATAGCGAGACGGAAACATTAAATGGACTAAACATGACCGTCGACGTTCCAGCCGTAATGAGTACAATCGCGATAGGCAGGGCAGGGAGCTCATGAATGAAAGGTGTTAACATGCTTACTAACAGAGCAAGCGACACAAGTGGATGGAAGCCGCAAAGTGCAGTGATCAGAAAATATAAGCCAATGACACAATAAATCCAGATCGAATGGTCTGATATACTGACAATAAATGCTTGGATAGGCTTTAGACTGTTAGTAACGAGGAGCATATCGACAAAGAAACCGGCACTTAAAAATAGACACATATAATTGGAGAGATGACTGGTGCGCTCCTTCCAATGAGGAACAGAGACGGCGACATATTGTTTCCGTTTTTTGATGACAGATGAGAATAATAGAGCAAATGGAATAATCGCTAACACAACGGCGAATAAATAACCTTTCCCAACCCATCCATCAACTAGCGAGACGACTGTGATAAAACTCAGCAGCATCAAAGCGAGCTGAAGGGTTTTTCGCTTAATTCTCTTTGGGTTGGTACGTGTATCCTCTAATTCGATGATACCCGGTAATCGCTTGCTCTGGCGAGAAAACAGGAGCCAATCCGTCATCAATACAATCAGCATTAAACAAAAGGTAACAGGTGCAATTTGATAATATTTCAGCTTGGTTGCATCAATGGTCACACTCACCAGCACTTCAACAGGGCTCCAGCTTAGGCAAAGCGCATAGGACCTTAAGAGATTGCGCGTATAGAGCTGCTGTCTGACATGTTCTGTAAGGGAGTCCAGTGAAGGTTTTAAAGAGGTATATAGTAAGGGAATGGTGGCGATATTTAAAAACATTCCGAGGACATGCGTCACAAATGAGCTCTTTCGATAGAGCTGTTTTGTGCTGGTTGTATGTAAGGTGAGCAGCTTATTTAATTGTGTATCAAAGTGTCCAACATGTATGAGAGAATGAATAAAAGGCAGCATGAAAAACAGAGATAGTAAGCCTAGCATGGAATGAAAATGGAGAAAAAACGTATGCAAAGGCTGGTCAGATAAGAAAAACAACACCAAACCAATGAAGAGAAACATAGAACCAGTTTTCAAATAAAGCCCATTGGCCTTCTTGAGAGAAATGGTGAGCGAAGCGACAGCCAGTAAACCGACAGAATAGGAGAGAATGGGAGCAGGAAATAGTTGATTGACGATGTAAAAACTAATCAGAAGTGTATAAATCATCACGTACATCAGAACATCTCCTCCGACAAACAGCATTGATTGTTTTGGTTCCATCTGGTGGAATTTGTTTTCTTATAATGGAATATTTAAAATGGATTATAGCAAAGTTGGCTGTTCATGTCGACACAGAAATTAAAAGGAAAAGGAGAAATTGAACATGGCTGATAAAAAGTCAAAAGAAGAATCGGGACTGCGTACCGTTCAGCGGGCTTTGGATATTCTTCATTGTTTTAGCGAAGAACGGCAAGAGCTGACGCTAACGGACATTTCAAAAGAGATGAATTTAGCAATGTCTACCACGACGAGACTGCTCAAGGCACTTGAAATGAATCATTTTGTGGAAAAGAACCAAGATACACTCAAATATCGACTCGGTCAAAGGCTTTATCTGCTCGGTTACATTGCTGGGAAGTCCATCAAATTGAGGGAACTGGCAAAGCCGCTTATGTACAAACTTCGTGATGAAACAAAGGAAACCGTCAATTTATATGTGCTAGATCATACAAGCAGGATTTGTATTGAACAAGCTGAAGGGCTGCAATCCATCAGGCATCTTGTCAAGATTGGTGAGAAGCTGCCATTATACGCAGGTGCTGGTGGAAAGGTTTTGCTTGCCTTCCAAAGCGAAGAATTTCAGCAAAAAGTATTCATGTCTGAGGCTGAAAACGTGAAGAAAGATGACTGGCAAAAGGAATGTGCACATATTCTTAAGGCGTATACTGCTTGCAGTATTGATGAACGGGAGGTCGGATCTGCGGCAGTGGCAGCGCCGATCTTTAACATTCATGGCGAGGTGCAGGCATGTTTATCAATATCTGGTCCAACTCATAGATTTACTGAAGAAGTCATTCCTCAGTTGCAGCAAAAAGTGAAGGAACACGCCCAAAAGCTCTCCGAACAGCTCGGTTACGTTGTCAAACACAATTTTTAAGAATGCCTATCTTTTCACAGCCCATTTATCATATAATAGAAACATTATGTAGCATTCCTTGTCGTAAGGAGGACGTGTCACGAACATGAAAAACAATAGAGAAATCCCTGTGAGACAGCGAAATATTGTCCTCATTGGCTTTATGGGCGTTGGTAAAACAACCATTGGGCAGCTCGTCGCCAAAAAGTTATATAGAGATTTTATTGATGTCGATCAGGAGATTGAGAAAAAGTACAACATGACGATTCCAGAAATGTTTCAGCAAAAAGGAGAAGCTTTCTTCAGGCAGGCTGAAAAGGATTATATCGTCGATTTATGTGAACATACACAGCTGAAGATTGTGTCCCTAGGGGGCGGTGCGTTCAAACAGGAAGAAATCAAACGATCCTGCTTGAAGCATTGTACGGTTCTTTTCCTTGATTTATCTTGGGAGAATTGGAAGCAGCGGCTGGATATTTTAATCGAAAACCGCCCTGTTCTTCATAACCGGTCGATTGACGAGATGAAAGAGCTGTTTGAAGAGCGCCGGGAAATTTATGCCCTTCATAACTCAAGAGTCGAAACAGATCATCTAGAGGCTGAGGAAGTTGCCAATTATATTGTGGACACACTCAAGCTTGGCTGGGATTTATACTCGAAATAAAAAGTCTACCGTCTAGGGTAGACTTTTTTCTATATAGAAGAGGGCTAAACAAACGTTTAATTAAACACGAAGATTTCGTTTTTTAATATAAGTCTAGACGCTGATCTGTCATGACAGGCATTTGTTGTCTCACTTCATCCACTAGCTGAAGATCAATTTCTGCATAATGAATGTCTTCGTCATGGCTTGTTTCAAGCAGTATACGGCCGAGTGGGTCAATCACCATGGAATGTCCAGGGAATTCAGTGTCCCTGCTTGTGCCCGTCCGGTTGACAGCAATCATAAAGGATTGGTTTTCGATGGCTCTTGCGATGAGCAGGCTGCGCCAATGGTCCACTCTTGCTGACGGCCATTGGGCGGTATTGACGAGCACTTTCGCACCTTTGTTCACAAGTGTTCTGGAGAGCTGCGGGAAACGGAGATCATAGCAGATCATCGCGCCGATCTTCACATCTTCACCATAGTCAAATAAACCAAGCTGATCACCAGCGGTTAAATAGTTGTGCTCATCCATTAAGCGGAATAAATGAATTTTATCATAATCTAATACAAGCTCACCTTGGCGGTTAAACACATACATCGTGTTGGTGATGTCTTCATTTTCTGCACGCTTATTCAATACACTTCCTGCGATGAGATACACTTGGTGCTTGCGGGCAAAGGAAGAGAAGAGCTGTTTCGTGCGTTCTCCGTTTACATCGGCGAGCTGATCTGCCTGTTCTAGCGCATATCCGGTATTCCACATTTCGGGTAAAATGATCAGGTCAGGCTGTTGACGGATCGCTTCTTCTAAAAACGCTTCTGCTTTCTTAAAGTTCACATCAGGTTTTCCAATTTGTACGTCCATTTGGATAAGGGCGATTTTCATGACGGTTCCTCCTTTATTCGTTTGCGTGCAAATGTAAAAATTCATGAATGATCCACCTTCATGAATGAATGTATAGGCTGATCCTGCCTGAGAGCATCTAGGCTTCAAGCCAGTTTCTTTATCATAAAGGTTTATGTCATCTTTGCCAATAGAAATGTCAGAAGGTTTCGTCTATATTGAGAGAAGAGAGTGAAAAGGACTGTCTAAGTAAGGAAATCAGTGATATGATACATATAACTAATAAAACAAAGGGGAATAGTATGATATGCAATTGTTCGATTTACCACTAGAAGAGTTAAAAGGATATAAACCAAAGAAAACAGCACGTCCTGATTTCTCTGCCTTTTGGAAGACATCGCTTGAAGCATTGCATCAAGTGGAGCCGAAAAAAGCACTTGAACCTTACGACTATCCAGCAAAAGGGGTCAAAGTGTACCGCCTGACGTATCAAAGCTTTGGGCATTCTCGTATTGAAGGCTGGTATGCTGTCCCGGATCAAACAGGTCCGCACCCAGCACTTGTTCAATTTCATGGCTACAATGGCAGCTATGACGGCGGCATTCATGACATCGTCAACTGGGCGCTGCATGGCTATGCGACGTTCGGAATGCTTGTTCGCGGTCAAGGCGGCAGTGAGGATACGGCGGTAACACCAGGCGGGCACGCATTGGGGTGGATGACAAAAGGCATTTTATCAAAGGATACCTACTATTATCGCGGCGTTTATTTAGATGCGGTTCGTGCACTTGAAGTCATTCAGTCCTTCCCAGAAGTTGACCAGCACCGCATCGGCGTGATTGGCGGAAGTCAAGGGGGCGCATTAGCCATTGCAGCTGCAGCACTTTCAAACATTCCGAAGGTCGTTGTGGCTGATTACCCTTATTTATCAAACTTTGAACGTGCAGTCGATGTGGCCTTGGAGCAGCCTTATTTAGAAATCAATTCATACCTTCGAAGAAACAGTGATCCAGAAGCTGAAGAAAAGGTATTTGATACATTAAGCTACTTTGATTTAATCAATTTAGCCGGTTGGGTGAAACAGCCAACATTGATGGCGATCGGTCTGATTGATAAAGTGACACCGCCATCTACTGTATTTGCGGCATACAACCATTTAGAAACTGACAAAGAGCTCAAGATTTATCGGTATTTTGGGCACGAGTTCATACCCGCTTTTCAAACAGAGAAGCTGTCCTTTTTACAAAAGCATTTGCTTATATAAAAAAGAAAGAGGCCGCTCAGAGTGAGGGCCTCTTTTTCAATAACTCGTGTTCTGTCTTGTTTTTTCATCAGGCACTAAAGCAGTGATGATGAGGACAAGAGCTGTGATGATATGCAGGATGAATCCGAGAATCGGAATCCAGGCCAGGCAGGATGTGACAATTCCGATGATACTTCCAATCATTGGTCCATGGTCTCGCTTCGATAAGACGAGTGTGATAATATGCAGAATAAGCATGACCATGAGCGGTGTGTAGCCATTGCTGATGACAAATAGTCCTCCAATCACAGGGATGGCAAGGCAGGCTTCAAAAATTCCGGTGATCCATTTCATGATGCGAGATATAGACATCAGATCCAACTCCTTTTTCATATATGTCTTATTCGTATTTTCCCAAAACGTGAAGAAGTCATGCAGAATTCTAAAGAAAGAGTTGATGGACGCTTGAGAGAGAGAATCAATGAAGAGCTGAAAATCATCGAAGAAACGTATGACGTAAGGATTTGTCTTGCCGTCGAATCAGGCAGCAGGGCATGGGGATTCCCCTCGACTGACAGTGATTATGATGTTCGTTTTTTATACGTTCCTCGGAAGGAATGGTACTGGTCGATTGAAGAACATCGTGATGTCATTGAGCTGCCCATTGATGACGAGCTTGATATGAGTGGCTGGGAGCTTAGAAAGGCACTTCGTTTATTCAATAAATCAAATCCATCCATTATGGAATGGCTGTCTTCTGATATTATCTATGCTGAATCTTTCTCTTTGGCAAAGCAGCTAAGAGAATTAAAGGATCGAGCGTTTTATCCAGCAGCATTGATGTATCACTATCTCAATATGGCCAAGCGGAATGAAAGTCAATATTTACGAGGAGAGCAGGTGCGAATCAAGAAGTACTTTTATGTGCTTCGTCCTCTGCTTGCCTGTCAGTGGATTGAACGCTACCGGACGGTTCCTCCTATAGATTTTCATGAACTTCTAGAGGAACTGGTGGAGGATGGACCGCTTTTAGCTGAAATTCATGAGCTGCTCAAACGAAAAATGGATGGAGAAGAAATGGATGTAGAGAACCGCCTCGCCTATGTCCATCCATTTATCGACAAAGAGCTGGCTCGCTTTCATGAATTGGTGAAAAGCTACAATCAGCCGAAAAGCAATCTAACTGAAGAATTAAATGAGCTACTGCACTCTACCCTTGATGAGGTGTGGGCGTAAGCGAGGAAGAGCCAGCCGGTTAGCGGCAGGCTCTTTTTTATCTCGTATTGTGATAAAACCACAAAAAAAGTCAGAATTTTTGTCATCTTCAAATATTGTAGCGGACAGCTCATGAGCCTTACAATAAAGACATAGCTTACAAAGAGTGGGAGGTGCCCTTTATGGAGTCGGTCACAAGAAATTTCTTCTTGTTTTTGTCAAAGAGCAGTCTCTTGAACCATATTGCTCGTAATTGGGGAAGTGCTGTTGCATCAAAGAAGATCATCGGGGGGAAGAATTTTGAGAGCGCTATCCCTGTGATCAAACGATTTAATAATCAAGGTATGGCCGTAACAGTCGATCACCTTGGTGAGTTTGTCACAAAGGCAGAGATTGCAAATGAGCGGACGAATGAGTGTATTCAAACCATTCAGCGAATTGCAGAGGCGAAACTCAATTCCCACGTGTCACTCAAAATGACATCACTTGGACTAGATATTGACGATGACCTTGTGTATCGCAATATGAAAAGCATTTTAGATACGGCAGAGAAGCATCGTATCATGGTGACAATTGATATGGAGGATGAACAGCGCTGTCAAAAAACGCTGGACATTTTTAAAGAGATGAAATCTCAATATGAGTATGTCAGTACGGTTCTTCAGGCGTATTTGTACAGAACAGAAAAGGATCTTGATGACCTAAATGAGCTGCAGCCATTTTTAAGACTAGTAAAGGGTGCCTATAAGGAGTCCGCCGAAGTGGCGTATCCAATCAAAAAAGATGTCGATCAGAATTATAAGAAGCTGATCGAAAAGCAATTACTGACAGGGAACTATACAGCCATTGCGACTCATGACGATCAAATGATCGAGTTCACGAAAAATATTGTGAAAAAACACAATATACAGACAAGTCAGTTCGAATTTCAAATGCTGTATGGCATGAGGTCAGAAACCCAGCTAGCGCTTGTGAAAGAAGGCTATCAAATGAGGGTCTATACCCCGTATGGACGAGAGTGGTATGGCTACTACATGAGACGTCTTGCAGAACGGCCGGCAAACATTGCATTTGCTTTAAAAGGGATGACGAGAAAATAATTTGAAACGGGAGCGTGACAAAGATGACAACACCTTACAAACATGAACCATTCACGGATTTTAGCCAGGAAGAAAACCGCCAAGCGTTTGAACAAGCATTAGCAAAAGTAACTGAATCTCTTGGTCAAACCTATCCGCTAGTGATTAACGGAGAAAGAATCGAAACAAAAGACCAGATTGTATCGATCAATCCGGCGAAAAAGGATGAAGTCGTTGGAACTGTGTCAAAGGCGGGGAAGGAAGAGGCGGAACAAGCGGTTCAAGCTGCGGCAAAAGCATTTGAAACATGGCGCTATACCTCTCCAGAAGAAAGAGCAGGCGTATTATTCCGTGCTGCGGCAGGTATTCGCCGTAAAAAGCATGAGTATTCAGCACTTCTTGTAAAAGAAGCAGGAAAGCCTTGGAATGAAGCAGATGCAGATACAGCAGAAGCGATCGACTTCCTAGAGTATTATGCCCGCCAAATGCTGGAGCTGGCGAAAGGTAAACCAGTGAACAGCCGCGAGGGCGAACGAAATCAATACGTGTACACACCAACTGGCGTGACGCTTGTCATTCCGCCGTGGAACTTCTTGTTTGCGATCATGGCAGGAACAACAGTAGCTCCAATCGTAACGGGAAATACAGTCGTCTTAAAACCAGCAAGTGCTACTCCTGTCATCGCTGCCCGTTTTGTGGAAGAGCTTGAGCAAGCAGGTCTTCCAAAGGGTGTTGTCAACTTTGTACCAGGAAGCGGAGCAGAGGTGGGAGATTACTTAGTGGATCATCCGAAAACAAGCCTCATTACATTCACTGGTTCAAGAGAGGTAGGGACACGTATCTTTGAACGTGCGGCAAAAGTGCAGCCAGGTCAGCAGCATTTAAAACGTGTCATTGCTGAAATGGGCGGTAAGGATACAGTTGTTGTAGATGAGGATGCAGATGTTGAACTAGCAGCTAACGCCATTTTTACATCAGCCTTCGGTTTTTCAGGACAGAAATGTTCGGCTGGATCTCGCGCTGTCGTCCACGAGAAGCTGTATGATCAAGTGATCGAGCGAGTGAAGGAAATTACAGAAACGAAAACCACAGCCAATCCTCTATCAGCTGATGTCTACATGGGACCTGTCATTGATCAGGCTTCCTTTGACAAGATCACGGACTATATCGAGGTTGGCAAGCAGGAAGGCCGCCTAGTCACTGGCGGAACGAGTGACGATTCGCAAGGTTACTTTATCCATCCAACCATTTTTGCAGATCTTGAGCCAACATCTCGCTTGATGCAAGAAGAAATCTTTGGACCTGTATTGGCCTTCTCAAAAGTCTCAAACTTTGATGAAGCACTTGAAGTAGCCAACAATACAGAATACGGTTTGACTGGTGCTGTCATTACAAATAATCGTGATCACATCAACCGTGCGAAACAGGAGTTTCACGTGGGGAACCTCTACTTTAACCGTAACTGTACAGGAGCAATCGTGGGATACCACCCATTCGGCGGCTTCAAAATGTCAGGGACAGATTCAAAAGCAGGCGGTCCAGATTACCTAGCGCTACACATGCAGGCGAAAACGATTAGTGAAATGTTTTAATTTGGAAAAGCATGAACCTGTGCAGGCGGGTTCATGCTTTTTTTGCTTGTCTGCGACTTGTTTCTATGCAAATCTGTCCGGAAAGAAGTATGATAAATGTATCACTTAATCAGGGAGCAATCGGGATGGAAGAGATATTAGAAAAGCTTCATACATTTTTTGATGTCGATAAGTTAATTGCATTTATTAGCGGGTATTTAAAAAAACCAGTCATTTTAGAAAGCACAGAGTGCCAGCTCCTTGCTTATAATTCTTACAGCATTCAGCAGTTTGACCCAGTCAATCAGCAAACGATTTTCTCAAAGGAATGCCCGGGGTCTGTAGTCGATTGGTTAAAGAAAACCGGGGTAATCGAAAGGCTTCTCGCGGAGTCAGAGCCTTTTTATGTGAGCGGTCATGACGAGCTCGGTTTTAATCGGCGGGTGGCTGTGAGCGCAAAGCATAAACAAGAGGTTGTGGGCTTTATTTGGGTGCAGGACATTGAGGATTCTCTCTCTCAGGAGGAGCTGCAATTTTTGCACGAAGCTTCCTTTCAGGTTGGAAAAGTTATTTATAAAAATAAGAAACAGCTGGAGAAAAAGGAAGGTAAAATTGAGGAATTTTTCAAAAAGGTCATGGATGATCATTTTTATACAGAAGAAGAGCTGAAATGGGAGGCTGAGAACTTAAGCATTCCACTTCCGGCTGTATTTACCGTCATGGTTGTACACGCTGCCGATAACAAAAGTGAGACGGCAGAAGATGTGAAGGATGTCATTAGAACGTATTTGCAGCTAGAAGATAAGGTCAATCACGTCTATTCCGTGCAAGCAGACATCGTCGTCATATTAGGCAGTCTGTCAGACCGGCACTCACCGAAAGCGACCGCCGCTGATGTCATCGCTCATCTGAAATCGAAAACGCATTCACATCCATCCCCTTTGTATATTGGGATGGGAAGAGAATATCGCGATGTGATGAAAATGAGTACAAGTCGATTTGAAGCGATAGAGGTAGTGAAGGCTGTGAAAATTGTCGGGGGACAGGAACTGATTCCCTATGATTACGAGAATCTGGGGGTCTTCCGTTTCTTAGACTCAATTTACAGCCACCAAAAGAAGAAAAACGACTTCAATCCAGATTTGTTACGTTTGAAGGAAAAAGACCGCGATAGCCAAACCTCTTTTTTAAAAACCCTTGAGGTCTACTTATTGAATAATTGCAAGCTAAAGCCAGCTGCGGAGCAGTTGTTTATTCATCAAAATACATTAAACTATCGAATGAAACAAATCTTTGATATGACCTCGATTGATTTGAGTCATTTTAGTCAGCGATGTGAGTTATTTATTGAATTGATGCTGATGAAAAAAGATCAATAATCATGGAATCCGCAGGTGCTCAGGATCACCTGCGGATTTTCATGCGAGTTGTGAAAATGGCATACAACTACTGCGTTTCGTTGTATGATAGATAAAGATTTTATGAGAAAAGTGAAAGGGGGCCACCCTTTGGGATCAGTCACCTTGGCCATTTTGATTTTCATCATGACCCTCGTCCTTGTCATTTGGCAGCCAGGACGTTTAACCATTGGATGGTCAGCATGTGGCGGAGCCATTCTTGCTCTTGCCTTTGGTGTCGTTCATCTGAGCGATGTGTGGGAAGTCACGCAAATTGTATGGAACGCCACCTTTGCATTTATTGGCATTATTATCATTTCGTTAATTTTAGATGAGATCGGTTTTTTTGAATGGGCTGCACTGCATATGGCAAAAGCCGCAAGAGGGAACGGTGTCCGCATGTTTATTTATTTAACATTGCTCGGCGCTGTGGTGGCAGCTTTCTTTGCCAACGATGGAGCGGCACTGATTTTGACCCCAATTGTCTTATCTGTGGTGAGAGCGTTGAAACTGGATGAGCGTATGATCCTGCCCTTTGTGATGGCAAGCGGCTTTATTGCTGATACAACCTCCTTGCCATTTGTCATTAGCAACCTCGTCAATATCGTGTCTGCCGATTATTTCCATATTGGCTTTCTCGAATATACAGCGAACATGTTCGTGCCAAACCTCGTGTCACTTGGAGCGAGCATGCTTGTGCTTTATGTGTTTTACAGAAAGTTCATCCCAAAGACATACGATCTGTCACAGGCGAAGGAGCCAGCGTCAGCCATTCGTGATATGCGCATGTTCCGCTTGTCTTGGTATGTGTTAGGATTCTTGCTAGTTGGTTATTTCGCAGGGGAATTGATTGGCATTCCCGTGTCAATCATTGTAGGAGGCATTGCTCTTGCTTTCTTGTGGCTGGCGAAAAGAAGTCCGCAAGTGGCGACAAAGCGCGTCATAAAAGAAGCACCCTGGTCCATTGTGTTTTTCTCTATCGGCATGTATGTCGTCGTCTATGGACTGAAGAATGCCGGTCTCACAGAAATATTGGCGGCATGGATTGAACAAGGCGCATCGCATGGGTTGCTTGCCGGAACGATGTTTATGGGCGTGCTTGCGGCAGTGCTGTCCTCTGTCATGAACAATCTGCCTACCGTGTTAATTGATGCGATTGCGATCGGACATACAAATACAGCAGGCGTCATGAGAGACGGACTGATTTATGCCAATGTCATCGGTTCCAACCTTGGTCCGAAAATGACCCCAATCGGCTCATTGGCGACATTGCTGTGGCTTCACGTTCTCAAGAAAAAGGGCGTCCATATTTCTTGGGGTGCATACATGAAAGCCGGAATCATCCTGACCATCCCAACATTGATCCTTACTTTATTGGGGTTATATGCGTGGTTATGGCTGATACATTAAAGAGCAGGTGCTCTCAGTCAGGTCTCGTCCTTTTTTCATCTACGCTGAATATAAAAAAAAGAGAAGATCGTTGGATCTGCTCTCAGCGTGTAGACAAACCCTCGCATTCGTTGTCAGTCCTGCGTGCCGGTGCTCACGAATGTCAAATTCGCTCCGCTCCAGTACTCGTCCTTCCTAGACTGCAAAGGTTTTCTATCACGCTGAAAAGAAGACAAAGGGCTAAAATAAAGATCATTTTAGCCCTTTGTCAACAGTCTAAGAGAAGATCGATTGGATCTGCTCTTTTTGTTACAGATATTTTGCATAGCGTTTTTCCAAATAATCTTGCAGCAATGAGACCACACTGCAAATGCCCCAGTAAATCAATGCGACCAAAATATACATGGTCATATAATCGAATTCTCGTCCGCCAACAATTTTTGCCTGCTGGAAGAGCTCTGGTACAGTAATCATCGCTGCCAGTGAGGAGGCTTTGATCAAGTCGAGCATGACATTGGTCAATGGCGGCAGTGCAATGCGAACGGATTGAGGCAATATGACACCACGCATGGTTTGCCAATAGCTGAGACCTAATGATTTAGCGGCTTCCACCTGACCACTTGGAACAGAGGAGAGGGCCGCTCGGTTGATTTCTGCTATATAGGCAGCACTATTGAAGGTGAACCCAATAATGGCAGCAGTTACAGCTGTAAACTCAATGCCGATATAAGGGAATCCGAAATAAAGAATAAACAAAATCACCAGAATGGGAACGCCTCGCATGAATGAAATATATAGCCGTGCAGGCAGCCGAAGCAACCACGTATTCGCCATTCTGGCAAGGGCAATAAAAAAGCCAAGAATCGTGCCAAAAAACATGCTCACAAAGGATATGAGCAGCGTCAGCCAAATGCCTTTCATGACAAACGGAAACGACGCCTTTGCCAGTGCAGGATTAAATATATATTCTAAATGAATATCTCCCACGATTGCGGCTCCTTATTTGGAAATGTCGACATCTTCGACATCAGCATCAATTTTCTTTGAGACGTCTGCATGATGAAAGAACTTCTCGGAAATCTTTTTCATCGTTCCGTCTTTTTTCATGTCTTTTAATACACGATTTAATTCTTTTTGAAGCTCTGTGTTGTCTTTCTTCATCACAAAGCCCTGTTCATTCGGCATGTATTTCAGGTCAGGGTGAATCGTAATATTTAATTTAGGAAATGCAGCAAGAGCCAGTGTTTGCAAGTAATAATCATTTAAAATGACATCTGTTCGGCCGTTTGCGACATCCTTTAAGTATTGCTCGTTTGTGGCATTATCATAAATGACTTCCTTTGCACCGTACTTACGGGCGACATCCATGTAAATGGTCGTTGCAGCACCTGCTGCTTTCTTGCCTTTTAAATCTCTTAAAGTTTTAATGCCAGACAAATCATCTTTCCGTACGATAGCCGTTCCGTAGGAATATTTATAAGGAGTTGAAAATGCAAACTTATCCTTCCGGTCATCTGTGATGTCGATATCGTTTGCAGCGGCATCTACTTGACCAGAATTAATGGCACTCAGCATCCCATCATAGCCCATTTCTTTAAATTCTACTTTCACGTCAAGGCGTTTAAAAGCTTCTTTGACGACTTCAACTTCATAGCCAGTCAGCTGATCCTTGCCGTTTGATGTATCATGATAAGACGTAGGATAAAGGGTGCCTGAAGTAGCAACCACGATTTTCCCTTTCTTTTGAATCTGATCCCACTTTGATTCTCCAGACTGAGATGAGCCTGATTGACTGCAAGCAGACATGACAAGCATGAGAGCAGACACAACAAGCAACACCCATATAGGTTTTCTATGATAAAAACGACTCATTTAAGAATCCTCCTCTATTTTTTATACAAAACAAAACATAGCACGCTTTTTCAGTTAGGACAACGTTTTCAGATGAAAAGCGAAAAAGTAAGAATATTATGCTCAATTTGACGTTGTCAAAGAATGTATAAAAAAGGAAGGAGCGTACAAAATAAATTCGAATAAAGGAGGGAACAAAAGATATGAAAAAAATAAGTGGCTTGATCTTATTATCAATGATGCTGTTATTTGGTTTTCATATGGAAACGGCTCATGGAGAAACACCACAAATGGAAAAGCGTCCAGTGACGCATCAAGTAAAATTAACAACAGAACAACAAAAACAAATCGAAAAGCTTGAGCAGCAAATTCTTTCGAAACGAAAAGAAGTCATTGAGAAATATGTTCAGTATGGTGTGTTAACAAAGGAACAAGGCACACACATCACGAAACGAATGGATGAACATTACAATCACTTAAAAAATAACGGATTTGTTCCACTACTGAAAAAACCACAGCACCATCGACCATAATGATGAAACCGGCAGCGAGATGCCGGTTTCATCTTGTTTATCGATCCTATCTGAAGGTGAGAGTCTCACCATCTTTAGGGACAAAAATAGCTTGATCTGCATGATGTTCATGAATGTAAGCTTCCAATGCAGCTCTTGTTAACAGGCAATGATTCACAGCTTCAAGATGACAAGCGATCATTTGAGCATTTGGGTGAGAGCGGTGAATGTCTAAAATCTCTTCCTTGGTCATTGTGATCGGATCACCTTCTAAAAATTGAGCAGCCCCACTATTGACCACAATGACATCTGGCCTGCATGTATTCACAACTTCTTTCGGCTCATCACACCAAATGGTATCACCCGCAATATAAAGGGTAGGTTCATCAGGATGAGAGAAAACAAAACCGCTGACCTGTCCCATCCGTTTTGCCGTTTCCCCTGTCCCATGCTGCCCGCCTGTACGTCTAATATGAACACCACAAATGTCCATTTCATCTTCAATGCATGTGACATGCTGGAAGCCAGCTTCTTTGACTTCTTTTTGATCCTTTTCCGATTGAGTATAAATTGGTTGGTCTTGAGCTAATGTCTTTTTCGCCTCGTCGTCAAAGTGATCCACGTGTAAATGAGTGAGCAAGACAGCATCCGGCTGTAACATCTTGTCTAAATCAATGTTTACAGGCAGATCCACAATGGGGTTGTTCAAATGTTGATTCGCTGTATGAGGGAACGGTGGATATGTTCCTTTGGCTGCTAAAAAGGGATCGATTAAGAAAGTTGACTGACCATATTGAAGGTATAAAGTAGCATTACGAATGAGCGTTATTTTCATTAAAAAGGCCTCCTTTTTTTCTGATTAAGTTTACAGTATATTAAAAGAGCTTCATGTGAAAGAGGATCATGAAAGTCTTTCAGCGGAAGGACTTGATTTTTGAAAGAGGTGAGCCAATGCTAGATCAAACAGATATGGACATTTTAAAAGAACTCTCAAAGAACAGTCGATTAACCATGAAAGCACTAGGTGAAAAAGTTCATTTAACCGGTCAAGCGGTTGCAAATCGTGTGTTAAAGCTAGAAGAAGATGGTGTGATTGAAGCTTATACCATTTCGATCGATTGGCGGACACAGAAGACCATCCAAACATTTATGCAGCTCTATACCCGAAGCCTTCATCATGAACCGCTACTGTCGTTTCTTCATCAAAAGGAAGAAATCAAGAATCTATTTAAAATAAGTGGAGAGGGCTGTTATATGGCTGAAGGACATTTCTCCAGTCACGATGAGCTTGATCAGTTTTTAACGGAGCTGACAAATTACGCAAATTATAAATTGTCTATTGCGGTTAAACGTCACATTCATCGGTAATAGAAGAGCCGCAGGAGGATAGCAACAATGCAAAAATTCATTAGAAATCAAGCTGAACCGATGACAAAGGAAAGAATCAAAGCTGACTTGGTTCAACTTGGTGTGAAAAAAGGCATGATTTTATGTGTTCACTCATCTTTATCATCTATCGGCTGGGTGAATGGAGGTGCTGTAGCCGTCATACAAGCATTAATGGAAACCTTAACAGAAGAGGGAACCTTGGTTATGCCGGCACAAACGTTAGAGCTGTCTGATCCCGCCGATTGGATCGATCCGCCCGTTCCCTACTCATGGTGGAAATCGATCAAAGAGACGATGCCTGCATTTGATCCGGCTTACACGACGCCAACAGCAATGGGAAAGGTAGCGGAAACATTTTGGAAGTACCCAGGCGTGGCGAGAAGCACTCATCCCAATTTTTCATTCACAGCTTGGGGGAAAAGGAAACATGAAATTCTGAAACACCATGCGCTTTCTTATGGTTTAGGAGAAAATTCGCCGCTTGGGCGCATGTACGATCTTGATGCTCAAGTACTGCTGATTGGTACGTCATTTGAGAGCCATACAGCCTTCCACTTAGCTGAATATAGAATCTCTCAGCAAGACCTCATGATACGAGGGGCCCCTATTTTAGAAAATGGATGGAGGGTATGGAAAGAGTATCAAGATATCATGACAAGAGAAGAACTATTTGAACAGATTGGTCGTGATTTTTTACATTCAGGATATACCCATTACCGTGGTCAAATCGGGCTTGCCAATTCGTATTTATTACCGGTAAGAGGATCGGTAGACTATGCGGAAAAGTGGCTTGAACAGTACGACCAGTCATGATCTACACAGTCTGAAAATGAAAGTAATAGAGATCTTGATCAGGTTGTTGTGAAGTATAGCAGGTGAGCTGATAGTCTCCTTTTGGAATGGAGAAAGACAGAACCTGTGCCATGACGCTTGTGATATGAACTTGATCGCTTGAATGTGTAAATGGCACCGTTATGACTCTATCAAAGGATGCTGGGGGCTCATTTTCATTTAATGTCACGAAAATAAAAGCCTTTCCATTGTTGACGCCTTCAAAAGAAACACCCTGATCTCCAGTTGCGAATCCTTGAAGAATGTCATCATCTGTCCAATCAATCACAGGGGGTGTATCGCTTCCAGCGTATACGGTGATTTGGTGATAGGAAATCGATAAGGAATAGGTTTGATTTAAGTCATTCATATAAAAAACTCCTTTATTCATAAATTTATGTTGAAAAGTGAATGTTTGAAAGAATGAACTTTGAAGAGAATGTTAGGCAGCAAGACGATTGTCGCCGTCTTGCGCTACTGTTTGAGGGGTCTAGATGTGAAATTGTGAGACCATTTCTTTTAAGTCTCCTGCTAAATGGGAAAGAGCTTCTAATGTAGAAAAGATGAATGGGACTAATCAATGATAAATTGAATTTTTGTGCCATCAGGATCATCTGATAATTGATGACTTACCCAAGAGCCTGCCCCTCTGTTATCTGAAGGACGTACATATTTAACAGAAGCTCCTTTGCCCCCTTCTTTACACATCGCCATCGGCCATTCGTCCCGGTCATATCCGCGCTTTGTCGGGATGCCATGAAGTGAGCGGTCTCTCTGCTCATCGCTATTTTTACGATCAATTGTACAAATGGAGGATTGACCTTCCTCAATTGCCTCTTCTATGTGCTTCGCTGTTTCTGGATAACGATCTGATGGAAAGTGAATGGTTTTGTCGTAAGATGAATTCGTCGTCTCTTGTTTACTTTGCTCCAGCTGGATATAGCCTGTTGCTACACCAATGACAATCAATAAAAGCAAGAGAATGGTTTTAAGAAGTTTCATAGATGCTAGCTCTCTTTCTTTTTTGCGTATTTTGTAAACAGAAGTATAGCAGAATTACTTACCAATTTCTCCTGGTTTTGAAAAAACGTCTTTTAAAGTTCGAAAAACGTTTTTTAACCGTTTTCTCTCCCTTCATATTTGTAGAAATTCATAAAAATTTTAATTTTGCTGCTCATAAAATGATTATGCTTATGCAAAACGGCTTTATCACTGCTTTTTGGGCTAATTTCAAGAATTTAACACACAGAAATTTTAAAAAAATAAAATTGACTAGACCGATATGCTTTAATAATATGGAGTCAAATATCAAAAAATGTCGTAATTTATCAAAATATGATTCTATTTACATTGCAGGAGGGAAGTACAAATGGCGGATGTCTCTTATCGGCTCGGAATAGACATAGGCGGAACATTTACTGATTTATCGCTGATGAATGAAGCAACAGGGGAGCTGATCGAACTCAAAACACCCACAGTGACAGATGACCCAGCCCAGGGAATTATCAATGGGCTACATCTTTTAAAAGAAAGAGATGTCGATTTATCCAACATCCAATATCTCGTACACGGAATGACAATCGGCCTTAATACATTATTGCAGCGAAAAGGAGCAGATTTAGCCCTTTTTGTGACGGAAGGTTTTCAAGATATTTTATCACTACAACGTTTACGACTACCCATTCCTTATGACTTCAATTCTCGTTTGCCAGAACCATTGATACCACGAAAGCATGTATATTCAATCTCTGAAAGGTTGATACACGATGGTACGATCAAAAAACCTCTCCACCTGCAGCCATTAGATGATGCTGTCCAGCAGGTCATATCTAAAAAGCTAGCAGGTATTGTCATTTCATTTTTACATAGTTATCAAAATCCAGTTCATGAATTACAGGCAAAATCCTATATCAACCATCATTACCCGCAGTTAGAAGTCCTTACTTCATCTGAATTATGGCCTCAAATGAGGGAATACGAGCGTACAGTGATGTCTGTTGTCAATTTGTACATTCAACCAAAGGTGAAACAGTATTTACAAACATTGAAAAGCCGCTTGAAAGAAGAAGGTGTACCAATTTCTCCATACATTACGCAATCAAATGGTGGTTTAATGGATGCAGAAAGTGCAGCAACCTCACCCGTTAAAACCCTTTTTTCTGGTCCGGCAGCTGGTGTCATTGGTGCAGCAAGAATTGCAGCATCTGCGAACGAATCCAATCTGATCACTTTTGATGTTGGGGGTACAAGTGCGGATATCTCGATCATTCAAAATGGCCAGCCTACAATGGCCCAATCAAATCAGCTTTCAGGTTTTCCTATCATTCTTCCATCTGTTGCGATGTATTCAATAGGAGCAGGTGGAGGTTCTGTTGCGTGGATTGATCAGGGCGGACTTCTAAAAGCAGGACCGGAATCCGTTGGCTCGCAGCCGGGTCCAGCTTCGTATGGAAAGGGAAAGAAAGCAGCTGTAACCGATGCGTTTCTCATATGCGGTTATCTCAATCAAGAACGTTTTGCCGGAGGACATTTACAATTGCGGCTGTCTGCAGCGAAAATGGCCTTTAAGCCAATTGCGGATCAGCTCCATAAAACGATTGAACAGGCGGCTGACCAGCTGATTCAAGTAGCTGTAGCCAATATGTACACGGAATTAAGCAATGTCATGGAGCAGCAAGGGTTTGACCCGAGAGATTTTAGTTTACTGGCGTTTGGCGGCGCAGGACCTGTTGTGGCAAATTTCCTTGCAAGAGAAATTCATGCAAAAAATGTGGTCGTTCCTCCAAGTCCTGGCACATTATGTGCGTTAGGTGCTCTCACAGCTGATTTTATTCATGATGCGGTGTTGTCTAAGAAAATATGTTTACAAGACTATACGATAGATCAATTAAAACAAGATTATGAGATGCTTTCGCGTAAAGCGACTGATTGGTTCAGTCAGCAAAACATTCAACATATTAAACAGACGTCTATTCTATTATTGGCCGACGCACGCTATCAAGGGCAGGCATTTGAGATTGAATTGCCATTATCGGCTGATTGGCTGAGGCAAGAACAAGACATCCATCAACTCACTGAAGCATTTCACAAACTGCATAAGCGTCAATATGGACATAGGGACGATCAGGCGAACATTGAATTTACGCATTTACGAGTTCGAGTCATAGGCGAGACGCCGCCCCTGCCTTTCTCTTCTGTTCATGAAAGCAGCGGACAGTCTTTGAAGCCACATGAATTTAGACGTATCTTTATAGAAGAAAAAGAGTACGAAGCATCTGTTTATAACCGAGATGCTCTGTCAGTAGGTTCTGTCGTAAAAGGACCTGCTATTATCGAGCAGGATGATACGACAACATTGGTCCTGCCAAACTGGTTAGGCAGGATTGATCCATCAGGAAACTTAGTAATTTCAAGGGAGGCGGCTTTACATGAGAACTGATCCAGCAAAGCTTGAGATGATGCGCAGTTACTTTAATGCGATCGCATCAGGCATGGGGCATGTCATTGAGCGGACGTCATTTACGACCTTCGTAAAAGAATCTGCTGATTTTGCAACAGCATTAGCCACGCCTTCTGGAGATTTCTTTGTTTATCCGAAGACAGTCGGTGTGACGATCTTTCTAGGGCTGAGCCTAAAAAAAGCGATTGAAGAAAGCGGACCGATGCAGCCAGGAGATATTATCATCACAAATGACCCTTATACGACAGATGGTTTAGCGACTCATCTGCCAGATGTCCATATCATTAAACCCATTTTTGTAGATGGTGAAATTGTAAGCTATGCCTGGTCTTTTGTTCATGTAAGTGATGTGGGCGGACTTGTGCCTTCGAGTATTTCACCGACTGCGACGGATGTTCATCAAGAAGGATTAAGAATACCGCCAGTGAAAATTTATGAAGGCGGAAAAGAGAATCAGGTGGTTCGTACCTTTTTAAGAGCCAACAGCCGGACCAGTCATTTAAATGATGGGGATATCAATGCGATGATTGCCGCAGTCAATACAGCAGATAATCGGTTAAAAGAAATGATTGTGAAATTTGGGAAAAACGAAGTGAAACAAGGAATGTTTGACCTGCTGAAGCAAGCCGAGGATCGTGCAGGGAAGGTCATTGAAGCAATTCCTGATGGAACGAGCGAATTCGCTGATTATTTGGATGATGATATGATCTCGGACGTGCCTATCCGATTAAAAATCAAGCTAACGGTCAAAGGAAAAAAGCTGACGCTTGATTTTTCTGAGTGTGACCCGCAAGTAAAAACGGCCTTTAACCTTGTCACCAATGGTCAGAAGCATTCCTTCCTATATCAAGGATTGATTAATTACATCATTAGTAAAGATCCATTTATACCGATCAATGGTGGGATTACATATCCAATCGAAGTGATTTCTCCTAAAGGAACGCTTGTACATCCAGAATATCCGGCTTCTGTCGGTATTCGACATTCGATTACGATGAGGCTGTACAATGTCGTGTTAGGCGCCATTGGTAAACTATTACCTGAAGCAGTACCGGCAGCAGGTGCTGGTCAATCTGCCATTGTTGTTCTCTCTGTTCCTGATGATGATACAGGAGGTAGGAAAATGTCTGTTGTCGAACCGTTAGGCGGAGGCGGCGGTGCTCAAAAAGGGACTGATGGAGTAGATGGTATTGATCATTCGTCAGGCTTTTTAAAGAATACACCGATTGAGAGCTTGGAACAGCATATTGATATTCATGTTCACCGATATGAGCTGCTGCCGAACACAGGTGGAGCGGGAGAAAATAGAGGCGGGCATGCGATCGGTTTGGAATTTGAGATGATCAAGCCTGAATCCATGGTGACAGCACGAGGAATGGAACGGATGAAGTTTCAACCTTGGGGATTAATGGGCGGCCGAGCGGGAGCTGTTGGTGAGGTAAAGCTGATCACAGCGAATGGAGAAAAACAAGACCAGCCAAAAATAGATGTTCTGTGTCTTGAAAAAGGCGATATTGTTCAATTGGTTTCACCAAGTGGAGGAGGCTGGGGGGCCCCATTTGCTAGAAAGAAAGAGAACGTCCTTGAGGAAGTGGAAGCAGGTCTTTTAAGTGAAGAACGAGCGCTGCAGCAATATGGTGTCAAAGTCTATCTAGACCAAAATGAATGGAAAATTGACGAGGAGCAGACTAGGTGGCTTCGCGAAAAGATTGATGATGATATTGACGTCGTGTGGGATTTTGGAGAACAAAGAGCAGCTTATGAGAAAGTATGGTCGGACGAAGCAAGCAGCGAACTTGCTATTCAGCTGCGTTCATACTCAGCTAATGAACGTACGCACTATAAACATGCGGTTCATACTCATTTCAGTCATAGACATGAACCGTTAACAAAGACAGATATTATTCAAGCACTTCGTCAAATGAATGAACAAAAAGGGGGAAATGAATCATGAAAAGAAGATTAATTGCTATTTTTGCAGGCATCCTATCAATGGTTCTACTGCTGACTGCTTGCGGTGGACAGGATCAAAGCAAACAGCAGCAGACTGTCATCGTTGGCGTATACGGCGGCGATTGGGAAAAGAATATCAAACCAATCCTTGTAAAGTTTGAAAAAGATACGGGAATTAAAGTTCAAACCGTCTCTGGGGCGGATTCTGAATGGTTTACGAAATTAAAAGCATCAAATGGTAAAAATCCACCGTATGATTTGCTGATTTTACAGCCTGATACGATTCAAAGAGGCATTGCAGCAAACGTTCTTAATCCTATTGACGAAGAACAAGCACCGAATGTGAAAAAACTTTATCGTTCTGTTCAAAAGAAGCTCACTGTTGACGGAAAACAATATGCAGCAGGCTTTAGTATGGGGCAGCTAGGGATTGCTTATAGAAAAGATCTTGTTAAGCAGGAGCCAAACAGCTGGACAGACCTATGGAGCAGTCAGCTTAAAGGGAAGGTGGCTATTTCTTCTCCGACCTATTCAGCCGGCTTGCAATTTTTCTCTGCACTTGTCCACGCTCAAGGAGGAACAGAATCGAATCCTAAGGATATCGACAAAGCATTTAAAAGCCTAGCACAATTAAAAGGGCATGTAGCTGCTTTTCCAGATAACCCAGGGTCTATTCAAACCTTGTTAGAACGTGGTGACATTGCGGCAGTTCCATATTGGGATGGCCGATCATTTGCCCTTGAAGAAGAAGGGATGGATATTGGTTTCTCCTATCCGAAGGAAGGCGCTGTTGCAGCTGTTGCGAGCTGGGCTTTAACGAAAGGAAGTCAGCATGAGGAAGCTGCTTACAAACTATTAAACTATTTAAGCGGAAAAGAAGCACAGGAGGCTTTCTCGGAAAAATCTTATTATGGCATGTCAAATTCTGATGTGAAATACGGTGACAAGATTAAGGGGAAAGTGAAGGTTGGAGAGAATTATTATAGCAAGCTGACTTGGGTAGATTACGAAACAGCGACTTCTGAGCTTGGTAATTGGACAAATCGATGGAACGAAGTATTAGGCGGAGGAAAATAGGTGATCGCATGAGTGGAATCCATTTAGAACACATCAGCCAGCATTTCGGTGAGCAGATTGCTCTTGAAGATGTCAGTCTTACGGTGAATGAGGGAGAGTTTTTCTCCCTTCTTGGCCCTAGTGGCTGCGGAAAATCAACGCTATTAAACATCATTGGCGGTTTTTTAGAACCGACAAAAGGAGTCGTCTACATTGGCGATCAGGATGTGACAGCTTTACCGCCTTATCAAAGAAAAACGGGTATGGTCTTTCAAAGCTATGCGCTTTTCCCTCATCTCACTGTATTTGATAATGTGGCATACGGGTTGAAGGTTCAAAAGAAAAAGAAGGCAGAAGTCAAACAAAAGGTCATGGAGAGTTTATCTCTTGTTCAATTGGAGGAATATGCGAAACGTATGCCGCACCAATTAAGTGGTGGTCAGCAGCAGCGGGTGGCAATTGCGCGGGCGCTGGCCATTCAGCCGTCTGTTCTCCTACTTGATGAACCTCTCAGCAACCTAGATGCAAAACTAAGAAAAAATATGCAGACTGAGCTTCGAAATATTCAAAGGAATGTCGGGATTACGACCATTCTCGTGACACATGATCAGGAAGAAGCCTTAAGCCTATCTGACCGGATTGGGATTTTAGGTGAGGGAAGAATTCAGCAGATTGGGACGCCTTTAGAGGTATATCGTCAGCCAAACAATCGCTTTGTCGCTGAATTTATCGGGCAGGTCAATCTATTTGAGGCAGTGTATGATGAAGCTGGTTCCACATTCACAGTTCCACATTACACCCAGTCAAACGGGCAGCATATTCAGTTAAAGCCTGCGGCGCATAAAGAAAAGAGAGAGAAGTATTTACTCATGCTGCGTCCTGAGAGAATCAGCATATCTTCTGTCAAAGAGGATTTTCAGCCAAACCATGTCACAGGTGTTTTAGCAGACGTCAGTTATATCGGGCACTCATTACGTTTGGTCGTGGGGCTTGATAAAGGTGAAATCATAGTACATGCATCAGATGCAGCATTTCCTCAGCTGCCGGAGGTTGGAGAAACTGTCCATATCAATTGGCAGCCTGAAGATGTCGTTTTCTTAGATTCGAAGGTGCATACGTGATGCGAATCAAAAAAAAGAATCAACGATTTCATTGGTTTATGCTGCTGCCAGCCTGTTTGTTTCTTGTTGTATTTCTTCTGGCTCCACTTGTGATGATGTTCGTTCTCAGTTTTCGTGATGTTGATTCGATGATGAATACATTACAAACGTATAGCTTTTCTCAATATATTCATGTGTTCACCACAGATGCATATGTGAAGGCGATTGGAAGTACAGTGTGGGTGGCCTTGCAGACAACGGTAATTTGTTTATTGATGGCATATCCTGCAGCGTACGTACTAGTCAAGGCACCTAACCGACGGCTGCGGGCATTTTTCTATATCTTACTTGTATCGCCGCTTTTGACAAGTGTTGTTATTCGGACGTTTGCCTGGATCGTTCTTCTCTCGCAAAATGGTCTGATTAATGGCATGTTATTAGATTTACATGTGATTGAGCAGCCGTTATCTATGCTCTGGAATATGAATGCGGTGATTATTGCTTATGTTCAAGTCATGCTGCCTTTTGCAGTGCTTCCTATCGCAACAAGCTTAACCGATATGGATCGTCATTTAAGACCGGCTTCTATGAGCCTTGGAGCTGGCCGTATTCGAACCTTTTTTCATGTGACTCTACCACTTACTATTCCAGGTATGATCACTGGAGCGATTATTGTCTTCTCACTAGCAGCAGGGAGCTATATCACCCCGCTTTTAGTCGGCGGAAGGATGCAGCCGCTGCTGCCGCTGTCTATTTATCAGCAGGTCATGCAGGTCTATAACTTGCCTCTTGCTGCTGCCATGTCGTTTACTTTGTTGGTGTGTGTGCTTGTGGTGGTCAGTCTATTAAGCTATCTATTGAAGCGTTGGGAGGCGAGGATGCATGCGTAAAAAGTCAATTGGTGACCGCTTGCTTTCGATCCTGATTTGGACTGCTGGCTCATTGGTTTATCTCTTTTTAACCATACCTGTTCTTGTCATTGTCCTTTCTGCTTTTAGCCCGAATGCTTTTCCTGAATTCCCGCCGACATCGTTCTCAGTTCGTTGGTTTCATGAGGTCGTGTCAAACCCAGAATGGATGGAATCTCTGCGTATCAGTGTCATTCTGCTACTCATCGTGACGCCCCTTACTGTTCTTTTAGGAACAATGGCTTCGTATGCTTTAGCGAGGCTTTCCTTTAAGGGAAAGGAGGCCATCCAAGCTTTTATTTTGTCCCCTCTCATGATTCCTCAGGTGGTGTTAGGGATTGCAATGCTTTATTTGTTTACAGCTATGGGCTTTACGGGTTCTTTGTGGGCGCTAGTTATTGGTCACGTCATCATTGGTTTTCCATATGTGGTTCGAACGGTAGGTGTCAGTGTCTCGAATCTTGATCCGCGACTTGAGCTAGCTTCAATGAATCTTGGCGCAGGACCCATTCGCACATTCTTTCGAGTGACACTGCCTTTGATCAAGCCAGGGATCATTGCAGGCGGAGTGTTTTCAGCTGTGACGTCATTTGGGGAAATATCGATCAGTTTGTTCGTCTCCTCTCCCCAAACCATTACGATTCCAGTGAGGACGTTTAATTACATTGAGCAAACCTTTGATCCAAGTGTCAATGCGATATCCGTCATATTTATTATCATTTCTATCATTGCGTTGCTCATTATTGAGAAAACGATTGGTCTGTCTAAGGTGATGTAAATATAATGAAGAAACAAGGAGCTGTCATTTGAAATGGCAGCTCCTTTTGTATTGTTTTTTATGGTAAAAATTTTCAGAGTTTCAGGGAATATAGTTCTTAAGATTTAAGAAATTGCGAGAAATGAAAGGAGACCTCTCTCCTACATTTTCGGTCATATTTGCAAAATTTAAGGGAAAACATGAAATTTTTGCGGTATTTAGTCGATTATTTTCGGTGATGCGCAACTATTATTAGTTATTTTCGGTAAATATCGTAAATTATGACGTGATCCCTTCGGCATAACGCATGAATCTTTACACCCATTTTTCGGTGAAAAAAACAATAATTTCATATAAAGTGGACGTAAATAGAAAATATCTAAAAGAAAAGAAGAAAAAGGCAAATCTATGGAAACGTAGAGACGCAAAGCCATGTCCTAAGGTAAAAGTTGCTTTTTTGCTATGGTCGGCAGGCTACCGAATCAAAATGGGAGTCTCTCCGTTTTATTCGGGGTGGGCTCCTTTTCCGTTATTCCGTCTATTTTAATGAAATAGACTTGGTTCTTTTGATATAGAGGGTGCAGGGTTTCACGTTGGTGGAGAAAACATAGAAGAGGCGGAGATAAGAATGAATACAGTTTATTACCCCTTAACACATGCGCAAAAGAGAGTATTCTACACGGAAAGATTTTATCCAGGTACAAGTATTTCTAATTTGGGCGGATTCGCCAGGTTGAGATCGGTATCAGGTCTGAATCCCTCTTTGGTCGTTGACGTTCTTCAAGAGTACATTCGCCAAACTGACTCTCTTCGTTTGAGGCTTGTGTATCGAAATGAACAGGGGGAGCCTGTTCAATATATCAAACCATATGAGAAGCAGCCGATTCGCATGGTGAAAGGCTGGAGTGAAGAGGATGTGAGGGCTTGGGCGAACGAGCAAATCCGTGAGCCGATGCCGTTGATTGACAGCCCCTTGATTGAATTTACGGTCTTTCAAATCAGTGATCAAGAGTGCTGGCTGTTCTGTAAAGCACATCATATTGTGGCAGATGGTATTTCCATTATCTTGATGGGAAATCGCATCATCGATTTATACCATGACATGCTGCACGGGGGAGACATTTTGCCGGTTGAGGAGATTTCCTTCGTTGATCACATTATGAGTGAACAAGCCTATGAATCTTCTAAGCGTTTTCAAAAAGACCGAGCTTTTTGGAACGGGCAATTTGATCATATTCCAGATTTCGCTTCTTTAAAACCGCATAAGGGATACGAGATGAGTTTACATGCGGAGCGATTTTCAGGGGATATCCCAGATTCTTTGAAGGAGAAGCTTCGTGTCTTTTGTGAAGAACAGAAAGTCAGTATGCTTTCTATGTTTATGTCCACTGTTTATATTTACTTACATCGATTTAGCGGCATGGAGGACGTGGTCCTTGGAACCTTTATGGGCAACCGGACGAATGCCAAAGAAAAAAAGATGATTGGTATGTTTGTTTCCACGATCCCAATGCGAGCATCTGTTCATGGGTCACAATCCTTTCTTGATTTCGTAAAGCAGGTCATGGCGGATCAAATGAAGATATTGCGTCACCAAAAGTATCCTTATAATCTGCTTATGAATGATTTGCGAGAAAGAGAAGGGTTTACAGGGCGCCTTTTTGATATTTCTTTAGAATATCAGGTCATGCAGTGGCAGAAAAAAGAGAATCTGTCTTTCATTACTGAACCGATTTTTAGTGGGAGCGGAATGAATGATATTTCGATTCATGTGAAAGACCGCTGGGATACAGATACATTGACCATTGATTTGGATTACCGTACAGATTTATTCAGTGAAGAAGATATGAGTAAGATGTTTGATCGGTTCACGATATTGCTGGAAGCGGCGGTCTCTCAGCCTGATCAGCTGATCGGGACATTGCCTTTACTTTCAGCGGGTGAGCAAAAGGAGCTGCTGCAATTATCTGAGGGAGAATCTTTTGAACTACCAGCAGCGAAACCGGTTCATCAGTTATTTGATGAGGCAGCAAACAAGTATGCAGAGCGAGCTGCCGTTGTAGCGGAAAATGGAACATTCACTTATGGTGAGCTGTACCAAAAGGCAGAAAAGCTGGCACGATTTTTACAAATGAAAGGTATTTCGCGTGATGTACCTGTTGCGGTTTTAATGGATCGGACGGCAGCTGCCATGGTGGCGATCTTCGGCATATTAAAGGCTGGCGGGGCGTATGTACCGATTGATCCGGCATTACCTGAGGAGCGCATTCAATTTATTGTGGAGGATTCAGGTGCTTCCATCGTTTTAACAGAGGAATCGTTAGCTCAAAAGTACACAGCCCTCTCGGAGAAAATGATCGTGCAGCAGCATATTTTATTAGATGATGGCCTGCTGCCTGAGCTCGTAGATCAGACGGTACCTGAGGATTTGGCTTATATGATTTATACGTCGGGTACGACTGGGAAGCCAAAGGGCGTCATGATTGAGCATCTTCAGCTGCATCATTTGGTCCATGCTTTGCATCATGAAATGTATCAAGGGGCCAGTGAGCTTCAAATGGCGCTTCTTGCACCATTCCATTTTGATGCATCGGTGAAACAAATCTTTGCTGCCCTTTTATTTGGGCATACGCTTCATATCGTCCCAAGAGAATCGACGAGAAATGGTGTTCAGCTAGCGGCTTATTATCAAAAACATCAAATTGAAGCAGCGGATGGAACGCCGGCGCATGTGCAGCTTTTACTTGCAGCGGATTTGAGCGGGCTGTCATTGACTCACATGTTGATTGGAGGAGAAGCACTGCCTGCGAAAGCGGCGCAGTCTCTGATCGAAGCTGTTCGTATGAGTCAGCCTGATTTTAATCTATGGAATGTGTATGGTCCGACAGAGACGTGTGTGGATGCGGCGGTTCATCGCCTAGACCTCAATGAACTGCGGGAATTATCTGAACAGCGTTATGTCTCGATTGGAAAGCCGCTTGGGCATCACCGTATTTATATTTTAAATGAACATGATCAATTGCAGGTGCAGGGGGCTGCTGGAGAGCTATGCATTGCGGGGATAGGTGTTGGACGAGGCTATGTGAATCAGCCTGAATTGACGGAGCAGGTATTTACTGGCGACCCGTTTTCTCCACATGATCGAATGTATCGAACAGGGGATCTCGTCAGATGGCTTCCAGATGGCACGATTGATTATCTTGGCAGAATGGATGATCAAGTGAAAATTAGGGGTTACCGCATAGAAACAGGCGAAATTGAAGCGGTGATGGAGCAGGTAGAGGGAGTCGGTCAGGCTGTCGTACTTGTGGTTGGTGAGGCGGATGGTGAAAAAGCGTTAAGTGCTTATTACCAGGTCCAACAAGAAGGTGTGTCAGTGAACACGCTGCAAGCCGCTATCAAACAGCAGCTTCCTGCTTATATGATGCCTCTCTATTTTAAAGAACTCGATGTATTTCCACTCACAGTAAGCGGAAAAGTCGACCGGCGTGCACTCGCCGCATTAAAAGGAGACAAGGCTGTCAGTGCTGTTTATGTAGCGCCTAGAAACGATGTGGAAACGGAGCTTGTTCGTATGTGGGAAGAAGTTCTTGATCAAGAGAAGATCGGTGTATATGATTCATTCTTCGATCGAGGCGGGCATTCGCTCAAAGCGATGACAGTACTCACACATATTGAGCGGACTTTTCAAGTAGAAGTGCCGTTGTCTGTTTTATTTGAACAGCAGACGATTGCCGCATTGGCCGCCTATATTGAGCAAGCGGAAAAATCCGCTCAAACGGTCATACCGAAAGCACCGATTGCCGCCGATTATCCGTTGTCACCTCCACAGCAGCGCATCTATATGGTGAGTCAATTAGAGCAGAGCATTGCATACCATATGCCAGCTGTTGTGCGGTTAAAAGGAACACTGCAACGAGAAAAGCTGACTGAAGCCTTTGAAAGACTGATCACACGTCATGATATACTGCGTACTTCTTTTCATACAATCAAAGGTGTCCCGCGTCAGCGGGTAGCTCCATCAGTGCCATTTCAAATAGAGCAGCTGACAGGCGGCACGATGGAAGAGAACATGCATCGTTTTGTCAGGCCTTTTGATCTTGCGTGTGCACCACTTCTTCGTATTGGCTTGCAGTCAATACATGATCAGGAGCATCTGCTCTTTTTCGATATGCATCACTTGATTTCAGATGGTCTTTCGATCGATTTGATGCTGCGTGAGCTGTCAGATGCTTACGAGGGATCGGTCAAAGCGCCATTGAAGCTTCAATATCAAGATTATGCTGTTTGGCAAGAACACCAGGCAGATCAAGGTTTTCAAAAAGAAGAGGCATTTTGGCTGCAAGAATTTTCGGGCGATATTCCTGCTTTACAGCTGCTAACAGACCATCAGCGTCCAGCTCTTCAATCCTTCGCAGGGGATCGTGTGATCAAAGAAATAGATGAAACGTTAAAGGAACAATTACAGGAGCTTGCAGCGAATCATCATACGACACTGTATACGGTTCTGCTTTCTGCTTACTATACATTGCTTGCGAAATACACAGGTCAAAAGGAATTTGTGGTCGGGACACCAACAGCAGGGCGTGTGCATGCAGATCTGAATGACATGATCGGCATGTTTGTCCAGACACTTGCTTTGCGGTCAGAGGTTGATCCGAACAGAACAATGACGCAGTTGATTGAGCATGTAAAGGAAAAGACGATGAAGGCGTTTGAGCATCAGCAATACCCATTTGAGCGGTTGCTTGAAAAGCTGAATGTGCAAAGAGATTTTAGCCGCCATCCATTATTTGATACCGTCTTTACCCTGACGCCGGATCATTCGCCAGCCCAGCATATTGGAGAGATGCAAGTCGAAGTCGAGGAAACCAATTTCCATATTGCGAAATTTGATTTAACACTGCAAGCGATGGAGTCAGGTCATGGTGTATCCTTCGTTCTCGATTACAGTACGGCCTTATTTAAACGACATACAGCAGAGCAGATGCTCAAGCATTATGTTTATCTTTTGGAGCAGATGGTCAAAACGCCGGAGGAAGCCATTCGTTCCTATCGTTTACTGTCTGAACAAGAGGCGGAAGCTCAACTGAATAGGTGGAACCCGTTACCTACGCCTTATCCTGCGGAAGAAACCATTGTGACGCAGTTTGAAGCACAGGTGCAGCAACATGGTCAAAAACCTGCACTGCAATGTAAAGGTGAGGTTCTTTCTTATCAAGAACTGAATGACCGAGTGAACCAACTGGCTCATTATTTACGTGAAAATGGTTTTGAGAAAGGGATGAAAGCGGCCTTATTCTTTGAACGATCCAATGAGATGGTGCTGTCTGTTCTGGCTGTACTAAAGGCGGGCGGTGTCTATGTACCAATCGATCCCGATTTCCCTGATGAGCGCGTGAAGTACTTTTTGTCAGATAGCGATGCACAATTTTTACTGACACATCAGGTGCTGCGTCATCGCTCGGTGCTCACTGCTTTTGAGGGAACAATTATAGAAACAGAAGATCAGGCTGTTGATCAGCAATCAAAAAGAAATACAGCTGTACGTGTTTCACCTGAGGACTTGGCGAATTTGACCTATACATCTGGTACAACAGGCAAGCCTAAAGGGAACATGGTGACACACCGGAACATTTTGAGAACGGTGAAGCAATCGAATTATCTCACCATTCATCATGAAGACACGGTGATGAGCCTCTCAAACTATGTATTTGATGCCTTTATGTTTGATGTGTTTGGTGCTTTATTAAACGGAGCGAAACTCATTGTTCTGCCAAAAGACAACATTTTAAACATGAATGAGCTTTCTGGAGCGATCGAGAAAGAAAGAGTCAGCATTTTAATGATCACGACAGCTCTTTTTCACTTACTCATTGATATGAAAAAGGACAGCCTGAAGAACGTAAGAAAAGTTCTGTTTGGCGGAGAACGTGCTTCTGTGCCTCATGTCGTGTCAGCGCTTGAAACGGTTGGGGAAGACAAGCTTGTTCATATGTATGGACCATCTGAAAGCACGATTTTCACCACGTATTATCCTGTGAATCGCATTGAGGAACAGGCGCTATCTATCCCAATCGGAAAGCCAGTGAGTCAAACAGCTGTTTATATTGTTGATGAATTTGGGCATGTGCAGCCGCCAGGTGTTGCAGGAGAGCTGTGTGTCGCTGGTGATGGACTTGTGAAAGGGTATTATGGGCAGCCAGAACTCACAAGCGGAAAGTTTGTCGAAAATCCTTTCCGTCCTGGTGAGAACATGTATAAAACGGGTGATCTTGCACGTTGGCTGTCAAATGGAGATATTGAATTCATTGGACGGATCGATCATCAAGTCAAAATTCGAGGACAGCGAATTGAACTTGGAGAAATTGAACACCAGCTGCTGCGGCACCCGCAACTGAAGGAAGCTGTCGTAATTGCAGCATCAAATGATACATTATGTGCGTATTTCACAGCAGAAGGTTCTGTCTCATTGTCTGATTTACGTGAGCAAGTAGGACGTGAATTACCTGTATATATGATACCGGCCTTCTTCATGCAATTAGACGAGCTTCCGCTGACGGGTAACGGCAAGGTAGACAGACGGGCTTTACCGGCGCCTGATCTAAGTGAGCACGCAGCAAATGAATACGCCCCTCCTCAATCGGAGACAGAGCGTTCGTTGGCACACATTTGGGAGGAAGTACTTGAAGTGCCGCAAATCGGCAGGCACGATCATTTCTTTGAATGCGGGGGCCATTCGCTGCGCGGCATGAAAATGCTGAACAGGCTGTACGAAGAGATGCAGGTGGAGCTCACCTTGAAGTCTTTATTTGAATCCCCAACATTAGAGGCATTTGCCCTTGTGGTTGATCAAGCGGAGCAAAAGGAAATTAAGCGAGTGGAGAAAGTGGAAGAGGCGGCCTATTATCCAGTGACGTCTGCTCAGAAAAGACTGTACGTTCTGGAGAAAATGACCGATGCTGAGCAAAGCTATCATATGCCAGCTGCCTTAAAGCTTAAAGGCGTATTTGATGAAAAACGATTTGAACAAGCCATTGAACAGCTTGTTCGTCGTCATGAAGCGTTCCGTACGAGCTTTGATTTTGTTCAGGGTGAACCTGTTCAGCGGATTGAAGAAAATGTCTCTGTAGACATTGAAAAAATCGAAGGGAACGGCCGAGACATTCAACAATTAATGAATGACTTTATCCGACCATTTGATTTAGAAAAAGCGCCTCTACTCAGAGTGGGTCTTGTGTCTGTTTCCGTAAATGTCCATTATTTACTGATTGATATGCATCACATCATTTCAGATGGTGCGTCTGTCGGTATTTTAATTGAGGAGCTTTCAACCTTGTATCGAGGAGACAAGCTAGAGGACTTACCTGTTCAATATAAGGATTATGCTGTTTGGTCAAAAAGTGAGGCATCTGCTGCGCAAAAAGGTGCTGAACAGGCGTTTTGGCTGGAGCAATTACACGGAGAACTGCCTGTACTGGCATTGCCGGAAGACCTGCCAAGGCCAAAAGTGCAGACATTCGCAGGAGATCGCATCGCATTTACGATCGACGGCTCGCTTAAAGCACAATTGGATGAGCTAGTCAGGTCACTCAACAGTACGACTTATACAGTCCTGCTTGCTTGCTACAGCACCCTTTTAAGCAAGCTTGCGAGACAGGAAGATATCATGATCGGTTCTCCGGTTGTGGGCAGAACCCATCCTGATATTCAATCGGTGATCGGTATGTTTGTGAATACGCTGGCACTTAGAACGAAGCCAGCAGGACATCAGACATTTGCTGAATTTGCGTCAAATGTTCATCAGCTTGTGTTAGAGGCAAACGAACATCAGCTGTACCCGTTTGAAGAATTGGTGGACCAAGTGCAAACGATTCGAGACACAAGCCGCCATCCAATCTTTGATGTGGTGTTCTCAATGGAAAATGCGGATATCCGTGACTTGTCGATGGATGGACTTCATATTGTTCCACAGCCATTCGAAGAGAATATTGCTAAATTTGATTTGACCTTAACTGGAAATGAATCTCCTGATCAAATTGAGCTTGTGTTTGATTTTAATTCTGCTATCTTTCATCAGTCGTCAATTGAGAAGTGGAAAGAGTATTTCCTTTACTTGATTGAACAAATGGTGTCAGCACCGGATCAATCGTTAGATCAGATGCAATTATTATCACCACAGCAGCAGCGAAAACTGCTCGGCGAATGGTCAGGACCGGTCCTCGACGTCCCGTCAGATCAAACCGTTCATGCATTGATTGAGGCACAGGCACATGAAGCACCTCATCAAAAAGCGGCGACCTTCTGCGGATCCAGCTGGACATATGAAGAACTGAATAACCGGGCAAATGTAGTCGCTTCAAGACTCATCTCAAACGGCACAAAACCAGGAGATCGCGTCGGCATTCTCACCCGCCCGTCCCTTGACATGACGGCCGCCGTCCTTGGCATCCTCAAGGCTGGTGCGGCATTCGTGCCGATTGATGCCGATTATCCAGCGCAGCGCATTGCGTACATGCTGGAAGACTGCGGGGCAGAAGTGCTTCTTATCCAAAAAGAGCTCAATGCACCAACTTCTTTCACAGGTCACGTCCTGTTGATAGAAGATGCCGCAGAAGGAGGAACGCAAAACGTTCAGGTTGATGTCAAACCAACTGATCTCGCATATATGATTTACACATCCGGGACGACTGGACAGCCGAAGGGTGTCATGGTCGAACACCAGTCACTCGTGAATCTCGCCTTCTGGCACAATGATGCCTTCCGGGTGACAAATAAAGATCGAACCGCCAAATATGCCGGCTTTGGCTTTGACGCCTCCATTTGGGAGATGTTCCCGACATGGATCGCCGGCGCAGAGCTGCACATTATCGACGAAGCGATTCGCCTCGATATGATCAAGCTCAATACGTATTTCAATGACGAAGGCATCACCATTGCGTTCCTGCCAACTCAGTTATGTGAGCAGTTTATGTCGATGGACAATCACTCTCTGCGCTACTTACTGACAGGCGGAGACAAGCTGAAACAGGTGAAGCCCGTTCGATACAAACTAGTGAATAACTACGGCCCGACTGAAAATACGGTCGTGGCGACAAGCGGTATCATCAATCCAGATCAAGGCACGCTTCCTATCGGAACAGCGATTGCCAATACTCGTTTTTACATTATGGGTTCGTTATATGACCTCTCGCCGCCAGGCGTACCGGGTGAGCTCGTCATTGCGGGGGAAGGACTGGCAAGAGGGTACTGGAATCTCCCAGAGGAGACGGACAAACGATTTGTACGAGATCCATTTTATCCAGGGGAGCGCATGTACCGCACAGGCGATTTGGTGAAATGGACAGACGATGGCGAGCTCATCTATCTCGGCAGAAAAGACCATCAGGTCAATGTCCGCGGCTTCCGTATTGAGCTGTCAGAAATTGAAGCTCAGCTTCTTGAACTGGATTCAGTAAAAGAAGCAGTCGTGACAACGGTGAAAGATGCAAGCGATCAAGACGCCCTTGCCGCATATGTCATCACGGAGAATGGAACAAAAGACTTAAAAGAAAGCTTAAAACGCACCTTGCCAGAATATATGGTGCCATCATGGATCATAAACCTAGACCAATTTCCAATGACGGCAAATGGCAAAGTCGATCTCAAAGCGTTGCCAGCTCCAAATATGGAAGCGGATCAAACGGCATACGAAGCCCCAAGAGACGAAGTCGAAACGCTTCTTTGTGCCATTTGGGCAGACGTGCTAGGCGTGAGCCAAGTCGGCATTCACGATCATTTCTTTTTCCTTGGCGGAGATTCGATTAAAGGCATTCAAATGGCGAGCAGGCTCACGCAAGAGGGCTGGAAGCTTGATATGAAGCTGCTATTCCAATATCCAACGATTGCGGAGCTCCGTCCATATATCGAAGAAGCTGATCAAATGACAGCTGACCAATCACCTGTCGAAGGGGAAGTCATTTTGACGCCGATTCAGCGCTGGTTCTTTGAACGAAACTTTAGCAGTCAGCATCATTGGAATCAATCCGTTATGCTTCATGCCCCAAAAAGTTTAAATGAAGCGATCGTCAAGCAAGTGTTGGAGCAGCTGATGATCCATCACGATGCATTGCGGTTGATTTATCCATTGGAAGAAGGACGCATCATCCAGCGTCATCGTGGAGTAGAGGAAAACAATGTGGCAGTTGACGTGATTGAAGTAAAAGGGGAGCTCACGCAGCAAATCCAGCAGGTAGAAAAGCTGGCAAATGAAGTGCAGGCGAGTATTTCTTTAACAGAGGGCCCATTAGTGAAACCTGCTATTTTCCGAACGGAGCAGGGAGATCACCTATTGCTTGCCGTACACCATCTTGTCATCGATGGTGTGTCATGGCGTATTTTCCTTGAAGACTTCATGGCTCTTTATGAACAGTCGAAGCGCGGGGAGGTCCTGACACTTCCTGAAAAAACACATTCATTCCAAGAATATGCCCAGAGGCTGACAGAATACGCTGTGTCAGATGACCTGCTAGCGGAAAGAGCCTATTGGAAAAAGGTACTTTCACATTCAGTCACACCGCTTCAGAAGAATCATGTCACGGAGGATCAACGAATGCTTCATACGCAGACAATTCGATTTACATTGTCTGAAGAGGAAACGCACAGCCTCCTGACGGGTGTACACGAGGCCTATCACACAGATATAAACGATATTTTGCTGACAGCATTAGGATTATCGATGAAAGAGTGGACAGGTGAAGACAGACATTTGATTCACCTTGAAGGGCACGGAAGAGAAGAAATCCTTCCGGCGGTCAATGTGTCGCGGACTATTGGCTGGTTTACAAGCATGTATCCTGTGTTACTGGATATGTCGCATGCAGACGATCTTTCTTATCAAATCAAGCATTTAAAAGAGGAACTCAGGCACATTCCGAACAAAGGGATCGGTTATGGCATTTTAAAATATTTAACACCTGACAAAATGAAGGGGGATATCGCCTTTGATGTCACACCGGACATCAGCTTTAACTACCTTGGCCAGTTTGATGAACAGATCGGCGGCGGTGAACTGAATCGATCCGCATGGCATGCAGGTCAATCGCTTAGTCCTGAATCAGAGAAACCTCATGCACTAGATATTGTTGGTTTTGTTGAACAAAGCATGCTCCATGTGACGATTTCATATCATCACCTTGAATTTGAAGAACATACGATGGAACAGTTCAAGGATCTCCTAGAAAAGAATGTGAAGGTCCTGATCTCTCATTGTGTATCACAGAATGAGACCCAAATCACACCTAGTGATGTAGGGGATGATGATCTCACGATGGATGAACTTGAAAAGCTAATGGATATATTTTAAGCAAATGAAGAGGTGGACTATGAGCAAACAGAAAATTCAAAAGGTATATCCTTTAACACCAATGCAAGAAGGCATGCTGTATCATGCCATGCTAGACCCTAATTCCTCCTCTTATTTCACACAGCTTGAGCTTGGAATAAGCGGAGAGTTTGATCTCGATCTTTTTGAAAAGAGTCTCAATGAGCTTATACGGACATATGACATTCTCCGTACAGCCTTTGTCTATCAGCAATTGCAAAAGCCTCGTCAGGTTGTACTAGCTGAACGTCATCTAGATGTGTATAGAGAGGATCTATCTCATCTGAATCATCAGGAGCAGCAAAAGGTATTAGATCAATATAAAAAGCAATTGAGAAAGCAAGGATTTCACTTAACGAATGATCTGTTGTTGAAAGTCGCTGTTTTTCAATTAAATGAAACAAACTGGCATCTCATTTGGAGCAACCATCACATCATCATGGATGGTTGGTCCATGGGTGTTTTGATGAAAAAACTGTTTCATTACTATGAATCTTACCGAAACGGACGAACGCCTGACCGCTCACAAGGTAAGCCTTATGCAGACTATATCCAGTGGCTTGGAAAACAAAACAAACAAGAAGCGGAAGGCTATTGGAAGGAGCGTCTAGACGGTGCTGTTCAGCATCAAGGGCTGCTTCATCAGAAAGAGACGAACGGGCAATACGACCATCAGGAATCGACGTTCACATGGGATGCTGACATGGTACAAGCCATTCAAGATGCAGCAAGACAATGCCAAGTGACAGCACCGAACCTGTTTCAAGCTGTCTGGTCCGTTCTTTTAGGCACATATCATGCGGCAGATGATGTCACATTCGGAACGGTCGTATCGGGAAGGCCTCCAAGTGTGTCTGGGATTGAGCGCATGGCAGGGCTGTTTATCAATACGATACCAGTCCGGGTGACATTGGATCAGGAGCAGACTTTCAAACAACTGTTTCAAAAGGTTCAGCAGCATGCCCTGGAAGCGGAAAGCTATGATTTTATGCCGCTTTATGAGATTCAGCAAAAGACAGCCGGTGGAGGACAGCTCTTCGATCACTTGGTTGGGTTTGAGAACTATCCTTTAGATCAAGAGCTGTCTGGTGACACCATGTCTGCACGTCTTGGTTTCTCGATTGATGTAAAGGATGGATTTGAACAAACGAATTTCGATTTGAATGTCCTTGTCTATCCAGGTAAAACGTGGACATTGAAAATGAAATACAATGCAATAGCTTTTGAAGAACAGGTGATTGGAAATATCTCTAAACACCTGACCCATCTCATGAAGCAAATCATCCAAAACCCTGACGTACGCCTTCATGAAGTGACATGTATGACGGAAGAAGAAAAGCAGCAGATTGAAGCGTGGAACAAGACAGAGCGAGATTATCCGAAGCACCTGTCCATTCCTGAGCTTCTCAAGGAACGCATCAAGGCGCAGCCTGACCATCTGGCATTAGTCGAAGGAGATCGAGCATTCACATATGAAGAGCTTGGACAAGAAATCCATCAATTAGCTGGCAGTCTGGTTGAAAACGGTGTACAGCCCGAGGATGCTGTCGCGGTGTATATGAACCGATCAGCAGATGCGGTCATCGCCATTTTAGCAGTTCTTCATGCAGGGGCTGCTTATGTACCGATTGATCCATCCCAGCCTGAGGAGAGAATCCAATTTATGCTTGAAGACAGCGGCGTATCGATTTTGCTTTATGCTGACAGTCAGCCGCCAGTTTACGAAAACATCAAGGCTATTCATGTGACAGAAATGTCTAATTGCTCAAACGTGGACTTCTCAGTCCGGACGTTTCCTTCTCAATTGGCGTATATCATGTATACGTCGGGCTCAACTGGACGGCCAAAAGGTGTTCAAATTGAGCATCAGCATATTGTGAGATTAGCATGTTCTCAGGAAAAATTGGGTTTGAACGCTTCGGATCGTATGGCGCATACAGGGGCAATCAGCTTTGATGCCATTACCTTTGAAATCTTCACCACGCTGCTGGGTGGTGCGACGCTTTATCCTGTTGACCGTAATACTTTATTGGATATCAATCGATTCGAACAATTTATTCAAACACATCAGATCTCGGCGCTCTTTTTAACGACTGGATTATTTAATCAGCTGGCTCAGCAGCGGCCGCAGATGTTCAAAGGATTAACCACATTAATCACAGGCGGCGATGTGATCAATGTGAAGAGTGCAGAGCTTGTGAAAAAGAATCATCCAGCACTTGTATTACTGAATGCATATGGCCCGACAGAAAATACAACGATCTCGACCATTTATGAAGTGAGAGGGAATGAAACGGGCACGATCCCAATTGGTCAGCCGATTCATCATTCGTCAGCCTACATTTTAGATGACTATCAAAGACTTCAGCCAATTGGAGCGCCAGGAGAGCTGTATGTCGGCGGTGATGGTGTCTCAAGAGGATATCTCCATCGTCCAGATTTGACCAATCAAGTATTCATGGCAGACCCTTTTAAGCCGGCAGGACGTTTGTATCGAACGGGGGATTTGGCTAGGTATGGCGCGGATGGCCAGATTGAATTCCTCGGCCGGAAAGATGATCAAGTGAAAATTCGCGGCTTCCGTATTGAGCTCGGTGAAATTGAAACGATGCTTCAGCAAGAGACTGGCATAGATGATGCGGTTGTACTCGTCCATGAGTCTTCTTCAGATGAAAAGGAAATCACCGCTTACTTCACGGGGACTATGACAGAAGAAGAGGTGAGAGCTTTATTCAATCAAGAGCTACCAGCTTATATGGTGCCGCACCATGTGATGAAGCTCGATGCCTTTGCGCTTACAGCGAACGGAAAGGTAGACCGAAAAGCCTTACCAAAGCCAGACGAAGCGCATCGTGAAGAGATCAAGATCATTCCGCCTAAAACCGAAACGGAAAAGGCACTCGCTCAAATTTGGGAGGAGCTCCTTGGGAAAACGATTGGAGTAAACGAGCATTTCTTCATGGCTGGGGGACATTCTCTAAAAGCGATGATGATGTCAGCGAAGATTCAAGAGGTGTTTCAAAAGGAAGTCCCGATTCAAGTGATTTTTGAGAAGCCAACGATTTGTTCACTTGCGGCATATATCGATCAGGACGGTCAAGAAGAACAGGGCCATCCGATCTTGCCAGCAACGCAGGCGGAAGAATATCCGGTGTCGCCAGCTCAGCGCCGCTTATACATTTTGCAGACACTCGAACCTGACAGCACGAACTATCATATTCCGATCGTATTAACACTTGAAGGTGTACTCGATCATCAGCGGCTCAGCTCAGCGTTTGATCAGTTGATCCAAACGCATGAAATTTTGAGAACGAGTTTTCATATGAACGGAGAAGACATTGTACAAAGGGTGCATGAACGTGCTGCATTTGACCTTCCCGTCCATGACATAAAGGAAGAAGATGCAGAGGCGTTTCTTACTGAACGTCAATCACCATTTGATTTGACAGCCGCACCCCTTTTACGAGCGCAGCTGTTGAAAGTCAATGAAAACCGTCATCTTCTAGTATTGGAAGCACATCATCTCATTACAGATGGCAGCTCCATGAAGACGTTCATTCAAGATTTGGCGAAGGCCTATGATGGAGAAGCACTTGCAGAAAGAGCCATTCATTATAAAGATTACGCTGTCTGGCAGTTAAGTGAAGAAGAGACGGAGAAACAGCGGGAGCATGAAGCGTATTGGCTAAAGCAATTCGAAGGAGAATTACCGGTTTTAGATTTACCAACAGACTATCCGCGTCCAGCCGAACGTGATTTTGCCGGAGAACGAGTGATGTTTGGCTGTGATCAAGTGACGACTCAGCGCATTCATGAATTGCTTCAGAAAACAGATACGACCTTGTATATGTTCTTGTTATCTGCATTTCAAGTGCTGCTCGCTTCTTATAGTGGGCAGGAAGATATCATCGTTGGTTCCCCTGTTGCAGGGCGGACACACCCTGATATACAGGACATGCCGGGGATGTTCATCAATACCATTGCGATGCGCGGGAAACCAGAACAAACCAAATCATTTTTACAGCTGCTTGAAGAAATAAAAGAAACGAGTGTCGAGGCTTTTGCACATCAAAGCTATCCACTCGAAGAGCTAATTGCACGTCTTCCGCTAGATCGTGATACAACTCGGAGCCCGCTCTTTAGCGTTTCGTTTAATATGCAGAACATGGAGGTTCCAGCTCTAAGGCTCGGCGATCTTCACATATCGCCTTATGCCATTCAGCATCGCTCGGTCAAATTTGATTTGTCTCTAGAGGCATTTGAACGTGAGGGAGAATTAAAACTGAGCCTTGACTATGCAACGGCATTATTTAAAGAGGAGACCGTCCGCCGGTTAGGAACTCATCTTCTGGCGATTATTCGTGAGGCGATCCACCATCCGGATGAACAGATCGGCTTGCTCAATATACTGGACCAGCATGAGCAAATGGAGCGGTTGGAGAAAAAAGATGAAGGGCAAACGAATCGTCATGAGCCATTTCATGTCCAATTTTCACGTCAGGCAAAGGAAACGCCAGATGCCATTGCGGTCATGGATGATCAAAGGAAGCTCACCTATCGCGAGCTTGATGACATGTCAAATGCACTTAGCAGTGAACTGAAGATTAGAGGCGTAGAGAAAGAAAGTACTGTGGCGCTCATCCTTGATCGCTCTGTTTATGTCATCGTCTCAATGCTCGGTGTGATGAAAGCAGGAGGTGCATTTGTACCAATTGATCCGGCTTTTCCTGCCGAACGTATCCGCTATACATTAGAAGATTCAGGTGCACAAGTCATCGTCACAAATGAGACGCATACCCATTCATATAAGGATCAGCAGTCTCTTCAAGTGGTACATGTCGAAAAAGCAGTGCACCAAAACCATTCGTTAGATCTGCCGGATGTATCGGTTGATCAGCTCGCTTATGTGATTTATACATCTGGTACAACAGGGAAGCCGAAGGGTGTACAGCTTACGCATCGTAATCTATCACACTACGTCACCTGGCTGACAAATGAGGTAACACTGCAAGAATATGATCGAACTGCACTGCTTTCTTCTTATGCATACGATCTCGGTTACACAAGCATTTTCCCTGTCTTAAAAGCAGGGGGTACACTCTATGTTCCTCGTGAAGATGTGTATACAGACCCTGTGCGTCTCATGCGTTTCATTGATGAGCAAGAATTGACTTATATCAAAATGACACCATCCCTATTTCATATGATGGCAGATTCTAAGAATCATGAATTTGACGCTTTACGCCTTGTTGTACTTGGAGGAGAATCCATTGTCCCTGAGGATGTTGAGACATTTATGAAGCAGCATCCATGCGTTGCAGTGATGAACCATTATGGTCCAACAGAGACAACCATCGGAACAGTGACCAAGCTGATCACACCGCATGAGCTGGACACTTTAAAGGAACGCTCTATAATCGGGCAGCCAATTGCTCATACAAGAGCGCTCGTATGCAATCGAGAGCAGCGCCTTGTCCCTTATGGCGCACCGGGAGAGCTTTATATATCTGGGGAAGGCGTGTCGAAAGGGTATTTGAATCAGCCTGAATTAACAGCAGAGCGTTTTCTTGAAAATCCATTTTCCCCTCAAGAGCGGATGTATCGGACAGGGGATTTGGTCAGACAGCATGCAAATGGAGACATTGAGTTTCTTGGAAGAGTAGATGATCAAGTGAAAATCCGCGGCTACCGAATTGAGAAACAAGAAATTGAGCATGCCGCGCGTGCACTTTCAACCCTTCAAGAAGTGTATGTCAAAGTGCTTCACCTGTCCCGTTTACCTGAGCTTGCGCTATATTACACAGCGCCTGAACACATTGGAACGCTGGCGTTTAGAGAAAAGCTTGCGGAGGCACTGCCGGATTATATGATTCCAACCTATTTTGTCAAAGTGGATCACATTCCGCTCACACAAAACGGAAAGGTGGATGCGAAGTCTCTGCCGCTTCCACATGAGGTGCATATGAACCGTACGGCGCACGTAGCACCAGAAACGGTACTTGAGCAAACGCTTTGTGCCATTTGGTCAGATGTTCTTGGGGTTGAACAAATCGGTGTTCATGACCATTTCTTTGAATTAGGAGGTCACTCCCTCAAAGGCATGGTACTCATTTCGAAGATGCAAGCCAAGCTAAACAAGCATGTGCCACTCAAAGTCCTTTTTGAAAAGCCAACCATACGGGCGATGGCCGCATACTTGGAAGAAGCTGATTCTTCGGTCGTCACATCCATTCAGTCAGCGGAAAAGCAAGATTTCTATCCCGTCTCTTCCGCACAAAAGCGTATGTATGTGTTACAGCAGCTGCATCCAGACGCAGTCACCTACCATATGCCAGCCGTTTTAATGATGGAAGGAAGCCTTGATCTGCAGCAGCTGGAAGAAGCGCTTCAAGCTTTAATCGAAAGACATGAATCTTTGCGGACAGCCTTTGTGGAAATTGACGGTGTGCCAGTCCAAAAAGTTTATCGCCAGGTACCGTTTACGTTAGAGGTTGTTGAAATACAGAGCGATCAGGAGCAATCTGTCGTAGAGGAATTCATCACACCATTCTCATTACAACAGGCACCATTAATGAGAGCGAGAGTGGCAAAGCTTTCTGATGAGAAATTTGTGTTCATGATGGATATCCACCATATCATTGCAGATGGTGTCACACGCAGTCTGCTCGTTCAAGAATTGGCAGAGCTGTATGAGAAAAGGGCGTTACCGCCAGTTCAGCTGCACTACAAGGATTATGCGGTATGGCAGCAGGAGGAAAAACAGCAAGTATCGCTTGAAAAACAGCGGCAGTATTGGCTGGAGCAATATGCACAACCTCCAGAAGATTTGGCGCTTCCGCTTGATTTTCCGCGCCCTAGTGTTCAGTCATTTGAAGGAGACCGAGTCGATAGATGGTTATCTGCTGAAAAAACGCAGTCCATCAAAACGCTCATGGCTGAAAAAGGTGTGAGCTTGAACATGGTGATGCAAACCGCGTTTGCCATTTTCCTTCATAAATTAACTGGGCAGACAGATATCGTGATAGGCGCTGTGACAGCAGGACGTACACGTGCTTCACTCGAACGGATTCCAGGCATGTTTGTGAATACACTGGCCCTTCGAAATGAATTGCAGCTGGAAGAAACCGCCGAGCACCTGCTTGAAAAAATGAAAGATCGCAACCTATCAGCCTATGAACATCAAGGATTCCCGTTTGAGGAATTGGTTTCACAGTTAGATCTTCCGAAAGACACGAGCCGCAATCCATTGTTTAGTGTCATGCTGACAACGGATGACCGTGACTTGACGTTACCAGATCTGAAACTGAATGGACTAAAGCTCTCCCAAAAGCAGCAGGACACGGTTCATGCAAAATTCGACTTAACTCTTGGTGTATTTGAAGAACAAGATCAAGTGGGCCTGCGCTTTGAGTATGCAGCGGCACTGTTTAAAAAGAGTACCATGCAGCGCTGGAGTCGATATTTTGAACAAATCATAGACGAAATGCTGGCTAAGCTGAATCAGCCAATTTCAGCGCTATCTATCTTAACGAAAGAAGAAAAGAAGGAACTGCTCGGCGAATGGTCAGGACCGGTCCTCGACGTCCCGTCAGATCAAACCGTTCATGCATTGATTGAGGCACAGGCACATGAAGCACCTCATCAAAAAGCGGCGACCTTCTGCGGAACCAGCTGGACATATGAAGAACTGAATAACCGGGCAAATGTAGTCGCTTCAAGACTCATCTCAAACGGCACAAAACCAGGAGATCGCGTCGGCATTCTCACCCGCCCGTCCCTTGACATGACGGCCGCCGTCCTTGGCATCCTCAAGGCTGGTGCGGCATTCGTGCCGATTGATGCCGATTATCCAGCGCAGCGCATTGCATACATGCTGGAAGACTGCGGGGCAGAAGTGCTTCTTATCCAAAAAGAGCTCAATGCACCAACTTCTTTCACAGGTCACGTTCTGTTGATAGAAGATGCCGCAGAAGGAGAAGCACAAGACGTTCAGGTTGATGTCAAACCAACTGATCTCGCATATATGATTTACACATCCGGGACGACTGGACAGCCGAAGGGTGTCATGGTCGAGCACCAGTCACTCGTGAATCTTGCTTTCTGGCACAATGATGCCTTCCAGGTGACGAATGAAGATCGAACCGCCAAATATGCCGGCTTTGGCTTTGACGCCTCCATTTGGGAGATGTTCCCGACATGGATCGCCGGCGCAGAGCTGCACATTATCGACGAAGGGATTCGCCTCGATATGATCAAGCTCAATACGTATTTCAATGACGAAGGCATCACCATTGCGTTCCTGCCAACTCAGCTATGTGAGCAGTTTATGTCGATGGACAATCACTCTCTGCGCTACTTACTGACAGGCGGAGACAAGCTGAAACAGGTGAAGCCCGTTCGATACAAACTAGTGAATAACTACGGCCCGACTGAAAATACGGTCGTGGCGACAAGCGGTATCATCAATTCAGATCAAGGCACGCTTCCTATCGGAACAGCGATTGCCAATACTCGTTTTTACATTTTGGGTTCGTTATATGACCTCTCGCCGCCAGGCGTACCGGGTGAGCTCGTCATTGCGGGGAAAGGACTGGCAAGAGGGTACTGGAATCTCCCAGAGGAGACGGACGAACGATTTGTACGAGATCCATTTTATCCAGAGGAGCGCATGTACCGCACAGGCGATTTGGTGAAATGGACAGAGGATGGCGAGCTCATCTATCTCGGCAGAAAAGACCATCAGGTCAATGTCCGCGGCTTCCGTATTGAGCTGTCGGAAATTGAAGCTCAGCTGCTTGAACTGGATTCAGTAAAAGAAGCAGTCGTGACAACGGTGAAAGATGCAAGCGATCAAGACGCCCTTGCCGCATATGTCATCACGGAGAATGGAACAGAAGACTTAAAAGAAAGCTTAAAACGCACCTTGCCAGAATATATGGTGCCACCATGGATCATAAGCCTAGACCAATTTCCAATGACGGCAAATGGCAAAGTCGATCTCAAAGCGTTGCCAGCTCCAAATATGGAAGCGGATCAAACGGCATACGAAGCCCCAAGAGACGAAGTCGAAACGCTTCTTTGTGCCATTTGGGCAGACGTGCTCGGCGTGAGCCAAGTCGGCATTCACGATCATTTCTTCTTCCTTGGCGGAGATTCGATTAAAGGCATTCAAATAGCGAGCAGGCTCACGCAAGAGGGCTGGAAGCTCGATATGAAGCTGCTATTCCAATATCCAACGATTGCGGAGCTCCGTCCATATATCGAAGAAGCTGATCAAATGAAAGCCGACCAGTCACCAGTTGAAGGGGAAGTCATTTTGACGCCGATTCAGCGCTGGTTCTTTGAGCGAGCATTCAGCGACCAGCATCATTGGAATCTCTCGATGATGCTTCATGCGCCAAATGGATTTGACCTTTCGATTACAGAACAAGTGATGCAGAAATTACTTTCACATCATGATGCACTGCGTATGGTCTACAGGCAGGAGCATGATGACATTCTGCAATACAATCAGCGGGATCTCACAGAACCGTTTTCGATTATTTCTCGTGATGTCTCAAAAGAGCAGGACGTGATAAAGGCCATTTCCACATATGCCAATGAGTATCAGCGTCAGCTGAACCTCCAAAAAGGTCCGCTCATGAAAGTGATTTGTTTCCATACAGAAAACGGTGATCATCTACTTATGGTGACCCACCATCTTGTCATTGACGGTGTCTCATGCCGAATTTTACTAGAGGACTTTATGTCTCTTTATCAGCAGGCAGAACAAGGACAAACACTGGTTCTGCCGCCAAAAACCCACTCCTTCAAAGAATGGGCAGAGGCGATTGAGCGCTACGCGCAGTCACAGCCATTAAAAAGCCAACATGAGTATTGGACAGAGATTGACAGCATGCCATTTACCACTTTACCTGTTGATCATGAAGTGAAAGTAAGAAAAGTCGCTCAAACCAAAGCGATCCAAATGCATCTGACAGAAACAGAAACTGAGCATCTTTTGACCGATATTCACCTTCCGTACACAACAGAAATAAACGATGTTCTCCTGTGTGCTCTCGGTCTTGCTGTTCAGGAATGGACAGGTCAATCTCATGTACATGTGCAGATTGAAGGTCATGGAAGAGAGGATATTTTATCAGGGTTAGATGTATCCCGCACGGTTGGCTGGTTTACGAGTATGTATCCAGTCGTTCTTGAAGCGAAGCCAGGTCAGACAATAACTGAGGCTATTAAAGGAACGAAAGAGATGCTGAGACGTGTGCCGAATAAAGGAATTGGCTACGGCATTTTAAAATACCTGACAGCTACGGAGGCGGCAGCACAACACATACATCCTGAAATCAGCTTGAACTATCTTGGGCAGATTGATCAGGAAGTGACGACAGAACTCTTTGGACCGTCCGCCTATGATATGGGACGACAAGCAAGCCCTGATTCAGAAGCTGTCTATAAGCTGAATCTCAGTGGTCTTGTTCAACACAATCGATTCATTTTGTCGTGTTCCTATTGTACAGATGAATATGAAGAACAGACGATACAGCAGTTCATGGCATTGCTGAAGGGGAAAATCCAATCCATTATCACCCATTGCTTAGCGCGTCACGAGCGAGAGTTTACGCCAAGTGACTTCTCTGCTGCTGACCTTGAAATGGATGAAATGGATGATATCTTTGACATGCTTGAGGAGAAATTGACCTAACACCACTAGATCAGTCATAAAAAAGGGAAAGGAGGAATGAAATAGATGAGTCAATTTAAAAGGGATCAAGTTCAAGACATGTATTATCTGTCACCGATGCAAGAAGGAATGCTGTTTCATACCCTCCATCATCAAGAAAAGGGTTTTTATGTAGAGCAGATGGATATGAACGTCAAGGGCACACTTCGTCATGACTTGCTTGAAAAAAGCATGAATATCATCGTGGAACGGTACGATATTTTTCGTACCGTGTTCCTCCATGAAAAAGTGAAGCGCCCTATCCAAGTTGTGTTGAAGAAACGTCCTTTTACACTTGATGTCGTGGACATGCAGGATCTTTCTGAAGACGAACAGCTTGTGCGTATTGAGGCTTTCAAACAAAAAGATCAACTGAGAGGTTTTGACCTCTCGAGGGATTCTCTCATGCGGGCCACCGTTTTCCAAACGGGCCCTGCTAGCTATCGCTGGATATGGAGCTATCACCATATCCTGCTAGATGGCTGGTGTTTTGGACTTGTCGTGCAGGAATTATATGCGGTTTACCATGCGCTTTTGCATGACCTGCCTTACAAGCTAGAGCCTGTCAAACCATATAAAGAATATATTCAATGGCTGGAAAAACAAGATAAACAAGCGTCACTTCAATATTGGCAGCAATCATTAGCAGGATTTGATGGACAATCGACCTTTAAAGAACAACGAAAACAAACAAATGAGTATGAATTAGGCGAAATCGAATGGTCTATGAGCAAAGAAGAAACGGCTGCTTTATCAGAGCTAGCATTGCAGCAGAACGCCACGTTAAGCAGTGCGCTTCAATCGGTTTGGTCGATTCTGCTGAGCAGGTATCAGCGGTCAAATGATGTTCTGTTTGGAACGGTTGTGTCAGGACGTCCGGCAGATTTGGCTGGCGTTGACCGGATGGTTGGATTGTTCATCAATGTCATCCCAAGAAGAATTCAACTGACAGATCAGATGACATTTTGTTCTCTATTATCAGAAACACAGCAGCAGTCTCTTGCGGCCGAACCGCACCAATATATCCCGATATATGATATTCAGGCAAAGACAGGTCAGCAGCAGCTTATTGATCATATTGTGGTGTTTGAGAATGTCCCAGCTGCAAAGAAGGATGAACAAGAGGCACTGCTAGGATTTACTGTGGAAGATATGAATGTATATGAAAAATCGAACTATGATCTCAATTTGCTTGCATCGCCCGGAGAACAATTGCAATTGAAGCTGGCTTTTAACCAAAGAGCATTTGACCCTGCATTTGTCCACCGGTTAAAGGAGCAACTGATTCTTTTGATAAAAGAGGCGATCAAGCATCCAGATCAATCGGTTCACACACTTACTCTCGTGACGAAGCAGGAAAAGCAGCTGATTCTTGAGGAATGGAATGCACCTGAGCTTGAGCATGATCAGCTCTATTTGTCTAAATGGTTTGAGCATAATGTCCGCAAACAGCCGAATGCGGTGGCTTTATCAGCGGGAGAGCACACGATGACATATGCGGAGCTGAATGAACAGGCCAATCGATTGGCAAGGCATTTACAAAAAAATGGGGCTGCACCTCAAACGGTCATCGCCATTTTAGCAGATCGCACGTCTGAACTCATTGTCAGCTTGCTTGCTGTCTTAAAAGCAGGCGCAACCTATGTGCCAATTGATCCTGATTATCCGGAAAGCCGCATTCAATATATGCTGAAAGACAGCAGGGCCACGCATCTTCTGACCCACTCAACCTTCATTAGTCAGGCGAAGGCACTCGCGTTTGATGGCACGTATCTTTTTGCAGATGATCAGGAAATTTCACTGATGAGCTCAGAGAATCTGCCGCTTGAAGCAGGTTTACATGATACGGCATACATCATGTATACATCTGGAACAACGGGACAGCCAAAAGGCATCATGACGACCCATTCCAATATTGCCCGGGTGGTCAAAAATACGAATTACTTAACCATTTCAGAAACAGATACATTGCTGTCGTTATCTAATAGCGTATTTGATGGCTTTACCTTTGATGTATATGGCGCGCTTTTAAACGGTGCGAAGCTTGTACTGCCGAAAAAAGAGACCATTTTAGACATGCGCGAGCTGACCGGGCTGATTAGAGAAGAAAGCATTTCTGTCATGTTTATTCCAACGGCTTTATTCCATCTTCTCGTTGATGAAGGGACAGACTGGATGCGCGGTGTGCGTAAGGTGCTGTTTGGAGGAGAGCGGGCATCGGTTCAGCATGTGAGGAAAGCCTTTGAGGTGATGGGGAAAGGCAGACTGATCAATGTATACGGCCCGACCGAATCAACAGTCTTCGCCACCTATTATCCTGTAGATGAAGCCATACCGGCAGAGGCACGTTCTATTCCAATCGGGAAGCCGCTCAATCAGACGAGTGCTTATATATTGAGTCAGCAAGGACAGCTTCAGCCGATTGGAATGGTCGGAGAACTTTGTCTTAGCGGCAAAGGACTAGCGAAGGGGTATTTGAATCGTCCGGACCTGACAAAACAAGCCTTTATCGCGCATCCATTCGCTGCGGGTGAAAGGCTGTATCGCACGGGAGACTTAGCTTATTTTCGAGAAGACGGTCTGATTGAGTATGCAGGCAGAGTAGATGATCAGGTGAAAATTCGCGGACATCGAATTGAGCTGACAGAAATTGAAGCCCATCTTCTCGTGCATCCAGGTGTAAAACAAGCTGCACTCATAGCTGACCATGATGAAACAAATCATACAAGACTGCTCGCCTATATCACATGTGAGGATGAATGGAAGGACAAGCTCGATGTGATCAAGTCTGGGCTGAAGGAGCGTCTTCCGGCTTATATGCTGCCTCATGAGCTAATCAGACTCGATAACCTGCCGCTCACGACAAATGGCAAGATTGATAAACGCCAGCTGCCAAAGCCAGAGGCGCCGCAAGGAAAGCGCCATGTGAAGCTGCCAGTAAATGAAGTAGAACAAAAGCTGCTCGTGATGTGGCGGGAAGTGCTTGAACGAGATGATATTAGCACGGATGACCATTTTTTTGAGCTTGGCGGGCATTCCTTAAAAGCGATGTCTCTTTTGTCCAAGGTGTCGAAGGAATTCGAGGTCCAGGTGCCTATTCATTTGCTGTTTGAGACGCCAACGATTGAAGCAATCAGTCGTTATATTCAAAAGCAGGACCAGGAAGCCGCTGGCTATCTTGTATTCAATGAATCTCAATCGCCAACCGTCTTTGCTCTCCCGCCATTACCGGGCTACGGCTTTATCTATCAGGAAGCAGCAAAAACGCTCGATGGTGTTCGATTGATCGCCTTTGATTTTATAGAAGCTGATCACCGAATCACGCAATACGTTCAGCATATCCAGCATCTTCAGCCTGAAGGACCGCTGACTTTGATGGGGTACTCTGGCGGCTGCTATCTAGCCTTTGAGCTCGTTCAAGCGCTTGAACAAGCAGGGCGTACAGTCGAAAAGGTCATCATGATCGACTCCTATAAGAAAATTGGAGAAAGTGATTTAGAAGGACGATCCATTGATGATGATATAGATGCGATTGTCCATCAGTCGAAGCAAAGTGAATTGGCTCATGCGGAGCTCGTCCAAGAAGCGCTTGCTCAAAAGACACGGGCCTACTATGAAACATTTGTTAAGGGGGTGAATCAAGGAGAGATACAGGCAAATATTGCTTTCATCCAATCTGAAGAACAAATGGACATTCCGGACTGGATGGAAGGTTGGGAACATGCGACGACTGGTGCTTTTAGCCAATATCAAGGCTACGGTCAACACGCTGAAATGTTCAAGCATAAAGAATGTGCAGCTCAAAATGCACAGCTGATCAAAAGGATATTCAATCAAAAAAATAGAGAACCAGTCTTGTAAACTTTAGGTTAGGCAGGGGTGCAGTCTTGCAGCCCTGGCTGACAAAAAAGGAAAGGAACTCATATGAAACCATCAACCATTAACCAATCTAGTGTACATGAATCAATGGATGCGATTTTACAAGATGTAAAGACAACCATTTTACAAACCAACGAAATTGAACGCTTCGCTGTTTTTTCGCGTGAAAAAACCATTCGACCGCGGCCATATCACCTCTCTCATTTATTTCTCGACAATCATTTTGAGCAGGAGGCCGCAGCTGAATCGATACACACGCAAACGGCTGCGCCTGCTTTAGCTGACATGCCGCCCGCCCTTTCCTATGGAGGGGATCTAGATGTCACAACAGGAGCACAGACCTTGCAGGACGTCTTAACAGAGGCAGCAAAAACGACAAATGGACTCACCTATATCGTGAATAGCGAGAACGAACTCAAGCAATCCTACGCGCGGTTAAAGGAAGACGCTGAGCGGGTTCTGACGGGTTTAAGAGAGCTGGGTCTAAAGGCAGGCGATCCTGTTTTCTTTCAATTTTCATCGAATCATGCGATGGTGACTGCCTTTTGGGCATGTGTGTTAGGCGGATTTGTTCCGACACTTGTATCGGCTGCTCCGACCTACCGGGAGATGAATGCCGCAGTGAAGAAGCTCCATCATGCATGGGAGCTGCTAGAGCATCCGCTCATTTTAACAGATGAATCACTGATCGAAGAGGTGCAAGGCTTAGCTTTACTGTGGCACACAGATCAATTACATGTAGCAGCAGTCGAGCCGATGCTTTCTTTAGAAAGGGATACAGAGGCTCATCCTGCGGCGCCAGATGATTCCGTCTTTTTTATCTTAACGTCTGGAAGTACAGGGATGCCAAAATGCGTAGAGCATTCTCATAGAAGTGTGCTTGCGAATGTCAAAGGAACGGTGGCAGCCAATCAATTTACACAAGAGGATGTCTCGTTAGACTGGATGCCTTTAGACCATATTGGCGGTATTGTCATGTTCCACCTTGTCAATGTGTATACGGGCTGTGAGCAGATTCGGGCAAGAACAGATGATTTCATCGCTCAGCCGCTGCGCTGGCTTGACTGGATGGACCGCTACCGTGCAACGAAGACGTGGGCGCCTAACTTCGCGTTTGCGATGATCAATGATTATGAGAAAGAAATCTCTTCAGGGTCTTGGGACCTTTCTGCCATGACCTGCATGATCAATGGGGCAGAAGCAGTCGTACCGAAGACGATTCACCGGTTTTTACACCTGCTGGCTCCGCACGGCTTAAAGGGAGATGTCATCAGGCCGGCTTTCGGTATGTCTGAAATCTCATCAGCAGTTGTCTTCTCCTTTGCGATTGAGCGGGGAGATGAAAACAGCGGGGTACTGACCTTTGAAGAAACATCGCTGACAGAGCAGCTAAGACCAGCTGAGGCGCGTGAGACGGGAACTGTCAGCTTTACAGAGCTGGGAAGACCGATTCCAGGTATCACGATTCGCATCGTCAATCATCAGCAGGAGCTTCTTCTAGAAGATCACATTGGCAGCGTGCAAATCAAAGGGCTAACGACAATGAAGGGCTATTACAAGAATGACGAAGCGAATCAAGAAGTATTTCAAACGGATGGCTGGTTTCACACGGGAGATTTAGGTTTCCTGCACGAAGGAAGGCTGACGTTAACCGGTAGAGAAAAAGACATGATCATCATCAACGGGAAAAATTATCACAACTATGAAATTGAAGCCATTGCAGAGGAAGTGCCAGGAGTAGAAACGAGCTTTGTGGCTGCTTGCTCCGTTCGGATGGAGGCTTCTGCATCCGATGAACTGATTCTCTTTTTTACACCGAAGCTATATGAGCCTTCTTATATCATGAGGGCAAGCCAGCACATCAAATCCCATATTGCAACAAAAATGGGTCTGTCTGCATGGCGCATTATTCCTGTCCAGAAGCATGCATTTCCGAAAACAAGCTCTGGCAAAATAGAAAGGGCGCAGCTCAAGACAAGATGGCAGGAAGGCGAATTCGATGAAATCATCAAGGAAATGGACATCAGACTAGAAAATGAACACACCTTGCCTGATTGGAGCTATCAAAAGGAGTGGACACCTGCTCCGCTTGATGCAGCTGAAAAGCAAATAACAGGGGACATTGTGATCTTTGCAGACGCATTAGGGCTGGCAGATCAATTGAGATCTCTTTCAAACAGCGAACAAACATGCATTACGGTTGAACCGGGTCAAGAATTCACACAACTCACTCATACTCACTTCATCATTCACCCGAATCGGCCGTCTGACTACGAACAACTCTTTGAGACGCTCCGTTCGTATGGCGTTTCGGTGAAACACATCATTCACCTTTGGAACTATACAAGCCAAGAAGACAAGCTTCATGTGGCCAAGGCGAAACAAGTACAGAAAACAGGCAGCATGAGTGCATTATTTTTAACAAAAGCGATTTCCGTCTATGAGGAACCTGTGGCGGTCACCTTTGTCTCAGCCCATGCGATGAATTTGCCGGAGGATCACACACATGATGTAGAAAAAGCGACGACAGTGGGACTGATGACAGCTGTTCAGCATGAATGGCCGTTTATCAAGGTAAAATGTCTTGATTTTTCTCTGACAAAATCGGCATCTAGTGATTCCCATGCATCAGCGATTATGGCAGAACTCACACATGACAAATACAGTCATGTTGCCGCTTATCGCGGGAGTGTTCGTTATATTCCTCTTTTGACACCTCTTCATCTGGAAAAGGAACAGAAGATGAAGAAACCGCCATTTGAAGCATCTGGGCTCTATGTGATGACAGGTGGGCTTGGCGGAATTGGGCGTATCCTCAGTGAACACCTGCTGAAATCTGATCAAGCACACCTCGTGTTGCTTGGGAGAAAGGAGCGAGAGGCTTTATCTGCGGAGCAGCAAGACATATTGACCTCACTCGAGAAACAGGCGAAAGACCATGGTGGCACCGTTCTTTATGAAAAAGTGGATATCACTGATGCGAAAGAGGTTGAAGCCCTCATCTCCAGGCAGGAGGTGGCTCGAGCCAAAAGGCTGGATGGCATCATTCATTTCGCTGGCATCATTCAAGAAGAGCTGCTTGCTGACATGACGTCCGTTTCTTTACATGACATGTACGCAGCAAAGGTATATGGAACGATTGCGCTTCATGAAGCTGCTTCCAAACGTCAAAACGTCTTATTCCTTTCTAGCTCGTCAGCACGTACGTTAAAGGGCGGTATGACCGTTGGCGCCTATTGCGCTGCTAATGAGTTCGTTGAACAATTTGCTCATTATCAGAAGCTGACATCTACAGTGAAGCCGTATTGCTTTAGTTTCAGCATGTGGGATGAGATCGGAATGAGCGAAGGCTCCATGATCAAAGGCATTTTAAAAGAAAGAGGCTATCTCCCGATTTCAAAGCAGGCAGGCTTCCAAACGATGCTGGCATGTTTGATGACAGATGCTTCACTCATTTATACGGGATTAGATCGGTCGAAGAAAGAGATTCAGGAGATGGTGCATGCTGAGATACAAAAAGAGCAAGCCATTTATGTCTTTTTCAAAACCGATCAAACAAAGGCGATTGAAGAACGGCTGTATCATTCCATTCATACGTGTTTACAGTCTCGTCTATCTGGTGAATACTCCGTGCATCTCTATCCTGAGGAATGTTGGAAAGAAACAGAAGACGGGGTGCCGGACGAAGCGTTTTTCAATGAATTAATAGAAGAAAGCGGACAGGATTCAGAGGACAGAGCACCTCAAACAGAGACGGAGAAACTTTTGGCACACATTTGGTCAGAGCTGCTCGATGTCTCAAATATCAGCTGCGGTGATCATTTCTTTCTACTGGGAGGTCATTCGCTCAAGGCAACGCAAATGCTGTCTGCGGTAAGACAAAGAACGGGATTTGACGTGCCGCTCGCTGTTCTTTTTGAACATACGAGACTTGGGGAATTAGCGGACTGGATCGATTCACATGCCAAAACGGATGAAGCGATTCCGATCAGAAAAATGGAAAAGGATCAGAAGATACCGATGTCCTACGCCCAGAAAAGACAATGGTTTCTCTATCAATTAGAGCCAGATCTGCCGTTTTACAATAATACGATTTCCTTTCGAATGAATGGACCTTTAGATGTGAAGATGCTTCATAGCAGTCTGCAGCATATGGTGCAAAGACATGAATCGCTCAGAACATCCTTTACAATGAGCGGAGATGAACCGGTACAGATCATTCATGAACATATGACCAATCCAGAGCTTGAGGTGGTGGATCTTTCAGACATAGCTTCACAGGAAGAAAAAGAACAAAAAGCAGCTGAATGGGCGAAAAGAGAGGCGGGCACACCGTTTCAATTAGAAAATGAAGCGCTCTTTAGAGTGAAGCTTATTCGGCTTTCGGCCACAGATCATGTGCTGCTGATGTCCATTCACCACATCGTGTCAGATGGATGGTCGATCGGCATTGCCGCGAGAGAGCTATCCGAATGGTATACAGCGATGATTGAAGGGCGAGAGCCTCACCTGCCGCCACTGCCTATTCAATATGCCGATTATGCGCTATGGCAGAAGGAGTATTTGACAGGAGAGACACTGCATAAGCAGCTTTCTTATTGGAAGGAGCAATTTGCGGCACCTGTGGAAGACTTGGTATTGCCGTATGACCATCCGCGTCCGGCCGTTCAATCCTACAGAGGAAAAACGAAAAAATACCGCTTGTCGAAGTCGTTGTCTGAGCAGCTCGCTGCACTTTCCAAGAAAACAGACAGCACACTTTATATGACCTTACTTTCTGCTTTCTCTACGCTTTTACATCGATTGTCTTCACAGGATGAGTTTGTGATTGGGTCGGTCATTGCTGGAAGAAATCGGACTGAGATGGAGCATTTGATCGGGTTTTTCGTGAATACATTGGCACTTCGGATCGACCATAGCGGGAATCCTGCATTTGCAGAGCTATTAGAGCGAGTGAAAGAGACAACAGTCGGCGCTTATGCGCATCAGGATGTGCCGTTTGAGATGGTGGTAGATGAACTGAACATTGTCCGTGATGCCAGTAAGCAGCCGCTGTTTCAGGTCATGTTCGTTCTGCAAAACTTACCGCTGGAAGCATCTCCAATGGGGGAGGCGACATCGGTTTTAGCCATTGAAGATAACGATACAGCTAAATTCGATCTATCCCTATTTGTTTTTGAAGGGGATGAGGGTCTTCAATTAAAACTTGAGTATGATGCGGACTTATTTTCTGAAGGCACGATGGATCGATTCCTTCGTTACTATGAGCATCTGCTCGAAAGTATTTGTGAAAATCCAGCGCAGCCGATCAGACAAATGAATTTCCTACCAGAAAAAGAGAAGCATCAATTGCTCTATGAATGGAGCGGCAAAACGGATCAACCAGCAGGCTCACTTCTGATTACGGAACGATTTGAAGCGCAAGTGAAAAAGACACCTCATGCCGTTGCTATCGAATCCCAGGGAGAGCAGTGGACGTATCGCGAGTTACAAGAGAAAGTCGATCGGCTTGCCGCCTATTTGCAGCAGCGTGGCGTCAACCCGCATGAACCAGTCGGGCTTTTGATCGACAGGTCGCCTGAAATGATTCTTGGGGTGCTGGCAATTGTGAAAGCTGGAGGAGCTTACGTGCCAATTGATCCTGAATATCCAGAATCACGCATTGATTATATGCTGAAGGATACAGGCATTCAGCTTTTGCTGACAAAAAACGAATGGCTGAAAAAGGTGTCGATCAGTCAAACCGAGCTCATTTGTCTTGACGAGGGGTATGAAGAGTTTTTATCAGAAGCTGAACTCATGTCCGCTGCCTTAAAACCTGATGGGCTTGCTTATATCAATTACACATCGGGATCGACTGGACAGCCAAAAGGGGTTCTGATCCCGCATCAAGCGGTCATCCGGCTTGTATGTGAAACGGATTATGTCACCCTTGATGAACATACGCGCATTTTACAAATCGCGAGCTTCTCTTTTGATGCCTTTACGTATGAAATATGGGGAGCCCTTCTGAACGGGGGAAGGCTGATACTCACCGAACGAAATACGATTTTATCAATGGATACGCTGGCTGATACGCTGAAATCTTATAAAATCACAACAGGATTTCTGACGGTGCCGCTGTTCAACCGGTTAACAGAGGAGCATCCTGAAGCCTTATCTGGATTCGATGCATTATTGGTCGGCGGAGATGCGCTCTCAGCCGCTCATATTCGTAAAGCACTGCCGTATTTGCCTGAAGGGCTTTTAAACGGCTATGGACCAACTGAAAACACGACATTCTCCTGTGTGCATCACATTCGGGCATTGGACGAAGGTCAGGCGACGGTTCCAATCGGCCAGCCAATCGCTTATTCACAAGCCTATGTATTAGATGACCAGCTGCAGCCAGTCCCGCAAGGCGTGATCGGTGAGATCTACGTTGGCGGAACAGGGCTTGCACTTGGTTACCTTGGAGATGAAGAAAAAACAACGCAATCATTTATCCCGCATCCTTTCCAAGAAGGAGCGCGTTTATATAAAACAGGTGATATGGGCCGCTGGCTGTCAAATGGCATCATCGACTGCCTTGGAAGAATCGATCATCAAGTGAAAATTCGCGGACACCGCGTAGAATGCGGAGAAATTGAAGCCGCTATGCTGAGCTTTGAAGACATCATAGAATGTGCGGTCATTCCGCATCAGCACGAGAGTGGTCATAAGCGGCTCATCGGTTATTTTGTTCAAAAAGGAGCATGGACCCAGCAGGCCATTCGCCAAGCATTAAAAGAAATGCTGCCAGATTATATGGTGCCAAGCCTATTGATGGAGCTGGATGAACTGCCGCTCACGCCAAACGGCAAGGTAGACCAAAAGCGTCTCCCGCCGCCAGAGTGGAGGCAGGAAGAAGTGGATACGCCAATTGACAGGGCAGCCAGTGAGGAAGAACGAGTGTTAGAAAAAGTGTGGTCTCAGCTGCTTGGTGCTCCTTCTATTGGTGTACATGATAACTACTTTGAGCTTGGCGGAGATTCCATTATTGTCATACAAATGGTGGCACGCTTAGCACAGGAAGGCTACACCATCCAGCCGAGAGATGTGTTTGAAAAGCAGACCATTTCACAGCTTGCCCGCGCCATGAAAAAGGCAGATGTCTCAGTGTCTTATGATCAGTCACCTATTACAGGAGATGTTCGTCTGCTTCCGATCCAATCTTGGTTCTTTGAGCAATCGATGACAAACCAAGATTATTGGAATCTATCGGCACATTTCGAATTCAAGCAGTCCGTGCCGCTAAAGCAGTTGACACAGGTTCTCTCAAAGCTTGTCGATCATCACGATATGCTGAGAGCGGCATATACAAAAGAGTCAGATGGCACGTGGATCCAAACGATTCGTGAGCCCGGCATCACCCCTTGTATCACATGCTTTGATTTGACGGATGTTTCTCAGGAGGAAGCGCTTGAACAAATCCGATTAGAGACAGGCGCTTGTCAAGGAACATTGTCATTAGAGCGAGGAGAAGTGATCAAGGTGATTCTTTTTCACACAAGTCATGACACATCAGAGCTTTTCATCGCTGCCCACCATCTCGTCATGGATGGAATATCGTGGCGCATTATACAGGAAGATGTATTAAATGGACTGAAGCAGCTTGCTGCGGGGCAGGACATAGTACTTGCAAAGAAAACCGCCTCCTATGAGCAGTGGGCAGATGCACTATATGAATATGCACAAACAGATCAATTACAAGAGCAGGCCTCTTTTTGGCAAAAGATCACGGATCAAGAGGAAGAGGGTTCCCCTTTTCACACGCCTGCGCTTTCTAATATAGAAGAACATGCAGATATCCTGTCTGTTCAATTGACGAAGGAACAAACCGACATTTTACTAAGGCAGGCATCTCAAACGTACCGAACAGAGGTAAACGATTTACTCTTATCAGGACTCACGCAAGCCGTTGGAAAGCCAATACTCATGACGTTAGAAGGGCATGGACGCGAGGATTTATTTGAACAGATGGATTTGTCACGGACAGTCGGCTGGTTTACAAGCTCTTATCCTATTTTTATTCCTTTTATCAAAACCGATATCGAAAGACAAATCAAAGACGTCAAAGAAACCTTAAGAGCAGTGCCGCAAAAGGGAATCGGCTATGGCTTACTTCAATACATGACAGAATCTCGTTTACTCAAAACGGCAGCGCCGCAGATGAGCTTTAATTACCTTGGACAGTTAGATCAGACAGATGGCGAGGTAAAGCTTTATTTAGCAGATGAACGAAATGGGTATGTACACGATCCGAAAGCAGAAAGGCAGCATTTGATTGATGTGTACGGATACGTTGTCAATGGACAGCTTCAAATGAATTTTATGATCAATCGAGAGCTGCTCCAGCATGAAGATGTGCGCCTGTTACCTGAGCGTTTCAAAGAAAAAATGGAGGACATTCTGACGCATTGTATAGAGGCAAGAGGCGGCTTTACACCATCTGATTTCCCAATGGTTCAGCTCACGCAAAAGCAAATAGACGAGCTTCCAGACAATGTGGTCGATGTGTATCCACTGTCTCCAATGCAGCAAGGGATGCTGTTTCATGCACTGTTAGATCAAGCGTCACAAGCTTACTTTGGTCAGGTGCATATGACGCTCGAAGGCTTAACGGACGGCAAGGCCTATGAACAAGCATGGAATCTCCTTGTAGAACGTCATTCAATTTTGCGGACAAGATTCGCTTGGGAAGGGTTAAAGGAGCCTGTCCAGTTGATTCAATCAGAAGGAAGCATTCATCTCACTCAGCACGATGTGCGCCACCTGAGTGAAACGGATCGGAAGGAGACCATTGAACACTATTTAGTATCCGATCGTTCAAAGGATTTCGATTTAGAACATATTGATGAACCGCTCATTCGCATTGCTTTATTCCATTGTGATGAGAAAAAATGCACGTTTGTCTTTAGCTTTCATCACATTTTAATAGATGGCTGGAGCTTGTTCAGCTTTATTGAAGAATCCTTTGCGCTGTATCGTTCTCTTGTGGACGAACGAGAGATCAGCCTTCCTGCTGTACGTCCATATAAAGATTTTATTGAGTGGCTGCAAAAGCAGGATCAAGGGAAGGCGCATGCGTTTTGGAAACATTATATGTCAGGGGTAGAGGAAGCAACACCGCTTCCTGGAGACGGCGAGCATGCTTCGGATCAAGAAGCAGGTATCACGCAGGTCAGCGTCAAACTGACGCCCCAGATGCAGCGGAAGCTGGAAGAAATGACAGGCACGCAGAAGGTCACGATGAGCACACTGATACAGTCAGCGTGGGGACTGCTCCTGCACCTTCATTCAGGCTCAGAGGATGTCATATTTGGTGTGACAGTGTCTGGCCGGCCAGCGGACTTACCAGAGGTGGAAAGCATGACAGGGCTCTTTATTAACACATTGCCGCTCCGTTTGCCGATTGCACCAGACTGGACCATCGCCCGCCTGCTGGCACATACGCAGGAAACCGTTTTTCACATGCGGGAATTTGAGTATACGGTGCTGCCAGATATTCAGCAGATGACCGATATCCCAAGTGGAGAATCATTGTTTGACAGCATTGTCGTGTTTGAAAACTATCCGATTGAATCCATTGAGCCGTATGGCGTACGCATCTTAGACATCGCAAGCCATGAAGAAACGAATTATGACTTAACCCTTGTGGCTGTCCCGGGAGATACGCTGGAGCTTCGGGTCACATACCGTTTAAATCAATATACAGAAAAGCAAATACAGACGCTGATGCAGCAGCTGATTCACACACTTGAAGCCATGACAGAACAAGTGGAGACACCCCTCTCTTCCTTCACGATCGTGACAAATGAAGAAAAAGAACGGATGATCAGCGATTGGGCGAGAAACGCACAAGTCAGCGTGCTGTACCCAGACCAAGAAGAGGTTTACTCAGGTGTGCATGATCCTTCCTGTGAAACGGACATTTATGTCCTGAGTGAAGAGCATCAGCTCATGCCGATAGGCTTTCCTGGAGATATCTTTATCGGCGCAAAGGATATCAAAGCACTTTGTGGGGAGCTTGCTGATTGGATGGAGACGCATAAAATTCCGCATCCATTCAAACATCAAACAGGCGAATACCTCTATCCGACAGGGGATGTCGGCGTTTGGACTGAAAAAAGCAAGATTCAGATTTTGGATTGGATGTAGGAGGAGAAGAAGAATGCTAGTTAGTAGACGAAAAGGAAATGCAGCAAATCATATCGTCAGAATCAACGGAAAACGAATCGATCTCAAAGCAGTAGAGCGCGTCATCATGCTTCACTTTCCCCTAGAGGAATGTGTTTTGATCCCGAAGAAAAAACAAGAGGGCGGCCTATCGCTTGTGCTATTTGCACAGGCGAAGGACCCTTCGCTGACAAGGGAGGATCTGATGAACGGCCCGCTTCATCCTTATGAAGTGCCAGCCGCTCTCGTCTTATTACCTTCCTTGCCAAAGACAGAAAGTGGAGCAGTCGATACAGAGGCACTGCTTTCAATTGATCTACTAGATCAAGAGGAATTAAGAAAGATAGAAGAACGCACCAAAGACATAGATGGAGTAGAGGAAGCGGCTGCTTTCATTGAGAGTCAGACAGAAAGACAGACGCCCTATCATTTAGATGACTTATTCCCTGATAGACAGCGTACTCAAGGAAACGAATCGATCTCAAAGGGTGAAGCCAGCGAAACAAAACAATCATCTGCCCATGAAAAACCGCCAGCACTAGTTTACGGCGGTGATGTCATCGAAAAACCAGGTACACCTGTCACACTGACAGAGGTGTTGATCCGTGCAGCCTTTATGTCACCTGACCGCGGGGTCACTTATATCAAAGAAGGCGGTCACACGGTGAACCAAACCTACCCTGAACTACTAACAGGCGCTGAACGGGTCCTGTCTGGATTAAGGGCAGCAGGACTGACAAACGGTGATCAAGTGTTACTACAATTGAAAGATCATCACGATTTTATCACGGTGTTCTGGGGCTGTATTCTCGGTGGAATCATTCCAACCCCAGTCTCTGTGCCGCCTGTGTATGATGAAATGAATCAAGGTGTGAACAAGCTGAAGGGAGTGTTTCAGCTGCAAAACGAACCTTTCATCATTACAAACGAAGCGAGTGCTGAGGAGATTGCCGGGCTGCGAGAGACATTTGAATCAAAAGCGATTCCTATTTTAACAATCGAAACATTGCTGGCGTGTGAACCAGATGAACAGCATTATGAGCCGGAGCCGGATGAGCCTGTGCTTCAGCTGCTATCTTCAGGAAGTACGGGTGTACCAAAATGTATCCGTCACAACCATCAAAGTATTTTGTCTAGAATCATCTCCTTTGAGCAGGCAAATGGTTTTACGTATGAGGATGTGTCGCTTAACTGGATGCCGCTTGACCATGTAGGAGGTATTGTCATGTTTCATGTACATGATGTTTACCTAGGCTGCCAGCAGATTAGTCCATCCATTGATCAATTTATCGAGCGGCCGATGGTGTGGCTTGATTGGATAGAAACATACGGCGTCACCAGAACATGGGCACCAAACTTTGCTTTTGCCATGATGAATGAATATGAGGACGAGATTTGCAAGGGGAGCTGGGATCTCTCTACCCTGACCTATATCATGAATGCAGCCGAAGCGGTGGTTCCAAAAGTAACGCAGCGCTTCATGCATATCATGGGTCAGCACGGGTTAAGCCGCCATGCGATGGTGCCGGCTTACGGTATGTCAGAAACATCCTCAGCCATTGTTCAGTCAAAGGAATTCATGCGGCAGGGTGATCAGGATGGACAGCTGACCATCGACCAGACCTCGTTAGCAAGTGAGATTCAATATGTAGCGCATGATCATCCGCACAAGATGACGTTTACAGAAGTAGGTGCGCCGATTCCTTCTGTATGGATTCGGATTGTAGATGAGCATCACCAGGTACTGCCAGAAGATCAGGTGGGGCGCTTGCAGGTGAAGAGCCCAACGATCATGATGGGCTACTATCGAAATGAGGAAGCCAATCAAGAAGTATTTGCGGAAAACGGCTGGTTTCACACAGGGGATTTAGGGTTTATTCACGAAGGGCGTCTTGTCCTTACAGGCCGGGAAAAGGACATCATCGTCATCAACGGAGCGAACTATTTGAATTACGAAATTGAAGCCGTTGTGGAAGAAGTTGACGGGGTTGAAGTCACCTTTGCCGCTGCGTACGGCATTTATAATCCGGAATCAAGCAACGATACGCTCGCCGTCTTTTTTGTCTCACAAAAGGATTCGATAGAGGATCAAATCATGATGATTCAGCAGATTAGAGAGGCGATCATTCGAAAAATTGGGATAGAGCCTGATCATATCATTCCGGTGAAAAAAGACCAATTTCCGAAAACAGAAAGTGGGAAAATTCAGCGTGCCCAGTTAGGCGCGGCGCTTAAAGATGGAGTGTTCCGCGACATTGAACGTGCACTTGATCTTGCCTCAGAAAATGATCAAACACTCCCAGATTGGTTTTTCAAACGCATATGGGCGAAGGAACATATCGGTCCGTCTCAGCCAGCTTCCATTGATCATATACTCGTTTTCGAGGATGAAAAAGGTCTTTACCAATCGCTTTACGCACAATTCGAACAAACGAATCAGCCCTATGTTTCTGTGAAGAAGGGGCATGAATTTTTACGCCTGTCAAAAGGAATGTATCAGATGAATCCGAGAATCAAGGGGGATTACGTCAGGCTCATTGCAGCGCTTGAAGCAGATGAACTAAAGACCGGCCGCATGCTCCATCTGTGGAATGTGTCGGACAAAGAAGAGATCGTTGATCCTGCTCAGTTCAAAGAACTGCATGAAAGTACCAGCCAATCCATTTTGTATCTATATCAAGCGCTGAGACAAGAAAACCAAGAGCCGATCCGTCTCGCCGTTGTGACAAAAGGTGGTCAATTTGTGAACCCGCAAGACGATCTTCATGTTGCAAAAACAGCGCTGGTCGGTCTGTTAAAAACCATCCCGCAAGAATGGGAAGGGGCAGAGGTGTCTCATATTGATATTGAAGCGGAGAATGTGGAACAGGATGCCAAACGCATAGCTGAAGAACTGTCTGCGATTCATATGAAATCAGAGGTGGCTTACCGACAGGGGCATCGTCTCGTACCAAAGCTGGAAAAAGTCGATATGATCGAAGCACCTCAAACAGAAGGATTTTTAGAATATGAAGGTCTTTATTTGCTGACTGGAGGACTTGGCGGTATTGGGTTTGAGCTGTCTAAGCAGATGCTCCAATTTGGCTTAAAGCTCGTGTTAATTGGACGGACGCCTCTTGAAGAAGACGGGGAAAAGGAAAAGGCGTTCTCACAGCTTAAAGGTCTTGGAGACGTCATCTATGTCCAAGCCGATGTGACCCATTTATCCGATGTCGAGCAGGCGATTTATGAAGCGGAAAAGCATTTTGGACAGTCGATCCGGGGAGCGCTCCATTTAGCCGGAGCTGGCAATGTGTCTGAGCATTTTCAGCATGCGGACAAGTATACACTGGCTCATACATCAGAGGAAGATTTCACAAAAGAATTATCAGGAAAAGCAGACGGAGCCTGGGTGCTGCAGGAAGCCTTCAAGCATGATCCGACAGTACCACTCGTCTTTTTTGGATCGGTCAATGGCTTTTTTGGCGGTACAACATTCGGGGCATACTCTGCGGCGAACAGTTTTTTAGATGGACTCGCGCACGCTCTCACCTTTCAAGAGGGAAGAAGAGCGATCTCTTTGAACTTCAGCATGTGGGATAATCTTGGTTTGTCTAAGGGACATACCGGGGCAGCACTAACCGTACGCAAGGGATTTCAAATGATTGGAAAGAAACAAGGTCTTCACTCATTATGTCTAGGTATTCGGCTAAATGAAGCGCACCTATTTATCGGCTTGGACGGAGCGAATCCGGAAATCGCTGGGCATCTTCAACCAGCTCCAATGCCGCATTTTGAGAAAAAGCTTTATTATACTGTTCAGCCCGGTAAAGAAGTGAATCTTGACGATATCACGGGCGTAACAGTGGGTGACTGGGAGATCAGACAACTACCGGATATACCGAAAAAACAAGATGGCTCTATTGATCATGAAGCCCTCGAGCTGAATCATCATAAAAACGTACACCAGCTTGAAAAACAATTACCAGAAACGCAGACAGAGCAGGTGCTTGCGGCTATATGGGAGGACATTTTAGAAGTAGATCGTGTGTACAAAGAGGATCAATTTTTTGACCTTGGCGGACATTCATTAAAGGCGACTCAAACGATTTCCCGCATCAATCATGAGTTTTCAATCAAGGCACCATTAAAAATACTATTTGAAAGCAAACATCTGGCACATTTGGCGCAAATGGTCGAGGACATCAAAGGAGCTCCAGCCGTTCTTGAAGCCAAGATTCCAAAGCTGGAAAAGCAAACAAGCTATGAGCTGTCACATGCCCAGCAGCGGATTTGGTTCTTATCCACATTAGAAAAGAGCCACCATTACAATATATTAGGTGCTTGGAAGCTGACAGGACGATTACACATTCAAGCATTAACGAAAGCGATTGGTCATTTAACGAAGCGTCATGAGGCACTGCGCGCAACATTCAAATCACTTGGCGGCAAGCCGGTTCAACTCATTCGTGAAGACCTGCCGCCATCAGTGACAGTTGCGAATTTCTCATTATTTAATGAAAAAACAAGAGCGAGAAGACTGGAGCAGCTCATTCATCAAGAAGCGAACCGCATCTATGATTTAGAAAGAGGCCCACTTGCACAGTGGACAATTGTGAATATGGGCAAAGAGGAATATTACCTGCTTTGCGCACAGCATCACATCATTTCAGATGCATGGTCGCTCAGCCTGCTCATTCAGGAACTAGAAGTGGTATATGACGCGTTGCTTGCAGAGAAAACACCTCAGCTCCCAGCGCTTGAAATTGAATGGACAGATTATGTTCATTGGGAAAATGAACAATTAAAGCATCATCAAGCTGACCAAACCTATTGGCTTGATACCTTACAAGGAGAGCTTCCGGTGTTAGAGCTGCCGTTTGACCGCCTTCGTCCGCCGGTTCAAACATTCAACGGAGCTACAGAGCAAATCGTACTGGATGAACCGCTTGTCCGGCGCTTGCAGGCCTTGTCCAAGCAGCAGGGCACAACGCTCTTCATGACGATGCTGTCAGCGTATTACGTTCTGCTTCACAAGCTGTCAGGGCAAACAGATGTCATCGTTGGTTCGCCTATCGCAGGACGCGATGCCGAACAATCAGAGCAGATCGTTGGGATGTTTGTGAATACACTCGCGCTGAGACAGGACGTCTCAAAAGTGGATACATTTGCTGATTTAATGGAAAACGTGAAAGAGATGACATTAAAAGCCTTTGAGCATCAGCATTATCCATTTGACAAGCTTGTCGATGACCTTTCAATTGATAGAGATTTAAGTCGATCACCTATTTTCCAAGTCGCCATGGGATATGTAACAGATTCGTTAGAGGTAAACCTAAAAGGGCTGACAACTGAACATGTGATGGTTCATCATACAGTATCTAAATTTGATCTGACTCTGCATGTATTTGAACAGGAAGATCAGCTGTCTATTCATGTGGAATACAATACGGATTTATTTGATCAAGAAACCATCCATCGTTATATGAATTATTATCTCCACCTGTTAGATGGCATGACGGCTCAGCCTGAACGCACTTTTGCTGATTTTTGCTTAATGGACAAAGCAGAACAGGATGCGATGATCATAGGCAAAAACCAAACCGAAACGTCTTATCCAAAGTGTACGCTTCAAGAGTTGTTTGAAGAACAGGTACAGCGTGATCCGCAGCGCATTGCCTTGTCCTATATGGAAGAGCACATGACGTATCAAGCCTTGGATGAGAAGGCAACACAACTTGCTGCTTACTTGCAGTCAAAAGGAATTGGACCAGGTTCACTTGTACCGATGCTCTTTGACCGTTCCTTTGACATGATTGTCTCGGTACTAGGGATCGTCAAGTCGGGTGCTGCGTATGTTCCGATGTCACCTGAATATCCTGATGCACGAATACGTCTGATCGTTCGTGATACACAAAGTGATGTGATCTTAACCCAGTCTCATTTTGCAGAGCGTCTAGTAGATTTTACAGGTACAAAGATTGAAATGGACAAGCCATTACCAGAAACAGACGCAGTGTATGAAAGAGAAAAATCGATCATAGGAGGAGACCAGCTGGCCTATGTCAACTACACATCAGGCTCAACTGGCACACCTAAAGGCGTGATGCTCCCCCATGCAGGAGTTGTTCGCTTAGTTAGAGAAACAAACTATATTGAACTAGGCTCAGAAGATAAGATGCTTCAGCTGTCAAACTATGCATTTGATGCTTTTACATTTGAATTATGGGGAATGCTGCTGAATGGCGGTCAGCTGATTTTGATCCCAAAATATGCAGCACTGAATATGGACGAATTAACTCGGTTGATCAAAACGCATCAAGTGACAGCCAACTGTCTGCCAACCGCATTATTCAATCGACTGATTGAGCACGACCCAAAAAGTGTGGCAGGCTACCGCACCTTACTCGTTGGCGGAGAAGCCATGTCAAGTGAGCATGCCCGAAAGGCATTGCCACATATGGAAGGTGTACTCGTCAATGCTTACGGTCCAACAGAAAACACGACCTTAGCGACAACTCATCAAGTCACACACGTGCCAGAGCATGCAAGATCAGTTCCAATTGGGGTCCCAGTGGCAAACTCGACTGTCGTCATACTAGATGAATATTTCAAACCAGTACCAGCAGGCGTAAAGGGAGAAATCTATATCGGCGGAACAGGACTGGCTAAAGGGTATCTCCATGACCCAGAACGGACGCAGGAACGGTTTATTGACAATCCATTCCCGGCTTTAAAAGGAGACAAGCTGTATCGTTCAGGTGATCTAGGGAAATGGCGGTCAGATGGCAGCATAGAATATCTCGGCCGAAAAGACAATTTGGTGAAAATTAGAGGCTACCGGATCGAATGTGGAGAAATTGAGACAGCCCTGCTCAAGCATCCGCAAGTAAAAGAATGTACAGTCATCGCCAAAACGTATGGCAGTTCAAAACGGCTGGCGGCTTACCTTGTCACAGATGGGGAGAATCCTGTTCCGGGCTGGAAAGCATTTTTACAGGAAAGCCTGCCAAGCTATATGATTCCAAGTTACTTTATCGCACTGGATGCGATTCCAGTCACAACGAACGGGAAAGTCGATCAAAAAGCCCTGCCAGAACCGACGGAAATGATCTCTTCCTCTCATGAAACCGGCAAACCGGCAACTGAAACGGAACAACTGGTTGTCTCAGCTTTCATGGAAGTGCTTGGTGTGAAACAAGTTGGCGTGCATGACTCCTTCTTTGATTTAGGCGGAGATTCGATTATGAGTATCCAGGCTGTTGCCAAATTAAAAGAAAAAGGCGTTCGTGTTGATCCAAAATGGATTTTCATGCATCCAGCGCCAGCGCAGTTAGCCGCTTACTTGGACACATTGCCAGAAACCGGCGATCACGTAGAAAGAGAACCGAAGGACTATGTGATCGAGCTGAAAAAAGGCGATCCAGCTGAACCGAGTATTTTCTTTGCACCACCTGCCGGGGGGACGGTGATGGGCTATATCGATGTCGCTAAGCTCATGACACATCAAGGAGCCGTTTACGCTTTGCAGTCACCAGGCTTATATGAGGATGAAGAACCACAATTTCTTCATTACACAGAGCTTGTCACCATTTTTATCGAAGCCATTGAGACCTTCTATCGACCAGGAATTGACTACCTAGCAGGGCATTCGATGGGCGGCCATCTTGCATACGGAATGAACCAGCGGCTCTGCCATGCAGGAAAAGCGCCGAAAGGACTGATCATTTTAGATACGGTTCCAGTGCTAAGAGATGAGGCAGATCAAGCACTCCATGCCGATATGAACGAAGAAGAAGTGAAAATGCTTGCGCTCGTCCTTGGAATGGGAAATCTTGTCGGAATCCAGCCAGAAGCTTTACAAGGATTGAGCTTCCAAGAAGTGAAGCAGAAAATACTCAAAGAGGCAGAAAAGGATGAAGTGGTCCATCAATTTATGAATGATCACTATTTAGATAAATACTTGCAAATGCAGACGCATAATACGATCATGTCACAAGCCATTGAATTAGAAAAAGAACCGTTCCCTGTGCCGTTTTATATTGTACAAAGCAGTGATCACGCCACAGATTTCCAGAAGAAGTTTGCAGACTGGGAGGCTTATACGAAAGAGACATGCACCTATTATCAAATCAAAGGCGACCATGTCACCATGATGAAGAGGCCGCAGGCTGACGAACTTGCACGGATTCTTCAAACTATCATAAAGGGGTAAGGACGTATGAATCAGTTATTTAAAACCTTTGAAAAAAAATCAGACCTCATTCAGCTTATTTGTTTTCCTTTTGCAGGCGGATATTCCGCCTCTTACCGTCCACTCTTTGAACAGCTGAAGGGCATTGCCGAAGTGACAGCAGCAGAGCCCCCGGGCCATGGGACCAATCTCATGCCGCTTGAATCAAGCATTGATCGGCTGGCTGAGTTGTACAAAGAAGGATTGACAGGCAAATTGAACCGTCCATTTATCTTATTCGGACATTCAATGGGAGGACTTGTGGTGTACAGACTGACCCAGCTGCTAGAAAAGGAAGGGATATATCCTGCAGCAGTGGTGATCTCAGCCATTCAGCCGCCACAAACAAAAAGACAGATTCTGACCCATTTATCCAATGAAGCATTTGTTCAGCATATTGCCGAAATGGGCGGGATTCCAAAAGAATTATTAGAGAACAAGCCAATGATGGATTACTTTACACCGTCCTTGCGTGCAGACTATCAAGCACTAGAAACCTTCCAGCATACAGACAAATCCATCATCGAAGCACCCGTATATTTATTCAACGGAAAGCAAGATGAGAAATGCATGCAAGATGCAAGCGGCTGGCTAAAATGGGCAAAAACCATCGAACGCACCAATTTCGACGGAGGTCACATGTATATCAACACACACCTTGAGCATTTCGCAGAACAGATGAGACATGTCATTGAACATGCAACAAATCAACAATTGATCAGACATTAAAAAGAAAGCGGTCCTCGTTTGAGGGGCCGCTTTCTTTTATGAATTCTGCTTCTTCACCACATTCCCGCCAATCACCCCGCCAATGACCAACACAGCCCCGATGATATGATACATATCAATCGTTTCATGTAAAATGAGAACCCCGGCGCCTATTGTGATAAACGCAGATAGATTGTTAAAGGTGCTGACCTTTGCAGCTTCAAGCTGAGAGAGTGCGTAGTTAGATAAATATGCAGTGAGAAGTGATGAGAAAATGCCTAAAAAGAGCATAGACCATACAAAAGATGGATGTGTAAATGGACTGAAAAATTGCGTCATTGTATGGTTTACCGAGTGTCTAATGAGCGCTGCTGCATTGAAAAAGACAAATCCAAAGAATGTCATCATGAAGGTGAGTTCAATCACATGGAACCGCCGTGTAATCACTCGGGCAAATACACTGTAAGCACTGGATGACAAGGCAGAAAGTAAAATCAGCACATAGCCGATCATGTGTGAATGTTTCACATCAATTCCCTTCATCACAAAGAGGAGCATCACCCCGCACGCAGAAAGAATGGTAAAGAGCACCTGTATCCATGTGGCACGTTCCTTTAAAAACCACGCTGCCAGCACCATCGTCAGAATGGGAATCGTCGCCTGAATGATACCAGCCTCTGACGAAGACGTATACATTAGCCCCCACACTTGAAATGCAAAAAACAAGACAGGATAAAGCAAGGAAAACGGTACAAGGTAGAAGAGATCACGCCATTGAAAGGATAAACGGTACTTCTTTCGTAAAAATGGATACAGCAAAAGAGCAGCTGCAAAAGAAACTGTAAAGCGGTGTGCCAATAAATCAATCGCATTCGCTGATTCTAATGCGATTTTGACAAATAAGAATGAAAAACCAATGATACAAGCGTATGCTATCGCGGCAAAGTACGCTTTTTGTTTTGAAATGTCCACAACGTTTCTCCTTACAAGAGCATGCATGCTTCAGTTGAATAGACCGGTTCTGTCTTTCTATCGTAAACGGATTATCTTAGGTGTACAATAAGAGTTCATGATATCTGTACCGGTACAAGGGGGAAATGGTGTGAGGAAATATGATCAGCTTGTTTTGAGCTTAAAAGAGAGAATCGAGTGCGGTGAGTACAGGGCTGGTATGAAAATCCCTTCAATTCGCCACTTAGCAGCTCAATATGCTGTGAGTAAAAGCACGGTCATTAAAGCGCTAGACACATTGGAACGTGAACACCTGCTTTATTCTGTGGAAAGAAGCGGCTATTTTGTCGTGAAAACGAATCAGTCTTTGGGCAAGCAGGACAGCACACGGATTGATTTCGCTTCATCGGCGCCTGATCCTGTTGTGTTTCCATATGTCGATTTCCAGCACTGCATCAACCAAGCGATCGATTTGTATCAAAATGATCTATTTATTTACGGCACAGCCAACGGATTACCATCGCTGCTGCCAGTCATTTCAAAGCGATTGATGGATTATCAGGTATTTGCAAATCCAGAACAGATCGTCATGACCTCTGGTATTCAGCTGGCTTTATCGATTTTAAGCACCATTCCGTTTCCGAATGGAAAACAGACCATATTAGTCGAACAGCCTGGCTATCACCTATACCTCAAATATTTAGAGAAAAATCAATTGCCCGTGCGCGGGATTCAGCGGACTGAAAAAGGACTAGACCTTCAGGAATTGGAGCGCATCTTTCGAGAAGAGGAGATTCGCTTTTTCTACACGATGCCAAGATTTCAAAATCCGCTTGGAACGAGTCTATCGAAACAAGAAAAAATAGCGATTGCTGCCCTTGCTAAGACATATGATGTCTACATCGTTGAAGATGATTATGTAGCTGATTTAGAATTCGATACAAAAAGAGACCCGATCTATTCTTACGATCAGGCGGGAAAGGTCATTTATTTAAAAAGCTTCTCAAAAATCATCTTTCCAGGACTTCGAACAGGAGCTGTCGTCTTACCTGAAGAACTGATTGGACCTTTTAGTGAACACAAACGGCTCATTGATATCGACAGCTCGATGCTGTCTCAGGCAGCCTTAGAAATTTATTTGAAAAGCGGGATGTTTGAGCGGCATAGAGAAAGGATGCGGACAACCTATCGAAACCGATCCAAACAGCTGGTGACATGTTTAAAAAACGACCAAGGCACCTACCAGCTGGGGGAGGAGGACCCAGCTACCCATACACATCTTCTTGTCGATCGGTCCATTCCAATGAATCACCTCATTCAGCAGCTGAAAAAGGCATCTGTTTACGTTCAGCCAATAGACCGCCATTACATCTCTACTTTTCAGAAAGACTCCATTCTTCCACTGAACATCTGGCACGTGAAAGAAGAACAATTAACACGTGGAGTCGATTTGTTAAAGACGGCACTTCAGCAAATCGCACGTTATTAAAGGCGGGACAGCACCTCGTTGCAAGTGAGTGTCTCGACACTCTCAGCCGCAGCAGGTTTTCTTGTGCAAACGGCCATTTGATAAGCAGGATCAAGTGAGTATATTTGGACAAAGCAAGGGGCTTCATGATCAGGTAATGTCAAAGAAGCCTGTCCATCTGCTGACAGACGGGCTGTAAAGGACGAAAGACCATAGGATAATCCCTTTCCAGTCAGCTTGATAAAGGCCTCCTTCATTGACCATAGATGAAAGAAGTAGGCTTCCTGTCGTTCCGCCGGTTGTGAAAGTAAATCCTGATATTCATCAGCTGAAAAAAACCGCTTGGCAATCGCTAGATCAATGGGCTTCATCTCCTCAACATCGATGCCAACGGGTGCATCATCTACTGCGCAAACCACCCAATCGCCAGAGTGAGAAAGGTTAAAATGAAAGGAAGGGATTTGCCGGACGACAGGCTTGCCATTTTCCTCTGTTTCAAACACAATTTGATCTATAGGAATGGCGTACATATCATGGATGATTTGACGAATCAACACTTCACCTAACAGCGTTCTTCTTGCATCGATCAGAAAACGAAAGCGCTCAGCCGCAGCGCGCTTTTCAGGTGACACAAAGGGCTTCAGCCGATCGATTTGTTTTCGTGCTTCTATGTCATGTAATTGTTGTAATTGGATAGCGAAAATCTTCATAACGAACCTCAATTTTTTACATTTATTGTACCATTTGAGGGAGCCGTGCAAAAGGAGAACAGGAATCATCGTGAAAAAAGCTGCAAGAGGATTCTTCTCCTGTTTGTGGATATGGGAATATTCAGTTTATTTGGTGTAGCACAAGAAAAGCCATTCTCATCAGTAGAATGGCTTTTTCCTATCGGATAAGGGTTTGAACGGGTTTCTCTGCCGTTTTTGTAATAAGCAGCTGCAAAAGCCGTGTGGATTGTGGCAAGGAGAAACGGAGTACGAGTCCTGTAAAGATGGCGGTCAGAATTGTTCCAATTCCGATCGGTCCGCCAAGCATCCATGCAAATAGAAGCACTGTTAACTCAATTCCATTTCGGACCCATTGCACGTTCAAGCCTGTTTTTGCTGAGATGAGCAGCATTAATGAATCTCTTGGCCCGGCGCCAAGATTGGCTGAAACATAAATGCCGACACCGTAACCAGAAACAACAACGCCCGTAATAAACACATATAAAGCGGGTAAATACCCATGTGGTGCAGGTAATACCGCATTAAAGAAATCAATAAACACGCCAATCAGCACCATGTTCAGTAAAGCGCCGATCTTTGGAAATGATTTCGTGAAAACAGATGTCAGTGTCACAATCAGTGCACCAATAATGATGGACCATTGCCCAATCGTGAGTCCAAAGTGCTGAAACAGTCCGTAATGAAAAGCGTCCCAAGGACCAATTCCAAGGATCTTTCCTTTCACTGTCAGTGATAGTCCAAAAGCAAGTACGATCAATCCAACAAAATAAAAAAACCAACGAAAAAGATGTTCCCGCTTCAAAAGCATTCCCTTCTTTCTTAAACACTCGATTTCCATCGTAACATACTCACACGCCCCTTTAAATGGCTTTGCTCAATTGTAATCGCTTTCTTCAGAAAAGAATTTTCCCACTAAAAAAGAGTGAAAACATCAAAATAAGCAGCAAGACTTTCGAATTGTTTTTTCTTGACAATGCGAACCATTAATTTCCTTTTTTTAAGAGAATAAGAAAAAAATTCAATATAGATTGACAGAAAAATAAGCTTTAACCAATTAAAGAATAATTATCATGAAATAGAAGAGATTGTATGGAAATTACGTCATTAGACCTGTTTGAAAGGCTAGATAAATACTGAGATTTATTATAAAAAGAGCTTCTTTTATTGGAAAAAACACAAGAAAACCAAACAGTTAGAGGCATCTATTACCAAAGGGCTATTTTTGTCGAAAATAGTCGTTTAGTCATGTTGAGGATTCTGAAATATTACTGATATTCTTTACCAAAGTATGGGGGGTGAGCTGGTACATACCTTTGCTATATGAAGCACGAAAAAAGGGAGGTCAAAGAATGAACATATTGAAAAGAACGAGTCAATTATTTCTTATATTGGTGCTGATTGTTGGAAATTTATTAACGGTCTCACCAGCTGTTTCTCAAGCAGCTGGGACGGTGGTTGTAAACAACACAGATTCCTACATGATTGGAAGAGATCCATTGACTCTTTATCAGCTTGATGGGAATAATCCAACCAGCGTAAAAGCTAGTGTGCAGGTGAAAGGGATTAATACGAATTTAGTCAACGGTGTTGCTGTCAATGATCAAGAAAATACTGTGTATGCTACTACGACAGCAAGCGGAGAGCCTGTTCTTTATAAAATAAATGCAACTTCTGGACAAGCAGAGCGTGTAGGTGTACTAGGTGGAGGTGCTTCTAATGCCGTTGTTCATAATAGTAAATATATACATTCTTATGCTTCAGGTGGTGAATACTTCCTTGGAACGTACGATTTAGCTACGGGTCAAAAAACGTCCAAAAAAATTGTAGGCTATGACATCGGCTCTGGCGTTGGCGGGGACCTTGTAGTCGATAAAGACGGCTATCTTTGGTTCGCATCTAATGGAAGTGGAGCCATTGCGCAAATGAATCCTGATACAGCTGAAGTCATTCGTGTCATTCCAATTAAAAATGCGGATGGTAAAATGATTGACGGAGGCGTTCGGGGGATTAGCTTTTTGCCAAATGGACAAATGCTATTACAGTCAGGGTTAAATGAGTCTATCGGACATTCTACTCTTTTTACACTTGATGCGAAAACATTAAGTACAACTTATATGGGTACTGCAGGTAATTCATTATCTTACGACTTAGCTTCACGGGTGAAACCAGAATTTGATCCATATCCTCCAGAGCTTGAATCAGAAAAATCTGTTGTCTTACAGAAAAAAGCAGATGGCAACACAGATGAGAAGCATCCAGAAGTAGGCGACACGCTGCTTTATACAATTAAAGCAAAAAATACCGTGCAATATGGTATTGTTAAAAATCTGATCATATCAGATAACCTTCCGAGCAGCTTAACCTATGTTCCAGGCTCGCTTAAGGTGGATGGCGCAAGTGTAACAGATGCCAAAGATCAAGACAAAGGTGACTATACAAACGGCACTGTGACTGGTCAAATAGGTGACGTGAAAAATACTGGTTGGCACACAGTGACATTTGAAGCGAAAGTAGGAAAAGGTCAAGCGGGTAAAGACATTCAAAACACAGCGAATGTAAAGGGAGAAAATACCCCGCCAGACAAACCAACAACGAACATAGAAATCTACCCGCGCGATCCAAAGCTTGAATCAGAAAAATCAGCGGTCTTACAGAAAAAAGCAGATGGTAATACAGATGAGAAGCATCCAGAAGTAGGCGACACATTACTGTATACCATTCAAGCCCGTAATGCTGTTGAAGACAGCGTCATTGAAGATCTTGTGATTTCTGACAAGTTACCTCAAGGATTATCTTATGTACCAAATTCGCTACAGATAGATGGGAATCCAGTCACAGATACAAAAGATCAAGACAACGGTGATATGACAGATGGAACTGTTACTGGAACGTTCGGTGAAGTGAAGGATGCGACATGGCATACCGTGACGTTCGAAGTGACGGTGGACAAAGGTCAGGCAGGCAAAGATATTCAAAATACAGCCAACGTGACAGGCGGCAACACACCGCCGGACGAGCCGACAACGAATGTAGAGATCTATCCTCGTGAACCAAAGCTGACTTCTGAAAAAACAGCCGTCTTGCAGAAAAAAGCAGATGGTAATACAGATGAGAAGCATCCGGAGGTCGGTGACACACTTCTTTATACAATTAAAACCAAGAATACGATAGAAGACAGTCTCGTTGAAAACTTAGTGATCTCAGATGAACTGCCAGAAGGATTAGCATATGTGCCGAATTCACTTGAGGTAGACGGACAAGCGGTTACAGATGAGCAAGATCAAGACAATGGGGACGTCACAAATAGGACCGTCTCAGGACAATTCGGTGACATTAAGGATACAGATTGGCATACAGTGACTTTTGAGGTCACGGTTGAAAAAGGACAATCTGGTCAAGACATTCAAAACACAGCCAGCGTCACAGGTAACAACACACCACCAGACGATCCGACAACAAAAACAGAAATCTATCCTCGTGACCCAAAGCTTGAATCAGAAAAATCAGCGGTCTTGCAGAAAAAAGCAGAAGGGAACACAGATGAAGAGCATCCAGAGGTCGGAGATACCCTGCTTTATACAATTAAAACAAAGAATACGATAGAAGACAGTTTGATTAAAGATTTAGTGATTTCAGATCAATTACCAAAAGGGTTGAAGTATGTCACGGGGTCCCTTCAAATTGATGGAGAATCTGTCTCAGATGTGAAAGACGACGATAGCGGAAACTACACAGATGGAAAGGTCACAGGTTCTTTTGGTGATGTCAAGGATACAGACTGGCATACAGTCACCTTTGAAGTGACAGTTGAAAAAGGACAGGCTGGTCAAGACATTCAAAACACAGCCAGCGTCACAGGGGAAAACACACCACCTGATGATCCGACAACGAACACAAAAATTTACCCGCGTGATCCAAAACTATCATCAGAAAAATCAGCGAGCATTCAGAAAAAGGCAGAAGGCAACACAGATAAAAAGACACCACAGGTAGGCGATACCCTGCTTTATACGATCAAAACAAAGAATCTTGAAGAAGACAGCATCGTTGACAATCTCGTGATTTCTGATGAACTGCCAGCAGGTCTTCAATATGTTGAAGGATCACTGAAGGTAGATGGACAGACTGTTACAGATGCAAAAGATGACGACAACGGAGATTACACAAAAGGCACAGTAACCGGTCAATTTGGCCAAATCAAAGACACGGACTGGCATACGGTTACCTTTGAAGCGAAGATCGCCAAAGGCCAAGCGGATAAAACCATTCAAAACACAGCGAAAGTAACAGGCGATAATACACCGCCAGACGAACCAACAACCGAAACAAAAATTGATCCAAGAGATCCAAAGCTTGAATCAGACAAAACATCTGAGATCTCTCAAAAAGCAAAAGGAAATACAAATGAAAAACAAGTTCAGGTAGGCGACACTCTCCTTTACACCATCAAAACAAAAAATAGTGTAGAAGACAGTATCATCAAAGATTTAGTTATCGCAGATAAACTGCCAGAAGGTCTTGAATATGTCGAAGGATCATTAAAAGTAGACGGACAAGCTGTCACAGATGCAAAAGATGACGACAATGGAGATTACACAAAAGGCACAGTGACCGGTCAATTTGGTGACATCCAAGATACAAAATGGCATACAGTGACTTTCGAAGCGAAGGTTGCTAAAGAATATGAAGGTCAAACGATTCAAAATATCGCAGTAGTGAATGGTGAAAATGTAGACGATCCAGACAAACCGGAAAACTCAACTACGGTGGAACCACCTCATGTGCCAGAGGTGCCAGCTAATCCAGACCAACCTTCTGAGCCGCAAAAGGATACACCGGGTCATCACCTTCCGAATACCGCAACAGCGATGTACAACCTTTTACTAGCAGGATTTGCCCTTGTTTTAATAGGTGCAGCCCTTATTGTATGGAATAGAAGAAAAAGAAACGGATAAACGTCAAGGTGTCAAAAATTGATCTCTGCCATATTGATCACGGCGGGTCTTTGTCTAGCGATTGTTGGATATTTGAAGGTCATTGATGGACAAAGGGAAGTCGATCAGTCATTCCAGTCTGCACAAGCAGCCATCCAGCAAAAGGAGTCTTCTTTTGCACCGCAGGCTGGAGAAATCATTGGGCTTTTGCACATTCCAAAACTAAAGGCTGAGTTGCCGATTGTAGAAGGAACAGAAGCAGATGATTTGGCAAAAGGTGTTGGACATTATCAAGAGAGCTATTTTCCTAATGAACAGGGACAAATTGTTTTATCTGGGCATCGAGATACTGTGTTCAGACGAACAGGAGAACTTGTAGAAGGGGATCAACTCGTCATTGAGCTTTCATACGGTCGATTTACTTATGAAATTGAAAAAACAAAGATTGTGAAGAAAGATGATACAAGTATCATCACACTGCAACATAAAAAAGAAGAACTTGTCCTAACCACATGTTATCCTTTTTCTTATATTGGTCCTGCACCAAACAGATATATTATATATGGGAAGCGTGTTTAGTCACTGGATCAGCTTGCAACTTCTACTTATCTAGCTGATCGCCTGATAAGGGGGAAATCGCCTATATAAGATCTAGAGATGCAGGAGGGGGTCAATTTGATAAACGAAGACGATGTAAGGCATATAGATAAATTCGGAAGAGTTGTCCTTCCGACGAATATTAGAAAAAGGCTGAAGATTCGCCCGCAAGATTTTATAGAGATCTATCTTGAAGAAGGCCAGATTGTGATGAAACCATACTGGCAGGACAAACCTTGTATAGTGACGGGGCAAGTGACATGCTCCAACAAGGTGCTATCAGGTGGATTGGTCATCAGTCCAGAGGGAGCGAGACTGCTGTTGCAAGATCTACTGGCGCTTCGCTTACAAAAAGAGATATAAAAAAAGCTGTTCTCATCACGTGAGAACAGCTTTTTTTCATCATACCGGATTCAAAATCCGGTTTAAGAATTGCTTTGTTCGTTCTTCTTTCGGTTGTTTGAAAATTTCTTCCGGAGGACCTTGTTCGACAATGACGCCGCCATCAATAAAAATCACTTCGTCTGCCACTTCTTGGGCAAATTTGATTTCATGTGTGACAACCGCCATTGTCCAGCCTTCTTTGGCCAGATCCTTCATGACCTTTAACACTTCCCCGACAAGCTCAGGGTCAAGCGCAGAGGTTGGTTCATCAAAAAGCATGAGCTCTGGCTGAATGGCAAGTGCACGGGCTATGCCGACACGCTGCTTTTGACCGCCTGAAAGCTGGAAGGGATACAGATCTTTTTTATCTTCAAGGCCAACCTTTTGCAAGAGCTGGATGGCTTCTTTTCGAACCGTTTCCTTTGGCCGGCGCTGTACTTGAACAGGACCTTCCATCACGTTCTCAAGCACGGTGCGGTGTGGAAACAGGTGATAATCCTGAAACACCATTCCTGACTTGCGGCGAAGTTTCAGCAGATCAGCTGATTTATTTTTTTTCGAAAAATCAATCGAGAAATCATCGAAGGTAAAGGAGCCGCCATTTGGTGTTTCAAGTGCATTCAAACAGCGAAGCATCGTTGTTTTTCCTGAACCTGATGGACCAAGGATGGCCACAACCTGTCCTTTGTTGATCGTAAAATCAATCGACTTTAGAATCTCATTTTCACCAAAGGATTTCTTTAAGCCTTTGACTGTTAGCATGTCGTTCCCTCCTTACCTTGCGACATATCGATCAAGTCGTTTTTCAATTTGGTGCTGAACGAGCGATAGAATGAAGCAGAATACCCAATAGATGAGGGCTGCTTCCATATAAATGAACAAAATTTGATCCAAGTTCGCCGCAGCAATTTCCTGTGACTTACGGAAAAGCTCTGCCACGAGGATTTGGGAGGCAAGAGATGTATCCTTCACCAAACTAATGAATGAATTAGACAGCGGTGGAATCGATACACGCACCGCCTGCGGTAAAATGACACGGACGAGCGTTTTGCGATGCGTCATCCCGATGGAATAACCAGCTTCCCATTGTCCTTTTGGAACAGAAAGGACGGATGCACGGATAATCTCCGACGCATACGCACCTACGTTTAATGAAAAAGCAATAATCGCACTTGGATATGGATCCAGTGTGATATTAAATGTCGGAAAAAAATAGAAAATAATAAACAATTGCACAAAAAGCGGCGTTCCGCGAACGGCCGACACATAGATGGAAAAAATCCATCTGAGCGCTTTGATTTTAGACATTCTAGCAAGAGCTGTCACAAGCGCAATAAAAATACCGATGATAAAGGCAATGATGGCGAGGGGAATTGTATAATAAATTCCCTGCATCACCATTGGCCAGAAAGATTGCTGAAGAAGATCCCAAGGAATGACGACTCCTAGGGTATTATTTTGTAACATCTTCACCAAACCATTTCTTAGAAATCTTCGCGAGAGTACCGTCTTTCTTCATTTCTTTTAATGCGCCATTCACTTTGTCAACGACTTCGCCGCTGCCTTTTCTGAAGGCAAAATAGGTTTCTTGAGGATCTCCTGTTTCAAATGCAACTTTTAGGTTTTTGTTACCGCTTGTTTTCAAGTAGTTCAATACAGCCAATTTGTCATTGAACATCAGATCAGCACGTCCTTGCTGAATCAATTGAATGGATTGTGCAAGACCTTCAACGCCTTCAATCTTAGCGCCAGCATCTGTAGCAAGCTTATTGTAGTTACTTGTTAATGATTGTGCTGCTTTTTTTCCTTTGACATCAGATAGTTTTTTGATGTCGTTGTTATCTGATTTTGTCACAACTATGGCTTGAGACGTTGTGTATTTATCAGAGAACTCGTATTGATTTTCACGTCCAGTTTTACCAACTTGGTTCGCTACCACGTCAAAACGTTTTGAATTCAGTCCAGCAAACATACTGTCCCATTGTGTTTCTTTGAATTCAGGTTTTAAGTCTAGACGTTTTGCTACTTCTGTGATGACCTCTACATCGTAGCCAGTTAATTTATCTGTCTTTTTGTCATGGAATGTGAAAGGAGCATAAGTACCCTCTGTACCGATCGTTAATACGCCTTTATCCTGAATGGATTTCCAAAGGTCACCTGATTCCTTAGACCCAGATTGTTTATTCGCGTTGTCGTTTGCACCTGATCCACATGCCGTGATCAATGCAACACAAGCGCCTAGCATAATGGCAAAGAACATTTTTTTCATTTTATTCCCCACTTTTCTTGTTGGTATTTACAACATATGATCTTACAGAGAAGCAACCTAAAAGTAAAGCATTTGAAATTATCTTGAGCGAATCTCACCAACTTTATGCTCGGACAACCGATAGAACTATACCAAATCAAAAGATGAATACAACAAAACACGAACTCAAGCGGTCATTAAGATCAATCGAGTGGTGAGAATGTTAGATAGACTATTTAATGGGGAAATATGCTATGATCATCACATCGAAAGAGTTAAGGTGATGTTTGACATTAGATTCATTTGACTTGTAAGAAAATAAAGGAAACGATCCTCCAGTGAACCAAAGTATAAAAGGGAAGTGTGATCATTTGCAAACATCAAAACAAAAACCCGTCATGATCTTAATACACGAAATATACGGAATAAATGATCATATGAAGAGGATGATCGATCATTTTGAAAAAGCTGGTTTTGAGGTCTACTGTCCTCATTTATTGGGACAGGTCAAACACTTCCCTTATGCCAGTGAGAATGAGGCTTACGGCTACTTTATGAATAAAGTTGGTTTTGATGAATCGGTAAAGAGCGTACTGAATGTAGCAAAAGAGTTGAAAAAAAAAAATCCAAAGATAAACATATTTCTACTAGGTTTTAGTGTGGGGGCAACAATTGCCTGGCGATGCAGCCAATATGATCAGTTGTTTACCGGAGTCATTGGATTTTATGGTTCAAGGATCAGAGATTACGTCGATATTACACCTGCCTGCAAAACGCTGTTATTTTTCCCAGAGGTCGAAGCATCCTTTAACCCTCGGGAGGTTGCGAGTGTTTTGGAGAAAAGGGATGAGCTTCGCGTGACAATAGTAGAGGGAAAGCATGGATTTGCCAATCCATATTCTGCGGCTTTTCACGCTGAATCGAAAAATTGTTGCTTTCAGGAAATAGATGATTTTATCAAAGCAGGTCTGCTGAAAGAAGTATGACTTGTGGATGTTTAAACAGTGGTGTCTTATAGTGATCATAAGAAATGTCTGAAATGAGACTCGAAAAGAGCGAAATGAAACCAGTGTGTAAAGATAAAGTTGCACGCTGGTTTTTTGTGAAAACATTTTGGATAAATGGCAACCTATCAAATGCTCAGACCCACCGCCCATTTGTGCGAACATTACTAAAATAAAGACTTTGTGACAGTGACCATAGAAGGAAGCATATTTATTATAAAAGATGTATAATTAGTAGGTTGTTTTAAAAATGGAATGAATCACATGGAGACATGTTTTGATAACAGAGCATCTTAGAAGAAGGAGGGCATCATTGTGGATGTTGGACAAAATCAGCCCGAACAATTGAAAAGGGCGATGACCTCCCGCCATTTATTTATGATTTCACTTGGCGGTGTCATTGGGACAGGCTTTTTCTTAGGAACGGGCTATACGATTGGACAAGCAGGTCCAGTCGGAGCCGTTCTTTCTTATATTGTGGGTGGATTGATTATGTATTTAACCATGCTGTGTCTTGGAGAGCTGTCAGTTGCACTTCCTGTCTCGGGGTCGTTTCACACGTATGCGACCAAATTTGTCAGTCCTGCCGCTGGTTTTGCTGTTGGCTGGATTTATTGGCTCGGCTGGGCGGCAACCGTCGCACTTGAATTCTTATCAGCAGGACAGCTGATGAGGCGCTGGCTCCCGCAAGTGGATGTGTGGATCTGGTGTTTCATATTTGGGCTGTGTCTTTTCTTATTAAATGCCCGATCTGCGAAAGCGTTCGGGGAGTCGGAATTTTTCTTTTCAACCATTAAGATTGTTGCCATTTTATTATTTATTGGTGTAGGCGGAGCGGCGATGTTTGGTTTCATTCAAACGACGAGCGGGGAACCGGCTCCTTACTTCAGTCACTTTGTAAGTGATGGACTGTTTCCAAATGGATTGCTTGCTGTTGTGGTCACGATGATCACGGTGAATTTTTCGTTTCAAGGGACAGAGCTGATCGGGATTGCGGCAGGGGAGAGTGAAAACCCTGAGAAAACCGTTCCTCGTTCTATTCATCAGACGGTTTGGCGTACACTCGTCTTTTTCGTTTTATCTGTTTTCGTATTAGCGGGTATGGTGCCTTGGAAGGAAGCTGGTGTGCTGGAAAGTCCATTTGTCACCGTGTTTGAGAGAACAGGAATTCCTTATGCGGCAGATATCATGAACTTTGTCATTATCATTGCTTTATTATCTGTTGCAAACTCTGGCTTGTATGCTTCAACGAGAATGCTGTACTCCTTATCGAAGGAAGGAATGGCAGGAAAGGCGTTCAGACGAGTGAATCGGCGCGGTATTCCGATGAATGCCTTACTGCTTACCTTCCTGTTTACAGGGATTTCGCTATTATCTGGGTTCTTTGCAGAGAAAACCGTCTTTGTCTGGATTGTTTCAATTGCCGGAATGAGTGCCCAGGCTGGCTGGATCACAATTACATTATCACAGCTGCTTTTCCGCAGGAGATATTTGAAAGCAGGCGGAAAGCTGGAAAATTTGAAATTTAAAACACCCCTTTATCCGGTTCTGCCGATCATTGCGATCACGATGAATACGATCGTATTGGTCAGCCTTGCCTTTGATCCGGAGCAGCGTATCGGGTTATATGTCGGCGTACCACTCATGATCATTGGATATGTCGTCTATCACCGCTATGTGAAGAAACATCAGGTGAAAAGCGAACCGCTCAAACTGCAAATTCGTGGAGATGATGAGATTCGGTTTTAAACCAACAAAAGAAGACAAAGGGCTAAAATAAAGATCATTTTAGCCCTTTGTCAACAATATGAAAGAAGCCCCCTGTCGGGAGGCTTCTTTTTTAATGAACGCCTTTCATCGCTTTCTTAATCACTGGTGTAAGCATCAGCATGACACCACATAAAATGATGGCGATGAGGCCAATGATACCGAAATAAACGGTTTCTGGCACTTTATCAAACAGTTTGACCACTTGTGCATTAATTGCCTGTGCCATCGCATTTGAAAGGAACCAAAGGCTCATTGTTTGCGCTGAGAAGGCAGCAGGTGCAAGCTTGGTTGTCGCTGACAAACCAACTGGTGACAAGCAGAGCTCTCCGATCACAACAAGGAAGAAGCTCAGAACGAGCCATAATGGACTCACAAGTGTGTTTGGACCAGACATGTATGCAGGAATGATCATGATGATAAAGGATAACCCAGCAAACAGTAGGCCAAGTGAGAACTTAATCGGGGTAGACGGCTGTTTCTTTCCAAGTCTGACCCATAACCAAGCAAATACTGGGGACAGCAGCACAATAAAGATCGGGTTCAATGATTGGAACCAAGAAGAGGCCAGTGTCATCCCAAAGAAATTCAAGTTTGTTCGTTGATCCGCATATGTGGCTAAAATGTTTGAGCCTTGTTCTTGAATGGCCCAGAACATCACCGCAGCTAGGAACAATGGAATATAAGCGAGTACCCTGGATTGCTCCACTGCGCTCGTCTTTTTACTGAAATACATCACAATAAAGTAAACAATCGGAATGAGGACGCCAAGGACACTGACAAACCAAGTGAATAGGTTAATGGTAAGCGCGCCTGTTTGGATACCAATGACAGCAAAAACAGCGAGCACAATCACGATCAATGTGCCGAAAATTTTGATGTTCTTGCGTTCAGCGGCTGATAGTGGATTTGTGACATAGGTGCCGGCAAGGCCAAGATTCGGCTTTTTCGTGATCACAAACGTAATGAGTCCAACAAGCATACCAACGGCAGCGAGTGAGAAACCAAGATGGAAATTCACTTTTTGACCGAGTGTTCCGACAATTAATGGCGCAATAAAACCACCCATGTTGATTCCCATGTAGAAAATACTAAACCCCGAATCCCTGCGAGGGTCCGTTTTTGTATACAGGTCACCGACAATGTTTGAAACGTTTGGCTTTAGAAGACCTGTCCCAATAATAATCAGCCCCATACTAATAAAGAGCGCTGTTGCTCCGCTTGGCAGAGCCAAAATGACATGACCAAGCATAATGAAGACCCCGCCATAAAAGACCGTACTGGACGAACCGAATACCCGGTCAGCGAGCCATCCACCAATCACTCCTGACATATAGACAAGGGCACCGTAGACAGACATGATCGAATTGGCTGTCGTCTGGTCAAAGCCAAGACCGCCTTTTGTCACCTCTGTGTACATATAATAAATAAGCAGTGCACGCATGCCATAATAAGAAAAACGCTCCCAAAATTCAGTGAAAAACAGTGTATAAAGTCCTTTAGGATGTCCAAAAAAACCTTTTTGAGGCACACTTTTAACAATTTTATCGTGATCAATTGTAGACATGGCATAGATCCTTTCTTAAAAAAAGAGATATGAGAAAAATGATATTCTTGTATAGTTCTTGTGTCAATATAAAACTATTCTAAAACAGGAAAATGTTAGATCAATAGGCGTAAAGACTCAAAATTATTAAAAATTCATTCAAGTGAAAATTATCGGAAAGTTATTCCAGAAGAATTTATATAAAATTTGAAGTATTGTACAGGCAAACCTTTCCCACATGCATAGGATGATGAGAGGACATGTGTGAAAAGGAGGGATTTTGGTTGGGGGAATTAAATGAATCTGATCTGAAAAAACCGGTTGTCAATGTACTAGATTTTGGTGTGATTGCTGACGGGAAAACGGACTGTACAGCCAAACTCAATGAATGCTTAGAATGGACGAAAGCACAAGGCTACTCCCACGTCTGGCTGCCGAGTGGAACGTATCTGGTAGATGCGGTGTACAGAAGTGATCCATTTTTTCCTTTCCGGGGTGCAGGCATACGGGTGCCAAGTCATATATGCATTGAGATGGCATCAGACGCTGTGATAAAGGTAAAACCAAATGATTCGTGGGGGTATGCGGCCTTTTATATAGGGAAGGTTCAGCATGTGACCATCCGGGGCGGGCGGATTGAAGGGGATCGTCATGAGCATGTGTACAAGTCACTCCCCGCTGAAAGAAAAACCCATGAGTGGGGCTTTGGCATATGTATTGAAGGCGCCTCCCATGTAAATGTGAATCATGTGCAAATAAAGAATTGTACGGGAGACGGCATCATTGTCAGTCCCCACGGTTTATTGACACAGATTGAATCGTACTCGCCGGCTTCGTCTATTCACATTTCTGGCTGCACCATCATGGATTCAAGACGAAACAATATATCGATTACAGGCTGCGATGGGGTCATTGTCGAGGACTGTCTGCTGGAAAGAGCAGGAGTCAACGGGGTCGAGCCGAGAATGGGGATTGATATTGAAGGTTACGGAGAAAGTGCGATCAATATGGAAGAACCGCTGAATATTCAGATTCGAAATAACATCGTTAGAGGTGGTGCAGCAAGCTCCATTTATAACTTCAACGGCTATGGTGTGATCATTGAAGGTAATCATACAGATAGCAGTATTTCCTATGGCTTCGCCACCGAAACAATCATTGCAAACAATTTGATCCGTGCAGTGGGAGGGGGCGTAACAAAAGCAGGGATTACGAGCTTAGGTGTCTCGCTTGGTCAAACGGAAAACAATGTGATCATTATTGGCAATATGATTGAGGGGTTTGAAAAAGGCATTGATGTGAGGGGAGACAGCGTTCACATCACAGGCAATAAGATCAGTCTTTTTGAAGATGCGGCAGTGTCCGTTTACATGGCGAATCGCATTCTAATAGAAGGAAATCATATTGAATCAGGGACGAATACACGCCTGAGAAGCACATCCCTGCGTATCTATCAATCGGATAGCGTCGTCTTTTCAAACAATACGATCTACTCTGTCATCGATGCGGCGATGGTGAGAGGAACGAATATCCTGATCCAGCACAATCAATTCAAAGAATTCAGCAGAGGGATATGGGTACAGGAGGGAGAAGCTGGGATCAACGGCAATCACTTTATTCAAGAAGGGCAAACGCAGCTCACGTCTTCGTATACGATCAGTGTTACAGGAAATGCAAAGGCTTTCATATGGCAGAATCGCTTTAAGCACTACCAAAACTACGCTGTATACAGCAGCACGACGGGGCCTTTAGAAATTAAAGATAATTCCTTTGAAGAAACATCCTTATATGTAGTGATGTATATTAAAAATGGCTCACCACAGATTGGAGATAACCGCTTTTATTTAAATCGTTCGATCGGCCAGCCGACGGCGATTTTTATTGACCAAGCCGCATCGGCACGTGTGCTGCGGAATAATATCATCAATCTATCTCCTCAAAAGGCGATTGCCATTCGCACAACGTCTTCAACTCATTCTGTTATCGCCCATAACATGCTGGAGCGCAGTCAATTGATGACACATACGACGGACCGGCTCATCGGAAATATTGAAATTGATACACCGTAATGGCTTGTGAAATCCCTTATTTTGGAGGTTCAGAAGGCGGTTGACAATCATGTAAAAAGGGCATATAGTAATAATTATTTTTCATTTTTCGCAACATTTGCCCTTTTTTTATTGTTAAAACCGATTAATTCAATCAGAAAAATGTATCTTATGAGGACTTCAGTTTGATATAGCAGGATATAGAAAGGATGAAGAACAAGTGTCTCAGCCGAAAAGGAAGCTCAAGCTAGGCGTATTCATCGCAGGAACTGGACATCATGTCGCCTCTTGGAGACATCCGAATGCAGTACCAGATGCAGCTATGAATCTTGATTACTTTAAACAATTAGCAAAAAAAGCAGAGGAAGGAAAGCTGGATTTGCTCTTTTTAGCCGACAGCTTATCGATTAATCAAACCTCTCATCCGAACGTATTAACGAGATTTGAACCGCTTACACTGCTTTCGTCCATTGCAGAGTCTACCTCTACAATTGGCTTAGCAGCAACAGCATCCACTACATACAGTGAGCCATTCCATATTGCGAGACAGTTTGCCTCACTTGATCATTTATCAGGCGGCAGAGCTGCATGGAATGTGGTCACCTCTTCTATTGAAGAAACAGCAAAAAATTTTAGCGGAGAAGAGCATTTAGCGCATCACAAACGATACGAGCGAGCAGAAGAATTCGTAGAGGTCGTCAAAGGCCTTTGGGATTCTTGGGAAGAGGACGCACTTGTGAGAAACCAAGAAACGGGAAAATTCTTCGAGTCTAGTAAGCTTCATGAGCTGCAGCACAAGGGTGAGTTCTTCTCTGTACGGGGCCCGCTCAACGTATCACGTACGCCGCAAGGACATCCGGTGATCATTCAAGCAGGGTCTTCCGAAGATGGTCAAAAGCTTGCAGCCAAAACAGCTGAGCTTATTTTCACTGCCCAAAACGATCTCGATAAGGCGAAGGAATTTTATCAAAGCTTGAAAGGGAAAGTAGAGGCTGCTGGACGTGCTAGAGAGGACGTCAGCATCATGCCGGGCATCTTCCCGATCATTGCCGATACAGAGGAAGAAGCAAAAGCGAAGTATGAAGAATTACAAGAGCTGATTGTTCCTGAGATTGGTCTAAGCATTTTGCAAAACTACTTAGGTGGTATTGACCTTTCCCAGTATCCATTAGACGGGCCGCTTCCAGAGATTGATCCAAGCACGTCAAATGCGGTGAAAAGCCGCTTTGATCTTGTGATGAATATGGCGAGAACCGGCAACCTGACCATTCGCCAGCTCTACCAATCTGTTGCCGGCTCTCGCGGTCATCATATTTTCATTGGAACACCGGAGCAGCTAGCAGATGTCATGGAAACGTGGCTCACTGAGGAAGCAGCAGACGGCTTTAACGTCATGCCGCCATTATTGCCAGAAGGACTTGATGTATTCGTAGATCGCGTCGTCCCGATCCTTCAGGAAAGAGGCTTATTTAAAACAGAATACACAGGACAAACCTTACGAGAAAATCTCGGATTAACGCAGCCAAAAAATCGTTATACGACATAAGGATGAGGTGACTAACGTTGGGATACACTTTTCGTCTGGCAACAGAGGCAGATACAGAAGCGCTGCTTGAACTGACAACAAGAGCCTATGAGCCGATTCGTGAGCTCGGCATCCAGTTCCAAGCAGCACATGCAGATTTTGCTCTCGTTCAGCAAAATGTACAAAAGAATCTTTGCTATGTCATGGAAGAAAACGGGGAGATTTTATCCACCTTATCACTCCGTATGCCTTGGGGAGAGCAGCCAGGACCGTTCGGCGTCCCGCACATCTGGTGGTTTGCCTCAGAACCAGCCGCTAAAAAAGGCACAGGCTCTGCCTTGCTGGAATGGGTTGAAACCGAAGTGCTAAGGGATACACTGAAGGTACCATATGTGTCTCTCGGTACAGCAGATAAGCATCCGTGGCTCATGGATATGTATGAGCGAAAAGGCTACGTCAGAGCAGGTGAAAAGGATTTAGGCAAGGGCCATATCACGGTTTATTTTAAAAAACAATTAAGATCAGATATGACACAACCATAAGAGGAAAGAAGGGTTTACGAACATGAAAAACAAAAAGTGGCTAGTCGTTCTATTTGCGGCAATGCTTGCGGTTTTAGCAGCTTGCGGCGGCAACAATCAAAGTGAAGGCAAAGACGAAAAAGTGTTAAAAGTAGGCGCAACAGGACAAAGTTATCCATTTGCTTATAAAGAAAACGGCAAGCTTGTTGGATTTGATGTCGAAGTCACAGAAGCGATTGCGAAAAAGCTGGGCTACAAACTAGACTGGCAGCTGAGTGAATTCAGCGGACTCATGGGGCAACTGACATCTGGTAAGCTGGATACAGTGTCAAACCAAGTAGCGATCACAGATGAGCGTAAACAAACGTTTAACTTTACAGATACGTACGCTTACGCAGGAACACAAATCATCGTGAAAAAGGACAACAACGACATCAAAGGTCTTGACGACTTAAAAGGAAAAACAGTGGCGGCGGTTCTTGGCTCAAACCATGCCAAAAACCTAGAGAGCAAAGACCCAGATAAGAAAATCAATATCAAAACATATGAAACGCAAGACGGCGTATTAAATGAAGTGGCAAATGGCCGCGTGGATGCTTACGTCAACGGACGCAGTGTATTACTTGCTCAGATTGAAAAAACAGGTCTTCCACTGAAGATCGTAGGCAACCCAATTGTGTATGAAGAAGTGGGCTATCCATTTGCCAAAGATGAAAAGCATAACAAGCTAAGAGAAGAATTTAACAAAGCCATCAAAGAATTAAGAGAAGACGGGACACTTAAGAAATTGTCTGAGAAATATTTCAAAGACGATGTCACAGTGCCGATCAAAAAATAAAGACAGCGGCGGTGAACAGCAGACATGAATAACATTGATTGGCAGTATATGGTGACGGTTTTTCCGACCTTGATTCAATACTTGCCGATAACGATCTTCATGGCGATTGTCTCCATGGTATTTGCCATTATCATTGGTGTGGTATTCGCTCTCATTACAAAAAACCGGATACCTGTCCTATACCAATTTGCCAAGCTGTATATTTCTTTCTTCAGAGCGGTTCCAACCTTGGTTCAGCTCTTTCTCATTTATTTTGGTCTTCCGCAGCTATTCCCTGCGATGACCTCAATGGATGCCTTAACAGCGGTCATTATCGGATTAAGTATTAAAAACTCAGCGTACTTAGCAGAAATTTTCAGAGCGGCACTCAATTCTGTGGATGAAGGGCAGCTTGAGGCCTGCCTATCTGTCGGCATGACAAGATGGCAGTCTTACGTCAGAATTATTTTCCCGCAGGCAATTAGAAATGCGATTCCAGCGACGGGAAATACCTTTATCGGTCTTTTAAAAGAAACATCTCTTGCCTTTACCATCGGGGTGGCAGAAATGTTTGCACAAGGGAAGATGATTGCCTCGGCGAACTATAAATACTTTGAAACCTATTTAGCCGTAGGGATTGTGTACTGGGTGCTGACCATCATTTATAGCTTCCTGCAAGACCTATTTGAACGAAAAATCAGCAAACCTTACCGGAATTAAGGAGGTGTGGACATGATCAAGCTCACCAATTTGAAGAAATCATTCGGCGACCTTGTCGTCTTGGACGGAATCAATCTTGACGTACAAAAAGGGCAGGTTGTGGCCATTATCGGACCTTCTGGCTCCGGTAAATCAACCTTGCTGCGCTGTTTAAATTTATTAGAAACGCCAGATGAAGGCACGATTGAAATTGGCGATGCGAAGCTGAATGCGTCCAAATATACACGTAAAGAAGCACATCACCTCCGTCAACAAACAGCCATGGTGTTTCAAAGCTATAATCTATTTAAAAACAAAACAGCCCTACAAAACATTACAGAATCACTGCTTGTGACGAAAAAAATGACGAAACAGCAGGCGAATGAGATCGGTATGAAGCTATTAAAGCAGGTGGGGCTAGAACAAAAGGCTGACAGCTATCCGGTCACGTTATCTGGCGGACAGCAGCAGCGGATTGGCATTGCCCGTGCGTTAGCTGTTGATCCACATGCGATTTTACTGGATGAACCGACGTCAGCATTAGATCCAGAGCTCGTCTCAGGTGTGCTTCAGGTCATTAAATCCATTGCGATTCAAGAAACAACTATGATCATCGTCACACATGAAATGGCGTTTGCAAGAGAAGTGGCAGACCATGTGATTTTCATGGCGGATGGTCATATTATTGAGCAGGGGACACCAACAGAACTATTTGATAAAACGAAGAATGAACGAACAAAACGATTTATCCAAAAAGAAGCAGCGGCTGAAGAAGCATAAGCTGCTTTTTATTCTTAAGAGGGGTGAATGTCCAGTGAAATCAATAGGAAATGAAGCCTTAAACAAACGTTTAATTAACATTCGCCGAGCGCTTCATGAGCACCCAGAATTGTCATTTGAAGAATATGAAACGACAAAGAAACTGCGCCGCTGGTTAGAAGAGGAAGGGATCACTGTACTCGATGTCCCAGCTCTTCAAACAGGGATTGTCTGTGAAATAAAGGGAGAACAAGAGGGACCGACAATTGCCCTGAGAGCCGATATTGATGCACTTCCGATTGAAGAAGCATCTGGCGAACCATTTGCTTCAAAGGAACCGGGCAAAATGCATGCATGCGGTCATGATTTTCATACAGCTTCGATTTTTGGTGCGGCGGTCTTATTAAACGAGCGTAAACACGAGATCAAAGGAACGGTCCGCATTTTGTTCCAACCGGCTGAGGAGGTCGCTCAAGGGGCGAAACACGTCATAGAGGCAGGTGTTTTAGATGGGGTGGATGCAATTTTCGGTATGCATAACAAACCTGACCTGCCAGTGGGCACCATCGGCATCAGAGAAAAAGCATTAATGGCAAGTGTCGATCGATTTGAAATCGATATTAAAGGAACAGGCGGTCATGCAGGGATTCCGAATCACACAGTGGATCCAATTGCCATCAGCGGGCAGATCACAAGCGCCCTCCAGCAAATCGTCAGCCGCCGCATTAGCTCATTGCATCATGCGGTTGTCAGCATTACACGTATTCAAGGCGGGACGTCATGGAATGTGATTCCTGACCGTGTCGAGATGGAAGGAACCGTTCGTACGTTTGAGCCAGAAGTGAGAGCGATGATTCCAGATCTCATGAAACAAATCGTAAGCGGGATTGCAGAAGGGTTTGGCGCAAAGGCAGAAGTGAGATGGCATCCCTATTTGCCTTCTGTGATGAATGACGAGCGCCTGACAAAGGTTGTAGAAGAAACGGCTGGTGCACTTGATCTCACAGTAGCACAGGCAGAGCAGTCACCCGGCGGAGAAGACTTTGCCCTTTATCAAGAGCGCATTCCAGGCTTTTTTGTATGGATGGGGACAAACGGCACCGAGGAATGGCATCATCCTGCCTTTACGTTAAATGAAGACGCACTTCCAGTCGCTGCTGCTTTCTTTGCCGAGCTTGCCATTCGGGCTTTGGAGTCACCATCATGGAACTAACGAAACAGCTGGCAGAGGCTGTGCTTTCAGCTGATCCGCTGCAAGATCAGCGGGCCATACAAATGGCCAAAAACGGTCTATTAGACGCTGCGGCAGCAGCGCTTGCTGCGAAAGAGGATGAAGGGATTCAGAAGCTGATGCAGCTTGTTGAAAAAGAAGGCGGGGCAGCGCAGGTTCCCGTCATTGGACAGGGTAAGAAGATCAGCCGTCAATCCGCAGCAATGCTAAACGGCTACCTCATCCATGCCCTTGATTATGATGATGTGCATTCAGATGTGAGAGGACATCCAAGTGCGGTCATCATCCCGGCATTGCTTTCACAGCTGACAGACGGCAAAGGATACGGCGAACGATTTTTAGCCGCCTACATAACAGGTGTCGAAGTGATGGCAAGGCTTGGCGAATCCATCGGCAAGGCGCATTATGAGCGGGGCTGGCATAATACCGGAACCCTCGGAGCCATTGCGGCAGTATGTGCTATCGGCTATTTGAAACAAGTCTCACGAGAAGAGCTGACAAAAGCGATCGGCTTTGCCGGAGCGCAATCATCCGGAATGCGAAAGCAGTTTGGCTCTGATATGAAACCATTACAAGCTGGCTTAGCCGCTAAAACAGCCGTGTGGTCCATGGATTTAGCTTGTTCAGGTTTTGGCGGGAATGAATCGGTTCTTGATGGGGAGAATGGTTTCTTTTCACTCTATGGAGATCAGGAGCTGGCGGAAAAACGGTTGCTAGAAGGCTATGGTTCTATATGGCGCATTGTCACGCCAGGGTTATGGTTCAAAGTATATCCGTTCTGCTCCGCCGCGCACCATGCAGCAGAAGCGATTGAATTTTTGGTGAAAGAACGCCCTTCCATACAGAATCAGATTGAACAGGTCGACGTCATTTTTCCGCCTGGCGGAGATGCGGCGCTCACGGAGCGGACGCCCTTGACTGGAGAAGAAGGACGATTCAGTGTCGAGTACGTCATCGCACTTGCGGTGTTTGGACACACTTTATCACTGGATGCCTTTACGAAAAAAACCATTTCACCCGAGATGCGGACATGGATGAAGCGGGTCAGCAGAGGATATGATCAAACAATAGACCCCCATCCAGACGCTGTCCCAAAAGGACGCTTTACCATTGTGAAGCTCACCTTATCTGACGGCACCACCATCAGCAGGCGGGTCGATATCCCGCGGGGAGCACCCGGACACGCATTATCGAAAGAAGACATCATGCAAAAGTTAAGCAGTGTCATAGACGCATCACATGCACAGCAGATCCTACAAGCAATTGAAGCGGCAAACGACTCTTCTTATCTGCAGCTGCTGGATTAGTAAGGAAAAGGCTCATCAATCGAGATGAGCCTTTTTTAATGGATTCAATTATTATTCTGCAAAAGAGTCAATGCCTTCTATGATTTCGCAAAGAAGATATTCAAAGAAGTGGTCTTTGGCGTAAATGGTATTATTCTCATATGGAGACCAATTAAGCACTGAGCACTCGCCATCTTTCATTTGGTTTGTGTCTAGTACCATCATATAAGGACCGTGATTGACTATGACCACATAGCCTTCAGGAAGACCTTGTTCTTGAAAAGTACGAGTGGCCTCAATGACAGGTGATTCTTCAATTTCACTAGGTGAACCGCCCTCAATATGAATCCCTAAAATCCCGCCTGTTCCAAACTGTTTGATATACCATTTATAACTATCGGGAAGCGTGACATTTAATTCTTTTTCAATATAGGAGACTTCTTCATCAGTCAAAGAACCATAAATGACACTGTCCTCATCTTGATATTTTTTAAAGTAATGTAGAATCATATCTTCAACTAACATGTTGACCCACCTTTTACAACGCCTTATCGAGGAATTTTCTTCATTTCCCCCCCATTCTAACATTTTATTGGATGATGCATCCAACGCCATCAAAAAGTATGAATAAAAGATGACCAAACCATGATAAGTTCATGAAATCGTTTGAATCCAATTGAGATTTGAGAAGGAACATGTAAAATAAAGCTACATAAAGAAAAACAAGCAACAGCGGAGGCTGATGATGAAAATATTAATGATTGAAGACAATCAGAGCGTTTGTACAATGACAGATATGTTTTTTCAAAGAGAGGGGTTTCAAGTAGAATTCGTTCATGATGGACTAGAAGGACTGAATCGGTTTCAGCAAGAGGAGGATTGGGATTTGCTCATCTTAGATGTCATGCTTCCGTCGATGGATGGTTTGACCATTTGTCAAAAGGTGCGCAAGATCAGTGATGTTCCGATTATTATGCTGACGGCAAAGGAAACCGAGTCTGATCAGGTGCTTGGTTTTGATCTTGGAGCAGATGATTATGTGACCAAACCCTTTAGTCCTTTGACCTTAATGGCAAGAATCAAAGCGGTGAAACGACGCTTTGCTCATACATCCACTCTAGAAAAGGTGAAAGAGGACGAACGGCTGGAGACAGCGTATTTTCAATTAGATAAGAAAACGAGAGAAGTCTTTCTAGATGGAGAGCGTATTGAGAACTTGACGCCAAAGGAATATGATCTGCTGTGTTTTTTTATTCACCATCCTCGGCAAGTGTTTTCGCGCGAGCAATTACTGGAACAGATTTGGGGATATCAATTTTATGGAGATGAACGGACGGTTGATGTTCATATTAAACGGCTTCGCCAAAAAATTGGGGACGGGCCTAAGCCCTTTTTGTATACAGTATGGGGCGTAGGGTATAAGTTCGATGAAGATTAAATATTTTTATCAGCTGCTGATTAGCCACCTTGGGTTATTGCTCATCGCCATCATGATTATCAGCACCCTCTTATCTCATTTTGTGAAAGATATTGCCTATCAAAACAGGGTCGATGAAATGAGCTCCTATGGCAATGAAATCTTGCAGAATTTTAAACAGCTGCCTAAAACCGAGATGATCTTCCGTCTGCGTCCATTTGAAGATATTCTCTCGACAAGACAAATTCGCTTTTTCGTGTTTGATGAGAAAGGGGATGTTCTGTCTCAGCAGCAGGGGATGCCTCCGCATGAAGCTTTGCTGACAAAGGATTTATGGGTGAAGCTCTCAAAAGGAGAGCAAATCATCGTGAAGCGGAGTGATTCACGCCGCCTCGATCAAGAGGCATCACTTGTGGCGCTCCCTGTCATGGAGGATGGGAAGCTGAAGGGCGGAGTCGTCCTCATTGCTCCGATTCAAGGAGCTGAACAGCTCATCGCCCAGATGAACCGCTATCTGTATATCATCGTATTTGTGGCACTGACGATTACCTTTATTCTCAGTCTGTTTCTGTCTAAATTTCATGTGAAGCGAATCAAAAAATTGAGAGAGGCGACTGAAAAGATTGCACAAGGCGATTACAATATCAACCTTGAAAACAAACACCTTGATGAAATTGGCACACTTAGTGAGGATTTTAATATGATGGCCGAACGCCTCCAACGATCAAGAGAGGAAATTGACCGGCTTGAAAAGCGGAGACGTCAATTCATCGCTGATGTGTCTCACGAATTAAAAACGCCGCTGACCACCATTCGAGGGTTGGTAGAATGGCTGAACACAGCGGATGTGCCGGCAGAAGAGAAAGAGAAATGCTATGCCTTAATCACAGACGAGACAAAACGAATGCTGCGCCTCGTCAATGAGAATATGGATTATGAGAAAATCAGATCGAATCAAATTACCCTTCAAAAATTTCACTATCCACTCATTGATACGTTTGAAGTGATCAAAGAGCAGCTGAGCCGAATCGCTGAAGAGAAAAACAATCAGCTGATCGTAGACGTTGATCCTGAACAAAAGGTATACGCAGATTATGACCGGCTCATTCAAATCCTTGTCAATATCACAAAGAACGCCATTCAATTCACAGAAGGCGGCCGTATTTCCTTAAGAGGGAAACAAGAGAATCAAGAGACGGTCATTGAAATTGAAGACACGGGCATTGGCATTGCGCCAGACGAAGTCAAACACATATGGGAACGTTTTTATAAAGCGGATATCTCCAGAACGAATACACCGTATGGAGAATACGGACTGGGTTTGTCCATTGTGAAGCAGCTTGTGGACTTGCATGAAGGGCATATCGATATGAAAAGTGAAAAAAACAAAGGAACAACATTTACCATTCGACTGCCGTTTCCAGAAGAAAAGGGCTAAAACAAAATCTCTAGCCCTTTTGAAAATCATCACTTATTCATTTTTGGTAAACGTTAAGCCGATATGAGCTAGCGCTTGCGGTAAATCTTTACGAATGGTGATATCTTTAAATGAAATATTAGACTGAATCGCACTTAAAGCAAGGTCTTGCTTAACACCTGTTAATACAGCCGAAATCCCTAAAAGTCTCAGCGTTTGCGCATAGCTGACCAAATATTGAATGCTTTGTTCATTCAGGCGTTTTGTTCCCGATACATCGATGACCAGATGAGAGAGCGACAGCCTGTAGCTTTCCTGTAAAATGGTTTCTAAAATATGCTGAGCACGTGTCTCTTCGATATCACCAAGAAGAGGGAGCACGGCGACACCGTCAACAACTGGTACGATCGGTACAGATAATTGCTGAATCTGCCGGTTGGCACGGTCGAGTTCAAGGACGTAGCTTAATAAAGAAGCCATCGTTTCAAACATATACACATGCTCTTCTGTAAACTGCTGCGCCCTTAGATCAAGTCCACAAATCGTTCCGTAGTTCGTGCCATCTGTAAAATCAATGGGAACCCCAATGAACGAGCCGCCTTGAAGCCGTTTCGTGACCTCCAAGTATCTAGAACGGTCGTCCAATGAAATATCAGGGATCACCAGTGTATCCTGATAATCGACCGCCAGCTTGCAAAATGTCTTTTCGTAAGGAAGTTCTTCCCCTTCTTCAAGAAGCTGCTCGTCATGATTTAGCACCTTTACAATCTGATTGGTGTTTTGATCATTTTTAGCAATAAACAGTGTATTCACATCAATGAATTGACTCATCATGTTTAAAATACTTGTAGAAGCATCATGAAAATTGCGAAACTGTTTTAATAGTTGTTGACGAGGCATTGTTTTAGGACTCCTTGTAGCTCCGATCAAAGGCCGGAACGGTAGTTGATTTGTCTCTATCATACAAAATCAAACGAGAAATAGATATACTTTAATGCGCAAATCAGCTCGAAGCGCGTTAGATCAAAAAGACTGCCGATCCGGAGATCTGACAGTCTGCTAATTAAATGGAGACAGGTACAGTAGACATAGAGAAAAATTCCTCATACAAGGCCTGAACGGCTTCTTTTTCTTGAGCCGCTTTGACGCCAAACATCATGCTGACCTCTGAAGAGCCCTGGTTGATCATTTCAATATTGACCTTGGCTTTTGACAGTGCCTTTGCCGCTCTTGCTGTTGTGCCAACATTATGACGCATCGCTTCTCCTACGACCATAATGAGGGAGAGATTCCGCTCTAAAGTGACCTCATCAGCATTAAGCACGAGCGTCAGGCGGTCTAACAGCTCTTGTTCAATATGCTGCTCCTCCAGCTGATCCTGCCTTAAAATAATGGTCATATCATCAATACCTGAGGGAACATGCTCATAAGTAAGGCCATATTCCTCTAATGTTTGCAGCACCTTACGTCCAAAGCCGACTTCTCGGTTCATCAAATATTTACTGATATAAATGCTGCAAAATCCATGATCTGAGGCGATGCCAACAACAGGCCCATTCGTATGATCCCGCTGACTCACGATTTTTGTGCCTTTGGCTGCTGGATTATTGGTGTTTTTAATTTGAACAGGGATGCCTGCCCGGAAAGCCGGAATGAGCGCTTCATCATGGAACACAGAAAAACCAGCATAGGACAGTTCACGCATTTCCCGATACGTCAGTTCAGTGATCTCCTTTGGCTCGTGAACGATCGTTGGATTGACGGCGTAGACAGCATCCACATCTGTAAAGTTTTCATACACATCTGCCTTCAGCCCGTTTGCCAAAATGGAACCGGTAATATCTGATCCGCTTCGAGAAAAGGTGACGATATCACCCGCTAGACTGAAGCCAAAAAACCCAGGGAATACAATGATGCCAGAGCGTTCTCTTAATTTGTACAAATGATCATATGATTCCGGGAGGACTTGCGCTTGGCCAGGCTCGTTGCTCACAAATAAACCAGCTTCCTTTGGATTCACATAGTGGGCCTCGACACCTTGATGGCGGAAATAGGCGGCAATCAGCTTCGCGTTATTATCTTCACCACTTGCTTTGATAGCATCAAGATAACGCTCAGGATGAGACGAATCAGCCTGTAATAATGCGTCTAGGTCGTGCCGGATGGTGTCAATAATGTGATGACCTAAACCTAGTTCATCAGCAATCGAGGCATACCGCTCGATGACGGCTTCCTGTAAATCATGTGCTTCACCTAAACGTAAATATTGTTCACCACAGCTAATTAATAGATCGGTGACCTTCGTATCCGTTGAATGCCGTTTTCCTGGTGCGGAAACAACGACTGCTTTTCGAGCTGGATCTGCTGTTACAATGTCAAATACCTTTTGCAGCTGCTTGCCAGATGCAAGAGAACTGCCACCAAATTTAACGACCTTCAATGCATACATCTCCTATAGTAAAAATTTTCTCACAAATTGAATAGTTCCTATTATCAACTCTTTTCTTCAAATGATCAAGGTTTTTCTTCTCTATAAAAACAAATGTATTTTCAGAGAGGACGATATAGAGGGTCATATGAAAAAAGGGCCGGCAATATGCCGAGCCCTTTTTCTTATGAAGAAGATGAGGAGGAAGACAGCTCCTGTTTCCTCACTTTGTTCTCGCGTTTTTCCTTTAAGAAAAACGCGAGGACGAGTCCAACGACCGCAATCAGACCAGAAACGATAAATGACGTATTCATGCCATGAACGGCTGATTTCAATGGATGAGCTATTTCTGCATTTGCAGCAGAACTGCTCATAATAGAGACAAGCACAGCCGTCCCAATAGAGCCGCCCATTTGTCTCATCGTGTTATTCATCGCTGTCCCATGCGGGATAAGCTGCGGTGGTAAAGAGTTAATACCTGCTGTTGTCAGCGGCATCATGATCATCCCAACTCCGATTAAGCGAAGCGTGTAGGCCACCGTAATGAGAGCAATCGAAGAATCAAGGCTTAGCATCATAAATGGCAGGGAGGTGACGGTTAATATCGTAAACCCGCCTATTGCCAGCCCTCTTCCGCCGACTTTATCAAAAATCCGTCCGATAATCGGTGACAGGAATCCCATAAAGAGAGCACCCGGCAATAAGATAAGTCCTGTATCAAGCGCAGACAACCCTCTGACATTCTGCGTATAGAGCGGCAGAATGGTCTCAGTTCCAATCAGTAAAGCAAAGACGAGCATGCCGAGGAAGGTTGTTAAGCTAAAGACCGCAAACTTAAATACACCAAACTCAAGCATCGGTCTTTCCAAATTCGACTGACGCAGGATAAAGAGGAATAAGCTCACGGCGCCGACAATCAGCGAAATGAGGACAGGTGCACTCGTCCATCCATATGAGCCCACACTAGAAAACCCGTACAGTAAACCGCCGAAACCGAAGGACGACAGGATGACGGATAAGACATCAATACGTGTCTCTCTTTGCTGCGTGACATTTTTCATTAAGAAATAAGCAAGAATGAGATCAATGATACCGATTGGCAGAACAATATAGAACAAAAATTTCCAACTAAAGGAATCGACAATCCATCCGCCAAGTGTTGGCCCAAGCGCTGGTGCAAACGAGATGACAAGTCCGACCATTCCCATGGCCTGCCCGCGTTTTTCTTTCGGGAAAATGGTCAAAAAGATCGTTTGCATTAGCGGCATTAAAATCCCTGCACCGGCTGCCTGTACAATACGCGCTGCAAGTAACACAGGGAAATTTGTTGCAAACGCAGCAAGAATCGTACCTGCTGTAAAAATGCTAAGAGCCGTTAAAACTAAGGCACGGCTCGAAAATTTCTCTATTAAGAAGGCAGTAATCGGGATGAGAATCCCGTTTGTCAGCATAAAGGCTGTAGTCAGCCATTGTCCTTTACTGACATCAATATTGAATTCCTCCATGATGTGTGGGATCGCTGGAATGAGCAGCGTTTGGTTTAGAATCGCGACGAATGCCCCGACGAGAAAAATCCCAACAATCACAGGTCGATTATACGATGTTGTTGATTGGTTCATGTTATCCCTTCTTTATCTATAAAATGATGCTTTTCAGCTGTGACACGTTTTGAGATAAAACGCTGTTTTTGCCTAAATAATCGAGCAATGAGCTGATTAAAAAGGTTCTCGGTTGATCCTTTGATAATTCTTGATTCAGCAGCTCAAATGCAGAGAGGAGATCGTCCTTTTCTTCTCCGTTTGAAAGTGCATGAAGCTCTTGCTTGATCTTCGTTAAGTACGTAATGACATGTTTTTCTTCATCATATTCGTCCTGTGAGGAAAGCAGATAAGAGTCCATCAGCTCATCTGTTAACACAGGCTCAATGGAGCAAGGCTTTTTCGATACACGGTCCATCACACCGATGATCATTTCGGCAGCATTTTCTAATTGAATGTTCTTATGCTCAATCGCCAGCATTAAGATGACTTCTCTCATTAATCCATTGAGGACAATCACAAGATCCCAGACATAAGGAGCAACAGTTTCGCCATATGTGCTTAAAATAATATCTCTGTGCCGCTGCATGATAATAGAGCGTGTTTCACGCAAATGCTTTTTGACAATGGGGGAATGCTGAGAAAATGCTTCGAAGGACAGCATATTTAAAAATTTATGATTCTCTTTAAACTCTTCAAGCTCAAGCTTAATCTTCTTTGTGAATTTTTCCTTTTTGGACAGCGTCGCTTCTGAATGAATGAGGTGAGAAATCTCCCTCATCTTGCGCTGATTATATTTAATCAGTTCTAATAGAAGCTCTTCCTTTGAATCAAACAGTTTATAAATAGACGCTTTTGATATTTTACAGGCATCAGCAATCGACTGCATGGAGACACTCATATAGCCTTTTTGTGAAAACAATTTTTTCGAAACCCGCAAAATCTCTTCTTGCTTTTCTTTCATTTTCTTAAGTCCTTTCCGAATCGGCAAAACCATGTGGTCACAATGGAAACCGAGTGGTCACTTTTGACATGATAACAAAACCAAGGGCTTATTTCAAGAAAACGAACTTAAAAAAATACCTATCTGTATGACAGGTATTGATCGTTCTATTTAGGAATGAGATTGTATGTTATAAAGAAATACGATACATTTATCGTATGAATAATCCAATCCATCCAAACCGAGAAGACATGACACTGATTTCTGTGCTGCAAGCATTGGCTGACCCTGTCCGATTAGAAATTGTCCGCTGCTTAGCAGAAGCGGGGGAGAGGACATGCGGCACATATGATATGAACATTGCCAAATCCACGCTTTCCCATCATTTCAAAGTGCTGAGGGAGGCAGGCGTCGTGAAAGTGAGAATTGACGGGAAGCACCGCTACTATTCTCTAAGAAAAGAAGACATCGAGACCGCTTTTCCTGGACTTGTGTCATCGATTTTATCTGTAGATAAAGAGCGGTGGTAAGCCAGCTGTCTATGAAGAGCAGCTGGCTATTTTATTTCCCATAAATCGACTCGTACAGCCGTTTCACCGCTGGCTGAATATCCTCTGGCCGCATATGTGAGAAGCCGAGGACGAGCGGGACAAAGCCTTCTTGATGCCCTGGCAAATGCTCATCAAGGGTAAAACGGTCCATCCCGTACATTTTCAGCTTTCTTTCTTTGGCTCGCTTTAAAATGTCGTGCTGCGTTCGATCTGAGCGGAACTCTGCGATAAAATGAAGACCTGCATTTTCCCCAATAATGCGCACGTTGTCAGCAAAAACGGTGTCGAGTTCTCCGATGAGCTGCTTCCTTTTTTCTTCATATAATCCATTCATTCTCTTAATATGCCGCTGATACGCGCCGTCTTTAATAAAATGAAGAAGGGTGTATTGGGTAAAAAGATTGGCTGTTTGAATGAAAAAATGCTGTTCTTCCTTATAGCGTCTTAATAAATGCTGCGGGAGCACCATGTAGCTGATCCGCAAGCCGGGCAGCAATGATTTAGAAAAGGTCCCCATATAAATGACTTTGTCATATCGATCAAGGCTTTGCAGCGCTGGTATGCTGTCTGTGCCATACTTAAATTCACTGTCATAATCGTCCTCAATGATATAGCGGTCTTGCTGATCAGCCGCCCAGTTTAACAACTGTATCCTCCGAGAAATCGGCATGATGACCCCTGTTGGGAACTGATGAGAAGGGGTAATGATTAAGACATTCGGCTGTTTTTTGTGAATGTCGCTCATCCGCACACCTTTTTGGTCAATCCCAATCGTTTCAATTCGGTGATGATTGTTTTTCAGCATTTGATAGAGCCTGCGGTAGCCAGGGTTTTCTAACCCGTATACTTGATCAGCCGGAAGAATGCTCGATAACGAATGAATGAGTGACTGTGTGCCTGCGCTTAAAATGAGCTGCTCTGGGTAGCATTTAACGCCTCGTGCAAGTCCAATCAGCCGGGCGATCGTTTCCCGCAGCTCATAAACGCCTTGTGGATGCGGAAGCTCACCAAAGGCTTCTTGGTGAAGACTGATCGCCTTTTGTTCACTTTTCAGCCAGCTTTTAAAAGGAAAGTTTGCTGTATCAACGGAGATGTGTGAAAAGGAATACCAGTCGTCTCGCGCAATAGGCTCTTCCTTTAAATCCGCTGGAAGGGAAGAGGGTTTCAGCTGACCTGATTCATGAAACGTTTCAAGTGATTCCACAAAAAAGCCTTTGCGCTCAACCGAATATAAATATCCCTCGGCAAGCAGCTGTTGATACGCGCCATTCACCGAATTGACGCTGACTTTTAATGTATCGGCTAACTCTCGTTTAGAGGGTAATTGATCGTGGGGCTGAAGATTTCGATTTAAAATTTCATCTTTAATTTTTGTATAGATTTGATGATAAATAAATCCGTTTGCTCTTGTTTGATCTAGTTGAATTGTCAGCATCACGCCATTCCATCCTCTCTGATACCATCAAAAAAATGATATTGGTACTTTCTATCATACCAAAAAATATTCAGAATAATAAAAAAGACATAAAGGGGATGGATGACAATGAGTCAAACGACAACAAACCGTTTTTCAACAGAAGAATGGCAGGGGAAAAGAGATCAATACGTCGCAAGGGGCGTCAGTAATGGCAACCGTCATCTTGCAGCGAAAGGGAAGGGAGCCGAGCTGTTCGATATTGATGGGAATCGTTTTATCGATTTTGCAGGCGCTATCGGTACATTAAATGTAGGGCATTCACATCCAAAGGTTGTGGAAGCGGTGAAAGCACAGGCAGACAGTCTGATTCATCCAGGATTCAACGTGATGATGTACGAATCCTATATCGAATTAGCAGAAAAGCTATGCCACCTAACGCCAGGCGACCATGACAAGAAAGCCATTTTCTTAAATTCAGGTGCAGAAGCTGTTGAAAATGCGGTGAAAATTGCCCGTAAATATACGAAACGACAGGCTGTTGTATCTTTTACAAGAGGCTTCCACGGCAGAACAAATATGACGATGAGCATGACGAGCAAGGTCAAGCCATATAAATTTGGGTTCGGGCCATTCGCATCAGAGGTGTATCAAGCGCCGTATCCTTATTACTATCAGAAGCCTGAGGGATTAAGTGATGCGGCCTACGATGAGTACATCATTGATCAATTCAATCAATTCTTTGTGGCAACCGTTGCACCAGAAACCGTTGCTTGTGTGGTCATGGAGCCTGTCCAAGGGGAGGGCGGATTCATTGTACCATCGAAGCGCTTTGTACAGCACGTCGCTTCATTCTGCCAGCAGCACGGTATTGTATTTGTCGCAGACGAGATCCAAACAGGTTTTGCGAGAACGGGGAAATACTTTGCCATTGAGCACTTTGATGTTGTGCCAGACTTAATCACTGTGTCAAAATCACTTGCAGCTGGCCTGCCGCTAAGCGGTGTCGTTGGCAGAAAAGAACTGCTTGATGCAGCGGATCCAGGCGAGCTGGGGGGAACGTATGCTGGAAGTCCGTTAGGCTGTGTGGCAGCATTAGCGGTTCTTGATATCATTGAAACAGAACAATTAAATCAACGATCTGAACACATTGGACAAGTCATTGAAGACAAAGCAAATGATTGGAGAACAAAGTACCCATTCATTGGAGAAGTCCGGAGATTAGGGGCAATGGCAGCAATTGAAATTGTGGAAGATCAAAGAACGCGTACACCTGATAAGAAAACAGCCGCAGCGATTGCAGCATATGCAAATGAGCATGGGCTGCTCTTATTAACGGCAGGGATTAATGGGAATATTATTCGCTTTTTAACACCACTTGTCATCACAGATGAGCTGCTGCATGAAGGATTAGGGATCATCGAGGACGCCTTCAAAGCACGCTAAACAACAAAGGGGGATGGTTGTATGCAAAAACAAAAAATGGCTAAAACCATGTCGCAGTCAGACGTAATGTTTTTGTCCATTGGTGCAATGCTTGGCTGGGGCTGGGTTGTACTTTCGGGAGATTGGATTTTAACAGCTGGATTTTTAGGAAGTGTGATTGCCTTTGTCATAGGGGGCATTCTCGTCATCTTTATTGGACTCACGTATGCCGAGCTTTCGTCGGCAATTCCAGAGACAGGCGGAGGTCTCGTCTTTGTCCAGCGGGCCTTTGGGATAAAATCAGCGTTTGTCTCCGCATGGGGCGTATTGTTTGGTTATGTGTCCGTCATTACGTTTGAAGCTGTCGCACTGCCGACAGTGATTGACTATGTCATTCCAACACAGCATGTTGGTTTCCTATGGAATATAGGGGGATGGGACGTTTATTTCACGTGGGTATTGATTGGATCTGGCGGTGCGTTATTTTTAACAGCTCTGAACTACATTGGCGCAAAGCCTGCTGCCATTTTTCAGTCAGTGTTCACAGTGGCGATTATTCTGACAGGTTTTCTCCTTTTAGGTGGAGCGACGTTTAATGGCGATTTTGCAAACCTTGAGCCGATGTTTCAAGGCGGGGTTGGCGGTCTCATGGCCGTTTTAGTCATGATTCCCTTTTTATTCGTTGGATTTGATGTCATTCCGCAAGTGGCGGCAGAGATCAATGCACCGAAGAAAATCATCGGGAGAATCTTGATTATCTCCATCGTGAGTGCGGTTGTTTTTTATCTGCTCATTGTCTTTGGCGTATCGGCTGGGTTGTCAAAGGGCCAGCTTGAAGCCTCTTCATTGGCGACAGCAGATGCCATGGTGCAGCTTCTCGGTCATCAAGCATTTGGGACAGTGCTTGTGATTGGCGGTGTAGCAGGAATTGTGACGAGCTGGAATGCTTTTATCATTGGTGCAAGCCGTATTTTATACGCAATGGCGGAAAGAGGCATGATTTCCAAATGGTTTGCGTATATTCATCCAAAGTATAAAACACCGACAAATGCGATTTTATTTTTAGGGGCACTGGCCTTTTTTGCTCCACTGCTAGGCCGCCCTGCCCTTGTCTGGATTGTGAATGCAGGCGGTGTGGGAATTATCGTCGGGTACTTAATTGTGTCCATCGCCTTTATGAAACTTCGCAAAACAGAACCCGAGCTTGAGCGTCCATACCGCATTAAATATTGGCGGACGACAGGCGTTTTAGCCATCGGACTTAGTCTCCTTTTTCTTTCATTTTATTTTCCGGGGATGCCGGCGTCTCTGTCATGGCCAGCTGAATGGATCTTGCTTTTAGGTTGGGCACTCATTGGGTATATACTATATGTAATGAATCCAAGAACGAAGGAGAAGGTAGAGCATGACAAACGAACTCAAAGTGTATAATCCTGCAACAGGGGAAGAGATTGCTTCAGTTGCTCAGCATACAAAAGAACAGATCGAAGACGCGATATCTCGCTCACACAAAGCATTCAAAACGTGGGCAAAAACGTCAGCCCATGATCGTGCAAATATCATCCGCAAGTGGTTTGATCTCATGATCGAACATAAAGAAAGGCTTGCAAAAATCATCACGGAAGAAAACGGGAAGCCTTATCAAGAAGCATTAGGGGAAATCGTCTATGCAGCTGGATATATTGAATGGTATGCAGAGGAAGCAAAGCGAATCTATGGCAGAACCATCCCGTCTCATACGACAAATAAGCGTCTTTTCGTCACAAAGCAGGCAGTCGGTCCTGTCGCTGCGATTACACCGTGGAATTTCCCTGCGGCGATGATTACGAGAAAGGCAGCACCAGCACTGGCGGCGGGCTGTACGTTTATTGTGAAACCTGCTGAAGACACGCCGCTCACGGCCATTGAACTTGTGAAATTAGGACATGAAGCCGGGATTCCAGAGGATGCTCTGCAATGGGTTGTTGGAGATGGAAAAGAAGTTGGTGAAATCTTCACAGATAGTCCATTGATTCGCAAGATCACGTTTACAGGCTCAACGCCAGTCGGAAAGCATCTGATCAAAAACAGTGCGAGCACAGTGAAACACGTATCGATGGAACTTGGCGGTCATGCGCCGCTGATCGTAGACAAGGATGCAAATCTTGAACTGGCTGTGAAACAAGCAGTAGCATCTAAGTTCCGCAATGCAGGACAAACCTGTGTCTGTGCCAACCGCTTAATTGTACATGAGGAGATTCATGAAGCGTTTGCTCAAGCGTTCAGCAAAGAAGTGAAAAAGCTGAAAGTGGGAAATGGATTTGAAGAAGGCACATCAATCGGTCCAATTATCAATAAGCGCGGCTTTGATAAAATTGTCGACCAAATTCAAGATGCAGTGGATAAAGGGGCGAAAGTGCTTGTCGGCGGCGATACGGATTTTGACGATGAGAAGTCATATTATTTTGTTCAGCCAACGGTGCTCACACATGTCGATCCTTCGATGAACATCATGCATGAAGAGACCTTTGGTCCTGTGGCACCGATTACGACGTTCCAAACTTTAGATAAGGCGATTGAATTAGCCAACGATACACCTTTTGGACTTGCGGCATATTTCTTTACAGAGAATTACCGGAACGGACTCTACATCTCAGAGAATCTTGATTACGGTATTATTGGCTGGAATGATGGCGGCCCATCGGCTGTTCAGGCACCTTTCGGCGGTATGAAAGAGAGTGGAATTGGTCGTGAAGGCGGTATTGAAGGCATCGAGCCATATTTAGAAACAAAATATGTATCCATTGGTTTAGATGGATAATGAACGATTGAGACTGACCGAGAAACCTCGGCAGTCCTTTTTTATTAAACAGCTGGCGGGAAGAGTTGATCCACTGTTTCTTTCGTTTCCTGGAGGATTTCGTGGATATAATCAGCAGATGCTTGATCCATGCTGCTAAATAAAAGCCGTTCGACAGGCTCAACACCGATAAAACTGAAGACTTCTGTATCAGTTGTCATGTGATGGGAAGGGGGAACGATCATATTGGAATCAAGAAAGGTCCTTGGGGCATCGTGTGTGTTGATAATAACACCTTTTTTGTCCCGAAGAAGATTTTCAATAGCCCCGTGCTCATTTACCTGATAAGCAAATCCCTCCGAAAAGACGCGCTCCACATAGCCCTTTAGCATAGCCGGCAAGCCTGTCCACCATATCGGAAAAATAAACGTCAGGACATCCGCTTGTTGAATAAGCATCTGCTCTGTTTGAATGGCGATCGGCACATCACCGCGTTTGATCGCAGCCTTTTCGGCTATGGTGAGCTCTGGCTGAAAGCCGAGGGCATAGACATCACGAACAGTCACATCATGACCATTGTTCAAAAGAGTGCTCACAACAAGATCTAATAGCGTTTGATTTAAGCTTTGCTGGGGATGAGCAAATATAATTAGATGGTTCATCTCATAGCCTCCTAGGTGGTCATCTGTCTCATTATGGCATGCGCCTGCATCCTATTCAATCCTATATTGGAAATGATAGGTTGGGAAAATAAAAAGCGATCGCTTCCGAAAAACGATCGCTCATGTATGATTTATTTCTTTCTAAAAGCAAGACCAAGTGCAATAAGTGCTACGACTAGAGCGGCAATGGACAGGCCAAGGACAAGTGGTGAGGAAGAAGTGGACGCTGTTTCAGACGCTTTTTCTTCTTTTGGTTTTTCTTGACCATGTGAATCCGTTACGGTATTAGATGCAACAATGTTTGTGATGGAATGAGGTTTATCAGCGTCTTGATCGCCAGTCCATTCAACGACCGTTCCATCTTTATAATATTGATACGCATCCCATGCAGCTTCACCTGCTTTTTCAGGATTTTTTGCCACAAAAACGAATTGTTGGAACTGTCCAGCAAGTACACCATCACCCGTTGCTTCCCAAGTGACTCTTGTCACCTTGCCATCTTTCTCTTCAGTTGTTGTTTTCCAGCCAGGTACTGGCTCGTATTGTTGGAACTCTACGCCTTTAGGCATTGTGATGACAACCTTTGTTGTCGGGCTGTCACTTTCAGAAGGTACTTTTAACGTATAAGTTTCCCAAGCGTTTGTCGTAGACGTATCAGGTTTGACTGTCACGTGCGCACTCACAGGAATCGCCAGTAAAAATGAAGCGAGAAGCATTGGTAATAAAGCTTTAACGTATTTTTTCATGTGATCTAAACTCCTTTTAGTTTCTTCTAATAAATGTGGTATCGATCTTTTCAAAAGAACCAGTCAACGCATGGATGTCAATTTTCCAAGTGCCTTTTTCATTTAATAAGAGATTTTCAGCAGAGAAATGTCCATTTTTTAATCGTTTCAGCTGAAATTCACTCGGGGACTCATCACCGAACAAGGCAACTTTATGGATATTGGCTGTCACAGATTGAATGTCAGTGATCGTTTGTCCATCCTTCTTTGTAAATGCCACCTCAAATGTATTTTTCCCAGGGGCATTCGGGGTAATGCTCAAGGACACAATGTCACGATGCTCGACCTGATTTGCTCCAAAGAATGGCTCAGGTGCAGGCGGCGGAGGGCTTGGAATATTGGTGAACACAGCCGTTAATAACAAAATAGCGATCCCAATGATCCATTCTGCCCGTAAGGAAACATGGCGCTTCTGCTTCTTTTCCCATCTCAGCATCAAGTAGTGGACAAGTCCAAGGAGGCCCATGATGATAAATAAACCAAGCTTGATTAAAAAGGTTCGTCCGTACGCTGATTGGAAAAGGGCATCAAACGATTGCAAAATAAAGATGGCATTCACAAATCCTGAAAACACAATGAGTCCAACAGAAAGCAGTGCCCACGGATGAAAGGCTGTCAGTGTCCTGCGTATGAGCGGCTGATCTTCATCTGGCAGCTTCTTCATTAACAGAAGGACAATGGCTGTTAAACCACCGACCCAAATGGATGCAGAGACGAGATGGATGAAATCAAGTGACGTTGTCAGTATTTTATTATCTGTTGCTGCTGGATGACCGATTTGTGCTTTCAGCCAAAGGAGCACCGTGAAAATGAGCAGCGGGAACAGCCATACCCGAAAAGCAGTGAAGTTCCCTTTTTTCATCGCCACAATGGTCCAAATGGCAAGAAGAACAAACGATGCCATGAGCATCATCCACAGACTCCCACCAGAAGTAGACGCAATGGTTTCTTGTAAAAGCGATGGGTGAAACGCCCCCCAAAAGGAAACGTCTGCTGCTGATTTTGTTTGAATCGGCAGCTGGAACACGAGTGCTCCGCCCATCATGATAAGTGACAATGTCAGAAGCCGCTTCATTCGTTTAGCTAATACGTGTGAAATGGCTGCTTTAAACCAAAACAGTCCAAACAAAATGGTTCCGAGGAATAAGCTGAACGACGTATAAAGAAAGGCTTTGTCAATGGTCGAAGCCATATCGATTGATTCATTCGATTGACCTTGATCTAATTGGTCAAATCCTCCATCCGCTTTTCCAATACTAAACGGGATCATGCCAGAGACAGAGTGTCCATCCGCAGATACCGCATTCCACTGAATGGTGTAAATCCCTTTTGGTAAATCCTTTTTTAATGCAGCTTCCATGATCTTTTGATCTTGAATGACCGTATCTCCCTTATCCACACGATCACCCTTTGCATTGAACACCTTAATGGCATGAAATCCGCTTTCGATTCCTTCACTAAATGTGATCGAGACTGAAGGAGGCTGCTGATCCAGCTCTTCATTTGCCGCTGGGTTCGAGCTCACGACGTATGCGTGAGCAAATGCTTCCTTTGGAATGAAAAAAGCGAACATGACCATAAGAAGCAGAAGCCACTTACTATTTTTAAACAAGGTGAATAACCGCCTTTCTACCTATGAAAATGTCTCATGTATCAGAAAGAAAGCGGCAGTAAACTGTGAGTCACAGAAAAAACCGCTCCTCCTATTGTACCGCCCTCTCTAAAAGGTAAACGAAACAAACAGCAAGATGGTTCACTTTTTCTGTGTCGTGTCTGCGCAGACGTTTCTTGAATGAATAGGTTTGATCAATATAAGCCTATTCGATTTAAGAAGAGGAAACAAGAAGTGACCATTTGAAAGTTGTGAAATTCCAATGAATTTTGCGCCAAAACAACGGCATATCAACCTTTTCACCTGTTATAACCTGTGATCTGACAGAGAATTCACATCATTTTTCAATTTTGTCACACACTAAGTGACAAAGTGACGTTTAGTTTCAATTGAAGGGAAAGTGAAAGCGTTTTACGATAGGGATAAGGGCTTCACTGACACTTGTTCTTATATCTTTTGACCTATAAAGCCCTGAATAAAGGGAGAGAAGAAAGGAGTTTTCACAGATGCAGGAAAAAAGCGGATTCCGCGTAAAAGTACAGCGCTTTGGAAGCTATTTAAGCGGTATGATTATGCCGAATATTGGAGCGTTTATCGCTTGGGGACTTATTACAGCTTTGTTCATTCCGAGCGGTTATTTTCCAAATGAACAATTAAATACACTCGTTGGACCAATGATCAACTACTTACTGCCGCTATTAATCGGTTACACAGGCGGTAAGCTCGTATATGACCACCGAGGCGGGGTACTCGGTGCAACCGCTACGATTGGGGTCATTGTCGGTTCGGACATCCCAATGTTTTTAGGTGCCATGATTATGGGACCACTTGGTGGTTATCTGATTAAGAAAATTGATCAGCTGTTCAAAGATCGTATCAGATCAGGCTTTGAAATGCTTGTGAATAACTTCACGGCAGGTATTCTAGGTGCCATTCTTGTCGCAATTGCTTTCTACGCAATCGGCCCAGTGGTACTAGGCCTTAATAAAGCTCTTGCGGCAGGTGTAGACGTCATTGTCAATGCACACTTGCTTCCGCTGGCGAGTATTTTCATTGAACCGGCTAAAGTATTGTTCTTAAACAATGCGATTAACCAAGGAATTTTAGGTCCTTTAGGAGTCGAGCAAGCGGCGAAGACGGGTCAGTCCGTTCTGTTCTTACTTGAAACAAACCCAGGACCAGGTTTAGGTGTTCTACTTGCATACATGTTCTTCGGAAGAGGGAATGCAAAGCAGTCTGCACCGGGTGCGATTGTCATTCAATTTTTAGGAGGAATTCATGAGATTTACTTCCCGTACATCTTAATGAAACCAAAGCTCATTTTGGCGGTGATTGCAGGGGGAGCGAGCGGCGTTTTGACCTTTACCTTGTTAAATGCAGGTTTAAAGGCTGTGCCGTCACCAGGAAGTATTATCGCTCTTATGCTGATGTCACCAAAAGGCGGACATCTTGCTGTTCTAGCAGGTGTTGTCGTGGCAACCGTTGTCTCATTCCTTGTCGCTTCTGTGATTTTAAAAGCTTCAAAAGCAGTTGACGAAGACTTAACAGCAGCAACAGAAAAAATGCAGGACATGAAAGGGAAGAAGAGCGCAGCCGCCGCTGCCCTTACAGCACAAAAAGAAGGTGCTGAAGCAAATGAGCAATCAGCATCTCCGAGTGATGTCAATCCAGATGACGTGAACAAAATTATCTTTGCCTGCGATGCAGGAATGGGCTCAAGTGCGATGGGCGCATCCATCTTAAAGAACAAAGTCAAAAAGGCAGAGCTTGATATTGACGTGACAAACACATCTATCAGCAACATTCCAAATGATGCCGATGTGGTCTTTACTCATAAAGATTTAACAGACAGAGCCAAGGCAAAGCTGCCAGGAGCTGTGCATATCTCAGTTGATAATTTCTTAAACAGCCCGAAATACGATGAGCTGATTGAGAAATTGAAAAAATAACATGACGAAACGGGTTGAGTTCAATTTTTCCTTATTGAACTCCCCGTTTTGGTTGTTTTCCTGTTTTCCATTCTAAAAAAGGTGTGTGATCATTTATGAAACAAGTACTTTCAAAAGACAATATTTTTCTAAACGAACAAGCAGGCTCTAAAGAAGAAGCCATTAAAAAAGCAGGCGAAGTCCTAGTGGCTAACGGCTATGTCACAAGCGATTATGTCGACAAAATGTTTGAAAGAGAAAAGATCTCTTCTACATTTATGGGGAACGGGATTGCGATTCCTCATGGAACAGAGGATGCCAAAGCCGCTGTCCTTCATTCAGGGATTTCAATCATCCAAATTCCAGATGGCGTTGAATATGGAGAAGGAAATATCGCCAAAGTCGTATTTGGCATCGCTGGTAAAAACAACGAGCATCTCGATATTCTTTCTCAAATTGCGATTGTTTGTTCAGAAGAAGAAAATGTAGAACGCATCATCCATGCAAAGGATCAGGATGAACTGATCGCCATCTTTAACGAGGTGAACTAACATGAAGGCCCTTCATTTTGGAGCAGGAAATATTGGCAGAGGGTTTATTGGATCTTTGTTAAAAACATCAGGCTTTGAGCTTGTGTTTACCGATGTAAATGAAGCGGTGATCCACGAGCTGAATGAAAGAGGAGAATACACAGTCGAGCTTGCAGCACCAGGTCAGAAGCAAGAAGTAGTAGGTCCTGTTTCAGCGATCAATTCCGTGCAAAATCCAGCGGCATTAACAGAGGCCGTTGCAACAGCAGATTTGATTACAACAGCTGTTGGACCAGCCGTATTGAAAATCATTGCTTCATCTATTGCTGATGGATTAAAACAAAAAAAGCCTGACCATATCGTCAACATTGTTGCGTGTGAAAATATGATTGGGGGCAGCTCTCATTTAAAAGAAGCCGTCTTCTCTCATTTAACAGCAGATGAAGAAAAAGCGCTGTCACGTACAGTTGGTTTTCCAAACTCAGCCGTTGACCGCATTGTTCCTATTCAGCAGCATGAGGACATTTTGAAAGTATCAGTCGAACCATTTTTCGAGTGGGTCATTGATGAGACGGGCTTTATTGGAGGTGTTCCTCAGATTGACGGAGCGACCTTTGTACAAGATTTGACGCCGTATATTGAGCGCAAACTCTTTACTGTCAACACAGGGCATGCACTAGCTGCTTATGTCGGGTATCAGCAAGGCGTTCAAACGATTAAAGAAGCCGTCGATACACCAGAGATTCGCCAAGTGGTTGAAGGTGCACTTCACGAAACGGGCAGCTATTTAATTGACACATATGGCTTTCAAAAAGAAGAACATGATGCGTATATACAAAAAATCATCAAACGATTTGAAAATGCCTTTATTTCCGACGAAGTGACTCGTGTCGCACGTTCCCCGCTTAGAAAGCTGGGGGCAGATGACCGCTTAATTGGTCCAGCGAAGAAGATCAAACAGCCAGTTTATTTAATCAAAGGCATTGCCGCAGCTTTGGCTTACGACTTTGCCGCAGACGAAGAAGCGGTTCGTTTGCAGGCATTAAGAAAAGAAAAAGGCATTGAAGGTGTGCTAGAAGAAGTATGTGGCCTCACGCCAACAGACGATCTCTATCAAGCCATTCTTAAAGAAATAGCTCGATAACCAGAAAATCCCTTTCCGACGAGTGAAAGGGATTTTTTGATGACTTTTTTAATACTTTACCCCGCTTGACGATATATGAAGTAAGGGGGAATTTGTATATGAAAAGGAAAATGTTTTCGTCAAGAAATGTCTTTTTTCAATTAATGTCTGCCATTATCGTGATCACGATCTTAACCGGCGGACTTGTTGGAACAACGGGATATTTGTTAGCGAAAAATGTCTTAATTGATGCGGGGAAAGCAGATTTAAAGCACATCGTCAGCGGAGCGATGGCCACACTTGAACAGTTGAATGACCGTGTGGAGAAAAAAGAACTGACGCTTGAACAGGCGCAGGAACAAGCCCGCATTTACTTAAGCGGGCCTAAAAACGACAACGGGAAAGGATACCAATTTCAAAAATCGGATTTTATCTATAAAAATAAAGGCTATCTCGTCGCATATGGAGCGGATTATTCATCACAAGTCCATCCTGTCAACGACATTGGCGTCATCCCGGATAATACGACCAATCGTCAAAAAATGGTCGCTGGAGCCACAGCAAAAGGCGAGGATGCACACTATGTGACCTATTTAGATAAGGACGATGCAACTGGGGAAGAAAAACAAAAGCTTGCTTATATGAGCCAGTTCACGCCGTGGAATTGGAGTGTAGGCATCGCCGTCTTCCAGGACGAATTTTATAAAGAATTAGAGCAGATGAAGCTCTATATGATTCTCATTACAGCGGGTGTTGCTCTCCTGAGTCTTGGGGTCTTTTATTTGGCCGCGCGAGGAAAAGTCAGGCTGCTTAAGCAAGTCACCGCAGCTTCAAAAGAAATTGCGGCGGGAAATATAGAACGCACGAACTTAAAGGAAACAACGGATGAAATCGGACAGCTGGCAAAAGGCTTTAACCATATGTCAGGAGAGCTTAGAACACTTGTGAGCGGTTTACAGGAAACGAGCAGCCAGCTTGTTGAATCAGCGACAGATTTATCGGCGATATCTGAAGAAACCTCAGCCAGCAGTGAAGAGATTGGTCGAGCCATTGGCGACATATCGACCGGAACGCTTCATCAGGCATCTGACCTTGATGCAGCCAATCAACAAATGACCCAGTACAATCAATCCATCGAAAACGTCAAAGAACAAAGCGATCAAATTAAACGAATTTCTGACCAATCGAATCAATCATCACAGCAGGGCCAGCAAATTGTTCAGCAATTAAAACAATCAAATGAACAATCCATACAGGCATCTCAAGGCATTAGAGCAGGCATCGAGCAGTTAAGTACAAAAGTACAGGATATCTCTCAAATCACAGATACGATTGAAAGCATTTCAAATGAAACCAACTTACTTGCACTGAATGCGAGCATTGAGGCAGCCCGCGCAGGAGAGCATGGCAAAGGCTTCTCGGTTGTGGCGAGCGAAGTACGGAATTTAGCTGAGCAGACAAAACAATCAGCGGTTCAAATTCAGCAAATGATTCAAGGCATTAAAGAAGAAACGACTGCAACAGCCGGCATGATGTCCAACACAATGGATCGTTTTGCAGAGTTAGATGAGGCGGTACACGCAACAGAACATGAATTCAATGCCATCTCTACGTCGATTTCACAAACCATTGTCGAAACAAATGCGATGACAAAAGAGCTGAACGCACTGCTGGAGCAAAACGATCTCATCACAAAAGCGATGCATGGAGCGGCACATATTTCTCAAGAAAATGCTGCTGCTATTGAAGAAATCACAGCATCTACAGATGAACAAGTGACAGCCATCTCCAATGTGGCCAAGGCAGCAGAAAGACTCAATGAGCTGAGTATGCGATTGAATCAGGATATTGCACGTTATCGTCTATAAATCATTTTGACTGCGTGTCTCGCGTAAGGTAGTATGAAGTTATTGAAACCCTGCTCACAGGATAAAAAAAGGAGTGTTCCGGTCATGAAAAAGAAAATATTGATGTTCTTATCTTGTGGCTATGGATACTCCACTGCTGTTTTCTTTTAGGATAGACAGAAATTGGTGAAGTCTGTCTACATGATGAAGAATCTAGCAGAAAAATCATAGTGAGTGAGGGATCTACATGGAAAAAATCACGAGGAAAAACCCAGAATGTATGCCGAAACCAGTGGGCAATTATAGTCATATCACAAGAGTGCCAAAGGGTGCGGGGTTATTTGTTACATCGGGTCAAGTAGGAACAGATATGGATGGGCAGATACCATCAAGCTTAAACGACCAAGTAACAAATACATTTGAAAATATTAAAAAAGTCCTTGAATCAGAAGGACTGAATGAAGAGCATGTGATTAAGGTCAATATATGGGCAACAGAAGAAATCGACTGGGATCATCTATATCCTCAGTGGGATACGATCTTTAAAACAGCTTACCCATCAATGACGGTTGCTTATGTATCAGCTTTAGGATGGCCTGAGCTGAAAATTGAAATTGAACTATGGTGCGCCGATATTTGATCAAAAAAAGAACAGTGCAAGCTGTTCTTTTTTTCATGAGTATTTATGAAACAGCTTTGATTCGCTTTGTGATCAATCCAGCGAGAAACGTAAAGACTGTGTAGATCATGACCCAAATGAGAAAGGATTCATCCCCGCCAATATAGGTGAACATCAGGATGACACTTGCTAACAACACAATCAAAGTTGGCATCCAAACCTTCTTCAAAAGCAGCGTGCCGAGAATACCAATCAGCACGGAGATGATGGGAAAGCCAAATACAATCAATAACACAAAGACAGCCATATCGCGAACTCCTTTTTATCAAGTGTTTACATCAAAACATATAAGACTGCCGCAGCCATATGTGGAAGTGCAAAGATCATAAAAAGAAAAGCCGTATCAAGACGCCACATGCGGAGCTCTTTTGTTTCAGAGTGATAGGCTGCTCGTGTTTCTTCCCCGTTTGTCCATGCACCCATTAAAAATCCAGACACAACGATCCCAATAATAGCGATCCCACCACTGACAAACCCAATCCACTCATAGTGCTGTAGAATGATAGCGGCACTGCAAATCACAATCATTGAGCAAACACCGGCGAAAAAAGCATGTTTTTTTCTCATTCCGGTTCACTCCCTTCAACAATGACATTAAGAGATGGCATCACATATTTCAATGTAATGACCATCAGGATCAGACACATAAGCGACGGTTTGACCCCATGGTTTTTTTGCGGGTTCTTTGACGATAGGTACCCCTTTTTCTTTCATTGACGCAATCGCTTGATCCACATCGTCGACGACAAAGCCAATCTCAAAGGTTTGAGACGAGCTATTCGCCTCTGGGACAGGTAATCCAAGTGCATCTTTTACATCTTGGCGCGAATTAATGGATAAGGTCACTTCTCCAGTATCAAACTCAACATAGGATTCAACTCTCAATTTAATAGGGAAACCAAGTACATGCTGATAGAAATGAATGCTCGCCTCAACATCGTTTACATATAGAATGGTATATTTCATTTTCATGTGAAAAACTCCTCTCTTCATATACGTGTCAAAACGGAAAGGTTTCCCACCTATTTTATCATATAGTAAATAAGGCGCATCCAATTCCAAAAAAACAATATTTTTAGCTAAATAGACTTGAAAATCAAAAAATGGTGAATTATGATAAAAATGTAAAATGAGAAAAAATAGGGGGATTACACATGTTGAAAAAAATCATGGTGGCTGTCTTGTCTTTAGGTCTTTTACTAAGCTTTACACAAGTTGACACTCACACAGCGGATGCAAAGACAGTCAAGTACAAAAACTGCAAAGCACTCAACAAGGTTTATAAAGGCGGAGTGGCGATCAGCAAAAATACGAAAAACAAAGGCGGCAAAACAAAGTACAAGCCTTATGCATCAAAAGCGCTTTACTTAAAAAATAAACACCTTGACCGCGATAAAGACGGCATTGCTTGTGAACGCTAAACACATGTGAAAAGACCTGTAACAAGGTCTTTTTTTCTATGGGATCATTCTCGTCCCTTTGTGCCATCATCGTCTTTATATTAAAATAAAGATAGTTTCAAAAAATGATACAAAGTGGGGTACTCAATTTGTCAACACAAGCTGATAAGAAAGACATCCGATTGATTGCCATTGATATGGATGGCACACTATTAAATAGTGAGCACGTCATTCCTGAGGAAAATAAACAAGCCATTAAAGAAGCAGAAGCGAAAGGGGTCCATGTCGTCATTAGCACAGGGCGTACGCTGATAACTTGCCGAGAGCTTGTGGAGCCGCTCAAACTCTCCTCCTATCTTGTGACAGCAAACGGAAGTGAGATTTGGGATTCAAATTTTCAGCTGATCGAACGAGATCTGCTCCATCCTGATCACGTCCAAATGATGTGGGATCTAAAAAACAGGTACGAAACCGATTACTGGGCTTCCACTGTGGATAAAGTGTGGAGAGGTGAATTCCCGGATCGAATACATGACCATGAATGGCTAAAATTTGGCTTTGATATTCATGATGATGACGTTCGTGAGGAAGTGCTCAATACATTGAAAACAAATGAGCATCTAGAGATCACAAATTCAAGTCCAACCAATATCGAAGTCAATGCGGCAGGCATTAACAAAGCTGCGGCACTTGCAAAGATAGCAGAACGTATTGGCTGTACAATGGACAACGTCATGTCACTTGGCGACAGCCTAAATGATATGGCCATGATTCAAGAAGCCGGATTAGGAATTGCGATGGGAAATGCACAAGAAGTGGTGAAAGAAGCCGCTGATTGGATTACGGCTCCTAATACAGAACACGGTGTAGCAAAAGCTATCCAACATTGGGTGCTATCTAAATAAAAAAGCGAGAGGACATCCCCTCTCGCTTTTTTGCTTTCTCCTAGTTCTATTGTTATGTTTTCTGACAATTTCATGTGCAGTCTCTCCAAAGTTGGTATAATCAATATAAATTCGAATATTCGGACTTGTGATTCCGTATTTCGGAACATTAAGGAGGGGTCCTATGTATCAAGTGGATATCAACTGTGATTTGGGAGAAAGCTTTGGTCAATACACAATCGGTGCAGACGAACAAATTCTTGAATATGTCACCTCAGCCAATATTGCTTGCGGTTTTCATGCAGGAGATCCAACGGTGATGAGAAAGACGGTCAGAATGGCGCTAGATAAAGGGGTTCAAATCGGTGCGCATCCAGGTTTGCAAGATTTAGTCGGCTTTGGCAGACGTCCAATGGCCATCTCGGCAGAGGAAGCCTATGATCTCGTCATTTATCAAATTGGAGCTCTATCAGCCTTTCTCAAAGCAGAAGGCGGCAAGATGCAGCATGTCAAACCACACGGTGCTCTCTACAACATGGCGGCTAAAAATACTGAATTATCTGAATCAATTGCGAAGGCTGTATATGATGTTGATCCGAACCTTGTGTTATTTGGTCTGTCTGGCAGTGAACTCGCGTTAGCAGGTGAAAAAATAGGTCTTCAAGTGGCACATGAAGTCTTTTCGGATCGGACGTATCAAATTGATGGGACACTAACGTCCCGCCGCGAACCACATGCACTCATTGAAAAGGATGAGCTGGCGGTCGAGCAGGTCGTTCGTATGGTACGAGAAGGAAAGGTTCGGACAGTTCAAGGGGAAGATATTCAGCTCAAAGCAGATACGGTTTGCATTCACGGAGACGGCAGCCATGCGCTTCAATTTGCAAAAACCATTACAGCGAAGCTAAAAGAAGCCAATATTCACATCGGGGCCTTTCAATAAAAAACGACATCAAAGGGGGGAACAGCATGAAAACAGAGAAAATCAAAAACATGAAGGCGCCAAAGGGAAACCGGTCTATGCTGATGGGCGCAGCCTTCTTAATGGCTACGTCCGCCGTCGGACCGGGATTTTTAACACAAACAACCGTGTTTACACAGCAGCTTGCAGCTAGCTTTGGATTTGTCATTTTGATCTCCATTCTGTTAGATATTTTTGCACAAACAAATGTATGGCGCATCATTGCCGTCTCAGAAAAACGAGGGCAGGATATTGCAAATATGGTTCTGCCGGGTCTCGGTTATGTGCTAGCTTTTTTGATTGTCATTGGTGGTCTCGCCTTTAACATCGGAAATATCGCCGGTGCTGGTCTCGGTTTTCAGGTCATTTTCGGTGTCGATCCGAGAATCGGAGCAGGAGTCAGTGCTGTCATTGCTATTCTGATTTTCGTGATCAAAGAGGCTGGAAAAGCGATGGATCGTTTCACACAGATAGCCGGCTTTGTCATGATTGCTCTTATGCTGTATGTGGCCATTTCAACCGCTCCACCAGTTGGAGAAGCAGCTGTGAGAACATTTGTCCCAGAGAAAATTGATATTTTGTCGATTGTGACACTTGTGGGCGGAACAGTAGGCGGCTATATCGTCTTTGCTGGTGGTCACCGCCTGCTGGATGCTGGTATTAAGGGGAGGGATGCACTGCCGCAAGTGACGAAAAGCTCCATTTTCGGTATCTTGATTACATCTGTGATGCGTGTTGCTTTATTTTTAGCGGTTCTGGGAGTTGTCTCAAAAGGCTTACAGATTGATCCATCGAACCCGCCTGCTTCAGTTTTTCAACTAGCATCTGGACATATCGGGTATAAAATGTTCGGGATTATTATGTGGGCTGCGGCGATTACTTCGGTCATTGGAGCGGCATACACATCTGTCTCCTTTTTTAAAACCTTCTCGCCAAAAATTGAGCAAAATCAACGCGGCATTATCATCGGATTTATTGCCCTCTCGACCATATGTTTTATTACGATCGGAAGACCTGTGAACATATTGATTTTGGTTGGGGCGATTAATGCAATGATTTTGCCGCTGGCACTTGGAACATTGCTTATTGCGGCTTATAAAAAAGAGATTGTCGGTGATTATCGTCATCCATTCTTTTTGACAGTGTCAGGTGCGTTTGTTGTCGTCATCATGGCTATTATGAGCGGGTATACAATCATGAATGAAATCCCTAAATTATGGAGCTGATTCGGATGAATGCATATCAAACTTGTGAGCCTTCACAGCTTAGGGAATTGATTCGCAAAAAGGAGATCACAGGACCAACAGCAGGCTTTGCAGAGGGGTTTGCTCAAGCCAATTTAATGATTGTCAAAAAAGAACTTGCCTTTGATTTTCTTTTATTTTGTCAGCGGAATCCGGCTGCATGCCCCTTGCTTGATGTGCTGGAGCCAGGTGATCCAGTGCCAAGGCGGTCAGCGCCTCAAGCGGATATTCGAACGGATTTTCCAAAGTACCGTATTTACCGAAAAGGGATTCTTCAGCAAGAGATGACAGATATCTCCTCTTATTGGGAGGATGATATGGTTGCCTTTCTCATCGGATGCAGTTTTACGTTTGAGCACGCGCTCATGCTGAATGATATCCCTGTACGTCATATTGAAGACGGTCATAACGTGCCGATGTATGAAACGAATCTTTCCTGTGAACAGGCAGGAGTGTTCCATGGCCCGATGGTTGTCAGTATGAGACCTATTCCGGCGCATCAAGTCACAAGAAGTGTTCAAGTGACGTCTAGATTTCCTTCAGTACATGGTGGTCCCATCCATATAGGTGACCCTGCTGTGATTGGAATCGCAGATGTGGATAAACCAGACTTTGGAGAACCGTCTGTTATGAAAGAAGGAGAAGTCCCGGTGTTTTGGGCATGCGGTGTGACGCCGCAAGCCATTGTCATGCACACAAAACCAGACATTGCGATCACTCATGCACCCGGTCATATGTTCATCACAGACCGAAGAGATCAACAGCTCGGAGTGCTGTAGAAAGAGAGGTGTCCTCAAGTGGCGTTTTCAACGATAAAAGATTCTATCACCTTCCACCCGCTAGGAGATGCAGCGATCGTCATTCAAGCTGGCGCCGACATACGTGAAGAGATTCATGAGCGTGTTGAGCAGCTGTTTGCATGTATTGAACAGCATCCATTTGACGGATATGTTGAAGCCGTTCAGGCCTTTACAAACGTGACGGTTTTTTACGAGCCGTATACCGTTCATCAATCTGCTCATCTTGATCCACATGGCAAGTCTCCATATGAATGGGTCAAAGCCTATATCCAAAAACTTCTTGAAGACAAATGGCAGGAGGGGGTTCACGCAAAGAGCCGCATCGTCGATATTCCTGTTTGTTACGGAGGAGCGCTTGGTCCTGATTTAGAAGAAGTCGCCCGCATCAATGGGTTGACGCCTGAAGAAGTCGTGCGTATTCACACAGCAGGGACGTATCTTGTCTATATGGTTGGATTTGCCCCGGGGTTTCCGTTTTTAGGCGGGCTTTCTGAAAAGATCGCAGCTCCGCGCAGGGAAACACCGAGAATGTCTATTCCGAAAGGGTCTGTGGGCATTGCGGGGAAGCAGACAGGCGTTTATCCGATTTCCACCCCAGGAGGCTGGCAGCTTATTGGACAGACCCCGCTGTCATTGTTTCGGCCGGATGATGAGATACCAAGTCTACTGAAGGCAGGGGATGAGGTCAGGTTTGTCCAAATGTCTGAAAAGGAATTTTTCAGCATGAAGGAGGCAGAACGTTGAGTATTCATGTCATCAAGCCGGGGATGTTCACAACCATTCAGGATAAGGGGCGCAAAGGCTATCAGAAGTATGGCGTCTTAACGAGCGGCGGCATGGATCCGCTCTCACTCAGAATCGCCAACATCCTCACCGGAAACCAAGAAAATGAAGCCGTGCTGGAAATGACTTTGATGGGGCCAGGTCCTGTGTTGACGTGTCAGAAGGATCAGCTGATTGCAGTCACTGGCGCTGATGTGGAGATCGATATTGATGGAGAGCCAGCACCTTTATGGAAGCCGCTTTTTATTCGAGCAGGAAGCACCATCACCTTTGGGCCTTGTAAGAGAGGCTGCCGTTCCTATCTTGCTGTGGCAGGTGGATTCGACGTCGAGCCAGTCATGCAGAGCAAAAGTACCTATGTGAGAGCGGGGATAGGCGGACTGAAAGGGCGTACGCTAGAAAAAGGAGACGTCCTGACCATTGGAGAGCCCTCATCAGTAGCAGCTAGCCTGTTTCACATGCTAAAAAGCAAAGAGAAACAAGCGAGATATAGCGCCCCTGATTGGACAGTCAGCCATGCTCATTTCTTGCCGCTGCGGAAATCACCAGTGATTCGGGTGTTGGCAGGCCGACATCTCTCTTATTTTCAGGAAGAATCTCAAACAGCCTTTTTTGAAAAGCCCTACCAGGTCACGCCCCAATCAGATCGCATGGGATGCAGATTGAAAGGGAAACCCATTCACTTAAAGCAAAAGCTTGAATTGATTTCAGAAGCTGTTGCCTTTGGCTCTGTTCAAATCCCTCCTGACGGCCAGCCAATTATACTGCTGGCAGATCGCCAAACAACAGGCGGATACCCAAGAATTGGAGAAGTGGCAACAGTAGATCTACCGCTCATTGCGCAGGCGATGCCTGGTGCGAACCTGTATTTTGAGCAAATCGACCATCATGAAGCAGAACAAGCACTATTCAAGCAAGAAGCGGAAATAAGGGAACTGACCGCAAGAGTAAAGCTGGAAGCATTTTCGTTTTAGAAAAGGTGAGGAACATGCAAAACACAAATAAAACCGTTGTGAAATCAATGGAAATTTTGCGGCTTTTTATCACACACGAACAATTAACGTTAAATGAGATGATTGAGCGAGCCCAAATGCCAAAAACATCTGTACACCGAATGGCGAGCTCATTAGCGGATATGGGGTTATTAGAAAAGCATGATTCAGGTGTTTACCGGTTAGGATTGATGTTCCTTGAATATGGTCAGCTTGTAGCCGACCGCCTTGATATTCGGAGGATTGCGAAGCCCTTTATGGAAAGCTTGCGAGATGAAGTGGGAGAAGCCGTACAGCTCATTATTCGTGAAGGAGACGAAGCCATTTACGTAGAAAAAATCGAAGGTACGCAGCCTGTACGGCTCTACACCGCCGTCGGCAGGCGATCTCCACTATATGCTGGAGCCTGTGCGAGAAGTATTCTGTCCTTTTTGCCAGAGAAAGAGAGACTGGCCTATATTGACTCGATCGAGCTAGGGAAAATCGGAATTGGAACCATTACAGATAAAGAAGTCCTGCGGAACATACTCGAAGAATCAAATAAACGGGGCTATACGTTAAGCTATTCAGAGCTTGAAAACTATACAGCTGCTATTGGAGCGCCTATTTTCAATCATCTCGGAGAAGTGGCCGCAGGCATTAGCATTGCAGGGTTTGAAGCAGGATATCAAAAGGAACGCCTGCCTTACTTAATTGAGCAGGTCAAAAAAGCCGCCAGCGGTATTTCGAGAGAACTAGGTTTTTCATCTAAACAAATAAAAAGCCAATGACCGTCAAGATCATTGGCTTTTCTGTATGATTGATTAGAAAGTTTTTCCTAAAGCTTTTGCACGTTCAATGGCATCTGCTTTAATTTGTTCTGCTTTCGCAGGCTCAGCATTGTGACCTTCAACAATAAGACCTTCGAAAGAAGGAATTCCGAAGAAGCTCGCAATTGTTCCAAGGTAACGGTGGCCTGCTTCAAGCTCAGCAGCAGGACCTTCAGAGTAGTATCCGCCACGTGCTTGGATGTGTAGCGCTTTTTTGTCTGTTAATAAACCAACAGGACCTTGCTCTGTATATTTGAATGTTTTACCAGCTACAGCAACAGAGTCGATGTATGCTTTAAGAACTGGTGGGAATGAGAAGTTCCAAAGTGGTGAAACAAATACATATTTGTCAGCAGAAACGAATTGATCGCTTAATTCGTTTAGGCGAGCAACTTTTGCTTGCTCTTCAGCTGAAAGTGTATCGAAGCCAGCACCAGATTGTAGCTTGCCCCAGCCAGCGAATACATCTGCGTCAATGTGAGGAATGTTTTCTTTGTACAAATCAATATGTACAATCTCGTCACTTGGGTTTGCTTCCTTATAAGATTCGATAAATGCTTTAGCAGTAGCCATACTGTAAGAAACTGTTTCATCATGTGGATGTGCAGTGATGTATAAAACTTTTGCCATAATTCATTCAATCCTTTCTGTTTCAGTGATTTTTTTTAGCGTATCCCAAAGATACACTGAATATGTGGCATCTTTAATCATATTGGAATGCTATGAAAAAGATGTAACAAGCACAGTTACATGAAAACTGATATTTTCATTGTAATCACAATGTAGTTTGAAGTCAAGGTATAAAGTCTCGAAATCAAGATAAAAAGTTTGTAAATTTTTCTGGAACACGTTGAAACAAGGATTTAAGCATAAAAAGCCTACTCCTATTGAACAAAAAATCGATCGAGTTCGCAAGTAAAGAGTTTGTAAAGGCGTCTCATCCTGTGGATTTGAAAAAAAGATGAATGCCCCTAAGCCATCTGCTACAAGCATCTATTCTCATTTTTCGTATATATAAGAGAAGGCAGGAGAGAGTGAGGGATAAGAGTGGGACGATCCTATGTTGCGATTGGAGATTCCTTAACGGTTGGGGTGGGGGCACGTTTATTTGGCGGAGGCTTTGCCGAGCGGTTAAGGGCGATGCTTGAAAAAAAGCTGCATACGCCGGTCGAGCTGTCCGTTTTTGCGAAATCAGGGTTAACGACGGAGGAAATCTTACAGCTCTTCAAGCGGTCTGATGTGAGACGTGCTATTGCAAAAGCGGACATCATCACCATTACAGGCTGCGGGAATGATCTTGTTCAAGCTGTTCAGCAGTATGAAGAAGGTGGAGATGAAAAGAAACTGCTGCAAGCGTCCATGCATTGTCAGTCGAATTTTAGCAAGATGATTCAAGAAATCGCTCAGATCAAAAAAGGGCAGCATCAGCCATACTGCGTGTATTTATTGAATTTATATAATCCCTTTCCACAAATACCGATAGCCGAGCGATGGCTGCAGCAATACAACCATCATCTTCGATTGCTGGCAGCTAGTCCGCATGTAGAAGTTGTGGATGTTTACCACGCGTTTGAAGGACATGAAAGAGCTTACTTATCGATTGATCAATTCCATCCGAACCATAAAGGATATGAAGCAATGGCAGAAGCATTGTTTCAACAATCCTCTAAACAGCTGTAATCCGGTGGGATTGCAGTTTTTTTCATTCTTTTAAATGAAGGGCTGTTTCGATATGATAAAAGAAACGAAGACAAAAGAGGTGTATACATGAAGGAGATCAACGCGTATTTTCATGAAATGAAAGGAACAGCTTATGAGGTGGGAAAGCAGCAGGCTGTCTGGCTTAAAGAGAATCCTTTGCTAAAGACACAATATATTCGATCAGAACCGGTGGCAAAAGAGGCTGTGAAGGAAACAAAGCAGCTGCTTCGTCCCTATCTTCCTCAGTTAGATGAAGAGATCTCGGGGTTTTGTGATGAACTGAAATTGGATGAAACTTATTTGATCTTTTACTATTCATCGCATCTTCAGCCAGGCTGCTCCCATTGCGTGATACAGGGAAAAAAGACGACAGATCAACAAACGGTGTTGCTGCGTAACTATGACTTTTCCCCGATATTTGATGATATGCGCCTTGTGTCTACACATGTAGAAGGCTTGGCCGTTCATACAGGCTCGTCACTGCTGTTGTTTGGCAGGTCTGACGGGATGAATGAGCATGGGCTTTCTGTGACATTCTCTGCATGCGGGCCGCCAATTGGCAATGAACCCGGCTTAAAGCCTCCAGCCGTTGCTGGTTTGCAAGTATATCATGTGATTCGATCTGTTTTGGAATACTGTGAAACAGTTGAGGAAGCCATTCGTTCTATACAGGAAATGCCTGTTGCCTCAAATGTGCACCTCATGCTTGCCGATCGAAAAGGAGAGGCGGCTGCAATTGAAATGATGGACGGACAAAAAGCTGTTAGAAGACCGGAGCGTGGTTATATTGCAGCAACGAATCATCCGCTTGCTGATCAAACGGTAAAAGGGATGACCAAACACCATTCTGTCGTCAGGTACGAAATGTTAATGGAGGCTTTAGAAGAACAACGATCAAGCGATTCTCTCGTCAAGCTATTTCAGACAGAATATCCAGATGGTCTGACTGTGCACAATTATGAGGAGTTGTTTGGGACAATGCGAACTGTCATGTTCCGGCCGGAGGAAGGGACGATGGATTATTGCTTTGGCTCTCCAGTATACAACCGAACTTATTCATTAAGAGCTGGGGGCACACTGCCCTTCCGTGAAAAAAAGGTTCAATTTCATCAAAAGGAGTATGGACCATCATTTTGGAAAAACGTATGACCGGGACATGGTCTTTCATTTTTGTCACAGTCAATGTGCCAAAGTCAGATGAACTAAAGATTGCATCGCTGGTTGAAAGCGTTTTATATTAAAGTGTGACAATAGACCTATGTAAGCAGAAGGAGGCATTTCATGTACATAACGGCACGAGAACAGAAAGTGATCAAATATATGATTCAGCAAAATCGTTATGTCACCATTCGTGAGATAGCCGATTCTGTCCAGGTGAGTACAAGAACCATCCATAGAGAAATCAAATCTATTAAACCTATTTTAAAGAATTACCACCTTTCGCTAGACAAACAGCCGGGGAAAGGCTTGAAGGCGGTTGGCGAACAGGAGGATAAACAGCGGCTTCTTGCTCATATTTCAAATGAGGATCAAATCGAATATAGTTCTGATGAACGGAAGCTCTTAATTCTGTGTGCGCTGCTTGAAGCGAAGGAACCGGTTAAATTATATACACTCGCAGCCGACCTGCAGGTAACAAATGCGACCATCAGCTACGATTTAGATGAGCTGACGGACTGGATCGCTCCTTACGGCTTGCAGCTTATTCGAAAGCGCGGGTACGGCATTGAATTAAAAGGGCCTGAGGAAGCAAAACGAAAAATTGTTGGCAATCTCATTGTTGATCGACTCGACATTCAATTATTTTTGGAAACGATTGAAATGAATATCAAACATCGAACGAAGGCGACGGAAAAGGTGTTTGGCGTTGTCAGCAGAGGACAGCTGCTCAAGGTAGAAAGACTGCTCTTTCATTTGAAAAATCGACTGTCGCTCTCATTGTCTGATAGTGCATATATTGCACTTGTCGTTCACTTAACCTATGCCATTGAACGGATTCAGCTTGGCGAAACCATTCGAATGGAAGAGGAAGAGCTGCTTGAACTAACGCGGACGAAAGAATTTGAATCATCCCTGCGAATCGCAAGAGCACTTGAACGCATGTTTAATGTCGAGATCCCTGAAGCAGAAGTTGGATATATGACCATCCATCTGCGCAGTGCAAATCGTAGCTTTCAGACAGAATACCGTATTGATGAAATCGAGCTGGATATCGCGATTAGAACGAAGAAGCTCATTGATTTTATTTCAAATAAAACCGGCTACCAATTAAATGAGAATGATTCGTTGTATGAGGGACTCGTGTCTCATCTCGAACCTGCGATGAACCGTTTAAAGGAAAAGATGAGAATTTATAACCCGCTCACACAGCAAATTAAAAAAGACTACTTTTTGCTTTTCATGGCGATTGAAGAAGGAGTCGAGCGTTTCTTTCCGGAGATTGAATTTCCAGAGGATGAAATTGCCTTTATTGTGCTGCACTTTGGCTCAGTGCTTGAAATCAAAAAAGAAGAAACAAAGATTCATGCATTGGTCGTTTGCTCAAGCGGAATCGGTTCCTCTAAAATGCTCGCATCACGGTTGAAAAAAGAGCTGCCAGAGATCGCTAAATTCGATTTATCTTCCTTGATGGAGCTAAAGGAAATTGATGCCGCGAGCTATGACATGATTGTATCGACGGTTCCTATTCCCTATGATCATATCGATTACATCATGGTCAGTCCGCTTTTAAACGAGGATGACGCCTTGCGTGTGAAGGCTCATATTAAACGAAAGATTCCTTATATGATAGAGAAAAAAAGAACGAAAGAATCTGTAACAGAACCCGTGCAAGAAACCATTGATATGATGGCGGTTACAGAGCAGGTGACGAACTATATGTCTGTGATTCGCGGCATTTTGTCCCATTTTACAATCGAAAAAAAGAAGACGCTGCCGCATCATGAGGCAACAATCAGACAGCTGCTTCGTCAGATTGAAAGTGAAGGATATGTAAAACATGCAGACAATGTCGCAACCAGCTTACTTGAACGTGAACAGCAAGGCGGTTTAGGCATTCCAGGTACTACGTTTGCTCTTTTTCACTTAAAGCATGAACTCATCAAAGAGCCAATCTTTCATATCTATGATCTTGATGAGGCATACGAGGTCAAAAGCATGGATGGCGGTCAGCAGATGATGTCACGCATGCTTATGATGCTGGCGCCGCTAGAGCTTGGCAAGGAAGGCTCTGAAATGTTTAGTCTGATCAGTTCATCCATCATTGAAAGTGAAGAGAGCATGGCGCTGTATGGACATGGGGCAAAGGAAGAGATTGAACAAAAATTACATCAGCTTTTCTATCAATTTGTAAAAGAGGCAAAGTGGTAAGAAAAAGGCCGAGAGCTTACTCGCTTCTCGGCTCAGCGTGTAGACAAACCCTCGCATTCGGTGTCAGTCCTGCGTGCCGGTGCTCACGAATGTCACATTCGCTCCGCTCCGGTACTCGTCCTTCCTAGACTGCAAAGGTTTTCTATCACGCTGAAAAGAAGACAAAGGGCTAAAATAAAGTTCATTTTAGCCCTTTGTCAACAATCTGGGCCGAGAGCTTATTCGCTTCTCGGCTTTTTTGCTGTGACACAGACAACGAGGGTTGGACGAATTTCCTCGTACTGCACAGAAAAATGGTCAAACCCCGCAAACTGTAAGTCATTCAGTATGTTTTCACCCATCTCTTTTGTTCGATTGGCGTCAGCCCCTTTTTCTCTTGGCTGCATCACAATGACGATTTTTCCGCCCGGCTTTAAGGTGTGATAAAGATTGAGTAAGCCGGTCTTTGGGGCATCCCAAATCGTGTAATTGTTAACAGAAAGCACTTTGTCATACTGCTCTCCCGGCAGACGTGTTTTCTCAATTTTCCCAACATACAGCCGGACCTGTTCGCCTTTTGAACGTTTGCTGACGCGGGACTGTGCCTGCTCCTGCATGGTCGAGGAAGCATCCAGCCCATCAATGTGAAGATCTTCGTAATGCTTAAGCATATGTTTCATGCTATAGCCGGGGCCATAGCCTATCTCTAAAATATGTTCACCATCATCAAGCTCTAAATGGCGGATCGCCCACTGATTCAATGCTCTATTTTCATTTGCCATAATGAAGCCTGCGATCCTTCCAAGCCAGCCTTTTGGTCTGCTAAAGGTTTTCGAAAGGGTTGACAGCATATGAGAACGCTCCTTTTTGATGATCATGTAACCGATTTTTCCTATGTTGAAACATGACCACCTGTTTTTCAAAACGCATTCGTACAGCATAGGGATGTTTGAGTGGAAAAATGCAGTGGTAATGAAAGGATACATCAACAAATCAAGGAGGAGCTTACACATGAATTTACGTGAATATTTAACAAATGGCATTCCGCGTCAAACACAGGATCAGCAGCCAGGCAGTGAAAGGGAAATGAATCCTGCGCCGATCTTTGAGGACGAATCATATCAAGGGTCTGGCAAGCTCAAAGGGAAAGTAGCACTGATTACAGGCGGAGATAGTGGAATTGGACGTGCTGTATCTGTTGCCTATGCAAAAGAAGGAGCACATGTCGCCATTGTGTACTTAAATGAACATGAGGATGCAGAGGATACGAAAAAGCGTGTAGAGCAGGAAGGCGTCAAATGCTTAACGATTGCAGGAGATGTCGGAGACGAAGCCTTTTGCGAGGAAGCGGTAGAAAAAACGGTTGAAGCTTTTGGTCAATTAGATATATTAGTGAATAATGCGGCTGAACAGCATCCGAAAGAACGTATTCAAGATATCTCTAGTCAACAGCTTCACCAAACCTTTAGAACCAACTTCTATTCCTATTTTTATTTTACGAAGAAGGCACTTGATTACTTAAAACCGGGAAGTTCAATTATTAATACAACATCCATTAATCCATATCGAGGTAACGCAGTGCTCATCGATTATACAGCGACGAAAGGGGCCATCAACGGCTTTACTCGTTCTATGGCACAGTCGCTTGTGAAAGATGGGATTCGGGTGAACGGTGTAGCGCCTGGTCCAATTTGGACGCCGCTCATTCCGTCTACATTTGACGAAGACAGTGTGGAAAGCTTCGGGGCAGAAACCCCAATGGGAAGACCAGGACAGCCTGTTGAACATGTCGGCTGCTTCGTGCTGCTTGCCTCTGACGAATCGTCTTATATGACGGGCCAGACACTTCACGTCAATGGCGGTTCCTTTATGAATACATGATCAACAGCGCCACCGCCCAGCTTTGATTGGGCGGTGTGTTTAGTATTTCTTGCGATTTTTCTGCACAGATGTGACAGACCATACGATAATGCCCACAACAGCTGCTGCAATGACAAGTGAAACCAAATGAAACATCGTTTCATGATGCATGTTCGACTTCTCCCTTCATTGAACCTGTTTTCTATAGCATCAGCTAGAAGCTCTCTTTTTATGAAAAACACATTTCTTTGTTTAATGAATGGATTGTCGTGGAAACCTATGAGTACGGATGAAATTTTGAAGGAGTGAAGATATATGTCACAAGAAGAGTTAAAGCAAAAGGTTCTAAACCTATTAGATGAGCAAAAGGTCGGAACACTAGCGACTGTTGAACAGAATCAGCCGCATACCCGCTACATGACTTTTTTCCATGAAGGGCTGACGCTATATACACCAACGAGCAAAGAAACACATAAAGCAGACGAAATTGAAAAAAACCCGAATGTTCATATTCTCATTGGATATACAGGCGAAGGATTCGGTGATACCTATGTAGAAATTGCAGGCACCGCTACATTAACAGATGATCCAGAGCTGGTCGACCGCCTTTGGTCAAATGAGATGGAGAAATGGTTTAAAGGCAAAGGCGATCCAAACCTAGTGATTCTGAAGATTGAACCAACCTCCATCCGTTATATGAATGAAGGAAGCGGTACACCAGCAGAATTATCGCTGTAACACTTGCGTATTTTAGGGGAACGTGATATAGTTTTATATTAAGTGTTGAAATAAGCAAATAAATAAAGAAAGTAAACTTTCTTTTTTCTATGACATAATGAGAAGCAATAGAGCTTCTACTTGATAAGAACGAGACGCTGTCAAAGCGAACAAACTTATTCTTTTCCTTCTGCACCGCCCCCCTATAAAAAGCGGAAGAATGGAAAAAAGACGTTTTGATTTACAATTCACACTGGCGCGGCTTCGGAGCCGTAAGGACGAATGAGAGGTAGGGCTTTCGTTGTCTTGTTATCCAGAACTTCCATGGCGTTTACTTTCAAACGTAGGTTCACTCGGAACACATATGACACACTGATATGATCGAATCTTGATTCATAAACTCCGTGACGGAGATCACAAATTGATTATTTATTTGCATGAAAAGAGTAAGAAGCAGGCTGCCATCTATTTGGCAGCCTTTTTAAGTGGGTCAAACAATAGGATCCCGAGACCGATGATCCCGAGGAAAGGAAAGATGAAGGTAGAAAAAATACGCATAGCGTCCCCACCAAAAGGATTCGCCATCAAAAATAGAACAGCCAACAAACAGGTGATAGCAGTCAATAAGACATGCTTCATCATCACTCACTTCTTCCTTTCTTCTGATTCCGCCAAATCCGCTCAATAAAAAAGAACATCACCGCAAACAAAATAGAAAAGATGAGCATGTCCAGTAGTGTCACGCCTTTATCTGGGTGCACAATACCAAACCAAATCAATTGTAGAACAAAAGAGACAGCAAAATAAAGAATGGGTTCTTTCATCATTTTCCTCTTTTCACTTATTTTTTTGACCTTGTAGCCACAGCATCCAAATGAAGAAGGAACCAATGGCACATGAGAGCAAGGTGACGGGCGGCAAGGTGTGCCAGCGAGTCAGCCCCTTTACAAAGCACATATAAAAAAAGAAAATGGAAATGGATACGAGCAGCCATTGCTTGAACCAACGGGGAACACGCAGCCATGCTACTAGAATGATAGATGATAGCTTATCCAATGGAATAACTCCTTTTTTGAATCTGATTGGATTTTATCGCAAAAAACCAAATCTGTAAAATATGGATTTTGTGGTAGCTGAATGGTATTCCTCTGGCGCTTGAAACATTCTCGCTGCACTCACGTATAAGGTAAAGGAACCTCATGAATGGCAATTGAAAAAAATACCATTGATTTCAATTGCCATTCATGAACAAAAACCTGTACTGCTGGATGTGACTGTTTCAAACGGAGAGCAGTCCATCGCAAAAACGGTCAGTCAATTCATCCGTGATCATATGCAGATCGCAGCAGGAACTCAAATCACGATTCAAACAAAGAAAGAAGATCTGGATAGAGAAATGTCCCTGTTACAAGAGAAACAAGGAAGTGCAAAAGTGACCAATGTTGCCTTTGCTGGGGTGATCGGCCATCTCCCGTTAGCGATTACTCAGGTGGAGAGAAATGGCATGCTGTATGAAGTGAAGCAGCCAATCGATCCAATCACTAGCGTTTTGCCCGGTGATGAACTATGGGTGGCGTATCACGAAATGAGCGTCAAGCAACCATTGTGAAATATGCATCGATTTAAAAAAGCGTTCCTTTACAGGAGCGCTTTTTCGATTAAGACTTTGTATCAAATTGGCGAAGCACCTTATCATAGGCGAAGTTGCCAAAAGGGATGAATGCCGCAAAAAAACCGGCGATGGACCATTTTAAATGCCAGCGAACTTTAAATGTCACATATGCCAAAACGAGCATATAGATTACAAACAATCCGCCATGAAGAGAGCCCACAATGGTGACTGCCATCGGAATATCCGCAAAATATTTTAGAGGCATGGCAATTAAAAGAAGGGTTAAAAGAGACATACCCTCAATAAAACCCGCCTGTCTCAGACGGCTAATACTTGTATGCATATACAAATCCTCCTGTATAAAAGCTAGTTTCTCATCTTCTAATATAAACGAAAGATGTCTGAACATGCTAAAATCTACGAAAAATTCAAAATATGTTCAAGTAATGCTTAAAAAATGGGAAAAATGAAGAAGCGGTTAACCTTTGGTTGTTTCAGAGAGTACTTGCTTTAAGTGCGCCACATCATGTAATAAGTGGTCTGTCATCGTTTGAACGGCTTCCGTGGAACGGCGCTCTTTGATCTCATCGAAAATGGCTGCATGCTCCCTTTGAATTGTCTCAGCACGCGTCCCGCCGCTAAAATGGAAGATGCGGCAAAAATGAATGAGTGCATTCACGTGATTCAATTGTTTACATAAGCGGTCATTGTGACTGGATAGAATGATTTTTTGGTGAAAGGCTTCGTGTAACTGGACGATGTCTTTAGATGGCCGCTGCTGCTTTATCGCTTCGTCTGCCTGCGTGAGAACCTTCTCAATTCCATCAATCTCTTTTTGTGTGGCTTCCTTGCAAGCAAGCTGAACAGCAAGTGTTTCTAAGGCCATCCGAATTTGATAAAGTTCTTCAACATCTCTTTCCGTTAACGTATAGACGGAGTAGCCTGATTTATGATGAGCGATTAATAGCTCGTCCTTTTCTAAAAGCCTCATCGCCTCTCTGACCGGCGATCGGCTTACTCCAAATTGCTTGGCAAGCTGTGTTTCATTGATGCGCTCACCTGGCTGGAATTGCCCGTCAAATATCATTTGCTTCAGCTGTTCATAAAATTGCATGTGATACGGTGTTGATTTTTCAATCTCGAATGAATTCATCCCATCATTCCCTCTTTACTCATGATCTTTTGTCTCATGTTATCCAAGTTCCTGCCCCTAAGCAAGCCCGCATCAAAAAGTCAATATCGTACAATCGAAGAGAAAAACGGTGTGCTACACTAATGATCAGTTCAGTGAAAAGAGGGGAACGAAATGAAAACACAAGAAGAACGAACTGTGCACTTTGACCAAGACTTGCAAATAGAAGCGTATCGCTTTCATGGCATCATGCAAAAATTCCCAAATCATTTTCATACATACTATGTGATTGGATTTATTGAAAGCGGTCAAAGACGTTTAATCTGCCAAAATCAAGAATACATCATTGAAAAGGGAGATATTCTTCTTTTCAATCCATATGATAATCACGCATGTGAACAAATTGATCACAAGACGTTAGATTATCGCTGCTTAAATATTGAAGCAGACGTGATGGAGAAGATGTTTCAGCACAAGCCGCATTTTAAAGCCCCTGTGTTTTCACAAAGTGACCTGACAAAGCCGTTATATGAGCTTCATCAAATGATCACAGAAGAAGCTCCTGCTTTGAATAAACAGGAAACCTTCTATTTTTTCATGAAGCAGCTGATCGGAGCCTATGCTGATATGCCAGAGAAAAAAGCGTCAGCATCGCATACTAATGAACAGAAAGTCCAAGACGTACAGGAATATATCGAGGCGCACCTCACGGAAAATATATCGTTAGACGAATTAGGTGAGCTTGTGTCAATGAACAAATACTCACTGCTTCGAGCTTTTACAAAGTTCAGAGGGACCACGCCTTATCGTTATTTACAGACAGTCAGAGTGAACTATGCGAAGGAACTTCTCGCCCAAGGATTGAAGCCTGTAGATGCGGCTGTCTCCGCTGGATTTTCTGACCAAAGTCATTTGAGTCATTTCTTTTCAGAATTTATTGGGCTCACGCCAGGACAATATCAGCAAATCTTTGCAAAGCAGGTAACAGCTGATGAAAAATAAACAGCTGCTTGGTCATCTAGCGGCCATGTTTACCATTTTTTTATGGGGATCTACCTTTATATCAACCAAAATATTATTAACGGCTTTTTCTCCGACAGAGATTTTATTTCTTCGTTTTTTCATTGGGTATCTTGCCCTTATGATTATCTATCCGGTGACCATGAAGGTACGCCATAAAAAGCATGAAGGGATGTTTGCGCTTGCAGGGCTGTGCGGGGTGGTCTTGTACTATTTTTTAGAAAATGTTGCACTTACTTATACGTTTGCTTCAAATGCGGGTGTCATCAGCTCGGTTGTGCCATTCTTCTCTTTTTTATTGGCTTATTTTTTGTTAAAAGATGAGCCGTTGCATATCCAATTTTTCATTGGCTTTTTCATCGCTATGATGGGGATTGTTCTGATTAGCTTTAACGGGATGACGACGTTCCAATTGAATCCACTCGGTGATGTTCTAGCATTAACTGCTACGATTGTCTGGGCCTTCTATTCTATTTTATCGAAGATGATCAACCAATATGGCTACCATATCATTCAGGTGACAAGGCGTGTCTTTTTTTACGGATTGCTATGGATGATCCCGCTGCTATGGCATTTTAAGATTCGTTTAGACTGGGAGCGATTGACGAATCCATCGCTTGCCTTTCACTTGCTATTTTTAGGTCTTTTCGCCTCCGCGGTTTGTTTCCTGACATGGAGCTTTTCGGTGAAAACGCTGGGTGTGGTGAAATCAAGTGTGTACATTTATGGGGTTCCCATTATCACGATGGTCATTTCAATGATCGTTCTAAAAGAGAGATTGACCCTCTTGTCAGTGCTTGGAACTGCACTGACGTTAGGAGGCTTGCTTCTTTCAGATAAAAAAGACAAGGGGAAAAAGAAACAGAAAGCCCCGATGCTTTTGCAGGATAAAAAGGCGCTTTAATCAAAAAAGCGCTTTTTGTCCATTGAAAGAACATGTACTCTCTAGTAAACTCAACTTAACTAGTCGACGGTCGACCGAACATAAGGGGGAAAAATCAATGAAGCATTTTTCAATTGCAGTGATACCAGGTGATGGGATCGGGAAAGAAGTAGTACCTGAAGCAGTACGAGTATTGAAAGCGATATCAGAAGTGCATGGCAGCCTGTCTTTTTCCTTTCATGATTTTCCTTGGAGCTGTGAATATTATTTAGAGCATGGCGAAATGATGCCAAAGGATGGATTGGATCAACTGAAGACCTTTGACAGCATTTTTTTAGGGGCTGTCGGAGATGCCAACTTAGTGCCTGATCATGTCTCACTTTGGGGATTGCTCATTAAAATTAGACGAGAATTTGAGCAGGTGATTAACGTCAGACCTGCAAAACAGCTGAGCGGCATTCGCTCACCACTTGCCCAGCCAAAGGATTTCGATCTTCTTGTTGTGAGAGAAAATGGTGAAGGTGAATACAGTGAAATTGGGGGCCGCATCTATCAAGGGGAAGATCAGCTCGCCATTCAAAATGCTGTTTTCTCAAGAAAAGGAACAGAGCGTGCCATGCGCTTTGCTTTTCAATTAGCGGAAAAGAGACGAAAGCATGTAACAAGTGCAACAAAATCGAATGGCATCGTCCATACAATGCCATTTTGGGATGAAGTGTTTCAAGCCGTATCAAAGGAATACCCAGAGGTGGCAGCAGACTCGCAGCATATTGATGCGCTCTCAGCCTTCTTTGTGACAAGACCTGAAAAATTCGATGTCATTGTGGCCAGTAATTTATTTGGCGATATTTTGACTGATCTTGGTGCAGCCATTATGGGAAGTATTGGCGTGGCGCCAGCTGCCAACATCAATGTGAATGGCAAATATCCATCCATGTTTGAGCCGGTACACGGATCAGCTCCAGACATTGCGGGAAAAGGGATCGCCAACCCAATCGGTCAAATTTGGACCGCTAAACTTATGCTTGATCATTTCGGAGAGGAAGAGCTGGGCGCACACCTCCTCGAAACCATCGAATCGGTCACAGCAGACGGCTTTTTAACCGCAGATATCGGCGGAGCCTATCAAACAAAAGAGGTCACAAACGAAATCATCAAACGATTGAAGAAATAACTCGTCATTAGAACCGCGTCTCCACGTCTGCTATAATAAAAGGATGGATAGAAGAAAGAGATGTGAAATCTAGTGTCAAAAACAGTTGTATTAGCAGAGAAACCTTCAGTAGGGCGTGACCTTGCGCGTGTGCTGAAGTGTCATAAAAAAGGAAATGGCTATTTAGAAGGAGATCAATACATTGTGACGTGGGCGCTTGGCCATTTGGTGACACTGGCTGATCCAGAGGGCTATGGAAAAGAATTTCAATCCTGGCGTTTAGAGGATTTACCGATCATTCCAGAGCCGCTCAAGCTTGTGGTGATGAAAAAGACAGGCAAACAGTTCCAAGCGGTAAAGGCGCAGCTTGCGAGAAAAGATGTAAAAGACATTGTCATCGCAACAGATGCTGGACGCGAGGGGGAGCTTGTCGCAAGATGGATTCTTGAAAAAGCGCATGTGAAAAAGCCGTTAAAACGACTATGGATCTCATCTGTCACGGACAAAGCGATTCAAGAAGGATTCAAACGATTAAAAGACGGCAGAGAATATGATAACCTGTATCGCTCAGCGGTCGCACGTGCAGAGGCAGATTGGATTGTAGGGATCAACGCGACAAGAGCGCTGACGACCAAGTTCAATGCACAGCTCTCCTGTGGACGGGTGCAAACGCCAACCGTTGCGATGATCGCAAAGAGAGAGGAAGACATTCAGCAATTTCAGCCGAAGCCGTTCTTTGGGCTGACTGCACAAGTAGACGGACTCACGTTGACATGGCAGGATGCCAAAACAAAGCAAAACCGCACATTCCAGGAGGATCTGATCAAGGAGCGCTTGGCAGGCTGCAAAGGAAAACCGGCAGTGATTGACGCGTTGAAAAAAGCAGCCAAAAAGGCCTTTGCTCCAGGGTTATATGACCTGACAGAATTGCAGCGTGATGCCCACAAACGCTATGGCTTTTCGGCAAAAGAAACACTGTCTACTCTTCAGCGGCTGTATGAGCAGCATAAGCTCGTCACTTACCCGCGTACAGATTCCCGTTTTATTTCAGCGGATATCGTTCCCACATTAAAGGATCGGTTAAAAGGAATGAACGTCAGACCGTACGCACAGCATGTGAACCGTATTTTACAATCAGGTATTAAAGCGCACAAAGGCTTCGTCAACGATGCCAAAGTGTCGGATCACCATGCGATCATTCCAACCGAGGAAGAGCTGTATCCTGGTGCATTAAGTGATAAAGAGCGTAAATTATATGACCTGATTGCCAAACGATTCCTTGCGGTTCTTATGAACCCTTTTGAGTACGAGGAAACAACGGTTATCGCAAAGATAGGCAGTGAAACATTCACAGCAAAAGGGAAAATCGTTCAATCAGCTGGCTGGAAAGCCGTGTACGATGATTCCTATGAAGACGAGGAATCAGCCGAAGCAGATCAGCATCTGCCGCTACTCTCAGAAGGCCAGTCCCTTGAAGTACGACTTCTGAAAGAAACAAAAGGAGAAACGAAGCCTCCTGCCCGTTTTAATGAAGCGACCCTTTTATCTGCCATGGAGAACCCGGCGGCATTTATGCAGAACCAGGAAAAGGACTTAGTGAAAACCCTTGGTGAAACCGGTGGTCTAGGGACAGTGGCAACAAGAGCCGACATCATTGAAAAGCTGTTTAATAGCTTCTTAATTGAGAAAAAAGGCAAAGACATCTTCATCACATCAAAAGGGAAGCAGCTCCTCTCTTTAGCTCCTGAAGACTTGAAGTCTCCTGCTTTAACAGCAGAATGGGAACAAAAGCTTTCGAAAATTGCGAAAGGCCAATTGAAAGCTTCTCAATTCATGAGTGAAATGAAGTCATATGCAAAACAAGCTGTATCTGAAATCAAACAGACGAACCAAACCTTTAAGCATGACAACGTTACTGGAACCCATTGTCCGGATTGCGGAAAACTTATGCTGAAAGTGAACGGAAAAAATGGCACAATGCTTGTCTGTCAGGACAGAGAATGCGGACACAGAAAAAACGTGGCGAAGAAAACAAATGCACGCTGCCCGAACTGTCATAAAAAACTCGAGCTGCGCGGAGAAGGCGATGGCAAAATCTTTGCTTGTGTGTGCGGTCATAGAGAAAAGCTGTCTGTTTTCGAAAAACGCAAATCACAATCCAATCAAAAACGAGCTAGTAAGCATGATGTATCTAAATATATGAAGAAACAAAAGAAAGTGGAAGAGCCGATCAATAACGCACTAGCTGAACAATTAAAGAAATTAAAATTAGATCAATAGTTGTGTAAAAACCCATGCGAGGCCGCATGGGTTTTTCAGTGCAATCAAGCATATCGGCATATTTTTTTTCTGAAAATGGGAATGCATATGCGAAAAGACTCGTAATTTGGTATAAAATATTTATTTGAATTTAAACAGAAACGCTCTATAATAAATCGTTAGATGCTAAGAGAACTGGGAGTTGAAAGGGGGACACGAATGGATACACCCATACATCGTACGGCTATCGTTATATTCATTGTCATTCTACTAGGCGGATGTACCTGGAACCAGGAGAAAGAGCCAGCTCATCCAGAATCAGCACAGCCTGTATTGCCAGGAGAATATTTCATCAATCACCACTTAATGACAGATCAGGGCATGATCCGCACCTCTTTTTCAGAGCAGAACCTCTATTTATCTGAATCGCTTGGACTTTGGATGGATTATCTTGTTCTAAAAAAAGATCAAGCCTCTTTTGATCAACAGGTAGACGTTCTGCACACTCAATTCTTACTAGATCATGATCTCCTCAGCTGGCAAATTGAATCTCATCAAAAAAGTAAGGTCAATGCTTTAGTCGATGATTTACGTGTAGTGGCAGCACTTCAAAAGGCAGATCAACTGTGGCAGAAGTCAGCATATGAGACCACATCGAAAGAAATCGCACAAGCGTTAAAAGACAACAACATGTTCAAGGGCATACTCACCGATTATTATGATGCATCGACAAAGCAAACTTCACACACAATCACACTCTCATATATGGACCCAAAAGCAATCAAAGAATTGGTATCCCTCCAAATATTCACGAAACAAACGATGAGCAACCAATTGGCCATTCTAAAAAATGCACCGAGACAAAAAGGATTCTTTCCTAAATCCTATGACATAGCGAAAAAAGCCTACTCATTTGATCGAGAAATCAACTTGATTGATCAACTTTATACGGCTCTCCATGCCGAACGTGCACAGGTTGATACATCTGCGATCATGAAATGGCTGAAAACAAATTTTCAAGAAGAAGGAAAATTGTACGGACGATATGAACTAAGCACTTTGAAGCCAGCTGTGACGTATGAATCGCCCTCGGTATATGCACTGGTGATCTTAGATGCTCTCAATCAAAATGAGCTGGATTTTGCAAAAGATGTCTATTACCGAATGAAAGAATTACAAATCCAAGATCCTCTTAAGCCCTATTACGGAGGATACATGAACGAAAAAGACACACACTCTTTTGATAACTTATTGCCTCTTATTGCAGAAAGGGAGCTTCTAAATGAATCGGTTATTCAGTAACACGTATCGCTTGTATTATTCTCTGCTCCTCACGTTTGCAGGTCTTATTTTGTTTATGGGCTACTTAAACGTACATGATGCGGAGAGTTTCATGATCATCGCGCTGACATTTGTCGTGTTAGGATGCGGCATTTTATTTGGTATTTTACCAGCATTAATTTTTACCTTACTTATTTTGTTTTTTATAGGAAGCGTCATGTTCTTTTCAGAGCTTAGACTCACGAATCTGCTCTTTTCCAATCAAACATTGCAAGATGTTGTGATCTGGGGTGTGGCACTTCTCTTTTTCGCTATATCAGCAGGGAACATGCATGAGCGTATCAAGACGATGCGTCACACCATTGAACAACAAAAGCAGGCCATCAAAGAATTTGTGGCGATTGACTCAACAACAGGATTTGACAATGCAGAGCGGATGAAGCTGGAGTTGTCCGAGGAAATGAAACGGGCAGAACGATACAAACAGCCATTTGTCTTTATCCTTCTTCATATGCACTACGCAGCGGAATTCAAATCATTATATGGAGAAAAAGAAATGCAGCACCTTTTTCAGCAATTGAGTATCAAGATCCGCGAGAGTGTGAGAGAAACCGATAAGAAATTTCGAATATCCGAAGAACGAATGGGTCTGATGCTCACCCACACACCTGAAGAAAACGTCTCTGTCGTCCTTGATAAGCTGAAGGATAAACTGCAAACGCATGTCTTACTGAACGGTCGTGGAGTGACCCTGACATTCCATGTCTGTCATTTAACAAGCAGCTCGGACTATCGAACACCAGAGCAATTTTTAGAAGAACTAGAAAACGAGATGATAATGAATGAACTTTAATCCTTTGATGAAATGCGGTTTGTTGATTGCTCTTTTTTCGATGCTCTCGTTCAAACATATAGCTTTAGCCGATGCTCTTGTCACGCAGCCGGATACCCTCATTATTTATTCGACAGAATCGGGGGAAGCGACTCCAGCTGTTCATATGCTTGATTTACTCGTCGGTCATTTTTCCAAACAAACGACAGTTTTATCAGATGAACAAACCGCTGAAAAAAAGCTCAATGAATTTCAGCAAGTCATCTATATCGGTGAAGTAAAGAAAACCTTACCAAAACAAACCATTCGTGCGATCAACGAATCAAAACGTCTAATGGCCATTGGATACAATGCGGAACAGCTTCGCACGTTCTCCAAGCTCACTTTTCAAAAACAAGATCACACCAGTCAAATCAAACATACACATGATCAGACCTACCGTCAGCTGGAGAGAGGTATTACAGCACTAACGGTTCAAGGGGCAGATCTGCGAAGTGAATTTCTATTGAAGAAAAATCAAGCTGCTCTGCCATTTGTGGTTCAAACAAAAGAAAGTGCGGCATATATCGGAATTTTAGATGTAGTGCAGCACAACAAGCTTCTTGCAGAAGTGCTAGAAACACTCCTGCCGTCTTCTGATCAAATGACGACAAAATACTTACGGCTGGGGAATATCAGTCCAGTCACTGACGAGAAGAAGCTGCTTGAACTTGGACAATTCGTATCCGCCCGTCATGTTCCTTTTCTGATAGCGGTGACCCCAGTATGGATTGATTCGGCAACAGGTGATGAAGTGACACTGAGTGAACGACCTCAGCTTGTGCATGCGTTAAAACAATTGCAAAGCAATGGAGCTAGCGTGATCCTTCATGGATTCAGCCGTACGTACCGAACCGAGGAATCTGGTCAAGGCTTTGAGTTTTGGGATGCAAAGTACGATCAGGCCATTACTTCAAATGAACCGAAGGAAGCCGAAAAGAAGCTGAGTAAAAGCCATTTTCCGAATGAAAAAGACTTTGATGCTTATACCAAATCTGCTCTGCACCAAGAAGTCATCTATACAGAGGAAAAGCTGACAAAAGGCATTGAGCTTTTAACGCAGCAAGGACTATATCCACTTGCATTCGAGGTGCCGCATGATGCCATATCTCAACAAGGCTATCAAGTGATTTCTCGGCATGTTTCAAGTCTTTTTGGGCAGGTGCAGCTTTCGGACCGCACATGGAAAACAAGTGGTGCACCGCCATTTATGACGACACCAGCCATGCTCCATGGCATGACCTTATATCCTGAACAGCGTGTAGATACAGCGTCTGACCAAGAGAATTCAAACGTTCTGACGGAACAAACGATTCAATCCATGCAGCATCTTCAATCTGCCACGATTGGGATGTCCTATGATGTGGAATCGGGGGTAGATGGTTTACAGGATCTGATGAAACAGATGGAGGCGATCCCTTCTAGTGAATGGCTGGATTTAAAGAAAACAATACAGACTGTCCAAACCGCACATGTACAGATCAAAACTTCAGGTAATGGACATATTCAAGTACAGCAATCCAACATAGCAGAAACAAAAACTGTCAAGAGAAGCGGCATGGAAAATATGCTGCGAATTCTCACAGTGGTGGTGCTGCTATTTATTGTGGCATTTGCTTTTTACACATTGTATTTAAGGCTGACAATGAAAAAACGAATTTTTAAGGAGAGAAAATAAGGTGGCTGATGTTTTATTTTATCTTTCATTAATACTGATTTGGATCATGCTCCTATACCATATGTTTCTGATGCAGGGCGGCTTTCAGCACTATCTAACCTACGAAAAAGTGCTGCCTAAATGGACGAAACAAGGGAAAGAGCTGCCGACAGTCAGCATCCTTATTCCTGCTCATAATGAAGAGGTGGTCATTCGGCAAACGTTAAAAGCCATGGTTCAGCTATCCTATCCAAAACATCTTCTTGAAATCATTGTAATTAATGACAATTCCTCTGATCGCACAGGAGACATCGTACAATCATTCAGTGAGCAATATGATCATGTCCATATGATTGAAACGAAGCCGCCATTTGCAGGAAAGGGGAAATCCTCTGCACTGAATGAAGGCTTGAAGGCTTCTACAGGAGAAATGATTTGTGTATATGATGCAGATAACACGCCTGAACAAAAGGCTGTCTATCATTTAGTTCTTGGGTTATTGAATGATCCAAAAGCTGGCGCTGTTGTCGGGAAATTCAGGGTCATCAATGCAGCCAAAAACCTGCTTACCAAATTTATTAATATTGAGACCATCTGCTTTCAATGGATGGCGCAGGGCGGGAGATGGAAGTGGTTTGGCATTGCGACAATACCAGGCACAAACTTCGCGATCCGCCGGCACATCTTGGAAGAGCTTGGAGGCTGGGATGTGCATGCTTTGGCCGAGGACACCGAATTAACGATCCGTGTATATAACCTTGGATATATAATTCGATTTTTCCCTGCTGCGATCACCTGGGAACAAGAGCCTGAGACATGGAAGGTCTGGTGGCGGCAGCGAACGCGCTGGGCTAGAGGCAATCAATATGTTGTACTTAAATTTTTAAGGCAGTTTATGAAGCTGAAACGAAAACGAATGATTTTCGATTTATTTTATTTTTTCTTTACGTATTTCTTGTTTTTCTTCGGTGTGCTGCTTTCAAATGGCATATTTATCGTGAACTTATTTGTTGACCTTCACTTATCTGTAGGGGCTGTCGCACTGATTCTATGGGGATTAGCCTTCTTCCTCTTTCTAACAGAAGTGATGATTACATTGAGTATTGAGAAAACAGAGCTGACCAAACAGAACATTCTCATTGTGGCTCTCATGTACTTCACCTATTCTCAAGTATGGATTGCGCTTGTTGTGTACTCCTTATGTGTAGAGGCAAAGAGCCGATTATTGAAACAAGAAGTGAAATGGTACAAAACTGAGCGTTACGATCAACAACAAAAGAAAAGCGGGTGACAAATTGAAATCGGTAAAATGGATAATTTTTATATTGGCATTATCCCTTGCCATTCAGCCTTTTTTCATGGCAGGTCAAGCAATGGCGCAATCAGATCAAGTGCAGGTGAAAGATGATTGGGTACGTTCATCAAAAGGAAGTAAAGCAGAAACGCAGCATCTAACAGAAGATGTGGTGACCTTATACGGACAAGAAGACCGCACTGAATTTTCCTATCAAGTTGAGAAAGAAAAAGTAGAGTCTAGCACTCTTACATTGAATATAGAGGCTTCACCATTACTCATTTCACCATCCTCATTCACTGTTATGGTTGATGGAGAGATTGAAAAGACCATCCCTGTATCAGGGAAAAACCAAAAGAAATCGATTCAAATCAAATTAAACAAAGCGCAATTGAAAAAAGGATCTCATCGGATTCAGCTCGCATTTTACGGTGTCTTAAAAGAAGGTGTGTGTATCAATCAAGAGACACCTGCCAATTGGCTGAAGGTATATCCTGAAAGTAAGCTGGCATTCAAAGGCATTCAAACGAAAGACCTCACATTAGACAGCTTCCCATCACCTTTCATTCAAACAGGTGATCAGAAAGAGCAAACAAATATTGTGCTTCCAAATACACCAGATGAGGCTGAATTAGAAGCAGCCATCAAGGTATACCGTACGTTGAAAAACAAAGACCGCCTAGCGGACATCAAACTCATTCAGGAGAAGGACAGCAAGCAAATCGCGCATCCAACCATTGCTATTGGGGCGAAAAGAAGCTGGGATGGAAGGATCAAATCGATTGAACAAACTGCGAAAATCAAAACAGAAAGTAATCTTCTCACGTTAGCGGTAAGAACCCTGACAGCAAAGAAAAAAGAACAGCCCGTCTTATTTGTCACAGCTGACCAGCCAAGAACAATTGCTGAAAAAATCAATGTTCTCACTCAACCAGAACTGACAGGTCAACTTACTGGTACGGACTTAATGCTTCAAAAGGTCGCAGCTAAAACCTCTAAGCCATCTCACCATATCCGTTTAAAAGATTTTGGCGGAGATGATGTCACTGTTGGGACCAAAAAGACGGCTTCTGATCACTACTATTATCCGAGAGCATTGATTGCTAACCGAAAATCAGGCGCCAAGCTAAATCTGTCATTTAAAAAATCTGATGCAGCGAACAAAGCAGAACGCCTAACTGTTATGATCAATGACGAACCGCACGACGTACCATTAACAAAACTAGGAAACAAAGATGAGAATGGATTCTATCATGTGTCTATTCCAGTCGATTCACACGTACTTCAAAAAAATGAATATATTGATTTGCAATTTGTCACAACTGGTTTTAAAAACATGGAATCCTGCAGACATACGGATGAAGAAGGCTGGATTTTCATTGACAAGAACAGTTCTCTTCAAATTCCAGAAGGAACAACTAGTGATACACCGGATTTAGCTGTATGGCCGCTTCCTTTCACTTCAAAGGCTCAGCAAGAAAAAACATTGATCATCATGCCGGATCAAATCAACCGTGAAACGATCAATCAACTGGCGATGCTCACAGAATCATTTAGTCAGCCAGCAGCTGCTCAATATCATTTGATCAAAGCCTCTAATGTGACAAACGAACAATTGAAGAATCACTCTCTCATTTTCATCGGGGGCATTCAAACGTTCTCTCTTTTAAAAGAAAAAGCGAATGATCTGATCGTTCCGACGAAAAAGGAACAATATGATGTATCCTCTTTTGGCATGATCAACGAAACAACTGCTCGTATTGTATGGACGCAGCCATCTGTTTGGAATAAAGAACAGACAATGATAGTCTTTTCAGGAATGAATGCAGCTGAAGCTGATGTGTCAAATGAAGTGATTCATTTCCTCCAAACAAATACAGAGACCGCAACAGTTGCGATAGAGAGCAAAAACAAAGACATGTTCTCTAATCATCAAACGATCAGCAGCACATCAAGCAATCTGAAAATAGGTGAAAAACAAAGCAGCAGTGAGTCTTGGATCTACTTTGCATGTATAGCTGCGCTCATCATTTTTGTGCTAGTGATGATTATCTATTTCTTACGAAAAAACCGCAAAAAGACTGAGTCATAAACGATCAAAAGACCTTGAAAAAATCTCTTTACTTTGGTGTCGAACGGGAGTATGATCTCTTTTATAAAAGACCAATCGCTGAATCATTTCGATGAGCGGGGGAACCAATTGTGGTATAAAAACCACGTGGGGTGAATCCTTTTCAGGTAGGGCAAAGTCTCATGCGCCCGAATCCGTCAGCTAACCTCGTAAGCGTTAAAGAGAGCAAAGACCAACCTGTGATCTAAACAATAGGCACAGGGGCATTCTATTGCCTCTGTGTCTTTTTGGTGATCGATCTTTTGTAACTTAAATCGTCTGACACTAAAGGAGCGGGCATCACATGTACAGTTTGATGAAGCGTATTTTAATTGGTAGACCATTAAAATCACAGGCAGCAGGAGAACAAAAACTATCAAAAATCAAAGCTTTGGCATTATTGTCATCAGACGCATTGTCATCAGTTGCATACGGTACAGAACAAATCTTGATTGTTCTATCAGTCGTCAGTGCGGCAGCGTTTTGGTACTCACTCCCGATTGCAGGTTGTGTATTCATTCTTTTAATGGCGTTAATTCTATCTTACCGCCAGATTATCTATGCTTATCCAGAAGGCGGCGGGGCATATGTCGTCTCTAGCAGGAACTTAGGTGAAAAACCAGGGCTGATCGCTGGTGGATCATTGCTGGTAGATTATATTTTGACTGTAGCAGTGAGCATTTCAGCGGGTACCGATGCCATCACATCAGCTTTTCCAGCACTATATCCATATCACGTCTTGATTTCAATTGTATTGGTCATAGTGATTATGGTGCTCAACCTTCGTGGGTTGACGGAATCGGCATCTATTCTGGCTTATCCTGTATACCTGTTTGTATTTTCACTTCTCATTTTAATTGGAGTCGGCGGCTTTAAACTATTAACAGGGCAAGTGCCGCCAGCACCTGAGCATACAGCATTTGGCACACATGTGTCAGGCATTACATTATTTCTTTTATTAAAAGCATTTTCGTCTGGCTGTTCTGCTCTGACTGGAGTAGAAGCCATTTCAAATACGATTCCATCCTTTAGAAAACCAGCTGCACAAAATGCAGCGAGAACATTACTGATGATGGGGGGATTACTGGCCGTTCTCTTTTTAGGTGTGACACTGCTTGCATTTGGTTTTGGCATCTCGCCAAAACCAGAAGAAACGGTTGTGTCACAAATTGCATCAGACACATTTGGACGTACGTTTTTCTATTATGTTATTCAGGCTGTCACGGCGTTAATTTTGATATTAGCGGCAAATACCGGCTTTTCAGCCTTTCCTTTATTGGCTGTCAACTTAGCAAAAGATAAATATATGCCGCGCATGTTTACAGTAAGAGGAGATCGACTTGGTTACTCCAATGGCATTATCTTTTTAGGCGTAGCCTCCATGCTGCTTATTTGGCTGTTTGATGGGAAAACTGAACACCTGATTCCGTTATATGCTGTTGGTGTATTTATTCCATTTACCTTGTCTCAGACCGGTATGTGTGTCAAATGGATTCGTGAAAAACCACAGGGCTGGAAAATGAAAATGCCAATTAATATACTGGGAGCACTTATTTCTTTCACGGTTCTCATGATTCTCATTTTGACCAAGTTCCATCTTGTATGGCCAGTTTTTATTTTCATGCCAATCGTTCTATTTATGTTTCATTCCATCAAAAAGCATTACCTGTCTGTAGGAGAACAACTACGTTTATTGAATGAAACAGAGCCTGTTGAGATCAAAGGAAATGTGGTCATCGTACCAATAGCAGGTGTAACACGTGTCGTCGAACAATCTGTTCAATATGCAAAATCCTTATCAGAGCAGGTCATAGCGGTTCACGTCTCCTTTGATAAAGAGAAAGACAAGAGGATTGAAGCAGATTGGGAAAAGCTGAATAGTGATGTGCGTCTTGTGATTTTACATTCGTCTTATCGAAGTCTCACTCACCCTCTTGATAAATTTCTTGAAACGATTGAGGCAAAAGCAAATGCGCATCAATACAAAGTGATGGTGCTCGTGCCTCAATTTATCCCGAAAAAAAGATGGCATACCATCTTGCATAATCAATCTGCTTTTTTATTAAGATTCCGTTTGTTATGGAAGCGGGATATTATTGTCGCCACCCTTCCATATCATTTTAAAAAGTAACAGGAGCAAGTTGAAACGTTTGACCAAAAGGGTGCGGTGGTATGGAGTAAGAAAAAAGGAGTTTTCTCACATGCCGCAAAGAACCGCAGGAAAAGAAGTAACAGCGCTACTGGAAGAGTGGGGCGTGAAACATATTTATGGAATGCCCGGCGACAGTATAAACGAATTGATTGAAGAACTAAGGCATGAATCAAGCCAAATACAATTCATACAAACGAGACACGAAGAAGTGGCAGCACTTTCAGCAGCAGCTGATGCCAAACTAACTGGTAAACTCGGTGTTTGCTTATCAATTGCTGGACCAGGTGCTGTCCACTTATTAAATGGACTATATGATGCAAAAGCAGATGGTGCCCCCGTTTTAGCGATTGCAGGGCAGGTTGCTTCGACCGAAGTAGGCAGAGACGCATTTCAAGAAATCAAATTAGAGCGGATGTTTGACGACGTAGCTGTTTTCAATCAGCAGGTACAAACAGCAGAGGCTATGCCAGACTTATTAAATCAAGCCATCAAAGCAGCTTATACTCATAAAGGCGTGGCGGTTCTCACTGTATCAGATGATTTATTTTCTCAAAAAATTAAGCGTAAACCTGTTTATACATCCCCTCTTTATGTAGAGGGGGAGGTGAGGCCAAAGAAAGATCAACTGTTAAAGGCTGCTCAGCTCATTAACAATGCGAAGAAGCCAGTCATCTTAGCAGGTAAAGGATTAAGAAATGCGAAAGAAGAGCTTCTTTCATTTGCAGAAAAGGCTGCTGCACCTATCGTAATCACACTTCCTGCAAAAGGAATTGTTCCAGATAGGCATCCGTACTTCTTAGGAAACCTAGGTCAAATTGGAACGAAGCCGGCATATGAAGCGATGGAAGAATGTGATCTCTTAATCATGCTTGGAACCTCCTTCCCATATAGGGACTACTTACCGGAGGATATACCTGCTATTCAATTGGACATAAAGCCAGATCAAATTGGTAAAAGGTATCCGGTAGAAGTGGGAATAGTAAGTGACAGCAAAAGTGGTTTGCATGAATTGACCTCCTATATTGAATACAAAGAGCAGCGTGGTTTTCTTGAAGCTTGCACAGAGCATATGATGAAGTGGCGAGAAGAAATGGATAAGGAAAAATCCGTTGCAACATCACCACTTAAACCCCAGCAAGTCATCGCTAGATTAGAAGAAGCAGTCGAAGACGATGCCATTCTTTCAGTTGATGTCGGTAATGTGACTGTATGGATGGCACGTCATTTCGAAATGAAAAAACAAGATTTTATTATTTCAAGTTGGCTTGCAACAATGGGCTGTGGTTTACCTGGGGCGATTTCAGCTAAGTTAAACGAACCGAACCGCCAAGCCATTGCTGTCTGTGGTGACGGAGGCTTCACAATGGTCATGCAAGACTTCGTCACAGCTGTAAAGTATAACCTGCCGATCGTTGTCGTGATCTTAAACAACAACAATCTTGGAATGATTGAATATGAACAACAGGTAAAGGGAAACATCAATTACGGTATAGCGCTAGAAGATATTGACTTTGCAAAATTTGCAGAAGCATGTGGCGGCAAAGGAATCTCAGTGTCATCACATGAAGAACTTGCACCAGCCTTTGATACAGCACTTCAATCGGATAAACCAGTCATTATTGATGTCGCTGTAACCAATGAACCGCCATTACCTGGGAAAATTACGTATACACAAGCAGCAGGCTTTAGTAAGTACTTATTGAAAAAATTCTTTGAAAAAGGTGAACTGGATATCCCTCCACTCAAGAAAAGTCTAAAGCGCTTTTTCTAAACACACCGTAGTCGGTCCTCTGAAAAGGGGGCTGACTTTTTTTGTGATGAAGAAGCAAAATCATTTCAATTGTCACTTGTTTTATTTTCTCTAAAAATATCCGGTGATTATTTTTGTAACTTATAGCCTATTTTTCCAATTAGATGAGAAAGGTAAAATAGACTTTATGATCAATAATGGAGGGAGTGACTTTTTCTGGGCAAGATACTTGATGCAAAAGCACTAACAAGTGCCATGGATACAAGGGCAAAACATTATCAGGCACTCCGTGAAGAAATGACTGATTTGAAAAAAGCCTTACAGGGCGTGGCAAACCTTGGTGATGATTTCACTGGAAAAGGCGCCGATAACATTAAAAGCTTTTATAAAGAACTAGCTGGAAATGTAGACATGTTTATCAGTTTCATTGATAAGCAAAAAGCCTTTCATGAAGGTGTTTCTGGTACACTTGATGATACGAGCTTTGGCGGCGATACCTTTGTGGAGGAACACTTTTTAGATAACGCTGTTCACATGGGAATCAAAAATGCCAAAAGCATTGTAAAAGATCAAAAAAAGGCACTTAAAACCATTTTTCAAGACATTGATGACCTCATTTCTTTGGAGGTATTTGATAGCAAAACATTTGATGAAAAGATCGAAGATGCAGAAGACGAACGGAAAAAGACGGTTAAAGATTTGATAGAGCTTGATCAAAATTTAAAAGATGAATATGCTTTGTCAGAGACAGAACAGAAGGCTACAATGGCATTGTACGCAGAAATGATGAATGCGACAAATGACGGAAAATCCATTTCGCCTATGAATTTTGACAAGAAAGCGTATCAAAATAGTGAAATTTACAAGGCAAAAAGCGATATTGAGAAGCAAACTACTGAATATCTTAAAATTAAAGAAGAACAAGAAGAAGCCCGCGAGATCGCGAAAGAACAAGAAGCACTCGCAAATCGTCCTTGGTATGAAAAAGCCCTCGATTATGGCGGAAATATCGTCAATGAACTGACAGGCGTAAACGATGCAAAACGTGCCGCCACCGGTGTAGACCCGATCACAGGAGAACAGCTCACCGCAGGCCAGCGAGTCGCCGCAGGCGGTATGGCCGCAGCAGGCTACATCCCAATCGTCGGCTGGGCAGGCCGTATTTTTAAAGGGGGTAAAGCCGTCTATAAAACCACCCAAGCCACATCAGCCGCAGTCAGAGCAGTCGACATTTACAAGACATCACAAAAGGCCTTTGACGCCTTAAAAACATCCCAAAAAGGCTTATATGGCCTCACCGCAACCAACGGCTTCAGCGAAGCGATTACGGGTCGTGACATGTTTGGAAACAAGGTCTCGAAAGAACAGCAGGAAGCGAGTATGAACGCGGCACTTGGAATGCTTTTACCGTTTGGAGCAAAAGGGTTTCATGGGAAGATGGGGGTTAAGAGTACTGTTAAAAATGTAGATAATGGTACAGTGTGGAAGAATATAAAAATTACTCAACCACTTTATGAAGGTACAAAAATCCCAAAATCCTTTGAATTAGCAACAGCAGGTGGAAAGTTCTGGGTACATCCAAATGGAACAAAACATATGGTCGAGTATATAACAAGAGATGCGACTACACATGGTATGCCGATAAATAGTCAAACTTTATTGTCGAGTTTCCAAAGCTCTGTTAACAATGCTGCTAAGCAAGGAATTAAATATGAAGAAATTATGAAGATAGGTAATTGGGAATTAATATTTAGTAAACCCCGTGGAGACGGATTACTACCAGTAATAAAGCATGCTGTGTATATGCCTTAGAAGGAGACATGATAATGTTAAAAGTAACAGAATATAAAGACAGTCAGCCTATAAATATTGAATATGATCTTTATACACCGATTAATATAGAAATCGGTAGTTGGAATATATCAAAAGAGCCAACGATATATTGGAGAACTGGAGATTTCAAGAAATCTCTAATTGAAATAGGCATAGGGAAATATACAGGCAGCCTTCGTTCAATTACACTAACATTAAGTGAGAATGTACACAAAATGGAAAGTTTGAAATTTGATCTGAAAGATATAAATATGATTAAAGGCGTACCAAATTTTCAAGTAGAAGAATATAATGATACGACCTATATAGACGAAGAAGGTAAATTAGACGTATATATAGGGATAGATAAGGTTTTGATTTCATTTTCAGAAAATGATGCTTTGTCTATTTTACAAAATGATACAGTAGGATTCGCTTTAGATAAAGATGAAGTAGTTTGTGGCATTATAATAAGTGATATGTTAGAACATGAAAAGAAAACATTAGAAGATGCATTGAATTAGATTATTGTGAAATACAAAAAAATTTAACCTTGATTGGCTAAATGCCTTTCAAGGTTTTTGGTGTTTATTTGGCTTCATACCGGAGGAAAAACTTTTCTGTCAGAACCACCGTATGGCGAGCAGCACGAACTGAATATTTTTGTCCAGAAGGGAGAACCTGCGGACGTTAATCGATGAGCACAATATGTCCCTTGATCGGTGTCTTTCCCTTATCAAGAGTGTATCTGACTACGAACAAAGGTGTTCATGAATGTATTCATACGATAGGGACGTTCTGAGCCTAAATAGCAGTTGGTCTACGGCATTGAGGGCAGTTTTTCATTTTATGATCACAAGATTTTTTTCGTTTTTGAAGAATGATTTACTTGAGGTATTAGAGTGTTTATCCAACAGAGAACCATGGCAAGATCATATGATGGGATATGAACTTAACAAGGTCTCAAAAGAACAGCAGGAAGCGAGCATGAACGCGGCGCTTGGAATGCTTCGAAAGGGTTTCATGGAAAGATGGAGGTTAAAAGATCAAGTGGTTTAAGTAAAATACCTGAAAATAGCATTAAACATTCTGATAAAGGAGACTTCACAACAAACCCTAAAACAGGGGATATTTCAAAATGAAGGGTGGGGCACGGACATAGCAACATAAAATTCTTACAAGAAAATAATATAGAATATAATATAAATAAAGTATATGAGAACGGTGTAAGTGTTCCTGGTCATAAGGTGAAAGCAAAACGAACAGGTTCTAACCAATCATTGTTTCCAGAAAACTGGACAGAATCTGACATTACATCAGCTGTTGCGAAAATTGCTGAATCATCTGATTTTTCTAAAATGGAAAATGGAGTGACTATTTTTGGTGAATATAAAGGAGTAAGGGTTGGAGTTATTAAAACCAATGGAGAAGTAGGAACCATTTTTCCGGATGCTACAAAACAACCATAATTTGGGGATCAATATGGACATTGAAAATAGATTAAAAACGATATTAGATAAAAGAAAAAAGTTAGATTTAAATGATGATTACGGTATACAAAAAAGTTGGGATGAAATAATAGAAGTTCTTGGAGAAAATGAAGAGAGATCATTGCAGTAAAGAAGATTTATATTGGATAAGCGAAGTGTTTGAAGACATATCAGAAGTTTTACAAAGTAAGGAATTAATTAAAAGTTTGCGTAGATTGGATAAAAAATATCCTGAATTAGAGATGAAACAAGATATTGATCTAGCAGAAAGCTATATTGAAGACTAAAATTGTAACATTTCCCCCTAATCATAGTGCCTATCTCCACTTAACCGGAAATAATATGTTAAACTAATCCAATCACAACAAAAAAAGGGGGATAAAACATGCTATGGATTTTCACACAAAACCAGCAAAGCTTGGTCCAAGTCAATGAAGTCACAGTACAGGGGAAAAAAATTGAAGGGATCATGGGAAATGATTCTTGGACAAAGATACTCGGCAAGTATGACTCAAATGATCGAGCAGCAGAGATCCTTCAAGACATTGTGAAGACGATTGAAGAAAATCAAGGTGCATCTATTACATACCGAATGCCACATCAATAATAAAGAAACCACCTTTCCATCGTGAAAAGGTGGTTTTTGTTTATGATGGTGTTTTTGTAAAGGCCAAGAATAAAGGAATGCCTGTGCCGACAAGTGTTGTGGCAAAAAGGAACATACCGCAAATGAATAGAAAATGACTGGCTGAAAAGACGAGCGCCAGAATCAGAAAAACGATACTCAGTCCTGCCATGCTGTATGATGGGACAAAACGGCGTTTGTATGTGGATTTCTTTGTTAAAAATGAGAAGAAAATGCCAAATAATAAAGGGACAATCCATAAGTAAAATAAAATAATAAGAGACATACATCATACCTCGATTTTTCCTTCTATTTTATCAGATGCCGATCACAACGGATACCATAAAGCTTCACTTTGTAAAATCATTCATGTAATTGACACAATTAAGTGGACTGATTCATCGAATGCGCTTTTTGTTCCATATATTCAGGCTGTAAAAGTGCGTACACACAATGATCGGTAAAGCGGTCGCCCAGCCATTCACATTGTCTTAAAATGCCTTCAAGAGAGAAGGATAATCGCTCTGCGATGCGTCTGCTCTTCTGATTATCGACAGCGGCCCTGATTTCAATGCGGTGCAGTCCGCACTCTTCAAATAAATATTGAATGACGGCTTTACACGCTTTTGTCATGATGCCTTTTCCTTGGTAGCCTTCTCCGAGCCAATAGCCAATGGAAACGGTTCGGTTGATCCAATGAATCTGGTGGGTGCCAATGATGCCGACGAGTTCTCCATGTGACCATATGCCGGCTTGAAAGCCGTTGTTCTGCAAGGCTTGCTGCATTGCGCCTTGAATAAACGCCATGCTGTCTTCTTCTGTTTGCGTTGTATCCACCCAAAGCATCCATTCACGTAAGTGCTCTCTTGACCGCTGGATGAGCAGATACAAACTTCTTGCGTCTCTAGGCTCAAGCAGCCGCATGGATAGATCTTGATCCTGATAAAAAAACATGTGACCACATCCTCTCAGGGAAAATTCTACCATAACCAAATGGAAAGAAAAAGACAGCATCATCACTGTCTTTTACATAAACGTATTCACAATTAAAAAGAGATTAAGTGCTACAACAAGAGCTGCTATCACCCAAGATATTCCTGTCACCCAGCGTGCATTCGTCAATTCGCCCATAATTCGTTTTTTACTTGTAAACAAAATGAGCGGAATTAAAGCAAAGGCTATACCAAAAGATAGTACCACCTGACTCATCACAAGCGCAGATGTTGGGTTCACCCCAGATGCGATGATCGCAATAGGGGGAATGATGGTAATCAGCCGGCGTACATACAGCGGGATGCGGTATTGAATAAATCCCTGCATAATAATATCGCCTGACAGTGTACCGACAGAAGAGCTGGAAAGCCCGGCTACAAGCAGACCTACACCAAATAAGATGGCTGATACAGGACCTGCGAGTGTACCAAAATGCTGAAACGCAACATCCAGATCCTCAACAAAGAGACCATTTTTATAAAATAAAGCGGCTGCTACAATCAACATGCTGGCATTGATGGCCCCAGCGACTAGCATGGCAATAAGGATGTCTAAAAACTCAAAGCGAAAAATTTGTTTTTTCTCTTTTTCTGTTCTGCCGACGACTCGTCTTTGGGTTAAAGCTGAATGTAAATAAATTGCGTGCGGCATCACAGTGGCACCTAAAATGCCAGCTGCAAGCAGCACACTATCTGTTCCATCAAACCTCGGAATGAAAAGTCCGCCTGCAACACTTGCGATATCTGGCTTTGCGACAAAGGTTTGCACAGCAAAAGCGATCACTACAACGAACAGCATACCAGTGATGCCTGCTTCTAATGCTCGATATCCCCGTCTTTGCAGCTCTAAAATCGCAAATGATCCGATGGCTGCAATAATTGATGCTTCAAGCAGGGGGATACGAAAGAGTAAGTATAAACCAAGTGCAGCCCCGATAAACTCAGCTAAATCTGTGGCAATTATCACGAGCTCACCCTGAATCCATAAACCGATGGAGACGGGCTTTGGAAACTCTTCACGTGCGATTTCAGGTAAATTTTTACCTGTCGCTATTCCAAGCTTTGCGGACAAGGATTGGATAAGCAAAGCCATGAGATTCGATATGAGAATGACCCATAAGAGAAGATACCCGTATTTTGAGCCAGCAGCAATGTTGGTGGCGAAATTCCCTGGGTCAATATAAGCAATAGCTGCGATAAAAGCAGGGCCGAGAAAAGGAAGGAGCCTTCTAAATCCTTTGACCTTTCCTTCAAGTGCACGCTCAGCAGCCGCTGACATGTGTGCCTGTGCCTCGATGTATTTGTTTGTCATATGTCATCACCTAGATTCTAAAAAGTTTTGCTTGGGCACAAAAAGTTTCCTTGATGCAATTTTTAATCATCATATGCCCATCTTCATGAAAAGTCAACTATCTGAACTAATAGGTTTGTTTATCATATGTAAGTGAAAAAAATAGATGCAATGTCAATCAATACATAAAAAAACACCGCCTCTTAGGCGGTGCCAGCGTGTAGACAAACCCTCGCATTCGTTGTCAGTCCTGCGCGCCGGTGCTCACGAATGTCAATTCGCTCCGCTCCGGTACTCGTCCTTCCTAGACTGCAAAGGTTTTCATTCACGCTGAAAAGAAGACAAAGAGCTAAAATCAAGATCATTTTAGCCCTTTGCTTCCTCTGTTTTCGTTTTTTTTAAGAAACCCTTGATCCAACACTGCGGAAGATCAGGCTTAAAATAATAACAAAAATAGCTGCTCCTAAGATCGCTGGAATGATCGCAAAGCCTGCAATACTAGGACCCCACGTTCCAAGTAATCCATGACCAATCCAAGCGCCTGCAAGCCCGGCAATCATTGAACCGATCCATCCTCCTGGTACACTACCTCCAGCGAGTGCACTGCCGATGAGGCCAATGACAATCGCCACAACTAATGAAATAAGAAATCCTAACATGTTGATCACTCCTCTTTTGATTGTTTATTAAGCAATAACCGTTTTGAAAGGGTTTAAAACCTCTCGGAACCGCTTCGATGTTTGATACGTATGATGGACAAGGATTGTGTATAATAACAGACAAATACTTCAACGGCATCTAAGGAGGAAATGGTATGGAGGAAAGAGATTGGCTAAAAGCGCAATTAAAGGAGATTGAAAAATGGGAGAAAGAACAGCAGAAGGCGTGGTTTTGGGAGAAACTCAGCCGGCTTCCATTTCAAATGCTGGACAAGCTGACTCCTGCCTTTATTCAGAAAAAAATTGGTGTTCTACTTGATGAAATGGGGCATTACATCCAATCAGGCGGCGCCTATTTGACATCAGAAAAAGGCATCATCCATCAATTTCAAAAGAAATGTGCTGACGAATCGATTCAGTGCATAGAAGATATTGAAAAAGCCCCTCTTGAAGTCATGGATGCCATTAGTGAACATATGGGGAAAAACAGAACGAATCTCGCCACGATGCAAGGTGCGACAACAGGTGTCGGCGGCATGTTTACATTAGCGGCAGATATTCCTGCGGTGCTGGGCCTCTCCTTAAAAACATTACAGGATATTGCCGTCACCTATGGCTATGATCCTAAAAACAAGGAAGAACGGGTATTTATCATTAAATGTTTACAGCTGAACTCTGCTGATGTCGTTGGGAAAAAGTCGATACTAAAAGAGCTGAAGAGCTACCGTGCGTCCGAAGGAAAGCACGAAAACATGATCTCTCAAATTCAAGGATGGCGTGAAGTGGTCTATAATTACCGAGATTCGTTTGGCTGGAAGAAGCTGTTTCAGCTTGTCCCAATTGCGGGGATTTTGTTTGGAGCAGTCTCCAATCGCTCGCAGTTAAAGGGAATTGCCGAAACAGGCATGATGCAATATCGAAAGCGCAGAATTTTAACAAGATTACAAGAGCTCACGCAGCAAGAACAGAGTGAGTCGGGTGCATAAAGAAAATCCCTTTTCTCAAAGGGATTTTCAGATTGTTGACAAAGGGCTAAAATGATCTTTATTTTAGCTCTTTGTCTTCTTTTCAGCGTGATATGAAAACCTTTGAAGTCTAGGAAGGACGAGTACTGGAGCGGAGCGAATTGACATTCGTGAGCACCGGCGCGCAGGACTGACAACGAATGCGAGGGTTTGTCTACACGCTGAAAATCCCTTTTCTCAAAGGGATTTTTTATTTGGTCTTATCATCTTCTTCTTGAAAAGCTTGGATAGGAGAATGGTCATAACGTGCCCGCAGCTCGCGGATCTGTTTGATCAGTGTGGAACCGATTGTTTTTTCGGCTTCATCATACAAAGGATCAAGGGCTTTCACCCATTTTTGCCTCTCTGCTGGCGTTAATTCGTGGATCGCAATCGGAGATTCCCGTTTAATGTCCTCCAGCTGATCATTATTCATCTGTTCTGCATGTTTCTCGTTCCAAGCCGTTGTTTCTTCCATCGCTTCAAGTAAAATTCTTTTCGTTTCCGGTGTCTGGCGGTCAAAGAAGACTTGATCTGTTAAGACAACATACCCTAAATACCCGTGATTACTGATCGTCATATAGTCTTGTATATGATAAAATTTTTTTGAATAAATATTTGAAATTGTATTTTCTTCACCGTCTACTTTTTTTGTTTCTAACAGCTGAAATGTCGAATTAAACGATTCCTGATAGGGCTTTGCGCCAAGAAGTTTGAATTGTTTTTCAATCATGTCGCTTTGCATAATGCGGAGAGATTGATTTTTTAAATCACCAGGCTGTTTGATTGGCCCTTTATTAGAGGTAATTTGCTTAAAGCCATTTGTCCAGTAGGCCATTCCTTTTAGACCATCTTTTTGCAGCGTGCCGAACAATTTCTGTCCAATCGCACCGTGTAAGCCTTCTTGAACAGCATCATAATTAGGAAAAGCAAAGGGAAGATCAAGTGCCAGCCACTCAGGGGACAGCATGCCGAGCTTCGAGGTAGACGGAGCAATAAATTGTACTTGATTCTCTTTGAGTGCATTAATCTCTTCAATATCAGAATAAAGGCTCCCGTTTGAGAAAATTTGAATGCTGATCTTTCCATCGGATTTCTCATGCACGAGCTCAGCAAATTTCTTTGCGGCAAGTCCTTTTGGTGTATTGTCTGCCACGACATGGCTAAATTTGAACACAAGCTGGTCCTTCAGCCCTGTCTGTTCATCATCGAATATAGATGCTGATTTTGGCATCATATGATAAAAACCAAAGTATAAAGCGGTTACAAAACCGATGATAAGCAATAGCGTATAAGCGAGTAAATTCTTCATGCGTCAGATCCCCCTTATGTCAAGCATACTTGACAGAGGAAGAATTCGTAAAGATACAGGTGAAAAAATGATGAGAAATCGATTGAAATTACAACAACTATCTATTAGGTGGAAGCTCACCATTTTGACATATTTCGTTGTCATTTTCGCCCTTTTAATCGGAGGGATTGTCCTTGTCGGGGGAATCCAGCAAACGGAGGAACGCGAGCTGCGAAAAAGACTCATGAACACAGCGAGAACAGTGGCTGAGATGAATGAGGTGAAGCAGGCGTTAGCGGATCAGACAAAGGAACGTTCTCGATTACAGCATGCGATCGAAGAGATTCGGATTATTCAAGACGCTGACTACATTGTTGTCATGGATATGGATCATGTGAGATTAACGCATCCAGTGAAAACAAGAATTGGCCACCGCTCAGAGGGGACAGATGAAGAACCGGCTTTTGCAGAGCATATTTATTTCTCAGAAGCAGAGGGAGAGTTGGGGACAGCCATCAGAGCTTTTTATCCAGTGAAGGATGAAAAGTTTAACCAGACAGGGGTTGTCCTTGTAGGAAGAACGCTGCCAAGTATGGCAGATATATTAGGAGAAATGAAGCGGGATATCCTCATGATCCTGCTGCTGACGCTCAGCTTTGGGCTTGTGGGTTCCTTTTTGCTCGCCCGTCATATTAAACAGCAAATGTTTAAGCTGGAGCCGCATGAGATTGTCAGAATGCTAGAGGAACGCACCGCCACCTTTCACTCCATCAATGAAGGAGTCATCGCCATCGATAATCAGCATATGATTACCATTTTTAATGAGAAGGCGAAGCAAATTTTTGGAGTGACAGGTGATGCAGTAGGCCGGAATATTTGGGAGGTGCTGCCTGACACAAGGCTTCCTGAAATCATTGATCGCGCAGAACCAGTCTACAATGAAGAGATTCATATGAGCGGAAAGCGGATTATGAGCAGCCGGATTCCGATTGTGATGAAAAAGAAGATTATCGGAGCAGTCGCCATTTTTCAGGACCGGACAGAGGCTGCTAAATTAGCAGAGGAACTAACTGGGGTCAAGAACTTCGTTGACGGCCTGCGGGTGCAGAATCATGAGCATATGAATAAGCTTCATACGATTGCGGGATTGATTCAGCTTGGCAAAGCCGATCAGGCGCTCGACCTTGCGTTTCAAACGACAGAAGAACAGGAACATGTGACGGATTTTCTTCACCGCGTCATTCAGCACGATGCCGTCGCAGGTTTATTGATGAGCAAGATTAGAAGGGGCAAGGAGCTTGGCATCAAAGTCGAAGTGGATGAAAATAGCTGTCTGCGCGATTTTCCAGAGCGGCTAGATCAGCATGATATGACGAAGCTGCTTGGCAATCTGATTGAGAACGCCTTTGCCTCGTATGATACTGTAGAAAGAGAAACGAAACTCATTTCGATTAGTATTGATCAAACGGAGGATGTTCTCGCGATTTTGATTGAAGACCATGGCTCCGGGATAGAAGAGGAAATGATTCCTCATATCTTCGATAAAGGCTTCACATACGGCAAAGAAGGCGGAACAGGCTATGGCCTGTATATTGTCAAAACGATGATCGACAAAGGGATGGGGAACGTAGAAGTCACATCAAGCATCGGCATTGGTACCACCTTCTCAATCGAATTCCCAATGACAGTAGAGGAGAGAGACAGATGACTCAGATTAAGGTGCTATTAATTGAAGATGACCCGATGGTGCAAGAAGTGAATAAAGAGTTCATTATGAGTGTTCCTGGCTTTCAAGTAGCGGCTGTAGCAGGGAATGGCGAACAGGGCATCCAGCTGATCAAAGAGATTCGTCCAGACCTCGTGGTACTTGATGTCTATATGCCGAAGAAGGATGGCGTCAAAACGCTGCAAGACATCAGAAAGCTAAAGATACAGGTGGATGTGATTGTGATTTCTGCAGCGAAGGACAAAGAGACAATTGGCGTCATGCTTCAAAATGGTGCGCGGGATTATATTATTAAACCGTTCAAATTTGAACGAATGAAAGAATCGCTTGAAAGCTATAAAGCATTTAAATCGAAAATTCGCACCGCAGCAGAATTTTCTCAGGAGATGCTGGATGATATCATACGAAAGCCTGCCGTTAAGCAGGAAGATACATGGCTCCCTAAGGGGCTGAATGTGCATACGATGAACGAAATTAAAGCCTATATGCGTTTGCAAGAAGGCGCACTATCCGCTGAGGAAGTTGCCAATGCGCTTGGCATTGCCCGTGTCACGGCACGCCGGTATTTAGACTTCCTTGTCAAAGAAGGTGAGCTGAAATTAGATATGCAATATGGCGGGATAGGTCGGCCTGTAAATAAATATATCGTACATTCCGACTAAGAGACCAAAAAGACCAAAATGTACGATATGTTCATAAGCTTCACAGCCTTTGATGAAATCGCTATCATTTACCTACAGATAACAGTTAAGCGTTTACATCGAAGGGTGAGGGAGTTGATTTTTTATGAAGAGGCTTTTGAAGAACCTGACATTTCAGGTCATTGCAGCTGTCATGATCGGGATCATTGTCGGAATGGTTTGGCCAAACGTCGGGAAAGAAATGAAGCCGCTTGGTGACACATTTATTAATGCGGTCAAAATGGTGATCGCACCAATCATTTTCTTAACCATCGTTCTTGGTATTGCCAAGATGGGGGATATGAAAAAGGTCGGGAAAGTTGGGGGAAAAGCATTTATTTATTTTGAAGTCGTGACAACGCTTGCTCTGGTCATCGGTCTTTTTGTTGTCAATTTCATGAAGCCGGGAGCAGGTCTTGACTATAGTAAGCTTGAAAAAGGGGATGTTTCACAGTATACCCAAAATGGGGGGCAGGGTATCGACTGGATGGAGTTTGTGACACACATTGTGCCTTCTAACATGGTAGATGCCTTTGCGAAGGGAGATATTTTACAGGTCTTATTCTTCTCTATTTTATTCGGTGTTGCGCTTGCTGCACTTGGTGAGAAGGGAAAAGGAATCATCGAATGGCTCGATAAGCTGTCACTTGTCTTCTTCAAAATCATTGGATATATCATGCGTGCCGCGCCACTCGGTGCATTTGGGGCAATGGCCTATACGATCGGACACTTTGGTTTGGCTTCGATTAAACCGCTGGCGAGTCTGATGCTCTCCGTTTATATGACCATGTTCCTGTTCATCTTCGTTGTGCTGAACATCATTTGTAAAATGTATGGGTTTAGCCTGTTCGGTTATCTACGATTTATCAAGGATGAAATTTTAATTGTCCTTGGCACAAGTTCTTCAGAATCAGTGCTGCCAAGAATGATGGATAAAATGGAACGATATGGCTGTTCTAAGTCGGTTGTTGGACTTGTCATTCCAACAGGTTATTCCTTTAACTTAGACGGAACTTCAATATACTTATCGATGGCCGTGGTCTTCTTAGCACAAGTTTTTGGTGTGGACTTATCCATCGGTCAGCAGATCACGATTATCCTTGTTCTGATGCTCACATCAAAGGGAGCAGCTGGGGTAACAGGAAGCGGATTTATCGTGCTGGCATCTACACTTGCTGCACTTCAGGTCATTCCGCTTGAAGGGCTTGCACTGCTGCTTGGTGTTGACCGATTCATGAGTGAAGGAAGAGCCATTACAAACCTGATTGGAAATGGAATTGCAACCATTGTTGTAGCGAAAAGTGAAGGTGAATTTGACGAAGCGAAGAGTAAAACAGCGCTTCAGGAAATGCGAAATATCAAGCAAGCCGTTTAGTATAAAAAACAACCAAAAACCGAAACCTTATGTTCTACATGGGGTTCGGTTTTTTCTTGTGATGAAAAGAAAAAACCGAAAAGCTTGATAAAATTAGAACGAATCGTAAGACCTCAATGACCTTTTGTTATATAATTTACAGAAAGATCCGATATAATGTATATCAGATACGATGAAAAATAGACTTTAGTCCTGGCAGGTGTGGAACGTAATGGCAGCATTTTTAAAATTGTTCGAAAAACCCGGTGTTAAGCGGTTTTCAGTATTTGTAGTATTAGCCACAGTATTGTATCTATTAAGAGGAATGATGAATTTAATTCTCCTGACCTTCATATTCACCTTTTTGATGAATCGGTTAGAAGGGGTCATTAGGGGCTTTTTAAATCACTTCCTAAAAATAGGACAGAAATCGGTCATTACCCTTTTGTATATTCTCCTGGCTGGTGGATTGACGTTTGGCGGATTCGTTTTTGTGCCAATCATCGCCAAACAGGTGGAGCAGTTATTTCATTTAGGAAAGAAAATTGCAGATCATCCACAAGATTTACCCTTCTTTGACGTCATCACCAACGTATTCGGAGATTTCAAAATATCAGCTTACTTTGAGAAAGGGTTTAATTTCCTCTATACATACTTAACAGATTTCAGCACGTTCAGTATCCAGGTCATTATGTCCTTAATATTAAGCATGTTCTTCCTGTTTGAAAAGGAACGCCTCATCCAATTCATGAACAAGTTCAAAACGAGTAAAATCTCCGTGTTCTATCATGAAATTGCTTTCTTTGGACGTAAATTCTCCAGAACGTTTGGAAAGGTACTCGAAGCACAGTTTATCATTGCCACCGTTAACTGTGTCTTAACGACAATTGCGCTTGGGATTATGGGTTTTCCGCAGTTATTTGGATTAGCGGTCATGGTCTTTTTGCTAGGCTTAATTCCTGTAGCGGGTGTGGTCATCTCTCTCATTCCATTGAGCATCATTGCGTATACACTTGGAGGCGGAATGTATGTCCTTTATATTGTGCTGGTCATCGTCATCATCCATGCAATCGAAGCCTATTTCTTAAATCCGAAGCTCATGTCGGCTAAAACAGAACTCCCTATTTTCTTCACATTTATTGTGCTGATTTTCTCTGAACACTATATTGGCATTTGGGGACTCATTATCGGTATCCCAATCTTTGTGTTTATTTTAGACATTTTGGAGGTCACAAATAAGGAAGAAAGTAATTAAAAAGTTCATATGAACCTGTTTACAATTTTCTAAAAATAAGGTATAAATAGTATGAAAATATCATAATAACCACACGCTTAATCCTTCTAAAGGAATGGGGGACCCATGTTTTTGGGGTGAATTTTTCTTTCATTAGAAAAAAGGACATCTCTTCGTCCTAACCCGTCAGCTAACCTCATCAGCGTGAAGAGAGTAAACGGTGGTATATGTAAGAACACGCAGACCCACGAGAAAACTCTCTCGTGGGTCTTTTTGACGAGGAAGGGGAGATTTTATTGAAGCTGGCTACAAAAATTATCATTGCCCTCATTGTAGGTGCAATCACGGGACTTTTGCTTAACATTTTTGCTCCAAATGTATTCAAAATGTTAGATCCTTATCTGTTCACACCTCTAGGTCAAATCTTCTTGAATCTTATCAAAATGTTAGTTGTGCCAATCGTGTTCTTTTCCATCACACTTGGCGTGGCAGGCCTTGGTGATCCGAAAAAGCTTGGCAGAATTGGCGCAAAAAGCATCTCATACTTTTTACTGACAACAACATTCGCTATTATCATTGCAATGTCTTTAGCGTTATTAATTAAACCTGGTTCCTTTGGTTCTTTCGATACAAAGGGGGCAGAATATACACCTCAAGAAGCACCATCTACGGCTGACACATTATTAAACATCATTCCAACAAATCCAGTTCAATCTCTAGTTGAAGGTAACATGCTGCAAATCATTGTGTTCTGTGTTTTCTTAGGTCTAGGCATTGCAGTACTAGGTAAAAAAACAGAAGGGTTACTCAAAATATTAGAACAAGGCAATGAACTCATGATGTACCTTGTGGGAGTAGTCATGAAATTTGCTCCATACGGAACATTTGGCTTAATTGTAACGGCGATTGGGAGCCAAGGTCTTGATGCAATTAAAGCCATGGGGCTGTACTTTTCAGTGGTTCTAGTAGCGCTATTTGTTCATTTCTTTCTCACCTATGGTTCAACTTTGGCTTTATTTGCAAAACGAAATCCTTTTACATTCTTTAAAGATTTTTCACCTGCGATGGTCGTGGCGTTTAGTACGTCAAGCAGTAGTGCAGTTCTTCCTGTTTCAATGGAAACTGCTCAAAAAAAGCTGAAAGTACCAGAGCCAATATCTAGCTTTGTGCAGCCATTAGGCGCGACAATCAATATGGATGGGACGGCGATTATGCAAGGGGTCGCAACCATCTTTATTGCTCAAGTGTTTGGGATTGAATTGACACTCATGCAAATGATCACAGTTATATTAACCGCCGTATTAGCCAGTATCGGGACAGCCGGCGTACCGGGAGTTGGCTTAATTATGCTGGCCATGGTACTGAATTCTGTGGGGCTTCCTGTTGAAGGCATTGCGCTCATCCTTGGTATTGACCGCTTATTAGATATGGCGAGAACCGTTGTTAATATTACAGGTGACGCAGCATGTGCGGTGATTGTGACAGAAACTGAGAAAAAACATGAGAAGGACGCATCATCACCTAATTTATCAATGTAATGTTCAAAAGGGCTGACTTGGATCAGCCCTTTTTTTCGTGGAACGGCTTGTTTTGCGTGATATACTTTTAACAGAATGAGCGGCCTTACTTGCCGCCATAGGCTTTACATCAGAAGGAGGAACCACTTTGCAGTCTGCTGTTCTAAAAGTAGAGAAAGTCGATAAACAAATTGGCCGACATATGATTTTGCAAGATATTTCTATGGAGATTGGGCAAGGAGAGATTGTCGGTTTACTTGGACCAAATGGGTCTGGAAAAACGACCTTGATTCGGCTGATCGTGGGCTTGATGAGAAAAAACAATGGCCGAATCATGATCAATGGATATTCTCAGGATAATGAATTTCTAAAGGCGATGTCATCTGTTGGTGCCATCATAGAAAATCCTGAGTTCTATCCGTATTTAACAGGCTTTGAAAACCTTGAATTGTATGGGGCGATGCACGATGGAGTTTCCGAGGGCCGCATTCATGAAGTGGTGAAAAGAGTTCGTCTGGAGCACGCCATTCATCAGAAGGTCAAGACGTATTCATTGGGGATGAAACAAAGGCTTGGGATTGCACAAGCCATTTTGCATCAGCCCAATCTGCTCATTTTAGACGAACCGACAAATGGGCTTGATCCCGCAGGAATGAAGGAATTCCGCGAGCACTTGCAAACGCTCGTACAAGAAGAAGGAACCTCCGTGTTATTTGCCACGCATTTATTGCATGAGGTAGAAGAGCTATGTGACCGCATGATCATCATTCAAAAAGGACGGATCAGAGCGAGTGCGAATCTCCGGGACATGGAGGGCAAAGAGCAGGTGCTGATGAATATTCAGCCAGTAGAAAAGGCCGCTTCATGGCTCGACACAAATGGATATACATATGAACGAAATGGAGAGCAGGTGCTGCTTCAACTGAACAAAGATCGTGTATCAGAGCTTAACAAGCAGCTCGTGTTGGCAGGGTTTGATGTACTAGAAATGACGCCTCAAAAACAATCCATTGAAGAGGCCTTTATGAAATGGACGGAAGGCGGGACAGCAGATGCTTCAACTGATCAAGAATGAGCATAAAAAAATTATGAGGCAAAAGATCACATTCATTGCACTTGGATTGATCGTTGTCTTTCAAATGACGATGGCTTTAGCGTTGAAACGAGTCATATCCAGCCTTGGTGGACAAGACACGGTCGCGAACTATTTTGCTTATTCCACAAACGTCGTGTTTATTTTACAAGTGCTCGCTGTTGTCATTGGCGCGACACTGATCTCCACAGAGTTTCAAAAAAGGACGATCAAGTTCTTATTCATCCGGCCAAAGACAAGGCTGCATATTTTTCTGTCAAAATATATGACACTTGTTCTCTCGGTCATTTACCTGTTTGTTTTTTATTACGTATTAGCTTTTCTATTTGGCCTTATTTTCTTTGGTACTGAATTTGATGAGAGTACGGGAAGATTATTTCAGCATACGCTTGCAGTCATCGGTTCACAGTGGGTGGAAGTGATCATGATGGCAAGCTTCGCTTTTATGTGTTCCAGTTTGTTTAGGAACAGCCTGATTGCGCTTGTCACTTCATTCTTTGTTTTATATGCGGCAAAATCACTTGTGCCTATCATGTCTCTTTTTGAAAATCAGTGGGGGAAAATCCTGCTTTTCGCCAATACGGACTTTACTCAATACAGCTTTCAAGGACCGCCACCCTTTGATGGAATGAGTCTTTTGTTTTCTCTATTCATTGTAGGGGCGCATTTTGTTTTCTTTGTTGGAACGGCTTGGTTCCTTTTTTGGAAGCGTGACGTAAATGTGTAAAAATTGTGTCAAATAACAAGAAAAATTCATGACATCTTTGTGAAAACGAGTCTGTATTTCACGATAACCGGCTGATTTTGTCTTATAATAGGGAGGAGTCATGGAGGTGGCACTATCGTGAAGAATTTCATTACGGCTTTACCAATTTTGTTGCTGCTGTCGTTTTCGTTTGTGTCTTTTGCCTTCCAGTTTGATCATCTTGTTTATTTCAGACTAGCGCTAGGGATCTTTTCATTAGCCGGTCTTTTCTTTCTGTATACACTTAAAAGAAACATGAAATGGTTCATGGTTTATTTATATGCGAGCTGGATCATTCTTGCTGCCGTTACGACATTTGAGGAACCTGTATTTTCTCAATTCTTTTTCGGTGGTTTAACGATGACTATGGGCTATCTCACGTATATGCTCATTTACTTAGGAATGAAGCAGGACCGTGTAGCGAAATCACATTAAAAACAAAAGCCGATAAAATCTGTTATTCGATTTTATCGGCTTTTTTTATTTCTGTTGAGGTAAATAAAAGAGCAGCCAGCTTTTGACTGCTCATCTTGTATTTATGATTCACGTCCAGCAGCTGCAAGCTGCTTCTGATGCTTTTTGTCGATGGTTTCGTATATACTTTCCATCATTTTAGGATCGCGCATGATCGCCTTCTTGTTCTCTTCAATCAATTGCTGGTATGTTTTGATCTTCTTCTTAGACATGTGACTCATCGCTCCTTTATAAAAATGGACATTTATAAGATTTCACATAGATGAAATTGATAATCATTTTCAATTAGCTAACAACTTCATTATACAAAGTCAAATGTCAGAAGTAAAGATTCAATTCAGAAAATTCACGTAACCGACATATTCCCATCCATATCGACTTTGAATTCTTTCCCAGGAAATAATTCGCTGTCAATTCTTGTCGTGACATCATAAAAACATCTTTTTCTTCATTGAAACGTTTTGGACATACATCTCGTCTTATGTAGAGATTTGATATAAGAGGATATAGAAGAAATGAAAAAGACACCAGCAAGAGTTTGCTGATATCCTTCATTATCATCAGTTATGAAACGTGTTTTTGAAGAAACTCTGTCACTTCTTCAGGTGATTTTGCGTTTGCACTGTGTAAATGACCTGTTTTTTCACCATTTTTGAAAATTAACAGGCTTGGAATTCCCATGACCTGATACGTTTCCGCTAATTCAGGGAAGTCATCTTTGTTTATTTCAAACCATTCATGGTGAGCATAAGCCTCTAAAATGTCTGGAATGAACATGTCCATTCTTGTGCAATCAGGACACCATGTCGCAAAGAATTTAACGATGACTTCTTTGTCTGATTGAATGATTTCATTGAATTGTTCAGTACTTGTGATTTTTTTCAATTTGTCACAACTCCTTTTCAATGTCATTTTAATATAAAATAAAGGCGAATGACATACAAATGCTCGGGGGGCGCATACAACCTTTACAAATCATTTCAATTCCGTAACAACAAAAATTAATTAGAGCATTTTCGCTTGAAAGTGATAAGATAGTAAAGATGAATTTTAGTGGGGGGAGTATCCATTGAAAATAAGTTTAGGATTGGTTTACGGCGGAAAGTCAGCCGAACATAATGTATCACTGCAAACAGCCCTTGCAGTAACAAAAGCACTTAACACTGAAAAGTTCGATATACATCCAATTTATATTACAGAAGAGGGCGAATGGCTAAGAGGAGAAAAACTCACTGAACCAGTATCAAACGTTAAAATGCTTCAATTTGAACAAAACGCAAAGACGTTTTTACCAACTTCTTTAAATGAGAGCATGTTTCCACAGCCTGCATCACCTGATGAGAAGATTGATGTCGTCTTTCCATTGCTGCACGGACCAAATGGTGAAGATGGAACGATGCAAGGTTTACTTGAACTACTAAATATCCCGTATGTCGGTAACGGCGTTCTCGCTTCTGCTGCGGGTATGGATAAAGTCATGATGAAAGATGTTTTTGCGCAAGCAGGACTTGAACAAGCAAAGCACCTTTCCTTCAATAAAAAAGACTATGAGAAAACAACATCAGACAGCTTAGAACAGGTGGAGCAAGTACTAGGCTATCCTTGCTTTGTGAAACCTGCCAACATGGGATCAAGTGTTGGAATTAGTAAATGCCGCAGCAAAGAAGAGCTTCAAGCAGCATTTGATTTGGCTTTCCAATATGATCGTCGTGTTGTCGTGGAAGAAGGCGTCATTGGAAGAGAAATTGAAATTGGTGTATTAGGAAATGACGAGCCGAAATGCTCTGTTGTTGGTGAAATTGCACCTAAAACAGATTTTTATGACTACAAAGCAAAATATGAAGATGGCGATACAGACTTGATCATTCCTGCTAGTGTTTCAGAGGAGGAATACAAGACGATTCACGATATGGCGATTAAAGCATTTAAAGCCATTGATGGATCTGGTCTCGTACGTGCAGACTTCTTCCTAACAGAGGATGGCAAAGTGCTGATCAATGAAGTGAATACAATGCCTGGATTCACACCATTCAGTATGTTCCCGCTGCTTTGGAAACATACTGGCGTAGAGTATCCTGAGTTGATTGAAAAGCTGGTGTCACTTGCAATTGAACGTCATCAAGAAAAACAAACCATTAAAACAACTTTTTAATGTGAGCAACAAGCAGACACTATCCTACAGGTAGTGTCTCAGATTGTTGACAAAGGGCTAAAATGAACTTTATTTTAGCCCTTTGTCTTCTTTTCAGCGTGATAGAAAACCTTTGCAGTCTAGGAAGGACGAGTACCGGAGCGGAGCGAATTTGAGATTCGTGAGCACCAGCACGCAGGACTGACACAGAATGCGAGGGTTTGTCTACACGCTGAGACACTATCCTACAGGTAGTGTCTCTGTTCCTTCAAACATGAAATGAGAAAGAGAGGCGAAAATCATGATCAAACGTACAGTGAAACATATTGCCCAAATGGCTGGTGGGGCATTATCTAATCAAGCTTTTGGCGAAGAGCAAATTCACGGAGTGACAACAGATACACGAAAAGTATCAAAAGGCGCACTGTTTATCCCGCTTATTGGAGAACATTTTAACGGTCACACATTTGCTTCAAAAGCATTGGAGCTTGGAGCTGCCGCTATTCTTTGGAATCAAAAAGAGGCCAATCCACCAGAAGGCGTCCCAGTCATTCTTGTAGAAGATACACTGGCTGCACTGCAACAGCTGGCAAAATCATACTTAAAAGAAGAAAATCCTCGTGTTGTCGGTATTACAGGAAGTAATGGTAAAACAACAACGAAAGACATGATTCATTCAGTATTACAAACGGCGTATCAAGTCCATAAAACAGATGGCAATTTTAATAATCATATCGGTCTTCCGCTCACCATTCTCGAGATGCCAGAAGGAACAGAGATCGCTGTCTTGGAGATGGGCATGAGCGCAAAAGGTGAGATTGAGTTTTTGTCAAGCCTCGCTGAGCCTGATGCAGCAGTCATCACCAATGTCGGAGAATCTCATATGCAAGATCTAGGATCAAGAGAAGCAATTGCCGACGCAAAATGTGAGATCACAAAAGGGTTAAAAGAGAATGGCGTCTTTTATTATTTAGGAGATGAGCCCTTGCTTCGTGAAAGAGCGAATGCACTGACTCACAACGTGAAAACCTTTGGAGAAGCAGAGGACTGTGATATCAGGGTGAATCACATCAATCAGCTTGCAGAAGGAACTGAATTTCAAGTCGAAGGGTACGCTCAGGCGTTTCTCATTCCTGTATTAGGGAAACATAATGTGAAGAATGCCCTTGCTGCTATTGCCATTGGCCAGCATTTTGGGCTGAATGAAAGACAAATAGCCCAAGGGTTGATGCAAACAAAATTGACAGGGATGCGTCTTGAGCTGTTTACAACAGATAAAGGAATCACGGTCATAAACGATGCGTATAATGCGAGTCCTACTTCCATGAAAGCGGCGATTGATCTTGTAGGGGATATGGACGGTTTCGCCAATCGCATTCTAGTGCTTGGTGATATGCTTGAAATGGGAAGTGAAGAAGAAACGTATCATTACGAACTAGGCCGATACATCAAGCCTGAGTTTATCGATCATGTCATGACGTATGGACGTCTAGGTGCACTCATTGCTGAAGGAGCGAAGAAAGCATTTGGAGACGCGCGCGTGTTCTCATATATGGACAAAGAGGAACTGAAGAAAAAACTAGCTGAAGTGGCAGGACCTGACGATGTTGTTCTTGTCAAAGCCTCACGCGGCATGAGATTGGAAGAAGTCATTACTGCACTATAAAAGTTAGCGGCAAAGAAGGTGACTGAATGATTGGATGTCTATGTATACACGGTTTTACGGGAGCCCCTTATGAGGTAGAACCGCTGGCGCAGTATTTAAAGCAGACGACAGATTGGACCGTGCAGTCTATCACGCTTCCGGGACATGGGGAGGAACTTCAATTAAAAGGCATTCTTTATCAAGAATGGATTGCGACAGCTGAACTAGAACTTTTATCCCTCTACCGAACATGTGACACCATTTATTTGGTCGGCTTTTCAATGGGCGGGATGATTGCCTCTTACTTAGCTGCGAAGTATCCGGTTGCCCGCCTTGTCCTTTTAAGTGCCGCGGCAAAATATGTGAACCCAAAACAGATGATCCAAGACACAAGACAGATGGTGAAGGAATCTTTGTCTGGGTTGATTGATACGAACCCCTTGTATGATCGGTATCGTCATAAGCTAACGAGCACGCCGCTATCAGCTGCTGTAGAATTTATGAAGCTGGTAAAACAAACGAAGAGCTCCCTTGAGAAACTTCATCTGCCCGTCTTAATTGTTCAAGGGGAAAGCGATGGGATTGTTCCCGCTTCTAGTGCAGAATTTATTTATCATAAAATCCCGTCTCATCAGAAAGAAATGTATTATTTACCTGACTGTAAACACCATGTTTGTCACGAGCCATGTGCACAGCAATTGTTTGAGAAAGTAGAACAATTTCTAAAAAAAGCAATTTAATATATAGAAAAGCGAAAATGTGGCTAAACTAATATAAATTGAATCCCACTTGTTAAAATCTGCAACATTTTTGTCGAATCAGTGACAGGCCTATGTTACAATAGGAAAGAAAAGGTGGTCGATTCGGTTGTTTCAATATGACAGAAAAACCTTTATCCCGCAGTCTAATTCGAGTAATGGGGAAGTATCAGAAAGAACCATATTTCAATATCGTCAGGACGGGAATATTTTAACGGGCATATATTAAGGCGGCAGTATTGTATCTGGCGGACTTGTAGGAACAGTGAAAGAGGATGGAACACTTCATTTTAGATACCACCATGTGAGCAAGGATGGCAGCATGAGAAGCGGGACCTGCGATTCTACACCTAAGCAGCTGGATAACGGAAAAATTCAACTGTTAGAAAAGTGGAGATGGATGGACGGAGATCAAAGTGAAGGTGAATCTGTCATTGTGGAGTAGTAGATATATCCATTTCTGTCTTGTTGAAAAACAAATAGTGTAATGGTAAGATATAATGTAGGGTAATTCGGGCTTTGTATATAATGGACCTGTCCTTTCAGAAAAGGGCAGTTTTTAATGATCATTCACGAGATTACTGAAACAGCAATTAGAAGGAGTTTGAATAATTTGACTATAACGTTTCAAGATTTTCAATTAAGCGAAAGTCTCATGAAAGCTATTAACCGCATGGGATTTGAAGAAGCAACACCGATTCAAGCAGAAACGATTCCTCTCGGTCTTCAGAATAAAGATGTCATCGGACAAGCACAAACAGGAACAGGAAAAACAGCAGCATTTGGTATTCCTCTGGTTGAAAAAATCGACCCAGCGTCTCCTAATATCCAAGCGATTATCATTGCGCCAACAAGAGAATTAGCTATTCAAGTATCTGAAGAGCTATACAAAATCGGCCAAGACAAGCGTGCACGCGTTCTTCCGATTTACGGTGGACAAGATATCAGCCGCCAAATCCGTTCGCTCAAGAAGAACCCTCATATCATCGTAGGGACTCCAGGACGTTTACTCGATCACATTAACCGTCGTACAATGCGTCTTCAAAATGTTGAAACAGTTGTGCTTGATGAAGCAGATGAAATGCTAAACATGGGTTTCATTGAAGACATTGAATCGATCCTTTCAAATGTACCAAGTGAACACCAAACACTTTTATTCTCTGCGACAATGCCTGCACCAATTAAGCGCATTGCAGAACGTTTCATGACAAACCCAGAGCATGTGAAAGTAAAAGCAAAAGAAATGACAGTATCTAACATCCAACAGTTCTACTTGGATATTCACGAACGTAAGAAATTTGATACATTGACACGTCTTCTTGACATTCAATCACCTGAGCTTTCAATTGTCTTCGGTCGTACGAAACGCCGTGTTGACGAATTGACAGAAGCGCTTAACCTAAGAGGTTATACAGCTGAAGGAATTCATGGTGACCTGACTCAAGCGAAACGTATGGTTGCGCTTCGCAAATTCAAAGAAGGTTCAATCGATGTGCTTGTGGCAACAGACGTTGCAGCACGTGGACTTGATATCTCTGGCGTGACACACGTGTATAACTTCGACGTGCCACAAGATCCGGAAAGCTATGTACACCGTATTGGACGTACAGGCCGTGCTGGACGTACAGGTATGGCGGTGACGTTTATCACACCACGTGAAAAAGATATGCTTCGTGCGATTGAGCAAACGACAAAACGTAAAATGGATCGTATGAAAGAACCAACTCTAGATGAAGCAATTGAAGGACAACAGCAAGTAACAGTTGACCGTCTACGCACGATCATCAGTGAAAACAACTTAAACTTCTACATGACAGCTGCTGCTGAATTGCTAGAAGATAATGATTCTGTCACAGTGGTTGCGGCTGCCATCAAAATGATGACAAAAGAGCCAGATGCAACGCCTGTTCGTTTGACAGATGAAGCACCAATGATTTCAAAACGCAATCGCAACAACCGCAGCTCTTCTAAACGTAGAGACGGCGGCGGAGGAGGCGGCTATCGTGGGAAAAGCCGTTCATCTTACGGTGATAAAAAGCGTTCATCAAATGATCGCAATCGTTCTTCTAGCGATCGTCGTCAAAAGAAATCTTATAACAACTAACATACAAGAGCGAATCCTTTGCAGGGTTCGCTTTTTTTAACAGGCTGATTGAAACTTTTTAGGCTCTGTTTCGTAATATATTGATAGAAAAGTAAGAGAATGGGGGAAGAATGTGAGAAAACAGCCGCAACGTCAAATTAGCTTAAATGGATTAAAGGTATGGCGTCTTCAAAATGGAATTATCTCATTGATTTTCTTACTCATCATCATTGGGGTATTTATTGCTAGTTATTATTTTCAATGGCCATATTGGATTGGGGCCATCCTCGTCGGATTGTGGATCTTACAGATCATTTTCGGAATTTGGCTCATACCAAAAATCCGTCATCACATCTGGCGCTACGAAGTATTTGAAAATGAAATTGAAATACAGCATGGGCTGATTCGCGTTACACGCGTGATTGTGCCGATGGTGCGTGTCCAGCATGTCGATACATCTCAAGGACCGCTTTTAAGGCGCTATCGCTTGGCATCTGTTCAAATTTCGACTGCTGCCACTGTTCATGATATTCCAGCGTTAGAATTAGAAGAGGCAGATGAGCTTCGTGATTACATATCTCGTTTAGCAAGGGTGACGGAAGATGATGTCTGAACCAAAACGTGTACATCCAATCTCGATGTTCATTGATTTTATATCAGATGCCGTTTCTATGATTAAAAACTTCATTATCCCTTTTTTCGTGCTTATTTTTGTGAACTCGAATTCAAGTATTCGCTTTTATGCGTTTATCATTCTTGGTGTGCTTCTTTTATGGAAAGCTGTTTCAACCGTTTTAGAATGGAGACGATTCACCTACCGGATGGAAGACGATGAATTTCGTGTGGAATCAGGTGTAATCACGAAAAAGAAAAAATATATCTCGTTAGAACGAATTCAAACGGTCAATACAAGTGAAGGCATCTTCCAGCGGATTTTCGGTTTGGTGCGAGTTCAAATCGAAACGGCAGGCGGGACGGATGGCCCAGAAGTAAGCCTGACGGCAATTACAAAAGCAGAAGCAGAACAATTGAAACAGTCCATTTTCAACCGGAAGAAAAGCTTGCAGCAAGAAGAAATGACGGATGAAACTGGTGATATACCGCATGATCATCTAACTGCCCAAAAACCTGTGGAGGAAGAAATCAACGTCTCCTATCGTATGGGTGTACCAGAGCTGCTTTTAACGGCTACGACTTCAAGCGGCATCGGTGTGATTATATCGGGTTGTCTAGCCATTTACACACAAATAGATGAAATTCTTCCTTTAGACGGGTTCGTCAAGCAGTTCTCCTTCTTAAGTCATGCAAGTGTTGAAATCTACGCGATTCTAATTTTTCTAGCCGTATTGATTGCTTGGATACTCAGTGTTGGAGTGACGGCGCTCCAATACGCTAATTTTGCTGCCAAACGAAAAGGAAATGACATCATCATTACAAGAGGACTCATTGAAAGACATCAAATGACCATTCCGCTTGCGAGAATTCAAGCAGTGAAAATCAAAGAAAACATTCTCCGTGAGCCTTTTGGGTTTGCTACAGTGATGCTTGTTAGTGCAGGAGGTTCTATTACAGAAAAAGAAACCTCTTCGGTCTTATTCCCACTGATTCGAAAGAAAAAAATCAATGAATTGTTGTCTCAATTTACAGTTCATTATCACCTGACACCAGAAGCTGAGCTGAAAAAGGTGCCAAAGCGTTCACTCAAACGCTACCTGATCTCTTTCGGATTTGTTCCATTGCTCGTTGGTGTGATCCTTTCAGTACGTTTTCCGCCGTGGGGGTATTTGGCATTCATTCCGTTGCCAATTGCTTTGTTCTTTGGGTACTTAGCCTATAAACAATCAGGTTATACGATCAAAGACCCATTGATTCAGCTGACGACAAGAGGCATCAGCAAAACCACCGGAATTGTATTGAGAAAACGAATGCAAAACTATACGGTGACCCAATCTTATTTCCAAAAGAAAGGCCGAGTGGCGAGTATTCACACCTTTGTGAAATCCTCTGCACTGCTTGATTCCTTTGGTGTGCATCACCTTGAAGAGAAAGATGCTGCACGTGTATTTGATTGGTATTCCTATGAAAAAAATTAAATCTTCTTAAACTAAAAAATGTCGATCAGCTCCTTGTCAAAAGGGATGATCGACATTTTTTATGAGATTAGTAGCGTCTTTTTTTGGAGTGGAAGAATAGGGTGATAGGTGCTAGGATCATGCCGCCTATCAATCCAAATAAGTGAGCCATAATATTGATATTCGAATTGACGAACGTCATGATGACAGAGACACCAAGAATCGTTAAGATTACCTGAGAATTGCCGCGATCCATCATGTGCGGTTTAAATAGGACAAGATACAGATAAACGCCAAACAAACCAAAAATAGCACCAGAAGCGCCGACATGTACATACTCTAAAGGCTCCACCCAATAGGTTCCGAGATTTCCAATGAACCCTGCCCCAAGATAAATGATGAGAAACCGAACCTTACCAAGCAAATACTCAAGCGCTGGTGCAAATAGGAACAAGGACATAGAATTGAACAAAATGTGTGTCAGACTTCCATGGAGAAAAATAGGGGTAACGAGCCGCCACCATTCTCCTGCTGCTACACCATAGTTGAAACCGACGAGATGGTCCTGCCCAAGCTGTATAATAGGGAAAGGAATAGCAAATAAAAGCCACAGACCTATTTGCAATGCAAGGATCGCTGTTACGATTGGATACGATCTAATAAATTGTTGAAAGCTCTCCGTTCGAATAAACATAACAAACCCCTTTTGACTAGATAATGGTAAGTTTATAGTAACACGTTTATGAAGCGAACATCCAAATTAGTACGAGTATCATAGGAGGTACCCCGTGATCAAAGGAATTGGCATTGATATTGTAGAAATCGACCGGTTGTCACGAGTGCTCAGCAGACAGCCCCGTTTACCAGAACGAATATTGACTTTAAGTGAACAGGACGTCTTTTACGCGCTAAGTGAAAAGAGACAGCTGGAGTTTTTAGCAGGACGTTTTGCGGCAAAGGAAGCTTTTGCTAAAGCATACGGTACGGGAATCGGTCAGCATTTAAGCTTTCATGACATCGAGATACAAAAAGATGATCGTGGAAAACCTTTTATCAAAAGCGAGAAAACGAAGGAAGACCAGGTTCATGTGTCCATTACGCACACAAAAGAATATGCTGCTGCGCAAGTTTTAATCGAAAGGTTGTCAAGCTAGTCTGCATATTGTTTGTCCCCCCTTCATATATTGGGTAGTGCGATAAGGAAGGGCGAGTTGCTAACAGGCTTTGATGGTTCGCGGTACGCAGTTAACTCTTTAGGCGTACTGTTAAAGCCAAACAAGCGGTTTCTTCCTTTTAACACAATTAACGAAGGGGTTGAAAAGGGTGAGAAAAAGCTTTGTTTTGCTTGTAACGGGGATCCTTTTTGTACTGATTCTCTCCGCATGCGGTCAAAAATCTCAGCAGGATATCGTTGGAGATTTAAACAAAAAGGCAGAGGAAATGACATCATACAAAGCCAAAGCAAAAATGACCATCGAGACAGGGAATGATCCGCAGGAGTATCAGGTGGAAATTTGGTACAAGAAGCCGGAGCTTTACCGTGTCTATTTAGAAAATCCGAAAAAGGATCAGAGTCAAGTCATTTTAAGAAATGGCAATGGTGTGTTTGTGCTGACACCTTCATTGAACAAAAGCTTCCGTTTCCATAGTGATTGGCCGAATAATAGCAGCCAGGTCTATTTATTTGAATCGCTAGTGAAAGACATTAAAAATGACAGTGCAGCTCAGTTCAAAGCGAAAGAGTCAAAGTATATTTTCGAAACAAAAACCAATTATCAGCACAACCAAATGCTGCCTACCCAAGAGATTACCTTTCATAAAAAAACAATGGCGCCTGCCAGTGTGAAAGTGCTGGATAGCGACAAAAAGCCAATGGTGAAAGTGGAATTCTCTCACTTTGAATTCAATAAATCCTTTGACAAAGATGCATTTGATGAGAAGAAAAACATGACACTCTCCCAAATGGATGTCGCCACAAGTGCAGACCCATCTGACAGTTTCGCAGTGAAAACACCAGTTGATATGCCAGAGGGCGTGAAGAAGATGGAAGAGAAAGAAATGACAACAGATGCTGGGAAACGTTATGTGATTACGTATGGCGGAAAGAAATCCTTCACACTCATTCAGGAAAAAGCGAGAGTGGCAGAAGCATCTACGCCTGTGACGATGAACGGCGAGCCAGTCGATCTTGGCATGACAGTGGGTGTTCTAACGGATCAATCTCTTTCATGGACATCTGACGGAGTCGACTACTTAATTTCCTCAAGTGATTTATCGAAGGAAGAGCTGTTAATGGTCGCAAACAGTGTCGAAGGCCAGTCAGCCAAATAAACGAATATCTCAGGCGAGAGCCTTGAAAATGAAACATCAGCCCTATGCAAGGGCTGATTTTCTTTGATTTGTTTCACATTATTCTTGATTTTTAGTATCATAATGAAGTATTGAATCATTCAATAGGGAAGTGTGACTGATGGACACAAATGCCTTTTATAGAGACACATGGGCAGAAATTGATTTAACAGCAATCAAGCATAATGTTTCACATATGAAAGATCATATTGGTCAAAAAGTTCAATTAATGGCTGTTGTAAAAGCCAATGCGTATGGACATGGAGATATAGAAGTGGCAAGAGCCGCACTCAAAGCAGGAGCAGACTTGTTAGCCGTTGCCTTTTTGGATGAGGCCATTTCTTTAAGAAATAAAGGCATCAAAGCACCGATTCTTGTACTCGGCGCAGTACCGCCAGAGTATGTCAAAGTCGCCGTGAGATACAACGTCATCATGACTGCTTACTCAATCGAGTGGCTGAGAGATGTAATCAAAGTAGTGAAAGGACAGATTGGACAACCCATTCGTTTTCATTTGAAAATTGACAGCGGAATGAATCGTTTAGGTGTTAAAACCTTAGCGCAAGTGAGCGAAGTGAAAGAGCTTGCCTGCGATCATTCTTATTTACAGCTGGAAGGTGTATTTACTCACTTTGCGACAGCAGATGAAAAGGATGAGGACTACTTTGATATGCAGATGGACACCTTTCAAACATTGCTTCAGCCGCTTCATACGGACAAACTGCTCGTTCATTGCGCCAACAGTGCAGCAGGTCTAAGGTTTAAAGAAGTATTGTTTAATATGGTCCGTTTCGGCATCAGTATGTACGGGCTGTCACCGTCAGAGGAAATCAAAGATGAATTGCCTTTCAAGCTGGAAGAAGCCATGTCTCTTCATACAAAGCTAGCGCATGTGAAGCTTATTCAAAAGGGTGAGAGTGTCAGCTACGGAGCGACCTATACAGCCAATCAAGATACATGGATTGGCACGGTTCCGATTGGCTATGCAGACGGCTGGATCAGGAAGCTGGCAGGAACGGAAGTGCTCGTTGGCGGAAAGCGCCGGAAGATTGCTGGAAGGGTATGTATGGATCAATTCATGGTTGAATTGAAAGAGAACATTTCAGCAGGCGAACCAGTCGTTTTGATTGGTTCACAAGGCGAAGAAAAGGTATCAGTCGATGAAATTGCCAAAAGGCTTGAAACCATTAACTATGAAGTCACTTGCTCGATTGGCCACCGGGTCCCAAGAGTATATATAGAGGACGGCAAAAGGGTTCATGTGCGTAATCCGCTGCTTCAAGGCGGGCCAAGCTTTTTATAAGTAGCTATTAGGGGAACGATGTCCAAACCGACATCGTTCTCTTTTATTCTACAGAGAAGGAATAAATATCCTCCCTTTTTTAGAGATTTTGGAAATACCGTATGATTTTCGAAAAAAAGCGTATAATGGGAAAGAGGGACTCCATTATCATTTTGAATTACGGGTGGCCGACCGCTTCATGTTCTAATAAGAAATCATGAAAACAGCTTTGCTTGTGCATTGAATAATGGTATGATTAGTCTTGGAATGGATCGAAACGGTATCCGTAAGTTTTGTGGAGGTGTATGTTTTTTGTCTGAATCCAGCGCAACAAACGAAATGAAGATTCGACTGCCCGAGGCTTTGATGTCTGAAATCGAACGAGTAGCAGAGCAGGATAAGGTAACAAGAAATGAATTGATCTACCGAGCGACAAAAACGTATATTCGTGAACGTAATATTCGACAAAATCGTGAATCGATGAGACGCGGCTACATGGAGATGGCGAAAATTAATCTGAATATCTCTTCAGAGGCACAATATGCAGAATTTGAGGCTGAGAATACAGTTGAGCGATTAGTCAGCGGGGGTTAAACATTTGATTGTTAAACGCGGTGATGTTTACTTTGCTGATTTATCTCCTGTTGTTGGCTCCGAGCAGGGCGGGGTTCGCCCGGTATTGGTGATTCAAAATGACATTGGAAATCGCTTCAGCCCGACTGCTATCGTTGCAGCCATAACAGCCCAAATACAAAAAGCGAAATTACCGACTCACGTCGAAATTAATGCAAAGCGCTACGGCTTTGAACGAGATTCTGTCATTCTTTTAGAGCAGATTCGTACGATCGATAAACAAAGATTGACAGATAAAATCACACATCTTGATGATGAGATGATGGAGAAGGTTGATGAAGCCTTACAAGTTAGTTTGGCTCTTATTGATTTTTAATATGGTGATACTTGGTTGCTCTCCTGTGAGCAACTTTTTTTTGTGTTCATTTTTTATTAAGGCTATAATGGAGAGAGAATGAAAGTTATTGCTTTTTATGTACGTAGGGGGTAAATTATGTCGAATCATATCGTGTTAGCTTTTGCGAGAGCACACCAAAAGGAATTAGAAAAAGAATGGACTGACATCTTCAAACGACTCGGAGAAGAAGAAACGGACATGATGCTAAACGATAAAATGTATGAAACGATTTGTTCCGAATATGTCCAGCTTATTCTGGCATCCCTTTCAGAGGCGAATGCTGAGGATTTTGAAGAAAAAGTGCAATCTTTTGCTTTGAAAATTGTACAAATGGGTGTATCACTTAAATTACTGGCAAAAGGGCTAACGGAAATCCGTTCACACTTATATCAAAAAATGAACAGTGACAAAAATACTGAACAAGGAAGTAATGAGCTCATCTGGGAAATTGATCGGTTCATTTCACCTGTTCATAACGAAATATTGAATCACTACTCCATCTCATGGGAGAAAACCGTCAACCTTCAAAAAATTGCGTTACAGGAACTATCTGCTCCGCTGATTCCAGTGTTTGAGCACATCACTGTCATGCCTCTTGTAGGAACAATTGATACAGATCGCGCGAAGAAGATCATGGAGAATCTGTTAAATGGCGTCGTGAAACATCGATCACAGGTGGTCTTAATCGACATTACCGGTGTACCTGTCGTTGATACAATGGTGGCACACCATATCATTCAAGCGTCAGAGGCTGTGAGATTAGTAGGTGCAAAATGCTTATTGGTCGGTATTCGTCCAGAAATCGCCCAAACCATCGTCACTCTTGGAATTGATTTATCTCAAGTTACAACAAAGAATACCCTTCAAAAAGGAATTCAAACTGCTTTAGAAATGACAAATCGAAAAATTGTTTCATTGGAGGGATAACCCAGTGAGAAATCACCCGAAGATTCCAATCTTAAAATTATATAATTGTCTTCTTATTTCTATACAATGGGAGCTTGATGACCAAACGGCTCTTCATTTTCAAGAAGATTTACTCAATAAAATTCATGAAACAGGAGCGAACGGCGTTGTCATTGACCTAACATCTGTTGATATGATTGATTCATTTATCGCAAAAGTATTAGGCGATGTCATCACGATGTCAAAGCTCATGGGGGCAAAAGTTGTATTAACAGGAATACAGCCGGCAGTCGCTGTGACACTCATTGAACTTGGTATATCACTGGAAGAAATTCAGACTGCATTAGATCTTGAACAAGGGCTTGAGACATTGAAGCGGGAATTGGGGGAATAGATATGAAAGACCAATCCTGTGTGAAAATTTTGACGGAATGGGACATAGTCGCGGCAAGACAACTGGGACGAAATGTTGCAAAAGAACTGGGCTTTGGAACAGTTGACCAAGCAAGAATTACGACGGCCATTTCAGAATTAGCTCGAAACATCTATTTATACGCTGGTAAAGGTCAGATTTGTATAGAAGAAGTGATGGAGCGTGGAAAGCGTGGACTTAAAGTCATCGCAGCCGATGAGGGGCCTGGTATCATGGATATACGCAAAGTGATGGAAGACGGATTTTCTACATCAGGCGGACTCGGAGCAGGTCTTCCGGGAGTGAGAAGACTGATGGATGATTTTAAATTAGATTCTACATCAGAAGAAGGAACGGAGATACAAGCTGTCAAGTGGCTTCGCTAGGAGGGAAACCATGGATTTTAAGGAGGTAATGGAGCAGCGGTATCATCAGCTGCTCAGTCGTTATATAAGTGATCTAACTGAAACATCGCTTTATCAAGCTCAAAAATTCAGCCGAAAAACCATTGAGCATCAAATACCTCCTGAAGAAATAGTGAGTGTTCACCGAAAAGTAATTCAGGAGCTATACCCTGATTTGCCGGAAGATGTCTTTCATTCACTAGACTTCTTAATTGAAGTCATGATTGGGTACGGACTTGCCTACCAGGAACATTTAACACTCAGAGGCATCCAGCAAGAAATTAAATCGGAGATTGAAATTGCTGCAAATGTTCAGCAAACCCTTCTGGAAACGAAAATACCAGAAGGTGACACCTTTGATATTGGGGCCATTAGTGTGCCGGCAAAACAGATGAGTGGAGATTATTTTCACTTTGTCACTGATCACCATACAATCAATATCGCGATCGCAGATGTGATTGGGAAAGGCATCCCGGCTGCGCTCTGTATGTCGATGATTAAGTATGCGATGGATTCCTTGCCGGAGTCAGGGAGCGGCCCAACGAAGGTGCTGAAAACCCTTAATCGTGTTGTCGAACAAAACGTAGACCCAAGCATGTTTATCACGATGTTCTATGGCAGCTATAATACAGAAACACATGAATTTAAATACGCATCGGCTGGTCATGAGCCGGGCTTTTTCTATTGCAGAAAAGAGAACCAATTTTACGATTTAGATGCGAAAGGGCTTGTCCTTGGAATCGCACCAGACTTTGATTACAGGCAGTATGAGAAGCATTTGGATATTGGAGATATGGTCATTTTATTCTCCGATGGTGTAACAGAATCTAAGGCAGAGGACGGTTTCTTAGAGCGGGAGGATATCAAAGCGCTCATATCAGAGCACCTATCTTACTCGGCTCAGGAAATGGTGGATGCCATCTATGCCAGCTTACTCAAACTGCAAGATTTTCAGCTGCATGATGACTTTACATTACTTGTCCTGAAAAGAAAGGTTTAGAAAGTGAATACGCGGGTATATAAAATTCAAGGAAACAAGAATTTCGAGGTGAATGCATAATGAATATGTCTGTAAAAGAGCATCAAATAGATCATAAAACGAAAATTAGTGTCAGCGGAGAAATTGATGTGTACTCCGCTCCTGAGCTAAGAGAAACGCTTATGCCTAAAGCAGAGCAAGGAGAGCATCTAGAAATCTGTCTAAAGGATGTTTCTTATATGGATAGCACAGGTTTAGGTGTATTTGTGGGGCTGTTTAAAGCGGCTCAAAAAGCAGGTGGAACATTAAAGCTTGAGAACTTGTCGGATCGGCTTGTGAGGTTGTTTGAAATTACTGGATTAAAGGACATCATTGACATTTCTGCAAAAACAGAGGGTGGGGTACAATGAACGAATTAGTAGATCTAATCGAGATGAAAATCCCGGCGAAACCAGAATACGTAGGCATCATTCGTCTGACTCTTTCAGGCGTAGCAAGTCGAATGGGTTATGCCTATGAAGAGATTGAGGACTTAAAAATTGCCGTCAGTGAGGCCTGTACAAATGCAGTTCAGCATGCCTACAAAGGTGATCATGGGGAAAATGGAGAGGTAGCAGTTCGCTTTCTTGTCTATGAGGATCGTCTAGAAATCATTGTCGCTGACAAAGGCGGTAGCTTTGACTTTAAGCAAAAGCAGGAAGGACTAGGGCCTTATACATCTGCTCATACGGTGGATCAATTGGCAGAAGGAGGTCTTGGTTTATATTTGATGCAAACATTAATGGATGAAGTCGAGGTGCAAGCAAACTCCGGAGTTACTGTGGCAATGACAAAGTTTTTAAACAGGGAGCGAGTTGACCATGACACAACCATCCAAAACTATGAAACTAACTAAAGATGAAGTGGATCGCCTCATCCAAAGCTATCAAAACAATCAAGACGAGCAGGCGCAGCTCACGCTTGTTGAATGCTATACAAACCTGGTCGATATGCTGGCGAAAAAATATTCCAAAGGCAAAAGCTTTCATGAGGATCTAAGACAAGTTGGAATGATTGGTTTACTCGGCGCAATCAAGCGTTATGACCCGCTTGTCGGTAAATCATTTGAAGCCTTTGCGATTCCAACCATTATCGGGGAAATCAAACGCTTTTTACGTGATAAGACATGGAGTGTCCATGTACCAAGGCGGATTAAAGAGCTCGGACCAAGAATCAAGATGGCAGTTGATCATCTGACAACGGAGACGCAGAAGTCACCTAAAGTACAAGAGATTGCAGAATATCTAGATGTGACAGAAGAAGAAGTACTTGAAACAATGGAGATGGGCAAAAGCTATCAAGCGCTGTCTGTAGACCAAGGCGTAGAGGCTGATTCTGAAGGAAGCACCGTCACCATTTTAGACGTCGTCGGCTCACAGGAAGAGGGCTACGAACGTGTAAACCAAAAAATGATGCTTGAGAGTGTGCTTCATGTTCTGACGGATCGAGAAAAAGAAATTATCAATCTCACTTATTTGCAAAATAAGAGTCAGAAAGAAACAGGCGATTTACTCGGCATATCCCAAATGCATGTATCGAGACTGCAGCGGAAGGCAGTTAAAAAGCTACGAGATGCATTATCAGAAGATGCGTCTATGGAGCTAGGGTAATGAAGCAGATCGAACAGCATGAGCATGTGAACGCCATTATCTATCAATCGAATAAAGAAGGGAAATCATGCTGCGGGGACAGTTTTTTTATTAAAGCAGATGATGAAGAACTAATTTGTGCTGTAGCAGACGGATTAGGCAGCGGCCAGTTCGCCAATGAATCATCTTCTTTAGTTAGTGAAATTGTCGAAGAATATGGACATGAGGATGTGACGACCCTCATCGACAGATGCAATCAGGCCATGAAAAATAAACGTGGGGCCACGGTTGGCATATTAAAGGTGAATTTTTCCCAGCAGCAATTTACCTATTGTTCGGTTGGTAATATCCGGTTCATCTTGAATGCACCTTCTGGCGACTATATTTATCCGCTTCCGACATCAGGATACTTATCAGGGAAACCTAGGAAATATAAAACATACACCTATTCCTACGAAAAAGGATCGACATTCATTATGTATTCAGACGGCCTGAATGTGCCAAACATGCGAATGTGTTTAAAGCATAGCCATTCAGTTGCAGATATTGCAACGCAACTTGAAACATACACACAAGACAAAAAGGACGATCTCACCTATGTACTTGGTCAGCTCATGTGAAAATAGCTGACCTTTTTTCTGTTTTGCCGGTTTTTTTGATACACTAAAAGAGAAGACACAGTGAGAGGATGCAAAGTATGAAGACATCTGACGTTTTATTGAAACAAATTGCAACAGAATTAAAGCTTTCAACGAAACAAATTGAAAGTGTGATCCAGCTATTAGAGGATGGCAACACCGTCCCATTTATTGCTCGTTACCGGAAAGAGCAGACAGGCTCACTGGACGAGGTGCAAATTCAAACCATTTCTGAGCGCTATACATATATCCAAAATGTCACTACCCGAAAAGAAGAAGTCATTCGCTTAATTTCTGAACAAGACAAACTGACTGATGAATTAAAACAGAAAATCGAACAGGCTCATAAGCTGCAAGAGGTCGAAGATTTATATAGACCATTCAAACAAAAGCGTAAAACAAAGGCAAGTGTGGCAAAGGCAAAAGGGCTGGAGCCGCTGGCAGAATATTTGCTCAAGCTGCCGAATGATCATATCCAAAAGCAGGCTTCTGCCTTTATGAGCGAAGAAAAAGAAGTGACAAGTGTAGAAGAAGCACTTGAAGGCGCTCAGCATATTATTGCTGAACAGCTGGCAGATGACCCTGATATGCGAAAATGGATTCGCAGTGAAACGTACCAAAAGGGGAGTCTTGTCACATCAGGAAAAGACGTTGAAAGCGATGAGAAAAACGTTTATGAAATGTATTACGATTATCAAGAGCCGATCAAAAAGATTGTGCCCCATCGTGTACTTGCGGTCAACCGAGGAGAAAAAGAAGGCATTTTGAAAGCAGCCATCGAACCACCTGCTGAAAATATTCGCTTCTATCTCGACAAACAAGTCATAAAGGGCAAGCAAACGACGGCGAGACCGTATATTGAAGCGGCTATTGACGATGCTTACAAACGCCTCATTCAGCCTTCGATTGAACGTGAAATACGAAAAGAGCTGACAGAAAAAGCAGAAGAGCAAGCCATCCATATTTTCGCTGAAAACTTAAGAAAACTGCTGCTTCAGCCGCCGATGAAGGGGAAACGTGTACTAGGAGTGGACCCCGCATTTCGTACAGGCTGTAAATTAGCGGTCGTTGATGATACGGGGAAAGTTCATCATATTGGGGTCATTTACCCGCATCCACCCGTCCAGAAAAAAGCGGAAGCCAAACAAAAAGTAAAAGAGATCATTCAATCATCAAACATTGAAGTCATTGCAATTGGAAACGGAACAGCCTCAAGAGAGACAGAACAATTCATCGCAGACCTGATTCAAGAGTTGGATCAGCCGGTGTCATATTTGATCGTGAATGAAGCAGGGGCAAGTGTTTACTCCGCGTCTGCACTAGCGAGAGAAGAGTTTCCAGACCTGCAAGTGGAAGAAAGAAGTGCCATTTCAATCGCGAGAAGATTACAGGATCCTTTAGCAGAGCTCGTGAAAATTGATCCGAAATCTGTCGGGGTGGGCCAATACCAGCACGATGTGAGTCAAAAGCAATTGAACAGCTCGCTAACCTTCGTTGTGGAGACGGTCGTGAACCAAGTCGGTGTGAACGTCAATACAGCCTCACAGGCGCTGCTGCAGTATGTGTCGGGCCTTTCAAAAGCCGTCGCAGGGAATATCGTCAAGCGCCGCGAAGAGATTGGGAGATTCACAAGCAGAAAAGAACTGAAGGATATCCCAAGACTTGGTGCCAAGACATATGAGCAGTGTATCGGCTTCCTGCGCATAGCAGACGGACAAGATCCACTTGATCGTACAGGCATTCACCCTGAAAGCTATAAAGAAACAAAACAGTTCTTACGCATGATCAAGATGACGCCAGACGATCTTGGAACAGAACAATTAAAAGAGAAAATCGCTGAGGTGAAGCTGGATGAAGCAGCGGAGCAGCTTGAAATTGGTCCAATTACACTTCAGGATATCATCGATCAGCTGACAAGACCTGAGCGTGATCCGCGGGATGAAGTACCAAAACCGCTATTAAAAACAGATGTATTGAAATTGGAGGACTTGAAGCTAGGAATGGAGCTTCAAGGAACGGTGAGAAACGTCGTCGACTTCGGCGCATTCGTCGATATTGGTGTGAAACAGGATGGACTTGTCCATATTTCAAAGCTAAGCAATCGTTTTGTGAAGCATCCGCTTGATGTTGTGTCAGTCGGTGACATTGTGACCGTGTGGGTAGACTCTGTTGACCAGGCAAAAGGCCGCGTTGCCCTCTCCATGCTGAAACCAGAGTAAACAAAAAACGAGGCGCACCTTAGGATGGGGTGTGCCTTGATGTGACTGAATGTTTTTTTCTATAGAAGTACCAGCATTGATTCAGCAATTTGATTTGGTAATGATTTTTTTCATAAAATGCTTTCTGCATCTGATTTTTCAGCCAGTTGGGCATCGCCCATTCCTCCTTTGATCGAAACAGTGGATGTACCTTCAATGTATGCAAAGGGGAAATTGTCCTGTTCGAGGTTTTTATAGAAAGGAACGATCTTGTTTGAACCAGCCGCAATTACAACAGTTAACAGAGCACATTTCTCAGCAGTTCTTTGGTAAGGAATTTCGCCACAAGGCTGTTTTTAATGACCGCTTAAAAACAACAGGCGGGAGATATTTACTTGGTACACATGATATTGAATTGAATCGCCGATATTTAGAGGAGCATGGAAGAGATGAATTGATCGGTATCATCAAGCATGAGTTATGTCACTATCACCTCCATCTCGAAGGGAAGGGCTATCAGCATCGTGATCGCGAGTTTAAAGAGTTATTGAAACAGGTAGGAGCCCCGCGCTTTTGTACACCGTTAAGGGCTGTGCAAAACAGGCGAGGTGCGCAGAAACGCCATGACTACGTTTGTACAGGATGCGGCAAGCATTTTATCAGAAAAAGACGATTTGATACCTCTCGCTATGTCTGCGGCGTCTGCAAAGGAAAATTGACTTGGCACCGTACGATAGATTCAGTGTGAAAAGCATTCCTAGAGGGATGCTTTTTTATGTCCAATGAAAATGGAACATCGTCTGATATGCAGGAGAGAAAGTAAACATATTGAGACAAAAAGAGATACATGTCTCATTTTGTCTCTTTTTTTACGGCTTGAATTGTCTAAAGCCTATGTTTCAACATGTCGTGATGTTGGCACGTTTTTTGCTTGTATATAAGTGCAAGCAAAAAAGATAGGAGGTTTTACAACATGGAAGTCGCATTGACAAAAGAAAAAGCGGTATGGATGTATCAAAAAATGCTGGAAATCCGCCAGTTTGAAGATCGAGTACACACACTTTTTACAAAAGGAATCCTGCCAGGCTTTGTCCACCTTTATGCTGGGGAAGAAGCTGTCGCTGTAGGAGCCTGTGCCCACCTGAATGAAAAAGACACCATCACAAGTACACACCGTGGCCACGGGCATTGTATAGCTAAAGGCTGTGATCTAAAAGGAATGATGGCAGAAATTTATGGGAAAGCCACAGGTTTGTGTAAAGGAAAGGGAGGGTCAATGCACATCGCAGATTTTGATAAAGGAATGCTTGGTGCCAATGGAATTGTTGGAGGTGGATTTCCGCTGGCTTGTGGAGCAGCCCTAACAGCTAAATATAAGAAGACAAAAAATGTAAGCGTTTGCTTTTTTGGAGATGGGGCAAACAATCAAGGAACATTTCACGAAGGTATCAATCTCGCAGCCATCTGGAAATTGCCTGTCATTTTCATCGCAGAAAACAATGGCTATGGGGAAGCGACACCATTTTCCTATGCTTCAAGCTGCAAATCAATCGTGGATCGAGCCGCCGGTTATGACATTCCTGGGATTCAAGTAGACGGAAAAGATGTGATGGCAGTTTATCAAGCCGCAGAACAAGCAATTGAACGAGCAAAAAATGGAGAAGGTCCGACATTGATTGAATGCATGACATATCGGAATTATGGTCACTTTGAAGGAGATGCTCAGCGTTACAAAATAAATACGGAAAGAACAGAACACCAAGAAGAGAAAGATGCCATCGCTCTTTTTAAAAATGAATTATTAAAGAAGCAGCTGCTTACGAATACAGAAATATCAAGTATTGAAGCGGCTGTAGCGGAAGCGATAGATGAAGCCGTTAGATTCAGTGAAGAAAGTAAATATCCAGATCATACTGAATTATTGACCGATGTGTATGTTTCGTATCAATAAATCAGAAAGGGGAAAGGAAAATGACAAGAGAAATCAGCATGTCTAGTGCATTGAACGAAGCGATCAAACTTGCGATGAGAAGAGATGAGGATGTCATTTTAATGGGGGAAGATGTTGCAGGAGGCGCTCATGTGGATCACTTGCAGGATGATGAAGCATGGGGCGGTGTTCTCGGTGTCACAAAAGGAATCGTTCAGGAGTTTGGACGTGAGCGAGTCCTTGACACGCCGATTAGTGAAGCTGGCTATGTCGGTGCTGCCATGGCAGCTGCTTCAACAGGGCTAAGACCCATTGCGGAACTCATGTTTAATGATTTTATCGGCACCTGTCTGGACCAAGTGCTGAATCAAGGGGCGAAATTCCGATACATGTTTGGCGGAAAAGCGGAGGTGCCCGTCACCATTAGAACAACACATGGGGCGGGTTTTAGAGCAGCCGCTCAGCATTCTCAAAGTTTGTATGCGCTATTTACGAGCATTCCTGGATTGAAAGTGGTTGTGCCTTCCTCGCCATACGATGCCAAAGGTTTACTACTGGCATCAATTGAGGACCAGGACCCTGTCATCTTTTTCGAAGACAAGACGCTGTACAATATCACAGGAGACGTTCCAGAGAGGTATTACACACTGCCGATTGGCAAAGCAGATGTGAAGAGAGAAGGATCAGACGTGACCATCTTTGCAGTAGGCAAACAAGTTCATACAGCACTCGAAGCGGCAGAGCAATTATCAGCTCAAGGTATTGAAGCGGAGGTCATTGATCCGAGAAGCCTGTCGCCACTTGATGAAGAGGCTATTCTGGCTTCGGTAGAAAAAACAAATCGGCTTGTCATTGTGGATGAAGCAAATCCAAGGTGCGGAATTGCCGCAGATATTTCTTCTTTGGTTGCTGATAAAGGATTTGATTTACTCGATGCTCCAATCAAAAAAGTGACGGCTCCTCATACACCGGTTCCGTTTTCACCACCTCTTGAAGATATCTATTTGCCGACACCTGATAAGGTTGTGAGCGCCGTATTAGAAATGATTGGCGATAATCAAGACAAGATATTGAACTAAAGAAAGGAGAGAGAAAGATGGCTGTCGAGGTTGTGATGCCGAAATTGGGCATGTCGATGAAAGAAGGCACTGTATCTGTATGGAATAAGCAAGTCGGAGAGAGCGTAAACAAAGGGGAAAGCATTGCAAGCATCAATTCTGAAAAAATTGAGATGGAGATTGAGTCACCTGCTGAAGGCACTGTATTGGAAATCAAAGTGCCTGAGGGAGAAGGTGTCCCTCCTGGCACGGTCATTTGCTATATCGGTGATGGAAATGAACAGGTTAAAGAAAAGAAAGAAGAAAGAGGCTTGCCGACAAAACCAAAGAAAGAGAGAAAGAAAATCTCCCCTGTTGCTCGTAAAATGGCTAACAATGCAAATCTGGACATTGACACGCTGGTGGGAACCGGACCAGACGGGAGAATTACAAAAGCCGATGTGCTTCAGGCACTTCCTGATCAGAAAGAGAAACAAATACAAAACAATAAGACAGACCATCAACCTGTCAACATGATGCGAAAAACAATTGCCTCACGGATGATGAAAAGTCTGCAAACAAGTGCACAACTCACAATTACGATGAAAGCGGACGTGACAAAACTGACAATATTACAACCTCAGTTGAACGAAACAGCCATAGCCCGTCACGATACAAAATTGACCATGACCGATTTTGTAGCCAAAGCAGCGATCCTTTCATTACTAGAACACCCTGCGATGAACAGTCAATATCAAAATGAAAGAGTGGAAACTTTTGAGTATGTTCATCTTGGGATAGCTGCTGCTTTAGATAACGGCTTGGCTGTGCCGGTTATTCGACATGCGGAGCGACTATCGCTCATTGAGCTATCGAAAAACATCAAATTGTATGGCAAAAAAGCACGTGAAGGCAAACTTCTTCACGAAGAAATCGAAGGCTCTACCTTTACGATCACCAACCTTGGTGCCTATGGTGTAGAGCATTTCACTCCGATTTTGAATCCGCCGGAAGCAGGTATCCTAGGCATCGGCACAATGTATGAAACCCCTGTTTATCAAGGTGATGAATTGTGCAAAGCCCATATCCTTCCACTCAGTCTGACGTTTGACCACCGCGTGCTGGACGGGGCACCAGCATCCGCATTTTTATCATCTGTAAAAGCATATTTAGAAAAACCAGTATCCATTCTTTTATAGGAAGAAGGGAAATACGATGACACTAGTTATTATAGGCGGCGGACCTGCAGGATATGTGGCGGCAATGACAGCCGCTCGTTTTGGAAGAGAGATTGTGTTAATTGATCAAGGACAGTTGGGAGGAACCTGTCTCAATGAAGGATGTATTCCAACCAAATCGCTTTTGCAAAGCGCCGATATGTACGAGGGTGTGAAGTCAGCTGCGCATTTTGGAATTGAACTTCCAGGGGGAAAGCCCATCATCCAATGGGATTCCGTTCAAAAACGGAAACAGTCAGTCGTCAAGCAACTGACAGATGGCGTTCGCTATTTGATGAATAAAAATAAAATCAAGGTGATAAATGGGAAGGCATCATTTCTTTCTGCACATGAGATGTTGATTGAAAGTGAAGGGGCGTCTGAAATCATTCAAGCAAAACAAATCATTATTGCATCAGGGGCAGAGCCTGCTGCCTTACCTTTTGCGCCATTTGATGGGAAATGGTTGATTGACAGCAAGGATGCAATGTCGCTCCCTTCGATACCAGATTCGCTTTGTATCATTGGTGGTGGGGTGATCGGGTGTGAGTTCGCAAGTATCTTTAGCAGAATGGGGACAAAGGTTGTTATGATTGAACAGTCGGTACACATTTTACCTGAAGAAGATGACGATATTGCACAATGTCTTCACGATCAACTTGAAGAAGCAGGTGTGGACATTTTGACATCGGCTGCAGTCAAGCAGCTTGATTCAACCTCAAGGAAAGTGGTGATTGAGAGAAAACATGGTGAGCGGTGTGAAATCCAGTCTGATCTTTGCTTAGTGGCAATTGGCAGAAAGCCGCGGCTTGGAAAGTTGAATCTTGATCAGATTGGCATTGAATATGACAGGAACGGGATCAATGTCAATGAGCATATGCAAACCAATCTCCCGCATATATATGCGTGCGGCGATGTCACAGGAGGAGTACAGCTTGCTCACGTTGCTTTTCATGAAGGCACGATTGCGGCATCCCATGCATCAGGTGAACATGTAAAGGTCAATGAACAAGTGCTTCCAAGATGCATCTACACCTCTCCAGAAATCGCCAGTGTTGGCTTAAATGAAGAGAGTGCTAGAAAACAATATGGGGATATTCGGATAGGGACATGTGCATTTTCTGCAAATGGAAAAGCGTTAATTTTAAATCAACCAGCCGGTCAAGTAAAGGTGATTGTAGAACCGCAATTTCAAGAAATTTTAGGTGTATCAATCATCGGACCGAATGCAACAGAACTGATTGGACAAGCGGCGTTGATGATGCATACAGAGATGACTGCTGATACATTAGAGCAGTTTATTGCGGCACATCCGACACTTTCAGAGGCGATACACGAAGCCTTGCTGCAAACAATGGGACGAGCGATGCACTGCTGAAAAAGACTCTTTTTCTATCCGATTGACTTCTTGGGTTAGCCAATGTTAATTGAAAGCGCTTTTATATTTATCTATAATGAATAAAAAGCCCCCAGAGGAGAGGATGGAATGAATCCGACACCTTGTTATTTAAATACGTGGAAACGTTTTGTTCGTGAAGGTTTGCTTGATAAGTCTCGTCTGGATAAAAGAGTGATGGAATCATGGCACAGGTGTAAACAGGCAAATGTTAATCCGTATTTAGATAAAGGACAGTCGTTCTTAGAAAAGGAATTATTCAGTGCCCAAAAAAAGAAATATTCATTATTCCTCAATACCGCTCTTCCTTACTTAAATAAAATCAGTCAGCAATTAAAAGAATCTGACATGCTGGCCTTACTCATCGATGCAGACGGTTATGTGCTAAGTCTGACAGGAAGCCAAAGGACGATGGTGGAAGCGAGAAAAATTAATTTTATGGAGGGTGCGCGCTGGACTGAAACAGATGTAGGGACAAACGCGATCGGAACGGCACTCGTCATCGGAGAAGCTGTGATGATCAACGGAACTGAGCATTTTTCTATCGCCTCTCATCATTGGAGTTGTTCAGCCGCCCCTATTCGTGATGTAGACGGTACGATCATAGGGGTGATTGATATCTCCTGTATGGCGGATAACAAGCACCCTTTTATGCTTGGAATGGCTTCAACGGTTGCTTATGCCATAGAGAGAGAAATTCAAGTCCAGCAAAAAAGGAGAGAGATGGAGCTCATCACTCATTGTCTCCAGCAGGTGGAAGCGGAGGAACCGTATGTTGTCTGTAATGAAAAAAAGCAAATTGTTTCTGCAAGCAGGTCGATTAGAGAACGATTTTCAGACTGGTACGGAATGGATGTCGAGCGGCTTAAGGGACATCCATTTGTTATCCGGGGAAAGCAGATCATTCAATCAGAGCAAGATGGAAAGATGCTAGGCATTTCTCTTTCCCTTGAAGAAGCAGCGAAAAGCAACATAACCGTTTCTTTTGCTCAATTTCCCGGGGAATCCGGAACAAGTAAGGTGTTTCAACAGACGCTCATCGAGATGAAGAGAGCGGCACAAACAGATGCTAATGTATATATTTGGGGAGAAACAGGTACAGGGAAAGAACTGGCCGCTAGAGCCATTCACTCAGCCAGTGAAAGGCATAGAGGGCCGTTTATTGCTGTTAATTGTGGAGCCATTCCTGAAAGCCTGTTAGAAAGCGAATTATTTGGCTATGCTGAAGGGGCTTTTACAGGGGCAAAACGTCATGGAGCAAAAGGAAAATTTGAACAAGCTCATAAAGGAACACTCTTTTTAGACGAAATTGGCGAAATCCCATATGCGATGCAAGTAGCGCTACTTAGGGTGATAGAAGAAAGGAAAGTCGTACCGCTCGGCGGGACACATGAAATCCCTTTGGATATTAGAATTATTACAGCGACACACCGAAATATGAACGAACTGCTGAAGGAAGGAAAAATACGAGAAGACTTGTATTATCGTCTTCATGTCTACCCAATCAACATCCCGCCACTTAGAGAAAGAAAAGAAGACATCCATGATTTATATCGTTATTACCAAAAGAAGCACCAATGGAATGCGGTATTTCCTGAATCATTTTTTCAGAAATTGCAGGAGTATCATTGGCCAGGAAACATACGAGAGCTTTTTAATCTGTTTGAACATATAAGGGTCCTCTTTCCTAAAAGCGGTTGGATTGGTGAATCGCAATATGCTTCAGTATTAGAGGCGATTGATCAGAAAAAGCAGAAGCTGCATCCAGCAGAGTGTACTGAGATTCCAAAAGAACTTACGTTTAGAGAGCGCATTCAAAAGCAAACAGTGATAGAAGCACTTCATAAAACGAAAGGTCATGTGTCAGAAGCAGCGAGGTTAGCAGGGGTGCCAAGAAGTACCTTTTATAAGTGGATGCGAAAGTTTAAGCTGTCTTAATCTCCTGAGGAAGGTTGCATCAAGGCCCTTGGTCTACGTTAAGAGGTCGGGGCCTTTCTGCCAAGTTAAACAAATGGCATGGAATAAGGCTTGACTGTTATATTAGTATATGTTAAATTATAAAAGCCGTCGCAAATGGGGTAGGAATGAAACGCTAAAAATTCTTGACACATTTTTCTGGCATAGATATAATGAAACATGTCTTATTATTCCGCAGTAGCTCAGTGGTAGAGCTATCGGCTGTTAACCGATCGGTCGTAGGTTCGAGTCCTACCTGCGGAGCCAAAATGGAGAAGTACTCAAGTGGCTGAAGAGGCGCCCCTGCTAAGGGTGTAGGTCGCGCAAGCGGCGCGAGGGTTCAAATCCCTCCTTCTCCGCCATTTATCTGGCCCGTTGGTCAAGCGGTTAAGACACCGCCCTTTCACGGCGGTAACACGGGTTCGAATCCCGTACGGGTCATGTTTTGTTTAATTGATTGATTCGTTGGGCTATAGCCAAGCGGTAAGGCAACGGACTTTGACTCCGTCATGCGTTGGTTCGAATCCAGCTAGCCCAGCCATTTTTTATATTTGTTTTTCTGCATAGCAGATGAGCCATTAGCTCAGTTGGTAGAGCATCTGACTTTTAATCAGAGGGTCGAAGGTTCGAGTCCTTCATGGCTCACCATTGTCACGCGGGTGTGGCGGAATTGGCAGACGCGCTAGACTTAGGATCTAGTGTCTTTATGACGTGGGGGTTCAAGTCCCTTCACCCGCATTGTTTTTTCAAACAGTGCACTTATTGATATATGAGCACTTCATACACGCGGTCGTGGCGGAATGGCAGACGCGCTAGGTTGAGGGCCTAGTGGGTGAATAACCCGTGGAGGTTCAAGTCCTCTCGGCCGCATCAATGATACCAAGGGTTGTAGACCTTTGGTGTTTTTATTTTATATAACTGCTAAATAAATCTGTCCAAAGTCTGTCCACTCACCTTAAGATTAGCAGTAAGTCATGTGAATGACTTAAATCATGGAAATGGACAGGCTCAATCTTTCCTCCTTAACTTAACAAATCTGTTTTATCTTTCTATTGAAAATATATATAGTAGGCGGTCTGTCTCTGTATTGAAACATATAAGTATCTTCTGATTGATGTATTCCTATTCGATGAGATGTAGTCTCAATTCACCAGGTAATGGGATAAGTTTTGAATTGATACTTATAAGAGTTCAGAAAGAGAGTTTCGAGAAATAGAAAAAAAGCCTAAAATACCGTGTAGCTGCTTATAGTATATTATTCGTTAAGTAAACACTATAGGGTCGCTTCCTCCTAGAAAGTGTCCAGTATGATTAATACGTTTACCCCAAACCTGAGAACACAAGGAATCAAGTAAATCGGTATAAAATCTATAATTCCCATCGCTATATCATTTTTACTCACCCCTTCATATACATCTGCTGCAATTATTTTGACATATCAATTATTCTAAAGATATCACTCCAGAGAAAGGCATTTAACGAAAACAAGAGATAAAATAGAAAGATTTAAAAATAAACAAGTTGTAAGTGCAGGATGTCTCCTGCCTAGGATTTAGTGTAGACGGTCTCTTAATAAAAAAGAATCATCCCAGCTATAGCGATCATTCCTTTTGGAAGGTTATTTACTTTCTACTTATTGTTTCACTTAGGTTTCTCCCTTAGTTTTTTGCCTAAGTCCGCCATCATATCTATTATTGGGATATATTCACGCCCTTTAGGTGTTAATGAATATTCAACATGTGGAGGGACTTTAGGAAAAATCTCTCGCTTAATTAATCCATCTGTTTCGAGTTTCTCTCAACTGTTTTGTTAGATAACCTTGTGAAAAGTCCCATAAACAAAACTATAATTTTGCTATAACGACGTTCTTTTGTTTTAAAAATCCAAAGAATAATATACTTCCATCGTCCTGAAAGCATATATAGGTAAATACCATATACTTCTCTTTGTTCTTCTATACATTCTTTGTCAAATCCATCCTTACATATTCTAGACACCTTTTTCACATTCGATAGTTACATGAGAGAGTTCAGAAATATTTGATAATGTGTTTTATTCTGGCGAAGGATAGCCTTCATTCATAACCAGTGATATGGATTTACTTAGTTGATAACCCACAGTGAGTGAACAACCCTTGGAGGTTCAAGTCTTTTTGGCAGCAAATATGCTTTGGAAGAAGATACATTAATTAAGGCTCATCCGATACTTTAAAAATAAGATTAATGAAACTATGCTTTTTATATACTTTGACATTCTAAAAGGAATAAATAATTTACTCTCATTACAGAAGAGGTGTTAATACCACAGAAGAAGCAGTTTAAATTTGGTCATTACCCGTCATTATGGATCAGTCACTTCTCGTAAATTTAGTGGAATTACTGTAGTGAGAATTTGTAAACTAATGTCCACCAATATTTAAAATCCACCCTTTATTCTTATTGTTAGCACTATCGTGAGAAATCATTATATGAAAATAGACGCTAAGAGAAACCCGAAAATATGCAAGAAAAAGTGCGCCTCCACCAGCAGAGAAAGGCTGAAAAATATGTTGGATATAGAAAAAATTTAATTTTGTTGTTACAATTAACAGGAAATAAAGGATTGAATACCTTTATATACCATTTTATACAAAAATCATCATGTTGTTGGAAAGGGGAATAGATTACTTAATGAACAAGAAAATAACTTTCAGTATTGTTGGATTAGTGGCGTTAATTTTAATTGGGTTTTTTTCAGTAAACTATTTCTATGATTATCAAGCCAAGAAAATCGCATCTGAAACTGAAAATTATTTAATCAATGAAGAGGATAAGAAAAAAGAAGATATCAAAGAAGTTAAAGGTATTCGATCTAAGGTTGGAGATTATGGGATTTTGGTAAGAGTCATCTATAAAAGTGAACCTAACATACATTATTTTTACATTTCGAATAACGGCAAAATAATGTTTGAAGGTAAGGAAGATTTAAGTAAAGCTAAAGATCCAGTTCTTAATAAGAATGAATAACAAATGAGGGAGGAAACAAGTTTTGTTTGCGAGAGTTTTCACTATTTTTGTTGTTGCTTTAGGATGTTTGTTTACTATTGTATTGCATTCAGCACAAGCAGTGAAATATAGCAATGGTCAGACTGCTAAAGCTGGGGATGTGTTGATCTCGAAAAAGTCATTGGACAATTACTTTGTTGGACACGCTGCAATAGTTGGGGGCGATGGTGCTACTGCAGTGGAAGTATATAAAGGAAGAACCACTGTAAAAAGCTCTAAGCTTAGTAATTGGTTTAAAAAGCAAGACAGAGGATATAACGTAATGCGTTACAAGGATTCTAGCGTAGCAAAAGGTGCTGGAAATTGGGCGAGTTATAATGTAGGAGCAAAGTATAACTATAAGATTGTGTCTTCTTCTGCTTTAAGAGATTGGAAAGATCTTTATTGCTCCAAATTTGTATATCAAGCGTTCTATTTTAGTGGAGGGGTTAAGCTAAAAATAATAGGTGATCAAGCTGTGATGTGGGAATATCCCCCTACTTCAAGTTGGGTCATCAATCCGAACTTTATGATTGTCATGGAGAACTTTACTCGGATTAAATGAGGTTGTATAATCCGGTGCTAGTCTTACATTAATTTAGTCTATATAGTCGGAAAAATAAATAGAAAAAAACTAAAGTTGTAGTGGGATTCATCATCTGAAAAGAACTAAATATTTCAGAACTTGCATAAAACTCCTTTTAAGCTTATTCCAGTCAAATAAACGGTATTATAGATATAGAACTATTTATAAATAAAATTTACCCTGGCAAATGAATATTAAAAATGTAGTAAGTGAGATAAAACGCCCGACTGGACAGCTTTATTTCTCTTCTTATTCATAATATGTGTCATACACTTCTTGATATTGACACTTTAATTTGTCTATTAGATTTTGGTCACGGGAGATCATATCAAGCACATCATAATCAACATAGACAAGATAGCTTCATTATAAAACAAGATATACGCTGAAATTACTCTTTTTACAACACTTTTGATATATTGATACACCTTCTCAAAACGAACATGTTGGATAGATGCAAATATGACATTTGCGTCTATCTCTTCATGATAAACGATGGCTTCATACCACTTCTTGATCTTGATATACTTCCCTATATTAGTTTTTTCTCGATATCTGTGGTCATTTATCATATAACCCGAAATAAACGTAATATCAATTGCCTCTGATTGGTTTAGTGTTTTGTTTAATGTCTCTTTTAGTAAACGTAATTCCCCATTTTCAAAGAGTTCAACTCCGAATCGAATTCTCAATTCTGGAGATACTTGAAAAAATGGGATGACAGTATTTTTGTGAAATTTATATGGAACTTGTTTATTCCTTTCATGATTGAACCTCCTATCTATATTTGTGTAACCATATCATGTGCGGTGCTCTTTTAAATCCTAAATTGCAATTATTTCCGAATCATGTTACAATAAGAATAATTATTTTTGTTCGGCGTAAAGGATAGCATGAAGAAAGACTTTTCGTCTTGAGGATACTTTGGGCAAGGATAGTATAATACATTGTGTGATAACGCACTAGGAGGCAACAAACATGGAACAAGGTACAGTAAAATGGTTTAACGCAGAAAAAGGTTTTGGATTTATCGAACGTGAAGAAGGAGACGATGTATTTGTACACTTCTCTGCTATCCAAGGTGACGGATTCAAATCTTTAGACGAAGGTCAAAAAGTAACATTTGACGTTGAGCAAGGTTCTCGTGGAGCTCAAGCTGCTAACGTTCAAAAAACTGCTTAATCTGCATCTTCATTATCTAAAAACAGGTTCTCTATAGAGGGCCTGTTTTTTTATGTTTTCTCTTATTTCTTCAATAAAAAACCCTACTCAGCGTGCCGAGTAGGGAGATGTTACAAGGTAATCGTAAAAAATTCATGCTTCAAAGGTTTATCAACAGTATAGCATAATAGATTGACAAAATGCGGAATTTGCCTAAATAATTTCTTTTTCTTTACTGAGTTCAAAGAGAGGGAATTTGTTCGTATAGAAAATGTATTTGAAAATGGGGAAGAAGGTAGAGAAACTTAACAGAAACTGTTTATTTGTTTTTCAGTAATTCCTTTGATAACTTCAAGTTCACTAAGCAAATACTCATAAGCATTGTCAAGCATTTTCTTTTCGCTTGCATTCAGTGCTTTTTCTTTCTTCATTCGCATGAGGTCACGTACAACTTCAACGCCTTCTTGTATGTCGCCCGTTTTTATTTTGTTCGTGTTGATTTTATATCTTTCTTTCCACGGCAATAATTTATCTGATTTTCCATTCTGAAAAATGTGTATAATGTTCTTTAATGCAAGTACATCTGTAACTGGTCTTATACTTGACCCCGACATTTTCCTCGTTGGAATCATCACTTTCATATGGCTAATTGACATTTTAATGACATAATACTGTTGTTTTTCATCAGAGAATTCCTTTTCTTCTATGGCTTCAATTATACCTGCTCCATGCATTGGATACACAATGTTATCACCAATTTGAAACATATCATCCACCTCCATATTAAGTACCTACTTTAAGGATACCACAAATCGAGGTAAAATAATCAAATTTATAATAATAACATGATTATTTATTTGATGTCAATATTTTTGAGTCGGATTTTGAGAAAATCATTTATTTATTCCACCACTACTCATATATGGTTTTTTAACGTGATCAGTAAACTGGCACAGCCTAAAGCAATCACTACTTTTTTGTATCTCGTATGAAAGGAAATCCTAACATCACGAAAACGGCGATAATCAATAAACAATTTAAACAGGATATCCACATCTTCATGAGGACATCGTGATAAATGGTTGAAAGCTCAAAAGACTAGCCAAAGAGGCTAGCCTTTCAAAATGAAATCCGATCATAAGGTTGAAATATCAATGACAAAGCGGTAACGGACATCACTTTTGAGTACGCGTTCGTAGGCTTCATCGACTTGATTTGCGTTGATCACTTCAACTTGTGGCGCAATGTTGTGAGCAGCTGCGAAATTAAGCATTTCTTGAGTCTCCTGAATGCCGCCAACGAGTGATCCGGCCATGCTGCGACGACCGGTGATTAATGAAAAGACGTGGAATTGATCTGGCTCAGGTGGTGCACCAACGTTCACCAAGGTTCCGTCCACACGAAGTAAGGACAAATAGGCGTCCACGTTGATATTAGCAGAGACCGTATTCAGAATGACATCATATTGACCGGATAGTGTTTTAAATGTATCAGGATCACTTGTGGCAAAATAGTCCTTTGCGCCAAATGACAGTGCCTCTTCTTTTTTATTCAAAGAGCGGCTCAACACAGTGACCTCAGCGCCAAGTGCGCGTGCGAATTGAATTCCCACATGGCCTAGTCCGCCCATCCCGACAATGGCGACCTTTTTACCAGGCCCTACATTCCAGTGCTTTAATGGCGAATACGTTGTGATTCCAGCACAGAGAAGAGGACTTGCCACATCAAGGGATAGTTGGTCAGGAATGCTGACGACAAATCGTTCTGTCACGACAATCTTTTGACTGTAGCCGCCATAAGTCGGTTCTCCATCATAATCAAGGTTATTATAGGTTTGAATGACTCCTTTCATGCAATATTGTTCATCTCCATTTTGGCAATATTCACATGTGCCGCAGGAATCTACAAAACAACCGACTCCTACACGATCTCCAATTTTAAACCTCGTGACAGCATCACCTACAGCTGCAACGACCCCAGTGATCTCATGCCCTGGAACCATTGGGAAAATGCCGCCTCCCCATTCGTCGAATGCACTGTGGATATCTGAATGACAGATCCCGCTAAATTGAATATCAATTAAAATATCATGTGGACGAAGGGCTCTTCGTTCAATGGTTGTCCGTTCAAAGTTCGCTTTTGCATGTGAAACACTTAAAACGTGTGATTGGTGCGTCTGACACATTCTTGATCATCCTTTCAAAAGTGAAATTCGTTTCTTCCCCTATACTGTACGTCTTAAAGTGAACTCTAAGTCAAGATGGAATTCACCGGTGTAACGAATTCAACCTTAATATTAATTGAGCCAAAAGCATCTTGTTTTCTCTATCAAAATGGAGATGATGAGGAAAGGGAGAGTTGATAAGGTGAAAGAAGAGAAGGGTGAAAACAATGAAAATAGCACAAGCCGCAAAACAGCTGGAATTGTCCACTGCGACGCTCAGGTACTATGAGAACATTGGTTTAATAAGACCAATCAGACGTGATGAGAACGGTATTCGTGATTATACGGAGGAGGATATTCAATGGATTGAATTTATTAAATGTATGAGAAATGCAGGTCTTTCAATCGATGCGCTCAGAGAATATACGGCTTTATTTATTGAGGGAGATGATCATACATTGTCTTTACGGAAAAGCATTTTGGTTAATGAACGAGAAAGACTCTTAGAAAAACATAAGGAAATGGAAGAGACGATTAAACGATTAGATTTCAAAATAGAAAGTTATGAAGATATTATCCACAGTTATGAAAAAAAGCTGGTTCATCAACTCAAAACCAGTTCTATTTAAATGCATAGCCATCTTTATTCCATTCACGCCTGCAAAGAGATGAAAAAAACCTGTGACATGTCACAGGTTTTATGATGAGGTTATTTTTTTGTGTAACGCACCCAGTTATAATGTGCGTGGAGCGGTGTAACGCCATTGTAGGAGCCGAGCCATTCATCGACACCTGCACCATTCCACAGGTTCATCATAATTTTTCCTGGTGTTTGAGGAATTTGAGTGGTGGCGGTATGTTTTAATTGTCCATCGACATACCATTTAATTGAGTTTGGCTGCCAGTCGAATGCATAGGTGTGATAAGCATTTGCTGCATCAAAACCAAGGTTGACGATTTTTTCATGATTTCCTACACCATTGGTATAGTAGTTGAATTGTACCTTTGTGGTATCTTTTCCTAGAAATTCGATGTCAATCTCATCCCAAGGCGTACCATCAGTTGGACCCGTATAAGTAAAGAACGAAGAAACGATCCCTACATTTTTTGCTGGTTTCATGCTGACTTCATAAAGCCCATAGCCGTATGTTTGAACGGAGCGGTTTTCCCCGCAGTCAAACTTGTTATAGGAAGGACTTGTGAGCGATAAACGCATTTCACCTAATGACGTCATGGAGACATTATTGGCACGCCATGTACAGTTAAACATGTTTCCATTCGAGTACCCATCGGCTTTTTGCCATAACCCTGTATTATAGTTGTTAAAAGGTTCATAAAACGATCCACCGGTTTGTGCTGAGGCAGCAGTAAATGTGGACAAACTCATAAATAATCCAGTGACAAGAAGCAGCAACATTCGTTTCACACGGTAAGGCATGTAGACATTCCCCTCTCCTTTTTTTGAAAGCGTTTTCTTTATTGATAATACATGATTCTCTCAAAATGGAAAATCGGTCTAAATAATGATAAACAGCAATTTTCATTTAATAGAATAGAGAGAAGGATCATGAGTAAAAAATAATGATTGACAAAGCGGACAGTTGTCCGTAAGATAATATCGTGACAATTGTCCTAACAACCTAAAGAGTCTTAATTTGAAACATATAGAGATGTGTGCAATGTGGATGAAGGTAAAGAAGGTGAGCATCATGGAAAAGGATATTGGGAAGGAAATTGAAGAGGTCGCTTTCTCCTTGTTTCAAGAGTTTGGCGTAGAAAATGTCAGCATGCATAAAATTGCGAAAACCGCTGGTGTTGGGCAAGGGACACTTTACCGCCGCTATGCAAATAAAAGTGATTTGTGTCTTTCTATACTTGGAGAGAAGTTTGAACGACTGATCCCTGCTTTGCATCTTTACTTGAGCAAAATAAGTGATCAACCTGTTCGAGATCGTTTACGTTATGTTCTCGAGGAGATCCATCTCATAGTCGGGCACCATTTAGACTGGATTCGGATGCTCACGATTTCTGGAAATTTAGAGCAGACAAGTAAAGTATATGATTGTCATTACAGTCAATCGCTTAAAAAAATCATTCGTGATTTGCTGAAGGAAGCGAAAGAAAAAGGAGAAGCGAACATACAGGATATTGAGCTGACGACATTATGTATGTCCTCTCCAATGACGCCTGAACTCATGTTTTATATTCATGAATCTGGCTATTCAATCGAAGAAATTGCTCAATTCGCTGCAGAAAGACAAGTTTTATCCGTCTTTCAATAGACATTGAAGTGGCTCATTTCTGACCAGCCTGACTTCCTATGGTTCATCTAAACTGAAAAAAGAAAAGGAGCCAACTTAATATGAACAAACAGCAAGCAGTAGCTTCTGATATTAGAACGCTGCCCATTATTATCTCATTTATTACAGCTGGATTTATTGGTCTGTTCAGTGAAACGGCACTAAACATGGCACTGAGAAGTTTAACGTTAGACTTTGGAATTGAAGCGACGACCGCTCAGTGGCTGACAACAGGATATTTATTAACACTGGGTATTCTCGTACCGATTTCAGGACTAATTCTTCAATGGTTTACAACAAGACAGCTTTTCATTACTTCGTTGATATTTTCAATCATCGGAACATTTATTGCTGCGGTTGCGCCAGTCTTTAGTATTTTAATGGTTGCACGTGTCGTGCAGGCAGTTGGAACCGCATTGCTTCTTCCATTGATGTTTAATACGATATTGGTGATCATTCCCCCTCATAAACGAGGCAGATCCATGGGGATTATTGGCCTTGTGATCATGTTTGCACCAGCAGTCGGTCCAACGGTCTCCGGTCTTATTCTTAAATCGTTGACATGGCATTGGATTTTTTGGATTTCGCTTCCATTATTAATAGCTGCACTGGTATTTGGTTATATCTTTATGCAAAATATTACGGAACCAACTAGACCGAAAATCGACATTCTATCGATCGTGCTTTCAACTATTGGTTTCGGTGGAATTGTGTATGGCTTTAGTAGTGCCGGTGAAGGCGGCGGCTGGAGCAGCATGCATGTCATCGTGGCGATTGTTGTAGGTGTGATTAGTATTCTTGTGTTCTCCCTCAGACAGCTGAATATGAAAGAGCCGATGCTGAATTTAAGCCCATTTAAATATCCGATGTTTGTCATTGGGTTACTTCTGATCTTAGTGTGTATGATGGTGATGCTTTCTGCTATGATGATTTTGCCATTATATCTGCAAACATCCTTGGCCCTTTCAACATTTACAGCTGGTTTAATGCTGTTACCAGGTGGAATTATCAACGGACTCCTATCTCCAATCATGGGTGGTCTATTTGATAAGTTTGGACCGAAATGGCTTGTGATCCCAGGTCTTGTCATTGTCGCAGCGACGATGTTTGGCTTCACGAATTTAAGTGTGAATACATCGATTGGATATATTGTGACCCTTCATATTACGTTAATGGTAGGAATCGCTATGATCATGATGCCTGCACAAACAAACGGATTAAATCAGCTTCCACCAGAGCTTTACCCGCATGGCACAGCGATTATGAATACATTGCAGCAGGTGTCAGGAGCAATTGGTACTGCGGTCGGTATCTCTATCCTTTCATCAGGTGCCCGCAGCTTTATGAAAAATGTCGCTGATCCCGCAAATCCGGTGAATCAGCTGCTAGCCTTTACAAATGGCGTACAGCATGCATTTATCTTTGCTGTCATCATGACCGTCGTTGGCTTGGTCATCGCTTTCTTCATTAAACGAGTAAAGGTAGAACAGCAAGTATCTTAATGACATATGAAAAGCACTGAGGGCTTAGCGCCACAGTGCTTTTTTTAATTGGTGTATACTTGTTTCAAAGAGGATGAAAGTGGGGAGATAGATAAAAAGTGAACTGAATCAAATTTGTCTCTGATCAAGTGGAAGGTAAAAAAGAAAAGGTAACGAATGAATAGGAAGAAATGAATAAGATAGGAGACTGAGATCATGAACTTAGAAGAACAAATTAAAATCGCTGCGTCTTTACGTCAACCAACTGAAGGTTCATTACCGAGTCAATCGGAGCTGAAACCAGTCCATCCTCCTGAAGTGAACAAAATGGAATATGACATCCCAACATGTGCTGGCGAAACAAAGGTGTGGGTATTCAAACCTGTGAACACAGCGAAACAGCCGCTTTCTGTTTTTGTGAACTTACATGGCGGCGGATTTATTCTAGGCAGTGCTGAAATGGATAACCACTGGTGTCCTGTCATAGCAGACCGAGCACAATGTATCGTCGTCAATGTTGAGTATCAGCTTGCACCCGAAAATCCTTTCCCAGCCGCTCTTCATGAATGCTATGATGTGGTGAAATGGCTGTATGAACATCCTGATGAGCTTCAAATAGATCCCAATACATTAGCCATTGGCGGACATAGTGCAGGAGGGAACCTGGCAACAGCTGTTTGTCTGCTGAATATCCAAAAAGGGAACAAACTCCCAATTGTCTATCAAGTGCTTGATTATCCGCCGCTTGATTTAGCCACTGATCCAGAGCAAAAGCCAGCATTTGAAGAGGCGATTCCAGCTGAAATGGCGAAGCTCTTTAATACATTCTATGTACAAGAAGAAGATGCGCGCAATCCGCTCATTTCTCCTGTCTTTGCAGATAGATCATCCTTAGCACAAATGCCGCCGGCTCTTGTCATCACAGCTGAGAAGGATTCGTTAGCTGAAGAAGCCAAACAATATGCTGACAAGTTAAAAGAAGCGGGGGTAGATGTCACGTATCAGCAATTTAAAGGAGTTCCTCACGCCTTCACACATGCAGGGGGTTTAGAAATTGCTGAACAGGCTTGGCATCTGATGAGTGATCAATTAAAGAAGGCGTTTGAATAAGAAATGAAGGTTGTAGCCTTTCTTTTCTGATATAGGACAAAGCACAGGCCCGCTTCCTCCTGTGCTTTTGTTGTTTCAATCGATCTTTTGCTGAAATCCTGAGAAAGAGATGTGGATGTAAAAAGGATCAGAAATCTATCCTCGTTTTCTATATAATATAAAGAAATGGTGATGTCTTAAAAAAGGAGCTAATTCAATGGAAAAAGAGAAACTACAGGTATTTTGTCTTTCTTTAAGTGGTGCAACCCATGATTATCAGCCGGAGTGGCAGGCAGATCGTTATCATATTGGTGGAAAGATGTTTGCTATGATGGGCGGAGATGCGAATCGAAAACCTGTCATCACTTTAAAATGTGACCCTCAACGTGCTGAAGAACTAAGAGAGGCGCATGAGGGGATTATTCCGGGCTATTATATGAATAAGTCTCATTGGAATTCGATTTACCTTGATGCGGACATTCCATCTACATTTGTAGAGGAGTTAATCGAACATTCCTACCAATTGGTTTTTCACAAATTAACAAAAAAATCTCAACATGACATCCTCCAACATGATGAATGAAGTGAGACAAGTTAATAAACCCTGTGATTCTCTTCAAAATTGACTAGAGCGAAGTGCTGTCATTATAATTTAACCAGTTAGAAGACGTTAATAGGGGGATATAAATGAGCTATACAGTCATTACAGGAGCAAGTTCAGGTATTGGGTATGAGGCGGCGCTAGCCTTTGCAGCACGAGGCAAAAACCTTATTTTAGCTGCACGCCGGCTCGAGAAACTCCAAGAACTGAAGAAAGAGATTCTTGATCAATATCCCGATATCAAAGTAAACATACAGTCTGTCGATTTAATCGACATGGAGCAAGTGTATTCATTTTATGAATCATTGGCTGAATATGAGCTTGACACATTCATTAATAATGCAGGGTTCGGCCATTTTGGTTCAATAGGAGAACAGGATGTAAGAAAAATTGGAGATATGCTTCATCTGAATATCGAAGCCTTAACGATTTTATCCACTTTATTTGTTCGTGATTATGAGCAAGTAGAAGGGGCGCAGCTGATCAACATTTCTTCAAGAGCGGGCTATACAGTCGTCAGCAATGCCGTCACCTATTCGGCCACAAAGTTTTACGTGAGCGCCTTTACAGAAGGACTGGCACTAGAGTTGAAAGAAAAAGGGGCTAAGTTACAGGCGAAAATATTAGCACCTTCCGCGACGGAATCAGAATTTGCAAAGCGTTCATTAGATGTAGACCAATTTGAATATGAAGGCAATATCAAGAAATATCATACATCAAAAGAAATGGCAGCTTGTCTGCTCGAGCTTTATGATCATGAAAAAACAGTCGGTATTGTTGACGGCAAGACATTTGATTTTGAATTCAAAGATCCGATTTTTTCACATGCTGGTCCAAGTATGAAATAGAAATTACACATCACTGAGGGCAGATTTCCTCGGTGATTTTTTTATGGCATGATTGACTGTGTGGTAACCACATGGTTTAGAATGTGTACACAAGGAGGGAATCTGGTGACGTATGTAACAAGTGGAGAAGTATGTAAGCTATTAAACATCACAAAGTATACGCTTCGTCATTATATAGAACAGGATCTCGTACGCCCTGCGAAGGTCGCTCAAAATGGATACCAATTATTTAATGAAAAAGAGATTTACACCCTTTATCAAATCCTCTTCTTAAAAAAGGGCGGGCTTCTCTTTAAAAGATATAAGCGAGACCTTTTCGAATGAACAAAGTATCACTCTGTTCTACCAAAAAATGCTGGGTCAGGTCGAGAAGCAAATACAGGAACTAAGCGAAGTGAAACAGCGTCTGGAGCATATGCTGTCGATTCAAAACAGCCTTCACCTTAATAAAACAACCATCCAAGATCGGCCAATTCGGTATTTAAAACAGATCCCGCATCATCTTCTAAAGGGTGAAACAGAGCTGGACTTTAAACAAATCGTTCATCAAAAGGAGCTGGATCTGTCTCTTTTTGAGGAGAGATATTATGTGATCAATCTGCAAGATGACACAACAATTTCTTATTATGTATCAAATGAACATGATTATGATGTGAGACTGGATGCAGGTTCATACGCGGTCAAAAGCTTTTTAGCCGGAGATGAAGAGAAGGTCATAGAAGAAATTGAGGCTTTTCTACATGAAGTACCTTTTACACAAGAGAGTGCACAACCTTCGTCTATCATCTTATATGAGAATGTACCAGTCTCTGTCACGTACCAAAATTCAATGGTGTACACAGTTGAACAGGGAGCGGGGAATAGAAGATGAAAAAAAGGATTTGGCTGATCATCGCTACAGCGGCATTCATTTTTATTGCAGCATTTGTATTTTATGAAAACAGCTTTGCTATGAATGAAAAGGAAGTCGTCATGGAGACAGAAAATGGGGCATTATCAGGTATCGTGACCACGCCTAAGAAAGCGCCAATCAAAGGAGTTGTGCTTTTTGTACACGGGGATGGTCCACAAAATGCCACATATGACGGAGGATACAGACCCTTAATGGAACGCTTTGCAAAGCAAGGCTATGCGTCTATCTCCTGGAATAAGCCCGGGGTGGGTCAATCAGAAGGAAACTGGCTCCATCAATCCATGGAGGATCGTGCAAAAGAAGTAGACAATGTGATCAAATGGGCGAAAAAAGAGCCTGATCTTCAATCAAAACAAATCATCTTATGGGGAGCAAGCCAAGCGGGCTGGGTGATCCCAAAAGTAATGGCAGATCGAACAGATATCACAGCCTCCGTCCTTGTCGGACCTGCTGTCAATTGGATGAGACAGGGAAGGTACTATACACTTCAAACATTAAAAGAAGCGGATGCATCTAAAGAACAAATTCAAAAAACACTCAAAAAAGAAGATGAGCAAAACAAATTATTAGTAGAAGGTGCAGCATTTCGCACATATCAAAAGAAAACGGACGTTCAAGAGATGACAAAAGATCGATTTGAATTCATTCAAAAGAACATGAAAGCCGATGCCACATCAGATATCAAGCGCATCCAAACACCGACCTATTTGGTTTTGGCGCAGAATGATCGAAATGTAGATTCTGCTGAAACAAAAAGGATCTACGAAAAAGAAGTAGCACCTAAATGGTTGCATGTTCAAACAATTAGAGGCGTAGAGCATTCAATGCTGAATCCGCTCATTCATCATTCAAATACCCTGATCACATTAGCAGCGATCGCCGCACCGAAAGACTTCCTGCTTAGCCAAGCGTACTTGGATCACTGTGAAAACATACTAGAGCAGCTAAAAAAACCTTTGCATTAGGCGTTTTTTTCATGCTTTTTGTTAGAAGTGAAAGAGTACATTTGAAATTTAAAACCACTCAGGATAAAACCTGAATGGTTTTTAATGTTATGCAAATTAAAAAATTTTAAATGTCGTTAAAATCTAAGCCTAAATTCTTTTTCATTTGAAGCACTAAATAATCTCTTTTTAAAAATTTACCGTTTCGAACCTCCGGAGAAAAGATTTTAGGATTGAATAATTCTATCCCGTTTTCAATCCACTGTTTTCTCCAAATGTCATGAGATTTTTCAACAATTTCTTTATCTGTTAACCCTTCATGGTCAAATTCATCACAATCAAAATCATCCACACCAAATTCAAAACCACAACATGGACAAATTTCGTTACTACCTGCGAAATCCGAATAGTATGGTCTTTCCTCTAATTCATTATAGCCACAAATTAAACAAATGTTTTTATTCATTTCTACTGATCCTTCCAATAGTTAATTCCTCTTTTAGGTTTGAAAAAAGTGATAATGACATCTTTCCCTTTTTGTTTTTCAACAGATAAAAATTCATTGGTTTTTTTATTATATTTATAATAACGGTGTTTACCATTAAATTTTTTCTTGCTTTTCTTTTCTAAAACATTTTTGCTTTTAGCTTTTCCTAATAGTGTACGTGCTTTATTTAGATACTCAGATTTGCTATATCTAAATAAGGATATTAAGGTAAATTTAATGTTATATAGTATATTTTTTATAACTTAACTTCTATTATAAAGTATTTCATCGGAAATATAGAGTTTTTTCCATCAATTGGTTCTATAACTTTTGCCTCATGCTGATGAATGAAGGAATGTTATAAAGTAAATCCTATAGACAGAGATATAGTCTTTCATCCATCACATTTAAGAAAAGAGATGATCCAATGAACGTCACAAAATGGTTAGGTGCTGTCCTTCTTTCCTTTTCATTACTAATGACAGCAGCTTGTGCAAACTCGAACACTCAAGAGAATAATCAAAGCAAACAAGAAAGCACAACCAATGAAACAAAGGACAAAACGACGGCTGTTGAGACAGGGAACAAGTCGTTATCTAATATTAAGGTACTGGCGACAGGTGGGACCATTGCAGGTGCTTCAGATAGTGATACAGATACAACAGGATATAAATCCGGTTCACTTGGCATCGATAAAGTGATTGCCTCCGTTCCTCAGCTGAAGGATATTGCAAACGTCACGGGTGAGCAGGTAGCGAATGTTGGCAGTGAAAATGTCAATAACGCTCTGCTTTTAAAATTAGCCAAAAGAGTCAATCAACTCTTAAATGATGATCAAGTAGACGGCATAGTGGTTACACATGGAACAGATACACTTGAAGAGACTGCTTATTTTTTACATTTGGTTGTGAAAAGTGATAAGCCCGTTGTGGTTGTCGGCTCAATGAGGCCAGCATCAGCAATTAGTGCAGATGGGCCGCTTAACTTGTATCATGCTGTCAAAGTTGCATCCACAAAAGAAGCAAAGGGCAAAGGTGTGATGGTCACATTAAATGACCGAATTGCATCGGCTCGATTTATTACAAAGACGAACACCACCACTACAGATTCCTTCAAGTCACTTGAGCAAGGCTACATTGGAGAAATTGCTGGTGAAGTGGTCTCTTTTTATAACGAATCGACAAGAAAACATACGACTGAAAGCGAATTTGATGTATCAAAAATAAAAGAATTGCCACAAGTTGATATCTTATATGGCTATCAAAATGATCAAAAATATGTGTATGATGCAGCAGTAAAAGCAGGGGCGAAAGGCATTGTTGTGGCCGCACCCGGAAATGGCACGATGTCCACTGAAGCGATTAAAGGGGCAACAGATGCTGTGAAAAAAGACGTGGTCATCGTGAGATCAAGCCGCGCAGGAAATGGAATTGTTACACATGAAAAGATGGATGATGAACATCACTTTGTCTCATCTGATTCATTAAATCCATCAAAAGCGAGAATTCTACTTATGCTGGCACTGACGGAAACAAAAAATCCAGATAAAGTGCAAACCTATTATGACCAGTATTAATCAGAAAAAGACCCGAATTTTATAGGGTCTTGTTTGATGCGTGTTCCTGATGATGATGTTCAGCACGCGTTTTTAAAGAGAGTAAAATATCTCGCCAAATATCGTCTACATCAGTGAGAAAATGTCCCGCTTGATCTATATAATATGTTTTGGCGTTTGGAATGGTTGGAGCAATTTTTTCTATTTCTTCAAATGGAGCCATCGTATCTTCTTTTCCATGCCATACATCAACAGGGATTTGTATATCTTTCATATTGAACGCCCACGGACGCGAGAGTAAATCTGGTTCATGAATACATTCATCAACCGATTGACGAGTGGCTTCGTGTAAATGCATCATCATCAGCTCGAGCTGCTCATCGGTTTGAAGGAATTGACGATCCCAAGGATGTAAATGTTTGTTCCCATTCTTGGTGAGCTTCTTAAATTTCTCTGGTTTGTTCTCAATCAGTTTTTTCTGTGCACGATAGCTTGCTTTTAAGAGCCAAGGGAATCTTTTACTAAGGAAAAAGGCTAATTTGTTCTCTTTCAGCATACTTTTAGGCGGTCTTCCGTCCTGAAAAGGAGTTGTACTTGAGATCAGAGCGGCTGAAAGGATACGATTGGGCAATTGATAGGCACAACCAGCAGCGAATGCGCCCCCTCCAGATACACCCATGACTGAAAAATGGTGTATGTCTAGATGGTCTGCCACTTCCAGCACGTCTTTTGCCCAGTCTAAAATTGTACGGTCAGGTTGAGGGGTAGATAAGCCAAATCCAGGTCTGTCTATACAGATGAGACGTACACCAAGCTCTTTGGAGATTGGGTCATCATCTAAAAACATGACTCTTGATCCAGGTGTTCCGTGAAAAAAGAATACTGGAAATCCTTCAAGATCACCGTATTCAATCAAACCCATTCTGCGTCCATCTTTCAAATGAATAACGTCCATATACTTTCATCCCCTTAATAGTTAATCTTACTTAAATATTGGTGGGAAAACACCGTGTTAAGGCGCTTCTTTTGCAATCTTATAGATTTTTTCGTATAGAGATAATAATGTTTTTAAATCTTCTTTTGGAAGCTTCGCATAGTATTTTTGAATAAGGTGCAATTGTATTTCTTCCGTATTCTTGTGATAATCAAGGCCCTTTTGAGCAAAATCAACAATGATTTCTCTTCGGTTATGTGGATTAATTTCTCGTTTGACATAGCCAAGCTGTTCAAGCTTTGATACGAGCTGGCTAGCTGCACTAGCAGAGATCGAAAAGTAATCAGCTAATTCATTGATTGTTCTCGTTTTTGTCCGTAATAATTCAAGTGTCAGCTCTTGTTTGCTTGTTAAATCTGCATATTCATTTTTTAAGAATCGTTTATACTCTTCTACGTAAATAGAGCCTAGTGCATTCGAGTACTCAATGATTTTTTTACTGTAATGAATGATCTCTTCATCCAATGACGTCACCTCTCCTCTCTTATATTATATACAATCCTTATATTTAAGTGAAATTAAATATTAAGTAAAATTAAATGAATAGTCACTTACGATAATTCACTTGAAAAGGAAATCATCGGTACAACCACTTTTTCAACAATAATGGGCAAAGAATACTTCCCATGACCCCCGCACATTCATAAAATGCGGTTGGTTTGAATTTGAACAGATAGTAGGCCAAGGTAGCAATGAACAGGTCATAAATGAAAAACAAGGATAAGTCTTTTTTAGTGATGGCACAAATGACCGTTTTGTTTGTTTTCACATGAACCACTCCTCATGAAGTCGATGACTTTTTCATTGTATTATGAACAATATCCATTTATAATAAAAAAATAAACCAACTGGTCGGTTTTATTTTGTCCGCATGAAGAAATGCAGAGTAGAAGGGATTGTTAATAGATGACAAGTGCACAAAGCGGGGCTGGAAAGAGTGAGAAGACGAAGCAAAAAATTGTCACCGCTTCACGTGATTTATTTGCGAAAAAAGGATATTCAGAAACATCCGTGCGAGATATTTTAGAGGCTGCTGAGATTAGTAAAGGCAATCTCTATCATCATTTTAAAGGAAAAGAGTTTTTGTTCCTTCATATCATGGAAGAGGATCATCGCTTGATGATGGAGACGTGGCATGAGGAGAAACAAACGCTGCATCGAGCCATAGATAAGCTCACAGGATTTGCAGAGCTGCTGAGTCAAATGGGGATTAACTATCCTTTAATGAGAGCAAGCGAGGAATTTTGTGCAAGTGCATTTACATCAGATGAAGTCATGGAACGGCTGAATAAAATTGATGTGGACTTTGATGATGTGATGAGAGATATCTTGCTTGAAGGAAACGAAGATGGCAGCTGGTCGATCCAGCATGTCGAGTCAAAAGTCAAAATATTACTTTCCGTTTTTTACGGATTAGATGTGTTATATAAGAATGACACGATGAAGCAGAAAAAAGAGTTACAAAAAGAGGCGATCTCATTGTTTATTCACGGAATCAACCATCATGAGTAACAAGTGAGTCAGTAAAGGAGAAACAAACATCATGCAAAAACCGATTCGTGAGCAAAAAGCTGTACTCATTATTTTATTAAGTAATATATTTATTGCGTTTTTAGGCATCGGCCTCATTATTCCTGTCATGCCGCTATTTATGAATGTGATGCACCTAACAGGCAGTACGATGGGATACCTTGTGGCTGCGTTTGCTGTTGCTCAGCTCATTGCATCACCTATTGCAGGAAGATGGGTAGACCGCTACGGTAGAAAGATTATGATTGTGTCAGGGCTGTTTCTATTCGCTTTATCAGAACTCGTCTTTGGCTTAGGGACACATGTGTATGTTCTTTACTTTGCGAGGGTTCTAGGCGGCATTAGTGCGGCGTTTATCATGCCGGCTGTCACCGCCTATGTCGCAGATATCACGACCGTTCAAGAAAGATCAAAGGCGATGGGATATGTATCTGCGGCCATTAGTACCGGCTTCATCATTGGACCGGGAATTGGCGGGTTTATTGCAGAATACGGCGTTCGTCTGCCATTTTTCTTTGCAGCAGGTATTGCGTTTATTGCCGTCATTTCGTCTATGTTGATGCTGAAGGAGCCATTAACAAAAGAAGAGCGAGCGAAGCAAATGGAACAAGTAACGGAATCTACCTTCTTTAAAGATTTGAAAAAATCCATTCACCCAAGATATCTCATCGCCTTCATCATTGTGTTTGTGCTGGCGTTTGGACTATCCGCATACGAAACGGTCTTTAGCTTGTTTACAAATCATAAGTTTGGTTTTGGACCGAAAGATATTGCGATTATCATTACCGTCAGCTCGATTGTGGCGGTCATCATCCAAGTGCTTGTCTTCGGTAAATTGGTGAATGCTCTTGGGGAAAAAAGAGTCATCCAGTTATGCTTAATCGTCGGGGCGATCTTAGCTTTCGTGTCGACTGTCGTTTCAGGGTTTATGGTCGTACTAATCGTCACGTGTGTCATTTTCCTTGCGTTTGATTTATTACGGCCAGCATTAACGACATTCTTATCTAAAATCGCTGGCAATCAGCAAGGGTTTGTCGCAGGGATGAACTCCACTTACACAAGCCTTGGCACGATTTTCGGACCAGCGCTTGGCGGCATTCTATTCGATCAAAATATTCATTTCCCATTTTTATTCGCAGGTGTTGTCTTATTTCTTGGATTAGGCTTAACCCTTATTTGGAAGGGGAACGCAGCGGAAGAGGCAGCCGCAGAATAACGAAATGAAGCAGAAAGACACAAGAGACCTTTCAATTAAGGTCTCTTCAGCGTGTAGACAAACCCTCGCATTCGTTGTCAGTCCTGCGTGCCGGTGCTCACGAATGTCAAATTCGCTCCGCTCCAGTACTCGTCCTTCTTAGACTGCAAAGGTTTTCTATCACGCTGAAAAGAAGACAAAGGGCTAAAATGAACTTTATTTTAGCCCTTTGTCAACAATCTGAGACTTTAAGATTGTGGCTTCAGGTGATTCAATGCCTGTGCCATTTTTTTATTTTGATGCAGAAGAATTCTATTTGTTGCAAAGAGTTACTGCATGCCCACAGCTTTTTTATCTATAATGAAAGAAAGAACACGTTTTGAATGGAAGGGTGATCTTGCATGTCTTGGATCAACAAAGAGCAGCATTGGTGAAAGAGGGAATACGACGGATCGACCCGGCATATCCAGTATTTGTAGATTCGATTATGGATGGCATCATACAAGGAGATCTTTATGTGGATGATGTAGAACAGCCTCTTGTTTATTTTCTCGAGGCAGCATGCGGCATTTATTATGTAGCAGGCAAGGCAGAAGCAGAGCTTTCATTATTGGCTCACACCTGAATGAGATGCAAAGTCATGCGTCTTGTTTTCCATCGACATTTCCTCATCTGCCTGCTTCTCATCAGGGGTATAGGGGAGAAGCGCACGAATGAACAGGTGATCACTGCAAGCAGGGCGTTCTCTCATAGCTATTACGAAACATATTGGGGAGAAACGGCTCGCTTTCTATCAAAGGAATTGGGATTATAACACATGGGGAGCAAGTGGTCAGTGAATGTATCTCCATTTTTTCAAGTGAAGGTCGTGTGGAGTTAGATATTTGGACAGATGAAGCCTATAGAGGAAAAGGGGTGGCATTGTTAGCAGGTCAGCACCTGTCTAGAAAATGGCAGGACGCCGCATTGGGATTGCGATGTCCATCACCTAGCTTCGACCAAACTGGCAGAGAGGCTAGGCTTTCAGTGGACAAAAACCTATTGATTGTTTTATGGCTCATGATGAGAAGGTTTTGAGATACCAAGCATCCATCGCAGAATGCTCTGAGCCTTCTATCGGCTCAGAAAGAAGAGAAAAGCCATATCGTTGATAAAGACCGGTGGCTGCTGTTAATTCACTACGGGTTTCTAAATAACAGGCTTCGTAGGTTGTAGATGCATATCGCAGTGCCGTATCCATCAGTTTTTTGCCCGCACCTTTTCCTTGTGCCTTTGGACTTAAATAAAGCTTTTGTAACTCACATATGCCATCTGTAAAAGGGGCAATGCCTGCGCCGCCCACAATGTCACCATGCTCTTCAGCAACCCAATAGGCTGCATGAGTCAATGACTGATAGTATTCGAAAAGCTGATCAAGGTGTGGATCTGTGTAGGCTGTACCTTCAATCGCAAGATTCGCTGATTCTAGTGACTGGCGAATAATGGCCGCAATATACGGATTGTCTTTTTGTTGAATGGGTCTAATGTTCATTGGGAGAACCTCCATTTTCATAGGATAAAAAAGAGAATAGGAGTTGATGTAACATGTTCTGGCTGCAAACCGCCATTTTTACAATCCTTGTGCTTTGTCTCTCGTGGTGGGTAGGAAAAAGACGCAGATACCCAAATGCTGGGCTGATTCTTCCTATATGTATCACCCTGTTTGGATTGATCTTATTGATCAGTAGTTTCTTCATTGGCAGATGGGAAGGGATAGCGCTCAGTATATCAAGCGTCTCTATTATTCTAGCTTCAATGATTTGTTTGATCATTGTCACAGGGATTCAATTTTTTAAAAAAAGATGACCCTTCTTAAGCAGGGGTATCTCCATTGTTGATTTGATCGTATTCTTCACGCAGAATGCCCATGATGATGACATCTGAATAAGTACCATTGAAATAGAGCGCTTGACGTCTTTTTCCTTCATATTGAAATCCGGCTTTCTCATAGCTGCGAAAAGCTCTTGGATTATGAGAAAAGACTTCAAGCTCAAGACGGTTGAGTTCTAATGTGTCAAAGGCGAATGCTTGTACCATCCGAACAGCCTCAGTGCCATAGCCTTTTTGAAAATGTTCTGGGCCATGAAGTGCAATCCGAAAGCTTGCAGTACGGTTCATCGGGTCAATATCCACAATCGCCGCATCCCCAATCATTTCTTTCGTGTCAAGCAGACAAATAGCGAAATCTCGTCTGCTGTCATCCTGCAGAAAGCGGGTATAGGCTGATTGAATTTCTTCTAGTGTGAACGTTTTGCGTGTGCCAGTCATATAAAGTGTTTCTTTATGCTGGCATCCTCTTTGAATACCGGGATAATCGTGCTCTTCAATCGGTCTCAAAAATAAACGAGTCATGACTGTTCACCCTCCTCTATATATCGAGAGATTTCAATTAAATTCATATCAGGATCACGGATATAAACGGATTCAATTGGACCTAATGTACCAGTGCGCCTGACTGGCCCCTCTTCGATTGGAACGACCTGCTTTCGAAGGTGCAGCAGCAAACTGTCCATATCTAAATCGGTGATAAAGCATAAATCAGCAGATCCAGGAAGGGGATGAGCAGCTTTTGGTTCGAATTCATGACCGTCTTCATGAAGGTTGATCTTTTGTAAACCAAAACGAAGAGCTTTACGGCCTTCTCTAAAAGTCTCTTCTTTCATCCCTAATACGTTTGTATAAAAGCGAATGGTTTCCTCTATATGTTGTACAGTCAACACGATATGATCAAGTCGTCGTATCATCAGTCTCTCCTCCAAGTATGATCATTGATTGAACAACTGTTTCTATTATATCATCACCTGAAGAGGATACCTTAGTTAATCACAGTTTTATAGCTCCAGCTTTCTAAGAACATTTCCTTTCCGCGCAATACTCTTTCATCAAACTCCACCCACCCATTTTTCCGGTAGAACTGACGATTGGCCTCGCTGTGTGTAATCAGCGTGAACAATCCACCGCCTTGTCGAGCGATAAAGGGGAAGAGACATTGTTTTAACATGCAGCTTCCGAGTTTTTTCCCTTGCTGGTTTTTTGCGACGACAAGCGCTTCTAGATACCAATAAGGTTTCTTTAAGGAAAAACACGCTTTTTTTGCCTGTTTTAAAATACTGAACACATGCTGAATGGCTGATATGCTGCCTGTAAAGAGCAGCTTTAACCCACCTGATAAAATATAATCCATGATGCCTGGTTCAGGAAGGTGCGGGTGTTTTAAAAGGGCTGCAGACACAATTTGCTCGTTCTCAACCCCGACAAAACAGATTTGATGCTGAAAATACACTTTTGTGTTGATCAAATGCAGCTGACGGGCGAAAGCAGACCGCTTTGAGACCCTTTCACATAACAAATCAAAAAATGTATAATCCTGAAACGAATCATATAACAACTCTGCCACTTGAGGCAGTTCATCCTCTCTAGCCATTCTAAATTGAAACATCAGTAGGTCCTCCCTTTTTGAACAGATATAGATTAGTGAACATATGTCGATTATAATGAAGAGAAAATCATACGAACATCGGCAATAGCTGATCTCTTGTACAAAAATAGACAACTGGGGCCAAATTGTTCAAAAGCGGAGGGCCGTCTCATGAAGGATAGACGAACAATCAAAACAAAAAAGGCGATCAGGGAAAGCTTTCTTGAGCTTTTAAAGGAAAAAGAGGTGCAGCAGATTACAGTATCAGAGCTATCAAGAAAAGCGGATTTAGGGCGAGGTACCTTTTATTTGCATTATCATGATGTGTTTGATTTATATGAACAGCTTGAGAAAGAACTATTCGATCAGCTTGGCGGATTATATGATGAAACCTTTCCCAGTCAGAACCCGCTTGATATGCTTTCCTTTTTAAACAAAACCACAGAGTATTTGAAAGAGAATCAATATATGCTGACGTTATTTGTTAAACCCAATGGTCCAACGACGAATCAATTTAAAGCGTTTTTTAAAGGAAAAATCATGAAAGAGTGGCAGCTTGACCAGCGTCATATTACGGAGAATGAACAGATTGAGGCCTCTTTTGTCGTGTCTGGTGTCGTTGGTGTACTTGAAGAATGGATTCATGAAGGCATGACAGTCGATGCCGGCAAGCTCGCACACAAATTGTACGAGCTTCTCGTCAAGGTAGAACAGGAATCGTAAGAAGTGAGAAAGCAAGGTATCCTTTCTCTTTCCTTTCTGCTACAATAAGAATGTATGTTCTTATTTAGGGGTAGGGAGTGATAAGATTGAGTGAAAAAAGGAAGCTGCTTTTTTATGGGGCGATGAGTATCGATGGTTATTTAGCGAGGGAGGATCACCGTCTCGATTGGCTAATCGGAACAGAGGGCGAAGAGGAAACGAGATATGATGACTTTTATGCGTCAGTCGATACGCTCATCATGGGGCGTAAGACATATGAGCAGGTTCTTAAGCTCTCACCTGATGAATTTCCTTATGAAGAAAAGACCTGCTATATCGTTTCACGCACTTTACAAGATAGTCATAAAGGAACACACATCATTCGCGAAGATCTCTTATCATTTATCACAAGTTTAAAAAATGAAAAAGGCCAACATATCTGGATTGTAGGCGGCGGGGAACTGCTTCAGCCTTTATTAAAAGCAAGATTGGTCGATGAGCTTTTTCTTCAAATCGTACCTGTCATGATTGGAAAAGGAATTCCTCTTTTCCTTCCAACGGATCAGGAATCTAGATTTTCATTACAAGAAGTACAACAATATCAACAAATTGCTGAAATGCATTTTGTCTTAAATGAAGATCGAAAAGACCACTGAACCGTGGTCTTTTTTCGATGAAACAAACACGTTGACAAGAAAATATCCTAGTGTTAGGATAAATTCATCCTAGTTTTAGGATTTCTTGAAAAAGGAGTAGTTGCCATGGTGCAGCATGAACATGAATTAGATTTAAGGCTATTCCGCGTGTGGTTGAAAGCCTATCAAGCCCTTTTTACAAATATTCAAAAAGACATTGAACGTTATGATATCGGTTTTGAAAATTTTCAGATCCTTGAATTGCTCTATAGTAAGGGGCCGCATCCCGTCCAAAAAATTAGTGACATTTTATCAATCCCAAGTGGAAGTATTACATATGTCGTGAACAAGCTAGAAAAACAAGAACTGGTTAAAAGGCAATGTGCGCCATCTGATAAGCGTGTATTCCATGTGCGGCTTACGAATAAAGGAAAGCAATTGTTTGACGACATTTTTCCTAAACATACAGATGTCATTTCACAAAACCTGTCCTTTATTGAAAAAGAAGAAAAAGAGCAGCTCATCGAATTGCTAAAGAAAATTGGTTTAGGTGCAGAACAACTTCGCGAAAAGGAGAAACAAGATGACACTCAGCTTTGATACATTGGTACGTGAAAGACGATCAGCATCAAATTTTTTGCCGAATATCTCGATTTCGAGAGAAGAGCTTAACAGCATATTCGAAGAGGTCAAGATGGCACCATCTGCTTTTAACTTACAGCATACACAATATGTCGTCGTCCAAACAGAAGGTCTCAAAGAACAAGTAAGAGAAGCCGCATTTGGACAATATAAAGTGCATTCCGCTTCAGCAGCTATCATTGTGCTGGGAGACCCGAACGCTTATGAGCAAGCAGGAAACATATATGAAGGCTTAAAAATGCTTGGCATTGTAAACGCACAGCAATATGAAGAAATGGTTAGAGAGACGATGAGCTTTTATGAGCAGAGAGGGGCGGATTTTCAGAAGGAAGAGGCGGTCCGCAATGCTTCATTATCTGCCATGCTGTTTATGCTCGCCGCCAAAAACAAAGGCTGGGATACCTGCCCGATGATTGGTTTTGACCCTGAAGCAATGAAAAAGGTTCTGAACATCGAGTCGGATTTGGTTCCTGTGTTAATGATCACACTCGGAAAAGAAAAAGTAGAAAGCAGACAAGCGAGAGGCTACCGAAAGCCTGTCTCTGAATTTGTGACATATTTATAAGATAGGGGGTTCCATCCATGGAACTAGGAATTAGTACATTTGTAGAAACAACACCTGATTTTCAAACAGGAAAAACAGTCAGTCACGCACAGCGTATTCGAGAAGTAGTAGAAGAAATTATTTTAGCAGACCAAGTAGGTCTTGATGTATTTGGAGTAGGTGAGCATCACCGGGAAGATTTCGCTGCATCGAATCCAGCGGTCGTATTAGCGGCTGCGGCAACGCAAACAAAGAATATTCGCCTGACGAGTGCAGTGACAGTCCTTTCATCGGCAGATCCTGTTCGTGTATTTCAGGATTTTGCTACATTAGATGGACTATCTAACGGACGTGCAGAGATCATGGCAGGCCGTGGATCATTTATTGAATCATTCCCGCTCTTTGGCTATGACTTAGATGATTATGAAGAATTATTTGAAGAAAAACTAGATTTACTCCTGAAATTACAGCAGTCAGAGCGTGTGACGTGGAGCGGAAAGCATCGTCCAGCCATTCAGGATGTTGGGGTATATCCAAGACCTGTTCAAGATCCACTTCCAATCTGGATTGGCAGCGGGGGGAACCGTGAATCCGTCGTGCGTGCTGGATTATTGGGGTTACCGCTTGTACTCGCGATCATTGGTGGCAGTCCTAGACAGTTCGCACCGCTCGTTCAGCTATACAAGCAAGCGGCTGTACATGCTGGACATGACCCGGAGAAATTAACTGTGGCGTCACATTCGCATGGATTTGTTGCACAAGAAACAGAACTGGCAGCAGATCAATTCTTCCCTTCCACACAGCATGTCATGAATACATTAGCGAGAGAGCGGGGCTGGGGACCTTACACACGTTCTACGTTCGATGCAGCGAGAACATTAGAAGGCGCACTGTATGTGGGAGATCCAGATGCAGTAGCTGAGAAAGTGATTCACCTGCGAAAAAATGTTGGGATCACACGATTTATGCTTCATGTACCAGTTGGTTCAATGCCGCATGATCAAGTGCTAAAAGCCATTGAGTTATTTGGAAAAGAAGTGGCTCCTAAAGTAAGAGAAGAGGTTGCTCGCTGGGAAGCAGAGCAAGAATAAATAAAAAGGTCGATCAAGTGAATAGGCTTGATCGACCTTTTCTTATGCTTAAGGATCAATGACACATGGTTTCACTGTAGGGCATGAGGCAGCAGAAGCAAGTGGTGTAGTCGTCAAGGTGAAGAGGAAAACAAGTTGAAAACAGATGAGCCATTTTTTCATGAAATCACCTCCGTCGTCAATTGTTTCACTAGAATGAGATAAGGAGAAAATCATAGAAGTATGTAAATCTCTCTATCCAGCATAAGACAATCATATCATAATTTTCAAAAAAATGAAAAAATAACTTACTAAAGTTCTAAATTATGGTAAAGTTAATATGTTCAACAAAAAAGGGAGGGATTTTTTTATGAAAAAGGTCATATCTTCTGTTTTGGTTGGGGCAATTGTTTTAACGGGTGCTGGGGTCACAACTGCTCCTCCGGTGGAAGCAAAGGAAAAAGCAAACAGTGAAATAACGGTTCAAGCAAGTCGAACTGTTTCAGAAACGAGAACATATACGACGTCAAACATCCCATCAAGTATTACATATGCAAAGGATGGCTGGGTCGGTATTTTATATCAATCTTCCATTGAAGAATTAGGCTTAGGAAAATACAGAGTCACATTTACTGGAACTGTTGTGAGAGATCCAGGGTTTCATTAAATAAAACGTAAAGCTGACAGGTGGACAAGCCTGTCAGCTTTTTTAATGGGGATAATAAAGAATCATTTGCATCCGTACCATCTGTTCTCCTGATTGCTTATACTCATGGGCACGGTCAGCTTTAAAGCGAATTGAGTCGCCAGCTTTTAATATGTATTGTTCGTCACCGATAGATACATCAAGCGCTCCCTCAAAAACGGTGATCAATTCCTCTGTTCCTCCAATGTGTTCATTCGCACGTAACGACCCGCCAGGATCAATTTCTACCTGGTACACTTCGAATTTCCCCCGATCATCAAAGGGAAAAGTCGTATACACACGATATCTTCCATCGTCCTCAGTTAAAACCTGTCCATCCTCTTTACGTACCACCTTGATTTCAGGCTGCGGTGCGTAGATGAGCTCACTAAAAGACACCTTTAATCCATTGGCGATTTTCCACAAAGTTGTGATGGTAGGTGTTGATTCTCCTCTTTCGATTTGTCCAATCATTGTTTTGCTCACACCAGTTAATTCTGCCATCTTTTCGAGGCTTAACTTTTTTTGATCTCTAAGCTGCCTCACATTTTTAGAAATAATCGATTGTACGTCTTCCATGAAAAAAGCTCCTTTCTGTATTTACTTTATAAAGACCAAAAGGTACAATAAAACGTAATATACGTGATGAAGTAAATATAGTCTAAATAACGTATAAAAGGGAGGCGGCAACTTGATTCTTTCTATGTTGATCTATGCTTTTGTCACCAGCTTCACCCCCGGGCCAAACAACATCATGGCCATGGTCTTTACGAATAAATATGGGGTCAAGAAAACATTTCGATTTTGTTTAGGTGTTGGTATCGGGTTTTTCGTCATTTTGTGTTTGAGTTGTTTCTTCAATATCATTCTATATCAAGTCATGCCGAAAATAGGCTGGGTCATGGCTTTCATCGGAGCTGGGTACATGATCTATTTAGCTGTCAAAATCATGAAAAGTAAAGGCGGCGATGACGAAACACTTGACCGCTATAATGATTTTATCCCAGGCATGCTGCTGCAATTTATCAACCCGAAAGCGCTTTTGTATGGGTTAACGGTGATTTCAACATTTGTTTTGCCAAATGGACAGTCCAGCGTGCAGTACATATTATGGACGCTGATTCTTGCACTCATTGGATTTTTAGGCACGTTCAGCTGGAGTCTGTTCGGCTCTTTATTCAAGCGTTTTTTGACTGTTTATCAGCGGCCGTTCCAGTTTGTCATGGGGCTGCTCCTGATATACAGTGCTATTTCGATGATATGGGGCTATGTCATGTAAGCGGTCAGGAGACCGGCCGCTGCCTGCCCATCACAACAGTATCATCATACAGTCCGTCTGCCAGTCGTTTATCGTTTTTTAATACCCCTTCAATCTCAAAGCCATGGTGTTCATATAACCGAATGGCTTTTTGATTGGTTTCCAGCACGTGAAGTGAAATCTTTTGAATGCCCTGCTTATCTGCCCAGTCAATAGAAGCGGCTAAAAGCTCTTTGCCGATGTGATAGCCCCAAGCATCCTTCTGTACGGCGACGCCAAACGTTACTTTGTGAGCAAAGCGCTTGAGTGAATGCCCTTCGCATCTTGAAAAGCCTACAATCTCTCCTTCGATGTCAGCGACCAAAAATAAATGCCGGCTTTGCTTGGAATCCTCTTGAATGAAAGCTTCAAATCCTTTTTCATCTAGAAAGGCTTCGCCTGGTTCACGGTCTAAATATTCTGTTTCACCATCGATTTTCAGTCTGAGAGCAGACAACTGTTTGGCATCTGCTAACGCTGCAGATCGAATACGATAGGTCAAATCACGAACTGTGAATATGTTTTCAGATAGGATCATTGAACAGAGCACCAACCCTTCATTCCTTTATGTCTATCATACCTGAAACGGGTACATAGCACACTCAGATGTTTTTTATCTTTCAAAAAGGCTAAATGAAAAGTATCAAACGTGGAGGTGGGACAAATGAGTGAAGAAAAAGGACATGTGGATAAAGCGAAAGGAAAAACAAATCAAGTCAAAGGTCAAGTGAAAGAAAAGCTTGGCGAAGCAACAGATCATCAAAACCTGAAAGCAGAAGGGAAAAAGGATCAAGCAAAAGGGAAGCTTCAAGATAAAAAAGGTGACGTGAAAAATAAACGAAACCAGTAGCTTTCCGAAAAGTGTGCGAACCATTTGCAGTTTGCCTCATGTCTCCATGATCACATTCCTTTCATCAATCAAATGAATAGATATGTGAAAAGAATTGATTATACGTTCTCACTACTGTCATGTAGACTTGAGATAGAGGATGATCAAGGGAGATGGATGAAATGGAGCAAGTGTGGGGGAAAGTTGACGCGTATATCACAGACAAATTGATTCCTAAAGATGACGTATTGGAGCAAGCTCTTACCAAGAATAAACAAGCGGGGCTGCCAGAAATTGATGTGTCTCCAGCCCAAGGAAAAATGCTTTATTTATTAGCAAAAACCAAGAATGCAAAACGTATTTTAGAAATCGGGACACTCGGTGGATACAGTACCATTTGGCTGGCGCGAGCTCTTGAAGAGGATGGGGAACTCATCACATTAGAGGCTGTCAGCCATCATGTAGAGATCGCACAGCAAAACATCAGCAGAGCGGGTTTATCGGAACGGGTGATCATTTTGCAAGGAAAAGCATTAGATACGCTACCGCAGTTAAAAGAGAGGGATACGCTTCCGTTCGATTTGATTTTCATTGATGCAGATAAACCAAACAACCCGAAATATCTGAAGTGGGCGTTACACTTCTCAAAAAAGGGAACAGTCATTATTGCAGACAATGTCATCAGAAATGGAGCAGTCCTTCATGCCTCTGATCAGGATGAACGAGTGAAGGGAACGCGTGAATTTTTCGATTTACTCAAACAAGAGCCAAGAATTGAGGCAACAGCTATTCAAACTGTTGGTGAAAAAGGCTATGATGGGTTTGTATACGGAATCGTAAAATGAAACAAAGCTTAACCGCATGCGGTTAAGCTTTTTCTTTTAGAAAAACCATCTGGCAGTACCCATCAGCATAACCCCAATCAGAACAGTGAGTGATAAGCTTTTTGTCCAAATAGCGATCAGCACAGTCGGAACCAAGACCGCAAGATACATCCAATGAACGGTGACGCCTGTTGTAGTATGTATGAAAAGATGCTCTGCAATCAACGCAGTAAATATACAAATTGGGATAAACGATAACCACTTGAGTACGACTTCAGGCAGCTGGATACTCCGTACAAATAAAAATGGAACGACCCTTGGAATAACTGTCACAATCATACAACCAAGAATCAGCCATATCATAAAGCTGCTGATCATTTATCTGTCACCACCCCAATGGTTGCGACAATCACGGTTGCTAACAGAACTGCCACGTGCGAAGGAACAAAATGAAGCAGAATAAACATCGCAACAACCATATACAAAACAAGCGACAAGCGATGGGTTAACTTATTTTTTGGCACAGTTTGCAAAGAAAGGATCAAGAGCGCAGCAAACATGGCAGATAGGGCAAAATCAAGACCAAGCGCTTCAGGATTTGAGATCCAATGACCAAAAATGCCGCCAAGTGTACAGGCACCAATCCAGCACAAATAAGCTGTTAAGTTCAGTCCATGCATCCAGCGGTTGTTCAGTTTTCCTTGCTGCGCAAATTTGTTCATCGCTACGCCAAAGGATTCGTCAGTCAGTAAAAGACCAAATCCGATATTTTGCTTCAAAGAGTAACGTGTAAAGTGAGGGGCGAGCGTTAGACTGAGCAATAAATGCCGCAGATTCACAATAAATGTGGTGAAAACAATAGCGGAAAGGGGACTCCCTGTTACAAGCAGTGCACAGATGATAAACTGCGAAGCACCTGCGTAAATAAAAATAGATAAGAGCGCAATGTCCCATATACTTAACTGTGCGCTAATTCCAACAATTCCGAAGGCAAACCCAATACTCATATAACCGAGCAGAGTTGGCACACAATCTTTTATCCCCTCGAGAAACGGTTCGTGTCCCGCGCTGGGAATATGTTTCCTAGCTTCAATATCCAACGATCTCTACTCCTTTTTTCGTGACCACCTATAGTTTTACTTACTATATGAAAACGAATTCAGCGTGTCAATCCCTATGTATCTTCTATTATATGAAGAAAGATGGTGATAAATAAGGATTGAAGTGAATCAAAATTTGTTATAAAGTATCAGAAAATAAAAACAATTGGGGTGACGACAATGCTATGGAAGCCTTTGTTTGAACATGATGTACCAAATACCCTCCGTCCATAACGGAGAGTGATCTCCGTTTGTGGATATGGCGATGAATATATCCAGTAACGGAGGGAAAAGGATGAATGAAAAATATATAGGTGCTCTTTACTTAGCAATTGCTGCAAGTATTTGGGGCGGCATGTACGTTGTTGTAAAAGTAACAGTAGCGGTTGTTCCGCCACTTGAACTCGTATGGATGAGATATGCAGTAGCAGGAGTCGTTTTGGTGTTCACCATATGGCGATTGGGTTATTCTTTTCGATTAGATAAAAAAGACATCCCGCTCATTGCAGCGATTGGGCTGATTGGAAATGTTCTTTCGATCGTGACCCAAGAAATTGGCACGATGTACACATCTGCCCAAATGGGGGCGGTCATCACGTCTGCAACGCCTGCCTTTATGGTGCTTTTCGCGTTCTTTCTATTAAAAGAATCAATCACTGTGAGAAAATGCGCGTCCATCCTGCTTGCTACAGTAGGTGTACTCACAATGATTGGACCAGTCGCAGTGCAAACAGATGAATTTGCTGGAGGTCTCTCATTGGTCATCGCTGCTTTAACATGGGCGCTCATGTCTGTTCTACTGAAACGGGTTCCAGGAAAATACCCTCAGGTGGTCACAACAACATATGCGATCATCATTGCATTCATTGTCTTAACACCGCCTGTTCTATTTCGCTTACCACATTTAGATGTGGGGCAGATGGCAAGGCCTGAAATTTGGGGCGGTATTCTCTATCTTGGCATGATCTCGACAGCCCTTGCTTTCTTTCTGTGGAATAGGGGGCTTCAGCTCATGGATGCCTCAAGCGGTGGACTGTTTTTCTTCTTTCAGCCTATCGTAGGTGCAGTTCTTGGCTGGCTGCTTTTGGGAGAAGAGATGGGGATGCGCTCTTTCATTGGGATTCTATGTATCTTTGCAGGTGTCTATACTGTGCTGCGGCAAAAGGAATAAAATGAGATGTCCCTTGGAAAAGGGGCATATTCTTTATAATGAATAGGATGAGAGATGAATAGTGGAGGGAGGTGGACAAGATGATACAGTATCCGCATTTGCAAAAAGGACAGACGATTGGCGTCACAGCCCCTTCCTCAGGTGTACAGTCATCTTTGCATGAAATGTTCCATCTGTCATGCAAGCGGATGAAAGAAAGAGGCTATGATGTCATATGTGGAGAGACGGTATGGCAGCAGGAAAAGGCAAAGTCAGCCCCTTCCACAGAACGAGCAAACGAGCTCCAGAACATGATGACATGTGATGAAATTGACCACATCATTCCGCCGTGGGGCGGGCAGCTACTCATTGAAGTGCTAGAGCATCTTGATTTCTCATCGATGCAAAAAAAGTGGATTCTTGGTTACTCGGATACGAGTGTACTCCTTTTGGCATTCACATTAAAAACTGGCATTGCCACAGCGCATGGTCCGAACTTTGTGGATCTCCAAGGTGAAGAGCTTGATCAGACGACTGCCATGTGGGAAAAAGTGCTCGCCACTACAGGGGAGATGAACATTACCCAGTTTTCTTCATCTATGTATCAAAAGGAATGGCAGTATGATCACCCGAGTAAACATGTCTTTCATTTAACAGAGCCAACCGTATGGCGTACGGTTAATCCACACGAGACGACGGTGAAGGGAAGACTGCTGGGTGGTTGCATTGATGTCATACGTCATTTAGCAGGAACACCTTTTGGAGATGTGAAGGCTTTTCAAGAAACATTCCTTAAAGGTGAACCGATTCTATGGTATTTCGAAAACTGCGCATTAAATGCTGCGAGCATGAAGAGATCTCTTGTGCAATTAAAATTAGCAGGGTGGTTTGATGACTGCTCTGGGATCATGTTCGGCCGGAGCGCAGTGGATGTGCCTGTGGAAGGATATGAATATACGGATCTATATGAAGAATTACACAAGGAATTACAAATCCCGATTGTTTATGATATGGATTGTGGACATGTTCCGCCACAAATGACCATCATCAATGGAGCGTACGCAGAAGTGCAGATTCAAGACGAAGGCAAGGCAGTTCTGAAGCAAACATTTTTACCATAAGAAAAGGAAAGGGCGGACCCTTTCCTTCAGATTGTTGACAAAGGACTAAAATGAAGATCATTTTAGCCCTTTGTCTTCTTTTCAGCGTGATAGAAGACATTACATCCCTTTAGTTTCCTCACCTGCTTTTGGAACTTCCCATGCAGACTCACGGAATACTTTTTCCCATTTAGATACGACAATACATGCAACTGCATGCCCTGGTACATTCACGCCAGTTCGTGCCATATCCATAATTCTGTCAACACCGGCGATAATGGCGACGCCTTCCGCTGGAAGACCTACTGCGTGGGCCGTTGCCAAAAGAACGACGAGTGAACCGGATGGCACAGCTGCAATGCCTTTACTTGTTAATACAAGGACAAGCATCATGAGAAGCTGCTGTGATAGACTCATGTCGACGCCAAACGCTTGTGCGAGAAACACACAGGAAACGGATAAATATAAACTTGACCCATCACAATTCAGAGAAAGACCAGAAGGGATCACGAAGGAAACGATTCTTTTTGGACAGCCGTATTTCTCCATCCGTGACATAAGTTGAGGAAGGACAGTTTCTGTACTTGTAGTGGAAAAGGCAACTAAGAACAAATCCCAAATCATTTTTAATACTTCGAAGTAGTTAAAACGGAAGATCAGTGCGACAAGAGGGAACAAGACAAATAGAATAATGAATAATCCTAAGAATACAGTCCCGACAAGCTTCATCATTGGGATTAATAAAACGATGCCATATTGGCCAACAGAAGCAGCCATTAATGCAAGAACCCCAATAGGTGCTGTCACCATCACCATTTGCGTTAGCTTAAACATAATTTGTGCCACTGATTCAAAGAAGGTTAGAACAGGAGCGGATGCTTTACCGATGCCGCTTGCGGCTACACCAAATAAAATAGCGAAGAAAATGACAGCAAGTAAATCATTCTGAGCCATGACATCGACGATATTGGTTGGAATGATATTTAATACCATTTGCTTAAAGTCAACGACTTTCTGAGTATAGCCATCTAATTCCCCAATATCTTTCTTAGCTAATTTAGAGAAATCAAGTCCAACGCCGGGCTTTAGGACATTAGCCAATAATAGACCGATCCCAAGAACGATGGTTGTGATGACCTCAAACCAAATGATCGTCTTTAATCCGAGGCTACCCATTTTCTTCATGCCGCCGCTGCCAGCCGCACCGATCACAATAGTAGAGAAAACGATAGGAACAACGATCATTTTAATCAATCTAATGAAGCCATCACCAATTGGCCGCAGTGCCATTCCGAAGTCAGGGAAGAAATGGCCGATAAGAGCTCCTATCACCAAAGCGATCATGATTTGAAAAGCGACGAATTTTTTCATCATCTCCTACCTCCTTTAAATGCTTGGAAAATATTAAGAATTTTCCAATAAATAAAAATTCTAGGTGGTCATGTTTTGTCCTCCTTTGGATTTAGAAAGATTTTATTTAAGAATGATTGATATTATGAAAGAAGAGAAGAAAAATAGGGCTATCGCATCTCTATTTATATAAGAAAAAATCACTTCTTAAAAAACATTAAACTTTTTCACAAAAATGTATTGACCCATTTATATGATCCGTGGTATATTTTTATTCGTCGCTGATGACGCATTTGAAACACAGACGTTCAAACGCATGTGACAAACAAATCTCAAAAAGATGTTGACTTAATAAAAATGATATGTTAAGATAATTAAGTCGCCTGATTAAGCGCCCGTAGCTCAATTGGATAGAGCGTTTGACTACGGATCAAAAGGTTAGGGGTTCGACTCCTCTCGGGCGCGCCAATACAAACCACGCGGGTGTAGTTTAGTGGTAAAACCTCAGCCTTCCAAGCTGATGTCGTGAGTTCGATTCTCATCACCCGCTCCATTTTGAAAAAAATGATCTTTGAAAACTAAACAAGACAAAACGTACCTGTTAATTCGAGTTTTTATAAAAAATCCTATGATACATCATAGGTAGTCAGTCAAGCTGACGAGGCAGGAAGGATCACATACTAAGTTCGCTACATCGTGTAGCAACGCATGTGTGATATGCATCCTGCATACCTCGGAGAGTTTGATCCTGGCTCAGGACGAACGCTGGCGGCGTGCCTAATACATGCAAGTCGAGCGGACAGAAGGGAGCTTGCTCCCGGATGTTAGCGGCGGACGGGTGAGTAACACGTGGGTAACCTGCCTGTAAGACTGGGATAACTCCGGGAAACCGGAGCTAATACCGGATAGTTCCTTGAACCGCATGGTTCAAGGATGAAAGACGGTTTCGGCTGTCACTTGCAGATGGACCCGCGGCGCATTAGCTAGTTGGTGGGGTAATGGCTCACCAAGGCAACGATGCGTAGCCGACCTGAGAGGGTGATCGGCCACACTGGGACTGAGACACGGCCCAGACTCCTACGGGAGGCAGCAGTAGGGAATCTTCCGCAATGGACGAAAGTCTGACGGAGCAACGCCGCGTGAGTGATGAAGGTTTTCGGATCGTAAAGCTCTGTTGTTAGGGAAGAACAAGTGCGAGAGTAACTGCTCGCACCTTGACGGTACCTAACCAGAAAGCCACGGCTAACTACGTGCCAGCAGCCGCGGTAATACGTAGGTGGCAAGCGTTGTCCGGAATTATTGGGCGTAAAGGGCTCGCAGGCGGTTTCTTAAGTCTGATGTGAAAGCCCCCGGCTCAACCGGGGAGGGTCATTGGAAACTGGGAAACTTGAGTGCAGAAGAGGAGAGTGGAATTCCACGTGTAGCGGTGAAATGCGTAGAGATGTGGAGGAACACCAGTGGCGAAGGCGACTCTCTGGTCTGTAACTGACGCTGAGGAGCGAAAGCGTGGGGAGCGAACAGGATTAGATACCCTGGTAGTCCACGCCGTAAACGATGAGTGCTAAGTGTTAGGGGGTTTCCGCCCCTTAGTGCTGCAGCTAACGCATTAAGCACTCCGCCTGGGGAGTACGGTCGCAAGACTGAAACTCAAAGGAATTGACGGGGGCCCGCACAAGCGGTGGAGCATGTGGTTTAATTCGAAGCAACGCGAAGAACCTTACCAGGTCTTGACATCCTCTGACAACCCTAGAGATAGGGCTTTCCCTTCGGGGACAGAGTGACAGGTGGTGCATGGTTGTCGTCAGCTCGTGTCGTGAGATGTTGGGTTAAGTCCCGCAACGAGCGCAACCCTTGATCTTAGTTGCCAGCATTTAGTTGGGCACTCTAAGGTGACTGCCGGTGACAAACCGGAGGAAGGTGGGGATGACGTCAAATCATCATGCCCCTTATGACCTGGGCTACACACGTGCTACAATGGACAGAACAAAGGGCTGCGAGACCGCAAGGTTTAGCGAATCCCATAAATCTGTTCTCAGTTCGGATCGCAGTCTGCAACTCGACTGCGTGAAGCTGGAATCGCTAGTAATCGCGGATCAGCATGCCGCGGTGAATACGTTCCCGGGCCTTGTACACACCGCCCGTCACACCACGAGAGTTTGCAACACCCGAAGTCGGTGAGGTAACCTTTATGGAGCCAGCCGCCGAAGGTGGGGCAGATGATTGGGGTGAAGTCGTAACAAGGTAGCCGTATCGGAAGGTGCGGCTGGATCACCTCCTTTCTAAGGATATATGGAGCAGCGTGCGTTTTGGTCTTGTTTAGTTTTGAAGGATCATACCTTCAAAACATGTCTCTAGCGAGACAGGATTGTTCTTTGAAAACTAGATAACAATAAGTAATACATTCACATTGAATGCAATGCAAAGTTCATCACACATAGTGATTCTTTCTAAAGTAAGAAATGGTTAAGTTAGAAAGGGCGCACGGTGGATGCCTTGGCACTAGGAGCCGATGAAGGACGGGACGAACACCGATATGCTTCGGGGAGCTGTAAGCAAGCTTTGATCCGGAGATTTCCGAATGGGGAAACCCACTGCTCGTAATGGAGTAGTATCCATACTTGAATACATAGAGTATGAGAAGGCATACCCGGGGAACTGAAACATCTAAGTACCCGGAGGAAGAGAAAGCAAATGCGATTCCCTAAGTAGCGGCGAGCGAAACGGGAACAGCCCAAACCAAGAGGCTTGCCTCTTGGGGTTGTAGGACACTCTATACGGAGTTACAAAGGAATGATATAAGCGAAGAGGTCTGGAAAGGCCCGCCAGAGAAGGTAACAGCCCTGTAACTGAAATGTCATTCCCTCCAGAGTGGATCCTGAGTACGGCGGAACACGTGAAATTCCGTCGGAATCCGGGAGGACCATCTCCCAAGGCTAAATACTCCCTAGTGACCGATAGTGAACCAGTACCGTGAGGGAAAGGTGAAAAGCACCCCGGAAGGGGAGTGAAATAGATCCTGAAACCGTGTGCCTACAAGTAGTCAGAGCCCGTTAACGGGTGATGGCGTGCCTTTTGTAGAATGAACCGGCGAGTTACGATCCCGTGCAAGGTTAAGCAGAAGATGCGGAGCCGCAGCGAAAGCGAGTCTGAATAGGGCGCATGAGTACGTGGTCGTAGACCCGAAACCAGGTGATCTACCCATGTCCAGGGTGAAGTTCAGGTAACACTGAATGGAGGCCCGAACCCACGCACGTTGAAAAGTGCGGGGATGAGGTGTGGGTAGGGGTGAAATGCCAATCGAACCTGGAGATAGCTGGTTCTCTCCGAAATAGCTTTAGGGCTAGCCTCAAGGTAAGAGTCTCGGAGGTAGAGCACTGATTGGACTAGGGGCCCCTACCGGGTTACCGAATTCAGTCAAACTCCGAATGCCGATGACTTATCCTTGGGAGTCAGACTGCGAGTGATAAGATCCGTAGTCGAAAGGGAAACAGCCCAGACCGCCAGCTAAGGTCCCAAAGTATACGTTAAGTGGAAAAGGATGTGGAGTTGCTTAGACAACCAGGATGTTGGCTTAGAAGCAGCCACCATTTAAAGAGTGCGTAATAGCTCACTGGTCGAGTGACTCTGCGCCGAAAATGTACCGGGGCTAAACGTATCACCGAAGCTGCGGACTGTTCTTACGAACAGTGGTAGGAGAGCGTTCTAAGGGCTGTGAAGCCAGACCGGAAGGACTGGTGGAGCGCTTAGAAGTGAGAATGCCGGTATGAGTAGCGAAAGACGGGTGAGAATCCCGTCCACCGAATGCCTAAGGTTTCCTGAGGAAGGCTCGTCCGCTCAGGGTTAGTCGGGACCTAAGCCGAGGCCGAAAGGCGTAGGCGATGGACAACAGGTTGATATTCCTGTACCACCTCCTCACCATTTGAGCAATGGGGGGACGCAGGAGGATAGGGTAAGCGCGGTATTGGATATCCGCGTCCAAGCAGTTAGGCTGGGAAATAGGCAAATCCGTTTCCCGTAAAGGCTGAGCTGTGATGGCGAGCGAAATTTAGTAGCGAAGTTCCTGATTCCACACTGCCAAGAAAAGCCTCTAGCGAGGTGAGAGGTGCCCGTACCGCAAACCGACACAGGTAGGCGAGGAGAGAATCCTAAGGTGATCGAGAGAACTCTCGTTAAGGAACTCGGCAAAATGACCCCGTAACTTCGGGAGAAGGGGTGCTTCTTAGGGTGTTAAAGCCCCGAGAAGCCGCAGTGAATAGGCCCAGGCGACTGTTTAGCAAAAACACAGGTCTCTGCGAAGCCGTAAGGCGAAGTATAGGGGCTGACGCCTGCCCGGTGCTGGAAGGTTAAGAGGAGCGCTTAGCGTAAGCGAAGGTGCGAATTGAAGCCCCAGTAAACGGCGGCCGTAACTATAACGGTCCTAAGGTAGCGAAATTCCTTGTCGGGTAAGTTCCGACCCGCACGAAAGGCGCAACGATCTGGGCACTGTCTCAACGAGAGACTCGGTGAAATTATAGTACCTGTGAAGATGCAGGTTACCCGCGACAGGACGGAAAGACCCCGTGGAGCTTTACTGCAGCCTGATATTGAATGTTGGTACAGCTTGTACAGGATAGGTAGGAGCCTTGGAAACCGGAGCGCTAGCTTCGGTGGAGGCATCGGTGGGATACTACCCTGGCTGTATTGACCTTCTAACCCGCTGCCCTTATCGGGCAGGGAGACAGTGTCAGGTGGGCAGTTTGACTGGGGCGGTCGCCTCCTAAAATGTAACGGAGGCGCCCAAAGGTTCCCTCAGAATGGTTGGAAATCATTCGCAGAGTGTAAAGGCACAAGGGAGCTTGACTGCGAGACCTACAAGTCGAGCAGGGACGAAAGTCGGGCTTAGTGATCCGGTGGTTCCGCATGGAAGGGCCATCGCTCAACGGATAAAAGCTACCCCGGGGATAACAGGCTTATCTCCCCCAAGAGTCCACATCGACGGGGAGGTTTGGCACCTCGATGTCGGCTCATCGCATCCTGGGGCTGTAGTCGGTCCCAAGGGTTGGGCTGTTCGCCCATTAAAGCGGTACGCGAGCTGGGTTCAGAACGTCGTGAGACAGTTCGGTCCCTATCCGTCGCGGGCGCAGGAAATTTGAGAGGAGCTGTCCTTAGTACGAGAGGACCGGGATGGACGCACCGCTGGTGTACCAGTTGTTCTGCCAAGGGCATCGCTGGGTAGCTATGTGCGGACGGGATAAGTGCTGAAAGCATCTAAGCATGAAGCCCCCCTCAAGATGAGATTTCCCATTCCGCAAGGAAGTAAGATCCCTGAAAGATGATCAGGTTGATAGGTCTGAGGTGGAAGCGTGGTGACACGTGGAGCTGACAGATACTAATAGATCGAGGACTTAACCTATATTCTAATGTGAAGCATGAACGTTGTTATCTAGTTTTGAGAGAACATTCTCTCCATCAGGTTTGGTGGCGATAGCGAAGAGGTCACACCCGTTCCCATACCGAACACGGAAGTTAAGCTCTTCAGCGCCGATGGTAGTTGGGGGTCTCCCCCTGTGAGAGTAGGACGCCGCCAAGCTTGTTATTTTTATATCGTCGCGGGGTGGAGCAGTTCGGTAGCTCGTCGGGCTCATAACCCGAAGGTCGCAGGTTCAAATCCTGCCCCCGCAACCAAATTATTTTATACACCAATAGGGAGTACTCATTAAGTGCAACCCAAATGGTCCGGTAGTTCAGTTGGTTAGAATGCCTGCCTGTCACGCAGGAGGTCGCGGGTTCGAGTCCCGTCCGGACCGCCATTTTTTATGACTTGTAAACGAAAACGTATAGTTTCGTTTTTTTTTATGTCTTTTTCTTTCAACAAGTAACCATGATGCGGTGAAACAGCTTGCATTTGGCTACACTATATGTGAAAAGAAAAGATAGATGACTTCAACACAGCCTGGTTTTTTCATACCAGGCTTTCTTTATATCATTTTTAGTTGGAACTGAGGCTCATATTCGCTACACTAATACTAACTGTGTCTGACATCATGTCTACTCAATTAATTGATTGCATGAAGGGGCTGTCTTTTTTATGGATGAATTTGATCTTATTCGCCGGATTACACCAAAAGAAACACATCAATGTTCCTTGGTCATGGGGATCGGTGATGATGCAAGTGTTTATCAACCTCATTCACATTGTGAAGAGGTCGTTTGTGTTGATACAATGGTGGAGCATGTTCATTTTCGTTTTGATTTTTCCACGCCCTTTGAGGTTGGCTTTAAAGCGCTGGCAGTCAATGTCAGTGATATCGCCGCAATGGGAGGAACACCAAAGTACTATCTTGTATCGATTGCGATCCCGCCTCATGGTGATGAGACAATCGTCACTGCTCTTTACGAGGGAATGAAAGCTTTGGCTGACACATATCAAATGGATTTGATCGGTGGGGATACGGTAGCCATCCGCAGTGACTTTGTCATTACGGTGACGGTCATTGGTGAGGTTCCAAAGGGAAAAGCTTGTTACCGCCACAGTGCTCAAGCAGGAGATATTGTATTTGTTACAGGTGAGCTCGGTTCATCAGCTGCTGGATTATCACTTTTAATGAACGAGGTAGACTCTGCAAAGGCGATCAATTCTGCTTTTTTTCTTGAGCGTCACAAAATGCCTCAGCCTCACATTGCTGCTGGACACATTTGCTCAAGCTTCCCGCGGGTGACCTTGAATGATGTCAGTGATGGATTAGCGAGTGAGCTGAATGAGATAGCAGAAGCAAGCCATGTGACGATGGAGATTGAAGCTGACAAGCTCCCAAAACATCCAGATTTACCTCTGTTACGCAAAGACTGGCTTGAATGGGTGTTATTTGGGGGAGAGGACTTTGTTTTAACTGGCACGATTCCAGAGAATGATTGGAAAAGCTTTGAAACGCAATGTAAAAGAGAAGACATTCAGATCACACGCATTGGACAAGTCAAAGATGATCAAGCGGCCAGCGTCATTTTAAAAGACAATGATCAATCAACAACGTTAATGAAAAAAGGATATAATCATTTTAAGAAATGAGGTGACACCAACTGTGAAATTAACATGGACGACAAAAGGTGCGGATGAGACGAAACGAATTGCCGGTGCTTTGGCCAAACTTGTGATGCCAGGCGATGTATTGACATTAGAAGGGGATTTAGGCGCAGGCAAAACCACTTTTTCAAAAGGTTTTGCAGAAGGCTTAGGTATTACCCGTATCGTCAACAGCCCCACCTTTACCATTATTAAAGAATATACCGATGGCAGACTGCCACTTTATCATATGGATGTGTACCGCATGGAAGATGCGGAAGAAGATATCGGACTCGAAGAATATTTTGAGGGCGAAGGTGTATGCTTGGTTGAATGGGCACATCTCATTGAACCGCAATTGCCTTCATCATATTTAAAAATTGACATGCTGAGAACAGAACGTGAAGAAGAACGTCATCTCACGTTTTATGCAAAAGGGGAGCGCTATGAGACCCTTTGTAAGGAGATGAAAGAATTTGACCATACTGGCGATTGATACGTCAAACCATACACTAGGAATTGCTCTTGTCAGAGATTTCGCAGTGATTGGCGAGAGCATCACGTACTTAAAAAAGAACCATTCCGTCCGAGCGATGCCGACAGTTGAAGCACTGATGAAAGAATGTGGTGTAGCGCCAAGCGAACTAAGCAAAATCGTTGTAGCAAAAGGACCTGGTTCCTACACTGGCGTCAGAATCGGTGTGACCATTGCAAAAACACTTGCGTGGACGCTGTCTATCCCGATATCTGCTGTTTCGAGTTTAGAAACACTCGCTGCAAATGGTCAATATTTTGATGGATGGATCTCGCCACTATTTGATGCGAGAAGAGGACAAGTTTATACTGGGCTATATACGTTTGAAGAAGGAAAGATCAAAGAGGTCAAACCAGACCAAAATATCTTGCTCACGGATTGGCTTCATGAGCTGAAGCATGGAGGAAAGCCTGTCTTATTTCTTGGACATGATGTGCATCTTCATCAAGAGAGCATTCGCTCCATTTTAGGAGAGACTGCTGTTTTGGCAGAGGGGGCATTTCATAATCCAAGACCTTCAGTGCTTGCGTTTTTAGGAGCAGATCGCCCTGTTGAAGATGTCCATCAGCTTGTCCCTAACTATATTCGTTTGGCAGAAGCGGAAGTGAAATGGCTTGAAGGACAAAAATAATCTCAACACAGCAGAGATTCGAAGAATGACAGTAGAGGACATTCCAGAGGTGTATACGATTGAAGTGCATGCGTTTACAGCACCATGGAAAAAAGAATCGTTTGTCTATGAGATTCTCCATAACCAATACAGCCATTATTTCCTCATTGAAGAAGATAAGCAGCCTGTTGGGTATTGCGGAGTCTGGATTGTCATGGACGATGCACAAATTACGAATATTGCGATTCTCCCTGAGCATAGAGGAAAAGGCTACGGGGAAGCATTGCTTCGATATGTCATGGAATTTTGCAAAGAAAAAAAGACAGATCATCTTTCATTAGAGGTGCGGGTATCGAATACCCCAGCACAATCCCTTTATGAAAAGCTTGGTTTCCGACCAGCTTCTATTCGAAAGAACTATTATACAGATAATGGGGAAGATGCATTAGTCATGTGGGTGAATATAAATGAGTGAACAAAAAGATCGATTCATATTAGGTATAGAAACAAGCTGTGACGAAACAGCTGCGTCCATTGTGAAAAATGGGAAAGAAATTGTAGCGAATGTTGTTGCCTCACAAATAGAAAGTCATAAACGATTTGGCGGTGTTGTGCCAGAAATCGCATCAAGGCATCACGTGGAGCAAGTGACCATCGTATTAGAAGAAGTGATGGCACAGGCCAACATGAGCTTTAAGGATTTAGATGCCATTGCTGTCACAGAAGGACCGGGCTTAGTCGGTGCACTTCTGATCGGCGTCAATGCAGCCAAGGCACTGAGCTTTGCTCATCAAATTCCTCTCGTTGGTGTTCATCATATTGCTGGACATATTTATGCGAATCAGCTCGTTGGTGAATTGCTGTTTCCTTGTTTAGCTCTTGTCGTCTCTGGCGGGCATACTGAGCTTGTTCTAATGAAAGAGCATGGGGCCTTTGAAGTCATCGGTGAAACATTAGATGATGCGGCTGGAGAAGCGTATGACAAAGTGGCTCGGACGATGGGTCTTCCTTATCCAGGCGGGCCTCACATTGATCGATTAGCACATGAAGGAGAGCCGATGGTCAAGCTTCCTCGAGCATGGCTTGAAGAAGGCTCTTATCATTTTAGTTTCAGTGGTTTAAAATCAGCTGTGATCAACACATTACACAATGCATCCCAAAAGGGAGAAACGATTGCTCCAGAGAATTTGGCGGCAAGTTTTCAAGAAAGCGTCATTGAGGTGCTTGTTGGAAAGACATTAAAAGCGGCTGAGGCATATGGTGTGAAGCAGGTTGTTTTAGCTGGGGGAGTCGCTGCCAATAAAGGATTGAGAGAAGCTTTAACGTCAGCATTTACGAAGCTGCCTGAAGTGAGTGTCACCATACCGCCATTGTCTCTTTGTACAGATAATGCAGCCATGATTGCTGCTGCGGGTACCATTGCGTTTGAAAAAGGAATAAGAGGCGATATGGCAATGAACGGTCAGCCTGGATTACCGCTTGTCTCATATGAATGAAGACTCCTGTGGATATACAGGGGTTTTTTCATTTGAAATGAAAGCGATTTATTCACATGTAAACGTGATATATCCACAATTATTAGAAAATTTCGTTTTAAAATGAAGAGAATGTGTACAAATAGGATCTTTTCTGTGGATATGTGATTAAAACTCTGTGGATAAAGTGGATAAGTCCGAAGTGTTTAATAATAATCAAGAAGTTATTGTGGGTATCATTGTGGATAATAAATTATCACTGAAAGAAAAAGAGCACCCGTTAGGGCACCCTTTAAGATTCTGATAGGTCTTCCCACTCTGCAAAAAGTGATTCGAGCTCTTGATTAAGCGCATCATTTTCTGTTTGAATGGCTTGGACCTTCTCGTGATCTTGGAAAATAGCAGGATCACATAAAAGCTGTTCATTTTCACCAAGCTTCTCTTCAATGACGGCGATCCGCTCTTCAATTTCTTCGATTCTGCGCTGTTTTTGTCTTTCTTTCTTTTTCAGTTCTTTTTCTTCAGCATAGGAAAGCTTGGTTGTTTCTACTGGTTTTTCTGCGTGCTTTTTAGACGGCTCGTGATCTTTGAGCGCTTCAAGCTCTAATTGTTCGTTTTTCTTTTCAAGGTAGTAGTCATAGTCACCAAGATATTCTTTTGTTTCTGCTCGCGACAGCTCGAACACTTTTGTTGCCAGACGGTTGATAAAATACCGGTCATGAGAGACAAATAAGATGGTTCCTGGATAATCAATCAGCGCATTCTCTAAAATTTCCTTACTATCTAAGTCAAGGTGGTTAGTCGGTTCATCGAGAATGAGGAAATTGGCTTTTTGCAGCATCAGCTTCGCCAGCGCAAGACGCGCTTTTTCTCCACCACTTAGTGCATGAACGGGCTTTAAGACATCATCACCGGAGAAAAGGAAGTTGCCTAAACATGTCCGGATTTCTTTTTCATTCATATGAGGATAATCATCCCAAAGCTCATTTAGCACTTTCTTGGAGGATGTCAGTTTGGCTTGTTCTTGGTCATAATAGCCGATGGTGACATGAGACCCAAAGCTGATGTCGCCTTTTACAGGTGTTAATGCATTCGTTAAGGTTTTTAAAAGTGTTGATTTTCCAATTCCGTTAGGACCAATGAGTGCCACACTATCCTCGCGTTTGATATGAAAAGAAAGAGAGGATAGGAGCGGCGTTTTTTCATCATAGCTAATATCGAGATCATGCACCTTCAGCACATCATTGCCGCTTTGTCTCGTAATATCAAAATGAAAGCTTGCGGATTTTTCATCACCTAATGGCTTATCTAAACGATCCATTCGTTCCAGCTGCTTCCGTCTGCTCTGAGCCCGCTTTGTGGTAGAGGCTCTTGCTAGGTTGCGATCCACGAAATCCTGGAGCTTTGAGATTTCTTCTTGCTGCTTTTCATAGAGCTTCATATCACGCTCTAGCTGCTCCGCTTTCAGCTCAAGATACTTACTATAGTTCCCTGCAAACTTTTTCATTGCTGTTCTTGAGACTTCATAGACATGGTTGACGACTTTGTCTAAGAAATAGCGGTCATGGGAAACGATGAGAATAGCTCCTGTATAATTTTGCAAATACTGCTCAAGCCATGATAAGGTATCAATATCTAAATGGTTGGTCGGCTCGTCCAGAATTAAGAGTTCTGGTTTCATTAATAATAGCTTTCCAAGCGCTAGACGGGTTTTCTGACCGCCGCTTAAGGATTGGACGGTTGAGTCATCTTCAAAATGACTAAATCCGAGCCCATGAAGAATGGAGCGGACATCTGCTTCATATTGATAGCCGCCTTGATCCTTAAATTCCTGCTGCAGCCTGTCATAGGTTTTCATCAGGGAATCCAGCTCTGAACCTGTGGAAGAAGCCATTTTTTCCTCAATGGTTCTCATCTCTTGTTCCATTTCTTTTAAATGATCAAAAACCGATAATAATTCGTCTTTTAACGTACGTGTAGACGTCACATCGGTGTGCTGTGCTAAATAGCCGATTGATAGGTCTTTCGGTTTGATGATCTCACCTTGCTCGTAAGACATTTGACCGGCAATAATTTTTAAAAGCGTGGATTTGCCTGCGCCGTTACGACCAACAATGGCAATACGATCCTTTGCTTTGACTTCCAATTTTATATTCGTTAAAACGGTATCAGCGCCAAACGATTTGGACAGCTGATTCACTTGTAGAATCATCATGTAACTTCACCTCTGCTATAATATGTTAAGTGTAGCTTATCAGCAGTAAACCGGCAAATCTTACATACAATCGCAATGGTCAAATGAAAGACAGATAGGAAAAAATAGTGTATGATTTGAGTGAGGGAGCGTTGAAAGATGAGTCAATTTAGCCACTTTAACGAACAAGGAAGAGCAAAGATGGTCGACATTAGTAACAAATCGTCTACAGTGAGAACCGCCGTTGCTGCTTCAAGCGTTCGTATGATAAAAGAAGTATTTCATAAAATACAACAACGTGAAATTGGAAAAGGGGATGTGCTGTCTGTCGCACAGGTTGCTGGCATCATGGCAGCAAAGCAAACGTCCAACATCATTCCAATGTGTCATCCGCTTGTACTAAAAGGCGTGGATATCTCCTTTGATTGGGAGGATGACGGAAATGCGCACATTCTGAACATACAAGTACAGGTCAAAACAAAAGGAAGTACGGGTGTTGAGATGGAAGCGCTCACTTCTGCTTCAGTATGTGCACTGACCGTTTACGACATGTGCAAAGCGATTGATAAAGACATGATCATCGGTCCTACCTATCTAGTTGAAAAGACAGGCGGGAAAAACGGTGATTTTCACAGAGCATCTGATATTTAAGTTGGAGGACCTTATATGAATATAGACCAGTCAAAAATTCCACAAGCGACAGCCAAACGTTTGCCGCTTTACTACCGTTTTTTAAAAAATCTGCATGCATCAGGAAAACAAAGGGTGTCATCGGCAGAGCTTAGTGATGCAGTCAAAGTGGATTCTGCCACCATTCGCCGAGATTTTTCGTATTTTGGTGCACTAGGGAAGAAAGGGTATGGCTATAATGTCGATTACCTCTTGACCTTCTTCAGAAAGACCCTTGACCAAGATGAAATGACCAATGTTATGCTCATCGGTGTCGGGAATTTAGGGACTGCTTTTTTACACTATAATTTCATAAAAAATAATAATACAAAAATTTCAATGGCTTTTGACGTCAATGAGAGTAAAATAGGAAGTGAGATAGGCGGCGTGCCTGTCTATGATTTGGATAAGCTTGAAGAGCATGTTCAAGAGGTAGGAGATATTCCTGTTGCGATTTTGACAGTACCTGCCGTAGCAGCTCAATCCATTACAGATCGTTTGATTGCCCTTGGCATCAAAGGAATCCTTAACTTTACGCCGGCTCGATTGAATGTGCCGGAACACATTCGAATTCATCATATAGATTTGGCGGTTGAACTTCAGTCTCTTGTGTATTTCTTAAAGCATTACTCTGTTACGCAGGAGGACTGATGAAAAGGGGTAAAGGGGGTGGAGCAAATGGGTCCGATCGGTCCTGGAAGTTTGGTTCTGATTGCGATTGTTGCGCTCATTATTTTTGGGCCGAAAAAGCTTCCTCAATTAGGAAGAGCAGCAGGAGATACATTACGTGAATTTAAAAATGCCACAAAAGGTTTAGCTGATGATCAGGAAGAAAAAAAGAAAAAAGAAGATCAGTAGAATAGGATGAGCTTCATGAATGTCAAAGATATGCCGCTTATGGAGCATATTGTGGAACTGCGAAAACGTTTAGTGATCATTGCGATGTTTTTTGTTGCCTTTATGGCGGCAGGTTTTTTTCTCGCTAAGCCGGTCATTGTGTATTTGCAAAATACCGATGAAGCGGCAACACTGACATTAAACGCATTTAAGCTCACAGATCCACTGTACGTGTTTATGCAGTTCGCATTTGTCATTGCTTTGGTTTTGACGTGTCCCGTGATTTTATATCAGCTATGGGCGTTTGTGAGCCCTGGTTTATATGAAAAAGAAAGAAAGGTGACACTTGCTTACATTCCGATTGCACTGCTTTTATTTTTGAGCGGTGTGGCTTTCTCTTATTTTATTTTGTTTCCCTTTGTCGTCGATTTTCTGATGCGGATGTCGAATGATTTAAATGTAGAGCAAGTGATTGGGATTCATGAGTATTTTACATTTCTGATGCAGTTAACACTTCCATTTGGCTTTTTGTTTCAGATGCCCGTTGTGTTGATGTTTCTCACAAGACTTGGCATCATCACACCGATGTTTTTATCAAAAATACGGAAGTATGCCTATTTTGTCCTCCTTGTCATTGCCGCACTCATTACACCGCCAGAGCTTGTTTCTCACCTCATGGTTACCTTGCCAATGCTCGTTTTGTATGAAGTGAGTATTGTCATTTCAAGAGTGACCTATCGCAAAATGCAGCAAACAGAGGAGAAAGAAAGTCATTATGTCTCATAAAAAAGCATCGTGATCCAAATGGTGATCACGATGCTTTTTCTATTGTGATCGAAATTGATTGATGGCGTGAAAGAGGCGCTGATAATAACCGGGCTCATGAGGGACAAAGTCGTGTACATCTACTTCTCTGCTTTCCTCACGCCGTTCTCCGGCTGCATCAATCTCAAAGCCCTCTACCTGAATCCTTTCACATTGACCTGTTAAAAGGTGCTGTGCATCGATGAATCTCGTTCTGTAAAGACCAGCGACTTCTTTTTTCTGTAATTGAACGTTCACAGGCTCCCCTTGATTTATAAAGGTACACGTGGCAGAACTCACGGTCGATGAACGAAGGGATATGGATTTCATCCTGCATGACACCTGCAAAGGTAAGGTCTTCAAAAGGGATAGAGAGACCAAGCTCTTCTTCGACCTCTCTGATGCCATCAGAAGGCTGTTCATCTGCAAGAAGGTGGCCTGCTGCTGTGATATCAAGCAGAGAAGGAAACTCCTTTTTTGCGGGACTTCTTAGCTGAAAATAGAGATAGACTGTGTTATATTCCTTTTTTAAAAGCCAAAAAGCCAAAGACCTTGGGCATGGACATCTGAACGGGCGGCAACTCCAATCGTTTCATGCTGCTCGTTCATGATTCTCAGTTTTTCATGTTCCATGAAGACACGACCTCCATAAAAAAACCATTTTCCTAGCGGCGGAAAATGGTTTTTGATTTATTTTTGCTGTTGTTTTTTTAGTTTGACAGAGAAGGCAAACATTTTAAACGCGATATTGATATTATAGGCCGCAAACACCATCAGCAAAATGCTGTAAAATGACCACATGTCACCTGGGTTTTGGATGGCCATATAGGTGAAAGCCACACCTACTGCAAAATAAATGATGCCCCATACGACAGGGTTTCTCATGAGAAAAAGCCTCCAATAATCATTTGCATTGTTTGAGATTGTTCTTCAATCATTTTTTTCACTGGCTCAATCTGCACAAGAATGACGAGCGAGTTCATGAGCATATGAGCGCCGATTGGAACAATGATTCGTTTTGTTTTCGCATATAAAAAGGCAAAGGTAAAGCCCATCGCGGTATAGAGCAAGATATGGGCAAAATCAGTGTGTACAGCGGCGAAAACCACTGAACTAACAAGTGCCCCAATGAAAAAATTCGTCTTTTCGTAGATCACTCCAAAAATGATTTTTCGGAAAATGATTTCCTCTAAGATAGGTCCAATCAGGGCGATGACGATCACAAGCCAAGGAACGGCATCCATAATAGATAAAATCGCTTGTGTATTTTCTGACTCACGGCCAATGCCAAATGCATACTGCTCAATCACTCCTGCAATCGATTGCGCAAAGAGGGAGAGAAAGAAACCGCCAATGATCCAAGCGATGGCAGACCCGGCTGAAACCGGTGCTTCATTTCGTAGTGAAGCTTTTGGTACTGTCCGCAGGATGAGCAAAATAATGATCAATCCAATACAGAAGCTGATGATTGTCCAAGTTCCCGACAATTGTGAGAGCTCTGCTTGTGTCATTGGTGTCTTAATGAATCCTAACCATTTCATGATGAGCACATAAGGAATAGCAGAAACCTGTACCAATATATAAGTTAAGATGATGTACCAATATTGTTTTTTCAAGTAACGAAAACCCCTTTACTAAAAGAACTAGATTTATTGTAACACAAGTCTTCTTTTTCGTTGAAAAGGAAAGAATCAGTGATGGAAAAAGATCATGAAAGCGCAAAAATTTTTAAAGGTTTTTACTTGAAATTGCAGAAGACATTCTTTATTATAATAAATGTGTTAGCACTCGCTAGTGATGAGTGCTAAAAAAGACTACATATAAAAATTGAGGAGGTTGTTTCTTATGTTAAAGCCATTAGGCGATCGCGTAATCATTGAACTCGTTGAATCTGAGGAAAAAACCGCTAGCGGTATTGTCTTACCGGATTCTGCAAAAGAAAAACCACAAGAAGGTAAAATTGTTGCAGCAGGTTCAGGTCGTGTACTTGAAAGTGGTGAGCGCGTTGCGTTAGAAGTCAATACAGGCGACCGCATTATCTTCTCAAAATATGCAGGCACTGAAGTGAAATATGAAGGCAAAGAATATTTAATCCTTCGTGAGAGCGACATTTTAGCTGTTATTGGTTAATCACATATAAAATATTGAGATACATTTCTAAAAAGACTGAGGAGGTTTTGTTATTATGGCAAAAGATATTAAGTTCAGTGAAGAAGCACGCCGTGCGATGTTACGTGGTGTAGATGCACTTGCAGATGCTGTAAAAGTAACTTTAGGACCTAAAGGACGTAACGTGGTTCTTGAGAAAAAATTCGGTTCTCCACTTATCACAAATGATGGTGTAACGATTGCAAAAGAAATCGAATTAGAAGATGCATTTGAAAACATGGGTGCAAAACTTGTGGCTGAAGTCGCAAGCAAAACAAACGACGTAGCTGGTGACGGTACAACAACGGCAACGGTTCTAGCTCAAGCAATGATTCGTGAAGGTCTGAAAAACGTAACAGCTGGTGCAAACCCTGTTGGCGTTCGTAAAGGGATCGAAGAAGCAGTGAAAGTAGCACTTGAAGGCTTGCACGAGATTTCTAAACCAATCGAAGGCAAAGAATCAATTGCTCAAGTTGCGTCCATTTCTGCAGCAGATGAAGAAGTAGGAAGCTTGATTGCTGAGGCAATGGAGCGTGTAGGTAATGACGGTGTTATTACAATCGAAGAGTCTAAAGGTTTCACGACTGAGCTTGAAGTGGTTGAAGGGATGCAATTTGACCGCGGTTACGCTTCACCATACATGGTGACGGATTCTGATAAGATGGAAGCCGTTCTTGAAAATCCTTACATCTTAATCACAGACAAAAAGATCACGAACATTCAAGAAATCCTTCCTGTACTTGAGCAAGTGGTACAACAAGGAAAACCATTATTGATCATTGCTGAAGATGTAGAAGGCGAAGCACTTGCAACACTTGTTGTGAACAAACTTCGTGGTACATTCAACGCAGTGGCAGTAAAAGCACCTGGATTCGGTGATCGTCGTAAAGCAATGCTTGAAGACATCTCTGTTCTAACTGGCGGAGAATTAATCACAGAAGACCTAGGACTTGACCTGAAATCAACTGAAATTGGTCAGCTTGGCCGCGCGTCTAAAGTCGTTGTGACAAAAGAAAACACAACAATCGTAGAAGGCTCAGGAGATTCTGCTCAAATCGCAGCTCGTGTAAACCAAATCCGTGCGCAAGTTGAAGAAACAACTTCTGAATTCGATAAAGAAAAATTACAAGAACGTCTTGCAAAACTAGCTGGCGGCGTGGCTGTCATCAAAGTTGGTGCTGCAACGGAAACAGAGCTAAAAGAGCGTAAGCTACGCATCGAGGATGCACTCAACTCAACTCGTGCAGCAGTTGAAGAAGGCATCGTATCCGGTGGTGGTACAGCACTTGTGAATGTATACAAAAAAGTCGCTTCAATTGAAGCTGATGGTGACGTTCAAACAGGTGTGAACATCGTTCTACGTTCTCTTGAAGAGCCAATCCGTCAAATCGCTCACAACGCAGGTCTTGAAGGATCCGTCATCGTTGAGCGCTTGAAAAACGAAGAAATTGGCGTAGGCTTCAACGCAGCAACAAACGAATGGGTAAACATGATCGAAAAAGGAATCGTTGACCCAACAAAAGTAACTCGCTCTGCACTTCAAAACGCAGCTTCTGTTGCAGCAATGCTTCTAACAACTGAAGCAGTCGTTGCTGACAAACCAGAAGAAGGCGGCTCAGGCGGCGGAATGCCGGATATGGGCGGCATGGGCGGTATGGGTGGAATGATGTAAACACCCTCGAAAACCCCTTGAAATATAGGGGTTTTTGTTATGTCTATTTTTAATTGGTCAAGTGCATTAAAAAGTATTAGAGATGATGAATTGAAACCTTCACCGTTTTTCATTCGTTAAAATAAGAGACATATATCTTTAATTGATGTAAAAAATGATATTTCTAAAAAGAAAAGCGGTGATCAGATGGGTTTTTCTACTTGGGTGGCTATCATTGTTTCGCTGGCCGTCGTGTTCGGATTGTTTGGATCGAAGAAGCGTGATAAATAAAGAAAGAGTTGAACCCACTTCCAAATAGGGAGTGGTTTTTTGTTGCAAATACAATATTGATCAATTATACTAACTGTAGTTGTTTGTTGCAAATGCAACAAAAGGAGTCGAGGTATATGAAAGAGATTTTGCGGGAGATCGGCGTCATTGCTCGGGCACTTGATTCGATTAGTAATATTGAATTTAAAGAGTACGATTTAACGAAGGGGCAGTATTTGTATCTTGTGCGTATTTGTGAGGAGCCTGGCATCATTCAGGAAAAGCTGGCGGAAATGATTAAGGTGGATCGAACAACGGCTGCCCGTGCCATCAAAAAACTAGAGCTGCATGGTTTTATTGAGAAGAAAGATGACCCGGTGAATAAAAAAATCAAAAAGCTTTTTCCAACCGATAAAGGGAAAGCCGTATATCCAATGATCAAACGAGAAAATGATTACTCGAATCAAGTAGCGCTGGATGGGTTTTCTGAAGAGGAAGCGGAACAGATTTATGAGTATCTTCTAAGGGTGAGAAAAAATATCGAAAAAGATTGGGATTATGTGAAAAAAGGAAATAAGAGATGTTACTAAATGATAAGGAGTGATGACTTCAATGACCGTCACTTTTATTCTGTGCAATGAACAGCATATAGAAGAGCTGCAGAAAGTCGGAATCGACACGTTTAAAGAGACCTTTCAGGATCAAAACAAAGCTGAACATATTGATGCTTACGTAAAGAAAGCCTTTCATCCGAACCAGCTGTTAAAAGAATTACATCATCCATCTTCACAGTTCTATTTTGTTCAAGTGAGTGGTGAAGTTGCTGGTTATTTGAAGGTCAATATGGACGAGGCGCAGTCAGAGGAGATGGGAAGTAAAGCGTTAGAGATTGAAAGAATTTATATCAAGCAGTCGTTTCAAAAGCAAGGGTTAGGACGATTTTTAATCAATCAAGCCTTTGAGATCGCAAAGAAATATGATAAACGTGATGTTTGGCTTGGGGTGTGGGAGCACAATAGAGCGGCCATCGCATTTTATCAAAAGCTTGGGTTTGTTCAAACAGGGGTGCACGCTTTCCTTATGGGAGACGAAGAGCAAATGGATTTTATTATGACCAAAACACTGAACTGATCAAAAAGGGGGAAGGGAATATGCATATTCCATCATTTTTTCAAGTGAAAGATTTGGAGGAAGTAAAAGCATTTATTCAATCACATTCATTTGCAACAGTTGTGACCACAACGTATGAAAAACCTATTGCGACACATATTCCAGTGAGTTTTCATCAAATTGAGGATTCGTATGTGATCACAGGTCATATGGCGATTGGAAATCCTCAGTGGAAAACGTTTGAAGAAAATGAGAAGGTGCTCGTGATTTTTCAAGGGCCACATGCTTACATATCATCTTCATGGTATGAAAAAGAAGCCGTGCCGACGTGGAATTATCAAGCTGTGCATGTATATGGAAAGGCTGAACTGCTAGAAAAGGCGGAACTGGTAAAGGAATTAACAAAGATGCTAGAGACTTACGAAAGCCATAGGGAACAGCCAGTGTTATGGCATACGTTGTCTAATGAACTGTTAGAGAAACAAATGAAAGGGATTGTGGGCTTCAAAATCATCATTGATGAAGTTCAGGCTGCTTTTAAGCTTAGCCAGAATCGCCATGAAAGAGATTATGCTCACATCATTGAACAGCTGGAAGCAGAGGGTGAAGTGGAATTGGCTGATGCGATGAAAAAGAGATTAGAGGATGTATGAGAAAAGCACTCTTATGAGCAAGAGTGCTTTTGTTGTTCCGAGCTATCTGAGGGTGCCATGGCTCATATCTATAGCCTGTCACTTTTCCTTTTCCTTTTCCTTACGTATAGCAGATGAAAAAGCTAAATTCTTGTGCATGTTTGGTATGCCAATTGAAGCTGAACGTCAATTGCTGAATCTCTTTTTTGTTTAAAATTACATAAAAAAATCCACTATTTCCATAAAAAATCAGATCAATTCCTTATAATAAAAGTATCTGAGAACGGGGAGTGAGTCGAGATGGACCAAAACGTGCTGCAAATGAATCAAGAAAGATCAGAGGATGAATTAGCGGTTGTGAATATATCTTCTACAGAAATTGGGGCGCTGTCAAAGGAAGCGGCTGAGCGGATTTTACAAACGAAGGATACGGATGATATTCATTTACTGATGTATGTTCCGATTGAAAAGAAAGCAGATTTGAATTGGTTGATTGAAAGTGTTGGACAGGCGTTAGGAGATGAGGATGAAGATAACGTTGCACTTGAATTTGCTGATTTGCTCTATTTCTTTATCATTCCATTTTATAAGGAGTATATTGTGAGGGAACATCATTTGTATGAGTGTATAGATGATTTGTTGGTACGATTAGCATCAAGGGCTCACTCGGATATCCAAACACTGGTCGATGCGATGAGAGACGATTTGACTGAATAAACATGAAAAAAGGCTTGTAGAGAGGTCCTCTACAAGCCTTTTTTAACGTAAAAAACCATGAATTATTGGGCTCTTTCCCAAGTGATCTTTGTTTCATTTGTTTTTTTCTTTCCTTTTGCCAGCACCTTGCCGTTTTCTTGTTTCACGGTGATGTTCAGGTCATAAAAGGAGTAGAGGGCGCCGAGGCTATCATTTTCTGGTTTGTGCAGGTTGTTTTCTTTTTCAGTTGATGCCCCAATGGCCAGCGTCTTGGCAAAGTTTAAACCGATGACTTCAGCGTAATCACTATTGGTATCAGAGGAAGCTGTCACGTTTAAAGAAATGACTTTTTTCTTTTGATCAACGGTGATCGCTGTGTCTTTTACGAGCTTAGACTGCTCCATCACCTCTTTCGTTTCATTTTGAATGCGCTCATTAATTGTAGGAAGTGCCTTAGATTCTGTTTTTTGTTCTTTTGTCGTATTCGAGCAAGCTGCTAGAATGAAGAGACTTGCAACTAGACTCATGAAAATAAGTAGACTTTTTCTCACGTTCGTTCTCCTTTTTTCTTCGAAGTATATATGCCTATGTTACCACGAATCCTTGTTTTGATTAAAAGAGAAGTGTTGATAAGCTGTGAACAATAAAAAGCACCCAAAACTGGGCGCTTTTTTCTTATTGTGCTGAAAGGGTTGTACTAAGTGGAATAGAAGAATGTACCGTGAATTTAGGAGACGGCGCACCTGATTCTAGATTTTTACGCAACAATGAGGATTTGACGGTTCCATCCCATTTTTTATAGACGCTTCCTGATGTATCTGCACGAAGCTGTACATTCGAGAAGCTTGCTTGCGAGTAGCTGTTTGTCCCATTATCCTGAACGCCGTGTACCATTTTGACAACATCAAGGTTTTTCAGACGGCTGGGGTTGAAAACAGGCTGCTTGTAGCGCAATTTCCCATTGACATATAGTGACACCGTGCCATCACCATTGTTGATGAGCTTTAAGTTGACACGTGCGCCATCCTTAATACTCTTATCGTATTCACTGTTCCAGTATTGACTGCCGCCTTGTGAGCCGCTGCCAAGAAAGACCTTATAGCCAGAAGACGTTTTTGAAATACCGCTCTCTACAACGGCAGAGCCAAGACCGAGATACCAGTCAGCATATCCATTTTTAATCGTCGCTGTTTTCGGAAGCACAATATCAGCAGAGATACCTGACCATCTGGCTTCATCCGTTTGTGTCACAATCGCACCGTGACGGGGACCAGCTGCTGAGGCAGGTAGACTTGAAAGCATCAAAACGAACGCTAAACTCACACTCAAAACGATGAACCACTTTTTCATAAAAATTCCTCCTTATATTTGATTCACTTTTATTATATAAAATGAAAGAGAGGGGCTGCTTACATTGTTCTGGCTGATTTTGGTATTTTTTGTGAGCGAAATCGGTCATAAAGTGGTCAACTTGTATTCGAATTGTAATGTGACTGTAAAATAACTGGGTGCATCTTCATGTATAATAAGTGCAGAAACCAAATACGGAGGATTTTTTAATGAATAAAAAGCTTATTGCGACAATCGTAACAGTAGCTAGTTTATTTTTAGCGTTTAGTTTCTCACATGGAGCAAGTGCAAAAAAAGTAAGCGGCAATATTACTTGGTATAATGGTGTCGGTAAAAAAGGCGCAGATGGAAAAAAACTCGGTCATTGGGATGCAGCAACTAAAATGGGATTTGACGTACCGAAAAAAGGTACAAAACTAAGAGTGACAACAAAAGCGAAACCACATAAAGTGATTACAGTCTATAAATATGATGTAGGTAGAATGCCAAACGCGGTATTAGACGTAAGTCCGAAAGCATTCAAAGCACTTGGATATAAAACAAGTAAAGGTGTCGTGAAAGGGCATTACACTTATTAATACATAGGCATGCAAAGAAGCGGGAAAAGTTCATTTTCTGGCTTCTTTTCTTGTAGAGAGGGTCTGAAAGGCAATGAAAAAATCAACATGGTGGATCATCACGGTCATTGGAGTCGCAGTGATTGCGGCAGTCATTTTCTTCATGATGAAGCCGGATCAAGAGGCGAAACATGTGGGGAAAGTCAAAACGAATCAAGACGCAAAAGACGAATTGCTTGTTTCATTTACAGATCGGCAGCTAAACAATACATATTACCTGCACGATCGGGCGCTCCATACGGAAAAACTGACAGCCTATCCTTCGATTGCATATGATTCTACGAAACAACTTTTATATTACACGTATACGGATGAAGACACGCAAAAAGTGAGTATTCGGGAATTGAATGTGAAAAATGATCAAGAAAAAACGCTGTTTACTAGTGACGATTCAATCGACAGTATGAGGCTGTCTGGTGATGGAAAGCAGTTATTTCTAAGGTATAACAAGGATTCTGGGGAACAATTTTATGTCGCTTCTTTTGATTTGAAAAAACACAAGGTGAAGATGTTGTATCCAGAAAAAAGCAAGGATGATACGGTGAGTTCTTTTGCCTATGATCCGACTTCAAACCTTTTGGCTGTCCAGCATTATTCATTAAAAGAAGATTATCAGAAGACCGATGAAGCGAATGAAAAAGGGACGGATCCTGAACCAACGACCATGAAGATCACCCTTCAAACAGATGAGAAGGGAAAACGTATTGCACGGATCTCACAAACGATCAATGATATTTCATTTTCACCAGATCACAAGAAATTGATTTATACAGAGGTGAAGGTTCGAAACGAAAAAGAAATATCCTCTATTAAGATGCTTGATGTAGAAACGGGGAAAACGACGACACTCGTTAAAAACAGCCAGGATGTTCATATTTTAAGTGCTGCACAGCCGCAATTTTCTATGGATGGGACATCTGTTTATTTCTTAGGTGTTGCAAAGAACGCTAAGGAATTAAAGGATGACACTGGAAGAAAGGCGAAGGTAAGGACCATTTTTGAATATGATATTAAGAAGAAAACGGTAGAAACCGCTTGGGAGAAGGATGGCGGAATCATTAACAATTTCACTGTTAATCGATGAAGGATGCGTTCAGTTATTTTATATAACTGGACGTTTTTTTATTTTGTCATTTGATATGCCGGAGAATATGTGAATTCATGAAATGAAAGTCGTTTTTTAAAAAGAAAAACGAGGGGCATTTTCGTATTTTGCTGGTGTGACAGAGGAGAAGAAAGACAGTAAAATGAATGGAAATAAAAAAACGAGAGGACAGATGGCTTCTCGTTTTATCTTATTTGTTTGGTGTTTTCGTCTAGTAAGTTTTGAAAAATAAACAGGGCATTAATGGAATGAGGAAATCCAGCAACCTTTGTACAGTGCTTAATAATCTCCATGATCTCTATGACAGAGAGACCGATATGTAATGCTTGTTCAAAATGAGCCTTTAGTTCTTCATCACAATTGCCTTTTGTGATGAGGGCAGATAATGTGCTGATTGCCTTCTGTTTATCATCTAATATGAAGTGATTGAATTCTTTTTGTTCACCGAGTTCAATTGTTAGTTGTTCAATGTTTGACCGAATGCTCTCATTTTCATGAATTGAAAGCTTCTCCATGTTACCTGCCGCTGTTTCTTGTTTGATCTGGCAAGTCTCTTTTTCTTCATTCAAATTGAACTCCTCCGTTTTTTATCGCAATTTTCCATTTGTTTGTTCAATGTTCCTTATGTGCCTTTTGATAGATGTAATGGGTATATAGTAGTACTATCGGCTTGCTGCGTCAACTTTTTAAGTGTTGCATGTACAAATAAATGCCAATTCACGCGATACATTGTTCTATTTTCTAATGAATCAATGAAAAGGAAATAAAGGGCTAATGTAACAATGTCCGTTAGCCCTTCGCGATCATCTACTTAATGCATATTTCTAAGCATGTGAAGGAAGAATGGTTTCATTTTTACCGAATGATATCCATCGGCCGCATCATGTCATAATCTTCGTGCTCTAAAATATGACAATGCCACACATACCGTCCGCTGTATGGGACAAAGCGTGCGATGATTCGAATGACTTCACCGGCATGCGCCTGAATGGTGTCCTTGTAGCCTTGTTCATGTAAAGGAGGTGCTTCATTTGGTCCTGTATACACGATTTCTCCAGTCGACTGATAGATTTCTGTATCAAATGGTCTCCTGTCTATCACCCTGAATTGAACAAGGTGTAAATGAATGGGGTGTGTGCCCCTTGTTGGGTTGACGATGGACCAAACCTCTACACTGCCAAGTCGGGGGTTTTCAGTAACGGGATCATTCCAAAATTGGTTATCTAGTAATAAAATAGGGCGACCATATTTATCCTGCGTGCCGCTAAGTGTGAGCGTACGTTCTTTATCAGCTCGACTTGGCCGAAGCGGTGGCAGCGGTTTGAAGATTGGACGTAATGATTTAGGTGCTCTCCCTTTTAGTGGACGTGTGACTTTAAACTGCATAATGTTCGCATCTGTTTCTGGATTCACTTCTTGGCCGCAGCCTGCTTTATTTTTTAGAATAATTGTTTTGTTTTCATAAGCTGAAAAGTCGATGATGACATCGAAACGTTCAGCAGGTGCAATGCTAAAGGACTTGTGATGAACAGGTCTTGGCAAAAAGCCGCCATCAGATCCAATTTGCAAGATCGTGGCATCGTTGTCTAAATGCAGCTCGTAAGTTCTTGTATTGGACGCATTTAACATGCGAAAACGGTATTTTCGTGGCTCTACTTCTAAATACGGCCATACCTTTCCATTAACCAAAATCGTTTCCCCGCAAAAAAAGGGGACGATGGAGGGATCTGGAATGTCACTGTCCTCCGGTGTGTTGTTTGGTCTGCTTGGATAAAACAGTGCGCCATCCTCCTGAAACGTACGGTCCATGATCATTAAAGGAATGTCATACTCATCTTTCGGTAATTCTAACGACTTTTCAAACGCATCTGAGATTAAGTAAAACCCAGCTAAGCCGGCGTATACATTTAATCGTGTTAATGCCATTGCATGATCGTGATACCACAATGTGCATGCTTGCTGATGATTTGGGTATTCGTAAATCTGCCGTTCAAAGAAGGGGCCTGTCGCTTCAAAGTCTCGTGAAAACCAAGCCTCTGGATAACCGTCACTGCTTGCTGGTGTGACCCCGCCATGTAAATGAACGACGGTTTTGACTTCTGGTTCGTCATGATGGCCTTCGTGAATGGTGTGATCGACCGGCAGAAAATGCTTAAGCGGCAATTTGTTCATCCATTTTACTTTAACCTTTTCATTTCGATTTGCTTTAATGGTTGGACCAGGCAAACTGCCATTATAGGTCCATAGCTTAGTTGGGGGCAGGTCTCTATGAACTTTTAAGAACACTTCCTCCATGGCGATTTCATAATACGTTTGTCTTGGGTTCTTTTTGACGGGCTTCGCGACTTCTGGAATGGGCAGCTCGTCAATAAATTTTTCTAGGTTCATGTTCACTAATCCTCACTTCAAATCCAATTTGATACATTATAAGTGCGGACATTAAAATAGGTGAATAAAATAAAAAACCCGCTTTTCAGCGGGAGAATTAAGGGTGTTTATTTTCAAGCGCCGCATTTGCAGGCACTTTTTTATTCGGTTTAAAGATAAAATAAGCGGCTAGCACACCAAAGGTAATGATACTCGTCAAAATGAGCTGTGGTCTCATCGATTCGATAAACAGCATAGAGGCCAAAATTGCACAAATGACCAAAATGGTAAAGTACGTGAGGTATGGGAACAGCCACATTTTGATTTTGAGTTGTTCTGGATTTTCTTTTTCGAGTTTACGACGCATTCTTAATTGCGAAACGGCAATGACCAAGTAGACAAGAAGTGCGATAGCACCTGATGCATTGACAAGGAACAAAAAGATGGTTTCAGGATAAAAGTAGTTCATCATGACGGCAATATAGGAAAAGAAGGTCCCTGCGACTGTAGCCGCTACAGGAACACCACGCTTGCTGATTTTCATAAAGCGTTTTGGCGCTTCGCCTCTTTCCGCTAATGAATAAAGCATTCTGGACGTTGTGTACAAGCCGGAGTTTAAACAAGATAGAACAGCTGTTAAGACAATGACGTTCATCACCTGAGCGGCAGATGGGACGCCGATGTATTCTAATACCGCAACGAACGGGCTTGTTAAAATACTCGCTGAATCCCATGGAAGCAAGGTGACAACGACAGCGATCGATCCGACGTAGAAGATGATAATACGCCATACAACAGAACGAGTAGCTGTTGTAACAGATTTGACAGGGTCTGCTGATTCGCCGGCCGCAATTGCCACAATTTCGGTTCCCATGAAGGAAAAGATGACGACGACGATCCCGAGTAAAACAGAGCTGAATCCGTTTGGAAGGAAACCGCCGTTCCCCGTTAAATTCGCAAGACCTGCAGTATGATGACCGCCAAAACCAAAGATAAATGCAAAACCAATGAGGAGAAATAGAATAATGCTGACGACTTTAATTAATGAAAACCAATATTCAAATTCGCCAAAAGATTTAACAGAAAAGATATTTGTTAATGTTAAGAGGATTGTGAGGATAAGACTTGTGAGCCAAACAGGTGCATCTGCATACCAATATTGAATAATGGCAGCACCGGCAATGGCCTCGATGGCGATGACGATTACCCAGAAGAACCAGTAAAGCCAGCCGATTGTAAAACCAGCCCATGGGCCGATGGCGTCGCTTGCATATTGTGAGAAAGAACCGCTTGTCGGATAGGCACACGCCATTTCTCCAAGCATTCTCATAATAAAGATCACCAGAAGTCCGGCAAATGAATAGGAAAGAATGGATCCAGGCCCTGCAGAATGAATGACAGCGCCGCTACCAACAAATAGCCCTGCCCCAATGACCCCGGCAATGGAGATCATTGAAATATGTCTTGTCTTAAGGTTTTTTTGAAGACCGTTTGTCATGTTGGACATTTCTTTACCTCCAAACACTTCTCTTCGATAGAGAATTTGTTTTTAGAATATTTTAAATTTTATCATACTGAATTGTCATTCAGCATTGGACAGGTTATCAAACTGACATTTCAAACCTCTTAACATGATGTTAAAAAGTATAAAGGATTTGAGAGATTATGTTCCCTCTTTTTCCTCTGCTCATTCTTAAAAATAGTATAAGAGAGAAGAGGGGGAAGTTGTGTCATGAAATAAAAATATTCCGACAATTAATCGAAAGGGTGATTATGCTTATATGCAAATGTCGGAGTGTGTTGGAAAAAGGTTGATAGGAGTAGGTCTTGAGGTCAATTGACCTTATAAAAATAAGTTTGCTTAGGTCAACACATTTCTATGTACCCTATTTTGCTGACGCAAGCGAATCATGTTGCTGTAGACCCACACGGGCTTTGCTTTGTAAGATAAATAATAGAAAAGTGATGTGTGAGGAGGCTCTGTTCGACATGGAGCGCTATAACGAATTAAGACAAGGTGAAACAGGTGCTTGGGTCAGCATCATTGCCTATGTGATCTTATCTGCGGTGAAACTCATCATTGGATATGTGTTTCATTCAGAAGCTCTTTCGGCAGATGGATTGAATAATACGACAGATATTATTGCATCTCTTGCTGTATTGATTGGGCTGCGTATTTCTCAGAAGCCGCCTGATGAAGATCATCCATATGGTCATTTTAGAGCAGAAAATATTGCGTCACTTGTCGCTTCCTTTATTATGATGCTTGTTGGGTTTCAGGTTCTGCTGAGTGCAGGCCAGTCGCTTTTCTCATCTGAGCATCAAACGCCTGATATGATTGCGGCTTGGACGGCAGCAGGAAGTGCTGTTGTGATGTACGGTGTGTATATATACAACCGCAATTTGTCCAAACGAATCAATAGCCAGGCACTTCATGCGGCAGCTGCTGATAATAAATCAGATGCGTACGTGAGCATCGGGACATTTATAGGGATCATCGCCTCCCAATTTCAGCTGGCATGGATTGATACGCTTGCTGCGTTTGTTATTGGCTTAATTATTTGTAAAACGGCGTGGGAGATTTTCAGAGATGCCTCTCATTCGTTAACTGACGGTTTTCATATAAAAGATATGTCAAAATATAAAGAGACCATTAAGGAGACACCAGGAGTGGGCGATTTGAAAGATATTAAGGCCCGTTATCTTGGAAGCACGGTCCATGTGGATGTAGTCGTTGAGGTAGAGCCGCATTTGAACATTGCAGAAAGCCATGATATTGCAGATGAAATCGAACGTAGAATGAAAAAAGAACATGATATTTTACATTCTCATGTTCATATGGAGCCAGCAAGTGCGCCTAAAGAAGAGAAGAAGTCTTTTCCATCGTGAGAAGGCTTCCTTTCTTTTTCTGACGTGCTGATGTTTTATGCAAACGCGCGTTGTATGGTAAAGTTAGACTATATGAAAATTGCGGAAACGTGATAGGAGGATCAGGATGGCATTTGATGAACCAATGCATTCAGATGTACAAAAAATCTTAGATAACATCAATAAAGTCATGGTTGGGAAAAAAGACATTGCGATATTAAGCCTTGTGGCGATTTTGGCGAAGGGGCATGTGTTATTAGAGGATGTGCCTGGCGTTGGGAAGACGATGATGGTTCGTGCTTTGGCAAAATCAATTGGCTGTGAGTTCAAGCGAATCCAATTCACCCCTGACCTTTTGCCTTCAGATGTGACAGGTGTGTCGATTTATAATAAAAAGACAAATGAATTTGAATTCAGGCAAGGACCGATTATGGGGCAGATTATTTTGGCGGATGAGATCAATCGGACCTCTCCTAAAACACAATCAGCACTGCTTGAAGCGATGGAAGAGGGCAGTGTCACAGTGGACGGAGAAACGATGCCGCTTGCGGATCCTTTCTTTGTCATGGCCACGCAAAACCCGGTGGAATATGAAGGAACCTATCCACTGCCAGAAGCGCAAATGGACCGGTTTTTATTCAAGCTGCAGATGGGGTATCCGACCATGCTGGAGGAGCTAGAAGTGCTCAACTTGCAGGAGAAGCAATCTCCGATCGATACGCTCCAGGCTGTGATGGCGAAGGAGCATATCCATGCTTTGCAGCAAGCCGTTCAGAAAGTGCATGTGGATGCATCTATTAAAGAATATATTGTCGAAATCGCCCAAGCGACGCGTCATCACCCATCTGTTTATTTAGGCGTTAGTCCAAGGGGATCGATTGCACTCATGAAAGCGGCTCAGGCGTATGCGCTTTTGAATCAGCGGGATTATGTGATTCCAGATGATGTACAGTATTTAGCGCCTTATACATGGCCGCATCGAATGATTTTGACGTCAGAAGCGACGTATGAAGGGAAGAAGGCTGAGACACTGCTGCGACAGCTGCTTGAGCAAATTGGCGTACCAGTTCAAAAGTCGATGACTCAATGAAGTCACAAGACCGTTTAGCTGTTTCATTATGGTTACGGGTGATCATGCTCATCATCCTCACTGTGGCAGCCTTTTGTTATGCCATGTTTCAGGGCGGCTTTGTGAGCTGGTTCCTTTTTTATGCATTTTTACCATATACTTTGTATGCTTTGCTGTTTGCGGTCGTTCCGCTTCGCGCGACAGCCAAAAGGACATTGCGGCACACCCGGTTGAAGGCTGGGGATGTGCTTTCGGTTGACCTTGAAATCAAGCGGACGAATCCATTTCCATACGTTTACGTTATTATCGAGGATGATCCGCCATACACTTTTCACTTGCAGGAACAGATTGAAATGAAGCAAATGCTGTTTCCATGGTTTCGGAAAACGTGGCGATTTTCTTATCAATTGAATGATATCGTGCGGGGGGAGCACCATTTGACAGCAGTCAGAATCAAAACGGGTGATATGTTTGGTTTTGTTGAAAAAGAAGTGATCCTTCCGTTAGAGAAAAAGCTCCTTATCTATCCAAAAATGCTAGATCTTCCGGTGGAGTCTGCTGATTCAGTGAATGAAAATGGAGGCAAAGCCGTTCACTCTTGGTTAAATGAACCGACCAATGTGACAACAGGCGTGCGGGAATACCAGCAAGGAGACCGTTTTGCTTGGGTGGATTGGAAGACGACGGCCAGAAGAGGTCAGTTGATGACGAAGGAGTTTGAACAGAATCAGACAAAGGATCTTGTGGTGTTTGCCGATTTTACAGATGAAGCCGTTTTTGAAACCGTCGTGTCTATTGCAGCCTCTGTTCTCCAAACGGCTGTGAAAAAAGGGGTGCCGGCAGGTCTCGTTCCTTTTGGAGATCAACATGCATTTCGAGTGGACCAGGGAGAACTTCATTTGCAGGACATGCTTTATTATTTAACAAGAGTGCAGCATCAGCCTTCTCGCGCACTAGAATATAAACCGTTAACAGCTAGTGAGTACCAGTACACCGGAAAATATGTCATTACGGGTCAGCTGCATGAGGAGCTTGCTGCAAGTCTCTTTGGAAATCGAAATAGAAAGAACATCACTGTTCTTTTAGTGAAGAGAGCCGTGGATCGATTCACGACAAAAGAGAAACAGCTTGTAGACCGGCTTAAGGCATCTGGAATACGCACGACCGTTTTATTTGAAGACCGGCTGCACGAAAGAACTGTGAGGTGACAAACATTTATGCTGCATACTCATCAGCGGCAAAGCCGTTTTGAGTTGTTCATCTATTATGCTGTAGCATTTCTGCTGCTTTGGGAGTGGCTTCGACCGCTTCAAGATTTTACAGAGACGAGTCATACGTCTTATTTCATCATTTTTATAGGGCTTACATGTTTGTTTACATTCTTTCGTTTGAAGTGGTATGTGACGTTTCCTATTTGTACGGGCTTGATTTTGCTCGCCTTATATTTGATCTTTTATCAAGCAGAGCCAAGCTATCCGGCTGCATTATTTGCTGATATTAAAGATAATATCACCTTCATGAGCACAGGCATGTGGAGTAACATGTATCCCTCCTTCCGCACATTATTGTTTTATATTTTGCTATGGCTGCTTGTCTACTTGCTTCATTATTGGGTGGTCTATCAGCAGCGTATCTTTTTCTTTTTACTCATGACGATTGTATATGTCACGATTCTGGATACGTTTACGCCATATGATGCTGCCTTTGCGATCGTTCGCATTATGGTGTTTGGTTTTTGTTTGCTTGGGTTGCTGTATTTCGATCGACTGCGTTCGGCTGAAGGCATTCGGGTGTCACAGAAGGCGCGTCTAAAGTGGTTTTTGCCCATGCTGGCGCTTGTTCTTCTATCAGCGACACTCGGCGCTTCTTTGCCAAAGGCTGATCCGAAATGGCCTGATCCTGTCCCGTTTTTTAAGGCGGTGACGAATCAAGATGGTTCTGCCGGGCAGAATAAGGTGGGATATAGTGCAGATGATTCGTCGCTTGGCGGACCGTTTAGTGAGGACCGCACACCGATCTTTAAATGGAGCGGGAAGGAGCCGTCTTACTTTCGTGTCGAAACAAAAAGCATCTACACCGGCAAGGGCTGGGAGGATGCGTCAAATGATACGAAGCCTACTCGGCTAAAGAATGATGATGTTCCGAATCGGTGGTTTACCGAGCGTGTGAAAACAGAGGTTCATGAAACGAGAGTCGATATGGAATCGGATTATCGATTTAATCACGCCGTCTATCCAATTGGCACGATCACACTGATGCCAATGGAAAACATCCCGCTGCAAATGATGGGCAAGACGGAAAAAATTGTACCGTCTATTCAAAACCCGCCCAAAAATTTAGGGAACTATCAAGTCAGCTTCTTATCACCTACATTTATCCTTGAGGACTTACAGCGGATCAAAGTGCCGACTAAGAAGCAGGTGAATCAACAGGTCGGCCGTGAATACTTGCAGCTCCCTTCCTCATTGCCAGATCGTGTGAAAACATTGGCAAACAGCTTAACGGAAACAAAGGAGAATATGTATGACAAGGCAAAAGCGATTGAGGATTACTTAGGATCTGCGAAGTTTTCATATGAAACGCAAAATGTCGCCGTGCCTGGACGGAATGAAGATTATGTGGATCAATTTTTATTTGATACGATGATTGGCTACTGTGATAATTTTTCAACCTCTATGATTGTGATGCTTCGTTCGATCGGTATTCCGGCGAGATGGGTAAAAGGGTATACGTCTGGTCAGTTATATGAAACACAGATGGATGGAAACAATGTGTATGAAGTGACCAATAACAATGCGCATTCATGGGTAGAGGTCTATTTTCCAAACCGGGGCTGGGTGACCTTTGAACCGACAAAAGGGTTTACAAACCCAGAGACATTTACAAATGAAACCGCTGCTAGCGATCAAACGGATGATCAAAAGGAAGAAGAAGATCAGCCTAGTTCTGATGCAAGCGAAGATCAGCAGCCGCAGCAGGAGAAGGAGCAGCCGGCAGAGCCAAAGGAACAAACAGCTCAAACAAAGCCAAGTATGGTGCATGTTGGTTCGATCTTGGGGTATGCGGGAGGTGCTGTCGTCCTTCTTGGGTTCATCAGCTGGGTGCTTTATCGATTCAGGGCAAGATGGGTGCCATTCTTTATTGTACGGAAGGTGAAACGTCTGCCAGATGAGGAGGCATTCTTCTATGCGTACGCTGCCCTATTAAAGCAGCTGAAGCGCAGAAGGATCGAGAAGAAGCCAGGCATGACGTTAAGAGAATTCGCTTCTGCGATGGATAGCAAGGATGGAGATCGTCACATGTCAGAGCTGACACAGCTTTATGAGCGGGCGCTCTATCGACGAGAAGATGCATCAGCGCTTTGGCGGCAATCCGCAAAGTTATGGGAAAATTTAATAAACAGGAGATAGTCTTGACCGCGTACCTTCCTGTTGTTAGAATAGGTGAATATTAAAACCTTCTAAAATACATGAAATTGAAGCGTTCGGATGTGAGTCTGGGCGCTTCAAAAGCGTGATTTCACACTGAGAGCAGGTTTTCTCCTCTCATTTTTTCTGTGCGTTTATAAAAACTATATTGGACATAGAGGTGACACCATGACAAATTTAGTAAATGAAATGATTTTGGTTCTCGATTTCGGCAGTCAGTACAATCAGCTGATCACACGCCGTATTCGTGAATTTGGTGTGTACAGTGAGCTTCATCCGCACACTTTAACTGCTGAAGAAATTAAAGAAATGGCGCCTAAAGGAATCATCCTTTCTGGCGGACCGAACAGTGTGTATGATGAAGGATCTTTCCGCTGTGATGAAAAGATTTTTGATCTAGGCATTCCGGTTCTAGGCATTTGCTACGGCATGCAGCTCATGACTCACTATTTAGGCGGGAAAGTAGAAGCGGCCAGCCAACGTGAATATGGGAAAGCAGATATCCACATTAACGGAACACCTGCTTTATTCAAAGACCTTCCGAATGACCAAGTCGTTTGGATGAGCCATGGTGACCTTGTCGTTGAAGTGCCAGAAGGCTTTACAGTGGATGCAACAAGTGCACATTGTCCAAACTCAGCGATGAGCTTTGCTGAGAAGAACTTCTATGGCGTACAGTTCCATCCAGAGGTTCGTCACTCTGAGTACGGCAACGACCTATTGAAAAACTTTGTCTTCGGCGTGTGTGATTGTGATGGCAAATGGTCAATGGAGAACTTCATTGAAATCGAAATGCAAAAAATCCGTGAAACAGTGGGCGACAAACAAGTATTGTGCGCACTAAGCGGCGGTGTTGATTCATCTGTTGTAGCGGTATTGATCCACAAAGCAATCGGTGATCAGCTGACATGTATCTTCGTTGACCACGGTCTTCTTCGTAAAGGCGAAGCAGAAGGGGTTATGAAGACATTTAGCGAAGGTTTCAACATGAACGTGATTAAAGTAGATGCGAAAGATCGTTTCTTAAACAAGCTAAAAGGTGTATCTGATCCTGAGCAAAAACGTAAAATCATCGGTAACGAATTCATCTATGTATTCGATGATGAATCGGACAAGCTAAAAGGAATTGACTACTTAGCACAAGGAACACTTTACACAGATATCATTGAGAGCGGAACAGCAACGGCACAAACAATCAAATCTCACCACAACGTAGGTGGTCTTCCAGAAGACATGCAGTTCGAATTGATTGAGCCTTTGAATACACTATTCAAGGATGAAGTCCGAGCCCTAGGTTCAGAGCTTGGCATTCCTGACGACATCGTCTGGAGACAGCCATTCCCAGGTCCAGGACTAGGTATCCGTGTATTAGGTGAAATTTCTGAAGAAAAACTAGAAATCGTTCGTGAATCTGATGCCATTCTTCGCGAAGAAATTGCGAACTTCGGCCTAGAGCGCGACATCTGGCAATACTTCACCGTTCTTCCAGACATCCGCAGTGTAGGTGTGATGGGTGACGCAAGAACATATGACTACACAATCGGCATCCGTGCTGTTACGTCTATTGATGGTATGACGAGTGACTGGGCAAGAATCCCTTGGGATGTGCTTGAGAAGATATCAACTCGTATTGTGAATGAAGTGAAGCATATTAACCGTGTGGTGTATGATATTACGAGTAAGCCGCCTGCTACAATCGAGTGGGAGTAGACTTCCAAGAATTGAATGATTAAAGGTGATGAGAAAGCAGTCGTATCAAAGGTTTGAACAGTTTGTGTGTGGATAGGGTACTATTCATCCGCAGCAATCTTTTTTCAAAATGAGACTCTCGTTTATTCACATTATTTGTGAAAAAAGGAGGGTCTTTTTTATGACTGAAATTACAGAACTACTAGATGATTTTAAAATGAAAAAGATCATCATCATTAGGATAAGCCGCGAGTCAAGATCGTGGCTTATCTTTTTGTGTTTTCCCATGTTCGGAGCAGGTGCATTTAAGTACACTCACCTAACATAGTGCATAGGATAATTTGATAAACTGTGAAGGGATTGAGAAAAATGTATTACTATCCAAATATGTATCCATATCAATATCCTTATTATGTTCATGTACCAATGAATAACTATGATAGACAGTCTGTTTATTGGAATATTCCTGTTGAGGGACATGCAAACAGTTCTTTTCGTTTTTCCAATGATGATGCTGCAAGCATTTTATCAAAAGATTATGGAGCAGAACCGTTTGCCGTTAATATCAATGAGGCTACAAAGAAAAACAATACGTACCGTACCGCCTTATGGACAGGAACTCATTTGCAAGTTACCTTAATGAGTCTCAATGCTGGCGAAGATATCGGTTTGGAAATGCACCCTAACGTTGACCAATTCTTACGTGTTGAACAAGGTCAGGGGATTGTTCAAATGGGCAAAAGGAAAGATAAATTAAATTTTAGAAGAAATATCTATGATGATACTGCAATACTGATACCTGCTGGAACATGGCACAATGTAACCAATACAGGTAATGTTCCGCTTAAACTTTATTCAATATATGCTCCTCCTAACCACCCGTTTGGTACTATTCATGTAACAAAGGCAGATGCAGTGGCTGCGGAAGAAGGTGACGGTCACGGCAATGAAAATACAGTTATTTTTGGCAGAACTCCAGATGAATGGATAAAGCACACGGAATTTTTGGTAAACGAAGGGTTAGAGGATGTTAAAAAAGGAATAAATGCTACACACATTCTCCAAGAATTTATTCTAATGGGCGTTCTTGTAGGAAAAGGGTATTCTCCCGAAAGTGCATATGAAACAGTAGAAGAATGGGAACGTACAGGAGAATCCAAACTTCTTCAGAAAAGTAAAAAATATGTAGGATTAGAGTAAATGCATATAGTGAGGAGAAAAAAACTCTTGATAAAAGATTTACTTAACCTTTAGGTTCTACTATTTTTAACAATACAAAAGAGTATGATTCCATAAATATAATCATACTCCTTTTTCTGTATTTAACACTAATGAAAAAAGGATTACATTGGAAAATTATTCGTGTAAATTGACATCATTACACCTTCACCTAAAAGGTTCCTGCGAGACCTCTTTCAAATGCTGCAAGATGATTCAAAGAGGCGTTACGAAGTTGTGAAAAAACTGTTCTCGAAAGAGATCAATGTTCAATCCTTTTAAGTGGTAAGGCTGATTTGTTAGATGACCTTTGAAGACGTCATCATGTCTTTTAGAGATTTCCCCCCACATTCTTTCACCCTCAAGCTCCTCTTGTTCAGTCTCGCCTAAAAAGATTAATTTGACCGTATCTCAGGTCTTTAATATATCGGTTATTTGTTTGCTGGGTCTGTAAAAAGTATAAGGAAATGCAGCGTTTTTTCGTGAACGTTGTCTAAACGCCATGACATGTGTAAACCGCCTTTCGGTTGTTTGGTCGTGCTATTCTACATGAAAATATCTGAAATGATTTGTCTACTTGTCTAACACGATTGATCATATCATGATTGTGAAAACACTGAAAATTTTCAACCAATATAACCATTAGCTTGGATTACCCTTTGTTTTGTGGATGATTTTTTATCAAATAAAACAATTTAGCACAAATGATCAAAAAAAAGAGGGAGTAAGTTATAAAATATAAAGGTATAGGGGGGAGAAACAATGGATTACTATGAGAGAATACAACATTCAATTGAGTTTATTGAGAAGAATCTGCAAAACGATATGAGTATAAATGATATATCCTCGAAATCCTGTTTTTCAACGTTTCATTTTCAGCGTCTTTTTCAAGCCATTACAGGTTTTTCTGTGCAAGAGTATATCAGGAATAGAAGGCTTACAGAAGCTGCTAGGTTACTGAAAGAAACAAAACAGAATGTCTTAGATATAGCGGTTACTTTCCAGTATGGTTCTCAAGAAGCGTTTACTCGTGCCTTTGTACATTTTTTTGGTATGACACCTGGTAGGTATCGAAAAGAGGAGATTGTGTTAAAGCAACAACACAAAATGAACTTTTTGGAGTACCAATATAAGCTAGAAGGTGAATTCAATATGAATAAACCCGTTATCACTCAATTAAACAAAGTTTATATGATTGGTTACGAGTATAGAACGAATCTGTATAACGAGAATTATTTCACTGAAATTCCATCGTTTTATATTGATTTTGGAAAAAAGGAGTATTATAAACGTATTCCTAAGAAAATAGCACCTCATATGGCTTACGGTGTATCTACTCATTTTCAAGATGATGGCCGTTTTTCGTTTGTTGTTGAAGAAGAAGTGGAGGAATCCAATATAGAATTAGAAGAAGGATTTGTACAATTGGTCATTCCTGAGGGGAAATATGCAGCATTTAAAGTGAGTGGAAGCAATGAATTGGTGCAAAACACCAGGAGGTATATCTATGGAAGCTGGCTGCCACATTCAAATTATGAAAGAGCGGATGGACCAGACTTTGAAATAACAGATGTCTTACATTCGACGTACCCAAATGATATGAAAATGAGAATCTATATTCCAATTGAGGGATAGCCAAGGGGGTCATGAGATGAGAATGGAAAGCATTTTTGAGACTTTTCCTGTATTAGCATCAAAGAATCTATTATTTAAAAAAATTGATGAGAGCCACTTACAAGAATTATATGCAATTTACGACAATGATAAGGTCTTCCGGTATTGTGGGATCATTCCTAAGCATCATCTCCAAACGGTAAAAAAGATGATCGGTCATTTTGAGCGAGATTATACTAAGAAAAGCAGAGTGAAGTGGGGAATCTTTCAAAAGGACAAGCCTCATACGCTAGTTGGCATTATTGAAACAATGGACATCAATCAAAAAGTGAATGCGGTGACGATTGGTTATTTCTTGGCGGAGAATCATTGGGGCAAGGGCATCGCAACAGAAGCTGTCTCTACACTAGTGAAATTTCTGTTTGAAGAGGTTGATATCAACAGAATTCAAGCGGAGGTCATGCCGGCAAACGAGATATCAAAAAAAGTTCTTTTGAAAAATGGTTTTATCAAAGAAGGACTGCTTAGACAAGCTGTTTTATGGTCTGGCAAAGGAGTTATTGATTTAGAAATATATAGCATGCTGAAAAAGGATTACATGAATGAATAAGCTCGATAACATGATGCTGATATGATGCTTAGGATATCAGCTTTTTGTTATGATCCCATTTTTGTGTATTTGGGAATCCCTTTTAGAAAATAAAAAAGCGAGGCCTGTGCTCGCTTATTATTGTTTATATCATTTCGTTGGAAAATCGAATTTGCCTATCTTTCAGTTCATCATAAAATGTGAAGTGTTGTAACTTCAATTCTTCACAGATTTTTTTGATGATCCATTTGCCTCGTTCTTCAATCCTAAGATTTACTTTATGTAGGTACTCACTTAATTCTTGTTCATTTTGAGGTTTTAGTTGATTGTAATTTCCGATCCCTGCAAAATGACCTTTCCAAAATTCACTCACTGTCCATTCTTCATCATTGTTCACGTAAGGTTGAAGGAAATATCGCTCGACGAACATTTTCCAACAGCCTAATGGTTGAAAGAATTCAAATAGTGAATACATCGTAATGTCCCAATAATCTTGAGAAAACAAATAACGACCCGAATTCATCCAATGTGGTAATACAGTGAAATTCCCAATGCAGTGGGTGAAAGTAGCGAATTTTTTAAACTCCTCTATTCTGTCAGCAATCAAATCGAATTTATTAAAATCATGAGAAATTAATTTTGCATATTGCTTTGTAAGGGAGTTATCTATTAATATTCCGATCTTTTCAAATTCCTCAACGGAATAAGATGATTTTAAGATACTATGGTTAAAAGTTGTGATAAATGAATTCATGGTTTCACCACGGATCACTTTATCTGTACTCCATAGTACATCATAAATTGAAGAAGGTTCTTTATCGCAATCAGCTTTACTACCGGTTTTTCTAGTTGAGTTACAAACTCCAATTTCTTTAAGTTTACCAATCTTATACTCTAACATGAGCTTAATTGGTGAGGTAGTTTTTATCGATTTTTTGGCATAACTTTGTTTAAAATCCCATTCCCAAGGCTTTATTTCAAATTCTTCGCACTTTTTAAACCAGTCTTCTATCCACGTGTTATTCGTCATTTGTTTCTCCTCTGTCCATTAGGGTTTTATTCGTAATCTCTCTTCAAAATCGAATATATATACACATCATCGAATCCATTTTGACCAAGATCATACTCTCTTAATAAACCTTCTCTTACAAAATTAAAGCTCTCCAGTAATTGAACAGAGGACGTATTTGCTGGATCGATAATGGCTTCAATTCGATTCAGATTCATCTCCTGAAATCCATATCGTAACACCGCAGCAATCGCTTCCTTCATAATGCCTTTTCTCCAATGATCGTGATGTAATTCATAGCCAATTTCCGTACGGCGGTGCTGTTTTTCTAGATTGAGAAAGCCGCAGCTGCCAATGATGGCTGGGTTTTCTTTTAAAGAAATGCCCCACCGGATGCCTGTTTGTTCTTTGAAGATATTGTCATACCACTTGATTTCTCCTTTTGTGTCTTCAAGTGATTCATGAGCATTGATTCCCATATAGCGGCACACGGTTTCATTTGATAAGTAGATGTGCATATCCTCAGCATCTGCGATCGTTGCTTGTTTTAAGATTAGTCTTTCGGTATGTATCGTTGGAAATGATGGTGGAAAGGTGATTTTGTTCATTCGTTTAGCCTCCATGCGATGTGTTTTGTTCTGAACATTCCTTTAATAAGTTTCTTCCATCATACCAAAAATTGAAATGTGTTCTATTGGTTTTCCTGTGTCTTTCGTTGGAGGCGGTGGTGTAAATAGAACGAATAACAAATCAACATCAACGCAACAAGGCTCGCTATACCGCCAATCCAGCTCAAATATGTGATCTTTGTATATTGGATGATCACGCCGCCCATTGACGATCCAAGCATCATGCCGATATTCATAATCGCTGTATTAAAGCTCAGCACGGTTTCTGATGCTTGGGGTTTAAGAGAGATTAGGTAAAACTGCTTCGCTGGGGTTGTCGTCCATGTAGCAATGCCCCATATGGCAAGCGTGATTAAGACACCGATAGCGGAGAATTGCGTATAGAATAATGTAAAGAGAGCGAACATCTGGATCATGATGCTGATCGAGATGGTTCGGTTTGGCCCCCATTGATCAACGGCGAAGCCGCCAAATCGTGAGCCAATAAAAGCAGCTATTCCTAAAATGAGTAAGGCGATACTTGTCATTTCAAGAGAAAAGCCGGCGGTCTGTCGTAGTAATGGGGAGATATAAGCGAATACCATCGTGTAGCCTAAGATCCAAAAGGCGGTTGTGGCTAAGCCGCTGATCACCCTGCGGTCTTGAAGGATGTGTAATTGCTGCTTCAATGGCAGATGTGAATGTCCCTCCATGCGTGGCAGTAATTGATAAAGCAGTAATAAAAGACTAGCAGTACCTAGTGCAATGATGAGAAAAATATAGTGCCAATCCACATGCCCCGATAGAAATGTGCCAATAGGGACACCAAGTACAAGTGACACTGTAAACCCAGTAATGACCGTTGCCATCGCACTTCCCTTTTTTTCTGGAGGGGCGATCTGTGCTGCATAATTTGTGGCGACCACAATATATAAGCCGCCACTCATGGCCATGATGATCCGAGATAGCAGGAGCAGCACAAAGTGATGGCTAAAAAAGGCGACCACATTGCCTAAAATAAACACAAAAATAGCCGATAACAGAACCTTTTTTCGGTTCAATTTTGACGTTGCCATGACTAAAAAGAGAGCGCCTACTGCATAAAAGAGAGAGTAAACGGTGATAAGCTGCCCGGCAGCAGGAATGGAGATGTGTAAATCAGCAGCAATTATATCTAGAATGCCTGACACGACGAATTCTGAAGTGCCTGTGACAAATGAACCGACAGCTAAAAGAATAATCAATAGCTGGTGAGATGTGTTTTTCATTTTTGAACCCTTCCTTCATTTTGATACGTTGTATTCAGTTTAAATTCCGTGCTAACATAAGTAAAATTGATGTTTTTCATGAAGGAGATGAGTAAATACTCATGAGCTTTGTTCGTTTTGACATTATTGCGAAAGTGGTTGAGCTAGGAAGTTTTACAGCCACTGCTGAAGCATTAAATATGACGCAGTCCGCAGTGAGTCATGCTGTGGCAAGTTTAGAAGCGGAGTGGGGTGTTTCTTTATTCATTCGTGACAGAAAAAAAGGAATTATGCTGACGGACATTGGTCAAACGCTTCTCCCGCATATAAGAGAAGTGTTAAATAGAGTGGAGAAGATCCAGCAAGAAATTGCGTTAACGAAAAATATTGAAACGGGCTTGATTCGTATCGGGACATTTGCCAGTGCATCGGCTTGTTTATTGCCGAAATTGCTTGTGAGCTATCAGAAAAAGCATCCGAAGATTGAATTCAAGTTTTATGAAGGGACGTATGAAGAAATATTGGAGTGGCTGGATTCTGGCATCATTGATGTTGGATTTGTTGTGAAAGGCAATGCGGATGATGCCTTTGATTTGCTGCCACTCATCAAAGATGAGATGGTGGTCGCCTATCACTCCAATCATCGATTTCAACAGCAGCCCATTGTAAAAATAACAGATTTAGCGGATGAAGCGTTTATTATGCCGACCGGTATGTATCAATCGCATGTAGAGGATATTTTTTCAGAGGCTCAAATCAAGCCAGCTACTTTATTTGAGGTGCATGATTGTACGACCATTGCCCGTATGGTCGGGGAAGGACTCGGTGTCACGATAGGCCCCGAGCTATTTTTGAAAACGCAGCAGCATGTGCAGATTAGTCAGCTGAATGTGTCGCATCATCGTGAGGTGGCGCTCGCCTGTCCATCTCTCTCTCATGCTTCTCCTGCGGTGAAAGAGTTTTTCCATGTAGCCGATGCGGTTTTTGCAAAGGAGAGGAATTCAGAGAAGGGTGTATAAAGAACTAGATGCGATTTTCCAATTTCGTGTAATAAGACGAATGAAGCGGACATTTCTTTGAAAATTGTTCGCTTTTCGTATTGTGTTTTAAAAATGAAGTTGGTACAATAGACACAGAAATCAAATAGATAGAAGTCGTATAATCGCGGGGATATGGCCCGCAAGTTTCTACCAAGCTACCGTAAATGGCTTGACTACGTCAATTCACACTCGTTTGATATAAATCATGCATTGTTCTTGTTTGATGTCACGGTCTGAATTCACAATTGTAGTCAAGCGTCCCAAACTGTTGGGGCGTTTTTTATTTGACTTGTGAATGGGACAGACTAAAGCAAAAGGACATGAAGGGAGTCAGTTGGCTTTGAAACAGTTTTTTCAGTTTGATGAGTTAGGAACGAATTATCGCAGAGAGATCATCGGCGGTTTAACGACATTTTTGTCGATGGCTTACATCTTGTTTGTCAATCCGGTCACACTTGCTTTAGTGGCAGTACCGGATTTTCCAGATAAATTACGAATTGACCAGGGGGCTGTCTTTACAGCTACGGCATTAGCCTCTGCCGCAGGGTGTATCCTGATGGGATTGATCGCCAGGTATCCGATCGCGATTGCACCGGGTATGGGATTGAATGCCTTCTTCGCCTTCTCGGTTGTTCTTGGCATGGGCATCACATGGGAAGCAGCACTTTCTGGTGTGTTTGTTTCAGGATTGATCTTTGTTGCCCTTTCTTTAACAGGTTTCCGTGAAAAAATCATCAATGCCATTCCGGCTGAGCTGAAGCTGGCGGTTGGTGCGGGTATTGGTTTGTTCATTACGTTTGTCGGTCTGCAGGGCTCTGGCATTATCGCCAATAATGATAATACACTCGTTTCGATTGGAAACATTCATAGTGGTCCTGTTCTGTTGACGGTGTTTGGTATCGTAGTGACCGTTATTTTAATGGTTCTTCGAGTGAATGCAGGTGTCTTCATTGGGATGCTTGTGACCGCTATTGCAGGGATGCTTGTTGGTCTTGTACCAGTGCCGACGCAAATTGTGGGAAGTATTCCAAGTTTGTCTCCAACCTTTGGGCAAGCCTTGATTCATTTGCCAGACATTTTCTCGGTTCAAATGCTTGTCGTGATTTTAACGTTCTTATTCGTTGGGTTCTTTGATACAGCGGGTACGCTTGTGGCTGTTGCAACCCAAGCTGGTTTAATGAAAAATAATGAGCTGCCGCGTGCAGGAAGAGCACTTCTGGCGGATTCTTCTTCTATTGTTGTAGGTTCTGTCCTTGGAACATCGACGACAACGTCTTATGTTGAATCCAGCTCAGGTGTTGCTGCTGGTGCTCGTTCTGGATTTGCAGCGGTCGTGACAGGTATTTTTTTCTTGCTTGCGATGTTCTTCTCGCCGCTTTTATCAATCGTTACACCGAATGTGACAGCACCTGCTTTAATCATTGTCGGTGCATTGATGGTAGCTCCGCTAGCGAAAATTGCCTGGGATCGTTTTGAAATTGCTGTACCAGCCTTCTTAACGATGATTATGATGCCACTCACATACAGCATTGCGACAGGAATTGCGATTGGTTTCATTTTCTACCCGATTACAATGATCTTTAAAGGAAAAGCAAAAGAAGTGCATCCAATTATGTACGGATTGTTTGTCATCTTTATTCTTTACTTTGCGTTCTTAAATCATTAATTGTTCGCCTAAAACAGCAGCTTATGGAAGCTGCTGTTTTTTTGTTTTGTCTTATTTTCTTGCCATTTTAAAACCTCTGCTGCCTTTTATCCGTCTATTCATATGAAAGTCAAGGCGTCTTGACTGAACAGAGAGACTCCGCTACTTTAAGAGGAGTTATCCGAACAGGTCATTCGTATGAGCCTGTAAGGATTGTGCTGGATAGGAGTTGATATGAGATGTTAGAGAAAGATCAAGAGCAAAGTACATCAGAATTAAAAAATGAAGAGCCATCAATAGATCAAGAAACAAGACAATCCCGCCTCAGCAGAAGCGCGGCAAAACGTGGAAGAACTTCAAAGGCAGCAGCGGATGATGAGCGTTCTTTCATTCAGCGTATGCTGCAAGGCGTAGGCGGCGCGTTTAAGCGCTATGGCTCATATGGACTGGCGATGTTGAAATCACCGAGTCGAGCAATCAATCAAGCGGAAACGCTGCGCATGAAGTACGCCTGGATTTCAATTGTGTTATTCAGCGTGTTTTTTGCTTTAGGTAACTATGTTCAATTAAAGGCGTCAAAGACCCGTTTATTAGGCTTTGGTATTCATTATTCTTTTGGCGACGCCTTTTTGAGGGTAGCTGTCTTTACACTCATCCTGTTGACATTGATGATGCTCACGGTTTGGGTGCTTGGGAAGTACATGCTGAAAGGGAACATATCGCTGAAAGAAGTGATCATGAAATTTGGGGCAGCGCTTGTGCCAGTGCTTCTTTTATCCATCCTTTGGCTTGTATTTGCCATGCTGAATATTCCATATGTGACCGTCATGTTATCTGTAATGATGTTTTTTGGTCTCCAGTTAATAGCTGTAGTGCTCTTTCGTTCCATTCAATCGGAGCATGAAGCCGTACGTGGAGATTTGATGTATGCTGGCTGGGCATTTTTATTGGTTGAGCTGATCATCATTGCACTGCTGTGGAGCATTGTTGGGGAGTATTTGATTCCATCACTTGTTCCTGTCCGGTTTGGATAAAATATTTGTGAAAACCTCCTTTTTTCGAAAAGGAGGTTTTCATGTTGAGAAGAGGAAAAAACGGGTAAACTCTTGGTAACAAAGGCCACCCTTGTTGTCGAAAGATATATGTGTTTTTATCGCGCAAATTTGATTGTATCAAGGTTTGTTCTCTAGTAGAATATGGGGTGCTTTATTTGATTTTTAGTGCAGGGGGTTCAAATCGTGCTTCAACAACTTTTATCCAATGCGTTCACCATGGTTTTGATCATTTTAGTCATTAATATTGTCTATGTCTCTTTCTCCACCATGCGATTGATTTTAACAATGAAAGGCAGACGGTACGCAGCAGCTTTTGCTGGTACGGTTGAGATGCTCATTTATGTGATTGGGTTAAGCATTGTGCTAGATAACTTAGACCAAGTACAAAATGTTCTTGCGTATGCACTAGGTTATGGGATTGGGATCATTGTCGGGATGAAAATTGAAGAGAAGCTGGCACTTGGCTACATTACTGTGAACGTGATTACAAAAGAATTGGATCTTGATCTCCCAAGACAACTGAGGGAAAAAGGATATGGTGTCACCACCTGGGCAGCAGGCGGTCTTGAAGGAGACCGGTCAGCAATGCAAATTTTAACACCGAGAAAATATGAACTGCAATTATATGAAACGATTAAAACGCTTGATTCAAAGGCGTTTATCATCTCATATGAGCCCAAATCGATTCACGGCGGCTTCTGGGTGAAGGCTGTGAAGAAAAGGAGAATTAAAGAATGACCGCAAAACCAAAGAAGAAGAAATTCTACGTGGAAGACAACATGACAATCGACCAAGTGTTGGCCCAAATGGCAGAGGAAGGCTATTCGCCTGTCCGTCGAATGGAGGAGCCGATCTTTCAGGAAAAGAAGGAAAATGGGTCGATTCAGATCATTCCGATTGGGAAAAAAATCGTATTTGAAGGAAAAATAGTCTAAACACGAACATTAAAACGACGACTTCATAGATTGTTCGATAAATCCGTTGACATCATGAACATCCGTTGTTAAGATAAACATGAAATCAAAACACGAGCCTCATATAATCTTGGGAATATGGCCCATAAGTTTCTACCCAGTTACCGTAAATGACTGGACTATGCAGGATAGTGAACAAAACTGACATGGCGTTTTAAAAGCGAACAGCGCTTACCATGGCCCGGTTTGTGTTGCTTCCTAACAATGCAATGCAAATCGGGCCTTTTTGTTCGGCGTTTGACAAGCTGCTTAGGTTTGGGGAGCGTGTCAAACGATACAAAATCGAATATCAGCTTAAAGGTGGGGACAAAATGAAGCCGCTTGTAGGTGTCATCATGGGAAGTACATCTGATTGGGAAACAATGAAAAATGCGTGCGATATCTTAGAGGAATTAGACATTCCGTATGAAAAACAGGTTGTATCCGCACATCGGACACCTGATTTGATGTTTGAATATGCGACTGAAGCAAGAGGTAAAGGACTAAAGGTCATTATTGCCGGTGCTGGAGGCGCAGCACATTTACCGGGGATGGTCGCAGCGAAAACGACACTGCCGGTCATTGGTGTGCCCGTACAATCAAAAGCACTAAATGGGCTGGATTCGTTATTATCCATCGTTCAAATGCCAGGCGGTGTGCCAGTTGCCACAGTGGCTATTGGCAAAGCCGGTGCAACAAATGCAGGCCTGCTAGCCGCACAAATGATCTCAGCATTTGATGAAACGATTGCATCTCGTCTTGAAGAAAGAAGAGAACAAACAAAACAGACTGTACTAGAAAGCAGTGATCAGCTTGGCTAAGCAGACCATTTTTCCGAACGCAACCATCGGTATTATCGGCGGAGGACAGCTTGGCAGATACATGGCCGTCAGCGCAAAGCAAATGGGGTACCGGGCAGCTGCCTTAGACCCTGTCACTCAATCTCCTTGTGGACAGGTTGCTGATACTGAAATCACAGCCGCATATAGTGACCTTGAAGCGATTCGACAGCTAGCGGAAATCAGCGATGTGGTGACATATGAGTTTGAAAATATTGATTATGATGCACTTAATCAGCTGAAGGAAGAGGCGTATTTACCGCAAGGAAGCGAACTTCTTCTGTTAACTCAAAACCGTGAAACTGAGAAAAAAGGAATTGTAGACGCAGGCTGTGAAGTAGCGCCTTATCGCATTGTTCATGATAAAAAGGAGCTAGAAAACGCAGCGGATGTGCTTGGATTGCCTGCCGTACTGAAAACATGCAGGGGCGGTTACGATGGAAAAGGACAGTACGTGATCAAAGAGAAAGAGCAGCTTCATGAAGCTGCTGCACTCCTCACTCACGGAACTTGTATTTTAGAAAGCTGGGTCTCATTTCAAATGGAGCTCTCAGTCATCGTCGCGCGGTCTGTTCATGGAGAAATTGCGGTATTCCCAGTCGCTGAGAACATTCATAAGCACAATATTTTATTCCAAAGCATTGTGCCTGCAAGGGTAGATGACCGCATTGAGGAAAAGGCGAAAGAGCTGGCAACGACACTGGCTGAAAAGCTAGGGTTAGTCGGTACACTTGCTGTAGAACTGTTCCTGACAAACGAAGGAAAGCTGCTCGTCAATGAACTGGCACCTCGCCCGCATAATTCTGGTCACTATACACTCGATTTATGTGAGACGAGTCAGTTTGAACAGCACGTTCGCGCGATATGTGGTTTGCCGCTTGGCGGTACAGCCCTTTTATCAGAGGGCATGATGGTGAACTTATTAGGCGATGAAGTGGACATTCCAAAAGAGCATCCTGAGCTTTTAAAGGAATCAAAGCTTTATCTATATGGTAAGCATGAAGTGAAAGCCGGCCGCAAAATGGGGCATATAACGTTTATGAAAAAGCTCGATGATGAATGGATGACAAACATCACAAAGATATGGACTGAAAGAGATGGAGGAAACGGGAAATGATCGAACGTTACGCACGACCAGAAATGTCAGCAATCTGGACAGAGGAAAACAAATTTAATGCATGGCTTGAAGTAGAAATTCTTGCTTGTGAAGCTTGGGCAGAACTTGGCATCATTCCGAAAGAAGACGTCGTGACAATGCGCAAGAATGCAAGCTTTGATATTGGACGTATTTTAGAGATTGAACAAGACACGCGCCACGACGTGGTAGCCTTTACGCGTGCTGTATCTGAATCTCTAGGAGAAGAAAGAAAGTGGGTTCATTACGGGTTAACCTCTACAGACGTAGTGGATACGGCGCTTTCATATCTATTAAAACAGGCGAACGATATCTTGCTCAAGGACATTGAGAGATTTGTTGACATACTAAAAGAAAAAGCAAAAGAGCACAAATATACCGTCATGATGGGCCGTACACATGGTGTACACGCTGAACCGACAACATTTGGTCTGAAGCTTGCTCTTTGGTACGAAGAAATGAAGCGTAACTTAGAACGTTTTAAACAAGCAAAAGCTGGCATCGAATTCGGCAAAATCTCTGGTGCTGTTGGCACATATGCGAACATCGACCCGTTTGTTGAGCAATATGTATGTGAGAAACTTGGCATCAAAGCTGCACCAATTTCTACCCAAACCTTGCAGCGTGATCGCCATGCAGATTACATGGCAACTCTTGCTTTAGTCGCTACAAGCATTGAGAAATTTGCTGTTGAAATTCGTGGTCTTCAAAAGAGTGAAACACGCGAAGTAGAAGAGTTCTTCGCAAAGGGACAAAAAGGATCATCGGCTATGCCGCATAAACGGAACCCAATCGGCTCTGAAAACATGACGGGGATTGCCCGCGTCATCCGTGGTTATATGCTGACAGCTTATGAAAATGTACCGCTTTGGCATGAGCGTGATATTTCTCATTCATCTGCTGAGCGCATCATTTTACCAGATGCAACGATTGCACTGAACTATATGCTGAATCGTTTCTCAAACATCGTGAAAAACTTGACGGTCTTCCCTGAGAACATGAAACGTAACATGGACCGCACACTTGGCTTGATTTACTCACAGCGCGTTCTTCTTGCGTTAATCGATACAGGCATGGCACGTGAAGAAGCGTATGACACCGTTCAGCCAAAGGCAATGGAAGCTTGGGAAAAGCAAGTGCATTTCCGTTCATTAGTAGAAGCGGAAGAAAAAATCACATCACGCTTAACACCTGAACAAATTGCGGATTGCTTCGATTACAACTATCACTTGAAAAATGTCGATATGATTTTCGAACGTCTAGGTCTTGCATAAGAAATGGGCCGCCTGCTCGGCAGGCGCCCAATCCTGAAAATTGCCAACATTCAAATTAGGAGGCCAACCTGAATGACTGTGAAACAAGAACTTCTCTACGAAGGCAAAGCGAAAAAAATCTATCAGACCGATGACGAGCATATTTTATATGTCGAATATAAAGATTCAGCGACAGCATTTAACGGCGAAAAGAAAGCTGAAATTGAAGGCAAAGGCAGACTGAACAACGAAATTTCAAGCTTAATCTTTCAAATGCTGCATGAGAAAGGGATCAACAATCACTTTGTAAAACGCCTCTCTGAAACAGAACAGCTCATTCAAAAGGTGCAGATTGTACCACTTGAAGTGGTTGTACGAAACGTTGTGGCAGGCAGTATGTCAAAGCGCCTCGGAATTCCAGAGGGAACGCAACTGGACACACCTTTGATCGAGTTTTACTACAAGGATGATGCACTCGGTGATCCGCTCATTACAGAAGATCATATTCGCATTTTACATGCAGCGACACCTGAGCAGGTGGAGGAAATGAAACAGATCACAAGACAAGTGAATGAAGAGTTAAAGCAAATCTTCTCAGATTGCCATGTGAATTTAATTGATTTCAAGCTTGAATTCGGAATAGATCACGAGAATCGTATTTTGCTAGCTGATGAGATTTCACCTGATACGTGCAGGCTTTGGGACAAAGACACAAACGAAAAGCTTGATAAAGACGTGTTCAGACGAAACCTGGGCGGCTTAACGAATGCATACGAAGAAATTTTCAAAAGACTTGGAGGCCATAAACATGTATAAAGTGAAAATTTTTGTCAGCTTAAAAGAGAGCGTTCTTGATCCACAAGGAAGTGCCGTGCAGCACGCTTTGCACAGCATGTCTTATCAGGAAGTAAAGGATGTCCGTATCGGGAAATACATGGAGCTTGTCATTGAAAAATCAGATCGTGATTTAGACACAGTCGTAAAAGAAATGTGTGAAAAATTACTTGCCAACACGGTGATTGAAGATTACCGCTATGAGGTGGAGGAGGTTGTCGCACAGTGAAGTTTGCAGTGATCGTCTTGCCTGGCTCTAACTGTGATATCGATATGTACCATGCGATTCAAGATGAGTTAGGTGAACAAGTTGAATATGTATGGCACGACGAAACGAGTCTTGACCGATTTGACGGTGTACTCGTACCAGGCGGTTTCTCTTATGGGGATTACTTAAGATGTGGTGCGATTGCTCGCTTCTCTAACATCATGCCGGCTGTGAAAAAAGCAGCTGAGGAAGGAAAACCTGTTCTGGGTGTTTGTAACGGGTTCCAAATTCTTCAGGAGCTTGGCATTCTTCCAGGTGCGATGAGACGAAATAAAGACCTGAAATTTATCTGTCGTCCAGTTGAACTCATTGTAGAGAACAACGAAACGCAATTTACAAGCGGCTATCAAAAAGGCAAATCCATTACGATTCCTGTAGCACACGGTGAAGGCAACTTCTACTGTGACGAAGACACTTTAGCGAAGCTCACTGAACGAGGCCAAATCGCTTTCACTTACGGAGACGATATTAACGGCAGTGTCAATCGAATTGCAGGTGTAACGAATGAAGAGGGCAATGTACTCGGCATGATGCCGCACCCTGAGCGCGCAGTTGATTCATTACTAGGCAGCGCAGACGGACTTAAATTGTTTCAATCTATCGTGAAAAATTGGAGGGACACTCATGTCACTACTGCTTGAACCAAGTCACAAGCAAATTAAAGAAGAGAAATTGTATCAGCAAATGGGATTGAGTGATGAAGAATTCGCTTTAATCGAATCCATTATTGGCAGGCTGCCAAACTACACAGAAACGGGTATTTTTTCTGTGATGTGGTCAGAGCATTGCAGTTATAAAAACTCGAAGCCTGTTTTAAGCAAATTCCCGACAAAAGGAGAGCATGTTCTTCAAGGCCCTGGGGAAGGCGCTGGAATCGTTGATATTGGAGACAACCAAGCGGTTGTGTTTAAAATCGAATCACATAACCATCCATCTGCGATTGAACCGTATCAAGGAGCGGCAACAGGTGTCGGCGGGATTATCCGTGATGTATTCTCTATGGGTGCGCGTCCAATTGCTGTATTAAACTCTCTTCGTTTTGGTGAACTGACTTCACCGCGCGTGAAGTACTTGTTTGAAGAAGTAGTGGCAGGGATCGCAGGCTATGGAAACTGTATCGGTATTCCAACAGTCGGCGGAGAGGTTCATTTTGATCAAAGCTATGAAGGCAACCCGCTCGTTAACGCCATGTGCGTTGGGTTAATCAATCATGAGGACATCAAAAAAGGCCAGGCCAAAGGTGTTGGCAATACGGTCATGTACGTTGGTGCCAAAACGGGACGTGACGGGATTCACGGTGCAACATTTGCCTCTGAAGAATTTTCTGATGGATCAGAAGAAAAACGTTCAGCTGTTCAAGTGGGCGATCCGTTCATGGAAAAGCTATTGCTTGAAGCGTGCCTTGAAGTCATCAAAAACGATGCGCTCGTTGGTATTCAAGATATGGGAGCGGCTGGCTTAACAAGCTCAAGTGCGGAAATGGCCAGTAAAGCAGGTTCTGGTATCGAGATGAACCTAGACCTCATTCCGCAGCGTGAAACAGGCATGACGGCATACGAAATGATGCTGTCTGAATCTCAAGAGAGAATGCTTTTGGTCATTGAAAAAGGCCGCGAACAAGAAATCATTGATATCTTCGAAAAATACGATCTTGAAGCTGTATCAGTCGGTCATGTGACAGATGATAAAATGCTTCGTTTACTCCATCAAGGTGAAGTGGTTTGTGAGCTTCCTGTTGATGCACTTGCAGAGGAAGCACCGGTTTATCACAAGCCGTCAAGTGAGCCTGCTTACTATCGTGAGTTCTTAGAAACAAAAGTCGAAGCACCTGACATCACAGATGCAGCAGATACGTTAAAGCAGCTCCTTCAGCAGCCAACGATTGCAAGTAAAGAATGGGTTTACGATCAATACGACTACATGGTACGAACAAATACAGTCGTTGCACCGGGCTCTGATGCGGGCGTTTTAAGAATCCGTGGAACGAAAAAAGCCCTAGCGATGACAACAGATTGTAACGCACGCTATCTCTACCTTGATCCAGAGGTCGGCGGGAAAATCGCAGTCGCAGAAGCAGCACGTAACATTGTCTGCTCAGGCGCTCGTCCTCTTGCAGTAACAGATAACCTGAACTTCGGTAACCCGGAGAAACCAGAAATTTTTTGGCAAATTGAAAAGTCTGCTGACGGAATTAGCGAAGCATGCCGTACGCTAAGCACACCGGTGATCGGTGGTAACGTCTCTTTATATAACGAATCAAATGGAACAGCGATTTACCCAACACCTGTCATTGGGATGGTTGGTTTGGTTGAAGATACAGCTCATATTACGACTCAATCGTTCCAGCAGGCAGGCGACGTGATTTTCGTCATTGGTGAGACGAAGGAAGAATTTGCAGGCAGTGAGCTTCAAAAGATGACAGAAGGCCGTATCTACGGAAAAGCACCTGAAATTGATTTGGATGTCGAGCTCACGCGTCAGGAAGCCCTTCTAGCGGCGATTCAAAACGGACTTGTTCAATCGGCGCATGATGTATCTGAAGGCGGACTTGGTGTGGCACTTGCTGAGAGTACGTTTGGAACAGACGGCCTTGGTGCTGATATCCAAATCGATTTAAACAGCGAAGCCTCATTATTCAGTGAGACGCAGTCACGTTTTGTTGTGACAGTTAAGCCAGAGCACCGCGAAGCGTTTGCTGCGGCTGTGAAGGATGCAAAAGAAGTCGGAACGGTCACAAATGATGGTGTATTTACCGTCAAAAATCAAGAAGGACAACAATGGATTCATGCAGCAGTCAACGAGCTTGAATGCGCATGGAAAGGAGCGATCCCATGCTTGCTGAAATCAGAGGCTTAAACGAAGAGTGTGGTGTCTTTGGGGTTTGGGGACACGAAGAAGCCCCTCAAATCACATATTACGGATTGCATAGCCTTCAGCACCGAGGACAGGAAGGTGCGGGAATCATTGCAACAGATGGTGAAAACCTGACGTCACACAAAGGCCTTGGACTGATTACGGAAGTCTTTCAAAACGGTGAGCTAAAGGATTTAAAGGGAAGAGGAGCGATCGGACACGTTCGGTATGCGACAGCAGGCGGAGGCGGCTTTGAAAATGTGCAGCCCCTCTTCTTTCGCTCGCAAAATAACGGCAGTCTTGCCCTTGCTCATAACGGGAACTTAGTGAATGCAACGCAATTAAAGCAGCAGCTTGAGAATCAAGGGAGTATTTTCCAGACATCCTCTGATACAGAGGTGCTGGCTCACTTAATTAAGCGCAGCGGGTATGTTGAATTGAAGGAACAGATCAAAAACGCCCTGTCTATGCTTAAAGGAGCCTATGCTTTCTTAATTATGACGGAAACAGAAATGATTGTGGCGCTTGATCCGAACGGCTTACGTCCACTTTCACTTGGTATGCTTGGGGACGCTTATGTTGTCGCTTCTGAAACATGTGCATTTGATGTCGTTGGCGCAACATATTTACGAGATGTGGAGCCTGGCGAAATGCTGATCATTAATGATGAAGGATTAAAATCTGAGCGCTTCTCTATGAACATTAACCGCAGCATGTGCAGCATGGAATATATTTATTTCTCAAGACCTGACAGCAACATCAATGGCATCAACGTGCATAGTGCGAGAAAGAATCTTGGCAAGAAGCTTGCAGAAGAAGCCCATGTGGAAGCAGATGTTGTCACAGGGGTACCAGATTCTAGTATTTCTGCAGCGATTGGATATGCCGAAGCAACAGGCATTCCGTATGAGCTTGGTTTAATTAAAAACCGATATGTCGGCCGGACATTTATTCAGCCGTCTCAAGCATTGCGTGAGCAGGGCGTGCGTATGAAGCTGTCTGCTGTGCGCGGGGTGGTCGAAGGAAAGCGTGTTGTCATGGTGGATGATTCGATCGTACGTGGAACAACGAGCCGCCGAATTGTTACGATGCTAAGAGAAGCGGGTGCAACGGAAGTGCATGTCCGCATTAGTTCACCGCCAATCGCTCATCCGTGTTTTTATGGAATTGATACGTCCACACACGAAGAGCTGATTGCTTCTTCTCATTCAGTTGAAGAAATTAGACAGGAAATCGGTGCAGACTCCATTGCATTTTTATCTGTAGACGGTTTAATGGACGGGATTGGCAGAACGTATGATGATCCGCAGCGTGGTCAGTGTTTAGCATGTTTTACTGGAAAATATCCGACTGAAATTTATGAAGATACTGTCCTTCCGCATGTGAAGGAAACAGTCCTGACGAAATAATCGAATAATGGAGCAGCAGTCAAGATGATTTGATATGCTGCTCTTTCATTCTGCCGAAAATACATGGAAGAAAGCAGATAAAAGGAGTGAATGGGATGTCAGAAGCATATAAAAACGCCGGTGTCGACATCGAAGCAGGATACGAAGCCGTCAAACGAATGAAAACACACGTAGAACGCACAAAACGAGCAGGCGTCATGGGTGCTCTAGGCGGATTTGGCGGTATGTTTGATCTATCTGAGCTGCCATACAAAAAGCCCGTTCTTGTCTCAGGAACAGATGGTGTCGGAACGAAATTAAAGCTTGCCTTTTTAATGGATAAACACGATACGATCGGCGTAGATGCCGTGGCGATGTGTGTCAACGATGTGCTTGCACAAGGGGCAGAGCCGCTCTTTTTCTTAGATTATTTAGCTGTCGGAAAAGCAGATCCATTGAAAATTGAATCCATTGTCAAAGGGGTGGCTGACGGCTGCGAGCAGTCTGGTTCGGCGCTTGTCGGCGGAGAGACAGCAGAAATGCCAGGTCTTTACACAGAAGATGAATATGATATTGCTGGTTTTTCAGTAGGCGTCGTTGAAAAGGATGAAATCGTGACAGGAAACGGTATGAAAGAGGGGCATTTGCTCATTGGACTCAGCTCAAGCGGAATTCATAGCAATGGCTACTCTCTCGTTCGCAAAGTATTGCTGGAAGACGCTGGTCTTGACCTTCATCAAACGTATGCACCTTTTACAAGACCGCTTGGAGAAGAGCTGCTTGAACCGACGAAAATTTATGTAAAGCCTGTTCTCAAACAAGTGAAAGCCGGTAAAATTGACGGGATGGCACATGTGACGGGCGGCGGCTTTATTGAGAATTTACCACGTATGCTGCCTGAGGGACTTGGCGTTGAGATTGATAACGGTTCATGGCCAGTACCGCCTATTTTCTCCTTTATTCAAGAAAAGGGTCAGTTAAAGTCAGAAGAGATGTTCAACGTGTTTAATATGGGCATTGGCTTTGTCTTAGCGGTAAAAGAGAATGATTTAGTTGATGTGATCAGCGGGCTTGAACAAGACGGAGAAAAAGCATTTCTCATTGGGCGTGTTCAAAAAGGAGAAGGTGTCACATTCGGCGGTGGAAGCCTCTCATGAAGAAATTTGCGATCTTCGCCTCTGGAAGCGGGACGAATTTTCAAGCCATTATGGATACGTTAAAAGAAGAAGAGTGGCAGGCAGAGGCCGCCATTGTGATTTGTGATAAACCGGGTGCGAAGGTGCTGGAGCGTGCTGAGAAAGAGGGCATCCCCTCCTTTGCTTTTACGCCGAAGGCTTTTCCAAGCAAAGCCGCTTTTGAACAAACCATTATTGAACAGCTTACGCTTCATGAAGTGGAATGGATTTTCCTCGCTGGGTATATGAGACTGATCGGTCCGACATTACTTGAAGCATACAGAGGGAAAATCGTGAATATCCATCCATCTTTACTGCCAGCATTCCCAGGGCTTGATGCCATTGGACAAGCCTATCAAGCAGGAGTCAAAGTGGCAGGCATCACCGTCCATTATGTTGACGAAGGCATGGATACGGGCCCGATTATTGACCAAGCAGCGATCCATATAGAACAAGGCGAAGACCTTGAATCAATTGAAAAAAGAATGCATGAACTAGAACACACACTATATCCAAAAGTGATCAAATCACTTTTAGAATTATCTTAATGAGGTGACAAAGGCATGACGATCAAACGCGCATTAATCAGTGTTTCCGATAAAACGAATCTTGTACCTTTTGTGAAAGCATTAACAGAACTGGGTGTTGAAGTCATTTCAACTGGAGGTACACATAAGCTTCTTCAAGAGAACGGCATTGATGTCATTGGGATTTCTGAAGTGACTGGATTCCCAGAAATCATGGACGGACGACTCAAAACACTTCATCCAAACATACATGGTGGACTATTGGCGGTGAGAGAAAACGATGAGCACATGGCACAGATTGAAAAGCACGGCATTCAGCCGATTGATCTTGTGGTCGTGAATCTCTATCCATTCAAAGAGACAATCTCAAAAGACGATGTGACGTATGAAGAAGCGATTGAAAACATTGATATTGGCGGGCCGGGCATGCTTCGTGCTGCATCTAAAAACCATCAGGACGTGACGGTCATTGTAGACCCTCGTGATTATGATGCAGTCGTTCAGCAAATCAAAGAAGGCGGCGTGTCGCTAGAGAAAAAACGTGAGCTTGCGGCAAAGGTATTCCGTCATACAGCTGCTTACGATGCCCTCATTGCGGATTATTTAACGAACTATGTTGGCGAAACGGAGCCAGAACAGTTCACTGTCACGTTTGAGAAAAAACAATCCCTTCGTTATGGAGAAAACCCGCACCAAGCGGCTACTTTCTATGAAAATGCTCTTCCAAGCAAAGGCTCTTTGGCAACAGCGACACAGTTACATGGAAAAGAACTTTCCTACAACAATATTAAAGATGCAGATGCAGCTCTTCAAATCGTACGTGAATTTACGGAGCCAGCGGCTGTTGCTGTGAAGCACATGAACCCATGTGGTGTCGGTACAGGAGAAACCATTGCAGAAGCCTTTGACCGTGCATTCAAAGCAGATGAAACATCTATTTTTGGCGGCATTGTGGCGCTTAACCGTGAAGTAGACAAACAAACGGCAGAAGTGCTTCATACGATTTTCTTAGAAATTGTCATCGCACCATCATTTAGCAAAGAAGCACTTGAGGTGTTAACAGCGAAAAAGAACCTTCGTCTATTAACACTCGATGTCGAAGCTGATCTCGAGAAGAAAGAAAAGCAGCTAACTAGTGTCCATGGCGGACTGCTCGTTCAGGATATCGACACCTACGGTTTAGAGGAAGCAACGATCTCCATTCCGACAAAAAGAGAACCAACTGAAGACGAATGGAAAGATTTAAAGCTTGCATGGAAAGTGGTCAAGCATGTGAAATCAAATGCGATTGTCCTTGCGAAGGATCAAATGACAGCAGGTATCGGTGCTGGTCAAATGAACCGTGTCGGCTCAGCTAACATTGCGATTGAACAAGCAGGTGAAAAGGCGAAAGGAAGCGCGCTAGGCTCTGATGCTTTCTTCCCAATGGGCGATACAGTGGAAGCTGCTGCAAAGGCAGGCGTGACAGCGATCATTCAACCGGGCGGATCGATTCGTGATGAAGAATCGATTCAAAAGGCAGATGAATACGGCATCGCCATGGTCTTCACTGGCGTTAGACATTTCAAACATTAAGGGGATGACAGTGTGAACGTATTAATTATCGGCAGAGGCGGAAGAGAGCATACCATCGCATGGAAAGTAAATCAAAGTGAACTTGTCAGCCAAGTATTTGTCGCACCCGGCAATGATGGAATGACAGGCGTCGCAAGTCTGGTATCTATCGACGAAGGCGATCATGAGGCGTTAATTCGTTTTGCAAAGGAAAATGATATCGGCTTAACGATTGTCGGTCCAGAGGTTCCTTTAATTGCAGGTGTGGTGGATGCATTTGAAAAGGCAGGTCTAAAGGTATTTGGACCAAATGCAAAAGCTGCGGTCATTGAAGGCTCAAAGGAATTCGCAAAGGACTTAATGAAAAATTACGATATCCCGACAGCCGCTTATGCTACCTTCACATCGTTTGAAGAAGCGAAGGCATATGTGGAAGAAAAGGGCGCGCCGATTGTCATTAAAGCAGACGGTCTCGCAGCAGGAAAAGGCGTGACAGTCGCCATGACACTTGAAGAGGCGATCGATTGCCTGCATGACTTTTTAGAGGATGAAAAGTTTGGTGATGCGAGTGCATCTGTTGTGATTGAAGAATTTTTAACAGGGGAAGAATTTTCTCTGATGGCCTTTGTCAATGGAGAAAAGGTGTACCCAATGGTGATCGCGCAGGATCATAAACGAGCATTTGAAGATGACAAAGGACCGAACACTGGCGGTATGGGTGCTTATTCACCGGTTCCACAAATTTCGGATGAAGTGGTGCAAAAAGCGGTGGAAGAAGTGGTGAAGCCTGCGGCTCGTGCAATGGTGCAGGAAGAGCGTCCGTTTACAGGCATTTTATATGCAGGCTTAATGCTGACACCAGAAGGCTCAAAGGTCATTGAGTTCAATGCACGCTTTGGCGATCCTGAAACGCAGGTCGTGCTCCCTCGTCTTGAATCAGATCTAGTTCAAGTCTTTCTCGACATTCTAGACGGAAAAGATGTGGACTTACAGTGGAAAGACACTGCCGCTGTCAGTGTAGTTCTTGCTTCAGAAGGATACCCAGAGGACTATGCAAAAGGCACGCCAATTGGTGCCTTGCAAACGACTGTGTCTGATGTCGTGACCTTCCATGCAGGAACAAAAAAAGAAAACGAGCAATTCGTCACAAATGGCGGCCGTGTAGCGAATGTCACTGCATTTGATGACACGTTTGAAGCGGCAAGATCAAGAGTGTATGAAGCCGTTGAAGAAATCATTCAACCAGGGCTATTTTATCGCCGTGACATTGGTGCCCGTGCGCTGAAGGCTGCGGGAAAAACGGTTTAATCAAAACACCTTTCTATCTGACGAGATGGAAAGGTGTTTTTTCTTCTTTTGATGATTAGAAGGGATAAAGCCCGAATATGGAGAAGTGTTATTGGATAACCCATTTACGAGGAGGCAACATGGAAATCAAAGCATTTATCATCTTTGCAAACGTCATGCTTATTTTATATCTCATAACTATAAATAACATCATGTTGACTGCCATTAAGCAGAGTAAATTGAAAAAAAGCTTTGCCATTAGTTATATGATCCTATCAATTTTTTCTTGCATTGCTATTTCTTCATTTTTAATTTGGAAGTTTTTCATTAGTTAAGAGAGGAATGAGTGTATGGTGCAATTGAAGAAACTTGCAAACGAGCGTTTTTCTGCTTTGATCTGTATGGATCGATTTAACGAGCGAATTCGTTTGGATGATTATAGCGGCAGGGTGCAGGATGTGATTCAGTCCGTGCTTCAGGAAGCGGCGGACTGCAAGGCGTCTAAAGTCATTGTAAAAGTAAGGCGTGAGCATATGCCTCTTTTTTTAGAAAAAGGCTTTCGGCTTGAAGGGGTGTTTTCTCATTATTTTCTTGGAAGTGATGCATACGGCATGTCGCTCTTTCTGACCGAAGATCGAATGAACAGCCCGTTTTGGCTGAAGGAAGATGAAATCGTTGCGTCTATTCAAGAAAAGCCGATTAAAAAAGACCAAGGCACATGGCAGGATGAGTATGTGATGAGGAAAGCCGGTCCAGAGGATGTGCACAAGCTGGCAAAGCTCTATGATACCGTCTTTGAAACGTATCCCACGCCAATGAACGAGCCAGATTACATCCAAAAGGTGATGGAGGAAGGGACAGTCTTTTATGCCGTCGAACATGACGGTCATATTGTGAGTGCGGCATCCGCCGAAATCAATGCACCGTATGGACATGCGGAATTAACAGATTGTGCAACCCTTCCAACATACAGAAAACTAGGATTCATGCATCATTTGATTCTAGCACTCGAAAAAGAGCTTCAATCGATGCATATCTATGTCTTTTATTCTCTTGCACGTGCACTGTCCTATGGGATGAATCAAGTGTTTTATCAGCTTGGGTATACGTATACCGGGCGTTTCCAAAACAACTGCTATATTTTTGACAAAATTGAAGATATGAATCTATGGGTGAAAACGCCGAATGAATCATGAAATGGTTCTCATCTGATCAAGCAGACCAGATAGGCGGTAAGCCATGATGCTTAGCTGCAGCTTCATCCGATCATCAGTGGATTTGAGGCGGCAGCCTGTTCTCGTTTCAATTTGTTTCAGCCGGTAGCTTAATGTATGCCGGTGAATAAACAATTCCCCCGCAGATTTTTGAATATTTTCATTGTGTGCCAAATACACTTCGAGTGTATGGATCAGATCAGCCCCTTGTTTTTTCGTATAAAGCAAAGGGCTTAACAGCTCCACGTAAAAGTCATGCAAATTCATTCCGGCTTCGTTCATTTCAAGGAGCATACCATATAAGCCGAGCATCTGATAATGAATGATGCTCTCGTCTGTTTTTAAAAGAGGAAGAAGTTTTGCTGCATACTGGGCTTCCTTTGCACTTTTTGCAAAGAGAATGATCTGATCATAGGCTCTGCCAATGCCAATCACAATCGGATGAAGCGGGAAAAAATAAGACCAAGTGCTCCGGCACTCCTCTGATGCGCTATACCACTCCGTTTCTTGAAACGCTTTCTTTCCCGCTGGTGTCAGCACAAAAACGGAATCAAGCCTTGCCTTTAGTAAGAAAGGAATATGTCTGCGTTCAAATATCGATGTGAGTAATTGAGATAGGCGCTGCACCATCTGGTGATCGAGCTGTGTGTGCTGATGCTGAAATTGAAAGTAGATGACCACTTGTTCATCGCTCATATCATATTGAAGCTTTCTTGCTTGTTCGACCACATAGCTTTCTTCTGTGTATTGCTGCTGCAACATATCATCTAACAAATGTCCCTGCATTTGGTTTTCTGTATCTTGAATGGCCTTTTGTTTCAGCCATTCAATGGCATACACCGCCCCGGCATGCTCGATCGCGATCGCATCGAGATGATGCCACGCCTCCTTTTTCTTTAAAGACACAATAAACCCGAAAATATCGCCCATCGCAATCACCGGGCATGCAGCGAGGACAAACGCACCACACGTGTCATAGACGAGCCGCCCTTTCTCCTCTGCCTGCTTGAGAAGAGGAGTGGTCTCAATTGGTTCACGATCTGTCAAAAAGCCAAAAGCAGGAGAATACGTCACTTCATCCTTTACAAGATGAGCAGCCTTTTGATGCAAAAAGACATCGAGCACGACGATGTTCGCCGTAGTGAGATGTGCCAGCTCATCCGTAATTTGCGTCACATTCTTATTGCTCACATTTAAATGGGTCAGTCTTTGATGAATCGCTGAAGAATATTTGAGTTGATGGAGCTGACTGCTGACGATTTGCTCTAGGACGGCTTTTGTAATGTCTGAGAAATTGACATGTGAAGGAATCTCAATGAGCGGAATGCCGCTGCTTTTGGCCGCTTGAATCAGTGATGCTGGGATCTCCGTTAAGTACACGCCTTTATAAATCGCAATGGCTGATAGACGCTGAGATTGAATCAATTTTTCAAGCCGTATGCGTCTTTCCTTATTTTCTGCAAGCCCAAATCCGGTTGTGACGAGTAGTTCCCCTTCTGAAACCCTAGAAGTGTCCTCGATAATTTCCACAATGGTCACCCACTGAATGAGGCGGTCCAGTCCATTTTCTCCAGCAAGCAGTTTTGTTTCCTTCATAATATCGAGCGAGAGTGCGTCTTTGACGAGAATCGCCATAGACTCATGACCTCCTTTTGAACACTTTTATACACGATGTATAAAAAATGTGTGTGAAATTCGGGCATGTGGCGAATGGAGGATGACTGCCCTCTTGATTAAGCTAATCTTATAACAAGTATACAAAATTTTCTTGCGATTCATGTGAAAAGAAAGATGCAGCTGCTGACGAGAGAGGGAGGAATGGCAAAGTGGAGACCCGGAATTACTTAATCAAACCGATGTTAAATCAGGATTATCCTGTGGCTGTGAAAGGAGAGGGGATTTATTTATATGATCGAGAAGGAAATAAATATGTAGATGGATCATCGGGTGCGGTTACGGCGAGTATTGGACATGGCATACAAGACATCATTGATGCCATGACAGAGCAAGCGAAAAAAGTGAGCTTTACGTACAGGTCACAATTCACAAATGAACCAGCGGAAGAACTTGCCTATGAATTGAGTACCCTTTGCCCAGGCAATCTGAACTGGTCTTTTTTTGTCGGAAGCGGATCAGAGGCAACTGAGACAGCGATGAAAATCGCGATACAGCATTGGCAGGAGCAGGGGAAGACTGAAAAGAATCACATCATATCAAGATGGATGAGTTATCACGGCATCACGCTTGGTGCGCTGTCAATGTCAGGTCATATTGCAAGAAGAGAGCGCTTTGAACCACTGCTTGAAAAACACCCGGTGCTGTCTCCGCCGTATAGCTACCGGTCATGGCTGCCAAAAGAAGAAAGCAAACAGGTCGAGTGGTATGTACAGGAATTTAACACCGTCATCCAGCGTATAGGAAAAGAGAGGATTGCAGCCTTTATTGCTGAGCCAATTGTTGGAGCAGCGGGAGCAGCACTTGTTCCGCCCGACGGATATTTTGAGGCGATGAAGCGGGTCTGTGAGGAAAATGACATTTTAATGATTGCAGATGAAGTCATGACAGGCTTTGGACGAACTGGGAAAATGTTTGCCATGGAGCACTGGGGTGTCGTACCAGATATCATGGTTCTTGGGAAAGGAATGAGTGCCGGCTATTCACCAATTGCGGCAACCGTATCAGCGGATCATGTGATCGCTCCAATTCTCAGTGGCTCAGGCTCTGTAATGGCCGGTCATACGTTTAGTGCCAATCCGCTTTCAGCAGCCGTCTCACTGGCCGTCATTCGATATATGAAAAAACATCAGCTTCATGAACGAGCTGACCTGTCCGGTCGATATTTAATGAATGCCTTAAAAGACTTGCAAACAAACCATTGCATCATCGGGGATGTAAGAGGAAAGGGACTGCTTATTGGTATAGAGTTTGTCGCAGATCGATTATCCAAAACGCCATTTCCTGCACATGCTCAGATGACCAATCTAGTCGTTGAGACGGCAAAGCAAAATGGATTGCTTGTGTATCCAGCAAGCGCTGGAGAGGACGGAGTGGGAGGCGCAGCTGTCATGATTGCACCGCCGCTTTCCATTACGCAGCAGGAGATGGATGAACTCATTCATCTATTCGGGCAGACCATCACGCAGGTCGAACAAGAAGTCATCAATCGAGGGTTTTTCCCATCTGCGATGTAGGGAGGAAAAAATATGAACAAAACAGCGGGCTTTGATGAAGTGATCGCGCGTTTTAAAGACGGCATGACCATCATGTTTGGCGGGTTTGGGGGCGTGGGTTCACCGCCATCATTGATAGATGTCATTTTAGAAGCCAACATCAAAGATCTGACATTGATTGGAAATGATGCAGGCTTCCCGCAAATTGGTGTTGGCCGGCTCATCACAGAAGGGAGAGTCAAGAAAATCATTGCTTCTCATATTGGCTCCAATCCCATTGCCGGGCAGAAAATGCAGGCAGGTACATTAGACGTTCTCTTTTACCCGCAGGGCATCCTAGCAGAAAAGATCAGAGCAGGCGGGATGGGGCTAGCGGGCATTGTCACAGATGTCGGCATGGATAGCCTGAATCTTGGTGAGAAACAATTGGTTCCGCTCAATGGAAAGAACTATATCCTTGAGCCTGCGCTGACAGCGGATATTGCTATTGTGAATGCCCTCAAAGCAGACGAAGCAGGCAATCTGATATTTGATAAAAGTGCACGGAATACAAACCCGATTGTAGCGATGGCAGGAGACTGGACCATTGCGGAAGTAGAAGAGATTGTGCCTGTGGGCAGTCTTCATCCAGAGGAAATCGTGACACCAGGCGTATTTGTAAACCAGATCGTGCAATCAAAAGGAGTGAACTGGACATGGGCATGGGAGACATCGATTTAAGACACCGCATAGCCAAACGTGCGGCGCAGGAAATTGAAGATGGCATGATCGTCAATCTAGGGATCGGTATCCCGACACTTGCAGCTGAATACATCCCAGCACATTACCGGGTGTGGCTGCATGCAGAAAACGGCATTATGGGGGCAGGCGCCTCACCTGTACAAGGTGAAGAAGATCCAAATTTGTGCAATGCTGGTGGTTTTCCAATTACGTTAACAAAAGGCGGCTCATACATGGACAGCACGACTGCTTTTGGCATCATTCGAAAAGGTATGCTGGATATGACCATTTTAGGTGCACTTGAAGTAAGCAGTCAGGGTGATCTTGCGAATTGGATTGTGCCAGGCAAACGAGTACCTGGAATGGGCGGAGCGATTGAGCTGGCGCAAAAAGCGAAAAAGGTTGTTGTGGTGATGAGCCACCTTGATAAACATGGACAGTCAAAGGTGAAATCCGCCTGTACGCTGCCATTAACCGCTAAATCTTGTGTGGATCTGATTATTACGGATATGGCGGTCATTGAGGTCAAGTCGCAGCTGCTCATTTTGCGTGAAGTCATGCCGCCGTTTCAGCCGGAAGATGTCATAAGGGCGACAGAGGCCCCATTAATTTTAGCGCCTGATGTCAAATCTGTTGTGTAGAAAGGATGACCGACTTGCAGCCAATTACACGTATCAGAAGCTGGATGAGAGAGCACCAGGATGAAGCCATTACGCTTCTAAAGCAAATGGTGCAATGTGACAGCACCCAAGGAAATGAACAAGAAGTACAGCAAATCGTGGCAAATAAACTGTCAGCCATAGGCTTTGATGTAGATGTATGGGAAATCGGCGGCGCTGACTTGCTGGAACATCCTTATTTTTATTCTCCGCGGCGTTCTTTTAAAGGTAGTCCCAATGTCGCTGGACGATTGAAAGGGAAAGGGGACGGCAAATCCATTTTATTAAATGGTCACGTGGATGTTGTCCCAGAAGGAGATACGAATCAATGGACATATCCGCCCTACAGCGGGCATATCATAAACGGGAGACTTTATGGACGCGGGGCAACAGATATGAAAGGCGGGAATGTTTCTTTACTCTTCGCACTTGAGGCGCTGCATGCACTTCAGATTCCGCTGAAAGGAGATGTGGTGTTCCATAGTGTGGTCGAAGAAGAAAGCGGCGGGGCAGGCACACTTGCAGCGATACTGAGAGGGTATACAGCAGATGCTGCCATCATACCGGAACCAAGTCATATGAAAATCTTTCCGATTCAGCAGGGGTCTAAGTGGTTCAGACTGCATATTAAAGGAAGGGCAGCTCATGGCGGAACAAGATATCACGGCGTCTCCTCTATTGAAAAAAGCACCATTGTCCTTTCACATATAGCGGCACTAGAAGAAGAAAGAAATCGGCGAATCACCGAGCCGCTGTTTCAGCATATCCCCATTCCGGTCCCGATCAACATTGGGAAAATTCAAGGCGGTGATTGGCCGTCCTCTGTAGCAGATCTTGTCATAATGGAAGGCAGACTTGGCGTAATGCCTGGTGAGACAGTTGAGCAGGCAGAGGAGGAATTAGAAAATTGGATGGCGGGACTCGGGGAAAAGGATGAATGGTTCCAAGATCATCCTGTAGAGGTCGAATGGTTTGGAGCAAGGTGGCTTCCAGGGTCAATCGATGCGGATCATCCGCTTCTAGGTCTATTGAAGGAACAATATGAAGAGGTATTAAAGCAGCCGCCAAAGGTTGAAGCCGCCCCATGGGGAACAGATGGCGGATTACTGTCACAGGCGGCGGGTATTCCGATCATTGTGTTCGGACCTGGAACAACGGAGCTTGCCCATTACCCGAATGAATCCATCGACATTGAGCATGTGATCGAAGCTGCTGAAATTATCGCGGGTACGATGGTGAAATGGTGCGAAGTAGCAGAATGATGCGAAAAATTGATCACAAAAAAGAAGGCTGTCTCACTCAGCCTTCTCTTTATGTGTGTCCTGCTGCTCACACATATATGTCACTGGACAAAAACGAAGAATGCCAGATGCCAGTTTCATACCGCCAAACATGATGCTGAAAAGAAGCATTTTACTCCATGGTTTTCTAGCATACAAGGACCCAGCCACAGTACATATTGTCATTCCGCAGGCAATTCTAATGAGCGCTTCCATTAAGCCAAGATTAGGTTTCATTGAAGGTGAATCTCCTTTTTTTAAATTATTTTAAGTGTGATTTCAAGAAATTGTAACGTTTCATTAATGCGTAACGTGGTTCGTTATGTTACGATAGGGCTAATACAAATGAAGGAGAGTATGTGAATGTCCGAACGTACTTTTAATTGGAGAAACAATGACATCCGCACACAAATCGATGTAGTCGACTCAAAAATAGTTCCAACACTCCTTTTAACGAATGGACTCGTGCTAAACCCGTTTTTGAAGCAATGGGTGAAGGCAAATATTTGGATACATGATGATCGAATTGTTTATGTCGGAGCAGAGCTTCCTCAAAATAAATCAGCCAAACGTGTGATTGATTGTGAAGGGAAATACATTGTGCCAGGGTATATTGAGCCTCATGCGCATCCGTTCCATATTTATAATCCCCAATCACTTGCAGAATATGTGTCTCAATTTGGCACAACAACAATGGTCAGCGATAACTTATTTCTTCTTTTGCAGAGCAATGAAAAGAAAGCGCTTTCCACTCTATGTGAATTAAAAAAGCAGCCATTTCAGTATTTTTGGTGGTCCAGATACGATCTTCAGACTGAAGTAAGATATGAAGATGAAATGCTTCCAATCAACTATCGCAAGGAATGGATTGATCATCCTGACGTCCTTCAAGGCGGCGAATTAACAAGCTGGCCAAGATTGATGGACGGTGATGATCTCATTTTATATTGCATGCAAGAAACGAAGAAGCAGAGAAAACGAATTGAAGGGCATTTTCCCGGCGCTTCTGAGAAAACGCTAACAAAAATGAAGCTGTTTGGAGCGGACAGTGATCATGAAGCAATGAATGCAGATGATGTGCTAAAGCGCTTGTCTCTTGGCTACTATGTCTCACTGCGGCATTCTTCCATCCGCCCAGATTTAGTGAACATTTTAAGAGAACTACATGAACGCGATTTTAGGCACTATGACCACTTTTTCTATACAACAGATGGAGCTGCCCCTCACTTTTATGAGGAAGGCATGATTAATCGTTTAATTTCAATTGCCCTTGAAGAAGGCGTGCCCACGATTGATGCGTACAATATGGCGACATTTAACATTGCAAAATACTATCAAATGGATGACTTATTAGGCGTTGTCGGACCAGGTCGATTGGCTTCTTTGAATATTTTAGATGATCCGATGAACCCAAATCCTGAAACGGTTATTTCTAAAGGGGTTATTCTCAAATTAGATGGTGAGAACCAGCATCAATTTCAAGAAACAAAATGGGAAAATGGCGGGCTTGTTCCACTAGACTTAGGCTATGACCTGACGATGAGCGATTTGCAATTCTCCATGCCTCTTGGTGTCAAAATGAGAAATGCCGTTATCATGGAGCCGTATACAGTGGAGATTGATAACTCCGTGAACCAGCTGTCCTGTGACCATGATCAAAGCTTCTTTAGCCTGATTGACCGAAAAGGCGAGTGGCGTGTGAATACGATGCTAAAAGGTTTTGCAAATAAAGTGCAGGGCTTTGTCAGCTCATTTTCGCTCACGGGTGACATTTTAGTGATTGGGAAAAATAAAGAGGACATGATGCTGGCACATAAGAGAATGAAAGAAATCGGCGGGGGGATCGTCCTCACAGAGAACGGGAAAATTTTGCACGAAATCCCGCTGCAATTATCAGGCTGTGCATCGGCCGAACCGTTTGAGACTGTTCTTCAGCAGATACAAACATTACGCGAGCTGCTCATTGAGCGAGGCTATCCATTTGACTGTCCAATTGATACACTTGTCTTTTTCCAAAGTACACATTTGCCGTATATTCGAGTGACACCAAGAGGAATATTTGATGTCATGAAAAAAACTGTACTCTTTCCGTCTATAATGCGTTAAAATATAACAGAGTGGAGCTGTATCACCTTTGCCACATTTCTGACAGCTGTTATAGGGCAGAAGTGAGCAATGGGTCTCTTCGCTGCCATGTAAGTGAAAATGAGCTTATGTGCGATGTTGACAAAGCAGAGGGCTTTGACATGACGAGTGAAGTGCCCTAATTGTAAAATGAATCTGTCGGTTACGCTGGCCGACCAACATATTTTGAATGATTGAGCAAGGCGGGACGCTTGTTTGTTGTCTCGCCGTGCTTTCCACACTGTATTTAGGGCAGACCTAATGGAGCAGAAGTGATCTACATATCGGAAGCAAACAAGTTTGTCAGATTGTCGTACAAGGAAAATGACAAAACTTGTCGAATTTGTTTACGATAAAGAAGCTTCGGCTTACGAAAGAACCTGACGGCGGCATTTTCAGAGTAGAACCAAACCTGTCATGATTCGTTCAAAGCTCATTGCTGAGGTTGAAAAAATGAGTCAGGAAAGATACCGCTTTCTCGGAAAAATGTCGTGCGAAGCGGTGTGCCAATAGTAAAGGAGAAGATGTATAAAGATGCAAATTGATAAATTAAGGGGCAAAAGCTTAGATCAATTATTCAACTCCATCTTATCCCTTAAAGACCTGGAAGAATGCTATCGATTTTTTGATGATTTGTGTACCATCAATGAAATCCAATCTTTATCACAGCGTCTTGAAGTAGCGCGTATGCTTCGCGAGGGAAACACGTATCATAAAATTGAGACGGAAACAGGTGCGAGCACCGCAACCATTTCACGTGTCAAACGCTGCTTGAACTACGGAAACGATGCCTATACGATGGCACTTGACCGCGTAGCAGAACAACAAGCAAAAGACGAAACAAAATAAAGCAGCCTTCACTGTAAACAATCCTTTTTCCGAAATGGATTTGTTTGCAGTTTTTTTATCGAAAGCGCTGTGAAACGACGAACAGGGACTGATGAAGTGGTCTCTGTTCTTTTACTTTAGCTCGCCCATAAACCACCTTTTTCTCACGCATACTCTTTCTCCCCTTTTCCATTCACTTCTCTAAGTTCTTTATACGTGATTGATCAGGAATATCAATGAAAAAAGGTGCGTCTCCGCACCTTTTAAAGCTAGACAGACTGCTGTGTGTCTGAGAACATAGGCACTTCGCTTGTTTGGCCATTCTCTTGTCTAAAGATAATATGTTTTTCATGAAAATGAATGGGCGATTCAATACCAGCAGCTGCGGATAAGTTAAATAAACCTTCTCTAAGAGACAGGATATAATTGCATACTCGGTATTTCTTTTCTTCAATCGATAACCCCTTTTGCAGCTTTGGATCAGTCGTGGCGACTCCTACTGGGCATTTATTCGTGTGACATACTTGCGCGCGAATGCAGCCGACTGAAAACATGAGTCCTCTTGCGATATTTACAAAGTCAGCACCCATTGAAAGGGCAATCGCAATTTTATCAGGTGAGAGAAGTTTGCCAGAAGCAAACAGCTTGAGCTGATCTCTGACACCATATTCCTTCAATATTTGATGAACCATTGGGAGTGCGGTGAAAATCGGCAGGCCTGCGGAATCGGCCAATTCATGAAAGGAAGCTCCTGTGCCGCCTTCTCCGCCATCCACTGTAATGAAATCAGGGTGCTTTCCGCTTTTTTTCATATAGCTGGAAAGCTCTTCAATGTCTTCTTTATGTCCGACAACAAGCTTGATTCCAACGGGCTTTCCGCCTATACTTCGCAGTTGTTCAATAAAATCAAACATGTCCGGAATGGAATTGAACATCTCAAATCGGTTCGGGCTGTCAATCGATTGGTGAGGCGGTAATTTACGGATATGCGCAATTTCTTCTGTGACTTTTTCTCCGTCAATGTGACCGCCGCGTGTTTTCGCTCCTTGTGCCAGCTTGAGTTCAAAGGCTTTGACTTCTTCATGTTCACTTTTTTTCTTAAATTCTTCGAAGGAAAATGCGCCATCCTCTGTTCTGACTCCAAATAGACCTGGACCAATCTGGCAAATGATATCGGCGCCGCCTTTGAGGTGATAAGGGGAAAGTCCGCCTTCACCAGTGTTCATCCACGTGCCGCCGGCCATTTTCAATCCGGAGGATAGCGCCGTAATCGCCCGGTCGCCTAAGGAGCCATAGCTCATGGCGGATTGACCAATCAGTCCCTTTACATGGAAAGGTTTCCGACACGTCTTTTCTCCAATGATTTGTACATCCTCTTCATGAAGATAATAAGGTTTTGCTTCAACTTCTTTGATATGTTCGCTTCTTCGCAGTAAATTATCTTGATCAATCTGATACACTTTTGTTTGAATTTTTTCAGATTGATCAATTCGTAATTCATTTCGCTGTTTTGGAAACAGAACGTTTCGAATGTAATAACCAGGCTTGTCAAAATCACGTTTTGATCCAAACCCCATCGTCCGGCTGTTGTACTTTCCAGACATGACGGCTTGCTCATATTCTCTTCTCGAAAAAGGAAGCTCCTCTCGATCATTGAGAAAGAGATATTGGCGAAGCTCAGGTCCTATTTTTTCGAAAATGAACCGTAGTTTTCCAATGACCGGATAATTTCGCAGGACAGAATGTTCTTCTTGCTTTTCATCCCTCATCCAAATCCATATCAATAAAATGATGGGTACGATCAAACAAATCACTAGCAGTGCGGCTATGACAATTAAAGTAGTTGTCATGTCATCCCTCTTTTCTCTTTCATTACTGTTGTTATTCCACTTTTCCTTCAAAGAGAAACCACATGAACATATTGTGACGTTTAGAAATGAAGAGGCGGGGTAACTTAAAAATAAGCTGACAAGGGGAGGGAACATATATGAATAAGCGTCCAAATACGTATGTACTTGCGGGATTAGGGGTTGGAGGTGCTGTGTTATTAGCGGTTAAAAATAAACAGCATCTGAAAAAATGGGCAAGCATGTTCCGATCAAATGAAAAGGTTCCTGAAAAAGCCGGCCATCCTGATCCGTTAGATATCCAAGACAACAAGATGGTCGATGAAGGAGCCATGACATCTGTCCATTATTTTAATGAAGTGAAACAATAGTTTGAAAAAACCGTTTTGACCATTCAAAACGGTTTTTTCTTGTCTTTCTTTTGACGTTATATCGAAGAGGATCGACAATGGTAAAACCAATCAGTCCATTGTGATCAGGCGTCGAGAATTGAAATTCAATGCCCGATAAATGATAGGTTGAGAGAACTTCCTGATCCGTAAAACGTAATGAAAGCTCGTCCTCATAAACGGGTGGGTGCTTCAAAACCTCGGCTTCTTCTGCAAATAACTCCAGCCCAGCCACTCGGCCCTCTTTGTCGATGTCTGCGTTCACACATTCATTCACGTCTAATTCAATGGTTTCTTTGATTGTCCCGATTCCAGGCGGGATGAGATAGATGTATCCGATGTCGATCGTTTGATCATATGTGATGGTTCTTTTCAAATCATTCACCTGCTTGGTAGATAGTAAAATGTTCCTTTATTGTATAATATCATGTGATGAGACGAAGTAGCTCGCATTTCAGTTCAGCATCAATATATTTATCTCCCTCAGCTCCTCTTGAAGTGGATCTTTCCATATAGTCTCCATTAGCCTTACCTAGAGTTGAAATCGTCTATTTTCAAAAGAATGAAACTTTTAGCTGAAGGAGGTTACCCGTTTTTTGCGGTCACTGATTTTGTTATAATATTTAAATGGAATGAAACGAATGGAGGAACGTTTTTCATGTATGATGTTACCGAGTGGAAGCATGTCTTTAAACTCGATCCAAATAAAGAGATTTCCGATGAACAGCTAGAAACGATTTGCGAATCTGGTACGGATGCCATATTGATTGGCGGCAGTGACAATGTGACAGAGGACAACGTGCTCCAATTGATGTCAAAGGTCCGCCGGTTTCTTGTGCCATGTGTGCTTGAAATATCAACACATGAGATGATTGTGCCGGGCTTCGATCTGTATTTCATCCCGGCCGTATTAAACAGCTCTCATCCTGATTGGATTGTTGGGCTTCATAAGGATGCGATGAAGGAATACGGTGATTTGATGTCAATGGAAGAGATTGTGCCAGAAGGATATGTGATCTTGAACAAAGATTGTAAAGCGGCCAAGCTCACAGAGGCAAATACAGCGCTGGATATAGATGATGTAAGGGCATATGCAAGAGTGGCAGAGCATTTGATGAAACTGCCCATTTTTTATCTAGAATACAGCGGGACGCTTGGAGACATAGAGCTTGTCAAAGAAACAAAAGCAGTGCTTCACGAAACGGTTCTTTTTTATGGCGGCGGCATTGAGAACGCAGAGCAGGCAAAAGGCTTTGCACAGCATGCAGACGTGGTCGTTGTAGGGAACGTCATTTACGACAATTTCAAAGAAGCGTTAAAGACAGTCGACGCAGTCAAAAAGTCATCATAGTCAAACGAGACGAAACGGGTTAAAATAGAACATAAGTTCGAATTGGCGGTGAATGGAATGAATGAAATATCGAATCATCTATTAGAAGGGCTGAATGACGCGCAGAAAGAAGCAGTCAAAGCAACAGACGGTCCGCTATTACTGATGGCAGGAGCAGGAAGTGGTAAAACACGGGTGCTCACACATCGAATTGCATACTTAATGGCAGAAAAGCATGTCGCTCCGTGGAACATTTTAGCGATTACGTTTACGAATAAAGCAGCACGTGAAATGCGTGAACGTGTCCAAGCCATTTTAGGGCCTGGCGCAGATGACATTTGGATTTCTACGTTTCACAGCATGTGTGTCCGAATTTTAAGACGCGATATTGACCGCATTGGTGTGAATCGCAACTTCTCCATATTAGACACATCTGATCAGCTTTCCGTGATTAAAAACATTTTAAAAGAACGAAATATTGATCCTAAAAAGTTCGACCCACGCAGTATTTTAGGATCAATCAGCAGTGCAAAAAACGAACTCATTGATGCAGAGGAATACGCAAAAACAGCCGGTGATTTCTATGATCAAGTAGTCAGCGACGTCTATACAGATTATCAAAAACGATTACTCAAAAACCAATCACTCGATTTTGATGATTTGATTATGATGACGATCCGTCTGTTTGAACGCATCCCTGAAGTATTAGAGCATTACCAGAGGAAGTTCCAATACATTCATGTCGATGAGTATCAGGATACAAACAGAGCGCAGTACATGCTTGTGAAGCTGCTCGCTCAGCGTTTTCAAAATATTTGTGTCGTCGGTGACTCAGACCAGTCCATCTATCGCTGGCGCGGAGCGGATATCACAAACATTCTTTCCTTTGAAAAAGACTATCCGTCCAGTGAAGTGATTCTGCTTGAGCAAAATTACAGATCGACGAAACGCATTTTGCATGCCGCAAATACGGTCATACAAAACAATGCGAATCGTAAACCAAAAAACCTTTGGACAGAAAATGATGAAGGAGCAAAGATTGCCTATTACCGTGCAGATAATGAATTCGGCGAGGGACAATTTGTCGCTGGAAAGATTCATCAGCTTCATCAAAGCGGAAAGCGTAAATTATCCGATTTTGCGATCCTCTATCGAACCAATGCTCAGTCCCGTGTCATAGAGGAAACATTATTGAAGTCAAACATTCAATACAACATTGTCGGCGGTACGAAGTTCTATGACAGAAAAGAGATCAAGGACATTTTGGCGTACTTACGACTTGTGGCAAATCCAGATGACGATATTAGTTTTGCGCGAATTGTCAACGTACCAAAGCGCGGAATCGGAGCCACATCTGTTGATAAAATTGCGGCATATGCAGAGATGAATGACCTGTCTATGTTTGAAGCGCTTGGTCAGGTAGATTTCATTGGACTGAGTGCGAGGGCAGCCAATGCTCTTGATGAGTTTAAACAGCTCATTGATCAAATGACGAACATGCAGGAGTATTTATCTGTCACAGAATTAACAGAAGAGATCCTCGAGAAAACAGGCTATCGTGAAGCGCTTAAGGTCGAAAAAACGATTGAAGCACAAAGCCGCTTAGAAAATATTGATGAGTTTCTATCTGTCACAAAGAATTTTGAAGAACAAAATGAAGACAAATCACTTGTGACCTTCCTGACGGATCTCGCCCTCGTCGCAGACATTGATAAGCTGGATGAAAATGAGGAAGAAGATCAGGATGCCGTCATCTTAATGACCCTTCACGCCGCAAAAGGTCTAGAATTCCCTGTTGTTTTCTTAATGGGGATGGAGGAAGGTGTCTTCCCGCACAGCCGTTCATTGATGGAAGATGCCGAGATGGAAGAAGAACGCCGCCTTGCATACGTAGGCATCACACGGGCTGAAGAAGAGCTTTATTTATCAAGTGCTAAAATGAGAACATTATTCGGCCGGACGAACATGAACCTTGAATCAAGATTCATTAGAGAAATACCAGCCGATTTATTGGACAACCTAAATGAGAAAAAAGAAAAGAAAACACCGTTTGGCCAAACAAGAGAAAGACCGCAAAGACGGGGCCCTGTCTCTCGTCCGCAAACTCAAACCATTCAAAACACAGGTGCCGGCAGTATTGGCTGGGCTGTGGGCGATAAAGCAGCCCATAAAAAATGGGGCGTTGGAACGGTCGTGAGTGTGAAAGGCAGCGGAGACAGCACAGAGCTTGATATTGCGTTCCCAAGCCCTACAGGCATTAAGCGGCTCCTCGCAGCATTTGCGCCAATCGAGAAGCAATAAACCGATAGGACTTATAAAACGGATGACTTGAAAGGAAGAAGCAGATGGATAAAGAAGCAGCGAAACGCCGGATCGAGGAACTGCACCAGATTTTGAATCAATACAACTACGAATATCATACACTTGATCGTCCAAGTGTTCCTGACGCTGAATATGATGCGCGGATGCGTGAGCTGATCTCTCTAGAGGAAGAACACCCTGATTTAAAAGCAGCCGATTCCCCCTCACAGAGAGTAGGGGGTGCTGTGTTAGATGCCTTCCAAAAAGTGCGTCACGGCACACCAATGCTCAGCCTCGGGAATGCGTTTAATGAACAGGACCTTCTTGATTTTGACCGCCGGGTTCGTCAAGCAGTCGGTGACGATATCGCATACAATGTCGAGCTGAAAATTGACGGACTCGCTGTTTCTCTCCGTTATGAAAATGGAGTGTTTGTCCGAGGTGCCACGCGTGGAGATGGGACAACGGGTGAGGATATTACAGAAAACCTAAAAACCATTCGCTCCATCCCGCTCAAAATCAATCGTCCTCTGTCGATTGAAGTGAGAGGGGAGGCATTTATGCCAAAACCTTCTTTTGAAGCATTAAATGAAAAAAGATTACAAAACGAAGAAGAGCCGTTTGCGAACCCGCGTAATGCGGCTGCGGGCTCACTTCGTCAGCTTGATACGAAAATTGCAGCGAAACGAAACCTTGATATCTTCGTCTACAGTATAGCGGAGCTTGATGAAATCGGTGTTGAAACGCAAAGCGCGGGACTCGACCTTCTCGACGAACTTGGCTTTAAAACCAACAAAGAAAGACGGATGTGCCAAACGATTGAAGAAGTGATTGATCTCATCGAAACACTGAAAACAAAGCGTGCCGATTTTTCTTATGAAATCGACGGAATTGTCATCAAGGTCGATTCCTTGGCTCAGCAGGAAGAGCTTGGCTTTACAGCAAAAAGTCCGCGCTGGGCTGTTGCGTACAAGTTCCCTGCAGAAGAAGTCGTGACGAAGCTGCTTGACATTGAACTGAGCGTGGGGCGTACAGGTGTTATCACACCAACAGCGATTCTTGAGCCTGTAAAAGTAGCAGGGACGACCGTGCAGCGTGCTTCTCTTCACAATGAAGATTTGATCAAAGAAAAGGATATTCGCCTATTTGATCAAGTGATTGTGAAAAAAGCGGGCGATATTATTCCGGAAGTCGCAGGCGTCCTGATCGATCAGCGTACAGGAGAAGAAAAGCCGTTTCACATGCCGACTGAATGCCCAGAGTGTCATAGTGAGCTGGTGAGAATTGAAGGAGAAGTCGCCCTGCGATGCATCAATCCTGAATGTCCCGCACAAATACGTGAAGGACTCATACACTTTGTTTCTCGTAATGCGATGAACATCGATGGTCTTGGCGAGCGTGTTATTACACAGCTTTTCAAAGAACAGCTTGTGTCTCGTGTGTCAGACCTTTACCGATTAACGAAAGAAGAGCTCATTCAGCTCGAACGAATGGGCGAGAAATCTGTCGATAATTTACTGCGTTCGATTGAGCAATCGAAAGAAAACTCTCTTGAGCGTTTACTGTTTGGTCTCGGCATTCGATTTATTGGTTCTAAAGCGGCGAAAACCTTAGCGATGCATTTCGAGGACATCGATCAATTAAAGCAAGCGACAAAAGACCAATTACTCGAGGTTGACGAAATTGGTGAAAAAATGGCCGATGCAGTCGTCACTTACTTTGAGAAAGAAGAAATATTGGATCTGCTAAATGAACTTAAAGAACTTGGGGTCAATATGAACTACACAGGGCCTAAGCCGGTGAAAGCAGAAGAAAGTGATTCCTACTTTGCAGGAAAAACAATCGTGCTTACAGGGAAATTAGAAGAAATGTCTCGAAACGATGCAAAGACAGCGATCGAAGCATTGGGCGGCAAATTAGCAGGTAGTGTGAGTAAAAAAACAGACTTAGTCATTGCCGGAGAAGCAGCTGGTAGTAAACTGACAAAAGCAGAAGAACTCAATATTGAAATTTGGGACGAAGCTAAAATGCTTGAGGAGCTAAAGAAATAAGAGGAGTGTTTTCTATTGAAAAAGTTGTTATTGCTGCTGACAATGCTCACACTGGTACTGTCAGCGTGTGCACCTTTTGGGGGAAAGGACGAGGAAGAGGTCACACAAAAAACGGATGAAACGAAGGAAACAGCGATCATCCCCATGTACAATATCTCTGACTCCTATTACAAAATGGTGCTGCCGTTTAAACAAGGGGCTGCAAGAGGATTAACAGCAGAGCGTCTCAATACACGCTTGGATATTGATGAATTTGAAATAGGACTCATGCGCCTGGCAACAGAGTCATTTAATACAAACGACTATCTTTTCCAAGAAGGACAGCATTTAGATGAGGATACCGTTCTCAGCTGGCTCGCGCGCAAAAAAACAGGCAGTGATCTGAAAAAAGCTGAAAAAGCAGATAAAGACTTTAAGAACCTAGGCTTAAATCCTGCTCTTCCAAACTCAGGTTCAACAAAGTCAAAAAACGAAAATAGCCCAATATACTTATCTTCGATGCTAGAGCATAATTACTTAATTCGAAAAGACAAAAATAGCTTACAGCTTGGTGGAGTCGTCATTGGTCTTGCACTGAACTCTGTCTATTATTATCGTGAAAATATCGGTGATCCCCAGCAAGAGGTGACCATCGATTCATCGAAAAATTCAAAGAAACTCTTGGCAGAGGGCGAAAAAATCGCTGAGCAAGTGATCAAACGAATTCGTCAAATGGATGGTTTGCAAAAAGTGCCTGTCATGATTGCCCTTTATAAACAAGCGCCAAAATCGTCGATTGTACCAGGAAACTTTATCGCCAAAACCGATGTGAAAGCAGGCTCAGCTGATATCGGCAATTGGGATACGATCAAAGAAGAGAATGTATTCTTCCCTTCAAATAATGCGAAAAGTAACTACAAAGATGATTCAGAGCGATTTGACCGCTTCAAGACAAAGGTTGAAGACTACTTCCCGAATTACACTGGAGTGGTAGGAAAAGGTTTCTATAAAAACGGAAACCTGCAAAAAATGAAAGTAGAAATTCCAATGCAGTTCTACGGAAAAACGGAAGTCGTGGCTTTCACGCAATATTTAACAGGTGAAGTGATGGACTACTATAAGAGCACAAATATAGAAATTAACATCACATCTTCTGATCAACAAGAAGCCCTGATCACGAAAAATGCTGAAGACAAAGAACCTATCGTCCATATATATGACTAATAAAAAACCGCCTTTTGGCGGTTTTTTAAATTAGGTAAAATGTATCAAATCATGAAAAAATTGTTATAAAAAGTAGAAGTGTAGAAAATAATGTATTATTATGATTGGTAATGAAGAGAAAATGGAGATAAATATGAAAAACAAATCATTTTACTTTTTATTAGGGGGTCAAACCCTAGCTAATTTTGGGGATTCACTATATGTCCTCGTTCTTACCATCCTGACGTATCAATTAACAAATTCTACGCTGATTGCTTCAATGGTAGCCGTCTCGCAGTTTGTTGGACAAGCACTTGGAGCGATACTCATCCCTTTCTTTATGTATCAGCTTAAGCTAAAAAGGCTCATTATCTATTTGCAAATTTGTCAAATTACTTTCTTCGGCTGCTTAATTTTCATTTATATTCTACAACTATCAACATTTTCTATTCCTCTTTTTTTTATCATTGTATTTCTACTTTCTTTGATAGATGGAGGAACCATTCCTGTTCGAAATTCAATGATTCCACGTTTAGTAGAAAAGCACTTTTTACTAAAAGCCAATAGCTATATCTTAACTTCTGATCAAATTGTCCTTTTACTAGGCTGGCTTTTAGGAGGACTATTTATTGGCATTCTAGGACCACAATTTTTACTTTTGACGACACTTGTTTTATACAGTTTGTCGCTCATATCCATGCTCTTTATCATCGATACTGGAGCTGCGGCTAAACAAGAGAAACAGTCTGAATCATTTGGTGCAAGGGTCTTTTCAGGCTGGAAGCTCATGTATGAGAAGCCGACAATTCGAACATTAACGATTTTAGAAATGCTTTCCATGTGCGGCAGAAGTATTTGGACTGGTGCCATTATCCTTGTCTATGTTACAGAAGTCTTACACCAGCCTGCCACATGGTGGGGCTTTATTAACGCAAGCTATTTTGGCGGAACCATTCTAGGCGGCCTGCTCGTGCTGCGGTTTGCAAAGCATGTGGAACAGCGTTTGTTTGATCACATTTTTTACAGCTCGGTGATCGTTGCCGTGTTGACCCTATGCTTAGGGCTGAATCATTCAGCTTGGCTGAGTTTGTTATTTGTCTTTTTGTTAGGCCCAGCCTTTCAGCTTCGCAGCATTTCCATTCGCACATATGTACAAGATACACTGAGTCAAATTGAATTGCCTAAAATACTATCAGCTCAACATACACTATCAACTTTTATATACGGAATGTCCATCCTCATTATGAGCACCATGACCGATCTCTTTGGGGCAAGAGTCGTCTTTTTTATAAACGTTGTCCTGTTTACTGTGTCGGCTTTCCTAGCGTCTAGATTAAAAAATGAACAAATTTAGACATTTTATCTCAATTATTTACAAAAATACTATTGTATGATTTAATATGTTCGTAGAAATGTTAACTATATGAAAAGTAGAGGTGGCGTAATTGACTAGTAGTTTAGTATATTGGCCATTAACACATCCGCAGCGGCGCGTGATGAACATGGAAACATTTTATCCAAAAACACCGATCAATCATATTGGCGGTATCATTTTTGTCAATGGGCCGTTGCAGCTCGACAAACTGAAGCAGGCCATTGCATCTTGTATCAAGACGACAGAATCACTTCGTCTCAAGCTAGTAGAGAAAGACGGAGAGATTCTTCAATACGTTGCTTCAAACACAGACAACCATATTCCTGCCTATGAGTTTTCCACACATGAACACATGTTAGAATGGGCCGGAAAAGCCTTCAAAACACCATTTCAGTTACTAGAAACCTCTCTCGCCGAATTTGCCGTATTGAAAGTCGGCGAACAGCATTCCGGTTATTTCATCAAATGCCATCATACTGTAGCAGATGGATGGTCGATGAAAGTCATCATCGATAAAATTAGTCAACTTTACATTGCTCTTACACACAGCTCCTCTATCGAACAAGAAGCAGACAATCATTCTGTTTTTATTGATAAAGAATCGAAATATATGAACTCCCCAAGATTTAAAAAAGATCAGCAATTTTGGAAAGAAACATTATCTGATGTGTCTGAAAGTGATTTGGTACAGGGAACTGACCAAATCAAAGGCCATCGACAAAGCCATTATCTTGATCGACAACTCTCAGAAAGAATCTATGAATTTATAGACACCCATCATTGTTCAATCAACTCTTTATTTACTTTAGGCCTCTTCGTTTACTTGCATAAAAAATACCAGCAAAAAGATTTTATTATTGGGACGCCAGTTCTCAATCGTTCCGGGCAAAAGGAGAAAGCCACATCCGGTATGACCGTCAGCACAATGCCTTATCGAATGAAGATCGATCCTCATCTATCTTTGTTAGAAAGTCTGACAGACGTTCAAAAAAACTATAAGGCCTACTTCCTGCATCAGCGCTATCCATATGACGCACTCGTCAAAGATTTAGAGCTTGCAAAGGCAGGATATGATCAGCTTTTTCAAATCTTTATCAACTCCTACAGCACAAATATGGTGCAGGAGATGGAAGGGTACGCAGTTGAATACATAGAGCTTTACAATGGCTTCCAGCCATACGGTTTACAAGTTGCTGTGAAAGAATGGGATGAAAAAGGGCAAATCGAGCTGCAATATGATTACAAAATCTCAGATTACGGCAAGGAAGACATCAATTTTCTTCATGAGAGGATGCTCCTATTTGTCGAGAACATACTCACCCAGCCTAAGCAGCACATAAAAGACGTACTTCTTATGACAGAAGAGGAGAAACATCGAGAGCTTTATCAATGGAATGACACAGCCGTCCGATTTCCACAGAAACAAAAAATCCATGAATTGATCACAGATATGTCTAAGACTTCCCCTGATCGAATCGCACTTCAGGATGGATCTCATGTAATGACATACGGTGAACTTGAGAGAAAAACCAATCAAATGGCACATTTCCTCCAAACAAAAGGCTTACAGAGGCATGACTTTGTTGCAGTATGCATGAACCATTCACCAGAACTTATTGTGCTGCTGCTTGGAATTTTAAAGGCGGGCGGTGCATACGTACCGATTGATCCTGAGTATCCGCAGGAGCGCATTCAGTTTATTTTGGATGATAGTCAGGCGAAGCTGTTTTTCACAGAACAAGTGTCGTCATACCATTTTGAAGGCGATACGTACAATGTGTATAGCGTGTGGGATGACTTAGATCAGTATGATTCAGCACATTCATTCATTGGAGATGCTGGAGATGTCGCATATATGATCTATACGTCCGGCTCTACAGGACAGCCAAAGGGCGTCATGATTGAGCACCGAAGCTTAGTGAACTATATCTTGTCTGCCAAAACACACTATACAGATTCAGCAGATGATCATTTTGCCTTGTATTCATCCATTGCATTTGATTTAACTGTGACATCCATTTATACGCCATTGGTGACTGGAAGTACAGTGGTGATCTATCGTCAAGAGGATCAGTCAGGTTTTTTACTAGAACATATCTTGTTTGATCAAAAAGCAAAAGTCATCAAACTGACACCAGCTCATATGGCGCTGCTAACAGATGCTGCACTGTCTCAATCAGTAGTGAAACGGATGATTGTTGGCGGGGAGCAATTACCGGCAGCTTTGGCCAAAAGAATCACAGAGGCAAGTGATGGACGAATTTCGATCTTTAATGAATATGGACCAACTGAAGCAACCGTTGGCTGCATGATTCATCAATTTCAACAAGACGATGGCGGGACGTCAGTGTCTATTGGTGTGCCGATGCCAAATACGGAGATTTACCTTTTAGATGAAAATCAGCAAGTGGTGTTACCAGGGACAGTAGGAGAAATGTATATTTCAGGCGAGGGTGTTGGCAGAGGATATTGGCAAAGACCTGATTTGCAGGAATCGCGCTTTCTGCCGAATCCATTTGTAAGCCATCGCCGCATGTACCGAACAGGTGACATTGCCAAACGAGCAAATGATGGAAAGATTGAATATATTGGCCGGCTTGATCATCAAATCAAGCTGAGAGGCTACCGGATTGAGCTGGGGGAAATTGAACTTGCGCTTATGGCACTCGATGAAGTTGATAAAGCCGCTGTCATTGATCTAACCGATCAGGCTGGAGAAAAACAGCTGGCTGCTTATATTGAATTAAAAGAAAAAGAGATGACGACCTTTTTACTAAGAAAAAAATTATCAGAGCAGCTGCCAGCTTATATGGTCCCAGCGTATATTGTCATACTAGATGAGCTCCCGCTAACTCAAAACGGAAAAATCAATCGAGCAGCACTGCCTGATCCATTGCTGTCTCAAGTGGAAACAGAGGTTGAATGGTCTAAGGAAAAAGCGGTCATCGAAGAGATCATAATAGATACAGCAAAAGATATCTTAGGGCATGAAAAGATCGACCCAGCTGATCATTTTTATCAGCTTGGCGGTGACTCCATTAAGGCGATTCAATTTATTGCGAAGTTAAAAGACAAGGGACTCTATTTAAAAACAAAAGATATATTTACTTATCCAATTTTTAGAGAAATGGCACAAGTCGTCCAGCAAGAACCGGCATTACATATCTCACAAGAGCAGGCTGCGGGCGATGTGAAATCGATACCAATTGTCGAATGGTTCTGGTCCCAGCGGTTAAAAGACGAACATTTCTGGCATCAATCCATCATTGTTCATTCAAAGAAGAAGATGGATGAAAGGATCTTGAACGATGCTTTAAAAGAGCTGGTCATTCATCATGACGGATTAAGGTTAAAAGTACAAGAGACGACAAACACACTCTATTATGATGAAAGCATGCAGCATATTCCGCTGATGATACACGATTTCACGGAGCTGTCAGAAGAGAATGTGCAAGAAGCGTTAAAAGAAGTGGGTTTTCAGTTGAAGCAGAGGACCCATCTTTATCAAGGACCATTAATTCAGGCAGCACTTTGTCAAACCACTGCTCAATCACATCTCATTTTTGCCGCACATCATCTTTTAGCTGACGGCATGTCATGGCAAATTCTTGTGGAGGACTTGATGAAATTATTGCATGCAGAAAAGGTCACAGCAGAGATGCTTCCGCTCAAAACACATTCATATCAGACGTTTGCGGAGCGGATGAACCAGTATGCAGCATCAGGTGATGTAAATAAGGAATTCAGCTATTGGCAAAAAGAGGTGCAGGATATTCAGCCTTTGTATCAAGTGGCTGCAAATGAGGGATATGTCAAAGATGAAATCAAATTGACCAAGGTATTATCAGTTGAGCTGACGGATCAATTGATCAATCAAGCGAACAAGGCGTATCAAACGCAGCCTCATGAATTGTTAATCTCAGCGTTAACGCAAGCCTGTTCTCAGCAAACGAATCAAAAGCAGATTTCTTTAGAATTAGAAGGCCATGGCAGGAATGCTGTGCAGGAAGATATCGATGTGTCTAGAACGTTCGGATGGTTTACAACCATGTATCCAGTGAATGTGAATGTTTCTGAGTCTGTTGCAGATCATATTCGGGCTGTCAAAGAAACGATACGTGAAGTACCAAATAAAGGTGCAGGCTATGGTCTGTTGTCACTCATCAATAGACAGCTTCCGGACCATTCAGCGCCACAACTACGGTTTAACTATTTAGGTGAGATCGATCAGGTACTTAAACAATCACCTGATTATGAGATGTCCTATTTTTCTTCAGGTGCTGATTCGTCATTAGATAATCAATTAACAACCGTCATCGATATGGTCGCAACAATCAAGGGTGGTCAGCTGATTTTCCATCTATCTTTTAGTGAAAAACAGCTGAGTGAAACAGAGATGACGCAGCTTTTGCATGAGGTAGAGCGGCAAATTGAACGTTTGGTTCAGCATTGTCTAGAGAAGGAAGAGATCGAATTTACACCGTCTGACTTTGAGACAGTGGACATGTCTCTTGAAGAAATGGATTCGTTATTTACATGAGGAAGAGTCAGCACATTGTCTACATTTCATTTGTCCTGGCAGTGTTATGGATCAGTAGTGTTGCCGGCCAAACAAATGCACAAGCAGCGATTTCATCTAAGGCCATTGATCAAGTGATTGAAGAACAGATGGAGCATGGGCGCATTCCAGGCATGTCCGTTGTGGTTGTGAAAAAGGACCAAGTGGTGTACCAAAAAGGCTTTGGTTATACGGAGCGAAAGAAGAAGGAGCCTGTGACAGACAGCACTTTTTTTGAAATTGGCTCTACATCAAAGGCGTTTACCGCCCTTGCTATTGTTGACCTAGAGAAACAAGGGAAAATAGATCTGAAAGAACCGGTAAGCAGCTATATTCCAGGTTTTTTTCCAACGTACCATGGCAAGCCTCAGCGGATCACAGTGGATCAATTGATGCATCACACAAGCGGCATTCCCTTTCAAACCATTGCGCTTATCCAGCCAGATGATGCAAAGGATGCGTTGAAAAAAACAGTCCATCAGCTGAAATCAATCGAACTTAACCGCAAGCCGGGAAGCTCCTTTGAATATGCCACCATCAACTATGATGTCCTTGGTCTCATCATTGAAAATGTAACAAGGCAGCCATATGAGGCATATATGAAAGGGCTGTTTAAAAGACATCATCTTGACCAAACGGAGGCTGGGCCCGAACGAATGAAGCACGGTGTTGTTTCGGAAGGGTTTAAACTGCAATTCCTTGCTCCGCATGTTTATCACGCACCGGAATATCGAGGCAATACCCCTGCTGGCTATATTGTGATGAATAGCCAGGAGGTTGGTACTTGGCTGCAATATCAATTGACCGATTCAACGTGGTCTCGTTTTGTGAAAAATCCTGATCACTTGACTGTGAATGTCCCAGACGAAGGGAAGCATGTCTATTACAATGCCGGCTGGTATATAGAAAAAAAACATGAGCATGTGAAATCGTTATTCCATGCAGGCTCTAACCCAAATTATTCATCATTTTTTCTGATCCAGCCAAAAGAAGGCGTTGCGATCGGAGTGTTAGCAAATATGAATAGCAGCTACACCGAACAAACGGCTCGTCTTGTTGCCAAAGCGATTGTGGGAACAAATGATCAAGAAGAATCATCAATGGATCCATTTCAGCTCATTGATCAATTGAGTCTTGCCGCTACATGTCTTTTTATTTTACTGCAAACGGTGTCTATTCTTCGATTTATCAAGTGGAGGAAGCGTGTAAAAAGTGGTGCTGTGGTTCAGCGGAAAATGACACTTGGCGTTTGGCTGAAAGGTCTCTGCTGGGTATTGCTCTTGATCGGAATATTGATCCTGCCAATGATTCTATCGCAGGCTGCCTTTAATGGGCTGCCTTGGAAAATGATTTTTGTATGGGGACCTTCCACTCTCATTGAACTAGCGATCTCTTATTATTTGTTTTTTGTTTGGTTTTGTACGATTGGTTTCATCAAAGGATTCATGGTGACATCTACTGCTGGAAAGAGAGGACAAAAAGATGACCATCAAACAGATTTCGGGCATTCATCCTTATAATGATTTGTTTTATCGCAGTTGCTTCTTCAATTGCTTTTTCCCGATTGTCAAGCTGCATGATCAAGAAGTCGCTCCATACTTATTAAATGATCAATTCGCATATGGCCTTACAGAAGAAGGTTTTTTGCAGATTGACTGGATGTCGACACACGATCCAGAAAAGATTATGAATTTACAAGGCATTCAAGTCGAAAAAATCACGCGTTGTGCCAATCTCATTGAGAAAGTCAAACAAGATGTGTCGCTGAATCGCCCGGTTATTGTGTGGGTAGATCCTTACGTTCAGCGAGGTAGAAAAGAGTATTTGACGAAACATAGCCGGCATTCGATTTTAATCACGGGTTTTCATGAAAATCAGCAAATTTTCCATGTATTAGAGAATCGGCATTTAGATAATTTGTCGTATGAGCATCAAGTGTTGCCATATACAGACGTGCAGAAAGGATATGACACCTTTCATGATTATTTTCAGCCGAATGATCAATTTCATTCCTATGCGGCTTTCCACTTTGATTCGAAAAAGGTCTCGACTGAATTATTTGCTCAAAAAACAGCTTATTTCCTGAGAAATATGCATGGTCAGCTTGACGCAATAGAAAAAGGAATCACAGCACTCGAAACATTTTATGAGCAGTTTTCGCAATTGAATGACATCGAGAAGCTCGTGGCATCTTTCAATCAGGTCATCAATACGAAGAAAGTGGAGCTCTATCGGCTGAGTCTGATCAAAGAAGATCTGCCTGAGTTGATGCGGTGGATGGAACGTATTTTAGCAGAATGGGAGAAAGCGAGGCATCAGGCAGCGAAACTCCTTTTTTCAGGTGACATGTCCAGCAGGTACCAAGCCAGCATCAAAGCTTCCTTAGAACAAATTATCCATGATGAAAAAAACTGGCTTGAAGCGTTGGCAATCAAATGCAAAAGGGAGTGTGGCGTGTCGTGAAGTTATTTTGCTTACCGTACGCAGGTGGAGCAAGCACCGTATTCAGTACGTGGAAATCTTATATAGACCGGTCGATAGAAATTCGTGCACTTGAACTCCCTGGACACGGGACAAGAATGACAGAGCCTGTGCTGACCGATTTACAGCAGGTCGCAGATGATCTTTATTTACAGGCGTCCTCTTTCTTAAAAGATGGAGAGCCCTACGCCATTTTCGGTCATAGTATGGGAGCTGTCCTTGCATACGAATTACAAAAAAGAATGAAAACAAGATTCAACAAAGAGCCTGTCCATGTCTTTTATTCTGGACGCTTTCCACCACACATTCCAGAAAAAAAAGTCTATCATCAGCTGTCAGATACCAAATTAAAAGAGGCGATTATTGCAATGGGCGGCGTTCCTGAGGAGCTTGCCGATAACCATGCAGTACTTGATTTCTTTCTGCCGATTTTAAGAGCAGACTTTCAGCTTCTAGAGACCTATCAGTGTGATGAAGTCGTTCCAGCTGCTTGTCCAATTTCTATTTTTTATGGTACGCGAGATTTGCCTTCTGTGCTGTTCGATTTAGACGATTGGGACCAATATACAAGCGAAGATTGTGCGTTTTTTGAATTCGATGGAGATCACTTTTTTATTCATTCATTAACAAATGAAGTGGTAGAGAAAATCAATGTCATTTTAAAGCGAATGGGAGTGTTGGAGAAATGAACAAGAAGCACATAGGCGTGATTGGAGCAGGTGTGATGGGGGCTGATATGGCTTTAGACCTTTCAGCAAATGGCTATCAAGTCACACTAGTTGATATCACAGAAGAAAAACTAAACGAAGCGCTAGAAAAAATCAAGAAGACATACCAATTGGTTCAATTTGTGAGAAAGAAGAAAATTTCGTTGTCTTTAGAAAACGTATTGTCTCAAATCCAGCTAACGACTTCATTTGAAGGCTTACATGATGCGCATATCGTCATTGAAAATGTGACAGAAGATTGGGAGATGAAAAAACCAATTTATGAAAAGCTGCGAGATATATGTGCGAAAGAAACCATTTATTTTGTCAACACAAGCTGTATTTCCATCACAAAGGTAGGGGCCCTTATGCATTACCCTGAGAAGGTCATTGGGGCGCATTTTATGAACCCTGTTCCTCTTAAAGCGTTAGTTGAAGTGATTAGAGGAAAAGCAACGTCTGATGACACAGTTGAAACGGCAAAAGGTTTCTTGAAATCCTTTGATAAAACACCTGTAGTGGTACATGATCTCCCAGGATTTGTTTCCAACCGAGTGCTTATGCTGACAATCAACGAAGCCATTTGGACGGTGCAAGATCAAGTTGCCACACCAGCGGATGTCGATAAAATTTTCCGCGGAGGTTTCGGTCATAAAATGGGTCCACTTGCGACAGGTGACTTGATCGGGCTCGATACGATTTTGAATTCTTTGCTTGTTTTATACGAGAGTTACAAAGATCCGAAGTTCCGTCCGTGTCCTCTACTTGTCAAAATGGTCGACGCAGGCGAGTACGGAAAAAAATCAGGTAAGGGCTTTTTCCAATATGACATGTGAGAGGAGAAAACAAAATGGCTAAGCAAATCAAGTGTGTTGTCTGGGATTTAGATCATACATTATGGGATGGGATTTTACTTGAATCAGATGAGGTGACGTTAAAGCCATCGATCAAGGAAGTGTTAACGGAGCTAGATGAGCGCGGTATCCTTCTTTCTATCGCAAGCCGAAATGATGAAACAGCCGTGAAGGAAAAGCTCTCCGCCTTCGGAATCGATCATTTCTTCCTCTATCCAGAGATTCATTGGAATGCCAAATCTAGTTCATTAAAGAGAATCAGCGAGCGCTTGAATATTCATAAAGATACCATTCTCTTTATTGATGATCAGCCATTTGAACGAGAAGAAGTGAAGGCTGTTCATCCGGAGATTACGTGCTGGGATGCGGTGGATTATATGACGTTGCTCACAGATGATCGGCTGCGTCCAGTCTTTATCACAGAGGATGCAAGACGACGCAGAAAAATGTACTTAGAAGCGGATAAAAGGCAGCAGGAAGAAGAGAAATATGAAGGGCCGCCTGAGAAATTTTTGGCGTCTTTACATATGAAATTCGTTATATCGGAAGCAGGAGAACAGGACCTCCAGCGAGCCGAAGAACTAACTGTCCGTACCAATCAATTAAATGCAAGCGGAAAAACCTACGATTATGCAGAGCTTGATTACTTCCGTCAATCAGATGCTCACTTGCTGCTTGTCTGTGAACTTGAAGACAAATTCGGGTCCTATGGGAAAATTGGACTCTCATTAATAGAAGAAATAGGTGACACCTGGCATGTCAAACTGCTGCTCATGTCTTGCCGCGTCATGTCTCGAGGTGTCGGGACCATTTTACTCACAACGATTTTGCAAGAAGCGAAAAAGCGAGGAAAGCGGCTTGTGGCCGACTTTAAACAAACAGACCGAAACCGCATGATGTATATCACATACAAGTTTGCGAATTTCAAAGAAATCGAGAATGGGGAGGATGGCTATATTTTGTTTGAAAACGATTTAAGCTTGATTCAGCCTTTCCCAGAATACGTAGATGTCAAAGTTGAGATTGACCAAAAAGCCCCAGCCAAACAATAAAAAAGCGAAAAGCGAGGAGATTGAATCATGAACCTACACGAACAAGTAAGAGCATATATCGAGCAAAACCTAGTGGTATTTGATGAAGAAATTGAGTTAGGAAATGATGATCACATTTTTGAACAAGGCTTTGTCAATTCTCTCTTTGCGATGAAACTAGTGAACTACATTGAACATGACTTTCACTTCCAGTTAGACAACGAAGACCTCGACATTGCCAATTTTAGTACGGTCAATCGCATTGTCTCCTTAATTGAGAAAAAACAACAGGGGGCGGCCCTTCATGAAAACAGCTGAACAAACAATTGATGCCATTGAGGAAATACGACAGTATTGCGATGAACATATCCGTCCGTTTGCCAATGAATTCGATGAAACAGAACATTTGCCGGAGTCGCTGATTCGCGATATGGCGAAAAGAGGCTACTTGGCAGCAGGTATCCCATCATCCTATCAAGGACTGGGGCTTGATCCGATTGCGTATGGACAGTTCACTGAACAAGTAGGGAAAGCTTGCTGTAATGTACGGACATTATTGACAGTGAACTCTCTCGTAGGAGAAGCCATTCTTCGTTATGGAACAGAAGACCAAAAACAAGGCTGGCTCGTTGCATTAGCCAAAGGGGAAAAAATCGGTGCCTTTGCTTTGTCAGAGCCGAATATTGGATCAGATGCCAATCATGTTGAAACAAGCTATCAAAAGGATGGACAGTCTTATGTCTTGAATGGGAAGAAAAAGTGGATTTCCTTTGGAGCGATTGCGGATTTCTTTATTGTGATTGCTAGAGATGGCGAACAAGTCACCGCATTCCTTGTCGAGCGAGATCAGCCAGGTGTAGAGATTGAGAGGATTACAGGAATGATGGCCAACCGAGCGTCTTATTTAGCAGAAATCACCCTCGATCATGTACAGGTGCATGAAGACTGTGTCTTAGGACCAGTTGGGGGCGGATTTAACCATGTGGTGTCACTTGCTTTAGATCATGGAAGATACAGTGTTGCTTGGGCAGGGCTTGCCATTGCACAGGAAGCCGTTGATTCTCTCGTCACGTATTCACGTAAAAGAACACAATTTAATGAAAAACTTTACAAGCATCAAATGATCAAAGGCATGATCGGAGATGCGGTCACCCAGCTCCATGCAGCGAGAGCCTTATGCCTAAAGGCCGGAGAAATGAGACAAGCGCAGCATCCTGATGCCATCACAGAGACATCAATCGCAAAATATTTCACATCTAAAATCGCCGTTGATATTACAAATACAAATGTCCAAATCCATGGTGGAAGCGGATTTAGCCGGGAAAATTCAGCTTCAAGACTGTATCGTGAAGCGAAGGTGCTTGAAATTATTGAAGGGACTTCACAAATTCAGCAGCAGGTCATTGCTAACTATGGTTTACGCCATTATTTCGTGAAGCATTCTTAGAGAGAAAGGAGATGATCCCATGGCTTTAAAGCCGCAGAAGCTGGATAAACAGAACATTGAAAATATGTTAGGTATCACTACGATCCAAGAAGGACTGCTGTTTCATCATTTAATGGAACCAAACGGAACGGCTTATTTTGAACAACTGCTGATCCAGATAGATGGTCCGCTTGATCGAGAAATCTTTGAACAATCTTGGACGAATGTCACCAAACAGCATGAAATGCTTAGAACATTGTTTAGATGGCAGGAGCTCGCAAGGCCTGTACAAATTGTTCTGAAACAGCATCAGCCTGACATTCGATATCGTGATTTGACTCAAACTGTGCAGCCTCTTCATCTGCTGAAAGAGGAAGTGGCGACACAGGAACGAGAAGAACGTTTTGATCTACAGCAAGTCCCATTTCGTCTGACGTTATGTGAGGTAAATGAAGAAGTCAGCTGGGTTCTCATTAGCTTCCACCACATTTTATTGGATGGATGGAGCCTTGGGATTGTATTAAGTGATTGGATGAGTGCATATGAGCGTTTATCAAATGGGGACAAACCGCTTCTTGAACAAAGGCCGTCCTACCAATCATTTGTCAAATGGCAGCAGAACATCCTTCAGCAGACAGAAGCACAGGCCTCCTATTGGAAAAATGTTTTCAACGGCTGGAGTTATGCAGAACTGCTTCCGAAGTCAGGCAGCATACATGAAGCTTCAGCAGCCTTTCACAAATATGAACATCAAGTGGATGCTTCTATTGCTGAGAGCCTGAGCGAATTCACGAACAAACATGACGTGACATTGGCATCTGTGATGTATACGCTGTGGGGCGTTTTGCTATCTAAGTATGCCAACCAAGATGATATTGTGTTTGGAACAACAGTATCAGGAAGAAATGCGAATGTCCCTCATATCGAGAAGATGACTGGCCTGTTCATTAACACATTACCGCTGCGGGTCTCATTCGAACAGGATAGGTCTATTCTTGAACTTATGCAGCAAGTCAATCGTGAGGTAGCTGTGAGAAATGAATATGAACATACGCCGCTATCTGATTTAAAGAAGTATGCAGGGATAACAGCAGAGCAATCGTTATTTGATTCAATCGTCGTCATTGAAAACTATCCACTTGATCGAATGCTAACGAAAAGCGATCATCCTGTTCGTATTCGTGGATTTGAGATGACAGAGCAGACGGAATTCGATCTTACGCTTAGTGTGCAGGCGTTTGATGATCAGCTGCATTTCTCATTGGTGTATAACCCCGTCAGTTTTTCAGCTGAACAAATCGAAAAGTGGTGTCAGCATTTTCTCCATCTCCTGTCTGATGCCTGTGCTCATCCGCACAAATCTGCGTCTCAATTACAGCTGCTATCAGAAGAAGAGAAACAAAAGCAGCTAGCGGTCTTTCGTCAATATGGCGGGGCAACTTCTTGCAATGAACCGACGGTGATTGACCTATTTGAAGAGCAAGTGGAACAAACGCCAGCGGCAGCGGCAGTTGAGTTTGGCGATACGACGGTTACATATGAACAACTCAACAAGAGAGTGAATCAGCTCGCACATTATTTACAAAAGAAAGGGGTCAAACAGGAGCAGCGTGTCGGTATTTTAGCAGAGCATTCCATTGAAATGGTGATAGCATGCTTGGCCATTTTAAAAGCTGGCGGTGCTTACGTACCAATTGATCCTGAATACCCGCAGGAACGAATAGAATATTTATTAGAAGACAGCGGAGTAGAATGGCTCCTAACACATCCGATTAACGGGCTTACGTATGCCTATAACGGAGAAAAAATTGATATTACACAGCCGGATCTATACACCGGACCATCAGACAACCTGGCAACAGCCATCACCTCAGATCAAACAGCCTACTGCATTTATACATCAGGAACGACAGGAAGACCTAAAGGTGTACTCATTCACCATCTTGGCTTAGCCAACTATATTGATTGGGCGAAACAAGTATATGTTCGAGGAGAAACAAGGCATTTTGCTTTGTATACTTCACTGTCATTTGACCTGACGGTTACTTCTATTTTCACACCACTGATTTCAGGAAATACCATCATGATTTATCACCATGAAAACAGGCAGCTGCTTGTCGAAGACATTATAAAAGATAATCGCGTACATGTGATGAAACTGACACCATCTCATTTACAGTTTATTAAGCATCTGTCTTTCCCAGACAGCCAAATGAAATGCTTCATTTTAGGCGGAGAACAACTGGAAGCATCTCTAGCGAAATCCATACAGCAATCATTCCCGCAGCCAATTGAAATTGTAAATGAATATGGACCGACTGAAACGGTTGTTGGCTGCATGATTCATCGATATGACGCAGACCGTGATCAAGACGTGTATGTGCCGATTGGTAAGCCCGCTCAGCATACAGATATTCTTCTTTTTGACAGACATATGAATCTCATGCCGGAAGGGACCGTCGGTGAATTATACATTGGGGGAAAAGGTGTCGCAAAAGGCTATTTGAATCGCCCAGAACTAACCGAAGAGCGATTTGTCGACCACCCTTTCCAGCCAGGTGAAAAAATTTATAAAACAGGTGATGCAGCCCGCATCCTGCCTAATGGACTTATTCAGTTTTTAGGACGAAATGATGATCAAGTGAAGCTGAGAGGCTATCGTATCGAAACAGGTGAAATTGAATTCTGGCTGAATGAACAGCCAGGGGTCAAAGCAGCAGCTGTCGTTGTGAAGCCAGATGCCTCTGGTACACCATGTTTGGCAGCGTATGTTGTTACGACAGCCATACTAGATGAACCTGCCATGAAACAAGCATTGGCTGATCAGCTGCCGGATTATATGATTCCATCGCACTTTGTGCAATTGGATGATATGCCGCTGACTGCTAATGGCAAGCTAGATAAACGGGCACTGCCTGCTTTGAAGCAGGCACAGAAAACGAAAAAGCTGGCGGGCTCTGACAATCTTTCTGAAACAGAGAAGGTCATTCAGGACATTTGGAAAAAAGTCCTTGGCTTAGATGAGGTAAGCGTTCATGACAAATTCTTTGACATTGGCGGGCATTCTCTCAATCTGATCCATGTCAACCAACAGCTGGCTAAGCAATTAAAACAAAGCATTCCAATGGTAGAAATGTTCCGCCGTCCGACGATTAGAGAGCTTGCAGCGTATTTAAGCGGCGCATCAGAGCAGGAAGCGGCAGGCACGCAGCCTGCGAACCAAAAGAGAAGAAAAGACAACGAGCCAATTGCGATTATTGGAATGGCAGGTAAATTCCCTGGTGCGAAAAATGTTGAGGCATTTTGGCGGAATTTGAAGAAAGGAGAAGAATCGATTTCATTCTTTTCCGATGAAGAACTGCTCGAAGCTGGAATTGACCGTCAAACCTTCGAGCGTTCCGATTATGTGAGAGCAAAAGGTGTGATCGATGGACCTGATTTATTTGACGCAGCCTTCTTCGGTTATTCGCCAGGTCAGGCAGAAATGATGGATCCTCAAATCCGCCTCCTGCATGAGTACGCCTATAAGGCCCTAGAAGATGCAGGATACGTACAGGAAGATTATCCAGGTAAGGTCGGTTTGTTTACTGGGTCCACATCGAATTTTCAATGGATTCAGCGATTTGCATCTTCCCTTGATAGCAGTATGTCAGAGCTGTTTGAAGTGGGTTCACTCAATGATACGTATACCGTGAGTACAAGAATTGCCCATAAATTGAATTTGAAAGGTCCGGCACTGACGCTTCAAACCGCTTGTTCGACTTCTCTGGTCGCCCTGCATTTGGCCTGTCAATCCATCGCCAATGGTGATTCAGATGTAGCGCTTGCGGGAGGGGTGTCAATCTTGCACCCAGTAAAATCAGGCTACATTTATCAGCAGAACATGGTGAAATCAAGCGATGGTCATTGCCGCGCCTTTGACGATCAAGCAGATGGAACAGTGGGCGGAGATGGCGTTGGTCTTGTTGCTTTAAAAGCACTTAGTGAAGCCATAGAAGATGGTGACCATATTTATGCGGTCATTAAGGGCTCTGCCATCAACAATGATGGTGATCAAAAGGTTGGCTTCAATGCACCAAGCGTGGAAGGACAGACTCGTGTCATTCAGGATGCCTTACATCAGGCAGATGTTTCACCAGATACGATTGAATATGTGGAAACACACGGAACAGGAACGTCTCTTGGTGATCCGATAGAAATAGAGGCGCTCTCAAAAGCTTTCCAAACAGAGAAAAAACAATTTTGCCGCATTGGGTCTGTGAAAACAAATATTGGACATTTGGATGCAGCAGCAGGAGCCGCTGGCTTGATCAAAGCCGTGCTTTCGCTTCAGCATCATACATTTGTGCCAAGTCTTCACTTCAAAAAGGCCAATGAAAACATCGCATTTGAGCATAGTCCATTCTTTGTGAACACCGAACTGACCGACTGGAAGCAGCCAGCTTCACATTTACGCCGGGCTGGGGTGAGCTCATTTGGAATGGGTGGAACAAATGCACATGTCATATTGGAAGAAGCACCACAAAGAGATCGTAAGCAAATGCCTCGTTCTGCTGAGCTGCTTGTCCTATCAGCGAAGAGCAAAACGAGCATGGAAAGAATGAAAGAAAAACTCGTGAACCAAATTGAAAACACGACTTCTATCAATTTGGCAGACGCAGCATATACCCTGCAAACAGGCAGACAATTCTTTGGTTTCCGTCAAGCATTTGTTGCCGGAAGCAGAGAAGATGCCTTGCGTGTGTTAACAGAAAAGCAAGGCAAGGGCATTGGAAAGCTCATGCATTCGCATGTTGAAAAACAGAAGATTATTTTTATGTTTTCAGGACAAGGCAACCAATACCTCAATATGGGATTGAATTTGTATCAGGAAGAGCCTTATTTTAAGGAGCAAATGGATGCTTGTTTTAAAGCATATGAAGAAGCAACTGGGCGAAGTCTTGCCCGTATTCTTTATCCATTAGCGGCTGAAACAGAAAAGGCGCGCGAAAAATTGGCAAGTACTCAATATGCACAGCCAGCCATTTTTGCCATTGAATATTCACTCTCAATGCTCTTCATTGCTTGGGGCATTCGTCCTGATGCGATGATCGGCTATAGTTTTGGCGAATTAACGGCAGCAGCTGTATCTGGCGTATTCAGCTTAAAAGATGCGATGTCCATGGTCGCCTATCGCGCGAACGCCATGCAGGCGTCACCAGCTGGCGTCATGATGAGTGTTCCGTTACCTGAAGCAGAGTTAAAACCGATGCTTCCAAAGGAAGTTTCTCTTGCGGTGGTCAATGATTCCTCATGTATCGTATCAGGGCTTGAAGAGGCGATCAGTGAATTTGAAAAAGAACTGAGGAACAACAGATTGATGTGTATGCGATTAGGCGGAACCATTGCGGCCCACTCACATGTCATGAAGGAGGCAGCGGAGCAATTCGGAGAAAAATTGCAGCATATAAAAGCCAATCAGCTCCGTATTCCATTCATTTCGAATTTATCAGGAGATTGGATGACAGACACGAGTGCTGGAGATGTGTCTTATTGGAAACGGCATATGACCGATACGGTTCGCTTTGCTGAAGGCATCACGAATATCTTACAAGAGGAAAATATTCAATTAATTGAGATTGGACCAGGACAAGATTTAAGCGTGATGGTCAACCGGTCTCTCAATGGCCTGAATCAACATGTGTGCCATGTGTTAAGACATGCAAAACAAGATGTGACAGATACTGAATTTTTACTTGGACAGATCGGACGCCTATGGACACACGGGTTATCCATTGATTGGGATCGATTCCATATGAACCGTCAGCCGCTGAAATTGCCACTACCAACATATGCGTTTGATCGTACCTCCTATTGGTATGATGCATCAGATAGTGTAAAGCGCGACAAACCAAAGCAGTCAGGAAGAAAGCAGCAAATGGAAGAATGGTTCTATACCCCTCATTGGGAAGCGGATCTTTTACCTGGTGCGCCATCAGATGTTTCCTCTGCCGGAGCCATGCTTTTGTTTGCAGAGACATCTGTTTTCGGAGAGAAAGTAGCAGCTGAACTTCTGACGAAACGGAAAGAGCACGTTGTGGTTCATAAAGGAGAACAATTTACGAAGCATGATGAAAAAACCTATACCATTCGTTCACATGAGCCTTCTGATTATGAAAAGCTCATATCAAATCTCGTAAATGATCAAATCAACGTGACAGATGTTTGTCATCTTTGGGGACTTTCAGATCGACAACCATCTCACACGGAAGAAGAATGGGTGAAGCACACGCAGCAAAATGCCTATTACTCCTTGCTTTATATCGGCCAGGCGCTGAAGAAATATGTCTTGGACCAAAAGGTGTCGATGACAGTTCTTTCCTCATTGACGTATGCCGTTGGCGGAGAGCCTGTGCTTTATCCTGAAAAAGCGATCCATCTTGGACCTGCCTTGGTTATTTCTCAAGAAACACCGACCTTGCGTTATCGCATTCTTGATGTGGATCGTCCAGTGGAAAATGGGGTTCAGGAAAAGAGATTGTTGAAACAAATCAGCGATGAACTAGACCGGGAGTATGGACAGCTTCTCACTGTCTATCGACGGAATAAGCGATATGTGAAAAAGTATGCGAAAGGTTCAGTTCCCGAAACAGGACATGCTCACTTAGCTAAAAAAGATGGTGTGTACATGTTAATTGGCGGGCTTGGGTTTATTGGATTGAACCTCGCCCAGACTTTGGCCGAGCAAACTAAGGGGAAATTGATCTTAACGAGCAGGTCTGGACTGCCTGATAGAAGCAAGTGGCAAGAATGGCTGGCTACGCATGATGAACAAGATCCAACCAAGAAAAAAATTCAAAAGGTCATGGCACTAGAAGAGGCTGGCGCAGAAGTTCTGATAAAGAAAGTGGACGTTCGTCACCGGGAAGATATCCAGCAATTAATCAACGCAGTGGATGCCTCCTATGGCCAGATTGACGGTGTAATCTATGCAGCAGGAGTGACAGGCGATCAATCATTCCGGGTGATGGAGCAAACAGATGACACTTTCTCAGAACCGCATTTTGAGGCGAAGATGAACGGTGTACTTCATCTCGATGCCGCCTTAGGTGATCGATCACTTGATTTCTGCTTTGTTCTGTCATCTTTGTCGCCGATATTGGGCGGACTTGGTTTTACAGCTTATACAGCCGTGAATCATTTCATTGATGCGTACGTGCATGAACGCAATCTACGTTCACAAACGCAGTGGTCTGTGATTAGCTTTGACGGCTGGGAATTTGAGCAGGGTAAGCAGCTGGATCTTCCAATCGGAGATGACCTCACCGAAACGTTGATGACAGAAAAAGATGGAAGAATGATCTTCGAACGATTACTTTCACTGCAACAAGTTGAACAAATTGTTATTTCGACAACAGACTTACATGATCGAATTCACCGGTATGTAGATCGTTTATCCCGTGAAGAAGAGAGCGGCGGAGCGTATGTACAAGATGGAACTTTGTATTCTCGACCAGCGCTGTCAACGAATTATGTGGCACCTGAAACGGAGCTGGAGAAGGAACTAAGTCAACAGTGGCAAGCTTTCTTTAAGATTGACGAAATTGGCATAGATGATCATTTCTTTGAAATGGGTGGAGATTCCCTAAAGGCGATCACCTTTATTGGTATCATTCATCGCGCATTCAGTGTAGAGCTGACGCTGCCTCAATTCTTCCAAATGCCAACGATTCGATCAATGGCAGAATATATCGATCAAGCAGATACAGCGGCTTATCATGTGATTGAAAAAGCAGAAGTGAAGGAACATTATCCTCTGTCGTCTGCGCAAAAACGCTTGTATCTCATGCAGCAAATGGATCTGAGCAGCACAGGATACAACGAATTTAAAGCGGGGCGAATCAAAGGGAAGCTCGATATCAGCAGATTGGAATGGGCATTTCAGCAGCTCATTAAGCGTCATGAAAGTTTGCGGACAGCGTTTGTACTCGAGAATGGCGTGCCTTATCAAAAGATCGAACAAGAGGTGCCGTTTGCTGTCACATTGTTTGATCTCACAAAGGGATCGACACAAGCATCTGAGGAAGATCAAAAACAAGTGATTGAGCAATTTTTGACTGCCTTTACGTTAAGTGAGGCTCCATTGATGAGGGTAGGTGTGATGAAGGTGGCAGAAGAGGAGTTCGTGCTCATGCTGGACATGCATCACATTATCTCAGATGGTCTTTCTCAAGATATTTTGGTCAACGACTTTATGCAGTTATATGACGGAAGGACGCTTGAGCCTCTAGCTCTTCAATATAAAGATTTTTCTGAATGGCAAAATGACATGCTTGCTTCTGATGCCCTTAAAGCATCGAGTGACTACTGGAAAAACCGTTTAGAAGGTGCACCTGCACTTGATCTGCCAACAGATTTCGACCGGCCTGAGGTGAGACAATTCCGCGGCGGACATTATACGTTCCGTATTGAAGAAGCGGAGCTGAACGCGTTTAAACAGGTCATTTTAAAAGAAGACGCAACGCTGTTTATGGGGCTGTTAAGTCTGTATCAGATTTTGCTTCATAAATTAAGCGGGCAATCAGATATCACGGTTGGGGTTCCAGTAGCAGGAAGAAAACAAGAGGAGCTGCAGCAAGTCATCGGTATCTTTGTCAATATGCTGCCCCTTCGTTTATATCCTAAAGCAGAGATGACGTACAGTGAATTCCTTCACGCTGTGAAGGCGCATGTGATCGATGATTTCGGACATCAAGAATTTCAATATGAACAAATGGTCCAAGACCTGCAGCTGAGCCGGAATGTCAGCCGGAATCTATTGTTTGATGCTGTGTTCGCTTTACAAAATATGAATCAGCCAGAACTGAAGGTAGGCGGTTTAACCTTTAGTGATTATCCGTATGAGACAGGAACGTCGCGGTTTGATTTACTGTGGATTGCGTATGAGCAGGAAGACGGTCTTTCTTCAACGATTGAATATAATACAGCGCTTTTCACAGAGGAAACCATTCATCGGATTGCCGGCTTACTAAAAGACATCATGCGAGCTGTCTCAATAGATGCAGTGAGATTAGAGGATATCGAACTGATTTCTTCATTCAAGCAATTAGACGACGTATCTCTTTTCGAATTAGATGACTTAAAAATATAAGTAAAGAGGTGAACGGAAGAGTGATTGAACATGATGATTTTCAACTGAAAGCAGCGGCAAAGGAAAAGGTGAAGGAAAGAGCCTACTGGACATCTATTTTATCAGGTGTCCAGCTGGATGGCCGCATTCCCCATACGGTTTCACAAGCCAAGCCTGCTGCAATGAACCGATCGCTTCATTCGTCCTTCCCTATGGCTGTGAACCAGTCGTTAAAGCAATTATGTGGAGATTCTGATTTGCGGATGTTTATCGTGCTGACCACAGCTGCTTTTGGCTTGCTACACCGTTACAGCGGAAAAACTGAGTTGATGGTGACTGTTCCTACAATGGAACAGTCCGCCAATCAATCTGCCATTAATCATATGCTGCCACTCAAGGCAGAGATTGATCCTCATATGAGCTTCAGCGCAGGGTTAGATGCAGTGAAGCGATCGTTTCAGGAGGCAGTACGTCATCAAAACTATCCTGTTCATATTTTAATGGAGGAACTTTGGCATTCATTAGGAGACGGCAAGGAGCGTGTCAATCTGGCATGTGCATTTGAGACATTGCATGGACAGGCTGACCGAATGCAATTAAATGCGGATGTGCTCATTGTTTGGAAGAAAGCACAAGATCAGCTTCATGCCGAAGTTCACTGGGATGCTTCCAACTATGACGATCAAATGATGGAGCAGTTCTCCAGGCATTTCATGACACTCACAGAGCAATTGCTCAAAGCGCCTGAACAAGCGATGAGCACACACTCATTTCTATCTGACATGGAGAAAAGTCAGTTGTTTGATGCGTTTCAAGGGGAGCCGCTCGCTTATCCAGTAGATCGTGATATTGTGTCTTTATTTCAACAGCAAGTCCAATTGCATCCAGCACGAACGGCCGTTGTGTTTGGCACCACCTCCTATACATATAAAGAGGTTGACCATTTATCGGATCGCATTGCGCTTAGACTCTCTCAAAGTCAGATGACACGGGAGACCCCAGTTGGTCTCAGAATGTATCGGTCTGCTGAACTTGTGATTGCCATTCTTGGCATCTTAAAGGCTGGCTATGCTTATTTACCGATTGATGTCCATCTGCCGATCGAAAGAATTCGGTATATGCTCAAAAACAGTGGCGCTACAGCCATTGTATCGGATGCAGCCGGACATGAAGGATTGGATGTCGAGGTTCATGTCATTCAAGACATGCTTCATGAATCGGAAATAAAAGAAAACCTGACTTGGTCAATTTCGCCTTCGGATATGGCTTATGTCCTGTATACATCAGGTACAACAGGACATCCGAAAGGGGTCATCATTGAACATCGTCATGTCATAAATTTGGTGTACGGAATGAAAACACGCTTTTTTGATCTGCTTCCAGATGATTTGCAAGTGGGGATGCTGGCTTCACATATTTTTGATGCGTCTGTTCAAACGTTGTTTCCAACATTGTTGCTTGGACATACGCTGCATATTGCCAAAGATGAAGTTCGTATGGATGGGCATGCGTTGTGGGATTTTTATCAAGAAAACCACATTCAGCTGTCAGATGTGACACCCTCTCATTTAAAGCTGATGAACAAGGCAGCAGGGCAATCGAAACAGGATCTGCCTGCTTTGAACATGCTGCTTGTAGGCGGAGAAGTATTTACAAAAGAGCTGATGGATCAATTTTTACAGCATGTATCAAGTGAAAAACCCATCATGATTAATGCATATGGGCCTACTGAATGTACTGTTCAATCGTCATCCTTTTTGATTCCGCCTGACTGGGATGAACAGGTCATTCCTATTGGGAAGCCGATGCCAAATGAGCGTATCTTCATATGTGACGCGCAAGGGGAGCCAGTTCCGATAGGCGTCTTTGGTGAACTGTATATCTCAGGCGATGGTGTAGGGCGTGGGTACATCAATCATCCTGATCTGAGCAAGGAGAAATTTATCAAAAAACCAGAGTTAAGCAGCGGGGTGTTATACGGTACGGGAGACCTTGCAAGGTGGCGGTTTGATGGGGTATTGGAATTTGCCAAAAGGAACGACAGCCAAGTGAAAATCAGAGGGTATCGAATTGAGCTGGAGGAGATCCGCAGAGCTATTCTTGATGATCCGAATATGCAAGGACTGATCCAAGATGTCATTGTGATCCCTAAGGAGACGACGGAGCAGGACCAATACATTTGCGCATATTTGATGGCAAAACAAGTCATAGATCAGCGTGTACTTCGTCAATCTCTCAGTGGGAGATTACCAGGTTATATGGTGCCAAGGCATTTGATTCAAGTAGAGCAATTTCCTTTGAATCTATCAGGGAAATTAGATATTCAAGCGCTGCCGAATTCAGAAGATCAGCTACCAGGCGGGCAAGAGCCAGTGGCCATTCAAGCACACAATGAAACAGAGCAGAAGCTTGTTCGCATTTTCGCTTCAATTTTACAAGTCCCTGCTTCTCACATTCGATTAGATGAACCGTTTTTCGATTTGGGCGGGAACTCTTTTAATATCGTTGAGCTGTCCAATAAAGTGAAAGAGGAATTTCAGCAGGAGCTGACAGTGATGGAGCTGTTCCAATATACAACTGTTTCACAAATAGCAGCCCAATTAAAAAACAAATCAGCAGGACAAGATAAACAAATAGAAGCTGATGGAGAAAATGAAGCGGATGACTTAGAAAGTGCCGCACAACTGTTAGGCGGGATGATAGATGAGTAAGTTAACAGGATTAGAGGTTGCAGTGGTTGGTATGGCCTGCCGATTTCCGGGAGCGAAGAATATTCATAGCTTCTGGGATAACCTTGCAAATGGAAGAGAGTCCATTACGTTTTTTTCTAAGGAAGAATTGCTTGAGGCGGGGGTTGGACAAGAAGCTCTGGATCATGAGCAATATGTACGTGCCAAAGGAGCAGTAGATCAGCATGATCACTTTGATGCAGATTTCTTTGGTTATTCACAGCGTGAGGCAGAAGTAATGGACCCGCAAATCCGCATGTTTCATGAAGTGGCGTGGGAATCCCTTGAAGATGCAGGCTATAACCCTGAAACCTATCAGGAGCCGATCGGTTTATTTGGTGCTGCTTCTGCCAATTTATATTGGCAAGCTGCTTCCATGCTGATGAGAACGAATAACTCATCTGAGCAGTTTGCGGCTGTTCAGTTGACAGATAAAGATTTTATGAACACAAAGGTGTCCTATAAATTGAATTTGAAGGGACCGAGTGTGGCTGTTGATACGGCTTGTTCCTCCTCTTTGGTTGCAGTTCATTTAGCGGCACGCGCCCTGCTCACTGGGGAATGTAAAATGGCACTCGCTGGCGGCGTCACCATCACGACTCCTCACAAAAAAGGATACATGTATCAAGAGGGCATGATCATGTCCCCTGATGGACACTGCCGAGCCTTTGATGAACAGGCAAAAGGAACAGTTGGCGGCGAGGGCTGTGGAGTTGTTGTACTCAAATCATTAAAGCAGGCACTAAAGGATAAGGATCACATCTATGGGGTGATTAAAGGGTCAGCGTATAACAATGACGGCGGGCGGAAGGTTGGTTACACAGCACCAAGTATTGAAGGGCAAAGTGAAATTATTAAAAAGGCGCTCAAGATCAGTCGTGTAGAAGCCGAGAGCATTTCTTATATTGAAGCACATGGCACAGGTACGACCCTTGGCGATCCAGTTGAAATTGAGTCACTGAATCAAGCCTTTCAAACTGATAAAAAACAGTTTTGTGCCATCGGGTCTGTGAAAACCAATATCGGTCATCTTGATTCAGCGGCAGGCATTGCCGGTTTTATCAAAACGACGCTTAGTCTGTATCATCAGACGCTGCCACCTAGTCTTCATTATGAAAGACCGAATCCAAAAATTGATTTTGAATCAAGCCCGTTTTATGTGAATACAACACCCGTACCATGGACGAAACGAGAGCAGCCGCTGCGTGCTGGGGTCAGTTCATTCGGAGTCGGCGGTACGAATGTACATCTCATCATGGAAGAGGCGCCCATTGCCGATAAACGGTCAGTAGACAAGGATCACGAACTCATGGTGATATCAGCAAGGTCGAAGCAGGCGGTTCAAACGTCTGCTGAGCAAATCATTTCTTATTTAAAAGAACAAAAGGACGTGCCGCTATCCCATGCTGCGTTTACGCTGCAGGAGGGACGAAAGCATTTTCCTTATCGACAAGCATTTCTTGCAAGCCCCGATCGCACATTCCAGTCAGCTGGACAGCCTCAAAAGGCCTTTCAGCAGCCTGCGGTCGTCTGGATGTTTTCTGGTCAAGGTGCACAGTATGTCAATATGGGCAAGGATTTATATGAGAAAGACCCTGTATTTAAACAAACGCTTCAAAAATGTTTTGCCATCATTTTATCCTTGGCAGGTGTTGAGATCGAGAAAGTGTTATATCCAACAACCGAAGCAGACTTCATTGAAGCAGAACAACTCATGCAGCAAACGTCTTATACACAAATCATCTTGTTTAGTTTTGAGTATGCACTCGCATCTAAGCTGATGGGACTAGGCATACGTCCGCATTATTTCATTGGTCATAGTATTGGTGAAATCACAGCTGCTTGTGTGGCCGGTAGCATCCATCTTGAAGATGCGATCCGGATCGTTTTAAAAAGAGGCAATTTGATGCAAAAGATGCCTCCAGGTGATATGGCTGGTGTGACGCTTCCAGCCGAAGAGATTGAGCATGAACTTCCAGAAGGTGTCGAGCTTTCTGCTGTGAATAGCTCGCAATTATCCGTTGTTTCCGGTCCTACAGACCGTTTACAGGTATATATCGAACAAGCTGAGAAAAGAGGGGCTTCTGTCCAAAAGCTGAAAACCTCTCACGCCTTTCATACGAGTATGATGGCTGAAGCGGCCAATCAGTTTAAGGATGTTCTTTCTGAGATCACCTATCAGCAAGGCGAGATACCGATTGTTTCCAATGTGACAGGGAGCTGGTTAACCCACGAGCAAGCAGCATCACCTGATTACTGGGCATCTCATATCAGACAGCCTGTTTTATTTAGTCAAGGAATAGAGACGTTACTTGGACTTGGAGAGGTTGTCTTCATTGAAGTGGGGCCAGGTCATACATTGACTCAATTCGTGAGACGCCACGATCGCTATGATGTGAATAAAGCAGCTGCTGTTTCATTGGTGAGACATCCAAAAGAGCAAGCTGCTGATGATGAATATATGCAAAAGGCAATAGGAAAGCTGTGGAGTTACGGAGTGGAGCCGAACTGGAGCGCTGTCAGAAAAGAGGAGGCCCCATATCGAGCTTCACTGCCAACGTATCCATTTGAGCATCAAATATTCCTCTCACCACAGTTCAAAGCGGACCAGCTGATGACCGCTTCAACACCATCAGGACCGCAGGAGAATCACTTATCTGATTTTCAAGACTGGTTTTACATTCCGGTGTGGGAGCGCTCTTCACCTGTACTAAAAGAGCAGCATCATCACGGGAAACGTGTGCTGGTCTTTGAGAAAAATGGTCATATCGGCGCCTATTTGAAAGAACGGCATGCGGAGGTCGTCAGCGTATGTCCAAGTGATCATACGATCAAAGAAAATGACCAGCTGATGAAGGCAGACGTTCATATGCTGTCACATTTAGAGTGGGTCATGACTGAATTACAGCAATCTGGATTTATCCCTGAAGAGATCATCTGGATGCATGATGAACTGACGGAGGATACCAAAGACAAGCCAAACTATTTATCTGTGCTCGATCTCGTCAGGCTGATCAGCAAATACCATAACACAAACATGCGTCTTCATCTCGTGACGAGCCAAGCGCATGATGTCATCGGCATAGAGAAGGTCGATCCTCTTCAAGCAACATTAACAGGACTAGCGCTGACCATTCCTCAAGAATATCAGCACATAGAGTGTCAGCACATTGATTTATGTCAGGATACTAAGGCGAATTGGCCGCTATTTCTTTCATATGAGATAGCGATGCACGATCAAGAAGCAGTCGTGGCTTATCGCGTGAGCAGCCGCTGGATACGAAAAGCTTCAAGCACGTCGTTAAGCAAAGAGGACTCGTCAATGCAGCCTTTCAGGTCTAGTGGCGTTTATCTCATCACTGGCGGTATGGGCGGCATTGGCCTCACACTAGCTAAATATTTAGCAGAAACGTATCAAGCGAAACTTGTGCTCATGAGCCGATCACGAATACGTGAACGCTCTGAATGGCATGAGCTGCGTGGTGCGGTTGGGAAAGAAGCTGATGCCGTGAAAAAGCTGCTGGCTCTTGAAGAATTAGGGGCTGATGTACAAGTTGTACACGGTGATGTATCAGATGAACGTGCCGTGCAGAAAGCGATTCAGCTGGCTCATACGGCATTTGGTGGTTTACATGGCGTCATTCACGCGGCAGGCGAGGCAGACGGGAAGATCATTCAAGCAAGAGCAGCAGATGATGAGATTCGCATGTGTCAGGCAAAAATCAACGGGACCTATGTGCTGGATAAAGCACTCGAGGATGAAACGCTGGATTTCTTCTTGCTTTGTTCATCCCTTGTTTCCTTTCTTGGAGCGGCTGGACAAGTGGCTTATGCGGCTTCAAATGCCTTTATGGACAGCTTTGCTCATGCGAAAAGGCAGGAAGGAAAGCCAGTTATTTCTTTGAACTGGGATCGCTGGGAGAAAGTCGGTATGGCACACGACTCGGCATTAGCTGCCAAAGTCAATGACATGATGGCACTTGAGGAGCAGGCAGGAATTTCGCCAGAACAAGGAATAAAGGCCTTCCAAGAAGTGCTGCGTCTAGATTATCCGCAAATTCTTGTATCTGTTCGAGACATGGGGGAGAGAATCAAACATCGGATAACACCTGTACAGCTAGAGGATGCGCCGTCTCAAGAGATTTCGCAGGTCATAGATGAACGTCTAGAAGCATCATTGAGTGATGTGCTTAACTCCTTTTTTAAGCATGAACCGGATGTGAATGAGAATTTCTTTGAAATGGGTGCGACGTCTCTTGATTTATTGCAGATGAGTGGTCATATCAAATCGGTATATGGCATCGAGGTTCCGGTGGTCATGATGTACAGCCATCCAACCATCGCGTCATTGGCTGCCGAACTGAAGAAAATACATGGTGTAAAGGAAGAAAAGCAAGCTGTCACTGAATCATCTAATTTACGCAAACAAGCAATGGCTGAAGGGAAAAATCGCCGTAAACAGAGATTAAAACGAAAATAGATGGGAGAAATGTTGCGTATGTCTGATCAAGAGCAATGGACCGAATCTGGACTTGAAATTGCAGTAGTAGGATTAGCAGGTACGTTTCCCGGAGCACCGGATGTCCAAACGTTTTGGGAAAATGTATCGCAAGGGAAGGAATCCGTTACGTTTTTCACTGATGAGGAATTAAAGGCAGCTGGTGTAGATGAGACGCTGCTAAAGCATCCTGATTATGTGAAGGCCAAGCCATATTTACAAGGTGCGGCATCATTTGATGCAGACTTCTTTGGCTATACTCCGCGAGAGGCTTCGATCATGGATCCGCAAATTCGATTGATGCATGAATGTACATGGCATGCGCTAGAAGACGCTGGCTATGAGCCTGAGCAATACGATGGGTTAATTGGCCTTTATGCTGGTGCATCTAGCAATCTATCGTGGATGGGGCAGCATATGTCGTCACTTGAAAAGAACGAAGATGTGTTTCAAATCATGCATCTCAATGACCCGTCCTTTGCTTCTCGGGTTGCCTATAAATTAAATCTAAAAGGTCCAAGTGTATCGGTACAAACGGCTTGCTCCACGTCGCTTGTTGCTATCCATATGGCCTGCCAAGGATTAATCGGTGGAGAATGTGACCTTGCGTTAGCTGGCGGTGTCACACTCCATCAGCCGCAGATTACAGGATATCAACACCAAGAAGGAATGATTTATTCTCCTGATGGCCATTGCCGACCATTTGATGAGAAAGCAAAAGGGACCATTTTTGGAGAAGGTGCAGGCGTTGTGGCGCTAAAACGATTAAAAGATGCGCTAGAAGACGGAGATTTTATTTATGCCGTCGTGAAAGGGTCTGCAACGAACAATGATGGAAGCAATAAAGTCGGCTATACGGCTCCAAGTGTCAGTGGTCAGGCAAGCGTCATTGAATCTGCTTTAGAAATGGCTGAGACAGAACCAGAGACGATTTCTTATATCGAAGCACATGGAACGGGTACACCAGTTGGAGATCCGATAGAGATTGAAGCGCTCACTCGTGCTTTTCAAACAGATCAACAAGGCTTTTGCCGGATTGGATCAGTGAAAGCCAATATTGGTCATTTAGATGCTGCAAGCGGCGTGGCTGGGTTTATCAAAACAGTCATGATGCTGCATCATCGTCAATTTGTCCCGATGCCGCACTTTGATAAGCCGAATCACCGTATTCCATTTGATCAAACCCCATTTTATGTTGGGACAAATAAAGAAGAGTGGAAGGCGTCTCAATTGCCAAGGAGAGCTGGAGTCAGCGCCTTTGGCATAGGTGGTGCAAATGCCCATGTCATCTTAGAAGAGGCAAAGCCGAGAAAAGCAAACAACCCGGACTCGTCCAAAGAATTAATCGTGCTGTCAGCCAGATCAAAGCATGACATGAAGAACATGACAAAAAACCTGAAGGAATATGTTTCCTCACATCATGAACTCTCACTTGGTGAAGCTGCTTACACCTTACAAAGTGGAAGAAGGGCCTTCCAATACCGAAAAACGTTTGTCTGTTCCACGAGGGATGAATTACTAGAGCAGCTACAAGTTCTAAACGAAGAGACTGTAGGCAGAGAAAGTGCTCTTTTCAAACGGATGAGCATGAGGTTGACTGGCTATCATGAGGCAGGCTTACGTGAATATATCAAGCTGTATGAGAAAGACCATTCTTTCAAGACAGAAGTGGATCGATTCATTAGCCTCATCCAATCCGTGTTACCTATAGAAAAAGATCAGCTGTTCCATTCAAAACAACATGGTCAAGCAGAAGTGGCTATGCTGATCATGACATCGGCTTTTGCCTATCAGCTGAGGGAACTCGGGATTGAACCAGACGTATGGATTGGAGAAGGGAGCGGGGTGTGGACAGCTTTATACGCAGCCGGCGGTCTTGAACTGACAGAAGCGGCATCCATTGTGTATCACCTTCGTGACACTCAAAAGGTGGATCAATGGCTTTCTACTTTGCCTCCAAAAACACTGCATCAGCCTGTTTACATTCAACAGACCGGTGAGGAACTGACCACCTTCCAACCATCGTCTGCAAAGCGTTTCCTTGATATGGGCCAGGCTGTAAAGCCGTCTTTGATTGAGCAGGAATCAACAGCCTTGATCATCGATCTTTCAATGAAACAAGGGATCATGGTTGAAAAAGGAGCAGAAAAAACAACCGAACCACTTGATGGAGACATCCTTCAAATCGCAGGTGTTCTTTGGGAAATGGGGGTCGACTTAGCTTTTCCTTTAACAGATGAGAAGAACAGGCAGCGTATTCCGCTCCCAGGGTATCCATTTCATAAAAAAGACTTCTCTGCACAAACAAAACCGATGGCAGCCATTGAACCGTACAAGCCACAGGAGGAAAAACGTGTATTTACATCGCTCGCTTCTTTACAAAAAGACATTCATGACATTGTTCAAACTCATTTTGGGTTTGATCAAATAGACGATGAATCACCATTTTTTGAATTTGGTGCGACATCTCTTGATATATCCCAGCTTGCAGCGAAAATATCTGAGCGAATGGATCAAAAAATTGACACCGTTCAATTGTATCGTTTTGCCACAGTGGCAAGCCTTTCTGAATATTTGTTTGAAGAACAGGCAGAACGTGAACAAACACCTGCTTCTCTCCCAGTAAAGATCACGTCGCCGGAACATACAGATATTGCAATTGTCGGAATGGCAGGAAGGTTCCCAGGGGCGTCGTCGCTAGAAGACTTTTGGCAGCGTCTTGTGAATGGCGAGGAAATGATTCACTTTTTCACAGAAGAAGAGCTCAAGAAAGCAGGGCTGGATGCGTCTGTTTATCAGCATCCGAATTTTATCGGAGCAAAAGGCCGTTTACAACATATCGAGGGCTTTGATGCAGACTTCTTCAACTATTCTGCTAGAGAGGCAGAGCTGATGGATCCGCAGTTCAGACTCTTGCATGAATGTGCTTGGGAGGCGCTTGAGGATGCTGGCTGTGACCCTGACAGAATGGCTGGGAAAATTGGCGTTTATACAGGAACAAGTCCAAATCATGAGTGGCTGACGCGCTTTGCACATCAAATGGAAGCAACAGAGCAATTCAGTGCGATGCTGTTAAATGATCGTGAGTTCTTTAGTACGCAGCTTTCTTATAAATTGAATTTACACGGGCCTAGTGTGACCATGCAGACAGCTTGTTCGACCTCACTTGTCAATATTGGCATGGCCTGTCAAGCATTATTGAATCAAGAATGTGATGCAGCGCTGGCTGGCGGTGTGACGGTCAGCTCTCCAGAAAATATCGGCTACATCTATCAAGATGGGATGATTCAATCAAAAGATGGCCATTGCCGTCCGTTTGACCAAGAGGCGAGCGGAACCATTTTCGGAGATGGAGCGGGGATTGTTCTGTTAAAACGTTACGAAGATGCCATCAGAGACGGCAATCCGATTCATGCTGTCATCAAAGGGGTTGGTGTGAATAATGATGGCAACCGGAAAGCTGGTTTTACAGCACCGAGTGTAGAAGGACAGGCAGAGGTTCTAAAAGAAACGTATGAAAAATCAGGCATAGATCCCGCTTCCATCGGTTATTTAGAAGCGCATGGAACAGGGACAAAAATGGGAGATCCAATCGAGGTATCTGCCCTTAGCCAAGTGTTCAAAGGAACAGAGCCGCTGACGATTCCAATCGGTTCTGTCAAAAGTAACGTTGGACACTTAAATAGTGCGGCAGGGATTGCCGGTCTGTTTAAAGCCATTTTGGCCATACAGCATAAAACGATCCCGCCGACCATTCATTATGAGTCGCCAAATGAGGATATTCCTTTCAAAGATACACCGTTTTATGTAAATCAAAAGGCGCTCTACTGGAAGGAAGCAGATGAGCCGAGAAGAGCGGGGGTCAGTTCTTTCGGAATTGGCGGAACGAACGCCCATATGATCATAGAAGAAGGAATACTGGTGAAGCAGAAACCAGCTTCTTTGCAAAAGCAGCTGCTCGTCCTATCTGCAAAAACGGACACCGCTTTAGCGGCAATGACGGATCAATTAAAGCACTATGTGATACATCATCCTCAAGTTCCGCTTGAAGATATCGCTTATACATTGCGCTATGGCAGAAAGCAATTTCCGTACCGAAAAGCCATTGTGCTCTCATCTGCTGATGAATGGCTGCAGCAAAAACAACTTGAAACCAATGTGTTCCGAAGCAAAAAATGGCGTAAAGCTACCTTTATGTTCTCGGGTCAAGGCGCTCAATATGCTGGCATGATGCGCGGGTTATACGAAGCAGAGCCTGTGTTCAAATGGGAAGCAGACAGGTGCTTCAAATATGTCCTGGAAACGGAACAAGTTGATTTAAAGGCCATTGTTTTTTCAGAGGATGAAACAAACCAAGACATCACAAAAACATCAAATGCCCAGCCGCTTCTTTTCATATTCGAATACGCATTAGCAAAGCTGCTGCAGCATAGCGGCGTTGAGCCGGAATCGATGATTGGACACAGTATTGGCGAATACGTTGCCGCTTGTTTGTCAGGTGTCTTCTCACTGGAGTCTGCTTTAACACTCGTGATGGCAAGAGGCAGAATGATGCAAGGCATGGAAAAAGGCGCCATGCTTAGTGTGCAATTACCGGAGGCAGAGCTTGGCTCGATGATCGATGAATCGCTTTCCGTTGCTGCTGTCAATGCAAAAGACCTTTGTGTCGTCTCTGGGCAGGAAGAGCATGTCAACGCTTTTGAAAAGAAGCTGCAAGACAAAGGGATTGTCACAAGACAGCTCCATACTTCCCATGCCTTTCATTCTTACATGATGGAGCCGATGCTGGAGGCGTTTCATCAATTCGTAGAGCAAGTGGAATTGCATGAGCCGACGATTCCGTTCATCTCCAATGTGACAGGCACGTGGGCGACAAGTGAAGAGGTGATGACAGCATCTTATTGGACAAATCACCTTCGTGGAACCGTTCGTTTTCATGCTGGCTTGTCTCAGCTATTCACCGATGAAGTACGAGCTTTCATTGAGGTAGGACCTGGAAACAGCTTGACAGCATTAGCGAAACGTCATGAAAACAAAGAGTCTCATCATGAAGTGCTGAATATGGTGAGACATGCAAGGGAACAAGCGGATGATCATGCGTATTTCTTAAAACGAATAGGAGAGCTATGGGCAGGAGGCTACGAGGTCAAGACGCAGCAAAGTCCAACTCAAGAGGAGCGTCAGCTTATCTCGCTGCCAACCTATCCATTCGAGCGTAAACGATATTGGATTGAAGCAGGGAAGCCGGCTTCTCCTCCGCAGCTATCAGCTCATAAGGAAACGAAGAAGAAAGAGATGGGAGAATGGTTCTACCTGCCTTCATGGGAGCAGCAGCCGCTAGAACCAGTTTTCGAAAAAGAAACAGAAGAACAAACGTGGCTCATTTTCAGGGAACAGAATGCCTTTCATGAACTGTTTACACAATCATTCAATCAACAAGGAATCAAGGCCATTTCTGTCACAAAGGGTGAAGCTTACCAAGAGCAAGGTCAATCGTTTACGATCAACCCGGCAGAAGGCCAGCATTATCGAAACATGCTAGATTCATTGTCTAATAAAGGTGTCAATATCACTCGTATTCTGCATTTATGGGAAGCTGCAAAAGAAGATGACATCGCGAGTCGTCAAACCGCTTTTCAGGCACATATTGAAAAAGGCTATTACAGCTTAATTTTCTTATCTCAAGCCATTGCGGCTCAAAAAAATATTCGAGAATGCCGTCTGTTTACTGTCACTAGCGGGATTCAGCCAGTCACAGGGCATGAGACGATTTGTGCAGAGAAAAGTGCAATGCTTGGACCATGTAAAGTCATTTCACAGGAATACCACCATATCAAATGCTGGAATATCGATGTGGAAGACGTGCCAGACATGATGTCTTGGAAGGAACAAACACTTGTCGATCTCATTGTGCAGGAAATCATGCAGCCTGGAAAGGACCAGCTTGTGGCGTATCGCAATCGTCAACGCTGGGTGCAGAGCTACAAACGTATGCCGCTGCAAAAAGAAGATGGCCTTCCGAAGATGATCAGACCAAATGGCGTGTATCTCATCACAGGTGGATTAGGAGGCATCGGATTTGTTCTATCAAAGATGCTGGCGAAAGAAGGAAATGTACATCTTTATTTAACAGGAAGAACGGCATTGCCGCCAAGAGGTGAATGGGCGTCATACGTTCATCAAGAAAATGCGGATGAAGCGCAGCGTACGAGAATTGAGAAAGTACTCGAGCTTGAACGATTAGGTGCAACAGTTGAAGCGGTGCAGGCGAATGCGGGAAATCTTGATCAAATGAAGCATGTATTTGAGGCCATTCGTCAAAAACATGGCGGCGTTCATGGTGTGTTCCATGCGGCAGGATTACCAGGGAGTACATCCTTCCGAGCGATCAAAGATATACCTTCTACACTTGCGCAGGGAGAGGATCAATTCCAATCAAAGGTGAAAGGGCTCGATGTGCTGGAGCAGCTGCTAGATCAAGAGCAAGCGGATTTTTGTCTCCTCTTTTCATCCATTAGCGCATTGCTTGGGGGCTTAGGATTCTCTGCTTACTCAGCGGCCAACTTATATATGGATGCATTTGCAGCTAGAATCAATCAACATAGTCAAACCCCGTGGATGTGTGTGAACTGGGATGCGTGGAATTTCTGGGGTGAGCTAGAATCGACAATTGGAGAATCGATTAATGAGCTTGCGATTTTACCAGAAGAGGGTGCCGAGCTGTTCCAATATGTTCTTTCTAATCGACAGAATCGTCACATGCTCGTGTCCACAGGTAGTCTTGATGAACGGATAGATCAATGGCTTTCACTAGAGCCTAAGGCAGCAGAGAGTGAGGATTCATATGAGGTGTCTAAGCACGAAAGGCCAGAGCTGAGCAATCCATATGTGGCTCCTCGAAATGAAACTGAAAAAGCGATCTGTCAAGTATGGCAGGACTTTATGGGCATGGAGCAAGTGGGCATTCACGACAACTTCTTTGATCTTGGCGCAAGTTCACTGGATATTGTTCAAGTCACCAATCGGTTAAATCAAGCACTTCAAACAAATGAAGCGGTTGTGACCTTGTTTACGTACCCATCTGTCGCAGAGCTTGCGAAATATATTAAGCCTTCTGATGAATCGAAGGAAGAATCGATGGAAGAAGAACTAGCCGTCGTCACATCAGGTGATCGAAGAGCTCGTTTTAAACAGCAACGGAATAAAAGATTGAGAGGCGGAATCGAGAATGAATGATACAACGAATCACTATCATGGCGCAGAAATTGCTGTTATCGGTCTTGCAGGTCGTTTTCCAGGTGCCAAAAACGTAGAAGAGTACTGGGAGAATCTGAAAAAGGGAAAGGAAACAATCTCCTTTTTTACAGAGGAAGAATTACGGCGTGAAGGTACAGATGAAGCCTTATTGAAAAACCCCCGGTTTGTGAAAGCAAAAGGAATGCTTGATGATGTCGATTTATTTGATGCGGATTTCTTTGACTATACACCAAAGGAAGCGGCTATGATGGACCCGCAGTTCAGACTGTTTCATGAATGTGTTTGGACGGCGCTTGAGGATGCTGGGTACGATCCGTTTGAATATAAAGGTCAAATTGGCCTCTATACAGGTGCAGGAATCAATACAGAATGGGTCATGAGAGCGCTTCAAGGGGCTGCTCAGGGTGAGGACTCGAAAACACTGGAAGCCGCTGTTCTCAATATGCGTGACTATTTGGCGACGATGATTTCATATAAATTAAATCTGAAGGGACCGAGCATGGTGGTGCAAACCGCCTGCTCGACCTCTATGGTGTCAATTCACTTAGCTGTTCAGGCTTTATTAAGCGGAGACTGTCATATGGCAGTTGCAGGCGGCGTGTCCATTCGTCTGCCGCAAAAATCGGGCTATCTGTATCAAGAAGGTATGATCCATTCATCTGATGGACATTGCCGCGTCTTTGATAACAAAGCCGATGGAACCGTTTTTGGTGATGGTGCAGGAGCTGTCATTTTAAAAAATTTAGAGGATGCCATTGAAGACGGGGACCACATTTATGCTGTCATTAAAGGATCTTCTATTAATAATGATGGAAATAGAAAAGTAGGGTATACTGCGCCGAGTACAAAAGGCCAAGTATCAGCGATTAAGACAGCACTTCGAATGGCCGAGGTGGATCCTGAAAGCATTTCTTACATTGAAGCACATGGGACCGGAACAACGCTCGGAGACCCGATCGAAATTGAAGCACTCAAGCAAGCGTTTGATACAGATAAAAAAGGCTTTTGCCGCATTGGTTCTGTGAAATCAAATGTTGGTCATTTGAATGATGCTTCAGGTGTCGCCGGTTTTATTAAAACGGTCTTAAGCTTAAAGCATCAAGTGATTCCGCCGACGATTCATTTCGAGACGCCGAATGAAAAAATTGAATTTGCCGATTCACCTTTCGTTGTGAACACAGACTTGACACCATGGGGCGAGCAGGCAGCTCCTCGCCGGGCAGGTGTAAGCTCATTTGGAATTGGTGGAACAAACGCTCATGTCATTTTAGAAGAAGCACCGAATACACGTGTAGCAGCAGATAGCGCAGATGACAGTGAGCTTCTTTTATTATCTGCAAAAACACCAGCAGCCCTTGAGAAAATGACGGACCGCCTTGCCGACTATTTGCTTCAGCATCAGCAGCATGTCCGTTTAGCGGATGTCGCCTATACGCTCCAAACAGGACGCCATCATTTCCCGCATAAGCGTGTGATTCTTGGAAGTGACACAGCTGACATGTTACAAGCGCTGAATCAAAGGTCAAAAGAGGTGGTCAAGACGGCCAGTTCTCAAACATCGAGCCGGCCTGTCGTCTTTCTTTTCCCAGGCCAAGGATCTCAATATGTGGACATGGGGCGTCAGCTTTATGACAAGTATCCAGTCTTTAAGGAAGCGCTGGATCAATGCTTGGAGCAATTCAAACAGCATGTTTCAGTTGATTCATTCAGCATTTTATTTTCAACAGAAGTAAGTGATGACCGTCAGCTGATCAACCAAACAGAATATACGCAGCCGCTCCTGTTTAGTATTGAATACGCTTTGGCTAAATTGTTGATTCATTTTGGGATAAAGCCGCAGGCGATGATCGGTCACAGTATTGGAGAATACACAGCAGCTGCTGTGTCTGGTTTACTATCTGTAGAAGATGCCATAGATCTCGTGTCTTACCGTGGACAACTCATTAGCCAGCTTCCGAAAGGCTCTATGCTGAGTATTCCTTTGAGTGAACAGAAGGTGCTGCCACATTTGACAGATGATCTTTCACTCGCCGCAGTAAATGGTCCTGAGTTATGTGTGGTGTCAGGCGAGACTGCAGCCATTGATGCACTCGCTGAGAAGCTAGAGGCTGCTGGACATGGGTGCAGAAAGCTTCACACCTCTCATGCCTTCCATTCGAGTATGATGGATGACATCCTCCCATCATTCAAAGAAAAATTAGCAGAGTATCGATTGAATGCACCGTCTATCCCGTATATTTCTAACGTCACGGGTACGTGGATTGAAAATGAAGCGGTGCAAGACCCAGCATACTGGGCCGATCACTTGCGGCAAGCGGTCCGTTTCCGTGATGGGGCAGAGACATTATTAACGGAGCTTGATCCCATTTTCATTGAAGTCGGACCGGGGAATACGTTAAGTGCCTTTATTCGCCAAGCCGCTAAGGAACACCATCAGCAGCCGATTCCATTGATGCGTCACCCGAAAGAAGAGGCAGCAGACGACCGCTACCTGCTGGGCAGGCTGGGTGACATCTGGCTTCAAGGAGTGCCGGTTGACTGGACAAAATTAAGACAACACAAATCAATTCAAAAAGTATCCCTGCCGACCTATCCGTTTGAACGACAACGATATTGGATTGAAAAGGTAGATACATCAGCACTCTCTTCGTCTTCAGGTGTGCAAATGGTGGTGCCGAAGGAAAACAAGGGGCAGGAAATAGAGGAAAACAATCAAGGCAAAGACGCAGCAGCGAGCGACATTGAGGCAACACTAAAGCGGATGTGGAAAGACATTTTAGGAATCGAAAAGGTGGAAAGGGACGATCATTTCTTTGAGCTTGGCGGACATTCGTTAAATGCGACCGGTCTGATTTCTCAAATTCACAAAGAGTTTGGTGTAGAACTTACGCTCACAGACATGTTCAACAATCCGACGATTGAAAAGCTACAAGCATTCATCGAAAAGGCAGAGAAGCATCAATATTTCAAGATTGAACCAGTGGAAAAGAAAGACACGTATCCATTATCTGCTGCTCAAAGACGGACGTTCCTCATTCATCAGCGTATTGGTCAAGTGACCTCATACAACATGCCGATGGCACTAAGATGTAAAGGTGAAATTGACGTCGAGCGTTTTGAGCAGACCTTCAAGCAATTAATTGATCGTCATGAAACCTTGCGAACGACCTTTGAATTAAAAGATGGAGAACCGGTTCAGCGGGTCCATAATGAATACCAGTTTGCTGTTGAAATGACAGAGGCGAAGGAAGAGGAATTAGAAGCACAAATCGATGAATTCATTCGCCCATTTGACTTAAAGGCTGCACCATTGATCCGTGTGCGTTTTGTGAAAATCGCAGCAGATGATCATCTCTTATTAGTTGATATGCATAATATTGTGGCTGATGGTGCGAGCATGAACATCTTTATTAAAGAATTTACTGAGCTTTATCGAGGGGAAGCCTTGCCTGAACTTACTGTTCAATATAAGGATTATGCAGAATGGCAGGATCAGTATTTCCGCAGTGAGATGTTTCAAAAGCAGCAGAATTATTGGAAGGAGCAAGTGGGCTCAAACGTTCCAACCTTGACGATGCCATATGATTTTGAACGGAAGGAACAATCCTTCTTAGGAAGAGCGATCAAATTTAATATTGAACCGCACATCGTCGAAAAAATTGAACAGCTCGCTGAACGATTTCAGCTGACAAACAATGTCATCTTGTTCCAGCTATATGGTCTGCTGCTCTCACGTTATGCCGATCAGGAGGAGCTGATTGTCGGTTCTCTTGTTGCTGGAAGACGTCACGCAGATATTGAACATACAATTGGCATGTTTACGAACTTCCTGCCAATTAAACTAGACATGGTACAAGATGTATCCTTTACAGAGCAATTGGCTCAAACAAAGCAAGTCCTGCTTGATGCTTATGATCATCAAGAATATCCATTTGATCAAATGGTCGAGCATCTAAATCCAAAAACAAGACCGCATCGCAATCCATTCTTTGATACGATGCTCATTTATCATAATGAGTACGATCCAAATATTAAAATTGAAGCGGATGGACTGACCTTTGAAACGCATGAGTTTGCTAAGGGAATTTCCAAGCTCGATATGAAAATGGATGTTGTCAGAGAGGTAACAGGCGAGTTAAAGTGCGTTCTTCAATACAATCTTGCTCTGTTTGAACATGAGACGATGCAAGCTTTCGTGAAACACTTCCAGCACTTGGTCGAACAGGCTGTTCAAGCACCTGATCAATTGCTCAAGGATTTTACTGTGCTTTCAGAGGAAGAAGAACGATTGGCAAAAGAGAAAAGAGAGCGTGCAGAGAAAAAAGCACCACTTGTGCTGACAGTCAGCTCCACGTTTACGGCAGATCCAGTCGCTCCTTACATTCAGTACTGGGCTAAGCAGTTTGATGTGCAGCTCGATGTTCAATTTGCACCGTATGGGCAGGTCTATCAGGAATTGTTAAACGAACGCAGTCTCATCTCACAGAAGAAAAATGGAGCCAACCTTCTACTCATTCGTTTGGAGGATATCACGGGTCCAGCTCATCTATCACTTGAAGAAAAGAAAAAGCTGGCCTCAGAACATGCTGGAGAGCTTGCCAACGTTCTGAAATTAAAAACGAAACATAACCTATATTTTGTTGGCATTTTGCCAATGAGTACTGCTTTTAAAGACACCCTGCAAGACGTGGAACAAGAGTGGATCGCCCAGTTATCTGAGATGAGCGGCGTTCAGTTAATCGACTGCCGCCAGCTTGCTCAGCAATATCAGATTGAAGAGATTTTTGATGAAAAAGGAGAGCAAGCCGCGCATCTCCCATTCACTGAAGCCTTTTGTGGAGCAATTGGTACAAAAGTCGCGCGAGAGATTGTTGCATGGCAAGGTGCACCATTTAAAGTAGCGGCCATTGACTGCGATCATACACTTTGGAGAGGTGTCGTTTCAGAAGACGGCGTGGAAGGCATCGAGATCACGCCAGAACATCAAATGCTCCAGCGCTTTTTAAAACAAAAGCAACAAGAGGGGATGCTGCTTGTCCTAAGCAGCAGGAATAATGAAGAAGATGTGTGGCGTGTGTTTGAAAACCACCCGGATATGATCTTGCAAAAAGAGGATATTGTCGACTGGCGGATCAATTGGGAAAGTAAACCGGACCATCTAAAAGAGATGGCAGATTCACTGAACCTTTCATTATCTCAGTTTATTTTCTTAGATGATGACTCAGCGCAGTGCTTGCGTATGAATGAAGAGCTACCTGAAGTGATGACACTGCTGTTACCTGCTAATGAAAAAGCCATTCCGTTATTTACCCAGCATGCTTGGGCATTTGACCGCTATGATGTCACCGATGAGGATAGAGGGCGGACAATGAGCTATCAGGCTGAAAAAGCGCGTCAAAAAGAGCGAGCAGAGTCGCCGTCAATGGAGCAATTTTTAAAAGATTTGAATTTGAACATGAGCGTAACAGAATGGGGAGAGCAGCACCTTGCCCGGGTGGCTCAGATGAGCAGTCGCATTAACCAATTCCGTTTAAATGATCAGCGCTTTGATGAACAGCAGCTGAGAGAGCGGATGGAGAATGAGCATGTTCAAGGCTGGATCATTGAGGCAGCGGATCGCTTCAGTCATGAAGGGATTGTAGGCGCCATCTTGGCACATCATGCGAATGAAACGTTGAAAATTGATGCATGGATGCTGAGCTGCCGTGCTCTAGGGAAAGGGATTGAGCAAAAATGTCTGACATGGCTCGCTGAATACAGCCGTCAGCACCAACTTTCTACCATTGAATTTACGTTTGCATCTACTGGACGTAATCAGCTATTCAAGTCATTTATGGAAGAGCATCAGATGCAGGAGATTGAGGGTCAGCAAACATATCGAATACAAGTGGAAGAAATCGGTTCATTGAGTGATCACATTCAAATCGTCAATCAACTGTCATCTCGTCAGCACTCAGCTGGAGAAATAGAGGATCACACGATGAAGGCAGCAAGTCATCCCGCTTCGGAAGCTTATACATGGGAAACGGTTCAAACAGATCAAACATTGCACAGCGGCTATGTGAAGGCTCTAAAGGTGCATGATGAAGAAGGTCTTTGTTCATTATTAAAGACGGAACATACGCAGGCTGATGGACTTTACGTACAGCCAACCAATGAACGTGAGGCCTTACTTTTAGACATTTGGTGTGACATTCTTCATGTGGAAAAAGTAGGAATTGACAACGACTTTTTCGATTTAGGAGGAAATTCTTTACTTGCTGTCAAAATGGAAGTAGAGATTGAAAAGAAGGGTTGGTATGTTGATGATTTGAATTTTGCTGAAAAACACACCATTCGCGAATTAGCAAAATATATGAAGAGGGAGAATCAGCATGCATAAAGATGTAAAAGCCATATATGACGAATCGAAAATTTTAGATGAGGCAACTCATTTATACGGGGTCCAGCGAAGTGACATCCACTTTATCGCAGATGCAGAAAACTATGTGTATGAAATGAAAAAGGACGGAGAGTCTTTCATTTTAAAAATTACTCATACCATCCGCAGATCACCTGATTATATTTTAGGTGAAATGGAATGGCTGCATCACTTAGCGAAGGGCGGTCTTTCGGTTGCGAAACCAATTGCTTCATTAAATGGCCGTGATATCGAGCAAGTAGACGATGGGCAAGGCGGTGCGTTTTTGCTTCGAGTCTATGAAAAAGCACCAGGCCGAAAAGTTGAAGAGGCAGACTGGAACGATGAATTATTTTATGCCCTTGGACAATATACAGGCCGCATGCACAAGCTGACAAAAAGCTATCAGCTGTCAGACCCACGCTATAAAAGACAAGAGTGGGATGAAGAGGAGCAGCTTAAGCTGCGAAAATATGTACCAGCAGATCAGACGCTTGTGTTCGAACAAGCGGATCGATTAATGGAAAAGCTGGCAAAGCTCCCGAAAAATCAGGATACGTACGGATTGGTTCATGCGGATCTGCATCATGGAAACTTCCACTGGGATCAAGGGAAAATCACGACCTTTGATTTCGATGATATTGGATACAACTGGTTTATGAACGACATCAGCATTTTGCTATACAATGTCTTGTGGTACCCAGTGATTCCATACGAAGACAAAGCTGCTTTTGCAGGGAACTTTATGAAGCAGTTCCTTAAAGGATATCGTGAAGAGAATGAGCTTGGGGATGAGTGGCTCGCCTACATTCCTGACTTCCTTCGCTTACGTCACATGCTGATCTATGGTTTGCTGCATCAAGCCTTTGATTTGGCCACCCTCGGAGAAGAAGAGAAGGCTATGCTCGCTGGCTTCCGCTCCGATATTGAGCAAGCAGCACCTATTACGACGTTTGACTTTACAAAGCTAAGTCAATCTTAAAACGAAAATCCCCGCCTATGTGTTGAGGCGGGGATTGTTTTTTATGGGCGATATGCGGATGGCGATTCAATCATTTGAAACAGGTTTTTTCCTTGCTTTGTATTATCAATCCAGCCCTGAAATGCTGCTTTACCTGGCCCGTATGCATAGACAGGGACATCCTCACCTGTATGGGCAAAGGTTGTCCAGCCTGTGAAAGAACGCTGATCAAAGATACGTTGAATACTGAGTTGGATCGTACTGGCCTTCCCTGATTGTGCCGCTTTTTCTACCTGTGAGATTTCTTCTTCTGTGAGTGAGACATCAATATAGGTGTGAAGTACATCACGTACTGATTGACCACCTGCGATTTTCTTTGCCATATACACAGGCGTTTTCTTTGCAGCTAGGATGGGCGCTGGGTCCCATTTATAGCCGGTCTCACTTGTCATACCATCTGCGCCAAAAGAAAAACCGCCAGTCGCATGATCTGCTGTGATGACCACGAGGGTTTCTTGATCTTTTTTAGCGAATTGAAGTGCCGCTTGGACCGCTTTCTCAAAATCCTCCATCTCACTCATTGCTCCGACAACATCATTTTCATGTCCAGCAGAATCAATGGTACTGCCTTCAAGCAGCATAAAAAAGCCATGCTGATTGTCCTGATTTAATTGGGTCAGTGCTGCCTGCGTCATGTCTTTTAAAGTAGGCACATGCTTCGGACGGTCGATGGCTCGATCTAGCTCATCGTCCTGAAATAAGCCGAGCATTTGCTTTGATGATTGAGATGTTAAATCATCTTTCGATCGAAGAATGGCATACCCGCTCTTCTTAAATGCTTGAACAAGATCACGGTCTTTGCGGTCAAAGTATTGCATGCCGCCACCGAGAAGGATATCGACTTTGTGCTCTCCGTTGATTTTCTCATCAAAAAAGTGGTCTGCAATTTGTTCTTTGTTTTTTCGGGAGACGTTATGTGTGCCAAAAGCAGCCGGTGTTGCATCGGTGATATCAGATGAGACGACAAAGGCTGTTTTCATTCGTGCTTCCTTTGCTGCTTCAACGACGCTTCTAAGAGGTTCTTTTTCATGATTGACGGCGATAGCATCATTGTATGTTTTTTTTCCGGTTGCCATGGCTGTGGCTGCGGCAGCTGAATCAGTAATATTATCTCGAGGATCATCTGGATGTGTCGTCTGCATCCCGACTAAATAAGGGTCCCAGACAGTCTGTTCTTTTGAAGAAGAATGCTTTTCCTGCTTGAATGTACGGTAGGCTTTGATCACGGGCATCCCCATCCCATCACCAACGATAAAGATGATGTTTTTTGGTGTCTTTGTTTGTTTTTTGTCTGCTGCATTCGTTGATGCGGGAGTGACATAATGTGAGGTGAAGATGACAGCTAGTGCGAATACTGCCAGAATACCAGTAAAGAGAAAAATGCGATTTTTACGATCCATTGAGCCCATGAGAAATCCCCTTTTATCATTTATTTCATATTTTGTATTTTATTTGAATGCGAGCTGTGGTTCAACCCCTTATCCCATAAAAAAGGTGATGAGACTTTTGTCTCATCACCTTTTACACCGTATCACACTTCACGCCAACAACGCCTTCTAGATCTTTAATATCAAAGTACACATCGGTTGTATATCGGTCTTTATGCACACGAACGCGTACTTCCATGATCGGATAGTCCTTTTCCTTTAAATCATCAATTCGAACAGAATGAATGCGAATATTGAGTGCTTTCATTTCTTTTAAAATGTCTGTCATCCGGTTTCGATCAGAAAGTGACATCCTGATGCGGATTTCTTTTTCCTGCAGGCGGATCGGCCCGATTCGCTGGAAGAGCCATGGTAAAAATTCGACACTGATCAGAATAAAGAAAAGACTGAGGAAGGCTTCTTTATAAAAACCTGCACCTGTTGCAACCCCAAGTCCTGCTGCTCCCCAGATCATCGCGGAAGTCGTGAGACCTGAGATGACATCATTGCTTTTTCGCAGAATCACACCTGCTCCAATAAAACCAACACCAGATATAATTTGCGCCGGTAACCTGAGTGGGTCCATTTGAAGCTTAGAGACTCGAGGGAAATTGTAGGCTGCATCAATGCTGATGATGGTTAATACGCAGGAGCTGACAGCAATGACAATACACGTTTTTAAGCCGAGCGGCTTTTTCTTAAGCTCGCGTTCTAGACCAATGATCAGCCCGATTAAGGTGGCCACGGCTAATTTTAAGACAGTATCCCATTCAATTGTCCAAAACATGCGTATCGCTCCTTTCACTTCATGTACGTTTCACATCATGTATATGATCTTCTCACAGCCCATATGGCTGCACAACTTCTATTTTATTCAGATTCCAAAGAAAGAAAAGCTTTTTATTTAAATGAAAAAGAGAGTCATCCGCATAAGGCAGATGACTCTTCATTTCTTGTTATTTTGTTTCGTCTTCAAGATGATTTTCCATTTTGGTAAAAAGCTTCTTAGAAGCTTTAGACGGTTTATTCGTGAAGAGGCTGACAGTAAGAGCAGTCAAACCACTTAAAATAAATCCTGGAACCATTTCGTACAATCCAGTTGTGTTATTCAAGCCTGTTGAAATCCACACTAGGACGACAACAGCCCCCACAACCATTCCGGCTAAAGCGCCATGATGATTCATTCGCTTCCAGTATAGACACAATAAGATCACTGGTCCGAATGAAGATCCAAATCCAGCCCAAGCATAGCCGACAAGGTCAAGAATGGTATCACTTGGGTTTAGAGATAGACAAAGGGCAACAATTGCAACGACTAGTACAGACATACGTCCAATCATCACAAGCTCTTTGTCAGAAGCCTTTCTTCTAAAGAACGTACGGTATAAATCCTCTGTCATTGCACTTGCAGTGACAAGCAGCTGAGAAGAAATTGAACTCATAATCGCAGCTAAAATGGCAGAGAGTAAAAATCCAGTAATATATGGATGAAATAACACTTTAGAAAACACAATAAAGATAGTTTCAGGGTCTGCCAAAGTGGTGCTTGTTTCATGAACATAAGCTACACCGACTAAACCGACAGATAGTGAGCCAATGACAGACACAATCATCCAGCTCATACCGATACGACGTGCTGGCTTTAAATCTTTTACAGTCGTAATCGCCATAAATCGAACAATAATGTGCGGCTGTCCAAAGTAACCAAGTCCCCAAGCGAGGAAGGAAATAATGCCAATGACGCTCGTTCCTCTAAAAATATCAAGCAATTTAGGGTCAATCTGTTGAATATCATGGAACGTGGCAACAGGTCCACCTAATTGAGTAAAGGCAACGATCGGCACGAGCACTAAAGCTAAAAACATAATGGCGCCTTGAACGAAATCAGTTAAACTAACTGCCAAAAAGCCGCCGAATAGTGTATACAAAATGACAATACTAGAGGTTAAGATTAAGCCAAACATATAATGAGTTCCAAACGCTGATTCAAATAAGCGTCCGCCTGATACCATACCTGATGAGGTGTAAAGCGTAAAGAAAATCATAATGATGACTGCTGAGACAACTTTCAATAAAGTAGATGAATCTTCAAATCGTTTGTCAAAAAAGTCTGGAATGGTGATCGCATCATCAGCAACCTCTGTATACGATCGCAAGCGAGGAGCTAAGAATAAATAATTTAAGTAAGCCCCACTAATTAAACCAACAGCAAGCCATCCAGATGAAAGACCAGTTGTATACATAGCGCCTGGAAGTCCCATAAGCATCCAGCCACTCATATCAGATGCGCCAGCAGATAGAGCCGTCACATAAGGACCTAGCCCACGTCCGCCTAACATATAATCGTTTAAGTCATTTGTTTTTCTAAATGCATACCAGCCAATAGAAAGCATTCCAATAAAATAAATAGATAAAGAGATTCCAATTTCAATACTCATGTTTCCATATCACCTTTTTCGTATTAATTTGACATCACCTCATTCAAAATATACACAGAACATCCGATTGGTCTGTCTGCTCACTGCTATGGTTACTTAACCTATCAGAGTATACCCAAGTGATCAACCTTCTTAAACCTCTCCACTTTTATGAAAAAGTGCACGGATCGGTGATAAGCCTTTATGTGTAAGCGTTTACAAAAATAAATAAAAGTAAAAATTTTCTGAAAAATAAAAGCCGCCTAATGAATATTTTAGTCACTGGTTGGATGACGATGACGGTTCAAGAGAAACAGCCTTTCACCGCACCCGCGTAAAGTTGCTTTAGAACAGTAAAATTTGATATGATAAAGTGTATATGACTTATGATCATGACTATCAACACGCATCATTTTTGGAGGTGAACCTGCATGTCAAGAATTTCAATAGAAGAAGTAAAGCACGTTGCGCATTTAGCACGGCTTGCCATTACAGAAGAAGAAGCTGAGATGTTTACAGAACAGCTTGATAGCATCATTTCATTTGCAGAGCAGTTAAACGAGGTAGATACGGAAAACGTTGAACCAACAACACACGTATTAAAAATGAAAAACGTCATGAGAGAAGATGTTCCGAATAAAGGTCTTTCCATTGAGGCAGTCATCAAAAACGCGCCTGATCATAAAGACGGCTATATTCGTGTGCCATCAATTTTGGACTAAAGGAGGCCCGAGACATGTCACTGTTTGATCACAAAATTTCTGAATTAAAAGAGCTTTTACATAAAAAGGAACTGTCTGTTTCTGATTTAGTGGACGAGTCTTATAAACGAATCAATGAAGTAGACGGGAAAGTACAAGCATTCCTTGCACTGGACGAAGAGAAAGCACGTGCGTATGCAAAGGAATTGGACGAGGCAGTTGGTGAAAAGGACGAGCTTGGACTATTGTTCGGTATGCCAATCGGTGTGAAAGATAACATCGTGACGAAGGATTTACGTACAACAGCATCAAGCAAAATCTTGCAAAACTTTGATCCAATTTATGATGCAACCGTTGTGAACCGTCTAAGAGAGGCGGAAGCTGTCACAATCGGTAAATTAAACATGGACGAATTTGCGATGGGATCTTCTACAGAGAACTCAGGCTACAAAGCAACGAAAAACCCATGGAATTTGAATACAGTTCCGGGTGGATCAAGCGGTGGATCAGCTGCATCTGTTGCAGCAGGTGAGGTACCATTTTCTCTTGGATCAGATACAGGCGGTTCCATTCGCCAGCCGGCATCATTCTGCGGGGTTGTTGGTCTTAAGCCGACATATGGCCGTGTATCCAGATACGGTTTAATCGCATTTGCTTCATCATTAGATCAAATTGGGCCGATTACGCGTAATGTAGAGGACAACGCATATGTTCTTCAAGCGATTTCTGGCGTCGATCAAATGGACGCAACAAGTGCAAATGTCGATGTACCAGATTTCCTTTCTTCATTAACTGGCGACATCAAAGGTCTTAAAATTGCAGTGCCGAAAGAATATCTTGGCGAAGGCGTTGGCGAGGAAGCAAAAGAGTCTGTTCTCAAAGCGTTAAAAGTATTAGAAGGACTTGGTGCGACATGGGAAGAAGTGTCTCTTCCGCATTCTAAATATGCGCTTGCAACTTACTACTTACTGTCTTCTTCTGAAGCATCTGCGAACCTTGCACGCTTTGACGGCATCCGCTATGGCTACCGTACAGATAACGCAGACAATCTCATTGATTTATACAAAAATACACGTTCTGAAGGCTTCGGCGACGAAGTGAAGCGCCGCATCATGCTTGGCACATTCGCTCTAAGCTCAGGATATTACGATGCGTACTATAAAAAAGCACAAAAAGTCCGTACATTGATCAAAAAAGACTTTGAAGATGTGTTTGAAAAGTATGATGTCATTGTAGGACCAACAACACCTACTCCTGCATTTAAGATTGGTGAAAAGACAAGCGATCCACTGACGATGTACGCGAACGATATTTTAACGATCCCTGTTAACCTTGCAGGCGTTCCGGGAATCAGTGTGCCTTGTGGATTTGCAAACGGTCTTCCGTTAGGGCTGCAAATCATCGGCAAGCACTTTGACGAAGGAACAGTTTACCGCGTGGCTCACGCTTTCGAGCAAGCAACAGATCATCATAAAGCAAAACCTGAACTGTAAGGGGTGAACCAGAATGAACTTTGAAACGGTAATTGGACTTGAAGTCCACGTAGAGCTAAAAACACAATCAAAAATCTTCTCAAGCTCGCCGACACCTTTTGGTGCAGCTGCCAATACACAAACAAGTGTCATCGATCTTGGTTATCCTGGCGTACTGCCTGTACTGAACAAAGAAGCGGTGAACTTTGCGATGAAAGCCGCAATGGCGCTGAACTGTGAGATCGCAACAGACACAAAATTTGACCGTAAAAACTACTTCTATCCTGATAACCCAAAGGCTTATCAAATTTCACAATTTGATAAACCGATCGGTGAAAACGGCTGGATTGAAATTGAAGTAGACGGCAAAACAAAACGAATTGGTATTACCCGTCTTCATTTGGAAGAGGATGCAGGTAAACTGACACATACAGGCGACGGTTACTCACTTGTCGATTTCAACCGTCAAGGCACACCACTTGTTGAAATCGTATCTGAGCCAGACATTCGCACTCCAGAAGAAGCGTACGCTTACTTAGAAAAGCTAAAATCTATTATTCAATATACAGGTGTATCTGACTGTAAAATGGAAGAAGGCTCACTTCGCTGTGATGCCAATATTTCTCTTCGCCCAATTGGCCGAGAAGAGTTTGGAACGAAAACCGAACTTAAGAACTTGAACTCGTTCGCTTTCGTACAAAAAGGGCTTGAATTCGAAGAGAAACGTCAAGAGCAAGTATTGCTTTCTGGCGGTCTGATCGAGCAGGAAACACGCCGTTATGACGAAGCGTCTAAAAAAACGATCCTTATGCGTGTCAAAGAAGGCTCGGATGATTACCGCTACTTCCCAGAACCGGATTTGGTGGAGCTGTACATTGATGATGAATGGAAAGAGCGCGTCAGAGCATCGATCCCAGAGCTTCCAGACGAGCGCCGCAAACGCTACATCGATGAGCTTGGACTGCCTGCATACGATGCGATGGTTCTGACGCTGACAAAAGAAATGTCTGATTTCTTTGAAGCGACCATTTCAGAAGGTGCAGAAGCGAAGCAAGCATCGAACTGGCTGATGGGTGAAGTATCTGCCTACTTAAACGCTGCTCAAAAAGAGCTGGACGATACAAAACTAACGCCTCAAGGGCTGGCTGGCATGATCCAACTCATTGAAAAAGGAACGATTTCCTCTAAGATTGCCAAAAAGGTATTCAAAGAGCTCATTGAAAATGGAGGAGACGCAGAAACAATCGTCAAAGAAAAAGGGCTTATCCAAATTTCTGACGAAGGTACTCTGCTCAAACTTGTCACAGAAGCACTTGATAACAACCCGCAATCCATTGAAGATTTTAAAAATGGAAAAGACCGCGCCATTGGTTTCTTAGTCGGACAAATCATGAAAGCATCGAAGGGACAAGCAAACCCGCCGATGGTCAACAAGATTCTTCTCGAAGAAATCAAGAAACGCTAAATGGCAAAAAACCGTCTCAGAGAAGAGGCGGTTTTTTTGCTTGAAATGACAGGGTCGTATCATAGATTCAGACCACCGCCGTATATCAATTCGGAGATTCTTTTCTTATAATGAAGCATAAGCGAAAGACATATTTGAAGGGGATCAAGGTGAACTAAATTGAAAAACGGCACGTAATGTTATTGAAGAAACAGCTTCAATTGTTCCACTACTCTTAGGACGGCAGGGTCCTCACACATGTCTAAATTTGTCAGCATCCCTTGAATGACCGGCTTACGAGGCTCATCTTTCGCCAGTTCTTCTTCAATCACTTCGATAGATACGAGCGTATCGTCAGAAAGAAGATGCTCAAGCTTTAACAATCGAAGCTCCTCTTGAAGAGAAACGGCACTCGGCGCTTCATCCTCCCAAATGGCTTGATTCAGAATCGGCTTGGTCTTAGAACGAAGCAGTCCTTGAACCAAATCATCAAACCGATCGAGAATAAAGGAAGAGAGCTCATCAAATGATAATTGGATATGATCTTGTAAAAGTAGTAACTGCACATATGATTGAATGATCCCTTGGGTCATGACTGACAGGTCAGTTATATAAGGTTCAATCTGTTGTCCATAAGTAGCCAAGAGGGAAATTTGTATTTCATCATTCATTTGTTTTTTCACAGTTTTAGAATGCTTTTTAATTTGCTGATTTTCCGGAATAATGTTCTCGCTGAGGATCAAAATGATAAAGTCCTTGTTCTCGGCAAAATGCTGGAACTGTTCAGCGATTTGTTTCTGAAAGATCTCTCTAGGCGCAAGATGTTGATTTTCTTTTCGAATCTTTTCAATACTTTGCATAGAAGTGTCGATATAATATTCAAACGCTCGATTGAAAAGCTGTTCTTTTGATTTGAAATGCAAATAAAACGCGCCTTTCGATATTCCGCACTCATCTGCAATTTCCTGAATGGTCGTAGAAGAAAAACCCTTTTTCGCAAACAACTGGATGCTTGCTTTAATGATTTTTTCTTTTTTTTCGTTCATGAAATAAGGCCCCTTCAGCTTTAGAATGTTACGTCAAACGCAAGTGAAATGGTTGACGGCATTGTATATCACCGTTTATTATGATATAGAATGACCAGTCAGTCAATACATAAAGGAAAATGGAGGACATAATGAATTCGATCATCAATTTTGTATTAAAGAATAAGTTCGCTGTATGGCTCATGACGATTATCGTAACAGTTGCTGGTCTATATGCCGGATTGAATATGAAGCAAGAATCAATCCCGAATATCAACACTCCAGTCATTACGGTTTCTACAACGTATCCTGGCGCAACGCCGGACGAAGTATCAGATAAGGTGACCGATCCAATTGAGAAGTCTATTCAAAACCTCAATGGGGTCAAGGTGGTCACATCCAATTCCTTTGAAAATGCCTCATCGATCCAGGTCGAGTACGATTACAACAAAGACATGGATGAAGCAAAGAAGGAAATTGAAGATGCCATTACTAATATCAATTTTCCGGAAAATGCAGAAAAACCAAAAATCGCACGCTTTAGTATCAATGCGGTTCCAATATTGGCACTCAGTGTATCTGGTGATAAAGAATCATTAGAAGAACTGACGAAAAAGGTGGAAGATGACCTTGTTCCTTCACTTGAAGGATTAGATGGCGTATCTTCTGTCGAAGCTTCAGGACAGCAAATCAAAGAAGTAGAATTTTCTTTTAAACAAAAGAAATTGAAAGAATACGGTTTAGATGAAGAGACCGTCCAAAACATGATCAAAGGCTCTGATGTGAATGTACCATTAGGTTTATACACATTCGGCAACAAGCAAAAATCAGTTGTCGTGGACGGCAATATTTTAAGCGTCAAAGATTTGAAAAACATGCGAATTCCAGTCACACCAGGTGCTAGCGGCAGTGCGGGAAGCGCTGGAGCACCTTCTAACGGCTCAGGAAATGCAGGTGCGCAAAGTGCGGAGCAGCAGGCTGGAAGTGCAAGTCAGCAGCAAGCAGCAGCTCAGCAGCAAACAGGTGGAGGTTCAGCAAGCAGTCAATCTGTAGAGCTGCCGACAATCAAGCTTTCTGAGATTGCGGATATTAAAGTCGTCAAGGATGCAGAATCGATTTCTAGAACAAATGGAAAAGACAGTATCGGTCTGCAAATTGTAAAAGGCTCTGACGCCAACACAGTGAGTGTGGCAGAAGAAGTCACAAAAGAGCTTGAGAAATTCAAAAAAGATAACAAAGGAATCAAAGTAAGTACCACATATGATCAAGCAGAACCGATTAAAGAGTCTGTCAGCACAATGCTGAACAAAGCCATCATCGGAGCGATCTTTGCGATCATTATCATTCTATTGTTCCTTCGAGATATCAAATCAACATTAATCTCGGTTATTTCAATTCCGCTATCTCTGTTGATTGCAGTTTTAATATTAAATCAGCTGGATATCACACTAAATATCATGACACTTGGTGCCATGACCGTCGCCATCGGGCGTGTGGTCGATGACTCCATAGTGGTCATAGAAAACATTTATCGGCGAATGGCGTTAAAGGATGAACCGTTAAAGGGGAAAGCACTCGTCAGAGAAGCCACAAAAGAAATGTTTATCCCGATCATGTCTTCGACGATTGTCACAATTGCGGTCTTCTTACCGTTAGCACTAGTGGGTGGAATGATTGGTGAACTATTCATCCCATTTGCATTAACGATTGTGTTTGCTTTACTTGCTTCACTGGTAGTAGCCATTACGATTGTTCCAATGATGGCACACAGTCTATTTAAAAAGAATCTGTATGGACAAGCGAAAAAGGTAAAAGAACATAAACCAAGCAAGCTTGCCGGCGGTTATAGACGTGTACTCAATTGGACACTCAACCATAAATGGATCACATCAGGAATTGCGATTCTCATGCTTGTCGGAAGCTTATTCTTAGCACCACTTGTCGGTGTCAGCTTCTTACCACAGGAAGCAGAAAAGACGGCGATGGTGACATATACACCTGAACCAGGGCAAACGAGAGAACAAGCAATAGATGAAACGAAAAAAGCAGAAGAATACTTAATAAAACGTGACCATGTTAACACGGTTCAATATTCACTAGGATCTTCAAATGCACTCACAGCAAGTGTAGGAGGCAACTCTAACGGTGCGTTATTCTTTATACAATATGATGAGGACACACCGAATTTTGATAAAGAAAAAGATCGCGTGGTCAAAGCTCTGCAAGACAAAGCGTCTAAAGGGGAATGGAAATCACAAAACTTCTCTTCTGCTGGCGCAAGTAATACGGTGACGTACTATGTGTACGGTGATAAAGCAAGTGATATAGAAGGCACAGTAAAAGATGTCGAAAACATTTTAAAAGATGAGAAAAACCTGAAAAACGTCAGCACAAGCTTATCTGAGAAATATGACGAATATACGTTTAATGCAGATCAAGAAAAACTGGCGAAGCTAGGTCTAACTGCTTCACAAATTGCACAGGCGATTGCTCCTCAAAACAGTGAAACAACACTGACGAAAGTAACAGAGGACGGCAAAGAACTTGATGTGAAGCTTCAAACGGAAAAAGATGAATATAAGAGCAAAAAAGATTTAGAAAATAAAAAGATCACAACACCGACAGGGCAACAAGTCCGAATTGGTGATGTTGTTAAAGTGAAGGATGGCTCAACAGCAAATACGGTGACAAAGCGTGATGGAAAAATCTACGCAGAAGTGTCTGGTGACATGACAACAGACGACGTATCAAGTGTGACACAAGATGTTCAGAAGAAAGTCGACAAGCTTGATTTGAAATCTGGCGTAACGATTGACACAGGCGGCGTAAGTGCGGATATCCAGGAATCCTTTACACAGCTTGGGCTAGCAATGCTTGCAGCCATTGCTATTGTGTATCTCGTTCTCGTCATCACATTTGGCGGAGGTCTAGCACCATTTGCGATTCTCTTCTCGCTCCCATTTACGATTATTGGCGCACTCGCTGGATTGTTTATAGCGAAAGAAACCATCAGCTTAAACGCCATGATTGGATTGCTCATGCTGATCGGGATCGTTGTGACAAATGCGATCGTCTTGATTGACCGAGTGATTCATAAAGAACAAGAAGGTCTATCAACAAGAGAAGCTTTACTTGAAGCAGGTACAATAAGATTACGTCCAATCTTAATGACTGCACTTGCGACGATTGGTGCATTATTGCCGCTCGCATTAGGTTTTGAAGGCGGAAGCCAGATCGTATCAAAAGGACTTGGTGTAACCGTTATTGGTGGATTAACAAGTTCTACACTTCTCACATTGGTCATCGTTCCAATCGTGTATGAAACCTTAAGCAAGTTTAGACGTAAGAAAAAGTTCGCAGACGAAGAGTAAGAGGAAGCCCCGCTCATTGGCGGGGTTTTTTTATGTGGAAATCTGACAAACAGCTTTTCTCATGAGTTCTTCAAACGCTTGGAAAAAGGCATCACGATCGACATGGTCAATAACTTGAATGGATTTTCCATCTTGATGCTCTTCGGTACGACCTTGCTTTGGTGTTTCGGTGTAAACGATCGCATTCATCTCCTTTGAACGGGTAAATGAGGTGGAAGCAAGAGTGATGGTCGTCAGCACATCCCATAAGTAGTAAGTTGAGTTCGTTTCGTGATGAATGAGTGGCGGACAAAAGGCATAGCACTGTCCGATAAAATCAATCCCAATATGAGAGCGAAGGGAAGCCCAGCGCTGGCGTACATCAAGTGTAAGCGGGACTTGATTCGTGCTTTCAAGTGCGACCATTTCAATAGGAAAGCGCTCCTGGAAAACAGTGCTGACAGCATAAGGGTCCCAAAAGGCATTCCATTCTGCTGTTCCATCATGCTCGGGTTCTTCTACATTGCCCTTTTCAAGAAAGGTGCCGCCCATCCACACCAATTTCTCAATTTTATTAGAGATCGAGGGATCCTCTTCTAAAGCGCGTGCTAGGTCTGTGAGCGGTCCTGTAAAGAGCAGGGTGACAGGCTCTGTTGCCTTTTTAACAGTTTCAATTAGATGAAGGTGTGCTGGAAGTTTGGATACTTTCGTATCAACAGCGCCTTTTTCATTTAAAATCGGCAGTGCGTCTACATAAAAGGCATGCATGCGCCATTCCTTTGGAAATGGATTCACGCCTCTAGAATTTGAAGCAGCGACTTCAATTTCATAAGGGCTAAATCGGTCAATGATTTTTTGAGATGCGCTCAGCGCAGGCTCTAAATAACAATCAGCAGGAATCACAGACAGCCCAATGACTTTCAGATGCTCCATTTGAAGGAGCAGAAATAAGGAGACAAGGTCATCCACACCGCCGTCATGATTGAAATAGACAGGCTTTTTCATGGCATACCATCCTTTTCATCGTTTTCTTTTATCTTATCAGAATGCTTATCTGTTGAGGGAAACGTGCCTGAGATTTCAAATATTAGGTGGTTGTTCTGTTGCCATTTTCAAAACTCATAGTATAATTAAAGGTTGTTAGTGGTGAAAATAGATTGCATAATGAATATAGGATGATGATGAATGAAACGTGCTCGAATTATATACAATCCGACATCTGGGCGTGAACTCTTCAAGAAGAATTTACCGCAGGTTTTGCAAAAATTTGAACAAGCTGGCTATGAAACATCTTGTCATGCAACGACATGTGCAGGAGATGCGACACAAGCAGCAGAAAAAGCCGCACAGAGAGATTTTGATTTAATTGTAGCAGCAGGTGGAGACGGCACGATCAATGAAGTCGTCAATGGACTAGCACCGCTTGATAAAAGACCAAAATTAGGAATCATTCCAGTTGGAACGACAAATGACTTCGCAAGAGCACTTGGAATTCCAAGAGAAGATATTTTAAAAGCAACAGATGCCATTATTGATGGTGTAGCAAAGCCGCTTGATATCGGTAAAGTCAATGGCCATTATTTTATTAATATTGCTGGCGGCGGCCGGTTAACAGAGCTGACATATGAGGTGCCTAGTAAGCTGAAGACAATGCTTGGACAGCTTGCTTATTATTTAAAAGGCATGGAGATGCTACCTTCCATCCGCCCGACAGAAGTCGAAATTGAATATGACGGCAAATTATTTCATGGAGAAATCATGCTGTTTCTTGTTTCACTAACAAACTCAGTAGGCGGCTTTGAAAAGCTGGCACCAGATTCCATTCTAGATGATGGGATGTTTGACTTGATTATTTTAAAGAAGGTCAACCTAGCAGAAGCCATTCGAGTGGTCAGCCTTGCACTTCGAGGCGAGCATATTCATGATAACAATGTCATCTACGCAAAAGCGAATCGCGTCAAAGTAGATGTAAAAGATAAAATGCAACTCAATTTAGATGGTGAATACGGCGGCATGCTGCCAGGTGAATTTGAAAACCTGTATCGCCATATTGAATTTATTATGCCAAAAGCAACAGCTGAAAAAATAGGGTGAAGATTGAACTTGGTTCCTTATGGCGACCAAGTTTTTCTTTGCAAATGAGGTGATAAAATTGGTGAAAATGAAACCCCCAGTTCAAAAGAATGAATATTACAATGTAACCTTCGAAGACTTAACGCACGAAGGTGCTGGTGTCGCTAAGGTTGAGGGCTTCCCTGTCTTTGTACCGAATGCCCTCCCGGACGAACAAGGGAAAATCAAAGTAACGCGTGTCAAAAAAGGATTTGCTTTTGGACGACTTATGGAGCTGACAAAGGAAAGTCAGCACAGGCAAGATGCGCCATGTCCCATTTACAAGCAGTGCGGCGGCTGTCAAATTCAGCATATGAGCTATGAAGGCCAGCTGCTATTTAAACAGAAACAAGTAAAGGACGTATTAGAGCGGATCGGCAAGCTTGATATGAGCCGTGTAAAAGTTCATCCTGTAATCGGCATGGAACAACCATGGAATTACCGAAATAAAGCACAAGTTCCAGTTGGCGAACGGGAAGGCGGGCTTGTTGCAGGATTTTATCAGCAGCGTACCCATGAAATCATTGATATGGAAACATGTCTGATCCAGCAGTCAGAAAATGATGCAGTGGTACAAGCAGTAAAAGACATTTGCAATGCGTTCGGCATAAAAGCATACAATGAAGAGCGGCACAAAGGCTGGCTGCGTCATGTCATGGTTCGCTACGGCATCGCAACAGGTGAAATGATGGTTGTTTTTGTGACAAGAACGGCTGATTTTCCGCAAAAGCAACAGGTGATTGAGCAGATTATAGCACGCTTCCCACATGTTCGGTCAATTGTGCAAAACGTGAATTCAAAGAAAACAAATGTTATTTTCGGCGATGAAACGACCGTTTTGTGGGGAGAAGAATACATTTATGACACGATTGGCGACATCAAATTTGCTATTTCAGCCCGCTCGTTTTATCAAGTGAACCCAGCTCAAACAAAGGTGCTTTACGACAAAGCGCTTGAATATGCAGAGCTGCAAGGCGAAGAAACCGTCATCGATGCGTACTGCGGAATCGGTACGATATCCTTATTTCTCGCACAAAAAGCAGGCAGAGTATATGGCGTTGAAATAGTGCCAGAAGCGATTGAAGATGCAAAACGCAATGCTGCATTAAACGGGATTAACAACGTTGAATTCGCAGTCGGCGAAGCAGAAGCCGTCATCCCAAACTGGTACAAAGAAGGCATCAAAGCAGATACGCTAGTTGTCGATCCGCCAAGAAAAGGCTGTGATGAAGCACTGCTTGATACCATTTTAAAGATGAAACCAAACCGCGTTGTGTATGTGTCCTGTAATCCTGGGACGCTTGCTCGTGATTTGCGTATTCTTGAAGATGGTGGGTATGTGACGGAGGAAGTGCAGCCGGTGGATATGTTTCCGCATACGAGTCATGTGGAGGTTACAGTAAAACTTGTTTTAAGGTAACCAAGTTAGCTAAACGATACTCGGTTAAGAGGTATGAGTGAGGAAAGAATATATTTTACTTTCTTCTCTCAGGCTTCTATTAAAATAATTTGTATTGAATTTTCCTATTAAATATTAATATAGAAGTGAATATTGTTATTTAAGAGTTTAAGCCGATTAAGTGTATTACTAGTATAAACATAATTATGAAAATTTCTTCTGTTCTTTATTCAATTAAAATTTTAAAATCAAAAAAGTTAATTGAATAAAACAAGTTAATCTCCCTGGAAAAAAACAGATTAATGTTTTCATGCAAAATTTATTAGTGATCATATGAATGTTTATTTATCTAATAAGTCACTTAGCAAATGCAAAATGATATTTTTGTGGAAATATCATTTTTTGTAGAAGCATAAAATAGATTTCCTCATTTATCAAAACCTCCCCTCAAAAGATAGTCTAAAGCGTTTAACTAATTCCTTAAGTAATATTTGAAAAATTGAAAAGCAGCAGTTTACTTTTGCAAATCCATTAGATGTGGTCAATATAAAAAAATATCCTAAATAATAATTGGAAAAACATAAGAAGAAATAAGTGGTCTTATATCCAATAAATACATAGAAGTACTGGGGTTTTGTTGGTACAATAAGGTTATAAAATTTAATTTTTATATAATATTGGAAATAAAGAAAGAAGGAGATAGCTGTTGTTTAGCACAGTAGACAAGCCTTTAGTACATTGTAGAGTACATGAGCAAATGCTTTTTCGATCAGAAGAGTATATGGTTGATGATATTGTTGAGTCTCTGTTGCATGAGGAAAACATAATACTTTGTACGTCTAGAAAGTACATATTTTCATATCTAATTTTAAAAACACTTATTATGGATGAAACAATTGGCTTTCAGAAAAGAGAGAACCCATCTAAACGGTCAGAAATTCTGGTAATAACCAATCGATTTGAGATGTTAGACTTCTTGGGAAATTGCTCTGTAAATACAGAGAGACTTTTTCAAATTTGCAGTAATATTCATCGATACATTGGGTTTTGCAATATGGGTGACGAATACTTTACTAGAGTGTATTGGAGACATATTCTTTACCATTACTACGAAGGTAATTTGCCTCAAGAGGTACCTTTTCACTACGTATTCCCTGTTGCCTCAGGATATCGCAAGTTTAATGCTCTTGCTAGAGGAAACAGAAATGCATTGGGGAGAAGGGATAGTCAAAACCCCACAATATATGTTACAGAGAATTTGGAGATGCTCAAAGAACAGGAGCAGCGATTTGATTATATATTTGTAGATTGTTCTTACATAAAAAAATACATACCGCATTTACCTAAGGGCACTTTGTTGTTTTTTGACAATCCTTTAGATGACCGCATTCAATATCTACAAAAAAACTCGATTAAGAATTATATAGTAGATAGGGTGTGTCTTGAGAATATTGATGAAAAAGAATTAGGACAACCCATGCAGATTATAGAAGATTCATTACAAAAAATGAGCATTCATTCACTCAATGTTGAGTATGTTAAAAGTAGTTTTGAGCAGGAAATTGAGCGTCTGATATATCTATTAGATAAATTAAGAAAGACTGGATTTTCAAGATATGATTCAAATATTGCAGCAAAACTAATATATATTTTAATAAGACTTCCTATCAGTGCTGAATTTTACGATTTGATTGTATTAATGCAACCACATCGAGAAACAATTCAAGGATTGCTCCAAGAACTAAAGGATAGTGAAAATCGTTATGAAAATAATTTTTTTGAAGAAATAATCTTATTATTTGAGGATATTTTGTACAAAAATTCTCTTGATCACTCTAATGTAAAGGGAGAGAAATTAAAGGAATCCATTTTAAACGAAGTAAAGCAGGGAAAAAGTGTTTGTGTGGTTTCGAATAGTCGTAATAATCAACTTGCTCTAAAAGAGTACATCTCGTTGGCAATGGGGATACAAACAGAGGACCTGTCAAAATATGATTTACAATTCTTTGTATCGAAAGATATATATTCCCAAGATATGAATTTGCACTGTGATTCTCTTTTTTTGTATTCTGCAATAAATTTCAAAGATTTACAACCTTTGTTGAAGATTTCTTATAGAAGAGCCACATTATACCTTTACAAATCAGAAATTAATTTAATTACTCAAAAATTAAAAAAGATAATAGATGCAAAAAATTATGCGTTAAGTCATTTTGTTCAAAACTCAGGTCAACTGGATAGTACTAATTTATATAAGTATCTTTATAATAGATTCAACAAATTTTCTCGTCAAAAAGTTATTAGCTTAAATAGTGAAGCTGCTGATTTGTTGGAGAAAAGCACTTCTGTGTTCCCTAGAGTTTTCCGTGGGGAGAAAGATTACAAAGGGACTGATGCTGTGAAAGCGACTTTGGTCCGTTTTACAGATGGGAGCGTATCCTTCTTTACCAAGAAAAGTGCAGTTTATGTTCTAGATAACAAGAATAAGCGAGTTACACATAAATATTTTCATGAGATAGGATTAAAAGACTCTATTTTATTTGTCGATAACGATGCTAGAAAAGACTTGTATAGAATATTCATTCAATCTATTGATGCTAAAGACACTAGTAAACAAGCATATTTATCCATAAAGAAATGGAGAGAATTATATGAGGAAAAGTTTTTGGAAAAACGGATGGACGATGATAGGTTATTCAGATTAATGCGATCTGCAGGTTGGAATAAAACCACAAAATCTGTTCTGCGAAACTGGAGGACCGGATATAGCTATGGTCCGCGGGACAAGGAGGATATTATAGTATTAGGTGAGGTCCTTGGTATAAATTCTTTTGTGGAAGATGTCCATTTTTATTACAATGCAATGTCGAAAATTAGACTGGAGAGACGCAAAGCTTCTAGAATTTTAAATAGATTGATTTATTCCTCAAACCAAATTCTTGGTAATGAGGAAGAAGCAATATTGACCAGATACAATCTTACTCTAGAACAGTTAAATGAATCCGTTGTTACCAAAAGAATGAAGGAAATTGTTTCAGACAGGATGTATTACATTAAACCTGCAGAAGTTGGTCTTTTATACAATGTTGATTCCAAGGAGTGAATGTATGAATGAGTAAAGAAGAACGTGCAATGTATAAGAAAGTTCGCCGTATTATGGTTAGTGATTTAAAAAGGGATTTAATTGGTCCAGCACATGATGAGCCTGATGTGATTTATGAAGCACCATCGCAGGCATATATTACGGGAATTTTATATCCTCTTGAATCCGAAATCGAAACAGAAGAACTTTTAGAAGATGTTCAATTCGCTGAGGTGTACGATGAACCTAAGGGTGGAATGGAAGAAGATATGGAACATCAAAGTAATTCTGAACCTGTACAAGAAGCTGCAGAAGAGAAGATTACAATGAATAAAAAGTTCAAGCATCAAAACTCTATGGGAATACGGTGCTATGTACGACAAACAACAAACTATTTACGTGCATCAGTTGCATGGGGGCGTTATACATCATCTAAGAAGTTTGACTTTGAAAGAAATAGAGAAGTTATCGTATGGACACGTCAAATTGAGTGTTTTGAAGAGTCAATTTCCTTGTCCTCATTCGATCAGAATATTGATATTTCTCTTACAAAGGAAGTATCACTTGTCATTAGCAAAAAAAAGCTTTCAGATACAGATGTATTCCTAATTTCAGCTTTCCTCGTAAACAAACGAGTCGATAAGAATAGCAATAATGCAATGTTCCAGTGTGAACTTACTCTATTTAATGAAGAAGGGAAAGGTGTTTTCTTATGTGAAAACGAAGCTAGGAAGGACAAAAATGATTTTAGTGAATTTCTATATCGTAATAAGCCTGTGTTTGCAAAAGGATTCGGATGTGCTGTTACTTGGAAAGCAGAAAGTAGCAACTACGCAAGTGAATTAAAGTCAGCATTTATCCCAGAGCATGAAATGGAGAGTATGAGCACTGACTCACCGTACGATGAAGTTTATGGAGATCTCCCTAAAAGTTATTTTTCTATTAAGCAATTTGCAGAGAGTAATAACAAATGTGAGATTATGGATAAACTAGAGAACTTAGCAAACAGATATGAGAACTGGATTAACAAGTTGTCTGCTGACGAAGTAGTAAATAAAGAAGCAACTGAACGAGTTATTAAAGATTGCAAAATAACATTAACGCGTATGAAAAAAGGCATTGAGCTTTTGGGAAAAAAAGGGGATAATAATGCATTTGCTGCTTTCAAATTTATGAACACAGTTATGCATACACAGGATGCTATGAAAAGGTATTCTAGAAATAATATGATAACCACACTAGAGAATGAGATACGCAAGGAAAATTTAGAATGGCGGCCGTTTCAGTTGGCGTTTATTTTGCTTAACTTAGAGGGGTTAGTAGACCCTAAGTCAGAAGATCGTAAAATTGTAGACCTTCTTTGGTTCCCAACAGGTGGAGGTAAAACTGAGGCATACCTAGGTATTTCTGCTTTTCTATTGGGATATAGACGACTAGTTGCTTCTACTAATAGTATTTATGAGCGTGATGGTGGTGTAACAATTCTTTTAAGATACACTCTACGCCTATTAACTACCCAGCAACGTGACAGATTAATGCGAATGATAAGCGCATGTGAGTATACACGTCAAAAAAACAAAGCCTTTGGACAGACAGAGTTTTCAGTTGGCTTCTGGGTAGGGGGACAAGTGACGGTAAATAAATTAAATGACCTTACTGAGAATCAGTACTATCGTGACAGGGATAAGGTATTAAAGGAATATGACAAGATTGAAAAGCAGGTAATAGAATGCCCATGTTGTGGGGCAAAGGGCTTAAAGTATAAATTTTTGCCAAGTCGAGACACCAAGACAAAAAAGACAGGAATTAATATCTTCTGCAAAAATGAATCATGCTTCTTTTCAAAAACACATATCCCAGTTTACTTGGTTGACGAAGAGATTTATCGTAAATTGCCAACTGTGATTATCTCCACAGTTGATAAGTTTGCACGGCTACCTTGGGATGAAAAGACCGCAGCTTTATTTGGAAAAGTAAATAGATTATGTGAGCGCTGTGGCTATATTGCTGAGGGGGAAAATCACCAAAGATCCCATCGAAACCCTAAGGCTAGTGTTCAAGACGTTAAACCATTTTATCCGCCAGAACTTATAATTCAGGATGAGTTACATCTCATAACGGGGCCATTAGGGACTGTATACGGAGGGTACGAAACTGTTATTGAAGAGTTAAGTACAGCTCAAGAAGGAAAAGATACTATTAAGCCAAAGTACATTGCTGCGACTGCAACAATTAAGAATGCTGAGGTGCAAGTGGAAAAGGTGTTTGGAAGAAAACTAACACAGCAATTCCCGCCTTCTGGATTGAAGGTGGAGGATTCTTTCTTTGCACGAGAAAGAAGCTTAGATGAGTTCCCATTTAGGCTTTATGCAGGTGTTTGTGTATCTGGTCATTCAATGAAAACAGTACTACTACGTATATATGCAGTGCTGCTTCAAACAACAGAGCACCTTTTGGAAGATGAAGCACTTTCTAAATATGTTGATCCGTTTAGAACTCTTGTTGGTTATTTCAATAGTATCAGGGAACTTGGTGGTGCAGTCCGTTTGTTAGAGGATGATATAAAAAAGAGAATTCAAACCCTACAGAAGAAGTATAAGTATAGTAAGCAGAGGTACATAAGCCGTAAGCCAGAACTCACCTCACGTGTGCCATCAAGTAGAATTCCTAAAGTATTGGAGCAGCTGGAAAGGGAGGTAGGCAACGAGGAATTAGATGTGGTATTGGCTACAAATATGATTTCTGTAGGGATGGATGTTGACCGTCTAGGACTCATGGTCATTACAGGCCAGCCAAAGCAAACTTCTGAGTACATACAATCATCTAGCCGTGTAGGTCGTAGCAAGCCTGGACTTGTAATCACTGTGTACAACCCGTACCGTCCTCGTGACATGTCGCATTATCAGAATTTTAAGAGTTATCACCAGCGCTTATATCATTTTGTAGAGGGAACTACTGCAACACCATATGCTTCCCGGGCTAGGGACCGTGTTTTGCACGCAATTGCAGTTGCTTTGCTGAGATTAAGCTATCCAGAATTGGCAAAGAATGTAGATGCCAAGAATATAAAGGATATGGATATGAAATATATCAAGGAAGTAGTTAAAAAGCGTGTATCTACTGTGGAATATCGAAATGTTTCAGATACTATGGATCATTTACAACATTTTTTAGAAGAGTGGATTAATCTGGCCAAATCGGAAGACAATTTGCAGTATTACTTCCATCCTAATACAAAACATGCAAGGATAGAGAGTCGTCCTCGCTTGTTAGCTCGTTTTTCTGAGGATAAAAAATATGGCGGAAAGACTACACTCGATTCAATGAGGCAAGTAGAGGGGACATCTTCGTTGTATATTTATGAAGGGTGGAATAGCAGTGAAGAATGAAGTAGGGGAAGTCCGACCAGGACAATTAATTACAACATACGGTCCAGGAGCAATTATGGATTCTGTAAATGATTCACTTATGATATTGGATATAAAGTATTGGATTAATAATGATAATAATGAGAAGATATACGATAAAAATTTGATGACCTTTCTGAAAAAGGATTTCTTCAAGAGAATTCCATCTAAGAATTACAAGGATTTGCCAGCAATTCCATTTCCAAACTACCACGTGTGTAGCAATGTTAAATGTTCGCGTCTCTTTGACATTAGAGATAATTTTATAATGAGCGAATATCTTAAAGGTGGCCCCAAGTGTCCAGATTGTTCACGAAAGTCGTATCCTGCTCGCTTTGTGGTTTCGTGTCAGGAGAATCACTTAGATGATTTTCCTTGGAGATGGTGGGCACATGGTAAGCAGGAGACGGATTGTAAAGGGAAATTGCGTTTGTGGAGTACAGGGAATACATCTAGCTTGGATTCGCTGCTTATAGAGTGTGAATGTAAAGAGAGGAAAAGCCAGAGCCTTAGAGGGGCGATGCAAGTCAGTTCTTTTGAGGGCTACAGGTGCACAGGAAATCATCCTCATAAACTGAATAAAAGGTCGATTTGTAAAAAGTCAGAGTATGTAATTCCATTACAGCGGGGTGCTTCAAATGTATATTTTCCTGCTTTGAGAAGCGCCATTGCTATCCCTAGCAATGACAATAAGGATATTAATTTCGATGAAATTTTGGTTTCAATTGAAGAAAATCCCAATACTTACGAGAAACTTTTGGGGGATAAGTGGTATCATCGGTTCTACAGAGAACACCTAAATGACCGTAGTGAATTTCTTGATGCCGAGGATTTCTTTGAAAAATGGACAGCATATCTTAATCAGTCTAAAATAGAAGAGCAAATTGAGTATAATCAGATCAAAGAAGCTGAGTATAAAGCTTTTACTGCATTTGATAGTAGAGTAAAAATTGGTGATTTTGAGGCTGAAGTTGAAATAGTACCGAATGATTTTCAGCTCTACTTCAATAAAATTATAAAGGCTCACAAGGTGAAGGAGATTCTTGTGCTTCTAGGGTTTATGAGAAATGATAGCCCAGAACCAGATGTCAATGAACCAAAGGAAATTGTTTGGTTAGAGTCAGATGGGTATGATAACTGGTTGCCAGCAGTTGAAGTGCATGGCGAAGGGATTTTTATTGAATTTAATCAAACTACTATAAGCAAGTGGCTCGATGAAAACAGTGAACTTCCAAAGCGGTCAGAGAAGTTTACATCCTTATATGCAAATTGGATAGAAAACAAAGGATGGGAAGTACGTGATGAAAAAGACGTCGTGTATGTTATGCTACATACATTTGCCCATCTATTAATTAAGCAGTTATCCTTGCAATCAGGATATTCATCAGTAGCTATTAAAGAAAGAATATATTGTGGTAAGAACATGGCTGGGGTCCTTTTGTATACTGGTAGTACTGATCAAGAAGGTTCCTTAGGTGGCTTGGTAGAAATGGGGAATATAGATAAGCTTCGCCCACTTATTATGGAGGCGCTTGAAGAGGCAATATTCTGTTCTAACGATCCATATTGTTCCAGCTTAGAGCCGAGTGAAGATAACCAGTTAAATGGCTGTGCCTGTTTTGCTTGTTCCATGGTTGCTGAAACTTCATGTGAAACAGGAAACCGATTATTAGACAGGTCATTGTTAGTAAAAACAATAGACAGTAAGTATTCTCCATTCTTTAAGGGATTACTGTAGATGGAAAAAGTGGAACGCTTTCATATTGTAATCCTCCCAATTCAAGGTGTTTTTTTAAGTCTTAGATAATGGAACTGTACAAAGAATTTGAGTGCGATCACTAGATTTATTAAGAGTAAGAGTTTCCGAAGAGCAGTTTTCAGAACTGCTCTTGGTGTTTAAGCTTTGCAATGAAACAGTAACAACAGAAATGGGATTGAGTTTGTTGCAACAGTAACAAGTGAATTTGTTTTTAGGTTTAGAAAAACCATGTCATTACAGAAATGTTTGCGGTACGCAAAACCCAATTTAGTTTTAGGATATTCATTGTAAGAGACGTAAATGTAGCAATGGTAAGAGTTTGGAAAGGTATTTGTTGGAGTCGACTTTCAATGTTGATTTTTTTCTTACTGGAATTCTCAAACTATGCGATATATAGAAAATATAAGAAAGAAATAATATAAAATTTCTCATGAATATTTAGCTCTGCATGGAAAAGTAATAGTCATTAGGGGTGACGTAGAAAAAGCCTTTGCTCATCCGCAAAACTACCCTATAATGGGATAGTAACATTGGTTCGCGGAGAAAGAGTTTTAGTGGAAAATGTTCTCCTAGAATGGTGAGAGTAATTATCTAATAAAATATATGGTTCGCATAAAGGGAGATTAAAAATGATTGTTATTGATTTATTTTCTGGAGCAGGAGGGCTGAGTGAGGGGTTTCATAAACACGACTTTAAAATTGCTGCGCATGTTGAAAAAGAATATTGGGCATGTGAAACAATTAAAACGCGTTTGTTTTACCATTTTCTAAAGGCAAAGAACGATTTAGAGTTATATAATGAATTCCTAAGGATGTCAGACAATTACCGCAATATTGAACTAACGAGAGCTTTAGTTTTTGAACGTTACCCTGAATTGAGAGAGAAGCTCGAGAAAGAAGTACTAAACCGGAAGTTTGGGAACCCCCATAATGACCCAACAGCTACTTCTTCTACGCAGATGATACAACTTATTCAGAATTCGCTTCAGTATAGCCGTGCTACAAGTGTAGATTTAATTATTGGCGGTCCGCCATGTCAAGCATATTCCTTGGTGGGGCGTAGCAGGATGAAAGAGAGTGTAGATAAAGACTCTAGAAACTATCTATTCCAGTACTATAAAAGAATTGTCGATGAGTTTAAACCTAAGGCGTTCGTTTTTGAAAATGTTCCGGGCTTACTCACTGCTAAGAAAGGGAATGTGTACCAAGAAATAAAGGAATCGTTTGATCAAATTGGTTACACAGTGCTATCTGGAACAAGTGAGGAAGACAAGAGTAATATAATCGATTTTGCTGATTTTGGTGTACCTCAAAGGAGAAAAAGGGTTATCCTGTTTGGTTTTCAAAAGAATTTAAATTATGAGTACCCTAACTTTGACAGGCATAAATTATCTTGGGATATTCCTTTAACTACTCGAGATGTTATTTCAGATCTACCAGTCGTGAAGCCAAAACAAGGTCATGATCTTCAACTTTTCGAGTATGATTTAACGCAAAATGTCGATTATTTGTCGCCTTATGAACTGATGATGAGAGAAGACAGTATTGGATTTACTAATCACTTTGCAAGACCCATTAAAGATCGTGATGCTGAAATATATCAAATTGCTATAAAGCATGCCACTCAAGGTAGACAAATTAAGTATAATGAGTTGCCTGAGAGGTTGAAAACTCATAAGAATGATAAGGCATTTCTAGACCGATTTAAGGTTCATTGGTGGGATAGTATTCCACATACTGTAGTTGCTCATATATCAAAAGATGGTCATTATAATATTCACCCTGATATTGGACAGTGTAGGTCTCTAACGGTGAGAGAGGCTGCACGAATACAGGGTTTCCCTGATAACTATAAGTTTGAAGGTCCGCGTACTGCTCAGTTTACACAGGTTGGAAATGCTGTACCCCCTGTGATGTCTGGGGTAATTGCGAGAGCAGTGAAAGATGTTATTTGTGGTCAAATATAAAGTTTAAATATTTTTTTGCTTGGGTAAAGAAAATGTTCAATAAAATCAATTTCATTATAGAAATATATTAATAATTAGGAATATGTAGAAGTAATTTAAAGACACTTAGTCTTTTGTTGAGTGTTTTTTATAAAGGTTACATTATTAAAATTTGATGTTGTTATACTATATTTTGTGTTAAGAGAAGTACCTTGTTCTAAAATTGTATTTAGATAATTATTTCATACATATTTACTAAAGTACACTTGTTACTTCTTTTTAAATATTTCAAAACAATTGTTAGACTTTATAGCTTATTTACATTAAGGGTTTTGAATAAAGTTAATCGTTAGGTAAATTAATTTGCACGTATTTATATAAAGAAAAATAAATTAAAGCTAAATGTCTTCACCCAATGACCTTTTTTGCAATTTTACCCGGTTCATATTAAAGTATATAATGAAAAAATTGCGGAAAGACTTTATAGAAGGACATGCCCTTTAAGGCGCCATGTCATGAGAGGAATTGGATGAAAGATGAGTAAAAATTTCTGGCGTGATTTACCACGGCCATTTTTTATATTAGCACCAATGGAAGAAGTGACAGATGTTGTGTTTCGTCATGTTGTGAGTGAGGCGGCGAGACCGGATGTGTTTTTCACAGAGTTTACGAATAGTGAGAGCTATTGCCATCCTGATGGCATTCAAAGTGTGAAAGGCCGTTTAACGTTTACGGAGGATGAACAGCCGATTGTTGCTCATATTTGGGGAGACAAACCTGAAAACTTTAGACAAATGAGCATTGGAATGGCGGAATTAGGATTTCAGGGGCTGGATATTAATATGGGTTGTCCTGTACCGAATGTGACACAAAACGGGAAGGGCAGCGGATTAATTCTTCGTCCTGACGTTGCGGCAGAGCTGATTCAAGCTGCGAAAGCAGGTGGATTACCTGTCAGTGTGAAAACAAGACTTGGTTTTACTGAGGTTGATGAATGGCGCGGATGGCTCAGACACATATTGGAGCAAGACATTGTGAATTTATCGATTCACCTTCGCACAAGAAAGGAAATGAGCCAAGTGGATGCGCATTGGGAGCTCATTCCAGAGATTAAAAAGCTTCGTGATGAAGTAGCACCTGATACCCTTTTGACCATTAATGGTGATATTCCTGATCGACAAACGGGCTTAAAGCTCGCTGAGCAATATGGAATAGACGGAGTGATGATTGGGCGTGGGATTTTCCATAACCCATTTGCCTTTGAAAAAGAGCCGAAGGAACATACGAGTGATGAATTCCTAGGTCTTTTAAGATTACATCTTGATCTCCATGATCAATACTCCTCATTAGGTCTGCGTCCGTTCAAGGCGCTTCACCGCTTCTTTAAGATTTATGTCAAAGGATTCCGAGGAGCAAGTTTCCTAAGAAATCAATTAATGAACACATCATCAACAGATGAAGTGCGTGCGATGCTTGATGAATTTGAAGCGAGAAATAAAGAACAATCATGATGAAAAAAGAGGAGGGAGAGCCCTTCTCTTTTTTCTTTGTAATAGGACTATTAAACTAGTTTAAATAAATGGTAAGATGAGATAGAAATGACATTTGGAGGTATTTATATTGAAACCATTCTGGGATAAAGACAGAGAAAGCGATGAAACATTTAAGAAAATCAATGAGAAAGGAATTGCAAAAGCTGAAAAGAAGCTAGGCGTCATCCTGCCGGATACATATAAGAAACTGATCCTTGAACAAAATGGCGGATACACCCTTCATAACGCCTATCCGACCGATCAGCCGAATGGGTGGGCAGAGGATCATGTGTCATTTGATCATTTAAGAGGAATTGCCAAAGGTGAAGGCATTTTGGATAGTGATTATTTAATAGAAGAATGGGAATTGCCTGAGGGGCTTGTGCTCATTTGTGGGGATGGGCACACGTGGATTGCGCTGGATTATAGAGAAACAAAGGAGCATCCGCCAATTCATTACTTTGATCTAGAATATGAGACGGATTTCAAATTAGCGGATTCGTTTGATGAACTGCTTGAGGGGCATTATACTGCTGAATAACATTAAGCAGTCATCACTTATTTCAGAAAAATATTTTGGTGTTTTTTGAGAGAGACAAAAGAGTCTCTCTTTTTTGTGAAGCAATATTCAACCTTTCACCATTTGACTCCAAAAATGTGTGCTTGTTATTTTTAATTCCTATTATTCAATTGGTTCCATTTCCACTCACTAAATTTCCTGACGATAATATCTGCCACAATATAAAATGGCAGAAAGCTTGAGTTGTCCACTTTGTTATACAAGGGAAACGGGGTGCTGCTTACATAGATGTTAAACATGGCATTTTGTGCAAGGAAGTTATTTCTCAATGTGGTCATACTGATAAATTTGATATGTCTCGTTTTTACCAATTGAATGATTTCATCTAAATTCTTCGATTCGCCTGATAAAGAAATGATAAATAAAAGATCATCCTCACCAAATTCAATGATTCCATCTGTTAAGTCTCGCTTACTTCGTAAAACTTGAGATTTCTTATGCAGCGACCATAGCTGTCGTTGTACATCATTGGCCAAATCGAGCTGTGCTGTTCCTGTACCATAAATATAAATATACGGTGCGCGATCAATCAGTTGATTTAATTGATGAAAGTCCAGCTGCTCCATATATTTCCTTGTCTGCTGGATATCTTGATCGAGCAGCTTCATTAAATCTTGTGTTGTTTCTTCAGTATGATTATTCAATTTCACATAAGACTTTAAGTCACTGTAGCCGTCGAAGCCTATTTTCTTGGCAAGCCGATGGATGGATGAGATGGAAGTATGAGCATAATGAGCAAGATCCTGAATTTTCATGGTCTTCATTTCTTCAAGGTGATCGTGAATCGTTTTAATAATGTGCAGGTCATTCTTATTTAAATCTTCGAAGTATTCATTTACCAGCTTGTCCAATATCATGCGATGTGCCCTCCAACATGAAAATATTTTCTTCCTGTGAAAATATAATCTAATGTTACAACTTGATTTCTAAATACGTCAAACCTATTGGTTTTTGTAAGCGCTGCCTTTACAGTGGTCTTATGGATCAAACAAAGGGGTTATGCTTATGAATGCAATCAAGCGATTTGGCAGTGCTATGGTAGTTCCAGTCCTTTTATTCGCGTTTTTTGGTATTGTTGTAGGTCTTGCGACTTTATGTAAGAATCCAGCGATTATGGGGGAAATGGCCGCAGAAGGTACGATGTGGTATAAGGTTTGGGCACTGATTGAAAGCGGGGGATGGACGATTTTCAATCATATGGAGCTGGCATTTGTGATTGGCTTGCCGATCTCACTTGCAAAAAAAGCGCAAGCACGTGCTACGCTCGCAGCTTTGATGATTTATCTTGTGTTTAACAATTATATTCATGCTATTTTGACACTTTGGCCGTCTACTTTTGGTGTTGATTTATCGCAAGGTGTCGAGAACGTAGCAGGAGTAAAAGAAATTGCGGGTATACCTACACTGGATACAAGTATCATTGGTGCGGTGATGATATCTGGAATCGTCATTTGGATCCATAATCGTTTTTATGATCAAAAACTGCCTGAAATGCTCGGGATTTTCCAGGGGCTTGTCTTTGTTGTCATCATCGGATTCTTTGTGATGATTCCTATTGCTTTTATCGTGGCTTTTGTATGGCCTTATGTTCAGCAGGGAATTCAATCTCTCCAAGGGTTCATGTCACAGTCTGGTTATATTGGTGTCTGGCTGTTTCATTTCTTGGAAAGGGTGTTAATTCCCACAGGACTTCACCATTTTATTTATACACCTTTTGAGTTTGGTCCAGCGGCTGTAAATGGAGGGTTAAAACCATATTGGATTGCTCACTTAAATGAATTTGCGACCTCAACTTCCAATTTGAAGGATCTTTATCCATACGGATTTTTACTGCATGGAAATATAAAGATGTTCGGCTGTTTAGGGATAGCTCTAGCCATGTATTTTTCTACCCCGAAAGAAAACAGAAAAAAGGTTCTGGCATTGGTATTACCCGCCACATTAACAGCGGTATTTGCCGGAATTACAGAACCACTTGAATTTACATTTCTATTTCTCGCGCCTTATTTATTTGTCATACATGCACTTCTTGGAGCCACCATGGTGACAATCATGAATATGTTTGGTGTTGTCGGAATGATGGGTTCAGGGCTTATTGAGATAGCTGCATTGAACTGGATTCCGCTCTCTTCAAATCATGGAGGGATTTATCTGATCCAAGCAATGATTGGACTTCTATTTACAGCAATGTATTTTGTCATATTTAGATGGATGATTGTGAAATTTGATATTCCATTACCAGGACGAAAACATGAGGAGGAGACGAGGCTATATACAAAACAAGATTATGAGAATGCTCATAAAAAAGCTCATGACAAAAAGGAAGCGCCCGTTTATGCGTCTGAGTATGAAGAGAAAGCCGTTTATTTCTTAGAAGGCCTTGGCGGTAAAGAAAACATTAAAGATGTGACAAACTGTGCCACGCGTCTGCGTATTACAGTGATTGACCCTAGCTTGGTGAAAGATAGGGAATACTTCACAAAAAATAAACGGGCACATGGAATGGCTAAGAGTGGTCAAAGCATTCAAATCATTGTTGGCTTAAGTGTACCGCAAGTAAGAGAGTCCTTTGAGACAAAACTTTCATTAGATTGAAAAAGGAGCTGGATATCATGAAAAAAACATTTAATATTACTATTGCTGGAGGCGGAAGTACATTTACGCCAGGGATCATTTTGATGCTGTTAGACTATCTAGAGGAGTTCCCAATTCATACAATTAAACTCTATGATAATGATGAAACTAGACAAAAGACAATTGCAGATGCATGTGAGATTATGTTAAAAGAACGAGCACCAGAAGTGCGACTACTGGCAAGTACTGACCCAGAAGAAGCTTTCACTCAAGTCGATTTTGTGATGGCACATATCCGTGTTGGCAAATATGCAATGCGTGAATTAGATGAGAAAATTCCATTGAAGCATGGAGTCGTCGGACAGGAAACATGCGGTCCAGGTGGAATAGCTTATGGAATGCGGTCCATTCCAGGTGTATTAGAACTTGTCGATTATATGGAAAAATACTCACCTGAAGCTTGGATGTTAAACTATTCTAATCCTGCAGCGATAGTAGCAGAGGCAACTCGTAAGCTAAGACCGAATTCCAAAATTTTAAACATATGTGATATGCCAATTGGCATCGAAGAATTGATTGCAAAGAATTTAGGCTTATCTTCACGAAAAGAACTGGAAGTAGATTACTATGGTTTGAATCATTTTGGCTGGTGGACAGATATTCGAGATAAAAAAGGAAATAGCTTAATGCCTGAGGTCATTCAGCATGTAAGCCAGCATGGTTATGCAACAGATGGAACATCTGAACTAGAACAGCAGAAGAGCTGGAACAGCACATTAAAAAAAGCCAAAGATATTCAAGCACTTGATCCAAAAACAGTACCGAATACGTATTTGAAATACTATCTATTTCCAGATGAAGAAGTGGCACATGCAAATATAGCGTTCACACGTGCCAATGAAGTGATGGAGGGGCGAGAAGCCTTTGTTTTTAGTGAATGTCAGACCATCATTGATAAAGGAACTGCAAAGGAAACAAAGCTGACCATTGATGAACATGCTTCTTATATCGTTGATTTGGCAAGAGCCATTGCTTTTAATAAAAAGGAACGGATGCTAATGATTGTAGAGAACAATGGCGCAATCAGGAACTTTGACCCAACAGCCATGGTCGAAATTCCTTGTATCGTTGGCAGCAGCGGTCCAGAAAAATTAGTGGTTGGAGAAATTCCTAGATTTCAAAAAAGTCTCATGGAGCAGCAAGTTGGCGTAGAAAAATTAGTAGTAGAAGCATTTGAAGAAAGCTCCTATCAAAAACTATGGCAGGCCATCACATTATCGAAAACGGTGCCGAGTGCTAAAGTAGCAAAAGATATTTTAGACGACTTAATTGTGGCAAATCAAGCATTTTGGCCAGAGTTAACATAACATGAGAATAAGCAATATGGGCGTGATAGCGCTCATATTGCTTATTTGTTTTTTCAATTGATGTATTGTGATGGAGAAGAAAAGACCCCCTTACCAAAAGGGGGCTCCATTTTCTTACTCTGCACTCTCCTCAACCTCACGGCTATCTTCTGTTTCACCAATATAAATTGGGCCGTTTGCGTGATCGACTCGGATTGGCCATTCGTATGGGACTTGCAGGCGTCTGGCGATGGCTCTCCAGAATTTTGTGGAATCGAGTTCGAATTCTTGGAAGTCTTTTAATAATTCTTTGTAAGATGAGCCATCAAATTGAATGTACATGTCTTGCAGACGCATGAATGCGACATGTCTCACTTCTAGTGCTGCCGCAGCTTCCATTTCTTCTTCTGTTGCTTCTCCGATGATTGTACCTGCGGGCGGAAGCATGTCATATACGTTAAATTCCTCTTCTTCTTCGTGTGCTGCATTGTGCTGTTGATCTGACATTTTTCTTCACTCCTTCTAGTTTTCAATCAAAACTTTATTCCGTGCTTACTTCTATTATCGGAAGGAAATGTGAAATGTGGAATGAAAAGAGGAGCAGATCCACAACACTTGCTTTTTTCTCTTGAATCATCTATGATCAATTACAGATATAAAAGGTCTATAATAGATAGAAAGGAATCATCTGATGAAATATTCTAAAGCGACCAACTATGCGCTGCATACGATGGTGTTTTTAACTCTTGCGCCAAAGGGCAAAGCGATTGGCGTTGAGCCTCTTGCTAAGATGCAAGATCTTTCACCTACCTATTTATCCAAAATTTTAACAAAGCTTGTGAAGGCGGGATTGATTGAATCAACGCCTGGTGCACAGGGAGGATACACCCTTATCAAACGAAAGGAAGACATTTCGTTTTTAGATGTCATTCAGGCTGTAGAAGGACAAACGAATTTATTTCACTGTTCCTTAGAGCATGAGTCTTTAATGTCTCACGATGGTTGTTTGATTGAACAAGTCATGCAGGATGTTGAAACAAAAATGCAAGAAACCCTCAGTCAAAAACGGTTAATTGATATTGCGAACCAAATTGAGCAGACAGAAAAAAATCCATTTCTCAAGATGTGATTTTTTTGAACCTATTATAGATATAAAGAGTCTTTAAAGTCTTTAATAAAAAGGGGAGATTCACATGTTAATAGATTGTGCCATTATCGGAGGCGGACCAGCTGGATTAAATGCAGCACTTGTTGTGGGAAGAGGCAGAAATCAGGTCATCGTGTTTGATGACGAGCAGCCAAGAAATCGAGTGACACAGGAATCACATGGTTTTATTACAAACGATGGAATGACACCGTTTGAGATTAGAAAAGCGGGAGAGGCAGATCTTCAGACATACCCTAATATCCAAATGAAACGAAGTAGAATTGTTGATATACAAAAGAAAGAGGACCGTTTTACGTTACTGACACACGAGGGGGATACGGTTGAATCAAAAAAAATCATATTGGCAACAGGACTTCAGGATATGTTACCAGAGATCAAAGGGATTCATGATGTGTATGGAAAGACGTTGTTTAGCTGTCCTTTCTGTGATGGATGGGAATTAAAGGACAAGGCACTTGCGCTCATTGCAGAGAATCAACGTGCCTTGCATATGGCTAAGCTTCTTTCCAATTGGACAAAGGATTTGATCGTGTTTACGAATGGACAACAAGTGTTAGCTGAAGAGGAAAGGGTACTTCTTTCGGCGCATTCTATTCAAGTCATTGATGTGCCAATTGTGTCGATCGAAAATGACAATGGGCAGCTGTGCTCTCTTCAACTTGCGAATGGGGAGAGAGTAAAAAGAGAAGGCGGGTTTGTAGCAAGTGATTTCAAGCAGTCAGCCCCATTTGCCGAAAAGCTTGGCTGTCAAATGACGAAGAATGCGGGTATTGAAACAGATATCCTTGGACGCACATCCGTCAGCGGTGTATTTGCATGTGGTGATAATTTAGGCGGTCCTGCTCAGCTAGTTCTTGCAGCAGCAGCTGGCAGTCAGGCAGGAATGGGCGTGATTCATGAGCTTGTACAAGAGGCGTTTCAAGAAAAAGAAAAAACATCTCTATGAAAAGAGATGTTCAAAGATGAGCGGTTTTTCGTTTTGATAGGACGTGAGCTGTCCATTCGACAAGAGCGTAAATGACAAAGAAGATGATGATCCAGCTGCTGGCATCGACCCATACATTGGTGACATGAATGATGTTCGCCTGATCAAGTCCAGCCTGAATCCACATCGTGATCAATGCTGTGAGAAACACGTGTAAAAGCCATTTTGATTTTTTCAATTGGTCACACCTCCATCTCTTTCCATCATATAAGAAATGACAGTTCATTTCCAATTGTTTTTCCATATGCTTCAATATTAAAATAAGAAATAAAACCAATGGAAGGACATTATATGAGCGATCAAACAGATATGTTTTTAAAAAATAATTTTCCTGATCTTTTACTAACGCCATCACTTTTTTACCAATGGCCCTTTGGACTTCGGTTTGAAGTGGCAGATTGGTCGATAGAAAAGGAAGCGGACGTGTTAGAGAAAGCAGGGGATCGTGCTTTTGAGATTGTGAAATATGCTTTTCATCCAGGGGACGACATGCTGCTTGTGACAGATGTGTATACAAAACATGCACATGAATTAACGAAACGTAAGCTCCTTGTCTATCAAAAATATGTCCACCGGCAAGTGCGTAACCGATTACGTCACGAGCCTTTGACCTATGTACGACCAGAACTAGAAGAAGCACTGAAATTAGAGAGATTTACACTCAATTGCCAGCTGCAAGATATTCGATTGCGCCCGCTTCTCCATGCCATGTGCCAAGAGGATTTCTATGCACCGAATCAAATCATGAAAGGAAAGCTTGATTATGAAATTTATCTCATCAATTTATCGAAACAGATGATTTTTCACTTATATGATGATCGAGGCTGTGATCTCATTGCGGCAGATCCTGAACGCCTACGCCCACTCTATGAAGGCTTACCGCACTGGCTATTAGACTATGATCACGCTCAGATGGACAGGCTGTTTGCAGGCAAATAAGAAAAACCGCACTTTCAACAAGTGCGGTGTTCCTTTTTAAGCTTCTACTGTATTGAAAAACTGAGGCAAATACTCTTTGTGTGCTTCTAGCATTTCATCTAGGATGCTTTTTGCGATGGCATCTGATGGGACAAGCGGGTTGATGGTCATTGCCACAAGTGCTGTGTTGTAATCGCCTGTAACGGCAGCTTCAGCGGCTACACGTTCAAAGGATTTAATTTGAGAAATCAGTCCTTTCACAGCGACCGGCATTTCACCAACAGCGATTGGTTTTGGGCCGTCTTTTGTGATGACACAGTTCAGTTCAACCGCAGAATCATTTGGAATGTCGCTGATGGCGCCATTATTGATCGTGTTCACAGGCTGAATGTCATGCTTGTCGTTATAAATCGAAGCAATCAAGTTACAAGCTGCATCACTGTAGTAGGCACCGCCTCGTTTTTCAAGCTGTGGCGGCTTGATATCAAGATCAGGGTCTTTGTAAAGCTCGAACAGGTCATTTTCTAGTGTACGAACGACTTCTGCACGAGTCCCTTCGTTCGCTGCTGCTTTCTTTTCTTCAGCCAGCATATCACTTGTTTTGTAGTAGTAGCGGTGGTACGGACAAGGAATCACGCCAAGACCTTTTAAGAAATCTGCATCCCACGGGATTGCTTGAATGTTGTTCATCGACATCGTGGAGTTTGGATCTGCCATATCTTCGATGACTTGATCCATGATGCTTTTGCCATCTAAGAACACGTTGAGTCCAAATACCATATGGTTTAATCCAGCAAAGCTGACTTCGACTCTGCTTGCATCTACATCCAGCCCTTTGGCGATACCCATGCGAATGCCGATTGGCACGTTACATAGGCCAACGACTTTGCGGTGGTTTGAATAGCGAAGAACTGCTTCTGTGACCATACCGGCAGGGTTCGTGAAATTCACTAGCCATGCGTCAGGGCATAATTCTTCAATATCTTTGACAATATCAAGAATGACAGGAATGGTGCGCAGCCCTTTGAATAAGCCGCCTGGACCATTTGTTTCCTGACCAATGACATCATATTTTAAAGGAATGCGTTCATCCTTCATGCGTGCTTCAAGCAGTCCGACACGGAATTGTGTTGTGACAAAATCAGCTCCCGCAAGCGCTTTCTTCCGGTCTAATGTTAAATGGACGTCGATTGGAAGTCCTGCTTTTTTGACCATTCGTTTTGCGAGGTCTCCAACGATCTCAAGCTTTTCTTTTCCTGCTTCAATATCGACGAGCCAAAGTTCGCTAATCGGAAATTCATCGTACCGTTTAATGAATCCTTCCACAAGCTCTGGTGTATAGCTTGATCCTCCGCCAATTGTGACAACCTTTAATCCTTTTGCCATGTTCTGCACCTCCGAATAATGTAACGCCCAATGTTATAATAGAGTGGAGCCAATTCTTATTCTTTTGTTTGTACATCTATAGCTTATCGTGAGAGTATCTAGCGCGTAAATGACTTCAGCGTCTTTAGGCAAGGGTGTCTCATTTAGAGATTTGTTACATAGGAGAAACACCTTGTGACATATTGTTGGAGAAAGGGGAAGTCAGATGTTTTCAAGTGAGGTCATTTCCAGCTTTAATGAACTAGAAAGCGCTTTATACCGATACATCATGGAAAACAGTGAAAAGGTCGTGTATATGAGAATTCGGGACTTAGCAGATGCTGCTCATATTTCCACCTCGTCTGTCCTTCGCTTTTGCCGAAAAGTGAATTGTGAAGGCTTTTCAGAGTTTAAAGTAAAGCTCAAAATGTATTTAGAATCAGAGCAAACACCTTCTTTGAAAAGCACCCAGCATTTTCTATATGAATTTATAGAACGAACACTCAAAGGGGACTTTGAGGAGAAAATCAAAGAGGCAGCAAGGCTCATTGCCGAAGCGAAAAATGTGCTGTTTATCGGGACTGGCAGCTCTGGCATTTTGGCGCAGTATGGGGCAAGGTACTTTTCGAGTCTTGAGAAATTTTCATTTTACATCAATGATCCGTTTTTCCCGATGAATATGCAGTATTTAGACAATAGTGTCACCATTGTGCTGTCTGTAACAGGGGAGAACCGTATTACGATTGATCATATTTCGAAGTTAAAACGAGAAGGAAGCACAATCATTAGTATTACAAACAATCAGCACTGCACGATTTCGCGAATTTCTGATTTAAATATTGCCTATTACGTCACAGATGAACGAGTGCACAGAGCCAATATCACCACACAAACACCGGTCGTGTATATATTAGAAACAATGGCCCGTGAGATGTTTGCGATGTTAAAAGAAAAGTAAAAGAGCCGCTGCATTAAACAGCCGCTCTTTTTTTCTGTCTCATAAAAGCGAGGATGGCAATACCGGAACAGACGAGCACAAACAGACCGCCTAACAAATACACAAACCGCGCTCCGAATGCATCTGCGATGACCCCAACAAAGAATATAGATAAACCGACAGATACTGAAGAAAGGACGTAGTGAGCGGAATACACCTTTGATAAATCATGGACTGGTGTTTCCGTTTGAAGAATGGTTTGCTGCGAAACATCCCGGATTTGATAGGCAGGTCCCATCAAAATACAAAGCAATAGAGCAAGCCACGGAAGGCTGTTCAGTGCAAAAAGAATGGTCAGGACTGCATAGATGAATGAACCTGCTGCCATAAAGAGGAGCAGCTGCTTTTGAATGAAACGACTCATCCACGCAGCCAAGAGCCCACCTATAATGGCGCCAGTATAATAAGCAGCATTGATAAAGCCCCACCAATCCTCACTTTCCTTTAAATCGTGTGTGACAAAGGCAAGCGTAATAGCCCCGATCCAAACAGCACCTGCTATATTTTCACAAACATCCATAAAGGTCAGGGTGCGAATCGTTTTATTTGTCCAAATAATCGCCCAGCCATCCTTGAAACTGTTCATCTTATTTGCTTTTCGATCTATGTCTTCTTGCTTGAGAAGAGGAAAAACAGGGATGAAAAACAAATAAGACAACACAATCATGAGACAAGTAATCCCCAGTAAATAAAATGGCCCAATCCACAAGACGAGCATTCCAGTAAACGAATAGCCGGCGATTTGAACCATTTGATGAAAAATGGAGGCTGTACTGTTCGCTTTCACAAGCTGATTTGCTGGCACAAGCATTGGCATGATGGCCTGTAATAAAGGACTGATGAATCCGCCTGTCATCGAAATCAACATGAGCGCACCAAACATCCAGACCATATGCTGCTGAAAGAAATGAAATTGGGATGTAAACACGATGAGCATCACAAGACGTAAAAGTGGGACCCATTTCAATAGACGATAGGCTTGAAAGCGATCTGTCAAAACAGGGGAGATGAGCCCAGCTAATAGCTGGCATAGCGTTCTTATTAGCGGAAATAGAGCCGCATAGGCAACAGATTGTGTATCTTGATAGATCACAAACGTGATCGTCATCACAAAAAGAATATCACTTAGCATGAGAAGGCTTTTACTGCCTGTATAAAACCAAAACTTGTTTCCCATATCAAACCGGCTCCTTTTCAAAAACAAGTTCAGTATAGCATGGGGATGAAGTGCCCAGAGGCTTTGTATTGAAAAATACATCTTAAGGATGAGATGATTGTGATAAGCTAAATGAAAGACACCGTAAGGAAAGGGGTTCAATCTAGTGAGAAAATTACCGGCACATGATTTTTTGGACAAGCTCGGCATCCCATATGACATCAAAACATTTTCTTCCGAAACAGAAAAAGGTGCAGCAAATGTAGCGGCAGCCCTTGGTTTTCGTGAAAGACAAATGATCAAAACATTGATCTTTGAAACAGGGGAAGGGGAGCAGCTGCTTGTGATGGTTGGCGCTGACCAGCATATCAAATCAGGAAAACTAAAGAAAGCGGCCGGCTCCCGTAATATCAAAATGGCTGCACCGGACACGGTTCTTGAAGTGACGGGCTATCGAATTGGTTCGATTCCGCCATTTTGCTGGCAGCCTGAAGGCTTCCGCACGATGATCGAAGCTTCGCTATTAGAAGAAGAGGTATTAGGAGTTGGAGCGGGCGAATGGGGAAATGAAATACTGATAACACCAGAACGATTAGTCAAAGCGGCCAAGGCTTTACCGTTTGACATTGTTCAGCCATCTGAATAGAGAAAGTGCCTGTTTCTTCAGCAGGCACTTTTTTAATTTGTTGCAGGAGTTGTAAACGGATCAATGTCTTTCATTTGCAGGAAGGCATTCACCGTCTTATTTTCTTCAAGATCATTCGCTCGTTTGCAGATAACAACAGGTCTGACGATTTCAATTCCTTCAATGTACACGCGCCCAATTTCTTTCCGTTCGAGACTTTTGTGAACAGCATCACGTGGAACAAGGGTGATGCCATAGCCTGCTTTGATCATTTGAATCGCTTCATGGACACCGCTGAATTGTAAATCAACGGTCGGTTTTTTAATTCCTTTAGAGGTAAAGAGAGAAAAGAGCTTTTCTCTTGTGGAACTGCCTTCTTCGCGCATTAAAAAAGGTTCATGGCTCAGGCGTTCAAGCGGGACGGTTTTTCCGTTCAATGGATGGTCCGCTGGGACAATAAAATCATAGCTTAAATGAGTCAAATGGGAGATGAGAATCTCCTCGTGGTGCAAATCTTCAATCACAGCGATGGCCACATCTGATTGATATTGAAGCAGGCTCTCTATGACTTGAGCGGAGTTTCCACTTTTCAATTCAATTTCTGTCTGTGGTGATGCTGTTTTAAAAGCAGCAAGCCAATCAGGCAGCAAAAAGTTGAGCGGTACGTAGGTAGAAGCGATTCGGAGTCTCCCTTTTTTTCCGCTTTGTAATAGTGTGATCTGATATTCTACTTCCTTTTCAGCTTCAAACACTTGCCGGGCGTAAGGATACAGAATTTTCCCCATCTCCGTGAGTGTAATTCCCCGGCCATTACGTTTAAAAAGGCGAAAACCGATCTCTCGTTCAATGCTCCTTAATTGAGCCGTCACAGCTGGCTGTGTCAATGCTAACACGTCTGCCGTTTGTGTGACGCTTTTTGTCTCTGCGACCTTTGCAAAAATTCGGAGGGCATGTAAATTCATTTTTGCACCACCTATCAATTATTTTGATGATTAAATCAAAAACATTCATTAGATTTATTATAAGGCATCCCTTATCGTAAAGGTAGCGAAGGAGGCAGGGAAAAATGGACCGTCGTCAAAAGCAAGTCGTCTCAATCTCGCTCATCACAGCGTTTGCACTTATTGGAGATTCAATGCTTTATGTTGTTCTTCCGATCTATTGGAGAGAGGTTGGTTTATCATCGATTTGGGAGGTCGGATTACTGCTGTCGATCAATCGATTCATTCGCACCCCTCTAACGCCTGTTGTTTGGTGGCTATACCGATATGTGCCAATGAAGACTGGCGTATTGATTGCTATCTTGATCGCCTCAGTGACAACGATACTATATGGTGTCAGCGGTTTTTGGCTGCTGCTGATCTGCCGCTGCGTATGGGGATTGGCATGGACTTTACTTCGTATGAGTGGAATGCGGTTGATTGCTGAAATGGATGAAGGCTCACAAGGCCATTTGACGGGTCTTTATAACGGGCTTTACCGCCTTGGCAGTTTATTCGGCATGTTATTTGGCGGCCTATTCGCAAGCTTCATCGGCTTCCAATCCATGACGCTCATCTTTGGTTTACTCACATTGCTAGGCTGCATTTTTTATGTGTCTTTGGATGATATTGAAAAGGGGCAAGGTAAAGAAGTGTATCTAGGCATTAAACAGAAGTGGTTTGCACGAGATGTAGTAAAAGTACTGCTGACTGGTATGCTTGTAGCACTAGTGATACAAGGTTTATTTGCTTCAACGCTAAGTCATGTGATTGAAGCAAAGATCGGTCATGGTGAATTTGCTCTTTTCGGTTATGTCATAGGCGCATCTGCTTTAAGTGGAGGGATTCAAGCGATCAGATGGGGATGGGAACCATTTGTCGCACCGAGAACAGGCAGATGGTTTGACAGGCTTGTGCTCAAGGAACGAATGCTTTGCTGGATGTTTCTTTCGTTTGGAGGTCTCAGTATTCTTGCAGTCATGCTGAAGGTAAGTGGCTGGTTTCTTGTTATGTTGCTTTTGATCCAGCTGCTGTCAACGATCCTAACGACGATGACAGATACGCTTGCTTTTCAAAAAGCCTCTACTCAAACAGATAAGAACCGCTTCCTTGCAAGCTATTCCTTCGTTCAAGATATTGGTGCTGCTTTAGGACCTTTGTGCGGGTATACGATGATTCAATTTTTTGGATCGAGCAGCGTCTTCTGGCTGATGATCATCATAAGCTTACTGCTTTTAAGCATGTGGGCGGTAGGCGGCCGGCTACATGTCTCTTCTGATGCAGCGTAAAAAGTTTACGCTTTACGATGTTGATGTCAGCATATGCAAAAGCTGATATAAGTAATAAACTGCCTCATGCAGCTGAACGCAAGAGGCAGTGATATTCTCTTAATCTATGTCTGAATCGTATGCTTTTTGCGTCAGCTGGCTGACGACCTCTTTTAAGCCATTTGGTTTATGGAATTCAACAGGTGTGCTTCCTTTTTCGAATACGATTTGGTCTGCTTCAACCAGCACGACATATCGATTGTTGACCTTCGCAATATGGATTGAGTGGCCAAAGTCTGCTAGAAGACCTTTGATTTCCGTTTCCCCTAGACGCATTTTCATCGTGATATCAGGGGTTTGTTCAACAATGTGTGAAGCTGCTAACGTAACCTGTTCTGTATCAAGTCGTTCCCTGATCTCTCGTTTCTCACTCGCTTCCCATATTTCAAGGTCCTCTTCAAATTGTTTTAATTCTTCACTTTCATCCTGTAATGTTTCAAATACTTGTTCCTGCACCATATTCATGACCTGTGATTTCATGATTTCAGGCATTGATTCTCCGTATTCGACGAATTTTAGAAAGTCCTCAAAATAACGGGCGTGTGAGGACTGGTGAATTTTCACTTCTGCTTCCTCTGTCATGCCCTCTTCTGGCATAAACGGATATTGAATTGATTTCATGTTTTTGGTTGTAATGGCCATTTCGACTTTTCGAATCAAGGTAGATGTATCGGCGATAGAAGCGACTTTCTGTTCAAAATCGCATTTCATGATAAAGACAAAGGAGTCATCGAAATACTTTTTAGGAACCGCAGACGCAACTAAAAAAACGCCGCCTCTGACAGCACTTGTATCTAAATACGTGCGAACAAACTGTTCACTGCACTCATTAAATACTTCTTTTGAATCAGCAAATCTTGTCTGATGAAATAAATTATAGTTTGGATTTGAATCGAGCTCATGGCCCGGTTCTACAATGAAACGGCCAATTTTGGTCGGTACTTGTTCAGATTTAGGGTGTCTGTCCACTTTTCGTTTGACGATTTTTTTCAGCTCTCCGTCTAAAAAGTCCTTCAGCTCACTTTGTTCAAATTCCTCTTGGTCTAATGTTTGATAATGTTTAAATCGTTTATTTGCTTGTTCATCTTTGCCTTCGACTTCAACGACAAAGAATGATAGAAAACGCATCGTAAAATCCATTGATTGGTCACCACTTTTTCTTCTTCGGATAAGTTGAGTATAGAAAAAGGAGTGAAAATCGTCAACGAATGGAGAAATATCGTGTCATTATTTCCCGAGAAATGTTTATTGAAAAACACTTGATAATAATTATCATTCTTGATAGAATGATAAAAGAAAAGAAGGAACCTGCCAGTTCCTTCATCTTAGAAAAATGTATTATTTTGTTTCAAATGTTTCGCAATCAGTTTCTGCATTGCGAGTCACGTCAGTCATTGTGCTTTTACCAATTTTAATTGTAGAAGCTGTACAGCTGTTTTTAGCCCAAAAACGGCAAGAGTTCACTTCACAAAGTACGTTTTGTGCCATGGGAATTCACCTCCGTGATTCATATTGAGAATGAAGCAAGCTGCCACTTGAATTCATTCAATCTAGTAGTCTCTTTATAGAAAGAGGCTGTTTGTGCTTCCTATGCACGTGTTTATCATACCATCTACCCTGAAAATATACAATTTAAACTCCGAAAGAGCGAGAATACATATCTCGCTCTTTTTTATTTGTAAAAATAGTTAAATGCTAGGTGGCACCATCTCTCATTTCGACATATGAATAGAGTAGATTCAAAACCTGATGTCGGACAAAGTATGAGAATACATGTACTAATTTCCACATAAAGATAGGGTTTTCAATCAAAATCTTCATAGAGAGATGAGGGGAGAAGATGAAAGCAGTCATTCTCTGCGGAGGAAAGGGAACGAGAATGAGTGAGGTCACACAAGCGCTTCCTAAACCACTTGCTATGATCGGAGATCGGCCTATTCTATGGCATATTATGAAAATCTATCAGTATTACGGTGTAGACGAGTTTATCTTATTGCTTGGATATAAAGGAGAGAAGATCAAAGAGTATTTTCTCAACTACGACTGGCGGAATCACAGCATGCAGCTGGATATGTCGACAAGAGAAATGAAGCTTTTAGGGAAATCAGAAAGCTGGAAAATCACCTTTTTAGATACGGGCGAGAATACGATGACAGGCGGACGTTTAAAACAGGTGCAGGACTACATTGGTGATGAGACATTTATGATGACGTATGGTGATGGGCTCGCCAATATCAATATGTTTCATTTGCTCAAGCGCCATCAAGATCTTGGGGCAGCTGCCACTGTCACGGGAATTGAAAAGATGTCACAGTACGGGACGCTGAAGGTGTATAACGGGATGGCACAATCCTTCTCTGAGAAGACAGACAGTATCGGGATGATCAATGGAGGATTTTTTGTGTTGTCTCCAAAGGTATTTGATTATTTGACAGACGATGATCAATGCGTGTTCGAAGCGGAGCCTCTTCAACATCTGGCGAATGATGGAGAGCTTGCGGTTTATGAGCACCACGGGTTTTGGACAGCAATTGATACGTATAAAAATCTGAAGGAAATCAATGGCATGTGGGCAGAAGGAAAACAACCATGGAAGGTTTGGTGACAGCATGAGCGGATTTTGGAATGGCAAGAACGTATTTGTGACTGGATGTACAGGGCTGTTAGGAAGCTATCTCGTCAAGGAATTGATTGATCAAGGCGCCAACGTGACAGGGCTTGTGCGTGATCAGGTGCCAAGATCGAATTTATATCAAGGCAGTCAATTTGAAAAGATGAATGTGGTGCAAGGCGCATTGGAGGACATGCAAACGATTGAACGTGCGTTAGGAGAATACGAAATTGATACCGTCTTCCATTTGGCGGCCCAAGCCATTGTTGGGGTCGCAAATAGACATCCTGTTTCTACATTTGAAGCTAACATTTTAGGTACATGGAATGTGCTGGAGGCGTGCAGAAGACAGCCGCTGATCAAACGAGTGATTGTGGCTTCAAGTGACAAAGCATACGGTGATCAGGAGCAGCTTCCATATGATGAAGAGATGCCGCTTAACGGGAAACATCCGTATGATGTATCGAAAAGCTGTGCAGATTTGATTTCTCACACATACTACAACACATATGGTCTTCCGGTTTGTATTACGCGATGCGGCAATTTATACGGAGGCGGAGATTTGAATTTTAACCGAATTATTCCGCAAACCATTCAGCTAGTTTTAGAGGGGGAGACACCGGAAATTAGAAGTGACGGCACTTTTATTCGTGATTACTTCTACATTGAAGATGCGGTCAAGGCCTATTTGCTGCTAGCTGAAAAAATGGAGGAAAAAGGGCTGGCAGGAGAAGCCTTTAACTTTAGTAATGAAATTCAGCTGACGGTCCTTGAGCTCGTGGATAAGATTTTAAAGGCAATGGGAAGCGATCTGAAGCCTCGTATTTTGAATCAAGGAACGCATGAGATTAAGCATCAATATTTATCGGCAGAAAAAGCGAGAAAACTGCTTGATTGGAAGCCTGACTACTCCATTGATGAAGGTTTAGAAAAGACAATTGAATGGTACCGCGAATTTTTTCAGAAATAGAGGTGTAAATAGATGAACAGCATATATTGTACGGTTCTATCAAGTGGAAGACTTTATCAAGCCATTGCGTTTTTCTTATCGTTGAAGCAAGTAGAAGATGATGCTGTCATCAAGACGTTATGTATGGATGATGCTGCATTTGATTTGCTTCGTCAAATGAATTTCCCACATGTCGATCTTGTTCACGTACGGGAGCTTGAAACGCCGGAGCTGCTAGAGAAAAAAGAGGAACGGGATGCGTCGGAATATTGCTGGACATTAAAGCCGATGTGGATTGAGAGGTTATTTGAACAGGAGAAGACGGAGGAAGTGACATATTTTGATGCGGATTTGTTCTTTTATGAGAGCCCGCAAGTCATTTTTCAAAACCAGCCGGATGCCTCTGTTTTACTATCGAGAGGAGATATTGTCATTCCAAGCTTTGATCCAGAGGAAGTGAAAATGCTTCAGAAGCTTTTAGGGCGCTATAACTCGGGCTTCCTACACTTTAAAGGAGATGAAGCCGGGCGGAAGTGTCTCAGCTGGTGGAAAGAAGAATGTCTAAAAGAATGCAAAAATGCACCGGGAGAAGGCAAGTTTGGAGACCAAGGGTATCTGGATCATATGCCGATGCTATTTGAAAAAGTAGAAGATATTAAAACAAAGGGCGTCAATATTGGTCATTGGAACTATGGGCAGCATTCCTATCGGGAAGAGAATGGGCGTATTCTGCTTGAGGATGGGAGCCCGCTCATTTGCTATCATTTCAGCGGCTTTCGAATCGTGAGCAAGGATCATATGCAGCAAATCCATGAAAAAGGGAGAAATGACTTGCCATTTTTCCAAGAAGCCTATCGGGAAATGCTTCGTCATGTGATTGAATCTGTGGAGCGAGTCAACCCAATGTTTAACGGCTATGCCAAACTCGAGGGGGATGACGCATGAACAAAAAGCCAAAGGTAAGCGTCATTATTCCAAGCTATAATGCGAAAGAGCGCTTAGAAGGCAGCCTCTTTTCCTTAACGCTTCAGGAAACGGATATTCCATTTGAGGTCATTGTCGCCGATAATGGGTCAACGGATGGCACGATGGAAATGCTCGAAAAAATTGAGGTGAACTTTCCGATCAAAAAGGTGCGTATCCCTGTCAATCAAGGGATTGCCAAGGGACGCAATCATGCCATTCGCGAAGCAGAGGGAGACCTGCTGATTTTCCATGACAGCGATATGCTGGCAGAGCCGAGGTTTATTCAGAAGCATAGAGAGGCGCATGCAGATCAAGAGGATCTCGTCATTTGCGGTGTGTGCTGGAAGCGGATCTATCGTTATTTTTACACAGCATTTGATGAAGATCACGTGAAGCGATTGAAAACACAAGGGCTGTATCAGCGGGAAATGAAGAACAAAACGCCTCTTTTATCAATGGAAGAAGTCGAAAATGGTGCATTTCTAGAGAAAAGTTTTGATTTGCAGTCTGAGTTTATTGATATCCTCAAAGACATCTTGCACACGTACCACTATGATTTAAGTTCTTATGAGCTGCCGTGGCGATTTTTCATTACAAATAACTCCTCAGTAAAGCGAAAGCATGTCATGGCACTGGGGATGTTTGATGAAAATATCGTTCGGTACGGGTTTGAGGATTATGATTTAGGGATTCGTCTGCATCAGCTTGGCCTGTCATTTGAGCTGAGAGAGGATATCATGAGTGTGCATCAGGAGCATCCAAGTAATTTAACGTCATTTGATGACATTAAATATAACATTTTGTATATGTGCGAGAAGTATAACAATATTGATTCCATTGATGTCCATTTGGCATTCTCTGGCCCGTTTTCTCACACGGTGACAAATGACATCGTGAAAGAAATTCGTCAGCTGCGTGAGAATCCGTCATTTGATGGTCTGTTATCTTATTTTTTAGAGCTGCTTCATTTGATCACAGAGCGGAATGTAGGCATCAAACGTGATCAAAAAGATGTGCTGACAGCAAAGCACTTTCCTTTGAAAAAGCTGTCAGAGACTGCGCAGCTTGCAAGGCAGGAATATGGCTGCACGGTTCTTGTGGAAGCAATTCAAAGGCTGACGAATGAGCTGTTATGCGTTGATTTGTTTCAAGTGGATGTGTTGTAGATGGCATCCTATCATTTTACAACCATTGTGTCGAATACCCATGTATTTAAGCTGCTCGCACTGATTCATTCACTTGAACAAACCGCCCATTCATTCAAGCTGTCTGTTTTATGTGCGGACCCTTTGGCTTACAAGGTGTTAAGTGAGTTCCCTCATCCGCATGTCCAATATGAACAGCTTGAAGACATTGAAGATGGTTCGCTGCGAAAGGCAAAAGGTGATCGTACGTTCCATGAGTATTGCTGGACGTTAAAGCCTGCCTTTCTACTCAAAATTCTTGAGTCCTCAGATGCGGATTATCTCGCTCATTTGGATACTGATTTGTATTTTTATCATGATCCAGGGGCGATATTTGAAGAGAATCCACTCGCTCATTTATTTTTGACGGATCATATGAATTCCAAGCGATTCTATCACTTTTATGAATTGTCCGGCCGCTTTAATACTGGTTTTGTAGGCTGTCGTAACACAGACGTTGCCAAACAGGCGGTAACGCAATGGAAAGTAAACTGCATTGCGCACTGTACAGTAGAAATGGATACGGAAAAAAAGACGTACGGAGACCAGCGGTATGTTGAAAGTTGGATTGATGATTTTGAAGGTGTCCATGTGGTGACATCTAAAGGGGCCAATGCGGCGATTTGGAACATTGAAAACTATAAGCTTTCCATTGTGGAAGGGGATATTTACCTCGACGAAAATCCTCTACTGTTCTATCATTTTTCTGCCTTTACGATCATTGATGAGAATACCTTTAATCTGAATTGGTATTACTATATGAAAGAACAAAAGCTTGTGGATCATCTGTATATTCCGTATGCCAATTTGGTTCATCAAAAAATTAAACAGGTGCAAGAGATATTTCCAGAATTTCAGCAAGGGTTTATTGCGAAGAAGCATGTTCCCGACACGCATTTTTATGAGATATGAAAAAACCGCTCATTATCTGAGCGGTTTCAGCGTGTAGATAAACCCTCGCATTCGGTGTCAGTCCTCACGAATCTCAAATTCGCTCCGCTCCGGTACTCGTCCATCCTAGACTTCAAGGGTTTTCATAACACGCTGAAAAGATGACAAAGGGCTAAAATAAAGTTCATTTTAGCCCTTTGTCATCAATCTGAACCGCTCATTTACTGAGCGGTTTTTAATTTTATGATTCATTCCATTTGGAGATGGTGTGATCACTAGGAAGTAAAACGGCTAAAATCCCTAAAATCGGTAAAAAGGCAGCACCGATCATTGTAGGGGTTAAACCAAAGGCGTCAATCAATGAGCCGAGGGCAACCGATCCGATCGCACCCATTCCAAACGCAAGCCCAACAGTTAAACCAGACATTGTGCCAATTTTCCCGGGAAATAGTTCTTGAGCATATACCACTGTGACAGAGAAGCTTGACATCAAAATCAGGCCAATGAGTCCAAGCAAAGCGTATGCAAGAACAGGTCCAGCAAAAGGTAATAGAAGTGCAAGTGGAAAGGATGCCAATAATGAAGCCAAAATGACATTTTTCTTACCAAATCGATCTGCAAGCGGTCCGCCTAAAAATGTCCCGACTGCACCTAGAATAAGAAATATGAAGATATAAGTCTGTGATTCTTTAATCGTCACACCGTATTGTTCAATGGCATAGAACGCATAGAAATTCGAAATGGCATTTCCATACCAAGAGCGGGCAAAAATAAGGAAGACGATAATGCCAAGTGCTGTGAGTGCTGACTTACGGTGAATATCAGACCTTGGAGCTTTCGCATGTGCTTTCTTCGCATGTGCTCTAATGGCTTGAAGCTTCGCAGCGTACCATCTTGAAATATAGAGAAGGAAACCGACAGCAAGCATTCCAACAATCGTAAACCAAGCCACTCCTGGCTGACCGAGCGGAACGAGCATTAATGCAGCGATAAGTGGTGCAAAGGCTTGACCTGTATTCCCGCCTACTTGATAGATGGACTGGGCAAGTCCTCGTCTTGGACCAGCTGCCATGTTGGCCACACGTGACCCCTCTGGATGGAAGATCGCAGAGCCGAGTCCGATAAAGACAACGCAAAGCAAAATGGTCGCAAAGGATGGGGCAAACGCAAGTCCGAATATACCGACAGCACTTGAGAATAAAGCAATAGGAAGTGCATAGGGCATCGGCCGTTTATCTGTGTACCACCCAATTGCAGGCTGCATCACGGAGGAGACCATATTTAATGTAAAGGCAATCAGCCCTAATTGTGTAAAGGTCAGCCCCATTGAGCGTTCTAAAATAGGGAACATGGCAGGAATAACGGCTTGTAATGTGTCGTTGAGCATATGACAAATACCAATGATCAATAAAATGGGATAAACCGTTGAGCCGGTTACAGCTTTTTGGGATTTATCCTTTGCACGAGCAGCAATAGCCAATGAGACTTCCTCCTTTCATCCAACTGTTTTCTTTTTGCATTCCCCTCATTTTATTCATAAGGTGAACTATAAAACAATAGAAAATTTTCATGATTTAGAAAAAAAGAGAATACCTTACATAGAAGTGTCGCCGGAAACATGGCGGTTCAGCGGGGAGGGTGAGAGAGGAAATTGTCTTACATCATTTGCAATATGCTGAAGTTCAAAAATGCGGATTTGAAGGGTCTGCAAATTCATAATGAGAGGGGAAAAGAGAGCCATACGAATCCAGATATTGATGAGAGCCGGACCAAGCTGAATTATGATTTATTGCACCAGCACCAACAGATGATTGATGATAAGTCCATCATCAATGAGCACATTTCAAAAAATGGGGGAAACGAAGCGCGCGATTCGGAAAGATGCCGTCCGGTGCTGTTCGTTCATGATTTCAGCCAACCCCGAATTTTTTGAGGGGCTTTCGCCGGAGTGCGAAAAGGCATTTTTTCAATCGAATTTGGCGTTTCTTCAGGAGCGCTACGGAAAAGAAATCGAAAAAGCCATGAGATCGTCTCTTGGCTTTATAATGGTCAGATGTTAAAATCGAATGGGTAATATTGGAATGGTCGCGTATATTTTCTCTTTGCATCAATACCCGTCTCAACACTGTGAAAAGAGAGGGGATTGTAACGTGTATTGTTTGCCAAAAACCACCTTTAGCACTGCTTTCATTTTAGCAGCCGGATTGCTGTGGATGTCCATCGTTCCTCAGCAGGCCTTCGCTCATGGGTTTATCGAAAAACCGGGGAGCAGAGCGGCTCTGTGCAGTGAGGCTTTCGGATTTCTCAATCTGAATTGTGGAAGCGTGATGTATGAGCCGCAAAGCCTGGAAGCGAAAAAAGGGTTTCCGCATAGCGGCCCGGCAGATGGACAAATCGCATCCGCGGGCGGACTGTTCGGCGGAATTCTTGATCAGCAGTCGGAAAATCGCTGGTTTAAACATATCATGACCGGCGGAGAACACACCTTTACCTGGACATATACCGCCCCCCACAATACGAGCCAATGGCACTACTATATCACCAAAAAAGGCTGGGATCCTGACAAACCGCTTAAGCGCGCAGACTTTGAACTGATTGGCGCCGTTCCGCATGACGGGTCCCCTGCATCTCGCAATTTATCTCACCACATTTATATTCCTGAAGACCGCCTCGGGTATCATGTCATACTTGCCGTTTGGGATGTGGTTGATACTGAAAACGCTTTCTATCAAGTGATTGATGTTGATCTAGTGAATAAATAAAGCATGGACTTTTCTTGATCTGTTTGGAAAACCGACTTGTGAATCAGCGGGTTTTGGTGGAAACAGAGAAAATAAGCGATCAAAAACCCCGGCTCTCCAAAACATGCCGGGGTTTTTGAGATTCGTTATTTCTTTTTCTTCATTGCGGCATCCATAAACGGCAGCAAGGTGCCGAACAGCATCGTACCGCCGAAGAAATTCCCGAGGCAAGATTGTGAGGGGACTGGGTGCGGCAGGGATGGAATAAAAAGCGCGGGATTTCTGGAGAATACGAAAAGCTGGTATACTTTTTGAGGGGTAGGAAGGGGAACAAGTTTCCCAACCATACACATGAGTCAACGGTAAGCGCAACGAAAGTGAGCATTAAGGAGTTGACTCATTCACAAAACCAAAGAGACACAAGCTCTTGATTGAGCGTGTGTCTCTAAAGGATTATTGATAAAAAGAAGCGATCACAGGCTTCATTTTTTGAATGACAAGTCCACTGCCGCCGCGGTTTTTCACACCTTCGATCATGCCGACGAGGACGTAATCTTCTTTTTTAGGATTAAACGCAAGTAAAAATCCATTTTCAGTGCCATCTGTTGCACCTTGTTTGCTCTTCAGCTCTGCCGTTCCAGTTTTAGCGGCGATATCTGCTCCTTTGATTTGTAAGGAGTGAGCTGTACCGTTTGGATTGGTGACGACTTGAGTCAGCGCGTCTTTCACCGTGTTTGCTGAGTCTTCTTTGATGATCTGCTTTGGTGATGCTGTTTTTTCATCTTGAATCACTCGAGGATAGACAAGCTTGCCTCCGGTTGCAAAAGGAGAATAGGCATGCACTTGCTCAATCGGTGACATGAGTAATTCACCTTGACCATATGCCGAGTCAGCGAGTAGGATGTCCGATTGAATGCCATCGTTCGATACTTGTGCTGGTTTCATTGTAAATGGCATGTGTAAGTCTTCGCCAAACCCAAAAGTTTTCACTTTTTTCTCGTAGGTGTCTTTACCAATTTCAAGTGCTTCCTGTCCGAAGTAAATATTGTCAGAGTACACAAGGGCATCGACCATATTCACTTTTTCTTTGGCGTGCACCCGTGTAATTTGATAATTTCCCCATGATTGATCCTTTTGCCATTTCAGTCCATGAATGGTGCGCACTTTATTAGGCTTTGTGACACCTGTTTCCAGCCCAATGGCTGCTGTAATGGTTTTGAATGTGGACCCTGGTGCATACCGGCTCGCATATCGAGCTTGGAATGGGAGGTCCGGATTTTCACTGTATGCCTGATATTGCTTAGGTGTTATCCCGTTTGTCATGAGATTGACATCGTAGGAAGGGGTGCTGACAAGCGCTAATAGATCACCAGATGATGGATTCATGATGGTGACAGCCCCTTTTTCACCTTTCAGCTGCTCATAGGCTTTTTTCTGTAATGAAGCATCAATGGTCAGCTTCACTGTTTTTCCGTCTTTTCGGTCTGTTTTTTGCAATGTCTCTTCAATACCTGTTTCATCATGGACAATGAGAATGCTTCCGCCATCTTGTCCTCGTAAATTTTGATCGAATGTGAATTCAAGACCGGTTTTGCCAATGATTTGATCAGCCTTTAATGCTGGATTCCTTTTGATATCATCCGCATTTGCTTTTCCGACATAGCCTGTTAGATGAGCAGCGGCTTCGTTATATGGATAGTAGCGCATTTCCTTCGATTGATAGGTGACGCCGTTTACGTCCTTTGGAATCGGCATTTGCTTTAACATAGATTTCAGCGGAACAAACGTGTCGTCTGTGACCCATGTTTGTTTCAGCTGATTTTGAATCAGTTCTTCATCTATATCAAAAGCTTTGCTGATCTTTTTCATATTGCGTTCTTTTTCTTTCCCTGTCCCGAGCTTTCCTGGGATGATGCCAAGAGCGTTTCCACCAGTTGTTTCTGCTAAAGTACGGCCTTTCCGGTCCACAATATTTCCACGTACAGCAGGATCTGATTTTACTTTGATGGTATCTCCCTTCTCCATTTGCGGGAAGATGAGATTTGGCTTCCAGTCCACTTTCCACTTGTCAGCCTCTTCGGTGAGAACCCCCTTGTATGACAGCTTGTTCAGCTTTCCAAGAGACGTTTTCATCGTGACATCATAGGTGAACTGATACCCATTTCCTTTGTCCTGTTTTTCGACTTTGACCTTTGATACGTTCAGATCATAAGCACCAATTCCATTAAAAATATTGTCGTATTTTTCGGCTAGTTGTTTTTTGGAGAAGTCATTGGCTTTCAGAGACGCACTCGTTACCTCGTCTGCCAGCTTCGCAAAGTCTTTCTTCTCCATGTGTTTCGTAAAGGACTCGGCCGCCTGTAACGCCTCTTTTTCTTTTGAGAGAAGAGTATCTTTTAAGAAAAAGAAGGCAGCAGCAATCACGATCATACTAAGAATGGGTATGATGACTTTTTTTTGTTTCCAAAATGATTTTCGTTGATCTGTATACAATGAAAACACCTCAATTTTTGATTAGATCCTCTATATTTTACAGTTATTGCGTGTGATTTGTATAGTTTCTCCTATGAAAATAGACCAAGTCATGGTTTAGGAATGTGAATAATGACAGTAAGTTTATCTAAAAGATATCTTCATTTTTTCTTATGATTTAAAGGATTTCTTTAGAAATCATCGAATGTGGAAAATTAGAAAAATTTTTAACAAGCGTTTTCATTAGGGGGGATTGTGATCGTTTATAAAAAAGTGAATTTGACTGGACTTGTTCTTGGACCAATGCTCTTCTTCTTGATTTTTTTTCTCATACCAGAAGATGAATTGGCCTATGCTGCGAGAGTGGTATTAGGCATTACGGCTTGGACTGCGACGTGGTGGGTGACTGAAGCATTGCCGATACCAGCAACCTCTTTATTGCCAATCATCCTTCTGCCAACACTTGGCGGACTCTCTATGGAGCAAACATCAAGGGCTTATGGAGACCCGATTGTCTTTATGTACATGGGCGGATTTATGATCGCAATCGCAATTGAAAAATGGAATTTACATAGAAGAATGGCATTACATATTTTAAAGATCATTGGCACAAGAAGTGACCGCATTGTATTAGGTGTCATGATCGCGACTGCTTTTTTATCTATGTGGATTTCTAATGCAGCTACAGCACTGATGATGCTGCCGGTGGCATTGGCTGTTATTAAAGAGGTCAAAGCGAACGAAATCTTATCTGGTGCATCTCTTGATCGATTCAGCAAAAGTATCTTATTATCGGTTGCTTATTCAGCGTCAATTGGTGGCTTGGCGACACTTGTTGGGTCAGTGCCAAATGCTGTTTTTGCAGCGATGTCAAAAAAGCTGTTAGATCGGGAAATTATGTTCTTTGAATGGTTTTTGTTTGGTTTTCCCGTGGCGATTGTTCTTCTTATTCTCTTATTTCTGTATTTGACCAAGATACAGTTCAAGGTAGAGCATACAGGTGAAATGAGTGCAGCGTTCATACGGAAGGGGTTAGAAGATTTAGGCAAAATGAAACAAGAGGAAAAATGGGTTTTTGTTATTTTTCTCATGACAGCTTTTTTGTGGATATTTAAAATCTTTTTGTTTGGAGGGATCACCGTATCTGATACATCTATCGCCATTTTTGGTGCGATGTTGTTATTTCTCATTCCAGCGACAAATGGAGAGAGAATACTAGAATGGCAGGATATGAAGCAGCTGCCGTGGGGACTTTTGCTTTTGTTTGGGGGCGGGCTTTCGCTCGCTACGGGCTTTGCAGAGACCAATCTAACAGGATGGATCGGGGAAAATTTACAGCATTTAAATGGGCTTTCGTATCTCATGCTGCTGATTATTTTATCAAGCGCTATTTTATTTATGACAGAAATTATGTCCAATACAGCTGTTGCCAATATGATTATTCCGATTACGGTAGGACTTGGCCTTGCGATTGGCATCGAGCCGTACGGTTTAATGGCTGCGGCTGCTTTAGCTTCCTCTTGTGCGTTTATGCTGCCCATTTCTACACCGCCAAATGCGGCTGTCTTTAGTGCGGACGTGCTGAAAATCTCTGATATGGTCAAGGCGGGCTTTTGGTTAAATATCATCAGTATTGTGGCGATTGTCCTTGCGGTTTATTTCTGGCTGCCGATCGTGCTTAAAAGCTGAACCGATGAATGTCGGACAAATAGCTAGCAGATTGGAAATCACGGGTAGGGACAGAATGTTGGAGATGCAAGCGGTTTTGCCGGGACAAAAAGCCACGTAGATGATCGAGATCAAGTGGACTCACCTGCCTCTTTTTCACCAGCAGCTAAATCCATTCAAAGGAAGTATGTGTGTGGACTCGAATTCAGCAAAAAACAGTTTCATTTAAACAAAAAAAGAGACCGGGAATCCCCGTGTCTCTTTTCTAATGTGTTTGATTGAGATGGCTTTTTCGTCTTGCATAGGTGAAATAGACAACGACACCAATGGCCACCCAAATGAGGAAGGCTCGCCATGTAGTCCATTGAAGTGTTGCCGCCAATATCATACAGATGATGGCACTAATAATTGGAAGAACAGGCACAAATGGTACTTTAAAGGCTGTCTTCATATTCGGATGTTTCTTTCGTAATACGATGACGGCAATAGAGATCACGGTAAAGGCTGCAAGTGTACCGATGCTGACTAAATTAGCGAGCGTCGATAAGTTTACAAATCCTACAATACAAGCTGCCACAGCTCCTGTCAGCCAAGTGTTGGCAACGGGTGTTTTCGATTTCGGATGAACCTTTGAAAAAATCTTTGGCATAAGCCCATCGCGGCTCATCGCAAAGGTTAGGCGAACCTGCGCATACACCAAGGCGATTAAAACCGTCGTAATCCCGATAATCGCACCGGCGGATATGATACCAGCCACACTATTAAGGCCAACGACTTGAAGAGCAAAAGCGACAGGGTCACTGACATTCAGTTTCGTATAGTGAACCATGCCTGTTAAGACAAATGAAACGCCGATGTATAAAATGGTACAAACACCAAGCGCACCGATGATTCCAATTGGCATCGCTTTTTGTGGATTTTTGACTTCTTCTGATGCATTGGCGATCGCATCAAATCCAAGGTAAGCAAAAAAGACAGTTGCTGCCCCTGCGATCACGCCATGAAAGCCCATTGGCATAAAGGGTGTCCAGTTTTCCGGTTTGACGTAAGCGAAGCCTGAAATGATAAAGAGAAGGACAATGGCAATTTTGATCAGCACGATGATGTTATTCAGCTTCGTGCTTTCTTTTACGCCTCTTGAGACAATAAAGGTAATGAGTAAAATAATGAGCGCGCCTGGAAGGTTAAAGACGGCGCCATCAGCGGCTCCAGGGGCAGCCGATAAAGCCTTCGGTATGTGCAGACCGAATCCACTGAGCAGTGATTGAAAATAGGACGACCATCCACTTGCGACAGCAGAGAGCGCGACAACATACTCAAGCATGAGATCCCAGCCCATTAAGAAGGCGAGGAGTTCACCAAGTGTTGCGTAAGAATACGTATAGACGCTTCCTGACACAGGAATAGACGAGGAGAATTCCGCGTAGCAAAAAGCAGCAAGGGCGCATGCGATCGCAGCCAAGATAAAAGATATAATAATCGCAGGTCCCGCATCTTTCGCAGCAGCAACCCCCGTAATGACAAAGATTCCAGTCCCGACCACACAGCCGATGCCAAGCAAGATTAAATCAAACGTATTCAAAGAACGACTGAGCCGCTTTGTTTGACTTTCAAGCATGAGCTGGTCGAGAGACTTTTTTCGAAATAAAGAACTCATGTTGACCTCCTAATGGATAAATCTATTCGTAAGACGAATGTTAGTATATGCGTAAATGGCAATTTAGTCAATTGGTTGAAAAACGCTTTAAATCACTAAAGTTTTAAACGTCACAAACGAAACATTGTGTAAAAAAGAGACATCCGCCGGCATATGGCAGGCGGATGTGGTGACAGACGATCTATGTCTGTTCAGTAAATATTTTTTCGTTGTACATCACACTCGGATGGGTCGGATAATGTCCCGAGGAGGCAAGGTGATGTGTTTTGGCTTGATCGAAATCGCCGAGCTGATCATAACAATAGCAAAGCTGGAGGTGAGGGTACCAAGTTTTATATTGTGTGAGTGTAAAGGCTGTATCATTTTCAGGAGCCTTCAGCGCCTGCTCATACCAAAAGATCGCGGCTTGATGTTTATTTTGCGTTTTTAAATGATCCCCGATCCGGCAGCAAAATTCTGGGCGGGGCTGATCATATAAGAAGGAGCGTAATAATGAGGATAAGGCCGCTTCCTCGAAACCTACCGCATAATAGCAGTCAGCTAAATATTGGCATGCGCGAATTTCATCCTCAATCCAGCACTGTTTTGTTGCTAAAAATTCATGGTAAAAACGAATCGCCCTGACATGCTGCTGGTGATCTCTTAATTCATTGGCAAAGTAAAAGAGATCACGAGGCGTCATATCCTCTCCTTTTGCAAGCATGTCTTCATAAATTCGCAGGTTGCGCCCAGGCTCACCAGCGATTGTTTTCTTCCGCTTTTGATGCGTGACGGCTATATCGGCCGGAAAGATGTTGCCACACACTTGGAGAAACTCATGCACGGCCCCGTACCACTGAAAGTTCAAGGCACGCTTCACGAGCCGGTTTCTTCTATATTTAAAATTCACCCGGCCGTCCTCATCAAATCCAACGTGATAAAACATAGAGACGGCATCCACCGCGGGATCAAGTGTCTGCTTGAGGTGAAGAAGTTTTTTTCGGTCTTCTTCAAGCAGGACATCGTCAGCATCCAGCCAGAAGATATACTCTTTTGTTGCATGTGAAAAAGCGAAATTGCGTGCTTTTGCAAAGTGCTGGACCCATTCAAAATCCAGCACCTGTGCTGAAAAGGAGTGAGCAATTTCCTTCGTTCGGTCTGATGATCCCGTATCAACGATGATCATTTCATCTACAATGTCTTGAACAGAAGAAAGACAGTCCGCTAAAACCTCCTCTTCATTTTTCACAATCATACATAAGCTAATGGTTATCATCTTTAGATCACCTCTTCATAGTGTATCGAGCATCGAAAGGAAACATTCTTTTCAGCAGCGGTTTTTTTAAAACTAGTTTTCTTGTACTGGCTGATTTAAAATAAAGGAAGAATCTATGTAAGGGCTGATAAAAATGAGTTTATTGAATGTTGAAGGATTATATAAAACCTATGGCGAAAAAACGCTGTTTGATCATATTTCTTTTCATATAGAACTAAAGGAACGGATTGGGTTAATTGGACCAAATGGAACAGGGAAGTCAACGCTCTTAAAGGTGATTGCAGGACTTGAATCGTTTGAGGAGGGTGACATCACGAAAGCAGGGACACTTGATATCGAATTTCTCGAGCAAGACCCTGAAATGAGCGGGGATGAAACGATTCTTGATTACATTTTTTCTGGAACTGCACCAATCATTCAAACGATGAAGGCGTATGAACAGGCGCTCGCCGATTTAGAGCATGATCCCCAAAATGAAGCAAAACAAGAAGCGCTGATGCGCATGCAAAATCAAATGGATCAGGAGGACGCATGGGATGCGAACCTTTCGGCAAAAACGATTTTGACAAAGCTTGGGGTCAAAGATGTGAGCCGCTTTGTTCATGCATTATCAGGCGGCCAGAAAAAGCGTGTCGCGATTGCTAAAAATTTAATACAGCCTGCGGGTTTGCTGATTTTAGATGAGCCGACCAACCATCTAGATAATGCAACAATTGAATGGCTCGAAGGATACTTAAGTCAATACAGCGGTGCTGTCATTCTGGTGACGCATGATCGTTATTTCTTAAACCGCGTCGCCAATCGAATTTATGAATTAAATCAAGGGCAGCTCTATACGTATAAAGGAAATTATGAAGTCTTTTTAGAAAAAAGAGCGGAACGAGAAGCAGAAGCTCAGGTAAAAGAAACGAAACGTCAAAACCTGCTTAGACGAGAACTTGCATGGCTCAGAAGAGGGGCAAAAGCAAGAACGACGAAGCAAAAAGCACGCATTGGCAGAGTAGAAGAGCTGAAGGATCAAAAAGGGCTCGATGCAAAAGGTGAGCTTGATTTTGCTATCGGCTCCCACCGCCTTGGAAAACAGGTCATTGAGGCAGAAGACATGTCGATTTCATTTGCTGGTCAGACACTTGTGGAGCGGTTTACTGATTTAGTCGTGCCGGGCGACCGTATAGGATTGATCGGACCGAACGGGGTGGGTAAAACCACTTTACTCAATTGTTTAGCGGGCAAAATGGAACCGACTACCGGACAATTGGTCATTGGACAAACGGTTCGAATTGGCTATTACACGCAGGATCATAAAGAAATGAATGAAGAGCTGACCATCATTGATTACATCAAGGAAACAGCTGAAATCGTCAAGACATCTGATGGCGCGATCGTGACAGCAGAGCAAATGCTAGAGCGGTTCTTATTCCCAAGATCCATGCAGCGGACTTTTATACGCAAGCTGTCAGGGGGAGAGCGCCGCAGGCTGTATTTATTGAAAGTCTTGATGGAAGAGCCGAATGTTCTCTTTTTAGATGAGCCGACGAACGACCTTGATACAGAGACGCTCAGCATCTTAGAGGATTATTTAGAACAGTTCCCTGGCGTTGTCATCACGGTGTCGCATGACCGCTATTTCCTAGACCGAGTCGTCAATCGCCTGCTTGTCTTTGAAGGAAATGGCCGGATCTCCCATTTCCAAGGAGCTTACAGCGATTACATGGAGCAGGAAAAAGCAGAGAAGCGAACAGAGACAAAGCCTGCTGAAAAACAAGTGGAAGCCGCACCTAAAAAGAGAAAAAAACTATCCTATAAAGATCAGCTTGAATGGGATGGGATTGAGGATCGGATACAGGCATTAGAGGAAAAACACCAGCAGCTTGAAGCCAGTATCGCTGAGGCTGGCAGTGATTTTGGGAAAATCCAAGAGCTGATGGATGAACAAAAAGCCGTCGCTGAAGAATTAGAACAAGCGATGGATCGCTGGACAGAACTGTCGCTGATGATTGAGGAATTAGAAGGCAATTAAGTGTATTGACAAACCCTCGCATTCTAGTCGTTAATTACGTAGAAAATAAAACTAAGGGCTATCATTAGCCCTTAGACAACCACCTGAACTGTAGAGTCACTCTACAGTTTTTTTGAAAAGAGCATTTTGCATAGGCATCATGCTGGTGAATGGACTCCTCATTTCGGCACTCGACTTGGAACCCTTTGATCCAGCTTTCTTCATACAGTTCGACCGCAATTAACCTCGCTACATCCTCTACAAAGCGTGGATTTTCATATGCCTCTTCCGTCACTTTCTTTTCATCAGGTCTTTTGAGCACGGGATAAAGCGGTGCGCTCGCATTGGACTCAATAATGTGTAAAAGAACTGCCTTCATGTCGTCAGGGAGCAATGCTTGTTCAAACAGCTCTACTTGAATGGAAACAGAGCCGCGCTGATTATGCATTATGCGCGCCATATTCGCTGATTTCCTTTGAACAAGGACATAAGGTTGTGACCTGTGCGTTGCAACCAATTTTACAGGTAAATCCGTTTTTTTCATGAAAATGGACGTCATATTGCACAGTCGCATGCATCAAACCTGTCTTTCCGCTGTCGGGCTCTTTTTTTCTATGTACCAAGGGAAGGAAGCTTGAACCGCGGCAGATGGCTGCTTCATTTGCTTGGCAAGCTGTGCCGTCAGTTCTTTTAAGGAATTCACATCAAGCGGTTTGCCGCTGTCATAAAACGAGTGCAGCTGTTCGGTGAGACGGCTCATATGAATACCTTTTTGATGAGCTGGAAGATATGTGCTCAGTGCAAAGACAGCGGAAGTTGTTTGATGCTGTGGTGTCGTTTCAGACAAAATATGTACAGGATAGGACACGCGGCAGATGCCCACTTGTTCAAGATCAAAATAAAAGTCCTGCTCGGTTTTTTGTATGTCCATCATGTCCTCTTTATGACAAGGCTTCGTTCCAAGGGTTGGCGGTACAGATCCAAATAGCTGATGGCGTTCTTTTTTGGGTGGAAAAGATAGCATGAAGTCCCTCCTATAAATCGTAATAATTCCTATTTATTTTGCATCAAATGATAAAAGAAATCAAGGGTGAATAATATAACGTTTACGTTAAGGTTATAAAGGTGTATAATAAAACATGAATTGATGAGCAGGAGGCACTGGCGATGGAATGGATGAAAATTGATCAAGTGGCGAAAAGGAGCGGTCTGACAAAACGGACGATTCGTTTTTATGAAGAGATTGGTTTATTATCAGCACCAAAGCGGACAGAGGGCGGTGTCAGACTTTACTCAGAGGACGACATGGAAGAACTAGAGAAAGTAATGCAGGCAAAAGAGGTACTCGGCTTTTCTTTACAAGAGCTTCAATCGTTTATGGAAATAGGAAAGCAGCTAGAGCTGAATAAAGAAGGTTACTTGCTGTCACTTGATCCGAAGGAACGATTAGAGAAGCTGTTAGATATTGAGGCGCAGCTTCATGAACAGCATCAATTGATTACAAAAAAGCTTGAAACGATTCAATCCTTTAAAAAGGATCTTGAAACGATGAAAGAAAGAGCGGCTCATGCTATTGAGCAATTACAAAAATAAACACCTCTGTGTGTTTATTTCAGCGTGTAGACAAACCCTCGCATTCTGTGTCAGGTCTGCGTGCCGGTGCTCACGAATGTCAAATTCGCTCCGCTCCGGTACTCGTCCTTCCTAGACTGCAAAGGTTTTCTATCACGCTGAAAAGAAGACAAAGGGCTAAAATAAACACCTCTGTGTGTTTATTTTATTTTGTCAACATTTGAAGGAAAGGTTCTGATGGAATGAAGGAAGAAGAAGTATTGAAACAGCGCGCAAGTCTGCTTAGGCAGCCGAAAGCCGTTTGGGCTGTAGCCTTTGCGTGTGTGATTTCGTTTATGGGAATTGGGCTCGTAGACCCGATTTTGCCAGCCATTGCATCACAATTAGATGCATCTCCAAGTCAGGTCTCCCTTTTATTTACGAGCTACTTACTTGTGACAGGCTTTGTCATGTTTTTTACCGGCTTTATTTCTAGTCGTATTGGTGCGAAATGGACGTTATTAGTAGGACTCATCTTTATTATTGTCTTTTCTGCTTTAGGCGGTACCTCTTCAACCATTAACGAATTAATTGGCTTTAGAGGAGGATGGGGCATTGGGAATGCCTTATTCATTTCAACTGCACTCTCTGTCATTGTTGGTGTGTCTGTTGGGGGAAGTGCGAAGGCCATTATTTTATATGAGGCCGCACTAGGTCTTGGGATTTCTGTTGGACCGCTCCTTGGCGGTGAGCTTGGAACCATCTCTTGGCGCGGCCCATTCTTTGGCGTTGCGGTGTTAATGCTCGTCGCTCTTTTAGCCATTACGTTTATGCTTCCATCTATGCAGAAGCCTCAGAAAAAGGTGAAATTATTCGAGGCTGTCGGAGCTTTGAAATATAAAGGACTTTTAACGATGGCATCTGCTGCTTTTTTATATAATTTCGGCTTCTTTGTTCTTCTAGCATATTCGCCATTTGTGCTCCATCTTGATGAGCATGGTCTTGGCTATGTCTTTTTTGGATGGGGATTATTTTTGGCTGTGACATCTGTCTTTTCAGCTCCGGTCATTCATCGCAAACTTGGTACATTGACTGCCCTTGTTGTTCTGTTTGCTTCGTTTGCAGTGATTTTATTCGGCATTGGGGTATGGACGTCACATGTTGTCGTAGTCATCTGCGGGATTGTCATGGCTGGGGGAATTCTCGGCATGATCAATACAGTGCTCACGACGGCTGTAATGGGTTCGGCACCTGTTGAGCGTTCGATTGCTTCATCTTCATACAGTGCCGTACGATTTATTGGTGGTGCGATTGCTCCTTGGGTTGCCGGAGTACTCGCTGAAGCCTTTACAGCAAGCACACCTTACTATGTAGGGGCGGCTGTTGTTCTGCTAGGAATGATCATCCTGCTCCTTGGCCGAAAGCATTTGGTGAATATTCAAGCAGGGCATTAATTAGAAAAAATCCTTATATCTGCATAAGACATAAGGATTTTTTGTCGTTATAATACTTTTGTCGTCCAAGATTCGCAATTCCATGTTTCGGTTGCAACATCTTGATAAAATTCAGGTTCGTGAGAAATCAATAAGACGCTGCCTTTATATTCTTTTAGAGCGCGTTTTAGTTCTTCTTTGGCATCGAAATCCAAGTGGTTTGTCGGCTCATCGAGAACAAGTAAATTGGTTTCTTCGTTGATCAGCTTGCAAAGACGAACCTTTGCTTTCTCTCCTCCGCTTAAAACAGATACGCGGCTTTCAATATGTTTTGTCGTTAATCCGCATTTGGCAAGGGCAGCTCTTACTTCATATTGTGTGTAAGAAGGGAAGGTGCTCCACACCTCTTCAATACAGGTGTTGCTGTTTTGCTCTTTTACTTCCTGCTCAAAGTAGCCAATGTGCAGGAATTCTCCGCGTTCAACCTCACCAGAAATTGGCGTGATCTCTCCTAGAAGACTTCGCAGCAACGTCGTTTTTCCGATTCCATTTGCGCCGTATAACGCAATTTTTTGCCCGCGTTCCATTTTCAGATTCAAAGGGCGAGAGAGCGGCTCCTCATAACCGATCACTAAATCCTTCGTTTCAAAAATCAATTTCCCGGAAGTACGTGCAGGCTTAAAGTGAAATTCTGGTTTTGGCTTTTCTGCGGCCAATTCAATCATGTCCATCTTATCCAGCTTCTTTTGACGAGACATGGCCATATTTCTTGTGCTGACACGTGCTTTGTTTCTGGCGACAAAATCCTTTAATTCAGCGACTTCTTGCTGCTGCCTTTTATAGGCTGCTTCCAGCTGCTGCTTTTTGACTTCGTACACTTGTTTGAATTGATCATAATCACCGACGTAGCGTGTCAATTCTTGATTTTCGACATGATAAATCAAGTTAATGACACTGTTTAAAAACGGAATGTCATGTGAGATGAGGATAAACGCATTTTCATACTCCTGTAAATAGCGCTTCAGCCACTCAATATGCTGCTCATCCAAATAGTTGGTCGGCTCATCGAGAAGGAGAATTTCTGGCTTCTCTAACAGCAATTTCGCAAGCAGCACTTTCGTACGCTGACCACCGCTCAGCTCTGTCACATCACGGTCTAGCCCAAGATCCGTTAACCCAAGACCTCTTGCAATTTCTTCTACCTTGGAATCAATGATATAGAAATCATTGTTTGTCAGTGCATCCTGAATGATGCCAACTTCTTCTAGCAGCTTTTCTAGCTCATCAGGGTCAGCTTCACCCATTTTTCCATAAATGTCATTCATTGCTGCTTCCATGGAAAATAAATAATGGAAGGCATCCTGAAGGACCTCACGAATGGTTCTTCCCTTTTCTAGTACCGTATGCTGATCAAGGTAGCCGACGCGGACATTTTTAGCCCATTCGACTTTTCCTGCATCTGGCTCTAGCTTACCAGTAATAATATTCATAAACGTTGACTTTCCTTCACCGTTGGCGCCGATTAAGCCGACATGCTCGCCTTTTAATAAACGGAAGGAGACTTCGTGGAAAATGGCTCTGTCACCAAAGCCATGGCTTAAATCTTTAACAGATAATATCATTTTTTACACCTCAAATAGATTCAAAACGGCTAGTGCCTCTCATGATTATATCGAACTGTCCGGCTCGATAAAAGCATCAAAAGAAAAATTGCGTTTCAAAGCTGATTTTGAGATACTTAAGGATAGATTGAATGAGGATAAAGGAGATCGACATGACGGAAACTTGGGCATTTTTTAAAGAAGCAAAGCCATTTATTCAAGAGAACTTTGAAGCGGCTGGCTTCGGGCAACCAACAGCTATACAAGAAAAAACAGCAGAGTGGATTACGAAGAAGCGTGATGTGATTGCAGAATCACCAACTGGAACAGGGAAGACACTTGCGTATGTTCTGCCGCTCTTAAATAAAATTGATGTGAATATCAAACACCCGCAAGTCTTAATCTTGGCACCTTCAAGAGAGCTTGTGATGCAAATTTTTGATGTCGTGCAAGAGTTCAAACAAGGATCAGACATCAAAGCTGTCTCCTTGATTGGCGGAGCGAACATCAAGAAGCAGCAGGAAAAGCTAAAGAAACACCCGAACATCGTTGTGGCCACACCTGGCCGTGTACAAGAATTAATCAAAATCAAGAAACTGAAAATGCATGAAGTCAAAACGATCGTATTAGACGAAGCAGATCAGCTTCTTGTGCCAGAGCATATGAAAACGATCCAAGCGATCATTAAATCCACATTAAAAGAAAGACAAATCCTTTGTTTTTCTGCGACTTTGAAAGAGGAAACGATTCAACTAATCAAAGAAATGACATCTGAACCAGAGGTGTTGAAAATCGGCAGAAGCCAAGAAGAAGCGCAGAAGGTAGGTCACTATTATCTGTTATGTGATCAGCGGGATAAAGTGAAATTACTGCAAAAGCTATCGCGGCTTGAGGACATGCACGCGCTCGTCTTTGTCCGTGATATCACGAACTTAAGCATTTATGCAGAGAAATTAGCGTATCACCATGTGGACCTTGGTGTGCTTCATAGTGAAGCGAAAAAAGCGGAACGTGCTGTGATCTTGAAGTCATTCGAACAGCGTGAATTCCCGCTTCTTTTAGCAACAGATATTGCAGCAAGAGGCATTGATATTGATGATTTGCCGTACGTGATTCATGCAGATCTGCCAAATGAAGAAGGCTATATCCACCGTTCAGGCAGAACAGGCCGTGCAGGCAAAGAAGGGGCTGTCATCAGCCTTGTCACACATCAAGAGCATGCGATGCTGAAAAAAATGGCGAAAAAGCTGAATATCTCGCTTGAGGAAATTGTGTATAAGCAAGGCCAGCTGCATCTTGCGCCTCAACAGGCATAAAAAAAGGACCCGCCAGAAGGCAGGGTCCTTTTCTTGTTATGAAATTTTGACAAGCTGTTTCCCGACATTTTCGCCTTTGAACAGTCCAATGAATGCATCAGGAATGTTGTCAAAGCCTTCGGTAATGGTTTCTTTGTAAGTGAGTTGATCTTCTTTCACCCATTGTGCAAGATCCTTTGCCGCCTCTTCAAAACGATCTGCGTAGTTGGCAACAATAAACCCTTGCATCAATGCGCTTGTTTTAATGAGCTTTGTTTGCACACGCGGTCCAATGTCCTCGCTTGCGCTAATGTTATAAGAAGAAATAGCCCCGCACACTGGAATGCGTGCAAAACGGTTCAAATGATTCATCACTGCGTCAGAAATCTCACCGCCTACATTGTCAAAATACACATCGACACCGTTTGGACAGGCTTTTGCAATAGCATCATCTAAATCATTTGTTGTTTTATAATTAATGGTTTCATCAAAGCCCAGCTCTTTTAAATAAGCAAGTTTATCATCAGATCCGGCAATTCCGACGACGTGTGCGCCTTTGATTTTAGCGATTTGTCCGACAACGGAACCAACGGCACCTGCGGCTCCTGAAATGACAACCGTCTCGCCTTCTTTTGGCTGACCAATTGAAAGAAGTCCAAAATAGGCTGTTTGCCCAGGCATGCCCAAAATCCCTAAGTAATAGGATAATGGCGCAATGGATGGATCAATTTTTGTCAGCGACTCAGCTTTGGCAGTCGAATATTCCTGCCAGCCGAGGAATCCAAGGACAAAATCACCTTTTTCAAATTGAGGAGATGTTGACTCGACGACTTCTCCGACAACACCACCTTGAATCACTTCATTTAGTTTGAACGGAGGTGTATAGGATTTTGTATCCTGCATTCGTCCTCTCATATAAGGATCTACAGAAACATATTTCGTTTGAATCAAGACTTCGCCATCTTGCGGCACGGGTATATCAACTGTTTCAAAACGAAAAACATCTTTTGTAGGTAATCCTTTTGGACGTTTTGCTAATTGAATTTGCTTTTGTTGACTCATGTCAAATCCTTCCTTTCACTTGCATCCTAGTTTTACATTAACATGATGCTTCTTTTCATTCAAAACATACGGTCTTTTCAAAACACATACAAAAAAGCAGCCACCATCCAAAAGAATGGGACTACTTTTTTTGAAAAGAGACAGAGAAGAGCGGCGGGAGACAACCAAACAGCTGATATACGTCCGCATCACGTTCTTTTAACAAATATTCATTTGCATTTTGCATGGAGGCTTTTATCATATCGCGCGTCACAAAAGGAAAAAGGATATTCAAGTATGAGGACAACAGGTCTTGTGGATCTTGATCAATCGACTCGATATCTCCAATGTTCATAATGATAGAAAAGAGATAATCAATGGAGATGTGAAAGTGCTGTTCAGCAAACAATGTAAGCGACTTTGCTTTTGCTTCTTCAGGATTCCACTTTTGAAAAAGCTGTTTCACCAAATCACTGACAACCCAAGCATTAAACTGCTGCTCCACTGAAAAATAATACATCAGCTCTACCTCATTTCTAGCCTCCAGTATAAGAATTGTACAACAAATCAACAGGAATGAACACGATATTTCAGAAAATTTAGTCAATTTCACAGGGTTTTTGTCAAAAATAAGTCAATAGGCACGGTAAATACATGCAGCAAAATGGATGTGCTCGTGGAAGGTTTAATGACAAAAGTGACGGGTAAAAGATTCGTAAGAGGTTAAAGGAGGAATATAAAATGAAACCTGTTGTAAGAGAGTATTCAAATGATGAAACACTTCAACGAGATGTAGAGCAATTAAAAGAACTCGGTGTTGCAAGAGAGGACATTTATGTTCTGTCCCATGACGATGACCGAACAGAGCGTATTGCAAGTCATGCAGATGCCAATACGATAGGTCCAAGAGAAGTTGGACTTAAACATGCTGTTGGGAATATCTTTAGTAAAAAGGGCGATGAGCTCCGCAATAAAATTCAAGAGATTGGATTCACTAAAGAAGAAGCTGAAACATTTGAAGAACACTTAGACGAGGGAAAAGTCCTTCTATTTGTAACAGATCATGAAAAAGTGAAAACCTGGGCCTAAACGCAAACTTTAAAAAGCCTCTTGACAAAGGGCTGAAATTTTTATTTTAGCCCTTTGTCTTCTTTTGAAGTCAAGGAAGGACGAGCACTGGAACGAAGCGAATTTGACATTCGTGAGCACCAGAGCGCAGACCTGACAAAGAATGCGAGAGTTGTCTACACGCTAAGCCTCTTACTTTTGTAAGGGGCTTTTTTTCATGTCTTCATGTTTAGATCAGACATCCATCTTTTTTACTGTAATAAGAAAGTTGAATGGATTGGAATAAACAGTAAATCATCTAATTGAAAATGTAGAAATACCAAAGAAAATCATCAAAAAACAGAAAAAATAGTCGAAATATCACAAATAACCACTCGGGAAATAATTATGATATATTTCATTTTTGTCTCAAAATGAAATAAAAATCTTGTGTAATTTAGTAGATAAATTTCTTAGTTCTATAGATTTAAATTGTATTTTTGTGTAGAAATTAGTGTTTTAAGGTCAAGAAACCACGAAAAATACCTGTATTTTCAATTAGAAAATTCATTCTAATATTTAGGAAATAATCTATTGACAAAATAATCTAAAAACAATATATTGAGCTTAATCCAGTCGTTATGGAATTAGTTGTTAAAAAATCTGGTAGGTTTACTCGAAGCATATTCTAGTGAAAGGTGGTGCATGCAACCAAAGGACAAGTGATTCTGAGGGATATACATGTTCTACTAGACTAGAGAAAATGATTTTTTATTTGAAGAAGAAACGGAAGAATGATAGTCGTTTTAAACAATAGTTTGAACTTTCTACTACGATCAATTTGCAAGATGTATCAAAAAGATGTCAGTTCTTGTATAAGCCGATTAGAGGAATACAAAAGAGAAAGCGCTTTCAATTAAACCTTGATCAAGCAGTGAAGGAGGTGAACTCATATGAAAAAAAGAGACAACAAGCTGAGGCGCCGTATCTTGCGAATGGCTGCATGTGAGGATGAGTGCTGAAAAAGAAGAATGAACATGTGGGATGCTTCTCTTTTTTTAGAAAACAGATTTTTCTAGAAAATCCATCTTTCATTCTATCATAAGGCTTTTTGCTTGAAGACCATCATTGTCAGAAAAGGTGATTGTGAATTGAAGGAGGTCCCGTGATGAAAAAGGCTTTGTACCATGAAGACAGTGGGTTGTATTTAGAAAAAATGCGCATGGCATTTCAAGAACACTATGAGCAAAGAACAGATATGTGGTCCACTGATCCGTCATTAACGGACGCAGCTGTGATGTCATTAAAGGCATGGCGTTCAAGGGAAAAGGATGCACTTGCTTCTGTGCTGGATATCGGGTGCGGGAACGGCCGGGCACTTGAACATTTAAGCGGACTTTCAGCATATGTCGGCATTGATCTGTATGAGCATGAGGAGTGGGAAGGGTTAAAGAAAAAAGACACGATTTCTGTCCATTTCGTTCATCAGGATTTTATGTCATGGTCGAGTGATCAGGGGCGCGAGGTGCAGTTTGATTTAATTTTAGATCATGGCTGTTTTCACCATCAACATCCTGATGATCACGAACGTTACTTAAAGCAGGTCTCTTCTTTACTTCATGAAGGTGGCGTCTTTTCACTTGTTGTATGGGGAGAAGAGTGGAAAACAGGATTAATCGGAGAAGATGGCCGATTTCATTTTTCGTTTTCAGATTCTCAGCTTGGAGAAAGAATTTGTACATCAGGTCTTGAGCTTGTATCGATTGCACCATTAAAAGCAAAGGCCGGAATCAGCCAGCATCATGTCATTGCCGTCAAAATCTAGTACAAAGGAGGATAAACACGATGTATGAAGTGATGGTTCTTGGTGCAGGTTCAAGTCCAAGTGGCTTAAGTGCTGCAATCATTATAGCTGAAAAGAAGTATCATCTATTCATCAATGGTGAGTGGCGAGCCCAGCTGATACGCACTTATGTGACCAATAGCATATAAAGAACCAGATCTTCTAGTAAAAGGTAGAAAGCAGCTCGAAGCTTACGGAGGTGTTCTTTTAAGAAAGGGCGTGCAATTACCGGATGGTGTCGCTGCTCTTACAGAGAATACAGCGTATGAAGCTCGATTTCTGCTCCTTTGTACTGGACAAAGGCCAGGTCGAAGAGTCGTCGTTCTTCAGGCATTTCTTTTACGAAAATAAAGGGACTTAAACGATGAGAGGCATCGCGCATCCATGGAGCGAATGTATGCACCCGGCATTTGTACAGGCATTTCCTCACAAGCCATGATTGCAGCTGGAAACGCGTGCCCAGGCTGAGGGAGTGTGCATATTCATCACTCCATCACTGCGCTGTCAAAATCGAATTGGGTGCAGTGATGAATAGGGGGGAGACAAATGAACAAGTTTGTAGCTGAATTACAATCAATGATTCATCATTTTTCATTTCAAGAAAAAAACTATTTGCTCGTGGGGCCAGTGAATCTGCCAATCTCTATTCAACATGAGGAGGTGCAGTTTAAATGGTATGCCTTTTCACCTGTTGAACCAGATACAAAGCCAACGATCGAATCCATTGTACAAATGAGTACCACGCAGCAAACATTTTCCTCTTGTCTCCTATTTGGCGACTTTGAAAATGAGGTACCTCCGCTTGTGCGAATTCATAGTGTCTGCCAAACAGGGGATGTGTTTGGGTCACTGAAATGTGATTGCGGTCCACAGCTTGCGTTATCGCTGAAGAAAATCACAGAACACGGAAAAGGCATGCTTGTGTATATGGCCAACCAAGAAGGGCGTTCCATTGGGCTGATGGCGAAAGCATTCACGTATAAATTACAGGAAATGAAACTGGATACGTTTGAGGCCAATCGCCTGATCGGCTGCGGAGATGATGATCGGCATTACGAGGAAGCTGCGGCTGTATTGCACTACTTAAACAAAGGGAAACCATTGCACCTGTTAACAAACAATCCAGATAAAGTCGACTCCATTGCTGCTTACGGGCTTCCAGTTTTACGATTTGATCATACGGTAGAAGCCTCTCTCTATAACGAAGCGTATTTAAAGGCAAAAGCAGCCTCAGGGCATATGGTCGATGAGAAGAAATTAATTAATCAGTAGATGAGTTTATTTAAAGAAGGCGGGAGAAAAGCGTGAAACCTGATATCAATTGGATTCAAATCCCAAGCGGCTATGCAACGATTGGAAGTAATGAAGAAGATATGAAAAAGGCATCAGAATTTTGGAAGGACAAGCTTCTCAATCCAGCCTATGGACGTGAGAAAAAATTTCAAAAATGGCTGTACAAAGAATTTCCATCCTATCAGCCGTATATCAATGAATTTTTTATCTCAGATACGGTCGTACCAAATGAATTGTATCAAAGCTATTGTGATGAAACAGGCCAGACTTATCCGGAAAGCTTAACGAACCCAGAGCTTGGCGGAGGAAAAGACCATCCAGCTTGGGGCATGGATATCGAGGAAGCCTTCTCGTTCTGTCAGTGGCTGAGCGGGAAGCTCGGATATGACGTTTCAATCCCTACTGAAGAAGAATGGGAGTATGCTGCCCGGGGTAACACGAGAAATCAATACCCGTGGGGAGATGAGTTCGATCCTTCTTGCTGCAATACGCACGAATCCAATATCGAAAAAACGACGCCTGTCCGTCATTACGAAAAGGGCAGATCCCTATTTGGACTTTATGATATGGGAGGCAATGTCGAGGAATGGGTCAACACCAAATATCACGTATATGAAGGCGGGATCGAGGTCGTAGATGATTTAACGGAAACAATCGGCAGCGATTACTACATTCTAAAAGGCGGCTCCTTCGCAAGAGGCGGAGATTTATGCAGAGTCGCAAGAAGACACGGGAAGCACCCAGACCCCGTTTTTCGATTTACTGGTTTTCGTCTAGTTACTCGTCAAAAAAACATATAAAGATAGGAGTGTAAAACCATGCATAGAGGACCAATTACATCTGTTTTATCTACTGAGCATGACCAAATTGTCTACACTGGCGGCTATGACCGCTGTATTTATAAGTGGGACCGGGCAACAGGAGAAGGAACGTTTATCGGGAGTCACGAGCATATCATTAACTCTTTATCTCTTTCTGAAAGTGGAAAGTATCTAGCGAGTGCATCGTCAGACTATACCATTCAATTGTATGATACAGGCACACAGACACGAATTCGTACGCTGTTTGGTCATGCGGATGATGTGGAAGCCGTCGCCTTTGCCAAACAGGATACCTTGCTAGTATCGGTATCTAGAGATAGAAGATGCTTAGTATGGGATATCGAAACAGGAGCCATCTTACGAGAATTCCATGGACATAGCAAAGATGTATTAGCTGTATGGATACATGGGGATAAAGCTTATACAACAGGTGATGATGGCTATGTCCTTGTTTGGCTGTATGATACAGGAGAAATTGTGGGGGAAATTGGCCCATTTGATTATGAGCTGGACACAATCAGCGGCAGCAATCAAAAAGAAGTGTTTGCACTTGGCAGAGATGATGGCACCGTCATCATATATGATGCGAACACTTTACAGGAGAAAAAAATCATCAAAGCCCATTTACAGGGTGTAAAGCGTGTGAATTTTTCTCCGAGCGGAGATTACTTGCTGACAGCAGGCTATGACCATTTAATTAAGCTGTGGAATTATGAAACGGGAGATTTAATCGATACGCTGCTGCCTCATAAATATCAATGGGAGCGCTCGCTTGTCTGGACAGAGGATGAGAAGGCCATCCTAGGAGCCAGCTTTGGGAAAACGTATTGTGAATGGTCGATTGAAGAGGGAAAAGTCATATCTGATGAGATTGAACTGGCGACACCGTCTATTAATGATATTGCGTTGACTGATACGGGTGACATCATCACCGCATCAGATGACGGAAAATTCAGAAAAAACGGGATCGAAATCGCAAAATCGACAGGCGTTTTAACAAATGGGGTGGCTGTCGCACGGGATGGAAGCTATTATGCTTGGGGAGATCATGCAAGTCAAGTGCACATTGTACACGAATCATTACAGCAAATGGTCTCTTTTGATCTCAACACAGGCCCAGTCAACAGTGTGTATTTCCACGAGGAGGACCGGCAATTCTATATTGGAACTTACGGCGGTTATGTGCATGTCATTTCGACGGAACACTTAAAGGAAATCGGCCGTTCCAAAGCACATGATTGTGCGGTCAAAGCATTAAAGGTAGAAGGAGATCATATCATCACCGCTGCGGTTGAAGGGACCATCTGTCTTCTAGATAAAAAGAGTTTGTCCTTAAAAGCGGAATATATCGGTGCGACAGAGCTATTAAATGATGTATTTATTGATAGCAAAAGAGACCGCATTGCCATTGTCAGCCGTGACAAGAATGTCAGATTGTTTGATTTGCATACAGGTAGAATTTTAGACCAGCACAATGAGCATCAATATTCCATTAAATCAGTCACTGTTACAGATTCTGGCTATATTGTGAGCGGAGATTATTGGGGATACATCGTTGTGTGGAATCCAGAGTTACATGTGAATACTGGTCCAATCAGAATTGCCAAGAATGGGATTAGTGCAATCAGACAATTAGGTAATGATGTATATGCAAGCTCATATGACGGCGGTATTTATCACATTAGAGAAGATGGTACGCATACGGAAGTACTGCGCTTATTTGAACAATTTCCGAAAGAAGTAATCTCTCATTAAGAAAAAGAATGTAAGCGGGGGATTCTCATGATAAGTGTTTGCAAGGAACATATGAAAAAGGGTCTGACTGTACTCAATTGTCCGCATGTGCTCCTCATTAATAAATATGAATTACGCAAATGCTGTTTCTGTAAACAACGAGCATCGTATAAACTGTTTTATTCCTTGCCTTACTATGATCGATCTGAAAAGAAACGGATGGAAAAAATTTAGCACATGAGAATAGAACTCCTTCATTTTCCTGAAGGAGTTCTTTCCCTTGAAAGAGAAGAAAGGAGCCACAGATGAAAGACGATGTTTTTTATATGAAGCTGGCCATTGCCAACGCAAAGGCAATGAAAGGACAAACCTCACCCAATCCGCTTGTCGGTGCAGTGATTGTTCTACGCGGGGAGATCGTTGGGATTGGTGCTCACTTGAAGGCAGGTGAGCCGCATGCTGAAATTCATGCGCTGCAAATGGCAGGAGAAAAGGCGAAGGGGGCTGACATGTATGTGACACTCGAACCTTGTACGCATCAAGGAAAAACGGGTCCTTGCACACAAGCCATCATCAAGAGCGGTGTGAAACGTGTGGTCATTGGCACTCAAGATCCGAATCCGCTTGTAGCAGGTAAAGGGATGACCATGTTGAAAGAAGCAGGGTTAGAAGTAGAAGAAGGAATATGTAAACAGGAAGCAGACCGCTTAAATTTGCCTTTTTTTCATTTGATTCAATCAGACCTTCCGTATGTCATATTAAAATCAGCTATTTCAATAGATGGGAAAATTGCAACGGCTTATCAAGAAAGCAAATGGATCACCGGAACAGAAGCGAGAACGGAAGTGCAGCTTTTACGTCAAGAAGCAGATGCGGTGATTACAGGAGTTGAAACGATTATTCAAGATGATGCAGGTTTAATTGTGAAGGATTCATTCATCACTCAGCCCATTCGTGTCATTTTAGATTCAACATTAAGGATCCCGCTTCATGCAAAATGTTTAACAGATCATATGGCAGAAACCATTATTTGTACCTCACGAATGTACGATCAAAAAAAGTATGATCAGCTTGTGCAAAAAGGGTATGAAGTATTTGTCACAAACGGGGAACGATGGACAGATCTTCAAGATGTGTTACACATGTTAAAGAAGCGCTCTGTGATGTCAGTACTTGTTGAGGCAGGAGGCAGTGTGAGTGCGTCATTTTTAGAAGCGTCACTTGTGAATGAAGCTGTTATTTATATGGCACCTTTATTGATTGGCGGGAAAGATGCACCTACTATGTTTGAAGGAAAAGGAATAAAAAAACTAAAAGAGGCGATCCGTCCAGCGGATATTGACTATAGTATGGTAGGAAAGGATTTAAAAATGACGATGAGATTTCAATGAAGAAAAGACCTTGTGCATGGAGTGCAAGGTCTTTTCAATATTTCTAAATAAAATGAAAAGTGTACATACACCTTTCCCCATATGGATGAATACGATGGATAGGGGGGATTCTATGAGAAGATGTAGACAGTGCAGAAAAACATATCCAGCTCATTCGGCCGACCACTACCAAAATGGAAGCTGGTATGATGCGTATAAGGATAATGGATGGGTATGTGATAGTTGTAAGAGTGGAAAACCTGAAAAGTCAGTGGAAAATCTTTGTTGCGGACAGGATCCATGTGTTTGTGGAATACAAGGTTTGCCAGGAAGGGGGGATGGAAAAGGCTCAGCAGGCCCAGTAGATGTAGGGTTAACCCGAATTGTGAATTTTGATCCAGCGGTAGCAGCGACCTATCCACTAGATCAAGTTGTGACATACAATGGCAGTACATATAAAGTGAATAAAGCTCTGCCATCAGGAACACCAAGTACATCGGCCGATTACACGTTATTAGCTGCTGCAGGTTCAGCGGGAGTAAAGGGAGACAAAGGTTCAACTGGTGCAACCGGAATAGGGTTAATTGGAATAGTGGATTTTGATCTAGAGACGGTTTCGACACATACATTAGGTCAAATTGTGACATACAAGGGTAGTACGTATATGGTGAATACAGCATCGCCAATGGGTACCCCAGATACATCTCCAGATTATACGTTATTAGCAGGCGCTGGCAACACGGGAGTAACGGGAGCGACAGGAGTAACGGGAGCAACAGGGGATACCGGAGCGACAGGGGTAACTGGTGCGGCAGGAGATACCGGAGCGACAGGGATAACGGGTGCGGCAGGAGTAACGGGAGCGGCAGGAGTAACGGGAGCGACAGGGATAACGGGAGCGGCAGGAGATACCGGAGCGACAGGGGTAACTGGTGCGACAGGAGATACCGGAGCGACAGGAGTAACGGGAGCGACAGGAGTAACGGGAGCGGCAGGAGATACCGGAGCGACAGGAGTAACGGGAGCGGCAGGAGATACCGGAGCGACAGGAGTAACGGGAGCGGCAGGAGATACCGGAGCGACAGGAGTAACGGGAGCGACAGGAGTAACGGGAGCGGCAGGAGATACCGGAGCGACAGGGGTAACTGGTGCGGCAGGAGATACCGGAGCGACAGGGATAACTGGTGCGGCAGGAGTAACGGGAGCGGCAGGGGTAACGGGTGCGACAGGAGTAACGGGTGAAAGAGGAGTAACCGGCGCTACCGGAAAAACAGGAAAAGCAGGGAAAACAGGGAAAACAGGAGCCACCGGAGCCACTGGTTCAACAGGTGTCACAGGATCGAGTGCGATTATCCCATTTGCATCAGGAACTCCTGCTGTTTTGACGACAATCGGAGGCGGTCTAGTCGGGACATCTAGCTTGGTTGGATTTGGTAACTCAGCGACAGGTGTCAGCATTGTAGGTGGGATCATTGATTTAACAGGAGCCGCAGGAACTTTATTAAACATGGCATTTTCTGTACCGAGAGCTGGTACCATTACTTCATTTGCCGGCTATTTTAGTACGACAGCAGCACTTTCTTTAGTCGGCACAAACATCACAGTGACAGCTAGCTTATTTGCTTCACCGACACCAGATAACAGCTTCACTCAAGTAGCGAGCGTCACATTGGCTCCAGACTTAACAGGGATTTTATCGATAGGTGCTATTTCAAACGGCATCGCTACCGGCCTGAATGTGCCAGTTACACCGGAAACAAGATTACTGGTTGTATTCTCTGCGACTGCAACAGGCTTATCTTTAATTAACACCGTAGCAGGCTATGCGAGTGCTGGTTTATCCATCACGTAATCAACAAACAGGGATGACTTGATTTGAGTCGTCCTTTTTTGTTTGAATGAATTTTCTCTCAACTTCGTAAGAAAAAATGATATGATTTTCTTAGAGTTTATTCGATGAATCTATTTGAATTAGGGGTTGTGGCGGTGAGGATGGGCAAAAGGAAAGTCACTTTACAAACGAAAATATTGGGATTAATTATCGGGCTTTTGCTTGTTGTCATTGCTTTATTGACCATTTGTTTTGGTTTTTTGCAGACAGCAGAAAGGCAGAGACAAGCTGAACAGCTGGCAGTGCAAACCGCTAGAACGATATCATATATGCCGCCAATTAAAGCATCGGTAGCCGCATCAGCATCTCAGAATGAAGAACAGGCAGTGCTCGAGCAAATGAAGGAGCAAGTAAGAGCACATGCCATCTTAATCACCAATCAAAAAGGAAAGGTCCTTTTTCATACGAATCATGAGCATGTTGGAAAAACCATCAGTGTATCTGAAGGAAGGAGTACCCTGCTATTTGGAGGAACCTCCATATCGACTGGTGATTCTGCTGGTGAAATCGTTGTCAGGGGCAGTGCCCCGATTATGAAAGAAACAGGACAGCATGAAGAAATTATTGGGACAGTCACCGTTGAATTTTTAAAAAGAGAAATCGATCAAGCGACAGCCCATCAACTATTCAAATTGAGTTATATCGCCCTTCTTGTTTTGCTGCCTGGCATATTCGGTGCCATTTTTTTAACAAAGAGTATTCGCAAAGATACATTAGGGCTTGAACCGCATGAAATTGCTTCATTATATCGAGAAAGAGAAGCGATGCTGCATGCCATCAAAGAAGGAATCATTGCGTTTGACCGTAAAGGTGCGATTACGATGATGAATACGTCAGCTGAACACATGCTGCGTGCTTCTTCAGCGCTGCCGCATCATATTGACCAAGTCTTGCCAAATACCAATCTTCTTTCCTATTTAAAGGCAGAGACGATTGAACCTAACATCGAAACCGTCGTCAATGATAAAACCTTTGTGTTAAATGTGAAAAAAGTGGTGCAGGACCATAGAGTATTCGGGGGAATTGTGAGCTTTCGAGAGAAAACAGAGCTGACAAAGCTGCTGGATACATTGACAGAGGTAAGCCAATATTCAGAAGACCTTAGAGCACAAACACACGAGTTCTCAAATAAGCTGTACGCCATTTTAGGCTTGCTTGAGCTGAAACAAGTGGATGAAGCCATCGACTTAATTAAGGAAGAATATACGCTTCAAAATCGTCAGCACGATTTACTCATGAAGCAAATTCGCTCTCCGAAGATACAAGCCATTTTACTCGGAAAGTTAGGCAAGGCATCTGAGAAGAAGGTCCATTTCCATATTGATGAAAATAGTTCATTGGAGCCGCTTCCAGCTCATTTGAGTTTATCTCACTTTATCACCATTATTGGCAATCTCGTAGACAATGCCTTTGAGGCCGTATTGAATAAGGAAAAGCGAGAGGTAGGCCTGTTCATCACAGATATTGGATTTGATATTATCATAGAGGTTTCTGATTCAGGTGATGGGGTGAATGAAAAAGAACTGTCACATCTTTTCACAAGAGGTCATTCATCAAAGGGAGAAGGGCGAGGCTACGGACTAGCTAATGTGAAAGAAGTATTAGATGAACTTGGGGGCTGGATTGAAGTAACGAACCAAAAAGAAGGCGGTGCCATCTTCACTGTATACATACCGAAAGGCACAAAGGGGGAATAGATTGTGATAAAGGTACTCATTGCGGAGGATGATTTTCGAATCGCTGCCATTCATGAAACCTATATACAAAAGATACAAGGCTTTCAAGTCGCTGGAAAGGCAAAGAGTGCAAATGATATGTGGGAGGCACTCCAAAAAGAACAGGTCGATCTCATTTTGCTTGACGTGTATATGCCTGATGAGCTCGGCACAAACCTTTTGCCGCTTTTAAGAGAACGTTATCCTGAAGTAGATGTCATCATTATTACTGCTGCAACGGAAACAATGCTTCTAAGAGATGCCCTTCATTATGGAGTGGTTCATTATTTAATTAAACCGGTGACAGCCCAAAAATTCACGCAAGTCTTAACCGAATATAAAGAAAAGAAGGACTTGATCAATTCAAAGGATGAAGTCAATCAAACAATGATTGATCTGTTTTTTGGCCATATGCAGGAAGAACCAAAACAAAAGGGTGACCGAGACCTGCCAACAGGCATTAATTCACTGACCTTGGACAAAGTGAAAACACTGATGGCATCAGAGAATAGCGGGATTACAGCGGAAGAACTCGGAGAAAAAATGGGCGTATCACGTACAACAGCGAGACGTTACGTAGAATATCTCGTTACAACGGGAGAATGTCGGGCAGAGCTTGCGTACGGGATCATTGGCAGACCAGAACGAAGATATTATTCTGCCAAAAAGCAAGCGGAGTCATAAAAGATGAAAAAAGGAATACTTCTTGTCATCATGATCTGCCTTTGTATGTCGCTCACCTTTAATGAAAAAACAGCAGAACATTCTTTCCAGCAGCGCAGTCCATTATATATTGTGGTGTCAGGTGTGCCTGACGGTGGATTTGACCAAACGGCTCAGGTGATGAAATCAGTGCTTGAACAAGAGAAGCTGGTGAAACGGCCTGTGAATATCCTTTATCAAAGAGACGGAACGGTGGATAAAGGATGGACGTATATGATGGAGCAAGATGCCAATTATATTAGTTTAAATTCAAGCTTATTATTGAGCCGTAATTTGCTTGGCAGCAGTAACGTAACAATGAATGATGTAACACCACTCGCCATTCTTGCTGAAGAGTGGCAGGTCGTCGCAGTCCCTGTAAATTCTCCTTTCTCAAATGGAAAGGAACTGTTAAACACACTAAAGAAAAAACCAGATTCTTTAAAGATTGGTTTTGCCCCTGACTTTGGGAATGACGATCAAATCTCGTTCGCCCGGGCAGCAGAAATGGCAGGGATTGACCCTTACCGCATTCAATTTTTGAAATTTGACAGTGCAGATGATTTATTTCAGGCGCTCATTGACCATGAGGTGGATGCAGCAACGACTACTATTACAGAGGTGCGTCATGATTATGAAAAGAAGAGGCTAAAACTCATAGCGACCACAACCAATAAGCGATTAGAGGGCTTTGAAGATGTGCCTACATGGAAAGAGCAAGGAATCCCGCTCATCTTTTCTCATTGGCGCGGTGTCATGGGACCTAAGCAAATGAATCAGCACGAGATTCGTGAATGGGATCAGCTTCTTCAAAAAATGACGCAAACCGAGTCCTGGAAAAAGCAGTTAAAACAAAAAGGCTGGACAAGTCGTTATATGAACAGTAAAGAGGCAAAGGTCTTTATGGAAGATCAATTAAGGCGTTATGAGCAATTCATACAAGGAGAAAAAGCGGTCGAGTGAGGCCGCTTTTTTATATGGCATCAAAAAGAACAACGGTTGCACAAAATGAACAAAAAGCATTTATCGACCGAAAAAGAATTAAAATTCATAATATTTACTTCAATTTCAACGTCAGATATGATGACAGAAAGGGTTGGAAATGGGATACCAATAATTAATGAAAGCGTATACAACATAAGGGGTGAATAAAGTGTTAGCAATCTTAGGATTTCTTATGATGATTGTATTTATGGTTTTGATTATGACGAAACGTATGTCTGTTCTAACGGCATTGGTATTAACACCAATTGCATTTGCTCTTATTGCAGGTTTTCATTTTACTGAAATTTCAGACATGATTGTCAAAGGTGTGCAGCAAGTCGCTCCGACAGCTGTCATGATTATGTTTGCCATTTTGTACTTCGGCATTATGATTGATGCGGGTTTATTTGATCCGATGGTGGCGAAAATCTTAAAAATCGTCAAAGGCGACCCATTAAAAATTATTGTCGGAACAGCTGTCCTGACCATGCTTGTCGCACTTGATGGTGACGGGACAACGACGTATATGATTACAACAACAGCGATGCTTCCGTTATTTACGCTGCTTGGCATCCGGCCGATTATTTTAGCAGGTATTGCGGGTGTTGGCATGGGGATTATGAATACGATTCCATGGGGCGGCGCAACACCTAGAGCGGCAAGTGCACTTGGCGTTGATCCATCACTTTTATTTGGCCCGATGATTCCAGTCATTGGCGCAGGGGTTTTGAGTATGATGATTGTCTCTTATTTTCTTGGAAAAGCCGAAAGAAAACGCCTTGGTGTGATTGAACTTGACCAGCCGATCCATGCAAATGAAATGGCAGCGGCACTGCAAGATGACATCAAACGCCCGAAACTTTGGTGGTTTAACCTGGCGCTTACTTTGTTATTGGTGCTATTGCTTGTGTCAGGAAAAGTCAGCCTAACCGTTCTATTTGTTCTTGCTTTCTGTGTGGCGATTATCGTGAACTATCCAAATTTAGATCAGCAGCGTGAGCGGATTGCGGCTCATTCAACAAACGTGTTAGCGATTGCTTCTATGATTTTTGCGGCAGGTGTTTTTACAGGTATTTTAACTGGGACGAAAATGGTCGATGAAATGGCGATTTCGATTGTATCTGCTATTCCAGAGCAGCTTGGCGGATTTATTCCAGTCATTGTCGCGTTAACAAGCGGGATATTTACTTTCTTTATGCCGAATGATGCATACTTTTATGGGGTACTGCCGATCCTATCAGAAACAGCGGCAGCATACGGTGTCGATAAAATTGAGATTGCCAGAGCGTCTATTATTGGTCAGCCGATTCATATGTTAAGTCCACTTGTTCCATCGACTCATTTACTTGTTGGACTTGTTGGGGTATCACTGGATCGTCATCAGAAATTTGGGATGAAATGGGCTGTGCTTGCGGTCGTCGCCATGACCGTCATGGCGGTTCTCATTGGAGCCATTTCCATTTGGTGAATAGAAGAGTGTCCTGCTGTATAGAGCAGGCACTTTTTTTTAGGTCATATTGCCGAGCGAGCTCCATTCATTTGCCCTATACAAAGAAATGCCTGTTCCTCCAAAAGATATATTTTTGAAAAATACTGACACTTTGTCTGTTTTTTTCTTTATAATGCAAATCAACGAAGGGAGAGGATAGCATGTCCAAACGAAAAGGAACAATTCTTTTTGCTGCTGTATGCCTCATAACAGGCAGTTTGTCGATGATGACTCCAGCCTCAGCAAACGCAGACACCCCTTATTATGGAAAAAGTTATGAACAGCCAGCCTCAGTCAAAAAGCTATACCCTGAGCCTGACGAGACGTTCGACACACCTGCCTTTCAGAAAAAAGGAGACACATTTACGACTCAAGAAGAGCTTCAACATTTCTTACGTGACATTGTCCGCAAAAGTCCTTACGCCACGCAGAAACAGATTGGAACATCCATTGATGGCCGGTCTATTCCAGCTCTCTACTTTACAAAGGATCGTCACATCTCTCCACTTTCAAAAAAGCCAACGATCTGGCTTCAAGCACAAATACACGGAAATGAGCCAGCCTCCGGCGAATCTGCTCTTGTTATCGCGAAACGACTAGCAGGTGAAGAAGGAGAGCGTGTACTCAATCATGTCAATATCATCATCGTCCCAAGGATCAACCCAGATGGTTCATATGCCTTTGACCGCAGGCTTGCAAACGGAATGGACGGGAACCGTGATCATATGACATTAGAATCTCCAGAACTCACAGCCTTGCATCAAGAATTTAATCGTTATGCGCCAGAGGTGGTCATTGATGCCCATGAATACGATGTAGGCCAAAAGCAGTTTGAAGATGTTGGCTCATCAGGCGCCCTCAAATATCATGATTTACTCATTTTATCGGGTAAGAATTTGAACATTCCTGAAAGCATTCGTCTGACATCAAATGAGTTGTATGTGAACGGAGTTCGGGAAACGCTGACGAACAAAGGATTTTCTAATGACCTATATTATACAAACACAAGAGGGAAGGATGGAAAGATCGATCTCTATGAAGGCGGAACGGATGCACGAATTGGCCGAAATGCCCTTGCACTCTCGCCAGCTATATCATTTCTTGTAGAAAGCAGGGGGATTGGAATTGGAAGGGAGGACTTTGCCCGCCGCGTCGCAGCACAAGTCACCACTCATGAAAAAATCATTGAGACAACGGTGAAGCATGCCAAACAAGTCAAGCAGCAAATGGTGACGGAGCGGCTGAAACTGGTGAAAAAGGGTCTTCAAACAAACGATGACGATCAAGTGGTCATTCAAGATGATTTCAAAGCACCTGTGAACGATTCACTCGAAATGGTGGATATTGAGAAAGGACAGACCATCGATGTCCCTGTGCGTTTTCATAGTGCGAGCGATGCAGTTCCCGTATTGACAAGAGAGCGACCGACAGCTTATCTCATTCTCCCAGGTCATGAAGGGGTAGAGAGGAAGCTCAGAACATTAGGATTAAAAAGTGTCACATTGCCTGTTGGCGTGAAAGTGCCAGTACAAGCCTATCAGGTGACACAGCGAGAGGAAAAGAGCAAAACAGACATTCAGCTTGAAACAAGACTCGTTGAAAAGAAACGTCAGCTGCCAAAAGGAACCAAGGTGTATTTGACAGCACAGCCACAAACCAATTTGCTGTCACTTGCCCTTGAACCAGAATCAAAAGATAGCTATATGTCATCAGGGTTTATTGCTTCGAAAGCAGGCGATGAACTGCCAGTCTATCGTTTCTTGCTTCATCAGAAGACGTTAGGGATCAAATAAAAAAGCGGCACGCATTGTGCCGCTTTCAGATTGTTGACAAAGGGCTAAAATGATTTTTATTTTAGCCCTTTGTCTTCTTTTCAGCGTGATAGAAAACCTTTGAAGTCTAGGAAGGACGAGCATCGGAGCGGAGCGAATTTGACATTCGTGAGCACCGGCGCGCAGACCTGACAACGAATGCGAGGGTTTGTCTACACGCTGAAGCGGCACGCATTGTGCCGCTTTTACTATTTTCGCCCAGCTCTTATTTCATCTGTCATGCCTTCGTACGGTGCTTCTGCGATAATCGTTTCGTCATTTACACCTGCATGGTTCATATACGTAATGTCAGCGAATTCTGGAACAACATATTTCGGATATGTTTCGTATTTTTCACGAGATTGTTTCATGAGATCGATGTAGTCATTTTGATAGCAAACCGTGATATCTGGACGTTCATGCACCCATTTTGGGAAGAAGATGACGCCATGCATACGTTTTTCCTCAGGCATAAAGTTCAGAGAAACGTCTGTCCCCGTTGGTTCTGTCCAGGAGACTTTGTAGACGCCTTTTGTCAGCTTCACAATATTCACTTCTTGATCACGGACCCAGCGGCCTCCGACCATTCCGCTATGAATGCGGTAATCAATGGTGTGATCGTTTTTAATGTAAATCTCATATTCCCAGCCATTTTCATACGTATAAATCATATGAAGTCCAACGAATTGTTCCATGTTTATTCCTTCTTTCATTAGAATGATGTTGTTTCAAACATGTCATGATTTACATGTTTATTTTAGAGTGTATGGTATACTATTGTCAAAGAATATGCGTTGGAGGCCCATCATGAGAGTACTGAAATATGCCATTCTTGGCTTACTAGATCAGCGTGAGCTGACAGGATATGATATCACAAAACACTTTAAGGATTCCCTTGGACAGTTTTGGAGTGCCAAGCACAGCCAAATCTACCCCGAGCTGAAGCGTTTAACGGAAGAAGGGTTTATTGAATTTGATATTCATATACAAGGAAAGAAGCTGGAGAAGAAGGTTTATCAAATCACAGAAGCAGGAAAAACGGACTTGCATAAGTGGCTAAGGACAAAAGACCCGATTCCAGAAACATCAAAGGATGAATTTATGCTAAAAACATTCTTTATCTCCTCCATGGATAAAAAGGAAGCGGCTGATCTGTTTTCATATCAACTACTAGAGCGGACCAAAAAAGTAGACATGCTTAAACAGAAGCTGAATGCTTTAACGGAGGAAGATCCTTCCACCCAATCGCTGCATTCAGCGCAATTTGGGCATTACTTAGTGCTGACAAGGGCAATTGAAAGAGAAAAAGGGTATGTTCACTGGCTCCAAAAGACCCTTGAGCTCATTAATTCATCCACTGTCTAAGGACAATAGTCGGATGACATGATAAAAAATGGTTTGAAACAAGTGAATTTATTAATAGAAACCGCTACAATGGATATATTCGTATTAAAGTGAGGCGAGTATGTTTGAGTAACCAAGAAGCGTTGTGGAATGAAGCAGAAGCTTTTGTTTCTTTATGCTATGAAGAATTAAACAAATCAAATGAAGAGAAAGCAGCACGTCTGCATGAAATAAAAAAAGAAATAGAGTCTGAAGGTATATACACCCATACACCAGAAGAGCTAGCTCACGGGGCGAAAATGGCTTGGCGCAACAGCAACCGCTGCATTGGTCGTTTATTTTGGTCGACCCTGCATGTTCACGACTGCCGGCATGTGAAGACAGAGGATGAGGTGAAAGAGGCGCTCTTTCATCATATTAAGTATGCGACAAATGGCGGGAAAATCAAACCGTCCATCACGATCTTTCCGCCAGAGCAAGAGGGACGGAAGGATGTCGTCATTTATAATCATCAGCTTGTTCGTTATGCAGGCTATGAAACGGAATATGGCATCATCGGCGACGAGGCATCCCTTGAATTAACAAAGTTGTGTGAAGCCTATGGCTGGAAAGGGGAGGGGACGCATTTTGATCTTCTGCCGCTTATGTTTCAGCTAAAAGGTCAGCCGCCGGTTCTGTATGATCTTCCGAAAGAGATCGTCCAAGAAGTCGAGATTACCCATCCTGAATATGAAGGCTTTCATGATTTAGGGCTGAAATGGTACGCTGTTCCGATTATTGCGGATATGAAATTAGAGATTGGCGGTATACATTACAATGCAGCACCGTTCAATGGCTGGTATATGGGCACAGAAATTGGCGCACGTAATCTAGCCGATGAAAATCGCTACAATATGCTGAAAAAAGTCGCTTCGATTTTAGGACTGGACACGACAAAGAATGCGTCGCTTTGGAAGGACAAAGCCATTGTTGAGTTGAATGTGGCGGTTCTTCATTCTTACCGAGAAGCAGGGGTGACCATTGTTGATCACCATACAGCAGCACATCAATTCAAACAATTTGAAAAGCAGGAAGAAAAGGCTGACCGCAAGCTGACTGGGGACTGGACATGGCTGATTCCACCGGTATCACCAGCTGCTACCCACATCTTCCACAAGCATTACGACAATACCATTGTGAAGCCGAATTATTTTTATCAGGAAAAGCCCTATCATGGAACAGAAAAAGCCTAGCGAGAGCTAGGTTTTTTATGAAAAATTCATCCTTTGATGCGAAAATCCTTATAATGAGCTAATTCGGTGAGCGGCTCCATCTGCATATCTGTGACTTTTGAAAAAGGGCTTCCTTTTCGAACGGTCTTTAAGAAATCAAGCACTTCCTGCTGCTCACCTTCTACCTTTAACTCGACATGACCTTCATCTGTGTTGCGTACCCAGCCTTTCATCCCACGATTGACGGCTTCTCCTTGGACAAAATAACGAAATCCGACCCCTTGCACTCGTCCTTTTACAATGGCGTGATAATGAACCAATATCATCTCTCCTTTTTTCTCATCGTACCATAGCCAGCATCGTTCCTTCACACATCGACTTTGATTTGGCTGTCAAACGATGTAAAATAAAAGCAATGAGACAACCAAAGGAGATGGTCATCGTGGGACAGAAAAGGTACGACATAGAAGGAATTCAAGTAGGACAACCTATCACCACTAATGCAAATGGAAAAGAAATCAAAACAGCCATCAACAAAAGGCGTATTGATCATGTTAATTCTCTGCTAGTTGAGTTTGAATAAGTTAATAAGTAAGAATGATGATACAGTAGAGTAAAAATAGAGGAGGTGCAGTTTTGAAGTTAACTTTATCATTTTTATCATTTTTTATGTCAATAGTAATTTTGTCTTCCTGTGAAAAAGAGTATAGTAGTGATTATGTACGATGGGGAGAGAAAATTGACAGAGGAAATTCTATAGAGTTGCTAGAAAAGCATAACATTCCTTATAAGTTAAAAAAGGGGATAATTTACATTCCTGAAGATGCTGTGAATAAAGCTGTATATTGTTGTTCGTAAGTTTTAATTCTATATAGTACGGCTAGTTAAGAAACATTGTATTTCTTAACTAGCCGTAAATATTTATAGGATTTATTTACCTGTAACTCCATTTGTAGCAGTTAATTGACCTTTTACAATTCTCACCAAGGAACCTTGCTTAACCATAGTTCTAATTGATTTGCTAAATTGGGTATTGGTATTGTAATATTTTGTAACTCCTAATTGTCTTCCTTGCTCATTATTATATAAATCCATTTCTCTATCAGCACCTTTGCTGTTTTGCTCATGAGCAGTTGTCCATACTTTTGCTCTATTATAACCATGATTTGGGCCTTTCATTGTTCCTCCAAAATTAGGCACCAAGATAGCATTCCAATATGTGTGTCTAAAAGCATCTCCATTTCCTTGCCAAAGTTGAGATTTCCCAAAATATTTATTTGTTTCATCACTTGCATTCTTTGCTGTGGATGCGTAAGTAACAAATTCTACAGGGTGTTGCCTAGCTAACTCAACTTCTTTTTCTGTTAAATCACTAAAGCCAGGAATATAAGAATAACCTGTTTTCATCGTAGTCATTATAAATTCTCTTGTTTTATTTGTGAGGGTACTTTTTATTTCTTGTGTCGCAAATCTATTCATTTCTTCTTCAGTATATTCATTGTCTTTATTCTTTATATCTAATTTTTTTCTAATCTGATCCAGTTCAGCAAAGTCGATTTTGATAACTTCATCTTTTGTTAAAAAATTTGTTGCTTCTTCCTCATTACTTTCAATAGCAGATACAGAAGTGGGGATAAATACTAAACAAAATAGTGCAAATGAAAGTATCATAATTTTTTTCATGCCATATCATCCTTTTTAATTGTATTTTACTTAAATAATAGTACCATTTAATAGAGTGATTTAACCTTAAAATCACATTAAATATAATTCTAAGTATATTTTCTTTTTATTATTGCTTTTTGTATGTTTTACAGGAAATATCAAAAATTACTGAGAAATAAAGTATTTTGAAGCCTATTATGCTACTAAATTTATAAAATAGATGATTCATCTTTGTTTTTTAGAATTCGCTTGGTCCTTTTTTCTCATCGTACCATAGCCAGCATCGTTCCTTCACGCATCGACTTTGATTTGGCTGTCAAACGATGTAAAATAAAAGCAATGAGACAACCAAAGGAGATGGCCATAGTGGGACAGAAAAGCTACGACATAGAAGGGATTCAAGTAGGACAACCTATCACCACTAATGCAAATGGAAAAGAAATCAAAACAGCCATCAACAAAAGGCGTATTCATGAACCTGTGTATTTGAGCAAGCTCAATTTTGAGGGAGATGGCCAAGGTGATTTGGTTCATCACGGGGGCTATGATAAAGCGATCTGCGTCTTTCCATATGATCATTATGATTACTTTGAGCAATTTTTAGGTGTTTCGTTACAGGAGGCGGCCTTCGGCGAGAACTTGACAGTGCATCAACTTGTGGAGACAGAGGTGTGCATTGGAGATGTGTTTCAGCTTGGAGAAGCGCTTGTTGAGGTTAGTCAGCCAAGACAGCCATGTGTGAAGCTATCCCTTAAGCACGGCAACATGAAGCTTGTGAAGGAAGTGCAGCAAACTGGGTATACAGGCTTTTATTTGCGTGTGTTAAAAGAAGGAATGGTGTCGCCTGATGAACCTCTTGTGTTAGTAGAGAAAGCGTTCCATCAGATTACGGTTCATGAGGTCAACGAAGTAAAATACCATCAAGCAGATCCACAGAGGCTGAAAGCCGTTCTTGAAGTAGATGCCTTGGCAGATGCAGTGAGGAATTCTTTAGAAAAACGAATCCGGCATATTTAAAAAAAGCCGTACATCAGCACAAGATGTACGGCTTTTCAGCGTTTATGAGCTTGGTTTCTTTTGCTCAAGAAGATTTGCAAGGAAATAAGTTTTTAAGCTTTGAAGCTTTCTTCCTTCATGCTTGGTCACACCAAGCTTCTTTAATTCTTCGACATACCAGCCTTTGCTACCATAATGCATGATAGAAAACTCCTTTCAATTGGAACTGCATGCATTGTAACATCTCAAAAAAGGACGTGAAAAGTGTGCAGGTGTTAAGAAATGAAAACTGATTCTATCTGCCTATGGTGCATGTATATGCTGGAAATGATGAATTATGAATTGGGTGGATTGAGGGTGACAATGATCATCCCGATCGTCATAATCATGATGACAACACCAAGATATGTCATCATGGATTGTTTTTTCTTGAGACCCACAACCGTTAAGATAATACTTTCGATGAAAAAGATGACACCAATGATGATGAACCACATATCAAATAAGACCCCTTTCGCATATCTTTGCCTATTTTACCACAGGCATTTTTGTTTAGTCGTGACAGATTCGTGAAAGGGATACGAAAAAAACCCCTCCATTGAAAGGAGAGGATGGATTGACTTACAGCTTTGTTAAAATAATCGGTTCATCTTTTGTGATCACAATGGTATGTTCAATCTGTGCCACCAGGCTTTTATCTGGCGTTTTAAATGTCCAGCCATCATCAGCCTGATAAATGGATTCAGCATTTGTTGAAATAAAAGGTTCAAAGGCAATGACTGTGCCATTCTTAAACAAAGCATTATCGAATGGATCATAATAATTCAAAATATGGTTTGGTGCTTCGTGTAGACTTTTCCCAATGCCGTGTCCTGTCAGGTTTTTAATCACTGTAAAACCTTGTTCTTTGGCGGTATTGTAAACCGCACGGCCAATTTGGTTTTGTCTTTTACCGGCTTTTGCATGCTTTAACCCTTCAAGGAATGCATCCTCCGCACACTGGCATAATGCTTTAAGCCGAGCATCACCTGTGCCTAGTACGAATGAAATTCCAGTATCGGAATAATATCCATCAAGCTCTGCTGAGATATCAATATTAATGAGGTCTCCCTCTTGTAAAATGGTTTTTTCACTTGGAATACCGTGTGCGACTTCATCGTTCACGCTAATACAAGTGGTACCAGGAAAGTCATATTCCTTTTCAGGCGCTGAATTGGCCCCATGCTCTTCTAATATTTTTTTCCCAATCAAATCTAATTCCTTTGTAGACATGCCTGGCTTCGCTTGGCTTTTCATTTCTTCTCTTGCCAAAGCGACAATTCGGCCGACTTTTTTTAAGGCTTCTAACTCATGATCATGTTTGACAATCACTGTTCATTCCCGCTTTCTATAACTTCATTCTATTCAATAGCTTACCACATTTTATGCTAAAAGAGTAAAGGGCGGGATTTCTAGTAGATATGGACAAATTGGTATAGATAACTAGACGTGCATATGATATATTTTTTATGAACATCATGAGTGATTTGGTCATGATGATGACAAAGGGGGGAAATTCAGATGGTGTTTCAGTTTTTTCAAAAGTTAGGAAAATCATTTATGCTTCCAATCGCTGTGCTTCCTGCAGCAGGTATTATTTTGGCCATTGGACGGGAGGATGTATTCAATATCCCGTTTATTCATGCGGCAGGGAATGCAATTTTTGCGAATTTGGCTTTGATTTTTGCAATAGGTATAGCGATCGGCATTTCAAAGGATGGTAACGGAGCAGCGGCGTTATCAGGGGCCATCTCTTATTTCATATTGTCAGCAGGTACAACGTCGATTAACTCGACCAACAATATGGGGGTATTGGGCGGTATTTTATGCGGGCTCTTAGCAGGTTACGTTTACAATCAATTTAAGGATACGAAACTGCCGGAATACTTAGGTTTCTTTAGCGGAAGACGGCTTGTGCCAATTATGACAGCACTTTTCACCATTCTATTAGCAGCCGTTTTCGGTTATGTATGGCCTCCGATTCAAAGTGTGATCAATGATTTAGGGGAATGGATTTTAAGTCTTGGTGCAACGGGTGCGGGGCTGTTTGGTTTCTTTAACCGATTGCTCATTCCACTAGGACTTCACCATGTGCTTAATAACTTATTCTGGTTTCAATTTGGGGACTTCAACGGGGCAACAGGGGACTTAGCGCGATTCTTTAAAGGAGATCCAAGTGCAGGCGTCTTTATGACCGGGTTCTTCCCAGTGATGATGTTTGGTCTGCCAGCGGCATGTCTAGCCATGATTGTAACAGCAAAGCCAGAAAAGAGAAAAGCAACAGCTGGTCTGATGATTGGAATGGCGCTAACGTCATTTATTACAGGGATCACAGAACCAATTGAATTTTCATTTATGTTTTTATCTCCACTTTTATATGGTGTCCATGCTATATTAACTGGTCTGTCACTCTTTATCGTGAACACCCTGGGGATTCATAGCGGCTTCGCCTTTTCAGCAGGTGCGATTGATTACGTCTTAAGCTTTGGCATTGCTCAAAAACCAATCATGCTGCTTGTGGTTGGGGTGATTTATGGCGTTATCTACTTTGTTGTCTTCTATTTCCTCATTAAACTGTTAAAGCTGAAAACACCGGGCAGAGAAGATGATGACATTGAAGATATCCCAGCAGATGCTGCAAATACTGCCGGAGCGAGTATGCTCGTAGAGGGGCTTGGCGGCAAAGACAATATCACCACCATTGATCATTGTGCCACCCGCCTTCGCTTAACAGTAGAGGATACAAATTTATTGAACGAAGGCACATTGAAAAAAGCAGGTGCTAAAGGGGTACTGACTTCAGGGAAAACATCCGTACAAATCATCATTGGAACGAATGTGGAATTTGTCGCAGATGATCTCCGCAAGGAAGTCGATCGAGATTAAAAAAAGCGTTCAGCCAGGTCAAATGGGCTGAACGTTTTTTTGTTTGCGTTGTTCGATCACCAGAACAATACTGATGACAACAAGTAAAAACCATGAACTGATTTTCCCTAGATGTACGAGAGACCAAGCGTGCTGTTGATTTGGATATTGCCATGCCCCTAAAAAGGTAGTGACATTTTCAGCAATCCAAATGAAAAAACCAATCAAGAGAAATGAAACAACAAGCGGCATTCGATAGGTAGATGAACCGACCTGAAAGGAAACCGTCGTTTTTCGAAACACTACAACAAGGAGCAATGTCAGCCACCAGCGGAGATCATAGATCCAGTGATGAGTAAAGAAATTTAGATAAATACACATACTGATTCCAATCGAAAAAAACGGATGAGGCCAGGCCGTCACCTCTACGCGAAGTCGTGAAAGTGCCTGATAAATATAGCTTGCCACGCTCGCATACATAAAGCCGCTATAGAGAGGTACCCCAAAGATTTTCGTATAAGCATCCTCAGGATAGGACCAAGAACCCATATGTACTTTGTAAATTTCTAAACCTATTCCAATGAGATGAAATAAACAAATGACCTTCAGTTCAGTCAACGTCTCTAGCCGAAGCGTCAGCATGAGGATCTGTGCCATGAGACAAAGCAGAAGAATGAAATCATAGCGATGAAGAAAAGGAATAGTTACCGTTTTCGATAGTGCAAGTGCTGCAAAGATCATGACAGGGAATAGACATGATATGGCCTGTAAATAAGCGAAATGGAATAATGTTTTCATACATGTTCAAACCCCTTTTATTTGTCTGAAATGACTTAGACGGTTAAAGGAAGGGAAAAGTTTACCTCGACTAGATATTCATGAACAATTTGTGAATATATATGTGAAAAAGATCACAAATTAGATGTTACATAGTATAATAAGATCATAAAGAAAATGTGAAATATTTCACATAAATTAAAAGGGGGCATCATCATGTTTACAAAATTCTTACAAACGAATGTGTGGGCAGCCGTTATACTTTTGGCAGCAAGACTTTATATCGGATGGACTTGGCTGACATCTGGTATTGGAAAACTAACAGGCGGATTCGATGCATCAGGGTATTTGCAATTTGCGATATCTGAACCCGTTGTCAAAGATGGCCATCTTGTTTATCCGTTCTATGTATGGTTTTTAGAAAATGTCGCCTTGCCAAATGCTGGACTATTCAGTGCGATGGTCATGTGGGGAGAAATCTTAGTTGGTCTAGGGTTAATTGTTGGATTGTTCACAACAACGGCAGCCTTTTTCGGTAGCGTGATGAATGTCTCTTTCTTACTTGCTGGTACCGTCTCTGTCAACCCACTCCTTCTTCTGATTGCTGTCATCATTATGGCAGCGAAAGGAAACGCAGGGAAATTTGGTCTTGATTATGTAGCAAGTCCAGTCTTCAAACGAACAATAAAAAGAAAGCCGCATTTAGAAGTGGCATCATCATAAAGAAAAGCATCCTCAGCTTATGCTCAGGATGCCTTTTTATTTAAGAATCGGCTTTGATGAGATTGATATGCAGGACAGTGAGCTCGTGCTGGCTGATATCTGGATCATGTCCGACGATAAATTCGAGCTCATAATCACCGGTTCGGTAAACGTATTTCTTCTCTTTTGTTTGTGGGATGGTGCTCACTGAATCGGCCGGTCCAAGCTGTTTCTTTAATAGGGAAGGGGTCATTCCGCCGATATTCGTTTCTTTTTCTACATTTGTTCCGAAATAACGTATTTCGTCAATTTTGCCTTTTTTGTCATAGTGAAAAGCAAATCCTGGATTCCCCATTTCAGCATGATACAAATCAAAGCTACTTTGACCTGTTTCTGGATAAGGCTGTCCGAGCTTATGATGAACGTCTTTTTTTGTTTGAACGCCTATTTTGAGCCCTTCTGCATAGTAGGGCATTTGTCCTTTATTCGCCAGCTTATAAATGCTGTTTAGTGAGGCTTGAGGACCTTGGGGAATGGATTGTTCTGCCGCCGTTTTGGTTATGGCGTGTGCTGTGATCGCAGGGCTGAAACCGAATAGGGCGGAAGAAGCAAGTGAGGCAGTCACGATAAAAGCTGCTGTTTTTTTCATGATAAATCCCTCCTTGATCTCCTATACCCGGTGCAATCAGGATCAAACGTCAAAAGAACCAGCTGATCAGGATCGGCTGGTTCTTTGATTGAGAAAGTTACTTTGAAGAAGTGCTGGATTCATCTTTGGCGGAAGAGGAATCTTCTTCATCCTGTACTTTCTTTGTATAGTCATACTCATTGCGGTCAATCGGTGTAAAGCCTTTAGGCTTGTAGAAACGGAGTAAATCTTCTGTGACGATCTTATCAGATGTCTCTAGCATCTTTTTCACCGTTTCATTTTCTTGCGATGCTTTTTCAGTTGGCTCGATTTTCTCGCCTGTTTTGTTGCTGTAATAGTTATTGCCTACTTTCGTGTAGTCCTTGGACACGAAGTCTCCATTTCTAAATGGCACAAGCTCTTTGAAGTTCTTCGATAAGATATCAGAACCAGACATTAAATAGTTCTTCGTATCATCGCCGAGCAGGTGCAGAAGGGTTGGAGCGATATCGACTTCACCAGAGTATTTATGAATCTGTCCGCCTTTTACGCCTGGCACATGAATAAAGAGCGGCACACGCATGAGCTGGGCATTTTCATAATCTCCAATTTTTTGTCCAGTCACTTTTTCCATCGCTTCATTATGATTTTCCGAAATGCCGTAATGGTCTCCGTACATAATGACCACTGTATTGTCATATAGACCTGATTTTTTCAAGTCTTTGAAGAACTGTTCAATGGCTTCATCTAAATAATGAGCAGATTGGAAGTAGTTATCGACGACAGAGTCTCCGAAATCACCAGGTTCGAAATCGGTATCACCTTCATCCATGCCAAATGGGAAGTGGTTCGATAACGTAATGAATTTCGAATAAAACGGCTGCTTCAGATTTTCAAGCATTGGCATTGATTCTTTGAAGAACGGTTTGTCTTTCAAACCATAGTTCTTCGTATCTTGCTCGTTCATATCGTAGTACTCAGAATCGTAAAATCTGTCATATCCAAAGGACTTAAACATTTCATTACGGTTCCAGAAGGTTTTCGTATTCCCGTGGAATTCTGCTGACGTGTATTGATCCTTCTTCAAAATGCCGGGAAGTGCCTGATACGTATTTTGCGCTTTGTTAATAAAAACAGAGCCTTGTGATAATGGGAATAGCCCAGTATCCATCATAAATTCGGCATCAGATGTCTTACCTTGTCCAGTTTGATGGAAGAAGTTATCAAAATAAAACGTTTTGTTGTCATGTGCCAATGAATTAAGGAATGGAGTGACTTCTTTTCCGTTCACCTTATAATCAATGACAAAGTTTTGCAGAGATTCAAGAGAAATCGTAATCACGTTCATGCCCTTCGCTTTTCCGTAATAAGCCGGGTTTGGATCAGCACTGTTCGCCTTTAAATAATTCTCTACATCTGTCACATCATTTGAATTTGCCAGTGCACGCTGGCTGTTTGATTTCACATTTTGAATGGCATCAAACACGGTAAAGTTATAAGCACCCAAATATTTGACTAAATAATTGCGGTCGAACGATCTTGACAAAAGCTCTGGACGATCAATCTCTGCAGCGACTAAGTTGAGAACAAAGATCACAACAGAGGACGCAAGAACGAGTCTAAACGATTTTGACTTTTGAACAGGTACAGTTGCTGTACTTGTTTGCTGCTGCCTTTTCATGCGGACTGCGAGTACGATCAAGATGATTGTATCGATAAAGTAAAACACATCAGTCCAACGCATGAGTGAAAATGCACTATCACCTAATTGTCCGCCATTCGTTCCTGCCTGCATCACAACAGGCAGCGTGATAAAGTCATTGAAGAATCGATAGTACACGATGTTTGCGTAAAGTAAAAAAGACATGAAAAAGTGAATCACAATGATAGCGGCAGGCTGCCATTTTTTCTTGAACAATAAAGCAAAGCCAAGAAAGAACAAGCTGGAGCTAATAGGATTCACGAAAAGCAAAATATGCTGAAGCATATTTGATATACCAAGTTTGAATTCGATTAAATAAGCTGTATACGTTTTGAGCCAAAGTAGGATGGCCGCAATCACAAAGAAACCGAGGCCTCTTTTTTGAATAAATGTTTTCATATAAACACTCCTTTTCTCCGTTATACGGAAGAGGCGGAACGAAAGAAAACGAACCATTAGAATATACCACGAAATCCGCAAATAGAAAAGTCATAACCGATGAACTACGTGTTCAGCCTGTCCGAGCAATATAAGGAAAGAAATCGAAAATATTCGATCTTCGAAAAACTTTTTATGAAATTTATCCTAATATTAACAGAAAATTCAGTAATTTTCCTGTTGTTATATCAATAAAACAGGTAAAAAGACACAAGTCTAAAGAATTAATTTGATTTCTACAATGGTGATTTCGAGAGAATTTCCAGTGTTTATTAATGTTTATGCAAGTTAAGTAAAAAAAATGAGTCAATGAACAGTGAATGATGGTGGATAAAAATTCCTGCTAGATAATATATTGATATATTTTGTTGTTTCACAAAAAAATGGTTTTTATTTGTTTTGTAAGGGTTTTGTTAATTTTGATGAGTGAACAAATTATCTGAATATACTTAAGTGGACATTTTGAGACTATAAACTTTTCAATTGAAGTCGATATAGAGATTGACAGGAAATCTTCCATTGAAAGGATTGATAGTATATGACTGTACGAGCTGAGAACCTCGTTCAGAACTGGTTTCCGAGTGAGGACGGAAATGCAGAAGAGCGTAAAGAATTCATCAAATTAATGGAACAAATCATTTCAGGGGTCGATCACCTGAAGGATCCGAACCGTGCTCACCTAAAAGGTGAAAAGAGTCGTGGGGAGGATTTTTATCAAAAGCTCACTGAAACAAGTCAAATTCCGGTGAACGGACAACAAGCGGAACTTGTGAATGAAGAATTACTTAAGCTTTTACATAACCATCCATACCACACAAAGTATTTCTTCACGAACATTTTGCCAATGGCAAGTACACCAGGAATTCTAGGCATGCTGACGGCGATGCTGGTAAATGGAAACAACCTATGGGATGTTTATGGACCAGCAGGTGCGGAAGCTGAGGTCAGAGTGGTCTCAATGATGTCTAAGCTCATCGGATATGATCCAAATGTGAGCGGGGGATACACAACATGGGGAGGTCAGGGGGCTATTTTCTCAGGGCTTCGTTTAGCGATTGCGAAAGTCGCACCGGAGTCATTACGAAAAGGTGTCCCGCAAAATCTTTATGCGTTTTGTTCTGATGCAGCACATTACAGCCTATTTAAGTCAATGGAAGCAACCGGACTTGGCACAGACAATTTAATCAGAATTAAGACAAATAATGATCATTCAATGGATATGGAAGATTTGCGTTGTCAAATGGAACGTGTTGCGCAAAATGGGGGAATTCCCGTTTATATTGTGGCAACAACCGGAACAACAGATGCCATCGCAATTGATGATGTAAAAGGGGTACGTGAAACAGCAGAAGCCATTGCTGAGAAGTATGGTCTAAAGGTGCCGCATATTCATGCAGATTCGGCGCTTGGCGGATTCTTTGCTTTCTTTAATGAGTATGATGTATCTAAAAACCCGCTGAAATTCTCAGACGGTGTTCTTCGTATGCTAAAAGAAATCAAAGTGAAATTCCAGCATCTCTCTCTTGCAGACACGATGTGCTTTGATTTTCAAAAGCTCGGTCAAACACCTTACACATCCAGTTTATTCTTAGTGAAAAACGCTGCTGACTTAAAGCGTTTGGACCTAGAAGAACAAGAGACACCATATGTTGGACATAGAGGCTACGGGGAATACCATACGGGTTATACACTTGAATGCTCAAGAATGGGAAGCTCTATCAGCATGCTGAGCGTGCTGTTAACGTTTGGGATTGAAGGATACCAGCGCTTGCTCGGTCAATTTTTAGAGGTGAACCTTGCATTCAGAGCAGCACTCAGTCAGGAAATTCCGCAAGCAGAAGTCGTAAACGATGGCAACGTCGGAATGGCTACATTGTTTAGAATTTACCTAGACGGATCTCCGCGCTTTAAAGAAGAGATTTCCGGAGAGGCGACTTCAATGGAAATTGAGCGGAACAATCAATTGAACAAAATGCTGTTTGAAAAGCTTGGAGAGAAAAGAGACGAAATGTTCTTTGGCGATACAACAAAGTTTTTACTTGTGAATGCGAAAGAAGGCCAAGAATTTTATCTAAGTGTAAGTAAGTTTTTTGTGATCTCACCTTATACGTTACCGGAGCATATCCCTCATATCGTATCTTATTTAAAAGACGTGATTGCATCTGTTTGTGGACAATTTGAAAGTGTACATGCTTAAATCAAATCTGAGAGTGGAGATGTAGAAAAAAATGGCGAAACAAAGGAAATTTGGAGGACTCACGATATCCTCCAAAATCATGTCAGTCGTTGTCGGCACATTACTCGCAACCGTTGCACTATTCGTTCTAACATTTTATTTAGTCAGCCAGGATTTATCATCCCAGTTATTAAAGCAATTTGATTATCGGTTAACGACAGATATCGATACAGCTAAAAAAGAGATCGACAGTATCGATGGAAACGTCCTAAGCATTAGCGGGAAGGACGATCCACTTTATATCGAGATTAAAAAGAAAATCACAGAGCTTCAAGAAGATCATACGCTTGAGAACTTATACGTATTATCAAATAAAGGCGGCAAGGAAAGAATCATTGTGTTAACTGGGGAAGACAATGATTTTGATCAAGATTATGTATTCTCAGATGAGATGAAACAAGCTCTTTCTGAAGATAAAATGGTCAAAAGTGATATTTACAAAGATTCATTTGGAACACATAAATCAGTCTTTTTACCAATCAAAGATTCAGGCGGTGAGCTTACTGGTATTCTAGGAATTGATTTAGATGCGTCTGTTGTGCCAGAAACAACGAAGAAGCTGACGATCTATATCACGATTGCATCTGCTATTGTGCTCATCGGCGGATTACTCTTCTCATTCTTCATGGGAAGAAGAATTGCGAAGCCAGCACGTTCATTGATGGAATCAGCGAACCGTATTGCAGATGGCGATTTAACTGGAATGGTAGAGGTTGAAAGTAAAGACGAGATCGGTCAATTAGCCGCTTCTTTCCAAAAGATGCAGGGACGGATCAAAGAGCTCATTGGGAAGATCTCAAACTCATCAAGCGAAGTATCGAAAATGTCTTCACAGCTTCGCACCGTGACGAACGAATCGAGTCAAAGTGCGCAGCAAGTGTCAGAAGCGATGACGAATATGAGTGAAGGAATTAATGATTCTGTAGCAAATATTACAGACTGTACGACCTCTGTTGCGGAAATCGATACTCAAATTGAAGGCGTAACGAAAGAAGTAGATGAAATGAAATCTGTTTCATCAGAAGTACAAGAGCAGTCAGAATCTGGTCAAAAACTGGTGCAGCATGTCCTTGAGCATCTCAATATGTTACACGACAAGATGACAAACTCAAAGCAGGCAGCAGAAGAATTACAATCACATTCAACTGAGATTGAAAGTGTCATCTCCATTATTACCGACATTTCAGCGCAAACGAATTTGCTTGCACTGAATGCTTCAATTGAAGCAGCGCGTGTTGGAGAAGAAGGAAAAGGGTTTGCTGTTGTGGCTGATGAGGTGCGTAAGTTAGCTGAGCAGTCAGCTGATGCGGCTAAAACCGTTTCAGATTTAGTCATCGGTACACAGGAAAACAGTCAGCGTGTTCTTGAAAGTGTAGAGGAAAGCAGTAAGGCAGTGGAAGAAGGACGTGAGCAAATGGAAGGCACGTCACAGAACTTCGCTGTTATTTATGATGGAGTGTCTCAGTTTGCAAGCAGAACGAACAATTTGCTTCAATCCATCAAGCAGGTAGAACGAGCATATCAAACGATTTCTACATCGATTGAACAAATTTCGGTTGTGTCAGAAGAACATGCTGCGAGCTCTCAAGAAGTAGCGGCAGCAACAGAACAGCAAAGTGCTGGCATGCAGCAAATTTCAAGTGCGATTGAACAGCTCTCTGATATGTCAGAGGACTTGGCCCAGATGGTATCCACCTTTAAAATCGACAAAAAATAAGCAGAAAGCTGGCTCTTGTGAGAGAGTCAGCTTTTTTGCTATGCTTAATCAAATACATGCGGCCGAAAGGAGAAGCGCCATGGATTTTGCGCAGAGATTGTCAGAAGAACGGATCAAAAAGGCGATGGACAATGGAGCTTTTGAAGGATTATCAGGCTTTGGGAAACCTCTGCCAAAGGATGACGCTGCTCATGTACCTGAAGAACTGAGGATGGGCTACCGCATCATGAAAAATGCCGGCTTTGCTGGGGAAGAAACGGCACTTAAAAAAGAACTCATGACCGTCAAAGAATTACTCAAAACCAGTATAGATGAAGAAGAAAGAAAAAAACTTTCTCTCATATGTGAAGAAAAACAAAAACGTCTGGATGAACTCACATCAAAGCGCCAAACGTTTGCCCGTCCAGCCTCCTCCTTTTATAAAAACAGGGTCTACGAAAAATTAACGGAGCATAAAAAAAGATGATGACACGTCGCTGCCTCTAGCACATTGAGGGAGCTTTTTTTATGAAAGCGCTACATTTTATTGTTGACTACATGTATATACAAATATAAAATATGAAGTAAACATGTATATACAAGTTTTTGATTCTTTTTTCTTATAAAAAAACGGTCTCGGAGGGGATAGCATGGCTGATTATCAGGCAGCAGCAGATCAGATTGTGAAAGCCATCGGCGGCAAAGAAAACATTGATCAAGCGACACATTGTGTGACAAGACTGCGCTTTGTGCTGAAAGACGAAGGAAAAGTTGATGAGAAAGCACTTGAACAAATTGAAGAAGTGAAGGGATCTTTCTCAGCGAATGGACAATACCAAGTCGTCATTGGCCAAGGGGTCGTGAATCGGGTATATGCTGAAATGGTCAAACAGACGGGAATTGGGGAAGCAACGAAAGAGGACGTCAAACGAGCCTCTGATCAGAAATTAAATCCATTGCAGCGTGCTGTGAAAACGCTTGCGGATATCTTTATTCCGATCCTTCCTGCTATCGTCACAGCCGGTTTATTAATGGGAATTCATAATATTTTAACAGCTCCTGATATTTTCTTTGATCAAAAATCGATTGTGGATGTGTATCCGGCATGGGCTGATTTAGCGAATATGATCAACCTGATTGCAGGAACTGCCTTTACCTTCTTGCCGGCATTAATTGGCTGGTCGGCTGTGAAGCGATTTGGAGGAAATCCGCTTTTAGGGATGGTTCTTGGACTGATGCTCGTACATCCTGACCTGTTAAATGCGTGGGGCTATGGAGCGGCTGAAAAGTCTGGAGACATTCCTGTCTGGAATTTGTTTGGACTTGAAGTGCAGAAGGTAGGATACCAGGGACAGGTTCTTCCGATACTCGTCGCCTCCTATTTACTTGCAAAGCTCGAATTATTTATGACTAAACGGACACCTGAAAGTATTCAGCTGTTAGTCGTTGCACCGATTACGTTATTACTCATTGGGTTTTTATCGTTTATCGTCATTGGACCTATTACATTTGCGATCGGAAACGTTTTAACCTCTGGACTTGTGACCGTATTCCAGCAATTCGCAGCACTTGGCGGTCTTTTATACGGCGGATTGTATGCAGCGTTAGTTATTACAGGTATGCACCATACATTCCTAGCTGTCGATATTCAATTGATTAACTCAAAATTGCATGGCACGTTCCTATGGCCGATGCTCGCACTGTCCAATATCGCACAAGGATCAGCTGCGCTTGCGATGATGTTTGTCTTAAAAGATGAAAAGCAAAAAGGACTTTCGCTGACTTCAAGTATTTCCGCTTACTTAGGGATTACCGAGCCAGCGATGTTTGGGGTCAACCTGCGCTATCGATTCCCGTTTATTTTTGCACTGATCAGCTCAGGGTTAGCTGGTATGTTTATCGCCTCTCAAGGTGTACTGGCAAGCTCGGTCGGAGTTGGAGGCATTCCGGGGATCTTCTCGATCATTCCGAAATATTGGGGCGCATTTGCAATAGGCATGGTGATTGTGCTGATTGTTCCGTTCATTTGTACCCTTTTATATGCAAAATTAAAAAAGAAGAAGGATTTTTCACAAGAACTTAACTAGTGGTGGTGAAGGAATTTGAATCAACAAACAAACGAACCGTGGTGGAAAAAAGCGGTGGTCTATCAAATTTATCCGAAGAGTTTTTTAGATACAACAGGCTCTGGTACAGGTGATATCAATGGTGTGACGAAAAAGCTCGATTATATAAAAGAACTGGGGGCAGATTGTATTTGGCTGACCCCTATGTATGAGTCACCGCAGTATGACAATGGCTATGATATTAGTGATTATACAAAAATCCATGATATGTACGGCACAATGGCTGATTTTGAGCACATGCTGAAGGAAGCACATGAACGAGGAATTCGTGTCATCATGGATTTAGCAGTCAATCATACATCGATTTTCCATGAGTGGTTTCAAGCCTCGCGTGAGTCAAAGGATAACCCTTATCGAGATTATTATATCTGGAAGGAGCCAAAAGCGGACGGATCTCCGCCGAATGATTGGCAGTCAAAATTTGGCGGTCCAGCTTGGGAGCTAGATGAAGCGACAGGTGACTATTATCTTCATTTATACGATGTCACCCAAGCGGATCTCAATTGGGAAAATAATGAGGTGCGCAGGCAAGTATATGACATCATGCACTTTTGGTTTGAAAAAGGAATTGATGGATTCAGGCTGGATGTCATCAATAACATTTCAAAGGATCAACGTTTTCTGGATGATGCCGGACGATCTGTGCAGGGGGATGGCCGTATGTACTATACAGATGGTCCGAGAATTCATGAGTTCCTGCATGAAATGAACGAGGTGGTTTTTTCAAAATACGATAGCATGACAGTTGGAGAAATGTCTTCAACGAATATCGCAGACTGCATTCGGTATACAAGACCAGATCGGCAGGAGCTCGATATGACGTTTAACTTCCATCATTTAAAAGTAGATTATCCAAACGGTGAAAAATGGGCCATCGCGCCATTTGATTTTCAAAAATTGAAGTCGATTCTGGCTGAGTGGCAGACGAAAATGCATGAGGGAGGCGGATGGAATGCACTCTTCTGGTGCAATCATGATCAGCCGCGTATCGTCTCAAGATACGGTGATGATGGTACGTATCATCAGCAATCAGCGAAGATGCTGGCGACCACGATTCATCTGATGCAAGGAACTCCGTATATTTATCAAGGTGAGGAAATTGGCATGAAGAATCCTCGCTTTGAGAACATTTCGTCCTATCGAGATATTGAGTCTCTCAATATGTACGAAGCCATGCTTGAAAAAGGGAAATCAGAGGAAGAAGCACTGGCGATTTTACAGGTCAAATCAAGAGACAATGCCCGTACACCAATGCAGTGGTCCACAGAAAAAAATGCAGGGTTCTCAAAAGGAACGCCTTGGATTGAGCCTGCCAATAACGACATTTCAGTGGAAGCTTCATTAAAAGACCGCACGTCTATTTTTTATCATTATCAGGCTCTTTGCAGACTGCGTAAAGAATATGATGTGATCACGTATGGCAGCTTCACTTTACTTTTGGAAGATGACCCAAAGGTTTTTGCTTATGTGAGAGAAAGAAAGGATGAGAAGCTCCTCGTGATCAACCACTTTTATGCAGGAGAAGCGGACTTTACGCTTCCTGATGAGCTATTAAAGGATGCAGATGAGATGGACGTTCAAGTCCTGCTATCCAATTATGAGGATGTTCCGGCAGAGATCAAGGGCTTTACGTTGCGTCCATACGAGTCAATCGTTTATCATTTAACCAAACGCTAATAAATGGGGCGGAAGGAAAATGAAAGAGAATAAATTTCGAGTGATTTATGATCAGCTCGCGCGACGAATTGAACAAGGTGAATGGCAGGATAAAGGCATCCTTCCATCAGAGCATGAGCTTTCCTTAATGTACGACACGTCCCGGGAGACGGTGAGAAAGGCATTAAACATCCTTGTGCAAAATGGCTATATTCAAAAAATCCGCGGGAAAGGCTCTGTATTGCTGAATCGGGAGAAAATGCAGTTCCCTGTTTCAGGTCTCGTCAGCTTTAAAGAGCTTTCCCAAACGCTTGGCCGGAAGACGGTCACAACTGTTCATGAATTTGGTTTAATCAAACCGGATCAGTATATTCAGTCTCAGCTGAAAATAAATGGGCAGGAAGACGTCTGGGAAGTTATTCGTTCTCGCAATATTAGCGGGGAAGAAGTCATTTTAGACAAGGATTACTTTTTGCAAAGGCATGTGCAGACACTGTCTAAGGACATATGCAACGGATCGATCTACGAGTATATTGAAGGAGAACTCGGTGTATCGATTAGCTATGCTCAGAAGGAATTTGTGGTGGAGCCATGTACAGAAGAGGATGCCAAGTATCTTGATTTGAATGGGTTTGACCATGTAGTAGTGGTGAAGAATTACGTGTTCTTAGAGGATACAAGTCTATTTCAATACACAGAAAGCCGTCACCGATTAGACCGCTTCAGATTCGTCGATTTTGCAAGAAGAGAAAAAATGGACAGAGCATAAGCTCTGTCTATTTCAGGTTTTGGGGGAGCAAGGGGATAAAAAACGACAAGAGCAAAATCTCAGGAGGAAAAATGATTAGACTGAATAGACCACTAAAATTACGGGATTTAGAAATTTTTAGCGTGATGAAAGATCACATGATTTTATGTTACGTCATCATTGAAGATACGAGAAAACCATTTACGGAAGAAGACAGAAAACTAGATCCATTATGTTATATGGATGAAGAAGATATTCAAGCGATTTTGAATGTGTTTCATATTTCAATTATTAGTGATGAAACATTGAATGAAGAGGATTTAACTCTTGTCCAATCGTACTTTGCTGATTTTGTGAATAAAACGAACTTAACGAATTTTATTACGAGAGAATATGTTCTAAAGGATTTATATGATGTCGATGATGAAGATGACACCACTTTCTTTAATAGAATGTTACGTCATATAGGATCAGATGATGTGAAAGAATTTGACGATAGAAATTGGATTTATTTATCTCAAGATTGATGTGGAAATGAAAAAAGGACAAAGCCTATGCTCTATTTCAGCGTGTAGATAACCCCTCGCATTCTGTGTCAGCCCTGCTTTCCGGTGCTCACGAAGTAGACTTCAAGGGTTTTCAAAACACGCTGAAAAGAAGACAAAGGGCTAAAATCATTTTAGCCCTTTGTCAATAATATGAGGACAGAGCATAGGCTCTGTCCATTTCTTTTAGGATGATATATTTTTTCTTGTTCGCTTGCGCTGATAGTAATAAAGGATACCGCCTGAGGCGAGCATGAGCAAGCCAATCAATACAGCCGTATACATCATCGTTGCCGTATTCGGCAAAGTGCCGCCTGGTAGCCCGGTTCCATCTTGGCTTGGATCCGTTCCGCCTGGTGCCGATGTTCCGCCGTCTTCACCGGTTTGATCTGGGGCAGTTCCAGCTGCTTCACTTTGATTGAGCACTGTGTATTCACTAAAGTGTTTTGTTTCACCTGTTACGATCCCGTTTTCGAACGAACCGTTATTTGTTTTAGTGTAACGATTTTTCTCACGATCCACATAATAAACACCAGGTTTCTCCGCCTTTTGAGGCTCGTCTAATGTAAAGGAAAGTGTGACAGGATCTTTAAAGGTAGAAACTTTTTTCTGATCTTGTTTGATTTGGAAATCATACGATTCGGTTAATGCGTTTTTCACCTTATCTGTTTTCGCCATTCGTATATCTGCACTTTTATCTGACAAATTGGAAAGCGGTAATTTTAGTCCGACTTTGTCATGATAGATGGTGACGTTTGGATCTTGCTCTCTTTTCTTCAGCTCGGCTACTTGTGCTTTTGAAAGGGACAATTGAACGTTTTTCGCTTCGGTTGCTTTGTCTAGATAGAGCAATGCTTTGTTTGTATGCTGCACATACGTTTGGAATTTCTCATTATCTTGAATGTCATAAGCACCTTTTCCTGTCATGCGAGGAAGGAACACTTCTTTCACTCGATGATCGATGACAGGAGAAATTTGACCGTCTGCCTTTTCAATTTGCTCTTTGAAGATTTCATAGTCAACATAGCCTAAATCTTCGCCGTGAGAAGCTTCTGTAAAGACACTGTAGCCGTCGCCGCCTGTACCGACAAATGCATTTGTGGCTACGCGGTATGTTTTCTCATCATTAAGGTCCGTCAGTTGACCTTTTTGATCTTTCAGTTTCACATCAATCAATCTGCTGCCAGCTGGTTTACTCAGTGTAAACGTATATTCAATGCCAGCTACATGAGGGAATGCGCCTCCGCCTTCCTCGATGCCTGACAGCCCTTGTTCGAGCGCTTTTTTAATTTGACTGCCTTTTAAATCTGCGACATAAAGTGTGTTTCCGAAAGGCATCACCGCTAAAATATCACCTAATGTGATATCACCTTTTTCGATGCTTCCTCGAATCCCGCCGCCGTTTGTGAGTGCAAGGTCAGCACCGGCAGATTCTTGCGCTTTCTGCAGCATGCCGTCAGCAATAAAGTTTCCAAGATTCGTTTCCTTTGCACGAACGTGCTCACGCTGCCCGTCTAAAAGGACAGCGGTCGTCCCGACTTTTTCCGTTTTTATATCTTGAATATCTGCCTTGTATTGATCAAGAATCGCTTTTGCATCCGCATCTTCTTTGACAGAGTCATCGATGGGGATCAGGTCAAAAGAAGATTCTTTTGGCTGTACAACTCCTTTTTTGTCAAAGGCCATGTCTACTTTCCCTAGAAATTGTCCGTAGTCTTTCACTTGAGCGACGATCGTAGGTTCTTTTTTATTGACGACCTTTAATTTTTCAACAAGGGTGTGTGTGTGACCGCCAATGATTAAATCAATGCCGTCTACTTTTTGAGCAAGCTCAAGATCACGGTTATAGCCGAGGTGTGTTAAAGCAATGATTTTATTGATTTTTTCTTCTGTTTGAATGGTGTTGACGGTTTCTTTTGCTTTCTTGTATGCATCTTTAAATTGAATGTTTGGACCACTGCTGGATGTAATGGCCGTGTCTTCAGTGGTTAAGCCAAATACAGCCACCTTTTCGCCGTTTACATCAAGCAGGATGTACGGGTAAATCCCGGCTTCTTTTTTCTCACCAGCTTTAAACGTGGCTGGTTTTTTTACTAGGTCTCTTAACTGTTTTTCCTTAGAAACATCAACGTTTGATGACACAATTGGGAAGTGAGGCTTTTCAAATTGATGACGGTTGTTAGCATCTACGTCTGATGCATCTCCTGTCAGGAATTGACGAAGGACAGTTGGGCCTTTGTCAAATTCATGATTCCCAAACGTCATGGCATCGTATTTCATCAAGTTCATCAGCTTCAGATCGGCAAGTCCTTGCCATTTTGTGAAGTATAGGTCACCAGAGAACACATCACCAGCGTCTAATAAAATATTGTTCTCACTTTGAGCACGAACTTCTTTGATCTTTGTCGCACGTCTTGCAGCATCGTCTAGGTGTGCATGTGTATCGTTCGTATGCATCACCGTTAAATTCCAGTTGTCTGAGGCAGGCGGTTCTGTTGTGCCGTCCTCTTTGAAGGCTAGCTTGTATACGCCAAGGCCATCTGTGCTTGCGTTGCGAACAAAGTCTACGCTGTTTGATTTCTCTGCAAAAGGCTTTGCCAGAAGAGAAGACTCAAACGTTAAAGTAGCGCCTTTGACTGGTGCAATGGACCAGTTTTGATCCGCAGTTGGGTTAATGTTTTTTTGCTCGATAATATAATCCATCAGCACTTGACGGTTCTCATCCGCTGAGGCAAGCACGACTTTATCTTGCGTGAGGTGCGGGAAGCTTCCACCGCCCGAAGCACGGTAGTTGTTCGTTACGACTAAAAATTCTTGATTGTCAGAGACAGGCTTTCCATTGTAAGACAGATTTTTGATACGGTGCGCATTGGCATTTACTAGTGTGCCTGTTGTGCTATATTTAGCAGGCTGAGACACATCGACTTGGTACGTCACACCATCGATCACATCAAAGTTATATGAGCGGTATTCTTCGTTTAAAATAGGCTGTTCTTTTGAATCGTTTGGTTTGATTTGGTTAAATTGCCCAGCAGACATCTCTAACCAGTCTTTCACTTCACTGCCTTTGAGTTTCACAATCTGTACGGTGTTATCGTAAAGGTAGAGATCGCCGATATTCTTAATCGCTAAATCTCCTTTTGCGATATTTGTATAATAATTTACGCCATTTCGGCCGCCGGCCTTAAATGGTGCACCCGCAGATAAAATCGGTAAATTTTTATACGCCGTGTCCTTCATTTTTTCTTGTGCATACCATTTTTGTGCATCTGTCACAATTTGAATAGACGGGTCATCCACCACTTGAGCAAAAAAGCTATTAATGTCTGCTTCTGTTTTACCAACAGGTTTTCTGACATAATCAAGTGTGTTTTGATGTGTCGTTTGAATGGCATCTTTCACTGTACTGTTTTGAGATGACACCCCAGCAACAGCTTCAATTTTTCCTGTTCCGTCTGTGACCTTCCAGCTGCTGCCGTCAGGCTCTAGTGTCAAATCAATAACTCCGAGGTAGCTTCCCCAGTTTTTTGACATGACGACTGGAATGCCGTTGATGGTTCCTTTTGAGACATCGAATTTGTCTACGCCGCTATATTCAGAGCTTGGGAATGTGCCGTGCTGATGACCAGACACAATCGCATCGATACCCTTCGTTTTAGTGGCAAGGTCAAAGATCATATTTTCTGACCCTTTAGGCGAAGCGGTTTTTTCAATTCCTGTATGGGCAAGAGCGACGATGACATCTGCGCCTTTCGCCTTCATTTCAGGAATGGTTTCATTGGCAGATTCGACGATATCCTGCACTTGAACTTGTCCATCTAAATGCTTCTTATCCCACGTCATAATTTGTGGTGGGACGAATCCTATGTAACCGACTTTCACTTTTTGTGATACTCCGTTTGCATCTTGAAAGGTTTTATCTTGGATCACATAAGGAGTAAAGCGATGTTCTCCATTTAACTTTTTGACGTTCGCATTGACAATCGGGAAGTTGGCGCCCGCAATGGTACCGTCAAGGAAGGATAATCCGTAGTTAAATTCATGATTGCCAAGTGTTCCTGCATCGTATTTTAGTTTGTTGAGTGTATGAATAATGGGATGAACCTTTGTTTGATTGATGATGCTGTCTTTTTCATTTTTGTAAACGTATTCTCCAAGAGGGGTTCCTTGAATCAGGTCTCCGTTATCAACAAGGAGTGTATTAGGATGTTGTGAACGGTGTTTTTCAATCAGTTCGGCTGTTCTCGCCAAACCGAATTCATTTGTTTCTTTGTCGCTGTAGTAATCGTAATTCATCATGTTCGCATGAACATCGGTTGTGGCTAAGATGCTGATCTTCACGGCATTGCCGCTTTCTGTTTCTGCATGAGTAGGTACTGCTGGGAGAATGAGACTAATCATCATAATGGAAGTGAGCAGAATAGACAGGTTTTTTTTTCGTTTAGACCTATGCGTATGCTTCTTCACCTGATCTCCGCCTTTCTAATTTTTTTGACCACAATACCTATTGTAGAAATGTTTCGTTAACTTTTGTAGTTATTTTTTGCAGATTATTGTAAAGATAACATAAATCATACGAATTACCTTGTTAAGGGAAAGAGAATGAGTCCAAATGCTTATTTTTGTCATAAGGGGTTTTCTGATAGGGATAGGATGTTTGATTTCACCATGCCCGGGTATAGTGTGTAGTGTAAACGATAATCAAGCAGGAGGGTTTCTACATGGGTAAGAAAATTGCAGTTGTATTAACAGATTACTTTGAGGATGTTGAATTCACCGAGCCTGCAAAAGCTTTTAAAGACGCAGGCCATGACATCACAGTGATTGAAAACGAAAAAGGAAAAACAGTCAAAGGGAAGCAAGGAGAGGCTGAAGTGAGAGTGGATGCGTCCATTGATAACGTGAAGCCAGAAGACTTCGATGCACTTCTCATTCCTGGCGGTTTCTCACCAGACATTCTGCGTGCAGATGAGCGTTACGTCCAATTCACTAAAGCATTTATGGACGAGAAAAAACCTGTGTTTGCGATCTGCCACGGGCCGCAATTGCTTATTACAGCGAAGACGCTGGAAGGAAGAGGCGCAACTGGCTATACATCCATTCAAGTCGATATGGAAAACGCAGGCGCTAAATTTAAAGACGAAGAAGTTGTCGTTTGTCAGGATCAGCTTGTGACAAGCCGTACACCAGACGACATTCCAGCATTTAACCGTGAATCATTAAAACTGCTTGCGAAATAAACAGCAGTTGTTACAGCATAAAAAATCCAGCACTTCATAAAGTGCTGGATTTTCTGCGTGTTGATCAAGAAAAACTGCACGAAGACCACAGGGCAGTTCCCTTTGCACAATTATTTTCGTAAGCTTTTCAGCTCGCTTGCGATGGCTTGCATTTCACTTGGGCTGAATGAAGATTTTTTCATCACCATTTGGTGAAGAAATTCAATATCTTCGTACTTGTCTGGACTGAAGTCCTCGGCTTTGATGACTCCAATGTTCAGCATATTTAGCTTTTGCGAAATGTCTTCAATCAGCTGATTGACTTCAGCCGCTTTTTGCTCTGACAAGGGCGGCACGTCCTTTCCTGCATGTGTGTTGAATAATATGTCTATTTTAACAGAAATGCAAAAGAATAAAAGGGCTATTAAGACAACAAGGAGGTGTTTTTCTCCTTTTTCTCTTCCTTGATCTTATCAATGATTCGTTTTGATTCAAATACCACAACCCCTGATAAACCGATGAGCCCAATTAAGTTTGGAATGGCCATAAGCCCATTTAGCATATCTGCAAAACCCCATACGAAGTCATTCTTAAACACGGCTCCGAAGAAGACAGCAATGACAAACACGATGCGATAATACATGACGTACGAATCTTTCGCCAAATATGTAAAGCATTTCTCTCCATAATACGACCAGCCAATGATCGTTGAATAAGCAAACAAAAGTAACCCGATTGCTACGATAGTTGAGCCAATTGGTCCAAGGAAATGGGCAAAGGATAAAGAGGTCAGTGCATCACTTTTTTCTGTTAAATACATATCTGCCATCACAATGGTAATGCCAGTAATGGAACAAACAATGATTGTATCAATAAATACTTGTGTCATAGACACGAGAGCCTGACGGGCAGGCATATCCGTTTTGGCAGCAGCAGCTGCGATCGGTGCGGAGCCAAGACCAGCTTCATTTGAAAATACTCCACGTGCCACACCCCAGCGAATGACAGTTCCAATCGCACCTCCTGCAACGGCTTGACCAGTAAAGGCATCAGATAAAATGAGCCCAACTGCGCCTGGGACAAGATCAGCATTCATAATAAGAATGATTAATCCACAAATGACGTAAAATAAAGCCATGACTGGTACAAAAATAGAGGTTACACGGCCAATGCTTTTAATTCCGCCTAAAATGACAAGTGCCGTAAAGGCAGTAATAATGATACCTGTCACCCATGTTGGAATTTGAAAGGTAGAATTCATTACCCCTGAGATTGAATTAGACTGCACAAGGTTCCCGATCCCAAAGGCAGCACAGGCACCAAAAATAGCAAATAGCACCCCTAGCCATTTTTGCTTCAAGCCATGCTCTAAATAGTACATAGGTCCGCCAGACATTTCGCCTTTTTCGTTTTTGACCCTGTATTTAACAGCAAGAACGGCTTCTGCAAATTTTGTTGCCATCCCAAAAAATGCGGCAAACCACATCCAGAATACAGCACCAGGACCACCAGCTATAACTGCCGAAGCAACACCTACGATATTCCCTGTGCCGACAGTTGCAGCCAGAGCCGTCATTAATGCTTGGAAATGGGAGATATCCCCTTCTGATGTTTTGTCTTGTTTCGAAAATGCGAGCTTTAAAGAATAAGGAAGTAATCTAATTTGAATGAAGAGAACGCGAAAGGTGAGGTATATTCCAGTACCAACAATTAAAATCAACAGGGGAGGTCCCCACAAAAAATTGTTCATCGTCGTGACAAACTGCTCAATTATTCCCATCAAATATCCCCCTTTGTTTGTGTAATTCTCCTAAAGTTTCTCCTGTTTTTGTGTAATTTGTCAATGCCGATGAGAGTTTTTCTTGCAAAGTTTTCAAGAGAAAATGGTCTTGATATGATAGGGGAAAGGTTTTTGAAAGGGACTCTTAGGGAAAAGATAGGAGGAGAATGAAGGATGATTCATGTATTATTTGTGTGCCTTGGTAATATTTGCAGGTCACCGATGGCAGAGGCCATGTTTAGAAAACGAGTAGAAGATGAAGGCCTTAGCGAGCACTTTGTCATTGATTCAGCAGGCATTGGCGGCTGGCATCAAGGCAGTCCTCCTCATGAAGGAACAAGAAAGCTGCTTGAAGAAAAAGGAATCAGCTATGAAGGAATGACCGCAAGACAAATTATCGATGAGGATATCACAGCATACGACTATATCATTGCGATGGATGCTGAAAATGCAGGGGCACTCCGCAGTATAGCCGGCTATGGGAAACATCACTTTATTGGCCGTCTTCTTGACTTTGTTGAAGACGACGATCGAGATGATGTGCCAGATCCTTATTACACAGGGAACTTTGAGGAAGTACATGATTTAATTGAAACAGGAATTGACCGTTTTTTGACGTATGTAAAGAAAGAGAAACACCTTTAACTGAAAGGAGATCAGATGAGATGAAAGAGAAAAATCAAATCGTGCTTCAAGGAGCTGTCATAGGAGCAGCCTGCGGCGTATTGCTGACATTATTTCATCGGCCAACAAGACTTGCACTAAAAGACAAATGGAATGACTGCCAGCAAAAGCTGGATGAGTACCGCCAGGAGCCGGGCAGGATGTCTGCTTGCATGAATGAAAAAATGGAAGAAACGAAGCAGCTAATGCGAACGGTCTCAGATGATTTATCATTTTTAAATGAACAGGTGAATCAGTTAAAGGAAACAACCCCAAAGGTATTAGAGATTATTGAAGAAACAAAGGATCACTTTCGAACGAAACAGAAAGGTTGATCATTGGAGATGAGGCGTATGGGTTTTGTTAAAGCGTTAATTGAACGCTTTTTACTGCATGAAGGACCGGCTAAATCTGCTGAGCTTGCGTACTTCTTTTTACTTTCATTATTTCCGTTTCTCATCTTCGTGCTGACGCTGGTTGGGTATTTGCCGCTGACGTCAAAGGATGTTCTGAGCGTCATTTCTGGTTATGCGCCAGAGGGAGCGCTTTCGATGATTGAATCCATTGCCGAACAGACGCTGAATAACCGTAACGGCGGGTTATTGTCGTTCGGGATTATTGCCGCCCTTTGGTCTGCATCCAACGGCATTAATGCGGTCGTCAGAGCGTTTAACCACGCTTACGAAGTTGAGGAAAATCGTTCCTTCATTCTCGTACGTTTAACATCAATCATCTTAACCATTGCGATGGTTCTTACGATTATTTTCGCCTTGATGCTGCCTGTCTTTGGCAAAGAGCTTGGTTTATTTGTTGCCAAATTAGTTGGGCAGTCAGATGCCTTCCTCACCATGTGGACAGCCATGAGGTGGATCATTAGTCCGCTGATTTTACTGATTGTTTTTACATCCTTGTATTATTTTGCCCCAAACATCAGGCTGAAATTGAAATTTGTTCTGCCAGGCGCCATTTTTGCGTCTATCGGCTGGATTCTGGTGAGCATGCTGTTCTCATTTTACGTAGGCGAGTTTGCCAACTACAGTGCGATGTACGGTAGCATTGGGGGGATCATTATTTTAATGATCTGGTTTTATTTAACCGGCATCATGATTATCCTCGGAGGCGAGCTCAATGCGCTTTTACATAAGCGTAAAATCGTACCAGGCAAGCTGTAAAGAAAACAGGGCATCCTAAAGAAGAACGAACGAGTTCAATCTTGAAAGATGGGGGAATCACATATGTCCAAACAATCGAAAAAAGGCGGAAGCAACACAAAACAAAACAAAGGCCATCAGCCAAAGCACAAAACAAGCGGCAGTGCGAACGGGCAAAATGGATATCATTAGATGAAAACAACCTCCTCTGCACAGGTGCAGGGGAGGTTTTATTGATTCAACATTCGTATATACCGCCTAAGGACAAAATCTGTATCAGGTTTGGGCTGATAGTGAGGATCGAGCTGGAACCCAGCCTTAATCGCTACACGTTCACTTCGAACATGACCAACAGGACAAAAGATTTCAAATCCATCGACTTTATGAGCAAATGTTCCTGTCATATATTTCACTGTTTTCGTCACGATACCTCGACCTTGTGCGCCTTGACCAATCCAATAACCGATATTGCCTATTCTATTATGAAACGTCAGACGGAACACACCGATCAATTGCTCGTTCAGCATCAGCTAATTGTAAAATCTCCAATTTCAATTCATTTGTGATGTCTAGTGTAAACAAGAAATTGATCCTCCATTTTAATTAGTTTCAACCATTGCCGTCGTTCTCCCAAATCGAACGCAGCAAAACACGAATAGAATCACGATGCTGACAAGGTAAAGTAAATTCATCCCCTCAAACGTTTGAACAAAGATTCCTCCAAGAACCGGTCCAAGAATACTGCCTGCACTAAACGCCATCCCGCACATTAAATTACCGGCAGGAAGCAGATGCTTTGGCAATAAGTCGGTCATATAACTGATGCCAAGTGAGAATGTAGAGCCTACAGCCATTCCGGCAATAAAGAAACAAATCGCAACAGCCAAAACGGATTGAATGAAAATACCTGCCAAAAGGAAAAAGAAGGATCCAGCGAGTGTGACACATAAAATGATTCGGCGTCTGCCAAACCGGTCGCTGAGCATGCCGAGAGGAAGCTGAAAGACAATGCTTCCAATGGCAAAAGCAGGTAAAATAAATGCAACAGCATCTACTGTCACCCCGCTTCTTAGTGCATACACAGGGAAGTTACTATTGAGCGTCGTTTCTAAAAAGCCGTAGCAAAAAGGCATCATAAAGGCCACCCAGCCAAATTGAAAGGCTTTTTTGAAGCGCTTCAAACTGTTTGTTTGCTCTGACGTCTGCATTTCGTCTGTATCTGGATATGTATTTTTTAAAACAAACACAAGCAGCCAAATACATAAACTAACGGCACCAGAAACGATAAAAGGCAATGATGGATTGATTTCAATCAGTGGAGTTAAAAAAGGCCCAGCGGCAAAACCGAGTCCAAAGGATAACCCGTACAATGAAATATTACGCCCGCGATTTCTAGATGACGAAGCATAGGTCACCCACGTCTGTGTGGAGAAATGCAGCATATGGTCACCAATGCCAATCATGAGCCGCAGGAAGAACCAGACGACATAAGATTCAAAAAAGACAAAGCTGAACAAGCTTAAAAAGACCGCAGCGCCTCCAATGACGATTAACGGCTTAAAACCAAAACGGCGAAGCGGCGCTTCCATAAAAGGAGATGCAAGCAGCACGCCGAGATATAAGCCAGTGGCATGCAGTCCGTTTAACGTAGGGGAAGTGCCCGCATGTTCGAAAATAATGGATATAACAGGAAGTAACGCTCCCTGTGAAAAGCCAGATACGGATACAAGTAAAATTAAAATCATAAAGTGAATTCTCGGCATAAGAAGCTCCTTACAAGTTCATGCTTTCATCGTACAATGGAACCATAGGGGTTTCAATAGAAAGGTGGAAAAGGAATGAAGCTGACATACGAAAATGATCGGTGGGTGGCACATACTGATGATGGACAGCTGCATATTTCAGGAAAAGAAGAAGCTGGATACCGGCCATATCAATTGTTCACCTCAGCTATTGCAGGTTGTTTTGGAGAAATGCTAATTCATGTATGCGGGAAAAAACGAATATTCTATGAAGGGCTGACCATCACACCTGAAACGACAAGAGAAGGAGCGGCAAACAAAATCTCCCGCATCCACTTACATATGATCTTTGAAAGCATCTTTACCTCTGATGAACAAATAGAAAAAGTGATGAAGCTTGCGATGAAGCATTGTTCCATGGTGCAATCCGTTAAAGGAAGTATCGACATCACTATGTCACACGAGCGAATCTAAATGTATACGATGCCGGCACTCACGAAAGAATAACAGTCAGACATATGTAAAGGAGAATGGCTGTATGAATCGTTTGTTTCTTGTGATTGTCGCAATCGGTGTTCCACTATCTGTCATTGGCAGTTTTCTTCACTTCCCGCAGGTTGTCATGTTCGCTGTTTATTGTATCGCCATTATTGGTCTTGCTAGTTTTATGGGAAGAGCCACAGAAAGTCTTGCCATCATTGCGGGGCCAAGAATCGGTGGACTATTAAACGCTACATTTGGAAATGCAGTGGAGTTAATCATTTCGTTTTTTGCCTTAAAGCAAGGGCTGACTGCCATTGTACTTGCTTCATTAACTGGATCGGTCATCGGGAATTTACTGCTCGTGGCAGGGCTGTCTTTTTTCGTTGGCGGATTAAAATATAAGCGCCAAGAGTTCAATGTCCACGATGCAAGGCACAACTCTGGCTTGCTCATGTTTGCCATCATTGTGGCGTTTGTCATTCCAGAAGTGTTTTCGATGGAAATGGCTGAGGAGAAGCAATTTGTTTTAAGCATTGGCATTAGCATTGTGATGATTTTGCTTTATGTTGCAGCACTCTATTTCAAACTGGTCAGCCACCGAGGTGTTTATGTTGCCAAGCAGGAGAGCATGGACGGAGAGGCGGAGACGGAAGAAGAAATACCTGAATGGTCTGGTAAGTTTGCCACTTTGATTTTGCTGCTTGCAACGATGGCCGTTGCGTACATTTCAGAGCGCCTCGTCCATACATTTGATACAGTGGGAGAACAATTTGGCTGGAGTGAGCTGTTTATCGGGGTCATTATTGTCGCTATCGTCGGCAATGCAGCGGAACACGCCTCTGCTATCATCATGGCGTATAAAAACAAAATGGATGTGGCGGTGGAAATTGCCTTCGGCTCAACGCTTCAGGTCGCCATGATGGTGGCGCCTATCCTTGTCATCAGCTCTCTTTTTTTCGAAAAGCAGATGCCGCTGATTTTTTCCTTACCAGAACTCATTGCAATGGCATCCGCTGTCTTACTGACGGTCATTCTATCAAATGATGGTGATACGAACTGGTTTGAAGGGGCCACATTACTCGCTGCCTATTTTATTATGGCGATTGGATTTTTCCTTTTATAATCTTTTGTGGATAAGGGACGTCTTTGCGGAAAATACTATGGAAAAATGAATGAGAAAGAGTGATGATATGAAAAAGATGCCCCGCATCATGTTTGTTGTTCTCTTATCCTTAAGTTTTCTATACAGCTTTCCAGCCGAGGCGGCTAAGCCGTTTAAGGTACCATCGTCTGTCGCCAGTATCTCAAAGGAAAATACGTATCCAAACGCGTCACAAGATCAGCCGCTGCTTCAGCCGAGCGAGCTGACGGCCGAATTATTTAAAACAACGAATGTACCGATTGAAAATACCCATTTGATTAAAATGCTGAATGAATCCAGCATCTCAGGAACGCCGTTAGCTGTTGGATATCGTGCGACCATTTTCCTCGGAAGATGGGCACTGAGCTACGATTCAAATGAAACCGTCGCCAACTGGGAATACAAAAAAGTGAACACCAATCACATTGATAACAGAGGCGGAAACAAAACAGCCATTGGCAAATATGTTCAAAAGCAGCAAGTGAAAGTAAGCGGAGGGCTCACAGCAAAAGTACCAAACCCAGAAGATGTGAAAACATTGATGATGCAAAAAGCCATCCAAAAAACAAAGCTGCCGCTCGCCTTCGACACGGTGATTGGCGCAGGAACAAAACGAGATCAGTCATACCATGTTTCTCCGAAAAAAGCAGCATCCTTGCATGCCTATGCTCCAGCCATTAACGAAAAAGGAAAGGTCACATACGGAGAAGTGTACCTTGTGCTAAAAGGAAATAAACGCAAACTCGTCGTAAAAAACGTGACCTCACAAGGAATCGGCGCATGGATTCCTGTTCAGGATCATCTGACGTTTGGGTTTCAAGGGATGAATTAAAACAGTCAACTCCTCTATTGATAAGAGGAGTTGACTGTTTTTTGCTAATAGGTTTTATCTTTTTTCTTTTTCATTTCACTTATGTAAAAGTCAAAGGCGTTATAGAATAACCATCCAATGAACAGAAATAAGAAGACCTTAGTAAACGTCGTCAGGTTGTTGAAAATCAAGCATAGGGAAACAAAAGGTATGATCATAAAGCCGTAATACGAAAACCACCATGTTTTAAAAATGAAACTCAGCCCCTTGAACATGTGTATTATTTAACAATTTATTCATATGTTACTATTTTATAGGTGGGTAGTAAACCTTTTAAAAAAATAAAAAAGCCGTTGTAGAAGCTCAATCAATCGAGCGACTACAATGGCTTCTATTTTTCCTTATTCCCCTAAATCCACATTATGATAAACCTGCTGCACGTCTTCAAGCTCTTCTAATACATCGATTAGTTTCTCAAATTGTGCTTTAGATTCATCATCTAATGTCACTTCGTTTTGTGGAAGCATCGTGATTTCGGCGACAGTGAATTCTTCGACACCGGCTTGTTTGAATGCTTCTTGTACGTGATGGAATTGATCTGGCTCAGCGTAGACGATGACCGTTTGATCTTCTACCATGATGTCACGTACATCAATGTCTGCTTCCATTAAGAGCTCAAGCGTTTCTTCTTCGCTTTTCCCTTCGACACCGATGACCGCAGTTTGGTCAAACATGTAAGCAACAGATCCACTGACGCCCATGTTTCCGCCGTTTTTCCCAAAAGCCGCACGAACATCCGAAGCTGTACGGTTCACGTTATTGGTGAGGGCATCGACGATCACCATCGATCCGTTTGGACCAAATCCTTCATAGCGCAGCTCATCGAAGTTCTCTTCTGAACCACCTTTGGCTTTTTCAATCGCACGGTCCACAATGTGTTTTGGGACACTATATGTTTTTGCACGTTCTAGGACAAAGCGAAGTGCTTGGTTTGATTCTGGGTTTGGCTCACCTTGTTTGGCAGCCACATAGATTTCACGCCCGAATTTTGCGTAAATACGACTTGTATTGGCATCCTTTGATGCTTTCTTTTCTTTAATGTTGTTCCACTTACGACCCATCTTATTCACTCTCTTTCACTTAGTAAATACACAGTATGAGGGTCCCCATGCTGCATGAAATCATTCTGCCCTCTATTATACATGAATCAGTCAAGGGGATAGAAGCAAGAGGGCCGAAATGAAGAAATTCCTTAGCTGATGTGTCCAAGCTGTTCAAGCGTCTCATGTTTCTCATGAGGTCTAGTCAGCTCGTCACATTGAATGATCCTGCCGTCTAATAAAGTAAATAAAGCCATTACATCTATAAGACCACGATCTCCGCTGGTCAGCTCGACATGTACAGTGTAACGAAAACATCCTTGCTGCGTCTCTTCATCAAATAACACATCATGAAAGGCGGGGATCTTGAGCTGTTTTGTCATTTCTTTTAATGTGAATAGATGCTTTTTAAATTCATCAAGCGTGGAAACCTTTCCATCGGTCACTTGCTGATAGTCAGGAGAAAAATAAGTCTCCACCTTTTGTACATCTAATTCAGTTAATACTTCCTGATACATTTTCTTGATGAAAAAAATCGCTTCTGCCTTTGTCATCTATAAACATCCTCTCTTTTTATTAACTGACTAACTAAATAACATTATAATTAACTGGTTAACAAAAAACAATGACAAAAAATAACCTCACAAAGAATGAGGTTATTTTGCAGGCTGAGGATAAACGAGCTCTTCAAGCAATTTGACATCGTGCTTATGAAGCTGCTTGATGATTTCTTTACGTACAGCAAGGGCGGCTTCGAAGTATTTTTCATCTTCGACCATCCCTTTCACAGTGATTTCTATCCCGCGATTAAGCTTATTGAGACCCATAATTCCATGAACCTGAAAGGGTTCAATGGCGTTTTGGAATTCATCTTTTTTGAGAAAATCATGATGCATTTGATTCAACTGGTCACAAGCTGATTCAAGCGCTTGAAAGGCGATGTCTGGGTTCTGATTGGCACTAATTAACACTGACTCCGTGATACGCATGTAATGTATGTTGTAGTTTTGAATTTGCCGGATGTCTCCGTTAGAAATGGTTAACAGCTTGCCGCTCCATTCTCTAATTTGCAGAGAACGGAGACCAATTTCTTCAATGGTTCCATTAAAGAGATTATTCACCGTCACGTAGTCACCTTTATGAATCTGCCGTTCATAGATCAGGAAGATGCCTGCTAAAATATCACGAATCAGCGTCTGGGCGCCAAAACCGATGACGATTCCGGCAACACCAGCACCAGCAAGAATTTTTCCAAAGTCATGAAAGAAGAGAGAAATGACATAGAACACAAAGCAAATTGAAGCTGTGTACTTCGTCACAGATTTGACCAAGCTCTCGATCGTTTTCTTCTTCTTATCTTCAATAAACTCCGTTCGTTTAAAGAAAATTTGAAGGGCTTTGTTGATGATAAAGACGGCAAACCAAAGAACAAGCCCAACAATTAGAATTTCAATGTATTTGTTCTTGACCACTGTCAGAAATGTATCGTCCATTTATCGGTTACCCCCTGGCTGTACGAGAAGTAAAATCAACATCTTGATAATAGCTGTTTTTCACAAGAACATTCGGACCAAGGCATTGCACACTTGGACAATGACAATTCAGTTCTTTCGCTAATTTCGTGTCCATCCAGCGTGTATATGCAGATTGCAATGTATCGGTTTCAATATTTCCAAGCGGCGGCGTATCGCCAAAGTCTGTCACAATAATATTCCCATCAAAAATATTCACATTCAACCTTGAGCGGCCGTCAGGATCATTTCGTACAGTGATATTTTTCTCCTGGCGCAATCGCTTTAGGAGGCGATGGTCTTCTTCATTTGTGCTGCATGAATAAAATGGCAAGGTGCCAAACAGCATCCATGTGTTCTCATCACGAATATCAAGCAGCTGATGAATCGCATCACGCATTTGCGGAAGCGTTAATGACTCAAGTGCACTGGCGAAATCGCTTGGGTACATCGGGTGAACTTCGTGACGCTGACATTTCATCTCCTCCACGATTTGACGATGGATGTGTTCAATGTAAGGAAGCGTGCGCTTATTGAGCATGGTTTCAGCGGATACTGTGACACCCGCTTTCACAAGTGCCTGACTATTTTCGATCATGCGGTTAAATAATTTTTCGCGCTGCTGCAAGGTTGGTTTTCTATCCATCATCGCAAAGCCGACCGTTGCAAACTCTTCGACAGTGCCCCAGTTATGTGAAATGTGCAGAACATCTAAGTATGGAATAATCTCTTCATAACGCGCCAAATCAAGTGTTAAGTTTGAATTGATTTGTGTGCGGACGCCGCGTTCATGGGCATACTTTAATATAGGTACGACATATTCCCGCACAGACTTGAGAGAAAGCATTGGCTCTCCGCCTGTAATACTTAGTGAGCGCAAAAGCGGAACTTCCTCTAAACGGCGAAGCAGCAAATCAAGTGGCAGTGCATGCGGGTCCTTTGGCTGCAAGGTATAGCCAACCGCACAGTGCTCACATCTCATGTTACATAAAGTCGTTGTCGTCAGTTCAATATTTGTCAGCTTCATTTCTCCGTAATCCTGCACATCGAGATAGGCTTCCCAAGGGTCGTATGCAGGTGTGATCGGACGAAGTGCTGTTTTTTGATTCATGGTATCTATCTCCTTTTCATTCGGGCAAACGCAGACCCGCCAACAGTTAATTTTAAGCCCCATGCCCGTTATACGCAAGGGGGAGACAATTGATTTATAAGAGAAAGAAAGATAAGCTATAAACAAATGCTAAAGGGAGTGTATCTATGGGCAAGGCAGCAGACAGCAAAGAGCAGCAGGTTGATTATTTAAAGAACCGATTAGATATGTTTATGAATGTGATTGATTCATTAGATCCCGAATCAACAGACGTTGAGGATATAGACAGACTGATCCAGATGATTGACGATCTAGAAGCGAAATATGAACGGTTTAAAAAAGATTGGAAGGAAGAATAGCTCGCGCGGATGCGGGCTTTTTTCTTTAAATTGGCAGGTGAATGGACGTATGAGTCTCGGTCATATTCTGCACAATAAAAGAAAAACTGGGAAGTGACGTAGATGAAAAAATATATGCTGATCTGTTTATGTGTGCTTTTTGTTTCAATGCCTCTGTCAGAAGCAGCAGCCGAGTCTAATAAGCCCATCCACTGGGGATTCGCTAAAAGCAAAGAGCACAAACCAGCAGATGCTGGAAAGGAAATGACGACACTCCTAAAAAAATATGATGCCTTTTATTTAGGAAACACGAAAAAGAAAGAGATTTACTTCACATTCGACAATGGCTATGAAAATGGGTACACACCGAAAATTTTAGACGTGCTGAAAAAACACCAAGTACCAGGCGCCTTTTTTGTGACAGGGCACTTCGTGAAGGATCAGCCGCAGCTTGTGAAACGTATGGCAGAGGAAGGACATATCATTGGCAACCACTCCTATCACCATCCAGACTTAACGAAAAAGAGTGCGAAAGAAATTAAAGAAGAGCTAGACAGTGTAAATGAAGCGGTGTACAAAATTACGGGAAAACAAGATAACCTCTATCTACGTCCGCCGCGCGGGGTATTTAGCGAAAGAGTATTAAAGGAAACAAAGAGGCTTGGCTACCAAACCGTTTTCTGGTCAGTTGCCTTTGTGGATTGGCATATCCATCATCAAAAAGGAAAACAATATGCCTATGATGAAATGATGAAGCAGGCACATCCAGGTGCGATTTATTTACTTCACACCGTCTCACGAGACAATGCCGAGGCACTGGATGAGGCCATCACAGCTCTTAAAAAACAGGGGTATTCCTTTAAAAGCCTAGACGATCTCATGCTTGAAAAAGTATGGCATCTGCCGCAGCTATAGAAAAAAGCTTGCAGAGGAACTGCAGGCTTTTTGGTTATTTAAAAATCCGGAACCACCCTTTATGCTTAAACCATAAAAGCATACCCGAGACGAGCAGACCCATGAAAATAAGTACGCCAAAATAGCCGTATTTCCAGTGCAATTCAGGCATGTTATCAAAGTTCATCCCGTAAACCCCAACAATAAAGGTCAGTGGGATAAAAATAGTCGACACAATCGTCAGTGTCATCATAATCGCATTCATCCGATTGGAATTCAGCGTCTGATAGCTGTCTCTTAAATCTGCTGTCATGTCTCTGTTCGACTCGACAATCTCTGTCAATTTTAGAAGGTGATCATAGATGTCATTGAAATAGGCTTGGCGATTTTTGTCGTTTTTCATCATGTTCATGTTCACGATACGGTATAAAAGGTCTCTCATCGGAATAATTGTCCTTCTTAGCTTTAACAAGTCTGACCGAATCCCGAATACTTCGTTCATTAAAGTGCCATACGTTTTATGACCTTCTTCATCTTCAATCTCATTTAGCCTGTCTTCAATTTGATAAATAATCGGGAAATAATCGTCAACCAGATCATCAATCAGCATGTAGGCAAGATGTTCAGGTCCACTATTTCGTGCGTGTTCAGATGCTTTTAGCTTTCGAATCACACGATCAATGTATGGTGCTTCCTTTAAGTGAAAGGTGACAATATAACTTTCACCAACAAACAGATCCACTTCCTCTGAACGAAGTGTTTTTTGATTGAGCGCATGAAGAACGAAAAATAAATACTCTTCATAAAAATCAAGCTTAGGCCGCTGTAAATAATGGAAGCAATCTTCAATTGAAAGCGGATGAAACTGAAAGAATTCCTTCAGCAACGCCGCTTCTTTTTCCGTTGGCGCATGAAAGTCAATCCAATACCAGGCAATATCGGGGCTTGAAAGCTGCTGCAATGTTGCATGTTCAATCAAGTCTCCGTTTTTTGTCACTGCAAGTTTTTTCAGCATATACACCCCTCCAGACTTGCATTATATCATGAAGCAGCGTGCACAAACTTATTCATCTTATCCACAAAAAAAGCCGATCTCATGATTGAGATCGGTCCATGTGCGTGTATGATTGATGGATAAAGGCGAGAATTAAGGACGACGGAAGTTGACGAAACCACCGTTACGGTCAAACCAGCCTCTAAATGCCCAGTTGATGTAACCGCCGTCACCTTTATTTGTGAAAGATCCATTTTCAAATACCCAAACTCCATAAGTGATGCTTCCGTATTTCACAGTAGCGAACGTTTTGACTCCGCTAAAACGAGTCTCGTAGCCTTGGCTTAAGTTAAATACCATGACATTGTATTTAGCGCCAGCAGCATAGAAAGCAGACTCCATTAAACCTTTGACAAAGCCTTCACGGTTTGTGTTTGCATTTGCAGCATTGATCAGTGCATTTGCAATTCCAAGAACGTCAAAGTTAATGTTTACGTTTGTCGCATTTGTCGATGCTTTACCTTCAGCAGCTTTGTTTAAAACAGTTTGCTGAACAGTTGTTGAAACTGGAGCAGCTTTTTGCTCAGCAGCATCAGCGAATACTGGTAGTGTTGAAGAAACAGCAGTGGCAAGGGCAACAGAAAGAATAGTTTTTTTCATTGGTCGGATCTCCTTTGTTTTTGAATTTTTTGGGTCTTCTTTTTCGTAAAACGTGAAACTAGGTGAAGCCGGTAATCAATGAGGTAAATATGTTCCTGCAAGATGAAACAAATGATTGCCTAATCCGCTAATTCCTTTGTTCACCTCCTTGATATGTCATAATTATACAAATATTTTTGAAATAGAAGATATCACCCAGAGGTTCTATTTCTAATTTAAGGAAAATGATCCTAAAATGTTGAATAATCGTGTCGAATATTAGCTAAATTCGACTAAAACTTTCATCAATCCAAAAGGAAAATGACCAAGAATAAGGAAGATATAACTGATAAATTCTTGTACTCTTTATATTTAAAAGTATTCAATATAGAGAATGATTCACGCAAAATGAAACAATCACATCCGCGTGTGTTTACAGAAAGGAAGAGGAAAAACATGTGGGAAAAACAGCTGGTGGTTGAGCCGCCATATCACTTTGATCAAGTGCTCAGACGCTTATCAAGTGATCCATTAAAGGCAGTCGATTTAAACAAAAGAGAAATCAAAGTGCCGATGAGGTTGGATCAAAAGCCGTACGTGGCAGTCGTTCAAGCCACAGGAACAAAAGAAACGCCTACGTTCCGGGTGCAATCAAACGGCCCTGAGGAACCCATCATTTCTGAAGTGAAGCGGATTTTTGGCATGGAGCATCAATTACACGTTGTTCATAACCATTTTTCTCAAACGAATCTAGCGTCTATTTTTGAACGTCACATCGGAACACCGCTCATGCTGGACTTTCATTTATATCATTGTTTGATGAAATGCATCATTCATCAGCAGCTCAATCTAGCGTTTGCTTATGAGCTCACGAAACGGTTTGTTCATTCGTACGGTGAGCAAATAGAAGGCGTTTGGTTTGACCCTTTACCGGAAACCATCGCATCGCTTGAAACAGACGATCTGAGAAAGCTCCAATTCAGTCAGCGGAAGGCAGAATACGTTATTGATGTATCAAAGCGAATTGTGAGCGGCTCTCTTTGTTTAGAGGAATTACACGATTTGCCGGATATAGAAATTGAGGAACGTCTGCTTCCGATTAGAGGCATTGGACCTTGGACGGTTCAAAATGTCCTGATGAATGGACTTGGAAGACCAAATCTCTTTCCGGTAGCAGATATTGGTATTCAAAACGCCATCAAACGGCACTTTGACCTGCCTGAAAAACCGACAAAAGAGGAGATGGCAGCCTTAAGCAAGGAGTGGACGCCTTATTTAAGCTACGCTTCCCTTTATTTATGGAGAAGCATTGAGACAGATAAATAAATGAAAGGCATTTTCTCTCTTTGTCCAAGTCGTGATATACTAATGAGATGGAATAAAATGAGGACAACCTATAACGGTTCAAATAGAACGGAGAGAATGAAATTGAAAGAAAAACAGCAAGGGGCCCTTCTGCAAAAGGGGCAGCAGTTCCCGCTTACCATTAAACGCCTTGGTATTAATGGTGAAGGGGTCGGTTATTTTAAAAAGCAAGTGGTCTTTGTCCCGGGTGCGCTTCCAGGTGAGGAAGTGGTCGTTGAAGCAACAAATGTACAGGCAAAATATGCAGAAGGTACGGTCAGAAAAGTGCGAAAGCGCTCGGAGCATCGAGTGAAGCCGCCATGCCCAGTATACGAGCAGTGCGGCGGCTGTCAGCTTCAGCATTTGGCGTACGAGCAGCAGCTAAAGGAAAAACGTGATATTGTCATTCAATCAATGGAACGACACACGAAGCTATCGGTCGAAACGCTAGATATTCGACCAACGATCGGCATGGAAGATCCGTGGCACTACCGGAACAAAAGTCAGTTCCAAGTAGGGCGGTCTCATAGCGGCGACATCATCGCTGGGCTTTATGGACTGAATTCTCATAAGCTTGTGCCGATTAAGGAATGTATTGTGCAGCATCCGAAAACGAACAAAACAACAGGCGTTGTCCGCAAAATTTTAGAGAAATTCGGCGTATCGGTTTACAATGAACGGACAAGAAAAGGCGACGTGCGGTCGATTGTCGTGCGAGTCGGCTTTGAAACAGGTGAAGTACAGGTCGTCCTTGTCACATCAAAACCTGAATTTCCAAAGAAAAAAGAAATTGCCGAAGCCATTCAAAAACGTCTGCCAGAAGTGACGTCCATTATGCACAATATCAATGGCGAAAAAACGTCGGTCATCTTCGGGCATAAAACATCTCAACTAGCAGGCAACATGGTCATCCAAGAATTTTTAGGAGACGTCTCATTTGAACTAAGTGCACGTGCGTTCTTCCAATTGAATCCGAAGCAGACATTAAAGCTTTACGATGAAGCGAAAAAAGCGGCCAAACTGACAGGAAAAGAAAAGCTCGTCGATGCCTATTGCGGCGTTGGCACCATCGGCATGTGGCTCTCAGATGGCGCAAAAGAAGTCAGAGGAATGGATGTCATCAAAGAATCGATCGATGATGCCAAGAAAAATGCCAAAAAACACGGCATGAAACACGCAACCTATGTGACAGGGACAGCTGAACATTGGCTCCCAAAATGGGTCAAAGAAGGCTTCCGCCCTGACGTCATCGTCGTGGACCCGCCAAGAACAGGCTGCGAAAGCACCTTCTTAGACACCGTCAAACATGTCAAACCAAAACGCTTCGTATACGTCTCTTGCAACCCATCCACACTAGCAAAAGACCTGCAATACATGTCAAAAGACTACAAGATCGAATACATGCAGCCAGTCGACATGTTTCCGCATACGGCGCATGTGGAGTGTGTGGTGTCTTTATCCCTTAAATAATAAGGAATTGACGGCTATGATGGACCAAAAACAGCAAATGCGGTCAAACGATTCCAATCATGCATGGACACAGCAGAATTGATGGACCGAAAACGAAAACAGCAATAGAAAAGGCACATTATCTAAATGAATAAAAGACCCTTCCAACAGGAGGGGTTTTACTTTAACTAACAATCTATTTTATTTTTTTCCTAAGCGCTCATTTCGTATTCTCTTCTATCATTGTACTTAGTACTCTATAATGAGACATCCATCAGGAGCCCTCGATTCTCAAACAAATCATTTTTTATTGTCTCACTCAAATATCAGCTGTATGAATATAAAATAAATTTTAAAAACCCAAAAAGGCATATAATAGCCAATCAGGGTCTTTGGCAAGGTACTCTTTAAACACAATTTTTACAGGGAGTTATTAAATATGAGACTGAAAGAACATGAAATATAACAACTTTATACATTCGTAAGAGGCCCACCAAATATTTAATCATTAAAACTGCAAAATGATTATTGGAGGGATTATGATGAATGACAAACAGTTTTCTTCATTTATAAAACAAGCAGATGAACCTTTTGTTGGGTGGGATTTCTCATTCATATCTGAAACTGGAAGAATGAAAAGTGAGTTGCTTTCATGGTCATATGGTAGTATAGCTATTTCTCTTGTTCAAAGTGCAAAATCAATACTAGATATGGGAACAGGTGGTGGAGAGTTTTTATTAAAATTAAGACCTTTTCCAACATCAGTTTATGCTACAGAAGGTTACATGCCTAATGTACCTATCGCAAAAGAACGATTAACACCTTTAGGAGTTAAGGTAGTTCAAATTGATAATGATGGAATTCTTCCGTTTGAGACTGGAAAATTTGATCTTATCATCAATCAACATGAGTCATTTTCATCTAAAGAGGTGAGAAGAATTATCTCGAAAGAAGGTATTTTTCTAACACAACAAGTCGGTGGACTCGATTGCATAGAGATTAATGAACATCTAAGGGAACCAATAAATGAGGAATTTATTGATTGGAACTTAAAGCTAGCTTTAAAAGAAATACAGGAGAATCATTGTGAGGTTTTGAAAAGTGCCGAAGAGTTCCCCATTCTAAGATTTTATGATATTGGAGCATTGGTGTATTATCTTAAAGCAATTCCTTGGCAAGTGCCAGGTTTTGAAATAAGTAATTTCAAGGATGAATTATACACCATTCATAAAACCATTGAACAAAAGGGTTATTTTGACGCAAAACAACACCGATTTATTATTTTAGCTAAAGCAATATAGTTGGAAATGGGGCCTTCGATATATTTGAAGGCTCCATTCTAATTCTGAACTAATACCACTCCTGTCAGCACTATCAAATCATAGGGCTTTTACTGGTCATGGATTGACTACATTCGGGAGAGTTTTTTAACTGCTGCCTTCAAGATAATCACTAATTAAATGCTAGGCTGCTTTTTTCTCCATAACCTTTTATTTATTTTCATGGATCCAAACGGAATCCTTTATTATATGTAACTAATTGTTGGGCTTAAAAGCATTCCAAAAAAATATAGGAGGATAACGATGAGCCAATTCGAGATCCTGACAAAATACAAACCGATGCTTCAGGAGGATCGTATCTGAGAATGGGAAATCGATCAAGCAAATGATGGAACAGCTGAACACCCAATCCAGATGCCCTTTGTGAATGATTCTGAAACGGTCCGTCACTTTATCGAAGATGTCTATACCTTTGCAGAACAACATCAAGAGATGGAGCTTACTCGCTACAGAGAAATCCTCAAAGAAAATGGCATTGAAGGTGGAACGAACGATTTGGGGAATGTGGATGTTTCAGATTTAAATGCACAGTGTGTACTGGCTCTCATCATGGGGGTTGTGATGGCTGAGTGGTTTTGCGATGGTGCCATCTTCAATTTCTTTAAAAGCGGATCCATATTAAAGTGCCTTGAAAGATTGGATTGTTTGGAGTAAGGGATGTGTACGTTTGATAAAAACTGAACATGAATGGATTGAAACAATGAAAAACCTAGATGATATGAAATCTAGGTTTTTTTGGAACATTTCTTCTGTTTCCGAACAAGGTCACGAGCATGTTAACTTCCCAGCTTTTTGACGAAATAGATCAAGCAAGAGCTGCTTGGTGTTTTTCAGAAATAGATGAGGTTCCTTATGAGATAAGATTCCTATAGTAATAAAAGGGTCCTCCATTTCGATTGGAACTTTCACAAACTCGTCTGACAATGGTGTAGAGGAAAGTACGACTCCGACGGAGGGGAATTCCTTTAGAAATGGCGGAATTGCTGAAATCTGGCTGATAGTATAAGTGAACGGCTCAATATTTATTCTTGAGAGTTCCTTTTGTAACTTCATGTGATATAAACAACTTTCCCCACCTATGATCAGTGGTTGTTGATAAAGATCCTTGATCAATGAAATCGTTCCAACTTGATCTGCCTGCTTTTTTGCGATAATAAAAGACATTTCCTCTTTGTACAATTCCTCAAACGGAAGTGGGTTCATCGCCGGTTCTCCTGCAATAGCAAAATCGATCTCCCCCTTGAGTAGCTGTTTGTGAAGGGAATCTGTATTACCGATGATAAAGTGGCATGTGATATTCGGTTTTTGCTTTCTGAAGGTTTGAAGGACTGAAGGAAGAATAGAGATAGCAATTGGTTCTATGACACCTATATTCAAGGTTCCGACTTCTTCTTTTTGGAGTTTTTGAGATTGATCTAATACAAAATTCCAGTGGAGAATCAGCTGATCAATCTCTTTGGCAAACAATTGCCCTGAAGGGGTTAATTCAGCCTCCCATCCTCTCACAAACAATTGAAACCCTAACTCCTTTTCTAATCGTTTGATTTGATTCGTTATCGTCGACTGTGCATAATTCAATTTTTGAGCGGCTTTTGAAAATGTCCCTTCTTGAATCACGGCTTGAAATGCTTTTAATTCTTTTAAGTCCATTCCTGATAATCTCCATTCGTTTTATGAATAATATTTTATATATTATTCAATTATACAAAACGAGTGTTGAGACGTAAAATGAAGTAAGACAGAAAGAGGAGTTGACATCCATATGCCATTTGTAAGAGTCAGTTATATTGAAACTGAGTACGATAAAGAAAGCTTAGCCTCAGTTAGCCAAACGATCATGAAGGCTCTGATGAAAGAATTTCATGTTCCTGAAAAAGACTACTTTCAGGTGTTCCATTCACATAAGAAAGAAGAATTTTATTATGACCCCAATTATCTTCTTCGTCATGATAGGGATCATCGTCTCTTATATATCCATATTACATGTGGTTCAGGAAGAACTTACGAACAGAAGCAGTCTTTATATAAGGAAATAGCTGACCAGTTATATAGCCAACTCCATATACCGAAAGAAAATGTATTCATTATGCTGGTTGAGACGGGCTTGGAGAATTGGTCCTTTGGAGAAGGACTTGCTCAAATGATCAAGTAACGAAATGAATGGAAGGGGAAATAGATATGCATCAACCAATTAAGTCAACTGTGAATTTAACCCTCGGAGATTTTGCTCCAGCATTTGTTGAGTACTCCGAAAAAGTTCTCTTTGGGGATTTGTGGCGAAGAGAGGAACTTTCGCTAAGAGATCGAAGTATGATTACAGTTTCAGCCTTAGTAAGTGCAGGCAGCCTAAATCAGCTGGAATACCATTTACATCTAGCCAAAGAAAATGGTGTAACGAAGAACGAATTGATTGAAGTCATCACACACCTTAGTTTTTATATCGGATGGCCTAAAGCAGCTTCAGCATTAGAAGCAGCTAAACACATGTTGGAGGAAAAATAAAACAATCAAATCAACGAGCCCTTATTTGAGTAAGGGCTTTTTTCTATGCGAATAAATTGGATTTTAAAATCTTCTATGTCATACTTTTGAATGAAATTGACTCAATAGAATTGACGTAAGAACCATGAATAGGTCAAGATGAAATAAACTGTAAGATAAATGGAGACGAATGATGATACATATCGTATTTGGGGCAGCACCTGCTGGTAGTTTAAAACAAGCATTAAGCGAAGTGAAGCAAGATCAGGCTGATGATATTATCGCCTTTGATGACATTTATTCGATTGGACCTCTTCTGCATTTGCATGAACATGAAGGACAGGAGAAGCGTAAAGAGTGGCTGCGTAAGGTGATATCAAATGAATTTGGACATATTGACGACATGGTCAACGATCAGCACAGAATGCTTCAGCAAATAAAAGATATAAAAGATGGCAGTCGTATACTCATCTGGACAGGCAGTAATGCACATGAGCAAATTGGTTTACGTTATGCCATCTATTTATTAAAAGAGAAAAGGATAGAATTGTCTTTAATCAATACAACGACTGCTTTTGACCAGCTGTTCAATACAAATACAAGAATAATGATCCTTCGACATGCCGGGGAGATCACATCTGAAAAATTTAAAATTTTGTACGAGAGTAAAGAGCATATTCACACAATGACAAAAGAAGAAAGAGAAAGATTACAAAACGAATGGCTTTCATTTGCTAAAGAAAATCATACGCTGCGGATATGGCAAAAAGGACAAACGATCAGCGTACCAGAAGATGAATTTGATGCTTATTTAGTGAAAATGGCTAAGCGAGTTCAGCAGTCCGAGTCAGAAGGGGAGTACATCAAAACTCCACGCTTAATTGGAGAAGTCATCGGTCATTTAGATCAGTATATCGGTGATGACTTTATTGAGTATCGTCTAAAGACATTAATTGATCAAGGTATTTTTGACATGATAGGAAAACGATCTTCAATGCGTTTTTATTCGATTAAGTTGACAGAATTCGGTCAGCACTTCAAAAAATGGGTGTGCTGTCGCGAGTTTGAGGATCACCCTTATGTGAAAATAGAAGGGACCTACGGTGGTGAACCCCTTCAATGTGGACACTGTCAATCCCATTTAGAAAGAGATGATGTACCTCTAAGCGATGCGCTCTTCTCGAAAATCTGGAATTGGGCCATACAGTATGGCCGCTGGTTTGATGAAGAGACAGAAGACTTGCTGCCAGATGGGGTAGAAATGGAAAAGAAGTTCAATCAAGAAGGAGAGCGCATGACGGAAGAAGTAAAACGTGCATTATCTCCTACGTATCAAGTCGAGTATAGCCCAAGTGAAATCACTCAACATTTTATTTAAAGAATGAATTTCAATCGCTCTGCACAAAATAAAGCTTTACATGATTAGTCATCATCATGTAAGATATGAAGAAATTAAAAGCGAAGAAAAGGACATGAGCAATTTGTACTGGTTACCAGAGAGGGAAGTCACGCTGAAATCTTCCTAACGCAGGAAAGTTGTCTTACCACCTTTGAGTTGTATTGGGGAAAATTGCAGTATCCAATACCGTCTACGCCACGTTACGGCACCAGAGCCATAAAGCGAATACGCATTATGGGAATTTGGGTGGAACCACGGATCACACATTCGTCCCTCTATGAGGGATGGGTGTGTTTTTTTGTTCACTCCTACATCATCATTACTTTGAAAAGGACATGAGCAGCTTTTAACGGTTACCAGAGAGGGAAGTAAAGCTGAAATCTTCCTAACGCAGAAAAGTTGTCTTACCACCTTTGAGTTGTATTGGGGAAAATTGCAGTATCCAATACCGTCTTTGCCACGTTACGGCACCAGAGCCATAAAGCGAATATGCATTATGGGAATTTGGGTGGAACCACGGATTACACATTCGTCCCTCTATGAGGGAAGGGTGTGTTTTTTTATTTCAAAAAAATGAAAGGTGTGTCAGTCATGAGAGAAAACATGGTGAAGATTCAATTTCCGGATGGAAAGGCGAAGGAGTTTTCCGCAGGTACGACTGTCGCAGAAATTGCCTCCTATATTAGTCCGAGTTTAAGAAAGAAAGCAGTGGCGGGAAAGGTAAATGATCAAACAGTTGATTTAAGTTATGAGCTAAACAGCGATGCAGTGCTGTCTATTTTGACACTCGATTCGGAAGAAGGGCTTGAAGTGTTACGTCATACATCTGCACACGTATTAGCCCAAGCCGTGAAAAGGTTGTATGATGATGTAACACTTGGGATCGGACCTGTCGTCGAAAATGGATTTTACTATGATATGAAACTAAATCGAACTTTACGTTTAGAAGATCTGGCAGCGATTGAAAAAGAGATGGAAAACATCATGAACGAAAATCATCTGATCCAAAGAATCGAAGTGTCTTACAAAGAAGCTGAAGCGTTGTTTGCGAATGACCCATATAAGCTGGATATTTTAAAAGGTCTCCCTAAACAAGAGACAATCACGGTTTATCAGCAAGGAGAATATATAGATTTGTGCCGTGGTCCTCATCTGCCATCTACAGGATATATGAAGGCATTTAAATTAACACGTGTTGCAGGGGCTTATTGGCGAGGGGATCGCAATCACGATGTATTGCAGCGGGTGTATGGTGTTGCGTTTCAACATTCAAAACATCTAGCTGATTATCTTCGTTTCATAGAAGAAGCAAACAAGCGAGATCACCGAAAATTAGGCTAACAATTATCTCTATTTATCTTCTCTGAAGAAGCTCCAGGTATGCCATTTTATTTACCAAAAGGGCAAATTGTCAGAAATGAATTAATGGCTTTTTCAAGAGAAGTGCGAGGTGAAGCACAATATGAAGAAGTGAGTACGCCATTTATGATGAACCAAGAACTTTGGGAACAGTCAGGCCATTGGGATCATTATCATGAAAATATGTATTTCTCAGAAGTAGACCATACAAGCTTTGCTTTAAAGCCGATGAACTGTCCAGGGCATATGCTCATGTTTAAAAACAACTTATATTCATACAGGGATCTTCTAATCAGGATGGCCGAATTTGGTCAGGTGCATCGTCATGAATATAGCGGTGCATTAAATGGATTGTTCAGGGTCAGGACATTTTGCCAAGATGATGCCCATATTTTTTTGAGAGAAGATCAAATTGAGTCTGAAATCAAACAGATTTTCCAATTAGTTGATCACGTATATCGAACTTTTGGATTTGAGTATTCAGTTGAACTTTCGACTCGTCCAGAAAAAGCATTAGGGGATGATGCAATTTGGCATCTATCTGAAACAGCCCTAAAGAATGTGCTTGACCAGCTAAAGGTCGGCTACCAGCTAAATGAAGGAGATGGGGCCTTTTATGGTCCAAAGATCGATTTTCATATTAAAGATGCACTAGAGCGGAGCCATCAGTGCGCCACAATTCAACTTGATTTCCAAATGCCTGAAAAATTTGACTTAACATATATCAATGAAAAAAACGAAAAGGTCCGGCCGGTTGTCATTCACAGTGCCATTTTTGGTTCTCTTGATCGTTTCCTTGGCATCTTAATCGAGCACTTTGCAGGAGCCTTTCCATTATGGCTAGCACCAGTACAAGTACAAATCATACCTGTCTCAAGCGTTCACCTCAATCACTGCTTGGAGGTTCAGCAGTACTTAAAAAGTGTAGGGATAAGAGTCACAATTGATGAACGGGATGAAAAACTCGGCTATAAAATGAGAGAAGCACAAATGCAAAAAACGCCTTATATCGCTGTGATTGGCGATAAAGAAATGCAAGAAAAAACGCTAAATATTAGGCGGCATGGAGAAAAGGCTTCAGAGCAGATGTCTATGGAGGATTTTAAAGGCTCGATAGCTCAACAAATAAAACAAAGAAAGATTGCTCAAGAATTAGTGTGATGTTTTTCACCATTGATAAGGAAGATCGAAGGGTTAAGCGTTCATTGAAATGATGGGCGTTTAACCCTTATTTTCATTTGTTAAAAAACCGAATAAACGGGTGAAAGGGAAAATATTGAAACATTTACTCAATAAAATCGTAATATAGATAGAGCGCTCATCAGAAACATTTGAAACGGAGAGGAGCATTACATGGAACAAGCAACGCTAAAAAAAATGAGAATAAAACAAATCGCCGCCTCTAATTTAATAGCCGGTATCATGATCGTCGCTTTTTTTATCTTGATTCAAATTTCTGAAATTCGATTTACACATTTCTTTTTTTGTTTAGGGATTTTAATGCTCCTTCAAAGCATTTTTGGTTTTATCAAAAAAGGATCGACGAAGTCTTTTATTCCACTTTTTGAACAGGTAGCCATTTATGAAAAGACGAAATTGGGGAAAGAGTGGGAAAAAGAACAGAGAACAGAAAATATTTGGAAATTGATATTGAGTGGGCTTATGTTCTTTCAGGCATTTAGCTTCCAAAATGTCACGAATCCATTCTTTGATATAGAACCTATATTTCTAATTTTTTTATTGGTTATTGCTCTAGCCCTTATCAATGTAAGCATGCTTTTTCGCTTTAGAAAAATTGACCGATCAACTGAAGAGCATGAATTAAAAGGGTATACAAAGGAATCAAACATGATGGCAATAGCTTTAGGTTTCTTGACAGTTATCGTTATATTTTTCTTTATCATCGTCTTTGTCCTTCCATAAGACTGATTACTTAACATTTTGAGGTGAAATAAATGAATGCAAACATTCAACAACTGATAGATCAGACAAGGATGAAATTTGGCTTAGATCATTACCATTTAAAAAGACACGGATTTTATCGATATGTCAACATGTTCAATGAAACCATTTATAAATTGAATATGGAGTGGTTTCCTCCTTATGAAACGGAACCTGAGGTTGACGATTTAAACCCAGATGGCACAGCCGTGATTGAAGTGAATTTGAATACGGGACAGGTTGAGAGTGCGGTTTTTGTTATGGGCAAGACATATGCAAAGAAAGGGGTTCAGTTTGATAACGCCCATCCAAATGAAGTCATCAAATGGATTGAACAAGAAACAAATTTGATCTATGGAGAGCATTTTCACTTACATAAGGAGAAAGAAGGGGAACTTCTTTTCGAAGAAAAAATGGATGATGTACCAGTGACTCCTTCAGGCATGATAGAGGTGAAATGGGATGAACATGGACAACTCATTTACTTTATTCATCACGGGCCATTTCTAGCTAAAAAAATGTTGAGAGCTGAAAAATATTCGCTTTTCATTGAGATGATCGAGAGCTTAGCACAGCAGCAAGTGCAAAGGGTAGAATGGCCTTCCTTTGAGCAAAATAAAATTCGACCTGTTTATGCGTTAGAAGAAGTGTATATTAAGAATGATGGAACAGGAACGATTCCGTTTGAAGATACGATTCAGGAACATCACTGTTTCAATATAAATAAATTCATAGAATGGGAGGTCCCGATAAGTGAACCTTTTGTAGGAAAGGAATTGAATATTCAAGAAGATATCTCAGCTGATCAAGCCTTTTCATGTGAACCTTCACCAGATACAATGCCAATTTCAGAAGAAGAAAAAGATAAGTGTTTGAAAGCAGTTCAAATCTTTTTGCGGCAGGAATATCCTAACGACACCGGAAAATGGATCTTACTTTCTCTCCACCGTGATCATGGTTACATTCATGCAACAGTAAAAGCAAATACACAAGAGAAAAGCGTGCTTACAGGTAAAATCATGATATTCATTGATGCCTATACATTTGAAGCAGTCAATTACATAGATAGACAACAAATGTTCAAGATGTGTGGGATGTTGGATGAACTCCAATCTCCAGATAAAATCACCCTATCAAAGGAAGAAGCCTTTGAAAAATTGAGAGAGTACCTGGAGCTTACACCCATCTATGTCTTTGACTTTGCACAAAAACAATATGTTTTATGCGGAAAACTGGATTGTCATTATGGGGTAGATGCAGCCAGTGGTGAAGTCATTCCATTACAGGACATTTGAAGTAATGAAGACAAGGCACTTTACGACTTTTTAAAGAACAGTGAGGAGCTGTTCTTTTTTCTGTCTATTTAACCTATTTTTTGAAGAAAAATGGAATTTTGTAGCAGGAAGTTGTCGTTTCATCACGAAAGAAAACAGATAAGAATATGATCATAGGTCCATCGTTTGGATTCGTGGTTGAGTTAATGAGAAGATATAGTAAACGTCATATATACTAAACAGTCGTGACAGTACAGTTGATCTACAATTGATCTCTAGAATAGAGAAATTGTGTCTCAAGTAGTATGCGAAAATACGTGTGCCGAGATCATATGATGAGTTGATTACGTTTATGTTTAGGTGAGTTTGAAGTCAAGATAGAAGAAAGTGAGGATATCTACCTTGAGTACATTGGAAGTGTTTCGTCAGTTTTTGGTTGACCATTATCCTGCGTTACAAGATGAGCTTTGGCTGAAAGATGTTGATACCCTTCGAACCTCTCCTATTCTTCATCCTTTTCTGAAAAGCAAGCTGCCAGAGGGGATCGAAAAATTCACTTGTGTACTATTCACGCAGCAGACAGATCAAACAGCTGCCCCGCTCAAAGTATATCTTCTGTTAGATGAATATGAGCAGTTAATTTACGCCATTGATTTGATGAATGAACAGATCGTACTTCATTAAAAAGAAAGGGAGGAGAGCATCTCCTGCCTCAGCTTGTAGAGAAACCTATGTTTTTCTACAAGCTTTTTTGTTTTAATAATGTGTTTTTCATCTTTATGAAAGAAACAAAAAAGGACTCCCACACCCCTGACCTAGCTTCGCTAGTGTGTGGCAATCTTCTTCATATTCTGGCAAGCGGCTGTGAGGAGAACTTGTTCTTCGTTCACATTTCGTTCCCCTCAATCGGCAGCAGCGAAGCCCATGCAGCTGTTTTGAATCTGCAAAGCAGCGCTCTATTTTTTTGTAGAGGATTTTTCCCGAGTCAGGATTTTGTCTACAAGCTGAAACAACCCGTTTTCAAAAGAAAATGGGTTGTTTTTAGTGTGAAGAGAAGGCTTTATTGTGTCAGTTTGATCGCTTGGTCCAGAACTTTTGCTCCGTTCATCATTCCATATGCCATTTGGTCAATGATATCGACCGGTGTCTGGTATTGTTCCGCTCGTTCTGCAATTTGTGTTTTTAAATAGCGGACTTGCGGTCCGATCAATATGACATCAATATCATTCATATGGCTTTGTAAATCCGCTTCAGCATAAGCGTTGATTTCAACAACTATTTTACGGCTTTCCGCTTCTTCTCTCATTTTTTTCATCAGCATGCTGGTCGACATGCCGGCAGAACATACAAGTGCTATCTTCATTTTGGTTTTCCACTCCTCAGCTCTTGATATAATTGAATTATTTCTTTCGCTACATCTTTTACAGTCATTGACGTCATCAAATGGTCTTGTGCATGGATTAACAATAGATTGGGTGAAAGGCCTTCACCTTGTGCTTCTTTTTGCAATAAGCGGGTTTGTGCCTGATGCGCTTGAAGCAGTTCCGCTTCTGCTTCTTGGATCTTTTGATTCCCTGAATCGTACTCGTTATTTTTCACATGCTGTAATGCTTCCATTGCAGATGAACGCGCATTTCCAGCATGCAAGATGATTTCAAAAGAGACCTGTTCTAAATGTAGTGTGTCCGCCATGATATTCCCCACCTTGTTTAGTTATTTTGTTGCCTGATGCAGAGAGGCTCGTTCTGCTGCTTTAATGAATGGCAGGTAAAGCAAGACAGCCAGCACCAAGTTGAAGATTTGCAGAAAGACTCCCCGGATTGATCCTCCGGTTACGAGATAACCGCTGACAATCGGCGGCGTCGTCCACGGAAGAATAGCTACAGTTTTCGGAACGAGTCCACAGGCTAAAGCGATGTACGACGTCACCGTTAAAACTAATGGAATCAATAAAAATGGAATGAACATAATCGGATTTAATACGATAGGAAGGCCGAACAGAATAGGTTCATTAATGTTAAAAAGGCCGGGTGCGAAGGATACCTTTCCGATTGTTTTGTAGTGCTTCGATTTCACGCCGATGAAAATAGCAGCGAGCAAAGCCAATGTTGTCCCCGATCCTCCCATAAACACATAAGAATCAAAAAAGGGCTTCGTCACGATATAAGGCACTTCAAACGCGCTCATTCCTTGCGAGAATAAATGCTGATTTTCCTGAATGAGCGGAAGATAGATGGATTCCATGATCGGTCCTAGAATATTTGTTCCGTGCAATCCGAAAAACCAAAGCAAATGATTCAAAAAAGTAAAAATCAAAGCTGATCCAATCGTGTTGGAAAGGCCTTGCAACGGTTCCTGGATCGAGCTGAAGACTAGCTCGTGGATGCTTTGACCGAAAAAATACACGATCAGAGTGTTAAATAATCCTGCTGCCGCCAATATCACAGCAGCCGGCAATAAAGCGTTCAAGGATTTTGTAACGCCATCAGGTACACCATCAGGCATTTTGATTTTAAGTTTCTCATTTTGAGAGAAGAGCCTAAATGCTTCCGTTGATAGCAAAGCCACGATTAATCCAACGAAAAGACCTTGAGCCCCCAGCCAAGTCATTGAAAAACCAAAGTCTTCTGTCGTCGGTGTAAGTACGGCAAATGCCCCGACCCCGATTAATGCGGCAGAAAGACCATCAGTCTTATAAGACTCTGCAAGCTTGAAACTGATAGCTGCAACGGCCAGCAGACTTAAAATAGCAAATGATCCATTCCATATAGCTCCGCCGGCAGCCGTCCATCCTTCTCCAAAAAGACTCGTCATGAAATCTTGAAATGCCGGTATAGGGAAATGATTGATCAGTATGGCAAGAGAGCCGATGATGATTAAAGGCATAATGGCAATGAATCCATCGCGTATGGCAATTAAGTGCCTTTGGGAGCCGATTCTTCCAGCGATCGGCATGATTTTAGATTCGATGAACGCCATGGTTTTATTTTGTTTCATATTGTACAGCCTCCTCAAAGAACTGGGGAAGATAACGTTTATGAGCCTCAAGCATTTCATTCATCACCGTTTGGGCTTTATGATCAGATGGAATTAGCGGATTCATGATCATAGCGGAATACAATATGTTGTCATCACCCGTGATCGCTGCTTCGATAACTAATTGTTCGAATTTTTTCATAGAGATCACTGCCCCGCTGATTGAATCTGGCAGTTTTCCGACTGTCAGCGGTATGGGACCGCTTTTTGTGATGACACTGTTGACTTCAATCACTGCATCATGTGGAAGATCTGGTATGCTTCCTTTATTCAATGTGTTGACGGTCTGAATATCCATCGAATGATGATAAAGCGAGTTCATTAATGAACAGGCTGCTTCACTATAATAAGCCCCGCCGCGTTCTTCCAATTCTTTAGGCTTTTCATGGAGGTCTGCGTCTTTGTATTTTTCAAACAGCTGCTTTTCTACGTTCATGACAGCTTCTGCGCGTGTCCCTTTGTTTTTGTATGCTTCGATATCTTTTTCAAGTACATCTTCATACTGATAATAATACTGATGATACGGATTCGGAAGCATGCGCAAAGAACGTAAAAATTGACGATTCCAAGGCAGCATCGCAATATTGGAAGGAGAATAGTCTATGGTGTCATTTAATAGAAGACCTATTGCCTCTTCTGTGCGGTCAACCCCGTCAATCCACACCTTTTGTCCGAAGACAAAATGGTTAAGCCCTGCGAATTCAATCATGACACGGTTCACATTCACGTCAAAAATTTCTGCAATGCTGTTTTTCATGTTATAAGGGATATTGCAAACCCCGATGACTTTTTGATGGGATCCATGTTTCAATAAAGCTTCAGTCACGATGCCTGCTGGATTTGTAAAATTGATCAGCCACGCTTCTGGACAAATCTCGTTTATATCGCGAGCGATATCCAGCATGACGGGAATGGTCCGCAAAGCTTTAAAAATACCGCCGGCGCCATTTGTTTCTTGGCCGATAAGACCATGGCTGAGCGGGATTCTTTCATCCATCGCTCTGGCCTTCAATCCTCCGACTCTTATTTGAACCGTGACGAAATCCGCATGTTTCAGCGCTTTCGCACGATCTTTTGTATAGCTCAATTCAATCGGAACATCCGCATGTTTGATCATTCGCTTCGCGAGTTCTGAAGTGATGCGTACTTTTTCTTCCCCTTCCTCATTGTCGACGAGGACAATCTCTTTCACTGGAAAATGCTGATACCGTTTGATTATACCTTCAATGATTTCTGCTGTGTAGCTTGATCCCCCGCCTATAATGACTAACTTCAACGCCATAATCCCCCTCCTCAAATCTCTATTTTTGAAAGCGCTTTACACAATTGGAATTTAACATGTAGTAACAAATTTGTCCATACATATTTGTTATGATAAATTATTTTTTTTGAGAACTTTTTGTGCTATTCTATAGTTAATAATGTCAATCTAAAGGAGAAAATAAATGGCAAAGCAACCACAACTCCACAGTCGAATTAAACAAGATATTTTAGATAAAATAGAGAGCGGTTATTACCCGTCTGGCAGCCTGCTTCCGACGGAGTCCGAATTTTGCAAAATGTACGATGTCAGCCGAACAACGCTGCGGACTGCCTTGAACCATTTGCTTATGGAAGGAGCTATTTACCGCAAACAGGGGAAAGGGACATTTGTCGCCAAAGGAAAAGTAAAGCAGATCTTAAGTTCCAGCAATCTTCGCTATGCAGATCAATTAAAAGCGCAAGGTATTAAACCGAAAATCAAAGTTGTCGATTTGCAAAAATTAAAACCAGCCAAAAAGATCCAAAATTGCCTTGGGATTGATGATGAACAAATGGTCTATCAGGTGAAGCGGATTCGGTATGCGGATGAGGAAGAAATCCAGTTCGAAATGGCCTTTATCAGAGCCGATCTCGTGCCGGAGATAACGGAAGAAATGGCCAATATTTCTCTGTACCAGTGTATTAACAGTCAAGGAAATACGATTAAAAGAACCGAAGAGCAAATCAAAATCTTTATTTCGGATGAAGAAATTGCACAGCATTTGAATATCACACAAGGCACGCCCTGCTTCCAGATTGCAACACAAACATTTTTGGCGTCTGAAGAAGTCGTGGAGTTTTCTCTGGCTTATTTCCGCGGAGACCGCGTTGAATTCTTCATAGAACGCGACTATGAAGAAAGAGGGGATGAAGGATGAAAGCTTTGATCATAAACGCCGATGATTTTGGATTTTCACGGGGAGTCAACCTCGGCATCATTGATGCGTTCCAGCGAGGGGTGCTCACATCGACTACGCTCATGACCAATATGCTAGAAATGGAACATGCCGTCTTACTTGCAAGGGAAAATCATGAACTTGGGGTCGGCGTTCACTTAACATTGACAGCAGGACGTCCGCTTCTCAGCGGCCTGCAAACGGTTACGGATGAAGATGGGAATTTTCGCAAGCTTTCATACTATCAAGGTTTTTTCGACATCGATCTTGATGAAGTGTATCAGGAATGGAGAGCACAGATAGAAAAAGCCCTCTCCTGCGGCTTGCATCCGACGCATATCGACAGCCATCATCATATCCATACATACGGAAATCTTCCCGAGGTGTTTGTGAAGCTGGCAAAAGAGTATGATCTTCCCTGCAGAAAGGTGAACGATCATCATCCTTCCTTGTGGAAGAATGTGAGATCGAATGATGTCTTTGAGTTGAAAGTGGACAGATTGAAAGACTTATCATCCTTCCTTGATCTTCATCAAGACGCAGAAGTCATTGAAGTCATGTGCCATCCGGCTTATGTTGATAAATTACTGCTCGAAAAATCTTCATTCCATTATCCTCGGGTTTATGAGCTTTCATTACTGACTGATCCTTTGTTGAAAGCGGCTTTAATACAATGTTCGGATATTCGCCTTATTTCTTATGCCGGTCTTTAAATCTACAATTCTTGTAAAAATATGAAAAGGGCTCATGAGAACGTCGGCTTGCCGTTCTCCAAGTCTTGATGCTGGAAATGTCTCAGGCATTTTCAGCATTTAATGCAAAAATAGCATTGACAATTCAGAATATTCTAATTATCATGAATTTGTCATAACAAATTTTTGTATCATTAAGTTTTTGCTTGAAGCTATTCTTGCCAAATAAGGTCTAGACATCCATACCTGTTATTCAAAATGCCATTCTAATGTTTACTCTCCACTCACATATACGGTTTGAAAAAGCATATGAAAACTAGAAATGTAAGCGTTTTCTCGTTGTTGTCTTCAGTGCCATCAGCTGCTATGTCATGACAAGGTGAATATAAACCTATTGAAAAGGGGGTGAACAAAATAGCGTTTCAGTGATGAACAGCCAAAAAAATTAATGAAAAGGGGATGAAAAAATTGTTTTTAAACAAAAAGTTTCTCGTTTTTTCTTTCATTTTTGTGATGCTTTTAAGTCTGTCCTTTTTTAATGGGGAAAGTGCAAAAGCCAGTTCTGACAAAAGTTATAAAATGATCGGCTACTATCCGTCCTGGGGCGCTTATGGAAGGGATTTTCAAGTATGGGATATGGATGCTTCTAAAGTCAGCCATATTAATTATGCATTTGCTGATATTTGCTGGGAGGGGCGGCATGGAAACCCTGATCCGACAGGCCCGAATTCCCAGACATGGTCTTGCCAGGATGAAAACGGAGTGATTGATGTTCCTAATGGATCAATCGTGATGGGGGACCCATGGATCGATGTGCAAAAGTCAAATCCCGGAGATACTTGGGATGAGCCGATTCGGGGCAACTTTAAACAACTATTGAAGCTGAAAAAGAACCATCCTCATTTGAAAACATTCATATCAGTTGGCGGTTGGACCTGGTCAAATCGCTTTTCAGATGTTGCGGCAGATCCTGCGGCCAGAGAGAATTTTGCTGCTTCAGCAGTAGATTTTTTAAGAAAATATGGGTTTGATGGAGTCGACCTTGACTGGGAATATCCGGTAAGCGGAGGGCTGCCGGGAAACAGCACCCGTCCGGAGGATCAGAGAAACTACACGCTACTCTTGCAGGATGTGCGCGAAAAGCTTGACGCCGCAGAAGCGAAGGATGGCAAGAAATACTTGCTGACAATCGCCTCCGGCGCCAGCCCTGAATATGTAAGCAACACTGAATTAGATAAAATTGCTGAAACCGTTGATTGGATTAACATTATGACCTATGACTTTAATGGCGGATGGCAAAGTATAAGCGCCCATAACGCCCCATTATTCTATGATCCAAAAGCGAAAGAAGCCGGCGTTCCAAACGCTGAGACATTTAACATTGAAAGCACCATGAAGCGCTACAAGGAAGCCGGTGTCAAAGCGGACAAATTAGTGCTTGGCACACCGTTCTATGGCAGAGGCTGGAGCGATTGTGAATCTGCAGACAATGGAGAATATCAAAAATGCGGACCGGCTAAAGAAGGGACGTGGGAAAAGGGGGTATTTGATTTTTCAGATCTTGAAAAGAACTACATCAATAAAAACGGCTATAAAAGATATTGGAATGATCGAGCAAAAGTGCCGTTTTTGTATAATGCGGAAAATGGAAACTTCATTACCTACGATGATGAAGAATCGTATGGATACAAAACCGATTTTATTCAATCAAACGGATTAAGCGGGGCTATGTTTTGGGATTTCAGCGGTGATTCAAATCAGACTTTGCTCAACAAATTAGCAGCCGATTTAGGGTTCGCTCCAGGTGGGAGTAATCCAGAACCGCCTTCATCTGCACCGGATAATTTGCGTGTGACCGAAAAAACCGCAACCAGTATCAGTCTGGCGTGGGATGCACCGAGCGACGGAGCAAACATCTCAGAGTATGTGCTGTCATATGAAGGCGGGTCCGTATCGGTCAAGGAAACATCGGCGACAATCGGGAAATTAAAGCCGAATACGACATACTCATTTACAGTATCGGCAAAGGATGCGGACGGAAAACTCCATACCGGGCCAACGATAGAAGCAGCAACAAACTCTGATCAAACATGTGGGTATAAAGAATGGAAAGATACAGTCGTCTACACAGGCGGAGACCGAGTTGTCTTTAACGGCAAAGTGTATGAAGCGAAATGGTGGACGAAAGGAGAGCAGCCGGATCAGGCTGGTGAGTCGGGTGTATGGAAATTAATCGGTGATTGCAAATAATCAGTTTAATAGAAAACGATAAAGAGAGAGTGGGCTCCCCATCTCTCTTTATGAGAAAGGAGGATGAATGAAGTGAAAAGAACCGCTTTATTTACTTTGTCATCGATGCTGCTCCTGTCACTTTTGACCCCGTTCCAGAACATTTCCGCAGAGTCTCCAAGCAAAAAACAGACTTGCCGTCCAGAAGGGTTATGGGATTCGGGTGTTGCCAACATTCCATATTGTGATGTGTACGATCTGGAGGGGCGCGAAAAGCTGGCCAATAATTTAGACCGCAGAATGATCGGCTATTTTACGGGCTGGCGTACGGGAAAAGGCAATCAAGATCGTTATTTAGTAAACGATATCCCATGGAAGTACTTAAGCCACATTAATTATGCATTTGCTCATATCGGGGAGGATCATCGGGTTTCAATCGGGAGCGAGACGGATGCGAACAACCCGTCCCTAGGGATGACCTGGCCGGAGTATCCGGATGTAAAGATGGATCAAACATTGACGTATAAAGGCCATTTTAACCTTCTTCACCAGTTTAATAAGAAATACCCCGATGTCAAAGTGTTGGCAGCAGTCGGCGGCTGGGCTGAAACCGGCGGTTATGTCGATAAGGATGGGAACCGAATACCAAGCGGAGGCTTTTACTCTATGACAACGAATGGTGATGGATCTGTGAACCACAAGGCAATCAGCACCTTTGCTGAATCTGTCGTAGCGTTTCTCAGAAAATATGAATTGGATGGAATTGATATTGACTACGAATATCCCACAACCATGCAAGATGCCGGCAATCCGTTAGATTGGAGCATTTCCAACCCGAGACGCAAGGGATTAAATCAAAGCTTTGATGTATTGATGAAAACATTAAGAGAAAAACTTGATCAAGCATCTGCTGAAGATGAACAATATTACATGCTCACCATTGCAGCGCCATCATCAGCCTATTTGCTGAGGGGCATGGAAACCTTTAAACCGCTCCGTTATGTCGATTATGTCAACATCATGTCCTATGATCTCCATGGAGCCTGGAATGAGTTTGTCGGTCCTAACGCTTCCTTATATGATAACGGCGAGGATGCGGAGTTAAAGCAGTCCAACATTTACAGCACGCCGCAATATGGGGGGATCGGATATTTAAATACAGACTGGGCTTACCATTATTTTAGGGGAGCGATGGAGGCAGGCAGAATCAATATCGGCGTTCCTTACTATACGAGAGGCTGGAAAAATGTGAGCGGAGGAGTAAACGGTTTGTGGGGAAGCGCTAAAAGTTCAAATTGTCCTCAAGGCCTTACCAAATGCGGCGACGGGGCAGTCGGGATCGATAATATTTGGCATGATCAAGATGAGCAGGGAAATGAACTGGGAGCAGGAGCAAATCCGATGTGGCATGCCAAAAATCTCGAAAAAGGCATTGCCGGTTCTTATCTAGAAAGGTATGGACTAAGCAAAGCCGATTTAAAAGGTGCTTACACTAGATATTATGACGCAGCGCTTGCGGCACCTTGGCTATGGAATGACGAAAAGAAAGTATTTCTATCTACTGAAGACGAGGAATCAATAGAAACAAAGGCCGATTATGTCATTGAAAAAGGAATCGGTGGTGTGATGTTTTGGGACTTAAGCGGTGACTATGACTGGTATCCCGACAGAAATGACAACAATGGAGAGTACGGTATCGGCAGGACATTAACGAGAACCTTATATCATAAATTTGCGGACGCGACACCATACGATAATCGGCTCAGCACGTCACCTTTACCTCGCGAATCACTAGATATCAATATAGAGTTTACCGATTATCCGTTAGGAGATCAAAATTACCCGATCCATCCGAAAATGAGGCTGACGAATAACAGTGATGTCACCATAACAGGAGGATCTGTGATTGAATTTGATGTGCCTACCTCTACTTCACCCCTATTTGGAAGCTGGAGCGGTGACCAGGTTGAAGTCATTTCTAAAGGGCATACAGGCCCTAACATTGGCGGGCTGACAGGAGATTTCCACCGCATCGGTGTGACCCTATCAAATTGGAAGTCAATTAAACCAGGTGAGACAGAGGAGTTTCAGCTTGTCTATTACTTGCCTATCAGCGGACCATCTCATTTCACCATCACCATTGATGGTGAAAAGTACAGTTTGAAAGGCCAGTGAGGGCGAGTTCTATTCCCGCAAGCACAGCTGTAGCAAAAAACGAAGACCAGCCCGTTCTCGAGGGAAGCGGGCTGTCTTCATGTCCTTATTGTTTTATTGTGCGCTGTCTTTCAGTTTGTGAAATGAAAAGACTTCTTTTGTGATGGGGGTGCCTCTATTGTATGAAGAACCTCCGTATACTCCATTCGTATGAACCGCAAGAGAGCATGGCCGCTGCAATTTATCTGTGAACTGCTTTGTTCAAATACAGGTGAACCGCTTTGTCCTCCGTAAGTGTCCATCGCATATTGCAGTTTGTAAGTTTCTGATACGGCGATCGATCCCGAATGCTGCCACTGTGTGCCCGATGGTGTGTCACCTGGATATCCACTGACGGTCAAGCTTGTCCCAACGAGGGATGAAGTGGTGTATGATTATCTAAAGTAACCGGCGGTGTTGCCAATTGGCTCACTGTGTTCGAGGCTCAATTTTCTCGGCAGCCTGAGGCAGAAAGAGCATCTCCTGCCTGTTTGTTTGGAATCACGCAAACAACTTCAGCCCAACAACACCAATCACAATCAGCAGCAGGCTGAGCATGCGAATTATGTTTTTCGGCTCTTTAAATAGAATCATATTAAACAAGACAGAGCCCGCAGTTCCAAGTCCAATCCAGACCGTATAAGCGACGGATACTTGAACGGAAGAGAACGAGGCGTATAAAAACAAAAAGGATAAGGCAAAACCGCCGACAAATAGGATGCCTGTCGTGATTTGTTTTTTCTTACTAAACATATTCAAGCCAATGGTTCCGCCGATTTCAAATGCAGAGGCTAACAACACAAAAAACCAGCCCATATTATACCGCTTCTCCTTTCTGCTCATGTGTCTCTCCATCAGACACTTTTAGTCCAATAATGCCAAGGACCAATATTCCCATAAATAATAGCTTCTCGAATGAAAACGAACCGCCGAACAGCGCATAATCCATTATAGACGTACCGATTGTTCCAACTCCGGCAAATACGGCGTATACCGTTCCAGTCGGCAGCTTCTCACAGGCTTTCATTAAAAAATAAAAATCAATTGGGATGAGGCAAATAATGACCGCCCATTCCCATACAGCATCTGCTTTATTTAAACCAAACACCCAAAGTAATTCGAATAAACAGGTGAGGGCGACATACATCCAGCTTTTCTTCATGATATTTCCTCCTAAAACTGACGATTCGTCATTTTATAGCCAAAAAAGAGCGTACAGCAAGTGCTGTACTATGTTAAGGTGTCTCTATGCCAAGTGCGTAAAGGAGAAATTGCTTGACCTCTCGTTTTTGAATCAGAACCTCTTCTGTATCTGTTTCTGTAAATAAATACATTTGCTCAGCTGACGATTCAAGTAAACCGATAATGAACTTCGCCGCGTAATGACAATTTAAATTGGCACGGACTCTTTTGTCCTGCTTTGCTTTTTCTAAAAAAGCAGCGACCCATTTGTAAATCGGCTCATAAATATCTTCCCATTCCTTTAAATGCTCAGTGGCAGCTAAACCTGAATAGGTCAGGGCAAGGACATCACGGTATTGTCTTGTAAAAGAAAATATAAATTCAACAAGCGCATCTGCTTGATCGAGTACATCCGCATGCTGAGTTAATTCCTTTTCAATTGCAGGAACCATCTCCGAGATCAGATGCTCTGCGATAGCAGGCATGACAGACAGCTTTGAAGGGAAATATAAATAATACGTTCCTTGCGCCACCCCTGCTGCTTTCACAATATCCGAAATGGTCGTCTTTTCAATTCCTTTTTCTTTAAACGCGTCAATGGCAGCAAGCATAATCTTTTCTCGTTTTGACATATCATCACCGACCTTAAATGACTGAATGTCAGTCAGTTTAGCGGAAAACTGACAATTTGTCAATATGATATTTCCTTCATTGATTGAGAGAATAAGTGATGAATAGATGCGGGCAGGTCTGAATAAGCTGTAATATGGTCAAGCATTATGTGAGAAAGGGGCAGCTCTCCGTATGACATCGAGCGCTATGTTTTCAATGGCTTATTTCCTCCTGCTCGTCCCGCTATATATACATATGAGATACAGACAGGCAAAAAGGCACAAACGCTTTATCTATTTGCGAACAGAAATGGTCCTTGCCTGTCTGTTTGTTTATACGAATGTTTTATTATATTTGACGGTCTTTCCGAATCGTTTCTCTGCACCAAGGGATCAGGTGAGTGTCAATCTCATTCCTTTACAATCTATTTATCAAAATCTTCACGCCTACCATCACGGTTATCCAAATCTCGTCTTTTTGAATTTGGCAGGGAACATTTTATTATTTGTGCCACTCGGTTTTTTTCTTTATCAAGCCTTTCGGACAATGCGCTGGCAAAAGGCGATTTTAGCCGGCTTGATCTTGTCAGCAATGATCGAAGTACTTCAATGGATGTTCTCGCAATCTGGTATGATTACAAGAAGCAGCGATATTGATGATATCCTCTTAAATACACTTGGCACAGCGCTAGGATGCACTTTGTATCAGATGTATCGACGAAGGAAGGAGAAAATCAGGTGAAGCGAGTTTGTATCATTCCATGTGGCGCTAAGAAAATATGGGACGTGAATCCAGAGGCAGGAAGCCAGCCGGCGAACCTTGTATACTTAAGCCCGCTGCATCAGCGTACGAAAAGCTACGCTCAAACATTTTTTGCAGACTGGCTGATTTTATCAGCAAAGCACGGATTCTTAAAGGCAGATGATTTCGTTCATGAAAATTACGATGTGGCATTTGGCACGCCGCATGCTGAACAGGTGACACGAGAAGAACTGAGTCATCAATTTCATGAGAAAAATCTGTCCGCCTATGATGAGTTTGTGATACTAGGTGGAAAGAAATATCGAAAAGTGATCGACCCTTTATTACATCCTCATCAAAAAGCGAATTATCCGCTGGCTCCATATAAAGGAATTGGTTATATGCTTCAGGCGTTAAAGAGAGCCGTTGAGACAAAAATAGAACTTCCGCCGCATATTTAACTCATTCACATCTCCCAGTAAGCAGGGTTTTCATCATCAAAAAGAGAATGATTGAAGTAGCGATGCTGATTGTTTCTTATCTTTTCAGCAGCCACCAGGATGTCTGCATCGCTCATAAGAGGTGGTTCAATGACAAAGGGGGCGTATGAACATGACAACCATCTATTTAGCTGGTGATTCAACCGTTTCATCTTACCCAGATCGTCCTGTTCAAGGAGGATGGGGAGAGTTTTTACACCGCTATACCGCGCATGATGTCAAAGTCGAGAACCGGGCAATCGGTGGAAGAAGCTCAAAAACATTCATTGAAGAAGGACGCCTTGATGCCATATTGGCTGAGATTCAGCCGGGAGACTGGCTTTTCACACAAATGGGGCACAATGATGCTTCAAAGGATAAGCCAGAGCGGCATACAGAGCCTTTTACAACGTATAAAAGCTACTTGTCTCAATATATTCACGGAGCAAGAGCGAAAGGGGCAACCCCGCTTTTATTAACCCCTGTCGGCCGTTTTCATGAAAAAGACGGAGAATATATCAATGATTTCCCTGATTACTGTGCCGCTATGAAAGAACTAGCCGATGAAGAAGAGGTTCTTCTCGTGGATTTAAATACCGCAAGTCTTCAGTTGTATCAAATTTCCGGCATTGAGAAAACGACTTCTTTCTTTATGCTGTCAACAGGCATTGAAGATCGCACGCATTTTACAAAAGAAGGAGCAGATGCGATTGCAAGACTTGTTTCTCTTGAACTAAAGGACCTTGGTTTAACCATTGTATGATGGACGGCAGGACGAGCGAGCGCTCGTCCTGTTCTTTTTTTGCAGAAAGCTATTGATTCCCGTAACCAGAGTAGACTACAATAGATACATATGATAATGAGAATCAATATCACTTATAAATAGATCGAACGATGAAAAACAACTGGAGGGACTCAAATGACAGATCAGCTTGAATTGTTTGACGTCACAATTATTGGCGGCGGTCCAGCAGGAATGTACACCGCCTTTTATAGTGGGATGCGGGACTTAAAGACGAAGGTACTTGAGTACAACGAAAGCCTTGGCGGAAAAATCCTTCTGTATCCTGAAAAAGTCATTTGGGATGTGGGCGGTTTGCCGCCAACAAGAGGAGAACAGCTGATTCAGCAGCTCGAGACGCAGGCGAAAACATTTGAACCCGAGATTGCGCTGAATCAAAAAATGACGAAATTCGAGCGCGTAGAGAATGATCACATCTTGCTGACGGCTGAAAATGGCGACCTTCATTTGACAAAGACCCTCATATTAGCCATGGGTCACGGGATCCCAGTCCAGCGGAAACTTGAAATCGAGCATGCAGACCGTTATGAGGTGACAAACCTGTATTACACAGTGCAGGAGCTCAAGACATTTGCAGGGAAGCGAGTAGTCATCTCTGGAGGAGGCGACTCAGCTGTTGATTGGGCAAATGCCCTTGTTTCAATTGCTGAAAGTGTCACCGTTGTGCATCGCCGTGACATGTTTGGCGGACATGAGAAAAACGTCGCCAACATGAAGGCATCTTGTGCACGAATTTTAACACCGCATGAACTGACAGAGCTTCACGGTCAAGGTGACAAAATTGATGCTGTCACGATTCAGCATTTAGAGACAGGTGACATCGAGCGAATTGAAACAGACGCTGTCATCGTCAATCATGGCATGAAAGGTGATTTAAGTGTTCTATCAGAATGGGGCTTAAAGCAAGGTGAATGGGGATTGATCGAGGTCAATGAAAATATGGAAACCAATTTACCCGGCGTATATGCGGTAGGCGATTTATGTACACACAAAAGCAAAGTTCGTTTAATTGCTGGTACGTTTGTTGACGGAGTAAATGCGTTGAATAGCGCAAAGCTTTACATCGAACCAGAAGCCGAAAAAGTGGCGTACGTCTCTTCCCATAATGAACGCTTTAAAGAGAAAAACAAAGAACTGCAAACGGCTGGAGCTCGTTAAATCATTCAAATAACATCATAAAAGTGCTGCCCGCATGTGGCAGCACTTTTTATATGGGGCTATTAACTGCGGGGCGCAAATAACATCACACTGACTCCTGCCAAACAGATCAAAGCACCTTATCCAGTCGTAGAAATCAGGTGTTTTACGATCGACCCACCAGCCCCAAAACACAGCAAGAACAACAAACACACCGCCATAGGCCGCATAAACTCGTCCAAAGGTCGGGAACTGCTGGAAGGTAGGGATGACCCCATAAGCGACGAGGATGAGGCTGCCGGCGATTCCATAGCTGACAGGTTTTGCTTCACGCAGCCAAAGCCAGACAAGATAGCCGCCGCCAATTTCAGCTAAACCAGCTAATAGAAAAAGGACAATCGTTACAATCATTTACGGACACTCCAGTTCTCCTATTTTACGTTCTATTATGACATGATCAAAGAATGCGTTCTATCCAATTTGAATTGAGAGACTGGCGAGAGTTTGCTAAAATCAACTGAACAGTGAACGGTAACACATGGATTCTTGACTTTTTTGGCATAAGTGATCCAAATGGTCTATCAGTTCGTAAAGTAAGTACATTCTCATGAGGAGCACACTTCCTTTTTCAGCGCTCTTTTTTTCTCCTTAAAAAAAGAGTAAAGTACAAAGTAGGCTTATCACTGTAATCTCGTGATATAGCAATACGTGAAGGATTTCATGATGAATGCAGCATGCTCTTTCTCATGAAAAAGGAAGGAGAGGACCATGGACACACTGAAGGACTTTGAGCTGTATCACAAGATCAAATATGATCGTCACAAGCCTTCGCTTGAAATGTTGTACGATCGTTATGAACGTGTATTATATTCGTTTATTTATAAAATGACTGGAAACCGTGAGCTGGCCGAGGAAGTGCTTCAAGAAGTCTTTATCAAGCTTTGGCGCGGCATAGGAGAATACAATATGGATAAAGGGAAATTCTCCTCGTGGTTATTCATGATGTCACGCAACACAGCCATTGATCTCCTAAGAAAACACCGGAACGAAACAGCACTGGAAGATGAACATATCGAATACTTAGCAGATCATCAAGAAGATGTGTCAAAAGAAGTAGAATGGAACGAGGAAAAACAAATCATACGTGAAGCAGTATCTACATTGTCAAAAGAACAGCAAACCATCATAGAAGATGTCTATTTTAAAGGACTGACACAAAAGAGCATTGCAGAAAAGCTAGGCATTCCCATTGGAACGGTGAAGGGAAGGGTTCGATTGTCATTGAAGCATTTACGAACGAGACTGTCTCGCGGAGGAAAGGAGGAAGAGGCATGACTCAGTGTAAACATCAAGTCATTGATTATTTCAACGGGCATTTACAAGGAGAAGAGAAGGCGCAATTTGAAGAGCACATCAAGCACTGCTCGGCTTGCAAAGAAGAGCTTGAAGAACTGACATCTCTCATGTCTGACATTCCGTTTCTAGCTGGTGACCAAACACCTCCGGCGGGGATGAAAGATCGCATTTTATCCCAAGTGTTTGAAGATGAGACGTCAGAGACAGTCGCAGAAAAGACCGACAAGAAAAAAGAGCTCGGGGTCGTATCTGAACGAAACGAGATCAAACCGCCGCAAAAGAAGCGAAACCAATGGCTATTGCCACTCGTTGCCGCACTGTTTCTCATGTCTGCAGCTGGAAACGTGTATTTCCTGACGAATGGAAAAGAACAAGCGGAAGAACCTGTAAGCGTTGTTGCGACAAAGTCACTGGCATCTGCCGCATCACCAAAAACAACGGGTGCTTTTTCAGTGATCGAGCATAACGGCAAAAAAGAGCTTGTTGTGAGTGCAGACGGGTTAAAAGGTCAGCTTGATTCATCTGCTGTTTATCAAGTATGGCTCATTAAAGGAGATCAGCCGGTTCCAGCCGGAGCTTTTAAAACAGACAGCAAAGGGGAAGGCACGGTCACCTATGCGTTATCTGAAAAAGAAGCAAGCGAATCATGGGATACAGTGGCTGTCACCCTTGAACCCAAAAAGGATAACCAGCTTCCGCAAGGTCCTGTCGTACTAAGTGCCGCATTTTAAAGTTTGTTATTGAAAGGATGCCTTTTGAAGGGCGTCCTTTTTTAATAGGCCAAGGGAACCTTTTAAAAAAGGAGACGTAGTACAGTAGAGGTGAAACACATGCAACCATACACAGAAAAACAACTATTTCTCTTATCATTCAGATACGCATTTATCGCTTTGTACTCTTTGGTGATTCCATTCATGGTAAAAGCCCTTTTTGTGCCATCCCCTTTATTTATTGTTTTGATCGCTCTTTTTATAACTCATAATCTAGTAGGAAGTATCGTGTGGTTTTACAAATCGAGACACATCCGAAAGCGTCAGTCAGGCGACCTATCCAAGCGGGGACATGTCTTTGTCCAGATCGTGCAAAGGCTCGAACAGCTCATGATAATCGGTTTTGTCATTCTCTGGATCAGCGAATGGATACAGGGAGGGGCAGATAACTTTACCCTCTCATTCACTATTTTTCTATTGATCATCTTTTCCCTGCATCACATTCAGTTTTATTACGTCCAACTATTCTTTAAGTCCAACAGCTGGTTCACTTATGTTCCTTCTTTGAAAAAGGCTCGTCCTTCTTATATTGTGAGGGAGCGAAAGGCTTTGAAGAGGTCATAAATGTGCAATCGCTCCGTTGATCCACCTATAAACATCAGAAAATTATGATAAAATGTGGAAAAGAAGCATGGAGAAAGGGAGTGCGAGCGAGTGAAAGCAGTTGGACTATTTGAGTACTTGCCGATTGAGCATGAGCAAAGCCTGATTGATCAGGAGGTAGCAAAGCCTCAAGCAGCTGGCAGAGATATACTGGTGAAGGTAGAGGCTGTGTCGGTGAATCCAGTTGATACAAAGGTGAGGTCACCGAAGGATCAGAAGGAAGAAGAACTGAAAATTCTTGGCTACGATGCAAGCGGAACGGTTGTTGAAGTAGGCGAAGCGTGTACGTTGTTTCAGCCTGGTGACCACGTGTACTACGCAGGAGATATCACGCGTCAAGGCTCAAATAGTGAGTACCAGCTTGTGGATGAGCGCATTGTGGCGAAAAAGCCTGCAAATCTCTCTTTTGCAGAAGCAGCAGCGATTCCTCTTACAACGATTACGGCATATGAGGCTTTATTTGACCGGATGCATGTCAAGCGAAATGCAGAAGGCTCGACACTGCTTATCATCGGTGGTGCAGGCGGGGTGGGCTCGATTGCCATTCAGCTGGCCAAATTGGCGAAGGCAACCGTGATCGCCAGCGCATCAAGACCAGAAACAAAAGAATGGTGTCTGTCATTAGGGGCCGATCATATCATTGACCATCATGAGCCGCTCTTCACGCAGCTTCAGGAAAAAGGGATTGGCGAAGTGGATTTCATTTTATGCTTAAATGATACAGACGGGCATTTTAAAGGCATGACAGAAGCCATTAAACCTCAAGGCACGATCTGTACCATTGTTGAAAATCAACACCATCTAGACATTCAATTGCTCAAAAACAAAAGTGCTGCATTTGTGTGGGAATTCATGTTCACACGGCCTATGTACGAAACAGCGGATATGATCAAGCAGCACGAGCTTTTAACTGAAGCGAGCGAGTTATTTGAACAGGGAAAATTAACGCATACTTTAACAAAGGTACTCAGCCCGATCAATGCCGCCAATTTGAAACAGGCACATCAAACGCTTGAGCAAGGGAAGATGATTGGTAAATTTGTGCTAGAAGGGTTTGAGAGAGGGGAGAGCATATGACGTCATTACAATATCCGATTGGCTTATATGAACCGGTTGAAACACAAACGAAAGAACAGCTTGAGGCATGGATCGATCAGTTGGCTGCGATTCCTCAACGGTATGAAGAGGTGACTGCACAGTTGGCAGATGCTCAGCTGGATACACCGTATCGGCCGGGAGGATGGACCGTCCGTCAGCTCATTCATCACGTAGCGGACAGCCATCTGAATGCTTACTTGCGATTCAAACTCGCTCTCACAGAAGTTACACCGCACATACGTCCATATGATCAGGAGGGATTTGCCTCCCTTCCAGATAGTAAGGCACCCATCAGCCTATCACTGTCCTTGATCAGCAGTCTGCATCGCAGGTGGGTCACCCTGCTTCGCGGGATGACAGAGGAAGACTTTAGCGATGCTTATTATCATCCAGCCGATCAACAAACGGTGTCTTTATATGATGCAACAGGAATGTACGTCTGGCATTCACAGCACCACCTTGCCCATGTGACGGAATTAATCAAAAGAAATCAGTGGAATTAAAGGAGTAGACACATGTCTGGTAGAAGAATTGTCGGCGCCATGTTTATTTGTATGGCGGCATTGTTTTATATAGCAAAATACGTTTTGTTTGAGATACGCTATAGTAACAGCTTAGGCTCAGAAAGAACGATTGAGGAACTTGAACATCTGCTGCCTGGTGGGACATGGATCAGCATCATTTTTCTCATCATCGGTGTAGGTTATCTCTTATGGGATGACAGGGAAGTCATTCGTCAATATCTCTTCACCCCAGATCGACAAGTAGAAGAAATAAAAAAGACGGACCTCAAGTGACCGTCTTTTTTCCTTTTCATTTTTAGCCTCGTTCAGGACGTAGTGCCTTTTCTAAAATGGCTAGACCTTCATTGACTTTTTCTTTTTCCTCATCATTGAGCCGTTGCAGGGAATTTTTAATTTTTTCGTGTCCTTTTTGATAAATACTTCTGAAAATATTTTTGGCTTCCTCTGTCAGTTCTACAACAATGATTCGCCGGTCACGCTCAGAATGCTTTCGCTCGACAAAGTTAGACTGTTCTAAACGGTCAAGCAGGCCAGTCATATTGGACAAAGAAGCCCCCATTTTTTCAGCAATTTCGGATACCTTGAGAGAGCCATGGTTATTGAGCAGCATGAGCACCTTCATTTGAGGCATACTCATATCAAGCTTCATCCATTCAGAAACATCTCCAAGTCCTGCAGCAGTGAGCACTTTCATATAGAGCACCCATGTCTTTTTTTCCTCAGGAGATAGAATTTCTTCTTTTAGTACGGTGGTGTCATGAATATTATATTCCACGCTTGTTCACTTCCTTTAAGCGGCTCTTTTCTTTATATTACTGATTTTCCCTTCTAATTGAAAGTATCATCAAGCTTTTGAATGTTAAACTGCATGAATCAAGTGGTATTTGTTGTATAATAATGTTCAGTTGAAATAAATGAAGCAACCTAGAAAGTTGGGAAAAACATGTGGAACAAAAAAACGGGTATGACGATCTTAAAAATGCTCTTTCCGATCGTGATCATCCTTGTCTTAATTTTTGTCGCCAAGCAGGAGCTGAGCGGCCTTTCCATTAAAAAGACTTTTTATATTATTGACAGCTTGAATCGAATGGACTTGTTTATTCTTGTCTTTCTTGGACTTGTCGCGGTTTTATCGATGTCCTTATATGATTTTATTTTAAGAAGAAGCCTTAACATGCCAATCAGCGGCTGGAAAACGATTCGCATTTCTTGGATTGCGAACTCCTTTAACAGTGTACTTGGTTTCGGCGGCTTATCGGGAGCAGGGCTCAGAACGCTTCTATACAAAGAGTACATAACAGATACGAAAAAACTGCTGAAAGGCATTGCCCTTTTGACATCGTCTGTCCTTTTGGGCTTATCTATTTTCAGTGATTTGATCTTGGTCAGGGTTCTGCCTGTTGAAAGTATTATTAGTCAGGAGCCGTGGTTATGGGCATTTGTCATTATCTTTGCCTGTATTGTGCCAATTTACATCATCATGGCCTCGGTTCGAAAAAGCTCGATTGAGAGCGGTGAAAATGGACTGAAGCACCCGATCTACGCTTATATCGGCGCATCGTTTTTAGAATGGCTGGCAGCAGGTCTTGTCATGTACATGGCTGTCGTCTCAATGGGGATGAACGTCGATGTCCGTATTGTATTAGGCGTGTTTGCGATTGCATCAATCGGTGGTTTAATCAGTATGGTTCCGGGCGGATTTGGTTCATTTGATTTGATCTTTTTACTCAGCATGCAATACATTGGTTTTGACAAAGAGATGGTGCTGACGGCGCTAGTATTGTACCGTTTCGTATACTCGATCTTCCCGTTTATTCTTGGACTATGTCTTGCTGCATATGATTTAACCGGAACGACGCTTAGACGTCTTGAAGGCAACCCAAGAATGGCATCTGCCGTCGAAACAACGAACGTCTTAATTGTCTTACACCGCGCCCTATTAATCCGCTTATTGTACGGATCTTTATCCATTTTAACGTTAGGAAGCGGCCTGCTCATTATGGCTTCCGTTGTGCTACCTGTTGATCGGTTAGGCGTGATTACCAGCATTCCACGCTTTCTGTTATCGGGATTTAATGGTCTTTCTTTAATGTTTGGGATCATTCTGATGATTTTGTCCATAGAAGTGTATAAACGGACAAAAAGATCTTACGTGCTGACGATGATTGCCTTAGCTGGCGGCTTTGTGTTTACTTTGTTAAAAGGGTTTAACCTGAGTCTAATCTTTATTTTGCCAGTCATCATGGCGGTGTTTTTCTCTCTTCGACATCAATTTGTGAAGCAGCAGGCGCCGTATTCCTTGTATCAGTTTGTGGTGGCTGCCGCCGGATATTTACTCGTTTTGTTTAACTATAATGTCATTGGCAACTTTATTTGGACAAAAATCGGGCATTTCTTGAGCAAGGACTATTTGGTTCATAATGAACGGCATATCACGATGACAAGCGTGATTGCTTTAATCGGTGTACCGCTTTTCTTTTTCATTAGTAAATTGATTTTTAATAAAAAGGCATTTCCAATTGGAGAAGAGGCAGATGAAGAAAAATTAAACGCGTTTTTAGAAGAAAAGGGAGGAAATGCCCTCAGTCATCTTGGCTTTTTAGGAGACAAAAAGCTGTTTTTCTCAAGTGATGGAGAGGCGATGCTACAGTTTGGCCGAATTGGCCGCTGCGTCATTGTGCTCGGAGATCCATCTGGACGTAAAGCGTCTTATCCACTTGTACTTGAAGAGTTTTTGCAGCAGACCGAAAAAGCAGGCTATCGTGTCGCTTTTTACCAAGTAGAACGAGAAGGGATGGCTCTCTATCATGACTTAGGTTTTCACTTTTTTAAGCTTGGAGAAGAAGCCATGGTCGACTTAGAAACGTTTTCTCTATCAGGTAAGAAAAAATCAAATTTACGAGCTGTCGCTAATAAGTTTGAACGAGAAGGCTATACCTTTGAGATGGTGGAACCACCCTTTTCAAATGAATTTATTTCTACCTTAAAACAGATCTCTGACAGCTGGCTTGGAAAGAAAAAAGAAAAAGGATTTTCTCTCGGCTACTTTCATGAAGACTATCTTCAAAAAGCACCGATTGCGATCTTAAAGGATGAAAAGGGACAGATCATTTCCTTTGTGTCATTAATGCCGATGTACCAAGAAGGAGAAATATCCATCGACTTAATGCGTCATATGCATGATGCACCGAACGGAATGATGGATGCGCTATTTATCCACCTTTTTCAATGGGGGAAAGAAAAAGGCTACAAATCCTTTAACATGGGAATGGCGCCTTTATCAAATGTAGGGACGTTCCATCAGTCGTTCCTCACAGAACGTTTGGCGAGTGTCATCTACAATAACGTCAGATATATGTATAGTTTCAGCGGATTACGGTCGTTTAAACAGAAATATAAACCCGAATGGCACGGGAAATATTTAGCGTATAAAAAGAATACGTCACTAGCTGTCACCATGGTGCTTGTCACTAAACTGATTGGGATGGACCCAAATCGGAAACGGCGTCAATAAATCAAAAACCTTTACCTTTCACTAGGTGAAGGTTTTTTTTAGACAAAAGAATAGCAAAAGTGGTAAAGTTGAAGGGTAAGGGGGATGTTAAAATGACGACATTGAATGAATGGTTTATAAAGGGATTAGCTGAACGTACATATGTACACAACATGGAGAAAAACCGTGAAAATCTGCTCACGGTGTACAACCAGTACACAATTCATCAAAAAGAAAAAGAGCTGCTTCAACGGCTGCAAAAGAAAAAGCTAAGAGCGCTTGTCATCACAGCGGATTGGTGCGGGGATGCGATGGTCAATGTACCGATTTTCATGCGTATCGCGAGTGAAGCACTCATTGATGCGCGCTATTTCATTCGGGACGAGCATCTAGACCTGATGGATCAGTATTTAACGAACGGGACCGCAAGATCTATTCCGATTATCGTCATCATTGATCAGGATGGGAATGAAGTGGGGAAATGGGGACCTCGCTCAGCAGAAGCGCAGCGCTTTGTCGACGAGAAAAAACCGGACAAGGATGCACCTGACTTTGAAGAAGCATTTAAAGTTTTTGCGAAAGAAGCCGCTCATCACTATACGACAGATCGTTACTTATGGAAAGATATTGAGAAAGAAATAGTAGAAGTTTTGGCAAAAATATAAACCAAAAGACTACTTCGCCGCAATGGGAAGTAGTCTTTTTTTATCTTGTTTTTGCGTTTCACCTACAAAACACCGAATAAAGTTGTAGAAAAACCGCAGATTTCTATCAAATACCGCAGAAAACCGCAAAGCACCACGATTTTCCCAACCACTTTTAGTTGAAAAACCTCATATATGCCATGAAATCATCAATTTTGCCCTTATCTAAAGGCTCATATAACGCACGTTGGTTTGCTTTTTCCCAATACAAGAGGCCCAGCAACTATAGTAATCTAATTGTAATCTCCTTTGAACGAACTAAAAAAACAAATGACGGAAAAGGGCTGGCGATCAATCTATGAAAAAAATCATTTATCTCGACCAAGAAAAGAAAAAGCTCGCTGAATCAAAAAAAAGAGAACAGCGTTCCATCAAATCACTCAGGCTGCTTGTGTTTTATGATGGACAAAGTCCTACATGTGCAAAAGCGATTGACCTGTTAAAATCACTTGATTGGAAGAACCGTATACACTTTGAATCATTTAGACATTCACAGCTGCTGAGGCTGAATAAAATAAGTGAAGAGAAGGCAGAAAAACGAATCGTCTCTATTTCCTTAGCCAAAAATCAGAAAAATTCAGGGATCTATACTTTGCTGCGTATTGCTTATAACATCCCTGCATTATGGGGAACGGTCCCATTCATTATGCTCAGCATTTGGCTAGGATTTGGACAGCATGCGTATGATTATTTTGCGAGAAAACGATATATTCATTCTGTCGAACAAGTCACCCGTCCTGATACAGATCAGCAAAAAACCATTTAATGAATAGAAAAAGCATGACCTTCGATCGGCAGAAGGTCATGCTTTTTTGTAATAGGGCACATATGACGCTAAGTGATCAAGCAGCTTCCCCGTGTAGGACATATACGCACGTTCGTCAAGCTCAGAAGCTGCATAGGAAAGCAAGGTTCTAAGAGCAAACAAGTACTCACTGTGCAGCTGATTGTGTTCAAAATAAGGAATGGCTGCTTCGGCTAAATATGTTTTCAAATCATGAGGATTCTCCTCAATCATCAATTTATATATTTTAATCATATATAAACAGTTTGGCTGAATACGAGGCTGTTTTAACAGCTCGTGTATGTAAGGAAGCGCCTTTTTACGATCATATTCAGCATACAATGTCGCAATTTCATATAGCGTTTCACAGTAACGATCTTCTATCTGTTCTTGATTAAAGTAATTGAGTGAATCTAGTAAATAAGGCACAGCTGAAGAGAAATCACCTTCACGTTTTAAGAGCACCCCGTAATAAAAATAAGCCGTCATTTTAATATAGGCATCAGGGTGAAGGGAAGTGTGCAAAATCACTTCTTTTAAATATTTCTTAGCTGTTTGAAAAGCTTTTAGTTCCAGTGAGATCACGCCATGAATGAGTGTACAGTGAATGATCCGCTTGAAATTGTTCTTTTGTCTATATAAATCCATCGCTTGATGTGTGGCTTCAAGCGCATCACCAAGATGTCCCATATTTCCAAGTGCTTTTGCATAGTGATAATACAGGTCACTTTGTTCAACAGACGCGTAGGAAAAGCAGCTTTCAAGTTTTTTCAGCCCTTCTTCAAGCTGACCATTTTTAATCTGATGGATGCCATCTAGATATTCAAAAATTTCTTTTTCCGTTTCAATAAAGGTTTTTTCAAACTTTTTGAGCACGCGGTGTGTTTTTAAGGCAAGCGGCTGTTTTTCCGTTAATAAATAAAATTGAAATAAGGACAAATGATACTGAATTCCTAAATCTAGCGAAAAGAACTGTTCCTCGTGTTGAATGATCATTTCTGCATTTTGTTCAGCCTGATCGAGTGCATAGAAATACATATTCATTTGAAACTCATCCAAGAGTGACAGCAGGTGACGCGCCTTTTGCGACAGCGTTTCTTGGCTGATACCAAGCCGTTCAAGCAGCAGATTAATCGTATCTTGATTGGCCTCCTTTGAGCCATTTTCAATTTTACTTAAATGAGAGACAGAACAAATCCCTTCTGCCAATTCAGATTGGGTCATATTTTGTTTATAACGATAGAGTTTAATGATTTGCCCAATATTGATTTTCATTCCATCCAGAAGCCTCCCTTCCAATCATGGGTTGAAAGCCTTTTGAAAAAATGACCGAATCAGACGAAATGGGAATACCTGAAATCATTTCATCATCTTGGTTGATTTCTCAAAATTTGTTTAAAACGTAATATGATTGTAACATTACTTGAAAAAGTCAAACAACTTTTTAGCAGATGGGGAGGGACACTCTATTTGCAACAGCACGTGATGATGTTTATAATGTGAATGAGAATCAATTTCAATTAAAATTGATTGAAAGGATGACATATATGCCAAACATGAAACAACAAACAGAAGCGTTAACGGTTCGAGACGCTGTCAGATATAGACGATCGATTCGAAAATTCAAAGAAACGGCAGTAACCATTGAGCAGCTTCAGCCATTATTAGAGGATGCGGTCTATGCACCAAATCATAAAATCACTGAGCCATGGCGCTTTCTATATGCGACAACTGCTGAAGCAAAAGCGACATTTGTTGAGCGCTTCATTGCTTTCTTTAAACGCAACAACCCAGATGCAAAGGAAGAAAAGATTACTCAATACAGAGACTACTTTACAAAAGTCCCAGCGCTATTATTTGTCGTATTAAAGGAAGACGAGAACCCAGTGGTGAGAAATGATGATTTTGCCGCAGTGAGCGCTTTGATTCAAAACTTCCAGCTGCTTGCTTGGGATCAAGGGATCGGTATGGTATGGAAGAGCGGCCGCATTTTATACGACAAAGGCTTTCAACAGGAGATGGGATTAAAGGAAAACGAGCGTTTTGCAGCCATCCTTCACATCGGTTATCCAGAAGAAGTCCCTGAGGAAAAATCACGTCAGAAGGCATCAAGCCTGCTTACTGAAATTAAATAAAAGCAGCCCTTTTTGAAAGGGACTGCTTTTTTACTTATTGTTTTTTGGCGCGCTGATCGGCTGCTTTCATACGAGCCATTGCTTTTACGTCATTTGGATCTGCAAGTTCTTTGGAAAATTCAACAAATTCGCCATCCGTCTCTTGAGCTGCGATTTCTTGGACAGATTTTTTGTGTTGGTCTTTTTTCAAAGCCTTCTCCTCCTTTACAAGATCACTATAGTTATGTGCTTGTTGGAGTGGAATATCCGTCTTATTTGCTTCTTTTTTCTGCTGCTCTTTCCGCTTTTTTGAATTCCTGCTGATACAGGACTTCCTGGGTCTTCTTCAGCTTCGAAGTTGGCTGGTGGTCTTTTTTCTTCATCAAATTGCCCCCTCATATCGTTTCTTCATAGGGTGGGTGTTTTTGACAAACTTTATTCCTCTGAATGTAAAATCGCTTCTTTTAGCTCAGGGTGCAAAAATTCATAAGAAGAAAGCTGGGCCTTTTTCGGCAGGGCACGCTGGCCCTTTAAAACAAGTAATGACATTTCGCCAAGTGCCGTTTTGATAACAAAGGATGGCACCTTCAGCCAGTGGGGGCGGTGAAGGGCGGATGCGATGGTTTGTCCGAGCCGCTGCATTTGAACAGGATTTGGAGAAGTGACATTGAGTGGACCCGATACCGCGTCATGACGGATGGCAAAGGCAATGAGATGTGCCACATCTTCCACGTGAACCCACGATACCCATTGTGACCCCGAGCCGATGGTTCCACCGGCAAACAGTTTGTATGGCATGGTCATCAGAGGCAGTGTCCCTTTTTCTCCTAACACAACCCCAAAGCGTGTATAGACAGTACGGATACCGAGAGCTTCAATTTTTTGAGCCTCAGCTTCCCAAAGCTTTGACGTATGACTTAAGAAGTCTGTATCGGCTGGAGGGGCTTCCTCCGTAAAATCCTCTGTCTTAGAAGTGCCATAAATACCGACAGCACTGGCTTGAATGAGCACAGACGGTTTTGATTCCTGCGCTTCGATGATGCGTCTCACTTCTTGCGTTGATTGTAGACGGCTAGAGAGAATGCCTTCTTTCGCCTTGTCTGTCCAGCGTGTGAAAATGGATTTTCCAGCAAGGTTAATCCATACATCGATGGCAGGCAATTCATGTTCAGGCGTAGCACCTTCTGTCAGCCACTGCACGTAATGTAAATGATTTTGTTCGGATTCCTTTGGATTTCTTGTTAAAATATATAGATGATGTCCTTCGTCTGCGAGCACCTTTGTGACGTGCTGGCCGATAAAACCGGTTCCTCCGGTGATGGCGATATTCAATTGACATCTCTCCTCTCATATACATACCTATATCTTTCACAATTTTGAATCCGAAGAAACATCCTGACTGTTTTAGAAAAGGAGTGATTACAGGATGCCTTATATTACAAAAATTTCTGCTCAGAAAAACAATACAGAGCGCGTGAACATCTTTCTTGATGAAAAGTACGCCTTTAGCGTTGATCTAGATGTGCTCGTTCAGCACGATTTGAAAAAGGGGAAAGAGCTGGACGAAGCAGAGATCATTGAGATTCAATTCGGTGATTCTGTCAAAAAAGGATTTCAGCAGGCTGTCGATTATTTATCTTACCGCATGAGATCAGTGAAAGAAGTCACCGATTATTTAACGAAAAAAGAAATACCAGCACCTGCTATTAGTGAAATTATACACAAATTAAAGCATTATAAGTATGTAAATGATCTTGAATTTGCAGAAGCATATGTGAGCACCCACCGGAAAACGAACAGCAAAGGGCCTTCCGTCCTGAAAAAAGAATTAAAGCTGAAAGGCATAGACGATGACACCATTGAACAATCGCTATCGCAATATCCTGATGACTTACAGCTGGAGGAAGCCGTCAATCAGGTTCTCAAGCTGGTGAGAAAAGAAAAGAATCGTTCTGCAAAAGAGATCGAGCAGCGCATCAAGCTTCAGCTTCAACGAAAGGGATTTTCGTTTGCGATCATTGATAAAGCCCTTCAAGAAGCCTATGATGGACAAGAAGAGGAAAAAGAAGAAGAAGCCCTCCTGTATATGCTAGAGAAGGCAAAGCGCAAGGTAGGATATGACGGATCTTTTGAAAAGAAGATGAAAGTGAAGCAATTTTTATACCGAAAAGGCTTTGATCTCGATACTATTGATCACGTGTTAGACAAAGGGGAATGACAAATGGAAAAACGCTATAGTGAGATGACAGAATATGAATTAAAGCAGGAGATTGCAGCCCTTTCTGAAAAAGCTAGAAAGGCTGAGCAGCTAGGCATTGTGAATGAATACGCCGTCTTAGAGCGAAAAATTGATATGGCCAAAGCCTATTTATTAGATCCAGCATTGATTCAGACCAAGACGACCTATCAAATCAAAGACACAGACGAGCAATTTTACGTGGAATATCTAAACGGGGTGTTTGCTTGGGGGTACAGAGTGTCGGCTCCAAATAAAGAAGATGCCCTGCCGATTTCAATGCTTACGCAAAAGGACTGATCTGAGGATCAGTCCTTTTCTTTACTTCGAACGCTGTTTACGGACGTTGTTCTGAAGTACGATGTCGTGCTGCGTTTGCTGCGTTTCTCCGTTGACCTGAGAGGCAGAATGCTTTGCATTCGCCCATGGTTGAGGGTAAGCGGTTGTCCTTAGTTGAACAAAGTCTGCCATATACGATTTCCCATTTGAACTCATATCTCAAGCACTCCCTTTGGAAAAATTAGCGTTTCCCTGATGCCCTCATACGTTCCTGTGGACGTGTATTCGTCTCACCATTCGGCCTTTTAGACGCATAAGCATCTGTGGCGCCTGGTTCGCCTTCAAACTTGTGATTCACTTGATTTGGAAAGCCTTTTGCTTTATTGCGCATATCGATTCCCTCCAAACAATACAAATCATTTGCGTCTTTTGAAGACGTAAGGGTAGTATATGAAAAAAGAGGTTTTTTTAAAAAGGCACTTTCTGCTAGATGAAGGAGGAACCGACATGGAACAATACTTTGAGCGATTAACAGAACAACTCATGGAAAAAAACAATATGCTGACATATGAAGAAGCACGTACATGGGTAGAGCTGCTTTGGAGTGATTTTGAAACGACCTATGCAAAGGCAGGCCGCAAGTATAAAGGACAGGAAACGACAGAACGGATTGTCCAAGAATGGATTGAGAGCTACGGTGCTCAGCTGCATTTATTTCAAAATAAACAATCAAAGGCAAACGAGCATCTGCAACAAAACCACAAAGGGCTTCTGCACTAAAAGAGTTGTCCTTTTCACTTCTACTCATCTTTTTTAAAAAACAGGAAAATATATTAAAGTAAAAACAATTTTATGAAACAATACCCAGTCTGTGATAGGAATTACAGGCTTTTTACAATGTTTAAACTTAAAATTACATTAAATTCATCTTGCTGAAAATCACTGGAAATAAAACTCTGATATAATGAAACGATTAAAGAGACATGTAATTTATGGATAATAAAAAAGGGTTTCGTTTTCTGACAAAAAAGGAATAATGAACATAACAGACTATGTGAAAAAAGTGAAGAGAAGGTGCGATATGGAACGGGAATTGCTCTCTGTTATAATTCCTTCTTACAATGAAGGTGAAAACATCAGACGAATCTTTGAGGCACTCGAGGAAGAGTTTCGCGATTTTCATTATGACTTTGAAATCATCTTTATTAATGATGGAAGCAAAGACAATACGCTTCAATACATGAGAGAGCTCTCTCGCAAAAGTGCAAAGGTCAAATATATTTCCTTTTCGCGTAACTTCGGGAAGGAAGCCGCTATTTTGGCAGGGCTTGAACATGCAAAGGGAGTAGCTGCGATCATTATGGACGCCGACCTGCAGCACCCGACGTATTTGATTCAGGATTTTGTCAGAGGGTATGAAGAAGGCTACCATCAAGTCATTGCCAAACGGAACCGTAAAGGAGACAGCAAGCTTCGCTCTTACTTATCATCGATGTACTATAAAATCATGAACAAGGTGGTTGAAGTAGACTTGCGTGATGGTGTAGGAGATTTCCGTTTAATTTCACGCCAAGCAATCGACGCATTGCTGAAGCTGAAAGAGGGGAATCGTTTTTCGAAAGGGCTTTTTTGCTGGATTGGGTTTGAAGAAAAGGTCATCTATTATGAAAATGTCGAAAGACAGCATGGTGATACAAAATGGTCATTGAAGAAATTATTTAACTATGGCATTGATGGTGTGATTTCCTTTAACAACCGCCCGCTGCGTATTTGTTTTTATACTGGCATACTGATCTTATTCCTCTCTTTGATTTACATTGTGGCCACCTTTATTCAAATCGTCAGAACGGGCATTATGGTACCGGGTTATTTCACACTAATATCGGCTGTGCTTTTCCTCGGAGGTGTCCAGCTTTTGAGTCTAGGCGTGATTGGAGAATATATTGGCCGGATCTACTATGAAACGAAAAAGAGGCCGCATTATTTGATCCAAGAATCAAATGTCATGGAACAAGAGACAAGCTCAAAAGAACAAGACCGAGTGTTAACGCAGTTATTTAAATAACGTGGAGTCAAATAACCGGCAAGCACGATTCGCTTGCTGGATTGTTTTGTTTCAAAGAACAGTGGATCTTTTGTGGAAAGGATTTAGATGATGAAACGTAGATGGATAATCATTGGAATGTGCCTCATTCTCGCTCTATTAGGACACTCCTTTTTCTTATATGAATATACGCAAGGCCGATATATGACAGGAGATGGGGACGGCATTTCTCAAATGCTCCCATTTAAAAAGCTGCTTTATGACGAATACGTCAAAGGAAACTTCTTTTATTCCTATCAATTTGGTCTAGGCGGCGGTACATACACACAATTAGGCTATTATTTTACAACGTCGACTGTCTTTATGGTCACAGTGCTTGTTGTCTGGATAATGAATGCGCTTCATCTCATTCAGTCAACGGACATTCATTTCTGGGCAAATGCGGTGATTTGGATCAGCGTGATCAAGCTGACGTTGATTCTTTTCATTGCCTATCGCGTTCTATTTTCGCTGGTTCAAAATAGACTTGGCGCACTGACTGGTGCCGGGATCTATGGGCTGTCTATTTTGTATTTTCGACACGAAACGTTTTGGGAATTTTTCACCGACAGCATGATGTGGCTCCCGCTGCTTGTGCTTGGGATTGAACGTATTTTCAAAACAGGCAAGCCGGCTTGGTTTATTGTGGCTTGCAGCCTCATGCTGATCAACAATTTTTACTTTGCTTATATTCACTTTATCTTTTTAGCGATTTATCTCGTATTCAGATATATGATCAAGCTTCGGAGCGAGGAGCGCGGCTGGAAGGTTTTCTGGACCCTTGCGATTTCAACGCTTTTATCCTTTGGGATCAGTGCCGCCTTTTTTATCCCATCTGTTTACGGCTTTCTCAATAATATAAGACCGCCTTATGAACAGTCGATTCCTTGGTTCGAGCTGCATGATCATCTGCTGTTTACAAGCAGGGTGTATTTATTACCGGTGATCTTTCTCATTTGTTTGTTCCTCGTTCCGCTTTATCGGAACAGGTGGTTTTTCATGTTTACATCGATTAGCGTTCTGCTTATTATTTTTCACTACAGTCCAAAGATGGCGAGCGTGTTTAATGGTTTTTCGGCACCGCAGTACCGGTTTGAATACATTCTTGCCTTTACAGTTGGAGCGGTCGTCGCCATTACCATCAAGCATTTTGCGCAAATCGAGTGGAAGTGGAAAAAGCGTGCGGTATTAGGCGCCTGGATCGTTTTTCTCCTCGCTATCGTCTTGTCAGAACGAGCGATGGGGAATATGGATGTCGTTGTATTTACAGGCATAGGACTGCTTGTGATTAGCTTGTTCTTCCTTTGGATACATGCTGAGAAACGTCAGCACCTTCGTCTCTTTTCAGCTGTGCTCATTGTCGTTAGCCTACTGACAGCAGGCATTTATCAACAGGTTTATTTATCTGAAAGCAGCAATATCAAGGAAGTATCAGATACGTATATGAAGAGTGAGGCGTATGCTGGCCCTGAGCAAATGAAGCTCATTCAGCAAATTCAAAGCCGCTCAAAAGACCCGCTCGCCCGAATTGATTGGATGAATGGTGTGCGAAACAATACCCCGTTATTTGAAGGCTTTCAAGGGATGAGTGTGTATTCGAGTATATTGAATAAGCATTTGCTCAATTTCTACTGGAATGACCTGCAAATTGATATGGGACGAGAAAGTGTCAGCCGTTATGCAACAATGGGGGACAGGGCGAATTTATACAGCCTGACCTACGGCAAGTATTATATGAGAGACAAAGCGATGTCTTACTCACCGCCAGCTTATTTTAAGCCGATGTTGGAAAGCGAGCATTATGAGGTGTATGAAAATACAAGGCCGCTGCCATTTGCAAGAACAACAAGCAACGTCTATTCAGAAGCATCCCTAGAGCATTCGTCAGCACTTGATAGAGAGCACGCGATGCTGCAAGGCGTGATTTTAGACAAAAAAGGGAACGCTGAAATCGAGCACTCACCCGATCGAGTAAAGGATACAAACATTCATACTGAACAAGCGGTGTATGAAAATGGTGTGCTTGATGTATACGGAAAAACGGGCGGGCTGAATATCACGCTTCCAGATGATATGGCCCGTGCCGGGGATGTGTATGTGAGCTTTTATGTCAAGCGGACAGACCGTAACGAAGGGTTTCAGTTGTCTCTTGATGACTACGTCACATCACGAAAAAGCAATACATCGATCTACAAAACAGGCGTCAATGAAGTGACCATTCGGGTCCCTGCTGAAAAGATCCTCTCTATTCGAGTGCCAAAAGGGACGTATGAACTGAGTCAATTAAAGCTGTATCACGAACCATATCGCATCTTAGAGCAAGCATATGAAAAAGAAAAACAGGATGACGGCAGCCAAAAAGTAAAGCTCGAAAACAACCGCTTTACGATTTCATATAATAACAAGCGCGGCGATGATTATATGGTTCTGCCAGTTCCATATGAAAAAGGCTGGGAGCTCACTGTGAACGGACAACAAACTGATATTGAACAAGCCAACTACGCATTCATCGGCTTTCCAATAGAGAAAGGCGAAAACGAGATTGTGCTAACCTATTATCCGCCTTATATCAGAATTCTCGCGTTGATTTCATTGATCAGTCTGATAGCTGCAATCCTTTATGCACGTAGAAAACACAAGAAACACCACTTTTCATCATAAGTGGTGTTTTTTTATCTTTCTTATCACCTAATTGATACAATCTATATAAAGCATGTATGGGGGAGAGCCATTTGACGTTAAACAAAGAATCTATTATTGATCATTATGAACACACCCTTGAATGGGTACAGTCGCTCACAGAAGTAACAGACCAAGAATGGCGCAGCGCTATCGCTGATGGAAAGTGGAGCATTGCTGAGATCATCTCACATTTCGTTCCGTGGGATGAATTTATTTTACACGATCGCCTAAAGGAATTTTGGAACAATCGACCGTTACCGCAGGCACCTGATGTGCATGAAATGAATCCGATGTCAGCTGAAAGGGCGAGAAAGGAAGAGAGAAGCGAGACGATTGAACGATTTATTGCTGTCAGAACAGAATTACTTCAAGAAATGAAGAAAATCGAAGCATCTCGCTGGAATACATCCTTTTTTATCGGTCAAACCGAGCTGACGTTATCAAGTTATTTTCAAGGGCTGATTGAGCATGATATTCATCATATGAAGCAGATCAAAGACGCACTCTCTCCAGAAAGACAATAGAGAGTCACGAAGCTTCTTTCTCAAACGGAAACGTAGCATAATCAAACAAAAAATGAAACAAACAAAGGCTTAGAGCAAAGAGAATTTCCTCAGAGGTAGAAAGCCAAATGCCGCCCACCAATTCGTCTGATAAATAGACGGCTCCCCAAATAAACAAAAGATGAAGTGAAATGGCATAAAAAACGATCGATCGTTTTTTGGACCGGCACTTTTTGACAAACCGCACGAGCACATGTTCCACATGTTCAAAAGATATCCCAAGCACGACATAGATGCCCATAAACAGCAGCATCGATAAAATCGATTGATAAAAAGCACCCGTCAAATGAAAGAACAGCACACAAAACAACAAAAATATGTAACAGACAGCAGAGGCTGCCATGAGCCATTTCAGCCCTTGCCATAAAGCGTGAACAGATTGCTGCATATGTAAACAATCACTCCTTTACATGAAATACCTGCAAAAAGGACAGGCCTTTTTGCAGGAAGTATGCGTTAATCCTCTTTTTTAGGTGCAGCGATGACAGGATGTTTTTCTGTAGAAAGCAATGTTAAGAAGTCTTCGCCTTGATCTAAATGGTCTAGCACCAGCTGTTTCGGTGTGACCGCAAGCCACTGATTGAGTGAAATGTCTGCATAATGATCGCTCTTGAAGATTTCTAAGAAATAAAGCGGTTCGTCCCCAGTATTTTCTACATAATGCCCCATCGCAAATGGTACATATCCCACGTCTCCCGCCTGATAGTTGAAGGTTCTTGCATGTCCGTCAGAAGCAAATACCGTCATTCGTGCTTTTCCAGAAATGAAATATTGCCATTCATCCGTATTTGGATGCCAGTGCAGCTCACGAATGGCACCAGGATCGACTTTGACAAGAGCGGACGCAATCGTTTTAGATGCTTTGAAATTGGTTGAGTCTGCGATCCAGACCTGTCCGCCGCTTGAAGTAATCGGCTCTTGTTTTAACAGCTCATATTTAAAGGAATGAGGGACTTCTCCTTGCTCTGTTTTCACCTTGTCACTTTCAAGGGAGCCAGGCAGACCTTTTTGGAATATATACTTCTCTTTCTCTGGCAGCTTGTTAAACTGTTCCTTTGTCAGTCCGAAGTTCTTGAGCACGACTTCTTCTGGCGTATGAGCAAGCCAATCGGTCACTTGGAAGGTACTATTTTCTGAGAAAGACCCGTCATCAAACACAAGCAAAAATTCAGCTCCCGGTTCAAGTGCTTGGATAGAGTGCGGCAGGCCAGAAGGGAAGTACCACAAATCACCCTCTGTTACATCCTCTGTAAAATTGCGCCCCTCTGCATCAACCGATGTAATCCGGGCTTCCCCATAAATCATGTACGCCCATTCCGCTTCCTTATGCCAGTGCAGCTCGCGAATCGCACCAGGCTTTAGCCGCATATTGACAGATGCAAGGCTTTTAGAGATCGGTAGTTCGCGGACTGTTACCTCGCGGGCATAGCCGCCTTTTTCTAAACGGTTGTGCGTATCAGAAAAAGAATATTTCATGTTGGAGACCGTTCCATGATCTGTTTCCGGCGGCGTGAGCATATCTGGGTTTTGTCTGTCCCGCTCGAGATTACGTGGAATTTTGACCGTTGCTCCTTTTTCTCCTCGGATCGGCTGTGGTACACCATTTTGCTTTTCACTCATGATAAAATCTCCTTTCAACATCGTATTGTGTGAGGTGACAAAAGGCCTTTCATTTCGCCCTCGTTTTCATAAGGTGAAACCAATCAAGCAGATGTCAATCTGATTCATCATTTTTTTGAGCAGCGACTAATCGTTGGATGAGCTTGCTTAATTCATCAAACTTTCGTTCAAAGCGTGTCAGCAAGTAAACCGTCAAAATGGCGGGGAAGCCAGCCTGACCGAGCTGCTTCAGCCATTCCTCTGAAAAAAGGTTCTCCATTTGTCTCACCTCCCAGCTGATGCTCGTCTCTTATATAGGTGGTCTGAAAGAAGAAAAAGGAAAGCAAAGCGGGAGAAAATGAACCATTAGACCCGTTTCATGAAGTTTACTTTTTTTAACTTTTGTCCACTTAATTCAAATAGAGGAAACAAAGGGGAGGATGCACATGGATTATCGGCTGTTATTGAAAGCGAAATGGAAGGAAATCATTGATCACCCGCTTATTCAGCAGTTTTTAAGCAATCCTAAAAATCAGCAGCTGCTCAGGCAAGTCATGGAAGAGCCAAACGAGGAGAATGCGAAAAAGCTAGATTCCGAGTTCAAGCAGTTTTATCAAAAAATCCGCATCATCAAGTATATTTCCACAATGATCCGCATCTTTTCAGTCGACTTTGACAAACGAGTCAAAAAAAAGCAGCAGCGTTTTCCGCTCATACTCGATCATCCTGATCAGCAAGAATTGAAAGACCCTGTTCAAACAGATACGTATGAAGCTGTGCTCTTCAACCAACAAGACTTAGGGGAGCACCTGCAAGATCAAACATTGTACAAGGCCTATCAGCAGCTCACAGATAAACAAAAAATGGTCTTAACTCATATTTATGTCGAAGGCCAAACGATGAAGGAAATAGCCGACCGGCTGGGCGAATCAAGACAAAACATCTCAAACATTCACAAAAAGGCACTCAACAAACTAAAAGAAGAAACAGGGGGAGATGTCCGTGCACGAAGACAAAATGACCAATGGAGAAATGGAAGAACTCATTGAAACCTTCACACCCATGATCAAAAAGAAACTACAAAACACGGCATATCAAGAAAGAGAAGACCTAGAACAAGAACTCTATATCAAACTCATCGAAAAAATAGACCGGCTGATTTACCAAGAGGGACCTGGATTTTGGGAGTTTATTGTGGAATATATGACGAAGTTATAAGAGGAACTGATGGTGCGAATGTGAGGTGAACATAAAATCCCCGGGGCATTCGCACCTTTTTATTCGACAAAAATGAGAAAAATGTATATTTCATGAAAGAGAAAACAAAATTCTATATTGAAATTTGAGGATTTTTACAATCATTCCCTAAAAAATGTTACAATTAGGGCGGAAATCGCAGTCGCACTCTATGTGAGTGCGTGTATTGAAATAATAGTTAATTGCAACTTTTCAACATCACCAATAAAGTCGCATTCTATATGAGTGCGTGTATTGAAATTTCTTGTAGCTGCTCAATTGCGTTTTGAAACCTGCCGCACTCCACCTGAATCATTAATCAAAAACACTTTACTTTTTCCTCCCGTACAACACCCCTTCACAATCACAACACAAAAAAAGACTCGCTCACACAGAGCCGAGTCTTAATTTTTTTTGCAGTTTTTCTTCACTGAAAATCCAGCCGGTATAGGAGTTTTTGATTTGATGATCCATGTCGATATGGCAGATCGCGACAAAAGGATAGTGACCTTTGCTGCGGTAGCGCAAATCAATGAACCGCACTTCATAATGATCCTTGTATTTATCCACTTCCCACCTGTAGACAGGGGAGAAGGAGAGAAAGGCTGAAATGTTTTCATCTTGCTTAGCAATTTTCATAATTTCTGTATCAGGGACCGGCACACGGTTAAAGGTGTCTAAAATGACAATCTCTCCATTCATGCTTCGACCGACATGGAAAGAGGATTTGCATTTGACTGCAATGCGCCATTGTCTGAACTTCATTGTAGGCGAGATGATAATTTCTTCAATTTCATCAAATCGTGCACGCAGCTGACGTTTAATCTGAAGCTGCATGATGACCCTAACGATATAGTAACAGAAAATCACGGCATACAGCGTGATGAACGTATAGCCGGGATGTCCGCCAATGGCCCAGATGACAATGGCGACAAGGTGTGTAAAAAAGATAAACGGATCAAAGGTGTTAATGATCCCAAGTGCTACCCACTTCTTCGAAAATGGACGAATGGCCTGCGTGCCGTATGCATTGAAAATATCGACAAACACATGTAGCACGACGGCTAACAGAGTCCATAACCAAAGGTGAAGTAAATTCGCCCCCGGCACAAATGGGAAAAGCACAGCCGGAATCAGCAACGACCAGAACAGTACAGCCGGAATGGAGTGAGTAAATCCTCGGTGATTTCTTATATAAACCGCATTATTTTTTAGTTTTAGCACAGTATCAATGTCTGGTGCTTGGGAGCCGGCAATGGTCGCGATCATCACGGCATGTGCCATTTGTGGATCTGCGCTGACGGCTGGATCTAAAAGTGCAAGTCCCCCAAGAGAAATGCCCATTACTACATGAGTACCAGTATCCAATTGATTACCTCCTAGTTGTCATGCTTAGGAACAATCATACAAAGTATACGTCTTCATTCAAGACTATGTGCAAAATCACTTTTGCTTTGTCCTAATTTAATGTAACATGTTAACGTATCTACAAACAGTATACAACAAATAAGGTTCTTTTCAGAACGTTAGCCCTTGGTTCAATGAGAAGGAGTATAAAGATGAAAGACATTCAAGAAAAGCTGGACCGCAAAGATATTGCGGGTTTTCAGCATGATTTAATTGATTGGTATGAAAAAGAACAACGGACACTGCCATGGCGTGAAAATCAAGATCCATACCGGGTCTGGGTATCAGAAGTGATGCTCCAGCAAACGAGAGTGGATACGGTCATTCCGTACTTCAACCGGTTTATGGAGCAATTTCCGACTGTCAAAGATCTCGCTTTAGCCGATGAAGAAAAGGTCATGAAAGCATGGGAAGGTCTTGGCTACTACTCAAGAGTTCGTAATTTGCAGGCAGCTGTGAAAGAAGTATATGAATCCTACGGTGGTGTCGTCCCTGATACGAAAGAGCAATTTTCAAAGCTCAAAGGTGTAGGCCCATATACGAGCGGCGCAGTACTGAGTATCGCCTATAACAAGCCGTACCCTGCTGTAGATGGCAACGTCATGAGGGTCATTTCCCGGATCTTATCGATATGGGATGACATTGCAAAACCAAAAACGAGAAACACGTTCGAATTTGCGGTCGATCAGCTCATTTCCCGGGAAAAGCCGTCTGAATTCAATCAAGGGCTGATGGAGCTAGGTGCGCTCATTTGCACCCCAACATCCCCTGCATGTCTCATTTGCCCTGTGAACATGCATTGCTCGGCACTCGAGGAAGGTGTTCAGCATGAGCTCCCAGTGAAAAGCAAAAAGAAAAAGCCCACTGCCAAATCAATGGCAGCAGCGGTTTTATTTGATGATGCAGGTCACCTATATATTCATAAGCGGCCAAGTACAGGCCTCCTTGCGAATTTATGGGAATTCCCTAACTTGGAAACCGTGAAGGGAAGAAAAACGGAAAAAGAGCAGCTGCTTGAATTTCTAAAAGAAGAGGCAGGTGTACAAGCGGAGCTTGGTGATTTAGAAGGCACCATTCAGCACGTATTTACCCACCTCATCTGGAATATTTCTGTTTTCTTTGGACGTGTGACCTCTGTATCTGATGACACTGAGCTTAAAAAAGTCACAACAGAAGAGTTTGAGGCGTATGCTTTGCCGGTCTCACATCAAAAAATATGGAAGATGGCACTCGAGCAGCCTAGTCGTATTTAACCGTTGTACCGTGGGTATAATCGGCTTCATTCCGGTGCAGACCCCCGCGGTTTTCGATTTCAGAAATGATTTCTCGATACTTAGATTGCCCTTCTTCGTTTAAATAAGGTAAAATTTGTTGGAAAGCATGATGAAAGTAAGCAAGCTCAGTATCTTTCCATTGATCCTTGGACATCATGCCAAGCTGGCTTAAATCGCGTCCGACATACATGAATGTAACCTCCTAATAGGAACTTTCCTATTAGTGTGAAGCGAATGGACGAAAACTATTCAAATCAGGAGATGAACCATAATGAGTCAACGTAAATGTGCATTAATTACAGGCAGCAGCAGAGGTGTCGGTAAAGAAGTTGCCCTTCGCCTAGCTGAAAAAGGATATGACATTGTCATTAACTATGCAAGAAGCAAAAAAGCTGCGCTTGAAACAGCGGAAGAAATTGAAGCGATGGGCGTGAAAACATTGGTCGTGAAAGCCAATGTAGGCCAGCCTGAGAAAATCAAAGACATGTTTCAGCAAATCGATGAAACATTTGGCCGTTTAGATGTATTTGTCAACAATGCGGCATCTGGCGTACAGCGCCCAATCATGGACCTTGAAGAAAACCATTGGGACTGGACAATGAATATCAATGCGAAAGCCTTGTTATTCTGCGGACAAGAAGCGGCGAAATTAATGGAGAAAAACGGCGGCGGACATATCGTCAGCATTAGCTCACTAGGCTCCATCCGCTACCTTGAAAATTACACAGTGGTCGGTGTATCAAAAGCAGCACTAGAAGCTTTAACGCGTTACCTTTCTGTTGAGCTGTCACAAAAAAATATTGTCGTGAATGCCGTATCTGGCGGCGCGATCGACACAGATGCACTCAAGCACTTCCCGAACCGAGAAGAGCTTTTAGAAGACGCGAAGAAAAACACCCCTGCTGGCCGGATGGTGGAAATTAAAGACATGGTCGACAGCGTGGAGTTCCTTGTATCAGGCAAGGCAGACATGATTAGAGGACAGACGATTATTGTGGATGGCGGACGTTCTTTGCTTGTTTAAAAAAATCATGAATAGGATGTACACCTTCTGCACAAATTAATGTGCGTGGAGGTGATAATGATGGATAAACAACAAAACAAAACAAACGCACAACAAGTGAAAAAACAAAACCAAGCTGCTGCTCAAGGTCAATATGGTACTGAATTTGCTAGCGAGACTGACGCACAGCAAGTAAAAAAATACAACCAAAAAGCTGAGCAAAACAAACAACAAAACAGCTAATCACTGAAACAGAGAAAAGCACTTCATCTACGAATGAAGTGCTTTTCTTTTTGCCTGTCACCACCATCCGACAAAACCTGTAAAACCTCTACATAAACAGTCAAAGGACTTCTTCAACCTTTCAAGAAATGGTATAGATACAAAAAATGGATTTGAGTGAAAAGGGAGGAGTTAGATGTCTGATTTCGATCAGCTTGTAAGAAAGCAAATGCAGCTCATGGATCAGCTGCTCGATGTACAAGGGGAACTCGACAGGTGCTTAGAAACAGAAAAACGATTGCTGCAAGATGAAAAAAAAGAAGAGCGGCATAGGCTTCATGACCAAATCAAACAGAAACGAGAAGAACTGCAAAAAGTCCAAACTTTATTTACAAAACAGACAGAACAGGTCATCAATTCATATAAGCAAATGGAGAAGAGTTCAACCGTGATGTAAGAGAGTGTGCCGTTCAATTGGGTTGAATGGCTTTTTCATTTCATTTTTTAACTATGTAACGGTATAATATAATAGAGACATGTTTAGTTGGGAAATTAGGTCTTTGGACTGTTAGGTTTGTTTGTTATAGAAAGTAGGGGAGAAAATATGGGCTATCCCAAGGAAGGAGAAACCATCCAAATTCAAAGCTATAAACATAATGGCTTGATCCACAGGATTTGGAATGAAACCACCATTCTGAAAGCAACGGAATTGTGTATCATTGGTGCAAACGACCGTACAATGGTGACTGAATCCGATGGCCGTACATGGATGACGAGAGAACCGGCTATTTGCTATTTTCATGCAAAACAATGGTTTAATGTAATTGGGATGCTTAGAGATGATGGGGTATATTATTACTGCAACATTAGCTCTCCTTTTGCGACAGACGAAGAGGCAATTAAGTATATTGATTACGATTTAGATGTCAAAGTCTTTCCAGACATGACGTACAATATTTTGGATGAAGATGAATATGCAGACCATAAGAGGCAGATGAATTATCCAAAAGAAATCGATAGTATCTTAAGAGAGCATCTGAATACATTACTGCATTGGATTCACCAGCGGAAAGGTCCGTTTGCTCCTGAATTTGTGGATATGTGGTATGAACGTTTTTTACATTATACAAAATAAGCAAGATCAGCAAAAACCTGTTTGGCTTTATAGGCTAACAGGTTTTTGACTGCGTACGGATAAGAGGCACTGATAGATTGGGAAGGAGATTTACATGGGGGTCATTAAACGCTACATGGCTTTTGTAACACCGTATAAAAAACAGATTGCATTGACGATGGTCATCGGAATGATCAAGTTCTCGATACCCTTAACCTTGCCTTTGCTCTTAAAGTATGTCATTGATGATGTCATCCAAGGCTCGGGGTCGGCTGAGGAAAAGACATCATCTCTACTCATCATGATGGGAATCATGCTCGTATTATTTTTAGTGATGAGGCCGCCTGTCGAATACTACAGACAATATTATGCACAGTGGACAGGCAGTAAGGTATTGTTTGATATTCGGGAAAAGCTGTTCTCGCACATTCAAAAGCTAAGCCTTCGTTATTATGCCAACACGAGAACAGGCGAAATCATTTCAAGGGTGATCAACGATGTGGAGCAAACGAAGGAATTTGTCATTACAGGCCTGATGAACATTTGGCTGGATTTGATGACCGTCCTTATTGTCATTGCCATTATGTGTACACTGGATATCAAGCTCACCATCGTATCTGTCATTATTTTTCCACTTTATGCGATAGCTGTGAAGTATTTTTATGGACGGCTTCGCAAGCTGACAAAAGAGCGGTCACAGGCGCTGGCGGAGGTGCAGGGGCATCTCCATGAACGAGTACAAGGAATGCCTGTTATTCGCAGCTTTGCGATTGAAGAGTATGAACAAGAGAATTTTCACGGTGAAAACAAGAATTTCTTAAACAAAGCGATCAATCACACGAATTGGAATGCCAAAACATTTGCAGTCGTCAATACCATCACTGACATTGCACCGCTACTCATCATTGCATTTGCTGGCTACACAGTGATTAATGGATCGCTTTCGATTGGGACAATGATTGCCTTTGTCGGCTACATTGACCGGATGTACAACCCGATTCGCCGTCTCATTAACTCATCGACGACTTTAACCCAGTCGGTTGCGTCTATGGATCGTATTTTTGAGTTTATCGATGAGCCGTATGAGGTAACAGATCGGCCAAATGCAAAAGAAGCCAACGATTTAAAAGGAGAGGTAGAATTTAAAAATGTGTCGTTTCGCTATGAACATACACAGGAAGAGATTTTACATAATATCTCCTTAAAAGTAGAAAAAGGACAAACGATTGCGCTTGTAGGAATGAGCGGTGGAGGGAAGTCAACGCTCGTCAGCTTAATTCCAAGATTTTATGATGTCACAAACGGGTCACTTGAAATTGACGGCATCGATATTAAAGAGTACAAAGCAAGAAGCCTCCGAAATCAAGTCGGAATGGTGCTGCAAGATACGTTCTTATTCAGCGACACGATTAAAGAAAACATTGCTGTTGGTGACCCGGAAGCGTCCTTTGAGAACATCGTATCGGCTGCCAAAGCGGCAAATGCCCATGATTTTATTATGTCTCTTCCTGAAGGGTATGACACGAAGGTAGGAGAACGAGGCGTGAAGCTGTCAGGCGGTCAAAAACAACGGATTTCGATTGCGAGGGTATTTCTCAAAAATCCGCCGCTCCTCATTTTAGACGAAGCGACGTCTGCACTTGATTTAGAAAGTGAGCATTATATTCAAGAAGCGATGCAAAAGCTAGCGAAGGACCGCACAACCTTTATTGTCGCGCATCGCTTATCGACCATTACCCATGCCGATCAAATTGTCGTCATGGAACAAGGTGAGATTGTGGAAAAAGGAACACACGAAGAATTAATGAACCGAGACAGCCACTATCGCCATCTATTTACCATTCAAACATTAAATTAGTAGAAGCCTATCCGAATCTAGCGGATAGGCTTTTTTATGCTTGTCAAAAACATGACATATTTCCCAGCTTGTCTCAATACAATTTTAAAAAGTATGACGGGGTGGTGAACATGTGAAAGAACAAGAGGTGTTGCTAGATGTCAAACAGCTATCCATTGCGTTTCAGCAAAAAAAGCAGAGAGTGCCGATCGTCCATCACATATCGTTCTCGATTCAAAAAGGAGAAACCTTAGGCATTGTTGGCGAATCTGGCTGCGGGAAAAGTATCACATCGATGTCATTAATGGGGCTGAATCAGCAAACAGAAACAACGGGTGAGATTCAATTCGAAGGTCAAAACCTGCTGTCACTTTCGGAGAAACAGTGGCGAGAGGTGAGGGGAAATGACATTTCGATGATTTTCCAGGAGCCAATGACCTCTCTGAATCCATTAATGACCATTGGCAAGCAAATGACAGAAGCTCTTTTCACACATCAAGCAATCGGCCAAAAAGAAGCAAAAGCGAAGGCTGTTGATTTGCTTCAGACAGTTGGATTGAAACAAGCAGAATCGTTACTTAAAAAATACCCACATGAATTATCGGGCGGCATGCGCCAGCGTGTGATGATTGCGATGGCCATGCTTTGTCACCCAAAACTCATGATTGCAGATGAACCGACGACTGCACTTGATGTCACCATCCAAGCACAAATTCTTCGTTTGCTCAAAAAGTTAAACGAAGAGATGAACACCGCTATTTTATTTATTACCCACGATCTAGGCGTCGTGCGGCAAATATGCCAGCGTGTCATGATTATGTATGCCGGTCGAATCGTAGAAGAAGGAACCGTTGACCGTATTTTTCAAAAACCTCTGCATCCCTACACAAAAGGCCTTTTCGCCTCTGTTCCATCATTTAAAGAGAAAAAAGAAAAACTCATCTCTATTGCAGGCCATGTACCAAAGCCCGGGGCCATCCAGTCCGGCTGTCAATTTGCACCACGCTGTCCATATCAAATGCCGCAATGTCTAGAAAACGACCCAGCCTTACAATCCATTGAACACAATCATCGCGTGGCATGTTTTCTAATGGAAGGAGGAGAAGACACTGAGTCACCCACTCTTGCAAGTGAATCAGCTGACAAAACGTTATGAGACATCAGCTTTTTTTTCTAAAAATAAACACACGACCTTGGCGTTAAATCAAGTGTCCTTTCATTTGAAGGAAGGGGAAACGCTTGGCATTGTTGGCGAATCAGGCTGCGGAAAATCAACGCTTGGCAAAAGCTTAATGAGATTGACTGAACCGACTTCAGGCTCTATTCAACTGAAAGGGCAAGAAGTGACAATTCTGAAAGAACGAGACATGCGTTCCTTAAGAAAAGACATTCAAATGATCTTTCAGGATCCATACGCTTCCTTAAATCCACGAATGAAAATCAAAGATATTTTAGAGGAACCGCTCATCGTTCATCAACACGGGAAGAAAGCAGAAAGGCAAAAGCGGGTAAAGGAGATGCTGCACATTGTTGGGTTTGATCCGTCCTATGGAGACCGCTATGCGCATCAATTCAGCGGCGGACAGAGGCAGCGTATTGGGATCGCTAGAGCACTCATCACCCATCCAAGCCTTGTGATTGCCGATGAACCCGTTTCGGCGTTAGATGTATCCGTTCAAGCACAAATTCTGAATTTGATGCTCGAATTGCAAAAGACGCTTTCTCTTACGTATCTGTTTATTTCTCATGATCTCGGCGTTGTCAAGTATATGAGCGACCGAATTGCTGTGATGTATGCTGGCCGCATTGTGGAGATGGGTCCTGCGGAAGACGTATTTCACAAGCCGCTCCATCCCTACACTTCGCTGCTTCTGAAATCCATTCCACATATGGATCACGTGCTAGAGACGCATGATGTGGAAGCAGAAGAGTCGACTTTGGCGGAAGAAGGCGGGTGTCCTTTCTACAAAAGGTGTCCGAAAAGGTGGGCGCACTGCCTGCAAGCTGTTCCTACTTTGTATGAGGAGGAAACTGGCCACGCAGCTGCCTGCTATTTATATCAAAAGGAGGAACACAATGAAGAAGACATGGTTATTCAGTAGTTTCATTTTTGTGCTGGCACTTGCGCTATTTTTAGGAGGCTGTTCGTCTGCACCAACATCAGAAGAAAAGGCAACAAAAGACACCCTCGTATTCGGCAGAGGAGGAGACTCCACTTCACTTGATCCGATTACAACGACAGAAGGTGAAACCTTCAAGGTCACAGAGAATTTGTTTGAAAAGCTTCTGAATTACGGCGAGAAAGACACGACCATCCATCCTGGCTTAGCTACAGAATGGGATGTTGCAAAGGACGGGAAATCCTACACGTTCTACTTACGAGAAGGTGTGAAATTTCACGATGGCACAGACTTTAACGCAGAAGCAGTCAAATTCAACTTTGACCGCTGGATGAATGGCGATGCAGAAAAATTTCCTTACTACGGCATGTTTGGCGGCTATAAAAAAGATAAGGGACATGTCATTAAGGACATCATCGTCAAAGGTGAGCATGAGGTTGAATTTCAACTAAAGCGCCCGCAGGCAACGTTTCTGAAAAACATTGCCATGTCTCCATTCGGGATCGCAAGTCCTGCGGCTGTCGAAAAAAGCGGCAATTCATTTCGTGAAAATCCAGTTGGTACAGGACCATTTAAGTTTAAAGAGTGGAAGCAAAACGACCGCATTGTCTTAGAAAAGAACGAAGATTACTGGCAGAAGGATAAACCAAAGCTGAATCAAATCATCTTCCGCTCCATTCCAGAAAACTCTGCTCGTTTAAATGCGCTGAAAACAGGCGAAATCGATTTAATGGATGGCGTGAATCCGTCTGATTTAGATGGCATTAAAAAGGACAAAGCCCTCCAGCTCATTGAAAGACCATCGATGAATGTAGGCTATATCGGACTGACAGTGACGAGAAAGCCGCTTGATAACAAGCTGGTTCGTCAGGCGCTCAATTATGCGGTCGATAAAGAATCCATCATTGAGTCATTTTATGGCGGACTTGCTGAACCAGCGAAAAATCCGCTTCCTCCCTCTTTAGAAGGCTACAATGACGACATAGAGCCATATCCATATGACCCAGAAAAAGCGAAAGAGCTATTGAAAGAGGCAGGCTTCCCTGACGGCTTTCGCATCAAGCTTTGGGCAATGCCTGTTCCGCGTCCGTATATGCCTGATGGGATGAAGGTAGCAGAGGTCATTCAGTCAAACTTTGAAAAGGTCGGCGTCAAAGCAGAAATTGTGACATATGACTGGGCGACCTATTTAGATAAGGCAAGTAAAGGGGAAGCAGATGTGTTTTTGTTAGGCTGGACAGGAGACAATGGCGATCCTGATAACTTCATTTATACACTACTGGATGAAGACAGCATTGGCGGCAACAACTATACATTCTTTCAAAATGATAAAATGCATGACATTTTAATTGAAGCGCAAACAGACACAGATCAAAAGAAACGAAATGAACTGTATAAAAAAGCTCAAGAGATCATTCATGACGAAGCGCCTTGGATTCCATTGGTGCATTCAATTCCAATGCTCGCAGCAACTAGTGATTTAAAAGGATACCAGCCGCACCCAACTGGTTCAGAAGCTTTGACTGACGTGTATTTCGAATAAGCAAATAAGGGGGAGAATTTTATCCCCCTTATTCAAACAAATCAAAAGGCGGTGAAAGCTGTTTGTTTGCTTATTGTATGAAACGAGCAGGAATGCTCATCCCAGTACTGATCGGAATGACATTGGTCGTGTTTTCGATTATTCGGTTTATACCGGGGAATCCAGCACAGGTCATCTTAGGGCAGCGGGCAACAAAAGAAGCAGTAGAGCAATTAACCATCCAGCTTGGTTTGAATCAGCCGTGGTACGTTCAATACGGCCATTACATGCTGGGCCTTTTAAAAGGTGATTTAGGGACTTCCATTCGAACAGGAGCAGCTATTGCCCAGGAAATGAAGCCTTACTTATTTGCGACGTTAGAACTAACATTTTTTGCGATGGTGCTGGCGATTTTTGTGGGAGTGAATGCTGGAATCATTAGTGCTTGGTTTAAGCATTCTTTCTTTGATTATGTCGCGATGTTTATTGCTCTCATTGGTGTGTCCATGCCGATTTTCTGGTTAGGCTTAATGGGGCAGTGGTTATTCTCGATCGAATTAGGCATTTTGCCGACAACGGGCCGAGAAAATGTGAGGAATCCAGTGGAGTCAATCACTTATATTCATACACTGGACACGCTTTTGCAAGGCCGGTTTGATCAATTCACTGACAGCATCAAGCATTTGATTTTACCAAGTACAGCACTCGCAACAATCCCTGCTGCGATTATTGCGAGGATTACGAGGGCAAGTATGCTGGAAGTGCTCCATTCAGATTATATTCGAACAGCAAAAGCAAAAGGGGTACGTTCGTTTTTCATTATTTATCAGCATGGGCTGAAAAATGCGCTCATTCCGATTTTGACGATTATCGGTCTTCAGACAGGTCTCTTGCTTGGCGGGGCCATTTTAACAGAAACGATTTTTGCTTGGCCAGGAATTGGGCGGTATATATACGATGCGATCAGCTATCGTGATTATCCAGTCATTCAAACAGGTATTCTCGTTGTTGCGCTCATATTTGTCCTGATCAATTTCATCGTGGACATATTGTATGCAGTTATTGATCCAAGGATTAAATATTAGAGAAGGGAGAGTGACAACATGGAAGCGCAAAAGGAGCTTCAAGCACCTAAGCCAAAAAAAGAACGCTCTCAATCACTGATTCTTGAATCGATGAAGCAGTTTTTTCAGCACAAGCTTGCGGTCATTGGCAGTGTGATTGTCTTTTTATTTCTCATCCTAGCGATCTTCGCACCGCTCATTGCTCCTTATGGAATCAATGAACAATCACTCGGTGAGCGGTTTAGTGCACCTTCAGCTGCGCACTGGTTTGGTACAGATGATTTCGGCAGAGATATATTTTCAAGAGTTGTACATGGAGCGCGGATTTCCTTATGGGTTGGTTTCTTCTCGGTTCTCGGGTCAGTCATTTTAGGCACATTGCTTGGATTGATGGCCGGTTATGGCGGAAGGGTGCTGGATGCTGTGATCTCGAGACTATTTGATATTTTACTCGCCTTTCCTAGCATTCTATTAGCGATTGCCATCGTCTCCATCTTAGGTCCTTCCTTACAAAATGCCCTTATTGCCATAGCGATTATTAACGTCCCGACCTTTGGAAGGCTGGTTCGATCAAAGGTGCTGAGTATTAAACAAGAAGAATATGTGCTATCAGCAAAGGCAGTTGGGATGTCACACCGCCGCATCGTCCTGCGGCACATCCTGCCAAATAGTATGGTGCCGGTCATCGTACAGGCGACGCTTGCGATCGGAACGGCAATTATTGAAGCGGCAGCTTTAGGTTTTTTAGGACTGGGTGCACAGGCGCCAAGTCCGGAGTGGGGAAAAATGCTAGCCGATGCAAGGCCTTATCTCATTCAAGCCCCATGGACTTTATTCTTCCCAGGGATAGCTATCATGCTGACGGTTCTTGGCTTTAATCTGATGGGAGATGGATTAAGAGATACACTTGATCCTAAAATGAAGAAAATAAAATAAGACCGAATCTAAGAATCGGCCTCAGCTTGTAGGCAAACCCTCTTATTCTTTGTCAGGTCTGTGCTTCGGTGCTCGTCCTTCCTAGAATTCAAGGGTTTTCAGGCTACGCTGAAAAAAGAAGACAAAGGGTTAAAATAAAGATCATTTTAGCCCTTTGTCAACCATCTAAGGCCGATTCTCGGGAATCGGTCTTTTCTGTTTATGCTTCTTTTTCTTCTGTCTCAATTTCACTATCTTTTGGGTGATACGTCTGGAAGCTTGTAATCAATGTATCTAAATGTTCCAATTCATCACGGTATTCGATGATGCTGGACATCACATTCAGCATATTGTAATCGAGCAAGTCGTTTTCTTGGTTTTGCTGATGCTGAATAAATGATTTCGTTAATGTTTCAAGACGAAGAGAGCATTCATTTTGAAAATCATCGTCCTGCGGCTTCATTTTTCCGACAAACTTCATCAAGGTGCGCTCATGCCAATACAGTAAATAATCAATCTCATCAGTTAAGCTTTCCCTAAAATGCTCTGGCATCAAATGAATTTCATTTTCTAATTTATGAAGCTTTTTCAGCAAGTACAGAGCTCGATTAGACGTCATAATTGCCTGTCTGAACAAAACCAGCTTTCTTGATTTGACATACGTGGTTTTCTTTAAATAGCTTCGTTCCTCTTTGTATAACAAGTAAATGTGATCTAATTTGATCATACGTTCTTTTATTTGATCGATGTCATCCTTTAAGGTGGAATGATCAGTAGACTGTCTGGAGCTCAGACGGATCCATTTTAAAATCTCCTCCGTATTTTCCATAATGTGATGAACCAGCTTTGTTTCATACTTTGGCGGCAGGAAGATTAAATTCACTAAAAATGAAGAAAGTACCCCTAACACCACAGTAGCTGTTCGAATTAAGGCAAAGGAAAGGAAATGATCCCCTGCACTTTCTAAAATCGCGATGACAGTTACAAGTGCAATCGGAATCGTGTGTTCAATCTTCAGCTTTAAATTAATGGCGATGACCATGACGGCGGTTAAGCCGATAATGACTGGTCCTGTGCCGAAAAGCAGACCGAACATAATGGCAAGTGCTGCTCCAATAATATTGGCTTGCACTTGATCAACGATCGTTAAAAATGATCGATAAATAGATGGCTGGATAGCAAATACAGCTGCAATTCCCGCGAAAACGGGCGTTGGCAACCCAAGCCATGTTGCCAGGTAAAGCGCGAGTACAATGGCGATACCAGTTTTTAAAATACGGGCTCCAAGTTTCATTGGTTTTGTCCCTGCATTCCTTTCTTTTTGATAATAGATGATCACTCGTCATTTATTATAAATATTTTGATGAAACAACTAAGTAATATACAGCGGTCTCCCGAAATATTCAAGTGATTTTTGAAAGTTCATGAAAACATCAAAAGAAGGTATTGAGAAAAAATGTAACAGATTCACTCGCTTTTGACAATCATGAGCTGATTAATAAAAAAACAGACGCATGGATTTACGTCTGTTTTTGTCTCCATTATGATATTTTCAGCTGTTCAAACGCATGATCTACCGCTTGTAACGTCTCAGAAATATCTTTTTCAGTATGTGCGATGGTTAAGAACCAAGCTTCATATTTAGAAGGAGCAAGGTTAATACCTTGCGTGAGCATCAATTTGAAGAAGCGTGCGAACATCTCGCCATCCGTATTTTCAGCCTGCTCGTAGTTCACAATCGTTTCTTTTGTAAAATAAATCGTGAGAGCACCTTTTAAGCGATTCACTGTAATATCTACTTGATGTTTTTTGGCATGGGCTAAAATTCCTTCTTCTAACATAGCGCCAAGCTGATCAAGACGCTCGTAGACTCCGTCTTCTTTTAACACTTCCAAGCATGCAATACCGGAAAGAATGGACGCAGGATTTCCTGCCATCGTGCCAGCTTGATAGGCTGGTCCAAGCGGGGCGACTTGCTCCATAATTTCTTTTTTTCCGCCGTAAGCGCCGATTGGAAGACCGCCGCCAATAATTTTACCTAATGCAGTGAGGTCAGGTTTTACTTGAAGCAAGTCCTGTGCACCGCCGTACATAAAGCGGAAAGCTGTAATCACTTCATCATAGATCACCAGTGCGCCTTTTTCATGAGTGAGGTCATTGACCTGCTGCAAGAAACCATCCTTAGGCTCCACAATTCCAAAGTTGCCGACAATCGGCTCAACAAGGACAGCCGCTACCTCATCGCCCCAGCGATCTAATGCTTCTTTGTAGCTGTCAATATCATTAAATGGAACGGTAATGACTTCGTTGGCGATGCTTTTTGGTACGCCCGCTGAATCAGGCGTTCCTAAAGTGGAAGGGCCAGAGCCAGCTGCCACTAGCACAAGATCAGAGTGACCGTGGTAGCACCCGGCAAATTTAATGATCTTTGTTCTGCCTGTATAAGCGCGAGCTACACGAATCGTAGTCATCACAGCTTCCGTACCTGAATTGACAAAACGAACTTTATCTAAAGCAGGCATCGCTTCCTTCAGCATCTTCGCAAACGTGACTTCATGCTTCGTCGGTGTTCCGTAAAGGACACCCGTTTCAGCCGCTTTCGTGATGGCTTTTGTAATATGAGGATGAGCATGTCCTGTAATAATTGGGCCGTATGCTGCTAGATAGTCAATATAGCGGTTTCCGTCAGCATCCCAAAAATAAGCGCCTTCTCCTCTTTCCATTGCAACGGGTGATCCGCCGCCTACTGCCTTATATGAACGAGACGGGCTGTTGACACCTCCAACAATATGCTCCAGCGCCTCTTGATGTAATTTTTCTGATTCTGTGAATTTCATAAATAGCCTCCTATCTCAACGTATCACGTCGTCTATCATTATTTTAACATGCCGATGCAAGCGTCCTTAGTTGAATATCCTATCAAAATTGGATAGGCTAATTAAAAAATAGGTTGGAGGGATTGTGTCATGACAATCGAAGTGGGGCAGCAAGTACCTGATATTGAATTAACCGGTGACAAAGGGGAGAAAGTAAAGCTTTCTGATTTTAAAGGAAAACATATTGTCCTTTATTTCTATCCAAAAGATATGACACCAGGCTGTACAACAGAAGCATGCGATTTCCGCGACCGTCATCAAAGCTTTGCAGAATTAGATGCCGTCATTATTGGCGTAAGCCCAGACAGTCAGGACAAGCATCAAAAGTTTAAAGAAAAACATGATTTACCGTTCCTGCTTCTTGTAGACGATGAACAAAAATTGTCTGAAGCCTTTGGGGTATGGAAGCTGAAAAAGAACTTTGGCAAAGAATACATGGGAATCGAACGATCAACGTTTCTTATTAATAAAGAAGGAACGCTTGTCAAAGAATGGCGAAAAGTCAAGGTGAAAGACCACGTAGAAGAAGCGCTTGAGGAATTGAAAGCTCACGCTTAATCAGATCACCGGATGAGATCGGCAGAGATGCCGGTCTTTTTTGTAAAGAAGAATAGGTAAAAAAGAGGATTGTAATTGACAAAGATTCGGCTCTGGGGGTACACTATTTATAAAGATTATAATATAAGAATATTTTTGAAGAGAGGTGCATGATGAAATGGCTGCTCACGAACTAAAAGACGCTTTAGATGCTTTAAAAGAAACCGGTGTTCGAATTACTCCGCAGCGCCATGCCATCTTGGAGTTTCTCGTAAATTCTATGACTCACCCAACCGCGGACGATATATATAAAGCACTTGAAGGAAAATTTCCAAACATGAGTGTCGCAACGGTTTACAACAATTTACGAGTCTTCCGGGAATCTGGATTAGTAAAGGAATTAACGTACGGTGATTCCTCAAGCCGATTTGATTTTGCGACATCTGACCATTACCATGCGATTTGTGAAAACTGCGGAAAAATAGTGGACTTTCATTATCCTGGCCTTGATGAAGTTGAACAGCTTGCATCCCATGTGACGGGCTTTAAAGTCAGTCATCATCGCTTGGAGATCTATGGAACTTGTCAAGAATGTGCGAAAAAAGAAAATCATTAATGAAAAAGCTGACCAGGTGAATGGTCAGCTTATTTTTATGACTTTTTTCGATTGTAGGATTCATCAAACTCTTTACCCTCTAATGCTGGATCGAGAGTAAGCGGCTCTCTGCAATGCATGCACATATCCACTCGTCCGAGCACCTTTGTTTCCTTTTCACAGCTTGGACAAACGACTCGTACCGCCTTCGTAGAAAGCATGCCAATCCAAAAGTAAACGGCTGTACTTAATCCGATCGATAAGACGCCAAGCAGCATAAAAAAAGTCGACAGCCAGATCGATTCCTTAAAGAACACACCGATATACATGATCAGAAAGCCGACAAAAACCAAACTAAGTGCAAATGTTCTGATTTTATTAATCTTACTGGAGTATTTCGCCATCCCTAGCCCCCCTTATCTCCAATATAGCACATTTTACCTTTCTGTTTGAATTAGTTATAGAGTTTTGTGAATAAATTGCTTATAATGATTCAATGATCTTTTTTCATGTATTGAAGGAATTTTGATTCTATGAGGAGAAATACATAGCATTAGAGAAGAACCTTACACCCAAGTATTGGAGGAATCACTATGGAAAATCTTCTCCGTCCTATTTATCAAGAGCGAGCGAGCCATCCAGACACATTAGCTGTGATTATAGTAGAAAGAAGACATAAAGTATCTTCTGAGACGGATAACTTTGATGCAGCACTTCTTGTCATTGTAAAAGAAGCGGAAGAGCCGTTATTTATCAAACACTATGAATCCGATCACCAAACAGCTTCCTTAAATGTTGTCACAGATGATCAGCTGAAGGAATGGATTACCCTCGGCACTAACCGCCGAATCATTGATTGGATTTTGAATGGAAAAGTCCTATTTGATCGTAATGAATATATTTTCAACTTGATTGATGAACTGAGTACATTCCCGTTTTCAAACCGTAAGCTCAAAATCGGTTTAGAATATGGAAAACTCATTCGCAGATATATAGAAGGAAAAGCATTTTTTGAGTCAAATCAATTCCTTGATGCATATAATTCCATTGTGCATGCCCTGCATCATCTGGCACGTATTGAAGTGATTGATAAAGGCTTCCACCCAGAAGTGACGGTTTGGAACCAAGTGCGTCATATGGAGCCGGAAGTATATAAACTTTATTCAGAACTGATTGAAAGCCACGAAAGCCTGCATAAGCGTTTGGAACTGTTATTTTTAGCGAATGATTTTTTGATCCATTCAAAAGCAGAAATTGGTGCCGCTCATTTGCGTCATGTCATGGAACAGCAGGATATTTGGCTTTTTGGCGAGCTTCTTGCGCATCCTGACCTCAAGCATTTCACGCCTGACCTTAGCGTCATGATTGATTTCTTTGTGGAAAAAGGAATTGTTCAAGTGGAGCCAATTGAGACAAAGGGACAAAAAATCTATCATCGAGGATATTTTATAAAAAAAGATATTGACGCATGAATATTATGATGGTATATTATTAAACGTCGCTAATGAGCAACTGAGTTGCTTTGAAAGAAAAGCTGACTAAAAGAAATTCTAAAAAACACTTGACGCACGCGGTGCTCAAATGTTATATTGAAAAAGTCGCCTCTGAGCGACAATGAACATGATCTTTGAAAACTAAACAAGACAAAACGTACCTGTTAATTCGAGTTTTTATAAAAAAATCCTATGATACATCATAGGTAGTCAGTCAAGCTGACGAGGCAGGAAGGATCACATACTAAGTTCGCTACATCGTGTAGCAACGCATGTGTGCTATGCATCCTGCATACCTCGGAGAGTTTGATCCTGGCTCAGGACGAACGCTGGCGGCGTGCCTAATACATGCAAGTCGAGCGGACAGAAGGGAGCTTGCTCCCGGATGTTAGCGGCGGACGGGTGAGTAACACGTGGGTAACCTGCCTGTAAGACTGGGATAACTCCGGGAAACCGGAGCTAATACCGGATAGTTCCTTGAACCGCATGGTTCAAGGATGAAAGACGGTTTCGGCTGTCACTTACAGATGGACCCGCGGCGCATTAGCTAGTTGGTGGGGTAATGGCTCACCAAGGCGACGATGCGTAGCCGACCTGAGAGGGTGATCGGCCACACTGGGACTGAGACACGGCCCAGACTCCTACGGGAGGCAGCAGTAGGGAATCTTCCGCAATGGACGAAAGTCTGACGGAGCAACGCCGCGTGAGTGATGAAGGTTTTCGGATCGTAAAGCTCTGTTGTTAGGGAAGAACAAGTGCGAGAGTAACTGCTCGCACCTTGACGGTACCTAACCAGAAAGCCACGGCTAACTACGTGCCAGCAGCCGCGGTAATACGTAGGTGGCAAGCGTTGTCCGGAATTATTGGGCGTAAAGGGCTCGCAGGCGGTTTCTTAAGTCTGATGTGAAAGCCCCCGGCTCAACCGGGGAGGGTCATTGGAAACTGGGAAACTTGAGTGCAGAAGAGGAGAGTGGAATTCCACGTGTAGCGGTGAAATGCGTAGAGATGTGGAGGAACACCAGTGGCGAAGGCGACTCTCTGGTCTGTAACTGACGCTGAGGAGCGAAAGCGTGGGGAGCGAACAGGATTAGATACCCTGGTAGTCCACGCCGTAAACGATGAGTGCTAAGTGTTAGGGGGTTTCCGCCCCTTAGTGCTGCAGCTAACGCATTAAGCACTCCGCCTGGGGAGTACGGTCGCAAGACTGAAACTCAAAGGAATTGACGGGGGCCCGCACAAGCGGTGGAGCATGTGGTTTAATTCGAAGCAACGCGAAGAACCTTACCAGGTCTTGACATCCTCTGACAACCCTAGAGATAGGGCTTTCCCTTCGGGGACAGAGTGACAGGTGGTGCATGGTTGTCGTCAGCTCGTGTCGTGAGATGTTGGGTTAAGTCCCGCAACGAGCGCAACCCTTGATCTTAGTTGCCAGCATTTAGTTGGGCACTCTAAGGTGACTGCCGGTGACAAACCGGAGGAAGGTGGGGATGACGTCAAATCATCATGCCCCTTATGACCTGGGCTACACACGTGCTACAATGGACAGAACAAAGGGCTGCGAGACCGCAAGGTTTAGCGAATCCCATAAATCTGTTCTCAGTTCGGATCGCAGTCTGCAACTCGACTGCGTGAAGCTGGAATCGCTAGTAATCGCGGATCAGCATGCCGCGGTGAATACGTTCCCGGGCCTTGTACACACCGCCCGTCACACCACGAGAGTTTGCAACACCCGAAGTCGGTGAGGTAACCTTTATGGAGCCAGCCGCCGAAGGTGGGGCAGATGATTGGGGTGAAGTCGTAACAAGGTAGCCGTATCGGAAGGTGCGGCTGGATCACCTCCTTTCTAAGGATATATGGAGCAGTGTGCGTTTTGGTCTTGTTTAGTTTTGAAGGATCATACCTTCAAAACATGTCTCTAGCGAGACAGGATTGTTCTTTGAAAACTAGATAACAATAAGTAATACATTCACATTGAATGCAATGCAAAGTTCATCACACATAGTGATTCTTTCTAAAGTAAGAAATGGTTAAGTTAGAAAGGGCGCACGGTGGATGCCTTGGCACTAGGAGCCGATGAAGGACGGGACGAACACCGATATGCTTCGGGGAGCTGTAAGCAAGCTTTGATCCGGAGATTTCCGAATGGGGAAACCCACTGCTCGTAATGGAGTAGTATCCATACTTGAATACATAGAGTATGAGAAGGCATACCCGGGGAACTGAAACATCTAAGTACCCGGAGGAAGAGAAAGCAAATGCGATTCCCTAAGTAGCGGCGAGCGAAACGGGAACAGCCCAAACCAAGAGGCTTGCCTCTTGGGGTTGTAGGACACTCTATACGGAGTTACAAAGGAATGATATAAGCGAAGAGGTCTGGAAAGGCCCGCCAGAGAAGGTAACAGCCCTGTAACTGAAATGTCATTCCCTCCAGAGTGGATCCTGAGTACGGCGGAACACGTGAAATTCCGTCGGAATCCGGGAGGACCATCTCCCAAGGCTAAATACTCCCTAGTGACCGATAGTGAACCAGTACCGTGAGGGAAAGGTGAAAAGCACCCCGGAAGGGGAGTGAAATAGATCCTGAAACCGTGTGCCTACAAGTAGTCAGAGCCCGTTAATGGGTGATGGCGTGCCTTTTGTAGAATGAACCGGCGAGTTACGATCCCGTGCAAGGTTAAGCAGAAGATGCGGAGCCGCAGCGAAAGCGAGTCTGAATAGGGCGCATGAGTACGTGGTCGTAGACCCGAAACCAGGTGATCTACCCATGTCCAGGGTGAAGTTCAGGTAACACTGAATGGAGGCCCGAACCCACGCACGTTGAAAAGTGCGGGGATGAGGTGTGGGTAGGGGTGAAATGCCAATCGAACCTGGAGATAGCTGGTTCTCTCCGAAATAGCTTTAGGGCTAGCCTCAAGGTAAGAGTCTCGGAGGTAGAGCACTGATTGGACTAGGGGCCCCTACCGGGTTACCGAATTCAGTCAAACTCCGAATGCCGATGACTTATCCTTGGGAGTCAGACTGCGAGTGATAAGATCCGTAGTCGAAAGGGAAACAGCCCAGACCGCCAGCTAAGGTCCCAAAGTATACGTTAAGTGGAAAAGGATGTGGAGTTGCTTAGACAACCAGGATGTTGGCTTAGAAGCAGCCACCATTTAAAGAGTGCGTAATAGCTCACTGGTCGAGTGACTCTGCGCCGAAAATGTACCGGGGCTAAACGTATCACCGAAGCTGCGGACTGTTCTTACGAACAGTGGTAGGAGAGCGTTCTAAGGGCTGTGAAGCCAGACCGGAAGGACTGGTGGAGCGCTTAGAAGTGAGAATGCCGGTATGAGTAGCGAAAGACGGGTGAGAATCCCGTCCACCGAATGCCTAAGGTTTCCTGAGGAAGGCTCGTCCGCTCAGGGTTAGTCGGGACCTAAGCCGAGGCCGAAAGGCGTAGGCGATGGACAACAGGTTGATATTCCTGTACCACCTCCTCACCATTTGAGCAATGGGGGGACGCAGGAGGATAGGGTAAGCGCGGTATTGGATATCCGCGTCCAAGCAGTTAGGCTGGGAAATAGGCAAATCCGTTTCCCGTAAAGGCTGAGCTGTGATGGCGAGCGAAATTTAGTAGCGAAGTTCCTGATTCCACACTGCCAAGAAAAGCCTCTAGCGAGGTGAGAGGTGCCCGTACCGCAAACCGACACAGGTAGGCGAGGAGAGAATCCTAAGGTGATCGAGAGAACTCTCGTTAAGGAACTCGGCAAAATGACCCCGTAACTTCGGGAAAAGGGGTGCTTCTTAGGGTGTTAAAGCCCCGAGAAGCCGCAGTGAATAGGCCCAGGCGACTGTTTAGCAAAAACACAGGTCTCTGCGAAGCCGAAAGGCGAAGTATAGGGGCTGACGCCTGCCCGGTGCTGGAAGGTTAAGAGGAGCGCTTAGCGTAAGCGAAGGTGCGAATTGAAGCCCCAGTAAACGGCGGCCGTAACTATAACGGTCCTAAGGTAGCGAAATTCCTTGTCGGGTAAGTTCCGACCCGCACGAAAGGCGCAACGATCTGGGCACTGTCTCAACGAGAGACTCGGTGAAATTATAGTACCTGTGAAGATGCAGGTTACCCGCGACAGGACGGAAAGACCCCGTGGAGCTTTACTGCAGCCTGATATTGAATGTTGGTACAGCTTGTACAGGATAGGTAGGAGCCTTGGAAACCGGAGCGCTAGCTTCGGTGGAGGCATCGGTGGGATACTACCCTGGCTGTATTGACCTTCTAACCCGCTGCCCTTATCGGGCAGGGAGACAGTGTCAGGTGGGCAGTTTGACTGGGGCGGTCGCCTCCTAAAATGTAACGGAGGCGCCCAAAGGTTCCCTCAGAATGGTTGGAAATCATTCGCAGAGTGTAAAGGCACAAGGGAGCTTGACTGCGAGACCTACAAGTCGAGCAGGGACGAAAGTCGGGCTTAGTGATCCGGTGGTTCCGCATGGAAGGGCCATCGCTCAACGGATAAAAGCTACCCCGGGGATAACAGGCTTATCTCCCCCAAGAGTCCACATCGACGGGGAGGTTTGGCACCTCGATGTCGGCTCATCGCATCCTGGGGCTGTAGTCGGTCCCAAGGGTTGGGCTGTTCGCCCATTAAAGCGGTACGCGAGCTGGGTTCAGAACGTCGTGAGACAGTTCGGTCCCTATCCGTCGCGGGCGCAGGAAATTTGAGAGGAGCTGTCCTTAGTACGAGAGGACCGGGATGGACGCACCGCTGGTGTACCAGTTGTTCTGCCAAGGGCATCGCTGGGTAGCTATGTGCGGACGGGATAAGTGCTGAAAGCATCTAAGCATGAAGCCCCCCTCAAGATGAGATTTCCCATTCCGCAAGGAAGTAAGATCCCTGAAAGATGATCAGGTTGATAGGTCTGAGGTGGAAGCGTGGTGACACGTGGAGCTGACAGATACTAATAGATCGAGGACTTAACCTATATTCTAATGTGAAGTTTGAACGTTGTTATCTAGTTTTGAGAGAACATTTTTAAAATATCTCTTGATTTATTTTCAATACATAGTATAATATCTTTTGTCACTAAATTGTCTGGTGATGATGGCGAAGAGGTCACACCCGTTCCCATACCGAACACGGAAGTTAAGCTCTTCAGCGCCGATGGTAGTTGGGGGTTTCCCCCTGTGAGAGTAGGACATCGCCAGGCTTTCTTCATTCCGCAGTAGCTCAGTGGTAGAGCTATCGGCTGTTAACCGATCGGTCGTAGGTTCGAATCCTACCTGCGGAGCCAATTTGGAGAGCTGTCCGAGTGGCCGAAGGAGCACGATTGGAAATCGTGTAGGCGGTAACCCCGTCTCAAGGGTTCGAATCCCTTGCTCTCCGCCACAAGATACATATAATAGAGGGCCCGTTGGTCAAGCGGTTAAGACACCGCCCTTTCACGGCGGTAACACGGGTTCGAATCCCGTACGGGTCACCATTTTATATAATACATACCAGCATTTTTATTCGGAGGATTAGCTCAGCTGGGAGAGCATCTGCCTTACAAGCAGAGGGTCGGCGGTTCGAGCCCGTCATCCTCCACCATATCTTTTATATCGTCGCGGGGTGGAGCAGTTCGGTAGCTCGTCGGGCTCATAACCCGAAGGTCGCAGGTTCAAATCCTGCCCCCGCAACCAAATTATTTTATATACCAATAGGGAGTACTCATTAAGTGCAACCAAAATGGTCCGGTAGTTCAGTTGGTTAGAATGCCTGCCTGTCACGCAGGAGGTCGCGGGTTCGAGTCCCGTCCGGACCGCCATTTTTCAAAAATAATACTTGGCTCGGTAGCTCAGTTGGTAGAGCAACGGACTGAAAATCCGTGTGTCGGCGGTTCGATTCCGTCCCGAGCCACCACTATTTGCCGGTGTAGCTCAATTGGTAGAGCAACTGACTTGTAATCAGTAGGTTGGGGGTTCAAGTCCTCTTGCCGGCACTGTTTTTCTTTATTATTTCCATATGTGGAGGGGTAGCGAAGTGGCTAAACGCGGCGGACTGTAAATCCGCTCCCTCCGGGTTCGGCGGTTCGAATCCGCCCCCCTCCACCATTTTTATTTTCATAGGGGCATAGTTTAAAGGTAGAACAGAGGTCTCCAAAACCTCCGGTGTGGGTTCGATTCCTACTGCCCCTGCCAATTATATGATATGATTCATAACATCTATGGCGGTTGTGGCGAAGTGGTTAACGCACCAGATTGTGGCTCTGGCACTCGTGGGTTCGATTCCCATCAATCGCCCCATTTTATTATTGGGCTATAGCCAAGCGGTAAGGCAACGGACTTTGACTCCGTCATGCGTTGGTTCGAATCCAGCTAGCCCAGTTGATATGCGGAAGTAGTTCAGTGGTAGAACACCACCTTGCCAAGGTGGGGGTCGCGGGTTCGAATCCCGTCTTCCGCTCCAATAATGGCGGCATAGCCAAGTGGTAAGGCAGAGGTCTGCAAAACCTTTATCCCCGGTTCAAATCCGGGTGTCGCCTTTTTTGAAAAGACTGCCGGGGTGGTGGAATTGGCAGACACACAGGACTTAAAATCCTGCGGTAGGTGACTACCGTGCCGGTTCAAGTCCGGCCCTCGGCACCATTAATTTTTATCATAAGTTGCGCTCTTTAATGATCATGCCGGTGTGGCGGAATTGGCAGACGCGCACGACTCAAAATCGTGTTCCTCACGGAGTGCCGGTTCGACCCCGGCCACCGGTATCTATTAAAATTTTCATAATCGGTAATTGAACTTAATATACCGTCAAACTAACGTTTCTCCATTGTGGTGAGGCGTTTTTTTGTTTTCCCATCACCTCTAATCGAAGTTGCGAGGGGGGAGAAAGCTATCGTAAGAACAACTTAAATGTTAATGAAATTATTTAGTAGATCACAATGGAATGATACGTGTGAACTAGAACGCGAGTGTATAGTGAGAGGGGATTTTTGGTGCGTACTATGACTTTGCTTCAGACGATCATTCAAGACGATAGGTCTCATTATTATCCGCTTTTTAGAGAGTACTGTGAACGAAAAGAACAGGGGCTGCGTTGCGTAAAGATGCGCTGAAGGTTCTTCAGTCCTTTATAGAAGAGATGAAGCAGTTGGATTTTGAAACTCAGCGAGTATTTGTTGCGTGGCTGTTTGAGTGGATTGAACAGTTTGAGGATGGCCATCATTTGCTCGTTTTTCCGCTGACAAGGGGTATTATCATTCCGGTATTTTCAAGAGTGGATGAAGCTTGATCGTGTTGATGTGAGGCCATATCGCTGGCAAGGCTTGTTTGTGCATCAAGGAGAAGGGCTGCCTTATTTATTGAAGGCGGGCAGTGAAGAGCACCGTGTGATTGTTCATATTTGTGAAATCTATCTAGCGGCTTTATGGTATTCGTTTCATCATATACATGAAGATCTTTATTTAAGTACCTTCGAGATGGATCAAGAGCGAATTCAGGGCATTCAAGATGTCATGATGCTGATACAAGATGAAAGAACACGTACCTATTTTCAAAAACAAGCAGACTACTATGCTCAGCTTTTATCTGCCTGGATTGAATTTCAGCAAACGGAGACAATCGGGTTTATGAAATGATGTGCGGAACTTGAAAAACCATATGAATGGGTGGAAGCCTTTTATTATCGCCAATAGGTGTATTGTGATGAGAAAACGACAGAATGGATTCTGCCGTTTTTTATATGTTATGCCATATTCGTTCTATTTCTAAATGATCTGAGTGAAAGTATTTCAATACATAGACATCTGGATTGCTGAGCTTCTCCCACTCATTGAAGCCAATGTTCGAATCGACGTGTTTGAGGAGCAGGCTCATGATATTACCGTGTGTGACGAAGAGGGTATGATCTTCTTCTAAATGTATTTGTTCGTATAGAACCTCTACGATCCTTTTCATGGCTTCCTGGCTTGATTCACCGCCTTCATATGTGATGTTTACATCCATAAAACTAAGCTTTAGCTTCTCATACCAATCGTCCATTGGTTTGCAGCTTAACACACGTTCAGAGAGACGTTCATCAATTTTCATCTTAAGTTGTTTTGCAAGAGCAAGAGGCTGGATGGTTTGGATCGCTCGTTTATAAGGACTTGAGATGATCTGATTGAGGTGTATGCTGGAAAAGAATTGGGCAAGTGTGTGTGATTGAGCGATGCCCTGCGGTGTTAAAGCCGCTTCTTTGGATTGTGCATCTGCTTGGCAGTGTCTGACGACATAATAGGTTTTCATGGAATTACACCTTTCATTGAGTATAAAAAAATCATCCAGGATTGGATGAGCATTCATGATCTAGGTTCATTTGTTCGTATCTGTTTCTTTATAGGGATCTGTAAGCTTGGAGGTCAGGTCTAAGTTGAACAAAAAATCATCTACGGTGTCTGTACCAAAGGGAAGTGTGGAAAAGTTGATTGGAATGCTGTCTTCTTGCGTTTCTGAAGCGATCGGCTGTTTGTGCTGCTTTTTTCGCCAGTTCTTAAACAAGCGCATGTGGGAGCCTCCTTTTCTAAGAAAAAGATGGATTTATACATAATATACGGGGAGAGTTGTCCAGGCGTCAATTGTTTTCTTCAAAAGGTTTTATTAAATTTATACGAAAAGAGCCACAGTCAAGTGCGGCTCTTTTTGTATATTTACATGGCACGGCGTAATGCTTGCAGTAATTTACGTTCGCATCTTATGTTGTAACGCTTATGATGGAGTTTATCCGTTTTAAACCGACCAATGACACGGCGAACATCTTGGTTATAAATGATGAGCTCTCTGAAAGTTTGATCATTTAATAACGCTTGAAACCAGCTATATTTTTTCAGATGTACTGCGTTCCTTGATATCTCTTCTTCATCTACCTGTAGAAAAAGGATGTACAGAGCAAGGGTAAAGATGTCTAAAATGAATCCCACATGACCTCCTCCTTTCATATGTTTCATTACGCTTAGAAAGAGGAAAGGTTTCATTCAATAGACAACTCCATCCTTTAGCCTGCAATGTGTGCATCTTTAAATGTGCCATTTATATTTCCAGTGACAAGGATGACATGTCCCCAAAATAAATCACCGTCATGATAGTAGGCTTCAAACTCTCCATTTGGATAAGCTTGCAGGCTTTCAAGTGAAATGCGGTTTATAAATTGGTCATGTGTGATCTCTTCTTGATTTTCATCTGAATCGTCTTGTTCCTGCCAGTCTTTTGCTAGCTCAATCAGCTTATTTGCCGCAAATGATTTAATAGAAGAATCCCATTTAGTCTGCTCTTGTACGAGTCGTCTAGCGGCTTGGAGAGAGTCGTTTATTTCTTCTTCTTCTCCGAGATTGAAGTAGAGAAGGCACTCTTGCTTCCCCCATTGGATCGTCGTTTCAAATAAGTCTAGTCCTTTCACTAATTCAAAGGTGCCCAGCTTGTCATCGTGATAAAAGGAGCTTCTTCTAATATCTCTTGAAGCTCTCTATCCTTTGTATCTGTATCGATGAGTGATACCAGCATGAATTCATCTGTACCTTTTCGTACCTGAAGTGTAACGATTGATTCTTTATGTAATTGTGCCTGTTTTTCCCGTAACCCCTCTTCATCTGTTAACCAGCAGAGTCTCACTTTTTCGGTTGTGATGCGGCCTTTTTCCTTCCATGCAATCAGTGGAATTGAAGCGGTCCAAAGAGATTCTTTTCCTGCGCCTACTCCAGAAGGTCCTGTGACAGCAATCATGTCTACTAGTTCTTCTGAAAACCTTTCTTCAAATGCGTTCATTTGTTTGTTTTTCTTCATGTGATGTCCCCCAGCTACATAAGAATGATATGATCAAAATCTATATCTTTATCACACCGCACATTAGCAGGGGAAATCAAGCCTTTTTTGCTTAAAACTGTTTTCTGGACTTACAGAAGGAGTGAGAATACATGGATTGCTGGAGTTGAGTCACAATAAAAGAGCAAATTGAGGAGTTGGGTTCGAATTTTGTATAAATTTGGGTAAATGAGTCGAAAAGCCTAGGTGATTCTTCCTTTTCTTTATAATTACTTTGACACGATTAGATGAAAAAAGTAAAGTAATACTAAGTGATTTACAAAACCTTCATCATCCACTGAAGCATGAAGTGTTAGTGAATTTAATGTAAATGGATATTTCACCTTTTATTTACTCGTATTTTTTTTGAAACTTATGATGCTTCTCATCCGTTATATTAAAGGAGCACATGTATCCGGCGGAGACAGAGCATCGGAATGCTGGGTGCAGAAGATTTACATTTGCAAAATGAATGTAAATTTTTTATGATTTCATTTATATCAGATCGAAAAAAAGAAAGAAGAGGTTTTATGAAAAAAATATTTGCGAACAAATATAGCTTTTTTGTTTTGGCTGTTCTTTTATTCTGGGCAAAATCTTACACAGCCTACAAAATGGACTTTAATTTAGGAGTGAAAGGTTCTTTTCAAGAGGGTCTTCTCTTATTAAATCCATTTAGTTCAGCCATCGTGTTTTTGGGACTTGCTCTCTTTTTGAAGGGGCGTAAATCTGCCATTGTTTTAATTGTCATTGACTTTATTATGACCGCACTTTTATATGCAAATGTAGCGTACTATCGTTTCTTTGATGATTTTTTGACTTTCTCAACAATGAAACAAGCAGGCAATCTTGGAGGAGGTATGACTGGCGGTGTGTTGTCGAGCATTAAGCCGCATGATCTTTTGTACTTCCTTGATATCATGATCTTGATTGCCATTGTGATTTGGAGACCGGAAGTGAAGAAATTCCAAATGAAAAAGACGTTTGCACTGCTTATTGTGGCTGCAGGTGTTGGGTTGTTCTTTGTCAATCTGCATTTAGCTGAAAAGGATCGTCCGGAATTATTAACGAGAACATTTGATCATAAGTATGTTGTCAAATATTTAGGTGTCTATAATTATACGATTTATGACGGGGTGCAATCAGCGCAAAACGCAACGCAGGTCGCAAATGCGAGCAGTGAAGATTTAACTGATGTCGTGAACTATACGGCTTCTCACTATGCGAAGCCAAATGGAGAATATTTTGGTAAAGCGAAAGGTAAAAACATCATTAAAATCCATTTAGAGAGTTTCCAGTCGTTCCTAATTGATTACAAACTAAATGGAGAAGAAGTAACGCCGTTTTTAAACAAACTGGCTCACGGAAAAGGTGATTTTACGTATTTCGATAACTTCTTCCATCAGACAGGTCAAGGAAAAACAGCAGATGCTGAGCTGATGATGGATAATAGTATGTTTGGCTTGCCAGAGGGTGCAGCGTTTGTGACAAAGGGTGAAAATACCTACCAATCACTTCCTGCGATCCTAGATCAAAAAGCAGGCTATACAAGTGCTGTGCTTCACGGGGACTACAAGTCTTTCTGGAACCGTGACACGATTTATAAGCATATGGGAATTGATCAATTCTTCGATGCTTCATATTACAACATGGATGAAGAAAACCTTGTAAATATGGGTCTGAAAGATAAGCCATTTTTTAAAGAATCAATCCCAATGTTAGAATCAATGAAAAAGCCATTTTATGCACATTTAATGACACTGACAAATCACTATCCATTTAATTTAGATGAAAAAGATGCGACGATTGCTAAGGCCACAACTGGCGATAAAACAGTGGATAATTACTTCCAAACAGCAAGATATTTGGATGAGTCATTAGAGCAATTCTTTAAGGACTTGAAGAAATCAGGTCTTTATAAAGACTCAGTTATTTTATTATATGGTGATCATAACGGTATTTCTGAGAACCATAACCGTGCAATGAGTGAAATTCAAGGAAAAGAAATTACACCTTATCAAAATGCACAAAACCAGCGTGTACCGCTCATGATTCGTATCCCTGGAAAACAGGGTGGCGTGAATCATACGTATGGTGGTGAAGTAGACGTAATGCCAACGCTTCTTCATTTACAAGGGATTGATTCAAACGAGTTCGTGAATTTCGGAACAGATCTATTTTCTAAAAAGCATGACCAAACCGTTGCATTCCGTAACGGAAACTATGTGACACCGACATATACCCTTGTAGATAATACAGTCTACGATACAAAAACGGGTAAAGTGGTGAAACAAAATAAAAAGACAGAGGCAATTAAAGCCCGTGTTGATAATCAGTTAAGCCTTTCAGATAAAGTGCTCTACAGGGATCTTCTTCGATTCCATAAGCTATCGGATTTCAAACCAGTGAATCCATCTGATTATTTCTATGGTAAAAACAAAGAGAACGAAGCAGATTCTTCTGCTAACTAACTGAGTTTTGGGCAAGCACAGAAAGGTGCTTGCCTTTTTCTCTCTTACAGCTTGATTTGTTGGCAAAATATGTTTATATTTAGGGGGAAACAAGCGTGACGTCAGCTGTAAGCTGGCGAAAACTCATTTCGTCCTAGGGGATTTCAGGAGGAGCTTATGACAACAAATACAAAAACACAAAAAAAGAAATCAGAGTTATGGGGCTGGATCAAAGCCATCTTAATCGCATTCATTGCTGTTTTTATCATTCGTAACTTTTTATTCGCACCGTACATTGTCAAAGGGTCATCTATGTATCCGACATTGCATGATACAGAACGGGTTTTTGTGAATAAAACCGTCGATTATTTCGGTGATTATAAACGAGGACAGATCATTGTCCTTGATGGGGAAGACCGCAGCACTCACTACGTGAAACGATTGATTGGTTTACCTGGTGATAAAATCGAAATGAAAAACGACCAGCTGTATGTAAATGGCAAAAAAGTGGCAGAGCCTTATTTAGCGTCAAACAAAAAGCAAGCAGCCGCAGATGGCACTTTGCTGACACCTGATTTTGGCCCTCTTACAGTCCCAAAAGGAAAGTACTTTGTCATGGGTGACAATCGCCAGAATTCAATGGACAGCCGCAACGGCTTAGGTCTTTTTACAAAGAGTGATATTCAAGGGACAACATCATTTGTGTTTTATCCTTTCCAAGATATTCGATTACTCAACCAATAATAAACAATTTGAAAGCACACAGCCGTGTGCTTTCAGATTGTTGACAAAGGGCTAAAATGATCTTCATTTTAGCCCTTTGTCTTCTTTTCAGCTCAGCGTGATAGAAAACCCTTGAAGTCTAGGAAGGACGAGTACCGGAGCGAATTTAAGATTCGTGAGCACCGGCACGCAGGACTGACACCGAATGCGAGGGGTTGTCTACATGCTGAAAGCACACAGCCGTGTGCTTTTTTCTGTTTCTTTAAGACTGGCTTTTTGCAATCGCCTGCTCAAGATCTGCAAGGATGTCTTCAATCGCTTCTGTTCCAACAGATAAACGAATGAGTTCTGGTGTGACGCCTGTCGCTTTTTGCTCTGCTTCACTTAATTGTTGATGTGTCGTGCTGGCAGGATGAATGATCAGTGATTTAGAGTCGCCCACGTTTGCAAGATGTGAGAAAAGCTGCACGGAATCAATGAGCTTTTTACCTGATTCTCGTCCACCTTTAATACCGAATGTGAGGATCGCACCTTGTCCTTTTGGTAAATATGTTTGAGCCAGCTCATAGGATTCATGGCCTTCAAGACCAGGGTAGCTTACCCACTCTACAAGAGGGTGATCCTGTAAAAATTGCGCTGTTTTTAACGCATTTTCACTATGCCGCTCAAGGCGTAAATGCAATGTTTCTAAGCCTTGAAGAAGCAAAAATGAGTTAAAAGGTGACAGTGCTGCGCCTAAATCACGTAAGAGCTGTACACGTGCTTTTGTGATATAGGCCGCTTCTCCAATCGCTTCAGTATACGTGAGGCCATGATAACTTGGATCTGGTTCAGTCAGCCCTTTGAACTTATCACTGTCAGCCCAAGGAAACCCGCCGCTATCGACGATGACACCGCCAATTGATGTGCCATGTCCGCCAATGAATTTCGTCGCTGAGTGGACGACAATGTCTGCGCCAAACTCGATAGGTCTTAATAAATAGGGGCTGGCGAGCGTATTGTCCACAATAAGCGGAATATGGTGTTTGTGTGCAATGGCTGAGACGGCTTCAATATGTAAAATGTCGCCTTTTGGATTCCCGATGCTTTCTGCATACACTGCTTTTGTTTTATCCGTAATCGCTGCTTCAAGTTCTTCAAGATTGGATGAATCGACAAATTTCACTGTAATCCCGAGCTTTTTTAGGGTATGAGCAAACAGATTGTAGGTGCCTCCATAAAGACTGCTGGAGGATACAATTTCGTCCCCGGCTCCTGCAATGTTTAAAATAGAGTACGTAGTGGCTGCTTGTCCAGAAGAGACAGCAAGTGCACCAATTCCACCTTCAAGCTCAGCGATCCTTTTTTCAAATACGTCGTTTGTAGGGTTCATAATACGTGAATAAATATTTCCAGGTTCCTGCAGTCCGAATAAATTCGCCGCATGCTCACTATCCCTAAAACCGAAAGAGCTTGTTTGATAAATAGGCACGGCTCTTGAATAGGTTGCTGAATCAAGTTCCTGACCTGCATGAATGGCTTTTGTTTCTAAACGAAATTGAAGTTCTTCTGACATGTGTGTATCCTCCTTTTGTTAGATAAAACCAACTACTTTGATAAGAAATATTTAATAAGACTATAAATCTTGTTTCATGCTTGGTCAATCATTTTTTAGATAAATCTGAAAAAACAATAAATATAGTTGACAGGTCGGAATAATATGTATCAACATAAGCATACTGAAAACATCACCAAGAATGGCTGATCGGTCAACCGAAGGCTCTATCACTCAAGCATGAGTGAAGGGCCTTTTTTTATTTTAATCAGAAGGGAAGATGAACTTGGAAAAAAGAAAAAACGAAAAAAATACAGAAAACATATGGATCTCACACTAGACATTTTGATTGAGCAGAACAAATATGAGATTTACAGCAATCAAGAAAGAACGAATAGAAGCGATTTACGATCGAATTGATGAAAAGCATATAAGGTCAAAATAACTTTTTTAGGTTAAGGGACTTACTGTGTATATGTCTGATGACAACAGGGATCGAGGTTTCATTGACAATTTCAATTATGATTGCTGGTGAAATCATTGGGAACAATTATTTTTCTGATAGAGCCTCTGCCGCAATTTTCTCAGAAATATAGAAAAAGTATAGTAGTCACTTCTAGGCTGCTGTTCTTTTTTCATCGAAAGGAAGCGAGTCATATGTTGTGTCCTGCTGAAGCAGGTAAGGGCTTTTTTCCCAAGGCACTTTCTTGTATATACATATTTTCGGTGACAAGAGAAGAAGGAAAATATGCCCACTCTTTTGTCGGAATTATCAGTAAATATTTCATAATTGGTGACATAACGACATGAAATCAGGACTTTTATATCTGATATATCGGGGGAATTCTTTCTATCTCACAAAAATGAAAGAACATATAGAAGAGATGATGAAAATGAACTATTTGAAAAAAAGTAGAAAAAAGATGGAATCATTGCCATTATATGGGTTTTGTAGGTATTGTGTTGTGGTAAAAACTAGTGAAAAAGAGAGGGTTCATCCAGTTGGGAGTGAATAATTGAATAAAAAGTCACGTTTTAATCGAAAGTATGTTCGGTCAAAAATGGGATCTTCTGTTGATGTTTGGAGTGTGACGCCTATGATACGATCATCATAAGCTGGGAGGTGAAAAGTATGACTTATGCAGCGCCGCAAGTTGACTATTCCACTATGGAACCTGCTATTATGGACCAAGCTTGGTTCTTAGTATTTGTTGCAGTCCTTCTTGGATTGGGAGCAACAGTTGTTCTAGGAGCAGCAGTTTGGTGTTTAGCAAACGGCAAGGGTAGCTTTACAGGAGCCGTTCAGTGGGAAAGTGGCTTAAAAGTCCAAATTGAATGTAAGTAGCTATACTTAGGATTCATCTTTTTACTTCTATGATATGACACCAGGGCTAAACCGTCTGTGGCGGGCGGTTTAGCCTGATCTGTTTTTTAAAGAATATGCAGACACTTGGAGGTTATATGTTTACGATCGAGAATTTAACCAAGACGTATAAAAATAATGTGACTGCTGTCAATGATTTTCATTTAAAGGTTGCCCCTCATCAAATCGTTGCTGTTGCTGGACCGAATGGATCTGGTAAAACAACGATGATTAATTGTATACTCGGCATCATTAAGCATACAAAAGGAACGATTCACTTGCAGGACGTCACAAATGATGACCCATCCTTTAAAAAACAAGTAGCCTATATTCCAGATGACCTGCTGCTCCCTGAAGCATTGACTGGTGCTGAATATTTAGATTTTGTTTCTTCTATGTATGAATGTAAAACAATTCATAGAAGAAATCAACTAATTGAACTGTTTGATATGGACTCGGCTTTATCAAGACCGATCGAAACGTATTCACATGGTATGAAAAAAAAGACACAGCTCATTGCCGCCTTTATGCTTGATAGTCAATTGGTGATCATGGATGAGCCCTTTAGAGGACTTGATATTGAAGCGGTTATAAACACAAAGAAACTGATGAAGCGTTATGCCGAGAACCATGGTGCAATCTTGCTTTCAACGCATGATATGCTTTCAGCGGAAGAGCTGTGCCACAAAATCGCCATTATTTCTAAGGGAAATAAAATGGATGAAGGAACAGTCTCAGCCTTAAAGGAAAAGTATCAATCAAGCACACTGGAACAGGTGTTTCTGAAAGCTTCAATGTTAAGTGATAGGGGTGCACATTTTGATGAAATCATTAATCATTTCTAAAATGATGCTTAAAATGTGGCAGCAGGAGATGTATAAGCTCTTTGATACTCAAACGAAGCGAATCATTGTGGTCTTATTCTTTTTGTTTGCAGTCACAATGGGGGCCATCATTGGATATAGTTTTACTGGTGTCTTTATGAAGGCTTTCTTAAATGGAGATGAACGTTCACTTGGATTATTGGTTGTGTCGATGGCGATCAATGCATCTATTTTTACAAGCTTGTTATTTGTTCTGATCAAGGTCAGAACGCCTGAACAAGACCGGTTTTCTATGCAGCTCAGCTGGTTCCCGCTCTCTACCTTTCAGAAAAGTCTTGGATACTTCATTCCGATGGTGATAGTGGTGGCAGGGCTTGTTTTATTTTTTATCGGTATCCTGCTTTTACCTAACTTTATTGCCCAGGGAATCGGAATTTTCTTTATCTTTACTTTCTTTTTGATGGTGATTTTGCAATCGCTTTTTGTCTTCATGCTGCTGCAGCTCATTTATAACATTACCTATTTGCTCGTTCTAAAATTAAAATTACCGTTGCAAAAATTTGCAGCGATCTTTGTTTTATTGGCACTGGTTGTGGCGTATGGATTGACGCATTTTGATATCAGCCAAATTCAGCAATCATATATTGAGTTTGATTATCATTTAATGTATTTTACAGCACCGTTTTTCCTTGCAGCACAAGGGATGTCTCCAGAAGGGGTAAACTATGCAATTTTGATTCTGTTCATCCTTTTATCAGCGGGCGGCGCATTTCTTTCTCTTGCGATGATGCCGATTATGGCAGAGAAAAAAGCGTTAACCTTTTTAAACAAATTGCCGTTCTCTTCTTCAAAAAAATGGTCACTTATTGTAAAGGAAATCAAATCACAGGTGCGAAATGAAGAAAACATTTTAAACTTTCTCATTCTTCTCATTGTGATCTTATTCGTCCGTTATCAGTTTGGATTCCGGTTTGAAGAAGAAGCGTTTTTTGTTCTATGTGCTCTTGCTGGATTAACAGCCTTTAATTCATTTGGCAATGATAAACGTATGCTAGGGATGTATAAAACATTTGGCCTAATGTCGTGGGAAGTGGCTCTGTATAAGTTTATTGGACTTCTGCTCGTTGGTGTGATGCAGATTGCTTTATTCATGCTGACAACACTGACGCTCCCTGATCAGATTTGGAACGTATTGATTGGGGCCGCTGTGTTATGCAATGCTACTGCGCTCTTTTATGTGGTAGGTATTTTACTTCCTCTTGATCGGAACAATCCATACACAGGCATTTTTTCATTTGGAGCACTTATTTTACTTATGATTCCAATTGTTTTTATTGGAAACTATGTCATAGGGGAGTCGAGTCAAACGCTTCAGTGGCTGCTTGTGGCTGCTTTTGAGGGTCTGCTCATCTTTGCCATATACAAAGGTTTTTCATGGAGGTATTCACATGATTCAACTTCTTAACAGTAAGCTAAAGATTGAGCGGGTACCGGCTCTTGGGCCTTATGTGACCTTACAAAAGAGGCATCTCACTGATACGCAGTATGGAAGCACACTCCCGATTAATGAAAGTGCCTATCATATGTTAACGAAAGTGGACGGCAAGAGGACAGAAGCGAGTATTACGGCAGAGCTAGCCGATTTGTTTCAGGTCGATGAGTCTGTCATTGCTCGTGATTTTTATCAGCTGATGATGGGGCTGAATCAGCATCATTTGCTGTCTATTCATTATCAATCACCATATCGGATTGTCACAGCCTGCTGTCAATTTTTTAAGCAGTATCAAGTAAAGATGAAGGAACGATTTGATTGCACAGGCCACTCATTTCTTCAAATATTGGGGACGGCCTTGCTTATGGTGACGCGTAAAATCATCTTTTTCTGGGTGCTTTTCATGGTCATGGCAGGCATCGCCTTTTTATTCATCCCTGATCCATCGATTGCAGCCATTGCGATTTATTTTTCCATTATTTATTTCGGATTAATTACCGGGACGGCCTTGCATGAGGCAGCACATGGTTATGCACATCGGAAGTTTGCGGGACGGGATGGTCCTCAAGGTTTTTTTGCGAGTGATATGATGTCTGTGAAATTTGTGAGACCTGTATTAGATCCATTTCAGAAAAAGCAGGTATGGATTACGCTGCTTGGACCGCTTCTCCCTGGTGTGATTGGGGCAGCTGGAATCATTGTGACCGTATTATTTCTGAAAGAAAATCCAATTTCGACAGGTTTTTTTATTTTTTCAATTACGTATTTTATTCAATTACTCTATCTTCTTCCGTTTATGGGGGATGGTAAATCCATTATGAAGCAGCTATTGCTTCGTGGAATGGGAGGACAACGATCATGAACGTTCAGGCAATGAAACAAGGTGCTATAGTTGGTGGTTTCCTAGGATTCTTAGGCTTTCCGATGCTGACAATTGGTGTACTGTTCTATCATTTATTTCAATCAAAAACAAATGATGCATTATTATTTAACAGTCTCGCTTTTGAGATGGAAGGTTCGTCAGCGTTTACTTTTCAGATCAAGCCAAACTTTTTTATTTATATGATTGTGATTTTTGCAGCGAGTTTTCTCATTGTGGCATTGCTGTCGGCAATGAAACAGAAAAAAGCGAAAGATTAGGAGAATTTTCCTAATCTTTTTTTGTATGCTCAACCAAATTTTAGTATAATAAAGAATGAAAAATATTAAAGGGGATATCAATGATTAAAAAATGGAGCATACTTTTGTTCACTGTTTTTCTATTAGCAGGATGCGGTGAGAAGGCCGAAGAAACAACAACGACAGTGAAGACAGTATCTAAAAAAGAAACAGAACCCGTATCTAAGGATCAAGTAACAATTGAAAAAATGAAACTGACAAAGAAAGAAGAAAGCTTACTAGATGCCACAACCACTAATGAAATGGTGGCTCTTACCCTAAAGGGATTAACGAAGAAGAATAAGAGTATCACTTTTATTGGGAGTCATTACAAAAATGGTCGATTAGTTGATAAGGAAGCATCATCTGCCACCTTTGTTTTACATCAGGATGGAACCGATCAAACGATGAATGTGCTCTTACAACTGAATCATCAGAAAGATATATACGAATCACAATTTAGTATTTGGTCAGACAGAAAGAATGATGGAATGATAAAAGCGACTTCAAGCTTTCCATTCAAAGTAGGTGACTATGTTTTTTCTGCACAATCTGAATCTGTCAAAGTGGCTTCAGGAGAAAAAGCACTAATTGCGTATACAGCTGCAATGGGTAAAGATGGGAATTTACCAATGTTTGAGGCAATCGAAAAGAACCCAGAGAAAGCGTTGAAGAATATGTCACATGCATACTTGTTTTATGTCCAGCTAGATAAATAACTATCTTAATATATATGGAGAATATGAAGTTTTTTGACGAAAAATCTTCATATTCTCTTGACGAATTGTTAAGAAAGTTGTAACATAATAAAAGTCAACGCAATGACGTTGCTTTTAAGAGATTGATGCGGGTGTAGTTTAGTGGTAAAACCTCAGCCTTCCAAGCTGATGTCGTGAGTTCGATTCTCATCACCCGCTCCAATACATAATTTTGTTTATAACGCAGTATTTCGTTTCTTAGATAAACGAAGTGTTGCGTTTTTTATTATGTCAGTATAATGTGAAAAAAGCACTGTCAGCTACAGTGCTTTTTCAATGAGTTCATATTTGCTTTCTCCACCATGTATTTGTATAAACATCTTCGTCAAGGATTGTATAAGAGCTTCACTCTTTTCCCGGGAAATAGATGGCGGGAAAAGGATGATTTGAAGAATGTTCTTTGTGTCTTGAGAAATTTGTGCTTTACTTGCTTGAGAAAATAACCCTTTAAGTCCCGTTTCGTCCTGCCATTCGATGTGACCAGCATCATTTTTTGCAAGTGAAAGTGGCTCTTTTAGGCGATCGGCATCTAATGTCAGGATGGGCAAGAAATATTTTAATGAGAAAAATATCGACAAATCCTGTACGGAATTGGTCGAGTCAATAAATTGTTCCTTTTGAATATCAGAAAGAAGTGGAAGGAAAGGAATGTCTTCTATAAGCTCAGTCCATTCTTTGATCGCAGGTACTTCTTTCAAGGCTTTATCTTCGTATTCAAAAAACAAAGACTCTTGAAACAGGCGTAATCGACCTTTTAACATTTGAGGTGATTTACCGACTTCAATATGTGAATATTCAATCTGTCCAACATGGATAGAAGGGCTTTGAGGATAAGGAATTTCCATATGTATCTTCACAGTGACTCACTCCAATCGGTCATGATACACTCGTATTATACTGAAAACAACAGAAGAAACAAAGAAAGGAGGTTTGCAAGGTGATTCATGTTGGAGAATTAAAAGAAGAATTGATTCAATATGCGAAAGAAATTGGTGTCGATAAAATTCGATTTGCAAGTGCTGATACATTTGATTCATTAAAGGACCGCCTGATCTTACATGAATCGTTAGGGTATTTGTCCGGCTTTGAAGAGCCTGATATCGAAAAACGAACAAACCCTTCTTTGCTGCTTCCAAAGGCCAAATCAATTGTTGCAATAGCGCTCGCGTATCCTTCCAAAATGAAAGATGCCCCTCGAAGTACAAAGGATGCAAGAAGAGGAATCTTTTGCAGGGCTTCTTGGGGAACGGATTATCATGTTGTATTGAAAAAAAAGCTTGATATGCTCGAGGAATTCTTGCGGAGCAAGCATGTCGATATACGAACAAAATCAATGGTGGATACAGGGGAACTGTCTGATCGTGCTGTAGCAGAACGCGCTGGCATTGGTTTTAGTGCAAAGAACTGTATGATTATCACACCAGAGTTCGGCTCTTATGTGTACTTGGCTGAAATGATTACAAATGTTCCATTTGAACCGGATGAGAAAATTGAAGACCAGTGCGGGACGTGCAATAAATGTGTGGATTCGTGTCCAACAGGTGCGCTTGTGAATCCAGGACAGCTGAATTCTCAAAGGTGCATTTCGTTTTTAACTCAGACAAAAGGGTTTTTACCTGACGAGTTCCGTTCGAAAATAGGGAACCGCTTGTATGGGTGTGATACGTGCCAAATAGTTTGCCCGATCAATAAAGGAAAAGACTTTCATCTGCATCCTGAAATGGAGCCGGACCCTGAAATTGCAAAGCCGCTTTTAAAGCCGCTCCTTACGATCAGCAATCGTGAGTTTAAGGAAAAATACGGTCATGTATCAGGATCATGGCGGGGGAAAAAGCCCATTCAGCGGAATGCGATTTTGGCACTCGCTCACTTTAAAGACGCATCTGCCTTACCAGTTTTGATTGAATTGATGCACAAGGATCCAAGGCCGGTCATTCGAGGCACGGCCGCTTGGGCCATTGGCAAAATTGGCGACGTGCAGCAGCTTTCAGAGCTGGAAAAAGCTCTTGAGCGGGAAAGTGATGAAGAAGCGAAACAAGAGATGATCAAAGGGATTGAGCTATTACAGACACCTTTAAATACTAAATAACATCCCTATGAACATAGAATGTACCAAACAGAGGTTTTAAAAAAAGTTTTGGTGGTGTCTGTGTGAAACAATTATTAGCGCAAACGTTAGAAGACAGGCTGGCGTATTTATTAAATGACAGTGCGATCAAACAGCCGCAGCTCATGTCTGATGTGGAAGCAGTAGAACGAAAAAAGGAGCTTTTTGCTAGAAGACAGGTTGAGATTGTGAAGGCAAAGGCAAAAACAAAGCTTCTAGATTCAACAATTCAGGATGATGGGGCTCAGCATGTGCAATATCTTGCTCATCTCACTTATGTCTGTAAGGATGTAGACGATTCTTTTTATTTGGAGGAACAGGTTGAAAAAAGAGAAGCGTTTCTTTATAACGACATGCTTGTCAAAGATCGCATGATGCAGGAGGAACGGCAAAAGGAGGAGCGGGTGGATGAGCGCTTCCAGAACGAGGAACAATTCGGGAGAGCCTTTCACTATGATCGGCGGGCAGCCGTGCAATATGCGGAGACGTACTGGAATAAACGGAATCCAGCCTACAAGAATTTTGAAGATAACTGTACAAATTTTATTTCACAATGCTTGAAAGCAGGGAATGCGCCAACGAGAGGGTATCCGAATCGCGGGTCTGGCTGGTGGGTGCGTCCACATACGTGGAGCTACAGCTGGACGGTGGCTCATTCGATGAAAAACTATTTAGCGAATTCTAAAGCAGGCTTAAGGGCAAAGAAGCTAAAAGAAGCGCAGGAGCTTCAAATTGGTGATGTCATTTGCTACGATTTCGAGGGTGATGGAAGGTATAATCATACAACCATTGTTGTTGATCATGATAAAGGCGGAATGCCTCTTGTGAATGCACAGACGTATGACAGCCGCATGCGGTTTTGGTCATATGAGGATTCAACTGCCTATACACCAGCTATTCGTTATACGTTTTTTCACATTTTGGACGATGCCGCAAAGGATAGTTAATGGTATAATGTTGAGCGGAAAAGAAAATTAGAGGTGAACTTTTTTGGGACTTCATGTCGTTTTATATCAACCAGAGATTCCAGCTAATACTGGAAATATTGCGCGTACATGTGCAGCAACAAATACAACACTTCATCTGATTCGTCCGCTTGGTTTTTCGACAGATGACAAAATGCTGAAGCGTGCTGGACTCGATTATTGGAAGTATGCCAATGTGGTCTATCATGATTCGCTCGATGAATTGTTTGAGGCCCATCCGAAGGGGCAATTCTTCTATATCACAAAGTTTGGCCAAAAGCCGCATACAACGTTTGATTACTCTCAGTTAGATGAAGACTATTTCTTCGTCTTTGGCAGAGAGACAAGTGGGTTGCCGAAAGATTTGATTGAACGAAATATGGACCGCTGTCTTCGTTTACCGATGACAGAGCATGTTCGTTCGCTTAATCTATCGAATACAGCAGCGATCCTTGTTTATGAGGCACTTCGCCAGCAGCAATATCGAGATCTCATATAAGATCATGATGAAAGCCGAGATACCCATCTCGGCTTTTTTATGTGAGATTAGAATCAGGGTGATGAAAAATATGACTTATTTATACTTTTTTTACATGTTGAAAATAGATATGATGATAGATTGCATTTTCAAAAATGATGAATCCATTAGGAGGAATAATGAGATGAAAAAACTACTGATTACTAGTGCCGTTATCTCAGCTATTTTAATGGGGATCGTTCCAGTCAGTATCCCAGGTCTTTCTCAGACGCAGGAAATAGGAGCAGCGCAATGATCTAAAGGAATTGGCGGGCGTACCTATATCAATAGTAATGGATCTATATTGGTCACAAAAATTCAACTTCCTTCCACGATGAGTGTGTCTAAAGGGGCAGCTTATATTTATTCTGGATTCACAGGATCAAAAGAAGCGGATATTGGTCTTCAATACAGTCCAACCTATAATGTATGGAAACCTACGATGAAGGTAGGAACAAATAATCAAGAAACATATATCGAAGAACATAGTAATTTTACGTATACAAAAGGATTTAAGCCTGGAAGTACTGTTCAAATGACCATTTATAAAAATTTGAATGGACATACAAGAGCGACTTTCTGGGGGACAAACAATGTTGGTTATATAGGGCGCATTATCACAGAAATTCAAAACTCAAACATTATCTCTGTGACCAAATGGAAATTACTTTCGACGGTTGCAGTGACTGACGATATTTATCGGAAAGATATTCGGGCAAACTTCTCTACTCGTTTTACTGATATCACATTAGATAATCGAGCAGTCACACTGGTGATAGATACGCAAGACTTTACTTCGATTCAGGTGTCAGGTAATACAGTGAATATGCAAGTGCTGAAAACAATGAACTAAATGAAAAAAAGGATGTTCCGCTAATGGAACATCCTTTTTTTCATTTACCAGGCTTGCCTTCGTAGCCAGCTGTGAAAATGGATACTAAAAACGTAATGATGACGCCCATCATAATGACCGTTCTCATATAAGCTCCCCCTTATCCCTTTGTTCCTGTCCGCTGCCTGTTTCATATGATGTGAAGTTCGCCTTGAAAAGCAGGAGAAGAAGATCATTTTTCTCCTGTTTTTCCTTTATTATGAAGGGTCTTGCGGATGGTTGTCAATTCAGTTTGCCAATTCGTCATTTTGAAGAACGAAAGCATGTAATAGGACGCCTGCGCATAGATTGTAAAACAGTATCTGATTACTAGCTTCAATCTTGAAAGAGGAGGTTCATATGGATATTTTAAAGAAAATTGAACAGCACAGAGAAGAAGAGCAGCGTCTCAAATGGGAAGGCACATTCAGCGATTATTTAGACATTATTAAGGAAAATCCACTTGTCGCTCAATCTGCTCATTCTCGCGTTTATCATATGATTAAAGACAGCGGGATTGAAGAGGAGAATGGGGTCAGAACCTACAAATTTTTTGATCAGGAGCTTTTTGGATTAGAGGAATCACTGGAAAGGCTAGTGGAGGAATATTTTCATCCTGCTGCAAAGCGATTAGATGTGCGGAAGCGTATTTTATTATTGATGGGACCGGTAAGCGGCGGGAAATCGACGCTTGTAACAAGGCTGAAAAGAGGACTCGAAGCCTATTCCTTGACAGACAATGGCGCAGTCTATGCGATCAAAGGCTGTCCCATGCATGAAGACCCGCTTCATCTCATTCCGCAAAATCTGCGGGAGGATTTCTATAGAGAATATGGTATTCGTGTGCAGGGGAATTTGTCGCCTCTGAATATGATGAGACTGGAAGAGGAATATGGCGGCAGAATTGAGGATGTAAGGGTTGAGCGGATCTTTTTCTCAGAGGATAAACGGACCGGCATTGGTACCTTCAGCCCGTCTGATCCGAAATCTCAGGACATTGCCGATTTAACAGGCAGCATCGATTTTTCAACCATTGCTGAATTTGGATCAGAGTCAGACCCTCGTGCATACCGGTTTGATGGAGAACTCAATAAAGCAAACCGCGGGATGATGGAGTTTCAGGAGATGTTAAAGTGTGATGAGAAATTTCTGTGGCACCTTCTTTCATTAACGCAGGAAGGAAATTTTAAGGCAGGCCGATTTGCCTTGATTAGTGCGGATGAATTGATTGTCGCTCATACGAATGAAACCGAGTACCGGTCGTTTATTTCAAATAAGAAGAACGAGGCCCTTCATTCAAGAATTATTGTGATGCCGATTCCTTATAATTTAAAGGTGACAGAGGAAGAACGGATTTATCATAAAATGATTTCAGAAAGTGATGTTTCAGACGTTCATATTGCACCGCATACGCTGAAGGTGGCAGCGATGTTCTCTATTTTGACGAGACTCAAAGAGCCAAAGCGTTCTGATATTGATTTGGTGAAAAAAATGCGTCTGTATGATGGGGAAAGTGTCGAAGGCTTTCAATCTGCTGACATAGATGAGATGAAAAAGGAATTTCATGACGAAGGGATGAGCGGAATTGACCCGCGTTATGTGATCAACCGAATTTCATCCACCATTATTCGAAAGAATATGGAATCGATCAATGCACTGGATGTGCTTCGTTCCTTAAAAGAAGGGCTTGATCAGCATCCATCCATTTCAAGTGAAGATCGGGAGCGTTATTTGAATTTTATTTCTGTCGCGCGAAAAGAGTATGACGATATTGCAAAGAAAGAAGTTCAAAAGGCATTTGTGTATTCGTATGAGGAGTCTGCGAAAACACTAATGGATAATTACTTAGATAATGTCGAAGCTTACTGCAATAAAAACAAGCTGCGTGATCCGTTAACTGGTGAAGAAATGAATCCTGATGAAAAGCTTATGCGCTCAATTGAGGAACAGATCGGTATTTCTGAAAATGCCAAAAAGGCATTCCGAGAAGAAATTCTCATTCGTATTTCGGCTTATGCGAGAAAGGGCAAGCGTTTTGATTATAATTCTCATGAGAGATTACGAGAGGCGATTCAGAAGAAGTTATTTGCCGATCTAAAAGATGTGGTCAAAATTACGACATCGACGAAGACACCAGATGAACAGCAGCTGAAAAAGGTAAATGAGGTAGTGGCTAGATTGATTGATGAGCATGGCTATAATTCAACAAGTGCAAATGAACTCTTAAAATATGTAGGCAGTCTTCTGAATCGTTAATAAATGAAGGAGGCATTATTGGAGCACATCCGCACCGGTAATGTCTTTTTTAGAAATGATCGTCATCTTGGATGACGGCAGCATACGATAAAGGAATCGATAGTTAGAAGAATTGCGCAAACAGGTGAGGAGGGGGATGGATGTCCCGGCAAGAAAAAAGTCAGTTTATTGTTTCTCAGGAAGACTGGTCCCTCCATCGAAAAGGCTTTGACGACCAGCAGCGTCATCAGAAAAAAGTCAAAGAGGCGATTAAAAACAATTTGCCGGATCTTGTCACAGAGGAAAGCATCATCATGTCTAATGGAAAAGATGTTGTCAAAATTCCGATTCGTTCATTAGATGAATATAAAATTCGGTACAACTACGACAAGAATAAGCATGTGGGTCAAGGGGATGGAGACAGCCAGGTTGGTGATGTTGTCGCGCGTGATGGATCAGACAGTAAGCAAGGGCAAGGGAAGGGGCAAGGTGCTGGAGATCAAGCAGGTGAGGATTATTACGAAGCAGAAGTTTCATTAATGGATCTGGAGGAAGCGCTGTTTCGTGAATTAGAACTGCCAAACCTGAAACAAAAGGAGCTTGACGACATCATTGTCGAGCAAATTGAATTCAACGATATTCGCAAAACGGGCTTAACAGGAAATATCCATAAAAAACGAACGATGCTGTCCGCATTTAAACGAAATGCGATGACGGGAAGTCCTTCCTTTTATCCAATCTACCCAGAGGATATTAAATATAAAACGTGGAATGAAGTGACCAAACCAGAGTCGAAAGCCGTCGTTTTGGCGATGATGGATACGAGCGGAAGTATGGGACTTTGGGAAAAATATATGGCGAGGAGTTTTTTCTTTTGGATGACACGTTTCTTACGGACAAAGTATGAGACGGTTGATATTGAATTTATTGCCCACCATACGGAGGCGAAGGTTGTAGAAGAGGAACACTTCTTCTCACGGGGTGAGAGCGGGGGGACCATTTGCTCGTCTGTCTATCGAAAGGCACTAGAGCTCATAGACGAACGATATCCGCCGTCACGATATAATATTTATCCTTTCCATTTTTCTGATGGTGACAATCTGACCTCAGACAATGCGCGGTGTGTGAAGCTTGTTCAAGAGATTATGAAAAAAGCCAACTTATTCTGTTATGGTGAAGTGAATCAATACAACCGGCATTCTACGTTAATGTCAGCATATAAGCATATTCAGGATGAGAAATTTAAGCATTATATTTTAAAGCAAAAATCAGACGTTTTTCTCGCATTAAAAAAATTTTTTCAGCAGGAAGAAGTTCTTTCTTAAATAGCACATTTGAAAAAACCTTTCAGCATAAGGGCTGAAAGGTTTTTTGTGTGGAAAAGGAAGGGATCACCAGAAAAAAAGTAAAACTTTCTCTTTGACATTTCAATTTACATTTATTAATATTTAATCTTGTTAAATATAAGTTTTTCAAAAAAGATGCCGATCGTCTTTTCTTCTTTTTCTGCTCTTTGCTCATGAGTGAACAATAAGTATAAATGGGCTGCACACCATTTTTCAGCGGAGTAGATGAAGGGGAAATGTCAGCTTTATGAGCTTGTTTCATATTCTGTCAGATGATGGGCATTCTAAGCTTGCTAAAGCAGATGACACTATATTTTTATACATGAAAGGAGAAACAAAACATGAACAGAGGGCGTTTATTACTAACGAATATTATTGGCCTTATTGTGATTCTTGCTATTATTGCCGGAGGTGCTTATTACTACTACGAAAGCACAAACTTTGTAAAAACAGACGAGGCAAAAGTGACAGGTGATATGTATCAAATTACAGCACCAGCAGCTGGACAAATCAAAGGCTGGGATATCAATGAAGGTGACGAAGTGCAAAAAGACAGCACAGTTGCAAAAGTTGAAGGGGAAGCAAAAACAAACATTAAAGCAGTAGCTGATGGCACATTAGTCAAAAAAGAAGTACAAAACAATCAGCAAGTGCAGCCAGGTACAGTTCTTGGTGAAACAATTGACCTAAGCAAGCTTTATATCACAGCAAATATCAAAGAAACAGACATTAAGAACATTGAAAAAGGTGACAAAGTCGACATCGTGGTAGATGGTGATCCTGATACAACATTTGAAGGAACTGTTGAACAAATTGGTTATGCGACAAACTCAACATTCAACATGCTGCCAGCAACAAATTCAAGTGGTAACTATACAAAAGTGACACAAAAAGTAGCAGTCAAAATTTCAATTAAAAACCCATCTGACAAAGTACTTCCAGGTATGAATGCTTCTGTCAAAATTTCATCTTAATGATGATTGATATTAAAAAATGAAAGGAGGTTGTCTGAGATGGCAAATCAACCTGCAGCGACAAAACAGGGAACAGGCTCCTTGTCTTTACTGATCATTTTAATGGCCGGTTTGTTCGTAGCGATTTTAAACCAAACGCTTCTGAACGTAGCCATGCCCCATTTAATGACTGAATTTAATGTCAGTGCGACGACCATTCAATGGCTTACAACAGGTTACATGCTTGTCAACGGTGTGCTGATTCCGCTATCCGCGTTTTTAATCACACGTTTTGGACAGCGCAGCTTATTCCTAGTAGCCATGATCTCGTTTACACTTGGTACCTTTATTTGCGGTATTGCACCGAACTTTTCTACGATGCTCATTGGCCGCTTGATTCAGGCAATCGGTGGCGGTATCTTGCAGCCGCTTGTCATGACAACAATCCTTTTTATTTTCCCTCCGGAAAACAGGGGGAAAGGAATGGGGATTTTTGGTCTTGCGATGATGTTTGCACCAGCTGTAGGACCAACATTATCTGGTTACATTATTGAACATTATTCTTGGCGTATTATGTTTTATGGCCTTGTACCAATCGGTTTGATTGTCATTATCGCGGCTTTCTTTATGTTTAAAAATATTGTAGAGCCCAAAAAAATCAAGCTGGACACCCTTGGTGCGATTCTTTCAATCGTTGGTTTTGCTTCGCTTCTATACGGAGTGAGTGAAGCGGGGAGTGATGGTTGGACAGATCCGATCGTCTTATCGACGATTATGATTGGTGCGATTGCGATCATTCTCTTTATATTCCAACAGCTAAAAGCTGATAATCCGATGCTTGATTTCCGCGTGTTTAAATACAGCATTTTCTCATTATCAAGTGTCATTAATATCATTATTACCGTTGCCTTATACACTGGAATGTTCTTACTTCCGATTTATCTGCAAAACCTCGTTGGGTTTACTGCATTGCAATCGGGTCTGTTAATGCTTCCAGGGGCACTTGCGATGCTGATTATGTCCCCGATTTCAGGGATCTTGTTTGATAAATTTGGACCTCGTCCGCTTGCGATTGTGGGGATGGTGATTACTGTTGTCACCACATACGAGTTTACAAGGCTGACCATTGATACATCCTATAGTCACATTGTGCTCATGTATGCAGTACGTGCATTTGGTATGTCACTGCTGATGATGCCTGTTATGACAGCTGGGATGAACCAATTACCACAGCATTTAAACAGTCATGGTACAGCGATGTCTAATACATTAAGACAAATTAGCGGCTCGATCGGTACGAGTTTGATCACGACGATTTATACGAATCGGACAACATTCCATTATTCGAATATGGCAGATCAAACGAATACAGCTGACCCATTCTTTATGAATTCATTCCAGACGGCTGTGTCGAATGTGATGCATCATATGGGGATGACAGCTGAAGCTGCCCAAAAATATGTATCCACCCAGCTCTTTACGAAAGCACAGGTCGATTCAAACGTGATGGGCATCAATGATGCTTACATGTGGGTCACATTATTCTGTGCGGCCGGTGTCATTCTCAGCTTGTTCCTGAGAGATGTACGTAAGGATAAAAAACGAAAAGATCAGCAGCATAAGAAACAAGAAATGACGCTGCTTCCAGCACCTAAGGAAGCAAACCAAGATGCAAGATAAGTGTGGAGGGACCGTACATGAAAATTTATGTCGTATACGATAGTGAAGGTGACCATACAAAAGCACTTGCAGAAGCGATTGCAGCGGGCGCAGGTGAAACAGAGCAAGCTGAAGTATTCATTGATCATGTGAAAGATGCGGATATTCGCACGCTTGATCAAATGGATGCGATCATTTGGGGCTGCCCTGGTCACTTTGGTACCATTAGTTCTGGATTAAAGACATGGATTGACCGTCTTGGTTACTTATGGGCAGAAGGAAAACTCATTGATAAAGTCGGTGCTGTTTTCTGTACAACTGCTACAGCGCACGGCGGTTTAGAAATGACGATGCACAATTTGATTACGCCAATGTTCCATCAAGGGATGCTTGTGGTAGGCCTTCCTGGAAATGTTCCAGAGAATGCTTTATACGGCTCTTATTATGGAGCAGGTGTGACATGTCCAATTGATTCTGATGAATTGATTTCTACGGAAGGCATTGAACTCGGGAAAGCATTAGGAAGACGTGTAGCATCAGTCACTGCGTCATTTAAGCGATAAGGAGAGGGTTCTTTTGGCGACGATTATTGTAGCGTTAGTAGCTGCTGTTCTAGTCATTATCGGATTAGTAGCGTTCAATGTCAGACACGCTTCGGTCGAGAAGGAAGAGATCAAAGAAGATGTGTCTAATCAGCCTGACGTGCCGCGCAGTGAGCCAGAAGTTGCGGCGAGACCTGTAGAGCCTGAAGAAGAAGAAAAAGCGTCAGAACCTTCTCAAACGGACGAACACGTGTCTGGCGACGATTTCTATAGACAGGCGCTTCAAAAGTTTAAGCAGCCAGAACCACCTGTCAAAAAAGAAGAACCAGAGACAAAAATGAATGATAATATGTATCGTTCTGCTTTGCAGAAGCTAAAGCAGAAGGACAAATAAAAAGAGAACCTCTCGTCAGGTTCTCTTTTTGATTGCATAAAAAAACCGCCGGCAGAAGCCGAGCGGTTTTCCTTCACTCTATAAAGTGCTAAAAGAGCAGATGCTCTTAAATTACGCTTTGTTAACGTTAGCAGCTTGTGGTCCACGGTTACCTTCAACGATTTCGAAAGAAACTGCTTGACCTTCTTCTAATGTTTTGAAGCCTTCGCCTTGGATAGCAGAGAAGTGAACGAATACATCGTCTTGACCTTCTACTTCGATGAATCCGAAACCTTTTTCAGAGTTGAACCATTTTACTTTACCTTCTAACATGAAATTTCCTCCTAAAGCGATCTTAACGCTTAAATTCACTATTCTTGCTCTTACACAAACTTCAAAGACGAAAACTCTTTCAAAACTTTCTTCTTAAAGATGATACGAACAAAAATAATTACCTTTACTTTACCAGTGTTTGCGGGAAAAAACAACTGTTATACGAAAACTTTTTTAAAAATAATTAGCGCTAACAAATTGAGGAAAAAGCCTATGTTAATTGGCCTCTTTTTCTCTCTGAGAAGCTCACTTGATTTCGGCCAGACTGCTTCGCTTTATAGAGCTCCTGATCAGCCATAATCGGTAATTGTTTGATGTCTGCACTTGTTCCGTGGTAATAAGCACACCCAAGTGATACTGTGATATGAATGGACATTCCATTTTGTAAATAAATCGGCTGATCCGCAATTTTTCTCCGCAATCGTTCTGCAATTTGCCATGTTTTTTCAACTGAACAATTCGGTAGAAGCACAGCAAATTCTTCACCGCCGATCCGTCCGATATAATCAGAGCTTCTTGTGTTTTTGATCAGCCTTGTCCCGATTTCTTTTAAAACGATATCTCCCTCATGATGTCCATATTGATCATTGATGGATTTGAAATAATCGATGTCTATGTAAATAAGGGACATTTGATGGATAGGCTGCTTTAATTTTAGAGAAAAAGCATCATTTAATACCTCATCAAATTTCCGTTTATTTAAAACACCTGTTAAAAAGTCATAATGAGCTTGGAATTTATACAAATTTAACAGCTGATAAGCTTTTGTTTGATGCTCAATGACATAAAAATTAAATAATCCGGCAATATACGAGAAAATCCAATAAGCGAAATGCATTTCAATTGATATTTCATGTGCGATGGTGATAAACAAAATGGTTGCGATCACGTTGCTGATCGTAATAGATAACAGCATTTTCAAGACATGATTGATATGACGTTCAGCAATCAAAAAAGAGGCTGTGGCGATAAATATCATGGAAAAAATATTGATGAAAGAACCGACGTTGGTTTCGATTAATAATCGACCAATAATGACAACACATGCCGCAATGAACGTTTGCGCGATGCCTCCATAAAATGCTGTTAAAATAAGAGGTATATGTCTTAAATCGATGATCGCTGGTCCTGCTTTAATAGAAAAAAACATGATGAGGACACCGAGTAGCCCAGAAAGCATGCCTTTACATAGTTGTCTGAGCAAGGTATCTTCTTTCTTTAAAAACTTCTCTCTAAACACAAGCATAAATAAATAATGGAAAGTGACAAGAATTGTTATATTAATAAAGAGGTCTCTTAGCAAAATAAAATCACCTTTTTAAAATTACTAAAATTTGTTGCAAAAGAAAAGAGAAAAAAGGATAATTAATAAAAATTTCATTGATGAGGGGGTTTAAACAGATGCGAGGAAAACGCTACCCAGATGAAACGGATTGGCTTTCTTTTTTTGAAACAGCCAGTTGGCATGCTTGAAAAACAGATGCCGATTGAATATCAAGAGGAGCGATTTGTCGTAACCATGTCGCTCGCGATGCAGGAGTTTTCCTTAGAGGTCGTTTGAAAAATGAACGCAGACGTTTTAGGGATAAATGATGTTAAAACTGTGCAAGATGTAGAGATAAAAAAAGATCGGAAGGGTGAGAAAGAGCTTTTGCTCATATTAGATACTCGTAACCGCTTCATCACAACGAGTGAAATCACTTTTTTGCCTTCCTTTTGTCTCATGGACAAAGAACATTTTTCAGGAGAATAAACAGGAGCCTTTTTCATGAAGGCTCCTGTTTCATTTATTTGTGCTCGATGTCATTGATCACTTGCTGGATAGATTCATCATCCATCACATTCATGACACTTTCATCAATGTGAAGAGATTGTGCATAAGACTCTCTTGGCTGATGGGTTCTTGATGGTGATTGGTGCTGGTTCGTGTGATCTGGCTGGACAGCGGTAAATGCTTGCTTGATCATTTGCCCAACTTCAGCCGTTCCTTTTGATTCTTTATGGGAGTGTGACTCATGGCGAGACGAGTCATGGTGCTGATGATCATTGCCTTTCATCATTGAAGACATATTCATTTGCGTCATGCTTTTCAGCCTTCTTCGTAATACTGGTGAAAATAATGCAATGATGGCTGTTGAACCTGCGATCATTGCGCCAGTGCTCATGCCTTTTCTTTTCTTAAACAAACGAATCCCTCCATTTGATCGTGATGATACTTCTTCATCATGTTTAGGATGACCAAAGTAGGCTGAATTATGAATTCATTTTGATGAAATAGAAATGTGTGCATAAAAAGTCGATTGGATGAAAAACCTATGAACAAAAGGAGGGAATAATTGATGAATAGGAAATGGATGCTTTCTTTACTACTTGTTCCAACATTGATCACTGCTGGGTGTGGAATGAACAATCAAGGCGATGAGCGAAGAGGAACAATGAATCGACAGTATGAAAATGTCACATATAAGAACGACAACATGAGACAGGATCAGCCAAATGTTCAAACACCTCAGAAAGTCAAAGTGGCAGACAAGGCGTCAGAGCTTGTAGCCAACATGTCTGAAGTGAAAACAGCAAACGTGCTTGTCACAGGAAAAAATGCATTTGTTGCCGTTATGCTTGAAGGTAATAAAAACGGCGATGTGACAGATGATTTGAAAAAGAAAATTTCTGACAAAGTAAAATCAACGGATCAACAAATCGATAATGTGTATGTATCCGCTAATCCAGACTTTGTTGATCGTATGCAAGGATATGGAAAACGTATTAGTAGCGGAGAGCCAATTTCAGGATTTTTCGATGAATTTACTGAAACTGTTCGACGTGTCTTCCCTGAATCAAAATAGCTACGACAAAAGCCGTATGTCATATGCGGCTTTTTTGTTTGGAACCGCACCTTGCGCACCTGACTGCATAAAGTAAAAAATATATCACCTCTTGTTGATCTTTGTTTTTTCATAGAAAGAGAAAGAGGTTGCAGGATGAATTCAGGTGGGGAGTAAATGAAAGCAAAATCGTCATTGATTCATAAAAAACTTGTAAGCGGAATGATTGCAGCAGGTTTGATTTTTTATGCGTTCACCGCGTACTTGATTTATGTTGCGTTTCAGCTGACAGGACATTATTTAGAGCAGCAGTCTTCTCCTAAAACGGTCTTAACAGAAGGACTCAATAAGCAAGTCTATGAACATATCAGAATTTACTATGCAGAGGAAGAGGACGTGTTTGTGGATCTGACAATAGAGGCCCTGGATCAGGCAAAGAAGAGGACAGCGTCAGTGTTTCAGTTTGAACCTGACAAACCTTTAGACATTATTTATTTTGATGATAAAGACACGATCGAACAATTTGCCGGCATCAAGCATATTACGGGCTTTTACTCTGATTATGATCAAATGATTGGGTTATACCCAGATAAACGGGAAGAATTGTTGAAGAAAGAGACACTGCCTTTATACTTTTTCAACACGTTATTCATTCATGAGTATGCTCATTTTGTTTTCTATGAAAAGGTGCATGCATACAAGGTATCTCCAGTGATCTTCCCTCTTTGGTTCCATGAAGGAACAGCAGAATGGACGGCCTATGACGTGTTAAATGCCACGTCTGAACGGTTCGACGTCGTTCCTTTTCAATCTCTTCATTCTGATCAAGACTGGCAAGACTCTCGGATGACGTATGAGACAGATGTTTATTTACAAAGCTACTATATGATCTATGAGCTGGTCCAGCTTTACGGACGAGACATCATACATGAGATCATGGAGGAAACGGCGAAAACGGGCCGATTTGATAGAGGCTTTGAACAGGCGACAGGGCAGCGGCTAACTGACTTTGAAGAACAGTTTAAAGTGATGTATCAAAGAAAAAACGGCTGACCAGAGAAAGGGGTCAGCCGTTTTTTTAATGAAGCGGCTTTTGCTGATTGGCTTTGCTTGGAGGCATTTGAACTTGGCCCTGCATTGGGGCGAATGTAGACGTCATGGCTTGCATGTCTTGCGTAGAAAGCTGCGGGACTTGATAGTAGCCATGTTTGTTTTGATATAAGAAAATTTCATATGCCATTTCAATAAAGTTCGGAATTTGCGCGGCAAGCACACGTCTAACCACAGGATTTGTTACCTCTAACGCGGTCATTGAAAGTAATCCTGCATGTGATTTAACGAGGCCGAGCATATGCCCTGTAATCCCTGCGTCTTTTACGTCCTGCAATGACTGATTCGGCTTCTTTGGCTGAGATGGTTTAATTCCGTATGACACCTGTGTTTGTTCTTTCATCATATAAGTAGTTGTTTCTTCACTAGGCTTTTGTCCAGTAGAAAAACAATCTACCGTGACATTGTACTGCGACAAAACGAATTGATATTGTCGATCTAAGATGTCGGATAATGCAGGATCTTGGATAAATTGCCGAAAGATCATGTATTGATCCAAAATATTAATCGTGCCTGCTAAAATTTCATGTAAATCGAATAACTCATGCCCACCATGGTTGAATTCAGGTTGCTGAGCATTTCCTTGAACGAAAGACTGCTGATCGTTTTGCATAGAGATTCCTCCTTCTATTTATATGTTCTGTTTTAATGTGAGGATGTTTTCCTTATTTCATGCAAAAAACATTATTTACAATTAGAGGGTTTTCTTCCTTTTTGTCGAAAAAAAGTATCAGACGAATGAACATGGGGGTACCAGATGCAGGACAAAATCATTAATCGTTTGACAGAAGACGAACATGTGCAGGCACCAGTGATTGGCATCGGTGTTTCGCCGTTTGAACAGCATCATCTTGAGGCTTTTTTTCAATCGTTTCCACATGAATTAAATGCCTCTTTTATTGTTGTACAAAATCATGTGACGGGCGATTGTATCACTGATTTGGAATCACTTGTTTTACCGATTGGCTACCGGGCTAAAACGATTAAGCATGGTGAGAAAGTCATGAAAAATATGATTTATTTTTGTCCGCAGCATGCGTTTGTCATGTTAACAGAAGACAAGCGGCTGCACGTATCAGAGCAGCTTCCAACGAACAAGGCCTGCTCTGTCGACTCGCTTTTTCAGTCACTTGCCAGTGTGCAAAAGGAAGAGGCCTTTGCGATCTTTTTTCAAAAAGGCCATTGTGTGGGGAGCGGACTGCTTCAATTGGTGGAGCAAGGCGGTACAGCCTTATCATGCAGTGAGATAGAAAGTGGTTTTGACAGCATGTATCATCAAACATTCAAAGATCCTTCAATTCTTGCGGCATATATCGCCAATATCATCAATGTCCCGCATGTCGATGATGCAGATCCCGTCTTGCTCAGAATAATTGGACGTCTTGAAATGTATAAAGGAATTGCCTTTTCAACCTATGAAAAGAAAAGGATGCTCACTGTCATTCAAAAACGCATGCGGAGTGCAAAACAACCGATTTCATTATTATCAGAGTACGATCGTTTATTAGAAAGGGAACCAGATGAGCTTGACCGTTTACATGTACAGCTTCTAAGCGGCACGACTTCTTTTTTTAGGGATATGGAGGCCTTTCGAGTATGTGAACATAAGATCATTCCGTCGATCATTGAAAATACGATGAAAAACGGGAAATCTCCATGCCGCATTTGGATTGCGGGATGTTCCACAGGGGAAGAAGCCTATTCCTTTACGATTTTATTTTTAGAAGAAATGAAGCGAAGACAAGTGTCCATTGAACTTCAAGTGTTTGCAACAGACATCAACCGGAAAGCGATTCAAATGGCTAGTAAAGGTCTTTACTCGGTAGAGTCTATGGCAAGAATGCCGGAAAAATGGCGGGTGCGATATTTCGAAAAAAAAGGTGACGCTTTTATTGTGAAGCAGTCGCTTAGAAAACATATTGTCTTTGCTCCTCACAATTTATTGATCGATTCACCTTTTATCCACCTCGATTTTATCAGTTGTCGAAATGTTCTGATGTACTTCCAGCCAGAAATACAAAAACGAGTGTTGTCCAGATTCCAATATGCTTTAAATGATCAAGGGATGTTGATATTAGGGCCAAATGAAACTGTACCCAATATCCCTCATTTGTTTCATTTATTCAATGAAAAGTGGAACATTTACACCCATTCAAACGTTCCTAAATACAATGTACCTTGTACACATGATGCTCGTTATGTGGAGTTAAAAGAGCGAGCTGCACAATATATGCAAGAAGTGAGGAAGGATTATGACGCATGCATGGTGATCAATGATTGTGACAAAATCCTGGCGATATCGAAGGGTGCCTATTCTTTCCTAGAGCATACAGAAGTGCCAGATCAATCATGTGAATATGTGATACCTGATTATATGAAAGAGATGTTGAACCAAACCTTTCAAAAGGTGTGGACAGATGAGACAGAGGTTGTGTTTCAGCACGTCCTCATTTCGGAAAAAGGCAGAAAACAGTATGCAGATTTTACCGTGAAAAGCTTTGACCGCCGTTTTAAGGGAGTATACGTCATTCTTATTCGGATGAATGAGAGAGGAGAAAATCAAAAGAACGGCAGGGACAAAGGGATGCTAGATCAGAATTCAGTCTATCAACAGCGTATTGTCGATTTAGAAAATGAACTCAATGAAGTCAAACAAAAAGAGCAAGAGGCAAGGGCTCAATTAAAAGCGAAAAACACGCAAATAGAGGAGCTTGAGAAAAAACACGAACATTTTATTAATATCATAAACAACTTAAAGGTGACAAGAGAAGAACTGTACCGCCCCTCTGTGAAGCCAGAGCTTGCGACGTTGTTTGTGGACCGGGACATGAATATTCGCTATTACACTCCTACAGCTGCCTCTTTATTTACTTCAGCTCAAATAAGGCACCAGCAATCCTTTCAGTCGATGGCTAAGAAACTAACGCAGGAAACGCTTTATCATGATATTCAATCCGTCATATCGGACAGGCGCGTGATCGAACGTGAAATTGAAACGAACGAAGGAGAACAATTCACTGTTCACATTACACCTATCTATGATCAGGATCATGAGGGGGCGGTGATGACATGGATCAAAATGACGGAAATGACGAAAATGAAACAGTCACTTCATCTTGCGGTGACAGCGCTTGATAACAGCCATATTCATATTGTTGTCGCAACAGAGGAAGGCACTATCCAATGTGTGAATCAGCGCTTTTGTCAGTTTGTACAGCAGCATGAATATGACCTTATCGGCAAAGATATTTTTTCTGTCTACCATTCGCTATGTCAATGTGACGATTTAGCGAAGCAATGGGAGGTTTGTTTAAGAGATGGCAGCTGGACAGGTGAGCTGTACTTTCACGATTTGTCAGGACGCGAACGATGGGAGAGAGTCTCTTTACATCGAATTGATGATCCTAACAAAATGCAGGCAACCGTGATGCGTATTTCAGAGGATATTACAAATCAAAAGCAGTCAGAGAAAATGCTGATGAAGTCTGAGATGCTGTCGGCAGTAGGCCAGCTTGCAGCCGGCATTGCCCATGAGATACGTAACCCGCTTACGTCGTTAAAGGGATTTTTACAGCTGATGATTCAAAGTAAAAAGTATCAAAAGGATTATGCAGATGTGATGATGTCAGAGTTTAATCGGCTTGAGGCGATTATTAACGAATTCCTAGTGCTTTCTAGAAACAAATCTGTGAAATTCGAGCCGGTACATGTCAATCTTCTGCTCGAAGAAGTCATCATGGTCGTTGAATCGCAGGCGGTCTTAAAAGGCGTGTCCATTCAAAAAAACCTGTCTCCGTCACTGCCAAACATTCAAGGCATACCGAATGAATTGAAACAAGTTTTCCTGAACATCCTTAAAAACGGAATTGAAGCCATGGATGGCGTGACAGGTGTCATCCAAGTGACCTCGGTACTGAAAAACAATCAAATGATGTTGATATTTGAAGACCAAGGAAAGGGCATACCAGAAGACGAAATGGGGAAACTGGGTGAACCTTTTTATACAACGAAAGAAAAAGGGACGGGCCTTGGATTGATGATGACCATTAAAATCATTGAAAGCCATGGCGGCACCATTCGTTTTGAAAGCAAAAGCTTTGAGGGGACACGGGTGATTATTTCGTTTCCAATGAGTTGATGGAGATAAGTTTTACATGAAATCCATTCAACATCAATATTTACTTTGTACACTATGAGAGATGAAGTTCAAAGGGGAGAGATCTAATGAAACGTATTCTATCAATTCGAATGATCTGTTGTTTGGTTTTGGTGATCTTTAGTCTGCAATCCTTACTGCCTGGCATGATGGCAGCAGAGCAGGCAGGGGCATCTGAGAAGAAGGAAACTGTGTGGAAACAAATGAAGCCAATGAATATCAAGAAAGCCCGTCAGCTGATAGGAGAGACGGTTACGGTGAGCGGAATTGTGACAGCAGATCAATCCGCTATAGGCAATGGGAAACTATCAACATATATTCAAGACAAAACAGCTGGAATCAATATTTATTCAGCGCAGCCTAAAAGTTTCCCGGAACTGAAAGCCGGCATGAAGGTGACGGTGACTGGCAAGGTTGCGTCTTATAAAGGGCTGATCGAAATTGTGCCAGTTCAAAACCGCCTGAAGGTAGATGCTGTGAATCAAACATTGCCAGCGCCGAAACGAGTCTCCATTCAACAACTGGAAACGGATCAGGCAGGTAAATATGAAGGAAGACTCGTGAAGGTAAAAGGCTACGTGGAATCAAAGCCGGATCAGCCTGCTGGCGGTGGATATAATGTGGTCATCATAGATAAAAAATATCACAGTACTATCCTTAGAGTGATGGCTGATACAGGTGCCATTGATCAGGTGAAGACAGGGAAATGGTATGAGTTTACAGGGGTTTTAAGCAGGTACGATACGCTGCAGATGCTTCCAAGACACAAGGATGATGTCAAACTGCTGAAACGCCAGCCAAAGCCGCCGAAAATCAAGAAAGAATATCATTCAACGGTTGACCGTGTGGTGGATGGAGATACCATTCATTTAAAAAAGCCTGTGCTAGGTACAACCAAGGTGCGCTTTGTGAATATGGACACGCCTGAAACCTATCATAAGCCAAAAAATGAATTAGATCAAAATCAACTGCGCTTTGGACAGCAAGCGACTGACTATTTAAAGACGCTTCTTTCAAGCGGTGATAAAGTCACGTTAAAAATTGGCCCTGAAGCGAAGGATGGCTACGGACGTCTGCTAGCTCAAGTGAAAACCAAAAAAGGGGTCAATACGAATTTAGAGCTTTTGAAAAAAGGATATGCTCCCACTTATTTCATCTGGCCAGTTGGAGATGAAAAAGACTATCATACGTTCCAACAAGCAGTTAAAGAAGCGAAGGAAAAAGGGCTGGGTATTTGGAACGAAGCGGATCCTCTGCTGGAACAGCCGTTTGAATTTAGAGCACGCGAGCAGAAAAAAGGACTCGCACGTTATGTCGGTGATTCATCTGCGAAAACCTATGTATCCCCTGAAAACTGGAAAGACGTAGACGTAGATAAACGTGTCTTTTTTGCTTCAAAAGAGGAAGCAGAGCAGGCTGGATATCAGCCGGCAGAGGAACCCAGCGAAGTACCATTAACGATTTTAAGCATAAATGATTTACATGGTAAAATCGATCAAGAATACGAGCTGGATATAAAAGGTGATGGCAGTAAAGGAATGTACGGACGAATGGATTATGTGGCGGCATATATGAAACAAAAACAAGCAGCACACAAAAATACAATTACGGTCCATGCAGGGGATATGATTGGTGGAAGCTCTCCGGTATCTTCTCTGCTGCAAGATGAACCAACAGTTGAACTCATGGAGAACATTGGCTTTGATGTTGGCACGGTCGGCAATCATGAATTTGATGAAGGCGTAGACGAGCTATTGCGTATCTTAAATGGCGGAGATCACCCTAAAGGCACAAAGGGGTATGATGGCCAGAACTTTCCGCTCGTTTGTGCGAACTGTGAATACAAGGATACTGGCAAACCGCTTTTACCTGCCTATGAAATCATAGATGTCGAAGGAATTCCTGTGGCATTTATCGGTGTTGTGACGAAGTCAGCCGCAGGAATGGTGATGCCAGAAGGGATTAAAGACATTCAGTTTACAGATGAAGTGAAAGCCGTCAATGAAGCAACGACGGAACTAAAGCAAAAAGGGGTCAAAGCCATTGCAGTGCTGGCTCATATGACAGCCTCTCAAAATGGCGATACCATTACTGGGGAGAGTGCGAAGCTTGCCAAAGAAGGTGATGATGAAATTGATGTCATTTTTGCAGGACATAATCACGAAGTGGTCAATGGAGAAGTCAATGGGAAACTAATCGTTCAAGCCTTTGAATATGGGAAAGCCATTGGCGAAGTGAGTGTCACACTTGACCGGAAAACGAAGGACATTGTGAAAAAGAGTGCCAATATCCAGTATGTAGACCAATCTAGTATTGAAAAAGACAAGGAAGCAGCCGCCATTTTAGCTCATTACGGAAAAGAAGTTGAGCCAATCATTAGTGAGGTTGTGGGAGAAGCAGGCGTAAAAATGGAAGGCGGGTATTCAAATGATGGAGATACACCGCTCGGTAACCTCATTGCGGATGGCATGAGATATTCAATGAAAAGTGACTTTGCCATGATGAATGGCGGTGGCATCAGGCAAAACCTCGAAAAAGGGCCGATTACTTGGGGAGATCTCTTTAATATTCAGCCATTTGGCAATGTTTTAGTCAAGCTGGAGATTAAGGGGAAGGACTTGGTTGAGATCATTGAAGCACAAATATCTCCTCAATTTGGGCCAGATTATAGCATTTCGGGTTTTTCATATTCCTATGATCCGTTAACATATCAAGTAGTCGACTTGAAGCTGCCAGATGGTTCAGCCGTTGCTTTCGATCAAACGTATACACTCACGGTGAATAACTTCATGGCAACCGCAACTGGAAGTAAATATGCGCCGATAGGCCGGCTAGGGAAAAACCCTGAAACGGGCCCAGAAGATTTAGAAGCAACCGTTGCCTTTGTGAAGAGCTTTGAGGGTGCTTCCATTGTGTATCAAAAAGAGGGACGCATTCAAAAAGCAAAACAAGAAGAAAAGGCAGCAGCAAGCTGAAGGGTATCATCTAAATAAAATGTAATGGTTCATCAAACGAAGGAGCTTAAGCATGAAAAAGTGGCTGGCACTTACTGTGATGACAGCAGGTATTGTCCTGCTCGGCTGGGGAATTTGGCAAATCGCCTCTACTCATCTTCACACAGCACAATCATTAGAAGAAGCGAAGAAGGCCGTAGCGGTCGATCAAGGGATATCAAAGAAGCAGTTTGCTCCTCAAATGGGGAAAGCTGCTGGCATCTTGACGATTCCGAAATTAAAAGCAGATCTTCCCATTGTTGAGGGGACAGATGCGGACGACCTTGCCAAAGGAGTAGGGCATTATAAAGGCAGTTATTACCCTGATCAGAATGGACAAATCGTTCTGTCAGGTCACCGGGATACGGTGTTTCGCCGGACAGGGGAGCTGGACATTGGGGATCAGCTGAAAATCACTGTGCCGTATGGTGAGTTTGTTTATGAAATCACGCATACGAAAATTGTGAATCAGCATGATACATCCATTATCACCTTGCAGAATGAAAAAGAAGAGCTGGTGTTAACTACATGCTATCCATTCCATTTTGTCGGCAATGCACCAGAGCGGTACATTATTTATGCAAAAAGAGCATCTGCATAATGGAACAAGAGCCTGCTGTTCATATGCAGGCTCTTGTTCGTTTAATGGATGATCTTGTCCATTAGCTCTGCCATATCAGGTGGAAGCGGCGCCTCTATGGTGAGATGCTCACCTGTAAATGGGTGTTTCATGTCTATTTTTTTGGCGTGAAGGGCACATCTTTTTATCCGATCACGTATACCCCCGTATAATGTATCTCCAGCTAAAGGGTGCCCGAGGCTGCTAAGATGGACACGAATTTGATGCGTCCTTCCCGTCTCTAATTGAAGCTTGACGGCTGTCATTTGTAGGTGTTTATTGTTTTCAATGACCTGAAAATGAGTCACAGCACTTTGTCCAGTAGGAGAGATTCTCCGTCTGACTGCATGGTGCTTGTCACGGCCGATTGCCGCATTGACGGTGCCTTTCTTTTTCTTGAACAGTCCTTCTGCGATGGCGATGTATGTTCTGTTAATCGTTTTTTTAGAAAGCATTTGATCAAGGACAGCATGTGCTAGCCTGTGCTTTGCAAAAATGACGGTGCCGCTTGTGTCTTGATCAAGCCTGTGTATATGTCTCACCCGCTTCTCTTCCCCATTTGCTTGAAAGTGGAAGGCGACTAGGTTGGCCAGTGTGCCCATTTGTCCTTTTTCATTCGGGTGCGTCGGTCGACCAGCTGGCTTTTGCACAATCAATAAATGCTCGTCCTCAAAGAGCACCTCTAATTCACCATATTCTGGCGTGACATCACTTTCTTCCGTTTCAAATAAATCGATGATGATCTGGTCACCTGTACTGACTTTTGCTGCGTGAAGGGCAGGCTTCTGGTTTAAACGTATTTTATGATGCTCCATCCAAAAATGGATGATCGGTTTAGAAGCAGACACTTCTGTTTTTAAAAAATGACTCAATGAAGCGCCATGCTGCTGCTCACCTACTTTTAGTGAGAGCGTGTGTCCTTTTATTGACATGATATCGATTCCTCTCTTTGGGTATATATAGGAAACACTTACCTTGGCGAACGCCTTTTTTTCTGTGCTATTCTGAATGGAGAAATAACGACAGAGAGGTAGATGTCACGTGAGATTAATGAAAGCTGCTACAGACCTGCAGGAGCAGGCAATTGAAGAAATATCAAAGGATGTTGAAGATCTTTTATCCCATGTTGTCAATGAAGAGCAGCAGGAAGCGCTTCAAAAACAGCGCCCGCTTACATTCATTGATGGGGTTTATAACGGGACGATGGATGATGCTTTTCGTATTTTATCGGGTCTTCAGCTATTACATACCATTATTTTAAAACCTAAACGTCATGTAACAAAACAAGATCGTGAGTTATTCGAGCGGAACCGTGAGCAGGTCAATGCGTGCGGCTTTTCTTTTCCGTTTGACTTAGACGATTTTGTGAGCCGCCACCTTCAAAATGCGTAAAAGTTGGTGTGAACTTCCTTGTTAACTTACAAGGTGGTCGCACATACTATTTTTAAGGGAACGGAGAAACCTTCAAAATCTGTAATACCAAACCCGCTCTTTTTCAACATTGCTTATTTCTCCACGAATCGGAGCGCTTGGACCTCTTGCAGAATGTATCGAACATGATAGGAGCCTGACAAAACGATGCAGGCTCCTTTTATACATAATCATTTTAGCAGACATTCATCTTTGAAAGTCAATTTTATTCACGATATGATAGCAGTGAGTATCATGTTTCAGACTTTCGTAAAAAAAGGAGTGGCCTCGTTGGTAAAGGCGATTATATTTGATTTTGACGGATTAATTTTAGATACAGAAACACATGAATATGAAGTTTTACAGGAAATGTTTGCGGAGCATGAATCGGAGCTGCCTCTTTCTGTATGGGGTAATGTGATTGGGACGCAGGCAGGCTTTAAGCCATTTGAATATTTGGAAGAGCAGTTAGGGAAGACGCTAGATCATGAGGCTCTCACAGCGGACCGGCGTTCCCGTTTTCAAAAGAGAATGAAGGACGAATCAGCAAGACCAGGCGTAGAAGTTTATTTAGAAGCAGCTAAGGAGCTAGGGATTAAGATTGGACTTGCCTCCAGCTCAGATTATAAATGGGTGTCTGATCACCTGAAGCAAATTGGTCTTTTCGATTACTTTGAATGTATCCGCACGGCTGATGATGTGGAAGAAGTCAAACCAAATCCAGAACTTTATTTGCAAACCGCAAGCTGCTTAGGTGTAGAGCCGAAAGATTGCGTGGCATTTGAGGATTCTGTGAATGGCTCAGTTGCTGCCAAACGAGCAGGCATGAAATGTGTCATCGTGCCAAACAAAGTGACGAGCACGCTGCAATTTGAAGAATATGATGTCAGATTAGAATCCATGGCTGAAATCGAATTGCTCCAGCTATTCCATCAGCTTGAAAAAGAGGACCAGTAAGGGGGCAAAGACGTCATGGCAGAAAAACTAGATTTAACGCGTTTTGAAAAAAGAATGGTGATCCGTAATATCAGGGAAGAAGATATTGACCGAATCATTGCGCTGCAAGAGGTATGCTTTCCGGGCATGGATCCTTGGAAACGAGAGCATCTTGAAAGTCATCTCGAGCATTTTCCGGAAGGACAGTTTTGTGCGGAATTTGAGGGAGAAATCATTGGCTCTTGTTCAAGTTTATTAATTAACTTTGATGAATACGATGATCGGCACACTTGGCAGGACATTACAGATGATGGGTACATCACGAATCATAATCCAGATGGAATGAACATGTATGGAATCGAAGTGATGGTTAGTCCTGAGTACCGCCGCATGAAAATTGGTCATCGTTTGTATGAAGCTAGAAAAGATTTAGCGAGAAGATTAAATTTAAAAAGCATCATCATTGGCGGACGTATCCCGAATTATCATAAATATCAACAGGAAATGACGCCTCGCCAATATGTGGAGCAGGTGATGCTCCACCAAATTTATGATCCAGTTTTATCTTTTCAGCTGTTAAATGAATTTAGTCTCATGCGGATCAATCCGAATTACTTGCCGGATGATAAAGCGTCTAGCACATATGCGACGTTAATGGAATGGAACAATGTCGATTATCGTCCGCAATCGAAAAGATATTATAAATCGGCCTTCCCGGTTCGAATTTGTGTGATTCAATATGCGATGAAACAAATTCATTCCTTTGAAGAATTTATGAATCAGGTGGAGTATTACGTTGATGTCGCATCAGATGCGTCGGCTGACTTTGCCGTTTTCCCAGAAATTTTCACGACACAGCTCATGTCTTATTTAGAAGAACGATCACCAAGTCTTGCGGTACAACGGATCACGGAATATACCGAGGACTACATTAATTTGTTTACAGATCTCTCTGTGAAGTACAACATTAACATTATCGGTGGGTCCCACTTCGTTGAAGAGGAAGGGAAAATCTACAATATTGCGTATTTATTTAGACGTGATGGAACGATTGAAAAACAATATAAGCTCCACATCACACCAAATGAAAGAAAATGGTGGGGAATTTCAAGCGGTGATCAAGTCCGTGTATTTGATACTGACTGCGGCAAAATTGCGATCCAAATTTGCTACGATATTGAATTTCCTGAGCTTGCTCGGATTGCTGCTGACAAAGGAGCAAAAATTATTTTCACTCCGTTCTGTACAGAAGACCGCCAAGGCTATTTACGGGTGCGTTACTGTGCACAGGCTAGAGCGGTTGAAAATCAGATTTATACAGTCATCTCTGGAACTGTCGGAAATCTTCCGCAAACCGAAAATATGGATGTCCAATATGCACAATCTGCTATTTTTGCCCCTTCTGACTTTGAATTTGCAAGAGATGGGATTGTAGGAGAATGTAATCCAAATATTGAAATGGTTGTCGTTGGTGATGTTGATTTAGAAATTTTGAGAAGACAGCGGCAAGATGGAACGGTACGTCAGCTGAAAGACCGTAGAAGAGATGTGTATCATATTGAATATAAGAAATAATGAAAAGAAGCGCCCCGTTATGATGCGAGGCGCTTGTTGTTATGTTTACATTTTCTTTAATGCTGATGTAGCAATGTGAGCAAAGCTTTTGGCAGCTAAAAATGGAACACCTGATTTGATCAGAGATTGATAAATCGTTTTATCTACCTGCTTCCATGTAAGAGCCGGTTCTTCTAAAAGACTTTTTAAATCAGGTCCTACATGTTGATTGAAAAACTGTTCAAATTGTTCACGCTTTTCTTGTCCTGCAATCAATTCTAATTTTTGTAACCATTTTTCTTGTTTTTGAAAAGATTGTTCAATGTTTTGTTTAATTGTGTCTGTGATTGAAGGAAGCTGAAAATCACTCTCTGTTGTGACCTGCTTAGTTTGAATAGATGCAGCATCAGCTGTCTGTGTCAATGGTGAAGCGAATAAAAGGACAGTAGTGGAGAGCATCAAAGATTTTGCGATTGTTTTCATAATGAAAACCTCCTAGTTCATTTAGTATTGTGTTCGAGATTCATTATACATTTTTGTTAAAATAAGGTAATGGGTCTTGACGCTTATTTTTTCATGTGACAAAGGGATGCCGAAGCAAAAGACGAATATACTGGAATGGAGATCATCGGTTCAAAAAGGAGAGGAATATGGGACGACAATCGAAACATTTGTATATCAACTTGCCGGTAAAGCATGTGAAGGAATCAAGGGTTTTTTTTGAGCAGCTGGGCTTTGACTTCCAACAGCAGTTTACGAATGATCAGACCGCTTGCTTGGTCATTGACGACACGATCACTGTCATGCTGTTATCCCTTAAGCATTTTCAATCCATTTCAGAGAAACAATTGGTCGATGCAAAGCAGGCATCTGAGGTGATTATCTCGATGCGGGTCGATTCAAGAGAAGAGGTTGATGAGCTGGTAGAGCAAGCGATTGCAGCAGGCGGTTCGCCGTTTAAGGAAAAGCAGGATCATGATTTCATGTATGGATGGAGCTTTCAGGATCTTGATGGTCATTTGTGGGAAGTGTTCTATATGGATGAGGAGAGAAGCGGCCTTTCATAAGGGTGCTTCTTTTTTATTGTTTATCAGTGGTATGATAATGAGGAAGCAACAGGAATAAGGAATTCATCTAGAGAAAAGTAGGTGCAGCATGGAGTTTTTACTTGTCTTAATGCCAGTGTTCGGCATTTTCCTCATAGGGTATATCGGGCAGAAGGCAATTGGTTTTGACATACATACGCTCTCATCAATGTCTTTATATTTAATGTCACCATTTCTTGCGTTTGAAACCTTTTATCAAAACAAAGTATCGATGGACTATGTGTACCTGTCCATTTTTGTCGTAGGGCTTTGCCTTTCACTTGTTTTATGTGTCTTCATTTTATCTCGGATTTATGGTTATTCGAATGAAACGTATTGTGCCATGATTCTGTCGTCAGCATTTATGAATAATGGGAATTACGGTACGCCCGTTGTCCTGCTTGTTTTCGGAGCAGCTGGCTTAGATATAGCAATCGTTTTAATGGTTCTTCAGCAGCTTGTCATGAGTACAATCGGCATGTATTATGCAGCCAAGGGCGGAGAGGATGCGGGAAATCTAAGGGTCGTTTTGAAAAAAGTGCTGCGGATGCCGGTTGCTTATGGGGCACTCATCGGTCTATTATTTCAGCTGATTGACCTTTCATTACCTAAAGAGCTTATGACGGGTGTTCAGCTTGTTGGGGATGCGGCCATACCGACGATTATGCTCATTTTAGGCATGCAGCTGGCAGTGATTTCTTTTAAACAAGTGGAGTATCGAAATATTTCCTATGCTGTGCTGTTGAAGCTGTTTATCTCACCACTGATCGCATTCGGCTTTACGCTCATTTTACCGGTAGATGATTTGGTGAAACAAATTATGGTCTTAGTTGCAGCCATGCCGACAGCAGCGAATACAACGCTGATGGCTGTACAATTTCGAACGAAGCCTGAGTTTGTCTCAAGCACAACGTTTCTCAGTACAATCTTAAGTATCGTCACTTTACCTGTTTTATTATGGATTTTATCCATGCACCCTCTGGGATAGGGGACGGCAAACAAAGGGGGACATATGAATGAATACAGATGTTCATTTTCAAGTGAGTGATGTGTTGAAAACGAAGTATTTTACGCATGCGAAAGTATTAGCTGGGGAAAAGGGACTGTTTCGGCAGGTCAAATGGATACATGTGTTAGAAGTGCCTGCTGTAGAGGATTTGTTAAATGGAGGCGAGCTTATATTAACAACGGCCGCAGGTTTCCATGATCAATTGGATGTGTTTAAAGAGTTTTTAAGGCAGCTGATTGACTCAGGTGCAGCCGGCTTGTGTATTGAATTTGTTCCGCTGCGCTTCGATGTGCCGGAAGAACTGATGGCCTATGCAGAAGAAAGAGATTTTCCACTTATTCTGTTTACAAAAGAAGTGAAATTCGTCAACATCACGCAGCATCTTCATACGATGATGATCGAGCGCCAGTATCAAATGATGGCCGACTTAGAAGCACTATCATCAAAGCTGAATGAGCTTTTACTGACACCTCATCCGCAGATGGATATTTTAGATCAAGTGTATCAGCACTTAAGAGGAATTCTTTTACTCATACCCGTTCAAGGCGAGCCGATTATTTTATGTGATTCTTCCAAACAAACTGAAGAGCTTGTCATGAATTATTTGCAGTATGCTTCCTTGCCAAAAGGATACGAAGTGACTCAAAAACAAGTCCTCGCACTCAAACAGACATTTGCAGATCTTGTGCTCATTCATCAATCGAACACACTCTCAGAATTTGAACTGCTCGTGATGGATAAGGGAGCGAATGCCCTTGCCCAGCAAACCTTAAGAGAGCTTTATACTGAAGAACTGAAGAAGACAAAAGAGAATGAATGGCTGCAAAAATGGTTCCAAGAAGAGCATACAGAAAGAGACATTTTAGAGCATCTTGAAGAAACGGAAGGACTGAAAAAACCAACCGGCTGTGTAGTCATGCTCTTTCAAAAACATCATCAAATCGAAGAAATTGCAGGAAATCTTTACTTTCTCGTATCTTGCCGTTCCATCTTTCAGCGTGCCGGTTTCCATCTGATCGCTTATGAGCATCAAGGACAAACCTTGTTTATTTTATTGAACACGAGAAAGGTAGAGGACTGGAAGGAGCGAGTAGAGAAGGCAGCAAATGAAATGAGGCAATTATATGATCGTGAGCAGCCTCGCGGAACCGTAATCAATTTTGGCATCGGTCAATATTGTGAACAGTTTTTGCATATGAGAAAAAGCTTTCAAGCAGCGAAAGAAGTGCTCCATTTAAAAAAAGTAATGCCGCACCGAGTGGAAAGCCCGTTTTATCAAGATTTACATCTGCTCCGTCTCATGCCTGTTATGAAGGAAAGCGGTCTATTAGAATGCATGGTAAAGGAGTATTTAGAGCCGGTGATTTTATATGATAAGCAAAATAACGGGAGGCTCTATCAAACGCTGAATATCTTTTTGCAGACGAACGGATCTAAAAAAGAAACAGCAAGCCAGCTCTATATTGTCAGGCAGACACTTTATCATAGATTGGATAAATTGCATGCTTTGCTTGGAGAGGATATGATGCAAGCACCGAAACGCCAGGCGCTTGAATTTGCGATTCTTGCTTATGAATTTTTGCAAGGGAATCGCCGTTAATGAGATTTGTTAGATTTACGAATGCAGCAAGTAGAATGTCTTATGGTTCTTTTCAATCAGTTGACGATCTGTCTAATGTAATCTGCCCGGCCCCTTTTTTATAATGAAAGTAACAATTGGTCTCTCTTAGAGGCGGCCTTGTTTCAGTTTCATATGCCTCACTTTTCATCCATATAATGAATGAAGAGGCAATGTACTGTACTGGTCTAAGCTTCTTTAATGATGAAAACGGATACATGGGGGCGTGGGATGATGAAAATACATGAGCAAGCTCAAAATCTTCAGGCAAAAGATGATCAGTTGATCTGGCATCATATGAAAGGGACAAACAAAGAAAATGAAAGCATGGTCATTCACGAGGCAGAAGGCGCATGGGTGACAGATATTTATGGGAATCGATATTTAGACGGGATGTCAGGCCTTTGGTGTGTAAATGCCGGATATGGCCGAAAAGAGCTTGCAGAAGCGGCGTATAAGCAATTAAATACGATGCCTTACTATCCGCTTACACAAAGCCATGTACCAGCTATTCAGCTGGCTGAGAAGCTAAGTGAATGGCTTGGGGGTGACTATGTCATCTTCTTTTCCAACAGCGGTTCTGAAGCCAATGAAACCGCATTTAAGATTGCAAAACAATATCATGCGCAAAAGGGAGAAAGTACACGAACAAAATTCATCTCCCGATATCGATCGTATCACGGCAATACAGCAGCAGCTCTTGCTGCAACGGGTCAAGCGCAGCGTAAATATAAATATGAACCATTAGGGCAGGGCTTCATCCACGTCGCGCCTCCTGATCTGTATCGGCATCCAGAGGACCAAGAGAATTTGGCAAGTGCTGCTGCGATTGATCAAGCGATGACGTGGGAATTAAGTGAGACCATTGCTGGGGTCATCATGGAGCCGATTATTACGGGAGGCGGTATCCTAATGCCGCCAAAAGGGTATTTGAAAAAGGTCAAAGACATCTGTGAAGCTCATGGAGCGCTCCTCATCGTGGATGAAGTGATATGCGGCTTTGGCCGAACAGGAAAGCGGTTTGGTTTTATGCATGAGGAAGTGAAGCCAGATATCATTACGATGGCAAAAGGGATCACAAGCGGCTATTTACCGCTTTCTGCCACATGCGTCAAACGGGAAATCTATGAAGCCTATACAGGAGAAGATACGTATGACCGGCTGCGTCATGTCAATACATTTGGCGGTCACCCTGCTTCCTGTGCGGTTGCAGTTGCCAACCTAAATATCATAGAAAATGAGCAATTAGTGGAACGTTCTGACACACTTGGTCGAGACATGCTCGAACGTTTGCAAGGGTTAAAAGAACATCCATTTGTCGGTGATGTCAGAGGAAAAGGCTTGCTGTTTGGGGTTGAGCTTGTGCAGGATCAACAGTCAAAAAAGCCAGCTGATCCTAGTGTTGTCGGTCAATTGATTGCAGAATGTAAAAAACGCGGTTTAATCATTGGGAAAAATGGTGATACGGCCGCTGGCTATAATAACGTTGCCCAGCTTGCACCACCACTAAATATTACAGACGAAGACGCGGCATTTATCATCAACACCTTAAAAGAAAGCATGGCACAGCTATAGCAGAGAGACTTCTCTGCTTTTTTCTATGTGCGGGATCTATTCATTCGACAAATAAGATATCTTCATCAAGTTGCTAGGTGAAACCTGCAATCGGGCACACTAGGTGTATTGAAAAAAAGAAGAGATTCTATTACTGTAAGGAGAAGGCTGAACCAATACACTTTAGAAGGAGACGGCATATGAGTTTTCATGATCAACCCATTTTACCTGCTGTTCGTAATATGAAGCAATTTGAGGAATTTTTAAAAAGTCCATTTACATATGGAGTCTTACTTGATGTTCACTTAGGCAGGCTTAAGGGCATCATGAATGAGGCGAATGCCCATCACAAAAAAATGTTTGTCCATGTCGATCTCATTCACGGGATCAAACATGATGAATATGGAACGGAATTTATTTGTCAGGAAATGAAGCCGGCAGGAATTATTTCTACTAGGTCTTCTGTCATAGTGAAAGCTAAGCAAAAAAAGGTATATGCGATTCAGCGAATGTTTTTACTTGATACAAGTGCGATGGAAAAAAGCATGGAGTTTGTCGGGAAACATCGTCCGGATTTTATAGAAGTATTGCCGGGTGTCGTGCCAGATTTAATTACAGAAGTGCGCGAAAGAACGGGAATACCAATATTTGCAGGGGGATTTATCCGAACAAAAGAAGATGTGGAAAGAGCGCTTGAAGCAGGAGCAACAGCTGTGACGACATCGAATACAGACCTTTGGAAAGCATTCCAAAAGTGAAAAAGATAAAATGTGAAAATTGATTGACAACGTTTTCATCCTCTGATACTATAGCACTAAGTTAATATCATGTGATGGAGAAACGGAGATCCACAACAGCGCTTTACTAGGTGACAAATGACCCTGATGTAAAGTATGTTTGTTGTGGATCTTTTTTCTTTATCTTTTCTACACATTCATAGGGGATGGCAACTGAACCAGAGGAGGAATTTTTCATGACACCATTTTGGGGTGAAGTCGTAGGTACAATGCTGCTCATTATTTTTGGAGGCGGTGTGTGTGCGGCCGTAAATCTAAAGAAATCGCTCGCCTATCAGTCCGGCTGGATTGTAATCGCTTTCGGTTGGGGATTTGCAGTAGCCATTGCAGCCTATGCAACTGGAGGAATTAGCGGGGCACACTTAAACCCGGCGCTGACAATTGGTCTTGCTCTAGAAGGAAGTTTTCTTTGGGCTGATGTTCCAATGTATATTGTCGGTCAAATGCTTGGCGCATTACTCGGAGCTATTATTGTCTTTTTACATTACTTACCACACTGGAAAGCAACAGACGATCCAGGTGCAAAACTAGGTGTATTCTCAACTGGTCCTGCGATTCCGCATACCTTTGCAAACGTACTCAGTGAAGTCATCGGTACATTTGTATTGGTTCTAGGAATCTTAGCGATTGGTGCAAATAAATTTGCAGACGGAGTGAATCCGCTGATTGTTGGTTTCTTAATTGTAGCGATTGGTCTTTCTTTAGGTGGAACAACTGGTTATGCAATCAACCCTGCACGTGATTTAGGTCCAAGAATTGCCCATGCGATTCTGCCGATTCCAGGTAAAGGTCCATCGAATTGGAAATATGCTTGGGTTCCTGTTGTTGGTCCCATTTTAGGCGGTGCATTTGGCGGTGTTTTCTACAATGCTGCCTTTAAAGCGAACGTCACTCCAGCCTTTTGGATTGTAAGCGTTATTTTAGTTGTGGTATTGTTAGGACTCTATGTCTCTACGAAAAACCAAACAAATGCTGTAAATGAAAGTATGTAAGGGGAGGAAAACACCATGGCAAAAGAAAAATATATTCTCGCATTAGATCAAGGGACAACAAGCTCAAGAGCGATCTTATTTGATCAAGAAGGTAAAATTGCACATACATCACAGAAAGAATTTAATCAATATTTTCCGAACCCTGGCTGGGTAGAACATAATGCAAACGAAATTTGGAGCTCTGTTCTATCTGTTATTTCAACCGCTTTAATTGAATCTGGCATTGAAGCAGATCAAATTGCGGGTATCGGAATTACGAACCAGCGTGAAACAGCTGTTGTTTGGGATAAACATACAGGCGCACCAGTTTATAATGCAATTGTTTGGCAGTCTAGACAAACGTCTGGCATTTGTGAAGAGTTAAAAGCCCAAGGACACAATGAGACGTTTAGAAATAAAACAGGTCTTCTCATCGATGCTTATTTCTCAGGCACAAAAGTGAAATGGATTTTGGACAATGTAGAAGGTGCCCGTGAGAAAGCAGAAAATGGCGACTTATTGTTTGGCACAATCGATACATGGCTCATTTGGAAAATGACAGGCGGTAAATCACACGTCACAGATTATTCTAATGCGTCAAGAACGTTGATGTTCAACATTTACGATTTGAAATGGGACGAAGAATTACTTGATATCCTAGACATACCTGCTTCTATGCTTCCAGAGGTCAAACCATCTTCACACATTTATGGTGAAACGACGGACTATCACTTCTTCGGTAAAAATATCCCGATTGCAGGAGCGGCGGGAGATCAGCAGTCTGCTTTATTCGGTCAGGCTTGCTTTGAAGCAGGAATGGCGAAGAACACATATGGTACAGGATGTTTCATGTTGATGAATACAGGGGAAAAAGCCATTAAGTCGGATCATGGTTTATTAACGACGATTGCATGGGGCATTGACGGTAAAGTTGAATATGCTTTAGAAGGAAGTATTTTCGTTGCCGGCTCAGCGATTCAGTGGCTGCGTGATGGACTGAGAATGTTTAAAGACTCGAAAGACAGTGAAGCTTACGCAAAGCGTGTCGAGTCAACAGATGGCGTATATGTCGTTCCAGCATTCGTTGGTCTAGGCACACCTTACTGGGATAGTGATGTCAGAGGCGCTGTATTCGGTTTAACACGCGGTACTTCTAAAGAGCACTTTGTCCGTGCAACGTTGGAATCACTTGCTTATCAAACGAAAGATGTTTTAGATGCGATGGAAAAGGATTCAAACATCTCATTAAAAACATTGCGTGTCGATGGCGGGGCTGTGAAGAATGATTTCTTAATGGGCTTCCAAAGTGATTTGCTGGATGTACCAGTAGAACGTCCAGAAATTAATGAAACGACGGCACTCGGTGCAGCCTATCTTGCGGGAATAGCAGTTGGCTTCTGGAACGACCGTTCAGACATTGCAAAACAATGGAACCTTGACAAGCGCTTTGACCCTAAGATGGAAGAGGGCAGCCGTGACTCGTTATACAGCGGGTGGAAAAAGGCTGTAAAAGCAGCTCAAGCTTTCAAATAAACAAAAAGTATGGTATACTTCAAGTAAGTTAATAGAACGGTTGGAGAACTGGAGAGACCGCAGGCACCGAAGTGTAGAAATACGCTTTGGGTGTTTGCGGTCTCTTTTTCTTTACCGTACAACATGGGAGGAACAAGAGATGACTTTTTCTAGCTTAGAAAGAGAACAAATGCTGCAGGAAATGACAAAAAAACCATATGATGTGTTTATCATTGGTGGGGGTATTACAGGCGCAGGTACAGCACTTGATGCGGCTTCACGCGGGATGCGTGTCGGTCTTGCGGAAATGCAAGATTTCGCAGCAGGTACGTCTAGCCGCTCAACGAAACTCGTGCACGGTGGACTTCGTTATTTAAAGCAATTTGAAGTGAAGATGGTGGCAGAGGTCGGTAAAGAACGTGCCATTGTATATGAAAATGGTCCGCATGTGACAACGCCAGAATGGATGCTTCTTCCGATGCATAAAGGCGGTACATTTGGTAAGTTTTCAACATCAATTGGTCTAAGAGTGTATGACTTTTTAGCTGGAGTAAAGCATAACGAACGCAGAAGCATGCTCAGTGCGAAAGAAACACTTGCCAAAGAACCGCTTGTGAAAAAGGACGGCTTAAAAGGCGGCGGCTACTATGTTGAATACCGTACAGATGATGCACGCCTCACAATTGAAGTCATGAAAGAGGCAGTGAAATTTGGTGCAGAAGCTGTCAACTATGCGAAAGTAAAAGAATTTATCTATGATAAAGGAAAAGTTGTCGGCGTTGTCATTGAAGATGTCATGACGGAGAAAACATATGATGTGTATGCGAAGAAGATTGTCAATGCGACAGGTCCATGGGTAGATCAGCTAAGAGACAAGGACCATTCAAAAGAAGGGAAGCACTTACAGCATACAAAAGGAATTCACTTAGTATTCGACCAATCGGTTTTCCCGTTAAAACAAGCGATCTATTTCGACACGCCTGACAAACGCATGGTCTTTGCGATTCCGAGAGAAGGCAAAACGTACGTTGGAACAACAGATACGGTATACAAAAAACAGCTGGAACATCCGCGTATGACAAAAGCAGATCGTGATTATGTCATCCAAGCGATTCAGTACATGTTCCCAGATCTCAACATTACGGAAAAAGATGTTGAATCCAACTGGGCCGGTCTTCGTCCGCTCATTCATGAAGAAGGAAAAGACCCTTCAGAAATTTCTCGTAAGGATGAGGTATGGACATCATCTTCAGGCTTAATCACCATCGCTGGTGGTAAATTAACAGGCTACCGTAAAATGGCTGAGCACATTGTGAATCTTGTACGTGATGGACTGAAAGAAGAAACTGGAAAAGATTATGGATCATGTAAAACCAAACATATGCCAATTTCAGGTGGGCATGTAGGCGGTTCTAAAAATATGGCATCCTTTGTTCAAGCGAAAACGGCAGAAGGAGCATCCGTTGGTTTAACAGAACCGATTGCTCAAAAACTAGCTGAAAAATATGGCTCAAACGTCAGCAGTCTCTTCCAGCGTGTGGAGGAGCTTCAAGGCGAAGCAGACAAACGAAACATTCCAGCGTACGTACTGGCAGAGCTTGTCTATGCAATCGAAGAAGAACTAGCCGTTACACCTGTCGATTTCTTCTTAAGAAGAACAGGAAGCCTATTATTTAATATCAACTGGGCAAAAAAATATGCACAGCCTGTCGTTGACTATATGGCAGATCGATTTGGCTGGGATGAAGCGACAAAACAAAAACATCAAACAGAATTAGATCAACTATTCCATGAAGCAGTCGTACCGCTTGATGCCGAATAAGAGAAAAGCCGATCGTGTATCGGCTTTTTTTATTTGTTCATCATTTTTCCATCTGCCAATGATATAGCATGACATAAAGGTTGATTCCATATAAAATAACAGTAGATATTATTTTATTGATGAAAAGAACTGGGAGGACGATCATGAGTTGGAATACGAATTATGAGCGATGGATCAATGAGAAGCACCTGGATACTGAACTAAGGGAATGGCTAGAGGCGCATCGAGATGATCATCAAGCTCTTGAAGACTGCTTCTATAAAAACCTTGAGTTCGGAACTGGAGGAATGCGCGGAGAAATTGGTGCAGGAACGAACCGAATGAATGTCTACACCGTTCGTAAAGCATCAGCGGGTCTTGCTGCGTATATTGCGAAACATGGAGAGGATGCAAAAAGAAGAGGCGTCGCCATTGCATATGATTCACGCCATAAATCTCCTGAATTCGCGATGGAAGCAGCCAAAACGCTTGCTTCACAAGGCATTCAAACGTACGTATTTGACGAACTGCGTCCGACACCAGAACTTTCCTTTGCTGTTCGGGAGCTGAAAGCATTTGCTGGTATCGTCGTGACAGCAAGTCACAATCCACCAGAATATAATGGCTATAAAGTATATGGAGAAGATGGCGGCCAGCTGCCTCCATTTGAAGCAGATCAAGTCATTAAAGAAGTAGATGCAATTGAAAATGAACTGGCGATTTCAGTAGAGTCAGAAGAAACGTTGAAACAAAATGGGCTCATCCATATGATTGGAGAAGAAATTGATCGTGCTTATATTGAAAAATTAAAAACCATCAGTGTGCATCCTGAGCTTGCAGATGAAGTCGATGTCAAAGTGGTGTTTACCCCGCTTCATGGTACAGCCAATCAACCTGTCCGAAATGGGCTTCAGGCTCTTGGCTATCAGCATGTGACCGTTGTGCCTGAACAGGAAAAACCAGATCCGCAATTTTCAACGGTGACATCGCCAAATCCAGAGGAGCATGCAGCGTTTGAATATGCCATGAAACTTGGTGAAAAGCAGAATGCCGATATCCTCATTGCAACAGATCCTGATGCAGATAGGTTAGGCATTGCCGTCAGAGATCATGAGGGAGAATTTACAGTCTTAACAGGGAACCAAACAGGAGCGCTGCTGCTTCATTATTTATTGTCCGAAAAACAAAAGCTAGGTCAGCTGCCGCCTCGTCCAGTTGTGATGAAAACAATAGTTACAAGTGAGCTTGGGCGTGCTGTCGCATCAGCATTTGGTGCGGACACCATTGACACACTTACTGGCTTTAAATTTATTGGAGAAAAAATCAAGCAATTTGAAGAAAGTGGAGAATACACGTTTCAATTCGGTTATGAAGAGAGCTATGGCTATTTGATCGGTGATTTTGCCAGAGATAAAGATGCGGTGCAAGCAGCGCTGTTAGCCGTTGAAGTCGCTGCTTTTTATAAAAAACAAGGCAAGTCATTGTACGACGCTCTTGTCGATATTTTCAAGGAGTTTGGATTTTACCGGGAAGGATTAAAGTCATTAACCTTAAAAGGAAAAGAAGGAGCAGAGCAAATTTCAGCGATCCTTCATACCTTTAGAACAAATCCGCCAGCCGCCATCGCAGGTCAGCGAATCACAGTCATTGAGGATTACCAATCAAGTCAAAGACATCTCGTGACAGAAAAGAAAGAAGAAACAATTCACCTGCCGGCATCAAACGTGCTGAAATATTTCCTTGAGGATGGCTCATGGTTCTGCTTAAGACCTTCGGGTACCGAACCTAAAGTGAAATTTTATATTGCAGTTAAAGGCTCATCTTTAACAGATAGCGAAGAAAAACTGAAGCATCTATCAGAAGAAGTGATGAAAGTCGTTTATGATATTGTTGAAGAAACAGCTAAATAAAGAAAGTAACAAAGCCATCGTGTGAATGCATGATGGCTTTTTTCTCAGCCAAAAGTATGAGAAGAAATCATCCTTTTTGAGAAAGAGACAAAAGGGTGCTCGTGGTATAATCAACATAATGATAAGAGGAGGCAGCAAATGCCGGGGGTAAACAGCATGGGAGAATACAAAGAGAAGGTTAAAACATTAAAAACGTTAAAAGAAATTGCTGAAAAGTTAAATGAAGGCTTGGAAATGAAAGACACGCTTCATGAAGTGCTCCATATGCTTATGGATGTGACAGGCTTTCAGACAGCATGGATTTATTTTATAGAAGAAGACGGCTCGTATGAACTGATGGCAGAGGTATCTTTACCTGAAGCACTTGCAAAGCACCAAAAGCAATTGATGTGTCAAAACGACTGTTATTGCATCAATCGATACACAAAGGGATCACTGCAATCAGCCACCAATATTATCAACTGTAAACGGATTGAAACGGCCATCGAGCAAAAGCTTGGGGATACAGAAGGCATTACACATCATGCGACAGTTCCGCTCAAAGCGTGTAAGCGCACGTTCGGTTTATTAAATGTGGCGGCAAAAGGAAAAGTCACATTTACGCAAGAAGAGCTGAATTTGCTTGAAAGCATTGCGCTTCAAATTGGCACTGCCATTCAGCGAATGAAGCTTGTACAAAACGAACAGCAGCATGCACTTCTGGAAGAAAGAAACCGGCTTGCGCAGGATTTACATGATTCTGTCAATCAAATGCTGTTTTCAGTGAGTCTGACTGCGAAGGCTGCCCGTCAAATGACAAGCGATCAGAATCTAGGGGAAATGATTGATTTTATTCAGCATTTGTCACAAGATGCCCTCATTGAAATGCGGTCGCTCATTTGGCAGCTAAGACCAAGAGGACTTGAAAAAGGGTTTACGACGGCGATTGAAGAGTACGCACAGCTCTTAGGATTAAACTGTACATTATCTTTATCAGGCTGTATGGAGATGGATCATTCGCGGCATGAAACTTTGTTTCGCGTATGTCAAGAAGCGCTGAATAATTGTCAAAAACACGCGGGAGTAGAAGAAGTCGAGGTCAAACTCGAGCAATCGGCAGACACGTTTGAGATGGAAATCATCGACCGCGGAAAAGGATTTCAGTATGACGAGCAAATGAGCCTTCCTTCACTGGGGCTGAAAGGGATGGCTGACCGCATCCGAAGAACAGGTGGTACATTTTGTATTGATTCTGAGCTAGGTAAAGGAACCACGATTCATGTGAAAGTGCCATTTTCTCAAGAAAGGAAGGGTTCGTCATGAGAGTAGTCATTGCAGATGATCATCATATTGTGAGAAAAGGGCTGGTGTTTTTCTTGCAAACACAGCCTGATGTGGACATCGTTGGTGAGGCATCCAATGGAGAAGAGGCGCTTGAAGTTGTCAGACAAACGCAGCCTGACATTGTCTTAATGGACCTCTCTATGCCCGTTATGAATGGCATTGAGGCAACGAAACAAATGACACTGGAAATGCCCGATACGCGCATTGTGATCTTGACAAGCTATGCAGATAAAGATTATGTCATACCAGCCATTCAAGCAGGGGCGAAAGCCTATCAGCTCAAGGATGTAGCGCCAGAAAAACTGCTCACGACAATGATTGAAGTACAAAATGGCACCTATCAATTAGATGGTCATATCACGACTTTCCTTGTGCAGCATCTGACAGAACCAAAAGAGCAGAAATGGGCACAAATGAACGAGCTGACCAATAGAGAACGAGATGTCCTATTTGAAATTGCAAAGGGTAAAAGCAACAAAGAAATCGCCTCAGCGCTGTTTATTTCTGAAAAAACTGTCAAAACGCACGTATCTCATTTATTATCAAAGCTAGAGCTGGCAGATCGAACCCAAGCGGCTCTTTATGCAGTGGATTATCAAAAAAATCAGTCAAAAGAGCTGCTTTGACAGAAAAAATGTAAACATGCAGTCACGATGCCAAATGAGGAGGATGCGCTGTTATTTTCACAAAGAGACATGGATGAAAGCCCCTTTAAGTTTCCAATCACTTGGCACTGCTAAACGTATGTAAAAAGGCTGAAAATCAGCCTTTTTCTTTATGTGTACAGCGGTTCTGAATAAAATTCAGCAGCAGCAGCCTCTGAAGCATGATCAATGTACTGCAGGAGCCCGTATAAACATTTTTCAACATCTGCATCGTTTCGGTTAAATTGATACGCATGTAAGAAATGCTCAATACGTTTCGAGAGCAAGTCATCTTGCGTACGTACCATAAGAATAAGTAAATTATCCCATTGCGAGCGATGCGTATAATAAAGTGCCTTATCATAATCCGCCACATTCATGAAACCTTCTCCTTTCCCTTGAGAAGTCCTCATTAGTTTGCTCGGATCATATCGACTTTTTCAGGGGAAAAGTTGGTGTCCGCATGAATCGCGTACCGGAAATTATAGGCTGAATAAATGCTTCATGTATGAAAAAGGGTCGTTCAGCAAAACCTAATCAAAATATACATGAAAGTGAGATCAATGATATCATGCAGCCGAAATTGTGGATGCTTTTTGCAGCAGGAATGGTTTTGCTCGGCAGTCTCATGATCCATCCTGCATCAAAAGCAGCGGTGCAGCCCGTTGAAAATTGGGAAAGACTTGCTTATACCGCGTTGCAAGATGAATATGAAGGCGCCGCTTTAAACGACTATCATTACATTGGACGAACAAAAGTAAATGATGAACAGACAAAAGATGTATTTCGCGTGACGGTGAAGGAAGGATCGACCCTTTTTGCAGCACACGCAGAAATTTATTTTCACCCGGTGACCGGACATTTGATTAGTATTAATGTGTTTCGGTTATAAAAAAGCACCTCTTTTGATAAGAGGCGCTCAGCGTGTAGACAAACCCTCGCATTCTGTGTCAGTCCTGCGTGCCGGTGCTCACGAATGTCGAATTCGCTCCGCTCCTCGTTCTTCCTAGACTGTAAAGGTTTTCTATCACGCTGAAAAGAAGACAAAGGGCTAAAATAAAGATCATTTTAGCCCTTTGTCAAACAACACGAATTCAATTATTTCATGCTTCCTTGAAGATATGAGCGAATATCCACACCGAGTGAATCTGCTAAACGCTGTCCGTAATCTTCATCTGCACGATAGAAATTGCAGATCGCAAGTAATTTTGTTTTTTCATTTACACCTTTGAGATCAGCTGTTAGGTTTTTGATCAACGCTTGTTTCTCTTCCTCAGAGTAGCTTCGATATTTTTCCCCAGCTTGTTTGAAATCGTTCGGTTTTTCGATTTTTTGTCTCACCATACGGTCACCGTGAAGAACAGGCTCACTTTCTTTGTAGTGAGGGTTTTCTTTTGGCTGATCCTCGTAACGGTTTGGTTCATAGTTAATATGACCGCTTGGACGAGTCGTTGTCATAAAGCCATCCTGCTGGTTATTTTGCACAGGTGCATAAGGGCAGTTGACTGGAATGCGCATGTAGTTCGCACCAAGACGGTGACGCTGCGTGTCTGGATATGAGAAAAGACGACCTTGAAGCAGTTTATCTTCAGACGCTTCAATACCTGGGACTAGTGCACTTGGCGTGAAAGCAGCTTGTTCTGTTTCAGCAAAGAAATTTTCAGGATTGCGGTTAAGTGTCATGCGTCCTACTTTTTGAAGCGGATAATCTTCCTCGCTCCACGTCTTTGTTGGATCACATGGATCATAATCAAGTTCATCATAATCGCTAAGCGGCATAAGCTGAATATATAGGTCCCAGGCTGGATAGTTGCCTTTTTCAATGCGATCATAAAGATCTCTTGTCGCATGCTGGAAATCGTTTGCTTGAATTTCTGCTGCTTCTTCCATGGATAAATTGCGAATACCTTCTGATGGTCTCCAGTGATATTTCACATATTTGGTTTCTCCATATTTATTCACCCATCTAAACGTATGGACACCGGAACCGCGCATTTCTGCGTAGTTGGCAGGGATTCCTTCGTCAGAGAAAAGCCATGTAAGCATGTGAGTAGATTCAGGTGTTAAGGTCATAAAATCCCAATAACGGTCAGGATCTTGGATATTGGTTACAGGATCTGGTTTAAGAGAGTGAACCATATCAGGGAATTTCAATGCATCACGAATAAAGAAGATCGGCAAGTTGTTACCAACCAAATCGTAGTTGCCTTCTTCTGTATAAAATTTCACAGCGAAGCCGCGCGGGTCACGTAATGTTTCAGGTGAACCTTTAGGGTGAATAACCGTTGAGAAGCGAACAAAAACGTCTGTCTGTTTCCCTTCTTCACTTAAGAAGGCTGCTTTTGTATGTTTCTCCATGCTATTTTCTACTTCAAACACACCATAAGCGCCGGCGCCTCTTGCATGAACGACACGCTCTGGAATACGTTCACGGTCAAAGTGTGCAAGCTTTTCAATCAAATGGTAATCATCGAGAAATGAAGGTCCACGGTGACCAGCTGTTCTTGAGTTTTGGTTATCGCCAACAGGCACGCCTTGATTCGTTGTCAAATTTTTATGATTTGAATTTGTCATTCTTTTCTCCTCCTGTAAACAAAAAAATGGTTTCTAGCAATCTATATACCCTAATTATAGTGAATCAAACATGATAGTCAATATTTATTTATAATAATTTTAAATAAATTATTATTACAAGGAGGTAAAGAAAAAGACGAAAGAAATGAAATTCTTTCGTCTAAAGGAGGAGCTCTCTTAGAGCATCTTTGTTTTGTGTTAAGTCTTTTAATGTGTATTGGTCAAGAACGCGTAAATAAGCAGTGAGAGCTTCGTGAAGCACATGCTTTAATGAACAAATCGGGGAGATGATACAGCTGTTTTTCTTTGGATCAAAGCATTCGACCATGACTAAGTCTTCCTCTGTATAGCGGACAACCTCCCCAATGTTAATGCTTTCTGGGCTTTTCCCCAGCCTAATCCCGCCATTTCTCCCGCGGATTGTTTCCACATACCCGCGTTTTCCAAGATGGTAAATCACCTTCGTTAGATGATTTTTAGAAATGCCATAAATATCGGCAATCTGCTGAATATTTGACAGTTCATTGTTGTCTCTTGACGCTAAATAAATGAGTACCCTTAATGAGAAATCTGTATAATTCGTAAGTTTCATTTGGACGACCTCTAAACCTAATAGAGTTTTGTATCATCGTAACACATTTTAGACAAGAACTGGTCGAGAAAGTGTTAAATGTGACAACATTTAAAACATGTATTATAAATATTGCTTTTATAAGCCGTCATTCATTAAGATAAAGATGTATTTAAAATACATCTTTCGAAAGAAGGAATAACGATGTTATCCACAGATCAAATGAACGCGATTAAACAATCAGCCCCTTTACTAAAAGCCGAGGGAACAAAACTTGTGACTGTTTTTTATCAAAATATGATCAGGCAGCACCCAGAGCTTCTCAATCAGTTTAATAAAACGAACCTCATGAACGGAAGTCAGCCAGAGGCGCTTGCTGCGACACTATATCAAGCTGCACTGCACATCGATCGATTAGAACAATTGCTTCCTGCGGTGAAACAAATCGCCCATAAGCATGTCAGTGTCATGGTGAAAAAAGAGCAGTATCCAATCGTCGGGTATCACCTCATTAAAGCGATGAAAGAAGTGTTTGGATTAACTGAGCAGGATGACACATTATTAGCGTGGAAGGCCGCATATGATATCATTGCGAATATATTTATCACGATTGAAGCAGAAATGATGAATGAAAATGTGAAACAAAAAGGCGGATGGGCAGATGTCAAACCGTTTGTCATCAAGAAAAAGAAACAAGAATCTCCAGCGCTTATCTCTTTTTATTTAGTACCAGAAGATGAATCAGAGCTTCCAATGTATGAAGCGGGTCAATACATTACTGTGCAGGCAGATATGCCGGGCGAAGCCTATGTGTGCAGCAGACAATACAGCTTATCAGATCAATATCACCCGTCTTATTACCGCATCACAGTAAAGCGTGATGGTCATGTGTCCACATTCTTGCATGATGAAATGGAAGAAGGGGGCGTTCTTCAAGTGAGTATGCCGCAGGGAGTGTTCTGCTTGCAAGAAGACACAAAAGAGCCCGCTTATTTCATCAGTGCCGGTTCCGGTGTCACACCAATGGTAGGCTTAGTGAAAACAGCAGCTCACAGCAATCAGCCATTTACGATGATTCATGCAGACCGATTAGAGGATGTAACCGCTTTTGAAAAAGAGTTTGAAAGCGTTCTGGCTTCATCTTCTCTTGGCCGCATCATCCTATGTAACGAGCAATTTGAACAGTCCGGAAAGGGCGAGCTAGTTGAGAAGGCGGCTTGCCGGATTGACCGTCCATTCCTGCAATCAGTAATTAGAGAAGGGAAAGGCCAGTTTTATCTATGTGGTTCTGCAGCATTTACACAGGAGATGATCCATATCCTAAAAGAGATGGGAATTCCAGAACAGCATATACATTTCGAAGCATTCGGCGGGCAATCCATGAAAGAAATGGAAGTTGTCTAAACGAATGGCGGAACATCATGTTTTTTTAGATACGCTCATATAGTAGGGATAAGTCCGATGAGGAGGGATGGTTTCCTTGAGCGTATCTGAAAAACGTCTTTTACAAAGAGCCATTGATGAAATTACAGAAATTGCAGAAGGATTTGGTCTAGATTTTTATCCGATGAGGTATGAAATCTGTCCCGCGGAAATTATTTATACGTTCGGTGCATACGGAATGCCAACACGATTTAGCCACTGGAGCTTTGGAAAGCAATTTCATAAAATGAAGCTTCATTATGATTTAGGGTTAAGCAAAATTTATGAACTGGTGATCAATTCAAATCCTTGCTACGCCTTTCTACTAGATAACAATACGCTTGTTCAAAATAAATTAATTGTGGCTCATGTACTGGCACACTGTGATTTCTTCAAAAATAATTGCCGTTTTCAAAACACAAAACGAGATATGGTAGAAAGCATGGCTGCGGCGGCAGAGCGAATCAAAGAGTATGAGCATATCCACGGAACAAAAGAAGTCGAATCCTTTTTAGATGCGGTATTGGCTCTGCAGGAGCATATTGATCCGTCTCTTGTTCGTTCAAAATTAAGCTGGAATATAGACGATGAAGAAGAATATGAAGAGGATAAACCAAAACGTCAAACACCGTATGATGATTTGTGGGGAATGGATGAGCCAAAGACGCGTGAGAAAAAGAAAACCGTCAAGCAATTTCCGCCAAAGCCAGAAAAAGATATTTTGCTCTTTATTGAAGCGCACTCCAGGGAGCTAGAGCCGTGGCAGCGGGATGTACTGACCATGCTTAGAGAGGAAATGCTCTATTTTTGGCCGCAGCTGGAAACAAAGATTATGAATGAAGGCTGGGCATCGTATTGGCATCAGCGGATTATGCGTGAGCTCGATTTAGATTCAAGTGAATCGATTGAGTTTGCGAAATTAAATGCAGGCGTGGTGCAGCCATCTAAGACGGGTATCAACCCTTACTATTTAGGGTTGAAGATATTTGAAGATATTGAAGAGCGTTATGACAACCCATGCGAAGAATTAAAAAAAACAGGGGTGACAGAAGGGTCCGGCCGCAGCAAAATGTTTGAAGTGCGGGAAATTGAATCGGATATTTCCTTTATTCGAAACTACTTAACAAAAGACCTTGTGATGAGAGAAGACTTGTACTTGTTTCAAAAGCAGGGGAGAGACTATAAAGTCATTGATAAAGAATGGAAGGCTGTTCGTGATCAGCTTGTGAGCATGAGGGTCAATGGCGGTTTTCCTTATTTGACCGTGATCGATGGCGACTATTTGAAAAACAATGAACTCTATATCAAGCATTGGTACGAAGGCATTGAGCTCGACCTGAAATACTTAGAAAAAGTGCTCCCGTATTTGTATCAGCTGTGGGGAAGAAGTGTGCATATCGAGTCAGTTCTTGAAGGAAAAGAAGTGATGTTTTCATACGATGGAAAAGGGGTTCATAGGAAATATCTCGCATAAAAAAGATCAAAAAAAGATGTCTGCTTTAGGACATCTTTTTTTGTGTTTCACAAAGTTATTGGTTTTTAAGCAATTTGAAAATGTGCTTAGCTTGATCTGTATTTTCCATGAGACCTTTTAGCTGCTGGCTTGTTGGTCCATACGCATAAAATGGTACTTCATCACCTGTATGACCTGATGTTGTCCAGCCTGTATGTGATCTCGTGTTGATGACTTCTTCAATCGCATCATCAATCTGAACAACATCTTTTGTTTCAGCTGCTTTTTGAATAGAAGCAATTTCCTCTTTTGTGAAATCAAGTTCAATATATTGTTTGAGCGCAGACTCAACAGTCATGCCGCCTGCGATTTTGTCTGCAATAAAATCAGGTGTCTTTTTCGCTGCTTTTACAGGTTTGTAATCCCAGCTGCCGGAGCCGTCTGCCCCGAAGGAAAGTCCGCCAGTGGAATGATCCGCAGTCGTAATGACTAACGTATTTTTATCCTTTTTTGCGAAACGAATGGCTTCTTCAAATGCATTTTCAAAATCCTTTACTTCACTCATGGCACTGACAATATCATGGTCATGTCCCGCCCAGTCAATTTGACTGCCTTCGACCATGAGGAAAAATCCTTTTTTGTTTTTAGACAGCTGTTTAATAGCTGAGGACGTCATATCTTGTAGAGAAGGGGTGTTTTTATCGCGATCAATGGCTTTATCGAGACCGCCATCAGCAAAAAGACCTAATACTTTTTGGTTTTTGTTTTTTTGCAAGGCTGCTTTGTTTGTGACATAATCATAACCTGCTTTTTTGAATTCCTTCGTCAGATCACGATCCTTGCGAACAAAATCGATAAGTCCTCCGCCAAGCATGACATCGACTGTATGCTGTTTCCCGATTTTCTCATCGAAGAAATTATCGGCAATGGCTGCTGTGTTTTTTCTAGACACATTGTGGGCGGCATACGCAGCAGGCGTAGCATTGGTTAATTCAGATGTCACGACAAGACCCGTAGACTTTCCTTTGCGCTTTGCTTCCTCTAAAACTGTTTTTAATTTTTTGCCGTTTTTGTTTACGCTGATGGCATTGTTGTATGTCTTTTTACCAGTCGCCATGGCTGTACCGGCCGCTGCTGAATCGGTGATGTTACTTTTAGAGTCGTCAGGGTACGTTTTGTGCATGCCAGTGAGGTAAGGGTCAAACGCTGTTTGCTTTGAAAGGTCTCCGTTGTGTTTAAATGAGCGGTAAGTTGAAAGATAAGGTGTTCCCATGCCATCTCCAATTAGCACGATCACATTTTGTACGTCATTTTTTGGTTTCTTTTTCGCTTCAGCTTTGTCAGCCTGTCCAAATTCAATTCCTGAAAAAATGCCAATCGATAGCACAGATGCTGCTGCTACAGCAGCTATTTTCGTTTTCGAGCTTTTCAACACACTCATTCATTTTGCCTCCTCATTGTTTATGTATCGCTCTTACGTTTACAATGGTAGAGCAGAAGTGTGGATTCCATTTTACAGCACCGTAAAGTTCGCTTTAAAATTGTAAAGGTCCACTTTACATAGAATGAACCAAAAAGAGAAATGAATGTATCATTTATCCATGACAGGATGCATTCGTTTTGTCATGATTGTGTAATAAAAATGAAATAAAAAGAACCCTAAAAAAAAATAAATTTTGCCGAATTAATAAGCATAATGTCTTAGGAAGTCAAGACTATTTCTTCTGGTATTTGATCCTTATAATAGAAAGTAGATAAAAATTCGGATCACGATAGATACATACAGGAGGAACAAATGAAAAAACAATTGATCACAGCTGCAAGTGCAGTTCTACTTGGGACGACATTATTTGCCGGAACTGCCTCAGCACAATCAGTAAAGGTTCAAAAAGGTGACTCTCTTTCTGTTCTAGCGAAAAGATACAAAACAACCGTGAGCAAGATTAAATCAGACAATAAGCTGAAATCTAACATGATTTATGTTGGACAAACGTTAAAAGTAAATGGAACTTCCTCGAAAAAAACAACAACAAAAGTAAAAGCGGCTTCAGCGACAGCCACTCATAAAGTTGTCAAAGGTGATACACTATCTAAAATTGGCAAAAAGTATGGGATGACAGTGAAAGAGCTGAAATCATTAAATAAACTCAAAACAGACCTCATCAAAATTGGACAAAAGCTAAAGGTGAAAAAGACGTCTAAAGCGAAGACAACACCTGTCAAAGGAAAAACAGTCTCTACTTCTTCATTAAACAAGTCTAAGCTCGTATCAGATGCTAAAGCACAGAACGGTACACCATATAAATGGGGTGGAACGACACCGAAAGGCTTTGATTGCAGCGGGTTTATGTGGTATATCATTAACAAGCAAAAAAAGATTTCAAGACAAACAACAGAAGGTTTTTGGGGCTCGATGAAGAGCGTCTCAACACCGAAGGTTGGAGATTTTGTGTTCTTTACGACATATAAATCTGGTCCATCTCACATGGGTGTCTACATTGGGAACAACAAGTTTATCCATGCTGCTTCTGACGGTGTGACGATCAGTGATATGAATTCAAGCTATTGGAAGCCGATTTACCTTGGAGCGAAAACATTTGTTAACTAATCTATTCAAAGAGACTGCTCATGAAGCAGTCTTTCAGCGTGTAGACAAACCCTCGCATTCTGTGTCAGTCCTGCGTGCCGGTGCTCACGAATCACAAATTCGCTCCGCTCCGGTACTCGTCCTTCCTAGACTTCAAGGGCTTTCTATCACGCTGAAAAGAAGACAAAGGGCTAAAATGAAGATCATTTTAGCCCTTTGTCAACAATCTGAGAGACTGCTCATGAAGCAGTCTCTTTTTTCATATATCATTCGCGCAACAGGAGTGGACCTTTATTATAGTTCACTACCAGTCTAAAGGCTTTTAAATAACATGAATACGGACTCGCTAAGGGGAGTCTTATTTTTATTCAATCATCATTTATAAGCTTGGCGTCATCACATATGTTCGTTTCTTCATCTGGCTTGCTATCGAATTGATTGTGTATTCTTATATTCAAGAAAGCAACTCAGAATTAAATAAGAAATAAATGGATACACAGAAAAAGCTAGTGCTACTTGGTGCAGTCAAGTAGCACTGGCTTTTCATTTTGTGAGTCATTAAAAACCTAACTGAAGATCTACATCAATTGATACGATGGCATAGACGCAAACAATGACAAAGATATTCAGTACGACACCTAGGAAACCTGGGCCCGTACGACCTTTTTTGATGAACAGTTCAATAATGCCAAATGGAACTGCGGCCATTGCAAAAGGAAGCATTTGAAAAGAATAAAATGTCACATTGCTGATAATGGCGAGGTTCAGCATGAGCAGGGATAAAATAGCTGTGCCGACAGAAATCCAGCCAAATACATTATGCTCTTTAAAAATTCTTACCAATTCCATAATTCCACCTCGCTCACTTTTGCCGTTTTAATGCGTTTTGTCTTCACAAATTTCTCAATTTCTTTAGAAGGACCTGTGACAACAGAGCCATAAATCGTGACACCATTTTGATTGATATAGCGTATTCGGTTAGACAGGTCAAGTTCAGGTCTGCCGGAGATCGTTTTTGCCCAGGTTGGATGCTGATTGACATAGGCAAGGGCATCTTTGAATTGATCTACCTCTGTTTTTGATGTGTGCTGAAGCTCTTTTAAAAATTCGGAGTCTTTCCCAGGAAAACCGATCGGGCGCTGATTCCTACTTAATGAATCCTCTGTTTTAATCGCATTCCAAAGCACTTTCATATCATATTTTTTAGCCAAGGAATAAACGTCCTTTGGTGTGTAAGCTTTGTCATAGGATACATACACTTCACTCACTGTTCCTTCAGGAAGCTTGTCTAAAGTCGTGAGTGTTTGTTTTTTTGATGCATCTGCCTGCGTAGAAGGGTGGGTAAAGAAATCCTCCGTATTACGTGCACTGTCACCATAATAAGAGATTGTAGGCTGTTTTAATTTATCGAAAAACATTTCAATTTGTTCACTGCCAATGGCTTCTGTTTTATTGCCAATTTGTTTTTGCAGCTTAAGCTCTGTGTTCATACCAAACAGCTTGACCTGTCCTTTTAAATCCTTCATATCAATGGCCACGTTTGGTTTTGTCAGAGCGACTGTCACAGCAGCTGTTTCCATGAAATGATTGCCTTTGCTCTCTGCTCCGCCAACTCCGTAGTATAGATAACTTCCCAATGTACAAAGTGGTAAAATAATGAGTGTAGATATGACAGCAAGTACGGAAATACGTAAGTAAGACTTTCTTTTTCCGTATTGTAAAATGGCTTTTTGCTTTTCAGGACTGATGGAGAAGTCTGTCCAATCCGAGTCATTCAGCTCCTGACTTAAGCGCTTTTCATTTTCTTCAAGCTCTTCTTCAAACGCCATCATTTCTTCCTCATTCATCTCGCCATTATTATATTGTTCCCATCGCTTGTTAAACTCTTCATTCATCATTAACACCTCTGTTGTAAAGTGCTTTTAGGCGCTGCCTTGCACGAAATAAAACACTTTTAAAATTTGCTTCAGTAATATTCATGACCTTGGATGCTTCCTTGTAATTCAGTTCTTTTAAATAATACAATGTCAACGCTTCCTTGTAGTTATCTGGAAGCTGCTCCAAATACATGGTGAGAACTTCTTTTATTTCAACCTGTTCAGCAGGGCTTTGTACAGACGTTTGTAAAAGGCCGCCAATTAGATCATCCGATATGGTCACTTCTTTTTTATGTTTCCTGACATAATCAATAAAAGCATTTCGTGCCACCTGAAATAACCAAGGTTTCACTTTGCTATGGTCGTAGGAATGAATATGTATATAAGCACGCATAAAGGTTTCCTGCAATAAGTCTTCCGCCAAATGTTTGTCTTTTGTCATGGAGAGCAGAAACCTGTAAACATCGTTCATATACATTTGATAAATTTCATCGATCGTCACTGATTTTTCTCCCCTCTATGTTATACACGCATAAGAAAGGCATAAAGTTGCACGAAACTTCTCATAGGCCGTACATTACTCATCTCTTTCGCCGAATCAAAATCATTTCTCCTTATCATAGCGAAATTTGCTTCATTTATAAAGCATTTTCAATAGAACAAATCAGGAAAAACCTTCGAAAAACGACAAAATTGGACAATTCCTATTTTATTCTCTCCTAAAACCGCATGTCTGAATACAGAAGGAGCAAGGATTTCAAACGAAAAGCTGATTTTAGTGAGCAGCTTTTATTTTAGCGGCATCACAAAATTTTTAGTACCAGGTAATAAAAAATTTGTTATAATAGAAACAAATCCTTCATTCTTCAAACAAAGGAAGTGCACTATGTATAAATTTTCAGGCTATACCATCAAAGCATTTTTTGCTCTCCGAGGCGGAATCAAAGTATATCAAAAAGAAAATCTGCCAACGGATCGAGGTTTTGTCATTGCATGTACGCATGAGGGTTTTGTGGATGTTCTTGCACTAGGCGCAGGAATTCTTCCGTTTGAGATCCACTACATGGCGAAAAAAGAATTGTTTGCAAATAAATGGATCGGTGGATTTTTAAAAAGAATTCATGCCTTTCCAGTTGATCGAGAGAATCCTGGGCCAAGCAGTATTAAAACGCCCATTAAATTATTAAAAGAGGGAAAGATCGTTGGCATTTTCCCAAGTGGAACACGTACAACAGAAGATGTTCCTTTAAAAAGAGGGGCGGTCACCATTGCACAGCTCGGCAAAGCGCCAATTGTTCCAGCGGCGTACAAAGGACCATCAAATGCGAAAAGTCTTTTCAAAAAGGGGAAAATGCGCTTAATCATCGGGGAACCGATTGAACTGTCTGAATTCGATCATCTGCCGCCAAAAGAAAGATTAGGTGCTATGACGGAAGTATTAAATACAAAAATAAAAGAACTTGAAGCTCAATTAATGGAAAAGGCATAAAAAAAACGACCACTTGCTTAGGGCAAGGGTCGTTTTTTCTTACGAAGCGCCTTCTTCGGCTGCTTCTAATAGTTGTTCATTTAACTTTTTGACTTCGATGTATACCACGTGGTGTCCATCGACTTCATTAATGATAAATTCATAGCCTTGTTCACGAATGGAGTCATTTTTCTCTACTTCATACTTCTGCGTGAGGAACCAGCCGCCAATCGTGTCCACTTCTTCATTATCAAGTGTAATACCTAACAGTAGGTTGACTTGATCCACAAGGACTTTCCCATCAAAGATGTAATGGTCTTCTCCCAGCTTACGCACTTCGTTGATTTCATCAATATCGAATTCATCACGAATTTCACCGACGATTTCTTCAAGGATGTCTTCAACAGTAACAAGACCTGCTGTACCGCCATATTCATCTGATAAGATTGCCATGTGTACACGTTCACGCTGCATTTTTAGCAGTAAATCATGAACAGGAACCGTTTCAATCACATGAATAATCGGATTCACAAATTTTTCGATCGTATCACTTGTAGAACATTCACCGCTAATGCACGCAGTGAGAACCTCTTTAATATTCACAACACCGATCATGTTGTCTTTATCGCCATCTTCAATTGGATAACGTGTATATTTCTCTACCTTGGTGACCTTCAGCATTTCCTCAATGGTAATATCGTGAGGGAAGCTGACAACTTCGGTACGAGGAATCATAATTTCTTTCGCCAGACGATCATCAAATTCAAAAATTTTGTTCACATATTTGAATTCAGACTGGTTAATTTCGCCGCTCTTATAGCTTTCTGATAAAATAATCCGCAATTCTTCTTCAGAGTGCGCCATGTCATGATCAGATACTTGCTGTAGACCAAACGCTTTCGTTAATAGACGAGCAGATCCATTTAATACCCAAATGAACGGGAACATCACCTTGTAAAAGATCATCAGCGGTCTAGCAAAAAGAAGGGATACTTGCTCAGCCTTTTGAATGGCGAGTGTTTTCGGTGCAAGCTCTCCAACCACAACGTGTAAAAACGTCATAATACTAAACGCAATAATAAAAGTGACAATGTGACTAGCTGATTGAGGAATTGACAGCTCTACAAACAGTGGAGCAAGCATATGCGCAATCGTTTCTTCCCCTAACCAACCTATTCCAAGGGCGGTAATGGTAATACCAAGCTGACAGGCAGATAAGTACTCATCAAGGTGAGTCGTCACATGCTTGACAGCAACTGCTGTTTTATTACCTTCTGCGATTAATTGATCAATTCTTGAGCTTCTTAAGCGAATGATCGCAAACTCTGATGCAACGAAAAATGCGGTTAAAGCTATAAGTAAAGCAACTATGAGTAAATTAACTATGTCCAATTAAGGCCTTCGTTCTGACTTTGAGAACGAAGGTAACACCTCCTGTTTAGTAAAAATTTTAACTTAACAGCAGTAAAAATGATTGGACAGCCGTCATTTTTTCAGGTGTAAGCTGCTCTTTTAGTTTTTCACGTTGTTCTGGTTGAAGCTGCTTACAACGTGCCAAAATGCGGTCCATATGCTCATTCATCTGATCGATATCAGAGGTTAAATGGACAAGTTCATCATGATTCTCTTTTTGAGAAGGGAATTGTTCATTTAATCTGGATTTGATGTCAGAAAGAGCCAATCTCTGCTGTTTGCAAAGAACGATTAATTGTAATCGTTTTAAAGCATGTTCATCGTAATAACGATAATTTGAGCAAGATCTAACAGGCGCTAGCAATCCGAGATTTGTATAATAATCTACAGTTCGTTTCGTCACCTGTGCAATCTGTGCTAGTTCACCAATACGATACTTTTTCTCAGCCCCATCTGAACATCTCCTCCTAACCGTCACGTTATAGTTTATGAAAATAGTTTAATATAATTCTATGCTGAAATACAAGTTAATTGTTCATATTTCCTGCCAATAAGAAGAAACAGAGGGGGATTTCCCTCGTTCTAGATTGTCCTGTCAAAAATAACATGACGATACAGGAATTTTCAGATTTTTTATGGTAAAATAAATTGAATACCGTTTCATATATATGTAGATATGTAGAGAGGCGGATTTTACGTGAATCGGAGGTGGTTAAGTGGGACCCTCAAAGTAGTCTTATTTAATCAGTTAACCGTTTTGCAAAAGACAACATCATCAATCAGGAGGTGACTCCTTGTTCTTCTAAGAAAGAGCAAGGTTAAATGGACGATATTGTTAATCTGAGTATAGTCGGTGTTTTGATTGCTTTAACAGCTTTCTTTGTTGCATCTGAGTTTGCCATTGTGAAGGTGAGAAGTTCCAGAATTAATCAGCTTGTTGCCGAAGGGTCCAAAAAGGCCATCATGGCGAAAAAGGTGACATCAAGGCTAGATGAATATTTGTCAGCCTGTCAGCTCGGTATTACAGTGACATCACTCGGTTTAGGGTGGATCGGTAAGCCGGCAGTGAAAGAACTTTTGGTTCGAGGTTTCGGTTTGACAAACATTCCTGATTCAGCAATCAGCCTGATCTCAGCAACACTTGCGTTCTCTATTATTACTTTTTTGCATGTAGTCGTAGGTGAGCTTGCTCCAAAAACGCTCGCCATTCAAAAGGCAGAAAAAATGACGCTTTGGCTGTCAGGCCCGCTGCATGCATTTTATATCCTCATGTTCCCTTTCATTTATGTTTTAAACGGATCAGCCCGAGTGTTGACCAAAATGATGGGCATCGATATGGGCTCTGAAAAAGAACATTCCCATTCTGAAGAGGAATTGAAGATTTTATTATCTGAGAGCTTAAAAAATGGGGAAATCAACTCATCAGAATATAACTATATGAACAAAATTTTCGATTTCGATAATCGAATTGCCAGAGAGATCATGATACCCCGAAGAGAAATTTGCGCAATCCCAGAAGATATGCCATTAGACGATATACTGGCCATCATGACAAAGGAAAAGTATACACGCTTTCCAGTATTTTCAGGGGATAAAGACCATGTCATTGGCATGTTGAACAAAAAGCAGCTCTTTGCAGATATTGTGTATCAGGAAGAAAAAGATCAACTGAAGATTCAAGATTATATATATCCTGTGATTGAAGTGATTGACACGATTCCAATTCAGGAACTACTCGTCAAGATGCAGCGCGATAGAATGCATATGGCGGTGTTAACCGATGAATATGGCGGAACGTCTGGACTTGTTACAACGGAAGATATTTTAGAAGAGATTGTCGGAGACATTCGAGATGAATTTGATGAAGATGAGCAGCCGGTCATTCAAAAAAGAGCCGAACATCATTATGTATTAGATGGCAAAGTGAGATTAGATGAAATTCATGATTTGATCGAGCTTTCCTATCATGATGAAGAAATTGATACAATAGGCGGGTTAATCTTAAAAGAAAATATTGATATCCAAGAAGGACAGTCTATTTATCTTGATGACATTCGGATAAAGGTGCTGGAAATGGATGGACGCTATATTAAAAAGATAGACCTGAAGAAAGGCGTCACGTCATCGGATAAAGGAAACACACGCACTGGGCTTGATATAAAAGAGCCGCTGTTAGTAAACGAAATGACCTTGAGCGAAAAATAAGCTCAAGGTTTTTTTAGGTATTTAGTCTCTTTTTAACGAATGTACGTTCGTATATAATAAGAACAAACGTTCGTTAAGGGGGATGGACATGCTTTGGTATGAAACAGCAAGCAGCACGGAGAAAAAAACCTCAATGAAACGAATTGAGTTTCATTTGAAGAATTTCAAAAATTATCAGGCAGCAATCTTAAATATTGAAAGGCAGCTTGAAAAAAGAAATCCGCTTCATCAGGATCACATGACACGAAAAAAGTTAGAAGAACAGAAAAACCAGTATGAACTAATCGTTGCTTGTATTGAAACAGCACTAAAAGAATTGGATGACATAGAGCAGCAGCTGATTGATTACAAATATTTTAGAGATTGGCGGATGGCAAAATGTGCAATCGAAATCGGCTATAGTGAAAAAACACTTTTTTTAATGAAGCGCCAGTTAATGGATCAGCTGCTCATTAGCTTAGCCGCCATCACGAATATTTAAAAAAGGTGTTGTCCTATTTGATAAAACGCAGCAAAGAGACATAAAGATCCGATGATCGTCACAAATAAATAGACAGTGAGCTTTCCTATTTGATGCTGCATCAGCATAGTCGCAGACTCTACACTAAAAGTAGAGAATGTTGTAAAGCCGCCGAAAAACCCGGTTCCAATAATCACAAGCAGCGGATGATTGGCAGTCACTGCACCTGTCAGTAAACCTAAACCGGCAGCACCTAATAAATTGATAAGAATGATACTGTATGGGAAACGAGCATGGGAATGAGTTTTCTGAATCGATTGGCTGATGAAAAAACGAAGAGCACTGCCAAGTCCGCCGGCAACAGCTGTATAAAAAATAATCATTTATCTGCTTCCTTTCTGCTGCTCATTTTGATGAAAGAGCTGCTGAGCGATCATAAGTCCAGATAAGGCAGCGGCCACTCCGGCAATCACGGAGAGCAGGATGTACATCATGCTCAAATTGAACTGTCCAGCCTGTAATAGGAGAACAGTCTCTTTAGAAAAAGTGGACATTGTCGTAAACCCACCACAAAATCCTGTTCCGATCAAAGCAGCAAGATATTTTTTTCCCTTCTGAAATAGAAAGTATCCTGTCGCAAAACCAAGAAACAGACTGCCCAAAATGTTTTCGATCATCGTTGCATAGGGGAATGTTTGGCTGACAACGGTTTGGCTTAGTTCATATCTGCAAAGTGTGCCAAGCAGTCCACCGATAAAAACGGCAAGATAAGCTTTCATTTAGTCATTTCTCCTTTTGAAAAAATGGTGGGTGATCTGTCACCACTCCATCAATGGGGTATTTTTTTATCCGATTGGCTGTTTTTTGATCTTTCACTGTCCATATAAATACATCCATCCCGAATGAGTGGATGCGGTCTATCCACCATCTGTTGATCATCGTTTTCTTCATATTAAGACAATCCGCAAAGGAACTGTACACCGCTAATTTTCTTTTCGCCAGTTTTAAGGCGGAAGGTTTTATGATAAAAGCTGTTCGAAGAGAAGGTGCATAAGCTTTGACTCTTTGGAGTGCATTGTCATCAAAAGATTGAACCATGATATGACGGGAATAGGTAAACCGGTTGATGATGTCGACAACTGCCTTTTCAATCCCAATCTGCCGTTTTGGTTGCTTGATCTCAATCAGTATCCCGATGCGCTGTCTGTATCTTTCAAGAATTTCTTGTAATGTTGGGATTCGTTCGTTGGCAAACCGTTCATCAAACCAGCTTCCTGCATCCAGCTTCTTCAGCTGATCAAGTGTATAACTTTTCACTAAGCCGCTTCCGTCTGTCGTTCGATCAATGGTATCATCATGGATCACGGCTACGTGCTGATCCAATGTCAGCTGTACGTCTAACTCAATATAATCTGCCCCCTGCTGAACTGCTAAATCAAACGCAGCGATTGTATTTTCTGGGGCAGCGCTTGATGACCCTCTATGCGCGATAATATACACATGCTCCAGCTCCCTGACATTCGTTCTGATCTTATCATATCAAATGCTTTGCCGGTTTTCCTTCTTTACTATATGGAGAGGTGAGAGCTGTATGTAATAGTGAAATAACATGTGCTGAGAAAGCATGTTGTATCAATATGAAAAGTTGTAGGAATATCCCAAGCTTTTATTGAGTAAATCTGAATAACATCAATTTTTCTTCGATCAATTTTGTCCAAATCGTCAGCATTCGTCAAAATATTAGTGCTTTCGTCATGTTGACTGAAAATTCTGATGTTTTATAATGATGAAAAGGAGGCGAGATGATTGGGTAAAGGGAGAATTAGAGTTGAAGAACGTATTAAGGTCGAAACCGATGCTGAAATGTTTAAAGCGACTCTCCTTGATCAGGCTCAGAAGAAAAAGTAGTTTGCTGCCCGTCGTTATGTCTCAAGCCAAAATTTCATAATTGAACATCATGCCTCGGGATAGGTCCCGAGGCTTTTTATATTAAGGTCAGACATTTAAGAGAGGACACAAACGAAGGTTATATTATAAACTAGAGAGGATTGTTTTAAAGGAGAGAGACAGATATGTTTACACAAAAATGGATGGATACATATTTTACAGTAGATATTGCGATCCAAATTGGCATTAGCCTTTGTATTTTATTGCTTTTTTTATTGCTTCGGAAAGTATTTACGAAGTACTTATTTCACCTTCTCTTTAGGCTGACGAATCGGTCTAAAACCGAGGTGATTAATCAAATTGTTGTGGCATTCGAAAAACCTGCCAGACTGTTTTTTGTGGCACTTGGTTTATATTTTGCATTAAGACAGGCACCATATTTTGAGCATCATATGGATGTCATCATCAAATTTTATAGATCCTCTATTATATTGATGCTGACATGGGGGCTTTGTAACTTAACCGCTGCGTCTTCATTCTTATTTCAAAAGGTGAATTCGAAGTTTGAATTAGAAATGGATGATATTTTAGCACCTTTTTTATCAAAGGTTCTTCGTTTCATTATTATTGCATTAAGTATTAGTGTCATTGCACAAGAATTTAATTATGATGTGAACGGGCTTGTGGCAGGACTTGGTCTAGGTGGACTAGCCTTTGCGCTCGCTGCGCAGGATACAGTGGCGAACTTTTTTGGAGGGATTGTCATTATTACAGAGAAGCCTTTTACGATGGGCGATTTTGTAGAGACACCAAGTGTACTTGGGACTGTAGAGGACATTACGTTTCGAAGCACAAAATTTAGAACACCTGCTGAAGCGGTGGTGACAGTGCCGAATTCCACCCTTTCAAAGGAGCCAATCACAAACTGGACGAGAATGAATAAACGTCAGATTACGTTCTCCGTTCGTGTGTCCTACAATACACCAAAGGAAAACATTGATAAGTGTATCAAACGCCTTAAACAAATGCTTCATGAGCATGATGGGGTTCATAAGGAAACGATCATGGTGAATCTCGATGTACTGGCAGACAGCTATTTGAGCTTATTTTTCAACTTTTACACGAACACGACGGCTTGGGCTGAAAACCTCGATATGAAGCAAGACATTAACTATCGCATCATTGATATTTTCCATCAAGAAGGTGTAGAATTTGCTTTCCCTGGACAGACCATTTATATGAAACAAAAGGGTGAGAAACAGCTGGGGGAATAAAGGAGGAATTGTGAGTGGATCAAACAAAGGTGGCAGCGCTAAAAGAGAGATTAACGCAGGCCTCACATATTACAGTCCTTTCAGGAGCTGGTATGAGCACAGAGTCGGGTATTCCTGATTTTAGATCAACAGGTGGCTTGTGGACAGAAGATACCACTCGCATGGAGGCGATGAGCCGGTCCTATTTTTTATCACACCCTCATCAATTCTGGCCGAAATTTAAGGAATTGTTTCAGATGAAAATGAGTGGAGAGTATGAACCAAATGATGGACATGATTTCTTAGCCAACCTTGAGAAACAAGGAAAGCACGTGGATATTTTTACCCAAAATATTGACGGCCTGCATAAAAGGGCGGGAAGCCAGCATGTCTATGAACTGCATGGTTCCATTCAAACAGCCACTTGTCCATCTTGCCGGACGACATATGAACTGCCTTATTTATTAAAAGAAGAGGTACCGGTTTGTCAAAGGGTCTCCTCAGGCGGCCGCACGTGTGGACGTGTGCTCAAAACAGATGTCGTCCTTTTTGGAGATATGGTGAAGCATTTTGATCAAGTGGAGAGATCGCTTCAGCAAACGGACATGCTGCTGGTTATGGGAACTTCCCTAGAAGTGGCGCCAGCACGATATATTCCAGAAGATGCAGCCCATCATCCTTCCATCTTCAAGGTGATGATGAATTTGAGTGAAACAGAATACGATTCGCTTTTTGATCTTGTCTTTCATGAACGGATTGGCGATCTCGTGAAAGCTCTATAAATCATCAAAAAACCCGCATCCAAAAGGTGCGGGTTTTCTTTATTGCTGCAGCGGCTTCATTGTTTCATCAAGGACTTCAAATGTATAGCCCTTTGCTTTTAGCTGTGTGATCAAACTATTTAAGTATTTTGCGGTAGCTGGCTGATCATGCATTAATATGATTTTTGGTTCTTTCGGGTGTTTTGTCTCTAGCACTTGCAGCTGATTCAATACCTCTGGTACATATTTTGAGCTTTTATATTTCCAGTCAAGGCTATCAATTGTCCAATCCCAGTATATAAAGCCTTTTTGTTTTAAACGTGCTTTTTGCTGATCTGTTAAATTGGGGGAACTGCCATAAGGTGTTCTCACAAGATGTGTATACTCACCTGTGACAGAAGCCAAAATGCGCTGATCTTCTTTCATCTCGTTTACTGGAGAATCACTTTTTTGATAAAAGCGTTTCACATCATGCGTGATGCCATGAAGCCCTAATTGATGACCTTCTTGATGAAGCCTTTTAACAGCTGCTGGGTGTTCTTTGATCTGGGGCCCAAGCATAAAGAATGTAGCCTTCACTTGATGCGCTTTTAGCACATCTAACAGCTGATTTGATGTAGCAGTAGGACCATCATCAAAGGTTAAAAAGATCGTTTGATCCGTTACATGTTTGTTTGGATTGATCTTAAAATGTGCATCTAGTGTTTTCGGAGAATCATCTTTTGCTTTCAGACTTGTGCTTGTGTCTCGGAATTGACTGCTCGCAGACATTTCAGCCGGCTGGTCTGCTGCCTGCATATTGGTTTTAGACATATCCCAAATGAAAAAGAGGATCAGTGATAGAATCACTAAACCAATCGCCTTTGAGAGCAGCATCGTGTTTGAAGGTGTCTGTTTTTTCGTAACCCGTTGCATTACAATCGCTCCAATAAATCAAAAATTTGTGTCGAATCATGTAGTGGATTCTGTCTTTTTCCGCTGTTTTTTGTCGTGCTCATATGGAGTAAGTATACAGGAAAAAAGAGCCTATGAATATAGAAGATGCTAAAAAATTGGAATCTTTTTGGTTATGAATCTATATTTGTTACAATAGGAGGTTATCGATTTATGTTCGTATGAAATAATTCTGATTAATCATTGAAACGTTTACATTTATCCGCTAAGATAGCATCAGACTCAACCATTAAAGCAAAGCGAAGGGGAGATTCCATATGAAAATATTGTACAATGGAGATTTCATTGAAAAAAAAGATGCACATGTTGATATTGAGGACAGAGGGTATCAATTTGGCGACGGAGTCTATGAGGTCATCCGTGTATACAATGGTACTTTGTTTACATTAAAAGAGCATACAGAGCGTTTGTTCAAGAGTGCAAAAGAAATCGGCATTCATCTGCAAGGTACAGTATCAGATATGGAAGAAAAACTAAAACAGTTAGTCGCTCACAATCAATTAACAGATGGCGGTGTGTATATTCAAGTCACTCGGGGTGTCGCACCTCGTAAACATCAATATGGTGATTCTCTCACTCCTCAAATCACGGCATATACGTTCCATGTGAAAAAACCTGTTCAAGAGCAGGCAGCTGGTGCAAAGGCCTTATTATCTGAGGATCTTCGCTGGTTAAGGTGTGATATTAAAAGTTTAAACCTGTTATATAACGTCATGGAGAAGCAGAAAGCGTCTGAAGCCGGTGCGTTTGAAGCGATTCTCATCAGAGACGGTTTTGTGACCGAGGGAACCTCCTCGAATGTATATGCCGTCATTGATGGCGTAATTCGTACTCACCCAGCAAACAATCTCATTTTAAACGGCATTACCCGTAGAAAGCTGCTTGAGATATGTGAGGAAGAAGGATGCAGTGTCGAAGAAACCCGTATAAGCAAAGAAGAGCTACTGCGCGCGCAGGAAATTTTCATCAGTTCGACGACTGCTGAAGTCATTCCAATTGTTGAGATAGATGGTCAGCGAGTAGGGGAAGGCGTTCCAGGAGAGATCACGAAGCGTGTACAGGAAGGTTTCCAGAAAAAAATTAAACATGAAAGTGAAGCATCCATTTCTTCATAAAGAAAAAGGCTGTAAACCAACGTTTACAGCCTTCAGCGTGTAGACAAACCCTCGCATTCTGTGTCAGTCCTGCGTGCCGGTGCTCACGAATGTCAAATTCGCTCCGCTCTTCGTCCTTCCTAAACTGCAAAGCTTTTCTATCACGCTGAAAGAAGACAAAGGGCTAAAATCAAGATCATTTTAGCCCTTTGTCAACAATCTGATTTATTTCACAATAAGCACAGGTATATCTGAATTTGATGATAACTTTTCGCTCACACTGCCAAATAGCATTTTTTTTAATCTGCTTTGGTCACGTGCTCCCATGACGATGAGGTCTGCTGATATCTCTTCAGCATATTCGATAATGGCTTCTGCGGGCTCCCCCTCAACAATTTCAATGGCAGCTTCAAACTGCTCCTCATTTAAAAGCATCCTCGCTTCCGTAACGACCTCTTCTGTATGGTCTTCAAAGATCAAGGGACTTTGCTGTTCGGCATGAGGTACATACACAGGGGGTGTTTGAAGGTCTGCCATGCCGCCCCCGATATAAGCCCCGCCAGTCATTGGGCGTGGTGCATCAAACACCTGTCTGCTTGATTTGCCATCATGTGCATAGGCAACGGTCAGCTTGGCATGCAAGGTTTTGGATAAAGCGATTGCCTTCTTTAATGCTTTCTTACTGTCTTCATGTCCATCAAACGCAACGACCATCCGATCAGCTTGAAACAATGTCCTCATTCCTTTCAAAAGGAGTCTTTACACTCATGGTATACCCGTTATCATAAAAAGATACACATAAAGGCGATTGTATTTTTGTTAGAAAATTTCATTTATTGAAAAATATTTATTGACAAAATGGTGACAGCCACTATAAGATAAAAAAAGATTCAAGAGCCAAAAGGAGGAAATGTCATGTGCAACAGTGGAAGAATGAAATCAAACTGCATGAATGGGTTGATTCACGTGACAAATACACCTTCATTGGTCATTGAAAAGGAACCATTATGTTCCAATTGATCGGATGAATCAAGGCGTATGTTGCGTATTTGTCAACATGCGCCTTTTTATCATGTATAAAAGAGGCGTACCAGTCAGCTGGTTGCCTCTTTTTTTGTTGTATTCATTTCGTTTCCCGAAATAAAAGTATGAATATCAACAATTAAATGAAGAGGAGTGAAAGCATGTGAACATGCCAAAAGCAAGACAAATGACAAAAGCTCAAAAAACGAAACAAGGTGACAGCCAGGAAAATATAGAAAGCGGCTAGCTTTAAAAGGAGAGACGAACATGTTTTCAGTATTTGCAAAATTAGGCTGGTTCTTTAAACAAGAGTGGAGGCGATATACGATCGCCATTACGCTGCTGCTCATTGTGAATGTGCTTGAAATGCTGCCGCCAAGGTATCTTGGGCAGGCAGTTGATGACATTCGTTCTGGTCAATTTACCACATCTAGTATTGTGTTTTATGTGACTATTTTTTGTTTACTTGGTGTCTTCGTCTATACGCTGACATATTTTTGGATGTATCAGTTATTTGGCGGCGCGAATGTCATGGAGCGTGTGATGCGCGGAAAATTAATGCGTCACTTACTTAAGATGACACCAACCTTTTATGAAAAGAAAAAAACCGGCAACTTAATGGCCTTAGGTACAAACGATTTGAATGCTGTTGCCTTAACGACAGGCTTTGGTGTTCTGACATTGGTTGATTCCACTGCTTATATGCTGATGATCTTTTTTACGATGGGGCTGACGATTAGCTGGAAATTAACCTTAATGGCGATTATTCCCATGCCGCTGATGGCGATCTTGATTGCGTTTTATGGCAGCAAGATTCATGCGCGCTTTACAGTCGCTCAAGATGCATTTGGTGATATGAACGATCGTGTACTGGAATCAGTGGCCGGCGTTCGGGTCATCCGGTCTTTTGTACAGGAGAAACAAGATGTCGAACGCTTTCGCCAAATGACAGATGATGTATTCCAAAAAAACATGCGAGTGGCGATCATTGATTCATTGTTTGAGCCGACAGTGAAATTGCTTGTGGGCATCAGTTACTTAATCGGAATTGGCTATGGAGCATATCTTGTGTTTCAAAGTGATTTAACGATTGGTGAACTTGTTGCATTTAACGTCTATCTTGGGATGATGATCTGGCCAATGTTTGCGATCGGTGAGTTGATTAATATCATGCAAAGAGGAAATGCGTCGTTAGATCGGTTGAATCATACCCTCAGCTATAAGCCGGATGTAACAGACACAGCTCAGCCAAAAGCATTACAAGAGCCTGGCGATATTCAATTTGATCATGTGACGTTCAGATATCCAACTTCGTCTAAAGATAATTTAGTCGATGTGTCCTTTACTGTCCGAAAAGGGCAAACGATTGGCATTACAGGGAAAACAGGAAGCGGCAAGACAACAATTGTGAAACAGCTCCTGCGGCAGTACCCGCCAGGTGATGGACAAATACGCTTATCAGGTGTTCCGATCCAAGACACTGAATTGGATCAGCTATTTCAATGGATCGGTTATGTACCTCAGGATCATATCCTTTTCTCAAAAAGTGTAGAAGAGAATATGCGCTTTGGTCATATGGAAGCGAAACAAAATGAATTAGCACAAGCCATCAAAGACGCTTACTTTGAAAAGGATTTACGACTGTTGCCAGAAGGCCTCGAAACAATGGTTGGGGAAAAAGGCGTGGCGCTGTCAGGCGGTCAAAAGCAGCGAATTTCCATCGCACGTGCTTTATTAATTGATCCCGACATTTTGATTTTGGATGACTCTCTATCTGCGGTTGATGCGAAAACAGAAACCGCTATTTTAGAAAATTTAAGACAAAACCGTCATGGAAAAACGACGTTTATTACGACACATCGTCTATCAGCTGTTGAGCATGCTGATCTCATTCTTGTCATGGAAGAGGGACGCATCGTCCAAAAGGGAACTCACCAAGAGCTCATTCAGCAAGATGGATGGTACAAAGAACAATTTCTGCGTCAGCAGCTGACAAATCAGCTGGAAGGAGGGGATGAGGCATGACAACAGGAAGAAGACTCCTTGCCTATGCACTCCTATATAAGAAAGTACTGTCTATTGCCTTGATCTTTCTGATCATTGCCGTGGGTGCTGAGCTGACAGGACCATTTATTGGGAAGAAAATGATTGATGATCATATTTTAGGTGTCGAAAAACAGTATGTCGAGGTAAATGAAAAAACAGATGAAACGGTTTATTACCAAGGAAATAACTATATACGAAGTGATCGATTAAAGAATGAAAATGAAGCTGGAAAGCAAATCAATGTGGTGCAAGTCGGGTTCGGTTACTACTTTGTGAATGAGCCGATTCGTTTTGATGGAAACCGGACGATATCGGGAAATCAGCTTACCATTGAAAATGGGAACGAGCGCAAAACCTATGATGTACAGCGTTTATCAAAAGAGGAAATATTCGCTTTTTATCAGCCTGAAATTAGTGGTTTGATACAGCTTGTTCTATTTTATCTAGGGCTGCTCGTCATTGCGATCTTCTTTCAGTATGGGCAGCATTATTTGCTCCAGCGGATTGCAAATCGTATTATCCAAAAAATGAGGGTAGACATATTTAAGCATATTCAAACGTTGCCCATTCAGTATTTTGATAATTTACCGGCTGGAAAAGTAGTAGCACGGATCACGAATGACACGGAAACCATCCGTGATTTATATGTAACTGTCCTCGCTAATTTCGTGACCAGTGCCATTTACATGATTGGAATTTATATCGCCATGTTTTTATTAAATGTGAAGCTGGCACTCATTTGTTTGGTAGCTGTACCGATTATTTTCCTATGGTCAATGACTTACCGGAAATTTGCATCAGTATACAATCACCGCATTCGTTCTATTATCAGTGAAATCAATGCAAAACTAAATGAAGCAATTCAAGGGATGACGATTATTCAAGCATTTCGCCATGAAAAAGCGACGAAAGAAGAATTCGATGAGCTGAATAACAATCACTTTCGATATCAGCGAAAAATGCTTCATTTAAATTCACTCCTTTCACATAACTTGGTGAACCTGCTGCGTAATTTAGCGTATGTTGCGCTCATTTGGTACTTTGGCGGCGCGTCATTAGGTGCGTCTGGCATTGTGTCCATTGGCGTACTCTATGCATTTGTCGATTATTTAAATCGATTGTTTCAGCCGATTACAGGCATTGTGAACCAATTTTCTAGATTGGAATTAGCAAGGGTTTCATCGGAAAGGGTCTTCCGATTATTAGATGAGCCAGGAACAAAAGTGGAAGAACCTGATCAGAAGAAAATGGAGGGGTACGTTCAGTTTCAAGATGTAACCTTCGCTTATAATGAAGGGAATAACGTACTAAAGAACATTACGTTTGAAGCAAAAAAGGGCCAAACAGTTGCACTTGTGGGGCATACAGGTTCAGGAAAAAGCTCGATCATGAACTTGCTGCTCCGTTTTTATGACATCCAACAGGGAGATATTCTCATTGATGGAGAAAGTATTTATCATCAGTCGCGCCAAACTTTGCGTAAACAAATGGGCATTGTTCTGCAAGATCCTTATTTATTTTCTGGAACGATTGCATCCAATGTCAGCTTAGGGAACGAAGACATCAAAAGAGAAACCATTGAATCCTCATTAAAGCAAGTAGGCGCAGCAGAGTTATTGAGGCACCTTCCACAAGGCTTTGATGAACCAGTGGTTGAAAAGGGAAGTACCCTCTCTTCAGGGGAACGTCAGTTGATTTCATTTGCCCGCGCACTGGCGTACGATCCAGCGATCTTAATTTTAGATGAAGCAACCGCCAACATCGATACAGAAACAGAGGCCATCATTCAGCGGGCGCTTGATGTAGTCAAAGAAGGACGAACCACCTTTGTTATTGCTCACCGATTATCCACCATTAAGAAAGCCGATATGATTTTGGTGTTAGAAAAAGGTGAAATTGTCGAGCGAGGCAGCCATGAACAACTCATGGAGCAAGGTGGGCTGTATGCGCAAATGTACGAACTGCAAAAAGGTGCTCTTGCAAGCAGCTAAAATGAATAGCCGAAGGAAGTAGAAAAAGAGCCTCTTTCATGCGAAAGGGGCTCTTATGATTCGAGGATTTATTTCTCATTACCTCGACTTTTTACCGGTTGTATATGGTTTGCACGGGCTACATGATCAATAAGCGATGCCGACTCGCTGATGCATAAATTCCTTCGAATTTAACTGTTGATATAAAAAGTGGGCGGTATCTTCAACTGAAATTTTCTTTCCGTCTATAGGGAGAAAATCTTTTTCATAGCGATATGACCGTGTCACTTCTCCATCTGGTAAATAGGTTGGACAAATAATGGTCCAATCTAGTTCAGTTGATTGTAGGATTTCATACGCCTTGGCATGCTCTTTAGCTGCTCGGGAAGTGGTTCGCCTTGATTCACTTGTTTCAAAGCGGTAAAGCTCCGGCTGCTGCCTTGCTTTTAAGATCCCCGCCGTGCCAATCGTAATAATTCTTGATGTATTTGTTTGCTTCATGGCTTGTACGATATGTGCCATTGAAACAGATAATGTATCATCACCATCTGTTGATAGACAGCTCACAACAATATCTGATCCTTTGATCGTCTCAAGCACATCTTCTTGATTTCTTGAATTGCCGGTGACTTGAAACATACCCGCAAGCATTCCTTCCCGGTTTGTCCGAATCAATGAACGAACCAAGTAACGATCATCTACTTGAACGAAACGAAGAAATGCTTGTCCTACACGTCCATGAGCACCGAAAAGAGCTATTTTCATCTGTTCGATCCCTCCACTACATACTATAAGTGAAAAGAACACAAAATGGTACAATTTTATGTCATGCTTTTTTTATAAAGGTGAAAGGACCGAATACTATGAGCATATTCACATAATAGAGAAATACCTACAAATTGTAGAAGTTCAAAGTTCATACCGGAAATAATGTCCATGAAGATCCGCTCCTTTCTACTACATGATATGAGCTGGAAAGGGAATTGGTGAGGGATAAAAGCAAAAAAAGAAGACACCATAAGAGGTGCCTTCTATGATCCAGATATGAAATTAAGCTTTTGTTCCACCCATGTGTTGTTGAGCGTAAGATACAAGACGTTTTGTGATTTCTCCACCAACTGAACCGTTTGCACGAGCTGTCGTTTCTGCTCCAAGGTTTACACCAAATTCAGAAGCGATTTCGTATTTCATTTGATCGATTGCTTGCTCTGCTCCTGGAACTAGTAATTGATTTGAACTATTAGAATTTGCCATGATGTGAATCTCCTTTATATATATGATTTGTTTTTTGGTTGGGTTTGCTGGAATCGCACCAGCGAAATGATCAAGTCATTTGCCACTTGGCGAAACCCAATGCAGTAACTGCTTTGTACTATGTATTATGGTTATTTGTGAAGAAAACATACGAAAAAAGAACATGGTAAATGTTGTGTCGACATACAAAAACCATCACCCAATAGTGAGTGATGGTGCTTAAGGATTTCTCCTTATTCAGCTGAGCGAATGCGCAGCTCAGTATCAATATCGAAGAAGTGCGCTTTATTCATATCAATGGCAAGCGGTATAGATTGACCTGCCTGAATATCCGTACGAGAATCAACACGTGCAATAAACGATTGACCATCGAGAGAAGAATAAAGCATTGTTTCTGCTCCCATTAATTCGGCCACTTCTACGTTTGCATCAATTTTTGTTCCTTCAGATGCCTCTATAAACACAGGCTCATCATGGAAGTCTTCTGGCCTTATGCCAAGAATGACATCCTTTCCGATATAGCCTTGACTACGTAATACCTTCATCTTTCCTTCGGGTACACGAATGTGCGTTTTTCCAACTGCGATGGCGCCGTCAGAAAGTTTTCCTGTAAAAAAGTTCATCGCAGGAGAGCCAATGAATCCGCCTACAAACACATTCTCTGGGTTCTCATACACATCCTTCGGCGCGCCCACCTGCTGAATAAAGCCATCTTTCATCACAACAAGGCGAGTAGCCATTGTCATGGCTTCGGTCTGATCATGTGTGACATAGATAAATGTCGTTTGCAGGCGCTGGTGAAGTTTAGAAATTTCAGCACGCATCTGAACACGGAGTTTTGCATCTAAATTTGAGAGCGGCTCATCTAAAAGAAAGACTTTTGCATCGCGCACAATCGCTCGGCCAAGTGCAACACGCTGTCTTTGACCGCCAGACAGTGCTTTTGGTTTTCTGTCTAAATATTGTTCAAGTCCTAATATTTTAGCCGCATTTCGAACCCGCTCATCAATTTCAGATTTAGGAAACTTCCGCAGCTTTAATCCAAAAGCCATATTATCGTACACATTCATGTGAGGATATAATGCATAGTTTTGGAAAACCATCGCAATATCCCGGTCTTTTGGCGCTACGTCATTCATCCGTTTTCCGTCTAACAGAAAGTCCCCTTGTGAAATTTCTTCAAGACCTGCAATCATGCGAAGTGTTGTTGATTTTCCGCAGCCCGATGGACCAACAAACACAATAAATTCTTTATCCTGTATATGTAGATTAAAGTTGTCTACTGCTGTTACCTTGTTATCGTACACTTTATAAATTTGATTGAGCATCATTTCAGCCATAGATGATAGCCTCCCAGTCTCCTTTTGAAAGCGCTTTACTTATAAGTAAAGTGTATAGAATGGGCAAGAGTCTGTAAATGGACAACGTGCACAACATCTTATTTTCATTTTTGGGCAGGATGCTCACGTCCTCCGTTATTTATGAAAGGTCGAGAAGACTCATCATAAGGTAAGCAGCCGATGCTTCTGAAAAATGTCGTATATCTAGACCTGTGCGCTCAATAAATTTATCGATCCGATATTGAAGGCTGTTTCGGTGAACATATAAAGCTTTTGCTGCCTGCGATGCATTTAAATTACATTCCATATAGGTCATAAGGGTTCGGTAAACATCCCGATCAAAGACCGTTTCTTTAAAGACATCAGAAATAGCGTCAGAAACCACATAGGCATCATAACGAATGAGAGATGGAAGACATTGATAAAATGTAGCAACCCCTGACCTAAGCTTGCCTCGCTGCATATGCCACAAAAAGAGCTGATGTTCATTTAACAATCTCATCTGTAAATGGTCATTTGGCAAGTGCAGCTGTCCTTGTAAAAAGACAGAGTCTGTTAAAAAATCACTTGTGATGGCCTGAGACAAATCATTTAACTGATCTAATTGACCATTTTCTGACGTGGCGTTTGTTTGAATCAGCATAGCTGTATCAGCGCCTGTCCATATGAATTGAGTGCATTCGAGGCTGCTATTCACAGCCTCTTTTATTTGCTGTCTTTGTTCTGCTTGATGGTCCATTTTAAAATAATGAACACGGACGGGATGGTGGACGGTTAATGGTTTGTTTTCAAAAAGATAGCTGTACCATTTCTGTTCATCCTCAGTCTGCTGCGTGTGAGATAGATCAATTGGTGTAAGGAAAGAATTGAGAAGAAGTGTTTCTCTTGCTGTAAGCGCCGTTTTGTCTACTCCAAATAGTTCGCCTTCGTCCGTTTGATACCAAAGAAACTGTTTGTCATTTGTTGGTGAACTGATGATATGGTGTCCGTAAACAAGCTTTAACTTTTCTAACATGGCGAGGCTCCTTAAATAGTTTAATCATAGACATGGAATAGCATTAATTCGTGGATTTCTTCTTTTAGGGTTGGTTCGACTTCATGAGGCGGAAGCTGGGAGCCCCATTCAATATCACCCGTTTTGTGGTAGATGCCTTCATAGTGCGCACCATTGTGAAAGAAGGATATTTTCCAGCCTGGCAATTGTGCTTTCTTAAAGAGAGGTTTCCATTGAAAATGAGAAATCATATCATCATTGCCTCCTTGCTTTTATTGATGAAACAATAAATAAACACGACAATACGGAAACAACCTTGAACTTGATTTTATTGTATCTCATCTGATGAAAAGAGCATAGGAAAAGCATAGATTTCAGAACCGACACGCGACAAAAACAATCAATAGACGTTCGCGTGGTCTGTAGTTGTGAGTGCTGTTTGTGAAAGGTAAGACGTGTAATCCACAATTCTTTTCCCGATCAGCCATTCTGATTTTTTCAAGGACGCATGCTGGAAAATCTCACGGCCTGGGCGAGAATTGGCTTCAAACATCCAGATTGCGCCTGTGTGATCAATGCCTAAGTCAAAACCAATTTCACCAATATGGCCGGGCATATTTTCGTCTATCACCTGACTAAGCGTGATGGCAGTATGAGAAAGCTGTTGCAAAATCTGCAAACGCTTCTTCTCTTCAGGAAAGACATCATAGAGTGTTTTGACCGATCCTCCGTGTAACTGATGGGTCGTGACTGTTTGATTTCCTGAAACTTTTGCCGCTGCTGCCGTGACTGTCCAATGACCATACTTATTTTTATTCGTATGAACTCTGAAATCCAGCGGTTGATTGTCTATATGCAGAAGTTCAATGCCTTGTTGGGCAATAATTTCATGAATGACGCAATCTTTTCGCAGCTGTTTGACGAAATGGTCTACTGAATCATATGAAATGGACTTCCCTTTATTCGAACGTACAATGATTCCGTTATGCACTGATTTTAATTGATAAATACCGTCTCCATGACTTCCGTTTGTCGGTTTTAAGTAAATGACATGATGCAGATGGAGGAGTGTTTCTATTTTACTTATAGCGTCCACAGGATCTAATTGTATGGAATGTGGCAGAAAGGACAATGTTCGTTTATCTGTTAATAGTTGCTCATGTATATGCCATTTATTAAAAAAATAAGGGTTGAACCAAGGGATATCGTAGTCTTGAGTGAGTTTCCGCTTTGTATCTTGAATGAAAGCCGACTGAGCAGCCTTTCTACTTGGAAGCCGGTCATAAACAACTGACGGCAGAGGGAGTTGTTTTTTAACCCATCTTTCCTCTTGATAGAGCAATCCTTCTACTATTCCTTTTTCCCAATCAATAGAATGAGTACCAAAAACATATGCAAAACCAGCATGTTGTTTGCAGGATTGCAGCAGCCTGATAAAAAAATCTGATCTTGCTCCTAATGGCTGTGTACTTTGCTCAAAACCTGCGGTGAAAATGCCAATCAGTGGCCCTATAAAGAGTGTATGGTCAGCGATGATGACATCAGCTTTTGATTGGTAAGGAATCAGTAAATCGATGTATAGATCTTTCGATAATAAAATTTTATGTGTTTGTTGATGGTAGGTAATGGTGAAGTCATCTACTAAACGAGACCCCAAAGCAAGAGAATAGATTGCATTCTGCTGTTTAAAATGGATGGGAAGATGAATTGTTTTTTCACTTGTGAGATGAGGGACGATGATGCAGCGATTTCTGTTCATAAGAAGCCTCCTTCGGCTGAGACATCATAGATTGTGCATGTTGAAGAATGAATTGGATCAATTGGTTTTCCTTTTCAGGGTAAGCCTTTATAAGAGCCGATCGTCCTGGCTTTGATCTTATATTTGATATGAAAAGTCTGCCTTCATTTGTATGAAGTAAATCTACAGCGAACTCAAAGCATGGAGAGTAAGTTTTATCTATATATGCTGGGAGAGATGACTGAATGGATGCAATATCATCTAATAGGAGCTCTTTGATGTGTGGCTGCAATGAATGTAAGTAGTGGTCAAAGCCTACCACATGATTTGAATTTTGTGCATTGCTTAAAAGGCTATTTTCCACAGGTGATTTTGTGTGAATCCCCATGCTATTCCATTGATTTTGTGAATCTTTCATAAGAAAAACTCTAATTTCATTGAATAAAAAATCTTTTTGATCACTCGTGTTAAAAAATTGAAGAAAATATCGGCCTACAAACTTTTTGCACCAGCGTTCAACTTCTGATGGACGAGAAAATGTGATGACCTGCTCGGAACTTAGCTGAACAGTGAATGTTGTTTTGTCTTTTAAAGAAATGAAGTAAGTAGATGCTGCTTGCTGTTGAGAGAGTGACTGCATTTTACAATATCCACCACTCCTTACCATATTGAGCAGGTCCGAGGGCTCTTTCAATAATGAGCATACAGGTAAATATGGCTGTAAAGAAGGAAGGAGACGGAGCTGCTCAAATAGCACCATTTTATTTGGGATTCCAGTATTCAAAAAAATTGTTTTTGGATACATTTTTAGCCATTCCATGATTGGTTTAGCTTGTTTAGATTGTGCGTCATGCTGGTAAAGACATCGATCGTAAATCAAGTCTGGAATTTGAAATTCTGCTGCTGCAAACCCTTTGTCATTCGTATATTTTTGACCTTGTATCAAATTCGAAGCAGGCTTTAAATCAAGAGGTGTAAAACGAACAACCTCTAAATCAAAAGATGAGGCAGCTTTGGCGAGCTGACGTGTGAATGCCTCTTCATGCTGCGGAGAAAGGGCCACAATACCTAACGTTGACGTCATTAAAAAACACCTTCTTTTCAATTTCATTTTTTACCATCAGAAAAACACTTTTTCATGATTTTACAGAAACCTTGCGCTCCTTTATCATTACGACAGATTGCTTTATCAAATGTCTCGCTGCATGCTTCATTTGCTTGGAATCTTGACAACAACTATAATACGTAGAGATTAAAACAATAAACATCGGGTGTTGTTTGAAAGGTAGATGACGACTTTGAATATATTCACAACGTTTATCTTTATGATTGTTATAGGAGCAGTCATAGGAGCAGCGACAAACCATCTTGCAATTAAAATGCTTTTTCGTCCTTATAAGCCATATTACTTATTTGGAAAACAGCTCCCATTCACACCAGGGCTCATTCCTAAAAGAAGAGATGAAGTAGCCAAGCAGGTTGGTGTAATGGTTATGGAGCATTTGCTTACGCCAGAAGGTATTCAAAAACGAATTGAATCATCGGAGGCAAAGCAAGAGATCATGTATACAGTCCATCAATATATTGACAGGGGCGCTGATATGGAGATAACAGTGCTCTCCTTGTTAGAAAGATTTGGCGTTCCGCAGGCTGACGTAAAAGCAGATGAATGGCTCCATCAGTGGTCTGATCAGAAGCTCGGTTCACTGCTTGAAAAATATGATCAGCAAATTTTATCTGAATGGATCCCTTCGGAAGTGGAAAATAAAATCTCTTCAAAAATTCCAGATGCAGCAGATTATATTTTAAAGAGGGGCATTCATTACTTTGAAAGTGAAGAAGGCAAAGCAAGACTTGGCAATATGATTGATGATTTCTTAAAGGAACGAGGAATGCTTGGCAGTATGGTCCAAATGTTTCTTGGGAATTCAAGCTTAATTGACCGTGTACATCCTGAAATCATCAAGTTTTTAAAAAATGCAGAAACAAAAAGGTTTTTATCAGATTTGCTTGTTCAAGAATGGGACAAGGTAAAGCAGTTTTCTCTTCATGAGCTTGATGAAAAATGGAATGTGAAGGAGCTTGTATTTAGTGTGAAAAGACAATTGCTATCCCATTTCTCTACAAAGCTGATGTTAGACCGACCAGTTGGAGCTTATGTCAGTGCTGTAGCGGATGATCTCAAAACACAATTTGCGCCAGTGCTGATTGATAAGGGGATTAAAGCGGCATCGAATGCTTTAGAGGGTCTGCTCGCAAAGCTTCAATTTGAAGAAATCATTCGTGAGCAAATTGAACTTTTCCCACTTGAAAAAATGGAAGAGCTTGTGATCAGCATTTCCAGTAAAGAGCTCAAGATGATTACCTTTCTAGGCGGTCTTTTAGGCGGAACGATTGGCGCTATCCAAGCTATTTTTGTCACGCTATTCTAAGACCAGCTAGAGAAATTTTGATGAATTCATTGTATATATGTGAAACGAAAGCCATAGTTTGTTATAGTGGAGTGGTGTCCGCCGATCATATCGGTGATAACGGATAGAAAGGAGACATAACATGTCTGTAAATCTTTATGATGTTGCATATGACCTTGAAAAAGCACTGCGTCATAGCGAAGAATATTCAACTTTAAGAAACCTTTATGATGAGGTAAACGAGGATGAGTCCTCTAAAAGAATGTTTGAGAACTTTCGTGACATTCAAGTAAACCTTCAACAAAAACAAATGACTGGTCAAGAGATTACACAAGAGGAAGTGGAGCAAGCTCAAAAAACGGTTGCGCTTGTTCAGCAGCACGATAAAATCTCTCAGTTGATGGAAGCAGAACAACGCGTGAGTGTTCTCATCGGTGAATTAAATAAAATTATCATGAAGCCTCTTGAAGAGCTTTATGGAAATGCAGAAGAAAATTAATTGAAAGGGCGATAAAATTCGCCCTTTTTTTATTTAACATCTCTTCTGTATATCTTTTAAAAAAAGGTTGTCGAAGCTCAAAAATTCTGCGATAATATTTATTGAAAGTGCTTTCAAAAAAGCACTCTCGTGATCAATTGGGTGCGTTTCACTTGGGATTTGCGGCGATCAGCCAAATGAGAGAGAAGCGCTTCTGGGAGAAACGCAAAGCATAAGGGGATCTGATATAAGCAATGCTTTGGTGTGTGAAAGATAAGGGGATCATGGGGAGCTTCATCACCCCATTGTTACGCATCCAAACCATACATAAAAAAAAGCCTAGGGGTAGGCTTTTTTTATTTATCGTTGATTCATCAAGCAGGGGTTGTTTCAACTGCATGTTCTAAAGCACCAAGCTAGGGCATATCCTCATCTTAAGTACAGTCATCAAGAAGGGGGATGCCTCAGTGTCAAAAAAACTACTAGCACTCAATATAGATGGAACGTTACTTCGTTCCAATGGAAAAATTCATTCCGCTACAAAAGAAGCTGTGGAATATGTAAAGAAAAAAGGGGTTTATGTGACGATTGTCACGAATCGGCATTTTCGGGCAGCACAAAAAATCGCCAAAGCGTTGAAGATTCCAAATTCAACTCTTGTGACGCATAGTGGTGCTTTTATCGCTGATAAACTTGATGAGCCGCTGCATGTGAAGAAATTAACGGAAGAAAAAACATTTAATCTTGTGCAAATTCTTGAAAGCTTTGATTGTAATGTCCGCTTGCTGCATGAAAAATTCTCTATCGGCAACCGGAAAAAAACACAGTCTCAACTGATGGGAAAGACGTTGATCCATCCGTCTGATCCGATTTTTTATCCCGTTCAATTTGTAGAATCGTTAAGTGATATGCTGATGGATGAACCGGTCAGCACACCAGTGATTGAAGTATATTCGACCGCAGAGTTTCAGCCAGAGATTTACAAGACCATTCAACAAGCATTCCCATCTGTCGATCTCATTAAGATCAGTGATGAGAAAATGAATATCGTATGCAAAGGGGTATCAAAAGAAGCAGGACTTTCTCTTTTAAGCTCAGCGCTAGGTTTTACTTTAGAAGATACGGTCGTCATCGGCCACGGGCCAGATGACATTCCAATGCTTGAGTTAGCTGGCTTAGGTGTCGCTATGGGAAATGCACCTCATTCGGTCAAGCGTAAAGCCGATTGGGTGACACGGTCTCACGATGAACAGGGCGTCGCTTATATGATCAAAGAATACTTTAGAATGCAGCAAAGGGAAGGCTTTTTACATCAATTCGATATTAAACGATAATACGGTGAAGACCCTGTCCATCAAGAAATGACAGGGTCTTCATCTGTTCCCTTCATTGCTTTTCCTAGATGAATTTTGTAAAATGAAACAAGTTTGAAGATAAAGGTGATACGATGCGAATTTTAATTAAAGGGCTGTCAGATGAGCGATTTCATCGCCCGCTTGTCAATATAGCAAACTTATTTGAAGAAGATAGTGAAGTGCTGTTTGATCTAGACGAACTGGATGATGGTTTAGTGATGGTGTTTAGCTGGAAAGAAGAACGAGGAATGATTGAAGCATCTGGCCATATCGCTGGATCAGAAATAAACAGTCGTTTTTCAAGAGATGTGCCAGAGGGCTTAAGCGATAAGGACCGCTGGAAGCAAATCAAAAACACAGTGCTCTCTGTTTATTTACACCTGCTTCAGGAGCATACAGGAATGACACAAAAATGGGGGATTCTCACCGGGATACGCCCTACGAAATTACTTCACAAGATGCTAAGAGAAGGCATGACAAAGGAAGAAGCACATGCGGCGTTAAAGCGTGATTACTTGATTCATGATGAAAAAATTGATTTGATGCAGGAGATTGTCGACCGTCAGCTTCAAGCGATTCCAGATTTGTATGACCTTCAGCAGGAAGTGAGTATTTATATTGGCATTCCTTTTTGCCCAACAAAATGTGCTTATTGCACGTTCCCTGCTTATGCCATTAAAGGACAAGCTGGAAGAGTGGGAACGTTTCTGTTCGGTCTGCATTATGAGATGCAAAAAATGGGCGCATGGTTAAAAGAACACGGGATCAAAGTGACGACCGTTTATTTTGGCGGAGGCACGCCAACGAGTATCACAGCGGAAGAAATGGATTTACTGTATGAAGAAATGTATCGCTCTTTTCCTGATGTGAAACATATTCGAGAAATTACTGTAGAAGCAGGACGTCCTGATACGATTTCGCCTGATAAGCTAGAGGTGCTAAACCGCTACAATATTGACCGGATTAGCATCAACCCGCAATCATATGAGAATGAAACACTGAAAGCCATTGGCCGGCATCATAGTGTGGAAGAAACGATTGAAAAGTATCATTTATCAAGACAGTACGGCATGAATAATATTAACATGGACTTAATCATTGGTTTACCTGGAGAAGGGCTAAAGGAATTTCAGCACTCCTTGCAGCAGACCGAAGAACTAAGGCCTGAATCTTTAACTGTGCATACACTTTCCTTTAAAAGAGCGTCTGAGATGACGCGCAATAAGGAGAAATATCAAGTGGCAGACCGTGAAGAAATCACACGTATGATGGATGAAGCGGTCGCTTGGACGAAAGCACATAAATATCATCCATATTATTTATATAGACAAAAAAACATCTTAGGGAATCTCGAAAATGTCGGGTATTCATTAGATGGACAGGAAAGTTTGTATAATATCATCATTATGGAAGAAGTCCAGACGATCATTGGCATTGGATGCGGCGCAGCCAGTAAATTTATTGATCCGCGATCAGGAAAAATTACGCAGTATGCCAATCCAAAAGATCCAAAATCGTATAATGATCGCTATGAGCACTATACGGAAGAGAAAATTCGATTCCTTGAGTCATTATTTGTTTCTCACGTTTAAACAATGCGGTGACGCAGTGTCTCAGATTGTTGACAAAGGGCTAAAATGATCTTTATTTTAGCCCTTTGTCTTCTTTTCAGCGTGATATGAAAACCCTTGAAGTCTAGGAAGGACGAGTACCGGAGCGGAGCGAATTTGACATTCGTGAGCACCGGAACGCAGGACTGACACCGAATACGAGGGTTTGTCTACAAGCTGAAAGGGTCCTTTATTCGGGACCCTTTTTGGTTAAATGGTTGTTTCTTTTTTCACTTTTGGTTTTTCTGTTTTCCATTTGAAAATTTTGTTTAGGATGTGATAGATGCGCTTAGATTCTTTCGTTACAAGGGGTCCTAAAATCGCAAGGATTAAGACATATAATGCAGCAAATGGCTTCAATGTAGCGGCAAGCCCGCCTGCAATGCCAAGCTCAGCTACGATGATTGAAAACTCTCCTCTTGAGACGATGGTTAATCCAATATTAGAAGAGGCTTTATGAGAAAAACCAGCTCTCCTTCCAGCGAACATACCGGCAGTGAAGTTCCCAATTAAGGTGAGAATCACAGCGCCGATCGCAAGCCAGAAGGCGTCTCCTAATGTAAATGGATCAATACTCAGACCGAAGCTGAAGAAGAACATCGCCCCAAAGAAATCTCTAAATGGAACAACGAGATGTTCGATGCGGTCAGAATGCTCTGTTTCTGAGAAAACAAGACCAAGTAAGAGAGCACCAATTGCCTCTGCTACATGGATCGTCTCTGAGAAACCAGCGACAAAGAACAAAGCGGCGAAAATCACAATGATGAACACTTCGTTTGAACGGATATCGAAAAGCTTGTTTAATCGTTTTGGCAGCTTACGCGCGATGATAAAGAAAAGCATCATATAACCAAAAGCGATTAAAATAGATAATAAGGCACCGCCAACAGATGTGGCATCTCCAAGGACAAGACCTGATACGACGGATAAATAAACGGCAAGGAAAATATCCTCAAACATAATAATCCCAAGAATTAATTCTGTTTCAGGGTTCGCTGTCCGTTTCAAATCCACAAGGACTTTGGCAACAATAGCACTAGATGAAATAGTGATAACCCCTGCCATAATGAGAACCTCGAGGAATCCAAATCCTGTCATAAAACCATAAAGCAGTCCTAGGCTAAAGTTGATCAAAATGTAAATAGTTCCGCCGACTGCAATGGATTTGCCCGATTTTATGAGCTTTCCGACAGAGAACTCAAGTCCAAGGTAGAAAAGAAGGAACAAGACACCCATTCTACCAAAAAACGAAATAATTTCCGTGCTTTCGATAAATTTCAAATCAATGATCCCGATGGTCGGAGCGTGCGGACCAACAATCATTCCGAGAATGATGAGAAAAGGAATGATAGAGAATTTAATTTTATTGGCAATTAAGCTGGCAATGGCGATGAGAATCAGCGCCGTCCCAACTTCAAAGACTAAATGATCCATTCATCACTCTCCCCCTCTAGAAAGAAAATCACGTATCAATCGCTTCAAGTGTTTTCTTTCGCCTGAAATGACCATCGTATCATTTGCTTGAATAATCGAATCAGCGCCCGGGTTGAGTAATTTTTCATTTGTATGTTTAATGATTGCAATCACGGTTACTTCATAATTTTGTCTCACATCTAAATCACCGAGTGTATGTCCAACCGCTTTTGCGCCTTTTTCCACCTTAAACCATTCAATGATCAAGTCATTGAAGGCCATTTCAATGGTTTCAAGTGCCTGCGGCTTATACACCATACCGCCGATAATCGCAGCGATTTGCCGGGATTCAGCATCATCGAGAGAAATGGTGGACAGAACTTCCTCTGGATCATCATCGTCAAAGCGATAAATCTCCCGTCTGCCATCATCATGAATCACAATCGTCATCTTTTCTCTATTTCTCGTTTCAATTTCAAATTTCTTTCCGATCCCTGGAAGATCATTTTCTTTAATGTTCATTTTATCCCTCCGAATATGATAGGTTGTGTTTTTCATATAGTGAATACGGATGAAATAAAATGAATCAGTAGAGGTAATTTGATTGACACATAATGGGGATCGCACACTTCATTTCCAAAAAACATAGATCAATGGATAATGCTGTTGATGGAGCTCGCTTTAAAAGAAAAGCTTTTGGATCAACCATTGATAATCTGTGCTTTAACAGAGTAGATGAGGCATGTTTTTTTGAAAATGGAGGTGTCTTCACTGCGTTTATTTCTTCATCATAGATGGATGGAGAAATAAAATGGGATGTGCTCGCTTCTGCCTGTGAAGCAAAAACGACATTTGAAAAGGGAGAAAACATGACGATGAAGCTAACCAATATGAGTATGGAACACCTTATCAATCATCCTCCCCCTTTCAAATCATTTTTTCTTTCTCATTTTACTATATAAAAATATATTTCTTGTTTCAACAATTATGCTTATTTTAGTATCAATTGATCTTGAAATTTTTTATTCAGAGGAAAAGGAATTATTCGATGGAAAGGGAAGTAAGTTATAAGCTGATAAGAAAGAGGGGAATGGATGTTGACATATATCAATTGTCAGTTAGACGGGGATATTTTTGAAATCGTTTTCAATAGGCCTGAAGCTTATAATTCATTTCATGTTGACATGTTTGCTGAATTGAAGGAAGCATGTGATACAGCGGGGGAAAGCAGTGCAAAAATCGTTGTAATCAAGGGAATGGGAAAAGGGTTTTCGGCCGGCGGAGATATTGGAATGATGCTGAAGCAGGATCGTGAAGAAGATTTTCATCGTGTGATGGATTTGATCGAGGGAATTACACTATCTCTAGCCCGAATGAAAAAAGTGACGATTGCGCTTGTCCACGGGGCAGCGGCGGGCCTTGCTTTTAGCTTTGCTCTAAGCTGTGATTATTTGTTTATGCATCAGGATGCAAAACTCGCCATGAATTTTAATGGAATAGGGTTAATTCCAGATGGCGGAGGACATTTTTTCCTCACAAAAAGAGTAAGTGAACAAACTGCCAAACAATTGATTTGGAGGGGACAAAAGCTGTCGGCTCAAGAAGCGCTCGAGCTTCGTCTCGCAGATGGCGTGTTTCAGGATGAGGTCGATACGTATCAAAAAATGTGTGTGAAGCCGTTTATAAACATGCCGCTTCAAGCTTTTATTGAAACAAAGATGATCTATTTCCAGCAGTCAGAATCACAGCTGTTAGCAGTTCTTCAAAAGGAGCGGGCGGCACAGGCAAGATTGAGGCAAAGTCATGATCACAAGGAAGGCATCCAGGCCTTTTTAGAAAAAAGACGAGTATAAACGAATGTGAGGCCGGCGAATGCCGGCTTTTTTAACGTTCAAATAAAAGCAGCTTGCCTGCATCATTAACGAGCCGATGAGAATGCTTCGTGTATTGCTGTTCGATTAAGCGATGACGCCCTAATTCCTTCGCCTTTTCATCACTATCTGTTGTGATTTTTTCATTTAATAAGGTCTCACCTGACCGATCAAATACGGTTAAAAAGTATGCTTTTTCCATTCTTCATCTTCCTTTCCTCTGTTTTTTAATGTAATTAAACAAGGGATAAGACAAAACCTCTTTTTTGCCTTTAAAAATGTGTTTTTTAGAAAGAGAGTGATAGAACGTGCATTCGTAAAAATGGCGTGATAAAATATGGACAACTACAGTATCGGACAAGGAGATAGACGTTTGACTAAGCTCACCTTTATTCATGCCGCAGATCTTCATTTAGACAGTCCATTTGCGGGAATGTCGCATATACCAAGCCAAATATTTAAGCGGCTCAAAGAAAGTACATTTCAAAGTGCCAAGAACATGTTTGAACTCGCTATTGATCGAGCAGTAGACTTTGTGCTGCTGAGCGGAGATTTATTTGATGAATCAAATCGCAGCCTGAAAGCACAGCTTTTTTTAAGACAGCAGTTTCTAAGGCTGCAAACACACGGGATTGAAGTCTTTATTATTTACGGTAACCATGATCATTTAGGCGGTGAATGGACACCGATTGAGTGGCCAGAGAATGTTCACGTTTTCTCGAGTCATACGCCAAGTGAGCAATCTTTTTATAGAGGGGATCAGCTTGTCGCAAGTATTTATGGGTTTAGCTACAAAGAGCGGGCTGTCTATGAAAATATGACATCTCATTACGTTAAAACGACAGATGCTGCCTATCACATCGCCATGCTTCACGGCACATTAGCGGGTCAAGAAGGACATGATGCGTATGCGCCATTTCAGCTTCAGCAGCTCCTTTCGCGGGATCTCGATTATTGGGCGCTTGGACATATTCATAAGAGAGCCCTTCTCCATGAAGACCCATTTATTATTTACCCTGGGAACATGCAGGGCAGACATATAAAAGAAACGGGAGAGAAAGGCTGTTACTTTGTTCACCTCTCCGAAGATTCTGAGACAGCGGAGTTTATTGGGTGTGCAGATGTCATCTTTGAGACATTGACAATAGACATCACAGAAACGGTTCATATGACGGACTTGGTGACGCTTGTAGAAAGAAAGATCAATGAACTGAAAGCGCAGGGTGTTCCTCATTTTGTGAAAATTGAATTGACTGGTGATGCGCCTGCTTACTTTGAGCACACGCAGCTTGAGGTGCTCGAGGAGCTGATGGCTGTTCTTCATGAGCAAGAAGAAGATGAAGACGTGTTCGTTTGGGTGATGTCTATTGACTGCCGAACAAACGAGGATGTCGTCTATCCAGAAGATTCCTTTTTGAAAGAACTGACATCAGAAATTGCACAGTTTGAGGCATATGAAGAGCTGCTCTCACCGATCAAGCGTCACCCAACCTATAGGAAGTCAGGGAAAGTTCTCACAAAAGAGGACGAAGTGGATATAAAAGAAGAAGCACAAAGATTGCTGACAGAACAGCTGAAGCAATTATGAGAAAAGGAGAGGCATGATGAAAATACGTTCACTCCATATTGCGAATTTCGGGAAATTTTCAAATCGAACCTTTCACTTTTCTGGCGACGGTTTTCAGCTAGTTTATGGCCTGAATGAATCGGGGAAAACGACATTGAAGGCGTTTATTGAATCGATGTTATTTGGTTTTTCAAAAAGCAAGATGTATAAGCCGAAGCAGGGGTCTTTTTATGGTGGATCTCTCACTTGTGTAGATGAGGAGTTAGGTGTCATTCATATTGAGAGAACGTCCGATCAAGGCGGTCAAGCACAGGTGTTATTACCAAATGGTGAAGTGAAAGGCGAAGCTTTTCTACGCACTATTTTAAAGGGAACGGACCGCAGATTATTCCAATCAATTTATTCATTTGATGTGTTTGGACTGCAAAATGTCCAAGCCTTAAGCCAAGATCAAATCGGTGAATTTCTACTCTTTTCAAGTTTATTTGGTTCAGATGCGGCCTCAAAGATGGATAGCAGGCTGCTAAAGCTGCAGGAGCAGCTATTTAAACCAAATGGACGCAAGCCGGAATTAAACCAGCAGCTTGATCGTTTAAAAGAGCTGACAGGCCAGCTGAAACAAGCCAAATTGGTAGAAGGCCGTTATGCCGAAAAGAAACGGGAGCATTCTGAATTAACGGAGAGTATAGAAAAGCTTCAAAATGAAATGAAACAGGTAGAAGAAAATATTCATCAACTGACGGAACACATTCGACTGTATCCCATGATAGAGAACAAGGTGGAGCTAAAAAAAGAATTGGGGCATTATCCAGAACGAGTCAAACGATTTAAACAAGAAACAGAGCATGAACTTGATAAACTAGAATCACACCTTCACCCGAAAAAAGCGCAATTGACGGCACTGAAGCAGAAATTAGATCAATTGCAAACCTCGCTGGCCCAAATGCAACCACTCTATGAAAATGATACGTTAATGGAGATGAAACATGTCGTCGATGAATCGTCTGAGGCTGAGCTTGTGATGAAGCGCTTAGCAGAAGGTAAAGCAGAGCGTGAGTCACTGAAACAAAAAATAGAAGAAGCGACAGCGAAGCTGAGGTGGCAGCGTCCAATTAAGCTGGATCAGATTGATGACTCACTTGATTTTGAGTGGGAATTAAAGGAGGCTGTCAGCCAATACGTTCGTTTAATGGATAGAAAAGCGCAGCTGGATGACCGATTTGATCAAGCAAGACATGAGCTAGAAGAAGCGGAAACCGCTCTAAAAGGATTAAAGGAACAGCAGGTCAGGCAGCAGGGCACAGAAGATGTCAGAGGAACAAGAACGAAAGAGAAACAGGTTCATTCCCGGGCGTGGTTACTCCCGGTCATGTTTATGTTTGATGCGGTGATCCTGCTCGTATTATTTTTTTTAGCAGAGTGGTGGGTGACATTCCTCTTTGCAGTGTTTTCTGTTTTTGTCTTCATTGCCATTTATCCATTCATTAAACTTTCTCAAATGAGGCGAGGAAGCGGCGGAGAGACCTCTGATTCCTTTCAGGTCCAAGCAGCTTCAGCTGAAACGCTTGTGAGGCAAAAGGAGCTTCTGTACGAAAGAATCATCCGGCAATATGAAGACTGGGAGCTAGAGCTGGAACCGGTCCAACAGCAAGTAGAGGAAATGAAAAGACAGCTGGGCTTGTCCTCAGAGCTCTCTTTCCTCGTAGAAGCCTTCCATATCCTGAAACAATTAAAAACGAACACAGCAGCATATGAGGAGCTTACTCGGGAAATAGACGTGCTCGCCGACCAGCATTCAATCTACGAGCGTAGAGTGTTAGCGTTAAGCAGCATACTTCAAAGAAATGAAGGAACCATTCAAAAGAACATCTCAGCCTTTCAAGAGATATTGAAAGATGAGGCGAAAAGAGAAAAAGAACGCCAGGCATTGAACGTATCCATTCAACATGTGGAGCAGCAGCTGACAACGCTAGAAGGGGAAATTCAATATTACGAAAAACAAATTGGCGAGCTTTTTCGTCAAGTAGAAGCGGAGTCAAAAGAAGATTACCAAGTACTTTCCCATCTATCTAAAGAATACCGGGAGCGGCTGTACAATTTGCAGCAGCTGAACCAAGAGCTGCATAGAAGCGGCAGTTTTAATGAGGAAGAATGGATTGCTCGGAAAGGATTACGCCTCCTTGAGGAGGAATGCGCAGAAGCGAAGCAGCATCTACATGACATTCAACTGAACTTGAGGAATATGGAAAAGCGCTTAGCAGAACTAGCAGTGGACATCCGGCAAATAGAAGCATCAGGTACGGTGTCTGATTTGACTCATCAGCTTGCAGCCGAGCAGGAACATGCAAAGCACCTTGCGAAAAAATGGGCAGCTATTCAGCTTGTCCGCTCCGTCATTCGAGAAAAATTGAATGAACATAAAGAAACAAGGCTGCCAGCGCTCCTTCAAAGAGCTTCCAGCTTTATTCAGCCGTTAACAAATGATCGATATGAAGCCATTTTATTTTCAACTGAAGATGACCGGCTGATTGTAAAAAGGGTGGATGGACGAATATTCCGCCCAGAGGAGCTTTCGCAGGCAACATGTGAACAAATCTATCTCGCGATTCGTTTTGCGCTCGCTTTGTCTCATCAGCAAGATTGTCAGCTCCCATTTATGATGGATGACAGCTTCGTTCATTTTGATCATGTTCGCCTAGGAAGAGTGCTGGAGATGATGAATAAAATGACTCGTTTTGAGACACAGCTGTTTTATTTCACCTGTCATCATCATATGAAGCAAGCAGCAGAAGAGAGCCAGATTACGAGTTTAGCAGTTGAATGATTGACAAATAATGACTTATGTTATACTTATATGAGCAGAAATATGGAAGGAGCTTTTATTGAATGGCTAAAGGGATCATGACCTATGATGTCGGCGAACAAGTTGACCTGCATTTATTAATTAAATCATCTACTAAAGGGATTGCAAGTAATGGCAAACCATTTTTAACATTAATTCTTCAAGATCAAAGTGGGGATATTGAGGCGAAGCTATGGGATGCAAAGCAGAATGATGAACTCACATATGCCGCGCAAACCATCGTGAAGGTAGTAGGTGACATTCATCATTATCGCGGGAGGAATCAGCTGAAGCTTAGGAATATACGCCCTGTTGCTGAAAACGAGCAAATTCGAATTGATGATTTTCTCGAAACAGCTCCTATTCCAAAACACGATATGATGGATACGATTATGCAATATATCTTTGATATGAAAAACCCTAATATTCAGCGTGTCACACGGCATTTGCTGAAGAAATACGGACAGGAATTTGCTGATTATCCAGCAGCGACAAAAAATCATCACGAATTTGTCTCAGGTCTCGCCTATCACGTGGTGTCCATGCTGCATTTAGCGAAATCAATTGTTGACCTATACCCATCACTTGATCGAGATCTTTTATATTCTGGCATCATTCTTCATGATTTAGGGAAAGTAAAAGAGCTTTCGGGTCCAGTCTCAACCACATATACAGTTGAAGGGAATTTAATTGGACATATTTCGATTATGGTGACAGAAATTGCGAAAGCTGCAGAAGAGCTTGGCATTGATTCAGAAGAAATTCTGATTTTACAGCACTTAGTACTGAGTCATCACGGAAAAGGAGAGTGGGGCAGCCCGAAACCACCAATGGTGAAGGAAGCCGAAATTCTCCACTATATTGATAATTTAGATGCGAAGATGAATATGATGGATCGTGCGCTTGAGCATGTGAAGCCAGGAGAATATACAGAACGTATTTTTGCTCTAGAGAATCGTTCATTTTATAAACCAACCTTTCATGATCAATAACAATGTCAAAACGTCCGTTTATGCGGGCGTTTTTTTCATAACTTGTCTTCTTCTCGCATAAGCATGTAACACAAAGGAAGAGAGAGCTGTTCTGAAAAAAGGAGGCGATAAAAAATGTTGTTTTTTCCATGGTGGGTGTATGCATGTATCATTGGCATTATTTTCTGTGCGTATAAATTAATGACAACGGCCAAAGAGGAGCAAGAAATTGATCAATCCTTTATTGAAAAGGAAGGAGAAATTTTTATCGAGCGAATGGAACAAGAAAGAGAGCGCAGACGTCAAGATCAGCAAGTGAAAAGATCACAGGATACGGCGGCACATGAAGATCACTCGATTGCTTAATCAGGTCATATAAAAACCCCTCTGCACGATCACGGCAGAGGGGTTTTTTGTGATTACTGGTTTTGTTGAGGTTGTTGATTTTGTGCGGGTTGTTGAGACTTTTCTTTGAATGTGTTTTCAAGTTCTTTATCTTTTACTTTCACATCGGCATCTTTCACCAATTTGTTTAAGATCGTTTGGATTTCATTTGTGTCTGCTTGTTTTTGATTAAGTAGTTCTTTTTTCAAGTCTGCTTTCATGTCATCGTATTTACCGCGTTCTTCGGTCTTTTTAATGATATGGTAGCCGAATTGTGATTTCACTGGTTTGCTGATTTCATTCACCTTTAGTTTGAAAGCAGCTTTACTGAAGTTCTCGTCCATTTGACCTTCTTTTGCGAACCAGCCTACATCGCCGCCTTGTGCTGCTGAAGCCGTGTCAGTTGAATATTCAGACACAAGGGCATCCCATTTTTCACCTTTATCTAATTTCTTTTCCACTTCGTCAGCTGTTTTCTTATCAGCTACTAAAATGTGGCTCGCGCGGATTTTTCCTTTTAGGTCATCGTAATACGCTTTTACTTCTTTATCAGTGATTTTGATGTTAGCTTTGGCAGCCTTTTGAGTCAGCAGCTCATATTTTACTTGATCTTTGATGTAATCTTTTCCGAATTCATCTTGAAGTTGTTTTAAACGATCTTCACCAAGTGTCTTTTTATATTCTTCCATTTTCTTATCAATTTCTTTATCTGATACTTTGTATTTGTCAGCAAGAACCTTTTGTTGAACAAGTAGGTTTAAAGCATCTCCACCTGCTTGTTTCTTAAGAGTTGTATAAAGCTCTTCTTTTGTGACATCTCCTGATTTTGTTGTTGCGATTACATCTTTATCACCGCTACTGCATGCGCCAAGAGTTAAAACACTTACTGCTGTTACAGCTGCTAAAGCCATTTTTTTCATTCAAAAAACACTCCTAATCTTTCCAATTTATTTATCATTGCTTGTATCATAACATATTGTGACACGCTGTAAAAAGAAATGCAAATGGGAGGGCATTCGTCTAGTCAAAAATTTGCGCGCCACATACACATATAGTGATCACAAAAAGGAGGCTGAATTATATGGGAGCAGGATATTCTAATGGGTTTGCTTTATTGGTCGTGCTATTCATTTTGCTGATCATCGTTGGTGCAGCATATCTTTACTAATTAAATCGCTGTTACAGAAAGGAGCCGTCCTGCCATGCGTGCGGGCGGTTCTTTTTTCAAACGATGACAGGTGCCTAAACGTTTTCAATTTTTCTGCATACACTGTGCTTAGAACAGAGGAAGAACTGGCAGGAGGTGTTTTCACATGGGAGGAGAAGTCTTTGCTGGCGGTTTTGCACTAGTCGTCGTGTTATTCATCTTATTGATCATTATCGGTGCATCTTGGATTTGCTAATAGATCATAGAATACAAAAAGCTGCCCTCAAACTGGCAGCTTTTGCTTTGATCTTAAATAGAAATGGTAATTTCAACAAATGATGAGATAAGTAAGATCAGTATCGATACATTGATAAAGCGAAACACCTTATCTTGCCGTTCTTCAGGAATCTCTCTGACAAGGCATAATGTATTAGTAAGCCTGTTTATTGAATACACAATAAACGCGGCAAAGACGATGAAGTAAAATAAAACTATCGGAGATCCCCCCTCTCTATGCTATTCCCATACTACATTACCAAATTTTTTATGAAAAAGATAGAAGTTGGCTTTAAAAACCTCATGATGAGGAAGTTTGGTCAACTAAAATATCAAACTCGTCTTGGGCTTGATCAATGATACAGGATTTTGGTGCTTTTAGCAGTTTCCATGCAAATAAAAAATCAGGCAAACAATAGCCTGCATGAATACTTGCGATGATGATAAAATAGTGTGCGTACATTGGAAACGCCATGCCTAAAAAAAAGTAAACAGGTGAGATGACACAAAACGGGCTGAGCAGTGAGAAAAGCATCACTCTCTTTGGCACGCGCTGCCAGCAATTTCGTTTAAATAACGTCATTTTTTTCTTGTTTTTCATCACTGGAATCAAGTGAACCACACGGTGGACAAGCAATGTCGCAAGTAAAAGCACAGCAAAAAGCGGTGCATTGTGACTGCTTAGTCTCGTTTCAGGATGAGTCAGTTGAAAACATAAAAAAGCCATAATGAAAAAAAGTACAGCAAGACTTATAGCTGAAATCACCATTCTCGTATAACCATAATCCTTTTCAAGATTAATGGTCTTCCAACAATTCATTTTCATCCTTCCAATCTAAAATCTAATTGAATATCTCCAGATAATTTACTCTTCCTGAGGATAAAAATCAATGGTTTTTATGAAAAAAAATAAAATGTTGCATTCATATGGAATAAAGAGAGGAAACTTTGGATTTTTCAAGAAAAAAAGACATAAGGGGGAGGTTCGTCTCTTTCGTCAATGAGTCATTTCGGCTAAAATAGAAAGACTAAGAGAAAGAGGGAACGTACATGAGTATTGAGGAACGAATGAGCCAACTCGAATATTATATGGAACTTTTACTGACGGCGACAGATATGAGCCGTTATCCATATTATGCGCTATTGATCCGGCAGCGTGTATCGAAAGAAGAAGCAGAGGATATTGAGCGTATTTGTGCTGAGCTTTCAGATGAAATGGACAAGCAAAAAGCACAAGGCTATGTCATGTTTGACGATCTCCTTGCGCTTTTTGCGGGACAGTTAATTGAAAAGCTGGATGTTCATGAGACAATATTTGCTTTACATGATCAAGGGCTGTTTCAGCCGTTAATGAATGAATTTATAAAGATCATTAAACAATTTGATTTGATTTAGCCGCTTTTTCTGCTGCCTCAGCTGAGTCTTCGAGTTCCTCAGGCTTTTTCGTGATTTTTCCACGCTCATTCAAAAAGTCCTTCTCAATGTTTGAAAACGATTTCTCAAAAATCTCCATGAAGTCCTCACCATAAATGTTTCGGATAATACACATCATTTCTAAAATTTCAGGGAACTTTCCGTAAATGTCATGAAGCGGCTGTGCGCCTTTGACAATACCAGTTCGGGCCGGGTCGAAATCTTCGAGTAGTTTATGGAATGTCTCTTCGCCTTTTGGCGTTAGCTCAATATACGTATTGCGTTTATCGTTTAACTTTTTAGAAAATTTCAAAAATCCTCTTTCTTCCAGTTTTTTGGAGAAGTTAAACGCAGTTGATACATGCATGACGCCAAACTTTGCAATTTCTGATATTGAAGCTCCTTTTAATTGATACGCAATCCACAAAATATGATGTTCATTAATATTCAGGTTATACGGTTTGATCCACTGCTGCCAGTCTTTCTCAATGGATTTCCAAAGAGCTTTGCTCAATTGGGCCATTCTTTGACTGAATAAAAGTGCTTCTTTTACATCGAAAGGCTGTTCCGAATGATTCATCCATTTCACCTACTTCTCTTTTTCTTGTAATTCTATTATGCCAATAAAATAAAGATTAATAAAGCTGAAAATTCAAGAATTTTTAAAAGTCATGAAAAACATTGACAAAATAACCTTTTTTCAACAAAAAAAGTGCGGGATACGCACCCCGCACACTTTTGTAAACGAATATTTATTTGTGAGTATATTAGTTTTGTAAGGTTTTCTCCAGTTGTTTAAGCTTTTCCTCAATTTCCTGAATTTCCTTTTGTAAGTCCTGCTGATGAGGTTTGATTTCTTCGCGCCATTGCTGAATAGATGTTTGCAATTCAGTCCCAACCTCTTTAATGACTTCTGCACTTTCTTTTGCCGTTGCAACAATTTGCTCTTTTAAAGCTTGTCCGTCTCTTTTTAATCTTGTCAGCGTATCTTCGAATTTGTCATAGCTGTCTTTCATCTTTCCGCGTACATCTCTGCCAGAAGAGGGAGTCGTCAGGAGCACTGCCGCACCTCCGAGGAGACCGCCTACAAATAATCCTGTTAATAAAGAACGTCCACTAGCCATTCAAATCACCTCTAGTCAAATTTTACACATTCGCATGTTCTCTCTTAGCTGATGATCAGCTTCATTGAACTTCCATACATAGCTTGCTTTATTTTAGCATACTTTTGAAGAAAAGGGAGGGGAGAAGGTTGTCTGTCTTTCTGTTCGTTTTTACGTGTATCGGTGTCGTTTTCACAGGTGGTTCCATTCATTATGCAAGACAGCTTGGGTATGCAGGGTCTTATCCGCCAAAACATGTATTAAAGCAAAAAGCACTTGTGTGTGCGGCAGGTGCAGGGATTTCGCTTCTCGTTTTGCTGCTTACCCTTTTTCTTTTATAAAAGCATGAAAAAACCTCTTCATCTGACATGAAGAGGTTCGTTATGCGTTATGCAACTTCTATCATTCTTGCACGCCTTAGAATGGACTGAGCAATTGGGAAGACAAATACCATGGCAATGGTATTAATCACAACTGCTGGCAGGACAACACCCACAAGAAGTGCTGGTAATGCAGCTGGCAGTCCTGTGATCAGTAAAGCGGCAGATAGGAAAATCACGCCGGATACGGCGGTTCCAATAGCTGTTAGCACAGCGGTCAGCACGATTTTGTTCTTCATCTTCTGGCAAGATAAGAAAAGGGCTAGGAAGATAAAGGCTGTCACTGGTTTATCAATCATATTTGGAATTTGTCCGCCTGGGAAACCCGTTGTCAAAGCGGAAATGACACCAGTCACTAGGGCAATCACGACTACATGCTGTACCTTAGGGAAAAGGATGATGCTTAAAAACATCATGACCAGCATCATATCAGGTTTCATTCCGAAAAAGATGGGCGGGAAAATCGTATGCAAAACAGCTCCCATTGCTGCAAGCAATGACATAATCACTAATTCTTTTGTTTTCATTTCTATGCTCTCCTCTGCTAAGCTCTTATAGGACTCTCCAATAATATGGCTCATCATTTATTGCAAGAGTCATCATTTGATAGTTCTCGTTATTATAACAAATTGATTTCATGATAGAAAAGCCTTTTTACTCATTTTCTTGCTGGAACTTTTTCATAAAGTCCGCAAGCTTTTGGCAGTCTTCAATTGAAACCGCATTGTAAATAGATGCTCTGCATCCACCGACAGAACGGTGTCCTGCAAGTCCAACCATTTGTTCTTGTTTGGCTTTCTCCACAAATGATGCGGTGAGTGTGTCATCACGAAGGGTAAACGTGACATTCATATGAGAACGGCTGTCAGCGCGGGCATGCCCTTTGTAAAAGCCGCCACTTTGATCAATCGCCTCATAGAGAATGCCCGCTTTTTGTTCATTGCGTTTTTCCGCTGCTTCTACGCCGCCAGCGTTTTTGACATGCTCAAGGACAAGAGACAGCATATAAATCGCAAAAGTCGGTGGTGTGTGATAAAGAGAGTTGGCTTTTGCGTGTGTTGAATATTTTAATATTTTAGGCGTGCCGCTTTTTTCTTTCTCTAAAAAACGTTTGCGCGCGATCACAATCGTGATACCAGAAGGTCCTAGGTTTTTTTGTGCACCGGCGTAAATGAAATCAAATGAAGAAACGTCTATTTGTTTGCTGAGAATATCGCTGGACATGTCCGCAATGAGCGGCAATGAATTGTCCGGGAACGTTTTCCACTGTGTGCCGAAGATCGTATTGTTCGATGTGATGTGCAAGTAAGCACCGTCTGTTAAACCGGAAGCATCTACATCTGGAATATACGAATAATTGTCATCTTCACTTGAGGCAAACACAGACGTTTCACCAAATCCTTTTGCTTCTGACAATGCTTTTTCTGACCAAGCGCCTGTTTGAATGAAATGAGCGGTTTCACCTTCATGTAAGAAGTTCATTGGAATCATCGCAAATTGAAGACTAGCTCCGCCTTGTAAAAAGAGGATCTCATAATCTTCTGGAATGTCCATCAGCTCCACTAAAAGCGCTTTTGCTTTATTGTGGACTTCTTCATATTCACCGCTGCGATGAGAAAGCTCCATCACAGACATCCCAGTTTGTTTAAAATCAACAAGTTCTTCCTGTGCTTTTTGAAGCACTTCTAGCGGCAGTGCCGCCGGACCAGCATTAAAATTCGTCGTTCGCTTCATCACAATCTCTCCCTATTTCTCGCGTTAATGGATCAAAAGATAAAACCATCCTATCACAAATTTGAAGCATTTGGACAAAAAATTTGAATCGTCCTAAATATCTTACTATTAGGAGATGTAAGCTTTAAGAAGTGGCAGAAATAAGAAAAACCTCATCTTTTAAGATGAGGTATAGTCTGTTGACAAAGGGCTAAAATGAACTTTATTTTAGCCCTTTGTCTTCTTTTCAGCGTGATAGAAAACCTTTGAAGTCTAGGAAGGACGAGTACCGGAGCGGAGCGAATTTGTCATTCGTGAGCACCGGCACGCAGACCTGACAACGAATGCGAGGGTTTGTCTACACGCTGAACCTCATCTATTAAGATGAGGTAAGCCGCGTGTGGATGGCAGAAGAAATCTCTTTTAAATCCTCTGACGTGTATTGGTCTTGATGTGATTTCCATACGGCACCAAAGCCATCGCCTTTGCCGTAACGCGGAATGATATGCATGTGGTAATGGAACACAGATTGTCCGGCTTTTTCGCCGTTGTTGTTCAGGAGGTTTAAACCAATTGGTTCAAATTCCTGTTTGATCGCCCTTGCAATTTTCGGAATCGCTTGGAAGTAGTGATTAGACACTTCTGGTGTCATGTCATAGATGTTTTCTTTATGTATTTTCGGGATAACAAGGGTATGCCCTTTTGTTACTTGGCTAATATCAAGAAAAGCCAATACATGCTCGTCTTCATATACTTTTGCACATGGAATGTCTCCATCAATGATCTTGCAAAAAATGCAGTCGCTCACGCCGTGTCACTCCTCATTATTTTTTCCTTTATCGTATCACAAAAAGAAGCAAAAAAGAAAACAGGACAAGCGAACTCCTTTGGTCGCTCATCCTGCTCCTGCAGAAGAAATGCTGATGCTTTCATTCGATATGCCTTTTGAATTCTCTATTTACTGAAATAAAGAATTCATATGCCTGCTATTTCTGCCGTAAACACCTCATTTGACGATTGTATAGGACACAAAAATCAAGAATCAGTGAAGCAAAACAGAAGCTAAGGTTTTTAGATGAAAAACCAACTTGTCATGCGGTACTTTGCCTTTAACAAACACCTCATTTACTTATTGGTCATCAAGTTCATTTCTTCTACATACATTATGATGACCAATGCGCCTATTTTTTATTCAGGCTCGTCTATAGGTAAACATTTCAAATTACCTTTCGTTTTTGGTACTATAAAGGAAAAAAGAAAGAAAGGAACGAACTCATGTCCCTTTTAACTGTAAAAGATGTAACGGGTGGATATACGAAGAATCCCGTTCTAAAAAATATTTCATTTGAATTAGAAAGAAATCAAATCGTCGGTCTCATTGGCTTAAATGGAGCGGGGAAAAGTACAACCATTCGTCATATCATCGGTCTGATGAAACCACATAAAGGTGTCATTGAACTGAATGGACGAACATTACAAGAAGATCAAGAGGCGTATCGTTCGCAATTCACCTTTATTCCGGAAACACCTGTCTTATATGAAGAGTTAACACTAAAAGAGCATTTAGAGCTGACAGCGATGGCTTACGGTCTTTCAAAGGAACAACTAGAAGAACGTCTACCATCATTGCTGAAAGAATTTCGAATGGAGAAACGGTTGAAATGGTTCCCTGCTCATTTTTCTAAGGGTATGAAGCAGAAGGTCATGATTATGTGTGCGTTCCTTGTTGAACCAGAGCTGTATATCATCGATGAACCGTTTTTAGGGCTTGATCCTCTTGCGATAAATGCACTATTAGAACGAATGAATGCTGCAAAGACAAGCGGCGCTAGTGTCCTGATGTCAACGCATATTTTGGCGACAGCTGAACGTTATTGTGATTCCTTTATTATTTTGCATGAAGGTGAAATCAGAGCGAAAGGAACACTGACAGAGCTAAGAGAGCAGTTCAACATGAGAGATGCGACACTCGATGATCTTTATTTGGAATTAACAAAGGAAGAAAACTATGAGTAAAACAACGCAAACCATTTGGAAATCACGATTAGAGGAACACATGCAAGACACAAGAAAATATTTAAAATACATGTTCAATGATCATCTTGTCATTGTGCTGATTTTTTTCCTTGCAGGCGGGGCGAGCTGGTATAGCGGCTGGCTCAAACATATTCCAACTCACTTCCCTTCGTACTGGGTCATGGCAGTTGTTTTCTCATTGGTGCTGACAAGCTCTTACGTACGTACGTTGATCAAAGAGGCAGATCTCGTGTTTTTGCTTCCTCTGGAAGCGAAGATGGAGCCTTATTTAAAAAACGCTTTTAACTTTAGCTTCCTTTCTCAGCTGTTTCCTTTGATTGCCGTATCGATTATCGCACTCCCGCTTTATTCGGCTGTATCTTCAGGAGATCTCATGCTTTATGTGCTGGTTTTGGCGCAAATGATCTTGATAAAGGGCCTGAATACAGCGATTCAATGGAGAATCACTTATTTTCAAGGAAAGCATGTCAGATGGCTTGATGCAGTGTTTCGTTTTCTATTGAATACATTTCTGATGTATACCGTTTTACAGGCAGCCTATGCGATTGCAATCGTTCTTTATCTTATATATGCCGTCTATCTTATTTACTTAACAAATGCAGTGAAAAAACAGCCTTTTCAATGGGAATTGCATATTTCTGATGAATTAAAACGGAAACAGCGCTTTTATCGCTTGGCAAACTTATTTACAGATGTGCCTCATTTAAAGAAACAGGTGAAAAGAAGAGCGTACATGGACTGGATCTTGCAGTTTGTTCCTTACGAGCAGCGTAAAACTTTTTCTTACATGTATGTGAGGGCGTTTTTACGTTCAAATGATTATTTTGGTCTTGTGTTTAGATTAACGGTCGTGTTTGTGCTGATTATTCTGTATACAGGCGCAGCAGACTGGGTGGGCGCGTTACTTGTCTTGTTCACAGTATTTATCACTGGTGTACAGCTTGTTCCGTTAACGAAGCACTTTGCGCATCTTTCGTTACAGGCACTATATCCAGTTTCTCAGCAAGAAAAGGATCGTAGCTTCTTTGTTCTCGTCCGTAATGTGCTCATCATTCAATCGATTTTGCTGAGCTGCGCGGTACTCCCAGCAGGAGGATGGAAGGGAAGTGGACTTGCTCTTCTCATTTCATTGACATTTGTGCTTGTTCTATTCAAGCCTTACGTCCAAAGTCGATTAAAAAAGATGAGATAAGTGGAAATCTATTTTTTACAGCGAGCGTATGATGACATCAAGGAGGGAACCGGATGAATGCAGCTGAACGGGAGTTGTATGATGAGGCCATTCTTTTTCAAACGCGATTTTTAAGAAAACCTTCAAAGATCGAACGATTTTCAAAAGGAGTTCAGCAGCAAGTGAATCGCCGAATACCTGCGAGATTTCATCAAGTCATCACAAGTGCGGTGAAATCAATGGTCGAATCCACCGTATCAGGGACGCACTTCACTTCATTTTCAGTGATCGATGAACAATTAACGATCGTAGAGCGAAATGAGCTGGCAAAGGATAAAGTGAAGTATTATCAAAAGGCGGCGGCGATCGAAGGAATTGGAACAGGGGCAGGCGGTTTATTCCTTGGAATGGCGGACTTTCCGTTGCTGCTGAGCATTAAAATGAAATGTCTTTATGAGCTGGCATGTATTTATGGCTTTGATTTGTCTCAAAAAGAGGAAAGACTCTTTTTGCTCTGTATTTTTCAACTCGCCTTTTCAAGCAGTGCACATCGTCAAAAGATGATGAAGGTCATTGATGATTGGGAAACAAGCCGGGAGGAAATGGATTGGTACAGCTTTCAGCAGGAGTACCGAGATTACATTGACCTTGTGAAGCTGTTTCAATTAATGCCAGTCGTCGGTGCGGCTGTTGGCGGGGTCGCCAATCATCAGCTGACAGGACAGCTCGGAGATGTTGCACGCCATGTGTTTCACTTACGAGTATTGAAGAAATGAAGTGAAAAAGCCGCTGATCAGCGGCTTTTCTTCATTCATCATAGTAAAGAACGGCGTGAGCGAGTACCTTTGCTGCGACTGGCATTGCTTTTTCGTTGATATCGAATTTCGGATGATGATGTGGATACATATCCTGGCTGTTTTCTGGCATGGCTCCTGTGTAGAAGAAGGTGCCAGGAACATGCTGTAGGTAGTAAGCGAAATCTTCTCCGCCCATTTGGGTTTCCGCTTCTTTTACTTCTATGACACCTTCTGTCTGTCTTGCTATTTCAGCAATATATTCAGTTGGCTTTGGGTGATTTTTGACAGCAGGATATCCTCTCACATATTTATATGTGTACGATGCATCATGCATGTGGCAAACCCCTTTCACCACCTGTTCAATTTCACGTTCAATGATATGACGTGCATTTTCTTCAAAGGATCGTGCAGTGCCGGTTAAAACTGCTGAATCTGCAATGACGTTAAAGGCATTCTCAGCCACAAAACCTCCTACCGATACAACAGCTGAATCAATTGGATTGACTTTACGGGCGACGACCTGCTGCAAGTTTGCGACAATTTGTGAACCGATGAGTACAGCATCTTTTGTTAGATGAGGCTGGGCGCCGTGTCCGCCTTTACCTTGGACTTGAATAGAGAAACGGTCGGCGGCTGCCATAAAGTTCCCGCTTTTATACAGAACGGTGCCACAAGGCTCTGATGACCAAAGGTGAGTACCGAATATGACATCGACTCCGTCTAAACAGCCGTCTTCAATCATCGGCTTAGCACCGCCTGGAGCATATTCTTCAGCGTGCTGATGAATGAGGACGATTTTCCCTTTTAATTGTTCACGAAGCGCATGTAAGATCTTTGCTAATACAAGAAGGGTCGCTGTGTGCCCGTCGTGACCGCATGCATGCATCACACCTGGTTTTGTCGATCGATAAGGCACATCCTTTTCATCGTGGATGGGCAGTGCATCAAAATCAGCTCTGAGGGCAATGGTCGGCCCTGGGGAAGCTCCTTCAATAAAAGCAAGAACACCATGACCGCCCACCTGAGTACGTGTAGGTATATGTAATGTTTCATAGTAATTCGCGATGAAAGCGGCTGTTTCTTCTTCCTGAAAAGAAAGTTCTGGATTCATATGGAGATGGCGTCTAATTTCAACCATTTCCTCATAATGTTCATCAAGACGTTCATTGATGCTTTTTTGTAAAGTGGATATTGACATTGATCCGAAAACCTCCTTCATGCTCTTTTACTGATTGTATGGTAATTGTTAGAATCTTTCAACAGAAGAGGATTTCGTGTTCAACATCAAAAGGTCATTTTACATAAAAGTCGAAGGTTGATATGAAACTGGAAAAAGGGGGAAGTGGCATTGGGGAGCTGTCCAAATTGTTCAAAAGCATTTTCTTTCGTTGAAAAGTTTCATTTATCACATACGAGAATGATGATGTGTCCAAGCTGTCGGCACCAAATCAAAGAAACGTTTGTCTCAAAGATGAGTTTTTTCATGATCTGCTTGATTCCGCTATTGGTGCTGCTTATTCAGTTGAAAGGCGCTTCACCTATGTTGAAGTGGCCGATCTTATTAGGGTGGATATTGCTGAATTTCTATGTGCTTCAGCCTATCATTCATCGGTACGAGCTTAAGTGAAGATAATGAAAAGAAGAGCCCGGCTAATGGGCTTTTTTTTATGAAAAAAGAAGTGCTAAAAGCAGCACTTCCTTAATTGTCTGTGACGGCATGGTAGGATGTGAGATAGGCAGGACGAGAGAAGATGGAGCCTGTATCCTCGTGCGGCTGAAAGAACGCTTCTGATTCTTGAAAGTCTTGAAATAAATCCTCTGATTCCCAAAGTGTCAAAATCAGATAGACCTCTTCATCTTTTTGTGGTCTTAAGACACGCAGAGCCTTGAAGCCGCGCTGATGCTCTGAGATGTTTGTTTTCTTCTGAAAGGTGGATTCAAAAAGTGCTCTGCTTTCAAGCTTAACAGGGATATGATTCAAGGTGACGAAGCCAGATTGGACAAGCTCGCCTTTCGCATAAATCACATCATAGGCATGAGGGGCTTTAAATACGGTCTCTCCCTCGGTTTCATGAAAAAGAGCCGCTTGTTCTTTTCCAACCATATAAAGTAGATTTTCCAGATGGTGTTTCTTTGCGATTTTATGCAAGAAATCTGCTGTTCCATATGTAATATAGACATTCATCTAAACCGCCTCCTGCTTGATAGTATAACAAAAGAATGATATATAATTCTTTGGTAGTCAATCCATAAAACATATTATGAAGCAATACATCCCATACTATCCGTATAAAGGAATGAGGTGACCTAATGTGAAGAAAAAGAAGATAATCATTCCGTTAGTCATTGCAGGAAGCACACTCGTGCTTTCATTTATTGGCTATCTGACCATTTTATTTTTAGGACATTATGTCATAGATGAGAAGAAGCTTGTTTTTCACGCTTCCTCAAAAATCATTGATCAGAATGGAAAAGAACTCACAAGTATGTATTCAGAAAATCGGGACCCTGTGTCATTAAAGGAGATACCTGATAAAGTAGCGAAAGCTTTTGTTGCTGTCGAGGACAAGCGTTTTTATGAGCATCATGGAATTGATGCACAATCTATTTCAAGGGCGGTTTATCGAGATATATTAGCAGGAGGAAAAGTAGAGGGCGGCAGTACGATTACCCAACAGCTCGCAAAAAATATTTTTCTCACAAACGATAAAACCTTTCTTCGAAAAACAAAAGAAGTCATTATTGCTATTAATTTAGAAAGAGATTATTCAAAGGATAAACTGCTTGAGATGTATTTGAATCAGCTTTACTTCGGCCATGGCGTCTATGGGATTCAGGCGGCAGCCAATTATTATTTTAGTAAAGATGTCAAAGATTTAACTGTCAGCGAAGGTGCTACACTTGCTGCTATGCCAAAGGCACCGTCTTCTTACTCGCCTGTTTTACATCCTGATAAAAATAAAAAAAGGCGAGATACCATCCTGAATTTAATGAATGAACAAGGATATTTGTCATCCACAGAAACAGTAGAAGCAAAAGGGAGGACACTAGGTATCCATTTGAAAAAGAAATCAGAAACGCCTTGGGTGGACAGCTATGTCGATCTCATCATTAAAGAAGCGGAATCAGAGTATGCCATTTCACATGAGCAATTGCTTCAAGGCGGCTATACCATTACCGTCCCGATTGATATGAATTTGCAAAAAGTTGCCTATGATGCGATGAAAAACAACCGTTATTTCCCGGGAAAAAGCGGGTCTCCGGAAAGCAGCGCCGTGTTTATTGATAACGAGTCTGGTGGAGTAAAAGCAGCCATTGGAGGACGAGAATATCAGGCAAGGGGCTATAACAGGGTAACGGCTGTTAGACAGCCTGGATCTGTTTTCAAGCCGATTGCGGTGTATGGTCCGGCGATGCAGGAGAAAAAATTCAGACCTTATTCACTGCTTGAAGACAAAGAAAAAAGCTATGACGGCTATTCACCAAAGAATTACGATGGGCAGTATGAAGGCAGGGTCACGATGGTGGATGCCCTGATGAAGAGTAAAAATACAGCTGCTGTGTGGACGTTAAGTCAGCTTGGCATTGACACCTCTAAATCTTATCTTGAAAAAATGGGAATGGAGATTTCGGATAAAGGACTTGCCATGGCACTTGGCGGCTTAGAAAAAGGGGTTTCTCCATTGCAGATCGCTGGAGCCTTCCATACATTTGCAAATGAAGGCGTGTATAAAAAGCCTTTCTTTATTCAGAAAATCACCAATGATGAAGGGGAAACTGTTGAGAAGAATCGAAACAAACAAGAGCGAGTGTTTAGTGTGCAAAACGCATGGAATATGACGAGAATGCTTCAGCAAGTCGTCAAAGGCGGGACAGCTCAGAGCGGTTCATATGCTGGAGATTTAGCAGGTAAAACAGGAACAACCACCTATTCAGGTGTGAAAGGTGCAACAAAAGATGCTTGGTTTGCCGGCTATACGCCTAGTACAACGGGTGCGATTTGGATGGGATATGACAAAACTGATAACAGCCACTATTTAACTGGCGGCAGTCAGTATCCAGTGCAGCTGTTTAAAGATATTTTAACGACAGCCCAAATCACCAATGAAACATTCAAAAAGCCAGAGGGGATTAAAGAACTTCAATCACCGATCCATTTAGAAGGGCTATCAGGATTTGAAGCCCGCTATGCCTTTAAAATCAAAGGATTGTTTACATTGGAGCTGTCTTGGGACGAACAGGAGGATAAACGGGTTGAATATCGCATCTATGAAAAGAGAAATGGAAGCGAGACGCTGATCGACTCAGTGACAGGCGTGGGCAGCTACACAATGCCGTATGCCAATGTGTTTTCAGATGCGCAGTATAAGGTTGTTCCATACAATACCCAAACAAAAGAAGAAGGCGAAGGCAGTTCTTATGTCAAGCCAGAGACTTTTGGACGTTAATATTCGGCGATTTTTTGAACATTGAGCCGCTTTAGTATACCGTGCCTTGAAAAAGCGGTATAGTAAAAGCAGTGTTTGAGCCTTATACAAAGAGAGTGTGGGGCGAAAGGTGGAATGAAAGGTAATGGGAAAAACGAAAGCTTTTAATGACACGTTCTTAAAGGCGTGCAAAGGGGAAAAAACAGACCATGTACCTGTTTGGTACATGAGACAGGCAGGACGCTCGCAGCCTGAATATCGTGCCCTCAAAGAAAAATACGGGCTATTTGAAATTACGCATCAGCCAGAGCTATGTGCTTATGTAACAAGACTTCCTGTAGAACAATATGGTGTAGATGCCGCTATTTTATATAAAGATATTATGACCCCGCTTCCGGCTATTGGAGTGGACGTTGAAATTAAAAATGGAATTGGACCTGTGATTGATTCACCCATTCGGACAAAAGCAGATATAGAACGTCTTGGAGAACTTCATCCTGAAGAAGACCTGCCATATGTGCTTGATACAATCAAGCTTTTGACGAAGGAGCAGCTAAATGTTCCGCTCATTGGTTTTGCCGGTGCACCATTTACGATGGCAAGCTATATGATTGAAGGCGGTCCATCTAAAAATTATCATAAAACGAAGGCACTCATGTACAGTGAGCCAGAGACATGGATGATATTAATGAATAAATTAGCTGATATGACGATCACGTACATACGGGCGCAGGTAAAAGCAGGAATCAGTGCATTTCAAATCTTCGACTCTTGGGTTGGCGCTTTAAATGCAGCAGATTACCGGACATTCATTAAGCCTGTCATGCAGCGTATTTTCACAGAGCTGAAGTCTGAAAACGTACCGATGATCATGTACGGAGTTGGTGCGAGTCATCTGGTGAAAGATTGGCATGACCTGCCGCTTGATGTCGTTGGACTTGATTGGCGTATGAGTGTAGACGAAGCGCGAAAAGAAGGACTCACAAAAACGATACAAGGAAACCTTGATCCAACCATCTTACTTTCTCCATGGGAAGTCATTGAAGAAAGAGCAAAAGACATTTTAGATCAAGGGATGAAATCAGATCACTTCATCTTTAACTTAGGTCATGGGGTATTTCCTGATGTTTCACCAGAAACGTTAAAGAAGCTGACAAGTTTTATTCACGACTATTCGGCTAAACATAAAAAAACATCCATTTAAACTATTTCAAATGATCTGAAGGAGTGTTGGTTGTGGAGAAAAAGAAAATGGGACTTCTTGTCATGGCATATGGCACCCCATATAAAGAAGAAGACATTGAGCGTTACTATACACATATCCGTAGAGGCAGAAAGCCGGAGCCAGAGATGCTGCAAGATTTGAAGGACCGCTACAAGGCAATCGGCGGTATATCTCCTTTATCAAAAATTACAGAACAGCAGGCAAATGGTTTGTGTGATCATTTGAATGACATCCAAGAGGACATTGAATTTCATGTCTACATTGGCTTAAAACATATCGAGCCTTTCATTGAGGATGCGGTTGCTGAAATGCATCGAGACGGCATCACAGAAGCTGTGAGTATCGTCCTTGCGCCGCACTTCTCAACATTTAGTGTGAAATCGTATAACAAACGTGCACAAGATGAGGCAGATAAGCTTGGAAATCTGAAGATCACTTCTGTTGAAAGCTGGTATGATGAACCGAAGTTTGTGGACTATTGGGTGAAACAAGTGAAAGATACGTATGCATCCATGAGTCAAGAAGAAAGAGAATCGGCTGTGCTTATTGTGTCTGCACACAGCCTTCCTGAAAAAATTATTGCAGCAGGGGATCCATATCCTGATCAATTAGCACAATCTGCAAAGATGATTGCAGAGGGAGCAGGAATTGAACATTATGAAATTGGCTGGCAAAGTGAGGGTAATACGCCTGATCCGTGGCTTGGACCAGACGTGCAAGACCTAACCCGGGATCTATTCGAACAAAAAGGCTATAAAACGTTCGTATATGTGCCTGTTGGATTTGTCGCTGATCATCTGGAAGTGTTATACGACAACGATTATGAATGTAAAGTCGTAACAGATGAAATCGGTGCAGCCTACTATCGTCCAGAAATGCCAAATGCGAAACCAGCATTTATTGATGCGCTGGCAACAGTCGTGTTAAAGAAGCTTGACGAAAGCAAGTAATCATATAAAAGAAGGCGATCCTATGCATGACAATCAAAAACACCTTGTCATCATTGGCGGTGGCATCACTGGTTTAGCCGCCGCCTTCTATTTGGAAAAGGAGATTGAAGAAAAAGGTCTCCCTATCCAAATATCTCTTATTGAAGCAAGTCCTAGGCTGGGTGGAAAAATACAAACATTATATAAAGATGGCTACATTATTGAACGTGGTCCTGATTCATTTTTGGAAAGAAAGGTCAGTGGACCGCAGCTGGCAAAGGATGTCGGTCTGTCCGATCAGCTCGTCAATAATGAAACGGGGCAAGCATATGTATTAGTCAATGAAACCCTTCATCCGATGCCAAAGGGCGCTGTCATGGGCATTCCAACTCAAATCAGCCCTTTCATTACAACTGGTCTTTTTTCAGTAGCAGGAAAAGCGAGAGCGGCGATGGATTTCGTTTTACCAAAAAGCAAGCAAACAGAAGATCAGTCGCTTGGTAAATTTTTTAGAAGACGTGTGGGCGATGAAGTCGTTGAGAATTTAATCGAGCCTCTTCTATCAGGTATTTATGCAGGTGACATTGACCGCCTTAGCTTAATGTCTACCTTCCCGCAGTTTTATCAAACGGAACAAAAGCATCGCAGTTTGATTCTTGGGATGAAAAAATCACAGCAGCATGCGAAAGCGCAGCAAGTGACAGCGAAAAAACAAGGACAGTTCCAAACAATCAATCAAGGACTGCAAGCCCTTGTTGAAGCGGTAGAAAGTAAGCTCAAGCTGACGACGATTTATAAAGGGACAAAAGTGAAGCAGATTGAAAAAACAGATGGAGGCTATGGCGTACAATTAGACAGCGGTCAAACGCTTTTTGCAGATTCAGCTATTGTCACTACGCCGCATCAATCGATCTATTCCATGTTTCCAAAAGAAGCAGGGCTTGATTACTTGCATGACATGACATCTACTTCTGTTGCAACAGTTGCACTTGGCTTTAAAGAAGAGGATGTTCATAATGAATATGATGGGACAGGTTTTGTCATCTCAAGAAACAGTGATTTCTCTATTACAGCCTGTACGTGGACGAATAAAAAATGGCCGCATACAGCTCCTAAAGGAAAAACGCTATTGCGTGCGTATGTAGGGAAAGCTGGTGACGAATCGATTGTCGAGCAGTCTGATCATCAAATCGTCAGCATCGTGCTGGAAGATTTAAAAAAAATCATGGATATTAAAGCAGATCCAGAACTGACAACGGTGACTCGCTGGAAAACCAGTATGCCGCAATATCACGTTGGTCACCAACAGCAGATTTCGAATATGCGTGAAACGTTTAAGCAATCATATCCTGGTGTTTATATCACAGGTGCTGCTTTTGAAGGTGTCGGAATCCCTGATTGTATTGATCAAGGAAAAGCCGCCATCTCTGAGGCAGTATCTTACCTATTTTCATAAAAATAAACTCCCTTTTCTGTCATGGAAAGGGAGTTTTTCATGTTCGTATGATAAGAAAAGAGTTGTGAATAATAAAAGTGAACAAAGTAGTTGCATCTGTAGAAAAGGATATGGTATATTACTTTCTGTACTTAATGACCAAAACGTTCAAATAGTCATTTTCGGGAGTGAGATCATGAGTGTTGATAGGAGACAAATGATTTTAGATGGGGCCACGAAGGCATTTACTCAATTCGGGTATAAAGCCACGACAATGGACCTTGTAGCGAAGCTTGCTAACGTCGGAAAAGGAACCATTTATACCTTTTTCAAAAACAAAGAAGAGCTGTTTGATGAAATTTTCACTTCCCTTTTAATGGAGATGAGAAAAATTGCTGATGATGCAATTGATGAGAAGAATAGTTTCTCTGAAAACCTTCACTTAGCACTCTTTGCAATATTGGAATTTCGAAAAAACCACCAGCTCACAATAAAAATCTTTCAGGAAAATGCGGAGCTTGGCACGTCCGCGGTCAAGGAAATGATTGAAAAAATGGAGCAAATGATCATTCGCTATATTAAAACAAAAGTAAAAGAAGCGATTGATAAAGGCGACATTAAGCCTTGTGATCCTGAATTGACTGCATTTGTGATGGTGAAACTATATATTGCACTTATTTTTGATTGGGAAAAGCGATACGAGCCTTTAACAAAAGAAGAAGTAGCCGAATCGCTCGAGCTTTATGTACTAAAAGGGCTTTCTACAACAGCGTAATTTTTTTTGAGTTCAAATGACCAAATTGTCAATTTAGTCATTCATCTATGGGAGGAAAACAGCAATGAATTTAATTCGGAATCAATGGAAAGACATTGTGACGAGCAAAAAACTACTGATCCCGATTTTAGCTGTCTTATTTATTCCGCTGATTTATAGTGGTGTATTTTTAAAGGCTTACTGGGATCCATATGGTACAGTTGATCAATTACCTGTAGCGGTTGTCAACTTGGATGAAGGCAGTCATTATGATGGCAAAACACTTCAAGTCGGCGATGATTTGGTGAAGGAATTGAAGAAGAACGATAGTTTTAAATGGCACTTTGTCGATAGTGAAGAAAAGGCCGTCAAGGGATTAAATAACGAGGACTATTATCTCGTCGTAGAAATACCGAAAGATTTCTCTAAAAATGCAAGTACAGTGCTAGACAAACATCCGAAAAAATCGAATTTGAAATATTATACGAATCCAGGCGCAAACTATGCTGCGTCACAAATTGCGAATAATGCCATTATCAAATTAAAAGATTCGGTTTCAAAGGAAGTCACAGAAAACTATGCAGAGGTCATCTTTGATAACTTCAAAACCATTGCAAAAGGATTAGATCAAGCAAGCGATGGTGCGAAGAAAATTGATGACGGAACAAAAAGCGCAAAAGATGGCAGTAAAAAGTTAAAAGACAATCTGGCGAAATTGGCTGAAGGAACGTTAACATATAGTGAAGGCGTTCATCAGTTCGCAGGGAAAATGGGTGAACTGAACACAGGGATTCATTCTCTTGACAGCGGGCTTGGTCAGCTCTTAACGGGCTATCAAACCATCGATCAGAAATTTGGAGAGCTTGGCACAGGGATTGATACGTTGACCGAAGGGTTAAACACAAGCCTTGAAGGACATCAGCAGCTTGCTTCTAAAATGCCGCAATTCACAGCAGGCATTGAGCAGCTAAACAATAAAGCACAGTCATTTTCGGAAAAAATTGCAGGAGTAGAAAAAGTATTGTCTTCACCAGAATTAGCGAATCTTGAAAAGATGGCGCCTAAACTAGATCAGGTGAAAAAAGACGCACAAACGTTCAATACAAAACTTGCTTCATTAAAAGAAGCACTGTCTAATCGAGATGCAAAAGTGAAAAGCATTATTCAAAACAGCTCAATGACAGACGAAGAGAAAAAGGCGGCAATGGATCAGCTCGAAAGCCTTCCTAAAATTGATCTGCCTGACCTTTCTGGACTTGAGCAAAGCTTAGCAGCCTTGCAGGAACTACCCGATGCTAGTGAAGTTCAATCTGCGGTTGCTTCGGCAAAAGCACAGCTGCAGCAAGTAAAACAGCTGCCAAAGAAAACAGAACAGCTATACACATCTACAGTCGCGATACAAAATGCCATTGATCAAATGACATCTGGTACGAATAAATTGTATCAAGGTGCACTTAAGCTTCAAACAGGTCAAGGGCAATTACAAGAAGGCCTGCAAACAGCAAATGGAAAGCTTGATACAGCGAAAAGTGGTGCGGATAAGCTTGCAAATGGTTCAAGCCAGCTTAGCGCAGCGTTAAATAAGCTAGAAAGTGGTTCAACGAGTATCCAAAGCAACTCATCTAAACTTGCTGAAGGCTCAAAATCGCTTGATAAAGGATTAGGCGACTTAAAGAGCGGTACAGGGAAGCTGTCCGATAAATTGAAAAGCGCCGCGGATGAAACAGGTGAAATTGATGCGGATCAGGACAATTACAATATGATTGCGAGTCCAGTCAAAACAGAAAACGATACAGCAAAAAAGATTGATAATTACGGAACAGGGCTCACGCCTTATATCTTATCCATGGGACTCTTTGTAGGGGCTCTCATGCTCACCGTTGTATTCCCAATGAAAGACCCTGCTGGACGCCCTAGAAATGCGTTTGAATGGTTTGTCAGCAAATATAGTGTGCTCCTGCTTGTCGGTATCTTACAGGCAGTCATTGCAAGCTCCATGCTCATCTTTGGACTTGGTCTTGAGGTGGAGAGTCTCTGGCGCTTCTATCTCTTTGCGATCGTCGTCAGTCTGACGTTCCTAGCGATCATTCAGCTTCTGGCGACAACAATGGGGAACCCAGGGCGCTTCATCGCTGTCATTATCTTGGTTCTTCAGCTTGCAGCAAGTGCGGGTACATTCCCGCTTGAGCTCGTCCCAAAATTCTTCCAAGTCATTCATAGTCTGCTTCCAATGACGTATACAATCAACGGATTTAGAACGATCATTGCAAGCGGTGATGACAGCTATTTATGGCACCAAGCAGCGATCCTTGGAACAGTTGCCATCATCATGATGGCCGCAACAACAGCATACTTTGCTTGGAACGTGAGAAAAATGAAACAAGAAGAAGCTTAATGAATGAATCCTTTCTCTTCATAGAGAAAGGGTTTTTTCTATTAGAAATTAGACATCAGGAACCCGAAGCGATATATTTTAAGAAGAGATGCTGAAAAAGGCATACATGGAAAGAATTGCTTTCAGACAAAGGAGGAAATGCCGAATGACGACTGAAGTAAACGAAACAATTCAACTTATTCAAAAGCTCGTATCGATCCCAAGTCCATCAGGGAATACAGAAAAGGTGATCGGCTTTGTTGAACGTTTTTTACAAGATCTGAATATTGAGACAAAGCGTAATCGAAAAGGCGGATTAATTGCCACAATAAAAGGAGCAGATGACGAGGAACACCGTATGCTGACAGCGCATGTCGATACGCTCGGTGCAATGGTAAAGGAAATTAAATCAAATGGCCGAATTCGTCTTGCACTCATCGGGGGCTTTCAGTATAACTCAATCGAAGGCGAGTATTGTGAAATTGAAACAGCATCAGGTCGTACATATACAGGAACAATCCTCATGCATCAAACGTCAGTTCACGTATATGAGGATGCTGGAAAAGCGAAACGAAACCAAGAAAATATGGAGATTCGTCTCGATGAAAAGGTGAAAAAGGCAGACGATGTCAAAGCACTTGGGATTCAAGTAGGGGACTTTATCTCGTTTGACCCTAGAGTAGAAGTGACGTCTTCAGGCTTTATTAAATCAAGACACCTTGATGACAAGGCAAGTGTGGCGTTATTGCTGCGTTTAATTCACCGGATTCAAACGGAAAACATCACTTTGCCACATACGACACACTTCTTAATTTCAAATAATGAAGAAATTGGATACGGTGGAAATTCGAATATTCCAGAAGAAACGGTGGAATATCTAGCTGTCGATATGGGAGCGATCGGTGATGGTCAATCAACAGATGAATATAGTGTGTCGATTTGTGTGAAGGATTCAAGCGGTCCTTATCATTATGGTTTACGCAAGCATTTAGCAGCATTAGCTGAAGCAAATGAAATTGATTACCGTCTTGATATTTACCCTTATTATGGCTCTGATGCATCAGCAGCGATTAGAGCAGGGCATGATATCATTCATGGACTGATTGGACCTGGCATTGACTCTTCACATGCTTTTGAAAGAACCCATGAAGATTCACTGATTCATACAGCCAATCTCCTTTACGACTATGTTCAATCCAAATTAATCACAGCATAAAAAAAGAACCTCGACTATTGGGGTTCTCAGCGTGTAGACAAACCCTCGCATTCTGTGTCAGTCCTGCGTACTGGTACTCACGAATGTCAAATTCGCTCCGCACCCTAGACTTCAAAGGTTTTCTATCACGCTGAACAGAAGACAAAGGGCTAAAATAAAGATCATTTCAGCCCTTTGTCAACAATCAAAAAGAACCCCTTCTATCGGGGTTCTTTTTGATTAGCTTGAAAGCTGTGTTGGCTCAGGAACATCTTGTCCAGTCATCACACGATGTCCTTTTTCAGGGTCATATTGCCCTTCCCATTTAGACATCACGACAGCTGCAAGTGCATTACCTGTTAAGTTGACAACAGTTCGCGCCATATCCATGATACGGTCAACACCTGCAATAAATGCAAGACCTTCAGCAGGTACACCGATCGTTCCTAGTGTTGCGAGTAATACGACAAATGAAGTACCAGGAACGGCAGCCATTCCCTTTGATGTCACCATCAGCACAAGAACAAGTGTGAGCTGCTGTACGATCGTGAGGTCAATGCCATATACCTGTGCAAGGAAAAGCGCAGCGATGGCTTGATACAAGACGGAGCCGTCCAGGTTAAACGTATAACCGATTGGGATAACGAAAGAGACAATTCCTTTTGGACATCCGATGCGCTCCATTTTATCCATGACTCTTGGTAAAACTGTTTCAGAGCTTGATGTACTAAAGGCAAGAAGCATTTCGTCTTTCATGTAAGCAAGAAATCTGAAAATATTGACGCCGATCATCTTTCCAATAATTCCGAATACAACGATAAGGAAGAGAGCCAGCGCAAAATAAACAAGACCTACAAGCTTACCTAATGAAATAAGAGATTCAAGACCAAATTTTGAAACTGTTACACCAATGAGTGCGAAGACACCAAATGGTGCAGCTTTCATCACAACATTGACGACATGGAACATGGCATGTGATACACCTTCAAAGAAGGCGAGCACTGGTTTACCGCGTTCACCAATGGCTGAAACGCCGAGTGCAAATAAGACAGTGAAGAAAATAATCGCAAGCAAATCACCTTCCGCCAATGATTGGAAGAAGTTCGTTGGAACGATATGAAGGAACGTATCAGCAACTGATTTACTGCTTTGCTCTTTTTCCGTTTCAACATACTGGCTAATATCTTGTTTTTCCGTATGTCCAAAGTCAACGCCCGCACCAGGTTGAACAAAGTTAGCAAGTACAAGACCAAGGATAATCGCAAATGTTGTGATAATTTCAAAATAAAGAATGGTTCTAAAACCGAGCTTCCCTACTTTTTTACCATCACCGGCACCTGCAACACCTAAAATTAAGCTAGAGACGACAATCGGTATGACAATCATCTTAATGAGTCTTAAGAAGAAGTCTCCAATTGGTTTTAAGTATGTCTCAACACCTGGGTTACCGAAAAAGATCGCACCAACAACGACGCCGAGAATAAGACCGATTAGGATTTGTGTAGCTAATCCGAATTTTAATTTTTTCATAGATTTCCTCCCTAACTTATTCATTAAAGGAATATTCCCATCATATTAAGTTTTAATATATGAATTAAAGTATAACTAAAATTAAAGAGGTTCGTCCATGATTAAATTATATTGAGAAAATACAAAATTGTTTGAAAAAATGAACACTTCGAACCTCCTCCGTTGTTTTAAGTCAATAAAAAGTGTCTTCAGAACTAAAAGTCATCATATGAAAATACTAAAAAACCCTTTTGTGACAAGGGTTTTACCTTTTTACCTATTTTTCTGAAAAAATAAAAAGCACTTTTGACTCCAACTGACGACGGAGAAAAAAAGTGCTTTTTTATTCAATTTATTCCCTTATTTAAGATAACTTACTTGTGAGCATTCCTCACATTCATTACCGTAACACTCGTGCTGTTCCATTAAATCATTTCCACATTTTGTGCATTTCTTTGAGGGCAAATTTCTAAAAAACTCAGTGATTTTTCCTAGCATTTGTCATCCTCCAATACATTTTGTTGCTATCATTGTATTATAACAGATTAATAATTGTCAATCTGTTTTGTAACAATAGGCAAGAAGAATGCTTTTTTCATGAAAAATGGGTATATTGTAAGAAGGGGATTTTTACAAAAGGAGGGAAGAATGACGATGAAATTAACCGTGATTGGATGCTACGGAGGGTTTCCAGCAGCCGGTGAGGCGACATCAGGTTATCTTTTTGAATCAGATGGTTTCCGGCTGCTTGTAGACTGCGGGAGCGGTGTTCTTTCTAAGCTTCAGCAAACCATTGATATAGAAGAACTAGATGCTGTTCTCCTTTCTCATTATCATCACGATCATATTGCTGATATAGGACCTCTCCAATATGCGAAATTAGTGGGTTATCATTTAGGGAAAAGCAGCGGTCCGCTTCCGATCTATGGACATAATGGTGATCAAGAGGCATTTGATCGGCTTTCTGATCATGTACATACAAAAGCAAAGCCTTATCATCCGGCAGAAGGCATGCAAATCGGCCCATTTCAAATTTATTTTTTGAAAACGGTTCATCCGGCAGAATGCTATGCTATGAGAATTGAGACAGATGATGCTGTGGTGATGTATACAGCAGATTCAAGCTATCAGGACGCTTTTATCCCGTTTAGTAAAAATGCAGATCTACTGATCGCCGAAAGCAATTTTTACGCAGGACAAGACGGATCAGGTGCAGGACATATGAACAGTACAGAAGTGGGGAAGATTGCAAATGAAGCAAAGGTTGGGGAGCTCATCATCACTCATCTCCCTCATTTCGGACGGCATAAAGACCTAGTCAATGAAGCGCAGACACTATATACTGGCAGTATACAGCTTGCCCATTCAGGGCTTAGATGGAACAAGGAAGGAAGATAGAGATGCTGTTTATCGATAACGAACAACATGTTGACCCAATGATTAATCTGGCAATTGAAGAGTATTGCTTAAAATATTTAGATCCAGAAGAAACGTATTTGCTGTTTTACATCAACCAGCCGTCGATTATCATTGGAAAGAACCAAAATACAATAGAAGAAATCAATACAAAGTATGTGGAAGATAATGGAATTAAAGTCGTTCGCCGCCTATCCGGCGGTGGTGCAGTTTACCATGACAAAGGAAACTTAAACTTCAGCTTTATTACAAAAGATGACGGGGACAGCTTCCATAACTTTAAAAAGTTCACGGAGCCAGTCATCAAAGCACTTGAAAAGCTAGGAGTCAAAGCTGAATTAAGCGGCAGAAATGACATCATGGCAGATGGACGCAAAATTTCTGGAAATGCCCAGTTCGCCACACGAGGACGTATTTTCAGTCATGGCACACTGCTATTTGATTCAGAAATTGAACATGTCGTCTCTGCATTAAATGTGAAAAAAGAAAAGATTGAATCTAAAGGCATTAAATCCATTAGAAGCAGGGTCGCGAATATTAGCGAACTAATGGATCAAAAAATGACAACAGAGGAATTTAGAAAAATTCTTTTAAGCTACATTTTTGATACGGATGGGGACGTGCCTCGATATCAACTGACTGAAAAGGATTGGCAAAAGATCCATGAAATTTCCCAGGATCGATATCAAAAATGGGAATGGAACTACGGCCGTTCACCTAAGTTTAATTTGCAGCACTCTAAGCGGTTCTCAGCTGGCTCGATCGATCTGCGTTTAGAGGTGAAAAAAGGCATGATCCAAGACTGCAAGATCTTTGGTGACTTCTTTGGTGTGGGGGATATTGCCGATATTGAAAAAAGACTGATCGGACAGCAATATGATCGTAAAACCATCAGCGACGTATTAGAAGATATGGATATGCGCCACTATTTCGGCAACGTATCGAAAGAAGATTTTCTTGATTTGATTTATTAAGCGGGGGACAAGCACGGCTAGAGATAGCGGTGCTTTTTTGATTAAAAGAAATGAAAGCGATTAACATTTGATCTTGTGGATTTTTTCGATTGTCTATTATAATAGAAAGGAGGAATGCTTGGCCATAAAATGAATGGCTATTCATTCATTGACGACGCATAAGGGGTGGGAGAATGGAATTGATCAAAAATCTTGAGCAGACTGCGATGACCAAGGGAGAAAGTATCGCACTGGTCTTTGAAGGAAAGAAGTGGACCTATCGAGAGCTGATGACAAGTGTCGAGCGTTTTGCAGATGGCTTAGTCAACGAAGGGTTTCAAGCTGGGGAACATATCGCGCTTATTTTAGGAAATTCACCGCATTTCGTCATTTCTTTTTTTGGTGCATTGAAGGCAGGGCTTGTCGTTGTACCTGTCAATCCAACATACACGCCAAGTGAAATTGGATATATGCTGATCACAGGAGATGTAAAAGGCATTGTTGCACCTGATCAGCTTTTGCCAGTATACGAGCAGGTGTATGAACAGCTTCCGGCTATTGAACGAGTGATAATTTGTGCAGAAAATGAATCGGCGTGCAGATCAAGTTTTAAGGAAGTATCTGATCGTCTTGTCTTCTTTGGAAAGCTTGTGTCTGGACATGCGCCAGAAACGACACATCCTTCCAATCAGCCTGACGATACTGCGGTTATTTTATTTACATCTGGCACGACAGGAAAACCAAAGGGTGCGATGCTGACTCATTTCAACCTTTATTCAAATGCCAGAGACATTGCTGAGTACCTATCGATTGATGAAAGGGACAAGGTCATTGCTGCTTTGCCCATGTTCCATGTATTTTGTTTAACGGTCTGTATGAATGCACCGTTGATTCATGGCGCGACCATTTATGTCCTGCCGCATTTCAGCCCATCTGAGCTTTTGCGCATGATGGAAAAAGAAAAACCCACGCTATTTGTTGGTGTTCCAACCATGTATAACTATTTATACCGCCAAGACGGTCATGATGAAGCGATGACATCAGTGAGGATTTGTATATCAGGTGGTGCTTCGATGCCTGTTGCTTTACTACACGGTTTTGAGAAAAAGTTCGGTGTCACGGTGCTGGAGGGCTATGGATTATCAGAGGCTTCCCCAGTGACTGCTTTCAATCCTCTTGATGGAAAAAGAAAACCGGGTTCAGTCGGGACCGACATTATGAATGTGAAGAATAAGATCGTGAATGAGCTTGGAGAGGAAGTCGGTCCGAATGAAGTCGGAGAACTCATTGCAAAAGGGCCAAACATCATGAAAGGCTATTATCAAATGCCAGAAGATACTGAAGCTGCATTGCGGGACGGGTGGCTGTATACAGGTGATCTGGCGAGAAGAGATGAAGATGGATATATTTATATTGTCGATCGAAAAAAGGATATGATTCTCGTTGGCGGTTATAATGTCTATCCAAGAGAAGTAGAAGAAGTGCTTTATCAACATGAAGCTGTAGCAGAAGCCGTCGTCATCGGTGTGCCAGATCCAAACACAGGTGAGGCTGTCGTGTGTTACATTTCCCCTAAGAAACATGCTCACATCAATCAAGAAGACATCATCGTACATTGTTCACGCTATTTAGCGAAATATAAGCAGCCCCAAACGATCCATTTCATAGATGATATTCCAAAGAACACAACAGGTAAAATTTTAAGAAGAGCGCTAAAGGACAAGTATCAAACAGAAGAAAGTAAATAAAAAAGGGGAGTCTCTTATGAAGAAGTTCCTCAGCGTGAAGACAAACCCTCGCATTCGGTGTCAGTTCTGCGTGCTGGTGCTCACGAATATCAAATTCGCTCCGCGCCAGTACTCGGCCTTCCTAGACTTCAAGGGTTTTCATATCACGCTGAAAAGAAGACAAAGGGCTAAAATCAAGATCATTTTAGCCCTTTGTCAACAATCTGGGAGTCTCTTATGAAGAGACTCCCTTTTGAATGGCTTCTTTTAACTGTTTCTGAAAAGAATTTGACTGTTTTTGATTCAGTTCATAATACGTGCCATCTACTAAAAAAACGACCTGAGAACGGTTGGTCCATAGCTGAAAGGTGGTGCCGTTTGTTCGTCCAAACATCACCTTGGCAATATAATCAGGTTTTTTTATATTTTTCTTAAGATGATTGCTTGTTTGTTTGCCTTTGTTTAATTCTTCAATTAAATCTTCAGCTGTGTCTTTATCATCTATTTCATAAGAAATGGACTGATTCGACGGTGAAAGCAATAATTTTTCTGCTCGATTCTCATCGAAAATGTCACTAGTCCTGCTGAACACATAAAAGAAGGTGATCAGTAAAAGTCCAAAGATCACAATTCCTGCAAGAATTTTCTTCATTTTGATCCTCCAACTCACTGTTTTACCTATAGCTTCCCCGGTTTTTTAGAAGCATAATCATTTTTTCCGCTCAAGCTTTTGCAGATGGGGCATGCTATGATGGAGGCAAATGAGACAGGTTCTAAACAAAAGTGTGCGTGATTAGAATAAAGAGAGGGATGGAAAGGAGGCTGACCTGTGCGTGTACGTAAATGGGTAGCTCTTGCAACGTTAGCATACATATTGTACGGTCTGTTTATTTATTTTTATTTGTTTCTAATGGGTGATTCATCTGTTCCTGAAAGTGTGAAAGGGACAAGTGCAGACCCGCATACCTTTATGACAAGCCATGAGCTTGTCATCAGCGAGAATTTCTCGAAAATACGTAACCTGCTGTACTTTATGACAATCCCGTTAGATTGGTACGTCTTTTTCCTTTTGCTCATTTCAGGGTTTTCACGGAAATTAGCAGACTGGAGCTTTGCAGCAGCTCGTTTCACATTCTTAAGTAAACTTGTTTATGTCTTCGTGCTGTCACTTCTAACAATGCTGGTTTCATTGCCGATCAAGTGGATTGGCTATCAGCTGTCTTTACACTACGGAATATCTGCTCAAAGCACAGCAAGCTGGTTAAAGGATCAAACGCTGGATTTCTGGATTGAATATCCGCTCCTTTCCCTATGTGCCCTTGTGTTCTTTTGGCTTATTCAAAAGAGAAGGAAGTTATGGTGGCTGTATGGCTGGTGTTTGACAGTCCCAGTCACACTCTTCCTCTTCTTTATACAACCGGTCGTCATTGATCCGCTATACAACGATTTTTACCCATTAAAGGATCAAGCACTTGAGAAAAAGATATTAACGCTTGCAGAAAAAGCGCATATCCCGGCAGATCATGTATATGAGGTCAATATGTCTGAGAAAACAAACACGATGAACGCTTATGTAACAGGGATTGGTGAAAATAAACGCATTGTCTTATGGGACACGACGCTGCAAAAGCTAAAGGATCAGGAAATTTTATTTATCATGGCGCATGAAATGGGCCATTACGTCATGAAGCATGTCTATATTGGCCTAGCTGGATATTTAGTGCTGTCACTAGCAGGATTTTTTGCAATGGACCGCCTTTATTTTTACCTTCATCAAAAGGGAGCTGCCTCATTTCGGCTGAAGGGACCACAGGATGTCGCTGCTCTTCCGCTTCTTTTGATCATTGTATCCATGCTGTCATTTGCAGCTTCCCCTTTTACAAATGCTGTTTCAAGGCATCAAGAACGGGCAGCTGATGAATATGCAGTGAACCTGACAAAAGATGGGGAGGCGGGGGTGACATCTTTTCAAAAACTTGCAAAATCAGGTCTGTCCCAAGTCAATCCGCCGCTTCTAGTGAAAATATTCCGCTATGGACATCCTACGATGATGGACAGAATCACGGATATGGAAAAGGCAGCAAAAAAAGAGGGAACGTCAAATAGCAGTAAATAAATAAAATCCGGCTGGGTCAGCCGGATTTTTTGCACACTTGTTTAGTTAGAAGCCGCTTGAACGTTAATTAACCCTTTTCCGTAATAGAAGGAGTTACCAAGCGGTGTTGCCGTGTTTTCTAAGCGCTGGCGAACCTGTGAATTTGATAGATTCGGGTTCTTAGAAAGAATAAGCGCTGCTGCTCCTGCTACATGAGGAGAAGCCATAGACGTTCCAGTATAAGAGGTGTATCCACTGCTTGGTACTGTACTTAAAATGGAAGTACCAGGTGCGGAAACATCTAATTCAGGACCTGCGCTAGAAGATGAGTTTCTTACATTGCTGCTGTTCACATTGGCAACGGCAATTGTAGAATCATATTTTGCTGGATAGCCAACAGTACTTGTAGAGCCAGTGGAGCCTGAATTACCTGCAGCAGCAACAACAACGATTCCGCGGTTGTTTGCTGTATCAACAGCATTTTTAAGCGCTGTTGAACCGCTTGGTCCGCCTAAGCTCATATTGATGACATCCATGTTATTGGCAACAGCCCATTCAATACCGCTAATAATCCAGCTGTATTGTCCATCGCCATAACGGTCTAACACTTTAACAGCATACAAGGAAGCGCTTGGAGCGACACCAAGAACACCAATTGTATTATCAAGAGCAGCAATGGTTCCGGCTACGTGAGTTCCGTGTGATTGAAAGTCTTGGGTGGCATTTGGCTCTGAAGGGACGAAGCTAGCACCGCCTGCAACATTTAAGTCAGGGTGTGCAGCGTGGATACCAGTATCAAGGACAGCTACTTTGACGTTAGCACCTTTATAACCTTGAGCGTGTACAGCTGGAGCTTTGATTTGAGGGATACCATAAGGGACGGTTTGTGCATATGCTTCTGCTTTGTGGTCTTCTTCTACATAAGCAATGCTAGGGTCATGCTCAAGTTTTTTTGCGGCTTGTTCGGACATCTTCACTTGTGCAGCATTAATGAGCCGATATTGCTTTTCTAGTTTTCCACCATTTTGAGTCACCGCTTGTTTTTTAGAGCTGTTTGTGGTGGCAGAAGCTTTAAAGCCAACGATATAGCTTTTTTCACTTTCTGACTTTGAGGCAGTCTCGGCATTTGCCATCGTGCCTCCAAACCCTGATGAAAACAGAAGAGGGACAGCCAATAAAACACTTGTCATCACATTTTTCTTTTTCACGCACATTCCACATCCCTTTTTTCTTATTTCAGAATAATCATCCGTAGTCTATAAGAATGAAACGTTTGATTATTCTGTATTTTCAGTTTAATAGAGGTAGGCAAATAAGAGTAGACCTGAATTTTTGTGAAAGTCCTAGCGGAAATTAGGTAATTAAGTCGCTTGTAATAGGTAGTGAATTATGTTTATTTTAGTTTTTCTGCGTTTTCCTATTAAAAAGGAAGTGTGCTTTTTTTCTCATGATCAATTTCAGGACAAACATTCGATACCCGAAAGGTCATTAAATAGGTAGAAAAGGCTAGCATCTATTTCGAATTTCGATATAAAAAAATATTATTTTATCATTGTTTCTGTCATAAAAAAAGAACCTGCTAAGATCACAGGTTCTTTAAGAAGGAGAAGATTGAGTTAAATGGCTGACCACGTTGTAATCACGAACCTTCCATTTACCATCTTTCCATTCAACATAATTTAAGCAAGCATTGACAAGTCTCGTGTTCTGAAGACCCATATGTTCGTCAGCTAAAGCGGTGAGTAAGGCGTGGATGGCAGCACCGTGCGCCACGATCAGGACATGTTGATCTGGATAGGCTGCTTTGACCTTTTCAATCCCTTCTAACATTCGATCTTGAATCGTCTCAAGTGGTTCCATATTTGGATACTGCTTATCTGGAAACAGCTTCTGGCGCTCCTCAATCGACATGCCTTCAGCGTCACCATAATCACGTTCAATGAAATCGTCCATGATGACGAGAGGTGCGTGTACATGTTTTAAAATCAAATGAGCTGTTTCTTTAGCCCTTGATAATGGACTGGAAATGACAACATCCCAATGGACATCCTTTAAGTAAAGTCCAGTTTGTTCAGCCTGCCATTTACCTGTGTCGTTTAAAGGGATATCTGTTCGCCCTTGAATTCGTTTCGCTGCATTCCAATCTGTTTCCCCGTGTCTGACTAGGCAAATTGTTGTCAATCAAATCCCGCCTTTTCTATCTTTTCTTCTATTATACTAAAGCAGAAGAAAAATGACTGGATTAGCGATTTGTCAGACTCGTTAAGGATTCGACTGAGCTGGCCACTTGGGAAACCGTTTGTTTGACTTCCTTCAACTCGTTTAGGAATGTTTGGAGATCTATTTCAATTTTTCCGTTTTGGTTCTTACTTAAGTTCATGCTGCTCACGATATCATCGAAAAGAGAATTGATTTGAGTCATTTTTTCTTTACTGTCAGTCACAAGTAAATTCACGTCCGCAATATGCTGTGACACAATGGCGATTTGTGAATTTGTGTTGTTGACAAGCTCTGACACAGTTGAAACCGTTTTCTTTGTGTCCTCTGATAATTTGCGAACCTCGTTTGCGACGACAGCGAACCCTTTTCCATGTTCACCTGCTCGAGCAGATTCGATTGAGGCATTTAAAGATAACAAATTCGTTTGCTCTGCTATGCCTGTGACGATCCCGAAAATTTGTTCAATTTGTTTTGCAATTTCTTCTAAGCGTTTAATTTCAGTTTCAATCTTTGTCATGCTGCCATCAATTTGATTCATTTGTGTTTGCTGAATTTCTAATTCTTTTTTACCGCCGATTGATTTTTCTTCGACCTGTGCTGATATTTTCGTTCCAGCCTGTGACATATCCGCCATCTCATCAGATTTTGATACAAGCTTGTCCACTGCACTTGTTGTGTTGGAGAAGAGAGAAGCAAGCGAATTTGAGGTTTCTGTAATTTTTGTATGAAGCTCTTGCTGTTGTTCTTCCGCTTCATCACGAATTTTAGAATATTCATTTTGGAACGTATCTAGGACAAGCTGCTGCTCTAAATTTAAGATTTTCGTCGTCGCTTTGACTGCCGTCTGATATTCTTTGAAATCTTGGATATGCTGTGCAAATAAATCCATAATTGAAAGCAAAAGGTCTTGGAATGCCGCCATATACCATTTAGGCTGGAGGCCAATCCGTAAATGAACTTGTGCAATTTTAATTCTTTTTGCCACGTAGGCATCGTCAATCACACCTGCAAACATTTCGCTAATATGAATGCGGAGTGTTTTTTTCAAACGTTCGACAGAACTATTATCTTGAATAATATGCATCAAGGAAGACTCTACTTCTAAATTTTTATAAAATTTATCAACGATATGTGCAATATCATCTTGAACGATTGGATTCAGCTGTTTCAATATAAAAAGGTCTTGCTGCGTCAAATCAATCATTTTAATTTGCTTGGCAATGTCCGTATTCTCCGAAAAGTTGATTCTTTTTATCCCATCATCCTGCTGTGTGAAAAAAGCAGTGTTTTTTCTTTTAGTATCTTTTTTAAATAACAATGTTATTGTCCCCCTATAATCATCACAAATATCAGACTTTATGTTTTTTATCGGATAATATTGGATTTTTTAAAGGGGAAACAGTGAAATTTTACTGTTCTTTATATGACCTTTTTAGTGGTTTCTTTGCTGGGCCTTCTACTACTTCTCCAGTAATTGAAAAACGTGAACCGTGGCAAGGGCAATCCCAGGTGCGGTCACTATTATTCCAAGCGACTTCACAGCCTAGGTGAGTACATGTTGTATCGACAAAAAAGACATTCCCATCCTCTGATTTAAAGGCACCGCATTTCTTATGTTCATAAGATACAATGCCGCCTTCGCCTGGTTTTAAATCATCAATGGTTTGATCAGTTCGTTTTAATTTACCGCTGATCAGCTTGGCAGCGACATTGGTATTTTCTTTCATAAAATCTTTGATGAATGAGTCAGAAACAAGTCTTGATGGTGTAAAGATCGATTCGTAGGGATTCGATTTCTCCTCAATTAAATCACCGATAAGAGTCGCTGCGACATGGCTTGTGGTCATGCCCCATTTTCTAAAGCCGGTAGCAACAAAGATATTCGGATGATGCTTGGTCAGGTGGCCAATGTAAGGGATTTGATCCATTGTGACCATATCGTGCGTCGACCAGCGATAAAGAACCTCCTCAATTCCAAGTGTATCGTTTCCGAACTTTTCTAGTGATTCATAGTGTGCGGATTCATCACCGCCTTGTCCGGTTTTATGGCCTTCTCCTCCGATGAGAACCACTTCTTCACCGTGAAGTTCTGCCGTTCTTAAAGAGTGAGCGGGCTGGTCGATTCCTAAGTACATGCCGTTTGGAAGCGGCTTGGTTGTTTTGGCTGCTACTACATAAGATTGCTCGGGATGAATTCGAGTGAAATAAAGTCCTTTGCCATCATAAAAAGGAAAGTGTGAACAGGTAATGATATAGCGGCCTATCAGATGATGCCCACTTTTTGTGACGACAGCAGGCCGTTTCCCTTCTTTAACATCGACTGCGGTTGTCTGTTCAAAAATACGCACACCTCGCTCAATGAGCTGGTCGATCAGTGCATTTAGATAATGAAGGGGATGAAACTGTGCCTGCTGCGTCATCGCAAGGGCAGCTTTTATGTCAGTGTCAAAAGGAAGCTCTGTTTTCCATTCTCGGTCAATGCCTAGCTGTTTGTAGGCATCTAATTCCTTTTTTAACTTTTTTATGCCGCTTTCTTCCTTTGTATAAAGGTAAGCATCTTTTACCTCTAGCTGACAATCGATTTCGTGCTCTTTAACACGTGCTTGAATGAGATCTTTTGCTTTCTCATTTGCTTCTACATACAAACGGGCTTTTGGCATGCCAATTTGCTGAATCAGCTCATGATAGTACACATCGTGCTGTGAGGTGATTTTAGCTGTCGTGTGTCCGGTCGTGCCTTGCAGTAATTGATCCGCATCAATGATGATGACATCGAGCCCGCGTTCTGTCATTTCAAACGCAGTAGCGATACCGGTGATACCGCCGCCTACAATAATCACATCTGCTGTGAGATCCTCACTTGCAGAAGGAAAAGAATGCTTCTGACTCTCCGCTAACCATAACGATTTTGCCTGCTTCATTCCTTTATGTTCTTCTTCCATGTTGTCGCCTCCAGTTACTTGTTGTGTATAATTTTTCCACAATGCAGAAAATCATACATCTGAAAGGAAACAAGCATGACATACATAAAAAAATAGCCAACACATAAAAATAAACAAGATAAAAGGAAGGAGTGGACTGACGTGTCAACAAAGCAGCCGAAGAAAACATTGCCGCCTCAGCATCAGAATGAACGTCCGGGTCTTGAATATAAAATGAACCCTAGACCTATTTTTGATCGAGAGGTGCAGAATAAAAAGCTAGCGGGGAAAACGGCCATTGTGACAGGTGGAGATAGCGGGATCGGAAGAGCAGTCTCTGTTTTATTTGCAAAGGAAGGAGCCAATGTAGCCATTGTTTACTTGAGTGAACATCGTGATGCAGAGGAAACGAAGGACTATATTGAAAAGGCGGGAGGCCGCGTCATCTTAATTGCAGGTGACTTAGGGGATGAGGCTTTTTCAAATGAGGTCGTTAAAAAAACAAAAGATGCTTTCGGTTCCATTGATATTTTGGTAAACAATGCAGCAGAACAGCATCCGCAAAAAAGCATTGAACAGATTACCTCGCATCAGCTTCTTCGGACATTTCAAACGAATATTTTTGCCTTGTTTTATTTAACAAAGGCTGTGCTCCCTCATTTAAAGAAAGGAAGCAGTATCATTAATACAACCTCCGTCACAGCCTATAAAGGGCATGAAACCTTAATCGATTATTCATCGACGAAAGGGGCGGTTGTGACATTTACTAGATCATTATCCTTATCGCTCATTAAACAAGGGATTCGAGTGAATGGGGTCGCTCCGGGGCCTATTTGGACGCCGCTGATTCCATCAACTTTTACGGAAAAGGAAGTCTCTGAATTTGGTGGAGATGTCCCAATGGAACGGCCTGGTGAGCCAGTAGAGCTTGCGCCAAGTTATTTATTTTTAGCGAGTGAAGACTCGTCTTACATGAATGGACAAATCCTGCATGTGAATGGCGGAACCATTTTAAATGGGTAAACAAAAAACTTGCGGTAAAGAGACGAGTTGCTGTCTCTCTGCCGCAAGTAAAATCATCATGATTAATGTAAGCAGTGTTCTGCATATTGAGCTGAAAGGTCATTGAATCGCTTTTCATCTCGCTGATCCAGTGCCTTATCAATCTCTTCTCTAAGGAAGGTTAAGCGCTGTTTATAAAGCGCCTCATCTAAAACCATTTGAATATAGATGTCTAAAATAGTGACGCCGTTTTCTTCGGTTTTTTGGGTGTTGCGGGACTTCATGAGCTCAGCGTACGTTTTTTTCTCTTTCATAAAGAATCCCCCCGATGCCTTTTTTATAGTATATGGATTGGCAGAGAAAAAATCAACAAGAATTTATAATTTTTAGACAATTTATTTTTGAGCAAAATCGACACCTCTTGTCCAATCGACAGGATATGATATACCTTTAAAAATGACTTTTAGATAGATCGAATGTACTAAAAAATATGATAAAAAGATGATTTTAAATAAATTTTGAAAAAATCCTGTCGTTTCTTATACGTTGGTGATAGATTAATAGTATCTAAAATAACCAAAAATTAACACAGGAGGAAATGAAGTGTCAGGAATTAGCGAAACACCTTTAGATTCATACGTCATTAATCAAACAACGATGGCGGTCCTTCCAATTGAAGAAGGAAAAAGAGTATATTCAAAAGTCATAGAAAGAGAGACAAGCTTTTACGTCGAATTAAAGCCGCTGCAAATCATTGAGCGCAGCTGCAGATTCTTCGGCTCAAGCTATGCAGGCAGAAAGGCGGGAACATACGAAGTAACAGGTATTTCTCACAAGCCTCCGATCGTGATTGACTCATCCAATCATCTGTATTTCTTCCCAACCTATTCATCCAATCGTCCTCAGTGCGGCTGGATCTCCCACAAATATATTCATACCTTCCAAGAATCATCCCTCGGGGACACGATGGTCACGTTTACAAATGAGCAAACGGTCAAATTAGATGTCTCATATAAATCATTTGAGAGTCAGGTACACCGGACAGCGTATCTCCGAACGAAATTTCAAGATCGTCTTGATGGAGGTCTTCCTAAAAAACAAGAATTTATGCTGTATCCAAAGGAACAGCAGCTCAATCTTGTATACGATTTTATTTTAAGAGAACTTCGTAACAGATATTAACCAAAAACCAGCGGCAGAAAGCCGCTGGACTCCTCAACCTTCGCGAGCTTAGCACATCGTCATTTCTTCCTTGTAGAAAAAACAATTGATATTCGTATAAAAAATTATATAATTTAACTGTATCGTATAAAATTTTATATATATCTAATGGCAGTGAAAGGGGATATGATGATGACTTATGATGAACTGGATACGCCGGCGCTATTAATTGATAAACGGGTGATGATGGAGAATATAGCCGTTATGCAGCAATATGCTGATGGTCAGCAAGTAAAACTGCGTCCTCACACGAAAACGCATAAAACGCCTAGGCTTGCCAAAGTGCAGGAGGAGATGGGCGCATCTGGCATGACCGTGGCGAAAGTAGGAGAAGCTGAAGTGATGGCATCTCATGGGCTGACAGATATTTTTATCGCAAATCAAATTGTAGGCGAGACAAAACTAAAGCGAATTCGAAAGCTGGCAGAGTCAATACATATCTCCTTCGGTATTGATTGTGTAGAGCATGTTCATCAAATTGAAGATGTCTTTCGCAAAGCAGAGAAAAAAGCTCAGGTTTTAATTGAGATAGAGGTTGGAGAAGAAAGGTCTGGTGTCATTGAAGAGAGTGATTTCCGTCAAATCTTACAAGCCATTCAGACATGTGAATTCGTTCATTTAAAGGGAATTTTCTCTCATGACGGACATACATACAAGGCGGAAAGTAAAGCACATTGTCAGGCATTATACGAAGATGCTGTGAATCGAACGCTTCAGTTTGCACAGATAGCAGAAGAAGCAGGCATGGTGCTAGAGGTAGTGAGCATTGGGTCAACACCTCCATTCTTATTTCAATTTGATATTCCAAAGGGAGTAACGGAAATCAGACCAGGCACGTATATCTTGATGGATGCTTCCCAGTCCAATGTGCTCGGCACATTTTCACATTGTGCGGCAACCGTGCTGACGACGGTGATCAGTAAACCGACAAAGTCCCGGGTCATTACAGATGTTGGAGCAAAAGGGCTGACGGCTCAAACTCGTACAAAAGGGCTGACCAAAACAAAAGGATTAGGCAAAGTGAAAGAATATGATGATGTATTTGTTTCAAGTGTATTTGACGAGCATGCCATCATCTATCATGAAGACTTCCGCCAAAGTGTAGAGATCGGTGAGAAGGTACAAATTATTCCGAATCACATTTGCCCTGTGGTCAATCTTCATGAAAAAGCATACCTCATTCAAGATGGTGAAGTGGTAGAAGAGCTTGTGGTTGCTTGCAAAGGAAAACTTCAATAAATCAACTGATAGAACAATGGAGTGAAAGAAATGTCAGAAGTGAAATATCAATTCAATCGCTACATACCAATCGCTAAAACGATTGCGCATATGTTTGGCCCTTCTTGTGAAGTGGTCATTCATGATCTGACCCAGCCGCAATCGTCTGTCATTTTTACGATCAACAATCATGTAACAGGGAGAGAGATCGGACAGTCCTTTGATCATCTAGTGAAACAGGTCCTCTTGTCGGATGAATTTGGCGAAGATTATTTAGCCGGCTATGAAATAAAAACAGAGGATGGAAGAACCATCAAAGCGTCTACAACGCTGCTCCGTGATGACAAGGAGCAGGTGATTGGTGCGCTGTGTATCAATTACGACATGAGTGCAGTCAGTCATGTGAAAGAATTGATTGAAGAGCTCGTCCCTGGCTTATCAAAAAAGGTGCCGGCAACGCAGCGTAATGAAGACAAGGATTCACTGCAAAGTGTAGATGAAATTGCGGATCGCCTCATCGAACAAATTATTTCTCATCAAAAAGGATCATTAAAAAAACGTCAAGAAAAAATTGAACTCATACGTTTTATGGATGAGAAAGGTATTTTCCTCATGAAAGGCTCTGTGGATAAAGTAGCGGAGCGTTTAGGTATATCAAAGGTGACAGTTTACAGCTATTTAGACGAATTGAAGAAAATAAAAGAATCAGAGGAAACATCGTAAAGCTTTGAATTCAGTAGGGGGCTGGCTATGTTAAAAGAAACCTATGTTTGTGCTTCATGTCACGCAGTCTATCCAAGTACACCTGATATTTGGAGATGTCCGTGTGGCGGTTTATTGAATGTAGACTGGGAGAGGCCAGCATTTTCAAAGGAACATATTCGAAGTGAATGGCCTGGGATGTGGAGGTATGCGGGCGCACTGCCTTTTCATTCTGAAAACAGTGTGTGGAAAGAGATCACAATGGGAGAAGGATATACGCCGCTTGTGCCGTTATCCCAAGAAGATCCGCATACATTTGTGAAAGTCGATTACATGATGCCTACGCTTTCTTTTAAAGATCGAGGAGCAGCTGTCCTGATCGCAAAGGCGAAAGAGTGGGGCGTCAAAAAGGTCATTGCTGATAGCAGCGGAAACGCAGGAACATCTATTGCCGCCTATGCGAAGCGTGCTCAGGTGGAATGTGATATTTTCCTAGGGGCAGGCACTTCACCGAAAAAAATCGCTCAAATAAAGGCACATGAAGCGAATATTCGTATGGTAGATGGAACCCGCGAGGATGTGGCAAAGGCAGCGCAGCTCGCAGTTCAGCAAGAAGGTACGTTTTATGCTAGTCATGTATTTAATCCGTACTTTTATGAGGGAACAAAAACGTACGCTTACGAAATATGGGAACAGCTTAGAGGCGTGCCGGATACCCTGATCATTCCTGCCGGTAATGGTACACTCTTATTAGGTGTGTACCAAGGTTTCTGTGAACTGTTAGCGGAAGGTCTCATAGAGGTTTTGCCAAAAATCGTCGCGGTTCAAGCAGAAAACTGTGCTCCACTTGCACAAGCTTTTCATGAGCAGTGTCTTGAGAAAGTAACGGTTCAAAATAAAGGAACGATCGCTGAGGGCATTGCGATTGCAGCACCTGAACGTGCAACACAAATCCTTCACGCCATCAAGCAGACAAATGGATATATCGTGACAGCAAACGAGAAAGAAATCAAAGCGGCGCACACAGCACTTGCGGCAAAAGGGTTTTACGTTGAACCGACAACAGCTGCCAATTATGCTGGCTATTTGAAGCATGAAAAAGCGGCACATGAACTGATTGTGATGCCACTATGCGGAGCGGGTTTAAAAGCAGTTTAAATCAAAGGGGGATCACAGATTGAAATCAATTCATCTAAAAGACAAACTCACAACATTTACTGAGCACTGGTCACCGAAGGTCATCGCAGAGATGAATGATGTGCAATTTAAGCTAGTGAAAATACAAGGGGAATTCGTTTGGCATCAGCATGATGATACGGACGAAGTGTTTCTCGTCATTGATGGCCAGATGGGAATTGAGTTTAGAGATGGCAAGGTCGAACTGCATGCAGGAGAAATGTTCGTGATCCCAAAAGGAAAAGAACACAAACCATACGCCAAAGAAGAATGTCATGTCATGCTGGTTGAACCGCGGGGAGTTGTCAATACAGGGGATGCCTCTTCTAAGCTGACAGCAGAAAATGATGTGTGGATTTAATGCAAAGCGAAAAGACGCCGAAAGGGGTCTTTTTTTTTAGAAAAAATCATGAAAATGACATACACTGAAACCAAATATATCTCTCTAGTCGTCTATTGACTGTATCGGCAGGATGTCAATGAAATGACAGGGAAATGTGGATCATTCGACGTCTTTTCATCCATTTGCTCATAAATCACAGAAGTGACACGAGCCGTCTGTTACAATAAAAGAAATCATTTCTTAAAAGTGTTCGTATGAGGTAAAGGATACTCATAGTTGACCGATATGAACGAATGGGAATTAGAAATGGAGGCTCTGTATGAAAAAACGATTGCATTTGATGCTGCTATTCACCGTGACAGTGACATTACTAGCAGCCTGCCATGAAGCAGGTCAGTCGCCTTCAAAACAAGACACAAAAGAAGCTGCGTATGAACAATGGGTTCAGCGTTATATGGATGAGTTAAATGAAGCATATGAAAACATGACAGACCAATTCATTTCAGATGGACATGGAAAGATTCAAGCAAATGGAAAATTGGCAAAAGCGACGAAAGCATTTGATCGTGTGATTCAAAAAGGACTTGCTCATCAAGAAGTTCCAGCTGCGTACAAACAGGCTGACAAACAATTAAAGACAGGCCTTGCTTCATTTGAAAAAGGGATCGATAAGGTGGAGCAGCTGTTGAAGCATCCTGATCACGAAAAGCTGTTTATTTCCGCTACCCATCATTTACAAGATGGTTTGCAACAGATAGCTGCATTTATTGAAGAAGTAGGTCACATACAGCAATCATGAAAAAAGCTTGGAAGTTCACTTCCAGGCTTTTTTAGATGTGAAGTGTTTGCTTTAAACGGCGCACGCCCTCTTGAATCATTTCTTCATCTGTACAGGCGAAACCAAGCAGCAATCCCTTTCTATTGCTTTGATAACAATAGGGGCTTAATGGATAAATTCCGACACCAGCGTCTTTAGCAGCCGCAATACTGCCTTTTTCATCAAAGTGTGGCGCTCCTTCTAAAAAGACATGAAGGCCAGTATCGGTTCCATATAAGTGGAAGTGTTTGTCAAATTGATGTATCAAAAGGGCTTCCATCATAGCCGCCTGCCTTTTTTTATAAAGCTGTCTCATTCGCCTGACATATCGCGTGAATTCTCCTTCTCTGAAGAATGAAGCAAGTGTAATTTGTTCCATGATCGGCAGCTGTCTTTGGATGAGTGATTGCAGCGCAGCGATTTCTTTGATGACAGCTTTGGAGCCGATGATTGCAGCAAGGCGTATGCCGGGTGCCAGCACCTTTGAAAAGCTTAAGATGTATAACACATGATCGGGTGCTTCTGAAAATAAGGAAGGAAGCGGCCCGCCATGATAACGATAATCCCCATCAAAATCATCCTCTAATATATAAGACTGGTGGCTGACAGCAAACTGTATCAATTGCTGTCTTCTGTTTACACTCATACATACACCTGTTGGACGCTGATGGGAAGGCGTCACTGCGATCAGCTTGGTTCGTCCGGGCAGTGCGTTCACAATCATTCCTTCTTCATCTACTGGTGCGGGGTGAATGTTCATTTCACGATGTAAAAACGAAAGCCTTGCCCCAGGAAAACCTGGATCTTCAACAGCGACCGTATCGCCTTTTTTGAGCAGGACTTGTGAAATCAAGTCAATGGCTTGCTGCGTGCCCCCTGTTAACACCATTTGATCTTCTTCTACATCGATTCCGCGTTCAACAGATAAATATTGGCGTATTTCTGAGCGTACTTCCCATAATCCGTGCGGGGAAGAATAGCCCCAATCCTTCAAGTCTAAGCGCTGTAATGCTTTCATAAGCGAGCGTTTCCATATGTTTTGAAAATGTTCGTCGATGGCTGGCTCTTGATGGCGAAAGTCGATATTGAGCTTCTCATGAAATTGATTGGCCGAGAGCCAGTGCTCCATTTGTTTTTCAGCCTCGTCAAAATGAGGCCTAACGGGAAGTGCAAAGGGCGGCTCACTTTGATGGGGAGTGGAAGCGGCGTATTGGTCACTTGAGATAACCTTTGTCCCGCCTCTTCTAGATGTGCTGACATAGCCTCTTGCCAGCAGTTCATCATAGGCAAGCTGTACGGTTGATCTTGATACGTTTAGCTCCTGTGCTAACACGCGTGTCGGCGTTAACTGATCGTTAGGATTCAGTCTTTGTGAATGAATTTTTTGAATGATACCAGTCACGATTTGCTGCCATAGCGGGGTAGAGCTTGAGTGGTCTAAATGAATATACATGAGGCACCTTCTCTCTTTGTCACGTCATCATATGATGATGACACGGAATTATGGACTGGTCAATAGAGTTATTTTTGGATGTGGGAAGAAAGCCAAATGGTGTGTAAACTGTTGTCAGATGTTATTTACATAGAGGAGAGAGTCAAATGATTCCTGCATCAAAAGAAGAAACGGCACAACGATCCATGATCCCGTTTATTTTCGTTTTATTTGGTCTTTTCATGATTACGACCGCTGTGAATCTGCAAGTGCCTCTTTATACGGCGTATGCAGATCAAGCGGGGTATGGAAAGGCGGCAACAGCACTTGTGTTTGCTGCGTATGTATTCGGACTTATTCCAGTATTGCTTTTTCTCGGCGGCATTTCTGACCGGGCTGGACGCAAACCCATTTTATTGGTCGCGCTTTGCTTTTCGTTATGTGCCACCCTTTTGATGGTCGTGCATCCTTCCATACAGATGCTCTTTGCTGCCCGGATGCTGCAAGGAGTGGGTCTTGGTCTAAGTGTTGGAACATGCACGGCCTATTTGATTGCTTTATATCCAGAGAAATCAGGCTGGATACCAACTTTTATTGCATTATGTAGTTCGGTTGGATTTGGGGGAGGTGCTCTTTTTACAGCGCTTCTTTCTTTTCAAAGTGTGTCGCTCACACCGCTTAGCTATTGGATTGTTTTGGTCTTTTTGATGCTGACGATTGTTGGTGTATTCTTTTTTGTGCCGCCTATACAAGGAAATGCGAGTAAACCGATGATGAATATGCCAAGGTTTCCAAAAGGGACGATGCCGGCGAACTTGGCGATTGCCATCGCATGGTCAGTGTGTGGGCTTGTGATTTCTATTTTGCCAGCACAGCTGCAATTAAATGGATATGAATTATGGGTAGGGCCGGCGCTGTTTTTTATTAATATAGCAGGTGTCCTCATGCAGCCCTTTGTTCGTAAGATGAACAGCAGTGCAGCGCTCCGGGTGGGTTTTATCTGTCTTCCGTGCGGATATGGCCTGCTGCTGTTCGGCGCAAATGGCGGGTCCATCTTCCTTGTACTTGCCGGGACCATGCTTGCGGGCACTGCTTGCTATGGATTTACTTACTTAGGTGGTCTTCAGCTGATTGTCAAGCGAGGGAAGAAGGAGGCGGCTAGAGCGGTTGCAGGATATTACTTGTTTGCTTACTTAGGTCTTGGCATTCCGAGTGTTTTTGTCGGTCTCTTTGCTGATATGTACGGTACTCAGACGGTGTTAACCCTCTTTTTCTTGGTCGTTTTGGCCGCCTGTCTCATACTGTTTATCTCAGGTTTCAGACGGAAACAAAAGTGAAATGTCCATCTTTCTCTTTTTTGATCAATTCGTTTAAAATAAAGGCAAGAGGGGGGAAGATGAATATGAAAAAAGTGCGGCTGGACGGTGCGATATGCAGGTCGCAAGAGGAGCTTCATGACCAACTAAAAACAGTTTTGCACCTTCCTGACTACTACGGGAAAAACCTTGATGCCCTTTGGGACTGTTTAACAGGAGAAGTGAATCTTCCTGTAGAGCTTACATGGGTGAATTTTCAAACAAGTAAAGACGCTCTTGGCCATTATGCAGAGAGCTTGCGGCAGTTATTTCAAGAAGCAGAAGAGGAACTGAAGGGACAATTTCAAGTGAACATTCAATAATTGGGGAAAAAGCAGCTGATAACGTAGGCTGTTTTTTTTATGAGCTTCGGTCCTTTCTCATTACGGTATTGAATATTTCACTAGATGTGATAATATATGAACTGCTGCTTAATTGATAATGATAATCATTTATAGCGGAGAGAGCTTGATAGAAAGTGAGAAACCTGTATGAAGTTGTATCAATTAAGTTTGTTATTTGTGTGTTTGGCATGTGCATCACTGTTTGTCGGTGTACAGGATCTGTCTATTTTACAGCTGTTTCATTTAACAGATGGACAAATGCATACCTTATTGTCAAGTCGCATCCCACGGCTGATGAGTATTGTGCTTGCTGGCATGAGCCTTAGTTTATGCGGCTTTATTATGCAAAGCATGACAAGGAATAAATTTGTTTCACCAACCACAGCAGGAACAATGGATTGGGCCAAGCTTGGTATTTTAGCAGCTATGCTCGTTTTTACACATGCGAGCCCGCTCACGAAAATGGGCATCGCATTTTTATTTACTCTAGCTGGCAATCTCCTATTCTTAAAAATCCTTCGCCATATTAAGGTGAACGATACGATCTATGTACCGTTAGTCGGATTAATGTTTGGCGGGATCGTCAGTGCAATATCTACGTTTATCGCCTATAAATATGATCTGATCCAAAACGTATCTGCATGGCTTCAAGGGGATTTTTCTCTTATTGTTCAGGGGCGTTATGAACTGCTCTATGTGAGTGTTCCACTTTTGATCATTGCGTATTTATATGCTGACCGCTTTACAGTGGCTGGTATGGGCGAGAGCTTTGCTGTCAACTTAGGTTTAACGTATAAACGTGTGATGGCGGTTGGTTTGGTGATCGTTTCGATGATTACGTCTGTCACCATTTTAACAGTCGGAATGCTGCCATTTCTCGGCTTAATCATTCCTAATATTGTATCGATCTATCGAGGCGATCACTTGAAAAAAAGCCTCCCGCATACAGCCTTACTAGGTGCCATTTTTGTTCTGATTTGTGATGTGCTCGGAAGGGTGATCATTTATCCATATGAAATTTCAGTTGGGCTCATGGTAGGCATCATCGGAAGTGCGATCTTCCTGTACATGCTATTAAGGAGGAAACGCTATGCATAAGAAACGTATATTATTTCTCATTGCAGCCATTGCAGCCGTGCTGGTCGTGATCTTCATCACCTTTCAAATGGGATACTGGCAGTACACAGTCCCGAGCCGTTTAAAGAAAGTGCTTGCGATGACATTGACGGGAGGCGCTATTGCCTTTTCATCTGTTGTGTTTCAAACGTTGACCAACAATCGAATCTTAACGCCAAGCATTTTAGGCTTAGACGCACTTTACTTGTTTTTACAAACAGCGATTATTTATCTTTTTGGATCGACCAATTTGATGATCGTCAATAAAAACCTGAATTTTTTCCTTTGCGTTGGGCTGATGATTCTTTTTTCCGTGCTGCTCTATACGGTGATGTTCAAACGTAAAAACAAGCACATTTTCTTACTTCTACTTGTTGGTATTGTATTTGGTACATTGTTCAAAAGTCTTTCTTCCTTTATGGAAATGCTCATTGATCCGAATGAATACCAGGTCGTACAGGATAAATCCTTTGCAAGCTTTAACCACATGAATACGGATATCCTACTCATTGCCTCTGTTTTATTTGTAGCGTTATGTCTTTATATTTGGACATTCCGCTCCAAATTAGATGTGATGTCCCTAGGAAAGGAACATGCTGTGAATCTAGGGATTGACTATGACGGCATCACAAAAAAGATGCTGATCGTGATTGCCGTCCTTGTGTCTATCGCAACGGCTCTTGTCGGACCTATTACGTTTCTTGGCTTACTCGTCGTGAATGTGGCAAGAGAGCTATTTCGTACATACCGGCATACGTACTTGCTATTAGGCTCTTTTTTCATCAGTGTCACTGCCCTTGTAGGCGGGGAGTTTCTTGTAGAAAAGGTATTTACTTTTCAAACGCCGCTGAGTGTCTTGATTGATTTAGTCGGCGGATTGTATTTTATTTACTTACTTTTAAAGGAGAGTCGTTCATGGTCGTGATGAAGGGAGTCAGTAAGACATATAACGGAAAAACAGTGCTTCACAAAACAACTGTCAGTGTGAAAAAAGGACAGCTGACCTCTCTCATTGGTCCAAATGGTGCGGGCAAGAGCACGCTTTTGTCCATCATGAGCCGCCTGATTCAGCCAGACACAGGTGCAGCTTATTTAGAAGACAAACCATATAGTGCGTATCCTCCGCAGGAGCTTGCGAAAAAGATGAGTATTTTAAAGCAGTCCAATCACATGAGTGTGCGCCTGACCGTACGGGAGCTTGTCAGCTTTGGCCGTTTTCCTTACTCACAAGGCCATCTGACAAAAGAGGATGAGAAGATGATCGATGTGTCTCTTCAATACATGAGGCTCGTCGATATTCAGCATCAATACTTAGATGAACTAAGCGGCGGACAAAGGCAAAGAGCCTTTATTGCGATGGTACTGGCTCAGGATACGGATTATATTTTCCTAGATGAGCCTTTAAACAATTTGGACATGAATCATTCTGTTGAGATGATGAAGCTGTTTAAGCAGCTCGTCCATGATCTCGGGAAAACGATTGTTGTGGTTCTCCATGATATTAACTTTGCATCTGTGTATTCTGATCATATCGTCGCCTTAAAAGATGGACAGGTGATCCAAGAAGGCGGAGTAGATGAAGTGATTCAAACAGATGCACTTGAACAAATTTATGACATGCGCATACCGATTGAAGTCATTCGTGGTGAGCGTATTTGCTTATATTTTTCTTAAAAAAATGAAGAGGTGATCAAGCATGAAAAAATGGATATGGATGATGACTGTATTAACAGCGATTGTTGTACTCGCTGCCTGCGGTAACCAAGGGAAAACAGAAGGAACAAATGAGGAAACCGTGACGGTAAAAGACATGTTGAATAAAGATGGCGTGAAAATCAAGAAAAACCCGAAAAAAGTCGTCGTGTTTGATATGGGAAGTCTTGATACGCTGGACAAACTAGGTGTGAATGTGACAGCTTTACCAAAACAAGTCGTGCCAACATATTTATCCAAATATGAAGGTGGCAAATATGAGAATGTCGGCGGCTTAAAAGAGCCGAACTTTGAAAAAATTGCAGAGCTCAACCCGGATTTGATCATTATTCAGCACCGTCAAGCAGATGCATTCGACGAATTTACTAAAATTGCTCCTACGATTTTGATGGATGTAGACACTGCCAACTATATGGAATCATTTAAAAAGAATGCCACGACGTTAGGGGAGATTTTTGATAAGGAAGATGAAGTCAAAAAAGAACTTGCAGCCATTGATCAAAAAGTGGATGCATTAAAGAAACAAGCAAAAGAGTTGAAACAAAATGGGTTGGTGATCATGGCGAACGACAGCAAAATGACTGCCTTTGGATCTAAATCAAGATATGGTCTCATCCATGATGTGTTTGGTATCACACCGGCAGATCGAAAGCTTGAGCCATCTGATAAACACGGCCAAAGCATTTCGTATGAGTACATGGTCAAAACGAATCCAGATTTCTTATTTGTCGTTGATCGAGGCGCAGCGATCGGAGAGGAAACGTCTGCGAAACAGCTTGTTGAAAATGATTATGTGAAATCAGTTAAAGCGATCAAAAACAATCATGTGGTGTATTTGAACTCAGATATGTGGTATTTATCTGGCGGCGGCCTTGAATCATTGACTGCCATGATTGATGAAGTGAAGCAAGGAATTGAACAAAAATAATGGATGAAAAGCTGCTCGTCTTGAGCGGCTTTTTTAATTGTGGATTCATAAAAATATGTTGCGTGCAGGAAACTTTCAGTGAAATATGTTATAGTGGAACCTACATTGATAGACTAAGATAGAGTGAGGGTTCGGAAAGGATGAAGGAGAAAACAAGATCAAAAAGAAGGCTGAGACCTTGGGTGAAAGTCGTGCTGTTTATCATGGCATTTGTCATGTTGATGGCGGTATCTGTGACAGGATACGCATATTATAAAATTTCAAAAGCGTCGAATAAGGCGCAAGTCTCGTTAGAAAGAGGAGACACCTCGCAAAAGCGTGTGAAAGCTTTTGATCCAGGGAAGGATAGCTTTTCGGTGCTGCTGCTTGGAATTGACAGTCGTCCAGGTGAAACGGTAGATGAAGCAAGAAGTGATGCGGTCTTACTGGCGGCGGTGAACCGAACAGAGAAAACCATCAAGCTCCTCAGTATTCCTCGTGATTCTTATGTAGATATTCCGGGAAGAGGATATGATAAAATCGCCCACGCCCATGCGTTTGGGAGTGCAGATTTGTCAGTCAAAACGGTAGAAAACGTGTTGAATATTCCGGTAGACTATGTGATTTCAGGAAACTTTAAGGCGTTTCAAGACATTGTAGACGAGCTAAATGGAATTGAAGTAACGATTGAAGATGAAGGCATCGCCAAACAAATGGAAAAGGATTCAAAGGGGAAAGTTCATGTGCAAACAGGCACACATACACTGAATGGCGAAGAAGCATTAGCCTTTGTGAGAACGAGAAAGGCAGATAGTGACCTCATGCGTGGAAAGCGCCAAATGGAAGCACTTCAAGCCATCTTTGAAAAATCTAAATCCATTTCTTCGATCCCGTCATATGACAACATCATTGATACACTCGGTGATAACGTCTCAACCAATTTGTCCATGAAGCAGTTTATCGGACTTTTCCCGTTACTAAGCTCATTGAAATCAGTGGAGACCATTCAGTTAAAGGGACATGATTATCAGCCTGGGAATGTGTATTACTTTGAGTTAGATGGAGCAGGGTTGGAAGAAGTCAGAACAGAGCTGAGAGAACAGCTTGAATTATCATAAATAAGAATGAGCCTGCCGCCGCGGCAGGCTTTATTCTTTTAATAGTAGAGGGTTGCAGGCATCGTTGGGTACCACACGCCATTTAAAGCAAGCGCCCAGCCATCGATCAATTCGGCAAAAATCGAAGGGTCTCTTTATTTTTGTAAAATATAACCATTTTTAATTTTCTTGATGGAGAAAATAACGAGTAAGCAGTTCCTCTACACGATGCCGTATACGCGGATTAAAGTATTTATGCTTTTCTTCATAGCCATTCATGATAAATAAATACGTCGTAAACCCTTCATCGTGTTCAATTTGCTGTACCTTCATTTTTTCTTTACGTAAATGCTGCTTCAGCTGATAAAGTGCTTTTTGAGCTTCCTGTAATGCAGAGGTGACAAGCCGAATATATGGTTCATTTAGTTTAAATGTTTGATGTTCTTTTAAGTGTGTCAAATCACGATTGAGGATGGAGATGACCATTGGAAGAAAGATGGCCTGTTCCATCATCTGAAGCTGTATTGTTGATAGTCTTGTCATGTCCATACCTGCTTTCTTTATGAATAGAACATTTGTTCTTGTTTATTATATCGAATGAGTCAAAGAATCTCAAGGGGGGGATGGAGAGGGGATTCATTTGTATATTTTTATGTTTTCCATGTAAAATGAAAAGTAGACAAACCTTGAAGGAGTCAAACAAGTTGCCATCATTTCTTTCTATCTTTACTCATGAAAATATCACATCATTTTTTGAGAGCTACAAGGCCTTTGGACCAATTGTGGCTATATTGCTCCCTTTAATAGAAGCATTTCTACCGTTTTTACCTCTTGTTGCGTTTGCTGTGGCAAATGCAAATGCGTTCGGCCTTTGGGAAGGCTTTTTATTGACCTGGATCGGTGCAAGCGCAGGGTCTATCCTTGTCTTTGTACTGATCAGAAAATTTGGGCAGATGAGAATGCTGAACTTTATCAGCAGACACCCTTCCATTAAGAAATTGATGCTTTGGGTGGAAAAGCGGGGATTTGGTCCGTTATTTATTTTACTCTGCTTTCCTTTCACACCTTCGGCTGCCGTTAATGTAGTAGCAGGTCTCTCAAGAATTAGCATCTGGCAATTTTCATTAGCTGCTTTATCAGGTAAGTGTGTCATGCTCTTTATCATTAGTTTTATTGGCTATGATCTTTCTGCTTTAGTAAAGAATCCGTTAAGAAGTGTTTTTGCGGTTCTAGTTATCGCTTTATTATGGTATGTTGGAAAGAGAGTAGAAAATAGGTTGAATATTCGAATGAGCAAGCGTGAGGACAAAGGAGGCTCTTAATGAAAAAGAAGCCATTACTATGGTTGATGATTATTACATCCATCGTCTTATTGTTCCAAGTAAAGAATTTCATGTTTGTCACGTACAAAGTAGAAGGGGTTAGTATGGACCCGACATTTACAGATGGAACAGAATTATTAATCAATAAGTTCTCGCCAAAACTCACGAAAATTAACCGGTTTGATTACGTTTTATTTCACGGGCCTAAAAATCAAATTTTGATCAAACGGGTCATTGGGCTTCCAGGAGAAAAGATCAAGTATGAAGATGATCAGCTATTTGTCAACGGAGCAAAGTGGAAAGAACCGTACTTAAAAGAACAGAAAAAACATAAAATGGGGAACGTCCTGACAGGAGATTTTCAGCTGAAAGCCATCACAGGACACGATAAAATACAAAAAAATCATTACTTCGTGGTCGGAGATAACCGAATACATAGCTTTGACAGCCGGCATTTTGGGACCATCTCAAAGGACCAAGTAGTCGGTGTAAAGAGGAATAACGATGAATAAAAAAGAGGCGCTCTGCTCATGCAAAGCGTCTCTTTTTTATTTTGCAGCTTTATAATCAGTCTGTCTTTTTGCCCAGAAATGATGTAAGAATCGAAAAAACGGTGGCAGCATGGCAATCACAAGAATGATTCTGACGACTTGTACAGCGACAACAAAGGTAGAGTCCTCGTGAAGGGTGACTGCTGTTGTCGCCATTTCTGCAATACCCCCAGGCGAAAAAGCAAGAATGGCTGTAATGACAGAAATACCTGTGATTTCTGCAATGGCAATTGAACTGAGAACAGTCGCAGCAATCAGCCCGGCTGAACTGACGACGGCCACAATGAAGGTGTTTTTTAGCCCAACAAACATCTGCTTATTCATTTTTGAACCGATGGTGGCACCTAGAAATACCTGTGAAGCAATATTCGTTTGTGCTGGCCAATAAGGAATCAAATCATGACCTGTGAGCGCACCTGCACCTACTTGAAGAGCTGCGACCCCTAACATGCTGCCGATCAGCCAAGGGGCAGGAAAGTGAAGCCGAACCGCTAGGCGTGACATGAGCCACGCCCCTAAAATGAGCGCGGCGGTCCAAGAGATGTTTGACAGTGTGAAAACGCCTGATGAGAAGGCACTGCCCTGTGCTGCTATAACCGCATCAGATTGATTTTTTGTATTTAAATAGAACACCGTAAATGGGATGGTGAGTACAACCATTAATACACGTATCGTTTGTACGAGACTCACAACAGCTGTATTTGCTCCAACCTCTTGGGCAATCCCCGGCATTGCGGATAGGCCGCCTGGTGCAGTTCCGACAAAGCTGGTCAGCATATCTGTTTTGCTCAGCTTCCATAAGAGAAAGCCGGAGAGCATCGCTAGTAGAATAGAAAAGACGAGCATGAAACTCACTGGGAGCCAATTGTCAGCGAAAATGTGAATGACTTTCATGTTCATTTTCTGTCCAAGTTCGATTCCGAGAATGAATTGACCAAGGAGTAGCCATCTGCTGTGAATACGTATGGTGTTGTTTCCTTTACGCTGAAACAGGGTGGGGCGGCGCATGGCAATAAATGCAGCTGTGATTAACGTACCGACCATCCAGCCAATAGACATTCCTGTTAAAGACAAAAGAAATCCACCTAAACCGCTTATCGCGATCAGAATCAGATCGGCTCGAAGGCTGTTTCCTTGTTTCATCACATGTAAACCTTCTTCCTATATGTTTGTTCAGTAAGTGAAATGTTGTTATATTCACTATAATACAAAAGTCTCTATAAATAAAATACGAATTTTTTCACCATTTTCATAAGATTATCTTATCGTTAATACGCTCTATTTATCTTCATGTAATAATATCGGATTTATATAAATAAAGATATCATTTTTACCAAAAGCAACAACAACACACAACGATTTTCCCCTATTTTTGTTATCAGTTGACTATCATTTTCAATTACACTACAATGCATAGTGTGGGGTGATGACATGAAAATTCCTTCTTTTAAATATAACGAAAAGGGATTGAATCGTTTTTTTGGTCCTTTAGAGGGAAGGATTATGGAGATTCTTTATCAAGGCGAGGATATGCCGATTAAAGAGGTACAGCAGAAGCTGTCAGATGAGAAGCCGATTAATTTCAACACGGTGATGACTGTGCTGAATCGCTTAACCGAAAAAGGAATTGTGGAAAAGAAAACAAAAGGGCGTTCATCTATTTATAATCCCATTTTAACAAAAGAAGAATTTCTAAATGAGCAAACAAAGTGGATTACGCAAGGGCTGATGGATGATTTCGGTCCACTGGCAGTGAATCATATGGTAGATGCGATTGAAAGTGCTGATCCTGAATTACTCAAAGTACTTGAAGCAAGGCTTGCATCAAAAAAAGAGGAGCAGCAAAATGAATAAAATGAAGTCGAGTCTGCTTTTTTTAGGCGGTATATTGATTGGTTTAGCGATTTTTTATCAGATGGGGTATTATGTGCTCTCAAGCTTTTTCGGGTGGAATCAAGCATATAACCTGATCCATGTATGCCAGTCTGTTCTCGAATTCTACGGATTCACTCCTTTAAAATATTTTCTGGATGCTTTAGTTCTCTACACATTGGGATTTGCGGTTTTCTATATGACGAAGCAAATCAGAAAGTACATCCAATTCAAAGGAAATATGATGATGGCAGTCGATCAGGAAACGACCGATTTTCTATCAGAGAAATATGCAAACGACATCATTGTTTTTCATTGTCATGAACCACTTGCTTTTGCAATGGGGATGCTTCATCCAAAGGTTTACTTATCAACGGCACTTATGGACATGCTTGATGAAGGGGAGATTGATGCTGTTGTTCATCATGAATTGCATCACAAATACAGCTATGACCCTTTAAAGGCTTTCGCTTTTTCAATGCTCACAAAAGTGATTTGGTACATTCCAGTGTTAAAGCATATGAGACAAAGTTACTCCGTTTTTCGTGAAGTGATTGCAGATGACTATGCTATTCGGCAGACAGGCACGGAGCTTGGAGTGGGGCAGGCCCTCTTGAAACTCATTAAAAAGAGAACCCAGTTTCAAAAACAAACGAAGTTTGCGGTGTCCTTTGGAGATCGGGCGTTAAATTTAAGAATACAAAAGATCTTAAACCCAACATACAATATTCCTTTCAATGTACCGCTCATTCCAATCGTGACATCAGCCATCCTCATGGTGGTCTTAATGATTATGCTCAACCTAAATTACTAGTTTTTTTACTTATTCACATTACATTATGTAGTGTAAAAACAGGAGGAAATCACTATATGAAAACGAATCAAGAAATAGGAACACTTTTCGTACGCGTTATCCTAGGTATTATTTTCTTTTTACACGGGCTTCAGGCTTATCAAGGAGGGCTAGGGGGCACAGCTGCATTCTTTGGTCAAATCGGTGTGCCGGAATTTATGGCCTATATTGTGAAGACAATTGAGCTGGTCGGTGGAATTGCCCTGATTTTAGGTCTAGGAACACGTATTTTCGCAGCTTTATTTGTGCCAATTATGGCTGTGGCGATTATAACAGTTAGTTTTTCTAAAGGATTTGTTGGCGGTTATGAATTTGAACTTTCTTTATTGGTCATGGCGCTTTATTTGACACTTAGCGGAAGTAATTTACTGTCAATTGATGGGTTGTTAAAACATCAGCAGCAAAACAATGAAGCAAAATTTCATTAAAATATCATGAAAAACTCCTCCTGCTTTTTGTAGCAGAGGAGTTTTTTTTGATCAAATCGCCTTTTTCTCGTTTGAAAAAGTGAAAGAGATGAGAGGTTTTGTTGATGATAGCAGTTTATTTCACATGTTGAACGAAGAAAAAGGGATTTTCATTTTTTGACGGAACGTATGATCTCCTATTAAAATGAGACTACCTAGGAAACATGGTGCGTTAAAAGATATAAAAACCACACCGCATGCTGCTGTTCATCTGAAGCGATACGTTTCATTAATTCTTTTGTTCCTTGATCCCGGACATAGTCTGATATCGATAAGTAAAAATCGACTGTTTTTTGTTCGTCTTTAAAGGCGAAAACAAGGCCTTCTCTGAATTGATCTGGACAAGTTTCTGTCATGCTTGGTTTGTGGTTTTTACCAGTTAAAGAATAGTATAGCTTTGAAAACAGTTGATAGTGTCTGACTTCATCCTGGCGTATTTCTTGAATGATTTTTTTCGCCTCAGGATTATTTGCTTTTTGGGCAAGTTTTTCGTAGCATTGGATCGCAGAATATTCACCATTAAGAGCCTTCTCAAGGTCTGAAATGATTCTTGTGTTTTGGCGCATGTCATAGGGCGAGTAGTCATAGTAACCGTAATACATGATATTGCCAGCTCCTTTTAGATCATGATGGTTTATGATATGAAAAGAGCTAGGAAAGGTGCCTATTTCTTTTCAATGAAGAAGGAGAAAGGGAATATGATAGGAAAATAGCTATTTACCCTTATTTTCGCTAGAATATGAGTACATAAGAAAGGTGTTGTGGAACGTGGAAATTCAGTTTTTAGCAGGCAGATCGGGGAGTGGAAAAACGACTGCAATCTTAGAGGAGATAAAAGAACAGCTTCGGCTTGATCCGTTGGGTCCGCCAATCATTTTTTTAGTCCCGGATCAAATGACATTTTTAATGGAATACGAGCTTGCAAAAACGTCTGAAGCTGGCGGAATGATTAGGGCCAAAGTATTTAGTTTTACTCGTCTTGCTTGGTCTATTTTACAGCAGACTGGCGGAGCGAACCGGCAATTTGTCACAAGCACAGGGATTCAAATGCTTTTAAGAAAAGTGATTGAAGAGCAGAAAGAAAAGTTTAAAGTATTCAAAAAAGCGAGTGATAAGCCGGGGTTTGTTGAGCAAATTGAAAAAACGATGGCTGAATTCAAAAGGTACTGCATGCTGCCGGAGGATATTGAAAAAATTTCAGCGTCCAGCATGCATTCAGAGTATACAGAAGAAAGACGGGCAGCAGAAAAACTGCATGATCTGCATGTTCTTTATCAGCAGATGGAGCAGCATTTACAAGATGAATATGTGCACTCAGAAGATTATTTGACACTTCTTACGCAGCAAATTCCTTTATCTGATGAACTAAAAGGAGCGCATATTTATATAGATGGTTTTTATCAGTTTACCCCGCAGCAGCTTCTCGTCATTGAGCAGCTCCTGCTGCATGCCACAAAAGTAACCGCTGCTTTCACAGTGGATCGTTCATATCATGACACGCAGCCAAATGAACTTGATCTATTTCGCATGACAGGCAAAACGTATTTTCAACTCTATCAGCTTGCCAAAGAGTGCGGAGCGGACATTTCTGAGAACATTTTGGAGAGAAATAAACGGCATCTTCATACACCAGACCTAGCTTATTTAGAAAATCAATATGAGCAGAGACCGCCGCAGCCGTATCAAGAAGAAACGCCTCATCTCACAGTATCTAAAAGTGCAAACAAACGAGCTGAGATTGAGGGAGTAGCGAGAGACATTCTTGATTTAGTGAGAGAGGACGGCTTCAGGTTACGAGATATTTCGATTGTTGCAAGGCATGTAGACGACTATAAAGATACGTTAAAAGAGGTTTTTCGAGATTACGATATTCCTTTTTTTATTGATGGAAATGAATCGATGCAGTATCATCCGCTCATTGAATTGATTCGTTCGAGCTTGGACGTCATAAAAGGGAACTGGCGGTATGAAGCAGTGTTTCGCTGTGTGAAAACAGAGTTCCTATTTCCGCTAGAACTCGCTAAGAACAAAGCGAGAGAACAGGCAGATCAGCTCGAAAACTATTGTATTGCTTATGGTGTAAAAGGGGAACGCTGGACAAACAGCTCCCGTTTTCATTACAGGCGATTCCAATCATTAGATGAAGATTTTGGACAAACAGATCAAGAAATTGAAATGGAACAAATGCTGAATGACGTGAAAGAATGGATTGTTCCCCCTCTTTTTCAATTGCAAAAAAGATTGAAAAAAGCACAAAAGGTGAGGGACATGGTAGAGGCCATCTATGTCTTTCTAGAGGAAATACAAGTGCCGGATAAGCTTGAAAAGGCAAGGCTTGAGGCTGAAGAAACAGGTAGATTAGCTGAAGCGATGCAGCATGGACAAGTATGGGATGCTGTTATTCAATTAATGGATGAATTTGTTGAAATGCTCGGAGAAGAGGAGCTCTCATTTCCTTTATTCCAACAGATGATGGATACAGGTCTAGCATCTCTAAAGTTTGCTTTGATTCCGCCTTCACTTGACCAAGTATTTATCGGAAGTATGGATCTATCTAGAATGTATCAAGTGAAGTGCACGTTTATCATTGGTGTAAATGATGGCGTTATTCCAGCGCGTCCTTCTGATGAAAGTGTATTGTCTGAGGATGACCGGGAATGGTTAAAGCGAGCAGGAGCAGAGCTGGCAGAGACAGGGAAGGAACGGCTGCTAGATGAGCAATTTTTAATTTACCAAGCGTTATCAAGTCCATCCCGTCATTTGTATCTATCCTATTCGGCTTCAGATGAAGAAGGACGTTCTCTATTGCCTTCGACTTTCATCAAGTATTGCCAAGAGCTTATGCCAAATCACCAGCATGCTCTTTATGTGTTAGATCCAGAACAGCTGGATGACGAGGATCAATTAAAATTTATAGCGAATGAGCATGTCTCGTTATCCTATACCGTCTCGCAGCTGCAGCAATGGCTCAATCAATATCCCATCAGCGATGTATGGTGGAGTGTATATAATGATTTAATGACGTCACCCAATCGGGATGTATCAAAAAAGATCATGTCAAGTTTGTTTTTTACAAATAGAGCGAAGCGCTTAAAGCCAAATGTCACAAAAGAGCTTTACGGTGATCATATTCAAGGCAGTGTTTCAAGGATGGAGAAATTCAATGCGTGTGCATTTTCTCACTTTGCTTCTCACGGGTTAAAACTAAAGGATCGACAATTTTACAAATTGGAAGCACCCGATATCGGTCAGCTGTTTCACTCAGCTTTAAAACATATTTCAGATACGCTCATTGAACAAAAAAAGGATTGGAAGAACTTAACGAAGGAAGATTGTGTCACCTACTCAAGACATGCGATTGAACAGCTTGCTCCGCGTCTGCAAAAGGAAATTTTATTAAGCTCTAATCGGCATGCTTATATTAAAGAAAAACTTCAGAAGATCCTGATTCGCGTCTCTTCTATATTAAGTGAACATGCCAAAGTGAGTGGATTTTCTCCAGTTGGACTTGAATTAGGTTTTGGAGGTCAAGGGCCTCTGCCGCCGTTTACTTTTCAATTGAAAAATGGCTGTACGATGGAGCTTGTCGGAAGAATAGACCGAGTGGATAAAGCAGAAGGTTCAAAAGGGCTGCTTTTGAGAATTGTCGACTATAAGTCCAGCGAGAAAGGGCTTGATTTAGCAGAGGTATACTATGGCTTGGCCTTGCAAATGCTCACTTACTTAGACCTGACAATTACTTATTCTAAAGAATGGCTAGGCATGGAGGCGACTCCTGCTGGAATTTTATATTTCCATATTCATGATCCTCTCATTCAAGCGCCTATTCCGCTCGCAGAGGATGAAATTGAGCAGGAAATATTCAAGAAATTTAAAATGAAGGGTCTGCTGCTTGAAGATGTAGAAGCAGTAAAACTAATGGATCAAACGCTTGAGTCAGGATTATCCCAAGTCATTCAAGCGGGCTTGAAAAAGGATGGATCTTTCCGTTCGGATTCTGCAGTTTTAAGTGAAGATCATTTCCACATACTCACCAAACACGTTCGGCGCACTTTTAAAGAGGCAGGAGAAAGAATTACGAACGGTGAGGTAGAAATTAATCCATATAAATTGAAGGATCAAACACCTTGCCGCTTTTGTTCATTCAAGTCTATTTGCCAGTTTGATGAATCAATAGAGGACAATGAATTTAGAGTGCTCACATCAGAGAAAGATGATGTCATGATAGACCGGATCAAAAAAGAAGGAGATCAGTATGCAAATACCAAAACCGAATAACAGTACTTGGACGGATGACCAATGGGAAGCCATCGTTTCAGAAGGACAGGATATCCTTGTTGCTGCTGCGGCGGGGTCAGGTAAAACGGCTGTCTTGGTTGAACGGCTGATTCGAAAAATGACCCGGCCTGAGGATCCAGTTGACGTAGACCGTCTGCTCGTTGTGACTTTTACAAATGCATCTGCGGCAGAAATGAAGCACCGGATCACTGAAGCACTTGAAAAAGAGTTATCCAAAAACCCAGGGTCACTTCATATGAGAAGACAGCTGTCCCTCATGAATCGAGCCAATATTTCTACCTTGCACTCCTTTTGCTTGCAAGTTCTACGCACCTTTTATTATGAGATTGATCTTGATCCAGGCTTCCGTTTGGCTGATCAAACAGAAGGAGAATTATTAGGAGATGAAGTGTTAGATGAGCTGTTTGAAGATGAATATAAGGCTGGAAAGCCAGCATTCTTTGAACTGGTTGATCGTTACACATCGGATCGGCATGACTTAGATTTGCAATGGCTCGTGAAAAGAATTTATGAATTTTCTAGGTCTCATCCTTCTCCGGAGCAATGGATGCGGGCATTCCTTTCTCTTTATGATGTGGATGCACAAACAAAAGTAGAAAAATTACCATTTTATCCATATATAAGAGAGGATCTTTCTCTCGTTTTCCGGAGCTGTCAGGAGCTGCTCGAACGAGCTCTTACCCTATCAAAAGAGCCGGGTGGTCCAGCACCGAGAGCAGAGAATTTTATAGATGATTTAGAGCAAGTACATGAATTAATCAGGCATCAAGATGATTTTGAGAAGCTTTATGAGCTCTTACCGAACATCAATTTTAAAAGGCTAAAGACGTGCAAAGGGGACGAATACGACCCTGTTCTGTTAGAAAAAGCCACAGAGGCACGCAATCAAGCGAAAAAACAATTAGAAAAGCTAAAAGATGAATACTTTATGCGCAGTCCTGCACAGCATTTAAATAGCTTGGCTGAAATGAAGCCAGTTGTTGAGACCCTTGTGGAGCTTGTCATCCAATTTGGAGAACGTTTCGAAAGAGCAAAACAAGAAAAATCAATCGTAGACTTTTCAGATTTAGAGCATTATTGCTTACGCATTTTAGCGAAGCAGGACGCGGAAGGAAATTTGATCGAAACAGAAGCAGCTAAATACTATCAACAGCAATTTGAAGAAGTGCTCGTTGATGAATACCAGGATACAAACCTTGTACAAGAAACGATTTTAAAGCTTGTGTCTAAAGGGGAACATCCTGCAGAAGGCAACCTTTTTATGGTTGGTGATGTAAAGCAGTCCATTTATCGGTTTAGACTGGCTGAGCCAATGCTCTTTTTAAACAAATATAAACACTTTAAAACAGACGGCAATGAAACAGGTAAGAGAATTGATTTAAATAAAAACTTCCGTAGCCGTTCTGATGTTTTAGACTGTACGAACTTTTTGTTCAAACAGCTGATGGGGGAAACAGTTGGAGAAATTGAATATGATGAACAAGCTGAATTAAAGCTTGGGGCGAGTTATCCGCAAAGCAAAGATACAACGACAGAAATGCTCCTTGTCCATCTAGATCAACATGAAGCGGAAAGCGACGAAGAACGAGAAGAACTAGAGACCGTGCAATTTGAGGCGAGGGTCATTGCAAAGAAAATAAAAGAATTGGTTGAACAGCCTTTTCAAGTGTACGATGCAAAACAGCAAATGACCCGCAACTTGCAATATCGAGATATCGTGATTTTGCTTCGTTCTATGCCGTGGGCCCCGCAAATGATGGAGGAATTGAAGAAGCAGGGAATCCCTGTGTATGCGAATCTTTCGTCAGGCTATTTCGAAGCAACAGAGGTGTCTGTGATTCTTTCTCTGTTAAAAGTAATCGATAATCCATATCAGGATATCCCGCTTGCAGCTGTTTTAAGATCACCTATTGTTCATTTAGACGAAAATGAAATGGCACTTATGAGAACGAGTGATAAAAAAGGCACTTATTATGATGCTGTGAAGGCATTCATGAGTGTAACCCATTCTGATCACCCTACATGCAAAAAACTAGAGAGATTCTTCCGATTTCTGCGTAAGTGGCGTGATTTCTCCATGAATCATTCGGTAGCAGAATTGATTTGGGAAGTGTACCGCGATACCCAGTATGTAGATTATGTTGGCGGGATGCCTGGCGGGAAGCAGAGGCAGGCAAATCTTCGTGCTCTTTATGATCGAGCAAAGCAGTATGAAAAGGCTGCCTTTAGAGGACTGTTTCGATTCCTTCGTTTTATTGAAAGAATGCAAGAGCGTGGAGATGATCTTGGAGCAGCGAAAACGTTCAGTGAAACAGAGGACGTTGTTCGCATGATGACGATTCACAGCAGTAAAGGTTTAGAATTTCCAGTTGTCTTTACCGCAGGACTCGGCAGGAACTTTAATATGATGGACTTAAACCAGTCCTACTTGCTCGATAAAGAACTAGGCTTTGGAAGCAAATATATTCATCCAGAGCTGAGAATTAGTTATGCGACATTACCGCTTGTGGCGATGAAAAAAAAGATGAGAAAAGAGTTATTATCTGAAGAGCTGAGGGTTCTATACGTGGCGCTTACAAGGGCCAAGGAAAAATTATTCCTTGTCGGCTCCGTCAAAAATCAGGTGAAAGCATTAAGTAAATGGCAAAATGCCGCAAATGGAGAAGAGTGGCTCCTCCCTGATTTTGAACGATACCAAGCCAAAACTTACTTAGATTTTATAGGACCTGCTCTCATCCGTCATCAAGCGATGTCATCCATTTTAGAAGAAGCAGGCGATGTTGTTCTCTCACATCCATCATCATTCACCATCTCATTTACTCAAGCCTCAGATCTTCTAAAAGAAGATGTGTCACTTGAAAAGAAGCAGCATGACGAAGTGGTACAAGCATTAATGGAAGGTCTTCCTGTTGAAGGACGTGGTGATTATGAAGAGGAGGTTGCCGAGAGACTCTCATGGAAATACCCATATGTAGCGGCCTCGCAAGTCGGTACAAAGCAGTCTGTCTCAGAGATAAAAAGGATGAAAGAAGTACAGGATGAGTACAGTGTTCCTGCTTCTATTCGAAAAGCTCGTGCAACCTTGTATGACCGGCCGGCTTTTATGAAGAAAAAAACACTCACTGCCGCAGAACAAGGTACTGCGATGCATACAGTCATGCAGCACATTCCGCTTCCTTCAGAAGAGCCTTATGATGAATCTCGTATAGAGCAGCTGCTCGATTCCTTGCAGCAGCGAGACTTACTAACAGATGAGCAAATCCTGTCTATTGATCGAGAAGGGATCATGGCCTTCTTTTCTACTTCTATTGGTCAAAAACTGCGGAAAGCGGACTGGGTGAAACGAGAAGTGTCATTTAGTATGATTTTACCTGTCAAAGAGGTGTACAGCCATATTGATGCAGAGGATGAACCTGTGCTTATTCAAGGAATGATTGATTGTTTGTTTGAAGTAGATGGAAAGCTTTATTTACTTGATTATAAAACAGATAGAGTGCAAGGCAGATATTCTGGCGGACTAGAGGCTGCCGAATCGATTTTGAAAAAGCGCTATGAAACCCAATTAGCGTTATACGCAGCAGCAGTAGAACGTTTAACAAACAGATCATTAGAGGGGAAAATTCTCTATTTCTTCGATGGGAATTTAGAAATTTCTTTATAAAAATAACGGAATGAGAGGTGAATCACATGAGGATTCTGCATACAGCGGATTGGCATCTCGGTAAAACCCTTGAAGGCCGAAGCCGGCTTGACGAGCAAGCTCAGTTTTTAGATGAACTGTATCAAATCGTCAAAGACGAACAAATTGATGTCATTGTGATGGCTGGTGATGCCTTTGATACAGTGAACCCACCTGCTAGAGCAGAGCAGCTTTTTTATGAAAGTCTGTCTGCATTATCTGATAAAGGAAAGCGTCAGGTTGTGGTCATCTCAGGCAACCATGATAATCCGGATCGCTTATCAGCCGCATCTCCTTTAACAAATGATCAGGGGATTCATTTAATTGGCTATCCGACAAATGACATGATCCGCGTCAATGTTCCTTCTTCAAGTGAACGTCTATCCATTGCAGCACTCGCTTATCCGTCCGAGGCGAGGCTAAACGAGGTGCTGGCTGAAACATTTGAAGAGAAACTGCTTCGTGATCATTACAATTTAAAAATACAACAAGCGTTTCAACATTTAAGTGCTCAATTCCAAGCTGATACCGTCAATATCGCAACGAGCCATATTTATGTGGCAGGAGGAAGTCAAACAGATTCAGAAAGACCGATTGAAGTAGGAGGTGCATATACCGTTGCGGCTGAAAGTCTTCCCGAAGCCGCATGTTATGTCGCACTTGGTCATTTGCATCGTCCGCAAACTATCAAACGTGCCAAAACGATTGCCCGCTATTCTGGATCACCGCTTGCTTATAGCTTTTCAGAGTCAGGCTATGCCAAATCAGTCACCATTGTAGATGCAAAGCCTAATGAAAAAGCAAGCTGGAAAGAAGTGTTTTTATCAAGCGGTAAACCACTTGTGAAGTGGAAGGCGACTGAGGGGCTGAGTCAAGTACACGAGTGGCTAGATGAGAAACGGGATCTTCATGCCTGGATTGATTTAGAGATTCATTTAACAGATCAACTGTCAATTGAAGAGATCCATCAGCTCCGAAAGCAGCATAGTGGTTTTGTCCACATTAGACCAAAGTTCAAAGAATTAGAGAAAATAGAAGAAGAAAAACAAGTGGAAAAGCTCTCAATCGAAGAGCGATTCGTGAAATTTTATGAACGCCAGACAGGTGGCGGTCTGCCTGATGAAAAAACAGTCAAGCTGTTTTTAGAGCTTGCCAATGACATGCAAGAGGAGGAAGCGACTTGAAGCCGATCACGCTAACCATTAAAGGACTTCATAGCTTCAGAGAAGAACAAATCATTGACTTTAGCTCTTTATGTGATGCAGGTGTGTTCGGCATCTTTGGACCGACAGGAAGCGGAAAGTCATCCATATTAGATGCCATGACACTAGCACTCTATGGCAAAGTTGAACGTGCGTTAAATAATACACATGGTATTTTGAACCAAGCTGAAGAAAAACTGTCGGTTTCCTTTACATTCGCTTTGCAAAAGGAGCATCACATTTCTTATAAAGTCGAACGTGCTTTCAAGCGAGCAGATGAAATGAAGGTCAGAACGACATTATGCCGGCTGATTGAAATCAGTGATACGCAGACAGTTCTTGCAGATAAAGCGAGTGAGGTCAATCGTAAAATAGAAGAATTACTTGGATTAACAATTGATGATTTTACGAGAGCGGTTGTCTTACCACAAGGAAAGTTTGCAGAATTCCTTTCATTGAAAGGAGCCGACAGACGCCAAATGCTTCAGCGTTTGTTTAATCTAGAAAAGTATGGTGATCAGCTCGTCAAGCGTTTGCGGGCAAAGGCTCAGAACCAGTATGGGCAGAAAAATGAACTGCTGGCTGAACTGAATGGCTTAGGAGAAGCTGGCCCAGAGGCATTAGCGCAAGCGAAGGAAGCCGCTAAGCAGGCAAAGGCCATTTTTCATGAGAAAAAACAAATGCGGGACGAAGCGTTAACTGCTTTTACAAAGGCGCAAGCGATTTGGCAGTATCAAAAAGAACTAGAGGCATATGAGACTGAACAAAACAAGCTCAACCTGTTGGCACCAACGATGGAAGAGAAAAAAACTCAACTCAACATCGCGGAGCAAGCAGAGACATTAAAGCCCTATGCGGATGCATTAACAAAGGCTGAAAAGCAGCTTTCTCAAGCGTCAAAAGAGAAGCAAGAAGCAGAAAAACAGTTACTTCATCAACGAACGATCTATGAACAAATGACGCAGGAGTATGAGCGAGCCCGGCAGACAAAAATAGAGACTGAGCCAGCGCTTCTTCAAAAGAAAGAACAGCTGATTCAGTTAAAGGAAATTGAACGTAAAAAAGAGGCGGCTCTTCAGGAAAAGACGGGGCTAGAGCAGCAAAAAAATGAAAAAGCGCAGCAATTGATACAAAAAAAAGCAGAAGCAGAGAATCTCCAATCTCTATTAGAGCGTGCACTGACGAAACAAACACAGCTGAAGCGTGAGCTGGAGCCATTACAAGTCTCTGTAAAAGAGCGGAAAAGTGTACAGGAGGCTTTGCGTTTAAGTGAAAATGTTCAAAGAATCAATCAGAACATTCAAAAGGAAGAACAAAAGATTGGGGAGCTAAAAAAGCGATCCTCACAGGCTGCAGAAGCTTATGAAAAGCTTCAAAAACAGCAAAAAGACCATCACGAAAAAATAGACCAGTCGTTTCAAGCGATTGAACAACTCTATTTTTATGTATGTGAATTTGAGCGAGCTCTTACAGAATGGAGTAAGAGAGAACAAAATCAGAAGCTCGAAAAATTAAAACAGCGTGATGCTGTAAGGGCAGCAGAATTAAGAAAAGAATTAGCGGCAGAGCTTGTAGATGGTGAGCCATGTCCCGTTTGTGGGTCGATTCATCATGATCCAAAAGCTGCGATAGCCAATGACCATGAAGAAACTGTTACCCAAATCGATGAAGTCATTCAAAGAATAGACAAAGAGCTCAAGCAAGCAGAGGAATATGCTAGAGACATGTATGCCGCAAAGCAGCTGCTAGAAACGTATGCCAATCAATTAGTAAAGCAGTTCGCCTTTTTATCTCAAAAAGCCCCCGGTGCGGAGGTAGCTGCAGCAGTAGAAGCAGTGCAAAATCCGCAGTCCTTGCAGCATCTGATTCAAGAATGGAAAGCCATGAAACAAGATATTCAAGAAGTTGAACGTAAACGTGCTCGTTTAATGGATGAAACCCGTGATCAGGCAGCAGAGATGAACAAAATGGAAGATCAATTGACATTTGAACAGCAGCGTATTCAAGAATTAGAGGTACTGATCAAGGAGCTTCAATCTGAGCTTTCAGAGCAAACAACACAATTTGAGCAGGCCTTCCCGCACTTTATATTGAGCCAAGTGCAAGAGATGCAAAAGCAAATCGATGAAAAGGACCAACAAGCAGAAGGCTATAAAGAACGTATTGAGAAAAGTATTTCGTTTTTAGAAGAAAAACAGCAGATAAAAGAGCAGCTGCAAACAACCACATACGATTTAGAGAAGGAGCTAGATAAACTAGCGCATCAGCTAGAAAGTCAGCAGCAGCTCATCCATCAATATGAAACAGATATAGGGCGATATCCATTAAAAGCTGCCTCTATTTCTGATGAACTGATCGAGGTTGAACAGTCTCTTAGTCATCTAAATGAAAAAGAACAGCAATCGTACCAGCAATTAAAGCATACGCAGCAACTGTTTAGTGAGGCGCAAAGCCATTTTTCAAGCAGTGAGCGTCAACTCCAAGAGGCTAACCAGCGAAAACAAGAAGCTGAAGCAGCATGGCAAAAAGAAACAGAGACTTCTCCTTTTCATAAGCCGCAGGAGATTGAGTCTGCTTTCATGGATCGAGCAGTACGTCATACGGTCAAACAGGAAATTGAAGAATTTGAGGATAAAAGAAAGCAGTGTGCTGCAAACTTAAAGCGAATTTCTGAACTGCTGAAAGAGGAGTCTCTAGATGAAGAGCAGTGGACAGAGGTTCAATTAAGAAAAGAAGCGGCAGAAAAGGCACTTGAAGAAGCAACAGTGATGAGCGGGTCTGCACATGAACACCTGCGTGTGATTGAAGAAAATCATCAGCGATTTGCAAGTATTCATGAACGCTTGGAAGGACTACAGCAAGAAATTGATCGGCTCGATAAGCTGCAAACTGTTTTTAAAGGGAATACATTTGTTGAGTTCCTAGCAGAAGAACAGTTAGAAAGTGTCAGCCGTGATGCATCAGCCCGTCTAGGCATTTTGACGAGACAAAGGTATGCAATTGAAGTCGACTCAGAAGGCGGTTTTGTGATGCGTGATGATGCCAATGGCGGCGTTAGACGCCCAGTGTCCAGCTTGTCTGGCGGAGAAACCTTCCTGACGTCATTGGCGCTTGCGCTTGCTCTTTCAGCGCAAATCCAGCTGAGAGGTGAGTTCCCGCTGCAATTCTTCTTCCTTGATGAAGGGTTCGGTACACTCGATCAAGACTTGTTGGATACGGTGATTACTGCACTAGAGAAACTACAGTCTCAAAATTTAGCAGTTGGTGTGATCAGCCATGTGGAAGAATTGAAGATGAGACTGCCGAAGAAACTGATTGTCCACCCAGCAGATCCAAGCGGGAAAGGGACAACAGTATCAATGGAATTAATGTAAATGTTGAGGTGATGACAGGGTGGCAAAGCAAACGATTGGATTATGTGAGCTGTGCGGAAGACAAGATGTCCTGCTCACGGAACACCACTTAACGCCAAGAGAAGAAGGTGGGGCATTTTTACCGACTGCCTTCCTGTGCATCTCTTGCCATAAACAAGTGCATGCCCTTTTTACAAACCAGGAGCTTGCCGCACGTTTGAACACGCTTGATGCGCTAAGACAAGATGAAAACCTTGTTCCGTACATCAAATGGATTCGAAAACAGCCGGCAAGCAAGCTGGTCAAAACAAAAAAATCGAGACAACGCAGAAAGAAATAAGCATAAAAAAGCACTCCTCTAAATGAAATGAGCGTAGAGGAGTCGCTTTATGCATTGCCTACCATATTCTGATCATTTAAGTCAGGATCCACATAGTTGGTGGCGCTAATGCCATTATTTAATATCAAGAAATCTCCGGTATTCCCCGCTCCAGAGCCTAAAGCAGATTTTGACGAACTTTTAGGCGAAAGGTAAAATGAGTCACCGACGTTTACGACGCCTCCAGAAATAGAGTTAATGTAAATGGGTCCGACAATTGCTGGCATAATCGACATCCTTTATTCGAAGTCATATCATCATCATATGCGCAGGTAGGTCCACTTGTGAGTTTGGCGGACTTTCGTCGTTGCTAAATACTAAATAACTGTCGAATATGCTTCACTCGCGCAACGCCATTCATTCTACACGTAGAGCCAATTTGAAATACAGAGGATGACGACACCCCTTCTACATGTATCGAAGAAACTTTAATAACCGGCTTTTCATGGTGAAATGCCGTTCTAACTGATCGTTCTGGCAGCATCAATGGAATGGGCTCATAATACACTTCAAATTCTTTTGCATCTAAGTTTTCTGCTTCATTCCCATAAAACAAACTAATCGTTCGTTGAACAGCCAGCACCTTGATCTTCGGGCATAGCTCCTGTGTATCACCAATTTGAACTACACTCGAAATCCCGACAGAATTCACCTTCGTGAACTTCACTTGAGATGTGCGCTTCATCATTATTGAGGTGACAGAGGAACAAACGGGCCGATAATAAGAGATTCTGGCGGTGTATCGAAAATCGAGGATAATTGTACATGGTCTGTGTCCCCGATGATAAATAGAGAAGAGGACGATACCCCAACTACTTTAATGCTTCCGGTCTCGATGTTGCGGTTGACAACTGTGAAATTCATCCGTTTTCCTCTCCTTTCGTTTCACTTGGAATATGGGCTAAAAAATGCTCAATCGCCCGCTTCACATCATGTTTCACATATTCAGCAATTTGCTCTGAACGCTGCAGCGGGGTCATATCTTCCCGTTGTGGCAGCTGTCCCGCATAGTATTTGATTCTGCTGTCAATTTGTTTTCGAATGTCCTCAATGATATGGTGTTTATTGCTTTCATCAAGAGAGCCTTCATATCGCTCCTCTAGTTCTTCAAGAAGTTCTGGTGCTTCTTCATTTAAAAATGCATCGACAAGCTGGCGTGTTTGATTGAAAAATTGATCAGCCATTTCTTGCTGCATCATTCCAATTCCCGGGGTTGTTGTTTGGCCTACTTCAAAATTTTGAACACTGTTTGGATCAGATGGATTGAGGCCAATATTCAATGTACCTTCCAGCCGCTCGATTTTCAGTTGATCAAATTGATAATCAATCCGTTCAATATTCGTTGTCGGTTTATCTTTGATCATTTGTATTTCCTGCTGAAGCTCGTTAAGCTTTTTTTCAAGCATCATGATTTGTTGTGTTTGCTTTTGAATGATGCCATACACTTGTGAAGCGTTGCTTTGATAGTCATACATTTACATACACCTCCGGGGATTGCAGATGAACTTAAGTTGTTGGTGACTGAAGCGGTACAAAAGGTACTGTGCTTGCGCCTTGAGATTCTTCAATTCCTTGTGAGCCTGCTGCGGCAGGTGCTGATTCTACGTAGCTGCCTGTGTTATACAGGTTGGAAAGCGCCTTGATTGATCCAGCACTCCCAATTTGCAGAACAGATGAGTTACTCACAGACTCCACACGTAAATAATTAATTTGTATCGCTTGATTAATATAGAAGTTCAACGGTTTCTCACTCCTTACAAGTTACCAACAAGCGGTTGATCAATGACATCACTGTCGTACGTATTTGTCACACTTTTATAGTTGCTAATGCGCAATTGATCACCAGTGTTAAAACTGCCTGCGCCAGCAAACGTTTTAACCTGACTATTTGGAGAAATGGTGATGCAGTCTCCAACATGAACGACTCCGCTCGTTCCGACGGCATTTACTTTAAAGGCTCCAACAATAGCCGGCATAGCGGTGCACATCCTTTATAAAATTAGTGCGCTTTGATTTTGGGCGTTTCACCATAGCTTATGATGGGTCTTTTAATGTGTGATTGTCTTTTTAAAAGCTTTTGATGAGAGGAATTAGGTGTATGGTTTACCCTTTATTCGAGCATTCTTTAGAGGTGTATTTGCTGCCTTTATTTAAGAGTGTGTCAAGCTCTTGACTGCACCTGATGGTTTCTTCAGCATTCATACCGAATTTTTTTGCAGTCTCAATTAAATGTAATCTTTTTTGTTCAATTTCATAATTGATCATAACGGACGCCAACTCTCACATTTTTTATCAAATAGAAGGATATGGTTAGTATACTCTATTTTTCTATAAAAAAAGCTGTTTCGTCAATATGAGTAATAAAGTGACAAAATTCGAAAAAGTTCTTACGTGCCAGAGGTCTCTTTTCTAATCTCAGCTTGTAAATAACGTCGTCTTTTGTTGATATACTGCCGAATTAACTCTCGCTCTGACTGTAGTACTTCTTTTCGATCTTTCGTATATGGGTCGTCTGCGATTCGGTGCTCAATAGAGTCATGCCATTTCTCGATTATTGGACAGAGGCGGTCCTGTGAAAAATGTGTATCTAGTACATGCTGGAAAAGAGCATAATAGGCTCTCTTGAACGAAGGAATATCTAGTAATCTAGCGGTTAATGTATTAAATCCGCTTACTGGAATATAATCGAACGCCATTTCTTCTCCATGAATGTCACGGCCCCATGTCGCATCATAATCCCAAGGAAGCACTTGAAACCTCCCTTGTTCATTCACATAAAGAGCGTAGTTATGAACAAAGCCATCAAAATTTTGGGTGCACACTACACCAATGAGCCAGCGGAAATATTGATTGACATCAAGGTATTGCTCAATCTTTTCTGCAAAAATGTCGTCTGTTGCTGTATTCAGAAAGTAAATAAATTCGCTCAGTTGCTCGTCATGTCTTGATGTACCCGTTTTTTTCTCGTACCCGAGAAGAAGGTGTTTTTTGGGCTTTTTATCAAATGAACTTAAAAGGGAGAAATTGGCGTCGTCATCTACTGCATAATAAATACCGCCTCCTGATAGTTGCCGTTTTTGAAGAAATAGCTCATCCACGGATTCTATTTTTAAATAAATGCCTTCTTTTCTTCCATTGATGGTCAAGAATACATGAGAAGCGGCAGGGCTTAGCACCCCCATCTGTTCGAAGAAATAAAAGGACAGCCTGTTTCGAATAAAAGAAGGGTCATTGTACTCTGCATTTAAATGAAAGATGGCTTCGCCTTGTCTTTTTTTGGGTTTTCTATATTCAATTTGATAGGACTTTTTCTTGAGCTTTCTAATGTGTGATCCGCGGTAGGAAGCATAAATATGTGATTTGGTCTTGCCGGTTTTAAGAATGGCCTCAACAGGTTCATCGTTCCAGACGTCTTTTCTTAATTCAATAAGATCCTTTGGGTGAATCCAAATATCAAGTTGCTTTAAAGGTTCTGTGGTCATGTGTTCATCAGCCTCCTATGATCTTCTTTACTATATGAAAATGAAGGAATGTCCTGTACCCCTGCTGATAGGTAATCATGGAGTTTTGAAAGAAAGAGGCATTCGCCAAGAACACTTGTCTACCCAGTCTCGTAACATAAAGCAGAGAAGATAAACAGTTTTGTCTGTTTGTTTTGTCAAAACATAGACTGGGGAGGGGAATTGTTCGTGAGCACATTTGATCATTCACATATTGAACATGCAGTTGATTCACTTCGAAGTGAGGGACGTGATCATCACTTAGATCGTGAACCAGAATCGAGACATTCGCACAAATCAGATCGTTCTCGTCATTCAAAACGCCGTCATTGGTTCTTTGGTGGAGGCGGCTGCCGTAAGTCACACCGCAGTAAAAAAAGCCACAAAAGCTATCGCTCTAAAAAAAGCCGCTGTTCAAAGAAAAGCGTGAAGAGTGAGAAGCCATGCAAAAGCAAAAAGTCGTGTAAAAGTAAAAAATCATGCCGAAGCAAAAAGAGTGAACCGAAAAAATCATGCCGTAGCAAACACAGATCCCATCATAAGAAAAGCTGCCGCAAGTCACACCGCAGCCATCGATCTAAACGTTCTCATCATCACAGACGAAGTCATTCTTGCCGAAGATGCGGAAAGAAAAAGCATCATTCCCGAAGCAGAGGAAATGTTGATCGTAAATGGGATCAAGGGAATATGTGGGAATATCGACGCTACCGCTAAACATGAGGTCATCATTTTTGAAACCCTTTTTAAAAGAGAGTATGATAAAAAAGGGTTTTTTTTATTTCGTAGAGAAATAAAATGAGACATCATAACTTAGCGAAATGAAGATTGTGAGGGGAAGACATGAAGTTTTTTACAGGTGAGATACATCACAGGATGTTTATTGGGGTAGTCATTGATGATGAATGGGTGATGGACGTTAAAAAGGCCGAGGCTAAATTATTTGAGCTGGAGACACTGCCAAACTCTTTAGCTGAATGCATCAACATGGGGGACAAGTTTGTCGAACACGTCAAACAGCTTCTTGATTGGGCTGAGAAAAAAGAGGAAGACCGCGGCTCTTATGTATATCCGCTTTCTGACGTCAAACTCCATGCACCGATTCCAAAACCAGCTAAAAACATCATGTGTGTTGGAAAGAATTATCAAGATCATGTCATGGAGATGGGAAGTGCGGCAGATATTCCTAAAGACGTGATGATTTTTACAAAGGCGCCTACTTCAGTGGTTGGACACGAAGCGGATATTCTTCTTCATGAAGGTGTGACAAGTGAATTGGATTACGAAGGTGAGCTTGCCATCGTCATAGGCAAATCAGGGAAGAATATTGCACCTGAACAGGCACGCGATTATATCTTCGGTTACACCATTTTAAATGATGTAACGGCAAGAGATTTGCAGAAAAAACATAAACAATTTTTCATAGGCAAAAGCTTAGATACATCCTGTCCGGTGGGGCCTTATATCGTTCATAAGTCAGTGATCGAGGATCATGGAGCGCTCCATGTGGAAACAAAGGTAAACGGAGAAGTTCGTCAGTCTGCCAGTACGGAACTAATGATCTTTCCGATTGAGGACATTGTTTCAACTCTTTCAAAAGGGATGACGCTAGAAGCAGGTGATATCATTGCAACGGGTACACCTTCTGGGGTTGGCAAAGGCTTTGAACCGCCAAAGTTTTTAGCTTCAGGAGATCATATTGACATCACGATTGAACCGATTGGGACGTTATCGAATCGCGTCAAATAAAGGGCATGTTGACACAGGATTGTCGCTTTGTGTTCGACTTATTTCGTGGTACGATGAGATGGTACTTGTTCTGATAAAGGGGGAAATAACAAATGGGAACACATTTACATATTACAGCGTGGGTACTAGGGATTATTTTATTCTTCGTGGCCTTTGCTCTAGCAGGTAAAAACGACAAAGGTGCTAAAATTGTGCACATGATCGTCAGACTATTCTACTTGCTCATTATCGCAACAGGCGTAGAGCTGTATGTCCGCACAGGAATGAAAATTCCAAGTTTCGGGGGCGAGTATATCGGCAAAATGGTACTCGGTATCCTTGTGATCGGTTTCATGGAAATGGTTCTTGTACGCAAGAAAAAAGGAAAATCAGTGACGGGTGTGTTGATTGGTTTTATCGTGTTTGCGATTGTGACCATTCTTCTTGGTTTACGTCTGCCGATCGGTTTCCATATCTTTTAATATAAAAAGGGCATTGCTTATATGAAGCAGTGCCCTTTTTATGTGACATCAAACTTGGAAACCGACCGGTGACCGTCAGAAGTGGTCCATTCAAAACGAATTTGACCGGCGGCAGGCTCATGGTGACATTGTAGTGCTAGCGATTGTGTATCTGCTGAAAACTGAAAGAAAGAGACGCATTGAAAAGGATGAAAGGAAGAGAAGACACAATCGTAGACGGAAAAGCCAAACTGTTCTACTTGTTCAATGATTTGATAAAAAACGTTTTCAGGTACGAACATGAGTAAGTCAAGCCACCCTTTGGCAAGAGATGCTGTATATTGAATCATTTCACCGCCTTGTACTTCCAGCAACTGCCCGTTTTCATGAAGAATCATAGACCCGAGCAATTCTCCTTTTGTCCATCGGTCATTCTCTTCCAAACAGATCATAGAGCTTTGAAGACTTTCTGGCAGCATGATCTCTCCTTCTTCATCTTCGATTAAACAATGCCCGTTTTCAATCAGTAAATACCCGTTACACCACCTTCGGCTGCAGCGCTCGAGATGCTTCATTCGTTTCTCCATTTGCAAAAGCTCCTTTCCTCTTTCTTTTCTTACCAAATGATGCTTGTCCTATACGCCGGAAAAAAAGGACAAATCAACTATCAAGGAGACGATGCATAAACTAAGAAAGGCTGAAAGAGAACACTTGATGAAAAACGGATGGGAGCTGATGATGATGTGTGGAATAACAGGCTGGGCAGACTTTAAAAAGCAGCTCATCCAACAGGATCATGTAATCAATCAAATGACAGAGACATTATCTAAAAGAGGGCCAGATGATACAAATACGTGGAAAAGTGAGCATGTGCTTTTCGGGCATAAAAGGTTAGCGGTTGTAGATGTAGAAGGCGGAAAGCAGCCGATGACATATACACATCAAAACCATGATTATACGGTTGTATACAATGGAGAGCTCTATAACACGGAGGATATAAGAAAAGAATTATTAAAAAAGGGGCACCGCTTTCTTGGGCATTCTGATACAGAGGTTCTTCTTCACGCTTACACAGAATGGAAGGAAGAGTGTGTCACCCATTTTAATGGTATTTTTGCATTTGTGATCTGGGATAGTGAGCGTGAATTATTATTTGCAGGGAGAGACCGGCTTGGTGTCAAGCCATTTTTCTATACAGAACGTCATCATTCCTTTTTATTTGGTTCAGAGATCAAAGCACTTCTTGCTCACCCTGATATGAAAGCAAAAGTCGATCATGAGGGGTTATCAGAGATCTTTGGCTTAGGACCGTCTAGAACACCAGGGCAAGGGGTATTTAAAGGTGTAAAAGAGCTGAGACCTGCACATGCTTTGACCTTTTCAAAAGATGGCCTGCGTGTGTGGAGGTACTGGAATGTCAAAAGCGAGCAGCATACAGACTCACTTGATGACACCGCTCAGCACGTCAAACATCTCTTTACAGATGCTGTCACAAGACAGCTCGTCTCTGATGTGCCTGTTTGTACATTTCTATCTGGTGGCGTTGATTCTAGTGCCATAACCGCCATTGCCGCCAAGCACTTTGAGAAAATAGGGAAAGCGCCGCTTCATACGTATTCCATTGACTACGAAGGAAACGATCAATTCTTTGAGGCAAGTCAATTCCAGCCGAATGCTGACGGCCCTTGGATTGATCAAATGACCAAAGCATTTCAAACGAATCACCACAGCTGTGTCATCGGCCAAAAGGAACTGGCTTCTTATTTGAAGGAAGCAGTTGAAGTTCGAGATTTACCGGGCATGGCAGATATTGATTCATCCTTACTTTGGTTCTGCCGAGAAATGAAAAAGGATTTCGTTGTCGGCCTTTCAGGTGAATGTGCTGATGAAATATTTGGAGGCTATCCGTGGTTTCATATGGCAAATGAAACGAATGGTTTTCCTTGGATGAGATCGACTGAAGCCCGCACACAGCTTCTTCAAGACTCGTGGCAAAAGAAACTATCACTGAAGGAATATGCGCACAGCAAATATGAAGAAACCGTGGCAGAAACACCTCTTTTAGATGGAGAAACTGGAGTAGATAAAGCCCGGAGAGAACTTTTTTACTTAAATATGATCTGGTTCATGACAACGCTGCTAGATCGAAAAGATCGAATGAGTATGGGCGCGAGCCTTGAGGTGCGTGTGCCATTTGCAGATCATCGCCTTGTCGAATATGTTTGGAATATTCCTTGGGAAATGAAAATGCATGGAAATCGTGAAAAAGGGGTTTTGCGAAAAGCATTAGAGGGAATTTTACCGAATGAAGTGCTTTATCGCAAGAAGAGTCCTTACCCGAAAACGCATCATCCAGCCTATACCCAGGCTGTGAAAGAGATGTTAACAGATTGCCTTGCGCAAAAAGATTCTGTGCTTCATGAATTTTTAGATCCACACCAATTGAAACAGCTGATTGAAACCGAAGGGGCTTCCTTTCAAGTGCCTTGGTATGGCCAGCTCATGAAAGGTCCGCAGCTAATCGCCCATCTGGCGCAGATTCATCATTGGTTTGAAACATATCGAATTGATATAGACGCGTAATAAAGGGTCGGCTTTCTTGCACTTGTTGAAAGGAAGCCGGCTTTTTTGATACATAGCAAGAGACTTTTAGAGCACATCGAAAGTTGATCTAACCTTTCTAATTTGTATAATTAACTTAAAGTGAATTAATTTGGAGGAAAAAGGATAATGAAAATCATTGTGATCGGAGCAGGACCAGGGGGACTTGCGGCAGCTATGATGCTGCAAAGCAAAGGACATGACGTTCATGTATACGAAAAACAGCCCTTTGTTGGCGGACGTAACTCTAAGTTTCAACTTGGTGATTTCACGTTTGATACAGGTCCTACCTTTCTCAGCATGATTCATATTGCAGAGGAGCTGTTCACCTTTGCTGGCAAAAATCTTTATGACTATATCGATGTCATTGAATTAAAAGAAATGTATAGACTAATCTTTCAAGACGAGCAGCTTGATATGATTCGAGATCGAGACGAGATGTACAAACGGTTAGAAGCCTTTGCACGTGGTGAGGGCGAAGGGTATGTACGCTTTATGAACGATACAAAGCGCAAAATGGACCGCCTTACGCCAATTTTACAAAGTAAAATGGACCGTTTTCATCACTATTTGCGTCCGAAGGTGATAAGAGCACTTCCACAGCTTTCGTTAAATAAGAGTTTATATGATGTGCTCTCAGACTATTTCTCGAATGAATCGGTGAAATACGCATTTACGTTTCAATCAAAGTATTTAGGAATGTCACCTTGGGAATGCCCTGGAGCGTTCTCGATCCTTTCGTTTATGGAGCATGATACAGGCGTTTTCCATCCGAAAGGCGGCGTGAATCAGCTGTCAGAAGCGATGGCAAAGGCGGCAATTGAATCTGGAGCAGCTATTCATCTGTCATCTGGCGTCGAAAAGCTGCTCACTAAAGGCAGGAAAGTAAAGGGCATTCGCTTAGAATCTGGGGAAGAAGTACAGGCAGATGAGGTTGTCGTAAATGGAGACTTTGCACATGTGATGACAAAGCTGGTAGAGCCAGGTCTCTTAAAGAAATATAGTGAGAAAAAATTGAAAAAGAAAAAATTCTCATGCTCCACCTTTATGCTTTATTTAGGATTAGATACAATTTATGATGAGCCGCATCATACCATTGTTTTTTCCGATGATTACGCTAAATTCGTCAAAGGAATTACGAAAACGTATGAGCTGCCAGATGACCCGTCCATTTATATTCAAAATGCAAGTATAACAGATGACTCGCTTGCGCCAAAAGGAAAGTCAGCTCTTTATGTGCTGGCACCCGTTGCCAATAATCAAAGCGGTATTGACTGGGAAGCGCATCAAGATGAATTCAGAGAACTTGTGCTGGACACACTGGAGCGGAAAACCGGCTTTAACAATATTAGACAGCATATAGAAGTCGAGCGGATGATCACCCCGAAGCATTGGGAGGAAGACCTTTACGTATATGAAGGAGCTACATTTAACCTTGGCCATCAACTTACGCAAATGATGGTGCTAAGGCCGCACAATGAATTTGACGAATTGAAGCACTGCTGGCTCGTTGGAGGAGGAACGCACCCAGGAAGCGGATTGCCGACCATTTTAGAATCAGCACGCATCACGACAAATGCGATTCTTTCAAAAGAGAAACATACGCACAAAACGATACCTCATCACGAAAAGGGGAGCGCCTCATGAAGAAACATATATTGATTGCAGGTGGCGGTATTGGCGGAATGATCTCAGCGCTCTATTTAAAAAAAGCTGGACATGATGTCACCCTTGTCGAAAAAAATGAACGGCTTGGCGGGAGACTTGCTTTTGTACGTGAGAAAGGATATAAAGTAGATGAAGGTCCGACCATTGTCCTACTTCCTGATATGTTAAAAGGCATTTTACATGAGGTAGGAATTGACGAAACATCTCTTGATCTCTTGCAGCTTGATCCGCTGTACACGATCCAATATCAGGATGGAACCTCCTACACGAAGTACTCTGATTCACTGCGCCAGTTAGATGAAATCAGACGTGTATTTCCAAAGGAAGATCAAGGGTTTCTGAAATTTATGGAAGACATGACGAATCGGTTTCAAGAAGGGCAGCAAGCTTTTCTAGAAAAATCGTTTCATGAAAAACGTACATTTTTTACAAAAGCAAATATAAAGATTTTAATGAAATTAAAAGCGTACCGTACGGTTCAAAGCGCTCTAAAAAAATATTTCTCAGATGAACGCCTGCGAGATGCATACGCACTTCAAACCCTCTATGTCGGAGGAAATCCGTATGAAGCATCTGCTATTTATTCGCTTGTTTCATATAGTGAGCACGCCCACGGAATCTACTATTTAAAAGGCGGATATGCCAGTTTAGTAGATATATTGGAGAGACAACTCATAGTGAAGGGTGTGCATGTAAGACGAAATGAAGAAGTAGCGCAATTGGAGTTTGAGGGGAAACAGGCGGTCAAGGCAAAAGTAAATGATGAAAACATAGCAGCTGATGCCTTTGTAATCAACGGGGATTATCCAGCGGCGTTAAAACAGCTTGGGTTAGATGAGCAAGACCGGCGTAAATACGTTCCATCCTCTGGCTGCGTGATGGTGTATCTCGGTTTAAATAAGGTGTACCATGAAGCACCTGTTCATCAATTTTTTATGGGAGAACACTTTGATCAGCATATGAAAGAGGTCTTTCAAACGAAAACAGTCCCTCAAGACCCGTCATTTTATACATTTAATCCATCCATCATTGATCCATCTCTTGCCCCAGCAGGCTGCAGCGTTTTGTATATGCTCATTCCTGTTCCTTCAGGAGATCACATCAACTGGGAAGAGGAGACAGACTTTGTGGAAAACATGCTGAAACGTCTTGAGAAAAGAGGCTTTCCGCAATTGCGAGAGTCGATTGTATGGAAAAAGGTAAGAACACCAAATGATTCAATGCGAGAAGGATTGTTTGAGGGAGGCAGCTTTGGACTTGCGCCTAATTTGTTTCAATCAGGCGTCTTTCGCCCGCAAGTGAAGGTGGCAGAGACAGACAATCTTTATGCGGTAGGTGCCTCCATCCATCCTGGCGGCGGGGTACCGATCGTCATGCAAAGTGCGAAGCTCATGGCTTCTGTGCTACTAAAAGATTTGAACGACAGAAAGGAAGTGAAGCTAAGTGGTTGATGTGCAAACAGCATTGAAAGTATGTGAGGAGACCATTCAAACCCATTCAAAAACGTTTTATCGCGCCTTTTCTATGCTGCCTAAAAAGAAAAGACAGGCAGTTTGGGCTGTTTATTCCTTTTGCCGGAAAGCGGATGACATTGTAGATGAGTCTCCTTCACCAAAAGAGGAGTTAACATCCTTTCGGGAGGCGTTTGATCGATTCTTACATGGTGAGGTAGACCGGAATGATCCGATGTGGGTGGCGCTAGAGCATACATTTCAAGAATTTCGTATGGATGAAGCCCCGTTCCGTGACCTGCTCCAAGGACAGGAGATGGATTTAGAGCAGCATAGATATGAAACGTTAGATGAACTGCTCATCTATTCCTATCATGTAGCGAGTACAGTTGGACTCATGCTGCTTCCGATTATTGCGCCGCGTAAAAAGGAACAACTAAAAGAAGCAGCCATTTCGTTAGGGATTGGCATGCAGCTCACCAACATCCTTCGTGATATTGGTGAGGATGCAGCTGAAAGAAATCGCATTTATTTGCCTAAGCAAGTGATGGATCAATTTGGGTATACAGAGCAAGAATTGCAAGAAGGTGTGATCAATCAAGCATTCAAGCACGTATGGGAGTACATTGCTTTTGAGGCAGAGGCGTATTACGAGGAATTTTTTGACCATCTTCATGAATTTCCGCTTTATTCACGTATGCCGGTGAAAGCAGCTGCTCACTTTTATAAGGCCATTTTAGATAAAACTAGAGAAAATGAATACCGCGTCTTTACGCAGCGATCATTTCTTTCAAATCAGGAAAAAGCACTTATTTTAGAAGATATTACGTAATGGAAAAAGGACTGCACCCGCAGTCCTTTTAGCGTGTAGACAAAGACAAACCCCCGCATTCTGTGTCAGGTGTGCGCTCCGGTGCTCACGCATGTCAAAATTGCTCCGCTCCGTTACTTGTTAAAGGTTTTCTATCACGCTGAAAAGAAGACAAAGAGCTAAAATAAAGATCATTTTAGCTCTTTGTCAACAATCTGAATGGACTGCACCCACAGTCCTTTTTATGTGGAAGAAAAACGATACTCCGTCCATACCTTTGAACGCCACCGCCTATACATGAAGATGCCTCTTACCCATTCATCCACGATAAAAGAAATCCAAACCCCAATCAGGCCCATCTCAAGCTGAATGCCTAATATATAAGCGATCGGAAGCCCGATCCCCCACATTGAAATCATCGCCATATACACAGGAAACTTCGCGTCACCAGCAGCCCGCAAGGAGTTAATGATGACCATATTAAAAGAACGTCCAGGTTCTAAAATGATCGTCAATAGGAGGAGTAGGCCGGCGATTTGAATGATCTCGCTGTTGCTAGTGAAAAAAGCAAGCAAATGCGTCGATGATAAAGATAAAGCAATGGAAGAAAGAAGGGAGACGGCAATGGCCCAGTATAAACTTTTCATGCACCTGCGATAGGCAGCATCGAATTCTTTCGCCCCAATATGGCGTCCGATTAAAATTTGAGTCCCTTGGCTAATGGCTGCACCAAACAACATAATGAACATCATCAAGTTCTGAGTATATACTTTTGCTGCTAGTGCCTGCGTTCCCATAAATGTAATAAACAGCGTAATGACCATCTGAGAACCGTTATAAGAGAGCTGCTCGCCAGCAGAAGGAATCCCGATTTTTAGCAGCTTTTTTAAATGCGTCCGCTGGATATGAAACATGTTCTTCAGTGAAAACCGTAACCCAATTCGGCGGCGAACAATCAGGATCATCGCTATTAATCCGATGAACCGAGCAAGTGAGGTTGAAAGGGCAACACCCATTACACCTAACACTGGGAAGCCAAACGGACCGAAAATGACGAAATAATTACCGGCAACGTTTAACAAGTTCATTCCGATGGTGACATACATCGTGTCTCTTGTATATCCATAGCTTTTTAAAATAGCACTATAGGTCATAATGAGCGCTTGAATAAAAGAAAGCAGGCCGACAATTTGTAAAAAGACCGTTGCATCTGGCATCAGCTCACTTGATAACCCCACCATGTGTAAGATTGGAACAGCTAACACAAACATGAGGAGACTAATGACAAAGCTAATCAGGAAGTTGGTTCCTAGTGAAACATAGGCGACTTGAGCCGCTTCCTGCTCGCGGCTCGCTCCTAAAAGCTGAGCAATTACAATCGTCGTACCTGTTGTAATGAAGCTGAACATGACAATCAATAAATTTAGCAGCTGGTTGCTTACACCTACTGCGGCAACGCTGTTATCGGAGTATTGGCTCAGCATGAGTGTATCCGCACTTCCCATGAGCATATATAAAGAGATTTCGATAAAAATAGGCCAAGTTAACGCAAATAATGAAGGGTGGGATCTTTCACTTTTGGCTTGAATCTTTTGAAATGACAGTGCTTGAGGTTTCATCACATAGCCCCCTTTCGTATAAATCCGATTTATAGTGTACCTTGCTTCGACTATAATAAGAAGAGATGAAACCGAAACTTATTGGAGAAATCCGACTTCATAAGGGGATGAATATGGATCTATTTATTACATTTACTGTACCGCCGTTTCCGGTTTATATTGCTTCAGGCAAAGGCATATTTCATCAAGGAGAAAGACATATCTCTAGAATCTTCACTGTATTTGATCTTCTCTATGTCACAAAAGGTAAACTATGGATAACAGAGGATGAGGCGGCTCATCACGTAAAAGAAGGAGAATATATCATTCTATCACCCGGCCTGTCTCACGGTGGACATCTGCCATGCGAAGAAGAAACCCATTATGAGTGGCTGCATTTCTCAATTGATCCATTTGAGTTTACGAACCGGCCGAGAGAACACTGGTTTGATATGAAACAAAATCAAGCCACCTTTGAAAAACCCGCAAAATATGAATTTAGCCTGCCACGTCAAGGAAAAGTGAAAGGAAGAAGCGTGTTAGAGAAGCACCTTTCAGCTATGAGGGCGTTGAATGATGACGCGTCTGAACTTCCGTTAAAAAAACAGCTTCAATTTGAGGAGCTGCTCATTCATTTACAAAAAGAAGCATTTCATATTCCAAGTGCAAAGGAGACCGTCGCATCAGAAGTGGTTCACTATCTCGAGCGCCATTTTATGAAAAAATTACAAATGAAGCAGCTGGCAGAGAAGCTTCATTATCATCCTGATTACATCACACGATGCATGCAGACGGTGTATGGACTGACTCCTAACCAGTACATCAATCGTCTCAAAATCGAAAAAGCCAAAAGCCTGCTTGCCTCAACGAATGAAAAAATAGCGGCCATTGCAGAACGTGTAGGTATTGACGACCCTACTTATTTTTCTAAGCTGTTTCGGCAAAATGAAGGCATGCCGCCTATCCAATACCGTCATCTAGCAAGAAGAACGACAAAGTAAAGGAACGTGAAATGATGAAAGGGAGAAAAGAGGAGTTTGTGAGCATACGCCCATTAGACGAAACTGATTTAGAGGTGGTGTGGCATTTGAAATTTAAAGCACCAGACCAGTCCTATCGAAAGTGGAATGCACCTTATTTTCATGAACACGAGATCCCGCTTGCTGCATTTAAGAAACGATACGTACAGGATGACGCCATTCCGCCAAAGCTATATGGCATTGTCATAGGTGGCGAAATGAAGGGCACCGTTTCTTATTATTGGGAGAATGAACGAACACGCTGGCTTGAATGCGGGATTCTTATTTATGACTCACGCTTTTGGAATGGAGGAGTTGGAACAAAGGCGTTAAGTCTATGGATAGATGAGCTATTTTCATACATTAATATCCCGCGAATCGGTCTCACCACCTGGTCTGGTAATGAACGCATGATGCGGTGCGCGGAGAAATGCGGGTTTACCCTTGAGGGAAGACTGCGAAAGGTCCGTTACTACCAAGGAGAGTATTATGATTCTATGCGTTACGGGATGCTGAGAGAGGAATGGCAAAGCCTCCCGCGCCATACCACTGAATAATTATTTTTATTTTTAGGACAAAAGTAGCGTATAATTGAATAAACTAAAAAAGAAGGGTGGCGAATGAGTTGCGCTGGATGACCGGATGGTTTGTGTCGATTATAGTGGCCATTTATCTATTTGTAGATGCGCCTAAACATGGGAAGAATAAATGGCTTTGGGCCATTTTAGGCCTTTTATTCGGGCTCTTTACACTTGGAGTATACCTCATCAAAACAGAAAGAAAAGGATTGGGCTGGACGGTTCTGATCGTGTCCATTATCATCTATTCTATTTTCATTCTAGTCTATGTCTTTTACTTCTTATTGCTGATCATTGGATACTCAAATGCATAATAGAGAGCACGCGTGTACATAAGGGGGTGTTTGAATCTTGAGAATTACGGGTTTATTCGTATCACTTGCTGTTGCCATTTATTTATGGTTTGATGCGCCAAAGCATGGCAAAGACAAATGGCTGTGGGCCATTTTAGGCGTGCTATTTAGTACAATCGTTCTTGGTATTTACTTGATCAAGACAGAAAGGAAGGGACTCGGCTGGACGATTCTCATTTTAACCATCTTGTTTTACCTCATGCTGCTGATCTCTGTTTTGATCGGTATGATTCTTTTTTATCAGAGTCCTTCATGAAGAAGGGCTTTTTTCTTTTACCTTTTGAGCAGGCACACCTGCAATGATCATCTGCTCTTCATGAAAGGAACGATTCACCACTGCATTTGCTCCAATTGAAATATGATTCGCAATATAGATGTTTCCAAACAGCTTAGCACCAGGGCCAATCCATACATGATCTCCGATGGTTGGGACATCATTTTCATGATGGTTTTGACCGATATTCACCCCTTGATGAATATCACAAAATGCCCCGATTTTTGCATGCTTGTTCACAATCAAAAGACCAGTATGATTGATTCTGAGCCCAGGGCCAAAGACGCCAATCGGAATATCAAAGCCAAGCTGCATGCCTTTCTTTTTATGTAAATAGCGGTAAAACCATTTGCGTAATGTGGCTCCGCTATTTGTATAGTATTCATATTTTCGTAAATACCTCTGATATTTCCATATATCATCCCCAAACCACTTTGGTCTTCTGTGCGTGATGGCTAATGCTTTCTTATCCTGTGACAAGTAGTGGTGAAGATCATGCTTCGTTACAATCATCAGATCTCCCTCGATTCCCTTTCGTTTCAGAGAAATTATACCATTAAAACCATTTATATCAATAAAAAATTGTGTTATTGCTTTTTTTCTACATTCATTTCATCCAGCTTTCTGTATAAAATAAGCACTCAGTGACGAGTAGAACAAAAGAACCAGGAAGAATGATTTGTCATTTTTTTCAACATTTTCACGATCAAGCGTTCATCTCCTTACGGCAGTAGATGTTTGTAAAAGATACACGAAAATACCCGTAAAAAAGAAAATATTGCATTCATATGATTTTCGAATCATCTTTTTGAATACAATTGACTTTCATATCGCATATCCTCTAGTCTAGTAAATGAAAATGATAATCTTTATCAATTGGAGGAGTGTTTTATTATGTCCATCAAAACCGTTTCTAAAAATCAGCAGTTTTTAGAGCAGCAAAATCAAAGAGAATCTAATGCAAGGTCTTATCCGAGACGGTTCCCATTAGCCATGCAAAAAGCCGAAGGTATGATCGTGACAGATGCGGATGGCAGAGAGTTTTATGACTGCCTGGCAGGCGCAGGAACACTTGCACTTGGTCACAATCATCCTGTTGTTATAGAAGCTATTGAACGTATGCTTCATGAAAAAAGACCATTGCATACGTTGGACATAACCTCAGAAATTAAAGAAGAATTTGTGAATGAGATTTTTTCTCACTTGCCAGAGGAGTTTGCAAAAAGAGCGAAAATCCAATTTTGTGGACCTACTGGTGGTGATGCGATAGAAGCAGCCATTAAATTAGTCAAGACAGCGACAGGAAATCGTTCGATTCTCTCCTTCCACGGGGCTTATCATGGTGCGACACATGGCACGATGTCATTAAGCGGCAACTTATCTCCAAAGGAAAGAGTGCAAGGTTTAATGCCAGATGTTCATTTCCTGCCTTATCCATATGAATACCGCTGCCCATTTGGGATTGGTGGTAAAGATTCGCACCGCATTTCCAGCTCTTATATTGAGCGTGTATTAAATGACCCTGAAAGCGGCATTCTTCCGCCTGCAGGTATGATCTTTGAAGCCGTGCAAGGCGAGGGCGGCTCAATACCAGCATCCATTGAATGGATGAAAGAAATGAGACGAATCACAAAAGAAAAAAGAATTCCGCTCATTATCGATGAGGTTCAATCAGGCATTGGCAGAACAGGGAAGATGTTTGCCTTTGAACATGCAGGAATAGTGCCAGATGTCATTGTATTATCAAAAGCAATTGGTGGAAGTCTGCCGCTTTCAGTTGTGATTTATGATAAAGACTTGGATCAATGGAATCCAGGAGCACATATTGGCACATTTAGAGGAAATCAAATGGCGATGGCTGCTGGAACCGCTACGCTTAAATTTATAAAAGAATCCAATCTGCTTGATCATGTAGACCAATTAGGTGATCGTATGCAGGCTCATCTAAAAGACATCCAAAAACAAGTGCCTGCACTCGGTGATGTACGTGGAAGAGGTTTAATGATTGGCGTTGAAGTCGTCAATCCAAATGAGAAACAGGATGTGGACGGAAGCTATCCAGCGAATCCAGAGCTAGCCAGTATCATTCAAAAGAATTGCTTCGATAAAGGCTTAATTGTGGAGACAGGAGGCCGTTTCGGAAGTGTAATTCGATTCTTACCACCATTGATCATGACAGAAGAACAGCTTGAAAAAGTCATCGCTATTTTTAAAGAGGCAGTTTACGATGCAATCAACTAAGCCTTCTGTTGATTCATTATTTATTAATCAAAGCCAGCTTGGGAGAGAGTCCTTCCAAGCGGCTCTCCATACATCCATCGACAGCTTACTGGCCCAGTGGCAAAAAGACACAGGACCGTACAGCGGAATATTGCCTGGGAAATTAGCGGCTAGTGTCGAATCGTTATTTCAATTTCAACCGTCTGGTGAATCAATTGATTCTGTCTTTCGAGATATAAAAGAACACCTTTTGCCTCATTTGGTTGATGTGTCACATCCTAAATGCTTGGCACATCTTCATTGCCCGCCCCTCATTCCTGCACTTGCAGCAGAGGTGATGGTAAGTTCCTTTAACCAATCGATGGATTCCTTTGACCAAAGCGGCATTGCTTCTTTGGTGGAGGAGGAAATCCTAAAGTGGCTGTGTGCGAAGTTTTCTTATGGAGATCTAGCAGATGGGACATTTACGAGCGGCGGAACCCAATCTAACTATATGGGACTGCTGCTTGCGAGAGATGCATTTTGCGAAAACACATGGCAATGGAATGTTCAGCAGAAAGGTTTACCGAGCGAAGCTCACCGTATGCGGATTCTCTGCTCTAAGAATGCTCATTTCACTGTGAAAAAATCAGCATCCCAGCTAGGTTTAGGGGAACAGGCAGTCGTACTGGTAGAGACCGATGAGCATCACCGAATGGACCTCAATGATTTGAAGCAGAAGCTGGTTGAGTTAAAGGAGCGTGATCTGCTGCCATTTGCGGTAGTGGCGACTTGCGGGACAACTGATTTTGGCAGTATTGATCCGGTTCGAGATGTGTATGACATCGTCAAGCCATACGGCCTGTGGATTCATGCAGATGCTGCATATGGCGGAGCACTTGTGTTAAGCGAAACCTACCGAAGTAAATTAGACGGTATTGAGCTTGCTGATTCGATCACGATCGACTTTCATAAACAATTTTATCAGCCGATCTCCTGCGGGGCATTTTTGCTAAAGGATAAAAGACATTTTGGTTTGATTGATTATCATGCAGATTATCTCAATCCAAAGGAAGATGAGCTGGAAGGAATTCTACATCTCGTGAATAAATCTGTCCAAACAACGCGCCGATTTGACGCACTGAAATTACTTCTCTCACTTCGTCTTATTGGAGAAGAAGGGTTTGGCGACATCATAGACCATACGATCCTTTTTGCGAAGGATGTGGCTGCGCTCATTGAAACAAATGCTCACCTTGAGGTGATCAATCCTGAGCCAGAGATCAATGCGGTTGTGTTTCGATTTATAGATGATCATCGAGAGGATGACATCAATAAGATCATTCACCGGACATTATTCCAAACAGGTACTGCTGTCGTTGCAAAAACAGTGGTTGATGGTCAAACATGCTTGAAATTCACTTTGTTAAATCCGAGAACGACAATCACACATATTGAGGAAATCCTTTCTGACATCATTGATATCGGGATCGCTCATATTCAATCCGGGAGGGTACTACGTTGAGTCAATATAAACAAATGGCTGAAAATGCAACCATGCAAAGCTTTTTAAACTGTTTTTTACGTGAAACAGGAATCGATCGATCTGCAAAAAAAGAGACCAAAGTAGATGGCTCACTTGTATTCGTGGCAAAACTAGCAAAGCAAGATCTTGAGCTTGTGATTCCGATCCGATATTTTTCACCTGTAGGCCGTCATCTATTTGATTTTCCGATTCGCTTTCGCCCGCAAGGTAGTGAACAAGAAGGCACGATTGTCGATTACACAACACTTGTTGCTTTATGTTCTAAGGAGCTTCTCATTGAATATGGCCGGACAGATGCAGAGGATGAATTCATGCTTCGCATCATTTTAAGCTGCCGGAATATTGAACGATTCTTAAAAGAGAGAGAAAGTGATCGAACGGCTCTTTCTCAAGCTGATTTTGAGTATATTGAGGCGGAGCAGTCACTTCTCCTTGGACATTTAACGCATCCTACACCAAAGAGCAGACAGGGAATGACAGAAGAGGAGGAAGCGGTTTATTCTCCTGAGCTGAAAGGGTCTTTCCAGCTTCATTACTTTAAAGCGCACCATTCTATCGTGCTTCAGGATTCTTCTATTTCACAGTCTGCCGCAAACCTCATGCTAGAGGAGCTCTCACGCCAGGTGCCAGAAGAAAAAGAGAGACTGCATACATTAACAGAAGACGGAGAATATGTCCTCATTCCGATCCACCCGCTACAAGTCAAAGTGGTCATGGAGAAAGCGTTCGTAAAGCGTTATGTGGATGGAGGGAAACTGACTTATTTAGGGCCGCTAGGGTCTGAATACACAGCGACCTCTTCGTTTAGAACCGTTTATCAAAAGGACTCTGCTTACATGCTCAAATTCTCTGTTCCTGTGAAAATTACGAACTCCTTACGTGTGAACAAACAAAAGGAACTTGATCGCGGAGTTGAGATGTCTCGCATTTTAAAAACTGAATTGGGCGTTTCTTTATATGACAAATTCTCTGGATTCCGGGTGATTGAAGATCCAGCGTATCTATCCATTCAAGGAGATGAGGCTGAATCTGGCTTTGAAGTGGTCATTCGTCAAAATCCATTTTTGCATCATGAAAAAGGCGCAAGCTTAATTGCTGGGCTATGCCAGGATCATGCGTATGGAGGAAAATCGCGATTAGCAGGGATCATTCATGAACTTGCAGACGCAGAAGGCCGGTCAACGGAGGCTGTCAGCCAAGATTGGTTTAGACAATATTTAACCATTTCGTTAGAGCCGATGCTCTGGCTGTTTGAAACGTATGGTCTTGCGCTGGAAGCACATCAGCAAAATGCTGTCGTACAGCTGAAGGCTGGTTATCCAGACACATTCTATTATCGTGATAACCAAGGCTACTATTATAGTGAATCGAAAAAGGATAAACTCGCAAATCTTGTCCAAAACTTGAGCGTCAGAAGTGAAACCATTTGTGCTGATGATGTTGCCGTTGAGAGACTGCGTTATTATTTCTTCTTTAATCATTTATTTGGTCTCATTAACGGCTTTGGCACAGAGGGGCTGGCAAAGGAAGAGGTTTTGCTGGCACTTGTTAGAGACACATTGCTCGCTCATGAAGAGAAATATGGTGCATCTGACCTGACAAACAGCCTTCTCCGCTCAAAGGAACTGCCTTCAAAAGCGAATTTGCTGACAAGGTTTGAAGATATGGATGAGCTGACGGGGTCTCTGGAAACACAGTCTCGATACACATCTGTATTGAATCCGCTCTTTTTACATAAGGAGGCGCTGATTGGATGAGGCATCGTATTAAGTTCATTCGCGCTGAATATGAAAGGGACGTCCGGCTTGTCCATAAGTGGATGCAAGAAGAGTACGTTCACCCATTTTGGCATTTGAATATTCCGTTTCCTGCTTTTGAAAAGCATTTTTATCAGGCGATTCATGATCCGCATCAGACCCTTTATTTAGGAACCATTGACGGGACGCCGATGAGTTATTTTGAGGCATACAACGTCAAAGGTGATGTGATTGAATCCTACTATCAGCCTTCTCCGCATGATCAAGGAATTCATCTGTTAATAGGGGAGCCAGATTATGTCGGAAAAGGATTTGCTGCGCCGCTGCTTCAGGCGATGACAGCATTTCAATTTGAGCAGAACAAAAGAACAGAAAAAATTGTTGCTGAACCGGATATTCGCAATGAAAAAATGATTCATGTATTTGAAAAATGCGGCTTTGAACGTGTAAAACCAGTTACTTTACCTGATAAAACAGGGCTTTTGATGTTTTGTGATCGAGATCGATTTGAAAGGAAGTATAACCATGACGTGGTTCAACAAGCAAAATAATGTAGTGGATGTAATTGGGATTGGCATTGGCCCATTTAACCTAGGGCTTGCCGCACTATCTGAAGAAGTAAATGAAATTGACGCTTTGTTTTTTGAAAGAAGTGAAGCCTTTCATTGGCATCCAGGTATGCTCATTGAAGGGACGACACTTCAAGTCCCATTTTTAGCGGACCTTGTCAGCATGGCAGATGTGAAAAGTAAATATAGCTTTCTCAACTATTTGCAGGAGCAAAACCGTTTGTATTCATTTTACTTCCTAGAGGACTTCCATATCCCGCGCAAGGAATACAGTCATTATTGCCGCTGGGTCGCTGACCAATTAGACTCTTGCCGGTTTGGTATGAATGTTGAATCTGTCTCATTGATCGAGAAGGCAGGAGAAAAGCGATATGAAGTGCATGTCCGTCATGTGAAAGATCAAACCGTAGAGGTGTTTGAAAGTAAGCACCTCGTCTTAGGAATTGGCACGCAGCCGGCGATACCAGCATCGCTCCAGCCAGCTTTAGGAGATAAGGTGTTTCATTCTGCTGACTATTTAAAACGCAAGAAAGAAGGCTGTTTCAAAGGAAAGTCTGTGACGGTCATCGGCTCTGGTCAAAGTGCGGCAGAAGTGTTTTATGACATTTTATCAGATGATGAGGCGAAGGATATTCACTGGTTCACACGGTCTAAAGGGTTTTTCCCAATGGAATATTCAAACCTTGGACTTGAGTATTTTTCTCCAGACTATATTGATTTCTTTTATGAGCTTCCGCAAACAAAAAAAGACGCGTTATTAAAGCAGCAAGACTTGCTGTATAAAGGCATCAGCTCTGCGATGATCCGTGATATTTATCACTTGCTTTATGAACGTTCTGCCTGCGGAGAACAGTTGAACACGGTGCTGCAAGCGATGACCGAGGTCAACTTGATTGAGGAAACAGCGGATGGCTTGTCGATTTCCTGCTCTCAATGGATAAAAGAGGAATCCTTTACTCATGAGACGGATATTGTCGTCTTGGCGACTGGCTACCAATCGGTATTGCCGCCGTTCATTGATCCGATTGCCCACCACATTGAGTGGGATGATCAAGGACGATTCCAAGTTGAACGTGAATATCGCCTGAAAACAAACACAATGGGTGAAAATGATATTTTTGTGCAAAATGCAGAGCTTCATACACATGGGGTCGGCGCACCAGATTTAGGGCTTGGGGCTTACCGAAACAGTGTGATTATCAATGAACTTGCCCGAAAAACCGTGTATCCACTATATCAAAAGCACGTCTTCCAGACATTTGGTACACACAAGAACGCAAACACATTTGAAGAAATCAAAGGTTAAGGAGGATGAAGCGATGAGTGTACAAGATGAATTGAAAAAAGCGGTGAATCCTGCTGCTTGGAAAAAGGCAAACCAGCGAATGGTGGCAAAAATGCTGTCTGAATACATGTATGAGGACATGCTTCATCCCGTTCAGCTAGATCGTAAGGATGGCATCGCTCAATATGAATTAATCATTCATGAACATAAGAAATATCGCTATCTCGCAAAACCTCGTTTGTTTGATAGTTATGATACGATCGCTGAATCGATCGAGTGCTGTCAAGACGGGAAATGGACAAAGGATGTCAGTGCCATTGTGTTTTTACTGGACATCCAGCCGATCATTCCAATGTCTTCTGACACAACAGGCCATCTGATCAAAGAGCTTCATCATACCCTGTTAGCAGATGTTCATTTGCTGTCGAAAAAAGCACTTCGTGCGGATGAACTGACAGATACAGATTACGCCTGGATCGAAGGAGAAATGACAGGGCATCCTTGGATTGTGTATAACAAAGGGCGCATTGGATTCAGTTACGATGATTACTTAGCCTATGCACCTGAAAGGCAAGAAAGTGTGCAGCTGTCTTGGATTGCTGTTCACAAAGAACTTGCGACATTCCATGCGGTTGAACATGAAAACTATGAACAAGTGATCGCAAAAGAATTAGATGAACTGACCATTCGTCAGTTTCACCGCGTCTTAAAGGATGAAGGGCTGAATGCGGCTGATTATTATATGATGCCTGTTCATAAGTGGCAGTGGACTCATATGATTATTCAGCATTTCCCAGAAGATTTGGCCATGCGCCGCATTGTGTATGTAGGAGAGGGGCTTGATCAATATATTCCGCAGCAGTCGATCAGAACCTTTACGAACATTTCAAATAAAGGTAAGCATCATATTAAACTGCCAATGAGTATTTTAAATACACTTGTGTACCGAGGGCTTCCGTCAGAACGTACAGTCATCGCCCCTCGTATTACAGCGCATATTAAAGGGATTGCTGATCAAGACTCATTTTTATCTGACGTATGCCGCGTGATTTTACCAGGTGAGAATGCAAGTATCAATGTCGATCATCCATACTACAGCAAATTGTCTGGTGCGCCGTATCAATATCTTGAAATGCTCGGTGTGATTTTTAGAGAAAGCATTTATACGTACTTAGATGAAGGGGAGTGCCCTGTTACACTTGCGGCACTCACTTATGAGGATCATGAAGGAGAGCCGTATATTAAACAGCTCATTGAAAAATCAGGTCTCTCAGCAAAAGAATGGATGGCGAAATTTTTCCATGTCGTGATGCCGCCGCTGCTGCATTTTATGTATCAATACGGTACAGTCTTTTCACCGCACGGGCAAAATACGATTCTTGTGTTAAAAGATCATCGGCCGCATCGTTTGGCGATCAAAGATTTCGTTGACGATGTGAACATTAGTGATCAGCCGCTGCCTGAATTAGCTTCACTAGAAGAAGAGTTAAAAGAAGTGCTGCGCAGTGAGCCGCCGGAAGGTCTAGTACAATTTATCTTTACAGGATTGTTTATTTGTAACCTGCGTTACGTATCAAACGTGTTAGACAATCATCAGCTGTTAGATGAAACCACTCTTTGGCGCTTGCTTGCAGAAGAAATTCAGCATTATCAAGAGCAATTCCCGCAGCTAAAGGACCGTTTTGAATTATTTGATCTATTCCAGCCTCAGTTGACAAAGCTTTGCTTAAACCGTAATCGAATGATTGATTATGGCTATGGAGATGGAGACGACCGGCCGCATGCGTCAGAGCATGGGAAGGTCACAAATGCACTCGCTCATGTTCTTTCATCCGTTGGCGAGAAGTAAAAAAGAAAAGCTGTAGACAAACCCTCGCGCATTCGGTGTCAGTCCTGCGTGCCGGTGCTCACGAATGTCAAATTCGCTCTGCTCCGGTACTCGTCCTTCCTAGACTGCAAAGGTTTTCTATCACGCTGAAAAGAAGACAAAGGGCTAAAATGAGTTTATTTTAGCCCTTTGTCAACAGCTTTTTGGTTTTTTAAGAAAATGCTTGAGAAGCAAGGAAATAAAGAAGCGCCGGATCGTTCTGCTTTTCTTTTCCGCGAATCATCATAAAATGCGCTTTGTTTGTTTTCGTAAACCCTGCTTCTATAAGTGATGTATGCAGGCGCTCAGCTGTTTCCTCCTGCATATCTAAACGAATGGCACCAGAATAAGACGAGATGAGCGATTGGATGAGTGAAAGCGCCGTTTGTTCATCGTTTGCTGCAAGCGGGCCAATCATCAGATTGGCTGGCGTTTCGACGCCAAAGGCAAAGCCGGTTATTTCGTGATGTTCATCCTTTGCGATCAGCCGGAACGCTGCTCGTTCCATTCGTTTTTTTAAAAAGCTTGCTCGATTGGTGCCTGCACCTTTCTCGTCAAGTGCTTCAATGGACGGAAGGTGCGTTTCACCAGCAGGAGAAAGGTCGATCTTACCTGACACGCGAAGTGCCGAAGGGTTTGTTTTCTGTGCTTTGTATGTATGAATGTAACCGGCCGTGTGAAACCCGATCTTTTCGTAAACCGGCTGCCCCTGTGCAGTAGCCGTTAAAACGACAGGAACGCTCTGATCACTTTGACGAAGCAAGGTGTCAATCATTTTACGTGCAAGGCCTAAGCCGCGATGTGTCTCCGATACAATGACAGCCCCAATTGACGCGACTCTGTCATATTGGAAAAGTCCTGCACATGAGATCACTTGTCCGTCAGTTGTTGTAAAACCTGTAAAATGTCCATTTGTTAAAAGAGATGTGAGTTCTTCTGCATTGTAATCAGGCCAGTCTACCTCTTTTGACAGTGCGATGAGATCTGGTATGTCACCAAGTGTTAATGATCGTTGAATAACGTTTGCCAATACACGCAACTCCTTCTTAGCTGAATTGATCTATCTGTATCGTACCATAAGAAGTCATAAGAAAAAGGAAAAGGGGGCTCCTTTTCCTTTCAGCGTGTAGACAAACCCTCGCATTCGGTGTCAGTCCTGCGTGCCGGTGCTCACGAATCTCAAATTCGCTCCGCTCCGGTACTCGTCCTTCCTAGACTACAAAGGTTTTCTATCACGCTGAAAAGAAGACAAAGGGCTAAAATCAAGATCATTTTAGCCCTTTGTCAACAATCTGAAAGGAAAAGGGAGATCCTTTTCCTTTTTGTCGGATTAATAATTCAGGTCACGGTTGTATTCATATTCAAAGGTGAGCTGCAAGTTTTTAATCGACACAACGCCCACTTTGATTAATCGTCCACCAATCAACTGAGGAACCTCTGTCGCATTGAAAGACACAAAAAAGCGATCTTTTGCCGGAACCTGACTTGTTTTATAAGAAGAGATGTCCACTTTTTGTCCATTCCAAGGTACGTTCACTGTCCCGTCTTTTAAGGAAGAAACGGTGAATACATAATTGTGTGCGTTTGTACTGCCTTTTTCAGCTTCTAAGGAAAGACCAGTCACGACGGCATCCTGAGGCAAGCTGCTTAAATCAAAAGAAGAATTTGGAGAACCGGATTCATTGAAGCTGTTAAGTGTGGCAGGTGATCCATATCGTTTGGTTGTGCCTTTTTCAATGCTTTTATCAAACACAATACGATACATGTTATCTTCTTCATTTAATAATCGTTTTGGTTTAACGGATAGGTAGTAATCAGTGCTGGCGGCAATTTTCGGCATATGAATGATCTCGTTTTGGTTGTTTGTCCGCACAGAGGAAGACACAAGTGACCCGTTCTTATTGTAAAGGTAGAGGTCGAAATCATTTCCAGACTTCACATTCACGAGTTTAATAGAAAAGCGGCCATCTGCTCCATCAAATTTGGAGCTGGTGAAACGGTAAAAATCGATGTCATCCATAGAAGAGATACTGCCCTCATGATATAAATACGTTTTACTCAGATGAAGGGAATGCTGTAAGAATTGAGCTTTTTCCATCGTATCATTGTTTGCATAATCACTGTCAGGGTACAGGTGCTCTAATTCTTCTGTATAATATTTTGTTTGTTTCGTAGAGGCTTCACTTGCTTGTGCAGGTGATTGAAAGAGAGGTGTAGCGATGAAGAGGCCGGTAAGCAGTAAAATCCCCATTTTCTTTTTGAACATGACAAACATCTCCTTTTGAGTGAATGACTTTTATTTGTAATATCGGTAAATAATATTAAATATTGATATTTATCCCAATATTTATCAAAAAAGAACCTCCAATCACGGAGGTCCTGCATTAATGAACATTAAAATATCGAGCTTCAGGATGAGAAACGACGATCGCTGAAACAGATGCTTCAGGTTCCATCATGAAGCCTTCTGTCAGATAGATGCCGATTTTTTCAGGCTGAAGCAGGTGGAACAGCTTTTCTTGGTCTTCAAGATTTGGACACGCTGGATAGCCAAAGGAATAGCGCTGCCCTTGATATTTGGCCTGGAACCGCTTGTCCATTGTGAAATCGACTGGGTCAGGGAAGCCCCATTTGTCACGAATCACTTGGTGGGTTCTTTCAGCTAAGCCTTCTGCAAGCTCAAGCGCCAGTGCTTGGACAGCATGCATTTTTAAATAATCACCTTCTTGCTTAAATTGCTGCGCCACTTCACGTATGCGCGCACCAGCTGTGACGGCAAATAAGGCGATATAATCTTTCTCATTTTCTTCGCTTTTCCGCACATAGTCTGAAATGGAGCGGTATGGAAGTTTCTCCTGTCTTGGAAATTGAAATGTTTCAATGATGCGATCAGGCGCTTCCGGATCATAAATATGCAGATCATTCTCGTTTGAACTGGCAGGGAAGAATTGATAAACAAATGCCGGTGCAAACCAGCCTTTCTCTCTGCCTTCCTGAAGAAGGTCTGTGACAAGCTGTTTTAGCTCCAATGCTTTTGGGTGCTGTTCAGCTAATAATGTTTTGACCTTTCCTTTTAAGCCGAGGTGATGACCAATAAGCATTTGCTCATTCACATAGGGCATAATATGATGCAAATCGATGTCACGCACATAATGGCGTTTTGTATTTTCTGGCGTGAAAACCGGCGCCTGCGGGAGTGCCGCGCGTTTTTCCAGTAATTCAATGACGGCTTTCGGCTGTTTCACTTCTTTCTCTTTGATAAGTGCCTCTTGTTCCGCTGAGGGCTTTGTTTGAAATTGAAGAGGGTTTGCTTTTAACTCATTGGCTAATGACAGGCCGTCCATTGCATCTTTTGCATAAAGGACGGGTCCGTCATAATGAGGCGAAATTTTCATCTTCGTAAATTTCCGTGAAAGAGCAGCACCGCCGACCAAAATGGGAACGGAGATGTTCGCTTTTTGTAAATCTTGAGCGGTCAGTACCATTTGCTGTGCTGACTTGACAAGTAATCCGGATAATCCGATCATATCTGGTTTTTCCTTTTGCACAGCTTCGATCAATGTTTGAGGTGTGACTTTGATCCCGAGATCGACCACTTGAAAGCCATTATTGCTCAAAATGATGTCGACAAGGTTTTTCCCGATATCATGGACATCTCCTTTAACCGTCGCAAGGAGAATCTTCCCTTTGCCGCTTGCATGCTGCTTTTCCATATATTGCTCAAGATACGAAACAGATGCTTTCATGACCTCTGCCGATTGAAGCACTTCAGCCACAATCAATTCGTTTTGATTAAAAAGACGTCCAACTTCAGCCATTCCCTGCATCAAGGGTCCATTGATGATATGAAGAGGTGATTCGAATTGGTCTAAGGCAAGGGACAGATCATCAATCAGCCCTTCTTTTGTTCCTTCGACGACGTATAACGCCAGCCTCTCATCAAGCGATAAGGAGACCTTTGGTTTTTTCTCCGTTTTCTTTTTCCCGCGGTAAAATTGGGTGAATTCGGCAAGGGTTTGATCATTTGTTTCATAAAGTAATGTTTCAGCTAGCTTGATTTCTTCCTTTGGAATCGAAGCGAAACGTTCAAGTTTTTCAGTATTAACGATTGCATAATCAAGTCCTGCTTGGACGCAGTGATACAAATAGACGGAGTTCAAGATCTCTCTGCCAACAGGCGGGAGTCCGAAAGACACGTTACTAATGCCTAAAATCGTGAGACACTCAGGCAGTGTTTCCTTGATCATTTTGATGCCTTTGATCGTTTCTTCGGCAGCGCCAATATACTGCGCGTCTCCAGTGCCTACCGGAAAGACGAGTGGATCAAAAATGATGTCACTTGAGGGAATTCCATATTTCTTCGTTAAGAGATCATGAGAACGTACGGCAATCTCGAGCTTTCGTTCTGCTGTTACAGCCATCCCTGTTTCATCGATCGTGCCGACAACAAGTGCGCCGCCATATAGTTTCACAAGCGGAAGAATTTCTTCAAACCGTTCTTCGCCATCCTCGAGATTAATGGAATTGATGATGGCTTTCCCTTGGGAGTACGTGAGTGCCTTTTCAATCACGTGTTTATCCGTTGAATCAATGACAAAAGGAGCTTTGACTTTTTTCATGGCCTCTTGTAAAAAGCCTTCCATGTCTGCTGCCTCGTCACGGTCTGGATCAGCGAGACACACATCAATGACGTGAGCGCCATTTTTCACCTGTGCACGAGCAATTTCTGACGCTTCTTCAAACTTTTGTTCCGCAATCAGCCGTTTGAATTTCCGGGAGCCAATGACATTTGTCCGTTCACCTACAAAAAGCGGACGCATTGCTTCTTCATAAATTAGGGGGTCAATTCCTGATACGGTATGCTGTGACGATTCATGAACCATGCGGCGCGGCTGGAGCGAGCGCACTTCGTCTGATAATGCCTGAATATGTGCAGGTGTTGTTCCGCAGCAGCCCCCGACGATATTTAACCAGCCTTCCTGTGCGAAGGCGGCGATTTTTTTAGCAAGGGAAGCAGGGGATTCGTGATATTGTCCTTCTTCATCTGGGAGACCAGCATTTGGATAGCAGCTAACAGCTGACTTTGCGATGGAGGAGAGTGTGCGGATATGGTCTGTCATAAATTCTGGACCAGTTGCACAGTTTAGGCCAACGCTGATTGGTTTCATATGCTCAAGAGAGATATAAAAGGCTTCAATATCTTGACCGGCAAGGGTGGTGCCCATTGGTTCAATCGTACCTGATACCATGAGTGGTAATTGAATGCCGGTCGCGTTAAAGGCTTTCTGAATGCCCATGAATCCAGCTTTTACATTCAGCATGTCTTGGCTTGTTTCTAAAAGAAGGGCATCACATTTGCCATCAATGAGTGCGCGAGCCTGCTCTTCATAGTTTCTGACGAGCTCTTCAAAGGTTGTGCCGCCTGTCACAGATAATGTTTTAGTTGTAGGCCCCATTGCGCCTACAACAAAACGAGGCCACTCCGGTGTGGAGAAACGATCTGCTTCATTCTTTGCCAGCTGAGCAGCTCGTACGTTGAGTTCATAGGCGAGATGGCCAAGCCCATATTCATCAAGGACGAGCTTTGTAGCGCCGAACGTATTCGTTTCAATGAAATCCGCACTTGCTTCAAGATATTCCCGGTGGATTGTGGAGATGATGTGAGGGGCTGTCATGTTCAAATATTCGTTACAGCCCTCATACTCTTCTCCGCCAAAGTCCTCTGCTGTGAGATTGGCGTTTTGAATCATTGTGCCCATTGCACCATCAAGGACAAGGATGCGTCTCTTGAGCTGTTCAGTGATAGTTGACATGTACGTTTGGCTCCTTTTCTTTCTGATGGATGTAGGTTGTCAGTTCTGCTGTTAAATCTGATCGAAGGAAAGGGGTAATTAAATAAATGCCATTAAACAATTCGCAGGCTGTATCTAATAAAGAGCGGGCAATCGCTAAGCCTTCTGCTCGCTGCTTTTCCTTATCCTCGCCAGCCTTGACCATAATGTCACGAATGGAATCAGATAATTTGATGCCTGGAATTTCATGATGAATAAACTCTGCATTTCGGCTGCTTGTTAACGGCATAATGCCGATGTAAATCGGTTTATCCAAATGACGGCTTTCCTCATGAATTTTCACTAGCTGTTCCTCTGAATAAACAGGCTGTGAGATGAAATAATCAGCGCCGTATTCTATTTTTTTCTCAAGACGTTTTACTGCTTTATCAATATGACGTACATTTGGATTAAACGCGCCAGCCACTGAAAAATTGGTCTTTTTGCCAAGCGGCTTCCCAGAGAAAGAAAGTCCTTCGTTAAACTGTTTGATGAGACGAATCAAATCAAAGGAGGTTAAATCATAAACAGATGTTGCACCTGGGAAGTCACCAATTTTAGACGGGTCGCCTGTAATGGCTAAAATATCGGTTAATCCGAGAGTGTCGAGTCCCATCAAATGGGATTGTAGCCCAATCAAATTACGATCACGACACGTGATATGGACAAGTGAACGCATATCAAGCTGCTGTTTCAATAATGCACCGCAAGCCACATTGCTAATGCGCGGAGTCGCAAGAGAATTATCAGCTAACGTCAGGGCATCAATGCCTGCACTCTTTAATTCATTTGCTGCGACAAGGAATTTTTCAAAGTTCAGCTTCTTTGGCGGGTCCAGCTCTACGATAATCGATCGTTTTTTAACAGCCAGCTCGTCAAGTCCAGGTTCAGTGCGCTGGTCTTGGATCGAAATGATTTCTTCTTTTAATACTTTCACTTCTTTTTCAGTGATCGGTGCTAAATCTTTAACTGCTTCAGCCATTGCGTTAATATGCTGAGGCGTCGTTCCGCAGCAGCCTCCGATAATGCGTGCGCCTTGATTTCTAAACTCTAGTGCACTTTTTCGGAAATAGTCATTATCTGTATCATAGACGAGTCTGCCTTCTTCAAGAGACGGGAGACTGCTGTTAGGATAGACAGATAAATGAGAATTTTCCAAAATCGGAACGCCTTCGAGTGCCTGAATCATATGATAAGGGCCCAGCCTGCAGTTGATCCCAACGACATCAGCGCCAAGAGAGGATAATTCAGATAAACCGTCCTTCAGCGGTGTACCGTCCTGCAAAACACCTTGCTCGTGCATGGATACGTTCATGACAATCGGGAGAGTCGTTTCTTTGCGCGCAATTTCGAGAACGGCCTTCGCCTCTTCCATATCATAATACGTTTCAAGCAATAATCCGTCAGGCTGTTCATTTAATAGGATGTACAGCTGCTCTCTAAAGCTTCGTTTGATCTCGTCTATCGAGTAGGCATTTTTGTTAAACGTTCGAATGCCGCCAATCGTTCCGAGTACATAAGCTGAGCCAGCGGCAGCTTTTGCAATTTGTACCGCTTTTGTATTGATACGTTTTGTTTCTTCCTCTAAGCCGTAGCGGGATAGTTTAATATAATTCGCACCGTACGTGTTCGTTTGGATGATGTCAGCTCCAGCCTGCACATACGCCTCATGCACTCTTTTCACTTCATCTTCTTTTGATAAATTTAGTTCTTCAAAGCACCGGTCAATGCCGTAAGAGTATAAAAGTGTTCCCATTGCTCCGTCAGCAATCAATACGCGATTTTGTAAGTCTTGTAATAGGCCCATTGTATTCCTCCTTATTTCTATGTAACAAAAAAAGCCTTCTGATAAGAAGAAGACTTTTTGGCTGTATCGTAATTCTTCTCCTTATCTTCCAAGCAGTTGCTTGCTGGATTTAGCACCTTGGTCATAGAAAATACATTTCTACTACACCGGTTGCTGAGGCTTCACAGGGCCAGTCCCTCTGCCTCTCTTGATAAGAAAGCGATATGAACATGTCAATGAATTGAACTTCCATCAACTGTAACGAAAAAATCGAAAATAATCAATGGAAAATTTAAAATTTATCGAAAATTTATAAATTGGACGTCAATCGGCAAATCTGCTTTGCGCATGAGTGAAATGACCTCTTGTAAATCATCTTTATTTTTCCCTGTTACACGCACTTGGTCATCCTGAAACTGCGACTTCACTTTGATCCCAGATTGCTTAATGAGTGCGTTGATCTTTTTGGCATTGTCTTTATCGATACCGCTAATCAGCTTGGCACGCTGGCGTACTGTTCCGCCTAGGGCATGTTCGGTTTTTCCGTAGTCGATGTTTTTAGTTGGTACATTTCGTTTAATCAGCTTTGTCACAAGCACATCTTTTAGCTGTTCAAGCTTGAAGTCATCATCTGAGGTGAGAACGAGCTCTTCTTTTTCAAGTGAAATATCACTTTTACTTCCTTTAAAATCATAACGATTTTTAATTTCTTTTAGCGCTGCTTGAATGGCGTTTTGCACCTCTGGCAGTTCCACCTTCGATACAATATCAAATGAACTTTCTTTTGCCATAACACATGACCTCCAAGTATAGATATTGCGTCTATTTTATCATGCAAACAGGGCAAGAAGAAGCTTTATCATATAGACAAATCAAAGAGTTCAGCCGCTTGCGGTATAAATCAAGGGAAGTTTGTCCACTTTAGCTAACAGAACTAGAGATGTTCATGTTGAAAGAAGTATAGTAGAATAAAGTGAATCAAAAGATGAACGAACGCTCTTTTATGGGCAGATAGGAAGGAAGAGAACATGAGACCAGGTGAGCAATTGACCTTGCAAATAGAGAACGAGATGGAGTACGGCTACTTTTTGACAGATGGTGAAGATTCTGTCCTCTTGCATCGCAGTGAGATGACAGAGGATATTGATGACAGGGATGAAGTAGAGGTCTACTTATATGTAGATCATGAAGAAAGACTAGCAGCTACGATGAAAATGCCTACAATCAATGCACATACATATGGCTGGGTAGAAGTCGTAGACGTTGTAGAAGACATGGGCGCATTTGTCGATGTCGGGCTATCAAAGGATGCACTTGTTGCAACAGAACACCTCCCGCCTTTTGAGGAAGCATGGCCGAAAAAAGGAGACAAACTCTATTGTATGCTGAAAGTCACAAGCTACGGTAGAATGTTCGCAAAGACAGCCACTGAGGATGTGATCAGTGAATTGTTCACTGAGGCGCCAGAAACCTTAATGAACAAAGAAATCACTGGGACAATTTATCGCTTAATTGCGACAGGCTCTTTTATGCTGACAGATACAGGGGTGAGGGGATTTATCCACCGCACAGAACGAAAGGAAGAACCAAGATTAGGATCGGAAGTGACAGGCCGCGTCATTGCGGTGAAAGAGGATGGAACCGTGAACGTTTCTTTGCTTCCTAGAAAGCAGGACGCGTTATCTGTTGATGCAGAAGAAATTTTAACCTATATGAGAACGAGAAATGGCGCCATGCCTTACTGGGATAAAAGTGATCCAGAAGATATTCGTGAACGATTTCAAATGAGCAAGGCGGCCTTTAAACGCGCATTAGGTCATCTGATGAAAAATGATCTAGTCTATCAAGAAGAAGGCTGGACCTACGAGAAAAAGTGAGCATTTGCTCACTTTTTTTATTTTTGTCATAAATAATGGGTTTTTTCAGTGAAAAAAGTCATGAAAAAAGCTGAAAAACCTTCCCTTTATCATTGAAACAACGCCACTCAAATCCGATAAGAAAGGAGTAAGGATGATAAAAGGAGTGTGTTTTTGGATGAAAGTGAAGGTGTCAATACTTCTGATGGCAGCCATGCTCATGGTACTCGCCTCATGCAGCAATCAACAGGGAGGACCACCGAAGTCAAATGTGAAGCATATTGGCGTCATGCTGACAGACGATGGTCTTGGTGATCAATCATTTAACGATTCATCATTTAAAGGTTTAGAAAAAGCACGTGACGGGCTTGGCATTGAATTTGATTATAGAGAAATTGCAGAAACGGATACATACGAAAAAGGACTGGCAGAGCTCGTAAAAGATGGCAATGACCTGATCATCGGTGTAGGCTTCAGTATGCAAGAAGACTTAGAAAAAGTCGCAAAAAAATATCCAAAGAAGCAATTCTTGCTGATTGATGCCGTATCTGAGCTGAAAAATGTGACCTCCGTGACGTTTAAAGAAGAGCAAGGCAGCTATTTAGCAGGGGCACTTGCTGCCATGACAACGAAAAGTGATGTCATTGGATTTGTTGGCGGCGTCGATGCGGATGTCATTCATCGTTTTGAAAAAGGATTTCAAAAAGGTGCCAAATCTGTGAATCCGAAAATCAATATCTTATCCACCTATGCAGGTACATTTAGCGACGCAGGCAAAGGTAGTAAAATTGCCAAAGAAATGATCAAAAAGAAAGCAGATGTTTTATATGCCGCAGCCGGCTATACGGGTGTTGGTGTATTAAAAGAAGCACAATCACAAGGCAAATATGCAATTGGCGTAGACAGCGATCAGTACTATACGGCTGAGAAAGCTGTGATTTCATCCATGGTCAAAAAAGTCGATGAAGTGGTCTATCAATTCAGCGAACAGCTCGTAAAGAACAATCAAATCAAAAGTGGGCATATCGTCTATGACTTAAGCAATGACGGAATCGATATGGCCAGAATCCGGGTGCTCAAGGATGCTGAGAAATTGACCAAAAAATTAAATGGACTGAAGCAGACGCTTCTGAAAGAAGAGGGGGCAGCATCATGAGCTTACGTGTCAAAATCTTGCTCAACTCACTCATCTCACTTCTTTTAGCGGTTGGTGTCATCGCCTTTATCATTGTCAGCATGACAAAGATCCAATCATCAAATGAAACAGAAGTTCAAACCTTACTAAACGTACAAAAAACGAAGGCGAGCTTTGAAAGTGTCGAACAAGCCATGACCAATTATTCCATGACACTTTCAGATGAACAGCTAGAGGTCGTTCAAACCGATATCTCTACAGCAAAAAAACAACTCCAAACGTTAAACAAAAACGCAGGGAATATGAACAAAGAAGCATTAACGAGGTTAAATTCAAAGTTTGACACGTGGACCAAGGAAGCGAACAATGCCATTGGTGAAAAAAATGCTTCTGATGCAAGACGTGTGGCAGCAAGAATTGATGGTGTCTTAAACGACGTGCATACGATGAATAAAAGAGCACAAGAAGCGTATGAACAAAATCAAGAGAATGCAGCAGAAAATGTGCAGTGGATCATCACAAGTGCGTTAGTCGCAGCCCTCACACTGATTGTCATCGCCGTCTTTTTAAATATTGGTTTAACGAGATCCATCGTGACACCAATCAAATCACTCTCCTACCGGGCAAAACAGATTGCAGCAGGAAACCTTGCTGTGGAGCGGATGGACATCCGGCGTAAGGATGAAATCGGCGGCTTAAATGAATCATTCAATCAAATGACAGATCAGCTGATTAGTCTGATTAAAGAAATCAGCAATGTCTCAAGTCAAGTGGAGACATTCTCGATCCAGTTAGATGATGAAAACAAAAAGCTGATGGAATCTGCAAATCAAGTATCTGTCTCGACAGACGAAATGGCAAATGGGTCACAAGCCATTTCAGAGGATCTCCAGCATGGCGTTAGCTTGATTGAAAAGATGGATCAGCATGGACGTAAAAATTCCGAACGTTCACAAACAGTCATCCAAAGTACAGAGGATGCGATAGAAGCAGTGGAAAGTGGAAAGCACACGTTAACAGAAACAAAAACGGCGATTGAAAAAAATACACATGCCACAAGGCAAATCGAGCAGTCGGCAGGAGAATTCACGCAATATGCTAGCGGGATCTCGGCTATGGCCAAAACAGTTTCTGACATTGCGGATCAGACAAACTTACTTTCGCTAAATGCGGCGATCGAAGCGGCAAGAGCAGGTGAGGCTGGAAAAGGCTTTGCCGTTGTAGCAGATGAAATTCGTAAGCTTGCCGACGAATCATCTAACGCTACAAGACAAATCTTTGATATGGTCAGTCATATTGAAAGAGGCATTCAATCCATTAGTCAAACTGTCAAAGAAGGGGTCAAGCTTTCTCTTCAGCAGCAGGATGCGATGGACAAAACCTCACACTCCTTTGAAGATATAGAAACAAAAGCACAGCATATTAAAGAAGAAATGGCATGTTTAAATGACCAAATTATTCAATCGACAGAGCTTGGCGGACAAGTGCTGCACTCGATTGAAAATATGAGTGCGGTTGTAGAAGAAACAGCAGCAGGCAGTGAAGAAATTTCTGCCTCGGCCAATGAACAGCTGCAATCGTTCCATCAAATGAACAAACAGGTAGAAGAACTGATGAGTATGACGGCTAGGTTAAATGAAACCGTTCATCGATTTAAACTTTCATAAGAAAAGCACCCTTCCCTATATGTTGAGGGAAGGGTGCTTTTTATGATGGTTTGCCTGTAAAGAAGATCGCAAGCGTGCTAGGACCTGAATGGGACCCGACAGCAGCACCGATGATATGAATATCTATTTCTTTTGGGTGGAATTCGGTTTCGATCAATTGTCTCATGTCTTCTGCAAGTGCAGGATCATCTCCATGACTAATGCCAACCGTTTGGTTCGACCAGTCCGTTCCGCGCTCTTTCATCAATTCAATAATGCGTTTCAGCAGTTTTTTACGTCCGCGAATTTTTTCAAGTGGTATCAGTTTTCCATCCTCGACGTGTAAAATGGGTTTAATGCTTAATAAACCGCCAACAAATGCAGAAGCTTTACTGATTCTTCCGCCTCTTGCTAAATACGATAAATCGTCTACAGTAAAAATATGTTGTAAAGATTCACAAAAATGCTTTACAGACGTTTCAATTTCTTGTATTGTATTTCCGTCAATGGCAAGTGATTGTGCGTGTTTAACAGCAAGTCCATAGCCAAGTGAAGCACATTTAGAATCAATGATTCGTAAATCGAAATCAGGGTATTCTTCCTTCACTTCGTTTGCCATCATCACAGCTGTTTGGTATGTACCTGAAAGCTCTGATGAAAAGGCGACATAGATGGCGGACGTATGGGTTTGTGCAACAGAAACAAAGGCTTCCTTGATTCGGTTTGGTGAAGCTTGTGACGTTTTTGGACTTGCGCCTTGTCTCATCGCATCAAATACTTGTTTTGGTTCAATGGTGATCAAATCCTCAAATTCCTGCTCGCCAAGTAACACACGCAGCGGAATGAGTGTCATGTTATGTTCATCATAATAAGAAAGAGGCAGATCAGCAGCACTGTCTGCTATGATATGAACAGTCATCAAAATCCCTTCTTTCTAAAAAAATCAGCCATATTTTACATCTTTTTAGCCTAACTATATCATAGAAATCAACTTTTCGTGTTCAAATTCTAAATTTTAGGGAAAACCATAGAGAGAATGGTAGTGGAGGAATGACAACATGTTCATTGGAGAAGCAAAAAAACTCATTGTCGTCGTCATTGGTGCATTACTCAATGCGATTGGACTGAATTTATTCTTAATCCCAGCTGACGTATATGCGAGCGGTTTTACAGGGGTAGCGCAGCTGTTATCCAGTTTAATCGATCAATATGCGCCATTTTATTTATCAACAGGGATCCTATTATTTATTTTAAACATTCCAGTCGGCATTTTAGGCTGGATGAAGGTTGGCCGTTCCTTTACTTTGTATAGCATTATCAGTGTTGCACTGACGACCATTTTCCTTGGGATTTTACCAGAGACGAGCGTTTCTGAAGATATTTTATTAAATGCTGTGTTTGGCGGTGTGATTTCTGCACTTGGGATTGGAATCACGCTGAAATACGGGGCATCAACCGGCGGTCTCGATATCCTTGCGATGATTTTAGCAAAATGGAAGGATAAACCAGTCGGAACGTATTTCTTCATTTTAAACGGAATCATCATTTTTACAGCAGGATTATTACAAGGTTGGGAGAAAGCATTATATACCCTTGTCACATTATATGTGACCACTAGGGTCATTGATGCCATCCATACAAGACACGAGAAGCTGACGGCGATGATTGTGACGAAGAAAGCAGATGAAATCAAAGAAGCTATTTATGGAAAAATGGTCAGAGGCATTACGACTGTACCAGCGAAAGGCGCGTTTACCAACGAGCAAAAAGAAATGATGGTGGTTGTTATTACAAGGTATGAGCTGTATGAACTTGAACAAATTATTAAAGAAGTCGATCCAAAAGCCTTTACGAATATTGTTCAAACAACCAATATTCTTGGGTTTTTCAGACGAGATTAAAAGGTGGGTAGAAGATGAAAAAAGGTGTGGTGCTTCTTCTCGTTCTATTGGTTTTAGCAGCTTGTGGACAACAAAAAAAGGATGAACCAAACAAGGAGGTATCCGGTCAAATGGGAGAGAAAACGGTTGTACTCACAGTAGACCCCGTCCAAAAAGGTTCTTCGGTTCAATTTAACATGTCACTGAAAAATGAATCAGATCGAGATATTGAATTTACATTTAACACAAGCCAGAAATTCGAGCTAAGTGTGTATGACGAAAACGGGAATGAACAATACCGCTATTCGAAAGACCGAATGTTCACACAGGCCATCCAATCCTTTGTGCTGAAGAAAGATGAGGCGTATGATTTTCAAGATACTTGGTCAAACGGTGTGGAGCCGGGAACGTATGAAGCTGTCGTCACATTTAAAGGAAAAGCAGAAGGGCTTAAGCAAATCACGGAAAAGAAAACATTCCATGTGAAATAAGTGCTTCCTGCTTCATGAGAAACAGAAAAAGCTGTCCAGATAGTGGACAGCTTTTTTACGTTAAAGATCATCAAGCATGTCTTGGAAGGTATGCAGCTGGTTTCTTTCTGCATCTGTAGAGTTGGCAAATGCAGATGATACGGCATTTTTTGCTCGCTTGACAGCCTGTTGACGCTCTAACCCAGATGAAAATGAAGAAGTAAGGGCTTCTTCAGTAAATGATTTGGCTTGATCAAAAAGTTCGTTTCTCACAATGAACCTCCAGAAGCATCAGTCTTCATATTTCCCCGGTCCTCCGCCGCTTCTTCAAGTGTGGAACGATACGGAAAACGTGCGTCATGCAGACTGACAGAATCTTTACCTTGTTGTATAAAGCGTTTCGATTTGCTTCTTTTACCCATTCGGAATCCGCCCCTTTACACAAGCTGACAGGTCAACCTGTCTAACGGTAGTATGCCCGCTTTCTTCGGATATGTATGAATGGAAAAATTAAAGAGAGAAGTAATTCGTTAGGAATTTTGCAATCCCATCTTGTTCATTCGTATCTGTGACTTCATTTGAGACGCGTTTCACTGCATCAATCCCGTTGCCCATTGCAACGCCGCATCCAGCAAATTCAATCATCTCTAAATCATTGTCTTCATCTCCAAATGCCACAATTCGCTCCTTAGGAACCCCGTAATAATCACTGATTTTTTGCAGTCCAACGGCTTTGTTCATGCCTGTTTTAATGATTTCAATCACGTGCCACGGAGCGGCCCATCGCCTGTGATCAATTACTTCTGCATGAACATCTGTTAAATAGCTCCGAATGGCTCCGACGTCTTCTTCTTTTGCATGAATTAAGACGCTCGTCACATTCTCTCCAAGGTTGTTTCTAAGGTCTCCGACAGTAACTTTGTTTGCATTCATATTAAATATATCAATGAGTTTTTCATCATGATAATGGAAATACAAATCATCGAGCACTTCAGCCAACACATTGTGCACTTTATACTCCTCACTGATGTCCACAAGCTGTTTAACAACTTGAAGATCAAGTGACGTGTGAAATCTGCCCCATTTTTCATCAAGAGGATGATGGACAAACGCTCCATTAAAGTTCACAATCGGTGAATCAAGCTGTAATTGCTGATAATAAGGAGAGCTGGAACGAAATGGCCGGCCTGTTGATATACATACATGATGCCCGCTGTCTTTCACTTTTTGAATGACGTCAAGCGTGTGTGTAGAAATGGTTTTATCATCTTTTAATAACGTGCCATCCAGGTCAAGTGCGATTAGATAAGGTTTAGTCTCCATAAAATCTCCTTTGATCTGTAAGTGATAGGAGGCAGTTAGTAATGGTGCCTCTTTCTATAGTGTATCTTTATCACATCTTCGTTGTCTACATGTTAAAATAAACAAAGACGGGAATGATAAAGGAGGATTCATAGGCTGTGATCACCATTGATGAGCAAATTGAACACGATATTCCATTTTTACATATCGTAAAAGCTGAAAATAAAGAAAAACCGCTGCCGCTTGTATTTTTCATACACGGGTTTACAAGTGCACGTGAGCACAACTTACACTTCGCCTTTCATTTGGCCGAAAAAGGCATGAGAGTCATTTTGCCTGACTGTGCTTATCATGGTGTAAGATCAGAAAACCTTAGCTTAGAGGAACTGGCATCAAAGTTCTGGGAAATTGTCCTGAACGAAATTCGTGAAATCGACATACTCAAAACACATTTTCAAGCAAAACAATTGATTGAAGCCGATCTGATAGGCGTTGCTGGTACATCTATGGGGGGCATCACGACCTTTGGTGCACTTGCAAAGCATGATTGGATTAAAGCAGCTGTCAGCCTGATGGGCAGTCCGAAATATACGACTTTTCTACAGGCACAAATCATGGACATGCGTCACAAAGGTTTCATGAAAGACATCACGGACGAAGAGGTCAAACAGCAATTAGACGCACTCCGCCCTTATGATTTAACGCTGCAAATGGATCGATTGAACAAAAGACCGCTGTTATTCTGGCATGCGGAAAACGACCCTGTTGTCCCTTATCGCCACGCAAAAGCCCTATATGACGAGTTAGCGGCAACCCAATATAAGCAAGACCCGCACCTGATTCGTTTTATCACAGATGAACAAGCAGGCCACAAGGTCTCAAGACAAGCGATGTTTGAAACGATTGACTGGTTTGTGACGCACCTGAAAAGCACAAACGTTTAGCCAAAAGTAAAAGTACGTTATACTAGTTGAAAAAGGAGTGGATATCATGGATGAAGCATTGAAAGAAAATATTTTAGGCGCCCTAGAACAGGTGATTGACCCTGAGTTAAATGTCGACATCGTCAATCTTGGACTTGTCTATGATGTCGATCTTGATGAGAATGGAAAAGCAGATGTCACCATGACCTTAACATCAATGGGTTGTCCTTTAGCACCAGTTATCGTGGATGAAGTCAAAAAAGCATTAAGCGACCTGCCTGAAGTGAAAGAAACAGAAGTTCACATCGTATGGAATCCGCCTTGGACACGAGACAAAATGTCAAGATACGCTAAAATCGCACTTGGTATTCAATAAGCACATATGAAAAACGCCTGGTATGAGTTGAACTCGTACCAGGTTTTTTTATGAAAAATTAAGGTGGGGGAGAGAATGGCCTGATATAATGGATGTAATTTTAAAGAACGGAGTACCTATAATGAAACGAAAGTGGATATGGATCGTTCTTTTCATGGGATATGCTGCTGCATTTTTTGCATCAATCACTATACGTGAAGGTCAAGCACATAAAAGTCAAAATCTTGATGCCTTTACAGATGTCAGTCATCTCATGCCTGTCAAAATAAAAAAAGTCGTTCAAGGTAAAGAAATACAGACATTAAAAGAAGTATTAGAAGAAGCAAAAGAGAAACATCTGCCGATTTCAATTGCCGGAAAGCAGCATAGCATGGGCGGCCACACGTACTATGAAAACGGGATCGTGCTCGATATGACTAAATTCCGCCAGATTTTAGCATTTGATGAAAACAAGCAGACCATTCGTGTCCAAAGCGGCGCTACATGGGATGATATTCAAAAATTTGTGAACCCATACGGTCTTGCTGTGAAGGTGATGCAATCGCAAAATATCTTTACGGTTGGAGGGTCATTAAGTGCAAACGCACATGGACGTGACATTCGCTATGGGTCACTCATTGACACAGTTCGGTCCTTCAGACTATTAAAAGCAGATGGAGAGATCATCACAGTCAAACCAGATGATGACTTATTCACTGCCGTCATCGGAGGATACGGCCTGTTCGGCGTCATTTTAGATGTTGAGCTTTCGTTAACGAGGGATGAATTATATAAAATGGAAACAACCTCTCTTGATTATCGTGAATACACCGCTTATTTTCAAAAGCATGTAAAAGACAATAAAGAGGTACGCATGCATCTTGCAAGAATCTCAACAGCGAAAAAACACTTTTTGAAAGAGATGTATGTCACCAATTACACCCTCTCTTCTGATCAAGAGATAGAAACATATCGGGAGCTCAAAGAAGATCAGCTTGTCATGCCCTTAACATTTATGCTCGGCCTTTCGAGAAGATTTGATATGGGGAAAGATCTGCTATGGAATTTGCAAAAGAAATATTTCCAAAGTCAAAATGGACAGTTGATCACAAGAAACAATGTGATGCGGTCTGATTCTGCATTTTTAGAATATGAAAATGAGTCTGACACTGATGTGCTGCAAGAATATTTTGTTCCAGTTGATCGTTTTCGTGCGTATATCGATGAAATGAGAGACCTATTACAACATGAAGAGTTGAATTTAATGAATATCACGATACGCTATGTACAAAAAAATGAAAAAGCGGACCTTTCATATGCAAAACAAGATATGTTTGCACTTGTTCTTCTTGTGAATTACGGTTTTGAGAAAGAAGAAAAGGCAGAAGCGAAGCGGATCATCCGCCAAATGACAGATGTCACCCTGCGGCACCATGGAAGCTATTACTTACCGTACATGCCTTATCAAACAAAGGCACAAATGAAACGGGCATATCCTAAAACCGATGTATTCTTTCAAAAGAAAAAGCAGGCAGATCCAGATGGCAGGTTTATCAACTATTTTTATGAAAGGTACAATACTCAATGAATGCAAAAGCAATGAAATGGTTCGTCTACTCACAAAGCCTGCTGTTTTTCGCCAGCAGTCTGATCTTCCCTTTTTACATTCTTTTTATTAAAAATGTTGGATCAAGTTATTCTCAGTTTGGTCTCGCGTATGGTCTGTTTGGTTTAAGCGGTGCGTTTATTCATTTACTCTTAGGGAAACTGCCAGAAACAACCGACAGGCGGCTCTTTTTAATCATTCATTCGTTTGGTATGGCTTTTCTTTTGCTGCTTTTTCCGCACATTACAGAAGTGGAGCAAGTGTATATGATACAGCTTGCACTAGGTGCGCTCGGTGGTTTTCAAAAGCACGGGGAGAAACTGCTCGTTACTGAACTGACAACTGAGAAGAAAAGAATGAAAGAAGTTGGGCACTATCATTTTTGGACAGCTCTTTTTTCATCTATCGCCATTATGCTGGGCGGCCTGTTTGCTGATTTCTTTACCGTTCATTTCATTTTTTATGCAAGCTCCTTATTATATTTATGCAGTGCGCTCATGGTCATCAATATGAAAAACACAAGATAAATCCGCATGTCTCACGAAGATATGTGGATTTTTTTATGAAAAAAAATGAAAGGAAATATTAAATATACAATTGAATTAATTTTTATACATGTTATAATGTTAAATAATTTCACAAAGACCAAGAGGGTGTATTGACGTTGAAAATAGGTATTATAGGTGCTACAGGGTACGGTGGTGCGGAATTGGTTCGTATCTTAAGGCACCATCCACATGTGAAGGAATGTATATTGTATTCATCAAGTGGTGATGGGCAATCATACAGTCAATCTTATCCACATCTGACAAACATTGCAGATCAAACATTAAAAGCCATTGATCCGGCTGCCATTGTGCAAGAAACAGATGCTGTGTTTTTAGCGACACCAGCAGGCGTATCAAGTGAACTTTCGCCGAAGCTTATGAATCAAGGGGTGCCAATCATTGATTTATCAGGTGACCTGCGTATACAAGATGGAGCAACTTACGAAGCTTGGTATAAACGAAGGGCAGCGGATGAAGCATCCATCCAACAAGCTGTGTACGGTTTATCTGAACTGAATCGAGAAAAAATTGAGCAGGCTGAAGTCATTGCAAATCCCGGCTGCTTTCCTACCGCAGCTCTTCTCGGCTTAGCACCGCTGATGAAACAGAATTTAATTGATGAATCCATGATCATTATAGATGCGAAAACAGGGGTGTCCGGTGCTGGACGATCTGCCTCACTAGGAACGCATTTTTCAGAACTGAACGACAACTTTAAAATTTATAAGGTGAATGAGCATCAGCATACACCTGAAATAGAACAAGTATTGAGAGAATGGAATCCGCAAACGGCAAACATCACATTTTCAACGCATCTTGTCCCGATGACAAGAGGGATTATGGCGACGATGTATACACAATTGAAATCAGATGTCACAAAAGAAGAATTGATGAAGCGGATGAAAGGCTTTTATGAAGATTCCTATTTTGTCAGAGTGAGAGATCACGGGGTGTACCCGCAAACAAAAGAAGTATACGGCAGTAACTTCTGTGACATCGGTTTTCATTTAGATGAGCGAACAGGCAGGCTGACGATCGTGTCGGTCATAGACAATCTAATGAAAGGCGCGGCCGGTCAAGCGGTTCAAAACTTCAACATCATCAAAGGCTTACATGAAGAGGCGGGCCTCACAATGACACCTCTTTATCCATAAGAACAGGGGAGACAACAAACATGATTGAATTAAATGAAAAAAGCATTGTCAAAATAGACGGTGATGTATCATCACCAAAAGGCTTTGAAGCGAAGGGAATTCACATTGGATTACGCTATTCAAAAAAAGACCTTGGCTTGATCGTCAGTGAAGTACCAGCAGCGAGTGCAGCGGTATACACACAAAGTCACTTTCAAGCTGCGCCTCTACAAGTCACACAAAAAAGCTTAAAAAAGACAGGGCAATTAAAAGGTGTGATTGTCAATAGTGCCATCGCCAATGCATGTACCGGTGAGCAGGGATTAAAAGATGCATACGACATGCAGGCAGCCTGTGCAGACATGTTAGGGGTAGCGCCTGATTACATTGCAGTTTCTTCTACTGGTGTGATTGGAGAATGTTTGGATATGGATAAAATCAAAAAAGGCATCACCCAGCTGAAAGCAGCAAAAGCAGCAAAAGGCCATTTTGAAGAGGCGATTTTAACGACAGATACGGTCATTAAAAATACAACATACACCCTTACGATAGACGGAAAAGAGATTCTCATTTCAGGCGCAGCGAAAGGCTCTGGCATGATTCATCCGAATATGGCGACAATGCTTGGCTTTGTCACAACAGATGCAAATGTCGAGCAGGAAGCCCTGCAAAATGCACTTCGTGACATTACGGATGTGACCTTTAATCAAATTACCGTCGATGGAGAAACATCGACAAACGATATGGTACTTGTGATGGCAAATGGAATGGCAGAAAATGATGCGCTGAATGAAGAGCATCCAGAATGGCCATTGTTTAAAGAGGGCTTAAAACTAGCTTGTGAGGATTTAGCAAAAGAGATTGCAAGAGATGGAGAAGGCGCAACCAAATTAATCGAAGCGAAAGTCGCTGGCGCTAAAAACAACTTGGAAGCCGGTATCATTGCGAAAAAAATCGTTGGTTCAAGTCTTGTGAAAACAGCCGTATACGGCACAGATGCAAACTGGGGCCGGATTGTCGGAGCCATCGGACATAGCGCAGCTTCCGTTACACCAGAAGAGGTTGAAGTCTATTTAGGCGGACAATGTCTGTTTAAGCATAATGAACCGCAGCCTTTCTCAGAAGAGGAAGCAAAAGCGTATCTAGAGCAGGATGAGATTACGATTTTGATTCAAATGAATGAAGGAAATGGTGAAGCGGCAGCGTGGGGCTGTGACCTTACCTATGATTACGTGAAAATTAACGCGAGCTATCGCACATAATGAAGGGGATAGACATGGATAAAACGATCGTGTTCAAGTGTGGAGGCAGTGTCATTCGAGAACTTTCAGATACCTTTTATGAAAATGTCCGCTCACTTCAAGCTGCTGGATTTAAGCTAGCTATCGTACATGGCGGAGGACCTGAAATCACCAACATGCTGCAAAAATTAGAAGTGAAAACAGAATTCGTTGATGGACAGCGTAAAACAACGAAGCCTGTGTTAGAAGTAGCCGAAATGGTTCTTTCGGGAACAGTTAATAAATACTTTGTTTCAGAGCTGGCAAAGCATGATATTTCATCTGTCGGCGTATCTGGTAAAGATGGTCAGATGCTTGTCGCTGATTTTCTCGATCAAGATGTTTATGGGTACGTTGGTGAAATCAAAGAAGTCAATCCTGAAATGGCAGAAGCATTAATGGAAAAACAATTCATACCTGTTATTGCTCCGCTATCTATGACGGAAGAATGTCAAACCTTAAATGTGAATGCCGATTTAGCAGCATCAGCTGTCGCAGGAGCCATGAAAGCCGATAAGCTCATGTTTGTCACAGATGTTGAAGGCATTTTAAAAAATGGTGAGCTGTTAGATGTCGTCACAGAACAAGAAGCCCTTACACTCATTGATGAAGGCATTATTTCCGGGGGAATGATTCCAAAAGTACAATCAGCTTTAAGTGCTTTATCAGGAGATGTGGATGAAGTCATGATCGTGAATGGCAAAGGCAGTATATTTACAGGGGAAACCTTTAAAGGAACACGAATTGTGAAACAAAAGGAGGCGGTCCTGTGAGTCATCTCTTTCAAACATATGGCCGGTGGAATGTTGAAATAAAAGAGGCTGCAGGTTCTTGGGCAGTCGATACAAATGGTAAAAAATATTTAGACTTTATTCAAGGCATTGCGGTCACGAATTTAGGTCATAATCACCCAAAGGTGCATCAAGCCATCAAGGAACAGCTGGATCACGTTTGGCATGTATCGAATCTATTTCAAAATGGACTGCAAGAAAAAGCAGCAGAAAAGCTGGCAGCAAACAGTTCAGGGGATCTCGTGTTTTTCTGCAATAGCGGGGCTGAGGCAAATGAAGGTGCTATTAAATTAGCGCGTAAAGCCACAGGGAAAACAAATATCGTGACATTTTTGGACTCTTTCCATGGGCGCACCTATGCTGGTATGGCTGCCACAGGTCAAGATAAAATCAAAATCGGTTTTGGACCTATGCTAGAAGGCTTTCACTATGTACCGTTTAATGACCCTGAAGCCATGTCAGCGTGTGAAGTCGATGATGTTGCAGCGGTCATGCTGGAAGTTGTGCAAGGTGAAGGTGGAGTGAATCCTGCTACAGCAGAATTTCTAGAGGCAGTTCAAGCGTTTTGCAAAAAGCATCAAGCACTGCTCATCGTAGATGAAATTCAAACGGGCATTGGGCGCACAGGAACAGCATTTGCATACGAGCAAGCGGGACTTGATCCTGATATTATCTCAGCTGCAAAAGGTCTAGGAAATGGCTTCCCGGTCGGTGCGGTCATAGGGAAAAAAGCATTAGGAGACGCTTTCTCACCAGGTTCACACGGAACAACATTTGGAGGCAACATGCTCGCCATGGCAGCTGTGAACGCGACACTCGATGTCATATTCAAAGAAGACTTTCTTTCAGAAGTCAAAGAAAAGGGTGCTTACCTTTTAGAAAAACTGCAAGATGTCAAACAGCTGAACATCGTCAAAGAAGTACGTGGAAAAGGATTGATGGCAGGCATTGAGTGTCATCAGCCAGTAGGTGACTACATCACAGCTCTTAGAGAACAAGGTTTACTGGTGCTTCCAGCTGGTCCGAATGTCATTCGTTTATTACCTCCGCTAAATGTGGAAAAAGCAGAATTGGATCAAGCGATAGAAGCGATCATTCAAGTGTTAGCAAATGAAACGGTCACAGTTTAAATTTTTTTACACAATTACGTATAAAAATGCATTTATATAATTAATTATTCAATTTTGGGGTGACACAAGTATGAAAGGTTATTTAAATTTAGAAGATGGAGCCTCTTTTGAAGGAGATCTGACAGGAGAAGCTGGCATTACTGGTGAAGTGGTCTTTTTTACAGGCATGACAGGTTATCAAGAGGTGCTCACAGATCCTTCCTATAAAGGTCAGATCATTGTTTTCACCTATCCACTGATCGGAAATTACGGCATCAATCATGAAGATTTTGAGAGCAAAAAGCCACAAGTAAAAGCGGTGGTTGTCTATGAGGCAGCTGAGCATTTTTCTCACCACCTTGCTGCGGTAAGCTTAAAAGAGTATTTACAGAAGTGGAACATTCCGCTTCTTACACATACAGATACTCGTGCAGTCGTGCAAAACATCCGGGCAAATGGCACAATGAACGCTGTATTAAGTGTAGACGAAAACGAAACGCCGCCGGCGATGAAACAAGACAATGTAGTAGCTCAGGTCACAGAAGATGAGATCTACACACAAGGCAGCGGCGAGGAACATGTGGCGCTCATTGATTTTGGCTATAAAAAGTCAATTGCAGATTCACTTGTGGCGCGCGGCTGTAAAGTAACAGTCATTCCATATAAACAAATGGAAAAGGTGTTTGAGATCAAGCCGGATGCGATTCTTCTGTCAAACGGACCTGGAGATCCCAAAACAATGAAACCATATTTAAAGACCATTCATGACATCATGATGACCTTCCCGACACTTGGCATTTGCTTAGGTCATCAATTAATCGCTCTTGCACTGGGTGGGGATACGTATAAGCTTCCTTTTGGTCACCGCGGAGCGAACCATCCCGTACAAGATACAGAATCAAAACGTGTCTTCATGACAAGTCAAAATCACAGCTATGTTGTGAATGAAAAAAGCATGAATGACAAAGAAGTGGATGTGAAATTCCTTCACGTCAATGATGGATCTGTAGAAGGATTCATTCATAAAGAGAAGCTGATTATGTCCGTTCAATTTCATCCAGAAGCACACCCAGGACCTGCTGAAAGTGAATGGGTATTCGATGATTTTATTGAGAAAGTGAAACAAGCAAGGAGAGAAGTCGCACATGCCTAAAGATCAAAGCATACAAACCATCCTAGTCATCGGGTCTGGTCCAATCATCATTGGTCAGGCAGCAGAATTTGATTACTCAGGAACACAAGGATGTATGGCCTTAAAAGAAGAGGGCTACAAAGTCATCTTAGTGAATAACAACCCAGCAACCATTATGACAGACGAGTCATTTGCTGATGAAATCTATTTTGAACCGCTTTCAGTTGATTCAGTGACAAGAATCATTGAAAAGGAAAAACCAGATGGTCTTTTAGCCAACCTTGGCGGACAGACCGCTTTAAACCTTGCTGTCGAGTTAGAAAAAGCCGGTGTGCTGAAAAAGCATGGGGTTACACTGCTCGGAACGTCAGTTGAAACAATTGAAAACGGCGAAGATCGAGAGAAATTCCGTGCTCTCATGAAACATTTGAACGAACCTGTGCCAGATAGTGAAATTGTGGATAATGCGAAAGATGCCCTTCAATTTGCAAAAGAAGTAGGTTTCCCAGTCATTCTTCGACCTGCGTACACACTTGGCGGTAAAGGTGGAGGAATCGCTTTAACAGAAGAGGCGTTTAAACTGCTCATTGAAGGAGCCCTTTTAGCGAGTCCGATTCATCAGTGTTTAGTAGAAAAAAGCATTGCTGGCTTTAAAGAAGTCGAATATGAGGTCATGAGAGATCGTCAAAATACGTGTATCACTGTATGTAACATGGAAAATATCGATCCAGTTGGTGTGCATACAGGAGACTCAATTGTCGTTGCACCCTCCCAAACATTAACGGATCAGGATTATCAAATGCTCCGTTCAGCGAGCCTGAAAATTATTTCAGCGCTGGACGTAGTCGGCGGTTGCAACATTCAATTTGCTCTTGATCCACTCAGTAAAGAATACTTTGTCATCGAGGTAAATCCTCGGGTCAGCCGTTCTTCAGCTCTTGCATCAAAAGCAACAGGCTATCCGATTGCAAAAATGGCTGCAAAGCTTGCGGTGGGCTATACACTAGACGAATTGAAAAACCCGCTCACAGGCACAACTTATGCTAGCTTTGAGCCGGCACTTGATTATGTCGTCGTGAAATTCCCGCGCTGGCCGTTTGATAAATTTAAACATGCAGATCGTAAATTAGGCACAAAAATGAAGGCGACTGGTGAAGTCATGGCCATTGACCGTAATTTAGAGTCTGCCATTCAAAAAGCAGTCGCCTCACTTGAAATCAAAACAAAGGGCTTTCACTTGCCAGAACTGAAAGAGCAATCGACTGAACAATTATTTGAATTAATCAAAACGCCAGACGATCGTCGTTTTTTCGCAGTCATGGAGCTTCTTTCTAGACAAGAAACGGTTGAAACGATTCATCAAATGACGAAAATCGATCTATTTTTCTTACATGTGTTCAAACATATGATTACACTCGAGCAAGAGCTGAAGAATCATAAGGGAACTCTATCCAAAGACACCTTGAAAAAGGTAAAGGAAAAGGGCTTTCTTGATGAAACGATCGCTTCTCTCACGGGAAGCAGTGAAGAGGCAATTAGACAGCTTCGCCAAGAATATGGCATTGCTGCTTCATTTAAAATTGTCGATACTTGTGCTGCGGAATTTGATGCGAAAACGAATTATTTCTATTCCACATACTTTGGGAAAAGTGATGGAGAGCATCAGGAGAAAACAAAGCAGCGTGCATTGATCATTGGCTCTGGTCCAATTCGAATTGGGCAAGGAGTCGAGTTTGATTATAGTGCAGTACATGGGGTTCTCACCTTGCAAAAGCTTGGATTTGAAACCATCATGATGAACAACAATCCAGAAACGGTAAGTACCGATTATGAGATTGCAGATCGTTTATATTTTGAACCCATTACATTAGAGCATATCTTAAACGTTGTGGAAGCGGAACAAATTGATTTCGTCATCGTCCAATTTGGCGGGCAGACAGCGATCAACGTAGCAGAGAGTTTGGAAAAAGCCGGTGTCACTTTGTTAGGTACGTCCTTTGACACACTAGATGCGCTAGAAGATCGTGATTTGTTCTATCAGCTTCTTGATGAACTGAAGCTTCCTCATGCAAAAGGAGCTACTGCTCATTCAAAAGAAGAAGCACTCGCGCATGCTGCAAGCATCGGTTACCCTGTGCTAATTCGCCCATCGTATGTCATAGGCGGAATGGGAATGATTGTTGTTCAATCTGAAGCACAATTAACGTCACTGCTTGATCAGCCTGATCATTTGCCATATCCGATCTTAGTTGATGAATACGTCACTGGAAAAGAAGTTGAAGTGGATCTCATTTCTGACGGAAAAACAACCTTCATTCCAACGATCGTTGAGCATGTTGAGAAAGCTGGCGTGCACTCAGGTGACAGCTTTGCCATTTTACCAAGTGTCTCCATCAGCGAGGAGATCAAACAGCAGGTGTATAACGCATCTGAACAAATAGCGGAGAAATTAGCATTCAAGGGCATTATGAATATCCAATTTGTGATCAAAGGCGGTCAGGCACTTGTATTAGAGGTGAATCCTCGGGCAAGCCGGACTGTCCCAGTAGTCAGTAAGGTAATGGGCATTGAAATGATTCCGCTGGCAACACAGTTATTAGCTGGTGCGACGCTTGAAGAACTGAACCCTTCAACGAAAAACAAAGGGGGAACAGCTGTCAAATTCCCAGTTTTCTCATCACATGCCATTCAAGATATCGATTTAAAACTGACACCAGAAATGAAAGCGACAGGTGAAGGAATGTGTGTAGGCAAAAACGTCGAAAGCGCCTTGAAAAAAGTGTTTGCGTCCATCTGGCGTCAGAAAGGAAGTCTCTTTATACAGGGTAGTGAACTGTTAATAGATGAAGCGAAACATGCAGGCTTTGATGTCTGGACTGGCAGCTTTGAATCTTGGCTGCAACAAGGCGATAAATCTCTTCACATTCATTTAGGGGAAGATGAAGAGGCAAAAGAGCAGCGTGTAAAAGCTCTCACACATGGTGTTCAAGTACTAACCGAATATGAAACAGCTCAAGCATTCCTGCAAGGGAAAGAGGGAGATGTGTCGCCCGTATCTCTCCATGAATTATATAAAAAGGAAGTGACGGCATGAATCAAGTAGACGTGCAACCAGCATTATACGGAAAAGACTTTTTATCGTTAAAGGATTTCTCTATCCAAGACATTGCGTACTTAATTGAAAAAGCGGAAGAAATGAAACAAAATCCATATCAGGATTTATTCAAAGGGAAAACGTTAGCGATGATCTTTGAAAAATCCTCTACTAGAACTCGTGTATCGTTTGAAGCGGGAATGACGCAGCTAGGAGGGCACGCGCTCTTCCTCAGCTCAAATGATTTGCAAATTGGCAGAGGAGAAACGATTAGTGATACCGCCCAGGTGCTGTCTGGCTATGTAGATGGCATTATGATTCGGACCTTTGAACATGAGAAGGTAGAGGAGCTTGCAAAATACGCGTCCATTCCAGTCATCAACGGACTGACGGACTACTCCCATCCATGTCAGGCGCTTGCTGATTTATTGACGGTGAAAGAAGCAAAAGGGACATTAAAAGGAGTCAAAGTGGCGTATATCGGAGATGGAAATAACGTGGCTCACTCCTTGATGGTCGGCTGTGCGCAGCTAGGCTGTGACATTGCGGTCGCATCCCCAAAAGGCTATGAACCACTCCAAGACGTGACAGATACTGCACGTGAGTTTGCAAAACAATCAGGCGCAGAAGTGATTGTTACGACAGACCCTGTAGCAGCTGTTCAAGATGCTGATGTCATTTATTCAGATGTGTTTACAAGCATGGGGCAGGAGGCGGAAACAGAGAAACGTCTAGCTGAATTTAAAGAATATCAAGTCAATGATGAACTGATGCGTCATGCAGCAAAGGACTATATCTTCCTTCATTGTCTGCCTGCACACCGCGGAGAAGAAGTAACAGCAGACATTATTGACGGGCCGCACTCAAGAGTATTTCAGCAGGCAGAAAATCGCCTTCATGTGCAAAAAGCGTTAATCAAAGAGCTCATGTATCAACAAACCAAATAAACCTAAATGTGTCCCTGACTCGTATGAGCAGGGACTTTTTGCATATTGGATTGGAGAGGCAATGGAAGGGACATAATAACATCAATCGAGAAAGGAGGATGGAAAATGGGTCAGAAGCATCAGTTTAAATCTGGGAATAAAGCACCTAATAATGGTGTCTATATCGAAATCGGTGAAACCGGAAGTATGGTGAAAGATCCTTTAAAGATTAAGCTCAAAGCAGGCGACGTCTTTCCGGATAACTCGAACCATAACCGTGTTTGGACCTACCAAAGAAAGCCGTAAGCAATTGACTAAGAGTCCATGTGAATAAGTCTTTAGAGGCATGTGTCATGCCTCTTTTTTCTTTATAATAAAAAACAATTAAGTTCAAATTTTCAAATAAATAGTATGAAAAAAAGAGAATGTAAGGTAAAATATGTAATTATTAATAGAGATGTTGAAAGGATTTGTGTGATGGAAAAGACGAATCTCAGTGAAAGTGTTTGGAATAAACGCTTCACCTCATTATTCATATCAAGACTCATTAAAAATAGTGGAGAAAGTTTTGCTTTTACATCCGTTCTTTGGCTATTGATTTTAAGAGGGGATGGAGCGCTCGGTACAGGACTTCTTCTAGCAGTTACAGTTCTTCCTTCATCATTGTTAGCCCCAATACTAGGACCTCTTATGAAAAAGCACCATTTGTCTAAATGGATGTTCGCTTCAGACGTCGTTCGAGCAACAATTGTACTCATTATTCCACTACTGCACTTTTCGCATCTATTGCCCCTATGGTTATTGATCTCATTAATGGTGATTCAATCGGCAACAGGTGCAGCATATAACCCAGCTTCTGTGGCCATCTTACCGCAGATTGTTCCAAAGCATCTCATTCAAAAAGCAAATGCGATCCTGCAATCTTCTTTTGAAATTGTCGCACTTGCAGCAGTGATGGTAGCTGGTCTCTTGGTCAAATTAATTGGACCTGCAGATACACTGCTGATCACAACTGCCTTATTTATCATATCTGGCCTGTTTATTATTGGCGTCAAACTAAAGAAGACAGACGAAGAAAAAGCAGCAGGCATTAAACAAGCAAAGAATACATATCTGTATAACTTAAAAAGAGGCTTCCTTGTTGTCAAAAATCATCACATTTTATTTGCACTGACGCTGTATTGTATTTTAATGAATGTCGCAGCTGCCCCGTGGCAGGCACTATCCGCTGTATACGTAGCAGAAGCGCTGCAAAGTGATTCAATGGTGTATTCCATTTTAAGAGGCGTTGCCGCAGTGGGCGCATTTATGATGGGCTTTGCGCTGGCAAAGGTGAAAATTAAAAGATTTGGTTTGTTCTTTATTGTCGCTGGAATGATTGAAGGGGCAGCGTTCTTTATCACAGGGATGAGCACATGGCTGCCGGTCGTTCTGCTTGCTTCCTTTATTTTTGGCGCCGCCGTCAGTGCGATTAATGTACCGGAATTGGTCATTATTCAAACATCAGTTGACCAGGAGGATCAGCCGCAAGTATATGCTGTGATCAATGCATCATCAAATGTCTTTCTCCCGCTTGCAGCAGTCGTATCGGGTGTCCTGGCAGAAAGATTTGGAGCGGGACTTGTCATTGCTGGCGGAGGAGTGCTTGAAATTTTATCAGGCATCGCGATCTTCCTGTTTACAGGGCTTGCGAAAAGCCATTTGACAGCAGACAAACAGAACGCTGAAACGGTTGAGATGTAAACCAATAAAAAACCCCCTGTATTCAAGACAGGGGGTTTTAGACTGTTGACAAAGGGCTAAAATCATCATTTTAGCTCTTTTTCAGCAACTTACGTATTAAGAGTGTTTTGTTGAACTTTCCGTTTCTTTCATTGGACTTACTTCAGCAAAGATGAATAAAATAACCGTAAACACAATGGCAAGAATGGAAGTCAAAGTAAAATCATAAGCAGCTCCATTCATTGATGCAACGATGTAACCAGCCATATGTGTCAGCAGAAAAGTCCAAATGAGGGTGATAATATAATGCATAATCCCACCGTCCTTTATGTAACAATCTATTGATTATCATACCATAGATACGAGTTAAGGGAAAAGACTGTTTTCCGCCTTTATGTGACCATTTTTAGACCTTCTGCTATAAAAATGAAAAGAATTCTTCTGTCTTTAGGGGATTTCCCTATTCCTACAAGAGTTGTTGTTCATATCATAGAAAGCAGAATCACTGAAAGGAGGCTGGCCATATGGGTGTAAGCGAACGGTTTTTTCAGCTTGGTTCCCAGTGGAACGTCATTCACCTTCCTCAAAAACCAAATGGCTTTGGCATTCTTATCCTCGGTGACCGAAATCACTTTGTGCAGGAAAATACATCATTCTGGCTTCAGCATTATGGAAGAAACCAGCTTTTAACTGCCTTAAAGGATGAAGGATATACATTGTTTAATAGTCATCTTCATGGGAATCACTGGGGATGCGAAGATGCTGTTTTTAGTGCAAAGCAGCTCGTTCATCACACATTAAAACAGGAAATATTAAACCGGGAAATTCATGTGCTGGCGGAAGGGATGGGGTCACTTGTCGCCATGAGCCTTGCCGAAGAGATGCCAGAAGTGCTAAGGTCCATTGCGATGGTGAATCCATGTTTGCATCTGCATGCACAAAGAGAAAGAGAAAAGGAACACAAATTCTTTTACAAACAGCTGATCAAAGAGTTAGCGCAGAGCTATGGCTGCTCTGAAAAGGAAGCTGAAACGTATCCACTGCCTTCTTGCCCCGTTCATTCAGCTCATGTACCGATTCACATATGGCAAAGACTAAGCGGCGCACCATATTCATATGAACTTCACGCAAAGCCTTTTATCGATCAGCATATGATGAATTCAGAACATTGTCAGGTCGATCTCACCTTGCATATGTTTGATCATCCAAGAAGAATCTTTCAGTCCATTCACAAGTTTTATAAATCGCATGAAAGAGAATTGTAATGAATAGGATGATAACAGCCCTTCATGGAAAGGGCTCTTCTTTTTATTCGATATGCTAAAAAAGGGGACATGAACATGGAAACAGGACTGATCATAGGTGCAGATGAATTTTTTGGCCTGACACTTTGTGAATATATGATAAAAGAGGGCATTCAAGTGGATATCACGTGTCCTCAAGAGTATACAGAAAAACAAAAGATGCTATTAGAAGAGCGGATGATGTGGCTCGGCCGGAATGACCTCGTCTGTGTCATTGACCTTCAGGATGGCAAAGAGACGTATGACCTGATCTTTATTCAATCAGAGGAACCACATGAAAGAGAGACAGACATCAAAGCGAAACATGGCATGTACCGGATACTGTTCGAAGAACCCGAAGACAAACTGTCCAAACAGAATGTGCCAGCTGTTATTCTTCCTCGCATGTTTGGACCATGGACACTCGATGAAGAAAGAAGAACAAAGAATGACCACTCAGTTTTTGTAGAAGATGTCGCAAAGGAACTTTTGAAGTGGGCGTCGAGCACCAACCAAAGACAGGATATGACGCATCAATTGAAGGTAGAAAGCCAAACAGATGACAAACAAGCAGAAGAAATGATCGCAGATTGGAAAAGACAAAACTCAACATTTTTCGACAAAAAGCAAGAATGATCTTCCATCTTATCTTTTTTCAGTATAAAATAAACCTATATTTAACATACAGGTTCATGCCTGCATGTTGCAAAGGGAGTTGAACATGGCATGAAGTACCAACGGCTTGTCATGATCTTTTCGTTCCTTCTCCTATTATCTGCCTGCTCGCAGGCGCCTTTAAAAGGACATATTGAGAAGGTGGGTTTACTCGTCCCCGATACGATCAATGATCAAGTTTGGGGAACGAAAGGTTATAAAGGCTTACTAAGTATTCAATCGACATTTGGTGTAGATGTTTATTATAAGGAAGGAATGGTCGACAAGGAGAAAATCGTTGATGCCATTGAAGAATTCCATAAAAAAGGAGTCAATTTGATCATTGGCCATGGCAATGAATACAGCGAAATTTTTAACTTGATCAGTGAAGATTATCCCAAAACACAATTTATTACGGTCAATGGATCCAAGCCTCAGGCAGACAATGTCACAAACGTGACGTTTAAAGGAGAAGCCATGGGCTTTTTCGGAGGCATGACAGCAGCGCATATGTCAAAAACCAAAAAGATTGGTATTCTTGCTACATACGATTGGCAAAGCGAAGTAGACGGCTTTATCAAAGGCGCAAAATATCAAGATGAACATGTGCAAGTGCTAGCGGAATTTGTCGAAAACTGGGACGATGCTGACAAAGCTGTGGATCTGTATCAAAAATTGAAAAAACAAGGCGTAGATGTTGTGTATCCAGCAGGTGATGGTTATAATATCCCTGTCATTGAACAAATCAAAGCCGATAATTTATCAGCTATCGGGTATGTCACCGATCAATCCAACCTCGGAAGTCATACCGTCTTAACGAGCACAGTACAGCATGTCGATAAAGCGTATAGTATCATTGCGAAGAAGTTTAATGAAGGCAAGCTAAACGAACAAGATGAGTACTCCTTTGACTTTAAAGAAGGAGTGATCGAAATGGGGAAATTTAGCTCAACCATTGACCGCGCTTTTGTGAAAGACATTGAGAGTGATATTGCGTATTACAAAAAAACAGGCAAACTGCCAAATGAAAAGTGAGGACATTGAACATGCAGCACGAAAAATCGATGGAGTTTTTACAAATTGCCATGAAGTATTTCCCGCAGGCAAAAGAAGAATTAGATAAAGCGGGGATTCAGCTTGAGCCTGAAGCTCTTCAGCCGCTTCTATCATTATTTACATCGGTCATGCAAGAGGCGTATGAGCTTGGAAAAGCAGATGCAGAATCAGAAAAAGCCACACAATAGTGGCTTTTTTTATGATAATTTTTTCTTGAAGGCACTAATCATAGGGCCAACATCTTTAAACACAGGCTTCAGCTCGTCGATCGAGTTCATAATGTTCCCGATCTGATTCATGACATGCATATAGTCGATTGAGTCATCATTTGATGATGTATCCGCACGTTCCTCCTTTGCTTCTGTCTTGCTTTTCTCCTTTTCAAGTGGCTGACCAAACATCATTGCCGAGAAAATATCCTTTTGCGCCATATCACATGTTCCTTTCTACTATTGGTATATCATTAATCTATGAAAAAAGTGAGAGGAAAGGTTAGACGTTTGTATTGCCAAGGAGAAAAAAATAAGGTAAAATTAGTACCAGATACTAATATAAGATCACAATATCACATGCTCGTATGAGTAAAAGGAGTCTTATTCAATGAATGCTGGAATTATTGGCCTTGGCCGCTATATACCTGAAAAAGTATTAACAAATCATGATTTAGAAAAAATGGTTGAAACTTCTGACGAGTGGATTCGTACTAGAACAGGTATAGAAGAAAGAAGAATTGCATCTGATGATGTCAATACATCACATATGGCGCTTGCTGCTGCAAAAAAAGCATTAGCTGACGCAGATGTGGCTGCAGAAGATATTGATATGATTCTTGTGGCGACAGTCACGCCAGATCAAGCATTTCCGACAGTCGCTTGTATGATTCAAGAACAGCTCGGTGCACATAAAGCATGTGCAATGGATATTAGTGCTGCTTGTGCTGGCTTTATGTATGGGCTTGTTACTGGAAAACAATTTATCGAATCAGGAACTTTCAAGCACGTGCTTGTCGTTGGCGTTGAAAAGCTTTCTCGCATTACCGACTGGGATGACCGCAATACAGCTGTTTTGTTTGGAGATGGAGCAGGTGCTGCTGTGTTAGGATCAGTCAGCGAAGGTAAAGGAATTCTATCATTTGAGCTTGGAGCCGATGGAACCGGCGGGAAGCACTTGTACTTAGATGAAAAAGATCATACAATCATGAATGGACGAGAAGTATTTAAATTTGCTGTAAGACAAATGGGCGAGTCAAGTGTAAACGTCATCGAAAAAGCTGGACTATCGAAAGAAGACGTTGATTTCTTGATCCCGCATCAAGCAAATATTCGCATTATGGAAGCAGCACGCGAACGCTTAGAACTGCCAGTCGAAAAAATGTCGAAGACTGTCCATAAATATGGAAACACATCAGCAGCATCCATTCCAATTTCACTATGTGAAGAAATCGAAGCCGGAAAAATTCATGACGGTGATGTGATTGTAATGGTTGGTTTTGGTGGCGGATTAACGTGGGGCGCAATCGCTATGCGATGGGGCCGATAAAAGAGTGAGGTGCACAAATTAATGGATAAAAAGCGAGTAGTTGTTACAGGATTAGGTGCTTTGACACCTCTTGGCAACGATGTAGAGTCAACATGGAAAAATGCTGTAGCAGGTGTATCAGGTGTTGGACCGATCACACGTGTCGATTCAAGTGAATATACCGCAAAAGTAGCTGCAGAACTAAAAGATTTTAACATCGAAGATTACATGGAGAAAAAAGAAGCGAGAAAAATGGCGCGCTTCACTCAATATGCAGTTGTTGCTGCTCAAAAGGCTTTAGAAGATTCACGCCTTGAAATCACAGATGAAATCGCACCGCGTGTTGGTGTATGGGTTGGGTCTGGTATTGGCGGACTTGAAACATTTGAAGAGCAGTTTGAAGTGTATTCAAATAAAGGGGCAAGACGTGTAAGCCCATTCTTTGTCCCAATGATGATTCCAGATATGGCGACAGGACAAATTTCAATTGCACTTGGCGCAAAAGGAGTTAACTCTTGTACAGTCACAGCATGTGCAACAGGTACAAACTCAATTGGTGATGCATTTAAAGTCATTCAGCGCGGAGATGCTGATGCCATGATCACAGGCGGAACAGAAGCGCCGTTAACAAAAATGTCGTTTGCAGGTTTCTGTGCGAACAAAGCCCTTTCGACAAATCCTGATCCAGACACAGCAAGCCGTCCATTTGATAAAAACCGTGACGGATTTGTCATGGGTGAGGGCGCTGGGGTTATTATTCTTGAAGAACTAGAGCATGCGTTAAAACGTGGTGCGACCATTTATGCAGAAATCGTTGGATACGGTTCGACTGGTGATGCATACCATATTACAGCTCCTGCTCCAAACGGAGAAGGCGGCGTCCGCGCGATGAAAGAAGCGATTCGAGATGCAGGTTTGACTGTGGAAGAAATTGATTATATCAATGCCCACGGAACAAGCACACCTTACAATGATAAATTTGAAACAATGGCCATTAAAGAAGTGTTCGGAGAGCATGCGAATCAGCTTGCGATCAGTTCGACAAAATCAATGACAGGTCACTTACTTGGCGCAGCAGGCGGAGTAGAAGCGATTTTCTCTGTTCTTGCGATTAAAGACAGCGTCATTCCTCCAACGATTAACCTTGAAACACCGGATGAAGAATGTGACCTTGACTATGTAGCAAATGAAGCACGTTCAAAAGAAGTTCAAGTTGCTTTGAGTAACTCACTCGGTTTTGGCGGGCATAATGCGACAATTATCTTCAAAAAATACGAAGCGTAATACTTCCTGAGCAGGCGGCGATCAATAAACAGATCGCCGCCTTTTTGCATATGATGAAAATGGAGGTGTTAAACGGTATGGGTCTGATTAATACACAATATCTCATCCATCAATCATCATCATTTCAGGAGCTTGCGGCGCGCTTTGTCCCTTATTTTAAAGGAGCAGCAGAAAAGGAATGGTCCTCTATTCTCTCCCATTTACAGCATCACGGGATGGTGCGGTCTTGGAACCCATGCCAGGAAATGATCGACAAGCTCAAAGAAAAAGGGTACTTTAAGCTCGTCATGAAAGAATACAAAAAGCTGCAAAAACAGTGGGGAGGCCCTGACGTCCCTGTGTTTATTTTACCTGTAAATGAGAGCAGTAAAGAAATCAGAGAGCAATTTTATTATCAATCCGGCATGGCATTTGACGACAAGGTTTTTCTCTTTTTATCGCCAAACACCCCAAAAGAGCGTATCGGTACATTGCTGACACATGAATATCACCATGTATGCAGGTTGCATTTTCTCACGAAAGAAGAAAAAGATTTTACATTCCTTGATACAATCATGATGGAAGGGCTGGCTGAATATGCTGTGTATCATAGATACGGAGAAAGCTTTACAGCCAAATGGACTACATTATATGACGAAGCGCAGCTTCAGCGCATGTACAAGAAATGGGTATCCAGTCACCTTCATAAGAAAGTCCAGGACGACGAAAGACTGATACAGAATCTCCTTTATGGAAAAGGGAACTACCCCAAAATGCTTGGTTACGCCACTGGGTTTTATATCGTGAAAAAGTATTTCAGTGAGCATCGAATGAGCGAGGAGTCTATGATTGCAGAGCCAGCCGAAACCTTTTTAAAAGCGATAGAATCATAAAGTGAATGATTCACATAAAAAGAGGTAAATTACAAATTTACTAAATACTTCTTGATTTCGTCATGTTGATGTAATAATATACAAATATAAAATTTGATAATTCTTTTTATTCTAAAAAGACGGAATATTTAGATTTGGTTCTATTGATCTATGGAGAAAGGAGCGAATGAATGAGCGTACTACTTGAAGTGCAAAACTTAAAAACATATTTTTTTCGAAAAAAGGAACCGATACCTGCTGTTGATGGTGTCGATTTTAGCATCAACAGAGGAGAAACTGTCGCATTAGTCGGTGAGTCTGGATCTGGCAAAAGCATTACGTCCTTATCCATTATGGGTCTGATCAATGGGACTGGTGGAAAAATCATGGACGGTTCCATCAAGCTTGATGGAAAAGACCTTGTTACATATGGTGAAAAGGAATTATGCAGTATTCGCGGTAATGATGTATCCATGATCTTTCAGGAACCCATGACCTCACTTAATCCAGTCTTAACCATCGGGGAACAAATAACAGAAATCCTCATCTATCACAAAAAAATTTCAAAAAAAGAAGCCACCAGAAAAGCGATTGACCTGCTGAAGCTTGTTGGTTTTTCTCGCCCAGAACAAATCATCAAAGATTATCCGCACCGTTTATCCGGCGGCATGCGGCAACGAGTTATGATTGCCATTGCGTTAAGCTGTGATCCGAAGCTTCTCATTGCAGATGAACCAACAACCGCTCTAGATGTCACCATTCAAGCGCAGGTGCTCACCTTGATGAAAGATTTATGTGCAACATTTGGTACATCGATTCTCCTCATAACACACGATTTAGGTGTTGTGTCTGAAGTGGCAGATCGAGTGATTGTCATGTACTGCGGACAGGTAGTTGAAAATGGAACCGTCGAGGAATTGTTTGATGAGCCGCTTCATCCTTACACAGAAGGACTGCTTGAATCGATTCCTGTCATTGATGGAGAGATTCAGCCATTAACGGCGATAAAAGGAAATGTCCCTGCGCCAGATCAGCTTCCGGCTGGCTGCCGCTTTGCTCCTAGATGCCCGAAAGTCAAAGATCGCTGCATGGGGGAATTGCCAAAGCTGAAAACATTAGAAAATGGCAGAAGCGTCAGGTGTTTCTTATATGAGGAGGCAAGCCAAACATGACACTTGCTGAAAATCAGCCACAAATGACAGATCTTCCAGAGAAAGAAACCATTCTTGAACTGAAAAATATTCAAAAGCACTTTCCAATTAAAGCGGGAATTTTGCAGAAGAAAGTAGGTGCGGTCAAAGCTGTTGACGGCATAGACCTCAAGATTTATAAAGGTGAAACGTTAGGCATTGTCGGGGAGTCAGGATGCGGTAAATCGACATTAGGACGGACAATGATTCGCTTATATCAACCAACAGAAGGACAAATTCTATTTAAAGGGCAAGATATCTCTCACATATCTGAATCAAAACTAAGACAATCTACAAGAAAAAACATCCAAATGGTTTTTCAGGATCCCTTTGCATCACTCAACCCTAGAAAAACACTTCGAAGCATCATCAAAGAACCCTACAAAACACATCATTTATACTCCTTAAAAGAAAGGAATGAAAAAGTAGAACAGCTTTTATCAAAGGTAGGTCTTCATCCAAGCTTTGCGAATCGCTACCCGCATGAGTTTTCTGGTGGACAGAGGCAGCGGATCGGCATCGCTCGTGCGCTTGCCATGAATCCCGAGATGATCATAGCAGATGAGCCTGTTTCAGCACTCGACGTATCCATTCAGGCTCAGGTCATTAATCTGATGGAGGAGCTTCAGGAAGAATTTGACCTGACCTATCTATTTATCTCTCACGACCTAAGTGTGGTCAGGCACATTAGTGATAGAGTAGGCGTCATGTATCTCGGCAAAATGATGGAGCTTGCCGATAAGCACAGTCTGTACGATGAACCGCTCCATCCGTATACTCAAGCACTGCTTTCTTCTGTTCCGATCACCCGTAAAAAAGGTCAGGTGAAGAGAGAACGGATTATGCTGCAAGGTGATCTACCAAACCCTGCGAATCCGCCAAAAGGCTGCGTGTTTCACACAAGATGCCCGCATGCGAAAGAAATCTGTAAAGAAAAAGCACCAGCATTTCAGGAATTAAGAACGAACCACTTTGTTGCCTGCCATCTCTACGACGCTTAAAACAGCTTGTATGATCTCATCTTTGAGAGGGGGGATAAAGCGGCATCTGTCAGCATTTCTAAAAAAAGATAGGGGGAATTGTACATGAAAGGTAGAAATCAAAAATCCATTCTGGTCAGTTTACTGCTGATCTTTACACTGATACTTGCGGCTTGCTCTGGTGGAAATAAAACATCTGGAGAGAGTGAAAAGAAATCCACTGGTAAGCCTGTACAAGGCGGAGACCTTGTCATTGGTTCAATTGCAGAGCCTACGTTATTTAACTCGCTGTATTCAACAGATGTGGCAAGCTCTGATATTGAGGAAAGAATCTACAGCTTCTTACTTCAAACAGACGGAAAACTCAACCCGCAGCTATCGCTGGCAGAGGATATTAAAGAATCTGATGACGGCAAACAGTTTGATGTGACCATTAGAAAAGGTGTGAAGTTTCATGATGGTGAAGAACTGACTGCTGATGATGTTGTGTTTACATACAGCATTCCGATCAATAAGGACTACAACGGAGAGCGTGGATCAGGCTTTGAAGTATTAGATTCTGTCAAAAAGACAGGGGATTACTCTATTGAATTCAAGCTCAATAAAAAAGATCCGTATTTTTATAATGTCACACTAGGAAGCTATGGCATTTTGCCTAAGCATATTTTAGGTGATGTGCCTGTCAAGGATCTCGGCGAAAATGAATTTAACCGAAAAAAACCAATCGGTTCAGGTCCATTTAAATTTGCAGAGTGGAAAGAAGGAAACTATGTCAAACTAGAAGCCTTTGATGATTATTGGGATGGCCGTCCATACCTTGATACGGTCACCATTAAAACCATTCCTGATCAAAATGCAGCCATTGCCCAGCTATCAGCAGGTGATATTGATTTCTTTGCTGTACCGGGAGCAGAGCTGCAAACAGCTGAAAAAGTCAGCAACGTCAAAATTGAATCTGATCTAGGGCTCAATTATTCATATATTGGCTGGAACCAGAAAAATGATCTCTTCAAAAGTAAAAAGGTCCGCCAAGCTCTTACACATGCCATTGATCGTCAAACGATTGTCGATCAAGTGTTAGATGGAGACGGTAAAGTAGCCAACATTCCGGAAAGTCCGCTGTCATGGAACTACCCAAAGACTGAAAATGTCCCAGTGTTTGAATTTGACCAAGAAAAAGCGAAAAAGATGCTCAAAGAAGAGGGCTGGGAGGATTCAGATGGAGATGGCTATCTTGATAAGGATGGCAAAAAGTTCTCCTTTGTATTGAAGACGAACCAAGGAAACAAAGTGCGTGAAGATATCGCTGTCGTTGTACAGCAGCAGCTCAAAGAAATTGGCGTTGAAGCGAAGCCGCAAATTGTGGAGTTCAGTGCATTAATTGAACAGACCACACCGCCTAAGTGGGATTATGATGCTTTGTTGCTTGGCTGGAGCCTTGCAACATTCCCTGATCAGTTCAGCATCTTCCACTCAAGTCAGTCAGAAAAAGGCTTGAATAACATTTGGTATAAAAATGAAGAGGTCGATCAGCTGCTAGTTGATGCGAAGAACTTAAGCGATCGAAAAGAATATTCGAAGGCGTATGAAAAAATTTATGAGCTGATCGCAGAAGACCAGCCGTATACGTTCCTTTATTATGCCAACTCACATCGTGCAATGCCATCTAATCTCCAAGGCTATTCTTACCACCCAAAAGATGAGTATTACAAAATCGAAAAATGGTGGATTGAACAGTAGGCAGCTTGTGAAGAAGGGGAGTCTTCTCCCCTTTTTATATCACAGTATGGCCATCCGATGAAAAAGGAGTTGTGCACATGGTTACATATATCATTAGAAGGACATTGCTTTCCATTCCCATCTTGTTTGGTATTACGATTTTGTCCTTTGCCATTATGAAAGCAGCACCAGGCGATCCGATGTCACTCATGATGGACCCTACCATTAGTGCCGCAGACCGGGAAGCCTTTATTGATAAGTACGGCTTGAACGATCCCGAATATGTGCAATATATGAAATGGCTTGGCAATATGCTACAAGGTGATTTTGGCACATCCATTGTAAAAAAGGGAACCCCCGTGGCTGATTTGATCTTTGCGCGGCTGCCAAATACCCTCATCCTCATGATTTTTTCTACATTAGTTGCCCTGATCATCGCCATCCCATTGGGTGTCCTTTCAGCAAAACGTCCGTATACAAAGTTTGACTATGGCATTACGGTTACATCATTTATCGGACTGGCTATTCCGAATTTTTGGTTTGGTCTGATCCTCATTATGGTGTTATCTGTGAATCTAGGGTGGTTCCCAACTGGTGGAGTCTCTACCTTGAATGCCGATTTTAATGTGTTTGACCGGCTTCATCACATCATTTTACCAGCCTTTGTTTTAGCAACTGCTGATATGGCAGGGCTCACGCGTTACACAAGGTCGAGTATGCTGGATGTCATGCGGCAGGATTACATTCGCACTGCACGAGCGAAAGGCTTCAGAGAAAACAAAGTCATCTTCAAGCATGGCTTAAGAAACGGTTTGATGCCTGTCATTACGATTTTTGGCCTCATGATTCCATCCTTTATTGGCGGCGCGGTCGTGGTGGAACAAATATTCACATGGCCCGGTCTTGGAAAGCTGTTCATCGATTCTGCCTTTTCAAGAGATTATCCGGTGATTATGGCGATGACCGTTATTTCCGCAGTGCTAGTGGTTGTTGGAAACTTAATAGCGGATATTTTATATGCGATCGTTGATCCGCGTATTGAGTATTAGAAGGGAGCTGAAGCACAATTGGCACAGCCTAATATGGGAACACCACCTGTTGATCTCAAATTAAAGGAAGGCCTTCCGCCAAAACCTGAGACGATGCTGCGTTTATTTTGTGAGAAATTTTTCAAAAATAAATTGGCGGTTGCCGGCTCCGTTATTTTATTGGTGATCATCTTTTCGGCCATTTTTGCTCCATTGATCGCCCCTTACGCACCAGAGCAGCAAGATTTATTGAAGCGGCTCCAGCCGCCAAGTGCAGAGCATTTTATGGGAACTGACAAGTTTGGCCGCGATATTTTTTCAAGGGTGCTTTATGGAGCGCGTGTCTCTCTTTTAGTTGGCTTCGTCTCAGTGGTCGGAGCGATCACCATTGGCACCGTCGTTGGAGCGGTAGCAGGCTACTTTAAAGGATTTGTTGATTCTGTATTAATGAGGTTTGTTGATGTCGTGCTGTCTATTCCGGACATCTTTCTATTGATCACGCTAGTGACGATTTTCAAACCGAGCATTGATAAATTGATTTTGATCTTTGCTTTGACCGGCTGGACAACAACCGCCAGACTGATCCGCAGTGAATTCTTATCCCTGCGAACAAGGGAATTCGTATTGGCGGCAAGAACGATTGGAACGAAAAACCATGTCATCATCTTTTCGCATATTTTACCGAACTGTATCGGTCCTATCATCGTCTCTGCTACGTTGAAAGTAGGTTCCGTCATTTTAGCAGAATCGACGCTCAGCTATCTAGGGTTTGGCATTCAGCCGCCAACGGCGAGCTGGGGCAACATGCTGCAAGATGCACAAAATTTCTCGATTATGGTGCAGGCATGGTGGTATCCGCTTTTCCCAGGTTTACTGATCCTGCTCACCGTCCTATGCTTTAATTTCTTAGGAGATGGACTGAGAGATGCGCTTGACCCTAAAAAACTAAAGTAAGGTTTACACCTTCATAACAAGTTGAATGGGACTTTGCAATACGTTCTCCGTTTCCTTGATGAAATAAAGAAATGCAAACCGTCATTCGTTCAGCTGGAAGTTTTGATAAAGTTGGAATAATTTCTCTATCCCTTGCCCATACTGTGGACAACAGTTTTTAAAAAGTGAGGGATTGGTTATGTTATTTCTTCATGACGTATGGGTGAATTGGTTTGAAGGGGAAGAAAATGGCTACAATGTGTGCCATTTTCATGAGTGGCGCAAGGAGGACAGTGTCGAATTGTTAGATCAAGTGCCTTTACTCAAGGTGCAGAGTCCTTTGTTTGATTACATAGAGAATGATCTATCAGAGCTGCCGAAAACGCTGCTAGAATCTGTATTTGAGAAATCATATATTCGAAAAAATCATGAACGGCGAAAATTAGAGTATTGCTTTGTCGTAACCGACGGCATCCGAATCATTGCTGTTGATACGATTGGGTATTCCATTCCTGTGAGAAAAAGCCGCTTAATCCCAAGACAGGAGCAACTGGTGTACGAAATGGTGAAAGATGTAAAGGCAGAGGAATATGAATTCTCTAAAGACAGTCTTGAGTCGACGAAAGAGTATCATATTTTATCATTGCCGCCGCAGCACATCAGTGGATTAACGAGAAAAGAAAGACAGCTGAAGCAGCTCATGTTTATGGCGCTCGATCAATTAAAAGGACTTCAAAATAGGGCAGAAATTGCGTATTGGTATACGGAATGGAATCCACGTATGTACAACCAAATCAAACGAATGTCATTCGAGGAAATTTGGAACATGCTTTACAATGAAACAATTGACGGGTGGTCTGAAAACCATTTAGCATTCTGTGAAAAAATGATTAAAGGACAGCCGTTTTTCGAAAAGCTTTGGGAAATGGAAAACGAGTCAAAAGTGAATTAGAAAAAGCTTGCAGCGTGATGAGCTGCAAGCTTTTTTTATTTGCGTTTTCTGCCAAGACCCATCGCATTCTCCATTTTTTTCAGCATTTTGTTTGCCGCGCGGTTTGCCTTTTCAGCGCCTTCGTCTAGAATGCGGTCAAGCTCGTCTGACTCAATGAGTTCATAGTATCGATCTTGTATAGGTTTTAAAGCATCAACCACAACGTTCGCAAGATCTCCCTTAAACTCACCATAGCCTTTGCCTTCATACTTTTGTTCAAGCTCCTCAATAGATACGTTACCTAATACAGAATAAATCGTCAGCAAGTTGGCGATTCCAGGCTTGTTTTCTTTGTCATACTTGACGATGCCCTCTGAATCAGTGACTGCACTTTTAATTTTCTTTTCAAGCTGCTTTGGTTCATCTAATAAGGTAATGAAGGATTTTTGGTTCGGATCGGATTTGCTCATCTTTTTCGCCGGGTCTGTTAATGACATGATTCGAGCGCCTTCTTTTGGAATCTTCACTTCAGGTACAGTGAAGATGTCATTATACTTTCGGTTAAAGCGTTCAGCAAGCGTTCTTGTCAATTCAAGGTGCTGCTTTTGGTCTTCTCCGACAGGTACTAAATCAGTACCGTATAATAAGATATCGCCAGCCATTAATGGCGGATACGTTAACAGGCCAGAAACGACAGCTTCCTTACCAGCGGATTTGTCCTTAAATTGAGTCATTCTTTCTAATTCCCCAATATAAGCGACACATTGCAGCATCCAGCCTGCCTGGGCGTGGGCAGGTACCTCTGATTGGATAAACAATGTCGCCTTCTCTGGATCAAGTCCTACTGCCAAATAAAGAGCCGCCAAGCTTCTAATATTTTGACGAAGAGCTAGCCGGTCCTGACTCACCGTAATCGCATGCTGATCCACCACACAAAAATAGCCATGATAGTCATGCTGCAAATCAACAAATTGCTTCATTGCCCCAATGTAGTTCCCTAATGTCACAGAACCGCTAGGCTGAATGCCTGAGAAAATCGTCTTCTTTGTCATATTAAAACCTCATTTCTTCAATATAAAAAGGCCCACCCATCACTTTTCAACAGAAAAGGGACGAATGAACCGCGGTACCACCCTTGTTATTTCAATCAGAAATCACTCAAGACGTTGATATCGGAGACTGCTCCGTCTAAGCCTACTCACTTTTTAGAAGTGTTCGGTTAGCTGCTCCAAAGCCCATTCCATACATGCCATTATCTGCTCACACCGGCCGCAGACTCTCTGTAAATGGTGAATATATGTACTCTTCTTTTTCATCGCAACAGTATGTCTATCTATTATAAAGGATGACCATGAAAAAGTCACGAAGCCCTTGTGTGACCTTCTCATCATGTCGTTTGACACTTTAAATTTTAGATAAAATAACAACTATCTGTCAGAATTTTTTAAAAAAGGATGATTAATTATATGTATAAAACATTATTCTTGCTGAATTTGTTTAATTATTTTAATCAATTTACGCTTTAATTTGTTGAAGTGATTGAGACTTTAGTTTATAAAAATCCCTCTTTATCCCCATTTACGTTTTTTAAAAATATGTGAAATTGATATTGCAATAAATTATTCTATTCATTATAATGAATTTGTTCACACGTTTGTGCTAGGCTCTTTACATAGTGAAAATTCAGAAAAAACAAAAGAAATAGAAAGTAAGCTATTTAGGGACTTTTTTACGCTATTTCTTAAATCTGAATCTCATCTTCTATCGAGACCTTTGAACTAAAACATATTATAAGGGGGAATACAGTTGAAAAAGCGTTGGTCTGTTGTTACTTTAATGCTTATTTTCACACTTGTATTAAGCGCTTGTGGTTTCAGCGGAAACAAATCAGGCGACAGCACGAGCAGTTCTGGAGAGGCTAAAACAACATTAAATGTGAATATCTCCACTGAGCCTTTTTCTCTACATCCGGGACTGGCAAATGATTCAACTTCAGGAAGTGTCATCCGTCAGACTTTTGAGGGATTAACAAGAATTAACGCTGAAGGAAAGCCAGAAAATGCGATGGCTTCTGATATCAAAACAAGTGCTGATGGTAAAACATACACATTCACACTTCGTGATGCAAAATGGTCTAATGGTGACCCTGTTAAAGCAGAAGATTTCGAATATGCTTGGAAATGGGCATTAGATCCTAAAAATGAATCTCAATATGCTTACCAGCTTTACTATATTAAAGGTGCTGAAGCAGCAAACAAAGGGAAAGCGAAAGTTGCTGATGTTGGCATTAAAGCTAAAGACGACAAAACGCTTGTAGTTGAGCTTGAGAACCCAACACCGTTCTTTACTGAACTAACTGCATTCTATACGTATATGCCAGTCAACAAAAAAGTGGCTGAAAAGAATAAAAACTGGTACACAAATGCTGGTGAAAACTACGTATCTAACGGACCATTTGCTCTTACTAAATGGAAACATGGCGGTTCTATCACGCTTGAGAAGAACAATGAATACTGGGATAAAGATACTGTAAAATTGAAAAAGATTAACATGTCTATGATCAAAGATACAAACACTGAGCTTAGCATGTTCGAAAAAGGCGAGCTTGACTGGGCTGGTTCTCCAACTGGAAACCTTCCTACTGAGTCTCTAAAAACATTGAAAAATAAAGGCAATCTTAAGATCCAGACGATTGCAGGTGTTTATAATTATAAATTCAACACTGAAGTAAAACCTTTAAACAATGCAAACATCAGAAAGGCACTTGCTTACTCAATCAATCGTCAAGCGATTGTTGACAAAATTACACAAGGTGAACAAGTTCCAGCTATGGCAATCGTTCCTCCAACAATGGAAGGTTTCGAGGACAACAAAACTGGCTACTTCAAAGATCATGATGTAGCAACTGCAAAAGAATTTCTTGAAAAAGGTGTGAAAGAATTAGGTTATAAGTCAGTTTCTGATCTTCCAGCATTGAAACTTTCTTACAACACGGATGAAGCTCACCAAAAGATTGCACAAGCAATTCAAGAAATGTGGAAGAGAGACTTAGGCGTGAAAGTTGAACTTGATAACTCTGAGTGGAACGTTTATATCGATAAACTTCACAGTGGAGATTACCAAATCGGACGTATGGGCTGGTTAGGTGATTTCAACGATCCAGTGAACTTCCTTGAGCTTTACAAAGATAAAGACGGTGGAAACAATGACACTGGTTGGGAAAGCAAAGAGTATAAACAATTATTGAATGATTCTGCGAAAGAAACAGATAAAACGAAGCGTGAAGAAATGCTGAAAAAAGCAGAAGAAATTCTCATCAACGATATGCCTATAGCACCAATCTACTTCTACACTCAACTTTGGGTACAAGATCCAAAACTAAAAGGTGTAGTTGTATCTGGACTCGGTGATGCACAATACAAATGGGCACATTTCGAAAAGTAAGAGTTATAGTGTAAGAGATCTACGGCAAGGATCTTAAGGTATATGGAGGATGTCTCTCCATATACCTTTCTTGCTGATTAGAGAAATTGTTGTAAAATCATGGAGGTGCAATTCCGTTGCTTAAATATATCGGTAAGCGATTAATATATATTTTAATCACACTGTTTGTTATTGTAACTGCAACTTTCTTTCTCATGCAGGCAGCACCTGGTGGTCCATTCTCTGGAGAGAAGAAACTTCCTGCTGAAATTGAAGCAAACCTAAACGAGCACTACGGGTTGGACAAGCCCTTATTTGTTCAATATGTAAGCTACTTAGGTTCCGTTGCAACATTAGATTTTGGCCCCTCATTTAAATATAAAGGACAAACCGTAAATGACTTAATCAGTTCTGGATTCCCCGTTTCCTTTACCCTCGGAATTGAGGCAATTCTCCTCGCATTAGCATTTGGTGTATTGTTTGGGGTCCTTGCAGCGCTCTATCATAACAAGTGGCAAGACTATACGATTGCCATTTTAACGATCTTTGGAATTTCAGTTCCAAGTTTCATTTTAGCGGCGCTACTACAATATGTATTTGCATCTGAGGCAAGCTTCTTTGCGATTTTCCCAGTTGCAGGATGGGAGTCTTGGGCCAGCACCGTACTACCTTCTATTGCACTTTCCTTCATGCCAATGGCATTTATCGCTAGACTTGCGCGGTCAAGTATGCTTGAAGTACTAAACAGTGACTACATTAGAACGGCTAGAGCGAAAGGATTAACGAAAACAGCTGTTACGATCAAACACGCGATTCGAAACGCATTGTTACCTGTCATTACATACATGGGACCAATGGCAGCTTCGGTTTTAACAGGTAGTTTTGTCGTTGAGAAGATTTTTGGTATTCCTGGCTTAGGCTCTCACTTTGTCACAAGCATTACAAACCGTGATTACACCGTCATCATGGGTGTCACAGTCTTCTACAGTATTATTCTATTAATCAGTATTCTAGTCGTTGACGTCCTCTACGGTATTATCGATCCTAGAATTAAACTGACGAAGGCGAAGAAAGGGGTCTAACACATGGAAGAGATGAGAAAAGATTTATTTGTGCCCGCGACGGCTGATGCAGCAGAATCTGAAAAAATTTCTAAACCGAGTCTATCTTTATGGAAGGATGCTATGCTTCGCTTCCGTGCAAATAAACTTGCAATGGTTGGGCTCGCAATCATTTTTATTATTGTGATGCTGGCAATCTTCGTTCCGATGTTTTCTAAATATGATTACTCTACGACAGATTTGCTTAATGCAGACCAGCCGCCTTCAAAAGAGCACTGGTTCGGTACGGATGATTTAGGCCGAGACATGTTTGTTCGTACATGGGTAGGGGCAAGAATCTCGATCTTTATCGGTCTTGCTGCAGCTATTCTTGACGTGATCATCGGTATTATCTGGGGAAGTATTGCTGCATTCAAAGGCGGTCGTACGGACGAAGTGATGATGCGTATTGCAGACGTTTTATGGGCAATCCCAACACTATTAATGGTTATTTTAATGATGGTTGTTCTGCCAAAGGGATTATTAACAATTATCCTCGCCATGACAGTTGTAGGCTGGATTAACATGGCACGTATTGTTCGGGGACAAGTTTTACAATTGAAGAGCCAAGAGTACGTTCTTGCTGCACAAACATTAGGTGCGAAAACATCTAGACTTTTATTTAAACACTTAATTCCAAACTCAATGGGACCAATTCTTGTGACGATGACATTAACAATTCCTTCTGCTATTTTCACAGAGGCATTCTTGAGCTATCTAGGGCTTGGTGTACCGGCTCCATTAGCGAGCTGGGGAACAATGGCATCTGACGGAATTCCGGCCATGACGTACTATCCGTGGAGATTATGGTTCCCAGCCGCATTTATCTGTATTACAATGTTTGGTTTTAACGTGGTTGGAGACGGACTAAGAGACGCTTTAGATCCGAAGTTGCGTAAATAAGGAGTGATTAGGATGGAACGTGAACGTATTCTAGAGGTGAAAGACCTTGCAATCTCATTTAAAACATATGGTGGAGAGGTTCAAGCCATTCGTGGTGTGAACTTCCACTTAAATAAAGGCGAGACACTTGCGATTGTAGGTGAATCTGGCTCTGGTAAAAGTGTGACATCACAGGCCATCATGAGATTAATTCCGATGCCGCCAGGTTATTTCAAGCGCGGAGAGATCCTTTTTGATGGGCAAGATATTGTCAAGAAAACCGAAAAACAAATGCAAACCATTCGCGGAAAAGACATCTCGATGATCTTCCAAGATCCGATGACTTCTCTGAACCCAACCATGAAGGTCGGGAAACAAATTACAGAAGTGCTATTCAAGCACGAACAAATTTCAAAAGAAGCGGCTGAAAAAAGAGCCATTGAACTATTGGAACTCGTTGGAATTCCAATGCCTGAAAAAAGAATCAAGCAGTATCCGCATGAATTTAGTGGCGGGATGAGACAAAGGGTAGTCATTGCGATGGCACTCGCAGCAGATCCAAAGCTATTGATTGCCGATGAGCCGACGACTGCACTTGATGTAACGATTCAGGCGCAAATTTTAGAATTAATGAAAGAAATTCAGCAAAAGGTTGAAACATCGATTATCTTTATTACCCACGATTTGGGTGTTGTTGCCAATGTCGCAGATCGTGTAGCTGTCATGTATGCAGGACAGATTGTGGAGACAGGAACTGTCGATGAAATTTTCTACAATCCGAAACATCCGTATACATGGGGACTTTTAGCATCAATGCCAAGTTTGGATACAGATGGCGGGGATGAAGGGAAGCTGACGGCTATCCCAGGAACACCGCCAGACCTGACAAACCCGCCGAAAGGAGATGCATTTGCACTCCGTAGCGATTATGCAATGAAAATTGACTTCGAACAAGAACCACCAATGTTCAAAGTATCCGATACGCATTATGTGAAATCATGGCTACTTCATCCGAATGCACCTAAAGTTGAACCGCCTGCTGCTGTAAAGGCGAGAATGCGTGAACTAGAAGGTAGCTACGAAAAACCTGTATTAGTAAAAGAGGGTGAATAGCATGGCAGAAAAACTGGTAGAAATTAAAAATTTGAAGCAGCATTTCCATACAGCAAGAGGAACTGTGAAAGCAGTTGACGGCGTTTCATTTGATATTTACAAAGGTGAAACACTTGGCCTTGTAGGTGAGTCTGGATGTGGTAAGTCCACTACGGGCCGATCCATCATTAGACTTTATGATGCAACTGATGGCGAGGTTCTTTATAAAGGAGAGAGCGTACACGGAAAGAAATCAAGACAAAAAATGCTTGAATTCAACCGACAAATGCAGATGATCTTCCAAGATCCGTATGCCTCACTTAACCCTAGAATGACAGTCCTTGATATCATTGCAGAGGGCATAGACATTCATGGCCTTGCGAAATCAAAGCAAGCGCGGAAAGAGCGTGTGTATCAATTGCTTGAAACTGTTGGCTTGAACAAAGAGCATGCGAACAGATATCCACATGAATTCTCAGGTGGTCAAAGACAGCGTATTGGAATTGCTCGTGCATTAGCAGTTGAGCCGGATTTTATCATTGCCGATGAACCAATCTCTGCACTAGATGTGTCCATCCAAGCGCAGGTCGTCAATTTAATGAAAGAACTGCAAGATGAAAAAGGCTTAACGTATTTATTCATTGCGCATGACCTTTCCATGGTGAAATACATCAGCGATCGTATCGGTGTGATGTATTTTGGGAAATTGGTTGAGCTTGCACCAGCGAATGAACTATACGAAAACCCGCTTCATCCATATACAAAATCATTACTATCTGCGATTCCGCTTCCAGATCCTGATTATGAGCGTAACCGCAAACGAATTAAGTACGATCCATCTGTTCATAAAGGAACGAACACGGAGTTCCGTGAAGTGAAGCCAGGCCACTTTGTGAGCTGTACAGAGGAAGAGTTCAAAGAGCTCCAGGCTAAACAATAAGAGAAGAAGCACTGCTAGGTCAGTGCTTCTTTTTTATTTTACAAAAAAACAATATTATGGTAATTTTTGATTCGCAAAAAGAGAAGTCTAGGAGGAAATAAGATGTCAAAATGGAAGGCTTTTCGCTATTCAGTGCTTCATTTTCTGATCGTATTCATGCTTTTCTCAACGTCATTTTTGAAGGAACAAAACGGAGGACAATGGTTGCTCGCGTTTATGGTGCTCATTGGCAGCATTTCGTTTTCGGTGGAATATGTGCTTTACCGTCATACAAACAACGAGAAGCCAGAAGCACGGCGCATAAAGTATCTTTATTTAATCATGTTTCAAATAGCGATGACACTCATTCTGTTTGTTTGCTTTCACATGCTCATGAATCGTTCGATATAAAACCAAAACTTTTTTTGTATTGTTTGAAAAAAAGTGAAACCACCTAAGACTTTTTAGCGTCTTACTAGTACAGGCGTTTAAATAGCAGGAAATCGGGAATATATAAGGAAGTGGTTCTTCACTATATCATAAGGAGCGGATCCATGAATTGGTATGAAAAGCTCAGTGAATACTTCCCGATAGAAGAAATGAAGTCAAAAGAGCATATGGAAGCTTTATTAAAGGAAAGAAGTGAAATTTATCATAAGGAAGAAGGGCCTCATCATGTGATGATGTACGCTGAATTCGATTCTTTCATCTTTATTGATTATTTATTTGTTTCCAAAGATGCAAGAGGTGAAGGCCTCGGCTCAAAGCTCATTCATAAGCTGAAGGAAAAAAAGAAACCGATCTTGCTTGAGGTGGAGCCTGTAGATGAAGATGATGCAGATACTGCAAAACGCCTAAAGTTTTACCAAAGAGAGCACTTCAAGCATGCTGAATCAATCGGTTATAAACGCAGGTCACTTGCAACCAATGAAGTGAACCGTATGGAAATCCTTTATTGGTCGCCTCTTACAGATAATGAGGAAGAAATGATGGAGGCCATGAGGAAGACATATGAAAGAATCCATACGTATAAAGATGAAGAATGGTATGGACAATCGTATGAGGATGTTGATGATGTGTTGAAGGTCATTGAAAATAAAAAACAAAAAAATATTTTCGATCATCTCGACTAAATGAGAATGTTCAGACATCAAGCATCACTACAAAAAGAATGAAATTGTTTAGTTTTTGTCACAAAAATTGCAAGAAAATCTGTTCACACTTACTTTTTTATAGTATAATCACTATAAAGATTACTTATTTAGAACAATTTTAATTTAAGAATACAGATCAATATTCATTCTACAAATTGAGGAGTGAAGATTTATGGTAACATTATACACATCACCAAGCTGTACATCATGTAGAAAAGCAAGAGCGTGGTTAGAAGAGCACAATATTCCATATCAAGAGAGAAACATTTTTTCTGAGCCTCTTTCAATCGATGAAATCAAAGAAATTCTTCGAATGACAGAAGACGGTACAGATGAAATCATCTCAACACGTTCTAAAGTCTTCCAAAAGCTAAATGTGAATGTTGAGACAATGCCGCTTCAACAATTGTATAAACTAATCAACGAGCATCCTGGTCTTTTAAGACGTCCAATTATTTTGGATGAAAAAAGATTACAAGTTGGGTACAACGAAGATGAAATTAGACGTTTCCTTCCAAGAACGGTTCGTACATTCCAACTGCGAGAAGCTCAGCGACTTGCTAACTAATAGAAAAGCGAAAAGCTGCCGATCATCTGGCAGCTTTTTTTATTTGTTTTCAGCCGTTTGTTCATAAAAGAGGCTGGCTAAAATGACGGTTGCGACTGTTAAAAATGGAAGTAAAAATTCAAGGGTTGCATGCTGAGCCATAAATTCATTCAATTTCACATCACGGACAATCATTTCACCGCCAGTAAAAGCTAAAAGGGCACTTCCTCCGTATAAAAGAAACGGAAATTTGGTTAATGCTGTATGAATGAGCTTACTTCCCCAAATAATAATAGGCACTGAAATCATTAAGCCAAAAGCGGTGAGCACCATGTTGCCTTTTGCGGCTCCTGCAACTGCGATCACATTATCAAGCGACATAAACAGGTCCGCAATCACAATGGTTTGAACCGCACGCCAAAGGGAGCCGCTGCTTTTAATCCGAATCGATTCTTTCTTTTGTTCAATTAACAGATTGTATCCTATATAAAGGAGAAAGAGCCCGCCGATAAATTGCAAATAAGGGATGGTCAATAAATAAACTGCTGCACCTGTCATCGTAATTCTCATCAGCACTGCCAAAAGTGTGCCGATCCATATGGCTTTATTGCGTTTATCATTTGATAAGCTTCGACTGGCCATCGCAATGATGAGCGCATTATCTCCGCCTAAAATCAGGTCTATGCCAATAATCATCAGTAAGGATACGATCCACTCTGTTTCCACCCATTTCACCTCACGTCACTAATAGAGCTCGTACAACCAATATATGAGGACAATTCAAATATATGTTTCTGCAAGTTTTCTTTGCAAAAAATGCGTTTTTATTTCTTTTATTCATGTTTTATCATAAAATAGACAGTACAAAGCAATACCTCAAGTCTTTAAACGGTTAACATGTAGACGGAACGGGTAAAGTGTAGTAAAGTACTATTAATTGGGAGCTTGTATGTCCCTTCAACATCTTATATAGAAGGGAAGGTTGGCAAAATGGAAATCGAAAGAATAAATGAACATACAGTGAAATTTTATATTTCCTATGGTGATATTGAAGATCGCGGTTTTGACCGTGAAGAGATTTGGTATAATCGTGAGCGCAGTGAAGAGCTGTTCTGGGAAGTAATGGACGAAGTGCACGAAGAAGAAGAGTTTGCAGTAGAGGGACCGCTTTGGATTCAAGTACAGGCCCTTGATAAAGGCCTTGAAATTGTCGTGACAAAAGCCCAACTTTCTAAAGATGGACAAAAGCTCGAATTGCCGATTCCAGAAGATAAAAAAGATCAAACAGAAGAAAGCCTAGATGCACTGCTTGATGATTTTCATAAAGAAGAGCAGGATCAAGAAGAACATAATGAGAAGGACAAAAAGCTTCAACTCCAATTCGTATTGAAAATGGATGATTTTGAAGATTTGATTGCACTTTCTCAATTAAATATGCAGGATTTTACCACAAGTTTATATTCGTTTGAAAACCGTTATTATCTATATGTTGACTTCCACGAGGATTTGTCAGATGAGCAAGTGGAGAATAAGCTCAGCATTCTGCTTGAATACGCCCATGAATCAGTGGTCAGCATCTACAGACTACAAGAATACGGTCAGCTGATTATTAAAGGGAATGCCCTTGAAACGCTTCAACAGCACTTCTCGTAAACAACAAAAAGTCGATTTCTATAGAGGAATCGGCTTTTTTATCTGAATGAATAGTTAAACAAAGAGATCGGCAAGGAGAAAATGAAATGAGAAATTTAGTTAAGGTTCTATTTTTTCTTATCATTACGATAAGTGCTTATTTGATTATCCAAATTTTTGCCGGTGATCTAGCGGTAAGTGTACTCAGTTCCGTCAGTGTTCTCTTCACTTTATCGATTATCTTTATCGGATTTGTCATTTTCTTAGAGAACCGGAACCCGTCTCAAACGATTACGTGGCTTGTCCTGCTTGGCAGCTTTCCGTTATTCGGATTTTTGTTCTATATTTTCTTTGGACGTAATATTAAAAAGCGCCGGCTGTTTGAAAAGAAAGCGGTGCTGGATGAGCAGTTAATTCAGGAAGATGAACGCATTCACAGAGAAGCAATTGAAAAAATGACACATATGGGTGACCATCAGCAGCTTTTATTTAAGCTTGCCCATAGACTTGGACATACCCCCATTACGTATCGAACGTCCTCTAAAGTCCTAACCAATGGAGAAGAAACGTTCTCTCATATTTTTGAAGAGATCAAAAAGGCAAAACATCACATTCACTTAGAATATTATATTCTCCGCCACGATGATCTTGGTCAAGAATTAAAGGACATATTAATTGAAAAAGCGAAAAATGGCGTCATTGTCCGTTTTTTATATGACGATGTAGGCAGCTTAAAGCTCTCTCGTCAATATATTGCTGACCTAGAAAAAGCTGGCGTTCAGATCGTTCCGTTTTTACCAGTAAGACTACCCTTGTTAAATAATAAAATCAACTTCCGAAATCACCGAAAAATCGTGGTGATTGATGGAAAAGTAGGATTTGTCGGCGGTCTTAACATTGGGGACGAATATATGGGCAGAAGCAGGCAATATGGATTTTGGCGTGATACGCACCTGATGATTCAAGGTGAGGCAGTTCGCGATTTGCAGCAAATTTTTATGCAGGATTGGTATTATATGACCAATGAAAGATGCTCAGGCGTGGACTATTTTAAAGATTTTAGCCATATTGAAAGTACAACAGAAGGCGTCCAAATGATTGCCGGCGGACCTGATAAACAGTGGGAGGTCATTAAAAATCTCTTTTTCTCCATGATCATCTCAGCTAAAAAGTCAATTTGGATCGCTTCACCGTATTTTGTACCTGATGATGATATATTGTCAGCGTTGAAAATTGCTTCTTTGAGTGGAGTAGATGTACGGATTATTGCACCGAAGAATCCAGATAAACGCATCGTCTTCCATGCGTCTCGTTCATACTTCCCGGAGCTTCTTGAAGCAGGGGCGAAGGTGTATGAATATGATCAAGGCTTTATGCATAGTAAGTTTATTATTGTAGATAGTGAGCTGGCATCGATTGGGACGGCCAACATGGATATGAGAAGCTTTCATTTGAACTTTGAAGTGAATGCCTTCCTCTATAAAACGAAAAGCACAGAGAAGCTGGTCAACGACTTCTTAGGTGATTTAGAGCAGTCGCATGAAATTGTCCTAGAAGAATTTGCAAAGAGACCTTTGAGAGTGAGACTGTTTGAATCTACCGCAAGATTATTATCACCACTTTTATAAAGATTGTATTTCCCCCATTTTCTAAAAGGGGGATTTTTCATTTTAACGAGGAAAAGCTCGGTGAAACCATGTTTTGAAACGATAAAAGTCCATTTTCGATATTCGCTTCCCTTGATGAGAACAAGCTATAATCTGGTCATCAAAGAGCAAGGGGCGAAATGAATGAACGCAGCGATCATGGATAATGGGAAGCTTATACGAATTACACATCATCTAACGAAAAGTCGGCTAGAGCATGTAAGGGCTACGTGTAAATTTTATTGTCCTGAATGCAGGCAGGAGGTGCAATTAAAGTTAGGCGAGCACCGTGTCTATCATTTTGCACATAAACAGCTGACAGCATGTCCGTTAGCTGCTTCAGGCGAAACGGTTTATCATCAGGCGGGGAAGGCTGCCATCAAGGATTGGCTCACTAGGCTTGGACATGAACCGGTGATGGAGAAGTATGTTTCAAAGGTTCAGCAGCGCCCTGATGTGACCGTCGCTATAGGTGATGCAGGCTATGCGATCGAATTTCAGTGTGCGAATATTTCGCAGCAAGAGCTGCGGAAAAGAACAGAAGGTCTCCGTGCAGCAGGGCTCTTTCCTATATGGATCATAGGTGCAAATCGTTTAAAAAGAACATCTACCCAGCTCTTTTCTTTCTCCTCCATTCATTGGGGAATCTTAAGGCAAACGAAGAAAAGGAGACTGATTTTTTACTGTCCGATCCAGCAAATGTTTCTCCATCTTGATCAAATCCTTGTGTTTCAGCCCACGAAAATATGTGCCACAATGACCGTCAGACCGCCTTCAGCATATCGTCAACTTTCGGCACTTCTATATCCTTCCTTGAGCAAGCGTCCATTAAACAAGCAATGGCTTAGGTGTATTCAGCAATTTAGGCAGAGGCCTCCTGGCATTTTATCAAATGAAAGTAAGCGTTTGAGAAACATTTTTTATGAGCATCACCATACGGCATTTCCGTTTTTGCCATCTGAATTATTTATCCCGCTGACAGAAGCGTATATCTTTTCAAGTCCCGTTTATGTCTGGCAGGGATGTCTATATGATTGGATGGTTAGAAAAAGAGGAAGAGGGCCAGTGACCATTCAACACCTAATAAAAGAAATCTATCGGTGTGTGCAGGCAAAAGAAGTGAAGCTCCGATATGCAGGTGTCTCAATAAAGAAGTCAAAGAGGTGATCACCGCATATGTAAAGGTACTTGTCTGCCAAGGGTTTTTACACATGACGAAAGAGGGTAATTATGAAGTAACGTCGAATCAAATGCCAATCCGAACAATAGATGAAGTGTTAAAACGAGATGCTTTCTTATTTCATTAGCATGTTTCATGCCCACTTTGATCATGATAAGAAAAAGGTGGTGCTGCTATTGAATAGAAAGAAACGCTTTTTTCTCATTTTTTTAGCCTGTTTGGTATTTATTTCTGCATATGATTTGACAAATATAGTTCAAAACAAAGAAGATAAATACAACACCAATTTCTTTCACTTTCCGAAAGGTTGGTTTAACACAACTCATGCAAGGGGGATTCATATGACTTCACAAAGCAAAAACAACCATTTACCAGACAGAAGCGAAGTAAAAGAAGAAAACAAATGGCGTCTTGAAGATATTTTTGAAAGCGTCGATTCATGGAGCAAGGAATTCGAAGCTGTAAAAAAAGAAATTCCTAAGCTAGCCCAATTTAAAGGCAAGCTGGCTCATTCTGCTGATGTCCTGTATGAAGCCCTAACATTTCAGGATCAACTTTCTGAAAAGCTTGGCAAGCTTTATACATATGCGCACATGAAATACGATGAAGATACAACAAATTCATCATTTCAGGCATTAAATGATAAGGCGTCCAATTTATTTACACAGCTGTCTAGTACATCTGCTTATATTGTTCCTGAGATTTTATCGATTCAAGAAGATAAACTGCAGCAATTTATTCTGGAAAAAGAAGAATTAAAACTTTATTCTCACGCTCTCGAAGAAATTAACAAAGAGCGCCCACATATTTTAAGTGAGGAGCAAGAAGCTTTATTAGCTGAGGCCTCTGAACCTCTCTCATCTTCATCCACAACTTTTAGTATGTTTAACAATGCCGATATTTCGTTCCCTTCTGTAAAGGATGAGAATGGGGAAGAAAAGAAAATCACCCACGGCAACTTCATCACATTTTTAAACAGTGATGATCGTGAAGTGAGAAAGAATGCTTTCAAAGCTGTGTATAAAACATATGATCAGTATAAGAATACACTTGCTTCTACACTGAGCGGTTCGATTAAAAAAGATAATTTTTATGCGAAAGTACGAAATTACAAATCTGCAAGAGAAGCAGCACTATCAAGAAATAGCATTCCAGAAGAAGTGTATGACAATCTAATTGATACAGTTCATCAATACTTACCGTTATTACACCGTTATATTGAATTACGTAAAAAGGTATTAAAGCTTGATGAAGTGCACAATTATGACTTGTATACACCACTTGTGAAAGATGCTGGCATGAAGTTAACCTACGATGAAGCAAAGGATTATATGCTGAAAGGGTTATCGCCATTAGGGGAAGAATATGTGTCCGTGTTAAAAGAAGGACTCAACAATCGCTGGGTAGACGTTTATGAGAATAAAGGGAAACGAAGCGGTGCGTATTCATCAGGAAGCTATGGTACCAATCCATATATCCTGATGAACTGGCAAAATAATATTGATAATTTATTTACACTGGCTCATGAATTTGGGCACTCTGTCCATAGCTACTATACAAGAAAGCACCAGCCTTATCCTTATGGAAACTACAGTATTTTTGTAGCTGAAGTGGCTTCCACAACAAATGAAGCGTTACTAGGCGAATATTTGCTAAATCATTTAGAGGATAAAAAGCAGCGTTTGTATGTGTTAAATCACTTGTTAGAAGGGTTTAGAGGAACGGTATTCAGACAAACGATGTTTGCTGAGTTTGAGCATCTTATTCATGTGAAAGCGCAAGAAGGAGAGGCATTAACGCCAGAGTTCATGACGAACCTTTATTACGACCTGAATAAGAAATATTTTGGCGACGGCATGGTTGTTGATAAGGAAATCGGATTAGAATGGACGAGAATCCCTCATTTCTATTACAACTATTATGTGTACCAATATGCGACAGGCTATAGTGCGGCGCAGGCATTAAGCAAGCAAATATTAGCAGAAGGTAAACCTGCGGTGGAGCGTTATACAGATTTCCTTAAAGCAGGAAGCTCTGATTACCCAATCAATGTGCTGAAAAAAGCAGGTGTTGATATGGCATCTAAGGAACCAATTGAAGCAGCTTGTCAATTGTTCGAAGAAAAACTCAAAGAAATGGAAGAACTCATCTCAAAAACGGGTGAGTAATGAAAAGACTTCTGTCAGACGTGTGAGTGCAAGCTCATCTTTTGACAGGAGTTTTTTTCTGATCATAAAAAAAGACCTCTCATGAGGAGGTCGCAGATTGTTGACAAAGGGCTAAAATGAACTTTATTTTAGCCCTTTGTCTTCTTTTGAAGTCTAGGAAGGACGAGTACCGGAGCGGAGCGAATTTGACATTCGTGAGCACCGGCACGCAGGACTGACACCGAATGCGAGGGTTTGTCTACACGCTGAGACCTCTTCTCATGAGGAGGTCGTTCTTGCACATCATCAACCTTTAAATCCTTTAAAGGTCTTACGGTGGTTCATACGATAGAGCGTAAAGAAAATGGAAGCAAATAAGAGCGGAGACGTCAGATAAAGAGGCAGCATTTTCATTAAGCCTAATATATTTAAAAAGAAACATAAGCCAATGGCAACAAATCCAATGGTTGTGCTGCGCATGCAAATCCCTCCATTTTTTCGTTACTTTCACTATATGAAAGTGACAACCCTCTTATGTTTTGTGACAAAAATATGAACATATAGCATATCGGTTGTCATAAGTCGACAAAATTTGATATACTACAGATGTGAAATTAATCACATACAAACATTACCCCTTTGTTTGACCGTGAAAAATTTCTCCCATCCCCTTTGTTGTCGTTAAGACATAGTGAAACCGCGCTTATCCCGGCGCGGTTTCTTCGTGTTAAAAAAACAGAACAAATGTTCTTGTGTGAGGTAAAGAAAAAACACGGGTCAGCACCCATGTTCATTCTCACAGCGGTAGACGTCAAGATCTGAATGGCTTTCATCTTCTTTATAGCGCCAAAACATTTCTTGATGTACTTGTACACGTTCTACCTTTTTGGCGAAAGCCAGCTTCTTCATTTTTCGTTCAACTTCTTCAAGCGTCAAGTCATATACTACGGCAATCTCTTTTGCAGAGGCAAATTGAAAGTAAGCAATAAACCATTCAATCGGAGGTCGTTCTGAAGGTGTAGGTTTTTCACCAATCATTTCAAAGAGAATTTCCTCGTATATATCATAAGAGTAAGCACCTGAAATCTTTAATCCTTCATCTCCGTTAATCGTATTAAAAAACGCGAAGGTAGGGAGCTCAGATACGTCCATCTCAGCTGCGATTTTCATATCACATTGTAATGCTTTGACAGCACTTTGAGAATGGATATCCCGCTGGAACTCCTCAATGTCCAGTCCGGCACTTTTTGCATTTTCCAGCAAGACATGTTCACTTGTGACATCTTGCTGATGACAAAAAAGGGATTCTTGAATGAGACGTAAAAATTTCATTCCACATTTTCTGCCTTGAAGCTCAGCTGCTTTTAGTGCGAGCGAGGCGAGATAAGGTGATGTCACAATTTGTTCAGACAGCATTTGTTCTTTTTTAGTCTGAGTTTTGGTGGCAAATTTCCCCCATGCTTCTGTCAGCAAATGCTTTTTTCTTTTCCGGTTCAATGCATTAATACTCGAACTTGTGACCGTTCGTAAAGTGAAGAAACGGCCATACTTCATCTTCAATTTTTTAATTGATGGCTCCAATAACCAGCAGTCTGGGCTGAGAGGATCAATGAATACATAGATTTCAATCGGCTTTTGAGGATGTCCGTGACAGTGTGAGAAATATTGATCGTGCTGATTGCAGCTCAAGATCGTCCGTCCTTTTCAGGTGTTTGATTGACCATATGACGAGCCGTCAGAGAAAGCCGCTCAAATAAAAAGTCACGAATATCGCCGGTTAGTCCTACTTGATCCATTGCATCCTCCATGCATTCAAGCCATGCGTCAGCCCGCTCCTCCGTAATCGGAAAAGGGAGATGTCTCGCCCGCAGCATGGGGTGACCATGCTCGTCTGTATAAAGCGGGGGTCCGCCTAAATATTGAGTTAGAAACTGTTTTTGTTTTCTTGCTGTTTCTTTTAAGTCATCCGGGAAAATAGGATGAAGCAAGGGATGACACTTTACATTTTCATAAAAAGTATCAACAAGTTGCGATAGAAGTTCCTCTCCAACCGCTTCGTAAGGTGCGTTAAACGATTGTACCATGTTGACTACTCCTTTTACTCGTAGCTAATAGGATGGCTCACCCTATTGCGAATTTCATTTATTTCAAAAGTGATATTCAGTTTATTCTATTTTGTTGTTTCTATTCTTGTATACTTATTTTAACAACCTCAACTCAATTCCACAAACAAACCGCTTTGGCCTATTGGAAATACAGAGAGAGAGAGGGGTTCCGTGATCAATTGACCATATCATAACACATTCAGTCAAAAAAGGGTGAAAAGCGACATACAAAAAACCGAAGAGGTTATTCTCTTCGGTTTAGGCATAATATTGAGCTGTGATTTTCTTTACATAATTTTGTGTCTCTTTAAATGGGGGAATGCCTCCGTATTTATCTACGTTTCCTGAGCCTGCGTTATAGGCAGCTAAGGCGAGTGAGACATTTCCATTATATTTCTGAAGCATTTGTTTTAAATACTTCGTACCGCCTTCAATGTTTTGGGACGCATCAAAGGCATTGCTCACGCCAAGTGATTTAGCAGTAGACGGCATGAGCTGCATGAGCCCAAGCGCACCTGCATGACTGACAGCATTCGAGCGATAGCCGGATTCTTGCTTGATGACAGCGTGGATCAACTTCTCTGGGACGCCATGTTTTTCAGCCATTTGTGACACGATCTGATTCACCTCTTTTGATGAACCGCTTGAGACCGCTTTTTGAAGCGGCGGCGCATAGCTGTTGTTTAAGACGTTTCCAATGCCATTCGCCGTATTTAATTGAGCGTCATCTGCATATAAAGACTGGGCTTGAAGCTGTTCACTGCCGGCGATGGCAGATAGGTATGGATTCGTACGCGCATATTGTGTGTTCGGAGCCGTTGATGGGTCCGTTCCCATAAAAGCAGAGATTGAGAGCGGGAGACGTGATAGTTCTGATCCGCCTAAAAAATCTTGCAAAAGCGACTGGAATGAAGCTTGAGCGCTCGATTCTTGGCCAGTCGGCATTTGCGATTGCCCGTTATCCGATTGTAACGTTTTGAGCGCTTGAAGCTGCATAAAGGATTGAAGTTGATTGACGTTCATCATGTTCCTCCTTCAAGGAATTCATCTATTCTGTGTTTTCATTTTTTCTTCATAAAAACGTACGACTTTGTTTTTCGTGTTTCGTACAGGAATTTGGAATTTTTGGAGCAATGCGGAGAATGCGGTTTGTCCGATTTCCAGGTCGCTCACTTCAAATTCAAGTTCATAGTCCTCTACTGTTAAATATCGGCTGTGATCCAAAACAATTAAGCCTTCTTTGATCATTTTTTCTGCTCTCGACGTTTCAAGTGAACCAAAATACACAATTTGATTCTTTTGAATGTTCAGATGGTCTAACCTGTCAGCCACTTCGCCTTCTGGTAGCTGAAAATCGTCAAGGCTTGAAGGAGGAGCGATCGTTTGGTGGGTTTCAAGCAAGCCTATCTCGTGTGGTTCCTTTAACGTGAGGACCCATTTGCCGTCTTTTTCTCTCATCCTTAATGCAGCAAATTGAGATTTTATATCAAATTGAGGTGTATCAAAGTAATAGTTGGTTTGAGTGCGGAAATCAGCATCCTTCAATTGAAAATATTGTTTTAGCTGTTCAAATTCTTCTTTCAGTAATAATTGCTTTAGTTCGATTTCAATTTCCTGTGCCACTTTAACATCAACCTTTCATTTAGAGGAAATATTCATATTGTACATGATGTGTGTTCTCTATGTAAAAGTCTGTTTTTTTCTTTATTAAGTCCTTTAACATGTGCCAACATTTAGGCTGAATGGTGTGAAATGTTCATATAAAAGAAGAAAACGGCATTTTCGCAAAAAGTTCGGTTTATCAATATTGAACTTGATATGATAAAATAAAGCTGTACTTTGTTGTAAAGGAGATCATGATGCAAAACAGAATTGAAATCACAGAAGCAACTTTAAAAGAAGACAGGCTGATTTTGACGATCCAGTCAGAGGAGCAAATTCAAAAAGCAAAAGCATCAGGACAAATGCTTGTTGATTCTGATCACTTTGCGTTCGTTTACATACTCGAAACCGAGGAGTCTTTTATGTATCTTATTTTAGGGGAACATACATGGGCTCCATTAAAAGAAGCAATGAATCTTGACATCCCTGTCTATTTGGCGGCGGAAGAACAATCGTTAGAACTCATTCAACTTCATCAGGAATTAAACTATTTAATTGACAATATTAAAGACAATGCCAATTACGGAGATATGGAAGAGAAAGTGAAGAGCACATTCCTCTGAAATAATTAGGTATTTGGAATTGGGGGAAATTTCATGGACAAAAAACAATGGGATCAATTCCTCGCACCGTATAAACAAGCAGTCGAAGAATTAAAAGTGAAACTAAAAGGCATTCGAAAGCTGTATGAATTTGAGGATGACCATTCACCAGTAGAATTTGTCACAGGCCGAGTGAAACCCGTTGCCAGCATATTAGAAAAGGCAAAGCGTAAAAACATCCCGATGCATGAGATTGAAACCATGCAGGATATTGCTGGGCTTCGCATTATGTGCCAGTTTGTAGAAGATATACAAGTTGTGAAAAAAATGCTCCAGTCACGAAAAGACTTTGTGGTTGTAGATAAACGCGACTATATTGCAGAACATAAAGAAAGCGGATACCGCTCGTACCACCTTGTTGTGTTATATCCGCTGCAAACAGTCAACGGAGAGAAGCAGCTCCTTGTCGAAATCCAAATTCGTACGCTTGCTATGAACTTTTGGGCGACCATCGAGCATTCTCTGAATTATAAATATAGCGGGAATATCCCAGAGAAGGTCAAACTGCGCCTTCAAAGAGCTTCTGAGGCAGCATCTCTTCTTGATGATGAGATGTCTGAAATCAGAGGGGAAATTCAAGAAGCACAAGTGGCATTTTCCCGGAAAAAGAAAAACGATAGCTGAGCCTAAGCTTGATCAAATATGATGCTGCCCTCTCATAGCAGCAAGGTGGAAAAGGAGAAGAATTCATGAAATTTGCAGTTTCTTCGAAAGGGAATTCTGTATCTGACACACTCAAAAATAAAATTCAGACCTACTTATTGGATTTTGGAATGGAATTAAATGAAGAGGAACCGGATCTTGTCATTACTGTTGGAGGAGACGGAACCCTTTTATATGCCTTTCACCGCTATAGCAACCGCCTGAATGAAACGGCTTTTGTTGGTGTTCATACAGGTCATCTTGGTTTTTATGCTGATTGGGTGCCAAGTGAAATCGAAAAGCTTGTCCTAGCGATTGCCAAAACACCTTATCATATTGTGGAATATCCGATTCTTGAAGTCATCGTCAGATACAACGATGGCGGCCGGGAAGAGAAATATTTAGCAATGAATGAATGTACGATTAAAAGTATGGAAGGTACGCTTGTGGCAGATGTTGAAATTAGGGGTCAGCTTTTTGAAACTTTCAGAGGAGACGGTCTTTGTTTGTCTACGCCATCTGGCAGTACGGCCTATAATAAAGCACTTGGGGGCGCCATTATCCATCCTTCCATTAGAGCCATTCAGCTGGCAGAAATGGCCTCAATCAACAACAGAGTATTCCGTACGGTCGGTTCACCGCTGATTTTGCCAGACCACCATACTTGTGTAATCAAACCAATTAATGATGTTGATTTTCAGGTAACAATTGATCATTTGTCGCTGCTTCATAAAGATGTTAAATCTATTCAATGCCGGGTGGCAGACGAGAATGTTCGTTTTGCCCGATTTAGACCATTTCCGTTTTGGAAAAGGGTGCAAGATTCCTTTATCGGAAAAGGAGAATAAGAAAGAGGTCGTTCTCGCTGGAATACTTTACGTTAACCAAAACCATGACAGCCAAAGAAAAGGGGCTGCTCTTAAAGGACTTTTTAATTGATCTTGGCATTTCAAAAAGAATGCTGACGGATATTAAATTTGATGGCGGTGATCTGCTGATTAATGGAGAGCATGTCACCGTGAGATACGAGCTTCACGAGGGAGACAGGCTCACCATTTTATTTCCTGAGGAAAAAGTGAGTGAAGGTCTAAAACCAGCTCCGATTCCGCTGGATATTATATTTGAGGATGAGCATGTGCTTGTGCTGAATAAAAAGCCATATATCCCATCCATTCCTTCTAGAGAGCATCCTGAGCATAGTATTGCAAATGGTCTGCTTTACCATTATGCTGAGCAGTCTGTGCGGCTGACGGTTCATTTGGTGAGCCGTCTTGATCGTGATACATCTGGCGTGATGCTTGTCGCCAAACATCGCTTTGCACACAGCCTTTTATCAAAAGCGCAAAAAGAAGGGGAGGTCAAGCGAACGTACAGAGCTTTTACACAGGGCATAATTGCACAAAAGCACGGAACCGTTCGTGCAAAAATTGCCCGAAAAGGGGATAGTATCATTGAACGCATGGTCGATGAGGCTGGCCAGGAGGCAGTGACGCATTATACAGTACGACAGGTAGACGCTGATTTGAACATGTCGGATGTGTCTCTTGTACTTGAAACTGGAAGAACACATCAAATTCGTGTGCACATGCAATATCTTGGTCATCCGCTCATCGGTGATACGCTGTATGGCGGAACGAGCGAGCGGATAGACCGGCAGGCGCTGCATAGTGAAACCCTTATCTTTCCTCATCCAATGACAGGTGAGCAAATGACATTTTCGGCTCCATTGCCAGCTGACATGAAGGCACTGCTTCTTTAAACAATGAAAACCCGGTCACCTGCAAAGCAGGGCCGGGTTTTTATGATGTGAAATGCTGGAATCTAGAATCATCATAAGGCATAGATGAAGGGACAGAGACAGTTTCAAGCTCAGGATATTGAAGAGCCGACAGCTGATTTCCAAAAACGCAGCCTGTATCAATATTGACTGTTTTGCCAACGAATCGAGGTTCTTTCACCGGTGTATGACCGTAAACAATCCACGGTTTCCCTTCATATTCCTTTGCCCAATTCTTCCGCACAGGTCGTCCATCTGGCCAAGTCTCTCCTGTGACAGCACCAAATAATAGATAGGATCGCATCTGTTTATTCGGCTCCTTTCCAATATCCTTTTCCTTCATCGCTGCGTGTGCAATGATCAGCTCATCTGGAATCAGCACATCATAAAGCGGAGCCTTCTCAAATAACTGTTTAAATTCATGTGATAATTTGTTTTTTTCATGAAGCGGCAGTTTTTTTATTTCGTTCACTGTTGTTTCAATGCCATGCAGTAATTTAACGGGATTTCCTTTCAAATAGCGATAAAGCTTAAAGCAATGGTTTCCAGGCACGTAACGGATCGCTCCATGTGAATAGGCATGTATGACAAATTGCATCACGTCTACTGATTGAGGGCCTCGATCTGTTAAATCACCGACAAGTGCTAGCGTTCTCTTATCAGGATGGACGGGTAATCCATGTTTGAGTTCGTATCCTAGTTTGTATATGAGGGTAAGCAGCTCTTCGTAGCAGCCGTGGATATCACCAATGATATCGAATTTCATAAGGTTTCCTCCTGATCTTTCTCATCCATTCATCGGGTATAAAGAAGTTTGAATTTTAGAACATATAACGAATGGCTTTCATTTCATTTAGGCAATTGTTAGAATCAATGCTTTAACGTAAGACTTAAAAGATTAAACATCAATGTTAGGAGGCTTTAGCCAATGGAGCATACATCTGTTTCATCACTCGTTGTCGTTATTATTGTCGCCTTTTTCACCCCCATTTTATTGCACCGATTTAAGTTGACCATTCCGGTCGTTGTCGCTGAAATTATCATGGGGCTCATCATTGGAAAAAGCGGGTTTCAACTGGTTGTCGAACATGATGCATGGCTAGATACGTTATCCATGCTCGGTTTTATTTTTCTGATGTTTTTAAGTGGACTTGAAATAGATTTTTCTTCTTTTGAATCAAAGAAGAAAGCACGAGAACTTCCAAATGGTTTAAAAGAACCAAATACGTTTAAAGCAGCCACCATAATTTTTCTTGGGGTATTTTGTATTTCCTTTATCCTGTCCTATGCGTTTGTACTTGCAGGGTTTATTGAAAATGCCTTTTTAATGACACTCATCATTTCCACCATCTCATTAGGTGTAGTGGTTCCAACCTTAAAAGAGGAAAAGTTGATGCAGACGAATATTGGTCAAATCATTCTGCTTGTGGCCGTCATTGCAGATTTGGTGACAATGATTTTACTGGCTGTGTTTTCCTCCATTTATGGCGATGGAACAGGGAACATGTGGCTTCTGCTATTATTATTTGCAGCAGGCATTCTTCTTTATTTATTTGGCCGAGTATTTAAGACAAAATCCATTTTTCAGTCCATGTCAAAAGGAACGGTGCAAATTGGGACAAGGGCAATCTTTACTCTCATTATAGTCTTAGTTGCCTTATCTGAATCACTAGGTGCTGAAAATATTCTTGGGGCGTTTTTAGCAGGCGTGCTCGTGTCCCTTCTTTCGCCAAATAAAGAGCTTGTTCAGCAGCTGGACTCATTTGGTTACGGATTTTTAATCCCGATCTTTTTTGTGATGGTCGGTGTGGACTTGAATATATGGGCGCTGTTCAAGGACCCAACCATTATGATCATGATTCCGCTATTGTTTATTGCATTACTGCTTAGTAAGCTAATTCCAATTCTTTATTTGAAAAAATGGTATGACATGAAAAAAGTCATCGGCTCCGGCTTTTTATTAACATCGACGTTATCACTCGTCATTGCAGCTGCGACGATTGGGGAGCGGCTCGGTGTCATTGATCATAAAATGTCAGGCGCACTGATTTTAGTCGCTGTGCTGACGAGTATTTTAACGCCTGTTTGGTTTAAAGTGCTGTTTAAAAAAGAACAAGAAGCGAATCAAAAAAAACGTGTGACCTTTATTGGCGCAAACCAGCTGACTTTACCTGTGACACTTGACTTGCATCAGGATGAATATGACATCCGTATTTTGCATGTGTTTCAAGAAAATAAAGAAGCACTGCTTGCCGATTCGATCTTTGAAGTTGAAGCGATTGAAGAGTACGACGATGAGACGCTGAGAAAGGCAGGCATCGGCCGGGAGGATGTTCTAGTCGTAGCAACAGGCAGCGAGACGCAAAATAAGGAAATTGCTTTATTTGCAAAAGAAGAAGGAGCGAAACAAGTCATTGCTAGTGTCAACAAAGCTGAGGCAGAGCTGACATTGAAGGAAGCGGGTATTGATACGTTTTCGAATTTCCTATCATCTAAAACGGTGCTAAGAGCCTTGATTGAAGCACCAGATGCGATTCGATTGTTAACAAATGAGGATACTTCCTTGTATCAAATTCAAATGAACAATCATCGATATCATAATGTCATGCTGAGGGAATTTCCGTTTATCGGTGATTTGGTCTTTGTCCGTATTTTCAGAGGGGTAGACAGCTTAGTACCGCACGGAGATACGACGCTCAGAAGCGGAGACCGCGTGCTTGTGTCAGGTTCCCGGGAGTATGTAGCAGGACTTAGAGCCCAATTAGAGTTGCAATGAACCCTTGACCAATGAACAATTCCTGATTAAGATAGAGGTACAACATTATATGTTTGATCCACTAGGGGAGTCCTTTAAAAGGGCTGAGATAAAAGTGTCGACTTTTAGACCCTCATTACCTGAACAGGTTCATACCTGCGTAGGGAAGTGGTGCGGTTTTTGACTATGCTTTTTACAAATTCCAAGCCACTTTCCACGCGGAAAGTGGCTTTTTTATATGAAGAAACAGGAGGAGAGAAACATGACATTTTCAAAGGAATGTAAAGAGGCAGCAGCAACATGGTGGAATGGAAGCTTTACGCATCCTTTTGTGAAAGGGATTGGAGATGGCACACTATCACTCGATCGGTTCACCTATTACGTGATGCAGGATTCGTATTATTTAACTCATTTCGCAAAGATGCAAGCATATGGAGCTGCCATTAGTGAGGACTTACATACGACGGGCAGAATGGCGTATCATGCGCAGGGCACGTATGAAGCAGAGCTATCGCTGCATAGAAAGTTCACAGAGCTGCTTCAGATCTCTGATGAAGCACTTGAAAGCTTTAAGCCTTCACCCACTGCTTATGCGTATACCTCACATATGTACAGGTCTGTGAAAAGCGGACGATTTGAAGAAATTTTAGCCGCGTTATTGCCGTGCTACTGGCTATATTATGAGGTGGGAGAAAAGCTGAAACAAACGACACCTGACCATCCGATTTATCAAGAATGGATTTTGACATATGGAGGAGATTGGTTTAAAGAGCTTGTCTTTGAACAGGTCAACCGCTTTGATGAACTTGCGGAAAAAGCACCAGAACATGTGCGGGCCAATATGAAAGAAAATTTTGTGATTTCAAGCTATTACGAATACCATTTCTGGGAGATGGCGTATAAAAAAGAAACGTGGCAAACAGCATGCTTGGATGGGGTTGGTGCAAATGGAACTCCACGCAGTGACAAATGATTCGTTTCCGGTCAATGAGCTGATCAAGCAAATAAAAGCCATTGAATCTAAAGTGGACTTTATTCATATCCGGGAACGGTCTAAAACAGCAAGTGAACTTGTTGATCTCGTGAGACAACTCCTTTCAGAAGGTGTACCGAAAGAGAAACTCGTTATCAATGACCGAGTAGACGTTGCGCTGCTCACCAATATTCACCGGGTACATCTCCCAGGTCACAGCTTTTCGCCAAAGGAGCTGCGACAAAAATTTCCTCACCTTCATGCGGGTGTGTCTGTTCATTCGATAGAAGAAGCCAAAGCGGCCGAGGAAAGTGGTGCAGAGTATGTCATGTTTGGGCACATATATGACACCTCATGTAAACCAGGGCTTAAGGCGAGAGGCGTAAAGCTTGTGGAAGAACTGACTTCTGCGCTGTCCATTCCGGTGGTGGTCATTGGTGGATTGACGCCTGATCGAATCCCGGACTTGATGCATGTGAATGTGAAAGGGATTGCTGTCATGTCGGGAATTTTCACACACCATCAGCCGCACATCATGGCGCAAGCATTTTCTAAAAAGCTAAAGGAGAATCCTTATGAAAAAGCATTATGACATTGCAATCATTGGCGGTGGAATCATAGGGATGTCAATTGCCTATCACCTTGCAAAAGCAGGAAAGCAGGCTCTATTACTTGAGGCAAATGAGATAGGGAAGCAAACGACGAGTGCGGCTGCTGGAATGCTTGGTGCACATGCTGAAGGAGAGGGTCATGAGGATATTTTCTTTCAGGTAGGCAGAGCAAGCCAGACATTATATGAAAAATTAAAAGTCGATCTTCAGCATGAATCAGGCATTGATATTCGGACATCAGTGGGCGGTATTATGAAGGTGGCCTTTACAGAAGAAGAAAAACGTGCACTTTGCCGGATGCAGCATTTGTCCACGTTTCAATGGCTTGAAGCAAGTTGTGTGAAAAAACGTATGCCGCAAATCGCAGATGACATCATGGGAGCAGGTTTCATTGAAGAAGATGTTCATGTTGAGCCTTATGCGGTATGCAGGGCATTGTGGCAGGCGGCTGTTCGGTACGGGGCGGATGTGAAGGAGTTTACACCTGTGATCGAAGTCAAACGGGACAAAGATGTATTAACTGTCAGAACAGCTAAAGGCACATTCACATGTGATGACCTTACGATAGCAAGTGGTGTATGGTCTGGCCGCTTTTTTGAAGAGCTGGGGTTACCTTATTCTCTCTATCCAGTAAAAGGAGAATGTGTGTCTGTGTGGAATAGTGGTCCAGCGCTCGCACACACCATTTACCATGATCATTGTTATATCGTTCAAAGAGATAGCGGAAAGCTGGTGATTGGTGCAACGATGAAGCCAAATGAGTGGCAGGCTGTTCCAACACTTGGCGGCATTGAAGCTGTGATTCAAAAAGCGTCTCAGCTCATGCCTTCTATCAAGGAGATGCCGATTGAAGAGTGCTGGGCAGGTCTTCGTCCGGCGACAAGCGACCGGCATCCCTATATCGGAAGACACCCGGAAGATGAGCGTATCCTTTTTGCGACGGGACATTACCGGAATGGCATTTTACTTGCGCCAATTACTGGAGAAATTATTCGAGACCTGATATTAGGCGAGCCTGTCCAAGAGGAATGGCTTCAAGCGTTTCGCATTGGTCGAAAGGAGGCATTGTTCGTATGAAAATTCAATTGAATGGCAGAGTGGTTGATTTCGATAAAGAGAATGGAACGATCTATGATCTGCTATCAGCCTATCAGCTTGAAAATCGTGTGGTGATCGTCGAAAAGAACCAAGAAGTTATTGATAAAAAAACGTTTCAACAAGTAGAAATTCAACCAAATGACACGATTGAAATCGTTCACTTTGTAGGAGGAGGATGACAAAATGCTACACATTGGCGGAAAAACATTCACATCAAGACTATTACTTGGTACAGGAAAGTATCCATCATTTGAGGTTCAAAAGGAAGCAGTGAACGTATCAGAAGCTGAAATTTTGACCTTTGCTGTGCGAAGAATGAACATTTTTGAAGCATCTCAGCCGAATTTTTTAGAGCAGCTTGATTTATCAAAATATACATTACTTCCAAATACAGCAGGCGCAAGTACAGCGGAAGAAGCGGTGCGTATTGCCCGTTTAGCGAAGGCTTCGGGGCTGTGTGACATGATTAAGGTAGAAGTGATTGGCTGTTCAAGATCCCTTCTGCCAGATCCAGTCGAAACGCTAAAAGCATCTGAAATGCTATTGGAAGAAGGTTTTATCGTGCTGCCGTATACATCAGATGATGTGGTACTGGCAAGAAAATTAGAAGAAATCGGTGTTCACGCCATCATGCCAGGGGCCTCTCCAATTGGTTCAGGTCAAGGCTTACTAAACCCTCTGAATCTCTCATTTATTATCGAGCAGGCGAAGGTGCCGGTCATTATTGATGCGGGCGTAGGCTCTCCTAAGGATGCGGCTTATGCGATGGAACTAGGGGCTGACGCTGTATTGCTGAATACTGCTGTGTCTGGTGCAAAGGACCCCGTGAAAATGGCAAAAGCGATGAAGCTGGCCATTGAATCAGGAAGATTAGGTTTTGAGGCAGGACGTATTCCGTTGAAAAACTATGGTACAGCCAGCAGTCCGCAGGAAGGGATGCCAGCATTTTGAGCACACGTTATTCACGCCAAGAGCTTTTTCGGCCGATCGGAACAGATGGGCAAGAGCGGCTAAACGCCTCAAAGGCTGTCATTATTGGAGCGGGGGCCCTAGGGACAGCTAGTGCTGAAATGCTCGTTCGAGCTGGCGTGGGCTCTGTCACCATTTTGGATAGAGATTATATTGAATGGAGCAACCTTCAGCGTCAGCAGCTTTACACAGAGCAAGATGTACAAGACAGGCTGCCAAAGGCTGTGGCGGCTGAAAAAAGACTCAAGCAGGTGAACAGTGAAGTCCGTGTAAGAGGAATCGTCATTGATGTGACCGCTCAAAATATTGATGAACTCGTCAGCGGGGCTTCGATCATTGTGGATGCAGCGGATAATTTTGAGGTGCGAATGATCGCAAATGATGCGGCCATCAAACATCAAATTCCTTTCCTTTATGGAGCCTGTGTAGCCAGCTATGGCATTCAATTCACTGTCATTCCGGGAGAGACGCCGTGTTTACACTGCTTGCTTGAGCATTTACCTGCACAAGGCATGACATGTGATACAGCTGGTATCATTAGTCCGGTTGTGCAGCAGGTGGCGGCATATCAAGTGGCAGATGCTCTTAAATGTTTAACAGGACATCAAGTGACTCCGATATTAAGATCCTTTGATTTATGGACAAATGAACGGTCTGACATTCGGTCCATCTTGTCTTTAAAGAAGGAGCAATGTCCAAGCTGTGGACTGAAGACATATCCATTTCTCTCATATGACCAGAGAGCGAAGGCAGACGTACTTTGTGGCCGCAATACGGTGCAAATCCGCAGTGCAGCAGGGACGCCACCGCCTTTACATGAAGTGGCCATTCGGCTAAAGAAAGCAGGAATGGACGTGCTTGAAAATCCGTATTTGCTTTCTTGTCAAAAGGATGAGTTCAAGCTCGTCTTATTCAAAGATGGCAGGGCGCTTGTACATGGTACAAGTGATATTGTCAAAGCGAGAACCATTTATCATCAATGGATTGGCTAATGAGAGGGTGTGATGAAATGACGATTAAAAAGGCATTAACCATCGCGGGTTCTGATTCTGGCGGCGGAGCAGGCATTCAAGCAGATTTGAAAACCTTTCAGGAGCTCGGGGTGTACGGAATGTCTGCGATCACAGCGATTACAGCGCAAAACACACTTGGTGTTCATGGTATATATCCGCTTTCTATCGAGGCGCTCAAAAGTCAAATAGATGCAGTGGCAGAAGACTTACTGCCAGATGCCGTCAAAACAGGGATGCTGTGGAGTGCTGAAATGATCAACACAGTCGCTGAAAAAACGCTTCAATATCAGATGAAGCTGATTGTAGATCCAGTCATGATTGCAAAAGGCGGGGCTTCTTTATTAAATGAAGATGCTGTCTCTGCAATGAAAACACACTTGCTGCCTGTCAGCTATGCAGTAACGCCTAATCTTCCTGAGGCAGAAGTGCTGACAGGGTTACGCATTCAGACAAAAGAGGATCGCTACCTAGCAGCAGAACGTCTTTATGAGCTCGGCACGAAATACGTGGTGATCAAAGGTGGACACGGTCCATCTGACGGCCTGATCACAGACCTGTTGTATGATGGAAAAGGCTTTATTGAAGTCACAAATGAACATATTGATACACCACATACACATGGCACAGGCTGTACTTTTGCAGCGGCATTAACAGCGGAAATAGCCAAAGGATGTCCCATGAAGGAAGCCTTTGAAACAGCAGAAACCTTTGTCCATGAAGCCATCAAATATCCTTTGCATATTGGCGCTGGTCACGGGCCTACCAACCATTTTGCTTATCAGCAAAACAGGATCAAAGGATAAAAATTAGACCGTCTTCACTTGTGGGGACGGTCTCAGTGTGTAGACAAACCCTCGCATTCTTTGTCAGTCCTGCGTGCTGGTGCTCACAAATGTCAAATTCGCTCCATGCCAGTACTCGTCCTTCCTAGACTTTAAGGGCTTTCAATCACGCTGAAAAGAAGACAAAGGGCTAAAAAGAAACTTTCTTTCATCGGAAATTGTCAATATCTTATGATCTGTGATAATATTATGATCAGGTACTAATACTATGTCTTGAAAAAATAGGAGGCTTTAATACATATGAACTTTTCTTTAGAAGGCCGTAATATTGTGGTGATGGGTGTTGCCAATAAACGAAGCATTGCGTGGGGGATTGCTCGCTCACTTCACGAAGCAGGAGCACGTTTGATTTTTACTTACGTTGGAGACCGTCTTGCTGAATCTGTAAAAGAGCTTGCAAGCACACTTGAGCGTGATGATTCAATTATTCTTCCTTGTGATGTGACAAGTGATGAAGAAATTGAAAAATGCTTTGCAACAATTAAAGAAAAAGTACAAGTGATTCATGGTGTTGCGCATGCGATTGCATTTGCAAACAAGGAAGAGCTTGTCGGTGAATATTTGAACACGAACCGTGAAGGTTTTCTTTTGGCGCACAACATTAGTGCATACTCATTAACAGCAGTAGCAAAAGCTGCACGTCCATTGATGACAGAGGGCGGAAGCATTGTGACGCTTACATACCTAGGCGGTGAGCGCGTTGTATCTAACTACAATGTTATGGGTGTAGCGAAAGCAGCACTTGAAGCAAGTGTGAAATATTTAGCAGCTGATCTAGGAGCAGAAGGTATCCGTGTGAACAGTATTTCTGCTGGCCCAATTCGTACTCTATCTGCAAAAGGAATCAGCGGCTTTAATACGATCCTGAAGGATATTGAAGAGCGTGCACCGCTTCGCCGTACAACAACTCCTGAAGAAGTTGGCGATACAGCATTATTCTTATTCAGTGATCTATCTCGCGGCATGACAGGTGAGAATCTTCATGTTGATTCTGGCTTCCATATCATTGCCCGCTAAGCGAATAAATGACTTGCAGCATACCAATGACTGGTATGCTGTTTTTTTATTTTTCTTCTGATTTGAAGCATCCGTTCATATATATAAGGAATGAATCATTCGGGAGGGATCAGTATGTCAAATAAAGGTGATGAGAATCAAAAGCCGCTTATGTATATTGTTCAGCCGAGCTATGATGAATCAAAGCCGGCCATGCAAGATATGGTGAGAAAGCGAAAGAAGTCAGAAAAACCGTCAGAAAACAAAAAAAGCGCTAAAGAACCGATCGAAGAAAGCGAACAGGAACCTGTATCACAGGAAGTAGAGCAAAAAAAAGAAGAAGAGCCGCCTGCACTTCAGCAAGAACAAGAGAGCACAGAAGAAGCAGAGCTTATACAAGAACGAGAGCCCCTGAAAGAAGAGGAAAAGCAGCCAGAAGGCGTATTTCATGAAACAAAAGAAGAACCAAGAAGAAAACGAGTGAAAAAGCCTTTAAGTCAAATGAACATTGACGAGAAGGTCGATTTTCTGACAAGTCTGCCTCATAATATGCCAAGAGCACTTTGCCTTGTCGAAGCCGATGGTAAAACATACAGAGGGATTATCATGGATAGAGAAGAAAATACGGTGATCATTCGTACTGCAGGCGGCGGAAATCCAGTCGAATTGGCGATTGATGAGATCTCCTCGATTCATCCGCTTGGTTTTTAATGAATATGAAAAAAGTCCCATTTAGGGACTTTTTTTGTTAGCAGCTACGGTTGATGAGTCGTGGATTTAAGCACTCGATTGCGCAGAAGCAGTCAAGATCCACTTCGATGCAATACTTCGATTTTTCCAATCGGAACACATCACATACGGAATCTTTATCTGTAAAATCTAAAATATGACGGTCTTTGTCAAATGCAATAAGCAAGCTGAGTGTTGCGCAGTGATCAGAGATGTGTTCGACTCTGAAAAATGCAGTGCTGAAGCAAGGTCCTGCATCTACTTCTCCGACGTTTCCGAATGCGACAAATGGTTTTGATTTGGATGTAAATAGAACAAACGGGACAGTGTCACCTAATGAATGTGATGGAGAAAGGAGATTGCTGTAACAGCTAGTCGGGCAATCTTCTTCGACGGCATTTTGTAAGTCATTAATGTTTTCAACAGCCTCTGCTACACAGTTCCATGAATGTTTGCGGCTCATATTCAACCCTCCTATACAAGGAATTTTGTTTGAGTATTTGAGCACTGTCATCATCTACAAGCGATATGTTGTGTTGCGCCGGTTGAAGCCTTTTGGTTCAATCAATGCGGAAGCGGCAGCTTTTTTGCTGACTGCTCCGCATGATTGGTTGTCATTCGTAAGGAAGGGGATGCTTCGACTCATGACAAGTTAGGTCAACGGACGATTTGTTTAGCTGTGGTGATGATGTTTTTTATCTTTCGTTGGCATGACTCTGTCTACAAGTTCTGGGTTTAAACATTGGATCGCGCAGAAGCAGTTCAAATCAACCTCGATACAAAAGTCCGTTTTTTCTAAACCAAAGAAGTCAGGGTCACAAGGGTGACACACGCTCAGCGTATGTCCGTGTACATCAACAGGTCTTAATACAGATAATGTGGCACAGCAGTCATTTAATTTTTCAACCCGGAAGAAGATGGATTCGAAGCATTGGCAATCGTCAACAAATCCTCCAATGTTTCCGAAAGTAGAGAACAATCCGCCCTTTTTATCAAAAAGTAAAAACGGAATTGTATCTTTTCCAGAAACTGTCGGGCTTAATAAATTACTGTAGCAGCTCGTAGGACATTTATCTTCTACAGCTTCCTGCTCTGCTAAAATCTTATCAACCGCATCGCATACACAGTTTTCATCATGTCGGCCATGGTGTTTTCCGCAGCTCATGGATTTCAGCTCCTTTAACAAGGTATTTGACTTTAGTCCTTAACAACATATGTATGCGCCCTCTAGTTGGTGTGGGTAAATGACTAATTATATTTGATGTATTTTTAATAAAAAGAAAAGCAGAGCTTTTCGCTCTGCTTTTGTACATTAGAGGATACCAATTGCAACGATTGTCGCAACAAGTGTCTGAGTAAGTGTTTGGATTGCGATCGAGATGTCTGCATCGATTGTAGATACTGTAACGTTTCTTGAATTTTCGATGACAAGTTTTTGACGGTTTGTTTGTTTGTGAGTAGCGGCTTGCAAGAGATCTTGAGTAACGCGGTCAGCCAAATCACCATCAGCGATTGAGATGTTTGTAATTGTGATAATCGCTGTTTGAACAGCTACTTGGATAGATGCTGCAACTTGTGCGTCAACAGAAGATACGTTAATGTCACATGAGTCTCTGACGATAATGACTTCCTCAGATGTCTGCTTTGTTACACTCACTTGATCAAAGTCTTGTAAGACGTCTTCGTCATTATAATAGTGGCCGTCACAAACAGCTTTTCTTTCGTAGTTGTAATCGCCGTGGTGTGTACAGTTACGATCTAGAGCGACCCAAGAGTATGGTTTAGAATCCATTTCTTTTCCTCCTTCCGTTTACTTTATTAAATGCTGGAATGAACTGTTTTGTCTCGGGCATTTACCCTAGCAGGCAACCCATTTTTATTTAATCGTTGTTACGCTGCGCATCACGGCGCTGCTGAATACGATTTCGAAGCGAATTTCGTTTTGGGCGCACTTGTGATTCAGGCTCGACTTCTTCAAGATGTTTTGCTGCTTCAGCCTGCCTTTTTTTCTCCTGCTGCTGTTCTACGAAATCATTCGCCTTCTTTTGTAGGTCCTCAACTAATTTCAGAATCATTCTTCTCTGATCATCTGAGATATTTGCTTTCTGATCATCGGTGATATTGTTTTTGTTTAAAATATCACTCACAAGAAGGCTTGTTAATGGATCAACATCAGTATTGATTTGAAAATCCTTTTTTTCGTTCTCTTCAGCCACGATTATTTCACCTCTTTCATACGTAATGTTAGAAAAAGAAAGGGTCAAAGAATGCCGGCTTCAACTAAGAGTACATTCAGTGTTTGAGTGAGAATTTGTACGGAGTTTAGAATGGATGCATCAGATAATGTAATCGTGACGTTATAGCAGTTGATGATTTGAATCACAGTTTTCTTTTGGACTGTCACTTGTTGTGTGGATAAAAGCTGCTCTGTGATGTCTGTAGCCAATTCATCGTCTGGTACAAGAATTTGAATTAAAAGAGTAATGATTGTCGTTACGGTCGCTTGAAGGGAGAGTGCAGCTGTTACATCTGTTTTATGAATCGTGACATTTTCAGAATCCTTGATTTCGATGAAATCATCATAATTGCTGATTAATTCGTTTAACAGTTGTGTGTATAATAAATCAGCACTTTCTTCAATAGACAATACTTTCACTCCTTTCTTATCTATACATTATTTAATGCAGAAGAGGCTCAAGGTGGAATCGGAAAGCGTGAAAAAGTACAACCCAATTTTATTTCCGCTCGATTCATCATGGCGGTCTTTCTTTTTGCATATATAAAGAAAGGACGGAAAAAGAAGAAAGAAGGAGGTGGAGGTTCCTGAGTGGTGCTTTGTCATTTGCTATATTTGCCCTCGCATCCTTTAGACTGACGAGGCTGATTGTGTTTGATACCATTACTGCCCCTTTCCGCCGTCTATTTCATGAAGAACAGGAAGAGGTAAACGAACAAGGTGAGGTCGAGACATATATCATCATCAAAGGAAAAGGACTGCGGTCTTGGGTAGGAGAGCTGTTAAGCTGCTATTGGTGTACTGGCATGTGGTGCACTGCTGCTTTACTTGTGATATACATACTTTTTCCTGTCATCAGCATGTGGCTAAATTTACTATTAGCGATTGCCGCAGCAGCAGGCATGATTGAAGCGGTCGTGTCGAAGCTTGTGAAATAAACAGGCATTCTGATCAGACACGCTTAAAAAAAATGCATATACTAACATGGAATAGGAAAGGAAGGGTTGCGATGAAACCAACTGAAACGCCGTCACATATGCTTCAAGGTTATCCAGCGCAGTCAAATCAACAATCTGTTCATACGAAGAAAATCAAGAAGACTGGCTGCGGCTGTGGAAAGAAAAAGAAATATCAATAGTAGCAAAAACAAAAGCCGGATTTATCCGGTTTTTTTGTTGCCTTTTTTTGAGTTCTGCATATGAAAGAGAGAAGGGGTGACTAGAATGGACGCATTCGAACAATTAATCGGCTCTTTGTTCACTAAACCGCATGATGGGAAAGAACAAGCGCACGAAAAGGTTGAAATGGATCTAGCTGATAAAGCGAATGATCTTGAGCAGCACTTAAAGGTATTTGGCGACAAGATGGATGCTTTTGCAAAGGAAACAGAGGCATTCATGATGCGTCATGGAGACACGGCTTACGTATTTAAACAGCAAAAATAAAATTTCCGCACTTTTTTATGTGATCGTCCAAACCATTTCTTGTTTTTTTCATATTTTGTAATGGAGTAGAGGAGGTGCTTAAATATGAGTTGTTACGGTTACGGTGGCGGTTATGGCGGCGGATACGGCGGCGGCTATGGTTCAACATTTGTTCTTGTCGTCGTGTTGTTCATTCTTCTAATCATCGTTGGTGCTTCTTTCTTTAACTAAACAGTAAGAAGGTGAGGGAAGCAATGGGGGAGCCTTTTGCTTTCCTTTCTCTTTGGTCAAACAAGGCCTTAGGATAGGCACATATCTCGCCTATTTTCATATAGTAAGGTGATTACTCCACAAAGAGGAGGCAAATGAATGGATAATAAATTCTTTAAAAGCGTCGAAAATAAAACAGGTGTGAATATGAATGATGTCTTTAAGCTTGCAGGTTCATTGCAAAATGCCAATTTTAAAGATGAGGCGACTGTTCGAGGCGTCATTAAAAAAGTAGCGCAGCTTGCAAACAAACGTGTACCTAAAGAGATGGAAGACAAAATCGTTCAATCGATTACAAGTGGGAAAGAAAAGCTTGATTTCAATACAATCGCTAAAATGATGAACAACAAAAAATAAACAACAGGCTCTCCGTTCAAAGGGGGGCCTGTTGTTTTTGTGTGAATCATTCACGATTTTTCTTTAGAAGAGGGTACAAAAAGCGAGAACGATGAGCGGTTTTCCCTCTTCTAAATGATGGAACAGATAAATAGAGAGATTGTTCTGCTCTTGTCATAGCAACATATAATAAGCGCCGCTCTTCTTCAATAGCTTCCTCATCACCGCTTCTCAGTTCATCAAGTGAGAAATCATGGGGCAGTGCCCCGTCGACCACACAAGTGATGTACACCGTTTGGAATTCAAGTCCTTTTGCACGGTGAATCGTCATGAGCTGAACACCTGGTTCATCTGTTTTTTCCTTTTCAGCAGACTTCATGTGTTCGGCATGTGCGAGAAAGGCTTCAATTGTTTCAAAGCGTTTTGCAGCTGTTTTCACATCACGTACATCATCTGCCCCTTTTTCAAGCACATTCGTATCGTTCACACGTTTTTTTAAGTAATCACCAAGTCCCATCTTTTGTTCAATAAACGCCACAGCGTCAGACGGCTTTAACGTTCGTAAGGTTCGGAACAGGGGAACGATCGATTGGAGCTTTTTACGCTGAAACGGCTGAATGTCTGTTAGTTTTCCAAGGGCGTCTACCATTGAACAATCCTCCGTGATGGTCAGCGCCTTCAGGGTGTTCAGTGTCTGCTGCTTTAAAAAGAAGACCGGCAGCAGCTGTTTCATTGCAGCCACATCATCTGCATCCTGACTTAAAGAAAGAAAGGCGAGCAGCACTCGAACAATTCGTCTGCTGTAAAAGGCTTTCACGCCAGCATCTGTCTCATACGGAATCGCCGATTGATGCAGCCGCTCATAAATGGCGCGTCCTCCCGTATTGGTTCTAAACAGCACGCAGACATCATTCGGCTTTGCTCCGTTTTTAATTTTTTCCTGAATATCTGCCACAATCATGGTCGCTTCCTCTTCCTCGTCATATGGATAAAAGAGAGTGGGAGGGATTTTCTCCGCACGAACAGCTTTTAACGTCTTCGCGTAACGATGCTGGTTCCTTTTAATAATGGCATCTGCACTTGCGACAATTGTATGGTGAGAACGATAATTCGCATGTAAATGGACGATCTGAGCTGAAGGATAGTCCCGTTTGAATTCAAGAATGAAAGCAGGGTTGCTGCCCCTAAAGGCATAAATGGCTTGATCATCATCACCTACACAAAATAGCTGCTCTGATTCTCCGGCTAAAAGCTGAATCAACTGATATTGAACCGGATTAATATCCTGAAATTCATCAACTAAAATATATTTGAATCGTTCTTGATATCGTTTGAGAAGTTCAGGCTGTTCCGTCAGCATGTGTAAGCAGGCAATGGCCATGTCATCAAAGTCAAATTGCTGATGGTCCCGTTTCTGCTGTTCATACGATTGATAGATCGTCCAGATTTTTTTGTCCTTTTCATCTTTTAGCTCAGGAAGTTCGCCTGGTAAACAGGCATTTTTCCAATAGCCGATCGATTGTAACACTTGATCGGTAGGGTAGTCCTTCTCATCAAGTCCTTCATTCATGATTGCTTTCCGAAGGTACTGTTCCTTTTGCCAGTCGAACTTGATCAGGTGCTGGCCGTTCCATCTGTTTGGATCATCTTGAAGCAGCATTTTATAAAAAAGACTGTGGAAGGTGCCCGTCACGACTTGGTTCGCTTGTGATGGATGAAGCTGGTATTGCTTGCGCAGTCTTTCTTTCATTTCACTGCTGGCTTTTGTAGTGAAAGTGACGAGTAATATATGGTGAGCAGGAATTTGATGGCGTGAGATCAGATAAGCCGCTCTAGCCGTCAGCACCCTTGTTTTCCCGCTTCCGGCACCAGCCAGAACAAGCATTGGACCATCTTTATGTGTGACAGCTTGAAGCTGCGGCGCGCTAAAGGTGATTTGAGGAAAAAGGTCAATGGTATGTACTTGTTCATTCTCTTCTAAATGTAAGGCTTCGCTAAATTGAATCGACCTTGGTTCCTGCCAATCATACGATTCCTTTGTTTGCGAGATGACCTGTTTGCCAGTTGGAAAACGGAAGCTGCCAAGTTCTTTGTAGGAAGCACTTTCCTCTGGTTCTTTCTTTTTTTTCATGTTGTCTTCTTGTTCTTCTGCTTTTTCGCACATCTCTTGCTGAGACGTTTGCTTATGAATAAAGGCAGGCTCTTCATGTATATTTAATCTGAAAAAGACGGGTTGTCCGCAATATGGGCAAGATAAGTGCCCTTTTTTCCCCTCATCATGGAGGAATTGATAATGTTCTCTCGAATACGTATGTAATGAGATCGTTCGATCATGTCGTCGTGCGCAATTCAAAGCTAGTCCTCCAATAGTCAATCAATCTTTAAAAGAAACAAATCTAATCATATCAAATGAAGCGTGTTTCAAACAGTCATATTTAGGGAATAGTAGAATAGAAGAGAAGCAAAGGAGGCGTTCTTGATGGGATATATAGCCCCGATTCAGCCGGATCTGTATTTTCAATATATCAATCGTCCTGCTCCTCAGGATAAAGAAGACTATGCGAAAGTGACAGAGGTCACTCGCACCTTTCATGACAAGGTATACAGAGAGCTGGAGAAAAAAGAGGACTTAGTGACAGAAGCAGAAACGAAAGTACAGCAAAAAAAGCGGGAACGCTTTGTACGAGATATGTTTATGGAGGAAGGAAAGGGCATTCATATCAATGCGTATATATAAATGATTGCGCTTTCTTACCTTGACGAACGATAATGAATAATGAAAAGCCAGAGCATCCATGATGCCTTGGCTTTTCTCTTTGATCAAACAGATAGTGTTTTTGTCATTTTGACATGTGTGATACCCGCTTCTTCAAATGGTTCAGAAACGGCTTTGTAGCCTTTCTTTTCGTAGAAAGGAAGAGCTTGGACTTGTGCATGCATAACAGCTTCCTTCGCTCCCTTGGAAGCGGCCTCTGTTTCTAGCGCCTCTAGTAGTTTGTGACCAAGGCCAAAAGAGCGCGCCTCTTTTAGCACACAAATCCGTTCAAGCTTTGCCTTGGGACCTTCAATCATACGCAGTCTAGCGGCTGCCTGCGGCTGATTGTCATCGTTATAAATGACAAAATGGGTGGCTTCGTCTTCTAGTTCATCAATTTCGATCTCTAAAGGAACTTCTTGTTCTTTTACGAACACTTCTTTTCGAACGTAATATGCATCTTCTCGTTGTGTTTGTGCTTTTGCGATGACTGTTTTCAAATGTCTTTATCCCTCTCCTAAAATAAATGTTTCATAAACGGTCCAAGATCCATTCTCTAATTGATATAAAAGATGGAAGCGGTCAACCGTTTCTTCATGATCAATCTTTCTCAGCTTTAATGTGCCAAGTACGTCTGAATGCTCATCATCTGATAATGTTTGAGCCACTGTTACATGCGGAACAAATGCATATTCCGGTGTGCCAGCAAGTGAGTCAGTGTACAATTTTTCATTTAGACCCATTAAGTCCTCGTTCGGTTCTACTTTCATATAAATGACGTTGTTTACAGGAGCGAATGAACTGAATTTTTTAATACGTAAGGTAATGGGAGAAGCATTTTTTGCATACTCTCGCAAGGTTGAAACGATCTCAGCTGCTTCTAGATCCGTTAATTCAAAAGGTGTTCTTAATGTTAAATGAGGCGGTATGAGTGCATAGTTCGGATCATAACGTTTCCGATAAGAGTTCGCAATATCTTGCAATTTTTTTGATGGAAATATAACAACTCCGTATTTCATCATGTTCCCTCCTGATTAAGAAAGTATTTATTATTGTTTATTATAACAAAATTCAGTTGATTAACGAATATGGGAGCATTCTTTTTAACGAAGGGGCAATGAGTGGCTGCCAAAACGTCCATTTATGATCCCCTTCGAATGTCTCAAATAAATAATCCGCACCAGACTGTTCAAGAAGGGCCTTTAAGTCTGCGTTCGGTTTGATAAAATCAAGCACTTGGCCATCTGTTGTTTTCACAGCCGTTTCTTCCGATCCAATTTGATGGATAATGGCATAATGAGAAAGTGCTGTTGACTGTTTGACGGCTTCTAAGACCGACTCATCAACATATGGAGACTGCAAAATCAGCCCGCCAAATAAAGAAGGATAATCAATGGCTGTCATGAGTGAAATCGTAGCGCCTAGTGAATCACCAATGAACGTACGTCCTGACCCAATTTGATACGTTGGATAGTGTTCATCAATATAAGGGACAAGTTCATTTGCCAAAAAGCGTTTATACGCCTCAAACTTTGTGCCATCTGGATGATACGTATCTCGCCTTTCAGTGACATTTTCGTAAGGAACACCAATGATAATCGAGCGTTCTATTTCTTTATTTTGCATCAATTCTTCCGCCTGTCTGCCTATTTTACCTAAGCGGAAATAATCATGACCATCTTGTGCAATGATGACATGATATGTATAAAGTGGGGAGTAATTGACTGGCAAATAGATTAAAACGGTCATGTCCGTCCCAAGTTCTTTTGACTGTAAGGTTTCTTCTTGAATGATTCCTGTTTTCTTCACCATAATCCATTCCTCCAGCTAACCAAATTCATCACAAGTGAAACGTTTCCATTCATTGTAACATGAAAGACAGCGTTGTTCCTATATGCTAACATGCAATCAAATCGGCTGACATCCATTCTATTATAAAATACAGAAAATTTTAATTAATCATTACAATTCCCCTTGAAAAATGAGTTTTAATACGTTACAGTATTAAGAATTAGAACAGACAGACAACACATTCTTATCGTGAGAGGTGGAGGGACTGGCCCTTTGAAACCTCAGCAACCGGTATGCATCACGTCACGTGATGTACCAAGGTGCTAAATCCAGCAAGCAGCTTTTTTGCTTGGAAGATAAGAGGAAGCGATTAAACCCCTTCTTCTTATGAAGAAGGGGTTTTCTGTTTTGAAATCAGATTTTACTTAGGATGGTGTCAAATGACAGAACATGTGGAAACGAAATTAGCGCAAATTGGAAACCGAAGCGAAGAGGCGACTGGCACAGTCAGTCCTCCCGTTTATCTTTCAACAGCATACAGACATAGAGGCATAGGTGAATCAACAGGGTTTGATTACATTCGAACGAAAAACCCAACAAGACAGCTTGTAGAGGATGCGATTGCTTCACTCGAAGAAGGGACGGCCGGTTTTGCCTTCAGTTCGGGAATGGCAGCGATCCAAACGATCATGGCTCTATTTGAGAGCGGAGATGAACTCATTGTCTCATCAGACCTATATGGCGGAACATACCGTTTGTTTGAAAACGAATGGAAAAAATACGGCTTGCGTTTTCTTTATGATGATTTTTCAGATGAAGACTGTTTACGCTCTAAAATCACGCCAAACACAAAAGCCATCTTTATTGAAACACCGACAAATCCACTCATGCAGGAAGCGGATATTCAAAAAATAGCGAAGATTGCAAAAGAGCATGACGCTTTGGTCATTGTCGACAACACCTTTTACACCCCAGTCTTGCAAAAGCCGATTACGCTTGGAGCGGACATTGTCATTCATAGCGCAACCAAATATCTAGGCGGACACAACGACGTCCTTGCCGGGCTTGTGGTCACAAAAGGAGAGCAGCTATCTGAAGACATGTTCCAGCATCAAAACGCTATCGGAGCGGTCCTATCTCCATTTGACTCATGGCTTTTAATGAGAGGAATGAAAACATTGGCCCTTAGAATGCGTCAGCATGAGGCAAATGCGATGGAGTTAGCGGATTTTTTAGAGGAGCAGCCTGAAATTCAAGATGTTCTTTACCCAGGCAAGGGAGGAATGCTGTCATTTCGTGTAGCCAAAGAGGACTGGGTCAATCCATTTTTAAAGCAGCTGAAAACGATTTGTTTTGCTGAAAGTCTTGGTGGAATCGAAAGCTTCATTACGTATCCTGCCACGCAAACGCACATGGACATTCCAGAAGAGATTCGCATAGCAAACGGTGTGTGTAACAAACTGCTCCGTTTCTCTGTTGGGATTGAGCATGTGGATGACCTGAAAGCTGATCTGAAACAGTCATTATCACAAGTAAAAGAGGAGGTACATGCCAAATGACCACACACGATTGGACACTCGAAACAAAACTTGTTCATAATGCGTTTAAAACAGACCGTTCAACAGGTGCAGTCAGTGTGCCGATTCAGCATGCGTCCACGTTTCATCAAAGCAGCTTTGATGAATTTGGCCAATATGACTATTCCAGATCAGGAACTCCTACACGTCAAGCATTAGAGGATACCATTGCAGCGTTAGAAGGAGGAACAAGAGGGCTTGCCTTTGCGTCAGGCATGGCGGCCATTTCAACCGCTTTTCTTCTTTTATCAAAGGGAGATCACGTCCTTGTCACAAGAGATGTGTACGGCGGAACATTCCGTATGATCACGCAAGTCCTTTCGAGATTTGGCATTGAGCATACCTTCGTGGACATGACGGATTTGAATGAAGTCAAACAAGGTATTCAATCGAATACGAAGGTCATTTATATGGAAACACCGTCAAACCCTACACTGGGGATTACGGATATTGAAGGCGTCGTCCAGCTTGCAAAAGAGCATGACTGTCTGACCTTCTTAGATAATACGTTTTTAACGCCTGCTCTCCAGCGGCCGCTAGACCTTGGCGTTGATGTTGTGCTGCACAGCGCAACGAAATTTTTAAGCGGCCACAGTGATGTGCTGTCTGGTTTAGCGGTGGTCAAAGACGAAAAGCTGGGAGAGGAACTATATTCTCTGCAAAACTCTTTCGGTGCGGTCCTGGGCGTGCAGGATTGCTGGCTCGTGCTAAGAGGGTTAAAAACCCTTCAGGTCAGATTAGAAAAAGCAAGTCAAACCGCATTAGAACTAGCTTCGTTCCTCAAAGAACATCCTGCGGTGAAAAAAGTATACTACCCAGGCTTAGATGACCATCCAGGGGCGGACATTCAGCGAAAGCAGGCAAGCGGAGCTGGAGCAGTCCTCTCATTTGAACTAGAAAACCAAGCGGCTGTAAAAGAATTGGTCGAGGGCGTCACATTACCTGTATTCGCCGTCAGCCTCGGCGCTGTCGAATCCATTCTGTCCTACCCGGCCAAAATGTCACATGCCGCTATGCCAAAAGAAGAAAGAGAAAAAAGAGGCATCACGGATGGATTGCTGCGATTAAGTGTCGGGGTCGAAAATGGAGAAGACCTCAAACGCGACTTCAAACAAGCGCTCGATCAACTAAAGCCCGTCCTTGTGAACCAGTCATAAATGAAGTGGGAAAAAAGCCGGCTCCTGAATCCGGCTTTTTGGCCTTTTTTGAACAAAACCATTGACGCTCTGTATATATGGTTATATAATAGAGACTGTCAGTGCAGAAAGCCCAGAACTGATACATAACCCGATTCCGTAGCTCAGCTGGGAGAGCGCTACCTTGACAGGGTAGAGGTCGCTGGTTCGAGCCCAGTCGGAATCATCGTTGAAACCCTTGCCTAGCAAGGGTTTTTTGTTTTTCTGATAACGAATATTTGTTCTGTTTCTTTTGATTGGGGACGAATTGGGGACGAACTTTATCCACCAGATTGTTTCTCAGTATTTTTAGGATCAAAACGACTAAAGTGTTCAACTTACCATCTGGCATCGTTAAAGTGACCGAGCCTTTGACAAGGGGTGCTAGAGTAAAAGCTCTACAGGAAGCACTGTCTGCTGTATTTTTCTATCCTGAAAAGGAAGCCAAAAACAATGGGATAGACGGCTACTTTGGACCAAAAACAGAAAATGCGGTCCCAGCTCATGCATGGGCTTAGCGCTGATGGTATCTATGGTCCGAAGACAAAAGCAACTCTTCAAAAAGCATAGAAATAATTAAATCCACTGTCCTTTATTGGATAGGGATTTTTTGTGTTTTAATAGGGAAAAAGTTAGTTATAAGGTTAGGTGAAACGTGATATGGTTGTAAAAAGGAGGTAATATGATGACATTTAAAAAAGCGTCAATATAGGTTATTTTGTTTTGCTTTTATCTTTTATTGTCGTATATTTCTTGCTTCCAGTCGATCAAATATTTACTGCAATCATCATCCTAACCGTACTATTTGGAGTATATCAATTTGTGATTTTCAAAAAACTAAAAGAACAAAAACAGCAATAAAAGACACCCTAGTCTGCATTAGAATGGGGCTATTTTTTTTCAACCAGTTCCACACATATACACTTTTCCTGGAGAACTTATTTCGTCCAGTTTTTTATTTTTACGTTTACTGTCGAGAACATTTTTAAATGTCTCTTTCTCCATAAGTAACAAATGTCAGTGTCTGCACGTGTTCCCCAACGTGCGGAGAAGTAACCTGTTTTCATTTTCAATTGGATCATTACTTGAGCAGCGGCAGCAGCAATCCAGCCAACATAAGGAATATGGTTTAAAATTGCTGCTGCAATTACTCCCAGCTGCCTTTCCCTCTACTGTAACACGGTAATGATCATATTTGGACCACGCCCATTTTCCCTTTTGTTTTTGTGTTGTGAAATTATTATTCGCTAACTGTTCAAGAGAATTACTAACTTTATTCATTTGATTTTCTAATACAATGCTATTTGCAATCTTATTTACTTGTTCTTCAATTGCGGCTATTTCGTAAGATTTTAGTTAGTTACTAGAAACAGAAATATTACCTGTCTCTTTGTTAGAGGTATAGGTGGTTGTTCCAAGTTCAGTTTTAAAAATTGTAGATTAATAGCTTTATGCACTTTTCGAATAAATTAAAAGAAGCCCTAATCTAGAAATAACAGAGGAAAGATAAACTGATAACGTTCAGGAGAATACACATTTGATAAAATATTCAGTGGAGGGGAGAAAGATATGAAGTCACTTTTACTAATTGGACAATCAAATATGGCGGGGCGCGGCTTCAAGCATGAAGTGCCTCCGATTTATAATGAAAGAATCATGATGCTGCGAAATGGTAGATGGCAAATGATGACTGAACCCATTCATTTTGATAGGCCGGTAGCTGGCGTAGGACTGGCGGCTTCCTTTGCGGAGGCTTGGTGCAAGGATCATGAAGGAGAGAAGATTGGTCTTATTCCATGTGCCGAAGGTGGCAGTTCCATTGATGAGTGGTCGCTAGTCGGAGCATTATTTCGTCATGCAATAAATGAAGCTAAAATTGCAAAGGAAAATAGCGAATTGGTCGGGATATTATGGCATCAAGGAGAAAGTGACAGCCAAGATGGGAAATACAAAGAATACTATGAAAAAATACTAAGATTATTTCATGAACTAAGAACTGAATTATCTGTACCTAACATTCCGCTTTTAATAGGAGGTTTGGGCGATTACTTGGGAAAGGTGGCATTTGGCGCAGGGTGTGTGGAATATCAACGTATTAATGAGGAACTACAAAAATATGCACATCATAATGAAAATTGTTATTATGTTACTGCGAAAGGTCTTATATCTAACCCAGACGGAATTCACATCAATGCGATGTCCCAGAGAATATTTGGTATAAGATACTATGAAGCATTTCGAAAAGAAGAACATATACATGAACCATTACCAAATGAAAATGAGTTAGTCAATGAATGTCATAATAGAATGAATACTTCAGCGGAGAAAACATATATAGCACTAGAAAATTTCGCGTTGGGCAAGATTACTTACGAAGAGTTGCTGGAGGCTTTATCATAGGCTAAGCTTATGGTAGCCTTTGAATGAAAACGTTATAACTCACATTACTGATAGACAGAAACATTACATACCTCTTGAAAGGATGATTGTGGTGGTGAAAACAGATAAAGTCTCCTCCTGAATACATGAAATCACATTCAGGAGGAGATAAAAAATGTTTAAACAAATAGACGAAAATTACCCGCGAAAAGAGCACTTTCATCATTATATGACGTTAACTCAATGCTCATATAGCCTGGTGATTGATCTAGACATCACGACATTGTATTCAATATTGAAAGAAAAAAAGCTAAAAGTATATCCTGTGCAAATTTATTTGTTAGCAAGAGCTGTGCAAAAAATACGAGAGTTTCGAATGGATCAAGTGAACGATGAACTTGGCTACTGGGAACTTCTCCATCCTAGTTATACGATTTTAAATAAAGAAACGAAGACATTTTCAAGTATTTGGACGCCTTATGACGAAAACTTTGCTCAGTTTTATAAAAGCTGTGCAGCGGACATTGAAACATTTAGTGAAAGCAGCAAACTATTTCCAAAACCTCATATGCCAAAAAACATGTTCAATATTTCAAGTCTACCGTGGATTGATTTCACTTCGTTTCATCTTAGTGTATCTACAGATGAAACTTATTTACTGCCAATATTTACGTTAGGTCAATTTAAGATGAAAGAAGAAAAAATCATCTTACCAGTCGCCATTCAAGTACATCATGCTGTTTGTGATGGCTATCACGTCGGTCAATATGTGGAATATTTGAGGTGGCTTATAAAACATTGTGAAGAGTGGTTAAATGATTCATTGCATATTACCTGAAGACAAAAGGTGTTCCCATGGAAATCTAGAAGATGAAGGCAGACTGAAATGAGTCTGCCTTTTTGTTTTGTGATGATAATGTAAATGGGCTAAAGATTTATTGGTGTGCAACAAGGCAATCATGTTAAGTTTCTCAATTGTTCTTTTTGCGGTTTCTTTTCGGTGATTTGTAAATTCCTGTATGTGATAATAAATGTAATATAAGGGAGTTTAGTGAAAGGGGAATAAGGGATGGAGAAAGTTCTTTCTTCACATGTAGGTGTGAAAATAAATGAATGGTATAAAATGATTCGGCAATTCAGTGTACCTGATGCAGAGATTTTGAAAGCTGAGGTAGAAAAAGAAATTGAACGGATGGAAGAGGATCAGGATTTACTGATTTATTATCAATTGATGTGCTTTCGGCATCAGCTTATGCTTGATTATATCAAACCTTCAGAGCAACGGTCTTTATCCATTGCAGACCTAGTGGATAAAATCGAAAATTCAAATCATAAATTATCCGGCATGCTGCATTATTATAACGCATTTTTTCGTGGCATGTATGAGTTCAGTATAAAAGAATATGTACAGGCCATTCAATATTACAAGATCGCTGAGAGGCAGCTCGCACTGGTTGTAGATGATATTGAGCAAGCGGAGTTTCACTTCAAGGTGGCTGAAGCCTACTATATTATGAAACAAACCCATGTTTCCATGCATCACATTATTAAGGCACTTGAAATTTACGATCAGTATGAGTTATACAAGATTAGAACAGTTCAATGTTTATTTGTAATAGCAGGAAATTATGATGATTTTAAGCAGTATGAAAAATCATTAATACACCTGAATAAAGCCTGTTCCATCGCTGGAAAAATAGCGGATAAAAGGTTGATTGCCAAGGTACTTTTAAATATAGGAAACAATTATGAAAAAAAACAAGATTATGCAAAGGCTATCCAATATTATCAAGAGTCCCTTGAAATATCAGAAGATGGTATGGACGATGTAAAATCGGTCATATATGTTAACCTTTGTTGGGCGCTATATAAGACAGGAAAAACTGATGAAGCATCCAAATTAGTGGATAAAGCTTTGAAACTGATCTCTCATAAAGAGAACCCGCACGAAATTCTATTAATACGTTCTATAAGAACTACATATGAAAGTAATGATGAGGATAAGATTCAAGCTATGCTTCAGACATTTGAAGAAAAGCAGTTGTTTGTTTTCGTAGAAGAATTCACTAAAAATCTTGCAGTTATTCATGAAAAAAGAGGAAAGTTTGAGAAAGCAACAGAATATTACAGGATGGCATTTCAAGCCCAACAAAATATTCAAAAAGGAGAGTGTCTTTATGAGTATTAAAAAAATGATTATTATAAGCTCTATAATCTTTCTAGGTGCAGGTGTATATGAAGCATCTAGTACGATAAAACCAGCATCAAATCGAAATACAACAATGGAAGATTCAAATAGAAATACAACTTTCATTCCACAAAAAATCGATCGAAACACAGCATCTCAAAACGTATAGATGAAAAGAAAACAGACCTTCTTAAGGTCTGTTTTCTTTTTGGGAAACATGTTAAAACAACAAGGCCTATAATAAAACCTTCACAGATATCTTCTACCTTTATTAAGCATAAGGATTTCCATACTTATGACAATATTCATAAAAACCATAACGATTCATAAATATTATTTTTTCAATGTTCTCAGGAGTATCAAATTCTATCATTTCTAAAGTTAAACTAGTAAATTCAATCGGGGCAGTTCCATTTGCGGTGACCAATTGTTTATCTCTTACCGCCTGTTTCTCTATGAACTCACAGGTCGGTTCATAATGTTCGTCATCTCTCCATAAATCAGCAGAATTCCCCGTATGGCTATGATGATTCAACAATCCGTTTTTTGCCAAATAATCCACTGCTCCGCATATCGCCGCTACCGGAATGTTTTGACGAAATGTATTTTCAACGAAATGTAAAAGCTTTTTACTGTCATCACCCCAGGAGTTCCCACCAATCATCACGAGCAAATCAAAATGGTCAGGTTCTGATCCTATGATGTAATCGACAGTTGTTTTAAAACCACCTATTGAACGAACAATTTGCTCTAAAGAAATAGTATAAACTGACCAATCTTCCTTTTGATTTAATGAAGAGGCTAAATAAGCACCTTCCCAATCAGCATACTCATCTAATAGAAGAAAAAACACCTTTTTCATCATTTGTCGCTCCTTAGATTCGTTTTTAACATAATGATAGAGAGTCCACTGTTAAATGGACCTGTGATCTTTCTTTTTATTATATCAATTTCAAAGTGACAGTAAGTTTATAAAATGAGCAAATGAATCGTTGGTCAATGTTATACTTATCTCAATAGATACGAGGAGGCACCCACTTTGAAATCATTCTGGGAAAAAGAAGAAGAGAGTCCTTTTACGTTAAAAAACATAGATGAGGAACAAATCCGTGAAGCAGAGGGAACACTTGGAGTCACTTTACCTGATACATACAAAAGCTCATTTTAGAATGGAATGGCGGCTTTACAGTTCGTAATGCTTTTCCAACTGAACAGCCGAATTCATGGGCTGAGGATCATGTTCAATTTGACCATCTAAGAGGAATCGCCAAAGATGATGGCATCATGAATAGTCCCCAGTTAAGTGATGAATTGGATCTGCCTGAGGGACTTATTATCATCAGCGGAGAAGAAGATACATGGATCGCAATGGATTATAGAGAAACGAAGGAACATCCTCCTATTCACTATTTTGATTTAGAGATGGAAGTAGATTTTAAGCTGGCAGATACTTTTGATGAATTCATTAAGAAATTATATACAGCTGAAGATGCGATGGTCGAAGTAGTAGAAATTGAGGAGGAATCTTCGGATTTGTATGTCAGTAAAGAAGAGCTTGAACTCATATTTGAGAGGCAAGACCTTTGTCAGCAGAATCTCTTCAAAATGGCACATTATCCGATGGAAGAAATGGAAGAGATCGAATGGTTTTTTGATCGTATGAAAAAATGCATTCAACAGATAAAAGATCAACATGTCTTGTATGAAGCAGCGACAACGATTCACTCCATCCTTCTGTTAAACCCGGTTATGCCAAGGAATGACCGTATCAATCAAGAGCTGCAAGAAATTGCTGAGTTTCTAGAGAATAGTGGAGAGCCTCGTACCGTCTTTTTGGGAGAAGACATTCATCCAGTGAAAAAAAGCCCTAAAAAGGGCTTTTTTTAAGTAGCTTGATCTAATTCTTGAAAAAACTGTTTGAGTTGATCAATGAAAACTAATTTGGATTTTCCTTTTTTATAAATGAACTCGATTTTGATGTTGAAATTGATGGATGGATCTATCGAAATTTGTTTTAATGTTCCTTGCTCTAACTCATTTCTAACGCAATGATGAGGAAGAAACGATAGTCCCATTCCTTGATATTCAGGTGCGAGAGTAAATCCGATTTCAACGTTTCTGGGCTCACTGTCAAGTGTATGAATGGCGCAATCTCCTAACAGCTGATTGGATTCAGATAAGGCAATGGCGTATTGAAACCATGTCCCTGGTTGATTAGGTTTTTGCGTCATTTGATGTTGAACAAATGATTCAGCTTCTTCGTACGTATAGTTTTCCCAAGATTGATATGTTGCAATAGAGGGATTTGCTCGGTACTGATAAAATGCTTCAATATCTTGCAGATCAAATTGACGAATAACTACCCGGTTTGTCCTTGTGAATATGCTGTTTGCATTCTTCATGTTTTACCCTCATTTTTTAGTTTGTTTTTGATTTGTAAAAGTCTGTCAGCCATTCAGATAGCTGCTGCTGTGCTTTGCTGACAAATCGATCTGCATAATAAGTTAATTCTAAGTGACGAACAGGTGCCGGATCAGCAATAGGAATCGATACAATATTTGGCCACGTCGAATGGTATTGCAGCAACCCTCGCGGCTGAATGGTTGCACCGATGCCGGCTTCAACCAGCTGCAATAATGAAGATGCGGACCCAACTTCCATGACGGTGTCCAGTTCAACTCCCTGTTCTTTACATACGTCATCTACTAAATCCCTTCCTAGATATCCCTTCGGATACATGACCAAAGCATGCTGCGTCAGCTCTTCCAATGTCACTTCACTCTTTTGGGCTAGATCACTTTCTGAATGAACAAATAATTCGTAGGGCTCACTTCCAAGTGGAATTTGAACGAGACGCTTATCCGCAGGCCCTCGCAGCCCGATGCCGAGATCCACTTTATGCGAAAGCACCTCTTCACGAACGAATATGGTTGAAAATGCTTTCAGATTGATTTCGCGATAATGTGTTTTGAATTCTACGAAAAGCGGAACAAGCTGAAAGTCAAGATCGGAGGGGAGTACTGCGAGACGAACGGTTCCTCGCTTCTCGGATAACAGTTCTTTCATGGCATTTTTCGCATCTCTTTCAGCTTGAAGCATTTTCATACCATATTGATAAAGTAGAGAACCAGCTTCGGTTGCGACCACTTTTTTGCCGATTCGATCGAAGAGCGGCATCCCAAGTTCTGCTTCAAGCAGTCGAATCTGCTGACTTAGTGTAGGCTGTGATATCCCTAAATGCTCAGCGGCTTTTGTGAAATGTAGATGTTCGAATACTGCCATAAAATACGTAATATTTCGAGTGTCCATATTTTATCCTTTCACGAATGATAGTATTTTACTATCATCATAATACGAATTATTGTATTGATCAATGAATGTGGCAGACGTATACTCTAAGTAACCTCAACAAGATGAGAGAGGAAGAAGAGTATTTATGAAAAAAATATTTTATTTAGCCGCTTTATTTTTAGCTGCATTAAACTTGAGGCCGATCATTACGTCTGTGGCTTCTATGATGAGTATGATTCAATCAGAGCTGGGTGTAAGCGCACTGACAGCAAGTCTTTTAACCACTTTACCTGTCTTGTGTATGGGGGTGTTTGCGCCTGTAGCAACTAAACTAAGCCGCCGTTTTGGTTTAGAGAGGACGCTTTTTTTCTCGATTCTTCTCATCACGATCGCTACTGGACTACGTGGGACGAGTCAAACGGTTGCCATCCTTCTCATCACTGCATTTGCAGGAGGCGTTGGGATTAGCTTTGCAGGACCTTTGTTGTCTAGTTTTATCAAAAAGTATTTCCCGAAAAATCCGGGAATTGTGAGTGTCTATTCTATTTCGATGACGATTGGTGCAGCACTTGCTTCTGGCTTCACCATTCCGATATATCTTCGCAGTGAGCATAACCTTCCGCTCGCCTTGTCTTGCTGGGCGGTTTTAGGGATCATCGCATTGATCTTATGGCTAGGGCTGGCTCGGAAAAAACAACAGGCTGATCATGCAGTTTTACCGCTAAGGCTGCCGCTGCGAAACAAAAAAGCCATTCAATTCACCTTGTTCTTTGGCTTTATGTCCAGCATGTTCTATTCGTTAACAGCATGGATTTCACCCATCGCCCTTAGTTTTGGAAATAGTCCACAGTATGCCGCCATGCTGCTGACGATATTTACACTGATTCAGGTTCCGGTGGCACTACTCGTTCCAGGAGTCGTCACTCGCTTAGGAAAACCGAAATTATTTCTGATCTTATGCAGTGTGTCAGAACTGATCGGCCTTATTTTCCTTCTACTTCCAATGCCGATTTTGCCAGCCGTCATTTTTCTAGGGATTGGGGCAGGGGGATTATTTCCTTTAGCACTTATGCTGCCCATTATTGAGACGCGTACACCGGAGGAAGCTGGTACATGGTCCGCTATGTCGCAGATGGGAGGATACATCATGGGCGGGTTTGGTCCATTTTTCATTGGTTTGGTTTTCGATCTAAGCGGACATTTTCAAGCTTCCATTGTCGCAATGCTCGTCATTGTCTCATTGATGATTGGCGTTCAGTTATCAATGAAATTAGGTAGAAAAGAGGAAGAAGTGTCGAGTTAAATCATGCTGCTTCACATTTCAATCAAAACGGGGAGGTTTTATTGCTTAAGAAGGGGAGCCTGGGGAGAGATACTGGGTGCTTGTTTATGATGGAACGTAAGGAATGTCTTCATTTTTCGCAGCCGCTTTTATAGCTTTTCTTTATTGAGTTTGCGCAATAATGGAATATTTCACAAAATAATAGAGTCACTAAAGGAGGCAAGTATTGCCTCTCTTTTGTTGTTTTAGGAGTAAACACGAGTGATACTTTCATTTAACCAGAAATGCTATTGCTTTTTTGCTCGATTAAGAGTTTGATTATAATAGAGACTGTAAAACAGAAGGCGATAGAATAATTCAGTATCATGAGCTCCAGTTATTTTTTTGTACTTTTGCAAGATATGTTCCGAGAAAAATTTGCACAAAAAGAACTAGAGGTGAATAATATGACAACCTATGAGTCGAAGGATATTTTAAAGCAAGCAATCATGAAGACGTACAATCAATACGATGAAGAATTCAATATGATTCCAGAAGAAATGAAAGATGATCGAATAGAGGATGTAAGCCGAACTCCTGCAGAAAATTTGGCCTATCAAGTTGGTTGGACAACCCTGCTGCTTCAATGGGAGCAACACGAAACTGAAGGAAAGGTTGTCCATACGCCAGCAGAAGGTTATAAATGGAATCAGCTTGGCACATTATATTCTCATTTTAATGAGAAGTATGCCTGCCAATCACTAGTCGCATTAAGAGCTCAGCTCAAACAGAATGTTTTAACTATTTGTGATATGTTGGATCGTATGAGTGAAGAAGAAGTGTTTGAACCTCATCAACGAAAATGGGCGGATGATGCGACAGCAAAGGCTGTTTGGCCAGTTTATAAATTTATTCATGTGAATACCGTTGCCCCTTTTAAAAATTTCCGTACTCAAATTCGTAAATGGAAACGATTAAAACAAGTTCTACCTAGGGATGGCTCTACTATTTGAAATAGGAGAGCATTCAAAAAACCTGACTACATACATGTAATCAGGTTCTTCTTAGTTTCAATGTTTAGGTTGGATCTCTAATGTTTTGGACTTGTAAACAACAGTTTCACGCCAAAGCCTACTAACACTACACCTGTTATTCTATCAATTGTTGTTTGAACTTTCGCTGATAATAAGAATTTTCTGATGTAGCCAAGTAGAAATACAATCGTTGTAAACCACAATATAGACAATAGCGCGTATATTGAACCCATTACGACAAACTGAAAGCTTGTATTCAATCCTGGTGTGACGAATTGAGGTAAAAACGTTAAGAAGAAAATAGCTACCTTGGGATTTAATGTATTTGAGATTAATCCCTGTTTAAAAGCCGAATGTTTTGGCGATTGGACTTCATGAGATGGGGCGTCTTTCTCTTTTTTATGAATGAAAGAAGACACACCTAGATAGATGAGGTAGATAGCGCCTAGATATTTAATGATTTCAAATGCTAAGGCAGACTTCATTAGGATTAAGGAAAGTCCAAATGCTGCAGCAAGTGTATGAATAAGAGCGCCTGATGTTAGACCTAACGCCATCTTGATCCCATCAGATTTCCCAGTACCAATGGTTCTTTTCGTGATTAAGGCGAAATCAACTCCAGGAGAAGCAACGACAAATAAGGTAAGTAGAAGAAAAGTCAGAAGATCATTCATATCCATACGTCCTTTCAAAAGTAATAATCCATATTAACGCACAAGTGTATAAATTGCAATACGTATCATACAGTTTATTCGCAGTATAAATTGCCTGAAAAGCTATTCATTATTTAAAATGCATACTCTTTCTCTTTATTCCACGTTAAGCCTTATTGGTCAAGAGGTTTTTGATTGCTTGCTGGATGGTATTCTCATCCTTAAACATTTTATTACAATATTTGTTTCCAAATTTGTTTCCAAATGATAAAGCTTCCTTGAGTATTTTAACCATGTTATAATGTAATATCTTAATTCCTAAATGGAAATATGACTTATTATGTTTATAGATATTATTGTACTCAGATTGCATTTGATCAAGATACATCATATTTGATAAATTGAGGTGAAAGACATGTCAGTTATTATATCAACAGATGATTTAGAGCATATTTGTCCTAATTGTAATGGAACAGGTCATGTTTCTATTAAAAACGAAAAAATCATATGTCCAAAATGTGATGGGAAAGGTGTTATTCTCACTGCTTTAGGCCAAACATTACTTCATTTTATGAAGAAGCATATTTAATTTCATTACCGTAAAATAAATTATCGACCCTTTTATATAACGTGCTGGAATGTTTCTGGTGAAAAATTGAATCGGAAGATCATCAATGAAAGACGAAACAAAAAGTGACTCTCTACATTTGATGGAGAATTTAGCTACTAATGCATGTTTCTTGTCACAATCAGGAAATACAGATGACTCTGTGAAAAATTTCTTATAAAAACGACTATTACTCACATGACTCCATTGCAGGGGCTTTTTTTTTGCGGTTTCTTTTCGGTTAGAATGATAATATATGTCATTATAGGGAAAATGGAGGAGGGGGTAAGGACTGATGGAGAAAGTGCTTTCTTCTCACGTGGGCTTGAAAATCAATGAATGGTATTATCATATTCAAAGATTTAACGTACCGGACGCCGAGGCATATAAAGAAGAAATCAAATCAATGCTTGATCATATGGAAGAGAATCAGGATTTATTATTGTATTTCTCACTTATGGAGTTCAGACATAAATTAATGCTTGATTACTTGAATCCTTTAGAAAATGGGAAAGAGCGGGCGAACTTTAGGGAACTCGCAATGAAGATCAAAAGGGATCAAGAGAAATTAACAGGGTTACTTGAGTATTACTTCATTTTTTTCTACGGCATGTACGAATTTGAAAACTATGAATATCTAAACACCATTACCTTCTATAAACGAGCAGAAAAAAAAGCTATCTCTTGTTAGTGATGATATTGAACGTGCCGAGTTCAATTACAAAATGGCTGAAATCTATTACCACATGAAACAAACCCATATGTCCATGCATCATATCGCCCAGGCGATAGAGTGCTATAGAGAAAAAGATACATACACAGTAAGAGAAATACAATGTTCTTTTGTCATTGGATTAAACTATATAGATATGGGCTGCCCCGAAAAAGCAATACCCCATTTTGAACACGCAATAGAAAAAGCCGCCGACAACTCAACAAAACGATTAAAAGGATCAGCGCTCTATAATTTAGGGTTGAGTTATTTTCATAACAAAGAATTAGCATAAGCAATTACTCATTTTAATGACTCGATTCGCGCATTTAGAGAGCAGGGATACGAGCATTTAAATAGAATCTTAGATCCACTCATTATGTTGTCAAAAGCCTACTTCAAAAAGAAAGAACAGGATTTAGGTACATATGCTTTAAATAATGGCATGGAACTATCTGAAAAGCTGAAAGATCATGTTCTGTTATTGATATTCAAGTTTTTAAAATCACTATACGTTGACAACAATTTTGAGCAATTGGAAAAAATAATGGAATTGTTAGAAATAAAGTCAATGTATCCTGATCTTGAAGATTTAGCAAAAGATGCTGCAAAATATTATAATGAATTGGGAGATAAAGACAATGCGATGCTTTTTTATGAGAAGATTCTTTATTTCCAAACTCAAGTGAAGCGGGGGGACTGTCAGTATGAAATTTAAAACTTTATCAGTTGTATTAATGATGATCAGTGTAATAAGTGTTGTTAGTTATTTTACGTCTGAAGTGACAGCAAGTCATGATGAAGCAAGGAGAGGTCATACGGCAAGTATCGGTTATTCTGCTTAAATAAAAGGCCCTTAATGGGGCTTTTTATTTTAAGGGTGATATTGAATATATCGCATGAATTCGGAGTCATTAAAATGTTAAAATCAAAATTATTCCGAAGGATTTCCACTATATTATTTGTTTTAACCTTTATGATTAGCCTATTCAATATGGGACACCAGCGTTCTATTATGTTGTCCTTATTAGTAAGATGCTGGTGATCAGTTTGTTAAATGGTATGTTTTTCGGAACAATTTTCTATTTGATCGTCACCTTTATCAATACTAAGTCTTCCAAGCAAAATCAATAATAAGTGAGCGGCCAAATGGCCGTTCTTTTTTGTTTAAAAAAATCGAACATCTTATAAAAGAGAAAAGAGATTACTTAATCTTTTACCTAACCATCAGATTGGAATTCCTAAATATGTATTTTTCATAATAAATTCATTTATTTTTAATAACCTACTGCATGATATTTTAAAGGATGTTACCGATGGATGTAAGGAATGATTGGCTAATCTTTCAATAAGTGTTGGAGGGAAATCTGAATTACAAAATTGAAAATGGTGTATATGAGAAATATAGGACCATACGGCAGCAAAAAGAATTTAGATATGATGAAGGATTAAAAATTAGATGGTCAAAAATCATTTAAACGATCAATTGCTATTCTTGGATTAAGAATGGCTTTTATCTTTTGAAAAACCACTATGTGAAAACAGCACAGCTTATTTCATCACCCATTGTCTCATTCGTGTAGGTATTGAAAGTGAGATTGTGTTGACTCCTCCACTAGACGTGTTACATTTTTTTCTCCTATAAAACTCCACTATAAACTCATTCAAAAACTTTAGAGTGGAATACACTATATTGAATAAAAGATAAAATTAGAGAAAGGGAGGCTTTTTCATGGCAAATATCACACAGGATTTATCAGCTCTAGGCTTAAACATCTCACAAAATGTAGGATTAGGTAATCAATCATCTACACCTAGTACAAGTACAGCGAAATTTAGTGGACTTTTTGCGGGACTTCCACCAGGTACTGATCTTAGCATCGTTGGTGATTCAGGTTTCTTTTATGGCCCAGGAAATTTTGTCACGTTTAATCAATTGGCGGGCATTGTATTTTTTAATGACCCAGGATTAGGAGGTACGGGACCTACTTTAATAGATGTGAACAAAATTGAAAGTGTGACGTTCCCTAGTTAAATATTGTCACATTCTTTGGTATGTGAATGAACCTATAGCTGGCATGCGTTCGTATTTAAACAAATAGGTTATTTCCAGGGGAATATTTGAGATCATGAATGAAGTTACTAAAGGATGCTATAGTGTGCTAGATGTTGACACCATCAATCATTTAAAGATGTACAGAAACATGAAAAAACATCATTCAGTCATTTTGCTGGATGGTGTTTTTTCTTATATGAAAGGATTCACGCTGCATAATTGACGAGGTGCAAGTAGGTGAAGGTGACTTCTTCAAGTGTCGATATGAATATCACTGAAGGGTATAAAATACTTCGACAATTTCGTGCGACAGCAATGGCTAATCGTCATACTTACTTTATGAAGGTTTAGGGTCGTTCACTAGCTTATCTAAGCACTCGATATATCATCTTTTTGAAGAGGAACAGACTCATACATGCGAGTCTTGAATGTTTCCATGCAACATGGAATAAACATAATGCATGAGGAAAAATGGATGTATGAGATAAGCAGGGAGGTTATACGAGTGCAAAAGATTTGCCGGGAAGTCTGGATCGAAGTCAGTCTTGATGCAATAAAGAGAAATATACAAGCCATTCAAGCGCATATTCCAAGGAAAAGTAAGATCATGGCAGTGGTGAAAGCGAATGCTTATGGACACGGGTCAGTGGAGGTAGCGCGACAGGCACTGGAAAGCGGTGCGACAGAGCTGGCGGTTGCCAGCTTGGAAGAAGGCATTGTATTGCGAAGAGCGAAAATTGAAGCGCCTATTCTAGTCCTCGGATTTACCCCGCTCGACTGTGTAAAAAAAGCTGCGACATGGAGAATTGACCTATCCGGTCTTTGTGCAGACTGGATCAATGAAGCAAATGAGATTTTAGCGGAAGAAGAAAGTCAGCATCGGCTTGGCATTCATGTCAATGTCGACACAGGCATGGGGCGACTAGGCGTTCGAACGAAGGAAGAGCTTTTGGAAGTCGTTGAGGCACTTGAAGAAAGTGAATACCTCCGATGGGATGGAATCTTTACGCATTTCTCAACTGCGGATGAGCCGGACCCCGATTTCACATTGCTTCAGCACAATATTTTTACTGATTTTCTTCGTTTTCTAAAAAAACAAGGAATTACGCTGCCTACCGTACATATGAACAATACGGCTGCTGCCATCGCATTTCCTGAATTTAGTGCCGATATGATTCGGCTTGGCATCGGACTTTATGGACTTTATCCCTCGCAATATATTCAAAGCTTGGATGCTGTTCAATTGGAGCCGGCTCTAAGTTTAAAGGCGAGAATTGCTTTCGTGAAGGAAATGGTGACAGAGCCTAGAACCGTCAGCTATGGTGCTACCTATGTGGCAAAGCCTGATGAAGTCATTGCGACTATACCGATTGGCTACGCGGATGGGTACTCGCGTGCTTTATCCAATAGAGGATTTATGCTTTTCAGAGGAAAACGAGTGCCGATTGCGGGGCGAGTCACAATGGATATGACCATGATCAGTTTAGGCGAAATGAAGGCAAAGCAAGGCGAGGAAGTCGTCATTTACGGCCGTCAAAAAGGCGGAGAAATTTCTGTCGATGAAATCGCCGAAATGCTCAATACGATTAACTATGAAGTCATCGCCACCTTAAGCCGCCGTGTTCCAAGGTTTTATCGTCGAGGTGGGAAGATTATTAAAATGTCAACACCGGTGATGTATGTGTGAGTTTTTTATTATAAAAGTTAATCCGTAATTACTTTTAATTGTAAACTTTGTAAAAAATAAAACGATAAAAAGGAGGAATAGAACGATTTGGAGGAATGAGAAATGAGAAAAAGTTTTTTATTATTCGTTGCAGTACTTCTTTTAATGAGTACTCTTAGTCCATTTAAAGCAAATGCAGCAAAAACAACTGGCTGGGCTAAAAGAGCTGATTTACCAGAAGAACGTATTAATGCTGGTGTGGGAGTAGTTGATGGAAAGATTTATGTGTTTGGTGGAGCAAGTGAAAAAAATAAGTTGAATAATCAAACATTTATGTATGATCCTAAAAAGGATGCTTGGGAAGAGAAAGCCAGTATGCCAAGAAATAGAACAGGGGGTACTTATGCTACAGTAGGTAAAAAAATCTATCTAATAGGTGGAATTAACGAAGAGACAGAAGTAGCTTATAACACAATAGATATTTATGATACAGAACTTGATCAGTGGGCTGAAGAGCCGATTCAAATTCCAAGAGACCCGGTATTTTCAGCTTATAGTAAGGGAACTTTACACGCAGTTGCAGTGAAAGAGAATATATATATTGTATCTTCAAAAAACTCTTATAAGAATAATGTCTATCAATACAATACAGCCTCTGGTGAATGGAAGAGCTTGAACTCATCGGGTTTACCATCTCGAAATGGGAGAGCCATTTCTGAAATTGACGGAAAAATATATGTTGCAGGTGGCGAAAATTCGATAGGGCATAGTAGAGAAAAGTATTTGTTTCAGTATGATATTGCAACAGATACTTGGAAGAGACTAATTGATGTTCAGTTAACATCTTATACATATGAACCCTCCTATGAAACTTACAATGGAAAGTTCTTTATTATTGGTGGGCAATTATATGGTGATGGTTCGAAAAATATGGTAAACAAAGTTCAGATTTTCAATCCAAAAGATGGTCAATTTAAAAATTCAGCTTATGAATTGCCAGAAGGAAGAGTATCAGCTGTTGCAGCAATTGTTGATGATCAATTATATGTTATTGGCGGACGTGACTACTCGTATTATATGAGACATCTTTCTGTAAAAAGTGATTACAGATCAGTGATTTCTATTTCATTAAAAGACTTACAAGTGACTGAGGATGAAACAAAGCCGGATGATGGGACAGCAGAAGATCCAAAGGATCAAGACGGAACAAAGCCAGATGATGGCACAACCGAAGAACCGAAAGATCAAGACGGAACAAAGCCAGATGACGGCACAACCGAAGAACCGAAAGACCAAGACGGAACAAAGCCAGATGATGGCACAACGGAAGATCCAAAAGACCAAGATGGAACAAAGCCAGATGACGGCACAACCGAAGAACCGAAAGACCAAGATGGAACAAAACCAGGAGAAGAAACTGCGAAAGGTATACTTTCTATTACCATGGTCAATGGGTTACAAAAGGATTATCTGCTCTCAATGAAAGAAATCAACGATTTTCTTAACTGGTATAAAGAAAGAAGCTTTGGAATCGGAATGAACTTCTATGAAATTAATGATGAACACAATAAAGGACCTTTCGCAAGTAAGAAAGATTATGTGATATACCAAAATATTTTAACGTTTGATATCAAGCAATATTGATAAAATGGAAAGCTGCTGATAATAGATCAGCAGATTTTTGTATTTTTACATAATTGTTAAAATTAGGATTAACATCATAAAAAAACAAGATATTTTTTTAAAAATCTGCTAAACATCCTATAACCACGTCCGATAATAGAATTGTCAGGGTTGATAAGCCCTAGAATAAAGGACTTTTTTCAGACAAGGACGTCTGTCAGGTCCCAATTACATGGAGGTAATAGGAAATGAGAATTAACCACAATATCGCAGCACTTAACACATTGAACCGTTTGTCTGCAAACAACGGTGCTAGCCAAAAGAACATGGAGAAACTTTCTTCTGGTCTTAAAATCAACCGTGCAGGAGATGACGCAGCAGGTCTAGCAATCTCTGAAAAAATGCGTGGACAAATCCGCGGATTAGAAATGGCTTCTAAAAACGCACAAGACGGTATCTCTCTTATTCAAACAGCTGAAGGTGCATTAACTGAAACTCACTCAATCCTTCAACGTGTTCGTGAACTAGTGGTTCAAGCTGGAAACACTGGTACACAGCAAGATGAAGACTTAACTGCAATTAAAGATGAAATGGATGCTTTAATTGAAGAGATTGATGGTGTTTCTGATCGTACAGAGTTCAATGGTAAAAAATTGTTAAATGGTGACTATAAAGCTTCAACTCCACCAGCACCAACTGATCCATCTTTAGTTTTCCAGATTGGTGCTAATGGTACGCAACAAATCAAAGTTAACATTCAAGATATGGGTGCTGATGCATTAGGCGTTGATGATGGTGCTGGTGGCATCACTGCAAACCAATCGATTAAAGATTTAGATGTAACAGCTTTTGCAACTAATGCAGCAGACGCAGCAGATGTTGGATTTGATACTCAACTTAAGATTGTTGATTCAGCTATCAATCAAGTTTCATCTCAACGTGCTAAACTTGGTGCGGTCCAAAACCGCCTAGAGCACACAATTAACAACCTTGGTGCATCTTCTGAAAACTTAACAGCTGCTGAGTCTCGTATCCGTGACGTTGACATGGCGAAAGAAATGAGTGAGTTCACGAAGAACAACATTCTTTCTCAAGCTTCTCAAGCAATGCTTGCACAAGCGAACCAACAGCCACAAAACGTACTTCAATTACTACGTTAATGAAAGGCCCCTTTATGGGGCTTTTTTTTATGCTCTTTTTTCTTCGCTTTTTCTCCTTCTCCTGATTTATGATTCTTAAATCCCCTTGATAAATGATGAAAAATGACCTTTAAATTTGGCATACTCTAGCGAAACGATCATAATGAATAAGACTTTTTCCTTATTTATCCCTTTTATGTTAAACATTTTCCATTAAAGTTCGATAAATGGATTGTAAGGCTTACAAAAAAATTCTAATTTAGAACTTTTAGACATGGATGTCTAATTGGTTCAAAACACATGGAGGTAATAAGAAATGAGAATTAACCACAATATCGCAGCACTTAACACATTGAATCGTCTTTCTACTAACAACGGTTCAAGCCAAAAGAACATGGAGAAACTTTCTTCTGGTCTTCGCATCAATCGTGCAGGGGATGACGCAGCAGGTCTTGCGATCTCTGAAAAAATGAGAAGTCAAATCCGTGGTTTAGAAATGGCTACTAAAAACTCTCAAGATGGTATCTCTCTTATTCAAACGGCTGAAGGTGCACTGACTGAATCTCATGCGATACTTCAACGTATTCGTGAGCTTGTTGTTCAAGCAGGGAACACAGGTACACAACAGGAAGAGGATTTAGCATCAATTCAAGATGAAATCTCAAACTTGCAAGATGAGATTACAAGCATTTCTACTCGTACAGAGTTTAACGGGAAGAAATTATTAGACGGGACTTATTCGTCTAAGGGTGCTGAAGAAGGTGGTGAGGCACAAAGCCTTGTATTCCAAATCGGTGCAAACGCAACACAACAAATTACACTTAACATTGAAAACATGGGTGCTTCAGTTTTAGGAACAGATGGGACTGCTGAAGGTGAAGATGGAGCTGGTTCTGTTGCTGGCATCGATGTGACAAAATTCATTAGTGCAAGTGATGAAGATGGCGAGGAATCTGCTGGATTTGATGCACAACTTGGTATTATTGAAACAGCCATTAAGCAAGTGTCTGCTCAGCGATCTAAGCTTGGTGCGGTCCAAAACCGTTTAGAGCACACAATCAACAACCTTAGCGCTTCTGCTGAAAACTTAACAGCTGCTGAGTCTCGTATTCGTGACGTTGACATGGCGAAAGAAATGAGTGAGTTCACAAAGAACAACATTCTTTCTCAAGCTTCTCAAGCGATGCTAGCACAAGCAAACCAACAGCCACAAAACGTACTTCAATTATTACGTTAATGAAAAAGCCCCATTGAGGGCTTTTTTTTATGTCAATCTGATGGCAGCAATTGCTGTAAACGAAAGTCAGGAACAGCTTCATGGAAAAAAGCTTGATTTAATTCGTCGTTCTCTTTGTCCCATTGACACCACCAACGAGCAGTGTCACCAGAGGAATCAGCTTGAATCATGTCATGCAGCTGCTCTAGGTTGATGATCTCTCTCGGTTCAGTTAAGAAAGAATGCATACGGTGATACGGCCTCAAGACGTTCAGCCTGTTTTGTTTGAACAGCATATTGTACGTAGCGATTTAAATATTCTTGTACAAATGTCAAATGGGGAATAGGCTTTCCTCCCTTTAACTCGACTCCTTCCCATGCCATATCAGCAATCGCACAAAGCCACCAGCCAGGCTCATTGGCGTGCTGCATTTGTTGTAAGGTGTTCCTTTCAAAAGACAACCGTCCCTTTCCTTGTGCTTGCTTGAGCATACGCTCGAGTGTTTGCGCCTCGACCGCTGCTTTTGTCATTCCCTGCCCATGAATCGGATCTAATGTACACAAGGCATCGCCCATTACCAATAAACCACTTGGCCAATTATGCATTTGTTCATAGTGATTTCTCACACAAGCAGGCAGTCTAAATCCCTTTGGCTTTGTAAAAGGAGTTAAATGGGTGATGGCTTCTGCTATAGCGGGATGGGTAAGCGCAGCGGTTTCTGAATCAAATTGATCAGCATCCGTTGTTGGATAATGTGAGCCGCCCGCTGCTGAGAGAAGAACAGCTACTAAATCATGATCTACCCGTTCAAACAATCCTGTCGGAATTTGTTTATGTGGCTGTCCAACTACGACCATTGATTGCAAGTTTGGCGCCTCAGGTGGTATCTGGTAGTATCTTGTGCTGTAGCCAAGAGAGACGCTTAACTCATCTGTCTGTGGCAAGGGCAGTTCTGCATCTTTCAGCCATTTTGGCAATTTAGACATTCTTCCAGACGTATCGATCACTAAGTCTGCTTTCATTTGATGAATGATTCCTGGCTTTACACGCCGGTCTTTCACAATGAGTCCTATGACTTGATTTGTTCCTTCCTCAAACTGTAGCGAGATCGCCTCATGTTTTTTTAAAAAATGAACACGTTCCTCACTTAACATTCTTTGCATCAGCACCCACTCTAGCAAGGCACGTCTTGTGACAGCTGTTTCTTCTGTATCGGTGAGCGCTAATTCACCATCTTTTGTGATAAATCGAGATGTTTGATGCCATGTATTAAACCCGCCTATTGCCAGTAACTCTTTTGTATAACCAGGAAATAGACGCTCAAATATTCGCTTGCCAAGTGGCAGCATTCTATGTGGATGAAAGGCTTGAGGAGTGCCGAGACGGTTCTCAGGAGAATTTGGCAGTTCGTCCTTTTCAATGATAAACACCTGATGATAAAACGTTGATAAAACCTTTGCAGCGAGCATTCCGGTGATACCGCCGCCAATGACGATCGCCCGCTCATATTTCATGGGTTGTGTCACAACATGCGCCTCCAATGAATAAGTAAAATGGTTACATGACCATTTCATCATATGTTGATGCTCTAATTATAGCAAATTTGCGCTTTTTTGAATATATTAAGGAAATGACATACTTTTTACCTGTAAATATGAGAAAGTAACTTCAATTCATTTGTGCACTCGCTTTAGGTTTTTCGCTCAAAAATCAATTGGAGCAGCCCGAGCAGGAAAAGAGGGAGCAGATTTTAGTGTTGTAGCAAGCGAAGTCCCAAAATTATCAAGTGGAACCTCACGTGCAACTGAAAATATTGAAAGCTCATTGCAAGGGATTTTCTCTAACATCCAAACATACATTACTTGAGAGTAAGGAACATATGATGGGGTCATCATTAGACCAAGCTTTACTTGTGACAGAGTTTAGTGAAATTGTGGAGCGGTTGACTGTGGTAAGCAAAGAAAGGAAAGGCTTTATGCAAAAGGTGATGTAAACGTAAAAAAAACGAATCTAAAGAGGATTCGTTTTTTGATGACTCGTTATTTTCTGTTTCTTTTTTCAAAGCGATAATCGTACGTTTCGCCTTTTACAACATTTAAAAACTCGTGTCCAATTTGAACCAGCTGTGTATTTTTCCATTTGATGAGAGGATCTTTATCAGGGTATTTCCAGTAAATCGTTTTCTTTCGATGGGTCAGTTTGTTTTCAATTTCTGCTCTGACTGCGTTCTCCTTTAGCTTTCCTCCACTATGACGATAGGTGTTGATGATATATGTTCCGTCGGGTGATGACATAGAGCGGATGAATGTTCCATGAGACACGCCTTGAAGAGAGAAGCATTTCCAATAAATGATACCAGCAAAGCTAATGAATAAGATGACAAGGATGATGGTGGTTTTCTTTTTTAACATGAATTCCTCCAGATTTAGATCACAATAATGCTAATTTATGAGAGAGAATACAAAAAGATTCATATAGTCTAAAAGTTCTACTTGTTTCAATTATCGGTCATTTTTTCTCAAAATTCAACAGAAAGCCGTAAAGATAAGGAAAATTTAAGGATGTCTTCATGTGGATAGACGATTCGAAAACACTTTACAAAAGAATTTGAGATCAGTAGACTTATGCTCATATAGAGGAATGGGGCAGATAGAATGACGCAAATCATCGATACGTATCAAAATTATGAAGAGCTTTCCGCTCATGAAAGAAAAGGGATTGACTATCAAATTCTACACAAGCGGGAAGGAGATCAGCTTCTGATTTTGTCGCCTCATGCCGGAGGAATTGAATCAGGCGTGAGTGAGCTGATCCATGAATTAGCAAGCGATTATTCAATGTATTTATTTGAGGGCCTTAAAGTGAAAGGCAATCATGTTCTTCATATTACAAGCACACGTTTTGATGAGCCGATTTGTCTTTCTCAAGTGCATACACATCATTATACGTTTGCGCTCCACGGCTACGGAGAAACAGACGTGCTTCAAACATTAGTGGGTGGTACAGACAGAGAAAGAGCTGCAGAAACCGTGAAACGTTTAACATTGAATGGTTTTCCTGCATTGCTTTTGTCTGAATCAGATCGTTTTTCTGGAACACATCCTCATAATATTAATAATCAATGTCTGACAGGAAAAAGCGTTCAAATTGAAATCAGTCAAGCTCAAAGAAGAGCATTCTTTCAAGACTTTAGGCGGCGCTACCGGCGTGATACACAAAATGAACAATTTTATAGATACACAAATGTACTGAAACAAGTATTAAGCCTTTATGAATAAACCTCTTTTGTCATGCGTGCAGGTGTTTACGTTTGATAAGCAGCTTCTTTTTCCGCAACCCTTTCCGCTTTCATTAAATAGGAAGTAAACTCCTTTTGAAAGCGAATGCCTACTCTTCGCTGTTCGAATAAGGCAAGCCGTTTTTCAGCAAAAGCCCAGGTGACGTGAAATGTTTGAGCAATTTGCAAAATAGCTTGCTGACGTAGATTTGGAAGCTTCATTTGCAGGAGCAAAAAGGTCGGAACACAAAAGTGATACATGAATTGTTTTGCCTGAAACTCTTGCAGTTCTCGAAAGAGCCTATGCATCTTGAAATGATTGCCTGCGTGTTTCAGCACATGACAGAGCTCGTGGGCAAAATCCTGCCACTGTTCTTCTGGTGATAGGGATCTGTTTAAAATAATACTGTAAAGACCTTGATGTTTGATCATCATGCTGCCGGTATCCTCGTAATGGACCCATACATGAAATTCAGAAGCGATCCTTTGCATGTCTACATATGCAGGACCGCTTATTTGTAGTTGAGCGTATAACCGTTTAATATCTTCTTCTAAATGGGTTAAAAAATAAGTCATTTAAAAACCTCCACACAAACGTATGTTCTATTTTTGACGTAAAAGAAAAGTCCGTATAGGACTAAATGGCTAATAAAGCTATCGCTTACTTTTTATATCGGCTTGTTTTTAACAATTTTAACATAAAATCAAAGAAAAATGGAATTATTTCCTGTTTTTTTCTTCATTTTTTCATTTTCACTATTAAAAAGGGAAGATTGAATTCAAATTTTACCATAGTCTTATAGCTAAAACAAACAAAATTTGTCTTACGAATGCCACCGATTGATGAGAAAGATCAATTCAATCTAGCAAAAGGGAGTGCAGAACATGGTACAAATTTATCAAGATTTTATTCCAGCTGGAAACGGAAACCGGCCAGGATACGCCATGACACCGATGTATGTGACTGTTCATAACACAGCAAATACATCTAAGGGAGCTGACGCGAAAAGTCATGCGGCATACGTCAAACGACCAACGACAGAGGTGAGCTGGCATTTTACAGTGGATGATCGTGAAATTTTTCAGCATCTGCCTTTAAATGAAAATGGCTGGCATGCAGGGGACGGACATGGGAATGGTAATAGGAAATCGATCGGAATTGAAATTTGTGAAAATGAAGATGGGAACTTTCAGCAGGCTGTCAAACATGCTCAATGGCTCATTCAAAAGCTATTAAAAGAACATGACATTCCATTAGTAAATGTGGTTACACATGAGCATTGGTCTGGAAAAGCATGTCCACGCCTGCTTCTATCTACATGGGATGCATTTAAAAAAGGAATTGAAACCGCAGGTGATCCGGCGACGGTCATCACGTATGTGGTCAAAAGCGGGGATACGTTAACAAGTATTGCTAAAGCCCATGGCGTCACTGTGAGTGATTTACAGAAATGGAATGACATTAACGACCCGAACACGATTCAAATTGGACAGGTTCTCAAAATTTATCGCGATGATGGAAAAATCATGTATGAGCTGCCAGATGGGATTTTAAAGGTGACATCTCCTTTGACGAAGGGGGAGCACGTACGCCTCGTCCAAAAAGCGCTTGCCGCTGTTTATTTTTATCCTGATAAAACGGCTGTAGATAAGGGAGTTGACGGAATTTACGGGGAAAAAACGGCCAATGCTGTAGCGCGTTTTCAGCTGATGAATGGTCTGACAAGTGATGGGGTATACGGACCTAATACGAAGAAAAAGCTGCTTGAGCAATTAAATAAGTGAGTTTTTCTGTTTGTATGAATGAATGACTGCTTCACTTTTTTCATTTAATTGGCGGACATAAGGGGACGGCTGAAATTCAGCAAACTGAACATATCTCAATTGTTTGATTTTCTTTTTCATTTTGGCACCTCAATGGTTACAGCATATGGTTTTATTGTATGCGAATCGATGTAAAAAAGGAATCAGGACGCGGGTTTAGTTCCGCGTCCTTTAGTGTGATCAAGCTTTTTTATTTTTATACTCATCCAGAAGCTGTTCATTCTTTTTGAAAATACGCTCTGTATGGGGGCTTACTTTGTAATCGGCCATACTAATATGGCGTTTCTTCTTTAAAATCTTAAAAGGGTTTTTCTTGCGATTGTTGTTATCCCCTTGAAGTGCGTGGTCCATCTTCATCACCTTCCTCTTCGTCAGGCAAGATTAGGTCATAAATTGTTGTAAGTGAAGTCATTAATAAATAGTCAAACTCAGTGACAATCTCATCAGAGGTCAGCTTTATGACAAAGTGTGCATCTGCTACCGAAAACGGAATGAGCACCAATTTGCCGAAATCATCGTAATATACTTCCTGCCTGTCAAGCTTTGCCTGAATGAGAGCTCGCTGGTCTAGTGTTCGCAGCAGGTCATCTTTTTGTTCCTGTGTATCATACGGACACAGAACCGCTTGAATATTCATTTTTTCTGCAAAAGAATAAATCAGCCGTTCAATTCCCTCTATATATGCCTCTATACTTCCATAATATACATGGATCGGTTCGTTTTTCAATAGGTATTGGTACGTTTTTAGTTTATTGAGGTAAGAATGAAGTAGATCGTTGTTTTGTTCAAGGAGTTGATGGGTGTCGGTTTCCAGCTCATGATTCCCAAGCTTTTTAATATAGGAGCTGAGAAAAATGAAAGCATCGGTTAATGCGAAAAAAACAGCAATGATTAAGTAGTGCATCCAATCGGTGAAGATTGAAGAGGGGTCATTTGTCCAATAAACAACAGCACCAGCTACATAAATCCAATACCACGTTTTGCGAATGGCAAACATTTTTTCTTTTACTTTTTGTTCAAAGCGCCATACAGCAAATACATACACAGCAAGGGCACCTAGCAATAACCATACGGTCAATTGAAAAAATAATAGCATGTCGTTCTCTCCCATAGACAATTGAATACTTATTTACTTCTATGGGTATGATTGGAAAACCTTCTTCATGAAAAAAACTGCCTGCAAGAACAGGCAGTTTGCATGATTAGAGAATTGCGTTTAACACAAAGTATATGAGAGCACCTAGAGTCCCTGAAATCGGTAATGTGATGACCCAAGTGACAAGCATACGTTTTGCCGTACCCCAGTTCACACCTTTGACTCTGTGCGCAGAACCTACGCCTAGAATAGAAGATGAAATAACGTGTGTGGTACTAACAGGTAAGTGGATAAACGTTGCACCGAAAATAATGGCTGCACCAGTTAAATCGGCAGATACTCCGTTTACTGGACGGATTTTCATGATTTTACCACCGACTGTTTTAATAATCTTCCAGCCGCCAACAGAAGTACCAAGTCCCATTGCAAGTGCACAAGAGAATTGTACCCAGAATGGAATGTCATCAGTTGTATGAAGATTACCTGCAATTAAAGCCATCGTAATAATTCCCATCGCTTTTTGCGCATCGTTCGTTCCATGGGTATACGATTGAAGTGCAGCAGTTAAAATCTGAACACGTCGGAATTGTTTATTTGTTTTTGCTAGATTGTTGTCTCTGAATATAAATTTAATAATGGTATACACGATATATCCCAATACGAAAGCTAGGATAGGTGAAAGCAAAAGTGCTTGAATGATTTTAATGAATCCCGAATAGTTTAAAGCGCCAAAACCGGCAGAGGCGATAACAGCCCCTGCAATTGATCCAATCAGTGCATGTGAAGAACTACTCGGAATCCCGTAATACCAAGTAAGCAAGTTCCAAGTGATGGCCGCAATTAAAGCAGCTAAAATGACAACAGAACCGTTTTGAAGTGTAAATGGATCTGCGATGTCTTTTGTAATGGATTTTGCCACACCTGTAAATGTCATTGCTCCTAAGAAGTTCATGAACGCTGCCATAATAATAGCATGTCTTGGTTTTAACGCTTTTGTTGAAACTGAAGTAGCAATGGCATTTGCTGTATCGTGGAATCCGTTAATGAAATCAAAAGCAAGTGCACAAATGACAATGAATATGGTAAGGATGAGTAATATGTCCATGTTTAACTAACCCCGTTACGCATTCTTCATAATGATTGTTTCTAGATTGTTGGCAACACTTTGACAGGAATCAGCAATTTCTTCAAGTGTTTCGTAAATTTCTTTGTATTGTATCACCTTAATTGGATCTGTTTCTTTTCCAAACAAATTCTTTAGTGATTTTCGATAAAGATTGTCACAATTATGCTCAATCTCTTTGATCTTGATTGCGTGCGGTTGAATATCTTTCAAGCGATTTTCAGCCAGTAAATCAATCGTGATTAAAATTTCTTTCGCACATTCTCTGATGTAGTGACTGAATTTGTCGATATGTTCGTCTGAGCTTGTCATTGAATAAATTTCCATTGTCGCTGAAAAATGCTCAATTCCATCTAAAACATCGTCGAGGCTATTCGTCAATTGAAGAATGTCTTCACGCTCAATCGGTGTAATAAAGGCTTTGTTCAGCTCTTTAATCATGGTATGAACATGATGATCACCTTTTGTCTCATATTCCTTCAATGTGTCAGAAAATTCTTTCAGAGTGGTTTGATTTGTTACTTTATAGCTAACAAAATACTCAGCAGTTTCATCTAAATTTTTAGCAATTTCCGTTAACAAGACGGAAAACTTGTCTTTTTTCCTTTTTAACATGTAAAAACCCTCCATTGTATAAATGAGACAATGCACACATCAAATAATTATATATTCTTTTGTCGAAAAAAAACAGGTGTAGTCGAAAATTTCTTCAGTTTTTCTATTTGATCTTATTCTGACCTAAAGATGAAATCTCAACACACCTTTTTCAGAAAGGGAAAAAGAAACGGAAAAAGCGGCCCGTTTTTGGCGCCGCTTAAAGGTTAAGAAGCTGAATGAATCAGTTTAAAACGTTCACAAACAAGAAGCATGTCTTCTTTAAAGTCTAATCCGTATGGCTTGAGTGCTTCTGTGAAGAATTCTTTATGGACTCTATACCAATAGTCATATGATAGATCGCCTTCACCTTCTGCTTGTGCAAATGATTCAGGGACTTCATTCATTGGCATCACATCTACATGCATAATCTCGATGATGGCTTTAGGTTCATCCTGGCTGTCCAAAATGATCGCATATTGCCCAGCCTTCGGAAGCGGCTCCTGTTCCTTTTCATAAAAAATATGTCCAGAACAAGTGGCTGTTTTTTTCCCTTGCTGTACAAGGTCAAGTAAGTGATCTGGATCTGCACCAAATGCCCAAGCTGAAACAAACGTGTTAGCTGGTGCTTTTTCTGATTTATCTTCCCAATACGTTTCCCAAAAAATGTTGCTTTTGTGGTTCACCATTTTTCCCCCTTTGTCATGTGTTTATTATACCGTTAAAGCAAATACGTGAAAACATTATGTCTTTATCCCTACTTTTTGTGCATGTCATATGTTTTGAAAAAGCGTGTTTTATTTGAATTATGTAGGAGTATAGAATGAAAATTTTTGAAATTTTAGAATAATCTATTGTATTCTGGTCAAGAAGTAGGTAATGTCAAAGTAAGAATATGGAAGGGGTGTTGTTTATGAAACGCATTTCTCTAACTGTTTTGTCCATATGTCTGTTTGTTTTCTCGTTTTTTCTTCCTGTCAGCCAAGTCACTGCAAACGAAACTCATGGGAATAAAGTAGCTGTTGGCAAAGATGGCATGGTGGCTACAGCTCATCCGCTCGCATCAAAAGTTGGTGCTGATGTATTGAAAAAAGGTGGAAACGCAGTTGATGCTGCTGTTGCCATCCAGTACGCACTGAATGTGACAGAGCCGATGATGTCGGGAATTGGCGGCGGAGGATTTATGATGGTTTATGATGGAAAGACAAAAGAAACATCCATCATCAATAGTAGAGAGCGGGCACCACAGGGCGCAACACCTGACATGTTTTTAACTGATGAGGGAAAAGTCATCCCATTCGCTGAGCGATCCACACATGGTAATGCAGTTGGTGTTCCCGGGACAGTAAAAGGTCTTGAGGCGGCATTAGATAAGTGGGGGACTCGTTCTATGAAGGAATTGATTAAACCTTCTATTCAGCTGGCAGAGGATGGATTTGAAATTGATTCGGTCCTTGCAAAAGCCATTGATGATCATCAAGGGAAATTGAAAAAAACGGCTGCAGCGTCAATCTTTCTTCCAGATGACCAGCCGCTCAAAGAAGGAGATCTGCTTGTTCAGCCAGGTCTTGCAAAAACATTTAAACTGATTGCGAAAAAAGGAAGCAAGGCGTTTTATGAAGGTAAAGTAGCAAAGGCACTCGCAAATACGGTCCAAGATTTTGGTGGTACGATGACAACAGATGACATTGATCATTATGAAGTCAAGACTGACAAGCCAATCTGGGGAGACTATAAAGGGTACCAGCTTGCAAGTATGCCTCCGCCAAGCTCGGGCGGGGTGTTTATGCTACAAATCCTAAAAATACTTGACCACTTTAACCTATCTCAATATGACCCCAAATCGTTCGAAAAATATCAGCTGCTTGCTGAAACAATGCATCTCTCCTATGCTGACCGAGCCGCATATGCCGGCGACCCCGAATTCGTAGATGTTCCACTAAAAGGACTATTAGACGATGATTACATTTCAGAAAGAGCCTCTCTTATTCAATTAGATCAAATGATTCAAAACCCGACAGAAGGAGATCCGTGGGTGTATGAGGATGAAAAAAATCCATCTCCAATTGTCCCGCAGCCAGAAGATAAAACCATTGGTGAAACCACCCATTTTACTGTTGCAGATCAGTGGGGAAATGTTGTGTCTTTTACAACAACCATTGAACAGTTATTTGGTACAGGGATCCTTGTCCCGGAGTATGGTTTTTTCTTAAATAATGAACTCACGGATTTTGATGCAAGGCCTGGCGGCGCCAATGAAGTGCAGCCAAATAAACGTCCATTATCAAGTATGACGCCAACGATTATATTTAAAGATGGAGAGCCTGTCATGACCGTTGGATCACCTGGAGGAACAACGATTATTGCTTCTGTTTCACAGACGATCCTGAATTTGCTTGAATATGATATGGAGCTTCAGGATGCGGTGGAAGAACCAAGGATTTATACAAACAGTTTAACTTCTTACCGCTATGAAGTAGGTGTCCCTCTCGATGTGAGGACAAAGTTAAACGATATTGGACACCGTTTTGGCAGTTCGCCTATTGATATAGGAAACGTGCAAGCTCTACTAATTGATCGAAAAGCAGGGACATTTACTGGAGTAGCTGATTCAACCAGAAATGGAACCGCTGTTGGTGTCAATTTAAAGCTATCTGCAAATCAATAACATTTCCCGGGAAAAGAAGCGTCTCTTGAAGATGGCGTTTCTTTTCTGTCTAAACAAAAAGAAAAAGACACTGTTGACTCCTGTGAATAGTTTGAATATATAGACTAACATCAATCATACATAGCTGATCGGACAACCGAAGGCTCTTGGCATTTGAAGTACAGGACTGTGATGTATTTCAAATGCTAAGGGTCTTTTTTGCGTAGAAAAGGCAAGGGTGGTGTCAACATTATGTGATAACAGGGGAGCGGGATAACATGAAAAAGTGGAAATGGGTCTCGATCGTGACCACCTTATTAATCATCACGAGTACTCCATGTTCAAATGCGAATGAAGCCTCAAATGAAAAGGGGAAGATTGAGCTGTTAAGTAGTGCGAAAGCACAGATCGGTTTTGTGTTCCAGCAATATGCTCTTTTTCGAAATATGATGATAATGTTGCGTATGGTCTTAAGATGAAACCAAGAGGAGAAAGGCTGCCCAAAAAAGACATCAAAGAGCGGGTGCATGAGCTATTAGAGGTCGTTCAGTTAACGCAGAATGAGCACCGCTATTCAGAGCAGCTGTCAGGCGGACAAAAGCAGCGTGTAGCGCTGGCACACACGCACTTGCTGTCAACAATCTGGGATGCAGCACTCGCTGCATCTTTTTTTATAAAAATTTCCCTAGGAACATTGACTTATAATTTCGAATATTATAATATCTTTACAAAGGTAACAAAGATGAACATTTTTAAAAACAAGTGGTTGAGATCGCTTTATAAAAGATTCTATTCCAAAATGTTCTTTCTTTTTGTTACATTTGTTCATATTTATATCAAATGAAAGAGGTGATTGTTTGAATAACTTGTTTGAATTAGATAAGGAACTAATTGAGCTGCAGTACGATGCATCTTCGAGAGAGGAGGTGACCGCATATTTAGCAGAACGGTTAGAAGCTGGGGGTTATATTAAATCGAGCTTTCTACCAGCAGTGCTTGAAAGAGAAAAAACATATCCTACAGGCTTGCCTCTTGCGACCTTTGGAGTGGCTATTCCGCATACAGATCCTGAACATGTGAACAAACCGGCGATCAGTGTAGCGACTTTAAAGGAACCTGTCATTTTTCATAAGATGGGAAGCCGTGATGAAACAGTGCAAGCCAAAATTGTATTCGTCCTTGCAATCTCTGAACCTAGTAAGCAGCTTGTGATGTTAGAAAAGCTCATGGCGCTTTTTAGAAAAGAAGAAGTGATGAATAAACTATCTCTCATGACATCGAATGAAGAAGCTGTTGATGTCCTTCAACAAGAATTAAACCAATAGTCTTTCGCGAAAAAAATGTAAGCGCTTTATCTGAAAAATTCAGGAGGTGGATGTATGATCAAGCAAGCCGTCGATTTTATATTAGACCTTGGGCCAACTATTATGCTCCCGATTATTATGACGATTTTCGGTATGATTTTAAGGCAAGGCTTTAAGAAATCTTTCCGAGCCGGTATCACAATCGGAATTGGATTTGTCGGTGTCAACCTTGTCATTAATTTGCTCGTGAGCGGTCTTGGACCAGCAGCAAAAGCCATGGTCAATTCCCTTGGATTAAAGCTCGATATTTTGGATGTCGGCTGGCCGATTGGAGCTGCCATTTCATTTGGTACACCTGTTGCCCCTTTGATGATTCCTCTTGTGCTTTTGTTAAATGTCATCTTGTTGTCCGTTAATTTTACGAAAACACTGAATGTGGATATTTGGAATTTCTGGCATTTGATTTTCGCAGCCTCTGTTACTTACTACGCTTATCATAATATGTTCTTGGCCCTTGCCGTTGGCTTGATCGTCTCTGCAATTACGCTTAAATTAGCCGATTGGACGGCGCCAACAATTGAACACCATTTCGGATTAAAAGGCGTATCGATGGCTCATGCTGAAACGGTCAACTTCGCGCCGCTTATGTATGCGTCAAACCGCGTCATTGATAAAATCCCTGGTTTAAACAAAATTCATGCTGATCCAGAAACATTGAAGAAACGTTTTGGCATTTTTGGCGAGCCGCTTGTGATGGGTCTCATACTTGGTATCATTATTGGTCTTCTTGGCGGCTATGATGCGAAAGGCGTCATGACTCTTGGTATTCAAATGGCAGCAGTTCTTGTGTTAATGCCAAGAATGGTTGCCTTGTTAATGGAAGGACTTATTCCAATCTCTGAGGGCGCTCGTTCTTATATTCAAAAGCGTTTCCCTGGAAAAAATGTCTATATTGGCTTAGATACAGCGATTGTGATCGGTCATCCGGCGAATATGGCCGTAGCCCTTTTGATGGTGCCGATTACGATTTTGCTCGCTGTTGTTCTTCCTTACAATGGCATGCTGCCATTTGCGGATTTATCGGTTCTGCCATTTACGGTTGTATGGGCAGTAGCAGCCGCTCGTGGAAATATTATTCGCGGCCTCATTAACAGTATTTTTACATTAATGATTGTCTTCTTCATCGCAACGAATCTCGCACCACTTGCGACAACAATGGGTAAAGCAGTAGGCTTTGATTTCCCAGAAGGGGCAAACATGATTTCAGGTATTGATTTAGGTTCTCACGTCATTCCTTGGATCATGGTGAGACTTCTTGATCCGAGCAACCCTTACTTTATTGCAGCGATTGTGTGTGCACTGGCTTATGCGCTTCTATGGTACTGGGTGCGAAATGATATTAAAAAGCAGTATGCAAAAGAAATGGGCTTAGATCAGAAAGACCAATAAACAAGCTGGAGGGATTCTTATGGCAAAGAAAATATTGGTATCGTGCGGAACAGCAGTTGCAACATCAACGGTTGTTGCAAAAAAGGTAGAAGAGACGCTAAAGGAAAAAGGATACGATGTCGTGGTTGAACAGTGTAAGGCATCTGAAGTACCGCAAAAAGCGGAGGGCGCCGATTTAATTGTAACGACAACGCCTGTAAGTGATACAAAAGGAACTCCTGTGATTCAAACATTATCTTTTTTAACCGGATTTGGCATTGAAGATGATATTGAGAAAATCATTGATCATATTAAGTAAACTTTGCATGGAGGAGCTTTTGTAGCTCCTTCCATGTCACCTGAAAGGAGGGAGTCTTATGCAGCAGCATGCTTATAGCCGAACGTCTGCGGTGTTTTCTATTTTTCTTCCGGCCCTGCTCATCTGTCTGTTTTTTCTCTGGTCTCTTTATACCTTAATGTCGGCAGGACCTGAACCGTTAGCTGTGTTAGGTGTTTATACGCTACCTATTCTGATGCTTTCTAGCATCACGGGACTGAATCAGCCGACGAACGTCATCATTAGTGGAGATGAGCTGAAGATAGGTGCTTTTGGCAGATGGCACACATATGCTGTTTCCGATATCAAAGGAAAACTGTTTTTAAAGCCATATCCCCATATCGGGAAAGTATATGTCAGAGTGGGGCAGGCGCGAATATTCGGAGGACGTTACTGGATATCAAGTGAGATAAGTGAATACAAGCAGCTTGTTCAAACTTTACACGGTCTTGCGAAGTGTGATGAAAAGGAGGATGCAGCTACATGAAATCAGCTGTCTTTTATTCTTCAGAGGACATTCGTTATGAGGAGAGGGAGCGGCCTGCGATTGGTGATGATGAAGTTCTTTTAAGGATGCGTGCCTGCGGCTTATGCGGGACGGATATTTACAAAGCAACACATGAGACGGTACCTCCTGGGACGGTGCTAGGACATGAAATTGCTGGTGATATTGTCGAAACGGGCAGTCACGTGACAAATGTCCATACGGGAGACAGGGTGTACGTGGCACATCATGTCCCTTGTTTCACCTGTGACTTTTGTCAAAGAGGATTTTATACAATGTGTGCCCAGTTTTCAGCTACAAATGTAGAGCCAGGCGGTTTTTCAGAATATATCCGTGTTCCTGCTTTACATGTAAAGCACACAATGGGCAAGCTCCCGCATGGCGTCTCATATGAGCAAGGAGCCATGGTCGAACCAGTTGCCTGCTGCCTGCATGGGTTTGAACGAGCGCCTGTTCATCCTGGAGATTCTGTACTGATCCTTGGAGCGGGTCAAATTGGCTGCATTCAATTACAGCTCACCAAATATTATTTAGCTGAGAAAGTGATGATAACGGATGTGAATGAGAACCGGTTGCTTCAAGCGAGAAATTTAGGTGCAGACGTCGCTTTTCATCCAGCATCTGAGCCAGTGGAAAAACGGGTCATGAAAGAAACAGATGGAAAAGGGGCAGATCTCGTCATCATTTCTGTTGGGAGCAGTGCGCTTTTAAAAGAGGCGTTTCAAGCTGTAGCTAGAGGCGGGACGATTTTGGTATTTGCGCACTTTCCTAAAGGAGATGTCTCCATTCCGGCTGAGCGATTTTTCCATGATGAAGTCAAGGTAGTGGGGGCCTATTCTTCGCATCCGTATCATTATGATGAAGCGCTTCAGCTTCTGAAGGCGAAGGTGGTTCACACAGAGAAGATGGTGACGCATCGCTATCCTTTAAGTCAGCTGCTTCAGGCGATAGAATGCGCGAGGCACCCTGAAGGTGAGAGCGTCAAAATCATGATGTATCCAGATGAATGAGAACGTATGAGATTGAAAGAGAAAGAGAAGTTCTTTGGAAAAGGGCTTTGCCTTTCTCTTTTTTTCTGATAAAAAATGAAAACGCTTAAAAATGAAACGGAAATGCTTGACTTCAATGACACTTAAACGTATGATAATTACAAATGTAACACATAAGAACAAATGTAAAGGGGAGAGAAGAAATGCAAAAACAAATCACTTTGCCTGAACAGATTAGTCATGAGAAATTAGCAGATTTATATAAACAAATGTGGTTAGTCCGATATTTTGATGAAAAGGTCGATCAATTCTTTGCAAAAGGACTCATTCATGGAACGACTCATTTATGTGTTGGACAGGAAGCGTCAGCTGTTGGCTCTATTGCCGTGTTAAAAGATGAAGATAAGATCGTCAGCACACACCGTGGACATGGACATTGTATTGCAAAAGGTGCAGAGGTCAATAAAATGATGGCTGAACTGTTTGGACGTGAAACCGGCTATTGCAAAGGAAAAGGCGGCTCGATGCATATTGCCGACTTAGAAAAAGGGAATCTTGGAGCAAATGGCATCGTTGGCGGCGGTATCCCGCTTGCAACAGGCGCAGCGCTGACATCTAAAATGAAGCAGGAAGGCTATGTTGTCCTTTGTTTCTTCGGAGATGGTGCGACAAATGAAGGCAGCTTCCATGAAGCGTTAAACCTTGCATCTATTTGGGATTTACCTGTTGTGTTTATTTGTGAAAACAACCAATACGGCATGTCTGGACCTGTGAAAGAAATGATCAACATTGAAGACATTTCAACAAGAGCAAAGAGCTACGGGATGCCAGGAAAAACCGTCGATGGAAATGACATGGTCGAAATCATGAACACAGTAGATGAAGCGGTGAGCCGTGCAAGAGCTGGAGAAGGTCCATCACTCATTGAAATGAAAACGTATCGCTGGAAGGGCCACTCAAAGAGTGATGCGAAAAAATACCGTACACGTGAAGAAGAAACGGAATGGAGACAAAAAGACGGAATCAAACGCTTTAAGTCACTCTTAATTGATCTAAATGTTTTGACAGAGGAGCAGGCAGCAAACTTACAGGAAGAAGCGAAGAAGGAGATCGAAGCATCTGTTGAATTTGCTAAAAACAGTAAAGAACCGTCAATTGACACACTATTAGAGGATGTATACGCCTAATTAGGAGGGGAATCACGTGACAAAAACAACAGTGAGAGAGATTTCATATTTAGAAGCCGTTCGAGAGGCTATGAGTCAGGAAATGAGAGAAAACCAAGATGTCTTCATTTTAGGTGAGGATATCGGCGTATATGGAGGCGCTTTTGGGGTTACGCGCGGCATGATTGAAGAATTCGGTCCAGAGCGCGTACGCAATACGCCAATTTCAGAGGCTGCCATCGCAGGGGGCGCAGTCGGGGCTGCTTTGACAGGCATGCGTCCGATCTTAGAACTTCAATTCTCTGACTTTATCACCATCGCTATGGATCAGCTTGTCAACCAAGCGGCCAAAACACGCTACATGTTTGGCGGAAAAGGAAAGGTGCCGCTTGTTGTGAGAACACCAGCAGGCTCTGGAACAGGTGCTGCGGCTCAGCACTCACAAAGTTTAGAAGCGTGGATGGCTCATATCCCGGGATTAAAGGTGGTCCAGCCTTCAACGGCTTATGATGCAAAGGGACTTTTAAAGGCAGCAATGGATGATGACAATCCTGTTATTTTCTACGAGCATAAGCTTTTATATAAAACAATCGGTGAAGTGCCAGAAGAGCAGTATTCGATTCCTTTAGGGAAAGCGGATGTGAAAAAAAGCGGGAAGGACGTCACGATTGTAGCAACAGCTATTATGGTGCATAAAGCATTAGAAGCGGCGAAGGAATTAGAAGCAGAAGGAATCGATGTTGAAATCATTGATCCAAGAACACTCGTACCTTTAGATGAAGAAACCATTATCGAATCTGTGAAGAAAACGGGTAAATGTATCGTTGTTCATGAGGCGGTGAAACGAGGCGGATACGGCGGAGAGATTGCGAGTATGATAGCGGAAAGTGAAGCCTTCGACTACCTAGATGCTCCTATTAAACGACTTGGCGGTCTTGCGGTACCAATACCTTATAACCCAACGCTTGAAAAAGCGGTCATTCCACAAGTGCCAGATATTATTGAAGCAGCAAAAGAGCTTGTGCGCTCTTAAATAAAGGGGAGAAGATCATGCCAAAAGAGATATTTATGCCGAAGCTAAGCAGTACGATGGAGATCGGCACCTTGCTTCAATGGTTGAAAGAAGAAGGAGATTCGGTTGAAATCGGTGAGCCTCTTTTTGAAATTATGACAGACAAGATCAATATCGAGGTGGAAGCCTATGATGATGGCATTTTTCTGAAGAAATACTATGAAGCCGATGATCAAATTCCTGTTAATGCTGTCATTGGCTATATCGGAGAAGCAAATGAACAGGTGCCAAGCGAGCCGCCTGCACAAGCAGATGAAGAATCCTCGGGCAGCGGCGAATCATCAGTAGAATCTGCTTCATCCGGTTCTACTGAAGCCGAAAAGATCTCTGCTGAAAAAGTCCGTGCCACGCCTGCGGCGAGAAAAACGGCGAAAGATCACCATGTGCCGATTCACGAGGTATCTGGCACAGGACCAAAAGGGAGAATTCAAAAGCGGGATGTCGAAGCAGTCGTCCATACTGATGAGAAAGATCAGCGTGTGTCACCGCTTGCAGGAAAAGTGGCTGCTCGTGAAGGAATCGATTTAGCGGCAATTGCTGGATCTGGCGCTCACGGAAAAATCATGAAGAGTGATGTGAAAGCAGCAGCTGTACAAAATGCAGACTCTGCTCCAGTGAAAACACAAAAACTAGCTGGCATGAGAAAAGTGATCGCTGATCGCATGTCACAAAGTGCCTTTACAGCACCGCACGTTACATTAACAAGTGAAATCGATATGACAAAAGCGAAAGAAGTGCGCAAGCAGCTATTGCCGGCGATTGAAAAAGAGACAGGCTACAGATTGTCGTTTACTGAAATCATCATTCATGCAGTCAGCAATGTCCTTACGCGCCACCCGCAAATCAATATGACGTTTGAACAAAATGAGCTCCATTTCCATGAGGATGTGCACATTGGTCTAGCTGTTGCTGTGAAAGACGGCTTAATGGTTCCAGTCATTTCTCATTCGAATCAAAAAGGATTAAAACAGCTGACAAAAGAGGCAAAAGAAATTGGCCGAAACGCACGTGATCAAAAACTGCTGCCAGATCAGCTGAAAGGGTCGACATTTACCATTAGTAACTTAGGCATGTATGCCATTGATACCTTTACCCCGATTATTAATCAGCCAGAAGTGGCGATCTTAGGTGTTGGACGCATTCAAGAAAAACCTGTTGTCATAGACGGAGAAATTCAGGTGCGGTCAATGATGGGAGTCAGTTTATCGTTTGATCACCGAGTGGTAGATGGTACACCAGCGGCTGCCTTTTTAACAGATCTCAAAAAAGTGCTTGAACAACCATTTGAATTGCTAATGTAGGAGATGAATCGGATGACGAAAACGTATGATCTAACAGTCATTGGCGGAGGGCCTGGCGGGTATACTGCTGCCCTTCAAGCAGCGGAGCGCGGACGAAAGGTCGCTTTAATTGAAGAGGATTTTCTAGGTGGTACTTGTTTAAATCGAGGCTGTATCCCTTCAAAGACACTTCTCAAACATGCAGAAGTCATTGAATCAATTGAGAAGGCGAAAAGCTGGGGAATCGAAACAGGAGACTTGGTCCTTTCCTTCGATAAAATGAGAAAGCGTAAAGATGATGTCATTGAAAAGCTCAGAGGCGGAATCGCCTTTTTATTAAAGAAAGGAAAGATTGATGTATATAACGGCAGAGGCACAGCTGTTACAAAGCATCGGATTGAGATTGAAAAACAAGACGGATCAGAATCAATTGAAACGAAAGAGCTCATTATTGCGACCGGATCTTCACCTGCCATACCGCCAATTCCGGGGCTCAAAGAGATTCAATTTGATACAAGTGATACGATCTTTGACATCCCGGATATTCCTGCTTCTGTCGTCATTATTGGCGGAGGTGTCATTGGTCTTGAGCTCGCATGCATCTTCCAGAGTCTACAATCAAAAGTCACGATTATTGAAGCGGCTCCGTCCATTATTCCGCAAGAGGATGAAGAAGCATCTAAACTGCTAGAAAGAGAATTGAAGAAAAAAGGGATTCATATCGCAAAGAAAACCACTGTGGCAGAGGTGACAGAAAGCGAAGGAGTCAAAGCGATTCATGCAGCAGATGATAAAGGAGAGACTCACATCTTTACGGCTGAAAGACTGCTCGTTTGTGTAGGGAGAAGACCTAATATATCAGCTGTAAGCCAGCTTGATCTTCAGTTGGATGGTCCTTTTATCAAAGTAAACGGTCAGATGCAGACAAGTGCTGAAGGTGTATATGCGGTTGGCGATGTTGCCGGCGGCTATCAGCTAGCTCATGCGGCGATGGCAGAGGCAGCCGTTGCGGTCAGCAATGTATGCGGCGAGCCTGAAAAAATGAATGCTGACATCGTACCTAGGTGTATTTATACATTACCAGAGGTGGCGAGTGTTGGGCTTACAGAGAAAGAGGCGAAAGCCAAAGGGCTTAACGTGCGGGCAGAACGATTCGATTTAGCCGCAAGCGGAAAAGCATTGGCGGCAGGTGTTCAAACAGGCTTTATTAAACTGGTGTACGATACAGCATATGGGGAAGTCATTGGCGCCACTATGGTTGGTCCGCACGTAACAGAGATGATTTCAGAAGCTTCCTCATTTATGTATTTAGAAGGGACAGCAGAAGAGATGGCTAAAATGATTCATCCGCATCCAACCATCTCAGAAGGCTTTTATGAAGCAGCCCTTCATATCGTGAGCAAGCTGAGAAAATAAATGCCAAACAAGTGATAGGGAGGAGATGCATGTGCACGCCCAGCTTCATCAGAAAGCGGCACTTGTAACAGATAGCACAGATGGATTTGGAGAAGCCATCTGCCTGGCTTTAGCCCGGGCAGGTGCACATGTTTTTATACACACTTTTCATGATGAATCAAAGGCAAAAACCATTAGTAAAGAGATTCAAAAAATAGGCGGTAAAGCCAGTATCATCATGAATCCACTTGAGACACCGCGTGATGCGACGAACATGATGAGGCAAGTAATTGATACATGCGGCAAGCTTGATATTTTGGTCAATCAAGCACAGCAAAAAGCGGGCGCGGAGCTTGCCGGCGTAAGTCCTGATAGATGGGTGGATGAAGTGGAATCGACCGTAAATACAGCTTTTCTTTCCAGTCAAGCCGCTGTATGGCACATGGTTGACCATAAGCAAGGCTGTATCATTAATATATCGTCATCAGGCAGTATAACAGGTGATGGCGGGATGTCACATGCTACATCGAATAGTGTGCTGAATGCCATGACAAAAGGTTTAGCGCGAGAATTTAAAGACAAAGGCATCCGGGTGCTGGCACTATTGCCGCCTCCTCTCCATTTGCTTCCTGACACAGAGCAAATCAAGGAGACTGTGGCTCATATGACGGTGTTCTTAAGTACCTCGTATGGGGCATTTACAGATGGAGCAGCGATTATGCTTGATGGAGGTGAGAGCGCTGGCTAATCATCAAAAAGCAGTTCTTATCGTTGGTGGAGCCCAAGGGATCGGGAAAGAAATTGCCGAGCGTTTTTTAAAAGAAGGGCATCGTGTTGCTGTGTCAGATATAGATGAACAGCGACTTTCATTCTTCAAAAAACAGCATCCTCAGCTGCTGACGCTTCAAGCTGACGTTTCATCGTGGGAAAGTGTTCAGCAGATGATGTCAGCAGCTGCAAGGGAGCTAGGCGGCATTGATCATCTTGTGTATTCAGCAGGGATGACGAAATCACTTCCTTTTTTAGAAGTTGATTTTTCGCTTTGGAAAAAGACGCTGGCTGTAAATTTATATGGTCTTTTTTATTGCATTAAAGCCTCGGCACCCTATTTATGTGAGCGGCAAGAAGGCAGTATGGTCATTATTGGATCAGGATCTGCGATGACAGGATCTGGCGGCGGTATTCAGTACTACGCGTCCAAAGCAGGTGCTTTTGGCCTGATGCGTTCGCTCGTAAAGGAATTAGGCACACATCATGTGCGCATTAATGTGATTGCACCCCGCGTCATTGAATCTCAAATGCTTGATACCCTTTATCCTACTGAGGAGGAGAAAAGGCAGCTCCAATCGCTCATTCCTGTCGGGAGATTAGGAAAACCTGAGGATATCGCAGGACTCACTTTATTTCTCGCAAGTGACGAGGGAAGCTATTTGCACGGACAGATTATCCTGTTAGATGGCGGGAGAACGTATCAGCCGAAATATACCGAGGGAAAAAGAGCGGAGAGTTGATCGCTCTTTTTGTCATTTTCATAACAATTGTTCCAATTAGAAACGAATGTTTGGTATACTGGGAATCATAGTATATTAAAAGGATGATGTCACATGCTGAATTGGGAAGAAAGACGACAGCTCGTCAAGGTTGCTCATCTTTATTATACAGACGGGTGGACGCAGCAGGAAATTGCAAAAAAGCTAAATGTCTCAAGGCCAGTCATTTCAAAACTTCTACAAAAAGCAAAAGATGCGGGAATCGTTGAAGTGTACATTAAAGACGAAAGCATTCATACAGTGGAACTGGAAAAGCAGCTAGAAACGACCTTTCAATTAACAGATGCTGTCGTTGTCCCAAGTGTCGGGACAATGCCTGAGATGGTCAAGCGGGCAGTCGGTCAGGCAGGAGCCTATTATCTTTCTAAAAACATGAAAGATGCTGAGAAAATCGGCATTTCTTGGGGGACCACGCTTGCTGAGCTTGTGAAAGAATATCCGTTTGAACGAAGAAACGAAGTCAAAGTCATCCCTTTAGAGGGCGGGATGGGCAGGCAGGCAGTCGACATTCATGCCAATCAGCTGGCATATGAGCTGGCAAAGAAAATGAATGGCACGTGTTCCTATTTATATGCCCCGGCGATTTTAGAAACAGAAGAATTAAAAGAGCGGCTCATGGCAATGCAGGATATAGAAGCTGTGCTTGAAGAAGGCCGAAACGTGGATATTGCCCTCATCGGTATTGGTAACCCGCATAAAGGCTCTACTTTAAAAACAGTCGGTTATTTAAAAGAAGAGGATTTATCTGGTTTAAGACAATCAGGAGCTGTCGGTGATATTGGTTTTCGCTTCTTTGATGGTGAAGGTAAACCTGTCCAAGATGAACTGAACCAGAAAGTCATTGGATTATCGTTAGAACAATTAAAGAGCGTCGAAAAAGTCATTGCTGTAGTGGAAGGAACCCATAAAGCTGAAAGTATTTTAGGGGCTTTAAATGGCGGCTTCATCCAAGTGCTGGTGACAGACGAACAGACTGCGGCAGCCATTTTAAAGGAAGCATCAGTCCAATAAACGGCTGGCAGTGATCGTATTGTATAAAAAGAGCAACATCAAACGAGAAAGGAGCTGTGTATCTTGAAGCAAACCGAAATGGAAGCAAACCTACATTGTACTCGGTGCCAAGAAGAGACCCTCCACAGCATCGTTTATGTGAATGATCAGATGAAAAGCGTAGAGTGTACAGAGTGTCATCAGAAGATCAGTGTGAAAGTCGACATCATGAAGGAATTTTACAAAGAAGTTTACGAAAAAATTGCCACAAAGCCGAAGCGGGTGACGCAGGAATATAAGGCGAATCTGAATGGCTTTATCTCAAGGCTCCCAATTCGCGTTCTAAGTAAGCCATACCGGCTCATGAGATATTTAAACGAATCATACAAAGTGATCAAGCAATATAAAAAATAAAGCAGAGGCTATTTAGCGCTCTGCTTTATTTTTTGTCTTTTTCATATAATAATAAATAGGCAGTCCAGCCAATCCGATCAGCATGGAGAAAAGGCAGCTTTTCCAATCCGTGATCATCGTGCTGATTAAGACGAATAAAGAGCCAATAATCGCAATGATCGGTGTCAGCGGATAAAGTGGTACGCTATAAGCGCGCTTCATTCCGCTGTTTTGTTTTCTTAGCTTAAATACAGCGAAAAAGGCCATCACATAAAAGATATAAATCATGAAAATCGAAACCTCTGACAGCTTCTCAGGATTACTGACGATCATAAATACAATGGCGATCAAAATTTGCACAAATACAGCGACCCAAGGTGTTTGGAAGGTAGGATGTATACGTGAAATGGCTTTGGCGAAAGGGATTTGTTTTCGTTCTGCCATCGCAAAAATCACACGAGGGAATGAAAGAACCTTTCCGTTCAAACAGCCAAAGATACTAATGATGATCCCAATGCTAATGATTTTACCGCCAATTGGACCAAAGAGCATCGTAGCAGCAGTACTTGTCGCATTTTCACCCAGCTGAACGATTTCATTAGCTGGTAATACGTGCAAAAGTGCCACATTAATAAAGAGATAACAGGCTGTGACAATTAAAATCCCGCCTGCCATCGCTCGAGGAAGCAGTTTCTCTGGGTTTTTCATTTCACCGCCAAGCGCTGCAAGCAAAATCCAGCCATCATAGGCAAACAACGTAGCCAAAACCGCTGCACCGAAGTTCATCTGAGCGATACTGTCGTTGACAGCCGTGAAGATGTTTTCATTTCCTTTCCATAAGCCAAACACAATAATAGCGGCAATCGGGACAAGCTTTCCGATCGTGGTTAGCCCTTGTACAAACCCACCGTATTTCGTTCCCATTATGTTGATGACACATAAAAATAGAACCGTAATAATGCCAATGGCTGTAGACCATAAAGAAGAAAGAGAAAATAAATTGGCTAATAATGAACCAAAATAAAGACCAAGAGCACCAATAATGGCAGGTCCGTAAATGATAATTTGCACCCAGCCGCATAAGTAGCCCCAAAATTCACCGTACACTTCTTCAAGATAAGCATACAAACCGCCGGTTCGCGGGATTTGTGTACCAATTTCGGCGACAGTCAGTCCGCCTGCAAGGGTTAATATCCCGCCTAACAGCCAAGCAAATAATGCGATGTCGGAGCTTCCTGAATAGGAAAGGACGTTGCCTGGCTTCATAAAGACGCCTGACCCGATAATGGTCCCGATGACAAGAGATAGGGCAAAAAATAAGCCGATGTCTTGTTTTAACGCTGGTTGTTCTTTGTTCATTACACACGACCTCCTGCATCACTTTCGTACGTTACTGTGACATGTATTTTGTTCATTGTAATACGATTTTAGGAAAACAAGAATTAAAAAAATTTTCTGATTTTCGTATTTGTCTCTAAAAGTGTTTATTTATTGGAGATATTAGGGTGAATGTTGTGTTAAAAACGAACAATATAAGATTATTTTCGTTTTAATGTTAATTTAAAGGGCGAAAACCGAACATCCAGTAAACGTGCAGCCAAACGGTTGACTTTTCTTGAAAAATGACCTATTTTATTCATAAGGATATTATCTTGAATTCGAGATATTTTGAAATAGGAGTGAAACTAATGAAAATAAATGGGATTCACCACGTATCTGCACTAACAGCCAATGCTCAGAAAAATGTTGATTTCTACCGCCGAATCCTTGGCTTGAAACTTGTGAAGAAAACAGTCAATCAGGATGACCCTTCTATGTATCACTTGTTTTATGGAGATGAGGTCGCCTCACCAGGAACGGAGCTCACATTCTTTGAAATTCCAATGCTGGCCAGACGTTTGGAAGGAACAAATGCCATCACACGCACAGGCCTTCTCGTTTCTTCTGAAGAAGCACTTTCATTTTGGGAAAAGCGGTTTGAAGAAAAAGGCGTGCAGCAAGAAACAGCTTCCTTAAGAGGCGGCAGACCTGCCTTGCGATTTACAGATCCAGAAGGGCAGCAACTATTTTTGACAGTAGAACCGAATGGACATGAGGCAGGTTCACCGCCAGTACATGACGATATTCCTGCAGATTTTGCGATTAGAGGTTTAGGTCCTGTAGAATTAACAGTTGCAAAAGCAGAAAAAACGATCAGCGTCTTAACGGATATCCTTGGTTTCACTGAAAGGGCACGTGAACAATCAAATGACGGTGAGATCGTGACCATTTTTGAGTCAGGAAATGGCGGTGCTGGAACAGAAATTCATGTGATCGAAAAAACTGAAGGACCTTCTGAGCGTTCCGGCAGAGGAAGTGTGCATCACGTAGCCTTTCGCGCGGAGGATGCAGAGGAGCTGGAAAAATGGCATGACAAAATATCAAAAGCAGGCTTCACGAACTCTGGTGTTGTGGAACGCTTCTACTTCAAAGCACTTTACTTTAGAGAGCCAAATGGTATTTTGTTTGAAATTTCAACAGATGGCCCTGGGTTTACAGTAGATGAAGGAGTGGATGAGCTTGGTGATCAGCTAGCACTTCCGCCATTTCTAGAGCACAAACGAGCAGAAATTGAACAACGATTAACCCCAATCCAGTCATGATCAAAAAGCAGCTCAAATTAATGGGCTGCTTTTTCGTTAGGAGCTTACTTCCTTTGATTCCGATTGCGTTAATGTGACCTGTTTTGTTTCTTCTTTTCCGTTTCGAATGAGTGTGATCTTCACCGCGTCTCCTACTTTTGCATTCGTGTAAAGCTCGTGTCGTAATTCACTGCCGGTTTTTACTTTCTTGCCATTGATGGCGGTAATGACATCCTCTGATTTTAAGCCAGCTTTTGCAGCAGGTGAGCCGGCGGCGATATCTTTGACGTACACGCCTTTATCCAGCTGACTGCTTTTGAGTCCTAGTGTTTCTTTCTGATAAACATTTGGGACTTGTTCAAGATCCAGCATGCTAATGCCGATATAAGGACGCACAATTTTTCCTTTTGCGAGAAGCTGTTCGGCGATGGGTTTGACATCATTTATTGGGAGCGCGAATCCAATTCCTTCAACACCTGTTTCAGAGATTTTCATACTCGTGATTCCCACAACCTTTCCGTCTGTTGTTAAAAGCGGTCCGCCGCTGTTGCCGGGGTTAATGGCTGCATCTGTTTGAATGACATTAATGCTGCTCTCGCCAGCTGATGTATTCATAGAGACTGTTCGATCGACACCGCTGACAATTCCTTGCGTCACGGTTCTTGATAAATCTTCGCCAAGCGGGTTTCCGATCGCGATGACGGTTTCTCCAGCTCGAAGTGAAGAAGAATCGCCTAATGTCGCAGCCTTCGTGACATTGCTGCTGCTAATTTCTACAACCGCTAGGTCAGTCAGCGGGTCTGCACCGACCAATTTTCCTTCAACGGTTTTGCCATCGTGCAAGGAGACCGTCAGTTTGTTTGCCCCTTCAATGACATGGTTGTTTGTTAAGACATAGGCTTTACTGCCGGATTTTTTAAAAATAACCCCAGAGCCTGTACCAGTCTCTTCCTCTTGACTGCTTTTGTTTTGATTTTGCTGTGATTCATCGAAAGGCGTATTGACATCGCCAAAACCCGCTGCCGTTTGACTTTGCGTTTGGTAGTTTGTTATGCCGACAATGGCTGGTGATACATTTTCGACCATGCTTGAGATGCTGCTTGATGAATTCGATGTTTGTACGGCTGTCGTTTTTGACGTTTTGGCGTTTGTATCATTTGTTGATACAGCTTCTGTTTTTGTTGACGATTTATTTGCTGTACTGCTCTCTGAATGCTGAGCGTATGGCGTGAGGACGTAGACACCTAATGCTAACGTACCGCCTACAATGCCGCTTACGAACGGCTTAAACCAGCCACTCGGCTTCTTCTTCGGTTTTTGTGGTTGTTCGATTGTTTGTAATTCATAAGAAGGTTGTTTTTCATCTTTGTGATTTGTCATTCGGATCACTCTCTTTCATCAATTTTTACATGTATGTGTTCAAGGTGTTTTACGGTATGTGGTGGATACTGACTTTATCGTAAGAAAAAAATGTGGGATAAAAATGAAAACATTGTGGGAAATTGTTAAAATAAGTAGTGAATCTAAGCAAAATAGAGGAGATTAAACTGTGGAGACAATCGGAATCATTGGATATGGAAGCATGGCTGATATGATGGTACAAAAATGGCTGGAAAAAAGGGTGCTAGATGCCCGTCAGTTCATGATCCATACAAGAAGTGAAACGGAGCGGCTGCATCAGCTCAAAGAGAAGCACGATGATGTAAACATCTGCTCATTAGATGAACTCTCTGCGTCATGTGATGTTCTGTTTGTCTGTGTGCCGCCGCTTGCTGTACTTGACGTTCTGGATCAGCTGCACCCGGCAAAGAAAGCGATACATATTGTGTCAGTGGCAGCGGCTGTGACGTTAGATAAATTAACGCAGCATACGAATCAACCAGTATCCAGATACATCCCAACTTTGACTTCAGCCGTTGGGACGGGCGTATCGCTAGTTGCGCATGGTGTAACCGTAGGGGATGAAGAGAAAAAACGTTTGAACCGTCTGCTTTCAGCCTTTAGCATCGTCCGGGAAGTGGAGGAAGACCGGTTTGATGCGGCGAGTAATTTGACAAGCTCTTCTCCTGGTTTTATCGCTGCTATTTTTGAAGAAATGGCGAAAGCCGCTGTGAGAAATAGTGAGCTTTCCTTAGAGGAAGCATATGAATTTTTAACTTATGCGCTTTTAGGCACAGGCCAAGTCCTTGTAGAACACGGCCTCACATTCGCTGAAACGGTCAATAGGGTGGCGACAAAAGGCGGGATTACAGGAGAAGGCGCTGCGGTCATTCAAAAGCAGGCACCGCAGATGTTTGATGACTTATTTACACAAACCATGAAGAAATACGATCAGCTGAAATCGCAGATAGACGAAGCAAATAAACACCACTAAAGACATAGTTAGTGGTGTTTTATTTGTTAAAAAAATCCTTTACTTTCTATTCTTTTGACCTGTAGCAGATGAGTCTAAACTCCTTATTTTTAGAAAATGTATTGAAAAATCAAACAAGTTCTCATATAATTTTTTAGAAAATTTAGAAAAATATAAACAAATTTTAAATTTAATTAAAGGGGGATGGGGATGAAGCTCTATGTATCTGTCGATATGGAGGGTATTACTGGTCTAGCTGATCATACATTTGTCGATGCTCGTCAGCACAATTATGAGCGGGGCAGAAAAATCATGACAGATGAAGTGAATGCCTGTGTAGAGGCTCTTCTTGGGCATGGTGCAACCGATATTTTGGTCAACGACAGTCATTCTAAAATGAATAATCTCTTGATCGAAGAACTGCATGAAGAGGCAGCCCTCATATCAGGCGATGTAAAACCTTATTCAATGGTTCAAGGATTAGATCAAACGTATGATGCAGCTGTTTTTTTAGGCTACCATGCGAGGGCATCAATGAAAGGTGTGATGTCCCACAGTATGATTTTTGGTGTCAGACATTTTTACATAAATGATCATCCAATTGGTGAAATGGGCTTTAATGCGTATGTCGCAGGCTATTATGGTGTTCCGGTGATCCTTGTATGCGGAGACGATCAAGCAGCACTTGAAGCAGAAAAGCTGTTGCCTGGCGTGAAAACAGTTGCAGTGAAAGAAACCATTTCAAGATCTGCTGTGAAATGCTTAACCCCAGCCAAAGTAAATAAACAAATCTCGCAGCAAGTGGAAGCTGCAATGAAACAGATTCATCAAATAAAGCCGCTGACGCCTCCTGATCAGCCGCTGCTCAAGATCGAGTTCGCCAATTATGGACAAGCCGAATGGGCGAATTTAATGCCGGGTACTGCCATCATAGAAGGGACGACGACGGTGACGTATCAAGCAAAAAATATATTAGAAGCCTACCAAGCGATGCTTGTCATGACAGAGCTTGCCGCACGTACAACATTTTGTTAAGCGAGGGGGAGACAGCAGATGGCCAGCTTTTTGCTCAGGCGTTTTATTGCAATGATTGCCACGATCTTAACCATTACGACTTTAACGTTTATTTTGATGAAGGTCATTCCAGGATCGCCCTTCAATGAAGAACGAAATACAAACGAAACCGTCCAGCGAAACCTCGAAAGCTACTATCACTTAGACGAACCACTTTATGTTCAATATGTCATCTATTTAAAATCCATCGTTACCTTTGATTTTGGTCCTTCCATTAAAAAGCCCTCTGAAAGCGTCAATGATCTATTGGCGAGAGGCTTCCCAGTCTCATTAGAACTTGGTCTTATCTCAATTTTGATTGCTGTCATCTCTGGCATCCTGCTAGGGGTCATGGCTGCCCTCCGGCATAATGGTTTGATTGATTATATCGCCATGACCATTGCTGTTTTCGGAATATCTATTCCAAACTTTATCTTTGCTACCTTATTAATTCAGCAGCTTTCTGTGAATTTGAAGCTCTTCCCCACAGCGATGTGGACAAGTCCGATGCATATGGTGCTTCCTACAATCGCACTGGCTGTCGGTCCAATGGCTATTATTGCCCGGTTAACGAGATCGAGCATGATTGAAGTACTGACGCAGGACTATATTCGCACTGCCAAAGCGAAAGGACTTTCTCCTTTTAAAATTGTGTTTAAACATGCACTTCGGAATGCGCTTTTACCCGTTGTGACCATTCTTGGAACACTTGTCGCAAGTATTTTAACAGGAAGTTTTGTCATTGAAAAAATATTTGCCATTCCTGGAATGGGAAAATACTTTGTCGAGAGTATTAACAACCGTGATTATCCTGTGATCATGGGCACCACTGTTTTTTACAGCATCATCTTAATCACACTTCTTTTCATTGTAGATGTGGCGTATCGTCTGCTTGATCCAAGGATTCAGCTGCATCAGAAAGGAGGAAAGGCATGAGCGTACACCTTCAGCACGATCAACCAAACCGAAACCATGAAGTGCCGGATGAATGGTTTTCTCCTAGAGAGCAAAAGAAGACCGAAGCCCATGCCATTAAAAGACCCTCTCTTTCGTACTGGGCAGATACATGGAGACGGCTAAAGCAAAATAAGCTCGCGATGTTTAGTCTATCGGTGCTGATTTTTCTTTTTATGATGGCGGTCTTAGGTCCACTGCTTGCCCCAAATCATGTGACAGAGCAGCGTCTTTCGATGCAAAATCTACCGCCCTCGGCTGCTCACTGGTTTGGAACGGATGAGCTTGGACGAGATGTGTTCACGCGTACATGGTACGGAGCACGCATTTCGTTATTTGTGGGTGTGATGGCAGCACTCATTGATTTTGCCATCGGCGTGATTTATGGCGGTATTGCGGGCTATAAGGGCGGGAGATATGACCATGTCATGATGCGAATCGTCGAGGTGCTTTATGGTCTTCCTTATTTACTCGTCGTCATTTTATTGATGGTGCTCATGGGGCCCGGGCTTGTCACCATTATTGTAGCGCTCACCGTCACAGGGTGGATTGGAATGGCGAGAATTGTGAGAGGTCAGGTTCTTCAGCTGAAAAGCCAGGAATATGTCCTTGCCTCGAAAACCTTTGGTGCAAAAAGCCTGCGAATCATCCGCCGGAACTTACTGCCGAATACGATGGGGCCGATTATCGTCCAGATGACTCTGACTGTGCCGACAGCGATATTTGCTGAAGCGTTCTTAAGCTTTCTCGGTTTAGGAATCCAGGCGCCATTTGCAAGCTGGGGCGTGATGGCCAATGATGCTCTGCCGACTGTCCTGTCAGACAATGGTCACTGGTGGCGTTTGTTCTTCCCTGCATTTTTTATTTCACTGACGATGTTTTGTTTTAACAATTTAGGTGATGGCTTGCAAGATGCGCTTGATCCAAAGATGAAGAGGTGATGGCGCTTTGAAAAAAGTTCTTCAAATGATCGATCTGCATGTCAGCTTTCGGACATATGGCGGATCGGTTCAAGCGGTACGCGGGGTGAATGTGGATGTGTATGAAAAAGAAACCCTTGCCATTGTTGGAGAATCAGGCTGCGGAAAAAGTGTGACGTCACAAAGTATCATGCGGCTTCTTCCGGCATACAGCGCTCATGTAGATCAGGGGGAAATTTGGTTTCGTGACCGTAACTTGCTTTCTTTATCTGAAAAAGAAATGCGCGCCATCCGTGGTGTCGATATCTCTATGATCTTCCAAGATCCGATGACCGCATTGAACCCGACTTTGACAATCGGTGATCAGCTGATGGAAGCAGCGAAGGAGCATCAGAAGCTGACAAAAAAAGAAGTGAAAGAAGCGGCTGTTCGAATGCTTGATTTGGTTGGCATTCCGCAGCCGAAGGAGAGACTAAAGCAATATCCACATCAGTTCAGCGGCGGAATGAGACAACGGCTCATGATTGCAATGGCGCTGATTTGCGAGCCGAAGGTGCTGATCGCAGATGAACCGACAACTGCCCTTGATGTCACCATACAAGCGCAAATTTTAGAGCTATTTAAAGAGATTCAGAAGAAAACAGGTGTCACCATTATCTTAATCACACACGATTTAGGGGTTGTAGCTCAAGTCGCAGATCGAGTGGCTGTGATGTACGGAGGGAAAATCGTTGAGGTCGGCACAAGACGGGATATCTTTTACAGTCCGCAGCACCCGTACACAAAAGGACTGCTGCAATCCGTTCCAAGACTTGATATGAAAGATGAACTCATTCCAATTGAAGGAAGCCCGCCGGATTTATTTGCTCCACCGAAAGGCTGTCCGTATACAGAGCGCTGCCCGGCAGCCATGAAAGTGTGTGATCATATCATGCCGCATGAAACGCAGCGTTCACCTACACATACAGTGCATTGCTGGCTCCAGGATGAACGAGCAAAACAAACGATTTTATCTGTAACACAAAGGGGGAGTTTCTCATGAGAAAAAAAGGTTGGATCGTCAGTGTATGTTTGTTAACAATCATGCTGCTCGCAGGATGTACAGCCAATGAGCAAGCAAGTAAAGGATCGTCAAGCAATAAGGGTGGAGAGAAAGTGTTAACCATAAATAACGAAAACGAACCGACGTCGTTTGATCCGCCGATTGGTTTTAATAATGTATCTTGGCAAGGGCTGAATAACTTAATGGAGGGGTTAACGAGACTGAATGAAAAGCACGAACCATCTCCTGCAATGGCAGAAAAATGGGAGATTTCAGAGGACGGGAAAACGTACACATTCCATTTAAGAGATGGTATCAAGTGGTCGAATGGTGATCCAGTCAAAGCGAGCGACTTTGAATATGCTTGGAAGCGGCTGTTAGATCCGAAAACAGGATCTTCTGCATCGTTCTTAGCATACATGATTGAAGGAGGCGAGGCATTTAACAGCGGCAAAGGAAAGAAAGAAGACGTGAAAGTCACCGCTGTAAATGACAAAACGCTTGAAGTCCAACTTGCGTACCCGCAGAAATCTTTCTTAAATATGACCGCAAATCCTGCCTTTTTCCCTGTGAATGAGAAGGTGGCAGGGAAAGATCCGAACTGGGCGAAGGATGCCAAAACCTTTGTCGGGAATGGACCGTTTAAGCTCACAGAGTGGAAGCATGACGAGAGCTTCACAATGGAAAAAAGTGAGACGTATTGGGACAAAAAAATGGTTAAGCTGGATCAAGTGAAATGGCTGATGATCAGTGATCGAAACACAGATTATCAAATGTATCAATCAGGAGATTTAGATACTGCCTTTGTCCCAGCAGAGCAAAGTGAAAATCTGCTGAAAAATAAAGATGTACAAATTGAAGATCAGGCCGGACTGTTCTTTTATCGTCTGAATGTGAATATGGAACCTTTTCAAAATAAGAACATTCGCAAAGCCTTTCAAATGGCCATCAACCCGCAAGATATCGTGGATTATGTGACGAAAAATGAAGAGAAGCCAGCACGTGCCTTCGTCTCGCCGGGGATTCTAGATTCAAAGGGTGAGGATTTCAGAGAAGCTCGCGGCGATCTTGTGAAAAATGATAAGAGTGAAGCTGCGAAGCTGTTAGAAAAAGGGCTGAAGGAAGAAAACTATTCGAAGCTGCCGCCCGTCACATTAACATATAGTACAAAGCCTGAGAACAAGAAAAAGGCGGAAGCCATTCAGCAGCAATTAAAAGAAGCGCTAGGTGTAGACGTGAAGCTTGCGAACATGGAAGCGAATGTGTTTGCAGAAGATCAAAAAGCACTGAAATTCCAATTCTCGCAAAGTTCATTTTTAGCAGATTATGCAGATCCGATCAATTTCCTAGAGAGCTTCCAAACAGGGAATGCGATGAACCGGACAGGGTGGTCAAATGACACCTATGATCAGCTGATCAAAAAGGCGAGCCAAGAAGCAAATGAACAAAAGAGAAACAGCATTCTGCATGATGCGGAGGCACTTCTCATTGAAGAAGCACCGATCATTCCGATACATTTTTATAACCAAGTACATCTACAAAAAGAAGGCGTGAAGGGCATTGTCCGTCACCCTGTTGGTTATATCGATTTGAAATGGGCGCAAGTAGATGGAGAGTAAATGAAGTAAATGTGGTAAAGGGACGCTTTGAAAAAAGCGTCTCAGCGTGTAGACAAACCCTCGCATTCGGTGTCAGTCCTGCGTGCCGGTGCTCACGAATCTCAAATTCGTTCCGCTCCGGTACTCGTCCTTCCTAGACTTCAAGGGCTTTCTATCACGCTGAAAAGAAGACAAAGGGCTAAAATAAAGGTCATTTTAGCCCTTTGTCAACAATCTTGGACGCTTTGAAAAAAGCGTCTGTTCCTTTATTCGTTCATGTTATGAAGAAGATGCCCATAGATTGAAAGAAAAAGAGAAAGAGGGGATATGGCATGAACCAGCTGCCAGCGGCACTTCAAACAGGGGATACGGTGGGGGTTATTGCACCAGCAAGCCCGCCTGATGAGCTGAAATTAGCAAAAGGGATTGCCTTTTTAGAAAGCCTTGGGCTGAAGGTGAAAAAAGGGAAGTATATTGACTGCCGGTATGGGTATTTAGCAGGCCGCGATCATAAGCGAGTAGAAGATCTTCATCGCATGTTTCAAGATCCAGAAGTGAAGGCCGTTATTTGTGCTTGCGGAGGATACGGGACTGGAAGAATTGCGGAAGCGATTGATTATGACCTCATTCGCCGGAACCCAAAAATCTTTTGGGGTTATAGTGATATTACGTTTTTACATACGGCCATCCAGCAGCAGACGGGTCTTGTGACCTTTCATGGCCCGATGCTTTCCTCTGATGTGGGATGTGAGGAGGTCCATCCGTATACGAAGGATACTTTTTTGCAGCTGTTCACTCCGAAGACCTTTACGTATGCGCATCACCTGTCACCACTTCAAACCTTCTATCACGGCACTGCCTCAGGCGAAATCACAGGAGGGAACCTTGCCCTGATCGTGACAACACTTGGTACACCGTTTGAGATCGATACGAAGGGGAAGCTTTTGTTCATTGAAGATATTGACGAAGAACCATATAAAATCGATCGAATGATGCAGCACCTTACATCTGCTGGCAAATTGGAGGATGCGGCTGGATTCATCATAGGGGATTTTCATCAATGTGAGCCAAAAAAGAAAGAGCATTCCTTAACGCTGGAAGAGCTATGGGAGACCTATATTGTGCCGCAAAAGAAACCTGCACTTGGCGGCTTTCGGATCGGTCATTCATCTCCGAACTTTGCCATCCCAATAGGCGTGCAGGCTGCACTAGATGCGACGGGGAAAAAACTGCATATTTCTCCAGGTGTCGCAGCGAAAGAGGCGATCAAATGAAAATCGTAGATGTTCGTACATGCAGAACGAGTGTACCGCTAAAGAAGCCGTTCAAAACCGCTTTAAGAACGGTGTATGACGCAGCATCTCTCATCGTGATCATCACATATGATCAAGGGGACATCAGCTACGGAGAGGCAGTCCCAACATCGGTGATTACAGGTGAAACGCTGGAAAGCATCGACTATGCCATCTGTGAAGTGATCAGGCCGATCTTGCTCGGGGCTTCATTGTCGCAATATGAACAAATCTTTTCAGCTATAGACCGTGTGCTCGCTTGCAACACAAGTGCAAAGGCTGCAATTGATATGGCGATTTATGATGGCTTAGCGAAACAGGCAGGGCTTCCACTTTATCAATACCTTGGCGGATATCGCGATCAGCTTGAAACCGATTATACAGTCAGTGTAAACCGGCCGCTAGAGATGGCAGAAGATGCGAAGCAATACGTAGCTGAAGGCTTTCATACTTTAAAGATAAAAGTAGGAAAAGATGACATAGACACTGATATTCAGCGCATCAAGCGGATTCGAGAAAAAGTCGGGCCGGATATTCAGATCAGGCTCGATGCAAACCAGGGCTGGACGTGGAAGGAAGCGATCGTGGCCATTCGAAAAATGGAGGCGCTGAATATCGAACTAGTTGAGCAGCCAGTGCCTAAAGAAGATATCGAAGGCCTGCGCCGGGTGACGGAAGCCACAGACACGTTGATTATGGCGGATGAAAGCATTTTCGGGTTCCATGATGCGATCAAGGTGCTTGAAACGAGAAGCTGTGATCTGATGAATTTAAAATTAATGAAATCAGGTGGTATAAAAGAAGCACTGAAAATCAATGGTTTAGCAGAAGCTTACGGCGTAAAGTGCATGGTTGGCAGTATGATTGAGAGCAAAATTGGCATTACAGCAGCCGCTCATCTCGCCGCAAGCCAGCCGAATATTACCCGCTACGACTTTGATGCCCCGCTTATGCTAAAAGAGGACTTAATAGACGGAGGAATCGTGTACAAAGGAAAAAATATATTCTTTCCACCACATCATGGGTTAGGCATTCAAGGAGTGAAAGGAGTCTCGTGATGATATATGAATCAAAGGTTCCAGTCGCGAATGTATGGACAGCGCCGCAGTCGCCAAGAGAAATTGATCGAAAGATTCTTCAGGGTTCCGTCAAAATCAAAGAGTGGATTAACCAGCAAACCTACGAAGAAAAATTGGCTTTATGTGAAGAAAATCTGATTCAATCGCAAGTGCTGCTCGGCGAACGAGTCATTGGATTAAAAGAGACAGACGGATGGATGAAAGTCGTCATCCCGCAGCAGGCAAGCCGGAAACATCCGCAAGGCTATCCTGGCTATATCCCTATTCAGCAATTAAAGCAAGTAACGGAGGAAGGTGCGCCAGCTACAACCCATGTCGTAGGTCAGAAAAAAGCCGTGTTATATCAAAAAGGGAAAGCGGATATGGAGGTTAGTTTTTTAACAGAGCTGGCAGCGGTTGAAGAAGCCAGTGATCACTTTCATGTTCTTACCCCAGTAGGAAGGAGAGAAATCAAAAAAGAGGATGTGCGTCCGGTTTCATTGCCTTTCACTATGACGGGTAAGGATGCCTTAGACATTGGAAAACAATTTATCGGGCTTTCGTATTTATGGGGCGGCATGAGCAGCTTTGGCTACGACTGTTCCGGTTTTGCTTACAGCATGTACAAAGCGTGCGGATATCTTTTGCCAAGAGATGCAAGCGAACAAGCAGTTCAAGGAACCCCGGTCACATCAAGCCATTTAGAACCAGGTGATCTGATGTTTTTTGCAAATGAAAATGGCAAGGGAGCTGTTCGCCATGTTGGGATATATGCGGGGGATGGCCTCATGCTTCACTCGCCTAAAACCGGTAGACAAATTGAGCTTCTTTCCCTTTCTGGCACTTCATATGAGAGAGAATGGGCAGGTGCAAGGCGGTATTTGCCAAGCGAAAGGGGGAAGGTGTGATGGCAGTTGAACCACTTTTACAAGTCAACAATCTCAAAAAACATTTTCATCTATCCAAAGGAAAAACCTTAAAAGCATTAGACGGCGTCTCTTTTCAGCTGAAACAAGGTGAAACCTTTGGTCTCGTTGGTGAATCTGGCTGCGGGAAATCCACACTTGGGAAAGTGCTCATGCGGCTTTACGACCCGACAGATGGTGAAGCCTTGTATGAAGGGAAAAGTCTTCACCACCTGTCTAAAAGTGAAGCATTTGATTTCAATAGACAAATCCAAATGGTGTTTCAAGATCCGTATTCATCTTTAAACCCAAGGCTGTCAGTAAAAGATATTATGCTCGAACCGATGGAGATCCATAACCTTTATGGGAGTCAAAAGAAGAGGATTGCCCGCGTGAAAGAACTACTTGAAGCGGTAGGGCTAAGCTATGATTTCGCCACCCGCTATCCGCACGAATTTAGCGGAGGACAGAGGCAGAGAATAGGAATTGCAAGAGCACTTGCCTTAGCCCCAAAATTTATTGTGGCAGATGAGCCGATTTCTGCACTAGATGTATCTGTTCAAGCACAGGTCGTGAATGTGCTGAAAAAGCTGCAAAAAGAGGAAGGATTAACGTTTCTATTCATTGCGCATGATTTGTCTATGGTCAAATATATCAGCGATCGAATTGGTGTGATGTATTTAGGACATCTCGTGGAAATGACGAGCAGTGATGCTTTATATAAGACGCCGCTGCATCCGTATACACAGGCTCTGCTATCTGCTATCCCCATTCCAGATCCTGACGTGGAAGACAAGCGCAAAAGATTCATTTTAAAAGGAGAAATTCCAAGTCCAGTGAACCCGCCAAGCGGCTGTGTATTTCGAACAAGATGTCCTGCCGCCATGGACATCTGTGCTGAAAAAAAGCCAACATTACAAGCAGCAGAAGAAGGACATGAAGTCGCCTGTCATTTATACGATAGGAAATAACGCCATGCCATGGCATAGGACAAGCCGCATAAAAGCCAGCAAGTAGACAAACTGTTCTACAAGCTGGCTTTTTTGTATTTATGAACGCTTAATAGGCAGTGTGCAGCATCTAAAAGAGCCGCCAGATTTAATGATTTCTGAAAAATCCACTTCAATGACGGTGTAGCCGTGAGCGGTTAATGCAGCATTTGTTTCTTGATTGATCGGTAAGCTGATCACTTTTTTCTTCCCAATGGATAGAACATTGGGTCCAAGTGTGAATTGCTCTTGTTCACTTATTTCAATCAGGTCATAATGCTTTTTGAGCAAGTGAAGATCCTTTTTGGTGAAGGCTTCAGGGTAAATCAATATCTCCTCATGAGAAAGAATATTCATCACACAATCGAGATGCAAAATGTGAGGAGGAAGATGAATGGGAATGATGTCGTGATCCGGCAGCTCTTTTTTTAGCTGATGGATAGCGGCTGGATTTGTTCTTTTGCTCGTTCCAACAAATACACGGGTCTGATCCACAAGCACATCGCCGCCTTCAATCGTTCCATCTGTCACGGTGACGGTTGTCCATCCCTTTGCCTGAGCCCACTCTTTTAAGGATTGTTCTTCCCCTTGCCGAACCGAAGCGGCCATGTTTGACACAAATAAGGTATGTCCAATCGTAAACCCAATATCCCGAGTGAAGACTTGTTCAGGAAAGCGGTCATTTGCAGGAAGCAGGGTAGGCCGTACATGATGGTGTTTTAACGTTTGAATCAGCTGCTTATGCTGAGCCACTGCTTTGATTTGAGAAATATTTTCTCTAGCAAAATGCTTTTGGGTTTCGTTGATGATTTGTTTGATTTCCATATAGATAGGGCTGCATAAGAGGACTTCTTGTAAAGCATCATATTCACTCATACAGTGCGGCGTTTTGTACACTTTCTCTGATTTCATAGAATCCATCAAATGGCCTCCTTGTTCGTAGATAGTTCTATTATTCCTCCTTCTAGTAAATGTTGAAACATTTCCGAAAGAAAATCTCTCATGTGAGACTAAAGCAAAAAGTTTAGACAAACCTAAAAGAATAGTGTTTAATAAAAAGCGTTCCGCATCAAAGAAATCAGCAAGAAGGGGCTATGATGATGAGTGAAGAAAATTTCAAGTATTGTAAAGAATCAAAAGTCGTTAAAACAAGCAGGGTATTCCCTCTCGATACGAATAACCATCAAACATTATTTGGCGGTAAATTAATGAGTTATATAGATGATATTGCCTCCATCTCGGCAGCAAGACACAGCCGATGTGAAACGGTCACGGCATCAATGGATTCAGTTGATTTTTTAGAGCCGATTGGACAAAAAGAGTCTGTATGCTTAGAGTCCTATGTCACATGGGTCGGCACATCTTCTATGGAAGTATTCGTCAAAGTCATCAAAGAAAACTTAATGTCTGGAGAGCGCAGACTCGCAGCGACTTCATTTCTTACCTTTGTCTCGCTAGATGAAAATGGGAAGCCAAAGAAAGTCCCACAAGTCATGCCGGAAACAGAGGAAGAAATCATGCTGCATCAAACAGCGAAGCAGCGAGCAGAGGAAAGAAAAAGCCGCCGAAAGCATAGTAAAGCATTGGCTGACGCACTTGGGACAGATAAACCATGGGCGTAAAAATCACCCTTTAAGCGGTGATTTTTTTCTATTATGGTATCTTGCATGACAAGGTAGTATGTGGTAAGATGAAGCTATCTTGTGGTGCAAGGTACTGAAATCGGAGGAATAATGATGACAACATCAACACAAATGCTAAAAGGAATTTTAGAAGGCTGCCTGCTGTCGATTATTTCTGAAGGTGATATTTATGGGTATGAAATGACGAAGAAGCTCGCGCATTATGGATTTGATCAAATTAGTGAAGGAAGTATTTATCCGATTCTGCTGCGTATGCAAAAAGAACAGCTGGTCAGCACGGTCACAAAAGCATCAGCAAGCGGGCCGAAAAGGAAATACTATACGCTCACTCAAGCGGGAGAACATGCGCTAACAGATTTTATTGCACGCTGGAATGAGCTGTCAGGAAATGTAGAGCGCTTATTACATAAAAGGAAGTGAGAATATGGTAACTAAAGAAACAAGACACATATTACTAGAGCTGAAACTCTATCTCATATCAAAGGGGAAAAATGAGGACGAAATTGACGAGGTCATGGATGAATTGACAACACACGCTGTCGAGGCTGAGAAAGATGGCAAATCAGGTGAGGATATATTTGGCGGAGATCCGCGGGGCTTTGCTGATGAACTGGCAAAAGAGCTTTCAAGACATCATAAAGACTGGGTTCCATTTGTCAGTGCCTTTTTGATTGGGTCGCTCTTTTACATGATTTTAGCAGACGCAGTCAGTCAAAGCTTATCGTATTCTTGGTACGCACTGATTGGTTACCCGCTCATTTTAGTGGCCAATGTCATCATAACGATTGTGATGTTTAGAGCGTCTGCCTTTCAAACAAGCCGCCGGGCATTTTTCTATTTTTGGATCTTAGGGATCTTTCAGCTGACGGCCATGATCACAGTGAAATTATTGGATCAAAAGCTCGGTACACCATTACTTGTGCTTACTTCAAGCCAAAGATGGGGCGTCATCCTTCTGATGTTGCTTTGTATCGTCGTATTTAATGCAATCTTAAAGGCGAATGTCGTTTCACTGATTCCGATTATTTTTTTCGGACCGCAGCTCATATTCGAATGGATTGGCTGGACGTCACCAAGTGTGCTTCTGCTCACAAGCCTGCTATCTGTTGTCATCTTAATATTGCTCACGCTAGTTGTCTTGCGGAGAACAAACAAGAAAAATGAAAATACCATGTAAAACAGAGCACATCCTATACGATGTGCCTCAGCGTGAGGACAAACCCTCGCATTCGGTGTCACTCCTGTGTGCCGGTGCTCACGAATGTCAAATTCGCTCCGCTTCGGTACTTGTCCTTCCTAGACTTCAAGGGTTTTCATATCACGCTGAAAAGAAGACAAAGAGATAAAATAATCTTTATTTTAGCCCTTTGTCAACAATCTGGAGCGCATCCTATATGATGTGCTTTTCTTTTTCTAAAAAAATGTAGAAATGGAATCATGTTTTTCATTACAATGGGAAGAGGACAAAAATGAAAAGGGGTTCTGTTTTTGGATATTGTATGGGGGTATATACTCGTTTTTGTATTGGCTGCTTTGCCTTTTTTTGAAGTGGTTGGTGTCGTTCCGCTGGCAATCTTAAGTGGACTGCATCCTGTGACATCAGCGGTGATTGGGTTCATCGGCAACTTTCTTACAGTCTTTCTTCTCATTGTCTTCGTTGACCGGTTTAAAGCATGGCGGTTGAAGAGAAAAGAAGATAAAAGTGATGAAAAAGGGGAGAAAAAGCAGCTGCGGGCCAGAAAAATTTGGGAACGATATGGTCTTCCTGGTCTTGCACTCGTCGGTCCTTTTATCATTGGCAGTCATTTAGCGGCTTTTATGTGTATGAGCTTCGGTACGAAAAGAAAACAAGTGGCGGTGTGGATGACAGTCAGCTTAATGATGTGGACAGCACTAGCAGCTAGTTTAACCGGTGCGGGCTTTCAATACTTTGCCCCGGAATCAAATGGATTGTTTGGAGATATCTTTAGCAAGTAAGCGAGGGGAGGAGAATAGGTGAAAAATCAGACACGGACAGTGCTCGAAACAGAACGCCTTAGCCTTAGAACAATGAATGAGCATGATGCACCATTCTTATATGAAAAGTTGTTCCAAGATGAAGAAGTCATGAAGTATTATCCTTCTTTAAAGGATGAAAAACAGACGAAAGAGTGGATTGCCTGGAATCAAAAAAATGACCGCATGTACCATACCTCCCTGTGGGTCATTGAAGATAAAGAAACGAAGGAACCGCTTGGACAAAGCGGAATTGTGCTGCAAAACATTGAAGGACAAACTGAGCTTGAAATTGGCTATATGCTAAAAAGAGCGGCGTGGGGAAAGGGGTATGCTGTTGAGGCCGCACGAGGCTGTCTGACATACGGCTTTGAAGAAATGAAGGTCAGACGAATGGTAAGCTTAATTCGTCCTGAAAATGAAGCGTCAGTGAAGATCGCTTTAAAAATGGGCATGAAAAAAGAAAAAACCATTTCAAAATGGGATCAAATCATTGATGTATACAGCATCACCCGTGACGGAGAAATCGGCTCGCTTGAACAATAAAGAGAGCCGATTTTTCTTTTATACACGCTGTTCTAACTGAAGTAAATATTTCTTGCGTTCAATTCCTCCGCCATATCCGCCAAGCTCACCGCTTGTTTGAATCACACGGTGGCAGGGAATGATAATCGCCAATTGATTGGCACCATTTGCATTGCCAACCGCCCGAACCAAATGAGGATCGCCAAGCATGATGGCAAGATCTCGATACGATCTCGTTTCGCCTGGCGGAATGCGTAAGAGAAGATCCCACACCTTTTTCTGAAATGGGGTGCCATGTAAGGAAAATGGCACAGTAAACTGCGTGAGTTTTTTTTCAAAATATAAGGCCAATTCCTTTGCTAATTGCTGATGAACGTTTGTTTCTCCAACTAAAATACGGGCATGATGCTTCTTTCTCATGGTCTCAATTTCTTTTTCAAGCCCCCGCCTGTCCATAAATTCCAGTAAATACACATGTGTGGCATCTGTCACGCTGATCATCCGCCCGATCGGTGTAGAAATAAAATTGGCATGCAGGATGTTGACCTGTGCTTTTTTAGGTGGATTCCCCATAATTTTCGTAAATGCATCATTGAAGGCACTAGAAGATTCATAGCCGAAGGTGACTTGCTGATCAATGACTTTTTTTCCGTTCAGAATTTCTTTAAAGGCAAGTCCCATACGGCGTGATCTAGCATATTGAACAAAGGTCATTCCGTAGATTTCTTTAAATTTTCTTCGCGCCGTTGCAGAGTGAATCCCTAATTGGCGAAAGTCTTCTTCTTTCCATCGTTTCTCAGGACTTTTTTCAACTGCTGAAACGAGTGTTTCGACTTCTTCTGGAATGCTGTTAGGGAATGTTAATGGTGTGCAGCGTTTGCACGGGCGATACCCTGCTAGCAGTGCTTCTTCTGCTGTAAAGAAAAACTCACAGTTTTCATATTTCGGTTTTCTGGCGGTACATGTGGCATGGCAGAAGATGCCGGTTGTTTTGATGCCAGCAAAAAATGTGCCGTCATATTGCGGATTTTTTTCAACAAGTGCTTGATAAAATGCATGTTTTTGTTCGTCGGTCATCATCATATGATCCACCCCTTGTTTTCCTATAAAATGATTGATTTTGTTATTCATGATTTCTCTACGGTCTGACACAGAACGAATCATTTGTACACACAAAGGCATGACCTTAATCGTTCATAAAATGGATCTTGTTTCATTATATCAGCCAAGTACTAAAAGCGGTTTTCGATATCATGACATCCGTTTGGTTCGAAGCTCGCAGCACGGTCTCATGATTTCCTCTTGCTATGATTTAGTATACTTCGGCTCACATCACTTTCTTTCGAAAAATGAACAAGTATATTTGATTGAGAAGGTAAAGCAGTAGACCGGCATACTGGGGTGTGATACAATTTTTTCATACAGAATCTGCTCTATGGCAGGTCTGCTTATGATGAATTGGTTTTCTAGGGTTCCGTGCGGCGACGCAGTCTGGACCGAGAGAAAACACATAGGGTCTTTAGAATAGACCATATGGACACGGAGGGATAAAAGCCCGGGAGATTTGATCAAACGATCGATTTCCGGGCTTTTTTTGTTGCATGGAATCGGTAAGAAAGGAAGAGATCGGATGAAATGGGGAAATGTATTCATTGCGGCCATATTTGAAGTCGGCTGGGTGATGGGACTGAAATATGCCCACTCCCTCTTGGAATGGAGCGCAACCATCGTTTGTATTATCGTAAGCTTTTATTTACTCATGAAAGCAACGAATGTGCTGCCAGTTGGTACACTTTATGCCGTCTTTACCGGGCTTGGAACAGCAGGTACCGTCATCTTAGGCATGGTACTCGGTGAACCGGTTCAGCTTGTTAAATTACTGCTGATCATGATGCTTTTGTGCGGTGTATTAGGACTGAAACTGACAACAGGTGAAGAGAAAGGAGAGGCTGAATCTTGAGCTGGCTTTTACTCATTGGTGCAGGCATCTTAGAAATGCTTTGTGTCACCATGATGAATCAATTCCAGAAAGATCGACATCTGAAATGGATTTTATTCATTGCAGCTGGATTTTCGCTGTCCTTTCTGATGCTGTCTCTTGCGATGAATACAATTCCGATGGGAACAGCGTATGCCATTTGGACTGGAATTGGAGCTGCAGGAGGCGCCATTGTCGGCATGCTGTTTTACGGCGAGTCGAAAGAGGCGAAACGCATTTTCTTTATCGCACTGATATTGTCTGCGGCGGTAGGGCTAAAAATCATTGAATAAAAAAAGGCTGGCATCTGTTTGCCAGCCTCAGCGTGTAGACAAACCATCGCATTCGGTGTCAGTCCTGCGTGCCGGTGCTCACGAATGTCAAATTCGCTCCAGTACTCGTCCTTCCTAGACTGCAAAGGTTTTCTATCACGCTGAAAAGAAGACAAAGGGCTAAAATAAAGATCATTTTAGCCCTTTGTGTCACATCGAATGATGATTGGAATCGTTTTCATTTTTGCGGTAAAGCTGACTCACAAGCAGAAAACATACACCAAACGTGAGTAAAGGAATGAGTCTTTCTCCGGTCATAAAAAGATAAATGCCGGTAATTAGACATACGATGCCGAGCCAAAAGCTCACTTTACCAAATAAAGTCATGCTTTTCATCTCCATCACTCCTTTTGTGATAAAAGGTCTATTCATATTATATCACGCCTGATGCGGAATTGAATGAATATTCATAAAAAATGCGGCTCTCAATTGCTTTTTCTCTTTCCAGTCCAGTATAATATTTCATTAGAATGAAAACGTAAAAGAGGTCATGATACATGAGAACATTGATTACAGAGAAACTTGAATTACACAGACAAAAGCACGAGCAAAAAGGAAGATTACTTGTCAGCTGCCCGGATCAGCCCGGTATTGTGTCTGCTGTATCTACCTTTTTATTTGAGCGCGGAGCAAACATCATTGAATCCAGTCAATACACAACAGATCATGAAAGTGGTCGGTTCTTTTTAAGAATTGAATTTGATTGGAAAGACATCTCGGCTAATATTGCTCAGCTGAAAAACGGCTTTGAGCCAATTGCTGAATCATTTCAAATGACGTGGAGCATGTCACGCGCAAGTGAGCTCAAAAAGCTGGCGATCTTCGTGTCAAAAGAACTTCATTGCTTACATGAGCTTCTATGGGAATGGCAGAGCGGAAATTTAATGGCTGAAATTGCGGTTGTCATCAGCAATCATGAAACGGCAAAAGATACAGTAGAAGCGCTCGGGATTCCATTCCATCATGTGAAGGCAAATAAAGACATTCGCAAAGAAGCAGAAAAACAGCAGCTCGCATTATTAGAAGAGTACGATATTGATGTGGTTGTGCTTGCTAGATACATGCAAATTTTAACGCCTGCCTTTATTGAACAGCATCCGAACAAAATCATTAATATTCACCATTCCTTCCTGCCAGCGTTTATCGGTGCGAACCCATACAAACGGGCATATGAGCGGGGTGTCAAATTAATCGGTGCGACTTCTCACTATGTAACAAATGATTTAGACGAAGGGCCGATCATTGAACAGGATATTGAGCGGGTAGATCACCGGGATGATGCAGAGGCACTAAAGAATATTGGTCGTACGATTGAACGAAGTGTGCTTGCACGTGCTGTCAAATGGCATCTAGAAGATCGGATTATTGTTCATGAGAATAAAACGATCGTGTTTAATTGACCGCTTGACTTTTCTGAAGCAATTGGTGATAATATAAAAAAATTAATGAGCGTTGAAAAGGAATAGTAAGCAGGAACTGCTGTGTAAAGAGAGCAAATGACAGGCTGAAACATTTGCCGCAGACAGCTGCTGAACCTACCCTTTGAGCCTTAGAGGAAAAATCTAAGCGCAGGCCTGGCGTTACAGGAGTTGAGTGGAATAAGCACACGCATGCTTATTCAATGAAGGTGGTACCACGGAAAATCCCTTTTCGTCCTTTAATTAAGGAGAAAAAGGGATTTTTTTGTGCCTAAAGGTATAGCGGAGGGAATCAATGATGAAAAAGCAAAGGATCGTCATAAAAATTGGCAGCAGTTCATTAACAGAGCAAAAGGGAGCCATTGATGAACAAAAAATGTGGGATCATGTGAGAGCCATTGCAAAGCTTAAAGAGGCAGGACATGAAATCATTTTAATTTCGTCAGGGGCTGTTGCGGCGGGATTTGGCAGTTTAGGATATCCATCAAGACCTGTGACCTTAAAAGGAAAACAGGCTGCTGCTGCCGTTGGTCAAGGCTTATTAATGCAGAAATATACAGAGCTATTTTCACAGTTTCACATGACACCTGCACAAATGCTTTTAACACGTAATGACTTTTCAGATCGCACAAGATATCGAAATGCTTACGCAACGATGATGGAACTATTGGAAAGAAAAATTTTACCGATCATTAATGAAAATGATTCGGTTTCGATCGAGGAGCTTACCTTTGGTGATAATGACATGCTGTCGGCTCTTGTCAGTGGATTAATCCATGCAGATCAATTGATCATCTTAACTGACATTAACGGAATTTATGATGCAAATCCAAATGAGCATCCTGACGCGAAGCGGTTTGATGCATTGACACACATTTCAGATAAATTGTTTTCATATGCGAAGAGCACTGGTTCGAAGGTTGGAACAGGCGGGATGAAATCAAAGCTGTCTGCTGCACAAACCGCACTTTCACTTGGCGTCAAAGTCTTCATTGGCATGGGTACAGGGGAAGACAAGCTTCTTCACATTCTCGCAGGTCAAGGTGATGGAACGTATATCGGTGAACAAGACTTATCATCGGTCAATAACCGCCGTCAATGGATTCAATTCCACTCACCTGTCTCTGGGAAGATCATGATTGATGCGGGAGCGGAAGCGGCGATTTTGCACAACGGCAGAAGCCTTCTTCCGGCGGGTGTCATTGATGTCGCTGGTGATTTTTCTAAAGGAGAGGTCGTTGAAGTCGTCGGTCCGAACGGATTAGTTGGTAAGGGACAAACATTGTACGCATCTGATGAGCTTCTCGGCATTAAAGGAATGCGAAGTGATGAGCTTTCACATGAGAAGCCTGAGGTCATACACCGAGATCACTGGGTGCAGCATGTACAAAACTGAGGAGGGAATACGATGAATGAAGTTCTTGAAAAAGCAAAAAAGGCAAGTGCGGCCAAAGATCAGCTGCTATTAAAAACGACTGAACAAAAGAATGCTGCTTTACACGCAATCGCAAAAGCTCTAAAAGCATCTTCAGCTTTTTTAATTGAGGAGAACGAAAAGGACGTTCAAGCAGCCGTGGAAAAGCAGTTCACCCCATCTGTCATCGACCGGATCACACTCACGGAAGAGAGAATTGAAGCAATCGCAGATGCTACGCTTCAACTGGTTCAGCTAAAAGACCCAATTGGTGAAACGTTAGAAACCATTCAAAAAGAAAATGGCCTTTTGATTGAAAAAGTACGTGTGCCTCTCGGAACGGTTGGGATGATTTATGAAGCAAGGCCGAACGTGACAGTAGATGCTGCGACCCTTTGCTTGAAAACTGGAAATGCTGTGATCCTTCGAGGAAGCTCATCGGCCATCCATAGTAATAAAGCGATTGTGAAGGTCATTCATGAAGCACTTCATGCAACGGATATTCCAGTAAACAGTGTGCAATTGATTGAAGATACAGGCCGAGAAACGGCTAAAACGCTGTTCACCTTAAATGATTACCTAGATGTCCTCATTCCCCGCGGCGGGAAAAATTTAATCGATCTCGTTGTGAGAGAGTCTACCGTGCCAGTACTTGAGACAGGCGCAGGGAACTGTCATATTTACATTGATGAAACAGCCAAAAAAGAGATGGCTGAACAGATTGTTCTGAATGCCAAAACCCAAAGACCATCTGTTTGTAATGCCATTGAGAGCATTGTCATTCATGAAACATGGGCAAAGGCACACGGCGCTTCGCTATTTGAAGCACTTCATACAAACGGGGTAGAGATCCGAGGCGATGAAGCTGTATGCGCACTTGCTCAGGGCGCAACACTTGCGACAACTGCTGACTTTGAAACGGAATTCTTAGCACCAATTGTCAGTATCAAAATCGTTCAGAACATAGAAGAAGCGATTCAACACATTCAAACATACAGCTCCAAGCACTCTGAAGCCATCATTACGGAAAATGATCAGCATGCGGCATTTTTCTTAACAGCCGTCGACGCTGCCGCTGTTTATCATAATGCCTCCACTCGATTTACAGATGGTTTTGAATTTGGCTATGGCGCAGAAATAGGCATTAGTACACAAAAACTGCACGCAAGAGGGCCGATGGGTCTGCCAGCCTTAACTTCTGAAAAATTTGTCATTCGTGGTCAAGGACAAATAAGAGAATAACGATGTCAAAAGAGAGTCTAGTCACTACAGGCTCTCTTTTTCCTTTCATTTTTGTATTTCTCAGGTCAAGTATGATAAAATATGGTAATGTTTTATATTTTGAGAAGATTGGAGAAGGCAACGTATGGCGAAAATCATTCCCTCTTCGGATATTGGAGTGAAAATCAACAAGTGGTATGAATTAATCCGCAGATTTGATTCAGAACAAGCAGAACAGTTAAAGCAGGAAATTCGCACCTCTCTTGATTCAATGGAAGAAGATCAGAATTTGCTTCTCTATTTTTCTTTAATGGAATTTAGGCATGAGGTCATGCTCGATTATTTAAAGCCATTAAAGGAAGGAAAGCTTCGCGCCAACTTTTCCGAGCTTTCGAAAGAAATAGATGAGCATCAAACGCATGTCACAGGCATGCTTGAATACTACTATCATTTCTTCAGAGGCATGTATGAATTCGGCCGGAGGCAATACATTGCTGCCATATCGTCTTATCAAAAGGCGGAGCACAAGCTTTCTTTTGTATCCGACGATATTGAACGTGCGGAATATCATTTTAAAATGTCAGAAATATATTATCACATGAAACAAACACATATTTCGATGCACCATGCCAAACTAGCGCTGGATGTCTATATTCAGCACGAACTATATGCGCTTCGTACCATTCAGTGTGAATTTATTGTAGCTGGTAATTATGATGATATGAGAAGGCATGAAAAGGCATTACCACATCTCGAAAGAGCACTTGCGAGATCAAGAGACTTTCAGAATGTGCGTTTTATTGCTTCCTCTTTGTTTAATATGGGCAACAGCTATTACAGAATGGGTGAATTGAACCGCGCACTCGACTTAATGAAAGAATCCATCTCATTATTTGATCAAAATCAATCCGATCATCTTCGTCGATCGATAGATCCTCTTTATACAGCCGCTCAGATATTATACAAACAAGGTAAAAACGAAGAAGCATTATACTACAGAGAAGAATGTATGAAACGAGCAGAAGCTCTGCAGGATGACATTCATATTCAAAAGACAATATTTCTAGAGGCGTTGTACTTGAGACAAGACGCTGAGCATATTAAACGAATTTTCCATTTTTTAGAGTCTGCTTATGCATATCCCGATATAGAGGAGCTAGCATTAGACACCGCAAAGTATTATAATGAAATAGAGGATTATGAAAAATCTTCCATGTTCTATGGGGAAGCGGAACATGCTCGAATCTATATTCAGAGAGGGGATTGTTTATATGAATTTTAAAAAATGGACAGTCGTCTGTACAAGCATCATGATCATGGCATTATGGGTGGTATCAGCTAGTGCCGCTCCGGATAACAGAAACCACACGTTAGAACAACCGAATCCGCAGCATGTCACCATTTAAAAGCCCTATGTAGAGGGCTTTTTTTATTGATTGACTGCCTTAAAAATGAGCCAGCGTGATATGTTCATAAAAATGAAACTTGTAGGAAAGCTTAATAAGAGTGTTTTTCATTGACTCTTGAAATTAGATTGTGTACAATTAAATTGTAGAAAATATTAATGAAGAGAAAGAGGGTTATATTCATGTCAGACGTTTTATTTACTGCAACGGTATCAGCTGTAGGAGGAAGAGAAGGAAAGGTTGTTTCAACAGATGGAGTACTAGAGCATGATGTGGCAATGCCTGGAACACCAAGAGCGAAAAAGCTTGAAAAAGCAACAAATCCAGAGCAATTATTCGCAGCAGGCTACTCTGCATGTTTTGATTCTGCCCTTCAAATGGTAGCGAGACAAGAGCGCATCCGTTTTGAAAGTGAAGTAACGGCACATGTGAGCTTAGTCAAAGACAGTTCAGATGGCGGTTTCAAACTAGGCGTTAAATTAGAAGTAAAAGGAACTGGAATCGAGCAATCAGCATTAGACGAACTGGTTCATAAAGCACACGGCGTATGTCCATATTCAAAAGCAACTCAAGGAAACATTGAAGTAGAACTAGTGGCTGTCGCACAATAATTGACATCATAAAAGGCTGAGGGATTGTTCCCTCAGCCTTTTGGTTGTGTTAATTTTTGCAAAAGCTCATGTAAAGAGGCGCGCAATGTTTTAAGCTCTTCTTCTGATCTGCCAGTTCCAGACAGCATACGAAATGGAATCGCAGTGGCCTTCTCTTTTAGCTGTACTCCATATTCAGTTAAACGAATTTGCACAGATCGCTCATCCTCTTTTGAACGCTCGCGGATGATGAGTCCGTTTTGCTCCATCCGTTTGAGCATGGGGGTGAGTGTACCGGAGTCTAAATACAGAAGCTCGCCCATTGTCTTCACATTTAACGTCCCATGCTCCCACAATAAAAGCAGTGCCAAATATTGCGGGTAGGTGATGTTTAACTCTTCTAATAACGGTTTATACTGCTTCGTCATCTCTCTTGAACTTGCATATAACAAGAAACAGAGCTGATTTTCCAGCTTCATATGTTCGAATTCATTTGTCATGTCAGTCACCAACTATTTTTTGTCATACTTATCATTGTATAAGATTTTCTTCCTTTTTAAAATAAATACAGACTAAAAATGAAAAATTCCTCAATGTGCGATAAATGTTTGAGAAATGAATAGAACGTGAAAGGTATAAATAGAAGAAGGAGGAGATGAAGATGAAACCATTATTCACAGCAAAAGTAAAGGCGCAGCATGGAAGAGCTGGGCATGTTCGTTCAGACGATGGTGTGCTTGATCATAACATTGTCATGCCAAACGCAAAGAAAGATGGAGAGACTGGCACGAATCCAGAGCAATTATTTGCAGCAGGCTATGCGGCCTGTTTCGGAGGAGCGCTTGAACAAGTAGCGAAGAAGCAAGGGGTAGAAATTGAATCAGAAGTAGAGGGACATGTTAGTCTTTTAAAAGATGAAAGCGATGGCGGCTTTAAACTTGGCGTGAAGCTGATTGTGTCCGCTAAAGGCCTTGACCATGACAAAGCAAAAGAGCTTGTCGAGGCTGCGCATCAATTCTGTCCATATTCAAAAGCAACAAGAGGGAACATTGAAGTGGAGCTTGAAGTGGCTGAATAATGAAAAGAAGACAAAGGGCTAAAATAAAGGTCATTTTAGCCCTTTGTCAACGATCTGACACCTGCTCTCAGCAGGTGTCTTTTTTTAATATTCTTTCTTTTTGTCGTATGTTTCCCAAGCTTCAAACGGTGCAAGGGTTTTTTGAAGAGTCAGCTGGTAAAATGGAATGTTTCTTGATTCGTATTCTTTGTTGATTTCTTCATAAATAAACGAGTCATCAAAACCAGAAGTCGCGGCATCCTGATGTCCAGCTGCAAAATACACGGCTTTTGGTCTAGCCCAGTAAATAGCGCCGAGGCACATCGGGCAAGGCTCACAGCTTGTATATAAAATACAATCTTCTAATTGGTATGTATGTAGAGCCTGGCACGCCTTTCGAATGGCTGTGACTTCTGCATGTGCAGTTGGATCATTATTCGTTGTGACATTGTTGCTTCCCTCTGCAATAATCTGACCATCCTTGACAATGACTGCTCCAAAAGGACCGCCAGTACCACTATTGACTCCTTCTACTGCAAGATCAATTGCGCGTTGTAAAAAAGCTTCGTGACTCATTGTCTACCTCCCTTTGTTCGACTGACTTCTCTAGTATAAACGAATCATGCTAGAAAAGGAATCATCCTAGTAGATGATCGAACAGGACAATACGCGCATAAAAAACCCCTGCCATGTTCAGCAGGGGAGAGAAATCAATTATGCATGCTGCGCCAGTTTTTTACGAGCCACTTCAGCAGCTGTGACCATATTTTTCAAAGCAGCAATGGTTTCAGGCTCTTGTCTTGTTTTTAGACCACAGTCAGGGTTGACCCAGAAGCGATCTGTCGGACAAACGTTCAGCGCATCATCAATGATTTTACTCATTTCTTCAACAGATGGAACGCGCGGGCTATGGATGTCATATACCCCAAGTCCAAGTCCTTTCAGATACGGATGTTTTTCTAAATAATCAAGGAATCCGCCATGACTGCGTGAGTGCTCAATCGTGATCACGTCTGCATCAAGGTCTTCGATGGTATCGACAATATCCTCGAAGTTACTGTAGCACATATGTGTATGAATTTGCGTTTCATTTTGAACAGAAGATGTTGATAAACGGAAGGACTCGGCTGCCCAGTTTAAATATTCTGCCCAATCACTTTCTTTGAGCGGAAGACCTTCTCTAAGCGCAGGCTCATCCACTTGAATAACCTCAATACCTGCTTTTTCTAACGCTTCTACCTCTTTACGCAAAGCGAATGCGATTTGGAAGGCAATGTCTTTCCGGGAGATATCTGTTCTTGGGAAAGACCAGTTTAAGATGGTGACAGGTCCTGTCAGCATTCCTTTGACCTTTTTCTCAGTTAAGCTTTGTGCGTAAACCGTTTCTTTCACTGTCATCGGCTCTGTAAATTCTACATCTCCATAAATGATTGGCGGCTTCACGCAGCGTGATCCATAGGATTGCACCCAAGCAAATTTCGTAAAGGCAAATCCGGCTAGCTTTTCACCGAAGTATTCAACCATGTCTGTACGTTCAAATTCTCCATGAACGAGAACATCCAGGCCAATCTCTTCTTGAATATCAATCCATCTTTGTGTTTCTTTCTTAATAAATTCATCATATTCAGCATCTGTCCACTCGTTTTTACGCCATTTTTGACGAGCACTTCGCACTTCAGCTGACTGCGGGAAGCTGCCAATTGTTGTCGTTGGCAGGAGCGGCAGTTCAAGAGATTCGTTTTGGATACGAAGGCGTTCTTCAAAGGCAACTGGACGTTTAAAATCTTTAGGTGAAAGATTGTTGCGTTCGGCTGTTAGATCCGCATTTGTTCCTTTCGCGAATTCCTTTAAGGTAAGAAGCGCTTGTGCTGCTTCATTGATGTCTGCATCAATGGCAGCCGCTCCTTTTGTTAAGCCTTCTTTTAATCGTGTTAATTCAGCCAGCTTTTCAGTGGCATAAGAAAGTCCGTTTAATAGTTTTTCTTCAAGCTGTTCGCTTGGGTGTTTCGCAACTGGCACATGAAGCAAGCTGCTTGATGGCTGTAGCCACACTTCTTTCGGCTGAACGTCAGCAATCACTTCAGAAATGAATGATAATCTTTCGCCAAGATCTGATCTCCAAATATTTCTTCCATCAATGATGCCTGCTGCTAAAATTTTATCTTTCGGGAAGCCATGCTTCTTCACTTGATCAAGGTTGCGACCTTGATCATGGACAAAATCAAGACCGATGGCTTCAACAGGATAAGAGACAAGCTCTTCATAGGCATCCACTGAATCAAAGTATGTTTGAAGAAGAATGTTTAAGGCAGGTACGGCTTCTTTGATTGTTTGATAGATTTCTTTTACTGCTGTCACGTCTTCACTTGAAGCGGTGACAAGTGCAGGTTCATCAATTTGAACCCATTTGACGCCGGCTTCTTGAAGCTCTTTTAAAACTTGAGTATAAAGCGGCACTAGACGCTGCTCGATCTCTTTCACTTCATTTGCTTCATAGCCTTTAGAGAGAGAGACAAATGTATAAAGTCCAAGTACAACAGGTTTTGTTTCAACGCCAAACGCCTTTTTTACCTTTTCGTAAGCTTCAAGCGGTTTGTTGTGTGTGAGTTTGAATTCGGTGCTTTTTTCGTATTCTGGAACGATGTAGTGATAGTTTGTATTAAACCATTTTGTCATTTCACTTGAGACAGCATCTTTTGTTCCTCTTGCCATCGCAAAGTATGTATCTAGCGGGTCTTTCAAGCTGCGGAAGCGCTCTGGAATCCAATTGAACATAACAGCAGTATCCAGCACGTGATCATAGAAGGTGAAGTCTCCAGAAGGAACAACATCAATTTGTTGGTCAATTTGTGTTTTAATGGCGGTTAAAAATTGTTCATCCAGTGTGCTTAAGAGGGTTTCACGGTCCGTTTGACCCTTCCAATAAGACTCAAGTGTTTTTTTCCATTCTCTGTTTAAACCAATTCGCGGAAAACCTAGATTACTTGTTTTAACAATTGTCAATTCCAATTCCTCCTCTAAATTTAAAAAGACATCTACACTCATGATCAAGATTGATGAGGGCAAATGTCTGGTTTAAAAAGACAAAATGTGTGTGCGAAATCAAGCGTGAGCATAACTGACGCTTTTCCGACATCTCCTATCAACCGTAGGGGGTTTGATGTGATAGAGCGGCTGGTATCCTGGCTGGTGAATCTACAAGCTTTTCATCCTTCCCATCCTCATGACAGTGGATCAAAAAGAAAAGCTCTCCTCACTTACAGTGGCGGGACCGCGCCGGATTTTCACCGGTCTTCCCAATTAAAATTCGACGTGGCATCGAATTACCGACTCTCAAACTATGAATTTATTGTGTTCGATTATATAACGTTCACTTCATTTCGTCAAAGTAAATTTTGAATAATTTTAATTAAAAAAATCCTGAGAAAATTCGATCTATTCTCAGGACCTATATTTAAGCTATAGAGATAAAAGATCTGCTTCCAATGTTTTTTCTAAAAGTACTTCAGGCGCAGTTAAATATAAAAATCCGTTCCCTACAAGGGTTTTCGATTGTTTCAGTGGAAGGGTTCTTCTCACAAGCTGAGCATAGACCTCAGGCTCTGTCAGCTTGCGCTGGAACGCTTCTTCCTCGGCATTTTTAATAATGGCCAGTGCACCGCTCACGTGAGGGGCAGCCATTGAAGTACCTGTCAGTCTGCCGTATTTATGGTTAGGGAGAGTGGATAAAATGTCTTCTCCTGGAGCGACGAGGTCGATTTCTTTATTGGCATTGGAAAATTCAGAGGATTCTCTTGCAAGGGAGACAGAGCCGACGGCAATCACCTCATTGTATGCAGCTGGATAGGAAAACTCTTCCGTACGCTCGTCCCCGTCACCTTCATTTCCTGCTGCGCAGACAACAAGCACACCGCTTTTCACCGCATTTTGAATGGCTTCCTGCAGGGCTGGCTCATTGCTTGGACCACCGAGAGACATGGAGATAATATCAGCCTTCTGCTCAGCGGCATAGTTGATGCCATTAATGATCCATTCGTATTTCCCGCTGCCATTTTCACCGCCTAGGACTTTCACGATCAGCAGCTTGGCTTCAGGGGCAACACCTAAAATGCCGCCATTTTGATCCGTTGCTGCAATCGTTCCTGCTACATGGGTGCCATGTCCGTTGTAGTCTTTCACATTATCCGCATCTCCGTTATCATCATCGGTAAAGTTCTTTCCTCCGATAATCTGATCTTTTAAGTCGGGATGCTCCGTGTCGCAACCTGTATCAAGGACAGCAATGGTTATGCCTTTTCCTTTGAAGCCACTTGACCAAAGTTCGGGTGCTTTAATCTCCTGAATACTTTCCGGCGTCTCTTTCGCTTCCATCACATTGGCTTTTACTTCATACGGAATTAAGCGAATGTCACCTTTCATAAGAAAGCCCTCCTTATTTTGTTTTCAAAGTAGATTCAGGCTGCGTAATGTTATTGTATAAAACAAACTTTTGATCGGAAAGGGTCAATTGTAATAATTTTTCAAATAATCAATCTATTATTAAATGTGCAGTTCTCCTCGCTTCTTGCCGAAAGAGGTCACCTTTTGAGGAAAACTCTTGATATCATATGAAAAAGAAGGAAATGCTGCATAGTGTGTTTGCACCTGTACAGAGCAAAATGGGTGGAAAGAACTAAAAAGGGCAGACTGAAAAAAACATCGAAATCAAGCGATAGATGAGATGAAAAGAGAAGAAGGCATATATGAAATGTTTTTGTTCGAAAATAAATTCCTCTTTCATGAAAAATAAGATATGAAGATTGTGACTGTTCCAAATGTGAAAGGCAACATATAATAATGGAAAGACAAGCCTGCCTTTTAGATAGGAGAGATAGAGATGAACAAAGGGAAGATACTCGTGATCGAAGATGAAAAGAAAATTGCAAGGGTGCTGTCACTTGAACTTGAATATGAAGGATATGAGGTTACAGTCAAAGATACAGGCATGAACGGACTCCAGGCTCTTGAAGAAGATAGCTTCGATTTAGTGCTGCTTGACGTCATGCTGCCAGAATTAAGCGGCCTTGAGGTGCTTAGAAGGGTTCGAAAGACAAATACAGCCACGCCCATTATTTTGATTACAGCAAGAGGGAGTGTTCCTGATAAGGTAAGCGGCCTTGATCTTGGGGCAAATGATTATATTACAAAGCCTTTTGACATAGAGGAATTATTAGCGCGAATTCGTGCGCAGCTGAGATTCAATATAAATGCGCAAGAAGAAAAGGAGACAGAGCTGAGCATAGCAGATCTGACCGTCAATGAGAAAACAAGAGACATACAAAGGGGCGGGCAAATGCTTGAGCTCACACCGAGAGAATATGATCTGCTTGTCCACTTGCTAAAGCATCAGCAGCAAGTGCTCACAAGGGATCAGCTTTTAACAGCCGTTTGGGGCTTTGATTACTTCGGTGACACAAACGTGGTGGATGTCTATATTCGCTATTTAAGGAAAAAAGTCGACTACCCATTTGAAAAACAGCTGATTCACACAGTGAGAGGTGTGGGTTATGTGATGAAAGGATAAAGAATGAGATTAAAAAATAAAATCCAGCTTTATACGTCGTTGTCTTTGTTTTTAATGGTGCTGCTGATTCATACAGCCATTTATTTTATTTTTTCGATAACTTTGACGCAAAAAGATATGTCCCGGCTGTCTGAGGTGACTGAAAATATTGCCATTGCTTTGAAAAAATCAGAAGAAGAGGGTCTTCCATCTTCGGAGCTGCTGAAAGCCTATTTGCCCCAAAATGGGATGATTCGTGTTGTGACAGAAACGGGTAAATCAAAGCTGACTGTCACAAAGGAATCAACGTTTAGTTCACTGCCTTTTACATATGAATCTGGTCAGACAGCAGAAATTAAAGAATACAACAAGCATATGATTGCGTTCGCTGCGATTCCGGTTATTTGGACAAATGGCGAGATTGTATCGCTACAAGTATATGAAGAAATTGAAAATACGGAAGAGAATTTAGCGTTATTAAAAATGATTTTAATCGCTGCAGGCGTTTTATTTATTGTGCTTTCCTATTTTGCAGGCCACATTTTAACCAAACAAATCGTCCGCCCTATTAGTAGAATGACCAATACAATGAAGGCAAGTATGAAAGAGAAGGCGTTTAAGCGAATCAAACTAGCAGGCGATTCAAAGGATGAATTGTATCAAATGGGACAAACCTTTAATGAAATGTCAGAAATACTCGAGAAACATTATGAGAAAGAGCAGCAATTCTTGCATGATGCCTCTCATGAATTGAAGACACCGATTACCGTCATTTTGAGCTACAGTCATTTATTAAAGCGCTGGGGACAGACACGTCCAGAGGTTGTAGAAGAATCATCTCAAGCGATTCATGATGAAGCGAAAAAAATGAAAAGGCTGACAGATCAATTATTAACACTTGCGAAAAATGGTCAGCCGCTTTACTTGGACATGAAGCCAGTTGATCTTGGTCATTTATGCAAGCAGGTATGTCATACACTTGAAGTCGCAACCAATCGAACCATTGACTCTAACGTGCAAACAGATCAGCCGCTCGTCGCTGAGGGGGACGAAGAGAAAATCAAACAGCTTTTGACCATCTTGATTGATAATGCGGTTAAATATAGTGCAGAGCCAGTTGGTGTGACCTGCGGGAGAGCAGGAGTCAAGCCGTTTATTTCAGTCATTGATAAAGGAATTGGCATAAAAGAAGAGGATCTGCCGAAAATCTTTGACCGCTTTTTCCGTGTGGATGAAGCGAGAAACAGTGAGACGGGCGGAACCGGACTCGGCCTTTCAATTGCAAAGCAAATTGCTGAAGAGCACGGGGCCGAACTGAAGGTAGACAGTCGTATAGGCGAAGGGACAACCATGACCATTCTTTTTCAGAAATAAATAGGTCTTTTCTCATCAATTTCTCATTTCCTCCTTATAAAATAGGAAATAGGAAGGAGGCGCTGCATGTCTAGAAAAACGAAAATGGTGCTTGCGCTCGCAGGATGTCTCGTCATTCTTGCGGCCTTTGCAATGCTTATGATTCAAACCATTGATCAAAAATTATTAAGTGAAGCCGAAATCAAAAAAATCATCGCAAAAGACTACAATGGAACCATTACAAATATTGATTTAATCAATCATAAACAGGACTATACATTGACGCTGGAAAATTCAAATGGCATTTATCAAATCATTGCATCTTCCGCAAACGGTCAAATGAAAGAAATCAAACAGTTAAAAAGCTATCAAAAGCCAAATGAAAAAAATGCTGCACTGCAAGCAGAAGAAGCGGCCGTTAAAAAAGTGAACGGAACCGTGATCCAAAAGAAAGAGAAGTCAGATCGTTTTATCTTTACGATCCAATCAAAAAAAGAATTATATCAAGTGGATGTCGATAAACAAACCTTTAAGGTGATAGAAGCAAAAAAGAAAAAAACAACATCTAAAGAAAAGAAGGTGACGAAAATAACGGTGGAAGAAGCCATTCAAATCGCCGTAAAAGAAGTCGGAGGGACAGTGGATGATGCAGATCTTGAAACGTTTAGCGGCATGCTCGTGTTTGAGGTGGAGCTAGATTTGCCTGATGGTAGAGAGGCAGAGGTGCTTGTGAACGCGTATACAGGAGACATTGAAGGCATTACGTATGAAAACTAATCCTTTTCTCATGATATTCTCATGTTTCTTTCCTTCCTTTATCATCTTGTTTTATTAAGATAAAGGAGAAATCAAACAGAGGAGGAAATGAACATGATGAAAAAAGTACTAGTAGCTACAGCATTAACAGGAACTCTTGTCGCAGGTGGTTTCACACTTCAAGCGCAAAATACAAATCAAACAGCAAACGCAGAGCAAGTGGTGCAAAAGAAATCATCGTTTGTCTCAAAGAAACAAGCTGAAAAAGCAGCGCTAAAAGTGGTGAAAGGCTATGTGGATGATGTGGACCTTGAGCGTAAAAAAGGAAAATGGGTGTATGAGGTCGAGATTAAAAAAGGCGGCTTTGAATATAAAGTATATGTCGATGCAAAAACAGGAAAAGCGCTTAATGATCCAGTGAAAGAAAAGAAACAAAATGTGAAAATCACAAAAAAGCAGGCTGAAAAAATTGCCCTTGCAAAAGTAAAAGGCTCAGTCACAGATTCAGATTTAGATAAAGAAAATGGTGTGTACATTTATGAAATTGAAATCACTACACCAGGCGGCGAGGAAGTTGATTTTGAGATTTCCGCTAAAACAGGCAAAATCCTGAAGCAAGAATGGGATGATTAAGCAATGATCGAACCTTACACTTTCATGTGTAAGGTTTTTTCATTAGGACAAACTACGGGAAAGGAGGCGAGAGAATATGAAGAAGAAAGAAGAAGAGCAGACAATGGACCATGCGGAATATGTTCCGCACCCTGATGGAGAAGGATATGCTTTGTTTTTGCATGATTCCTTTCATCTCCTCTCCCAAGAGGATATGAATCAGCCGGAAGAGGAATAAAAGACATGAAAGGGCGATGGTCAACTTGTCTATCGCTCTTTTTTTTGAAAAGTAAGCGAATACATGAGTTGACTTGGCATCTTGCTTATTGACATCATTCCACTTTTTCTGTAATCTCATTGTGTTAACAATATGAGACTTCGTTAGGTGAGGCTCCTGTATGGAGATACGCTGCTGCCCAAAAATGTCCAAAGACGCCAATGGGTCAACAGAAATCATCGACATAAGGTGATTTTTAATGCAGCTGGATTTTATCCTATGCCATACAGTGCTAAAGCTCTACGATTGAAGGAGCAAGTGTTTATTTTGCTATGCTTACAAAGCGCCTTCATTCGGTTGAAGGTGCTTTTTTATAAGAAAAGGAGGTGTGGGGATGGATCATCCCGATTCGCGACACATAGAGAGTATGTCAAAAGATCAAATTGAGACATCAGATAGAGGAGATCCTGACCCCCGCACATTCTAAGGGATTCGGGTATCTCCTGACTTTGGGGAGGTAACAGCAATGATACAGAACATTACGTACGATGAACTCATTTTAAGAATCATTATTTTATTAAGAGATGGCAAACGCAAAGAATTTAAAAACATTATGGAAGAGCTTCAGCCGTATGATATGGCCTATTTATTTAAAGAGCTTCCAGAAAAACACCGCGGCCGCTTTCTCAGTTTTTTAACAGTCGATGATGTAACGGAAATGATGGGTGAGCTTGAGCGGGAATATCAAGAGATCGTTCTTGAAAAAGTAGGGAAAGACAAAGCTACCTTCGTTACAAACAAAATGGATAACGATGACTTAGCCAACTTGTTCGATGAAATGGATGATGACCTAAAAGATCAGCTTTTATCAAACATGGAAGCAGAGGAATCAAAGGCCGTCCAGCTTCTCATGAATTACCCTGCTGAGACAGCAGGCCGGATCATGACCAACCGTTATGTATGGATACCTCAGCATTATACGGTTCAGGATGCGGTTGTGAAGCTGAAAAGCTTTGCTGAAATTGCAGAATCGATCAACTACTTATATGTGATCAATGATCAAAAACAGCTTGTAGGTGTCCTCTCATACCGTGATCTTATTTTAGGTGAACCGGATGAAAAAGTGCAGGATCTCATGTTTACAAGAGTCATTGCCGTCGGAGCATTTCAAGACCAGGAAGAAATCGCAAAGCTGATTGAACGGTATGACTTTCTCGCCATTCCTGTTGTGGAAGAGAACAATGTCCTTGTCGGAATTGTCACAGTCGATGATATCATTGATGTCGTCATTCAAGAGGCAGGCGAAGACTATGAGAAGTTTGCTGCCTCTGGTAAAGATATTACGTTTGACACGCCGTCATTTGTTGCGGCATACCGCCGTCTTCCTTGGCTGATTTTACTATTATTTATTGGACTGATTTCAGGCAGTATATTAAATTATTTTGAAGATACCCTTCAGCAAGTTGTTGCTCTTGCTTTCTTCATGCCGATGATTGCAGGTATGACAGGGAATACTGGTACACAGTCTCTTGCAGTCGTCATTAGAGGGCTTTCAAAAGAAGAATTAACGAAAAAAACCATTATGCGCCTTATTTTTAGAGAGCTGAGAACAAGTATTTACATTGGCATTGTCTGTTCAATCATTATTACAGTTGTCGCGATGGTTTGGCAGGGCAATATGATTTTAGGATTTGTCGTTGGTTCCTCACTCCTTGCGACACTCATTATTGGAACAATGGCAGGTACTGTCGTGCCCATTATTTTACACAGATTAAACGTGGACCCGGCTATTGCATCTGGACCGCTGATTACAACATTGAATGATATTTTATCACTGCTTATCTATTTTGGGATTGCCACAGCGTTCCTTCATACACTGATGTAGCGAAAAGACTGTAAAACGTGTCGTTTTACAGTCTTTTTTGAATAAAGATTGCATATAGCGCTTTCATCCTTTACATTTTAAGGAGAAGGTGGGAGAGAAGCATGAAGAAGTTCTTATTCATTTTGATGTGTATTCTTTTGCTTAGTGCATGTCAAAGGGAAGACGAAGGGAAAGACAGGCGGCTTGTTGCTGCAGAGCACATGCTTGAAGCGATCGCTGAAGGGAATAAAAGAAAAATGGAGAACATCTATGTCGAAGGTGCGGTCCCAAGTCCGAATGATATTCTGACATTAAAAAAAGAATGGGGCATTGAGAAGCTTTCCTATCAAGACTTTCAGCTGGAAGAAGCAAGCATTCATGTCTTTCATGCGAATTATAAAGATGCTCAAACTGGAGAGAAAAAGGCACTTGCCCTTCGGGTAAAGGAAGATCCTGAAAGAGGTGTCCTCATTGACTTTGTAGGGGTTGTCGAAGGAGATGAAGCGTCGTCTAAATAAAAAGAATCGTTCAAAAGAGCGATTCTTTTTTGTTTATCGATTTTTGTACCGGAAGTGTGCGTTGATCTGGCCTTCCAGCATTTTTTTCTTAAATTGCCCGCTTTTTAACGCCTGTTCTTTTTTCTTCATATCTTTTAAAATTTCGGCTGTCTGCACACCATCTTCCCGTTTATTGGCGATGTCCATTAAACGTTCTACATCAGAAAAAGAATATTTCCGCGTGCCTCTTGTTGAGCGCTGGGGGTAGATGAGTTTACGTTCCTCATAATATCGGATTTGCCTGACAGAAAGCCCTGTTAATTCACTGACAATCCCGATTGAAATGACTTTTTTATCTTTATAAGATACATCTTCCTGCGTCATATACTCACCCCTGCAAGTCTTTTCTTTATATTATATAGAACGACAAGTAAAAAAACCTAACGTTTGTTAGAAAATATAACATAAAAACGAAAAAAATGAAAAAATCATGGGAGGAAACTTAACACTAAGCGTGCAAAGCATCTCACGAGCACATATAATAATGGTGAATTGAAATAGGAGGAGGAGCATATGATGGAGCAAACACAGATCATCCGTATGGCAAAAGAAATCATCGCTTTAGATGTGAAGAGGGACGAATTGCTTGAACAATTCATGCAGGCTGCGGGTCAGAATGCACATGCTCTTCTAAGAGCCGTACAAAATGATTTGTATAAAAGGTCTTCATAAGCACCCGATCCATATCAATTGATAGGAGGGGATATTCGGTGCGGCGTATATTAAAAGAAGCTTTAGCGAAAGAAAGACGTTATTATACGAAGCAGCTGTGTTCGTTAGGGGTTTACAGCCCTGACACGGCCAAAAACATGACAATTAGTGACTTAAAAAAAGAGTATCATTTCTTTTTCAACAAAACAGAGCGCAATCTGTGAAAATCCCTTTAAATGTGCGCAAGTCACATAAAGGGTTCTTTTTTTGCGTGTTCAATATTATTTCAATATTGAATTTTGTAGAATTTTGACGAATTAGTTGCAAGAAAACAAAGAGTCTTTACAGATTATGTTAAAATTTGTCGTAACTTGATGGTTTGCTAAAAAAGCTTTTTTTCGAGATGATTGTGAAAAATAAGAAGGATTTTAAAAGTTTATATCGAAATCTTATACATAACACGAATGGAGTCAATTATGTGGTTGAAAGTGTTTTCAAAACGTACTTCTATTTTTTACGAAAGGCTCCAACTGCACCGCAAGAAAGCCTTGAAGTTAAAAAAATATTATAAGAGGTAGATATGTGATGAGACTATCGTTTAATGAAGAAGAAGTAGAACGTTCAATGACGCTTTACAAGGTTTTTGCAAGAGCATTTAAAAGCGTTTCAGAACACAGTATTAGAGACAGCAAAGAGCATGGATTTAATCCAACTGAATTTGCCGTTCTTGAATTGCTGTACACAAGAGGTGCTCAAAAGCTTCAGCAAATCGGCTCAAGACTCCTGCTTGTCAGCGGGAATGTCACGTACGTAATTGACAAGTTAGAACGAAATGGTTTCATTGAAAGAGAACAGGACCCAAAGGACAAACGGTCGGTTTATGCCCATTTAACAGATAAAGGGCGCAGTTATCTTGATAAGATTTACCCGATCCATTCTCTTCGTATTGCGCGGGCGTTTTCTGGTCTGACGCGTGAAGAACAAGAGCAATTGATTAGTCTGCTGAAAAAAGCGGGCATTCACAGTCAGCATTTATTATTTAGATAAAACGAAAAGGTGCCATCGTTGGCACCTTTTTTTATGTGTCCAACTCATGTGCAGGATAGGCGATGAATTTCTCAATATCGCTTGCTGGAAGGGGTTTTGCATAATAAAAGCCTTGTAAGTCGTCACAGCCCTGCGCAGATAACAGCTGCGCCTGTGCGAAGGTTTCAACGCCTTCTGCAATGACTTCGAGAGATAATTGGTGGCCCATCGCTATAATGGCACCTGTGATCTGTTCAGACTTTGAATCACTTAGAATATCCTCAATGAAGGATTTGTCAATTTTTAGTCTATGAATTGGCAAATCCTTTAAATAGCTTAAGGAGCTGTGACCTGTACCGAAATCATCAATACTAATGCGAACCCCAAGCTGCTTCAGCGACGTAAGCACCTGTTTTGATTGCTTAATGTTGTCCATTGTCATACTTTCTGTGACTTCAAGTTCGAGCAGTGACGGCTTAAGGTCGTATTTTTTCAATGTCAGCTTGATCAAATCAATTAAGTCCTCAGCATTGAACTGTTTAGCAGATAAATTGACGGCCACAGGAATCTTGAAACCATTGTCATACCAAATTTTTGCCTGCTTACACGCGGTATCAATGACCCATCTGCCTATATCAATGATAAGGCCTGATTCCTCGGCTAGTTCAATAAAAGCCTCAGGTGACTTTAAGGAGCCGTCTGGTGCTTTCATTCTTAAAAGAGCTTCAACCCCTGTCATTTTTCTTGTTTTGGCACTGACTTGAGGCTGATAGTGAAGCACAAACTGCTCTCTTTGAATGGCATCTCTTAACTCCAGCTCTCGATTTAGCCTGTCTTCACTCGATTTTTCCATTGATTCGGTGAAGAACTCATAACGGCTTTGCTTATGTTTTTTGGATAAATACATCGCCATATCGGCTTTTCTCATCAGTTCCATCCCATCTTTGCCATTTTGCGGGGAGATGGCGATTCCAATACTGATCGATGTAATGAGCTGATGATTCTGGATGAAAAAAGGGCGTTCAAATTGACGGATGATATTTTTAGAAAGCTGTTCAATTTTATATGTATCATGCTCCAAGTGTGGGAAAATCATTAAAAATTCATCTCCGCCAAGTCTAGCAATAAAGCCATTGTCCGGTAAACATTGCGTCAGTCTGTTTGCAGCGGCTTTGAGCAGTAAGTCCCCTATGTTATGACCAAGTGCATCATTAATAATTTTAAAACGATTCAGGTCAAGAAAAAGAACAGCCGTTGATGTCCTTGTCTCTCCTTGAGTGGATAAAACATCATTTAAATGATTGATACCGTGACGCCGATTAGGAAGCTCAGTTAATGCATCATAATGTGCCATCACATGAATTTCTTTTTCTGCAATCCGCTGCTGCGTTAAATCCTTTAAAACAAGATAAATGCTGTCAAGTGTATTGTTGACATGAACAGGTATGTAAGTGACATGGTAATAATAAAAACGATCTGCTGCTTTCAGTTCTGCTTCACGTGTGATGGCCTTCTTTGATTGGTAAATAAATTCTTCCCACATCTCAGTCGGCATCACGTATCGGCTGACATCATCACCAATCCAGGAATTGCACACTTTTAAAATTTGCTTACCTGAGTCATTAGCAGAAAGTACCTTTCGATCGACAGATAACACGATAATGCCATCGATATTATGTTTGATGAGTGATTGGAATCGCTGCTCATTTTCCTTTAGCTTATCTGACTGCTTCATGATTCGGTGATCAATAAAAGCGCCGAAAATCATCAGCGTTTGGACAATAAGAGTCATCAAACCAATGAAAATGGATAGACTGAATGGCGACATTTCAAGAGAACCACCCGCAGCGACCTGTCCCTCTGAATGAAAAAACATGGTAGAAGCAGCCATTCCAGTATAGTGCATACCAGCAATAGCAAAACCCATCACGAGTGCGCCAGCTATTTTTAACAGATGATCTTCCTGTCTTTTCTCAGATCGATGGAGCCGAAAAAAGAGATTTAACGAAAAGTAAGAAGCTAACGCAGCAAGGAAAAACGAAAGGAAAAAGAGGACTGGATCATAGCTAATTGAAACATTGGCCATTGATTCCATTCCGAGATAATGCATGCTGCAAATAGCCGATCCCATAGTGATTGAACTAATCAGCAGTCGTCTTGTGGAAAGCTGCTGCTGAATGCATATCGAAAAAGCGATCAAAGAACCGATAAAGGATGCCAAAATCGATAAAATCAGTAAAGGGGTTTCGTATGTGATGCCAGAATGCATGTGAAATGCCGTCATACCGATAAAATGCATCGACCATATCCCCATCCCCATGATCATTGCACCAATGATCAGCCATCCCTTTTTCTTTGCGCCGCTTGACTGTATCACTCGGCTGGCTAAATGAAGAGCTGAGTAGGAGGCGACAGCGGCGACAGCGACTGACAGAAAGACAAGCCATCCGTTGTAGCTTCCTGTTAAATGTGTCATGTGAGAAAACCTCCTGTATCCAAAAACAGACATATATTTAATATATCGGATCGATTGTCCCTTGTGTTCACTTTTCATTCACTTAAAAAGGACAATCAGCATTTTTTTCGTTCATTTTTTATAGTAAAATCAAATTTTAATGTAAAAAAACGATGAAAAGTGAATCGTTTCTTCGGTTTTATTCGTTTAATAAGTGGCACGGTTCTAAAAGTGATAGGGCCTGTCAAACTGATTATGTGTGAAAGGGATTGATGAACATCGAAGATTTTATTATTTCTTTAGCTGATGCCTTTAAGAATTTGTCGTACTTTGGCATCTTCCTCGCATTATGCATTGAATTTGTTCCTGCTGAAGTGGTTTTGCCTCTCGCGGGTTACTGGGTCTCAGAAGGGGACATGGCCTTCATCGGTGTTGTGGCTGCAGGATCGATTGGCGGCGTGGCTGGCCCTTTGACCTTGTACTGGTTAGGACGTTACGGCGGCAGACCCTTTTTAAATAAATATGGGAAATACTTTTTTGTAAAACCTGAGTCGCTTGATAAATCGGATGCTTTCTTTGAAAAGCATGGCGGTTTTGTCGCGTTTAGCGGCCGGTTTATTCCAGGAGTGAGAACCCTTATTTCCATTCCATGCGGTATTGCCAAGATGAATGTGTGGGTATTTTGCCTGTATACGTTTTTGGCCATTACGCCGATTACGTTTGTGTATGTGTATCTAGGATTTATGCTTGGGGAGAACTGGAAAGAGGTTGGCGCCATTTTAGATCCATATCTTTTACCGATTGGGATCGGTGTTGTGTTATTGTTCGTTCTTTACGTATGGTTTAAGCGAAGAAAGAGAAAAACAGAAACGCCAACTGCTTAATCACGGTATTGGGATGCACGTAACCTGTTGACAATCCAGTATCTATTGATTAATATATAAGTAATCTAAATATTCTTAATCCCACCAAAGGGGAGTAGCGTCCGGTATTACCGGAAACAAAGTCGTCATTACATGGACTTACGTTCCATCGGCTTTGTTGGCATGATTCTACATATCACATGTCTAGCAAGACCTTTGCCATTTCAGGCAAAGGTCTTTTTTGCATTCATAAGCCTTTGTCTGTTGTGGGACAATAGATAAAAAAACAAGGAGGAATGATGATGGATGCAGCAATTATTTTAGAATACGGGTGGGTTCTTCTCGTATTGATTGGATTAGAAGGGATTTTAGCAGCTGATAATGCGCTAGTCATGGCCGTGATGGTCAAACACCTTCCTGAAAAGCAAAGAAAAAAGGCATTGTTTTACGGACTTGCGGGTGCGTTTGTCATGCGATTTGGTTCTTTATTTCTTATTTCGTTTTTAGTGGACGTGTGGCAAGTTCAAGCAATTGGCGCAATTTATCTTCTTTATATTTCCATTCACCATATTTTGAAATCTCATGTATTTAAGAAAAAGGAATCAGAAACAAACATGAAGCAAAGCGGCTTCTGGGCAACAGTTGTGAAAGTAGAGCTTGCCGATATTGCTTTTGCAGTAGACTCTATTTTAGCAGCCGTCGCTTTAGCGGTGACACTTCCAAACACAAATCTTCCGCAAATCGGTGGACTTGATGGCGGTCAATTTATCGTTATTCTTTTAGGCGGTATCATTGGTCTTATCATCATGCGATTTGCAGCGACTGTCTTTGTGAAGCTGTTGAAAACAAGACCAAGCCTAGAAACAGCAGCATTTGTCATTGTCGGATGGGTTGGCGTGAAGCTCACGCTTTATACACTTTCACATCCTGCCATTGGAGTCGTGTCCTCTCATTTCATTCATTCAACATTATGGAAAATCATTTTCTGGACGGTGCTTCTCGCGATTGCAGCATTTGGCTGGTTTTTATCAAGTCCATCCAGAAAGGGCGGGCAAGAAAGCAAGGAAAAACAAGAAGTGCGCCTAGAAGAGTAGGTTTTTTGAAAGAAATATCATTTCATTTTCATAACACGTATATTACAAAAAAGGGGGAGATACCCCCTTATTTCTTTGCTTTTAGACGAAACGTTGTAAAGTAGATAATGAAATACGTGTCATAATTGAGTAACAGGAAATGAATTCCTCATTTCTTCCTTTGCGCTTCCCTCATAAATTAGCTATCATAAATGAGTAATATAGGGAGAACTGAGGTGAAACCATTGCTTAGCCTTTCGTTTAAAAAAGGAAAGAAAAAGCAAACATTAGAGCAGTCGGCTATCAGTATCCAACAAGGTGATAGCAATCTGCAAAATGCATTAATAGAGCAATACAAACCATTTGTCGCTAAGACGGTTTCATCCGTTTGTAAACGATATATAGATGAAAAAGATGATGAATTCAGCATAGGCTTAATTGCCTTTAATGAAGCGATAGAAAAATACTCTGCTGAAAAAGGAAACTCACTCCTTGCTTTTGCGGAATTAATTATTAAAAGAAAAGTGATCGACTATATTCGAAAAGAAGCAAGAAATGCGCCAACGGTTCAAATGGACCTTCAAGAAAGTGAGAATGGCGAATACTCTCAAAGCATGATTGAAGCAGAGCTTTCTGCAAAAGAATATAGGCGTTTAATTGAACAAGAACACAGAAGAGAAGAGATTGAACATTTTAAAGAACGATTGAAAGGATACGGCCTCACGTTTCAAGAGTTGCTTGAGCATTCACCAAAGCATGCAGATGCCAGGCAAAATGCAATTAAAGTGGCCCATACACTTGTTGAACACGATGAGCTAAGAACCATTTTATTTCAGAAAAAACAATTGCCAGTCAAACAGCTGGAAAAGCTAGTGGAAGTTAGCCGCAAAACGATTGAGAGAAATAGAAAATATATCATTGCGATGGCGATCATTATGACGGGTGATTATGTGTATTTGAAAGATTACCTTAAAGGGGTGCTTAATTCATGAGAAGAGGCATTATAGTAGAGAAAAACAAAAAATATGTCACGCTGCTGACCCCTGATGGACAATTTCTGCGGACAAAGTACGAACAGCAAAACTATGAAATCGGGCAAGAAGTGACATTTCCGAATGAATCACGTCTCGAAAGAAAAAGAGCCGGTTTTTTTGACCTGCTCCGTTTACGTCCGTTAAATGCAGGAATTCTATCAATCGCAGCTATTATTGTCGTGATTTTCACTATGATGCCATCTTTCTCAAGTCAAAGAGCATATGCATATATGACGATTGACATTAACCCAAGCTTTGAGCTAAAGCTGGATCACAATTATCAAGTGATCGGTGTCACACCGCTGAATAAAGATGCGAAACAAGTACTCGCCAGTATGAAAGATTTGGAAAAAACCGACGTGACCAAAGTGGTGCAGGAAATCATAGACGATTGTGATAAAAAGGGATACGTGAACCATTCTAAAAGCATTTATATTTCAACTGTTTATGAAAACAAGCAGGATCATACATATAAAACAAACGTAAAAAGCAAAATTAACACCATCTCTGGTGAATATCAAAAGCGCGATTACAAGCTTGAAACTGTGGAGGGTGACCTGGAAACAAGAGAGAAAGCACAAAAGGCAGGCATCTCAACAGGAACATATATTAGAAATCAAGAAATGCAAGACAAAGAACAAGAAGACATCAAAAAGAATGAAGACGCAGATGGTGATGCTGTCAAAGAAGAAGAGCCAAAGAAAGATGATGAAGATCAAGCAGACAAAGACGAACAAGAAGAAGTAAAGACAGACGATAGTGAAGAGGTGCAGCCTGATCAAGAGGCTCCTGAAGGCGAAGACAAAGAGCAGCAGGAAGTAGAGAGGGAAGAGCAAGGTTCTGTTCAAACGCCTCACCAAACAAAACCTGATGATGAAAACAAAGACAAACAGATCAAAGAGGAAAAGGATCGCTCTTTCGATAAAGAGCAAAAAAAAAATCACTCAACTGACCCTGATGGTCATGCTGAAAAGCACGCAAAAAAAAACGACAGGGATCAGAAACGACCGCCCGGTGAACGAAAAAGAGAACATGCAAAGCAAAAAGGAAAAGATGTGCCGCCTTCTTATCGCGAGAAAAGGCATGAGCACACATATGAACAATAAAAAACGCCAGAATTACTCCGGCGTATTTCACCATGTCATTATTTAGATTGATTGCCCATTTGTGATTGAGCCTGTTGAACGAGTCTTTTTGTGATTTCGCCGCCAACAGAGCCGTTTGAACGTGCGACTGTATCTGAACCGAGAGTCACGCCAAATTCTTGAGCGATCTCGTATTTAAATTGATCTAATGCTTGTTCTACTCCAGGAACAAGAAGTTGATTTCGGTTTGCCATGATCATATTCCTCCTTTCACCTCATGTTTGTTGCGCCTTCTTATTTTGAAAAAAACTGCCTGCAATTATGCTGGCAATTGCTGCACAAAAAAACCGAGGTGATAAAGGTCACCTCGGCTCTGATTTAAGCTTTTTCAGCTGCAGCGTATTAAACATCATTTCTTGTGCGGTGCTTTGCAAGTGAGAAGTGAAAACAGAGAAGACTGTAGAACTGATAATGCCTTTAATCAAGTGCCATTGCGGCTTCGACAATTCTGTAAACCCTTCACGGAGCTTGTCTGTCTGCTCCTCTGTCATTTCTCGTAAATTCGTTTCCTTTAATGGAAAATGTGTATGATGATAAATAAAATCAAGGACATGCGCATATGCTTCATAAAAGCGGATGGGGCTAATAATATCATCCGTTCGATCTGTGATTGTGTTTAATAAGGCAGATAAGATCATGCGAATGGAATCAAAATCAAATACTGATTTTAAATCCCTGACAATTAATAAAATAACGACCTGATCAATGGAGTACTTTTTGCCAAGCTCTGGATGGCCGATCATATCCTTAATATCACGTTTGATCCAGTTTTGAATCGCAGTCGATTTAAGTGAAGTCAGCTCACACAAGTTACCAAGCTCAACAATTTCATTCGTTGAAAGTCCGTGCTCCGATTTTTGCTTCCGCCGTTCGAGCTTCTCAAAAAACGAAGGGATTTTTATTTCAACATATTTATGTTCCTTATCGCTTTTTACAGATGAATTCAAAAGCTGAAGCGGAGTCAGATCTCCCTCTCCTTTTAGAGAATACAGAAGTCTTGTCATGTCAATTCTCGTTAATTTAAAAGTCACCATGTTCCACCTCATTTTGTACGTCAAAAACGTGATTATTGATCTAATTCAACATCATAATCTCTTTTTGATGAAAATGCAAAATAAACTAAAACTGGAACGGAGCGTCACAATTTGTTCACTATTCATCGGTTACAAGTAGCGTGATCATTGAAATGGCGGGGCTTAAGCCGTTATGATAAACATAGAAAACGATTCCTTTTCCTTGCAATTTGAGACGTTTATTTTTATAATTTTATTAATAAGTTCATTTGAACTTAATATGACAGCGGAGGTTATGTATGGGTAAAAGAATTTTTCTGTTTATATTAACGAACATTCTTGTTATCACTACGATTGGTATTGTACTGTCGGTTATTAGTGCAGCAACTGGTGTTGGTTCTTATATAGGAGCAGACGGAAGACTTAATATCATGTATCTTCTTGTATTCAGTGCAGTTGTTGGTTTTGTTGGCTCGTTTATGTCATTAGCAATGTCTCGCTGGATGGCAAAAATGATGATGGGTGTGCGCGTGTTAAACCCTGAAAAGGATACGTTAACATATGATGAGCAGCAGCTTGTTGATCGCGTTCACAGATTATCTAGAGCAGCAGGCCTTTCTAAAATGCCTGAGGTTGGTATTTATCAATCATCTGAAGTAAATGCTTTTGCGACAGGTCCTTCTAAGAGAAGATCACTTGTTGCTGTATCGACTGGATTGCTGCATGAAATGGATGATGCAGCGGTTGAAGGTGTTATTGCTCACGAAGTCGCTCACGTTGCGAACGGTGACATGGTGACAATGACGCTGCTACAAGGGATCGTCAACACGTTCGTTGTTTTCCTTTCAAGAATTGCGGCATGGATCGCAAGTCGTTTCGTTCCACGTGAAGAGCTTGTGCCGATTGTCCACTTTATTGCTGTAATTGTCTTCCAAATTATTTTCTCTATCCTAGGAAGCCTTGTCGTGTTTGCCTATTCTAGACATCGTGAATTCCATGCAGACCGCGGCGGTGCTGACCTTGCAGGAAAAGACAAAATGATTCATGCACTTCGTTCTCTTGAGGCGTATACGTCAAGAATCAAAGATGATGATCAAACAGCAGTCGCGACACTAAAAATCAGTGGTAAAAGAAAAGCTTCTCTTTTCTCGACACACCCTGATTTAAACGAAAGAATCAGAAGGTTAGAAGCAAAATAAGAAAGACCAAAAAGACATTCTGTGATAGGATGTCTTTTTCTTTTTGATGAAAAAGAAAATAAAGCATAAAATATCTTTAAAATCATGTCTCTTTTCATTACAATGATAAGTATTGAAAAATGAAAGTTAAAAGAAGGAATAACAATGAACCCAATAAAAAAGCTAATTGACCGGCTATCGGCTTTTCAGCTGATTGCCCTTTATTATTTTCTCGCTGTCACAGTCTCATTTGTTCTTTTAAGTTTGCCAGTTGCTCATCAAGAGGGAGTAAAGTGGACATTTATTGATGCCCTATTTACAGCTGTGAGTGCTGTAAGTGTCACAGGTCTGACCGTTGTTGATATTTCACAAACATTTAGCGTCACAGGTATGTGGATTCTTGCGTTTGTTCTGCAAATCGGTGGAATCGGAATTATGACCCTCGGCACCTTCGTATGGATCGTTATGAGAAAAAGGATTGGCATTAAAGAAAGAAAACTCATTATGGCAGACCAAAACCAAAGCAATTTATCAGGAATTGTGAAACTAATGAAGCAGGTCTTATATTTAATTTTGCTGATTGAGTTTGTCGGCGGTTTGATTTTAAGTATGTATTTTCTCAAATATTACGACGTGCAAGGGGCTTTTTTACATGGCTTTTTCTCAAGTATTAGTGCGACAACCAATGGAGGATTTGATATTACAGGGAATTCGTTGATCCCTTACAAAGGTGACTATTTTGTACAATTTATTACGATTCTGCTTATCATTTTTGGAGCCATTGGCTTTCCGGTGCTGGTTGAAGTAAAGGACTATTTATTTAATCAAGACCGGAAGCATGCATCGTTTTCTCTGTTTACAAAAATCACAACGATCACGTTTGGCAGCCTAGTCGTTGTTGGCGCAATCGGGATATATGCACTTGAAGCAGGTTTTACCTTTCTAGGGAAGAGCTGGCACGAAATTTTGTTTTATTCTTTGTTCCAATCAACGGCTACAAGAAGTGGTGGGCTTTCGACATTAGACATTACTCAATTAACAGAGCCGACGCTGTTATTTTTATGTTTGCTCATGTTTATCGGGGCTTCTCCAAGCTCGGTGGGAGGCGGAATTCGGACAACTACGTTTGCCCTTAATTTACTCGCCCTGTTTCATTTTGCACGGGGAAATAAGTCCATCAAAATTTTCAAAAGAGAGCTTCACCAAGCGGATGTTAATAAATCCCTCATGGTGACGATGATGGCCTTTATCTTGGTATTTGGTGCTACATTCCTGTTAACCTTATCAGAACATAATACACTTCTTGAAAATTTATTTGAAGTTTGTTCTGCTTTCGGAACAACCGGTTTGTCACTAGGGATTACCTCTGACCTCACTGTATTTGGTAAGTGTATTATCATGATGGTTATGTTTATCGGCCGGATTGGGATTCCAAGCTTCTTATATTTAATTGGCCGGAGAGAAAGTGAAGCGAATTATCATTACCCGAAAGAGCGCGTTATTATTGGCTAAACAGCATTCCCTGTGAATGCTGTTTTTTGATTTCCATTATATAACTGGCTAATTCACGCGAGATGTTCGCAATCTATAGGTAAGAGGTGAACGAGACGTGCTGGATGTAATATGGAAAGCAATTGTCATGCTGCTAGTTGGTACCTTGCTGCTGAGAATAGCAGGGCCTAAATCCATTAGTCAATTAACTGTACAACAAACGGTCATCATGATTTCAATCGGATCGATTATTATCCAACCCTTTATTGAGCATAATTTACTTGAAACGATTTATGCCGCCGCTACATTTATTATTGCACTCGTCATCATGGAAAAATTGTCTATCCAATCTGATTTTTTTGAAAAATTGGTGTCAGGGAAATCTGTGGTCATTTTGCAGGATGGAGAAATGCTTGATCACAAGCTGAAGAAAACGAGGCTCACAAGGGATGAATTCAAAATGCGCTTAAAGCAGCAAGGCATCACGGACATCAGCAGTCTCAAAAAAGCTACGTTAGAAGCTAATGGGCAAATTGGCTATGAATTAAAACCTGAGGAAAAACCAGTAACGGTTAAGCAAATGAAAGAGCTGTTTGAACAATTAAGAGAAGAACTAAACATACCAAAAAAGGAATGATTTCAAATGAAAAGAAAAGCAGCGAAAAATGAAGCACTCACAAACAATATGACGCCAACTGAAAGCATGGTACATGACCAAGGTCAAACACAATATGACGAACAATCAAAAGATCGTCAGGCAAACCGAAATTCTCACCAAGGTAAACAAGGGGGAGCATCTCGTGACTAAAAAACATGTGAAGAGCAAGGATATCAAAGACCATAAAAAACCGATGAACCCAGACATCTTAGAAGAGGAATTTGGCAGTGAGCTTGGAGATGTGAACAGCAGCAAATGGATTGATACCCTCATGAAGCCAAAAAAGGATGCTGAATGTAAGAACCAGAAATAGAACAAACGATCCTCGTGGGATCGTTTCAGCGTGTAGACAAACCCTCGCATTCTTTGTCAGGTCTGCGCTCCGGTGCTCACGAATGTCAAATTCGCTCCGCTCCGGTGCTCGTCCTTCCTAGACTTCAAAGGTTTTCTATCACGCTGAAAAGAAGACAAAGGGCTAAAATAAACATCATTTTAGCCCTTTGTCAACAATCTGAAACGATCCTCGTGGGATCGTTTTTTATTTGATATAGCTGCTTTGTCTGCCAGTGATCGTTCGCATGAGATTGGTCATTTTGAGCTCAATCACTGGCTGTGCAACGGTTTTGACAAATGTACTAGATAGGGTAAAGGTTAAGAGGATGGTTAGCAGCAATAAAATCAGTACACTTGATGTATTTAGTGCCCAATCATCAAACCACGTTGTTCTGAGCAGCTTGATGACAAAGCCATGCAATAAATAGACATATAACGTTCTCGTGCCCCATTTTGTAAAGAAGAAACGGCGTGTTGGGACTAATGCAAAGAAGCTAAACGTAGCGCCAAAGGCAAGCAAATACCATGCCATTCGTTTCATAGCCGCAATCAGTCCTTCATCTCCAAGAGAAGAGTATGATTGTGACCCAAATAAGAAGGAATAATCGAATTCATAGAAATAGCAAAACATGAACACGCCCATCAATACAAGAAATGCTGTTATTTTCCCTTTGCTTGTTCGGATGAATTCAAAGTGCTGCTTCTTTAAATAAAAGCCAGCCAAAAACATGGGCAAAAAGACAAACGTACGCGATAAGCTGAGCGTATTGCTAATGCTGTCCACGTAACCGACAAGTAATGCAATCGATAAACTGACGATCATCGCCCAGTGGAACGGCAGTTTGGAAAAAGGAATGAGCAGCAAATTCCAAAAGAATAAACTAATTAAAAACCATAAAGACCATTGCGGATCAATTGGATTTAAATTGGACATACTTTGATCCTGCAAGAGATAATAGTACACAGAATAGATTACCTGGAAAATTAAATATGGAATGATCAGCTTAACGGCGACTTTTTTCATAAAACCAGGCTTTCTAAACCCTTTTGCAAAAAAGCCAGAAACCAAGATAAAGGCCGGCATATGAAATGTATAAATAAACTTGTATAAGTAGAGCAGCCAATCATTATCATGGATGAATGATCGTAACAAATGACCAAAAACAACTAGAAAAATCAGAAGAAATTTCGCATTATCAAAATAATGATCTCGTGAAGATGCCATAACATCACCTTTCCTGCTTCATTTCAAACATAAACGTTCTATGTCCACTGTTCCCTCATTTGCCCCATTTTAAAGTACATTTTGGCTCATTTCGCTATTTGATTTGAAATTGTAGAATGGTTGTAAAAGAAGCGTAAGAAAAGAGATTCATTATACAATCGTGTCATCCGCATGAAATAAATTAAACAGTCTTCGTGTGAAAAGTTATCTTTTTTTATGAGTCCAATGAAGGAACAATGAAAAAATTGTAGAAATATTGTAGAGGAACGAGGCTGGAAAAGGAGTGTAAGAGAATGACTGAAACGCTCGATGGCAAGCGATTAATCCCCACGGGAGATATCAGAAAATTAGAAAAAGAGAACGAATATTTGCGAACTGAGTTGATGCAGCAAAAAATGCTGTTAAATAAGACGTTAGATGCCATTTTTATATTTGATCAGCACCTCAACATTATCCAAGCCAACGAAGCGACATGCAGGCTTGTACAGACACCGAAAGAAGACCTCCTCAATAAATCCGTTCTAGATTTCCTATACGGCATCCCGAAAGATAAAATTGAATGCTCACTCGAGATTTTTTTTCGAAAAGGTACATTAAAAAGAGAAATCTCCATCCAGCTTGAAAATGGCGAGACAAAATACATTGAATTTGTCGCAGAACATGACGCCTTGAATCAACAATATATTGTGGTGATGCGAGATATTTCTTCAAAGAAAATCTTAGAACGAGAACGCTCCATGAATGAGCAGCTGTTCAAAGATTTGTTTGACCGAGCGATTGATGGTATGGTCATTTTTGATCAGGATGGCTGCATGATCGACGCCAATCACTCTTTTTGTCAGAGCTTTGAGCTTCAAAAGACAGATTTAGCAGATCGTTATTTAAATGAATTTGTCGAAGAAGAAAATCTTCCAGCTTTGCAGCACCTTTTAACGTCATTAAAAGAAACAGGGAAGGCAAAGGGAGAGCTTCCCGTTACCCTTCAATCTGGTCAGCACAAATTATTCGAACTGACCATCACATCAAATGTTATGAGCGGTTTTTATATGTCCATCATGCGGGATATTACAGAAAAAAGGTTAATGGAAGAGAAGCTGTTAAAAAGTGAAGAACGCTTTAGAGAAATATTCGAAAATGCGATGGATGCTATCATCATATGGGCGGACGATGGAGAGATTGTGAGAGCCAATGAATCGGCCTGCCGTATTTTTGAATTACCAATGCATCAGCTGATTGGCAAGAAACTCACAGACTTTCTCGTCAAATCTGATAAGAGATATAGACCGACAAGAAGACGTTATATCAGGAATGATGAAATAAGGGAAGAACTCCTGTTCAGAATGGCAAATGGTCAATTTAAAGAGCTTGAGTTCACCTCGAAGCATGCGGTATTAGAAGGACAGCACTTAACCATTTTACGTAATGTCAGTGATAGAAAGCGAATGGAGCAGGAGCTTCGTGAAAGTGAGCTCAAATTCCGTAAAGTATTTAACGGGTCAATGGATGGCATTGTTCTTTTCGATAATCAATACCGGATTATTGATGTCAATCCTTCTGCAAGCGAACTGCTAGAACTGAAGGACGATCATTTAACTGAAATGAATCTCTTTCATATACTTGCCCCATATCAAATTGAAAATTTAGCACAGCCCGCTCAGGCGATGTCATTAGATGAGATGGACAATGAGGTTCCGTTTGTGCTGAGCCACCCAGATCAGCGCATACTGGAATTCTCCTTTAAACGCAATATTATTCATAACATGAATCTAGCGATCTTTAGAGATGTGACAGAGCGGAAGGAACTAGAAGAGCGGGTGAGAAAATCAGATACACTTCATGTGGTCGGAGAGCTTGCCGCTGGAATTGCACATGAAATTAGAAATCCGATGACGGCATTAAAAGGCTTCATTCAGCTGCTGAAAGGAAATATTGAAGGGGAGTATTCACTCTATTTCAATGTCATCACATCAGAGCTAAAAAGAATTGAATCCATTATTACAGAATTTTTGATTTTAGCGAAACCGCAAGCCATTGTGTATGAAGAAAAAAATGTGGTGCAAATTGTAAAAGACACGATGGATCTTCTGCACGCACAGGCGAATCTTGGCAATGTCCAAATGCACCTCAATGTCATGGATGAGATTCCGCTGATCTACTGTGAACAAAATCAATTAAAGCAAGTCTTCATTAACATTTTAAAAAATGCGATTGAAGTGATGCCGCGGAAAGGAAATGTATACGTGAGCATTCAGCGGAAGGGCGAGGAGCATATTGTCATTTCATTGCGTGATGAAGGCTGCGGAATGACAGAGGATAAGCTAAAGCGTCTTGGTGAACCATTTTATACAACGAAAGAACGAGGAACTGGACTTGGTTTAATGGTTAGTTATAAAATTATTGAAGAGCATCAAGGAACCATTGAGGTAGAGAGTGAGGAAGGAGTAGGGACAGTTTTCCACCTTACGCTGCCACTTAGGCAACAGAAACAAGAAGGAGAGCTTTAATATGTATTATACAGTCTATAGCGCACCAATCGGGGCATTATACATACTAGAAAAAGACGGTGTCATTATCGAAGTGGTGTTTGATGATGAACCGTTTTTGGCAAAAAAGCAGACAGCCGATCTTAAAAAAGCAGATACGCCGGTCTTGCGAGAAGCGAAAAAACAGCTTGATGAGTATTTCAAGGGAGATCGTAAAGTATTCGATCTTCCACTCAAGCAAGCTGGCTCTCCATTTCAAGAGCAAGTGTGGGAGGCACTTTCGGCTATTCCATACGGTGAATCAAAAAGCTATGCAGACATTGCAGAAGCGATTGGCAATCCAAAGGCCGTCAGAGCCATTGGACAAGCCAACCGGCGCAATGCCTTGCCTATTTTTATCCCGTGTCACCGGGTCATTGGAAAAGACCGGTCTCTCACGGGTTATGCAGGAACGAAGACAGATATGAAAGCGGTTCTGCTTGAATTAGAAGGCATCCCATTTGTTCAAAAATAAATCGATTGACCTGTTCCAAATGTTTAGCAAACGACATATCCTTTTATTAAGCTAAAAAAGTTGGTTGAGGGAAAAAGGAGGGCGCTAGGATGTTTTGGGGCAAAAAAGATAAAATGTATGCCGTCACGTCACTATGTGTCAAAATGAACGTTTTGACAGAGGAACAAAAAAAAGAAATTTTAGCCAAAACGATCGAAACAAAAAAGCGCGGTGCTCTTAAATGACAAGAACACGGCGCTTTTTTGTGATCAGAGTGAGATGCTTTCAGTGAAAAGTGCATCAATCTCCTCTGTGTAATTGGAAGTGATAATTCCTTTCTCTGTAATGATACCTGAAATGAGATGGTGGGGAGTGACATCAAAGGCGGGATTAAATACCTGAACATCGGGCGGTGCAATTTGTATGCCGTTTAATTCCTTAACTTCCAGCGGGTCGCGCTCTTCAATCGGAATATCTGCCCCATCGCGGGTCGATACATCAAAGGTCGAAAGTGGTGCTGTAACAAAAAACGGAATTTGAAAGTGTTTGGCCAGAATGGCAAGACCTAACGTTCCAATCTTATTCGCTGTATCTCCATTTCGAGCGATTCGATCAGCTCCAACAATGACAGCAGAAATTTGCTTTTCTTTCATCGTATGGGCTGCCATGTTATCTGTGATGAGCGTCACATCCACACCGCCCTGCATCAGCTCCCATGTCGTCAGTCGAGCGCCTTGAAGAACAGGGCGTGTTTCACAAGCATAAATGTGAAGATCAAGATTTTTCTTTTTGGCTAAATAAAAAGGAGCAAGTGCTGTTCCGTAACGGCTCGTTGCGATGGAGCCTGCATTACAAATGGTCATAATACGGTCACCTGATTTAAAGAGCTGGAGAGCATTTTGACCAATTTGCCTGCATGTTTCTTCATCTTCGATTTGAATTTGAATGGCTTCATGGACAAGATCTGTTTTGGCTGCATTCACCGAAGCAGCACGCTCAATGCGCTGAATCAGTCGGTCTAATGCCCAGGCAAGGTTCACAGCTGTTGGACGAGCACTGTTTAAATATTCTTTTAGTCGAGCGACTTCTTGTTGAAAGACATCAATTTCTTCTGTATCAATTCCTTGAGCACTCAGCGCCAGCCCAAAAGCTGCTGTAATGCCAATAGCAGGTGCTCCGCGCACTTTTAACGTCACAATCGCATCATACACATCTTCTTTAGTAAATAAATGCTCAAATACGGTTTCGGCCGGTAATTTTTGCTGATTCAAAATGTTAATATGGTTTTCTTCCCATTCGACGGAACGGGGAACTTCAAATTCTTTAGACAAAACCCGTCACTCCTTTACAGATTGCTGGAATAATGCGACGAGGTCAGACGCTGTTTCCACTGCATGATATTGTTTAATGAATGTTTTTCCGAGCGTAAGTGCTGCTTTTTTCTGCTGAATCCGTTTAGTTGATGATGGAATCGCATCCAGATCAGCCGCATGAGCAAGCCCAATTGTTCGGCGAACAAGCTCACAGCCGGCAAAGCCTGTCGCTTCTTTTAAAATACGGTCAAAGGTTGTTTCTAAAAAGCTGTCCGATACACTAAACGCTTCAATGCTGTCTTCTTTCCAAGCCTTTGTGAACACTTCTTTGAATGTGGCCCATACATTGACAACATGAGCAAAAAGGTGCTGCTGATCCTGTTCATTCTCATGAGATAAAGCATTCAAGAACAGATTGGCAATAAAGTGTCCGATATCAAATCCAAAGGGACCGTAAAAAGCGAATTCTGGATCAATGATCTTTGTTTCAGTCTCGCTTGCAAAAATACTGCCTGTATGAAGATCTCCATGAACCAGTGTTTCAGCTGAGGTTAAGAAAATGCGCTTTAGCTCTGCTGCTTTTGCTTGCACGGCAAGATCCGCCCACAGCGCTTCGGCATCTTCTCTTAATTCCTCTTCGAAGTCATTTGTTTTACTATTAAAGAAAGGGTCTGTGAAGACGAGCTTTTCTGTGATGTCACAAAGATCAGGGTTCGTAAACTGCTTCACGAATTGTTTTTTGATTTTAGGATTTGTGGCAAAGTCAGATGTGTAAAATAGTGTTTTGCCTAAAAATTCACCGACATGATCTGATAAGTGCGGATATTGTTTTCCGGCAATTAGCCCTTTTCTGACGATTTCTAAGTGTGATAGATCCTCCATTGCTGTCACAGCAAGAGCTGTATCAGAATAATAGACTGCTGGTACGAGGTGCGGCGCATATTCTGACTGCTTAATCAGTGCAGCACTTTCAATTCTTGCACGGTCTAATGTAAGCGGCCAGCTCTCCCCAACCACCTTTGCATAAGGCAGTGCCTGCTTGATGATCAATCCTTTTTCACGTTTGTGATCAAAAATATGAAAGACGTAATTTAAATTCCCGTCACCGATTTCAGTACATGTCAAATGACTGCTTTCTTGGATCAAACCAAGTCTAATCGCCAGTGCAACTGCCGAGCTCTCTGTTAATTCTTCATATGATGCCGTAAGTGTAACCAATTGCTTCCCCTCCAAATCATATAAAAAAGCCTCTTTCTCCTGAGAGAAAGAGGCTTGATAGCGTGTATGCTCTAAGCCTCTCTTATCTCTCAGCACATACGTCTGATGGAATTAGCACCGTGCCCTATAAGACAATTGTCTTGGCGCTTTACTTGCTGCGCCCCACTTCACAGTGGTATTAACGGTCGGTTGCTGTTGGGGTCAAAAGGCCAAATCCCTCGCCCAACTCTCGATAAGAGAAATCAATATGTCATTGTTTTGTCTGCATGCATTTCTTAATTCAAGATATTATCAGAGCTGCTCTTCACATGTCAATCTTTTTTCAAAATTGCTTTACAATTCATAAAACAATCCATTACAGTGAGTGTATTGTCACGTAACTTGAATAGAAGGTGAAAAAAATGGAATTCCAGCAATCAGATGTGTTGAAACATTTACCGAAACAGTTTTTTGCGTCGCTTGTCCAAAAAGTGCAGAAAAAAGTGCAGGAAGGAGCTGATATCATTAATTTAGGCCAGGGAAATCCTGATCAGCCAACTCCTCCGCATATTGTAAAAGCCATGCAGGAAGCGGTAGCAAAGCCTGAAAATCATCAATACTCTTCATTCCGCGGGACGGCGAAACTAAAAAAGGCCGCCTCAGCCTTTTATGAAAGAGAATATGGCGTCACGCTTGATCCGATGACGGAGATCGCCATTTTATTTGGCGGGAAAGCGGGACTTGTTGAGCTGCCGCAATGCTTACTGAATCCGGGTGATACGCTGCTTGTCCCAGACCCTGGTTATCCTGATTACTGGTCAGGCGCTGTGCTTGCTGGAGCTCATATGGTCACCATGCCTCTTCTTGAACAAAATGATTTTTTACCTGACTACCATCTATTGCCTGAGGCTGATAAGAAACAGGCAAAATTGATGTACTTAAATTACCCAAACAATCCGACTGGTGCCACTGCAAGTCGTGCATTTTTTGAAGAAACCGTTACGTTTGCGAAAGATCACAAATTGTGTGTTGTCCATGATTTCGCATATGGCGGCATTGGATTCGATGGAGAAAAGCCGGTCAGCTTCCTGCAAATAGATGGAGCGAAAGAGACGGGTATTGAAATTTACACATTGTCCAAAACATATAATATGGCCGGCTGGAGAGTTGGTTTTGCAGCAGGAAATTCCTCTGTCATTGAAGCGATCGAGCTTTATCAGGATCATCTGTTTGTGTCACTGTTTAAAGCTACTCAAGATGCAGCAGCAGAAGCTCTTTTAAGCGATCAAACGTGCGTACAGGTGCAAAATGATCGTTATGAAAAAAGACGAAATACATGGATCGCTGCCTGCAAGGAGATTGGCTGGGACGTAAGTGCTCCAAAGGGATCATTTTTTGCTTGGTTAAAGGTGCCAGAAGGATTTACATCTGAATCCTTTTCTAACTTATTATTAGAGAAAGCGCATGTTGTCGTGGCGCCGGGGAATGGCTTTGGTGCTGGCGGTGAAGGCTACGTCAGAGTAGGGCTTTTAACAAGTGAGAAGCGGTTAAAAGAAGCCGCAGAGCGCATCGCTGCCTTGCAGCTATTTGAAAAAAGCCATTGACAACGTAAAAAAATGGTGGGATAATTCAGGCAATATTGAAGAAAATTGAATATTCTTATCAAGAGTAGGCAGAGGGACTAGCCCAATGAAGCCCGGCAACCGACTTCCATGAAGCACGGTGCTAATTCTTGCAGCAGGCGCTGAGAGATAAGATTCGGATGAATGAGACGAAACCTCTTTAAGGCGCTGCCCAAGCACTTAAAGAGGTTTTTTTATTGAACATATAGAGGACGCAATCGAAAGGGGATTCCTAGTGAGTGAATTACTGGCAACATACGTATTAACACATCGAGAGGATGAACAAATTGACCGTAAAGCGGAGCAGATCGCACTTGGTTTAACAGTTGGATCATGGACGGATTTGCCGCAGCTCAAAAAGGAGCAGCTTAAAAAACATAAAGGCCGAGTAGAGAAAGTGACAGAAAAGGTTGCATCAGCTGAAAATCGCCTGTATCAATCAGAGGTAACAATTGCTTATCCTGAGGCTAACTTTTCAGCAGACTTACCAGCCGTTTTAACAACGATATTTGGAAAGCTTTCACTAGATGGGAAAGTAAAGCTTGTCGATATAGAATTTTCGAATAGGTTTAAAAGAAAGCTGCCTGGACCGGTATTTGGAATAGAGGGGATACGAAAGAAATTAGATGTGTTTGATCGTCCGTTATTGATGAGTATTTTTAAAGGCGTGATCGGCCGTGATATGGCGGATTTAAAAGAGCAGCTCCGTTTACAGGCATTAGGCGGTGTTGACTTCATCAAAGATGATGAAATTTTATTTGAAAGTCCATTAGCCCCTTTTGAAGAACGAATCAAAGAAGGAAAAAAGATATTAAAAGAAACATATGAAGAGACAGGGCACCGAACGCTGTACGCCGTTAATTTAACTGGCAGAACCTTTGATCTTAAAGGTCGAGCAAGGAAGGCCGCTGAACTTGGAGCAGATGCGCTTCTATTCAACGTCTTTGCCTACGGACTTGATGTCATGCAAAGCTTAGCTGAGGACCCAGACATTCAATTGCCTATTATGGCACATCCAGCAGTGAGTGGCGCGTTTACATCATCTCCTGAATATGGGTTCTCACATTCGCTTCTTTTAGGTACATTAAATCGATATGCTGGCGCTGATTTGAGCCTTTTTCCATCTCCTTATGGATCGGTCGCACTTCCGAAAACAGATGCCCTTGGTATCTATGAAGCTTGCGTAAAAGAGGATACGGTTCAAAAAACGTTCCCTGTCCCATCAGCAGGCATTCACCCTGGTATGGTTCGAGTATTGATCAAAGATTTTGGATTCGATCATGTGATTAACGCAGGTGGAGGAATTCACGGACATCCGCGGGGAGCCATCGGCGGAGGGAAAGCATTTCGATCCATTATTGATGCGGTGATAAATGAAGAGCCCATCCAAGAAAAGGCATCATCTTGCGAAGACTTAAAAGCAGCACTTGATCTTTGGGGAAGGGTAGCAGAATAAATGAAAAAACCAATTGTATGTTGTGATTTTGATGGAACGATTACGAAAAATGATAATATTATTCGCATCATGAAGCAGTTTGCACCAAGTGAATGGACGAAGCTGAAGGATGGTGTCCTGTCAAAAGAGATCACGATTCAAGAAGGCGTCGGACAGATGTTTCAATTACTAACGAGTGATCAGAAGGAAGCCATTCAGTCGTTTATTTTAGAAGATACAGAGATTCGAGATGGATTCGAACAATTTGTTGATGATGTAAAAAAAGCAGACATTCCTTTCTATGTGTTAAGCGGCGGTATGGACTTTTTTGTCTATCCCATACTCGAAGGCATTGTAGATCCAGCCGATATTTATTGCAATCATGCGTCATTTAAAGAAGATCATATTCAGATTGAATGGCCGCATGACTGCGATTCAGAATGTCAAAATGGCTGCGGCTGCTGCAAGCCCTCGATCATTCGAGAGCTGACTCATGAAAATGACTTCATTATCATGATCGGAGATTCAGTGACCGATATTGAGGCAGCAAAACATGCGGATCTCACGTTTGCGCGTGACTATTTGCTGAATGAGTGTAAAGAGCTCGGGCTCGTACATAAGGAGTATGAAACATTTATCGATTTAAAAGCGCAATTTGTTCAAATAAAGGAAGTGAAGGAATGGCTGACGCAAAGAGTAAACGATGGCAGGAGCTAGCAGACGTCAAACGTGAATTGGCACAAAGAGACTGGTTTTACGGAACAAGCGGCAATTTATCTATTAAGGTGTCGGATGATCCAATCACATTTTTGGTGACGGCAAGCGGCAAAGATAAACGAAAAGAAACGGACGAAGATTTTGTTTTAGTGGATGCAGCAGGTCAGCCTGATGATCCAAATCAACCGCTCAGACCATCGGCCGAAACACTGCTTCACACATATGTGTATGAGCGGACGAAAGCAGGCTGCTGTCTCCATGTCCACACAATCGATAATAATGTCATTTCAGAGTTGTATGGGGATAAAGGAGAGGTTCGTTTTAAAGGCAACGAAATCATAAAAGCCCTTGGTTATTGGGAAGAGGATGCAGAAGCCATTCTTCCTATTATTGAAAACCCAGCCCATATTCCGCATCTTGCAGAACAATTTGCAGCGCACCTTACAGAAGAGACGGAATCAGGTGCTGTGCTCATTCGCAATCATGGCATCACTGTCTGGGGAAAAACAGCATTTGAAGCAAAACGAGTGTTAGAGGCTTATGAATTTTTATTTAGCTATCATTTAAAATTAACGCTTTATCAAAAGCAGCTTGTTAGATAAAAAGGAGGAAAAACACATGGCGACGATTTTTATTCATAATGAAGAGAACACATTACTTGAAAACGAACAAGAGGTAGCGGCATATTTAGAAAAACAAGGGGTCATTTATGAACATTGGGATATTGAAAAGCTGCCAAACCGGTTATCAGAAAAGTATGATTTAACAGATGAGGAAAAAGAAGAAATTTTGACCGTTTTCCAAAAGGAAATACAAAATATATCTGAACGAAGAGGGTACAAAGCGCAGGACGTGATTTCATTATCTGATGCGACACCAAATCTTGATGAGCTGCTCCAAAACTTTAAGCGTGAGCATCATCATACAGATGACGAAGTACGGTTTATTGTGAGTGGGCACGGAATCTTTGCCATTCAAGGCAAGGATGGCGTCTTTTTTGATGTGAGACTGAATCCAGGAGATTTAATTTCTGTGCCTCCGAATATCCGTCACTACTTTACACTGCAAGAGGATCGCCAAGTGGTCGCAGTTCGCATATTTGTCACAACTGAGGGCTGGGTGCCAATTTACGAAGAAGAAACGGTTTAATGAAAGGAGCTGATCCTTCCGCATAAGGCGGAAGATCAGCTTTTTTTTAGGAAAATAGACATGAAATGAGAAAGAAAATGGTTGATTTTGATCTTCTGCATAGGATAAAATTCTGTTTAATCAATGTGTCAGTCCTGCCCAAATTTGAAGTTTACCCCCAGATATGATTGAGTAAGAGGTCTTTAGGCTGTAAAAAATTAAATAAAATAAGCATATTTAATTTAATTTACAAATAAAGTATAATTTTGGTGTCGGATCATTTAGAACATAGACAGACGAATTCATTGCGGGAGCTGAGATCATGAATATTTATGTAAGGAAAGAACAACTGCTGATGTCCATTGATGAAAAGAGAAAACAAATGGTAGAAGCAGCTCAAGTGGAAGGGTACACAGGTGAGACGACAATTAAATATAGTCAAGAACTGGACAACCTGATGAATGAGTATCAGCATCTTCTTTTTCATGAAAAACAATCTGTTGCATCCCTTCATGATCTTGTGTCCCAAATGAGTCTCCTATCTGTGAACCGGCCCTCTTACTGACATGAAAAAACCGGTCTTGCATAAGCAAAACCGGCTGAACTCTTCAGCTATGCTGAGTGAGCGGAAGGAAGCATGATCATAACGGTTGTTCCTTTATTCACTTCGCTGTGAATATCAATTGTCCCGCCATACATCGAAATGATTCGTTTACACACGACAAGCCCAAGACCTGTGCCTTTTTCCTTCGACGTAATAAAGGGGAGGAAGATATGCTTTAGCATCTCTTCTGGTATGCCTTCACCCGTATCCTTCACTTTAATGATGACATGTTCTTTTTCAGCCTCAATCACAATCTTCAAATGACCGCCATTTGGCATCGCTTCTAAAGAGTTTTTCGCTACGTTTAATACGACTTGTTTAATGTGATCCTTCGTGCAATACACACCAACATCTTGAATCGTATTGATTTGCAAATCAACCTCGACATTATACAGGTTCGCCTCAGAGAAAACGATCGGCATGATCTCACTCACAATTTCTTTTACAGAATTATTCTGCCATTTTTCTGCAGTAGGTTTTCCTAACACAAGAAACTCACTGACTATTTGGTTAATCCGTTTAATTTCTTCCTCTATGACAGAAAAATAGAGCTGATCTTCTTCTGAATGATACTTCTTTTGCAAAAGCTGTATAAACCCGCTAATCCCTGTTAATGGATTGCGAATTTCGTGTGCTGTACTTGCCGCGAGTGTTCCAATTAATTCAATCTTTTGCGCCTCATTTTGATGACGCTCCTGCTGGGTTTGACGCCTTAAAATGATATATTGGACAAGTGTGAATAAAATATTTAATAAAATAAACGCACTGGATAGAGGAACCAGCGTAACGGACAGCACTTCACTAGTTGAAGCACGCTGCGGAAAAACCTCTAGCTTCCAGCTGTTTTCATCTAAATATGTAGATACGGTGCTGCCATTTTCTGATGCTGGCTGCGGCCCACTTGTAAACACAACATGTCCATTTTGATTCAGCATCTTAAAATGAAGATCTGGGTTCAATACATTCATGATATTTCTTAAATAGTCAATTTGAATGGCGGCGACTAAAACATTGGTGACTTCTTCGTTTTCATTCAAAACAGGGACACAAATGGAGAGAATCCGCTGTTTTGTAATTCTACTCACATAGTTATCTGTGATCACGGTCTGCTTGGTCACTTGAATGCGCTTAAAATAATCTCTGAATGAAAGGTTGATTTTTTCCTTTAACGGTGTGGTACTTGCTGTTACATTTCCTTTTTTGTCTAAAAGATACAGGCCTGAAAAACGAGGTTCTTGTTTATAGATTTTCTCTAGGATGTTTTGTACTTTTTTCGCCTCAAGCGGCTGGTCAAATCCCATGGCAAGGGAAGTTAATCTCGCTTCTGTTTCACTAATTAAATAATTCATTTGGTTTTTGTGAATATTTAACATAAGTGTAGCAGTTTGTTTGTTTTTTAAATCGATTTTTTCAGTTTCTTTTTCGTAGATAAAATAACTAATGATTAGGGTTGGAATCATCACCAAAATAAGGTACAGCCTGATCTTCTTCCAAAACCCTTTCAGTATACTCATCATTCATCGCTCCAACGTATTACCTAATAAACTTATTATAGCATTGAACCTATCTTTATTACGATGACTTGTATGATTTTTAAAAAATTAGGTGATTCGTTCTGGTCTCATTTTCATGCTAAAGATGGGTCAACATGTTGACATTTTACTTATTGTTTATTAATGTCACATTAGTGGGTTGCATTTCATAAAGGATGATAAAAAATGGAAAATCATAATGTTGAGAAATCTTTGAAATTATTTATTGTATTATCACGTGCTTATCGCTCAATCAATCATCACATGAACAAACATATTGTCAAGCACGGTCTGAATCCGACTGAATTTGCTGTACTAGAATTGCTGTATCATAAAGGTGATCAGCCGCTTCAGCAAATCGGTGATAAGATTTTACTCGCAAGCGGAAGCATCACGTATGTGGTCGATAAATTGGAGAAAAAAGAACTCCTCAGTCGTAAGGCTTGTGCAGAAGACCGCAGGGTGACATTTGCGCATATTACGGAACAAGGACGAGCTTTGCTTGATGACATCTTCCCAGATCATGCGAAAGAAATTCATGAGATGATCAGTGTGCTGAGTGAAGAAGAGAAGGATGCCTGCATCGATATGCTCAAACATGTGGGGCTGCGTGCAAAGCATTTATATGATCATAAAGAATAAACAAATAAAAAAGGAAGCCGCTGGTGGCTTCCTTTTTTATTTCGCTTTTCTCTCAATCGGTAAAATAAGTACTTCTACGCGTCTGTTTTTACTTCTGCCTTCCGCTGTATCGTTTGAGGCAATCGGTTTGAATTCACCGAAGCCTTTTGTGCTAAAGTTCTCTTGGTCTAGGTTGCTGTTCTCAAGTAGAATACTTAAAAAGTTTACAGCACGAATCGCGCTTAAATACCAGTTTGATTCAAATTCTGAATTTCTAATGGGGACATTATCTGTATGTCCGCTAATGACAATGTCACGAGCAGGGTTAATGACAAGCAGTTTTGAAATTTCTCTTGCTAACGGGACATCCTGCGGGCGGATAACCGCTCGGCCAGAATCAAAGAAGATGCTGTCTTCAATCGTAATGAGCAGACCTTCATCCGTAAGCTTTGTTTCGAGCTTGGAGCCAAGTTTTTTATTTGCAATGAATGAATCTACTTGTTTTTTGACCTTTGTCAGAACCGCTTGGTCTCGCGCTTTTGCTTTGGCTTCTTCATCATCTTCTTCTTCTGATTTCTTAGTTTGATTGCTGTTTTCGGTTTCCTCAGTGCTTTGCATGCTGGATTGATCCATGACACCAGTGCCGCCAGTAAAAACAACATTAAAAGACTTGGCCATCTGTTCATATTTCGCAGCATCAATGGAACTAGATGCAAAGAGCACTATGAAGAGGGCGAGAAGAAGCGTAAGAAGATCGGCATAAGGGATGAGCCAAGATTCATCTACATGTTCATCGTCATCATGTTTTTTACGTTTCCTAGCCATTCTGTTTTTCTCCTTCTTCAATGACAAGATTTGCGCGTTCTTTCGCTGGTAAGTACATGAGCAGTTTTTGTTCAATGACTTTTGGAGATTGACCTTCAAGGACAGAAAGAATGCCTTCGATCATAATGAGACGAAGCTTTACTTCTTCCTTAGATTTACGCTTCAGCTTGTTCGCAAATGGATGCCATAACACATACCCGGTAAAAATCCCAAGCAGCGTGGCAACGAAGGCCGCACTGATTGCATGTCCAAGTGCTTCAATATCTCCCATGTTTGCAAGTGCGGCAATGAGTCCGACAACGGCGCCAAGTACACCAAGCGTCGGAGCGTATGTACCTGCTTGTGTAAAGATTAATGCGCCTGACTGATGTCTTTCAGACATGGCGTCAACTTCTTCTGTTAAGACGTCGCGAATAAATTCAGCACTTTGACCGTCAACCGCCATGCTTAAGCCGTTCTTTAGAAAATCATCATCGACTTCCTCAAGGCTAGCTTCTAATGCCAAAAGACCTTCACGACGAGCAATTTGAGCCCAGTTTGAAAAAAGAGGGATCATTTCTTGAATCGTTGGAAGCTTGTTATCTTTGAAAATTTTCCCGAACAATTTTGGTGTTTTCTTAATTTCACTAGATGGGAATGCGATGACAACAGCTGCAATCGTTCCAACAACAATAATCAATATAGCCGCCGGGTTGATAAGAGCGGTTAGACTCACACCTTTCAAAACCATACCGACACTCAGTGCAATAAATGCTAAAATAATACCAATTAACGATGTTTTGTCCATTATCTCACCAAATCCTTTAACTATCTTTTTCTATAGTTAATATCGGTGTGTTCTAGAAGGGTTTTAGTCAGAATATAAAATTAAGACAGTTTCTGTGAAGAAATTTTGAAGAAAGCGCTTTCTATTTGCCGTAAAAAAGAAACTCCCTTATAGATGTAGGGAGTTTCTTTTTTCATTTTGTGGTGTTTCATGTATAAGCAGCTCTTTTAATTTTTCTTCATATATGATTTTGATCAGATCGTAGTTCCAATTTATCATGTGATCCATGTGCTCCACCTCTTTTTCTTTTATCATAAAGGAAAAGAGGCGGGGGAGCGTCAGCGTTCAGTTGGAACTTAGCCACCAGCACATGATGGAGCTGCTCCTCCTTCTTAGGATGTACTTATCTTTTTTTCACAACGATTTCGTCGTGTTCAACATCGACTGTAAATCCAAAAAGGTGTTCTTCTTCAAGCAAAATCTCCGTCATTTGATCCTCGACGTGCTCTTGAATGGTTCTTCGTATTGGACGCGCACCAAATGCAGGATGATATCCGAGCTCCGCGATTTTTTCTTTCGCTTCGTTTGTGACGTGGACCGTTAAATTTTGCTCTTTTAACTGCTCTGACAGTTCATTGATCAGAAGATCAACAATTTTCACTAGATCGTCTTTGTCTAATGAGTCAAATTGAATGATGCTGTCAAAACGGTTCAAGAATTCTGGTTTGAAATAGGTGCTGAGTGAATCAATCAGTGATTGTTCCTCAATTGCTTCTTCCTGATCAGACTGAAAGCCGACTTTAACCGTTTTATCTGTGCTGCCTGCGTTACTTGTCATAATGATGACCGTGTCTTTAAAGCTGACGGTTCTGCCTTGGCTGTCTGTTAACCGGCCATCTTCCATGATTTGAAGGAACATGTGCTGGACATCAGGATGTGCTTTTTCGATTTCATCCAGCAAAATGATGCTATATGGTTTTCTGCGAACCTTTTCAGTAAGCTGGCCAGCTTCATCATGTCCAACGTAACCAGGAGGAGAACCGATGATTTTGGACACGGAGTGTTTCTCCATATACTCACTCATATCTAAACGAATGATCGCATCTTTTGAACCAAATAATTCTTCGGCTAACGTTTTAGACAATTCGGTTTTCCCCACACCTGTTGGCCCAACAAAAAGGAAGGAGCCAGTCGGTCTATGTTTCGATTTTAAGCCAGCTCTGCTTCTTTTCACGGCTTTCGCTACTTTTTCCACGGCATGTTCTTGACCGATCACTCGTGCTTTTAAGCGAACGTCAATTTCTTTCATTTTTGTTTGTTCGTCTGCTTGCAGTTTACCAACAGGGATGCCTGTTTTTTGTTCCACAATGCCCTGAATATCCTCTGCTGTGACGACATGTTCTTTGTGATCTGTTTGGTTTTGGAGTCTTGCTTCAATCGCTTCTTCTTCATCTCGAAGCTTCGCTGCTTTTTCATATTGTTCTACTTTTAAAGCAGCTTGTTTTTCAGCGGCGATTTGCGCAAGACGGTTTGTCAGTTCATCTTCACTTGCTACATCAAGAGAGAGGTTCGCTTTTGAACCAGCTTCGTCCATTAAATCAATGGCTTTATCCGGCAATTGACGGTCTTGAATATACCGTGAAGATAATTGAACGCACGCTTTAATGGCTTCATCAGAATAGGTGACACCATGATAGGCTTCATACTTATCTTGAATGCCTTTTAAGATGTCGATCGCTTCATTCTGTGTTGGCTCATCCACGATGACGGGCTGGAAGCGACGTTCAAGTGCTGCGTCTTTTTCAATTTGGCGATACTCTTTTAATGTGGTCGCACCTACTAGCTGCAGCTCGCCTCTTGCAAGGGCTGGTTTTAAGATGTTCCCAGCATCCATTGATCCTTCGGCAGACCCTGCGCCTACAAGAAGATGGATTTCATCTACAAATAAGATGATATTTTTACGACTTTGCAATTCTTTGATTAACTGCTTCATTCGTTCCTCAAATTGACCACGTACCCCTGTGTTCGCCACAAGTGAGGAAACATCTAATAAATAGATTTGTTTGTTCTTTAATTTATTTGGTACATCGCCACTCGCAATTTTTAATGCAAGTCCTTCGGCGATCGCTGTTTTACCAACACCTGGTTCACCAATCAGAACAGGGTTGTTTTTATTTCTTCTATTTAAAATCTCAATGACTCTTGCGACTTCTTCATCACGGCCAATGACTGGATCAATCAAACCAGCATTTGCGCCATCAGTTAAGTTCCGGCCAAGTTCATCGAGTAAGCCCTTTTGTTTAGGCTGCTCTCCGCTTGGGGCATGTCCTGTTGGCTCGGAGAAGAATGAACTTCCTCCGAACAATTGAGGTCCCATTTTCATTTTTGACTGCTCCATCAAAGAGGTGTAGCAGTCTTCACATAAAACCATTTGGCTGCGGGACGAATTCACTTGCATATTCAGGCGAATAGTTGCTTCATTTACTTGACAATGTTGACAACGCATTTGCCATGACCTCCTTAAATAAAGTTTGACTTTATTTGACCAATGAATGTTAAATAAAATGGTCTATTGTTTGACCATCTTTGACTATAGTATACTCTGACCTATTTTGACTTTCAACTGTTTTGCTCAAAGCCGGATGAAAAATCCTTTTTTGCATTTAATCATGGTTTGTCCTTCTTTTCAAGGAACTTGTCTCATAGGATAAAAAAGAGACAATCGAAAGTGATGGGTGCGGAGGGGTCACATGAAACGTTCAAATGAATCCGCTTTTCAGCTTGCCTTTGTATATGTAGGAACTGTAGTTGGAGCTGGGTTTGCGACAGGAAAAGAAATCGTAGAATTTTTTGTTCGTTTTGGCTGGATTGGGTTGCTGGGAATTCTGATTAGCGGCGCTATTTTTACTCTGCTTGGCGCAAAATTGATGCTTATTTCTAAACGAATTGAAGCAGAGTCTTATCAAGATATGAATCGTTTTTTATTTGGAGCAGCTGCGAGTCGATATATTAATGTCGTCATGTTTTTTATTTTACTTGGTGTCACCTCAGTGATGCTTTCTGGCGCAGGGGCTATTTTTGAGGAGCAGCTTGGTATATCGAAGGAATATGGGATTTTTATGACGATCATTCTGAGCGTCATTGTGCTTTTTAAAGGATCAAAAGGATTATTTGGTGTCAACGTACTCGTTGTTCCGATGCTTATTTTCTTTTCATTGATCGTGTTTCTTGATTCATTTGTTTTTAGCAGCAGTGAAAGTTATGTTCTTGCGCTGCAAATGGGAGAGGGCGAATGGATGTTGTCTGCCGTTTCATATGGTGCCTTTAATTTAGCGCTGTCTCAAGCTGTGTTAGTGCCGGTCGCAAATGAAATGACATCAGAAGCTGTGATTAAAAAGGGAGCGGTCTTTGGGGGCATCATGCTCACACTTATTCTGCTTGCTTGCTTTTTATCTCTTTCTTCATTAGACATGCTGGAGGCGTATGATATTCCAATGGCCCAAGTGGTGTATCAAGTAGCAAACTCTATTCATCTCATTTATTTATTCGTGATCTTCGGTGAAGTCTTTACATCCGTCATAGGCAATTTATATGGGCTGGAAAGACAAGTGAGGGCGTATATCCGAATGAAAAGCATCTATACGATATCTCTTATCCTCCTATGCTGTTATGTGATCAGTAAAATTGGATACGGTACACTGATTTCAACGGTTTACCCTATTTTCGGTTATGTCAGTATCTTTTTTATCCTCTTTCTTTGTCTGAAAAAAGTGCCTAAATCGTTTAATAGGTAAAGAAGGGATAGCCTGCATGAAAAATATGTGGTACACTATCCTCTGTGAAAATTGAACAAAAATCCGTGAAAACGGGAGAGGTTCTAGCAAAACCCTCTATAAAAAACTAAGGACTTGCCGTATCCTTGGATGTGGCACTTTTTATTTTTTATGGCTAGGACACCTCATATACATGTGAAGGTGTCTTTTCTTTTGAGAAAATAGGGGGTTTCATGAGCCTTTCAGATGCAGCTAGTACGGTTGTACTCATCTGCAAAAGGAGGAGAACAGGAATTGAAAAATGAAAAAGCAGTCGTTGTTTTTAGCGGGGGACAGGACAGTACGACATGTTTATTATGGGCACTTCAACAATTTGAAGAGGTAGAAACCGTAACCTTTCATTATAATCAGCGCCATCAAGAAGAAATTGATGTAGCCAAAAGAATCGCTGACAAGTTAGGCGTGAAGAATCATCTATTAGATATGTCTCTTTTGAATCAGCTGGCACCAAATGCTTTAACAAGAGATGACATAGACATTGTGGAAAAAGAAGGAGAGCTGCCTTCCACATTTGTTCCAGGGAGAAACTTAGTCTTCTTATCCTTTGCCTCTATTCTTGCGTATCAAATCGGAGCAAGACATATTATCACAGGTGTTTGTGAGACAGACTTTAGCGGCTACCCAGATTGCCGAGATGAGTTTGTGAAATCTTGCAACGTCACAGTGAATTTGGCGATGGAAAAACCATTTGTCATCCATACACCACTAATGTGGCTCAATAAAGCAGAAACATGGAAGCTTGCCGATGAGCTGGATGCGCTAGACTTTGTGAAAAATGAAACGCTCACTTGCTACAATGGCATCATTTCTGATGGCTGCGGGGAATGTCCCGCTTGTAAGCTTCGGAAAAACGGCTATGACACTTATATGAAAATGAAGGAGGCGAAATAAATGCTTTCTCAAATCTATCCACAAACGAATCACCCATTTTCATTTGAATTGAACAAAGATATGCATCTATCTGCAGCACATTTCATCCCAAGAGAAGATGCCGGTGCATGCAGCCGCATACATGGTCATACGTATACGATTAATATCACGATTGCAGGAGACAATCTGGATGAATCAGGTTTTCTTGTCAATTTCAGTACGCTGAAAAAGCTCATTCATGGGCAGTACGACCACACGCTGCTTAACGACCATGAAGAATTTTCATCAAACGATCCATACGCCATGCCAACCACTGAGGTTGTCGCAAAGACCGTACATGACAAAGTAGCGGCATACTTATCGACTTTAGCGAACAGACCGACATGTGTTCAGGTCTTTGTCAGGGAGACACCAACAAGCTATTGCATTTACCGGCCGAAACGAGTTGAGCTCAATGGCTAAAGCGATTCCTGTATTAGAAATCTTTGGTCCAACCATCCAAGGAGAAGGAATGGTCATTGGACAAAAAACAATGTTTGTCAGAACGGCTGGCTGTGACTACTCTTGCAGCTGGTGTGATTCATCATTTACATGGGATGGGTCAGCTAAGCAGGATATTCAGTGGCTTCAAGCAGAAGATATTGTGAAAGAGCTGAAAAGAATAGGTGGACAGGCTTTCTCTCATGTCACCATTTCAGGAGGGAATCCTGCGTTATTAAAACAAATGGAATCACTCATTGATTTGCTGCATGAAGAAGGGATCGATACAGCGCTTGAAACACAAGGAACGATGTATCAGGATTGGTTTTTAAAAATTGATGATTTAACCATTTCTCCAAAGCCGCCAAGCTCGAATATGAAAACAGATTTTACGAAACTGACACGTATTATAGATGAATTGAAAAATGGAAACAGATTGCAGCATGCAAGCCTAAAGGTCGTGATTTTTGATGATCGTGATTTAGCCTATGCGAAGGATGTTCATGCGAAATACCCAGAGCTTCCTTTTTACTTGCAGGTAGGAAATGATGACACGACGACAGCTGACGACGCTTCCTTATTGACGCATTTATTAAAGAAATATGAAGCGCTTATAGATCAAGTGGCGCAAGATCCAGAATTGAATCGAGTGAGAGTCTTGCCGCAGCTGCACACGTTATTGTGGGGAAATAAACGAGGCGTATAGAAAGGAAGAGACAAGATGACGACAAGAAAACCAGAAGAATTAGAAGGTGTCACTTTATTAGGAAACCAAGGGACCAATTATTTGTTTGAATATGCACCACAAGTGCTTGAAACGTTCCCAAATAAACATCCAAATAGAGACTATTTCGTAAAATTCAATTGCCCGGAGTTTACATCACTTTGTCCGCAAACAGGGCAGCCGGATTTTGCGACGATTTATATCAGCTATATTCCAAATGAAATCATGGTTGAGAGTAAATCGCTAAAATTATATTTGTTCAGCTTCCGTAACCATGGTGACTTCCATGAGGATTGTATGAATATCATCATGAACGATCTGATTGAATTGATGGACCCAAGGTATATTGAAGTATGGGGCAAATTCACACCAAGAGGCGGTATTTCGATTGACCCGTATACAAACTACGGAAAACCTGGAACTAAGTATGAAGAAATGGCATCGTATCGTATGATGAATCATGATATGTATCCAGAAACGATTGATAATCGCTAATAAATAGGAAAAGACATGCCGGATGACATGTCTTTTTTTATGGAATCTAGGCGGAAATATAAGGCTGAAACCATAAAAAAAGAGAAGAGTCATGTCACTCTTCTCATACCAATAGGAATAGAACTTGCTAGGACGGCTGGGGGCTACCAGCTCGTAAAATCATTATACATGACAGAACGTATGTTTGTAAAGGCGAATCGTGCTTTTTTGCTTATCGCGTTTGCTTTGAGATAAAATAGGGGCAATGAGTGGAAAACGGAGGCGTTTGTGTTGGAAAACAAAGAAGAGCAAACAGAGAAGCTGCTGATGGAGCTAAGAGAAGAGCTTCAGATGCTTGAACATCAAAACAAAGAACGATATAAATGGAGTGCTTCCACATTGCTTGGGGTGATTGCACTTTTAATTGATAAAGGCGTTATGACACCTGAGGAAGTAGAGATGTACAAAACCAAGGCAGAAATGCAAACCTTTCATACGCAAAAAGACTGACCTCCCTTCAAAAGGTGTCAGTCTTTTTCATATGTGATTGTCAAAAGAGAGCAAAGCTGTCTGACAGCTTTGCTTCGTATATATTTATGTAATGATAGTCTGAATTGAGGATTGCAAATTAATGTACGGAGTCTTTGATGATTTTATAGTTTTTATGATTAACGACTGTTAGTGAATCCAGTTCTAAATCTCTATAGTTGTCCATGATGGTGACATCCACAATGACAGAGTTTTCATTCACTTTTTCAACTACACCTGTTAAACCATTTCTAAATTCGATCACATTTCCAATTTTTGCAATCTTCAACCGATCCCTCTCCTTTAAAAACAGATTTCATTCCCTATTAAAAAGTATTTTGCAATATTTTCATACCAATGTAAAGGATAAAGACGTTTTTGTTTCGTTTTCGTTGTACGCTTTTCAAACGAATGGTATATTTAATATTTGATCATGGCAGAAAAGGAGCGGTTTTTTTGACTGAAGAACAAATCCTCACAATACTTGAATCATTACGGAATGGGACGGAGAAGCAAGTGACCATTCAAAAAGATGATTTTTTAACTTTTCGTTCTATTTTGGTAAAGCAAGATGATTTTAAATATTTTCGCGGAATGGCCAAACATCGTGGAGATGTTATTTTTGAATATCTTAAAGAAGCAAGAAGCTAAAGCTTTTTCTCACTAATGAGAGAAAGCTTTTTTATTTTGGCTCTTTTGTCATACTTCAAATCAGCCTGATACATATGAAAAGAAAATGTAATAACCCATAATCAGGAGCATAAGGATGATTATAGGCTAAAAAGGGGCTTTTTTAAGCGCTAACATTTCCAGTTCATGCGCATTTCAACTAGGACATGCCATTTAATGACGGAATTTGGACAGGCATGCAAATCTTTGTGCGTGAAAATAGAAGAAGCTCTTGTTAGAGTGGACAAGTATCTTACGGCCTACTTTGATTAAAGGAGGAATGAGGCGAATGATTAAAATTCATACAGCTCTTTTTGCCATCCTTATGCTGGTAGCAGCAATGAAGATGGACAATATACAAGAGCAGCAAGGCACATTAAGTCACGAACTTTCACAAGCACCTGTTAAGCATCAGCTTTCATATATAGATCAAGATGATCATCATAAGGTAATCCCAGCATTTTCAGAGGGGAAGCGTCAGCCGAAAGTCAAAATGCTAAGCACGTCAACAGAAGAAAAGGCTTCAAAACCGAAGCAAAAAAAACAAGTGAAGTCTGAAACGACGAAAGAGGCAAACTCCAAAAAACAAACGCGTTATTCTAATGAAGAAATGGACTTGCTTTCTCGATTGGTACATGCTGAAGCGAAAGGTGAATCTTACGCAGGGAAAAAAGCTGTAGCAAGCGTCGTCTTAAACAGGGTAGAGCATGGCTCTTTTCCTGACAGCGTCAGAGCGGTTATTTATCAGCGAAATGCCTTCCAGCCAGTATCGAATGGAAGCATCAATGATAAGGCAGATCAAGATTCCGTTAAGGCTGTGAAGCAGGTTGTGAAAGAACATGACAGAACGACAAAGGCCATTTATTTTTATAATCCAAAAACGGCGACAGATAACTGGATTCGTTCCCGTAAAATTGTAGAACGAATCGGCCGTCACGTATTTGCCGTCTAAAGAAAAGCAGCGATCAACAGGTCGCTTTTTTTTTGTCTTCAATTTTAAAAATATTTTCAGGACTTGTCTCATAGAATGTGAAAAGAATTTGCTTTTAGACAAGGGGAGGCTACATGAATCGATTTGTAAAAGGGGTCATTCTGCTATCTGTCGCAGCTTTCATTGCGGAGTGTATAGAGTTCTTAGTCAATATGATTTTAGCGAGAGAGCTTGGAGAACATGGGATGGGTCTCTACATGAGTATCCTTCCAATCATCATGCTTGTACTTGTGATCGCTAGCCTAGAGCTTCCAGTCTCCATTTCTAAATTCATTGCAGAGTCGCATGAGCGGCTTCACAAAAGTATGCTCCGCCATGCCTTTAAAATGACGCTTGTGGTGACATGTACAACCACGGGAGCAGCAGCGATTGTACTGCCTTTCATTCCTGTGTTTCAGTCGTATCATCCGCTCATGAAAGGCTTAGTGCTGTCTCTTATTCCGATTATTGCGTTTACCTCTATTGCACGCGGTTATTTTATGGGAAAGCAGCAAATGGGCAGAATCGCCCTAGCAAATATGCTGAAAAAAACGATCCAGCTCATCTGCTTGTTTTTATTTTTCCATTGGTATTCCTTTGATATTGAAACAGCGGTGCTCATCGCCATTGGGGTCATTGTTGCGAGTGATCTTGTCGTCTTTATTTATTTATACTCCCAATACGTCATGGCGAAAAATGCTGTGAATGTGAGGTCTGTTGAACTAAGAGGGAGTGACGTGAGAAAGCGCCTGTTGGCTGTTTCGATTCCGACAACTGGGATGCGCATCTTTCATGCCATCGCCAATGCCGTTGAACCTTTTTTAATCAAAGGAGCCCTCGTTGCAGCAGGTATCTCTGGAACACTGGCTGTTGATCATTATGGAATGCTTGCTGGTGTAGCCATGTCGATCGGTTTCTTCCCAGCGTTTATCGCCCATTCGATCATGATTGTGATGATTCCGAATGTATCTGAAGCCTATGCTTTAGGGCAGTATGATCTCGTGAAAAAACGTGTCAGGCAAGCGATTCTCATTACGTTTGGGTATGGGGTGCCGGCAGTGATGGTGATGTATTATTTCGCTTATCCGCTCACGCAGCTCTTTTTTGATTCACCACAAGCTGCCGTCTATCTGCAGCTGCTCTGGCCGTACTTTTTATGCCACCTGTTTGTGATGCCATTTCAAGCGTGTTTAATCGGTATGGGGCTGATTAAAGACGTGTTCCTACATAATATATGGGTGCATGTCGTCTCATTTTCTATGGTATATTTCCTCGGGTCAATTGAAAGCCTGAACATGATGGGCGTTATATTAGGAATGAACACGGGTATGCTGCTGCTGACTGCGCTGCATTATGCCACCATTTGTAAGGAGCTTGGCGTTTCGATGTTTCTTAGAATGAAAAAAGCTTGAATGTCATCTTTATCGAGAGGGCAAGCTATAAGAAAACTGGGAAGGAAGATCTTGATGAAACGTAAATATCTACCCGCCAGTCTTCTGATGATGACCCTTCTTCTATTTCTGATGAATACAGAGACAGAAGCGAAAGAACCTGTTATGGCGCCGAGGATAGAGGTTCCTACATTAACTGGTGAAACGCAAATCGTTCCGCCGAAAGGAAAACGAACAATCCTGCATTTTTGGACAACATGGTGCCCTTCCTGCAAAATAGAGCTGCCAGCCTTTGAACAGATCGTGAAAGAAAATCAAAGTGATGTCGACATTCTGACCGTTAATTTACTAGGTGCTGAACAAAGTAAAAACGCTGTCGCCCAATTTGTGAAAGACAGAAAGTTTACATTCCCGATCGTTCTTGATGAGCACGGAGAAATGATGAAGAAATATCAAATCATCACGATCCCGACCACCTTTTTTATTAATGAAAAAGGAGAAGTGGTGAAAAACCATGTAGGTCCACTGACGAAAAAACAAATCAAAGAGTGGACGAATTCGTAAAACAAATGTTTTCTGTGAAGAACCAATGGTCATTCCGTTGGTTCTTTTTTAGTGTTCAATTGCTTTTCATCTGAATAAACTGTGCTCAGAAGAGGATGGAATGACCTGCATCAATAATGATAATTATTATCAAAAAGAAATTATAATAATTATTAATTGAAAATTGATCAGAACCTGTTATAATGAGTTACAGACCTATAAAAAGCTTGAAATAGCAGAAATTATAGATGAAAAACGGAACGGGCAACGATTGGTGATGTGAAAACCATTATCAATTAGAGAGGAGAAAACAATCATGAATGAGAATACAGCACTTTATCAAACGACAAAACAAAAGGAATCGAAATGGTCCTTTTACAAATGGACACAGCACGGAGAATTAATGGCAGCAGGGATCTCGGGAATTCTCATCTTGATTGGGTGGGTTCTAAAGGATGAAAGCATGTGGAGTATCCCTCTTTTCATCCTTGCTTTTGTTATTGGAGGTTTTGCAAAGGCGAAAGAAGGGATCGAAGAAACCATTTCGTCTAATACACTGAATGTAGAACTTTTAATGATTTTCGCAGCGATAGGCTCAGCTATTATTGGATATTGGGCAGAGGGTGCCATCTTAATTTTTATTTTTTCATTGAGCGGTGCGCTTGAAACGTATACGTCAAATAAAAGCAAGAAAGATTTAACAGCTTTAATGAGTATCGCACCAGATGAAGCGACTTTAATTGAAGACGATGGCACAACCATTCAAATCGCTGCTTCATCATTAACACCGGGCGACCGTATTATGATCAAAGCTGGCGAGCGTATTGCAGCAGATGGTGTGATCCTGAGCGGGAGAACAAGTGTGGACGAATCTGCACTCACTGGTGAATCGGTTCCTCAGGAAAAAGGGCAAGGGGAGGACGTGTTTGCAGGAACTGTGAACTTAAATGGTTCTTTAACAGTAGAAGTAACGAAATATAATGAAGAGACGCTTTTTCATAAAATTATTAAGCTTGTTGAATCCGCTCAAGAAAGTGTTTCGCCAAGCCAAGCATTCATTGAAAAATTTGAAGGTGCATATGTAAAAGGTGTGTTAATCACCGTCGCTATTTTAATGTTCCTGCCTCATTTTGTACTCGGCTGGAGCATGAGTGAAACCTTTTACCGGGCAATGGTGTTTATGGTGGTTGCTTCACCTTGTGCGCTTGTTGCATCCATTATGCCAGCCGCTCTTTCACTTATCTCAAACGGCGCAAGAAACGGGATGCTTGTAAAAGGAAGCGTCTTTTTAGAAAAATTAGGCACAAGCACCATGATCGCTTTTGATAAAACGGGGACGATTACAAGCGGGAAGCCAGCTGTAGAAAAGGTTGTGCTGGCTGAAGGACAAGAGAAAGCTGCTTTTTATCAGGCGCTTTATCAAATTGAAAGTCAATCAAACCACCCATTAGCGAAAGCGATCTCTGATATGGCAAAAGAGCACCAAGTAGAAAGATCAGCACACGTCACCATTGAAGAAACCTCGGGCTTTGGTGTAAAAGCACAATGGAATGGAGCAACGTGGCGCATAGGGAAGAAAGATTTTGCCGGCAAGGCTCCTATGGACCGAGAGATTGAAGAGACGGGTGATCTTCTTTCTGAAAAAGGATATACAGTGGTGTATGTTCAAAAGGATGAAGAAGTCGTTGGCTGCCTTGGCCTTAAGGATCAAATTAGACCTGAAGCTAAAAAAATGATTCAAGAGCTGAATGATTTAGGCATTCAAACGGTCATGCTCACAGGAGATCAACAAAAAACGGCTGAAGCCATTGCGCAGGAAGCTGGCATCCAAACAGTTGTCGCTGAGTGTCTTCCAGATGAAAAGGTACATGAGGTCAATCAACTTAAAAAACAAGGTAACTCGATCATCATGGTAGGAGACGGAATAAATGATGCACCGGCACTCGCCACAGCAGATGTTGGCGTTGCGATGGGCGGGGGCACTGACGTTGCCTTAGAAACAGCGGATCTCATTTTAATGAAGAACAATTTAAATAACCTAACAAAGATGATCCGCCTTTCAAGAAAGATGAATAGAATCATTAAGCAAAACATCATTTTCTCATTAACGGTGATTTGTCTGTTAATTTGTGCGAATTTCTTACAAGTGCTTGATTTGCCTTTTGGCGTCATCGGGCATGAAGGAAGTACGATTTTGGTCATTTTAAATGGACTGCGACTGCTTCGTGCATCTTAAGCAAATGATCATAGCGCACTTGGCTTCATGCCAGTGCGCTTTTGTGCGAAATACAGCAAAAACTGATACAATAGATCAGTAGTAAAACGTGTGAGGAGGATCACGATGAACCGAATGAAGAGCTTGTCTTCTTGGCTAAAGAAAAAAGATATTCAAGGTGCATTTATACATACAAAGGAAAATGTGTTTTATCTATCTGGATACTTCACAGAGCCGCACGAAAGAGTGATGGGGCTGTTTGTGTTTCAAGAGGCAGATCCATTTTTTATTTTGCCTAAGATGGAAGTGGAGCAGGCGAAGAATGCTGGATGGTCAGGCGATATCATTGGTTATGAAGACCATGAGAACCCATTTGATTTCATTCAGTCAGCAGTAGAAAAACGAGGTGTACGAGCGGCTCGACTTGCGATTGAAAAAGAGTCGATTCCGCTTCAAAGAGCAGAGCAGCTCCAAGCTGCCACTGGGGCGGAAACTTTCGTCAGGGCAGAAGAAGAGCTCAATCAGTTAAGACTGATTAAAGATGAATCTGAAATTGCTACACTGAAAAAAGCCGCTCAATTGGCAGATGAAGGGGTAAAAATTGGGGTGAACGCCTTAAAAGAAGGAATCACCGAAACTGAAGTGCTCGCTGTCATTGAATATGAGTTAAAGAAAAAAGGCATTCAAGGCATGTCCTTTTCGACGATGGTTCTCTTTGGCGAAAAATCAGGCGAGCCCCACGGAAATCCAGGGCAGGCAGCCTTAAAAAAAGGCGATTTTGTGTTATTTGACCTTGGTGTGATTGTCGATGGGTATTGTTCAGACATTACAAGAACATTCATCTATCAAGAAGCTTCTGACAAGCAAAAAGACATCTACCAAACCGTCTTGAACGCAGAAATGGCAGCAATTGAAATGAGCCAGCCAGGCGTGAGAATTGGAGACTTGGACTTAAAAGCACGAGGGCTGATCACAGAAGCGGGATATGGGGAGTACTTCCCGCACCGTCTTGGGCATGGTCTCGGGGTGTCTGTTCATGAGTTTCCTTCTATGAGCCAGGCAAATGACGACCTTCTCCAAGAAGGCATGGTCTATACGATCGAGCCAGGTATTTATGTCCCAGGAGTCGGCGGCGTGAGAATTGAAGATGATGTACTGATCACAGCAGATGGTCCAGTCACCTTAACCAATTATCCAAAAGAGCTGACGATCATCAAGTAATGAAAAAAATCACGATGAACGTCCATGCGTTGGAAGTATCATCGTGATTTTTTGTCACTCTTTTCGATCCTTGTCAACAAAAAAATCATCAATTGATTGAAACGGTTTGATTTTATGTTCTTTTCCTAAAGGATGTAGTGCAAAGCGAGCAGAAAACAAAACAGCCATACATAATATAATCCATATGATAATACCCATCTTGAATTCCCCTTTCCATCCAGTGATTTGTTCAGCTCACATACATCTTAAAGTATGAAACGCTTACCATATCAAGAGAAAGTAGGAGAAAAAATGTCAAATATAAGGGAGATTGCGAAAAAAGCGGGCGTATCTGTGACAACCGTATCACGTGTGATGAATGATCATCCTTATGTCAAAGAAGAAAAACGAGAGCGTGTGCTGCATGCGATGAAAGAGCTCAAGTATACGAGAAACATTCAGGCTGTGCATTTAGCAAAGGGCTACTCTAATATGTTCGGAATCGTTCTTCCAACGATTGATCACTCCTATTTCAGCGGACTTGTCACAGGCATTGCCGAGAAAGCACAGGCACGCGGCCTGCACTTTGCCTTGTTTCAAACGGGGTATGATCCAATAAAGGAAAAAGAAGCTTTGATGAGCTTAAAGGAGCGGCGTGTGGACGGTTTAATCTTTTGCTCAAATGCGCTAAGTGATCGAGACATCTTAAAGTGGCAGGAATCCGGCCCCATTATTTTTTGTCATCCTACACCACATGATGACTGTTCAGCGGTGTCGATTGCACATGATCAAGCATTGAAAGAAGGGCTTCATCATTTAGCGGCATGCGGGCACGAGCGAATTGCGATCGTTCTTGCCAGAACAGAAGGAGCGAATAGCCAAACGCGCCTTCAAGCTTATCAAGATATGATGCAATCGCTTGGGCAGGACATTGATGAGGAATGGATCATTGAAGGGAAGTTAACACTTTTTGATGGGAAGCAATTATTTACAGAATGGCAGGGGATGAAAAATCGTCCCACAGCATTACTGATCACAAATGACGACGTGTCAGCAGGCTTTTTATTAGAAGCGCAGCGTCACCATATAAAAGTAGGGGAATCACCCGCCATACTCGGCTTTCAAAACGAACAATTGAGTGAGGCTTTAGGGATTTCCAGCATTGAAATTCCACTCAAACAAATGGGGCAGGAAGCATTTGACTTGTACGACCGGGCGTTAAAGGGAGAAGCACCAGAAAAACGAGTGCTGTCATTTCGCCTCATAGAGCGAACAACCACCGTTTTGAAAAACAATCGTTGACGCACGTTTCATCTGTTTTGTACGATAAGAGGGATTGAATAAGAAGGAGGTGGGGATGTTCATGGAATCCTTCACCGTTGATAAAGCGTTAAATAATAATGTCATCATCGCAAGACACCCTTCTTTGGGCGAAGTGGTTCTGATTGGAAAAGGGATCGGCTTCGGAAAAAAATCGGGTGATGTTCTCGATCAAGCGGCATTTGAAAAGATGTTTGTGTTAAAAAACACGAAGGAACAAACAGAATATAAACAGCTGCTTCATCACATTGATGAGAACATGATCGAGCTTGCCAATGACGTCATTTATCATATACGAGAAAAAATGGGACATCGCTTGAATGAGCATATTCATATTGCACTGACCGATCATATAGCCTTTAGTTTTAAGCGGGTGCAGCAAGGTTATGATATTACCAATCCTTTTATGCTTGAGACACAATCGCTGTACCCGAAAGAATACGAGGTCGCAAAGGAAGTCGTTGAACTGATTAACGAGCGGCCAGATATTGAAACAAAGCTGCCAGAAGGAGAGATTGGTTTTATTGCGCTCCATATTCATTCGGCTTTAACGAACCGGCCCTTATCTGAGGTGAACCGTCATTCGCAGCTCATCACGCAGATGGTCCAAGTCATAGAAGATTCCTTTCATATGAAAGTAGACAGAGAAAGTATTCATTATTTACGCTTATTGCGCCATATTACGTTTTCGATTGAGCGTATTAAACGGGAAGAATCATTAGAGGAACCAGAAAAGTTGCTTCATCTATTGAAAAATGAATATCCTTTATGCTACAATACTGCTTGGAAAATGATCAAAATTTTGCAGCATGCATTGAAAAAGCCTGTACATGATGCAGAAGCTGTCTACCTGACGCTTCACCTGTACAGATTGACTAATAAAATTTCATAGTTTCCTTGAAACGTGTAACTGATTCGATCAGGCATGAGTGACTTAAGGTAAATACAGGATAAGATCCTGTTATTTGCGCAACCTTATATCACCATGCCTTTTTTTGTGTTTGAAAGTGAAATGTAAACGGTTAATTATGAAATGTACGTCAGGGAGCAACCCAAATGTATGTTGTAAGCGAAAACAAAAGGAGGTTCAACCAGTGTTTAAATCACTTTTTGGTGTGTTGCAAAAAATTGGACGAGCACTTATGCTTCCAGTTGCGATCCTTCCTGCTGCTGGTATTTTACTAGCACTTGGAAATGCGATGCAAAATCCGCAGCTGATTGATGTAGCTCAATTTTTAAGCAATGATACAATTCAGCTTGTTGCAAGTGTCATGGAAAATGCAGGGAACATCGTCTTCTCTAATCTTCCGCTCTTATTTGCTGTAGGGGTTGCGATCGGTCTTGCCAATGGAGACGGAGTGGCAGGAATTGCCGCGATCATCGGTTATCTTGTCATGAACGTTACGATGAGTGCCGTCTTAATGGCTAACGGATCGATTCCGTCAGATTCTATCAAATTGGCCCAGTTCTTTAAGGAAAGCCATCCAGCGTATATTAATATGCTCGGCATTCCGACCTTGTCTACCGGCGTTTTTGGCGGGATCATTGTCGGGGTATTAGCAGCTTATATGTATAATAAATTTTACAAAATTGAGCTCCCGCAATATCTCGGTTTCTTTGCTGGTAAACGATTTGTTCCAATCGTCACATCCATTTCAGCACTTATTTTAGGGCTTTTGATGCTAGTCATTTGGCCGCCAATCCAAGGTGCACTGAACTCGTTTTCAACAGGACTGCTTGCAGCGAATGAGCCGCTTGCTGCCTTTGTATTCGGTGTGATTGAACGCTCACTTATCCCGTTTGGTCTGCACCACATTTTCTACTCGCCATTCTGGTATGAGTTCTTTAGCTATAAGAGCTTATCAGGAGAGCTTGTCCGTGGTGACCAGCGTATCTTCATGGCACAAATCAAAGATGGTGTTCAGCTGACAGCCGGAACATTCATGACAGGGAAATATCCGTTCATGATGTTTGGACTTCCAGCAGCAGCACTTGCGATTTACCATGAAGCAAAACCTAAGAATAAAAAGCTTGTAGCTGGAATTATGGGTTCAGCAGCACTGACTTCTTTCTTAACAGGGATTACAGAACCGCTTGAATTCTCATTCTTGTTCGTTGCACCATTATTATTTGCAATCCACTGTGTATTTGCTGGATTATCCTTTATGATAATGGATATTCTAAACGTGAAAATCGGTATGACCTTCTCAGGAGGGTTAATCGACTTCTTCTTATTCGGTATTTTGCCAAACAGAACGGCTTGGTGGCTTGTGATTCCAGTAGGTCTCGTGCTTGCTGTCATTTATTACTTCGGATTTAGATTCGCAATTCGTAAATTTAATCTGAAAACGCCAGGCCGCGAGGATGAAGCAGCAGATGGTGCAAGCGGGGCTAAGGCTGGAAAAGCCGATGACTTGCCGTATGAAATCCTTGAAGCAATGGGTGACCAAGAAAACATTAAACACCTAGATGCTTGTATTACGCGTTTGCGTGTCACAGTAAATGATCAGAAGAAAGTGGACAAAGACCGCTTGAAAAAGCTTGGCGCTTCAGGTGTCCTCGAAGTAGGGAACAACATCCAGGCAATCTTTGGACCGCGCTCTGATAATTTAAAAACACAAATGCAAGACATCATTGCAGGCCGCACGCCGCGTCCAGCTAAAGACCCTTCTGCAAAAGAAGAAGTCAGCCAGCAGGTCGAAGAAGTCATTGCAAAACCGCTTCAAAACGAGCAAGGGGAAGAAATCTTTGCTTCACCAATTACAGGGGAGCTTCATCCGATTACAGATGTACCAGATCAAGTATTCTCAGGGAAAATGATGGGTGACGGTTTCGCCATCTTGCCAAAAGATGGAACGGTGGTTTCACCGGTGAAAGGGAGAATTCTAAATGTTTTCCCAACGAAACACGCAATCGGCCTGCAATCTGATGGTGGACTTGAAATTTTGATCCACTTCGGTATTGATACGGTCAGCCTCAAAGGAGAAGGATTTGAAGCATTTGTACAAGAGGGAGATCAAGTAGAAATCGGTCAAAAACTCTTAGAGGTTGATATTGATAAAATTAAGTCAGAAGTACCATCTTTGATGACACCAATTGTATTTACAAACTTAGGTGAAGGACAATTTATTGACCTTCAAGAATCCGGCGAGATCAAAGCTGGTCAAGAAAACATCATGAAAATTTCAAAATAATTTTCATAACTGCCGTTCTTGTTAGATGACAAGCTCGGCAGTATGATATAATATTGTGGATGTATTAATTGTATAAAAAGGAGATTGATAAAAATGGCTCAACAAACATTCAAAGTAACTGCAGATTCTGGAATTCACGCACGTCCTGCAACAGTTCTTGTACAAACTGCTAGTAAATATGATGCTGATATCAACTTAGAATATAATGGTAAAACAGTGAACCTTAAATCTATTATGGGTGTAATGTCTCTAGGAATTGCGAAAGGTGCTACAATCACAATCTCTGCTTCTGGTTCTGATGAAAATGATGCACTTGCTGCACTAAAAGACACAATGAAAAGTGAAGGCCTAGGCGAGTAATGCAACAACTGAAAGGAATCGGTGCTTCAGCAGGCGTTGCGATTGCAAAAGCATACCGTCTGGAAGAACCAGATTTAACAGTTCACCAAAAAGACATTAACGATCCAGAGACAGAAGTAAAACGTTTTGAAGAAGCAATTCATGTTTCAAAACAAGAACTTGAAGCAATTAAAGAACATGCGCTAAAAGAGCTTGGCCAAGACAAAGCAGATATCTTTTCTGCGCACCTTCTTGTGTTAAGTGATCCAGAGCTGCTAAACCCAGTAAAGGACAAAATCAAATCGGATAAAGTAAATGCTGAATTTGCTTTAAAAGAAACAGCGACCATGTTTGTCACGATGTTCGAAGCAATGGACAATGAATACATGAAGGAACGTGCAGCGGATATTCGCGACGTTACAAAACGTGTTACTGGACATTTGCTAGGCGTTGACATTCCAAACCCAAGTATGATTTCTGAAGAAGTCATTATCATTGCAGAAGATTTAACACCTTCTGATACTGCTCAGCTAAACAGACAATTCGTCAAAGGTTTTGCGACAGATATCGGTGGTCGTACTTCTCACTCAGCGATCATGGCAAGATCAATGGAGATTCCAGCCGTTGTTGGAACAAAAGAAGCAACAAAAACGGTCAAAAACGATGATCTCATCATTGTTGATGGTATTACTGGAGACGTCATCATTCAGCCTTCTGAAGATGAAGTGAAAGCGTATCAAAAAAAGCATGAAGACTTCTTAGCTCAAAAAGCGGAATGGGCGAAACTTGTTGACCAGCCAACGGTCACAAAAGACGGCGTTCACGTAGAGTTAGCTGCAAATATCGGAACACCTGAAGATGTAAAAGGTGTACTTGAAAATGGCGGCGAAGCGGTCGGATTGTACCGTACAGAATTTTTATACATGGGCAGAGATCAGCTTCCAACAGAAGAAGAACAGTTCAATGCTTATAAAACAGTGTTAGAGAAGATGGAAGGTAAAGCAGTTGTTGTCCGCACACTTGATATTGGTGGCGATAAAGAACTCCCTTACTTGCAGCTTCCAAAAGAAATGAACCCGTTCCTTGGCTTTAGAGCGATCCGCCTTTGCCTCGAAGAACAGGAGATTTTCAGAACACAACTACGCGCCTTACTTCGTGCAAGTACATATGGAAACTTGAAAATCATGTTCCCTATGATCGCGACGTTATCAGAATTTAGAGAAGCAAAAGCCATTTTACTTGAAGAAAAAGAAGCATTGGTTGCCGCTGGTACAGACGTATCCGATTCCATTGAAATCGGTATTATGGTGGAAATTCCATCAACAGCTGTCATCGCAGACCAATTTGCAAAAGAAGTGGATTTCTTTAGTATTGGAACAAATGATTTGATTCAATACACAATGGCTGCTGATCGAATGAACGAACGAGTGTCATATCTTTATCAGCCATACAATCCAGCCATTTTACGTCTGATTACGCTTGTGATTGAAGCAGCGCATAAAGAAGGTAAGTGGGTTGGCATGTGCGGTGAGATGGCAGGAGATGAAATCGCAATCCCGCTTCTACTTGGATTAGGATTAGATGAATTCTCAATGAGTGCAACATCCATTCTTCCAGCAAGAACGCAGCTAAGCAAGCTTTCTAAGGAAGAAGCTGCATCATTTAAAGAGCATATTTTATCACTTAGCACAACAGAAGAAGTAGTTGATTTCGTCAAGAAAACGTTTCAACATAACTAAGTGATTCAAACCAGACAGGTTCAACTGTCTGGTTTTTTTGTCGAATTTTATCATAATGGGTCATATCGAGCAGAGAGAAGGGCAACCTATAATTAAAAAATGGAGGTGACCAGATTGCCTTTTTCTGACTATAAGCCGGGTGATCAAGTATATGTGATTTATCGAAATCCACATGCAGCAAACGTAGCACAAATTAAAGAAGCGGAAATCGTTTCACATCCATACAACGAAGAGGAGCTTGCGCTATTTTTACTGGAAACGTATCATCCATTAGCACCTGATGATGCCGTATTTTCAACATACGAAGAAGCAGAAGCCCTTTATCAAGATTTGTTTGAATAAGGGAGATTTTAGAAAGGATAAAAGCCATCCTGAGCGGTTAAAGTAACGGTATGAAACCTTAAAGGTAAGGATGTGCTAAATATGATCAAACCTTTCGTCCCCCAGCTTGTTTATATTGAACCTCGAGCGCTAGAGTACCCGTTAGGACAAGAGCTGAAGGAAAAGTTCGAGGGTATGGGAATTGAAATAAGAGAAACGACTTCACATAACCAGGTGAGAAATATCCCAGGGAAAAATGACTTGCAAAAGTATCGCAATGCGAAATCAACGCTTGTCATTGGTGTGCGGAAAACATTGAAGTTCGACTCGTCTAAACCATCTGCAGAGTATGCGATCCCATTTGCGACGGGATGTATGGGGCATTGTCATTATTGCTACCTGCAAACGACAATGGGAAGTAAGCCGTACATTCGCACGTACGTTAATGTAGAAGAAATATTAGATCAGGCTGAGCAGTACATGAACGAGCGTGCGCCGGACATCACAAGATTTGAAGCCTCTTGTACCTCTGACATCGTAGGGATTGACCATTTGACACATACACTGAAGCGAGCGATTGAATATTTTGGGCAAACCGATCTTGGCAAGCTTCGCTTCGTCACTAAATTTCATCATGTCGATCATCTATTAGATGCAAAGCACAACGGTCGAACAAGATTCCGCTTTAGTATCAACGCTGATTATGTCATTAAATATTTCGAACCCGGAACATCACCGCTCGATCAACGAATTGAAGCGGCTGTCAAAGTGGCAAAAGCAGGCTATCCTCTTGGCTTTATTATTGCCCCGATTTACATTCACGAAGGCTGGCAGGAAGGGTATAAAGTTCTTTTTGAAAAACTCGATGCCGCCCTTTCAGAAGATGTGAGACACGATATCACCTTTGAAATGATTCAGCACCGCTTTACAAAACCAGCGAAGCGTGTGATCCAAAAAAACTACCCGAAATCAAAATTAGAATTAGATGAAGAAAAAAGAAGATACAAATGGGGTAGATATGGAATTGGAAAATATATCTATCAAAAAGATGAAGAACAAGAACTAAGACAGACGTTAGAATCATATATCGATCAGTACTTTCCGTCTGCAAAAATTGAATATTTTACTTAAAGCAAGCCTTTATGGCTTGTTTTTTTCTATTTAAATTTTCTTACAACTATTGAATGCGGTACCAATTTTGCCGATATACAAAATAAGATACGAAAGTAGGATGTAGGGGTGATGAGATGTTTAAGAAACTTCAAATAAGGATAGCTGTTTTTATCTCAGTTATTTTAATTTTAACCGTTGTGGCAGTTCAAGTGGGTTCCAACATAGTATTAAGACCACTCATTGAACGTGATGCAAAAACCACCACAGCAGCAACGGCAGAAAGCATGAGAGACATCATTGCATTAAGACTTAATGGTTACAGTGATACAATTAACAAACTGGCAACAAGTACACTGACTGAAGATTTTGCACAAAAACAAACAAAACAAACATTGGCATTTGAAAGCGATGAACTAAAAGGCTTACAGGAGCAGGATGAACTCATCTCGCTTGCCTATATTGGAACAAATGATGGCAAAATGTTCGCTTTCCCAGAGTCCGATTTTGGCGAAGGATATGATCCTTCTAAACGAGATTGGTTTATTCAAGCGGCTGAAAAGCCTGATGAGGTCCTGTGGACAGACCCATATATTGATAAAGCAACCAATGAAATGGTCGTCTCAGCCACTAAGGCGATTGTGCGAAATGGAAAAGTCGTTGGAGTTGCTGGACTTGATTTGAAGCTGTCCTCCATTCAATCCTATATAAAGGAACAAAAGATTCCTTATATGGGAACCGCTTTCTTAGTTGACGGCACAGGCACCATTTTGGCGCATCCAACAGAGCAAGGAAAAAACATATCAAAAGTCGCTTCTGTGAAAAAAGCGATCGACAATTCTGGTATTGATGATAACAAACAGCTGACAGTCATATCTAAAATTAAAGAAGCCGATTGGACGATAGGGGTCAGCTTCGAGAAAAAGAAACTGCTTTGGATCACAGAACAAATGAATCAAACAAGTATCATCATATCTGTGATTGCGATTATTCTTGCTATGATCCTAAGCTACTTATTAGCAAGAAGCATTACAACGCCAATCAAGCGTCTGATAGAGCATGTTCGTAAAGTGTCTGAAGGCGATTTAACCAGCTCACTTGAAACAAAGTCCCAGGATGAAATAGGTTTCCTCACGAAAAGCTTTAATCAAATGACAGAGGGCATTAGGGAGTTAATTGTAAAAGTGAAAGGGGCTTCAGACCAGGTTGTGAAATCAACGGATGAAGTGACGCAAATTTCAAATGAGACCTTACTATCAAGCGAACAGATTGCAACTGCCATTCAAGAGGTGGCAACAGGGGCGTCTAAACAAGCAATAGATGCTGAAACAATTAATGAGAAATCAGAGCATTTGTATGAAAAAGTACGTCATATGGGTGAGCTTGCCACGCAAATGCAAGCCAACTCAAAATCATCTGAAGATGCAGGCTATAGAGGGCTCGATGCTCTTGGCCAGCTCGTCCAAAAATCAACACAAGCGAATGAAGAATCGAAGAAGGTAGAGCAAATGCTGCTGGATCTTGAGCATAAAACGAAAAATATTGAAAACGTCGTGACGGCGATCTCTGAAATCTCTGATCAAACGAATTTACTTGCACTGAATGCAAGCATTGAAGCAGCGCGAGCAGGAGAAAGCGGACGAGGGTTTGCTGTCGTCGCAGAAGAAGTAAGAAAGCTTGCTGAACAATCTGCACAATCAACAAAACACATTAGTGAAACTGTGAAACTCATTCAAGATGAATCGAAGAAGGCGGCTGAAGCAATGACAGCAGCAAGTAAAATGAATGAGGAACAAGGTGATGCCATCAATGCAACAGGTGAGGCACTCAGCAGCATCACAATGGAAATGCAGGCACTTGTCGGCTCCATTGACAGCATTCATACACAGATCAATGAAATGACAGAAGAACAGCAGAAAATGAATGATTCCATTCAAAGCATTGCTGCAATTTCAGAAGAATCTGCGGCTTCAGCAGAGGAAGTGCATGCTTCTACCGATGAACAAGTACAAGCTTTAGAAAGAACGAAAACCTCGACCGAAATGCTGAACGAATCAAGCCAGGCATTACGTCAGGCGGTTGACCGGTTTAAGGTGTAATAGAATGGAAAGGAGCCTTGCGACGTGAGCAAGGTTCTTTTTGTATGATAAAATAAGTGCAGAGGGGGTGTTGACATGGATGTCAATCTATTTGGAAAAAAAGCATTGGTAGCTGCAAGCAGTCAAGGTATCGGAAAAGCAATAGTCTTTGCTCTAGCAAAAGAGGGCGCAGATGTAATGCTCTCAGGAAGACATGAGCAGACGCTGAAAGAAACGGTCAAAGAATTGTCCCCGCTTGTAAAAGGGCAGCTGACTTATCAAGTATGTGATGTATCTGACGCCGAGCAAATCAAGGCGCTTGCCCAAGCAGCAGCTGGTGATGAAAAGCGTCTCGACATTCTTGTGAACAATACAGGCGGTCCTCAAACAGGGACGCTCGAGACCTTAACGGATCAAGATTGGATGGACTCATTTCAGCTTCATTTACTCAGCTATATCCGGTTATTAAAAGAGGCCTTGCCTTATTTAAAAAAACGCGGCGCACGCGTGTTAAATATTGCGTCTATGTCGGTGAAAGAACCGATTCCAGGCTTGATGCTGTCGAATACATTTAGACCGGCGATTGCTGGATGGACAAAAACAGCTGCCCAAGAGCTTGCACAAGATGGCATTTTGATCAATACGTTAGCCCCGGGAAAAATTGAAACAGAGCGCGTCAAACAGTTGGACAAGCACCGCGCGCAAACAGAGCATCAATCAGTTGAAGAGATTAAAGCACAAGCAGAACGAGCGATCCCGCTTGGCCGGTACGGACAGCCAGAGGAATTTGCGGCATATGCGGCTTTCCTTTTATCTGAAGCGAATACATATATGACAGGTCAAACACTGATCATTGATGGTGGATTGACAAAGTCTCTTTAAGGAGGAACACGTGATGGCACAAATCAAAACAGTTGGTTTCATTGGAATCGGTGTAATGGGACATAGTATGGCAGGACATTTAATGGATGCAGGATATGAGGTTCTCGTGTATACAAGAACGAAAACGAAGGCAGACGCATTGATTCAAAAAGGCGCTTCATGGAAGTCAACAGTGAAGGAAATCGCAGCAAGTGCGGATGCTGTCATCACTATGGTCGGGTATCCATCAGATGTGGAAGAGATCTATTTAGGGGAAGAAGGGCTCGTGACATATGCTGCTCCTGGTACTTATCTCATTGATATGACCACATCGAAGCCTCAGCTTGCAAAAGAAATTGAAATGAAAGCGAAGGAAAGAGGCCTATTTGCGTTAGATGCACCGGTATCAGGTGGTGACGTAGGGGCGAAGAATGGTACGCTGGCCATTATGATTGGCGGAGAAAGGTCAGCCTATGAAGCTTGTCTGCCTCTATTTGAGCACATGGGTGAGAACATTCAATATCAAGGACCGGCTGGAAGCGGCCAGCATACAAAAATGTGTAACCAAATTGCCATTGCAGCAGGCATGGTAGGTGTCGCAGAGGCAATGGCCTATGCCGAAAAATCAGGTCTTGATCCAGAGCAGGTGCTCAAAAGCATCACAACAGGAGCTGCAGGAAGCTGGTCCTTGTCAAACCTTGCGCCAAGAATGCTGAAAGGTGATTTCGAGCCAGGATTTTATGTGAAGCATTTTATCAAGGATATGGGCATTGCACTTGAAGAAGCAGAGCTGATGGAAGAAGAGATGCCAGGCCTCTCACTTGCGAAGTCACTTTATGAAAAGCTCAGCGAACAGGGCGAAGAAAACAGTGGAACGCAGAGTATTTATAAATTATGGGTAAAATAAAAGCCTGTCCCACGGTTGGACAGGCTCAGCGTGTAGACAAACCCTCGCATTCGTTGTCAGTCCTGCGTGCCGGTGCTCACGAATGTCAAATTCGCTCCAGTACTCGTCCTTCCTAGACTGCAAAGGTTTTCTATCACGCTGAAAAGAAGACAAAGGGCTAAAATAAAGTTCATTTTAGCCCTTTGTCAACAATCTAAAAGCCTGTCCCTCGGTGGGACAGGCTTTTTCATATTATTTTCCGATGAATTGCTGCGTCCAGTAGTTGCCATCTTTCACATAACCAACACCAATATGTGTATAGTTTTTGTTTAAAATGTTCGCTCTGTGACCTTCACTGTTCATCCAAGCCGTTACAACTTCTTGAGGTGATCTTTGACCTTGGGCAATGTTTTCACCTGCTGTTTTGTAAGTGATACCGAATTGCTTCATTTGATCAAATGGAGATCCGTAAGTTGGGCTTGTATGAGAGAAATAGTTTTTATCTTTCATATCTTGAGATTTTGCGCGCGCCGATTTGCTTAATTTTGAATCAACAGAAAGTGCCTTTAATCCTTGTTTTGCACGCTCTTTATTTGTCAGCTCAACTACTTCTTTTTCAAATGCATTTAAGCTGCTGTCTGCTTTTGCTGCAGTTGTGTCTTTTTGGTCAGCTTTTGTGCTGTTATTGTTGTTTGTGTTTTGTTTCGCTGGAGTGCTTGGTTTAGAAGCAGTTGGTTTTTTCACTGATTTTTGTTTTTGTTCATTTTTTGCTTTGTTTACTTCTTTCACCACTTTTGTACCAGTAACAGGTTGACCGCTTTTGATCAGCTTGTTTAATAGAGCTTCGATCTCTTTTTGGTTAGACTTGCTTAGCTTGTTCACATCTGAAGAGATATGTAATTTTGCAGCTAATGTATGAAGATCAATGGCTTGATGCTGTACGTGTATGACTTGTTTCAGGTTAAGCTCCTTTGCATCAGCTGAATGTCCTCCAGTGAACGTAATCAATGCAGCAGCTGTTAGCGCTGAAAAAAAGAATGATTTCTTCTTCATTTTGTAACTCCTCCTAAAATCTTTGTTTTGTTTTCTCACAGAAAATCATAACATAGACTTTTTGTTATAAATGTACCAGCATCCTCCATTGACAAAGCGTGTTTGTCATTTTTGTTAAAGTCATAGAAAGAGCCTCTTCATATCAAAGGATAGGGAATTCTTCCACTTAATGAAAACGACATAAACATACCAATATTTTAAAGTGTTAGTATATTTTTTTGCAGAATAGGGATTGACAGCTTTTTTTCACTTGTTTCGCTGTAACAACTATTACAAAAGTGTTACAATAATGAGTGGTAATTGTAAAAGATTGAAAGGATGAGAGGAGCTACATAAGTGGGAGAGAAACAGCATCAAGGTGCTGCCGAGCAGAAAAAAATCAAGCGCCGGAACGCCTGGAGGATTAATCTCTTTTTCTTCGCTGTATTTAGTTTATTTGCTGTACTTGTGATCAAGCTCGGTGTGCTGCAAATCGTCAATGGTGAGGATTATAAAAAGCAAGCAAACCGAACAGAGGTCAAAACAGCATCATACCCGTCTCCAAGAGGAAAAATGTATGACGCGAGAGGAAGAGTCGTCGTTGATAACGAAAGTGTACCTGCGATCGTTTATACATCAGAAAGCGGTGTGAAAGCGGAGGATAAGATTAAGGTAGCAAGAAAACTTGCGACTTATATAAAAATGGATACTGATTTTTTGAGAGAGCGAGACATTCGAGATTTCTGGCTGGCCAGCCACCCGGAAGAAGCCGATAAGCTTATTTCAAAAGCAGAGAAAAAGGATATCAATGCGAAAGATGTCTATCCGCTTCAAGTGAAGCGTGTGCCAAAGAAAGAAGTAAAGGCCATTGAAAACGATGCAAACGAAAAAGCAGTTGCAGCGATCTACCGAAGATTTACAGGCGGCTATGCCTTTGAGCCTCAAATTGTGAAAGCAATGGACCCAAACGAAGAGAAAAAAGGGGACGAAAAAGTTGCTTTACTCGATGAAACAAAAGAATCAAAACAGACATCATCAGAGAGTTTGACATACGAAGAAATTTCACTTGTATCAGAGCACCTTGATGAACTGCCTGGCGTGAATGTCATCAATGACTGGACAAGAAAATATCCGTATGAAAAGACCCTTTATAATGTACTTGGCGGTGTGACCACACCAGAGCAAGGAATCATGAAAGAGCGTGAAGATTACTATATGGCAAGAGGCTACTCGCGAAATGACCGGGTAGGGAAGAGTTATTTAGAATATCAATACGAGGATTTCTTAAATCCAGAAAAAGCAACCGTTCAATATACACAAGTCGGCGGGAAGCTGCTTGATGAAATCAAGCGGACAGAGGGACGAAGAGGACTTGACCTTGCGCTGACATTTGATATGGAGCTGCAAAAGGAAGTCGACAAGATCGTCGAATCAGAGCTTAGATCCGCTAGTGCAAGAAACTATATGATGGACCGGGCATTTGTTGTCATGATGGATCCTAACACAGGCGACATTCTCGCCATGTCAGGAAAGAAAATGGACGGCAGAGATGTCACAGATTATGCCATTGGAAACTTTACAACGCAATATGAGATGGGCTCTGTCGTAAAAGGAGCCACTGTCCTCTCTGGTTATCAAGACGGGATGTCACACAATCAATCCTATATGGATACACCGCTCTACTTTGCAGGGAGTGGGGGGAAACCGAAAAGGTCTTACAAAGTTCTTGGGTGGGTTAATGACCTTCAGGCGCTTCAAAAAAGCTCAAACGTCTATATGTTCCAAGTAGCGATGAGGATGGCAGGCATCACCTATCAAAAGGATGGTCCTCTGCCAGCAAGACCTGAGCATTTACAAAAAATGAGAAATTATTATGCGCAATTCGGTCTTGGCGTGAAAACAGGGATCGACCTGCCGCAGGAATCAAGCGGAATGCAGACGCATCCTAAGACGGTCGGCGGGCTCTTACTTGATGAAGCAATTGGACAGTATGACACGTACACACCGCTTCAAGTCGCACAATACATGTCGACAATCGCCAATGGAGGCAACCGTGTTCAGCCAAGAGTGGTGAAAAGTGTTCACCTTCCAACGAATAAGGAAGAAGTAGGCCCGGTTGTGAAAAAATATGAGCCGAAGGTGCTGAATACCATTAACAACTCGAAAGCTGATATTGACCGCGTGAAAATGGGCCTGAAAATGGTCACATCAACAGGTGGGACTGCCGCTGGCCGGTTCGGTCAGCATGATGTAGCGGGGAAAACAGGCACAGCCCAAACCTTTTACTATGGCGCCAACCGCAGCTGGTGGGGAAATGCCACGTACAATTTAACCTTTGGCGGATATTATCCTTCTTCTAATCCAAAGGTGGCTTTTAGTGTCGTGACCCCTTATGTCACAGATAAAGATCCTGTCATTAAAACCATCCCGAGTAAAATTGTTGATAAGTACGTTGAATTACAAAAAAAATACGAAAAGCAATAAACAGCAGAGAGCACAGCAAGAGAATGTGCTCTTTTTTGCTGAAAATATGGACGTTTCACTCGATTATGGAAGGAAAATACGGGTTTTCTAGCGAATCTTTTTTATACATCAATCTAAGGACAACCCTAAAAAAATAAAAGGAGGGTCGGACGACGATGGAACAAAAAATGAAAGATTCGAATCAGTTGTATTCGAATATTGATTTACATGCCGTTCTTTCTTCTAATGGCCGCTTTCTCTACATTTCTTCCAACTGTAAACAGCTTTTGCTCTATGAACAAAAGGATGTACTAGGGTGTTTTTTGAAGGACTTTGTTCATAACGAAGATCAATTTCTCGTCGAAAGCTATTTCTACAATCAGCACATGCTAGAGATTTGCCACTTTAGACTGCTAAGAAGTGATCTTACAGCTGTTTGGATTGAAGCAAGCATTGATTTTGTTGCTTGTGATGGTTTAGACAACGAATTAGGTAGAGAAATGATCCTGAAAATGAGGGTGCTGGACTCTGAGCCTCAAAAAGCAGCATTTCAAACAACATCAGACGTGTCAGAACAGTCGTTATGCAGTCTACCGGCTTTCCAAAATGTCAGTGAAGCTGAAAAGTTAATTGCTATGCTGCCAAATCCGTTATGTATTACGGCGCTTGGGAAAATTGTGTATGCGAACGATGCGATGCTGCAATTAATGGGGGTATGCACAAGAGATGACATGATCGGCAAGTCCACGTTTGATTTTATTGCCGAGGATTATCACGACATAGTGAGAAACCGAATTACAAGACTGCAGCAAGGCCTTCCAGTCGGAATGATTGAACAAGAATGGAAGAGGAAAGACGGGAGCAGCATTCACATTGAAGTAAAGTCATCGCCTACGATCTATCAAAATCAGCGGGCAGAGCTTTTGCTCTTAGTGGACATCTCATCTCGTAAAAAATTCCAAACCGTCCTTCAAAAAAGCCGAGAGCGGTATCAGCTGCTTATCCAAAATTCAATTGATACGATTGCGGTCATCCATGATCATAAATGGGTGTTTATGAATGAATCGGGCATTAAATTATTTGAAGCCGAACATTACGATAAATTAATAGGAAAGGATATCTTTCATCAAATCCATTCTTGTGATCAGCCAAAAGTCAAAAAAAGCTTGTCGCGTATTATTGAAAGAGCATCAGATTCTGAGATTGTCACGATGAGCTGCCATACGTTTAAGCATAAGCTGATTTATACAGAAATGGTTTGTATCCCAACAACATTCTTTGGAGAAACAGCCGTTCAAATTATTTTAAGAGATATATCCGAGCGAAAGCAGACAGAAGAACTGATGCTGCGCTCTGAAAAATTATCGATTGCAGGCCAATTGGCAGCGGGCATTGCACATGAAATAAGGAATCCATTGACGGCCATTAAAGGCTTTTTGCAGCTCATTAAACCGAAAACAAAAGATCGTGATCAATATTTCGACATTGTTTTCTCTGAGCTGAGCCGGATTGAGGTTATATTAAGTGAGTTGTTAATGCTCGCGAAGCCGCAGCAAACTGCATCGATGCAGACGCTTGATTTGAAAAAAATCATCAGCGAAGTCACGGCTTTGTTAGAAACACAGGCCAACTTAAATGGAATTTTAATGAACACAAGTGACATTGAGGAGGATCTCCTAATGAACGGGGATCAAAATCAGCTCAAGCAGGTGTTTATCAATTTAATCAAAAATGCTGTAGAATCCATGCCGGACGGAGGAAAGGTAGACATTACGGCCAAAGCAGAAAGAGATGGGATACTCGTCACCATTAGAGACGAAGGGGTCGGCATTCCTGAATCAGTCATGAAGCGAATAGGAGAGCCCTTTTTAACCACAAAAGAAAAGGGCACTGGACTCGGCCTCATGGTGACATTTAATATTTTAGAAAATCACAACGGGACGATCCGTGTCGATAGTCAGCCTGAGAAGGGCACCGTGTTTCACATCATGTTTCCTGCAAAATAAAAACAACGGCAAGAGAGCCGTTGTTTCATTCGTCTGTTGAATGTATGGAACGTTTTTCAAGTATAAATTGTTCTAGCCGGTCAAGTCCTTCTTTCAGCGTTTCAAGTGAGTATGCATAGGAAAGGCGCACATACCCCTCGCCTAATGGAGAGAAAGCAGAGCCAGGTACGACAGCAAGTCTTGTACTTTCTAACAGCTCCATGCAAAAATCAAATGAACTCATTCCAAACGATTCAATGGATGGAAAAATATAAAAAGCGCCAGAAGGTTTAATGACCGGAAGCCCCATAGAAATGAGCCGATCATATACATAATCGAGTCTCTTCTTATATTGCTCTCTCATGATGAGTGCATCATCTACACCATTTGTCACGGCTTCAAGTGCCGCCTTTTGTGAGACAGCCGAGGCACAAGACACGTTATATTGATGTACTTTTAATACATGTTTAGCAATTGGAGCTGAAGCAAATAAAAAGCCAATTCTCCATCCGGTCATGCTATGAGATTTTGACAGTCCGTTGACCACAATGGTCTGTTCCTTTAGGAAAGAGGCAATTGAATGATGGGGCCGATCAAATGTCAGCTCACTATAAATTTCGTCGGATAAAATAAAGATGTCCTTTCCTTCAAGCAGCTGGGCAATTTCTTTCAATTCTTCTTCAGAAAGTGTGACACCTGTTGGGTTTGAAGGGTAAGGAAGGACAACACACTTTGTCTTTTCCGTTAATGCATCCTCAATCAGCTTGGCATTTAATTTAAAGCCAGCATTCGTTGTGTCGATATGTACGGGCGCCGCGCCGCACATTCGAATGATCGGTTCATAGCCAGGGTAAACAGGTCCAGGTAAAATGACCTCATCACCCTCAGTCAAAATGGTTCGAAACGCAGCATCAATTGCTTGACTTGCACCTGTTGTGACAATGATTTCTGACTCTGCATCATAATCAAGATTCACTTTCTTCTTGATGTAATGCTGGATCGCTTGTCTTAGCTCTAGGAAACCAGCATTATGAGTATATGAGGTGAAATTCTCGTCAATGGCTGCTTTAGCAGCTGTTTTAACATGATGCGGCGTATAAAAATCGGGCTGACCTATAGTCAATGAAACGACATCCTCATATGACGATACGAGATTTGAAAATGTTCGAATGCCTGAAATTTCAATATCCTTTACTCTTGGATTCAGCAAATGCTCCATTTCTCATCACCTTAAAATATTTATGTTTTTATCCTATTTTACCATTCACTGCATAAATGTCACCTGCGGAAGGGCATCGGATATCATTATATGTAGTCTATTCTCCTATCCATCACAGCATGAGTGATATATTGAAGAAAGAGCAACATTTATTATAGCGTAACCAGCTCGGAAAATACAGGCTGTGATGATGATTAGAAAACGGCAAAACTGCGTAAAATGAAAGAACGTGAGAATGAAGTCATGGGAATGGCTTTCATAGACATACGATCTCCTGAAGGAGGACGATAGATGGAACAATCAGCGAAGACATCGAAAATAGCATTTCTATCCGTGATGAGTAACACATTTGTTGTGATCTTAAAAATCATTGTGGGGCTGTTAACTGGATCTGTTGCTGTTTTATCAGAAGCCATTCATTCCTTTCTCGATTTAATGGCATCTTTTATTGCATTTATCTCTGTTCGTATTTCAAGAAAGCCAGCAGATTCAAAACATCCTTATGGACATGGAAAAGTCGAAAATATTTCTGGAACCATTGAGACCCTGTTGATCTTTGTTGCTGGCATTTGGATCATATACGAATGTGTTCACAAATTAATGCATCCAGAGCCCGTCAAGCTGCCTATACTTGGCATTGTGGTCATGCTGTTAGGCGCGCTCATCAATTTTGTTGTATCGAGGGTTGTGAACAAAGAGGCAGAGAGAGTACATTCTGTCGCCATGAAATCGAATGCGCTGCATCTTTTAACAGATGTTTATACGTCATTAGGGGTGGCATTTAGTTTATTGCTTGTTGCATTAACAGATTGGTATTTCCTAGATCCGATCATTGGTATGATTCTGGCCCTTTTTATTATGCGTGAAGCGTTTAAACTCATGAAGGAAGCCTTCCCGCCGCTTGTAGACGCCCGGTTAACACCGGAGGAAGAACAATCGATAGAAGCTATCATTCAAGCATTCAGCCAAGAATTCATTGAATACCATGACTTTCGAACAAGACGGTCTGGTGCAGAAGAATATATTGATTTCCATTTGATTGTGGATGGAAAAACTACCATTAAAGATGTTCACCAATTATGTGATCGAATCGAAGAGAAGATTCAGCATGAATTTCCGCATGCACAAATCTTTATTCATGTGGAACCTGAAAGTGAAAGAAGTTCACAAACGTAAAAAGGCGATCAACCTGCCTACAGGTTGTATCGCCTTTTTTTACGCTTCATCTATGAAATGAAATCAATAGCCATAAGCAGTATCGTAATCTTCATACCAAGAGATATAAGCTGTGTCATCATTTGACAAACCATGCTTCATGTCTAAAAAATCAGCTTCGCAAATATCTTCAATCACAGTCATTTCGTTGTTCTTTAATAGTACGACAGTTCCCATCATGAACACCTTTCTTTAAAAAATCCTTGAATATTGTACCATGTGAAGCGCGATTGTCAACAGAAGAATCGAAATAAGACGAAAATATCACAAAATGTTAAAAGGACAGGAGATAAAAGAACTAGAAGTGCCATGATTTTCACAAATTTTCAGTATTTATTCACATAAATCATTCATGACACGCTGATCTAAAATATATGTAAAAGTGTAAAGCTCCATTGATCTTGCTATATCCATAAGATATAATAACGAATGATTATAAGAAATTTATAGAAAACATACATAATAAAGGAGAAATAGGATGGAAACAAACATAGCAGAACCACACATTCAAGAAAAGAAGCATCCTGAGCTAGCAGGCGTGGGCTATCGTTTTCTTGCTCACCTTTTGGACGGTGTCATTATCGGTGTTCCGTATGCCTTCATCATGTTTATTTTGGCGACACTCTTGTTTGTCTCAAGCCCAGAGGCAGCATTGATGCTAGAGGATGACAGCTATTACTACTCTACAACCGTCATAACGGATGAAGAATGGGCTGTCATTATGGGACTTATCTTTTTCTACGTAGGAGCGATTTTGATCGGTATCGTGGTGACATGGCTTTATTACGCCATCATGGAATCATCAAAACTGCAAGGAACTCTTGGCAAAATGGCTCTTGGGATCAAAGTCACAAAAGTAACGGGCGAAAAAGTGACATTCGGAAGAGCAACAGGCCGCTTTTTTGCAAAAGGCTTTTTGTCTCCAATCTTATGTATTGGCTACATCATTGCTTTTTTCACAGAGAAAAAACAAGCACTTCACGATTTGATTGCAAGTACCATTGTAGTGAAGAAATAATGAAAAGAAGCACCTCTGCTAGTATAGTAAGGGGTGCTTTTTGCATAGATCGCTTGTATGGAAGAGGGCAACGTCACATAAAGTAGAATGATAGTGAAAATCCAGGCAGGGAAGGGAGACAATATATTGAGAACAGGAAAAAAGACCGTACAGAAAAAAGGGGCAGGCTTCGGGCTGTTTTTGACAGCACCTGTTTTGGCCTGGGCACTATATGATTTTGCAAATACGATATTTTCATCAAATATGATCACCATTTTCTTTCCATTCTACTTGCAGGAAACGATAGGGGACAGCGCGAGAATGGATCAGATCGCCAGTACCTTTATTTCTTATGCAAACGCACTAGCCAGCTTTTTCCTCGTGATTTTTACACCTTTATACGGTGTGCTAATCGATCGTACAGGAAAGAAGAAGCGCTACATCACGGTGTTTACCCTGATTTGTATTGCTTGTACATTTTTGATGGGGATCTTTGCTGGAATTGATTTCTCAAACGAATGGTTTGGGCTGCCTGTCTCCTTATTAGTGGTGGTCACCTTGTTTGTGATTGCAAAATTTTTCTATCATTCTAGTCTTGTTTTTTATGACACCATGTTGCCCGATCTTGGGACAAAGGATGAAATACCTCTTATTTCTGGATTTGGCATCGCCGTTGGCTATTTAGGAACACTTGTCGGCCTCTCTGTTTATTTACTTGTCGGCAATGACCAGTTTCATGAAGCGTTTATCCCAACAGCACTTTTATTCTTTCTCTTTTTTCTGCCCTTTCTCTTTTTTGTAAAAGATCCTTATCCGCTGCCACAGCAAGTGAAAAAAGCGTCTTTTTTCAGCGGGTATAAAGAGATTATTGGCACGTTCAAAGATATGAAGCAATACAAGCCAGCTTTTATGTTTATGATCGCTTTCTTTTTTATGAATGATGCTTTACAGACAGCAATTGCGATGATGGCCGTTTATGCCAAAATCATCATTGGCTTTACCGCTGGGCAATTTATTTTACTTTATCTTGTATCAACCATTTCAAGTATCATTGGATCCTTTCTATTTGGATATATCACAAAAGCCATCGGGGCAAAGCGCTCGATTACAGTCGTTTATGTCATTTTAATCGTTGCGCTGATTCTGGCTGTGACAGCTTCAACAGAATGGGTATTCTGGGTAGCGGGCAGTTTATTTGGGATCTCACTTGGCGCGAGCTGGGGGGCATCACGCATATTGATTATTGAGCTGACACCGAAAGAAAAACGCGGACAGTTTTTTGGTCTCTTTGCCTTCTCAGGGAAGGTGTCTTCAATTGTCGGACCGATCATTTATGGCTCAGTCACACTGCTATTTGCAGAGCACGGAAATCTCGCAAGCCGCCTTGCACTAGGGTCTTTACTCATCCTTGCAGCGATAGGACTTGTGATTCATCAATTCGTACGAGAGAAAGCGTAAAGAAACGTCAACTTTTTACCCATGCTGCCGATATAAAAAGTACAATCTTATATAGAAGAATAGAGGGATTTCCGTGGCTTTAAACAAACAAGAAATTTTACTTGACTCTGGTACAAATGAATTGGAAATTGTGAAGTTTGAAATTGGTTCAAATCAATACGGCATTAACGTGATGAAAGTAAGAGAAATCATTCAGCCAGTTGAGTTGACGGTTGTACCGCACTCTCACCAAGACGTAGAAGGTATGATTAGTTTACGAGGCGAGATTTTACCAGTCATCAATCTATTTTCCTTTTTTAATGTCGAGTCAGATCGGTCCGAACAAGAGAAGTATATCGTGACTGAATTCAACCAACGGAAATTTGTGTTCCATACAGGAACGGTTTCACAAATTCACCGCGTCAGCTGGGAAGAGATTGAAAAGCCGACTGCACTCAATCAAGGCATGGACCGTCATTTAACAGGCATTATTAAGCTTGATGGGAAAATGATTTTCCTTCCAGATTACGAAAAAATCATTTATGATATTGAATCCGCTTCTGGAGTAGAAACGTATCATATGTTTGACGGTGAGAAAGACGAGAGAAGAACAGGGAAGAAGCTGTATGTTGTTGAAGATTCTCCGCTGCTCATGCGTCTATTAACGAATGAATTAACTGAAGCAGGCTATAAAAACATTGTGACCTTTGAAGATGGCAAACAAGCATATGATCATGTCATGGATCTTGTCAGCAAAGGAATCAGTGTGACAGAAGAAATTGATATGATGATTACAGATATCGAAATGCCCAAAATGGATGGTCATCGATTAACAAAACTGCTAAAGGAAAACCCTTTAACGAGCTCCATTCCGATTCTAATCTTCTCTTCGTTAATCACTGAAGATTTGCGGCATAAAGGGGAAACGATCGGAGCAGATGATCAAATTAGTAAACCAGAAATTCATCAGCTCATTGAAAAGGTCGATCACTTTATTATCTAAAGAAAAAACCACTCGGCCTGAGTGGTTTTTTCTGTTTAAAAATAACTTTCCCCGAGTCGTTTGAAGACGGGTTTCGTATAATGTGATTTTTGTTTTGTGGCGGCAGGTTTTTCTTTTAAACCAACATACGTTTGAAGGATTTGTTTTGCTCGGTTTAATGACATATTCGCCTTCGGATTGCGATATGATTGATTTAAATTTCCTAAGTGTGGCAAAAATTCGAAGTCTTCTTTAGTTGGTGGCAGATGAAAATAATAATCTCCAATTTCAATCAGCACGTCGGACTGTTGTTGACTATATTTGGGATTGTTAGAGAAATGTAGGCCCACTTTTCTTCCTTTACCTTCTTGTAATAGTTTTTGCAGCGCACGTTTTTTCAAAAGATAAAGAAACTTGGGATTTGGTGCGGTTTTAGCATGGCGGTTAACAGTATAAATGGCTTTTGCGATGTTTTCTGCTGTAGGTTCTATGTCTTTAGTATGAGCATAATCGTCCATTTTTTCTCTCCTTTGTCTTTCGTCTTCCTGTGCTTAGTATAAATTATACGTTTTTATTGGTAAATTGCAAATGGAGTTATTGTAAAAAGAAAACCTTTGGTATAAAGGGATTAGGGAGGATTAAAAATTTAATGTTTTAGAATCAACCCCCAATACTTCCCCAAAATTATAAATTCATAGCCTCTTCAAAAACTTCCACTGAAACTATTTCTAATTATTAGAAAGTATGGATATATATATGTCATCGATCATTGGAGGGTTATTTCCAAGTCAGCAATTACTTTGTCTGGTATTCTTTTGCTTATCAGTATAGTCGCATGAGTATGTCTTAAACCATAAACGGTAATTTTCTTTAGATTTTGATTATCGGCAACTATATTGACAGCATAATTAAGTGAGTTAGGTGATATAGGTTTTCCATTCGTCCGACTAATTAATATGAAATCTTCTTCTTTTAAAGGATGACCAAAGGAAATATTTAACTCTTTACACCATTTTTGGTACAATTTTAATTGGTTTATTACTTTCCCCCTGACTTTATAGTGCGGTAACTATTATTAGTTTTGGGGGGCCAAGTATGAGAAGCGCAGTATAGTGCGAAATACTTTTTGAGCGCCTTCAAGAAAAATGCTTAATTGTTCAGCAGTAAAAAAATTATCGACAATCATTGTGCTTGGGTTGTCTTTTTTTATTTTAATCTTTTTAAAGCGGTTCTTCTTTATTATTTCGTTTTCGACAGCCGCATTAATACCAATTTTGAAGATTGTATGGTACGCATTAACTGTACATGGAGTCAATTTGTCTAATAATTAAATGGTGGAATGGTTTTAACAATTGTTTATCTTCAAAAGGAGTTAGTTGGGCGATGATTACATTAGCAGGAAGCATCTGTGGCGGAGCTTGTAGTGTAACAATGGGAACAGCTTGTGCGCCTTGCTTTTATGGCTTAACATTCTTATCAGGGTTTAACATAGGCGAATGCTTTGAAAAAAATATTAGTTAGGTGGTATATAAATGAATCTAGTTCGTGTATTGTGTATTCTGATTTTTATAATATCATTAACGGGATTTATACAAATCATTATAAATAAACAATTTATTTATAATGGGATTATATATATATTAATATTCCTATTATCCTTAGCTCTTTCAATCACTATCCCTATACAAAATAAGAATAATAATTCGTCTACACAAAAGTGAAAACACAATGTAAAAAATGCATCCCTGTTATTGACATATCATCATACAGTCAAAGGTGCAGTTTATCAGGAGCATACCATCTTCATAGCAAAAACACCCCCATACATCCGTCTTCATGTCTCATCTAGCCGTGTCAGCTGGAAAGAATGCGACTCTTTTCATTGAAGGAGCAAAAGAGAGACTTTGAGGCAATAGGGAGTTCTTATAAGAACTGATGGAAATGAAATATATATAAAGTGAACTATTAGATCTTGATAACCACCTATTTAAATAAATGGGTAGTTTCTCAATTTGTATTTCTTTCTTATGTTGAGTCATGATTCCGTCTGAAAGCTTATACCATATGCCAGACAACAGGGTCGAACATATGGCTTAAAAAATGGACTATTTTGTATGACTAGAATAAGCGCAATAAAAACAACCATTAAAATCAGTGTCATTCGTCATTTTTTTGGCTTCTTCAATGGCGCTTTCACCATTCATGTGTAGACCAATTAATGTACGGCTTGAAGCATCTCCTAGAAACGCACAATCTTCTGTATGTACAACATACTGTCCGTGATCATCTTTTGAATGAATAAAGTAATAACTTTTTAGCATACCCCTCACCTCCAACTTGACTATCCTACTATAAAACTTCCAATAATGTAAAGAATTTTTATTAAAATTGTTACATTTTTATACATATATCTGTTATTTAAAAAAACAAAAAAAGAAAGGATGATCATCTAAAAGAACCTTTATAATGAATATGAGATTAAGTTCAATGGGTGTATATGATAAAAGAAAGGAATGTGTCTATTGAAAGACATTTTAGCTCCTTTATTCATCGCTTTGGTCGTTGGAGGGATTGTGTATGTGATAGACGATCAACCAATTCATCCTTTACTTCTCTTTCTCATTTTGTTTATTAGCATTTATGCAGTCGAAAGAATCATTGATTTTGCTTCAAATCGGTTCAATCAACAGAAAAAATAAACGTCCTAGGACATGAAGGACGTTGAAGCCATGAAAAAAAGACTTTCTCAAAAAGAAAGCCCCAGCGTGTAGACAAACCCTCGCATTCGGTGTCAGTCCTGCGCTCCGGTGCTCACGAATCTCAAATTCGCTCCGCTCCGCTACTCGTCCTTCCTAGACTGCAAAGGTTTTCTATCACGCTGAAAAGAAGACAAAGGGCTAAAATGAAGATCATTTTAGCCCTTTTAGATGTTCATTTATTGAACTCCCTGACCTTTTAATTCACGCTGTACATCTAACTCGGCAGCTTCTCTGCTGAACTTTGGCAGTGTAATGAAGTAAAAAAGGAAGACGAGTAAAATAATCATGCCCATTCCGTAATAAATATATGAAATATTCGTCACGAGCTTTGGAAATAGTACCGCAATCAAACCTAACGTCATTGATTGGGCAAACATAGTGAGCGGATCAACCCATCCTGACACACGTCCCATCAGACGAGGGTGGACGATTCTTGGCAACCAGCCGCCAATAACAATGTTGATTGGACCGATGCATGTTCCAATGACAAATGATGTGACATAAAATAACCACAATGTATGGGTAGAACCAAGTACAAAAATGAGAATGCCTGCAATAAGAATCGGAATCGACATGAGATATTGCATTTTCACCTTTTTAGCGAGAACAGAGCCCATTACGCTTCCAACAAGAAGCCCTGCACCGATCGCGATCGTAAAGAAAGATGTATGCAATTCAAAGTGTTCTGGTGAAAGACCATATTTCATTGTAAACATTGGAAGGACTGCAAATGCGCCATTGACAAGACCGAAAACGAAGAAGCCAAAAATTAAGGAAGCCAGTAATTTATTTTTTAAAATATAAATAATGCCTTCTTTAAAATCCTTAAGAGACGTTTTAATGGTCATACTTTTCCAGCCTGCTTGTCCATTTGGCTGACGCGCTTCCATTGGAATGTTACATGAACGAATCAGGATGCCGGAAATAATAAAACTGATCAAATCGATCGTAATGGCACCATGAAGCCCAATGGTTTTATACATAATAGCACCGATTCCAACACCAAACACCATAAATAAACTAAACAGCATTTGATTTAAGCCAGCGGCTTTTGCATATTGATCTTTATTTAAAATCGCCTGTACGAGAGATGCTTCAGCTGGATAGAAGAACTTCGTAATGGCACTTCGTATAAACAAGATCAAGAAAATAAGTGGAAGTGAATTAAAATAAATGACGACAAATAAAACAATCGTCAGCCCAGCTCGTATCCAATCACAATTCTCCGCGACTTTTTTACGATCAAAACGGTCTGCGACCACACCGACCATAAAAAAGACAAAGATGGTAGGGAGTGAATACATTAGCTCTGCCAATGTGGCGTAGGCGGGCTGATGACTAAAATGGTCAAGTAAATAAAAGGCAAACGCCATATTGCCTACTGTTGTCCCCATTTGCGAGGCAAGTGCTGCAAAAAAGAGACGAACAAAATTTCTGTTTTTAAAAATATCCATAAATACGCTCCTTAACCTGAAGATCCCACTTTATATCATATAAAATTTTAACCATTCATACAATTGATTTCTCTTACTGGCTAATGGTCACAGGTGTTCCGTTGGGAACGAGTGAAGCAAGTTCGATGACATCCTGATTATACATGCGAATGCATCCTCTAGAAACAGCTTTACCAATTGAAGACGGGTTATTCGTACCGTGGATGCCGTAATGAATTTTCGAAAGGCTCAGCCAATAGGCGCCAAAGGGACCTCCTGGGTTGGGCTGTCTGTTGACAATATAATAAGAACCTGTCGGTGTCATATTTAATATCTTTCCTGTTGCAATCGGGTACGAACGAATGAGCTGTGATCCAGAAAACAAAACGAGACGTTTCGTTGAAATCGAAACAGAGATGCGGTAAGGGATCGTGCTAGGATCCGGCAACCCAGGAATGATGATGACCTCATTTTGTTCTGGCTCGCGAGCCTGAAGTGACGGATTTGCAGCCTTTAAGGCATCTGTCGTTGTTCGAAAATCAAGCGCTATAGAAGCAAGTGTTTCTCCACTTTTCACCGTGTATCGCAGCATCAAAGGACACTCCTTTTACTCAAATAAAAGAAGCCATAATGTCCGTCACCAGATATACTATATGGACGGAATCAGGCCAACTAAGGTTTCTCCTAACATTTGTCATGAGAAATATCTTTAATTATACATATGCAAGATAGGGCGGTTTGGCTTCTGTTTATACGCGAGATGTGAAAGTGAAAAAGGTTAATTCAGGTTTGGCTAAAAATCGAAGCGGCAGTCTTGTTGTCCCGAGCCCGCGGTTGACATAGATGCGGTGCTGATAGCTGCCGTATAAACCTTCTACATATGTATGGCCATAAGGTGCTGTGAGAATTGGTCCATAAAAAGGAAGCTGTATTTGACCGCCATGCGTATGCCCAGAGAGCTGTAAGTTAATGGGCGCTTGTTTCAGCTCCAGTGCAGCATCAGGCTCATGTACGAGCAGTAAAGTAAATAAATCAGAGGATACTTCCCGTTTGATGAGGTCGTAATCTGGCACGCTCATCATGAGGTCATCCAGTGTAGCGATCTGAATGTGCGCCCCTTCTTTTTCTAAAAGAAACACATCATTTTTACATAATGTAAATCCACAAGCTTCCATCGTTTTCTCATAAAGCTCCACGCCAAATGGTCCGTAGTCATGGTTTCCGCATATCGCCAGCTTACCAAACGGAGCATTCAGCTTAGTCAAATAAGCTTTTGCTTTTTCATGTTCTTCAATAGATGCCTGAAAATCAACTAGGTCACCTGTGAACACAATGAGGTCTGGAGATTCAGCATTGATTTTCTGGACGACGGCTTCTAGATCCTTAGCAGGAAATGTATCGCTTAAATGAACATCACTAAATTGGGCAATTTTAAACTGGTCAAATGAAGCTGGAAGCTGAGCATCTTGAATGGTCAGTGACACGGCATCGAGCATGTGCGGCTCGATGTATCTGGCATAGCCATATCCACATGTTGTAGCCAAAAAGCCGAGAATACTCGCACCAGCTGCTCCTTTTAAAAACTGTCTGCGGGTAAGTTGCTTCATATAAGACTCCTTTAAAAATAAAATTAAGTATAGCATGATATTTGTTAAATCTCCCATATGGTGCACGGAGGGGGAATCATGATATGATAGAAAAATAATGAATGAATAGTCATTCAAAGTGTACAAAGGGGGAGAACAAATGACGAAACAAACAGTGATTGTCACAGGAGGATCAAGCGGAATGGGGAAGGCGATGGCTACCCATTTGGCACTCGGAGGCTGGAATGTTGTGATTACTGGAAGAACAGAAGAAACGCTGGAAAAGACTGCAAGTGATATTAAGCAGGAAGGAGGATCGGTTGCTTACTTCCAAATGGATGTGCGAAAACCAGAGGATGCCGATCAGATGGTGAAGTTTGCGGTGGATACATTTGGCGATGTTGATGCACTCATCAACAACGCAGCAGGGAACTTTTTGGTCCCAGCAGAAAAACTGTCTCCAAACGGCTGGAAAGCGGTCATTGATATTGTGTTAAATGGCACATTTTTTTGCAGTCATGCAGTGGGTAATTACTGGATTCGTCAAAAGAAAAGGGGAAGTATGATCAACATGGTGGCCACTTATGCATGGGGTGCTGGTGTAGGTGTGGCGCATTCAGCAGCAGCAAAGGCAGGAGTTCTGTCTCTTACTCGAACGCTTGCAGTAGAATGGGGAAAGCAGTATCGAATTCGCGTCAATGCCATCGCACCAGGACCAATCGAGAGAACAGGCGGGGCTGATAAACTGTGGGAATCTGAAGAGGCAGCGCAAAAAACTTTAGATAGTGTCCCTCTTGGCAGACTGGGCACACCAGAGGAAATTGCAGAGCTTGCGGCCTTTTTACTATCTGAACATGCGTCTTATATTAATGGAGATTGTATCACGATGGATGGGGGTCAATGGCTCAACCAATCACCATTTTGAATGACCGTGTAAGACCTGCTTTTGATGTGGTATAATCACACAAAGAGAGAAGCAGGTGATGAAAATGGTCGATCCATTAGATATTTTAACGAATATTGAAGATGTTTTCCCGCACTATCAAGCGATCTTCAGTGCGGAAGAGCAAAAAGTGATAGGCTATGAAATTCTAGGAAGAATGAAGCTTGAGTCTGAAACGGTTAGCCTAGGCTCCTTCTTTACGGATTCATCTATTCCTGACGAATATAAACTGGAAGTAGATCAAAAAGTACTTAGTCAAGCACTTGATCTCTTCACAACAGCTGATGAAGATTTGCTCATTTTTATTAATCATGATGCCAATATTCTCATGCTTGATCATGGCGAAAGCTTTTTAGAGCTTTTAAAGGAATATGAAGCAAGAGGCATTCAGCTTAATCGGTTTGTCATTGAATTTACTGAACATACGTTTAGCGGCGACATTGAACAGCTTTACCATACGTTAACGTATTATCGTACATATGGGATCAAAATCGCCGTATCTAATATAGGAAAAGAAAGCAGTAACCTTGACCGGATTGGCCTGCTTTCACCCGATCTATTAAAAATAGATTTACACGCATTAAGGGCGTCCGCTCCTTCCCCTTCCTATGAGTATGTCTTGTACAGCATTTCATTGCTTGCGAGAAAAATAGGGGCGGCTTTAATTTATGAGGACATTGAAGCGAATTTTCAGCTGCAGTATGCATGGAGAAATGGCGGGAGATATTTTCAAGGGTTCTATCTGCATGAGCCTACGGCGGAATTAATCGACCGCAACAAACGAAAAGATCAGCTTAGAGAAGAATTTCAACAATTTATTGCCCATGAGAAAAAGAAGCTTCAAGCTGTTTACGAACATTCTGAAACATTTTATAAACGAATTCACCAAGCTGTTACGACCTTGAAAAAATCATGCCGCACAAATGATGAACTCATACAAAAACTGGCACTCGAACTAACAGATTGCAGCTTTCGAATTTATATGTGTAATGAGGAAGGATTTCAAATCACTGGAAATGTGTTTAAAAAAGAAAAAGAATGGCTGTTTCAGCCGGAGTATATAGAGAAAAACTGGAGCTGGCGCCCTTATTTCCTGGCGAATATTCTCCAAATGAGAATAAGCGGGAAAGGATTTTTCAGCGATATTTACAGTGATTTAGAAACAGGGGAGCGGATACGAACGTTTTCTTATCCGTTAGAGGGAGACATGTATTTGTTTATAGATCTTCCATATGCCTATCTATATGAGCAAGATGGATTAATTTAAAAGCAGCCGCTCTGGCTGCTTTTTTTGATAGAAAAAAGAAATAAAAAAATGGTTGACAATGAAACTGATAATCATTATCATTTAGTTATAGAGAGAAGCTACTCTCTGTTCCCCAACCCCTCTATCAGATCAAGATCCAAAAAACTTGGCGCTACCCCCGCCAAGTTTTTTTTGTGCTTCAATCTTTTCCTTTATGCATAGGACATCCCAAATCCTCCATACATCTTAAATGATGATAGTTAGACGGTAGGAGGGAAAAGTCATGATCAAACGTGACAAGCGGCTGCTGATTGATTTGCCAAGACCAGATCACCCAGATGCAAATGGGGCCGCTGCTGTGCAAGAATTACTCGGCGGGAAATTTGGTGAAATGTCCACATTAAATAATTATATGTTTCAATCCTTTAACTTTAGAGGGAAACGAAAACTCAAACCGTTTTATGACCTCGTATCAAGTATTACAGCTGAAGAATTCGGTCATGTAGAGCTTGTGACAACGGCTGTGAATCTCATGATTACGGGGACCACTCATGGCGGAGATCCAGATACGACACCGATGAAAGCGGCTGTCGATAAACGAAATACACAGCATTTTATTCAAACGGCACAAACAGGCTATCCGTTTGATTCAATGGCAAAACCTTGGACAGGAGAGAATGTGTTCTCAAGTGGTAACCTGATTCTTGATCTTCTTCATAATTTCTTTCTTGAATGCGGGGCTCGTACGCATAAAATGCGTGTGTATGAAATGACGGACCATCCTACGGCAAGAGAGATGATCGGATATTTACTTGTAAGGGGCGGTGTGCATGTTGTGGCATATGCAAAAGCGCTTGAGGTAGCCACAGGAGTAGATGTAGGAAAGATGCTGCCGATTCCAAACCTCGACAACAAATACTTTGACTCTGCGAGGAAATTTGAAGATCAAAACATGCATACGAAGCTGTACACATTTAGTGATACGGATTACAAGGATATCAATAAAATTTGGAAAGGCAGCCACCCGATTGATGGAAAGCCGCTGACAGTCATTGAGGGTACCCCGCAAGGTGCGCCTGTACCAGATTATAGAGAATTACCGGAAGAGTTTGCCCCGGGTATTTCAAAAGAGGATTTTGACGAAATTGCCAAACGGCTCATGAGATCTGCCGGTTTATAAAAAACATCGTGTATGAGATGAGAGAAAAGACTCAAAATAAAAAAACAGATTCTTTTTCTTTTTTTGAATTCAAGAGGAAAAATATCATCTGAGAACACTTTATGGTATGATGCTTTGTAGGACTTGTGTATAATCAATACGGGTTCATCTTGAGTTGTTTTTTTGAAAGGAGTCTTTTTTTAGAATGTCACAATTAATGGGTATCATTACAAGGCTGCAAAGTCTTCAAGAGACAGCAGAAGCTGCAAACGAGCCGGCACAGCGTTATTTTGAAGTGAACGGTGAGAAAATCTGTAGTGTTAAGTATTTCGAAAAGAATCAAACGTTTGAATTGACTGTTTTTCAACAAGGGGATAAGCCAAACACTTTCCCATTTGACAACATTGATATGATTTCGATTGAAATTTTTGAGCTTCTACAATCCTAAGCTGAATCGTATGAAATGTTTTTTCTGAGGATTCCTTCGCTTATTGCGGCAATATACACTTGTCATCATAGGTGATGTACAAATGGAAGATGATCAATCAGCGCATTTTTCGGAAAAGAGACCATTAAAAAGGAGTTCCTTTCTGTGAGTTCTTTTTTCTACAATCTTTCTGAAGATTATTTAGCGTTTTCTGATGTCGTCATGAGAATGAAAGACTTTATTCGAAAAGACCCTAGATCCGTCTATGTGTTATCAATCGGCACGGATTCTCAAGTCAATCAGAATATCACAACATTTATGACTGCAATTCATCTTCACCGGATTGGCAAAGGAGCTTGGGGCTGTCTCACACAACAAGTGATCAGCAGGCCTGTGCAAAGTCTTAGAGAAAAAATTTCATTAGAGACAGCGTTTACCCAAAAGGTATGTGCAGACATCCTGGAGGGTCCTTTAACAGAACTGATGGATTTGCTTCTTCCGTTTGCTGAGGAAGGGGCAGACCTTCGTTTTGAAGCCCATCTAGATATTGGCAAAAAAGGAAGTACGAAAGAGCTGATCCAGGAAATGACCGGAATGATCACAGCTATGGGAATTGAAGCAAAAATAAAACCCGACTCATATGCAGCATTTTGCTATGCCAATCGATACACAAAATAAATTCCGTCATTTTTCTCCAAACCTTGTCGAAACGTGCGGTTGACGATTCGATTCTAGTTCCTTATTCTAGCTGTATAGAGAGGAAGCAGACATTCAAAAGCCTGCTAATCAATATAAAAGCATATATGAAACAGGGGGCCTGATGTTGAATGAGCGTCATCGAAAATCGTTTTAATGAAGAAGAGAAAAAGCTATTATTAAACGTATTGCTGAATCAGGAATATGCTGTCGAATTACTAAGCAGTGAGATCAATGATATAGAATGTGGGACAAAAAATGTCGACGACAATACGTATAAGCAATTGATCACATTGTATGACAGAGTAAGGTTTGAGAATTAATATTGGTTTAACATTCTATTAGATACTCGAGGGCTGAGTATCTTTTTTATGCAGAAAAAATCTTTCGACAAATTTCGTTTTAGTTTATGCTTAATATTATAGGGGAATGTATGATTGATGATCGAGAGAAAAGGGGTCGAAGAAACATGATAGAGATAGAACCGACTCAATTGCTTGAGTCAACAGTAGCGGAGCATATGATTGATGCAGATAAAGTGGCACATGTTCAAATTGGAAATAATCTTGAGCATGCCCTATTGGTCTTGACAAAAACAGGATATACAGCCATACCAGTATTAGATGCTTCTTATCATCTACACGGGTTAATCGGAACGAATATGATCATGGATAAAATTTTTGGTTTAGAACGAATTGAATTCGAGAAACTGGACCAGTTGAAGGTAGAAGAGGTCATGTTAACGGATATTCCAAGACTCAAAACAACTGATCCTGTGCTAAAAGGCGTTCACGCTGTGACGAATAATGGATTTGTTTGTGTAGAAAATGAGGAGCAAGTATTTGAAGGGATTTTTACTCGACGTGTTGTATTAAAGCGCTTAAATGAGGTCATTCATTCCGCGAAAAAATGAGCTGCAGCCCAGCTTATTTTTTTTGCCTTCATAAGTTAAAATTTATATAATGATCATATGGAATAAGAAAAACTTATAGAGGGAGAGGGGACGCCCATGCAGCTTCAAGAGTTACATATGCTTGTTGTGCTAAGTGAAGAATTGAATATGAGAAAGGCTTCGGAGCGGCTCTTTGTCTCTCAACCTGCATTATCTCAAAGGTTGCAAACGATCGAAAAGGAATGGGGAACTAAAATCTTTTTTCGTTCACAAAAAGGGCTGACCGTGACTTCAGCAGGTGAACAGATTATCCAGTTTGCAAAAGAGGTCACGACGGAGCAAGATCGAGTGAGAGAGAGAATCGATGAGCTTGAAGGAGAAATTCATGGCACACTCAAGCTTGCAGTTGCGTCCATTATTGGACAGCACTGGCTGCCAAAGGTGTTAAAGCGGTATGTCGAAAAGTATCCAAATGCCAAAGTATCACTTGTTACCGGCTGGAGTAGTGAAATGCTCAAAAGCTTGTATGAAGACCATGTGCACATTGGCATTATTCGCGGAAACCCTGATTGGAAGGGGACAAAGGAATATTTGATGACTGATCATTTATATTTAGTTGATTCCGTGATCAAGGACGTGGATGAGTTAATTGAGACAGAACGGCCGTTTATTCAATTTAAAAGCGACAGCACCTATTATCAGGAAATCCAGCACTGGTGGCACCAAAAATTTAAAGTTTCCCCAAAGCAGACGATTCTTGTGGACCAAATTGAGACATGTAAACAAATGGCTTATCATGGCATCGGCTATGCCATTTTGCCTTCTGTCACCTTATATGACCACGAAAAAAGTGTTCATAAAACCCCGCTCGTTGATGTAAATGGAGAACAAATTGGACGTGACACATGGCTTTTAGGCTATGAAGCATCTTTTCAGTTAAAACAGGTTCAAGCATTTGTTGGTGTAGTGAAAGAAATGCTTGAAAGTGATGCAGTGTAAGTACCTTCTGGAAGAGGAGGTGCTTTTTTAGGATAAGTGAACGTTCTTGGTTGAATTCAATTCTCGCCTATTTATCATACTACGAAAAAAGCAGAAAGCTGGATCAAATGATGAGAAATAAACAAAGAAGAAAGATTGACATACCGAAGTGGGGAAAATATTTACGAGGGAGATGGCGTGAACGTTTTGCAAGCCATCTTTCATTAGAAGAACAAAAAGAGATCGGGATAGATGGTTTTCTATGGCACTTATGCAGCTGGAGAAAGGTTGCATGCCTTGAAAAAGAGGAAGCGATAAACGCATTTCTTCAAACAAAGCATAAATGTACAATTTTTTATCAATTTGTGGACGAAGCATATCTTCTTGAAAACGCTAGTGCACTCTCAATGAATGAATGACCATATAAAGATGGTGATATGGATTACAGCGATATGTATGTCATGGATTGGGAGGAAAATTGGACATTTGTGATGACGCACGAAACCGATTGCGGTCCATATTTTATTCAGAAACATAAAACGAGTGAATCATAAAGCTATGATATCCTGATCATTTTAGAACCGCCTTCCAATTGGAATGAGCGGTTTTTTATGTGGGTTCTTTTTATCTTGAACAACGCTTATTCATAAAAACATTTGACAATGAAAATCATTATCATTTAAAGTGTACATATAATAATTGAAAATGATTATCATTTAGATGAGGTGACCAATAGATGAAAGCACTAATTGCATTTGCGAGTATGTCTGGCAATACGGAAGATATGGCAGCAATCTTAAAGCAAACATTTCAAGGAAAAGGGATAGATACAGAGATGATGGAATTTGATGATACGAGTGCAGAGGATCTTTCTTCATACGATTATGTATTGATCGGTTCCTATACTTGGGGTGATGGAGATTTACCTTATGAAGCAGAGGATTTTTATGAAGAGGTCTCTACTCTTGAACTTAGTGACATCAAAGCGGCTGTATTCGGATCTGGTGATTACAGTTATCCGAAGTTTTGCGAGGCTGTTCATACATTCCATGACATGCTGAAATCAACAGGTGCATCCGTATTTCCTGAAACATTGAAAATGGAGCTTGCGCCAGATACAGATGAGGATGTGGCGTGCTGTCAGGAATTTGCCACCAGCTTTTTAACGTGGGCCTCTTTGTCTGAGAAACGAGTTGAAAATCATGTTTCATAAAGGTGCAACGGCCGTTGCTGCATCTAAAAGTGGTGGATACTTTGTCGCGGTAAAACGAGAAGGTATTTTCCACTACAGTGTTGAGAGCGGGTGGCAGCAGCTGTTTAAGCTCAAGCATAAAATTCATGCCATCAGCTATATTGGGCCTTATTTATTTGGTGTTGGTGAAAATGGAACAGTGATCAGGTCAGGGGATGAGGGCAATACGTGGGCGCTATCGTCATTTCCAACAAATGCAGTTGTTTGGTCTATTACAGGGCGCAAAGATGGTTTTGTGTGCGCACATGGAAAACACAGTATTTATGTGTCAACCGATTTCGGGATTTCCTGGGAAATTATGAAGCCGTTTGCTCACGTGAATCATCCTCCAGTGATTCGTTCGTTATGTGTTGCAGGTGATCACCTTTATATTGGAACACAGATTCATGAGGTTCATGGAGGAATATGGGTGTATGACTTGCAGAGTGAACAGATTTTTCTACTAAACAGAGAAGAGCATCGAATGACAGCTTCTATGCTGTTCTATGAGGAACATCTTCTTGTCTGTGCGTTAGGCTCAAAAAAAGGCAAGAAAGGATCAGTTCAAATTCTAGACTTACATACAAATATTCTACATGATATTCAATCACAGGCCTTCGCTAGAGAAGAATCGTTTTTGGATGTGTCAGAGGATAATGGCATTGTGTATGTGACCACCTCGCAAGACGAACACGGGTTTTCTAAAGTGTATCAGCTTGATATAGAGCAAAAAGAGCTCAAATGGTTTGATACGATCAAAGGACACGGTTTTCGTGTAGCCAATCAAAACGAAAATTTTTTCTGCGCGGGTTTATATGAAAGCAAGTTTGTCAGGCCTTATGAGGAGCCTGCGCTGATTCATTGATAAGGAGGAAGAAAAAGTGACAGAAAAGGTTTTATTGGTGTATGCCACGATGTCTGGGAACACAGAAGCAATGGCAGATTTAATTGAAAAAGGATTAAAGGATGCAGGAGCTAGCGTCGACCGGCATGAAGCGATGGATATTGATGCCGAGCTTCTGAATGATTACTCGCACATTATGTTAGGTGCGTATACATGGGGAGATGGTGATCTTCCAGATGACTTTATTGATTTATATGAAGAAATGGAAGAGCTTGATTTAACCGGAAAAGCGTTTGCTGTATTCGGTTCCGGAGATACATCTTATGAGCATTTTTGCGGAGCTGTTGACTTAATCGAAGAAAAAGTGAAGGATCTCGGCGGTGATATTGTCCTGCCATCAGTCAAAATTGAGCTGAATCCAGAAGGAGACGAAGAAGAGGAATTGATTTCTTTTGGCAAACAATTTATTCAACTTCACCAGCAAGAAGTGGGATAATGGGGCCCGCTTGTTTTATTTTCCATTGAAGAGTCAACTCTTTCACTTGTCATTAAAACTCTCCTTTGATACAGTAATGAAGTATAAATTAAGAGGAGGACATACATACATGAAACAAATGGACGCTAATGAAATTATTTCATTTATTCAAAATAGTACAAAATCAACACCTGTTAAAGTCTATATCAAAGGTGACTTAAAAGATATTGAATTTGGTGAACAGGCAAAAACGTTCATCACGGGCAACACAGGTGTTGTCTTCGGTGAGTGGAGTGAAATCCAAGAAGCTCTAGCATCAAACAAAGACAAAATTGAAGATGTTGTTGTGGAAAATGACCGCCGCAACTCTGCGATTCCTATGTTAGACTTGAAAAACATTAAAGCACGTATTGAACCGGGTGCAATCATTCGTGATCAAGTTGAAATCGGTGATAATGCAGTCATCATGATGGGTGCTTCTATTAATATCGGTTCTGTGATCGGTGAAGGTACGATGATTGACATGAACGTGGTGCTTGGCGGCCGCGCGACAGTAGGTAAGAACTGTCATATCGGTGCTGGATCTGTTCTTGCGGGTGTTATTGAGCCGCCATCTGCTAAACCAGTCGTCGTAGAAGATGATGTTGTCATCGGCGCGAACGCTGTTGTTTTAGAAGGCGTGACAATTGGTAAAGGAGCGGTTGTAGCAGCTGGTGCGATCGTTGTCAACGATGTTGAGCCTTACACAGTTGTAGCAGGTACACCTGCTAAGAAAATCAAAGACATTGATGAAAAAACAAAAGGTAAGACTGAAATTAAACAAGAACTGCGTCAGCTTTAATTCATACAATTCGCAGCAGAAGACATAGACGTGGATGATATATCCACGTCTTATTCGTATAGTGGAAAGGAAGCGAGTTCACTTGTTAAATCGTGAGCAATTAATATCCATTCGAAGAGATTTACACCAAATTCCCGAGCTTGGTTTCCAAGAATTTAAAACACAAGCGTATCTCATCAAGCATCTCGACACGTATTCAAAGGATCGAGTAGAGATTGAAACATGGCGGACTGGACTTTTTGTGAAAGTGAAGGGAACAAATGCCGCGCGCGTATTTGCTTATCGTGCAGATATGGACGGTTTATCTATTCCTGAGGAAACTGGGTATCCATTTCAATCTGTGCATGAAGGGAAAATGCATGCATGTGGACATGACCTTCATATGACCATTGCCCTTGGTATCATTGATTATTTCGTTCACCAGCCAATCAAAGAAGATATCCTATTTATTTTTCAACCAGCAGAAGAAGGGCCAGGCGGAGCTGAACCGATGCTTGCAAGTGATGTTTTGAAAAAGTGGACGCCAGACTTTATTACAGCGCTGCATATTGCACCTGAGTATCCAGTCGGAACGATTGCAACAAAGCCTGGGCTATTATTTGCCAATACGAGTGAACTTGTGATCGATCTTGAAGGAAAAGGCGGACATGCCGCTTACCCTCATTTAGCGAATGATATGGTTGTCGCTGCAAGTGCACTTGTAGGTCAGCTGCAATCTGTCATTTCTCGTAATGTCGATCCACTTGATAGTGCAGTGATTACAGTCGGAACGATTACGGGAGGAACTGCTCAAAATATCATTGCTCAACATGCCAAACTTGACGGAACCATTCGCACGCTCTCACCAGAGTCTATGGAAAAGGTGAGAAAGCGAATTGAAGCGCTAGCAAAAGGAATTGAAATTGGCTACGAATGCAAGGCAACAGTTCGATACCCTTCATCTTATTACGAAGTGGATAATTCAAAGGACCTGACAGAAGAATTTATGTCATATGTAGCCAAAGAAGGGCTTGCGAATGTAATTGAATGTAGAGAAGCCATGACAGGAGAAGATTTTGGCTACATGCTGAAAAAATATCCTGGCTTCATGTTTTGGTTAGGGGTAGATTCAGAATATGGTCTGCACCATGCAAAACTCATGCCTGATGAAAAGGCCATCGAAACGGCTGTAAATGTCATGACGGCTTATTTTAAAAAGCAAGCGGGTGAATGAATAATCGTGCTGCCTCCTGTACACCTTATGACCAGGAGGTGTTCTTGATTATGACAAGAATTGGTGTAGAACCATCTTTATCCGATGTAGAAGAACTTTTGAAGCAAAAAGGGTATGACGTCGTACGTATTCAAAATGAACAACAAATGGATCAGTGTGACTGCTATGTGGTGACAGGACTAGATTCAAATGTTCTTGGCATTTCAGACACAACGACAAAGGCATCCGTCATTACAGCGTCAGGTATGACGGCTGATGAAATTTGTCAAGAAGTAGAACAGCGTGTTCAATAAAACAAGCAAAAAGAACCGGTAGATTATGAACCCGGTTCTTTTTGCTTTTTCTCTATATCGAGTACTTCTTTCATTTTTTTGCGCAAGATTCGTTCTACCCGCCACTGCTCCATTGTTTCGGTTTTCGCAATGATACGCAGCACGAGGGAAGACGAACCGAACGCCTCCACTCCGACCACTTGCGGTCCTTCAATAATCTGAGGTGTTTCTGCCCGTACCTCATCACAGGCTGCTTGTAAGGCTGTAATCATCTGATCCACATTTTCATTTGGAGATAATTCAATATCAACCAGTGCCTGCATGGTCCCTCTTGAATGGTTACTAACATTCAGTATGCTTCGATTTGGAATGAAATGAAGGGTGCCATCAAAGCTTCGAAGCTGTGTAGTTCTAAGTCCGATTTGTTCTACGATGCCATCAAAGCCTGCAACCGTGATATACTCACCTACATCAAATTGTTTTTCTAATAGAATAAAAAATCCTGTCACAATATCACTCACTAGTCCCTGTGCGCCAAAACCGATTGCAAGCCCAACAACACCTGCGCCAGCTAGCAAAGCAGTCGGATTATAATGAAATAAGTCGAGGATCATGACAACTAGAATAAAAATCAATAAGTAGGCGAAGATATTTAACGTAAGACTTTGCAGCGTCTGAGCTCTTGATGAAGGACTTCATGCTTCTCAGAGAATGTTGAATAGGCACGCTTAATCATCTTGTTTCCTATAGCTCTGATGATAAAATAAATCAAAAAAATAGCGATTAATTTTAGCAAAATTATACTGCTATTGAGGATGATGGAAACCCAATCTACTTGTTCAAATGCTGTTATGATCTTCAAAATCTTTCTATGTATGCTCTAAAAGAGAAGCTAATCATTTGTTCCCTCATGCAAGTCATGTTAAACTTTTGTTAGTTGGAGCGAGAGATTGTGACGAATCGTTAATTAAATTTATTATTAATTAATATTGACTAAAAATCGCTTAAGTATTATAATTATATTTGTGAAGTTATTAACTAAATGAGAATTTCATCTTTTGATTCTCATTTTATATACAGCTAAGAAGTCTGTATAAAGATATTATTTTATGGAGGGATTTACATATGGCAGAGCGTTTTGTAGGAAAACAAGCTCCACGTTTTGAAATGGAAGCAGTACTTGCTAACAAGGAATTTGGTAAAGTAAGTTTAGAGGAAAACATGAAGAATGACAAATGGACAGTTCTTTTCTTCTATCCAATGGATTTCACATTTGTTTGCCCAACTGAAATTACAGCAATGAGCGATCGTTATGATGAGTTTGAAGACTTAGATGCAGAAATCATTGGTGTATCTACTGATACAATCCATACCCATCTTGCTTGGATCAACACAGATCGTAAAGACAATGGTCTAGGTGAATTAAAATACCCGCTAGCTGCTGACACAAACCACACAGTATCTAGAGAATACGGCGTTTTAATTGAAGAAGAAGGAATTGCACTTCGCGGTCTATTCATCATTAACCCAGAAGGCGAACTTCAATATCAAACAGTATTCCACAACAATATCGGTCGTGATGTAGATGAGACATTACGTGTTCTTCAAGCATTACAAACTGGTGGACTTTGCCCAGCGAACTGGAAGCCTGGTCAAAAAACACTTTAATTGATAGCTGAAGAAGCAGGAGGGTCTAACTGATGTTAGACCTCAGATTGTTGACAAAGGGCTAAAATGAACTTTATTTTAGCCCTTTGTCTTCTTTTCAGCGTGATAGAAAACCTTTGCAGTCTAGGAAGGACGAGTACCGGAGCAGAGCGAATGTGACATTCGTGAGCACCGGCACGCAGTACTGACACCGAATGCGAGGGTTTGTCTACACGCTGGGGTCTAACTGATGTTAGACCTTTTTGTTTCGACACATACAATGGATGGAGGCGCTTCATAATGAAATTACGTCAAGCAATGCCAGAACTAACTGGTGCAAAAGAGTGGTTAAATGGAGAAGTAACAAAAGAAGATCTAATTGGTGATAAACCAACATTGATTCATTTCTGGTCAGTTAGCTGTCATCTTTGTAAAGAGGCAATGCCTCAAGTCAATCAATTCCGTGATGAATACAAGGATCAACTAAACGTTGTGGCTGTGCATATGCCGCGTTCAGAGGATGATCTCGATCTAGAAAAAATCAAAGAGGTTGCAAAAGAGCATGAAATCACTCAGCCAATCTTTGTGGACAGTGATCATCAATTAACAGAAGCCTTTGAAAACGAATATGTACCTGCGTATTATGTATTTGATAAAACAGGTGCTTTACGTCACTTCCAAGCTGGCGGAAGCGGTATGAAAATGCTTGAAAAACGTGTCAATCGAGTTCTTTCTGAGTCTGAAAAGACTGCAGAATAGGCTTTCCCCCCATGAATGGGGGTTTTTTCATGGGCAAAAATAGGCGACAGATTGCACAGGATGGACTGTTCATGTAGGTGTTATTCCTAAGAAAAGAGAAAATGAGGGAGTTTATTAAAAAATATCCCTGAAACAAAAAGGTATTACGACCTATTTACATTTTTATTTTGAAATGAAAATGTAAAGATTTTAACTTTTTACTATTCAGAACGTTTTTGCACAAAAGAAATTTCAGTTTGGTAAATAACTATATAAATCAAGTAGTATAAGCATTTATTCAAATTTTTTACAATATTTTAAAGTTTGTCAAAAGCCTATAGTGGCAGTGAAATGGGTGCCGATTTTTCCTCTTTGGCAAAATTTTAGTTGAAAATACCTACCTGATAGCAAATTGTAAAATGATAAAAAAATAGTTGATAAAATTAGTTTTCTAATCTAATATTTACTATAGAATATTTTTTATATGATGAGGGGGAAATCCATTGTTTAATGAGAGGGAAGCGTTACGTTTACGATTGGAACAACTAAATGAAGCAGAAGTGAAGGTCATTCGTGAATATCAAATTGAACGAGATGCGATTTATGCAAAATTAAGAGAATTAGACCGTCAAGGAACAGGTCTAGTGGCAGATACAAAAAAAGAAGTGCGTACAGAGAGAAAGACGGATTCATTGCCTGTATTAGCTGAGCTAGCTGCACAAGAAATGAGAAGCTACCAGCAGCCGGCACAATCACAATCAAACGCTACATCACCTTTAGGAACAGGTCAGCTAAACGGTGCACCTGTAGGTATTCCTGAAGGATCTACAAGACGCAGAAGAGGCACAGCTCGACCTGGTTCAAAGGCAGCTAAGCTTCGTGAAGCTGCGATCAAAACGTTAAAGCGTCATAATGCGGCAATTAAAAGCTCAGAGCTTCAAAAAGAGATTGAAAAAGAGAGCGGTCTTGAAATCCCAAATATGACCACGTTTATGCAAAGCTTAATTAAAATGTACCCTGAAGTGAAGAAGCCTTATCGCGGACAGTATATTTTAGAAGGCGATATTCAAACAGAAGACGAATAAATAAAAAAGAAACTGCTGGGCGTAAAAGCCGGCAGTTTTTTTATTTCTTACATCATGAGCTGATCACTTCTTTTGATCAACTGTATAGACAACCTTTCGTTCTTTAGGCATGTGATCATGCTGTTTCTTGAATCCGTCGATCTTCACTGTCATGACTTCTCCATTACGCTGCACCGCATCGACTTGTGCCTGGAGTGTTTGAACTTGTTCATTTAGTTTTTTCAAAATAGGTTCAATTTCTTCCGTTGTTTGCAGGATGGTGTCTCGTGAGAATGGCTGTGGATTTGTTTGAGCTGACTGGTCAATATCAGCAAAATGAGATGCGATCCATTCCTCACTTTCTGCTAACTGTTTTTGATAGCTTGTGAGCGCTTCATAAAAAATCGCTTCCTTTGCCTTTTCAATTTGCAGTAATTTTTCTTGTGTTTCATAAAAACGCTCCTGAAGATGCCTGACGCCTTCCTGTAATAAATGGAGCTCTGCGTTTTTATCGTTTAGTGTTTGCTGCAGCTTTTCAATCACAGCTGATAATGTATTCCCTTTTTTCTCCTCTTTTGAAAGCAGCTGATCTTGATCCTGTAACCGTTCATTTAATTGTTGAGAGATTTCCTTATATTTTACAACTTTCAAATGCAGCCGGTGCTTTTCTTCTGTTTCTTTTCTTCTATGATAGGTTTCCTTTTGCAGCATCTCATGGAGAAGGACCATTTTATGTAATAATTCCGATTTACTATAGGAGAGATCCTGTATTTTAGATGCAGCATCGTCTTGATCAATGGTCATTTCATCCAATTGTTGTTTTAATTCAGTGAAATCCTTTTTCATCTCATGATATTCTTGAGTTAACTTCTTATTTTTAGAATACGTATATGTGGACTGTAAATCAGAAATCATTTGTTGATATTTGGCAGTTTCAGCTTTTAAATATAAATTCTCTTGAGACAGATCATGGAATAGGGGAGAAGCATGGCGCCGGTTCATAGGTAGACCCTCCTTATTCATGTTACCAATAAAGTATGCGAAATGAGTGTAATTAGAACAACCATATCAAAGGGGATGAGATGATGAGCGTAGTGAATGTGATATTAGCTGGAGGAGCTTCCAGACGTTTTGGAGAACCAAAGGCAAGTCATATGTATCAAGGGAAACCACTGTATGAGCATGTTAAAAAGCAGCTATTGGATGGACAAACCATCATCATCAGTCATCCAGTGCTTCTGCCTTTTTTCGAAGCAAGAGGTGAACAAGCTGTCTGGTTAGATGATGAACAGATGCGCGGGTGCGGGCCGCTTGCCGGCATATATACCGCTATGCAAAAGCAAGATGCAGACTGGTATTTGGTGACTGCATGTGATATGCCTTTCATACGAAAAGAGACAGCCGAGGCATTATCGTCCTATTGCAACGAGCATACAGATGCCGTTGTCCCGCTTGTGCAGGGCAGGTTACAACCTTTGTTTGCGCTTTATCACCGCCGCTGTCTTCCGTTTATTCACGCGTGTTTAAAAGAGAAACAATTAGCGATTAAAGACTTGCTTCATAAGCTTAAGGTGCGCGTTGTTCCAGAGGACGAACTAAACGTGACATCAAACGAATTTCACAATATCAATAAAAGAAGCGATTTACCTGAAAACGGTATGATATGATACATAAAAACGGTGAGGAGAGAACAGCATTGAAGGAGCGATATTCAAGACAAATTTTGTTCCCTCCGGTAGGGGAAAAAGGCCAGCAGGCATTGGCTGAAAGTCATGTCCTGATCGTTGGAGCTGGTGCACTTGGAACGGCATCTGCTGAAGGGCTTGTCCGGTCTGGAATCGGCACTTTGACAATGATAGATCGTGATTATGTAGAGTTCTCAAATTTACAGCGTCAGCAGCTCTATACAGAACATGATGCAAAGGCGCATGTGCCAAAAGCGATTGCGTCAAAAAAACGTCTCCAAGAGATCAATCATGAAGTGACCATACACGCCCTTATTGAAGATGCTGGGGCCGAGCTGTTAAGACCATTATTTCAGAGAGCGGATATCGTCATTGATGCGACAGATAATTTTGAGACAAGAATGGTGATGAATGATTTATCACTAGAAACGAAGACGCCGTGGATATATGGCGCCTGTGTGAGCAGTCAAGGGATGTATATGACCATACTGCCGAATAAAACGCCTTGTTTATCATGTGTTTTCACAGCGATGCCTGTTGGTGGTCTGACGTGTGATACAGCGGGGATTATTTCACCTGCTGTTCAAATGGTCTCTGCTTATCAGCAAACAGAAGCACTAAAATATTTAACTGGGCATGAAGATCAAATCGAGCGGAAGTTTGTCACATTTGATCTATGGCAGTCCACATCGTTTAAAATGGATTTATCTCGTACTAAGCAGCAGGACTGTCCATCTTGCGGCACGAAAAGAACCTACCCATATTTACACGATCAGCGTAAAAAAGCGACGGTCCTTTGCGGGCGGGACACAGTTCAAATCGTGTCAAAGGATTTAACGAATCTATCATTTGAGCATTTAAAAGAACGTCTGTCCTCTATTTGTGAGGTGGAAGTGAATGATTTTTTAATCCATGTACGCTATGAAACATACCGTATTGTCTGTTTCAAAGGAGGACGTGCATTAATCCATGGGACAAATGATGAAAAAGTAGCAAATTCATTACTAGCAAGACTGCTAGGCGTATAGGAGTGAGACGTGATGGAAAGACGACAGCCAATTCCAGTAGAAGAGGCCATGAAAAAAATCAACCAATATCAAAAGCATGGAGAAGTAGAATGGGTCCCTTTAAAGAATAGCCTTGGGAGGTTCATTGCAGAGGATATTGTGGCAGACCATGATGTTCCTGCCTTTGATCGATCTCCGTATGATGGCTTTGCACTTCGGGCAGAAGATACAAAAGAAGCATCAAGCGAGCATCCGATTGAATTTGAGGTCATTGATCATATTGGGGCAGGAATGGTCTCACCAAAAACCATTGGCCCATTTCAAGCCATTCGTATCATGACAGGTGCAAAGATTCCAGATGGAGCAAATGTCGTCATCATGATCGAACTCACAAAGACCTTCGAAAAAGACAGGAAACCTTTTATGTCGTTAAAAAGGCCGCTTCAAAAGGGACATAATATTTCTCGTCAAGGAGAAGAGACGCTCAAAGGGAAAGTGATGGTCAAAAAAGGAACAAAAGTGACCCCAGGCGTTACTGCCATCCTGGCGACGTTCGGATATGCAGTGGTGCCAGTTGTCAAAAAGCCGGTCATCGGCATTATCTCAACAGGCACAGAGCTTCTACAGGTAAGTGATGCAATGATGGACGGCAAAATCAGAAACAGTAATCTCAGTATGGTCTTTGCGCAGATTTTTGAAGCCGGAGGAGAGCCGCTTGATTTAGGTGGTGTATCCGATGATTTCGATCAAAGCTATCATGCAGTAAAAGCAGCCTTGAGCAAGGTAGACATGCTCATCACAACAGGCGGTGTGTCAGTGGGTGATTTTGACTTTCTGCCTGCTATTTATGAAAAGCTAGGTGCAGAGGTTTTGTTTAATAAAGTGGCCATGAGACCGGGCAGTGTGACGACCGTTGCTGCGTTGCCAAATGGTCAATTACTGTTTGGGCTGTCAGGAAATCCAGCTGCCTGTTTTGTTGGATTTGAATTATTTGTGAAACCGATCATCTATAGATGGTGCTTGAAAGAAAATCCATATCCTTCTTTTGCTTTGGCGGAGCTGACACATGATTTTCCAAAGGCCAATCCTTTTACTCGATTTGTCAGAGCAGCACTTCAATTCACTGGCAGCCAGCTGAGTGTGACGCCAACTGGTCTTGATAAATCAAGTGCGGTGACTTCTATTGCTGATGCCAACTGTTTCATCGCTTTGCCTGGGGGAACAAGAGGTTTTCAAGCAGGTGATCAGGTCAATGTTCTGCTGTTTCAGCACGAAGGTGGTGGCTCTCCATGCTGGATGCCAAATTAAGCATATTACAGGTGGTTGGCTATCAAAATAGCGGCAAGACCACACTGATCGAAAAGTTATGTCAGCTGGCTGAACATGAGGGGCTTAAGCTAGGCTGCTTTAAACATCATGGACATGGAGGGAAACCAGATCGTCTTTTTAAAGAAAAAGATACCGATCGATATGTTCAAGCGGGTGCATTTGCCGCAGGTGTCGAAGGAGAAGGTGAATGTCACTTTTCAATGCAGCACATGACGTTAGAACAATTGCTCATTATGTGTGAACATCTCCCGTTAGACGCCGTCCTGATAGAGGGATACAAACAGGCGCCTTATCGCAAAATCGTTTGCGTAAAGAATGAACAGGAGCTTATCGATCTTTCAACACTCTCCAATATACAAGCAGCCATTTATTTTTCTCAAGCGTTTCAGCTAACCGAAAATTACTCGTTTCCTGTGTTTTCAGCCTTTGAAAAGCGCGGGGTGACATGTGCTTTTAACTTATTGAAGGGGGGCAGCCTTGGTTGAATGAACTTTTTAAAATAACAAAAGGGCCAATTGATGTGAATGAATTGATTCAGCATGTGACAAGACGAAAGGCAGGAGCTATTACGACGTTTATCGGGACGGTCAGAGAGTGGACAAATGGCAAAAAAACATTGCGTTTAACCTATGAAGCATACATACCAATGGCCGAAAGCATGCTAAGTCAAATTGGACAAGAAATCAAGAAGCAATGGCCTGATACTGAAGTCGCCATTATGCATCGTATTGGGACACTTGAGATATCTGACATTGCTGTCGCGATAGCCGTTTCGTCTCCTCATAGGAAGGCCGCATACGAAGCCAATGAATATGCTATTGAACGAATCAAGGAAATCGTTCCAATTTGGAAAAAAGAATACTGGGAAGACGGAGAGGCCTGGATAGGTGATCAGCTTGAAACGGTTTCTTATCCAGAAGGAAAACCTAGCGATCTTCAACTGAACGAAAAAGAAGGTGATCGGCATGATTAACGTATTATTGTTCGCCGGCCTTGCTGAGAAGGCCGGTAAACAACAAATCATCATTCAAAAAGATCAAACAACGGTTGATGAGATTAAATTAGAATTACAGGAGGTATATGGTGTTGATGCTGCACAAAACGTGATGGTTGCAGTCAACGAAATATATACGAGGGAAAATGCTGAAGTGCGTAGCGGGGACACTGTTGCACTCATTCCTCCTGTAAGTGGTGGATAATAGTTATTAGAGGATTTGGTTATGGCCAGCGGCTGTAACCAATTTTTTATGTGTGAAAAGCTTGTAGAGGTACTTGGGTATGATCTTCGTAAATAAAACATCCCCTTCGTGCTTTAGAAATGTGAGGGTCGAGCTGCTGGATGAGATCATACAATTCGCTGATTCGTCTCACATTAAAATCTGTTTGGGCTTGAAGCTGTTCTTTTAATTCTTTTGTGCTCACAATGCTTCCCTTTTTCTCTTTAATAATATCTACACATCTTGCAGCGTAGTATATTTTGTCATTAGAGGGTCTGCTTTCTTTCATATCAAGTAATTTGAGCTCATGATAAATCTGTTCCCTTTCCTTTCGAAAGTATTGCCATGCTTCTTGTTCCTTTTCATAAAGTAAAATCAATTGCATTTTCAATTTTTCTCTTAACATTCACTTGACTCCATTTCCACTATCATTTAACCTACCTCTATTTTACATTATATGAAAAAATAACGTTTGATCAAGTAAAATCCCTTTATTTTTATTTTTTTAATATGAAAGTATTGATACTAAAGTCTCTGTTGTTCTGTAAAAGAAACCAATCATAGTCCTATAAAGCCGAGATTTGTCGAAATTACTAGGATTATTTTAACAAAAAATTGGTGTGTCTACCTGTGACCATCCGAATCCAAAGGAAAAGGATATTTATTCCGATAGGCATGTTGTTTATTTGATAAAATGTTTTTAGGTAAGTAAAATCAGCGTTTTTTGATATGAATATCGTCTGGTCATGGTGTCATTTGGAGGATGTCGTTCGTGAAAATAGAATAATAGAAATAGTCCTTCCTCTATGAAAATAAGAAAATCAAATGTTCTATTACTTATTGGCAATCTTTTGATAAAATAGAAAGAACAAGAGCGTGAATGTGCATTTCATACTTGCCTGACATAGAGAGGATGACATTTGATGAAAGAAAAAAGGCAAAAGCCCACGATCATAGGAGTGAGCACAAGACCAACAGAGCACCTGAAAAGAGTGTGGGAAAATCCGGTCGTTTGGCGGCCTTTATGCTGTGTGCTTGTTTTAACAGTCATTATCACTTATTTGTCTGAGCTGGTGAATGCAGGAATGTGGGCAGATTTAAGTTTGCCGATACCCGTTGTTTATGTGGTCACACTCATTGGTCTAATACTTGGGATTGTCATCAATGCTGCCATATATAGGTTCATCGTATTTTTAGCAAAAGGTGATGCTTCGTTTCAGCAGCTGTTTTCAGCGGTACTGTTTATTACACCAATTACGATCATTGGAACGATTATTTCTCATTTGGCGGTCATCCTTTTCCATGTTCCAAAAGATATCACTGTTACATCATTAAACGCACTGATTCAAGTCTCTGGTCCATGGCATGCTGTGTTAGCCAATTTCGATCTATTTGTGATCTGGAATCTTGTTTTAACAGGCTTTTTATTGATCCAAGTCGGCCGTATATCGCCGAGAATTTCTTGGATGATGATAGGAGTCTTTTATGTACTATCTTTCATTTTTCAATATGTAGGAACCACAATCAACATGTCAGTAAGCTGGGGGTAGAATGTCTTTATGAGAAAGAAAATCATCATCGGATCAATTTTTATCATTGTGATTGGTCTATTTATTGGATTTAACATTGCGAAAAATCAATCAAAGCCTGCTTCTACAGCAGCATTTAAAACAGTCAAACTCACGCCAAAAGAAATAACATCTACTGTGATGACACCTGGAACACTTTCATTCTCTGAAGAGCAATTCATTTATGTAGAAGAGGAAAAGGGAAAACTAAATGAAATTGCTGTTAAAGAAGGTGAAAAGGTAAAGGCTGGAACGCCGCTCCTTACATATGAAAATAAGGAACTGGAGCTTGAAGAGCAGCAGCAAGCACTAGCGGCTGAATCAAGTACACTAAAACGCGAACAACTGCAAAATAGGCTCAGTGAATTAGATAAAAAACAAGCAGGTGAGTCTGGCTCCAATTCCAAAAACGAGCGAGATCAGCTTGAATTAGAACTGAAAGCAGCTGAATTAGAGCAAAAACAAGCTGAGCTTAACCAAGAAAAAGTAAAAGCACAGTTAGAAGATTTAACGATACATAGTAAAATTGAAGGAACAGTCATAACCATTGAGCAAGAGGCTGGAGCAGGGAAGCTAGAAGAGAGACAGCCGATCATCCATATTGGCAATGAGAAAAAAATGATCGTGCGAGGTTTGATCTCTGAGTATGATGCCATAAAAATTAAAAAGAAACAAAAAGTAAAGGTAACATCTGATGTCATTCGCGGAAAAAGCTGGCAAGGAGTCGTGAAAAAAGTAGGGGCTGTTCCTGCACGGGCAGCATCCGATACAACTGATGGCAATCAAACTGTTCAATATCCAGTTGAAATAGAAATAAAGGGAAAAAAACCTGAGGCAAAACCAGGTTTTAAAATGATCATGGAAATTGAAACAGACAAGCGCCAAGCGCAAACGATTCCTGAAACAGCAGTAAAAAAAGAAAATGATGGACAACAATACGTTTATGTTGTTGAGAAGAATGTACTGAAAAAAGTAAAAGTAGGCCTGGGGGAAACGTCAGGTCATGTTCTTGAAGTAACAAAAGGTTTAACAACAGCCGATCAAATCATTGCAAATCCATCTGATGACATGTATGACGGAATGGAAGTGAATGCTGAATGATTCAGCTTTCAAACGTGACAAAAAGCTATGAGGTCGCACAAGAAACATTTGATGTATTAAGTGAGATTGACCTTGTCATTGAAAAGGGCGAGTATATGTCGATTATGGGGCCGTCCGGCTCTGGGAAGTCGACGTTAATGAATATCATTGGCTGTTTAGACCGCCCAACCTCAGGGCAATATCATTTTCAAGGAACAGAGCTGTCAGCAGCAAAGGATCAAGAGCTCGCAGTGATTCGAAATCAATCCATTGGGTTTGTTTTTCAGCTATTTCATTTGCTGCCTAGATTAAATGCGAGGAAAAATGTTGAACTCCCGATGATTTACGCTGGTATCGGTCAAAAGGAAAGAAAAGAACGTGCGGAAATTGCACTTCAAAAGGTTGGTTTGGCAGATCGAATGAAACATATGCCAAGTGAGTTGTCAGGAGGTCAAAAGCAAAGGGTGGCGATTGCACGTGCGATTGTCAATGAGCCTCAGCTTATCTTAGCGGATGAACCGACAGGCGCTCTTGACTCAAAAACAAGCTTCTCAATTATGGAACAGTTTACACAGCTGAATGAGGAAGGGACAACGATTGTGCTTGTGACTCATGAAGAAGAAATAGCTGCATATACAAACCGGACGGTCGTTGTGAGAGATGGCCGCCTTGTTGAAGATAGTTGGAAGCAAGGGGACGCTATGAATGAAACTCTTTGAAAATATCAAAATAGCGCTGAATTCTGTTTTAGCTCATAAATTACGTTCTATTTTAACGATGCTTGGGATTATTATTGGTGTTGGGTCGGTGATTGCAGTCGTTGCCATCGGTCAAGGCGGTGAGCAAATGTTGAAAGAATCGATTTCAGGGCCAAACAATACCATAGATATGACGTATACGCCTTCTGATGAAGAGTTAAATGCGAATCCAAATGCCTTATTTGAAGCCGTATTTACTGAAGAAGACATACAAAGCATTAAGACAATCGATGGGGTGAAACAGGTCGCCTCCTCGACTGCACAAGGAATGCAATTGAGATTTCAAGATACGACAGTTGATGCTACAGTTAATGGTATGAATGAAGGTTATATGAATGTGCATTCACTTCAAATAGCAGAAGGACAGGATTTAAAAGATATTGACTTTAGAAGCGGCAGAAGAGCAGCTATCATCTCAGAAGGTGTAAAAAAAGAACTGTTTCATGGACAAAAGGCATTAGGCGAGATGATTTGGATGAACGGACAGCCTGTTGAAGTCATCGGTGTTTTAGCAAAACAGGAAGGAATGTTTTCATTTGATATGAATGAAATATATGTCCCATTTGCGATGCTCACCTCAACATTTGGTTTAAATGAATATGATAAGTTGTCTATTCAAGTAGCGCATGCTGACCAAATGAAGGAAGTAGGGAAAAACGCCGCTGCTTTATTAAATGAAAATCACCATACAGAAGACGCTTACGAAATGATCAATATGGAAGAAATAGCTGCAGGCATCGGCCAAATTACGTCTGTTATGACAACGATCATTGGCTCAATTGCCGGTATCTCCTTACTTGTCGGCGGCATCGGTGTCATGAATATTATGCTCGTTTCTGTGACAGAGAGGACAAGGGAAATCGGTATTCGAAAGGCGCTTGGGGCAACCAGGGCTCAAATACTCGTTCAGTTTTTAATCGAGTCTGTTGTTTTAACACTCATCGGCGGGTTGATGGGGATCGCACTTGGCTTAGGCGGTGCCTCGCTAGTGTCACTATTTGCCGGCTGGCCGTCTCTTGTGTCGTGGCAAGTGGTGTGTGGAGGTGTACTGTTTAGTATGCTCATTGGGATTATTTTTGGGTTAATCCCTGCGAATAAAGCAGCAAGACTTGATCCTATTGAATCGCTCAGGTATGAATAATACTGAGAAGAAAAAGAGCAGCAAATAGTGTGACTTCACCATCAGAAGCTTTTATGCAAATCGCATAAAAGCTTTTTTTAGTTCCATTGAATGAAATGAAAAATGATAGAAATGCTAATACCATGACTTTCATCTTAATGTCACATATTTTTCAGTTTACAAATGGTACATATAAAGGTAAGATGACCATGGTGAAAGATTTTGATAGTTATTGAATGTATTTGATTGTTTTGTATTGATAATGTTGAAAAAAGCGATTACAATAAAGGTGCGCGCAAAATGAATACGTTTTCAAAAGGGGGTGTTTTCATGTTAACACCGGAAAGACATCAACTCATTATCGACTGTTTAGAAGAAAATGATGTCATCAAAATACAGGACTTAACGATTATGACGGATGCGTCGGAATCTACAATCAGAAGAGATTTATCAGCCCTTGAAGAAAAAGGATTCCTCAAAAGAGTTCATGGGGGAGCAGCCAAGATATCAAGTATCCGTCTTGAACCAGATGTATATGAGAAATCTGCCAAAAACCTTCAAGAAAAGTCATTGATTGCAGAGGCAGCTGCTTCACTTTTAAAACAAGGCGATTGTATTTATTTAGATGCTGGTACGACAACACAGCAAATGATTGAATATATCGATCCAGATCAAGATATTGTTGTGGTGACAAACGGTGTTATGCACATTGAAGCACTCATGAGAAAAGGGATTTCTTTTTACCTGATAGGCGGATCAGTAAAGCATCGAACAGGAGCCATGGTGGGGGCCGCAGCTTTGACAGCGATGGAAAATTACCGTTTTGACAAAAGTTTTGTTGGGACGAACGGCATTCATCCCGAGGCAGGGTTTACAACACCTGATCCAGAGGAAGCGCTCATGAAAAAAAGAGCCATGAAGCAGGCGAAAAAAACCTATATCTTATCAGATGCCTCAAAGTTTGGCGAAATATCGTTTTCAGCCTTTGCTAGTTTACAGGAAGCGACCATTATCACAAACGATGCAAAAGAGGATTCATTCGATAATTACCATGAAAAAACGGTTATAAAGGTAGTGAAAACATGATTTATACAGTTACTTTAAACCCATCAGTTGATTACATCGTACACGTGGAGGATTTTGCTGTCGGCGATTTAAATCGTTCAACCTATGACAAAAAATATCCAGGTGGTAAAGGAATCAATGTCTCAAGGCTTTTAAAACGTCACGGTGTTGAATCAAAAGCACTTGGATTCATTGGCGGATTTACAGGCACATATATTCAAAACTTTTTACAAAATGAACAATTACAAACAGCCTTTCACGAGGTGTCAGAAGATACACGAATCAATGTGAAACTAAAAACTGGTGAAGAAACAGAAATCAACGGACTGGGTCCAACTATTACGGAAGTGCAATTTGAGTCGTTTCTATCCCAATTTACTTCATTGACTGAAGGAGATGTCGTTGTATTAGCTGGCAGCATTCCTTCTTCATTACCTCATAACACTTATGAGCGTATTGCTGAAGTTTGTGAGCAGCAAGGTGTAAGAGTTGTCCTTGATATTTCTGGGGAAGCGTTAAAAAAAGCAGCACATATGAAACCGTTCTTAATGAAACCAAACCATCATGAGTTAGGTGAAATGTTTGAGACGAGTATTTCATCAGCGGCAGAAGCCATCCCTTATGGGAAAAAGCTGTTAGACCAAGGTGCTGAACATGTCATCGTATCCATGGCAGGAGACGGAGCCCTTTTGTTCAGTAAAGAAGGGGTCTATCAGTCGAATGTTCCGAAGGGTACACTCATCAACTCAGTTGGTGCAGGAGATTCAGTCGTTGCAGGATTTTTAGCCGGCGTTTCTAAAGGTCTTTCCATTGAAGAGTCATTTAAGCTTGGTGTTACATCAGGAAGCGCTACAGCGTTTTCTGAGGAACTTGGAACAAAAGAGCTTGTCGACACACTACTACCACAAGTAAAAGTCACACGCATTTAAAGGAGGAGTCATCATGAAAATTACAGAACTACTCACGAAGCATACGATTAAGCTTCAATTAGATAGCCAGCAGAAAGAAGCAGTGATTGAAGAGCTGGTGACTGTATTAGATACAGCAGGTAAATTAAATGATAAAGAAGGCTACAAAGAAGCTGTCATCAATCGTGAAAAACAGAGCTCTACTGGTATTGGCGAAGGAATTGCGATTCCGCACGCTAAAACATCAAGTGTGAAAGAACCTGCCATTGCATTTGGCCGCTCGACTGCTGGTGTAGACTATGAATCACTAGACGGACAGCCAAGTCATCTAGTCTTTATGATTGCAGCAACTGAAGGCGCAAACAACACGCATTTAGAAGCACTTTCTCGTTTATCAACACTTCTCATGCGCGAAGAAATCCGAAAGCAGCTGCTCGAAGCGGCTACTGAAGATGAAATCATCGACATCATCAATACGCATGATCAAGACGATGAAGAAGAAGAGGAAGTTATAGAAGAACCGGCAGCATCAGGAAAACCTGCTAAGATCTTAGCGGTAACAGCTTGTCCAACGGGCATTGCGCATACATTTATGGCGGCAGATGCTTTGAAAGAAAAAGCAAAAGAAATGGGCGTTGACATTAAAGTTGAGACAAACGGCTCTAGTGGAATTAAACATGCCCTTACAGCAAAAGAAATTGAAGAAGCGCCAGCCATCATTGTGGCAGCGGATAAGCAAGTCGAAATGGAACGCTTTAAAGGCAAACATGTCATTGAAGTACCTGTGACAGCTGGAATTCGCCGCCCGCAGGAATTGATCGAAAAAGCAATCAATCAGGATGCACCGATTTATAAAGGTTCAGGCGGAGGTTCTTCAAAAGACGAAAATGAATCATCAGGCAGCGGAAGAAGTGGATTTTATAAGCACTTAATGAGCGGCGTAAGCAACATGCTTCCATTTGTTGTTGGAGGCGGTATCCTCGTTGCGATTTCATTCTTCTGGGGTATTAAGTCGGCGGATCCTAATGACCCTTCCTTCAATTCATTTGCAGCTGTATTAAAAGGAATTGGCGGAGATAATGCGCTTGCCTTAATCGTTGCTGTATTAGCTGGATTTATCGCCATGAGTATTGCAGACCGTCCAGGTTTTGCGCCAGGTATGGTCGGTGGATTTATGGCCTCTGCTGCAGGTGCTGGATTCTTAGGCGGACTAATTGCTGGTTTCCTTGCTGGTTACATCGTGGTGCTCTTGAAAAAAGTATTCACAATCGTACCGCAGTCGCTCGATGGCATTAAACCGGTTCTGCTGTATCCATTGTTCGGTATTTTCTTTACAGGCATTATCATGCATTATATTGTCAATACACCAGTTAAAATGGTGATGGACGGATTAACACACTGGCTTGAATCACTAGGTACTGGAAACCTTGTACTAATGGGCATTATTTTAGCTGGTATGATGGCGATTGATATGGGTGGCCCAATTAACAAAGCGGCTTACACATTTGGTCTTGCTATGATTGCTGCTGGCAACTATGCACCGCATGCTGCTATTATGGCAGGCGGAATGGTTCCACCACTAGGTATTGCTCTTGCGACAACGATCTTTAGAAATAAATTCTCAAAACGTGACCGTGAAGCAGGTATTACATGCTACTTCATGGGGGCCGCTTTCATCACCGAAGGGGCGATCCCGTTTGCAGCGGCAGATCCTCTGCGCGTGATTCCTTCAGCCGTCGTTGGCGCAGCAGTTGCTGGCGGATTAACGGAATTCTTTAGAGTCACGCTTCCTGCACCACACGGCGGACTATTCGTTTTCTGGGTAACAAATCATCCGGTTCTTTATATCATCAGCATCTTAATCGGTGCTGTTGTCACAGCGCTTTTACTTGGTATTTTGAAAAAACCAGTCAAACAAGAAGCGTAATTCAGAAGAGAAGCATCGTGAAGAGCGGTGCTTCTTTTTGTTTAATGATCAACAAATTAGGAAAAAATAGCTAAATGGATGGTTGTCTTGTGAATTTTTAATTGACATGTGATAAAGTAAAGTTATTCAATTCACGTTTCAAGTCTTTTAGCAGAAAGCCTTAGGAGGAAGCAGTATTTTGAACGAAGAAAACAAACAAAACGAAAATGACATTCAATCTGATGCGAAGCAAGCCAAAACAGAGAAGAAAAGTTCACTGTTTGAATGGATCAAAGCCATTTTGATTGCACTTGCACTTGTCTTTCTCATCCGTACGTTCATATTTGAGCCGTATGTGGTGGAAGGAGAGTCAATGGACCCAACCCTTCATGACGGGGAAAAGCTGTTTGTAAACAAAACCATTAACTATCTCGGTGGTGTCAAACGCGGTGACATCGTCATTATAAATGGAAAAGATGGTCAGAAAATTCATTATGTAAAACGATTGATCGGCCTTCCAGGCGACACGATTGAAATGAAGGATGATACCCTTTACATTAATGGCAAAAAAGTAAATGAGCCTTATTTAAAAGAGAACAAGGTGCATGCGAAAGAGTATGAGGTGCATTTGACAGGGGATTTTGGTCCGCTGAAAGTACCGAAAAACGATTACTTTGTGATGGGTGACAACAGACTTAATTCCATGGACAGCCGAAATGGACTTGGACTCATTGAAAAGGATCGTATTGTCGGGACATCAGAATTTGTTTTCTTCCCATTTGGTGACATTCGACAAACACAATAAAAGCACCCTTCTCAAGGCGTGAGAAAGGTGCTTGAATGGACGACCTTTAAAAGAAGGGTCGTTTTTAATTTGGCATGAGCATCGTGACAATGATCACAATGGCCAAAACAGAAGCGAACACAGACCCGGTGATGGCTAAAACGGATCGAAACAATCCGATCTTTTGATTTTCTTTTCCCCGCTTTTGTAAAAAGCGTTTGGAAAAGAGGTGGACCAGTGTGTAAATGAGAACAAGCCCAATATAAAGACCAAAGTCCTTCGCGTTAAATCCTGTTGCAGATAAATAAATGCCCATAAAGAAAATCAATAAACAGTATTCCATGAGTGTGAGTAATCTCAAATTGCATGAACTCCTTCAACAAATCATTCCAACTTATTATACCATAATGGACAAAAAGCCTTTGTTCTGAGAGAGAGACGTTTCTATCAAACGTTATTCATGTTATACTTCATAATGATGAATGAGTGATGGAGGATTAATAAATGATTGCAGTAAATAATGTTAGTTTGCGCTTTGCTGATCGTAAACTATTTGAAGAAGTAAATATTAAGTTCACTCCTGGCAACTGCTACGGACTAATTGGTGCCAACGGAGCTGGTAAATCAACGTTCCTAAAGATTCTTTCTGGAGAAATTGATGCTCAAACTGGCGATGTTCATATGAGCCCTGGTGAACGTTTAGCGATTTTAAAACAGAACCACTTTGAATACGAAGAGTTTGAAGTGTTAAAGGTCGTCATCATGGGTCATAAACGTCTATATGATGTGATGCAGGAAAAAGACGCGATCTATATGAAACCTGATTTCTCAGATGAAGACGGGATTCGTGCAGCGGAGCTTGAAGGTGAGTTCGCTGAGTTAAACGGTTGGGAAGCAGAAAGTGAAGCAGCGATCCTATTAAAAGGTCTTGGCATTCCAGAGAGCCTTCAATCAAAGAAAATGTCTGAGCTTGGCGGTTCTGAAAAGGTCAAAGTATTACTAGCCCAAGCTTTATTCGGTAAACCTGACGTTCTTCTTCTTGATGAGCCAACGAACCACTTGGACTTACAAGCGATTCAGTGGCTGGAAGAATTCTTAATTAACTTTGAAAATACCGTTATCGTCGTATCGCATGATCGTCACTTCTTAAACAAAGTGTGTACTCATATTGCGGACCTTGACTTTGGAAAAATCCAAGTATATGTCGGTAACTATGATTTTTGGTATGAATCCAGCCAATTGGCACTCAAACTAAGCCAAGATGCAAATAAGAAAAAAGAAGAACAAATTAAGCAGCTTCAAGAGTTCGTTGCCCGGTTCAGTGCGAACGCTTCTAAATCGAAGCAAGCGACATCAAGAAAGAAATTGCTTGATAAGATCTCTCTAGATGACATTAAGCCATCGTCTCGTAAATATCCGTATGTTCATTTTGCGCCAGAGCGTGAAATTGGAAATGATGTCCTTCAAGTAGAAGGTCTATCAAAAACGATTGACGGCGTGAAAGTACTTGATAACGTCAGCTTTATTATGAACCGCGAAGATAAAATTGCGTTCTTAAGCCGTAATGAGCTTGCTGTGTCCACTTTATTTAAAATCCTTGCTGGTGAGATGGAGCCAGACAGCGGGACGTTTAAATGGGGCGTAACAACGTCTCAAGCCTTTTTCCCGAAAGACAATAGTGAATACTTTGAAGGAAGCGACTTAGATCTTGTGGATTGGCTGCGTCAATATTCCCCTAATGATCAAAGTGAAAGCTTCTTACGAGGCTTCTTAGGACGTATGCTTTTCTCTGGAGAAGAAGTAAAGAAAAAAGCAAGTGTCTTATCAGGAGGAGAAAAGGTTCGTTGTATGTTATCAAAAATGATGCTGTCTGGAGCGAATATTCTGCTGTTAGATGAGCCGACGAACCATTTAGACCTAGAATCCATTACAGCGCTGAATAACGGCTTAATGAGCTTTAAAGGGGCTATGCTCTTCTCATCTCATGACCATCAGTTTGTTGAAACGGTTGCAAATCGTATGATCGAAGTGACGCCAAATGGCATTGTTGATAAACAAACAACATATGATGAGTTTTTAGCAGATCAAGACATTCAAAAGAGACTCAACGAGCTTTATGCGTAAATAAGAAAAGACATCCACATGGATGTCTTTTTTTGATTAAAAAGCCCAATTTCCATTACGGAAGATCGGTTCACGCTTCCCGTCTTTTGTGATTCCATCAATATTCATTTCTTTTGAACCAATCATGAAATCGACGTGTGTAATGCTGCTGTTGACACCAGCTGCGTCTAATTCCTCTCGTTTCATCTCTTTTCCGCCTTCGATATTAAACGCATAACCGCTGCCGATGGCAAGGTGGTTCGATGCATTTTCATCGTAAAGTGTATTGTAATAGAGGATATCCGAGTTTGAAATCGGTGAATCATCTGGTACGAGGGCAACCTCGCCTAAATAATGAGAACCTTCATCTGTTTCAACCAGTGATGTTAAGATATCTTCGCCTTCTTTAGCTTTGACATCCACAATCCGGCCATTTTCAAAGGTTAATGTGAATTCATCAATGATATTTCCGGCATAGCTGAGCGGCTTTGTACTTGAGACAATACCGTTCACACCATCTTTTTTAGGTACGGTAAATACTTCTTCTGTCGGCATATTGGCCATGAAAGATACACCGCGCTCACTCACGCTGCCAGCTCCTACCCAAATATGCTGCTCTGGGAGCTCGATCGTTAAATCTGTACCTGGTGCTGCATAGTGCAGCTTATGGTAGTGACGCTCATTTAATACTTTTACTTTTTCATTGAGTGACTCATCATGCTTTTTCCACGCATCAACAGGATCTGCTTGATCAGCACGTGCGACTTTAAAGATTTGATCCCATAATAAAGCGACAGCCTCTTCATCTGTATGGTCAGGGAAAATCTTTTTCGCCCAGTCTTTTGATGCAGCACCTACGACCGTCCAAGCGACTTTGTCAGATTGGACGTATTGACGATATGTATGAAGTGCTGAACCAGCAGCCTTTTGCTGTGCAGCGATTTTTTTCGAGTCAATGCCTCGCAGAAGGTCAGGGCTTTCCGACAAGATGGTAATAAAAGCGCCGCCGCGTTTTGCGATGGTTTCCATCATCTGTGCTTCCCATTCCGGAAATTGCTCAAAAACATCCTGTGGTGCATGTTCGTATTTTAAACGGGTGAGAACACCATCACTCCAGCGGATATGTACGTTTTTCGCCCCGCGCTCATACGCGTGTTTTGCCACAAGACGAACAAGGTCTGCAGATTCCGTAAACGCCGATACGACCACTTCCTGTCCTTTTTGAACATTCACACCGACTTCAACGATGGTCTTTGCATATTGATCTAGTTGTTTTTTGAATGAACTCATAAAAAACCCTCCTTTAGTCATGTTCATCATATCAGATTTATGACCGAAAAGGAAAATGGGGATCCGCTTTGAAGCCAAAATAAAAAAGCCGCTTTCGTGCGGCTTTTTTAGCGGTTCAGTTGTTTCACAGGCTGTGCATTAGAAGGGGGCATATGTGAAAATGACAGGCTCATTCCTCCTAAAATAATACCCGTTAAAATGACTGTGACAACGACCCGTTTACCTAAATCAAGCAACATGTTTTTCCTCCTTCACGTTTATCCATTTCTCACGATATGATCGAAATGAGGGAAAAAGAAGTAGAACAGGAAGATTATTTTAATGTTTTTTGCAATTTGTCGATGACTTCTAATGAACGCCCTGTTCCAATCGCTACACATTCCAGCGGATTTGCCGCAATATGAACCGGAACGACAATCTCTTGAGAGAGCCATTCTTGAATGCCATTTAAAAGAGCACCACCGCCAGTTAAAATCACGCCGCGGTCTACAATATCACCACTTAGCTCTGGAGGGCTGTCCTCTAACGTGGCACGAATTGCTTCTAAAATATGAAGAAGTGATTCTCGCAGGGCGCCTTGAATTTCATGAGAATCAAGCGTGATCGTTTTTGGAAGACCTGTGACAAGATCGCGTCCGCGCACTTCTAATGACTCAGGCTCATGTTCAATGAGTCCATACCCAATTTCCATTTTCACCTGTTCGGCTGTCCGCTCTCCGATCAATAGATTGTATTTCTTTCTTACAAACGTAATGATATCCTCATCCAGCTGATCTCCTCCAATTCGAATGGAATGACAAGAGACAACGCCGCCAAATGAAATGATCGCCACTTCGGTTGTTCCTCCGCCAATATCTACGACGACGTTTGCAACAGGCTCGTCTACCGGTAGATCAGCGCCGATTGCAGCTGCGACAGGTTCTTCAATTAAATGCACATGCTTTGCCCCGCAATTCTTTACAGCATCACTGATCGCGCGGCGCTCGACAGCTGTTGAACCAGAAGGTGTACATACAACGACGGTCGGCTTTCTAAAGGTAAATCCAATATTCTTTCCTGCTTTTTTCATAATTTGTTTTAGTAAATCTGTTGTCATATCATAATCAGCGATGACACCATCTTTCATCGGGCGGATCGCCACAATTTTCCCAGGGGTTTTCCCAATCATTTCTTTTGCTTCTGATCCGACTGCAAGTACAGTCTTTGTTTCTGTATCTACTGCCACGACGGACGGTTCATTTAAAATAATTCCCTTGTTTTTACTATAAACCAATATGTTAGCTGTTCCTAAATCAATTCCAATTTCGGCATTTTGAAACATGTTTTCACCCAATCTCTATTTTTGCTGTTTTAAACAATTTTACATTTAAAAGTTCAGAGGGCTGCTGTCATTTGTGGGGGTTTGTGATGACCTTGAAATGAATCTGTAAAATTCAAGTCTCATTTTGACAAACACAATAAATTTTCCCTTTGTTTTTTCTTTTATGAAAAAAATTTTTAAGCAGGAGAAACCTTTCGTGAATCTCTTACGTCTACGATATATCAATTGGTGAATACCAGATTGATCTTGAGCTAATGAAAGAAAGAGGGAACGAAATTGAAATCTATCGGAGTCGTAAGAAAAGTAGATGAACTAGGGCGTATTGTTATGCCAATCGAATTGAGAAGAGCACTTGATATCGCAATTAAAGACAGTATGGAATTTTTTATAGATGGAGATAAAATCGTCTTGAAAAAATATCAGCCTCAAGGTGTTTGTCTCATGACTGGTGAGATTACTTCTGAGAATCATGAATATGGAAATGGTCAAATTACATTAAGCGCTGAAGGAGCAGAACTACTGCTAAAAGAGCTGCAAGAAGCCCTTCAGCAGTAAATAAAAATAGCCTGCTCTCTTGCTTCGTGCTGAGAACAGGCTATTTTTTATGAAAAAAGTTCCTTAAAAATGCCCCATCTCCCTCAAAAAATAAGTGGAAAATGGTACAATTGACAAAGAATCTCAGGGCGGCAGGTGGAATCATTTGAACAAAACATATCAAGTGCGGATCGTGTTATCTGTTCTTGCATTTATATTAATCTTAAGCTGGGGTTTCTTTTATTATCTAGGCGGCTATCAAATTAATTGGCCGCTCGATCTAGCCTTTACAGTCGTTGTTTTAGCTGGTATTTGGGTCGTCTCAGGCTATGTGGACCGGTTAAATTTACTTGTGTCAGATTTAAACAAGCGAGAAAAAGAAGCACACGAACTGACGGAGCGGCTGAATCGAATAACAGATAACTTGCAAGAAATCGTCTTTGAAACAAATGAAAAGGGTCAAATCATTTTTTTAAATCAAGCATGGAAACAAATGACGGGCTACGATATAGATGAATGTCTAGGCACGATGTACAATCAGTACTTTGATCAAGAAGAGCGTGTTGTCAAGCATTTGTTATCTGTGATAAAAGAACATAAGGATGCGGGCCGAGTTGAACTGCAGCTCCTCCATAAAGAGGGAAAGAAGGTATGGGGAGACGTTCATTACAAGCTCTACTTTGATGAGCAGCACCAGTTTACTGGAGGTATTGGAACGGTTGCCGATATCACGAAACAAAAGCAGGCAAAGCTCGAGCTTGAAAAATCCAATCAACAATTGCAAATGCAGGCGCAAAAGCTCGCCGTTGCAGGACAAATAGCCGCTGGAATTGCCCATGAAGTCAGAAATCCGCTGACATCAGTAAACGGCTTTTTACAGCTGATGAAAACACAATATCCCGAAAGAACCGATTATTTTGACATTATCTTTTCCGAAATTAAACGGATTGATTTTGTTTTAAGCGAGCTGCTTGTGTTAGCAAAGCCTCAATCGGTCAATTTTCAAGAAGTCCGGCTTCATGAGCTGTTAGAACAGGTGATTACCCTGCTAAAAACAAATGCAGTTCTTTCTAATATTGACCTCAAGCAGCCATTTAAAAAGCAGGATGCTGGGGCTATCTTAGCAGATGCCAACCAAATGAAGCAGCTGTTCATTAATTTAATCAAAAATGCCATTGAGGCGATGCCTGAAGGCGGTAGCATATACATATCAACAGAGAAAGTGATGAATGAATGGAAAATCATCATTCAAGATGAAGGGAAAGGGATGTCTGAAGAGAATATTCAGAAAATATATGACCCTTTCTTCTCAACTAAAAAAGAAGGGACAGGGCTTGGTCTGACCATCTGTGCGACGATTTTAAAAGATCATCACGGAAGAATGGAAGTATCCAGTGAGCTGGGAAAAGGCACAGCTTTTCATATTTATTTACCTGTGTGTCAAAAGAGCAGACAGTAGCAAGGTGAGAGGACGTGATTTCATGACGAAGAAAACTTTATTTGTATATGGGGCGCTTCTAAAACATGAAGAGCACCATGAGGCGTATATGAAAGAAAACAGGCCATTAGCTAAATCAGCTTGGATAAATGGAAGGCTATACGATACTGGTGCAGGATACCCTGCGTGTATTCTCACGGGAAAAAGCACAGTATATGGGGAATTGTATGAGGTGACCGCTGAAACGTTGAATAAGTTAGACGCGCTAGAGGAATGGTATGACAAGCAGGAAATTGATGTCATGACGGATCAAGGACCAAAGGCAGCCATTGTATACACATTACCAGAGCAGATGGCATCAGGGCTGAAGGAAATTGAGAGCGGCAGCTGGAAAGAATATAGACTGTGGCAGCGTCAGCCGTCATCCTTCTATTATTTTGCCTATGGCTCCTGTATGGATGATGCAAGGTTTAAGCTAGCTAAAGTCGATCATTACTTCAAACGAATCGTCGGAGGCGGTGCACTTGACCGCTTTACAACTAGATTTACATTGGTGCGGCCTGATGGATCAAGAGCCGATATGGTAGAAGACGGCGGAGAAACAGAGGGCGTTTTATATGAGGTGCCTTTTGATGCCATTCGTTATTTGTACAAACGAGAGGGTGTATATGAGGGTACTTATCGTCCAGCTTTTGTCGATGTCAAAATGGGTGATCAAGTATATGAGGATTGTTTAACCTTTCTCGTCCTTCAAAAGAGCGAAGAAATCGCTCCGCCAGGTCATTATCGCAGTGAAATTGAAAAAGGAGCAGACCTTTACTTAAGTGAAGCGTTCCGCAAAAAAATTCGTTCGCATATGGATTCATTAACCAAATCGTAGTAAAATGCATGGTAAGTGATATAAAAGGAGTCTGAACATGAAAAAAGAATATGCAGTCATTGGTCTTGGACGCTTTGGCGGAAGTATTTGCAAGGCGCTGAGCGAAGAAGGACTTGAAGTGATGGCCATGGATATGAATGAAGATCGAGTGAACGAATACGCTAAAATTGCGTCACATGCGGTGATTGGTGATTCGACGGATGAATCTGTTTTAAAAAACCTCGGCATTCGCAACTTTGATCATGTCATCGTCGCGATTGGAGAAAACATTCAGGCAAGTATTTTAACAACGATTATGCTGAAAGAGCTTGGCGTCAAAATGGTCACAGTGAAAGCGCAAAATGACTACCATGAAAAGGTACTCAACAAAATTGGAGCGGATCGCATCGTTCATCCAGAGCGAGACATGGGCAGGCGGATTGCGCATAAAATCATTTCCAACAACGTGCTGGATTATCTCGAGCTGTCAGATGAGTATAGCCTCATTGAAATCGTTGCAAACAGCAGACTTGCCGGGCATTCTCTTTTAGATCTTGATATTAGAGCAAGATATGGCATCAATATTGTAGCGATTAAGCGCGGGAAAGAAGTCATTGTTTCCCCGCTGGCAGATGAAATGATCCAAAAAGAAGATATCCTCATTGTTATTGGGGCAGTAGCAGATATTGGACGCTTTGAAAAACGAGAAATGCAGAACGACTATTAAACACTCCGAGGGCGGGGTGTTTTTTTATGATTGTGTACACGACAGACGGACAGTGAAGAGGGGGAAGCAAATTGAAATAGGCTCATTTTGTTATGAATAACAGCAAAAGTGATCCCCAATATTTTTCATGCAATTATCACTATTCAGAAATAAAAATCAGTCCTTTTATATGGTTGATTTTCTCTAAATGTCATTGACTGGGCAAACAGATTCGTTTACGATAAGAAACATTATATTGTTTACTTGGAGGAGGCAGTGTCGTTGGATAAGGAGCTTTTCAGACATCAAATTGAGGTAGCTGCAAAGAGAAAAAAAGCAGCCCTAGTGATTAAACATGCGAAGGTTATGGACGTGTTTAACCAGGAATGGATAGACGCTGATGTCGCTGTTGAAAATGGAAAAATAGTAGGGATTGGAGAATACGAGGGAGAGCAGGAGCTGGATGCAGCCGGTCAAATGCTTATACCTGGCTTTATTGATGGGCACGTTCATATCGAGTCCTCCATGGTGACCCCTGCTGAATTCTCCAAAGCTGTCGTTCCCCGCGGTGTGACAAGTGTCGTAACAGACCCGCATGAAATTGCCAACGTTTCAGGTATAACAGGCATCCGTTTTATGCTGGAAGAAGCGAGAAAAGCTACCTTAAATATATATTTTATGCTGCCATCCTGTGTGCCGGCTGTCAGCTTTGAACGATCAGGTGCTACGCTAAAAGCGAAAGATTTAAAGCCTCTTTATCAAGAGAAAGAGGTTCTTGGTCTTGCTGAGGTGATGGACTATGTCGGTGTAGAGCAGGCAGAAGAAGATATGCTTCAAAAACTGCTCGATGCTCAAAACGAGAACAAATTAATTGATGGCCACCTAGCAGGCTTAACAGACCGATTAATAAACGTCTACCGGACAGCAAATGTCCAAACAGATCATGAGGTGACAACAGCTCAGGAAGCCCTTGAACGTGTAAAACGAGGCATGTATGTCATGCTGAGAGAAGGATCTGTTGCCAAAAACGTGAAAAATGTTTTACCAGCTGTCAATGAGAAAAATGCGAGACGCTTTTTCTTTTGTACCGATGATAAACATTTAGATGATCTCATGGCGCAAGGAAGTATTGATGAGCAGGTGCGTATGTCCATCAAAGAAGGATTGGATCCCTTTTTAGCGTATCAAATGGGGAGTTTAAATGCAGCAGAGTGTTTTGGTCTTAGCACAAAGGGAGCGATTGCGCCAGGCTTTGATGCGGATTTTATGCTCATTTCTGACCTTCATCAAGTAGACATCACAAGCGTATTTATTGCAGGCGAATTGGTTTCACAGCATGGAGATTACCAGCCAAGTGTTGAAAAGATATCACCGAGTCCTGCATTATTACAATCTGTCCATGCAGTGGATGTTCAAGATAAAGATCTTACACTGCCTATCACAGATGATCAAAAGATGAATGTCATTCGCATCATTCCGAATCAGCTTGAAACGAAATTAGAACAAGTATCTCCTTCAGAAATCAATGGACAATTTACTAGTGATACAGAAAGAGATGTATTAAAAATGGTGCTTGTCGAACGTCATCAAGGTTTATCTGAGATTGGGGTAGGGATTGTCAGTGGCTTTGGCTTAAAAGAGGGAGCCATTGCAACAACTGTGGCGCATGATTCTCATAACTTAATTGCTGTTGGCACAAATGATGCCGATATGATCAAAGCCATTGAGACGTTAAAAGAAGCAGGCGGCGGATTGACTGTTGTGAGGGACGGCCAGCCTCTTCATACACTTCCATTACCGATCTCTGGTTTATTATCAGATCAACCAGCACATCTAGTAAATGAAAGTCTTCATGCACTCCATGAAGCGTTAAAAGAAACAGGTTTTGCCTTAGATTTCAATCCATTTTTGACGCTATCTTTCTTGGCACTCCCAGTCATTCCTGATGTAAAAATGACGACAAAGGGATTGTTTGATGTCAGAAGCTTTCAGCATCTCCCAATTCAATCATAAAAGAATGAATGAGAAACCGCATGTATATTTGTATATATGCGGTTTTTTAATGCTGGACGAAAAAAAGAGACACAGCCAATGGCTTGTGTCTCTCAGCGTGAAGACAAACCCTCGCATTCGGTGTCAGTTCTGCGTGCTGGTGCTCACGAATGTCACATTCGCTCCGCGCCAGTACTCGACCTTTCTAGACTTCAAAGGTTTTCATATCACGCTGAAAAGAAGACAAAGGGCTAAAATAAAGATCATTTTAGCCCTTTGTCTGATTACACTTCCATAATGATCGGTAAGATCATTGGGCGGCGTCTTGTTTTTTCATAAAGGAAAGGTGCAAGTGTGTCAGTAATTTCGTTCTTAATTTCTGACCATTGTGTTGTCTTGCGTTCCATCACTTTTTCAAGATGCTTTGAAATCAAATCCTGTGCGTCATTGATGAGGTCTCCAGATTCTCTCATGTAGACAAAGCCTCTTGAGATCAAATCAGGACCAGCAGAGATTTTGAATTCGTTCATGTCCATGCTGACGACAACAATGACAAGACCTTCTTCTGAAAGAATGCGGCGGTCTCTTAATACGATGTTTCCGATATCACCAATGCCGCTTCCGTCGATATACACGTTACCTGATGGAATTTTGCCAGCGACACTTGCTTCGTCACCTTTCAGTGCAAGAACTTCACCATTATCCATGATAAAGCAGTTTTCCTCAGGAATTCCGCAATCATTCGCAAGTTTAATATGCGTTTTTTGCATGCGGTATTCACCGTGAATCGGCATGAAGAATTTAGGTTTAATTAAACGGAGCATTAGTTTTTGTTCTTCTTGTCCGCCGTGACCAGATGTGTGAATATTATTTAGTGAGCCATGAATGACCTCAGCGCCAGCACGATAAAGCTGGTTGATGGTACGGCTTACGCTAATATTGTTACCTGGGATCGGTGAAGATGAGAAGACAACTGTGTCTCCAGGATTAATGGAAATCTGGCGGTGAGTACCGTTTGCAATACGAGAAAGAGCTGCCATCGGTTCACCCTGGCTGCCAGTACAAAGAATGGTGACTTTGTTTGCTGGAAGACGGTTGATTTCATTATGTTCAATGAACGTGTTTTTTGGACATTTAATATAGCCAAGATCTTGTCCAATATCAATTGCGGACTCCATACTACGCCCAAACACAGCGACTTTTCGGCCGTTGGCAACAGCGGACTCAATGACTTGCTGTAGTCTGTGAATGTTTGAAGCAAACGTTGCAAAGATAATACGTCCATCTACTTTTCTAAAGATGTCATCAATGCTTTCACCTACGCGTCTTTCAGACATCGTAAATTCTGGGATTTCACTGTTTGTACTGTCAGATAGAAGACAAAGGACGCCTTCTTTACCAATCTCAGCCATTTTCGTTAAATTGGCAGGCTCGCCAACAGGGGTAAAGTCAAACTTGAAATCACCTGTATGTACGATGTTGCCAGGAGGTGTCTTCACGACAATTCCGTAAGAATCTGGAATGCTGTGCGTTGTTCTAAAGAAAGACACCGCTGTTTTTCTAAATTTAATGGTATCTTCTTCTTCATAAATGTGAAGTTTCGTCTGTCTCAAGAGACCGTGCTCTTCCAATTTATTACGAAGTAGGCCGATTGCGAGTTTGCCTCCGTAAACTGGAATATTCACTTGCTTGAGAAGGTAAGGGATACCGCCGATGTGGTCTTCATGTCCGTGAGTGATGAATAGACCTTTGATTTTATCTTCGTTTTTAACTAAGTACGTATAGTCAGGGATGACGTAATCAATTCCGAGAAGCTCATCTTCAGGGAACTTAATACCAGCATCAATTAAAATGATTTCATCTTGAAATTGAACGCCATACGTGTTTTTACCGATCTCACCTAATCCGCCGAGCGCAAAAACTGCCGCCTGATCGTTTTTAACAAATTTCATTCCTCTCATAGCTCCAATACTTTAAAATTTTCACTTTCTCGTTCATAGTCTAAAAAAGCACCGTCTACAGCCTGAATGAATTCAATATTGTAGTTATGTTTTTTCAACTTATCGCGTACGTCTCTTTCAGAAACCGCTTCAACGTATAGTGAATCTGTGTGTTCTCTTACAGGTACCTCAGTAGTACTTGCCTGAAAAAATACCTTATATATCATCCAAATCTCTCCTTAAATACCGTATGTTACACTCGCTTATTCTATTATATTAAAAAAACGCGCATAAGAAAAGGCTCTGAGAAAAAAGGACCTTCAGCAAATGTGCGGAAGATCCTTTTAAGCAATCGATTTTTTACGAAGCATGTCCTTCCATTGTCTTCGAATTTTCTTACGCAGACGACGAAGCATCGCGGATCGCCTCCTTTCGGGATGATGTCATTTTAGGGCAGCAAGTCCGTTCTCTCTTTATACTTGTATTATATGATGTTTCCATTGAATGTTACATGGTTATATGTGGGAAATGGGCGTTTTAAAAGGAATTGGTTTCGAAAGCGGAAATCTTTCTGTATGATGAAGGGGAGAGTGTGTACATAACGAGAGACAGGAGACGAGATATGAATAAAAAAGTCATCTTTTTTGATATCGACGGTACTTTATATGATCATGATAAAAAAATACCTGAATCAACGAAGCGAGCAGTTCGTTTATTAAAAGAAAAAGGGCATCATCTTTTTATTGCATCTGGGCGTTCGCCTTTTTTGATTCAACCTATCTTACAAGAATTAGCACTTGACTCCTTTATTGCGTATAACGGTCAGTATGTCATGTATGAGGGAGAGGTCATTTACGGTAATCCGCTTAAACTGGAGCTGATGGAGCAAATTTATGAGACGGCGGATCGTCATGATCATCCGCTTGTTTTCATGGGGGAAAAAACGATGAAGGCTTCTGTGCCGAATCATCCGTTTATCCATGAAGGGATTGGGACTTTAAAAACAGAGCATCCTGAGCATGATTTGTCTTTCTTTAAAGAAAACGAGATTTTTCAAATGCTGCTATTTTGTAAGGCAGAAGAGGAAGTCCAATACGAGGCGTTCTGCGAAGAAATTGATCTTGTCAGATGGCACGAGCTGTCAACAGATGTCCTGCCAAAGGGCGGGTCGAAAGCTGAAGGCATCAAACGAGTTATCGAAAGACTGCCTTACGATCAAAAGGATACCGTTGCCTTTGGAGACGGTCTGAACGATAGAGAAATGATTTCATTTGTTGGAACAGGTGTTGCCATGGGAAATGCTGTGAGTGAATTAAAAACATTGGCTGATTTTGTGACAAAACCAGTAGATGAGGACGGCATATTCCATGCAGTGACCCATTTAGGCCTCATTGAAGAATAAAAAAGAAGACCCTGGCTAATGGGTCTTCTTTTTATTTTATGATCTGCCGATCGCAACAGAGTTGTCTGGCTCGGCGAATGGCTGATCCTTTTGAATATGATCATAAAACATAATGCCATTCAGGTGGTCAATTTCATGCTGAAAGACGATGGCAGGGAACCCTTTTAAGCGGATATCAATGTCCTCCCCTTCAACCGTTGTTGCCTTGACCCTGATTTTTTCATAACGCGGGACGAATCCAGGGATGGCTTCATCAACAGATAAGCAGCCTTCTCCAGTAGCCAAATAAGCTCTTTTGACTGAATGACTGACAATACGAGGATTGAACAGGGCATAGCTGTATTGCTGCCCATCCTCATCCTCACAGTGAACAGCGATCATACGTTTACTAATATTGATTTGCGGAGCTGCTAGTCCTACGCCGGGTCTCAGTCCATATTTTTCAGCAATGTCTTCATCCTGACTATTTTTAACGAATTCGATCATGTCAGCTAATTGCTGTTTTTCTTCTTCTGTTGGCGGGAGTTCGACCGCTTCAGCTGTTTGCCTCAAGACGGGATGCCCGTCCCTTACGATATCATCCATGGTAATCACAAAACTTCACTCCTATTTCCTTTGTATGTAAAGTATATAAAATGATACACAACATATGCAATGAAATAAAGAAGACCGGCCCTATGAGACCGGTCAAAGGCTTAGACAGCCATTAGCAGCAGCCGCCGCCACCGCCGCCTAAGAATGCTGCGCCTACAATGATCAATAGGATGAAAAGGACGACGATTAAAGCGAATGTACGTCCACCACCGTATCCGTATCCACCACCATAACTTGGATAACAGCAGCCACCACCGTATCCATATCCGCCGTATCCACCATATCCACCATACATACTTCCATGACTATAATTAGACATATTTTTGACCTCCTTTGGAAATACACTCGGCCTCTCAGAAGTGAAGGCGAAGCGTGTAATATAAACTATGTATGAATGCACTATTTGTATAGTCATGAGCCTATAGCTTGAAAAAAATCTTCTTCACCTAAAAAGGCTAACCTCTTTCCTTGTCACAAACGCCTATAAAAATTATAGTGGTATGTGGAGATATAAAGGGGGACCTTTTGATGAAACAGAGGAAAAGAAGCATCAAAGCAGGTGCTGCTTTAGCGGGGATATGTACCCTCTTGCTTGCGGGCTGCGGAGGTCAAAGTCCGTTCAATGAGATGCAAGATGCGATGACGAAAATGAGCGAAAAAGAGGCGACCTTTGAAAAAGAGCAAGGCGCACTGCAAAACTATGAGAAAAAAGAGCAGAAGCTGTATACGAAAATGATTCAAACGACAAAGGACCATACAAAAACAGTGTCAAGCCTTTCTGATCAGGCGTTAGCATCAGCTACGAAGCGAGAAGAACATTTAAAAACAGAAAAAGACAGCATGGATCAATCGAAAAAAGAATTGCAAACTGTAAAGGAATCTGCCGGGCGGATACAAGATGCGGCATTAAAGGATAAAGCAGATCAAACGGTGAAATCAATCGAGAAGAGATTTACGTCGTACGATCAGCTTTACCGTGAGTATCAAAAGGCGTTGAAACAAGATCAGCATTTGTATCAATCTTTAAAGAAAAAAGACTTAGGATACGAGGAACTGAAATCCAAACTGAAGACAGTGAATCGTTCTTACAGCAAGGTCAGAAAAGAAAGCAAGAAGTTCAATCAATATACAGACCAATTGAATGAGCATAAACAGGCTTTGTACAAAGCTGCAGATAAAGAGTCAAAAAAGAGCTGAAAAAAACAGCTCTTTTCTTATTTTTCGACAAAAACAAACATTTGCTATTGTAGTACAGTAGTACACTCTATACTAGTACAGTTCATGCTGTTCGTTAAACAGATTGATACAGCTCACCATAAAAAGTAAAGCGAATACATTTATTTAAATAAAGCCGTTAAATCAATTGACGGACTATTTTTCTTGTTGTAAACTATTCCTTGTTAACAGAAGTTGTATTAGTATTTTGTGAACTATCGTTAATACAGTTAGAAGGACTCAAAAGTAAGCGATCATCCAATGTTTCGACAACAATCTTTGTGGCTATTATATACAGGAGTCATATGAGTATTTTGGGTTATCCTATATCTGTATGTATAAATGGATTCACGACAAATTGACTGTTAAAAGAAAGGAAGAGGTGACTTTAGAATGGCTGCAAAAACAAAAAAAGCAATTGTTGATAGCAAAAAGCAATTTGATGCCATCAAAAAGCAGTTTGAAACGTTTCAAATTTTAAACGAGAAAGGCGAAGTCGTAAACGAAGCGGCAATGCCGGATCTTTCAGATGACCAATTAAAAGAATTAATGCGCCGTATGGTGTTTACACGTGTATTAGATCAACGTTCAATTTCATTGAACCGTCAAGGACGTCTTGGCTTCTATGCGCCAACAGCTGGACAAGAAGCTTCTCAGCTTGCAACTCACTTTGCACTTGAGAAAGAAGATTTCATTCTTCCAGGATATCGCGATGTACCACAATTAATCTGGCATGGCCTTCCGCTAACAAAAGCATTCTTGTTCTCTCGTGGACATTTTGTTGGTAACCAAATGCCTGAAGATGTGTATGCACTTTCACCACAAATCATTATCGGTGCACAAATCATTCAAGCTGCTGGTGTAGCTCTTGGTTTGAAAAAGCGCGGTAAAAATGCTGTTGCAATCACTTACACTGGTGATGGCGGAGCTTCACAAGGTGATTTCTACGAAGGTATTAACTTTGCAGGGGCTTACAAAGCGCCAGCGATTTTTGTTGTCCAAAACAACAGATATGCGATCTCTACACCTGTTGAAAAGCAATCTGCTGCGCAAACAATTGCACAAAAAGCAGCTGCAGCTGGTATCGTAGGCGTACAAGTTGACGGTATGGATGCATTAGCTGTATATGCAGCGACTGCTGAAGCTCGTGAGCGTGCTGTAAATGGCGAAGGTCCAACATTAATCGAAACTCTTACATTCCGTTACGGCCCACATACAATGGCTGGTGACGATCCAACAAGATATCGTACAAAAGAAGATGAAAACGAGTGGGAGCAAAAAGATCCATTGGTACGCTACCGCAAATTCTTGGAAAACAAAGGCCTATGGTCTGAAGAAGAAGAGAATAAAGTCATCGAAGATGCAAAAGAACAAATCAAACAAGCGATCAAAGAAGCTGACGAACAGCCTAAGCAAAAAGTCACTGACTTGATTGAAAACATGTACGATGTGAAACCATTCAACTTAGTTGAACAGCTTGAAATTTACAAACAGAAGGAGTCGAAGTAAGCCATGGCGCAAATGACAATGATTCAAGCGATCACTGATGCGTTACGCACAGAACTGAAAAATGACGAAAACGTTCTCGTTTTCGGAGAAGACGTTGGTAAAAACGGCGGCGTATTCCGTGCGACTGAAGGATTGCAAAAAGAGTTTGGTGAGGATCGTGTATTCGATACTCCACTTGCTGAATCTGGTATTGGCGGTCTTGCAATTGGCCTTGGACTACAAGAATTCCGCCCAGTAATGGAAATTCAATTCTTCGGATTCGTTTACGAAGTATTAGATTCTGTTTCTGGACAAATGGCTCGTATGCGTTACCGTTCTGGCGGACGCTGGCATTCTCCAGTGACAATCCGTTCACCATTCGGCGGAGGGGTTCATACTCCTGAGCTTCACGCTGACAGCTTAGAAGGTCTTATCGCACAACAGCCTGGTATCAAGGTTGTCATTCCTTCAACACCTTACGATGCAAAAGGACTATTAATTTCTGCAATCCGTGACAACGATCCGGTTGTGTTCCTTGAGCATATGAAACTTTATCGCTCTTTCCGTCAGGAAGTTCCTGAAGAAGAGTACACAATTGAAATCGGTAAAGCTGACGTGAAACGTGAAGGTTCTGACCTTTCAATCATCACTTACGGTGCAATGGTTCACGAATCACTTAAAGCTGCTGAAGAACTTGAAAAAGAAGGCGTTTCTGCTGAAGTGATCGACCTTCGTACAGTAAGCCCGCTTGATATTGAAACAATCATCGCTTCTGTTGAAAAAACAGGTCGTGCGATCGTTGTTCAAGAAGCACAAAAACAAGCTGGTATTGCTGCAAACGTAGTAGCTGAAATCAATGACAGAGCAATTCTTAGCCTAGAAGCACCAGTACTTCGTGTAGCTGCACCTGATACTGTATTTGCTTTCTCTCAAGCTGAGAGCGTATGGCTTCCAAACCATAAAGACGTGCTTGAAACAGCTAAGAAAGTTCTTGAATTTTAATTAAATGACAGAGGGGAAAAGAATTTATTTCTCTTCCCCTTTATCAATTACAAGACCGTGTAAACATACACAACAAGGATTCAACAAAATCTAGGAGGCGAAAAACAGTGGCATTTGAATTTAAACTTCCGGACATCGGAGAAGGTATCCACGAAGGTGAGATCGTTAAGTGGTTTGTAAAACCAAACGACGAAATCAATGAAGATGACGTTTTAGCAGAGGTACAAAACGATAAAGCAGTTGTAGAAATTCCTTCACCTGTTAAAGGAAAAGTATTAGAATTAAAAGTTGAAGAGGGAACAGTTGCAACTGTAGGACAAACAATCATTACGTTCGATGCACCTGGTTACGAAAATCTTCAATTTAAAGGCAACGAAGAAGAAGGCGAAGCAAAAACTGAAGCTCAAGTACAAGGTACTGCTGAAGCTGGTAACGAGCCAGAGAAGAAAGAAGTAGCACAAGAAGAAGCGGCAGCAGCAACTGGCGCAGGCGCACAAGAGCAAGTAGATGCTGATCCAAACAAGCGCGTAATTGCTATGCCATCTGTACGTAAATATGCTCGTGAAAAAGGCGTTGAAATTTACAAAGTTGCAGGTACTGGTAAAAACGGCCGCGTGCTAAAAGAAGATATCGACAGCTTCGTTAATGGTGGTTCTGCAACTCAAGAAGCAGCACCTCAAGCAGCTGAAAGTGCGAAAGAAGAAGCGGCTCCAAAAGCGGCAGCAGCTCCAGTTCTAGAAGGAGAATTCCCAGAAACTCGCGAGAAAATGAGCGGAATCCGCAAAGCGATCGCGAAAGCAATGGTGAACTCTAAGCATACAGCTCCTCACGTAACATTAATGGATGAAGTTGATGTAACAAACCTTGTTGCACATCGTAAACAATTCAAACAAGTTGCAGCTGATCAAGGAATCAAGTTAACTTACTTGCCTTACGTTGTAAAAGCTCTAACTTCTGCTTTGAAAAAGTACCCAGTACTTAACACTTCTATCGATGATAAAACAGATGAAGTTGTTCAAAAGCATTACTACAATATCGGAATTGCAGCTGACACTGAAAAAGGCCTGCTTGTTCCAGTTGTGAAAAATGCAGATCGCAAAGCGATTTTCGAAGTGTCTAACGAAATCAATGAGCTTGCAACAAAAGCACGTGATGGTAAATTGGCTCCAGCTGAAATGAAAGGTGCATCTTGCACAATCACAAACATCGGTTCTGCTGGTGGACAATGGTTTACTCCAGTCATCAACCACCCAGAAGTAGCGATCCTTGGTATTGGCCGTATCGCTGAAAAAGCGGTTGTTCGTGATGGCGAAATCGTTGCAGCTCCAGTCTTAGCTCTTTCCCTAAGCTTTGACCACCGTATGATTGACGGAGCTACTGCGCAAAATGCCCTTAACCACATCAAGCGTTTATTGAATGATCCACAATTAATTTTAATGGAGGCGTAATATCATGGTAGTAGGAGATTTCCCAATCGAAACAGATACTCTTATCATCGGTGCAGGTCCTGGTGGATATGTAGCTGCTATTCGTGCTGCACAGCTTGGACAAAAAGTAACAATCGTTGAAAAAGGAACGCTTGGCGGCGTATGCTTAAACGTCGGCTGTATCCCTTCAAAAGCATTAATCAATGCTGGTCATCGTTTCGAGAATGCAAAGCATTCTGAAGACATGGGTATCAAAGCTGAAAACGTAACAGTTGATTTCACAAAAGTTCAAGAGTGGAAAGCTTCTGTTGTGAGCAAATTAACAGGTGGAGTTCAAGGTCTTCTAAAAGGAAATAAAGTAGACATCGTCAAAGGTGAAGCTTATTTCGTAGACAGCAACTCTGTACGTGTAATGGATGAAAATTCAGCACAGACTTACACTTTCAAAAACGCAATTCTTGCAACTGGATCTCGTCCAATTGAATTGCCTACATTTAAATACACGGACCGCGTGATCAACTCAACTGGTGCTTTAGCGCTTAAAGAAGTACCTAAAAAGTTAGTTGTTATCGGTGGTGGATACATCGGTACCGAGCTTGGAACTGCTTATGCAAACTTTGGAACAGAAGTTGTCATCCTTGAAGGTGGAGACGAAATCCTTCCAGGTTTCGAAAAGCAAATGAGCTCTTTGGTTAAACGTAACCTGAAGAAAAAAGGAAACGTTGAAATCCATACAAACGCTCTTGCAAAAGGCGTTAAAGAAACATCTGATGGTGTCACTGTTACTTTCGAAGTAAAAGGTGAAGAAAAAACAGTTGATGCTGATTACGTACTTGTAACGGTTGGTCGTCGTCCAAACACTGATGAGCTTGGTCTTGAACAAGTTGGTGTTGAATTGACAGACCGTGGAGTTGTCAAAACTGACAAACAATGCCGTACAAGCGTATCTAACATCTATGCAATTGGTGACATCGTTGATGGACCACCACTTGCACACAAAGCTTCTTACGAAGGTAAAATTGCAGCTGAAGCCATCGCTGGAGAGCCAGCTGAAATTGATTACCTTGGTATTCCTGCTGTTGTATTCTCTGAGCCAGAACTTGCAACTGTTGGATACACTGAAGCAGAAGCGAAAGAAGAAGGAATCGAAATCGTTGCAGCGAAATTCCCATTTGCAGCTAACGGACGTGCACTTTCTCTTGACGCAACTGATGGCTTCATGAAAATGATCACTCGTAAAGAGGATGGTCTAGTCATCGGTGCACAAATTGCAGGTGTTGGCGCTTCTGATATGATTTCAGAGCTTAGCCTTGCAATTGAAGCTGGAGTGACTGCTGAAGATATCGCAATGACAATTCATGCTCACCCAACATTAGGTGAAATCACAATGGAAACGGCTGAAGTAGCAATTGGAAGCCCAATCCATATCGTGAAATAACGAACCTATAAAACCCTCTCCAAAAAGGAGAGGGTTTTTTAAACCGTTTAAAGAAAGGCTGCTCAAATGTCTCCATATGAAAAACCCCTCATGAGGTGAGGGGTTTTTTCATATGGTTATCTATAAGTGCAAGGTCGAATCGTTAATTTGTATTCACGCGGTCTAATGCATGACATAAGGGTGATAAGATATCCTCTTTACTGCGGACATTTCCTTCAATCTTTACAATGACTTTTTCATCATTGACAAGTAAAATAGCCGGTAATTCCTCTACTTCATTTTTCCAGCCTTTACGATCTTCTTTTACAATCATCTTTGACATTTCCTTTGGGTACTCATTTTTTAAATCGAGTACTGCATCATAATATGGACTTTCTTTATCAAGATTTTCTGCATCAGTAAAAAAGAGAATTCTTGGTTTTTGAATATGACTGACTTGGTCTGTCTGATTCGGTATGATATAAGCAAAAGAGCATGAACTAAGTACAAAGAGCATGGGGAATATAATGAGAAGTGTCCTCATAAAATTCAATCTATTCACCTCAAAATCCTTTGGGGTTATACCAACATTTTTAGGAGCCGATTCCCTGTTAGTCACTCTAGTGTATCATGTCCTTTTTGACAATTTTCGATTGTTACTCAATTGTTACAGAATTGATATGAAGCAAAATACAATTGAAACGTTCCCTCAATATGATGAGGAAAAAGCATATATTGATAAAAAATGATTAAATGTGTCATACAATTAACCGTTGACAACTTAAATGTGACATCATATTATAGAGATAAGAAATAGATTAAACGCTTTCAAACTATAAGTGAAGAAAAGGGGAATGTACGTGGGTACAATTATTTGTCAAGATTGCAATGAAACCATTGATCAATTTGAGAATGAAAAAGTGACAACGCTATATGGAACGTGTGGTCACTGTCATTGCGGTGATGAAGCCTCTGAATAAATAAAAAAGCATGCAGCTCCATTTGGGGCTGCATGTTTCTTTTTTATAAAATTGGTTTTTGTTCCTTAATGACACGGATCATCTCTAGTGTTGAATCTTCAGGTCCTTGGACAGGGAGACCAATTTCAATATTTTTAAAGATATACGAGACATTTTCTTCTGTGATAATTTCGCCTGGGATAAAAATCGGAATGCCTGGCGGGTATACCATGACAAACTCTGCAATGATGCGGCCAGCCGCTTCTTTAAATGGAATCACTTCTGTTGTGGCGTAAAAGGCGTCACGCGGCGTCATTGCTAGCGATGGGATCTCAGGCAGTAACACTTCCGTCACGGCTTGTTTGCCTCCCTCACATGTTGAAGTTGCGGCAATTTCCTTCATAGCCGTTACAAGCGTATCAATCGTCTCATCAGAATCGCCAGGGGTCACGATACATAAAATGTTGTAAAGGTCAGAGAGTTCCACTTCAATTCGGTAGCTTTCTCTCAGCCATTTTTCGACATCATGGCCATTTAGCCCCAGGTCTTTAATCGAGATAATTAATTTCGTTGGGTCATAATCGTAAGTAGAAGCTGAACCGAGTATTTCCTGACCAATACAGGTAATGCCGTCAATTTGATTCAGACGGTTTCTCGCTAATTCAGACAAACGAATCGCTTCATCTGCGAGCGCCTTTCCTTCAGTGGCTAAACGCTTTCTAGCGACATCTAGTGACGCTAAGAGCAAATAAGAAGTGGATGTTGTCGTCAGCATGCTCAAAATCGATTGCACGCGGTCCTTTGAAACAAGTCCTTCCTTCATATTTAAAATAGAGCTTTGGGTGAGTGAGCCGCCGAGTTTATGGACGCTTGTTGCCGCCATGTCGGCACCTGCCTGCATCGCAGACAGCGGAAGCTCATCGTGAAAGTGAATATGCACACCGTGCGCTTCGTCCACAAGGACAGGTACATTAAATGAATGGGCAATCTCTACGATCGTTTTTAAGTCAGCAGAAATGCCAAAATATGTTGGGTTAATCACAAGTAAGCCTTTTGCATCTGGGTGCTCAGTCAGTGCTTTTTTGGCTGAGTCTGGTGTAATGCCGTGTGAGATACCAAGCTCTTTATCGATTTCTGGGTGAATAAAAACAGGAACTGCGCCAGAAAATACAATAGCGGACATAATTGATTTATGGACGTTACGAGGAACAATGATTTTATCTCCAGGTCCACAGACCGTCATCACCATTGTCATGATCGCGCCGCTTGTTCCTTGAATGGAGAAAAACGTATGATCAGCACCGAATGCTTCAGCAGCTAGCTCTTGTGCTTCTTTTATCATCCCTCGAGGCGAATGTAAATCATCGAGAGGTTCTATATTAATGAGATCAATGCTTAATGCACTATCACCAATGAATGCTCTAAATTCAGGATCCATTCCGGCTCCTTTTTTATGGCCTGGAATGTGAAATTGGACTGGATTGGTTGCAGCGTGTTTTTTTAGTCCAGTGTATAAGGGTGTATCATGTTGTGACAATTGCTTTCCCACCTTCATCGAAATACCTGCTATTATTGTGCCAATAACGGCAGATTTCATTGCATAAAACAAAAGAATTATATTATGAACTGATCGGAATGTAAAGCATAAAATCGATCGGTTTCTGATAGATCAAGTGCTATAATGAAAGTTCAAATAAGAAATGAGTGTTAAAGTGAGGGATAAGTAAATGGAATATCAATATCCAATGGATGTCGACTGGACAACAGAGGAAAAGATTGCGGTCATTTCGTTTTTTCAAGCCGTTGAAAAAGCGTATGAAAAAGGAATTGCCAAGCAGGAATTATTAAATGCTTATAAACGATTTAAAGAGGTTGTGCCATCGAAAGCAGAGGAAAAGACGCACTCTGCGGCGTTTGAAAAAGGAAGCGGGTATTCTCCTTATCGCACAGTGAAAAGGGCTAGAGAGGCAGAAGAAGCAGCGATTATACGCATGTAAAAAAACGAGCCGTGATAGGCTCGTTTTTTATACAGATTCTTTCTGTGTAAAGCGGTATAGATAAGTCAACGTGCGGAAGGCTTCTTCGATTTTCGATAAAAACTCTTCATTATTCATTTGAACGACTTCTTCTCTAGGCATTTGAATGCCGCAAAGGAGTTCGGCTTTCTTTACCGTTTGAACACGTTCAAATAGTGTTTTCAGCTGTTCAGCATCAAGCTCACTGTGACGCAGTACGTCTGGTTTCATATGATCTTTAGACCAAACGAAATCTTGCGGTATTTTCTGCTGGATGGTGTCTAGCTCTTTTTCGAATAATTGTCCATACTCACCTTTAACCGGAGATTCATAAATAAGCGCAAACCATACAAATACATGAGTTTTCCAAAGCCCAATTTGAAAATGAGGGAGCTTTTTATACCCGCGCTTACTGTTTGCAAAAGCAACCCACGTATCATTTGGCGGGTTGACTGATCTTCTCGCATGCTTTGCTACGTGTACAAACATCTCATCTCCTGTAATAGAAGAAAGAAGCGGTGCAAAATGATCGCCAAGTGCCTCAAGCTTTGGACGGACTCTTTCTTTTAATACGGTCATTCGTTCATCTAAACCGTCAACTGTGAATGTCTCAAAATCTTCATCTCTAAAACGCATCTCACTCATGTTATGCCTCCTGTATCTTTTCGCTGTTCATATTTTATCATAGCTTTGGTCAAGCTCAAAAAAAGATGCACCATGAGGAGAAAGATTGCAGAACATGATGCAGCGTTTAAAAACATCGAATTTGTGGTACATAACAAATAGGTAAAAACACAATTTTCAGAATGTCGTTGCGGTTATGCGATCGCTTCATACGATATAAGCAAGAACCAATTCTCCTATCGATTGTATTTTTTATCAATGAAAACTGACAAGGAATGAATCATTCTCTGGAAGGGGCGTTGACCAATGAAGCAAATCGTGAAGCAGGGGTATAGACAAGAGAAGAAGAATCGCATCGCTGTGTGGAGATTAGAGGTTGATTATGAGCTTTCTACGCTTCATGAAGCCATCGAGCAAAAAGATGATATCCAAATTGAACGCAGCAAACGAAAGCTTGAGCGCCTAAGAAAAGAATGGGAGCAGCTTCAAGGGTAAAACAAGGTGAGGTAAAAACGAACCAATTCATCGGTTCGTTTTTGTATGAAGCTGCTTTTTTCTTGCTTTTACGTACATAATATCAGTATGCTAATACAAATAGGTACTACATAGAAAAGAGGTTTACAGTCTGATGACAAACTGGGTGGAAATTGACCGTCTTGCAAAGCTTTGGGTAAAAGAAGCAGGAAGCCGCATTAAAGCGTCCATGCAGGAAGGTCTATCAATTGAAACAAAATCAAATCCAAATGATCTTGTCACAAATATCGATAAAGAAACAGAGCGTTTTTTCATTGAAAAGATTCAGTCGACATTTTCAGATCATCATATTTTAGGAGAAGAGGGACAAGGGGAAGAGGTGACCTCACTGGGTGGGATTGTGTGGATCATTGATCCGATTGATGGCACAATGAACTTTATCCATCAAAAACGCAACTTTGCCATTTCAATTGGGATATTTGAAAATGGTGTTGGAAAAATCGGACTGATTTATGACGTGATTCATGACGAGCTATACCATGCAGTCAAAGGAAAAGGCGCCTATATGAACGATACCTTACTCCCGCCTTTAAAAGATGTAGCGATTGAAAAAGCCGTTGTTGGCATAAACCCGACATGGGCGATTGAAAGCCCGCATTTTGACGCCAAACCATTTGCCCGTCTCGTACGTGATGTGAGGGGGACACGAACCATAGGGTCAGCTGCGCTTGAGCTCGCTTATATTGCAAGTGGCAGAAGTGACGCATACGTCACGTTAAGGCTTGCGCCATGGGATTATGCAGCAGGCTGCGTGCTGCTTGATGAAGTAGGGGCTGTTTACTCAAATATTCACGGAGACCGGCTTACGTTCCTAGAGAAAAATAGCATTGTTGCCGGAAATCGATCCATTTGTGAAAAGATCTTGCACGATTACATAAAAGGAAGCGAAAATAATAGATAAGCACCATCACTTCATGAGAATGAAGTGATTCAGTGTGTAGACAAACCATCGCATTCGGTGTCAGTCTTGCGCGCCGGTGCTCACGAATGTCAAATTCGCTCTGCGCCGGTGCTCGTCCTTCCTAGACTGCAAAGGTTTTCTATCACGCTGAAAAGAAGACAAAGGGCTAAAATAAAGATCATTTTAGCCCTTTGTCAACAATCTGCATCACTTCATGAGAATGAAGTGATTTTTTGTGTTTTATGAAACTTTTAGGTAAGCAAATGTCTATACGAACGAGGCCTTAATTTGATGTAAAGGATTGTGTATCGATGTTTGATTTGTTTAGTGATGTATCCCTCCACTTTGAAAGGTATTTGATTTTAAATGAATACAGCATCAAGATCATTCAATGGTGTGTTTTTGGACTGTTTGTTCTCTTTGTCACGCTTCCCCTGTGGAAAGGAAAAAAAAGCGGCTATTTATTTTATGCAGGTGTCGTATTGCGTGTGGTTCTGCTAGGCGGAATGACAATTGAAATGGTTCACCAAGTCATGGCGAGACAATATACGATTGAAACATTTGAAGTACTGACCGATTTTATGCAATTTCTCATCTATGGTTATGTATTGCTTGCATCCGTTTATTATGTGATTTCTCTTCCTTATTTAAAAAATAAAGGCGTGTTTTTTGCTTTTGATTTATCTGTGTTACTTCTGCCTTTATGTCAAACTGTGTTTATTATTTTTGCTGAAAGCAAAATGTTCTTTATCGATGGAGATACTGGGCTTGTGTGGAGAGATCTTATCACCGCTGCGCTCATGGTTGGCTTTGCCGCATCTCTTTTGTATTTTTTCTTCCGCTCGTTTTGGCATCAGAAGTGGAAGGAATTGCTTTTGTTCTATGGCCTGATTTTCGCTGCACTGCTTTATATATTTTATCCTTCTCTCTCGAGGTATGGGCTTCAATCTTCATTTAAATCAATTGTGATTTTAGCGACAGCAGCAGGAAGCTCTTTATGACGATTTATTTGTTAAGTGCTTTATTACAAGACAAGATGAGGTTGAGACAGTGGTGCACAGGGAGTATAGCCGTCTTTTTTCTGCTATTACTCAATCCGATCGTAAATGTCCCTCATACAATGTTCCAATTCACCAAAACGGAACTGGTAGATACTTTCTCAGAAGAATATCGCCCTTTATCTGCAACAAGTGCAAAAGAATTCGCCTCAAAGTTTGTACCAGCGGATCAGTCGTTATATTTAAAATCTAGTCACCAGCCTATCCCTTATCTCTACGTGTTTGCAGGTGATCAGTATGAAGTGAATATTTCTGCGTTTACAGGCGAATTAAGCGGCTATTCCTACCGGGGTCGTATCGTGGGTAAGGATTTGACCGATAAAGAATATAGGGAAAAAACCATTGAATTTTTCGAAAGAAGCGGACGATCAATAGATCTAGATCGCATTCATGTAGCGATAAAAAAAGAAGGCGGAGAGACAAACGTTCTTCTTCTGCCAAAAATGTCTCAGAATGAAAATGAGAGCTTAGCATTCGCCACCTGGAAAAAAGGGACGCTTCGACAAGCGCAATACGGGAACGCCATCTTTCAATTGAAGGATATAGACGGAATCAATTTAACAGAAACTGAGATGAAAAACACGATAAACAGCATTTATAAAAACTTAAATCTACAGCCACCTGCTTATCAAATCACAGGCCATTGATGATTTTTATTTTGATTGGCAGCATCAAGTGAAAGTGACAACAAAAGATCAATCGGAGTTTCTGTTTAATGGTTCAACAAAAGAATTCATCAGAATCGAGCTGTCAAAAGAAAAGCGATTCTTCATCAGAAAAAAGGAAAAATCAGCGATGAAGATTTGTTAAAGATCATAGGGGAAAACCCAAAAGACGTGAGGAGAAAAACAGGGTCTGGTGAACACAAACAGTATACATTTGACCGAGCTTCTCAGTTACTGAATATTTATAGAGATACTGATGGAATTGAGTTGAATTGGCAATCAGCTTCTTCTTTGCCTCATACGGTATCTAATCAAGAACGTGATGAAGTCTATCAGCAAGTACTAAAAAAGTATAAACCATATACGATCTATAAAAAACAAATAAAACCAGTGAGAATGATCAACCAAGAAGGAGAAATGAACATTTCATGGCTTGTCATCATTCAAACATTCGGACTAAATGAGCGTAAAATCTATGAAGTAAATGGACGAACAAAAGAGGTGCACCGTTTTGACAGATAAAGAAAAGCAAGCCATCTTTCAAGACTTATTTGAATTATATCAAGAAGGGGAGCTGGGAGAAGAGGCAGCCAGCTGGATGAAGAGACATGAACAGCAATTTCAGCATTCTTTCATAGGAAATGATCAGTCTTCAGCACTGACTGAGGATCAGAATGACGATAACGAGTTAAAACGTATGAAGGGGTTTATTTACTCGTTATATCTCTTTTTTATCGTCTTATCTATTTGGATGACTGTGTGGTTTTATTTTTAATGTCTAGACCAGCCGATCAAATTGAAAAAATATATGAAGAGTATTTTCAGGAAATCACCAAATATTTATATCGCCGGACAGGAAATATGGAAACGGCCAAGGATCTAGCGCAGGATGTATTTATGAAGGCGCTACATGGATTATCCTCTTTTAAAGGACATTCTAGTATTAAAACATGGCTTTATACCATTGCTTATCACACTTTTGTCAATGACTATCGCCGAAAAGTAAAACAGTCATTTACAGATGTAGAGGATGTTGATTACTTAGAGCAGCAGACTTTCATCACACCAGAAGACCACATAGAAACACAAGCTGACATTCAAAGGCTGTGGCATCATATCAATCAACTGAAGGATTCTTACAGGGAAGTCCTCATTTTAAGAGATATTCAGGAATTGTCATATGAAGAAGTAGCTGAAATTTTGAATTGGACTTTATCTAAAGTCAAAACAACCCTTCATCGAGCCAGATTAGAGCTGAAGCGAATGCTACATTGTGAGGAGTTCAATAAATGAGCTGTTATTTGATCGAAGAATTGTTACCACTTTATATAGAGGGGGACACGAGTACAGAAACAAATAAAATAGTAGCCGAGCACTTACATTCCTGCGAGAGTTGCCGTCATCTTTATCAAGAAATGAAAGAGCCAATTTCTCTCATGAAGACACCGGACCCCATCCCATATTTAAATGAAAAGGAAGAAAAAAGAAAATTCGAGAAGCGCTACTATGGAAAGCTCTTATGTCGAGCGAGTATCGTGTTTAGTGTAGTGTATGTCATCATGATCATTCTATATTGGCTGAAATAAAAACCCCCATCTGGACGAACCAGGTGGGGGTTTTCGAGCTTAGTTTAATTTTTCTTTTGCAAGTTGAACTGCATCATAGAAAGTTTTTAATTGCTCTTGAGGAATTTTCTTAAGCAATTGGTTGAAAATAAGTAATTCAGTAGATTTGAATCCAAGACCTTTTGCGATTTTTGAATCAATTACAACGTTTCCTTTTTTGTCTAGAACAAGTGCATCACCAGCAAGATCAGCAATTCTGATCACTGATTTGAAAAGCTTTTCGAATTTAGTTGCTTCTTCTTTAGTAAGACCAAGTTCAATCGCTTTTTCTGCATCAAAAACTAATTTTCCTTTTTCGTTTTTAGTGATGCTTTCACTGAAAACGATTGTAAGAACAGCTGCGCGATCTAAGAATTTCTCAGCAGTCGCCGCTTCTTCTTCAGTCAAACCGAGCTCAATCGCTTTTTTCACATCGAATGTGTAGCTGTTGTCTTCCTCAACAAATGAATTGATGAGAATGTTGATGACACGCTCGTTTTTCTCCAATAAATCTTTAATAATTTGTTGCTGCTCAAAAGGAATCCCTTTGAAAGTTGCAGCGCTTGCTTGCCCAGGAGCTACTGTTGTGAAAGTAAGAATGATAGCTAAAGCGAAAAATACAACAGAGCTGAGCGATTTGCTCAAAAACTTCTTCATGCTTCTTTTCTCTCCCTTTTCTGTTAAATTTTGTTGCAAGAACAGCATACCATGAGAAAGTTTGTGGAAGAATAGGAAAAATGTAACTTTGTGTTTGATTTTGGAGAACTATAAAAGTTCTTGTCGAAAAATAGAGAGGTTCAGATTGCTTATATTTGCCAAGTCTATATGCTATTTTCAGTCTGATTACTCGGTTTTTCATGGGTGGTTGGTCTTGTTTTTGCTCAAAATAAAAAGCCTTCTACATGTAGAATGTAAAAGGCTTTTGAAAAAATTTATGATTGCACGTTTAATTTTCTTTTTAATGTAAATCCTGTACCCATGAAAATTAAGGCGAACACGATACTAAGGCATGTTCCCAGTATGCTTTTTTCTGCAACAGATACCCCAATAAACGCCATACTGACGACTGCAAGTAATGCACATAATAATAGAAGCCATTTGATTTGTTTCATTTGTCTCCATCCCTTTTTTTAGAGTTAATATAAGTTTACAGAAAAACGATCGGATTTTAAAGGGGATTGTGATATAATATGAAAGTTATCTAATTATTTTAGGAGATGAAAATGTGAAACTTCGAAAAGATCTTCGCAACATCGCAATTATTGCCCACGTTGACCATGGTAAAACGACGCTTGTTGACCAATTGCTCCATCAAGCTGGTACTTTCCGTGCGAATGAAAATATCGCTGAGAGAGCCATGGATTCAAATGATTTAGAGCGAGAGCGTGGTATTACGATTTTAGCTAAAAATACTGCGATCCATTATAAAGATACACGCATTAATATTTTAGATACACCAGGACACGCCGATTTCGGTGGTGAGGTTGAGCGTATCATGAAAATGGTAGATGGTGTACTTCTCGTGGTGGACGCTTATGAAGGCTGTATGCCTCAAACACGATTTGTGCTGAAAAAAGCACTTGAGCAAAACTTAACACCAATTGTTGTTGTCAATAAAATTGACCGCGACTTTGCTCGTCCGGCTGAAGTAGTCGATGAAGTCATTGACTTGTTCATTGAATTGGATGCAACAGAAGAACAGCTTGAATTCCCAGTTGTGTATGCATCAGCAATCAATGGTACGGCAAGTAATGATGCGAGCAAGCAAGATGAAAACATGGAATCTTTGTTTGAAGCAATTGTCAACCATATTCCAAGCCCAATTGATAACCATGAAGAGCCGCTTCAATTCCAAGTGGCGCTACTTGATTACAATGATTATGTTGGAAGAATTGGAATCGGCCGTGTATTCAGAGGAACAATGCAAGTAGGACAGCAAGTGGCCCTGATGAAAGTTGATGGCAGTGTGAAACAATTCCGTGTGACAAAGATTTTTGGTTTCCAAGGGTTAAAACGAGTGGAAATCAATGAAGCGAAAGCTGGAGATCTTGTCGCTGTATCTGGTATGGAAGACATCAACGTAGGTGAAACAGTTTGTCCGGTAGAACACCAAGAGGCACTGCCAATCCTTCGTATTGATGAGCCGACACTTCAAATGACGTTTGTTGTCAATAACAGCCCATTTGCAGGCCGTGAAGGGAAATACGTGACTTCACGTAAAATAGAAGAGCGTTTAGAGCAGCAGCTTCAAACAGACGTAAGTCTTCGCGTGGATCCAACTGATTCACCTGATGCTTGGGTTGTATCTGGACGCGGGGAGCTTCACTTATCGATTCTGATTGAGAATATGAGACGTGAAGGGTTTGAATTACAAGTATCGAAGCCAGAAGTTATTGTAAAAGAAGTGGATGGTGTTCGATGTGAGCCTGTAGAACGCGTTCAAATTGATGTACCAGAAGAGCACACTGGCTCTATCATGGAATCAATGGGCGCAAGAAAAGGTGACATGATTGACATGATCAACAATGGTAACGGTCAAGTTCGCCTGATCTTTACAGTACCATCACGTGGTTTAATCGGATATACAACTGAATTTCTTTCATTAACTCGTGGTTTTGGTATTCTGAACCATACGTTTGACAGCTATCAGCCGATGCAGTCTGGTCAAGTTGGCGGACGCCGTCAAGGTGTACTTGTTTCAATGGAAACAGGCAAAGCAACTTCTTACGGAATCCAAGGCGTTGAAGAGCGCGGTGTGATTTTTGTTGAGCCGGGTACTGAAGTGTATCAAGGAATGATTGTTGGTGAGCATAACCGTGAGAACGACCTTGTTGTCAACGTTAGCCGTATGAAACAACAAACGAACGTACGTTCAGCGACAAAAGATCAAACGGTTAGTATGAAAAAACCACGTATTATGTCACTTGAGGAATCTCTTGAGTACCTTAATGAAGACGAATACTGTGAGGTTACACCAGAATCCATTCGTCTAAGAAAGAAAATTTTAGATAAAAACGAACGTGAGAAAGCGGCGAAGAAGAAAAAGCTAGCAGGATTATCATAATTCCATGAAGAATTAACAAAGATAGAACCCTGAAAGATAAGGGGAGGGAATCTTTTTGAATGATCAGGAAGTAAGTGAGAATCTATCCTTTTTCGCGATGCTGTTTCGTGTCGATGAAAATCCGCAAACAGGGATGTGGCTCCTATATGGCACCATCCTTGTTTTAGCGATTATTGTTTTTAAGCTCGGCTTTGCTAGACGTTTACCGATTTTAAAAGCGCTCGTGATTTATTTGTTTTTGATTTTTGGCTGTACGTTTCTCACATTTCTAGGAATCTTCTTGCCAGTAGCGGAAGGCCTGGTCGTGGCAGCTGCCATTTTGATTATTTATAAAATACGGCTGCATCGTGCGAAAAAAGAAGGAACAGTAAATACGTAAAAAAGACCTGAACATGTGTCAGGTCTTTTTTTATGTTTTTTGTTCTTTTTTTCCTTTTTTCTTCTTTTTCTCTTTCGTCGCAGGATCTTGATAAAGAGAGAATCTGCCAGTTTTGATGCGTGCTTCTGTCTTTACTTTAATTCTTTCTTGGCAGTCATCGCACATATATGTATGAATCGGTCGATTTCTTAACCGCTTAGCAACGAGTGTATCATCATCAATGGTTTCAAGCTTTTCACATAATGAGCACTTCACTCTCATCATTTTCACCTCACTTTATTACATTCATTATAGCATGTTTTCTGGACCACTTGAAAGCAGCGTAGTAAAAGGCTTATATCACAGGAGATATAAGCCTTTCTCATTATTTCTTCTGATTCATATGATGGTTTGATTGATCGTTTTGATTTTTGTCTAACTGCTTTTGATCGTTTTGTTTGAGCTGATCATTCGGATCATTTGTCGGGTCCTTTTCGCTACGATCGATTTCATTTCGCGGCATCTCTGGCATCACACGTCCGACAATGGCAGCTAGTTCATCCATAATACCACTTACAGGACGGCCTGCTTGAATTTCTTTGCCCATTTCTTTTAAACGGCTGACTGTATCTGGGTCAGCGACCACAACAGCATTCGCACCCTCTGGGTCATTTTTCAGCGCTTTTGCGACTGAATATTTAATGGTTTCGACTTTGCTTCTATCTAAATCATCTTTTACATCAATGCCAACAACAGCATAGCGGCCGATAACGATAGCCGTTGCATCATTTACATCTGCTACGTGCTCGGTCACATTGACAAGATGCTGCGCAACATCTGTTGATGGGCGGGCTTGATCGGTATTTTTCTTGGTTGAGTCTGACACCCGTACTAAATGCTGGCGTCCATCTTGCTTGTCCAAAGCCTCTGGCTTTTCCTGCTGCTGGCAAGCGCCCAACAGAAAAATGGTATGAATCATGAATAATGTAACAAATAGTCGCATGTGTATTCCCTCCTTCACAAACTGCATGATTTATTTTATTGTTGAATTAACCTTCTAACTTTATTCATGAAAACATATATTTTAACAATCGTTTTGGGAAAGACAAGGATGAATGAAACCCCGATCAGGAGGCGAAGGACCTGAGTAAAATTTATGTATTAGACACGAATGTGTTATTACAGGATCCGAATTCAATCTTTTCATTTGAAGACAACGAGGTCGTCATTCCGGCCGTTGTGTTAGAAGAAGTAGACTCTAAAAAGAGATATATGGACGAGGTTGGGCAAAATGCTCGGCGCGTTTCACGTTTAATCGACGGTTTGAGATCGAAAGGGAAACTGCATGAAAAAATTACGCTAGAGTCAAAAGGGACGCTGCGCATTGAACTGAATCACCGCTCTTTCCATGAGCTTCAAGAAATTTTCATTGAAAAAACGAACGATAATCGGATTTTGGCTGTCGCGAAGAATTTGAGCTTAGAGGAAGAAACAAAGCCTCATGGGCGGCCTGTCATTTTAGTCAGCAAGGATGTCTTAGTGCGAGTGAAGGCAGATGCTATTGGGCTGCAAGCAGAGGATTTCTTAAGTGATCGTGTGCTGCAAAATGAAGACATTGATAATGGCTACCACGAGCTCTATATTCCGACTGAGCAGTTGAATGCATTTTATAAGCAAAATCAGCTACACGTAAAAGACGTCACCAATGCCTCGTTAAACCCTCATCAATTCGTCATTATGAAGGGAAATGAAGGGGGGTCTGCTATAGGAATGCTTGATCAAAAAGGAGAGCTCGTCAAGCGTCTTATTTATGATCAAGAACATATTTGGGGAATCCGCCCGAAAAATGTCCAGCAGACAATGGCGCTAGAGCTACTTTTACGGCGTGATATCCCGCTCGTGACGCTCATCGGAAAAGCGGGGACAGGCAAAACATTGCTTGCACTTGCTGCTGGATTGATGCAAACAGAGGATTTCGGCATGTTTAAAAAGCTCATCGTGGCCCGCTCAATTGTGCCTGTTGGTAAGGATTTAGGCTACTTGCCAGGCGAGAAGGAAGAAAAGCTCAGGCCGTGGATGCAGCCGATCTATGACAATTTAGAATTTTTATTTAATACAAAAAAACCTGGAGAACTTGATGCGATCTTAGCGGGTATTGGTTCGATTCAAGTGGAAGCTTTAACGTATATCCGTGGAAGAAGTATACCTGATCAATTTATCATCATTGATGAGGCGCAAAATTTAACAAAACACGAAGTGAAAACATTATTAACGCGAGTTGGAGAGGGAAGTAAAATTGTGCTGATGGGGGATCCAGAGCAGATTGATCATCCTTATTTAGATAGCTTAAATAATGGGCTTACGTATGTCATTGAGCGTTTCAAAGGGCAACAAATATCTGGACATGTCAAGCTTGTCAAAGGAGAAAGATCTGGACTTGCACAGCTTGCAGCTGATTTATTATAGTCCAGATCCTCTATCTTATGTAATGATTAGCTCTTTTACACCTTTAATCGGCCGAGTTAAGTTGGACTGATCCTCGAAATAAACGTGGATTGGTCCTTCTTCTGTAATAGGCTTTCCATTTTGGCTGAAATGAGCAATGCTTTCCATTGCCTTAGAAAGCGGCACAGCAATTGTTTCCGTTTCTGTGACAAATTCACACGTTGCCGCCGCATCAAGCGGTTCTGCATTTTTCAGCATGTCGCCAAGCTTCATACCGAAGCTGCCTGTGACGAGTCTTTCTTTTTCGTACTTCTTCTCTGTTTTTAAAGTGGGTGGAAGTGTTTGACCTTCTCTTATGACCCGCTCTTGGTCAAGCTCCTGATCAAGCTGATTCTCTTCACTTGCTGCGCTTTTCTCAAAAAATGAATCCATTAAAAATTTGCGGTCATCAAAAATCCACACACTTGGATCAATGGTGATCTTGTACCGTACGTTCCCCTTAATTTGAATAATGCTCATGTTCAAGACAACCCCTTTCCATCATAAATTATAGAAGTTTTCGCCCGCTTTGTCACTTTCATAAACATGCTTCTTTTTGTACACACTAACCTTACATGAAAGATAGGGAGGATTTTGGGTATGGCGTGTCGTGACAATGAAGAGCTTCAGCGAATTGTAGAAGAAGCAAAAAAAGTCGCCAAAAATGGCAAAGTAGCATCCTATATTCCCGCTCTCGGTAAAGCGGATCAGACAGATTTATCTGTGGCTGTTTATCATGTGAGTAATACATGCCACTCGGCGGGAGATGTAGATAAACGCTTTACCCTTCAAAGTATTTCAAAAGTATTAGCACTTGCGCTCGTGCTTTCAGAAGAAGGGCCAAAAAAAGTATTTCAATTTGTTGGGCAGGAACCAACAGGCGATCCATTTAATTCGATGATTAAACTTGAAACAGCAAGCCCGAATAAGCCGCTGAATCCAATGATTAATGCAGGAGCGCTCGCAGTCACAAGTTTAATAAAAGGTGCGACGCCGCAAGATCAGCTCAACCGACTACTTGCTTTTATTAGAGAGCTTGCAAATGACACAAGCATTACATACTGCAAAGACACAGCTGCTTCCGAATTTGAGACATCGATGATTAACCGCGCCATGTGCTATTACATGAAGCAATATCATATTATTAGAGGGAATGTAGAAGAGGTCATGGACGTCTATACGAAACAATGTGCCATCATGATGAACAGCTTGGATTTGGCGAAAATCGCTTGTGTTTTTTCATTAGACGGCAGGCATCCAGAGACGGGGAAGCAGATCCTTTCAAAAGATGTCGCTAGAATTTGTAAAACCTTTATGGTGACTTGCGGAATGTACAATGCAAGCGGAGAATTTGCCATTAATATCGGGATTCCTGCCAAAAGCGGTGTCTCCGGCGGGATTATGGGGGCAGCGCCATATGATTTTGGGATTGGCATCTTCGGGCCTGCGCTGGATGAGAAAGGGAATAGTATTGCTGGTATTAAGCTGCTTGAGCTCATGAGTGAAAAATATGAAATGAGTATCTTTTAACAACTCATGCCTTCTTTTTATTTTTACAAAGCGAACTGTACAAATCTGCTTGCAATTTTGGGCGTTTCGCTTTATGATAAATAGAAGAATTAGGTACTCGCCTGGGGAACGGAGGGATACTTTTGGCGTCAGAAATTTTAGTCGATCATCGGCAAAAAGCACTGTCTTTATTAAAATTGGATGCAGATAAAATTTTAAAATTGATCCAAGTGCAAATGGACAACTTAACGATGCCGCAATGTCCTCTTTATGAAGAGGTTTTAGATACTCAAATGTTCGGATTATCGAGAGAAATTGATTTTGCTGTCCGACTTGGATTAGTTGATCAACATGAAGGCAAGAAACTACTCGATAAACTTGAGAGAGAGCTTTCCGCACTTCATGATGCGTTCACAAAAAAATAATGATTGAAAACTCAAACTTCCACAACATAAGTTTGAGTTTTTTTGTCCTCCATTTCTTTTGATTGTTTGAGAAGAAACGGACTTGATTCTTTCATGAATGACGAACAATATAAAAGAGGTAAAACGGGATCAAACGGAGAAAATGTAGTAGAATAAGAACAGCTAAGAGGATATCAAGCAGAAGAAACAGACGTTAGGAAGAGGATTATATGTTAAAGAGAATGCTAAAATCGTATGACTACTCATTATTGTTCGCCATTATATTCATTAGCGCATTCGGTTTGGTGATGGTGTATAGCTCAAGTATGATAACATCTGTCATCAGATATGATGCCGCGCCAGATAATTTTTTTAAGAAACAGCTTTTATTTATGATTGTTGGGGCGGTCATCTTGATCTTTGCAGCCCTGGTTCCGTATCAGCTGTTTTCAAATAAAAAATTCCAGATCGGTATGCTGCTGCTTTCTGTTTTTTCACTCATCTATGTGTACTTTGGCGGTCACATTGCAGGGAATGCTAGAAGCTGGATTAAATTAGGACCTTTTAGTCTTCAGCCAGCAGAATTTGTGAAGATTGTCGTCATCATCTATCTTGCTGCTGTGTATGCAAAAAAGCAGCATTATATTGATCATATTTTAAGAGGAGTCACTCCTCCAATCGTGATTGTCTCCATCTTATGCGGCTTCATCATTTTGCAGCCAGACTATGGGACAGCCTTTATCATAGGCATGATTGCCCTTGCGATGATTTTATGCTCAGGCTTTAGCGGTAAAACGCTTGCGAAGCTGTTAGCACTATTTAGTGCGGTGATGGTTATCGTGACACCGTTTATTATGCTGTTTTGGGATAAAATTTTCACACAAAATCGTCTCGGACGTTTTGAAAGTTTCCAAGATCCATTTAAAGATGCAGGCGCCACTGGGCATCAATTGATTAATTCATATTATGCGATTGGATCAGGTGGTTTTTTTGGTCTTGGACTTGGAGAGAGTGTCCAAAAGTATGGGTATCTTCCAGAGCCGCATACAGATTTTATCATGGCGATCATCTCGGAAGAGCTTGGCTTTTTCGGTGTATTTTTTGTTCTAGCTCTGCTTGGCTTCATCGTCGTGAAAGGTTTTTATATTGCGAGAAAGTGTGAGGATCCGTTTGGAAGTTTGCTTGCAATAGGAATTTCCTCGATGATTGCGATCCAAACATGTATCAATTTGGGTGGTGTTTCAGGTCTTATTCCAATCACTGGGGTGACACTTCCGTTTATCAGCTACGGGGGATCGTCCATCATTTTATTAAGCGGATGTATGGGAATACTGCTGAATATCAGTATGTTCACTGAATATAAAGAGCGTTATAAAAAGAAAAAATCAATCAGTAAACCATCGCTTCAAAAAAATGGATTGCAGAAAACTTTGAATCTTTAGAAAACAAAAGTGTACAGTTTTCATTTCTTCCTTTATTATAGAGTACATATAAAATTTTAAGGGATATGGAGGAGTGAGAATGTCACAGAGAACAATTCAAAAGGTTCTAGTTGCAAACAGAGGGGAAATTGCTATCAGAGTCTTCAGGGCCTGTACAGAGCTTAATTTACGTACAGTGGCCATTTACTCCAAAGAAGACTCGGGCTCTTATCATCGCTATAAAGCAGATGAAGCATATCTAGTTGGAGAAGGGAAAAAACCGATTGATGCCTACCTTGATATCGAGGGGATCATCGAAATTGCAAAACGAAATGAAGTGGATGCGATTCATCCAGGGTACGGATTTTTATCCGAAAACATTCATTTTGCAAGACGATGCGAAGAGGAAGGCATTCAATTTATCGGTCCAACTTCTCAGCATTTAGATATGTTTGGAGATAAAGTAAAGGCGAGAGATGAAGCGAAAAAAGCTGGAATTCCAGTCATTCCAGGAAGTGACGGGCCAGTTGATTCGGTCAAAGAAGTCGAAAAATTCGGTGAAGAATACGGTTACCCGTTTATTATTAAAGCTTCACTTGGCGGCGGCGGCCGAGGTATGCGGATTGTCAGATCAAAAGAGGAGCTGAATGAAGGCTATGACCGTGCAAAGTCAGAGGCGAAAGCTGCTTTTGGAAATGACGAAGTATACGTTGAGAAACTGATTGAAAATCCGAAACATATTGAAGTGCAGGTGATTGGTGACAATCACGGCAATATCATTCATTTATATGAGCGTGACTGCTCTGTCCAAAGGCGTCACCAAAAGGTCATAGAAGTTGCGCCAAGTGTGTCTCTTACAGATCAATTACGTGAAGACATCTGCGAAGCGGCTGTTAAGCTGGCTCGAAATGTGTCGTATATTAACGCTGGGACTGTAGAATTTCTAGTCGCAAATGGTGAGTTTTATTTTATTGAAGTCAATCCTAGGGTACAGGTGGAACACACGATCACAGAAATGATCACAGGTGTCGATATCGTACAAACCCAAATTCTTGTCGCAAAGGGTCATGATCTCCATAGCAATGAAGTCGGAATACCAAAGCAAGAAGGCATCTTCACACATGGATTTGCCATTCAATCAAGGGTCACGACAGAAGATCCTTTGAATAACTTTATGCCGGACACAGGAAAAATTATGGCCTACCGTTCAGGCGGGGGATTTGGTGTACGCTTAGATGCTGGGAACAGCTTCCAAGGTGCGGTCATTACATCTTATTACGATTCATTATTGGTCAAGCTGTCCACATGGGCGCTCACATTTGATCAGGCTGCTGCTAAAATGGTCCGTAATTTACAAGAATTCAGGATTCGCGGCATTAAAACGAATATCCCATTTCTTGAAAACGTGGCAAAGCATGAGAAGTTTCTAAAAGGGGAATACGATACGTCGTTTATCGATTCATCACCAGAGCTATTTAATTTCCCTAAACAAAAAGACCGCGGAACAAAGATGTTGACTTATATTGGTAACGTGACCATTAATGGGTTCCCTGGTATCGCTGAGAAAAAGAAGCCTCATTTTGATAGACCAAATGTACCGAAGCTTCCTGTCCATGAAGAGGTTCCGGCTGGGACAAAACAGTTGTTAGATATGCATGGACCTGAGGGGCTCGCCAATTGGGTAAAAGAACAAAGCGATGTTCTTTTAACAGATACAACCTTTAGAGATGCGCATCAGTCTTTGCTTGCGACACGCTTCAGAACAAATGACTTGAAGAAAATTGCCCAGCCAACAGCAGGGTTATGGCCAGAGCTATTCAGTATGGAAATGTGGGGCGGCGCTACATTTGATGTTGCGTATCGTTTCTTAAAAGAAGATCCTTGGGAAAGACTGAAAGAGCTTCGTCAAGAAGTTCCGAACACGCTGTTCCAAATGCTTTTAAGATCATCAAACGCTGTCGGCTATACAAACTATGCGGATAATGTGATTAAAGCATTTGTCAAGGAATCGGCTGAGGCGGGCATTGACGTGTTCCGTATTTTTGATAGCTTAAACTGGGTCAAAGGCATGACGCTTGCCATTGATTCTGTTCGCGAATCAGGCAAAGTGGCTGAGGCAGCCATTTGTTATACGGGGGATATTCTTGATCCATCTCGTCCGAAATATGACCTTAAATACTATGTATCTCTTGCGAAGGAACTTGAATTCGCAGGCGCTCATATTTTAGGCATTAAAGATATGGCGGGATTATTAAAACCGCAGGCAGCTTACGAGCTTGTATCTGCTTTAAAAGATGAGCTGACCATCCCAATTCATCTTCATACGCATGACACGAGTGGAAATGGACTGTTCACCTATGCAAGAGCGATCGATGCAGGTGTTGATATTGTTGATGTTGCCGTCAGCTCTATGGCGGGGCTCACATCGCAGCCAAGTGCGAGCTCATTATACTATGCTTTAGATGGTCATGAAAGAAAGCCAGAAATGAACGTCAAAGCTTTAGAACGTCTTTCTCAATACTGGGATTCCGTCAGAAAATACTATCATGAGTTCGAAAGCGGCATGAATTCGCCGCATACAGAAATTTATGAGCATGAAATGCCTGGCGGTCAGTATAGTAACTTACAGCAGCAGGCCAAAGGTGTAGGTCTTGACGACCGCTGGAATGAAGTAAAGGAAATGTACAGACGTGTGAATGACATGTTTGGTGATATTGTAAAGGTTACACCATCCTCTAAAGTGGTCGGAGATATGGCACTTTATATGGTGCAAAATGATCTAACAGAAGAGGATGTCTATGAAAAAGGAGCAACACTGGACTTCCCGGATTCTGTTGTTGAATTATTTAAAGGCTACTTAGGTCAGCCGCATGGCGGATTCCCAGAAAAACTGCAAAAGCTGATTTTAAAAGGGGAAGAACCGCTGACTGTCAGACCAGGTGAGAAGTTAGAGCCAGTGGACTTTGAAGAAATTAAAAAACAATTCAAAGAATCACATGACCTGACGTTGACAGAACAAGATGCGATTGCGTATGCCTTATATCCGAAAGTCTTTTCTGAATTTGTCCAAACAGCAGAAAGCTATGGTGACATCTCTGTTCTTGACACACCGACGTTTTTCTATGGGATGAGACTTGGTGAAGAGATTGAGGTGGAAATTGAAAAAGGAAAAACCCTCATTGTTAAACTCGTGTCAATTGGAGAACCGAATCCAGATGCCACAAGAGTTCTTTACTTTGAGCTAAATGGTCAGCCGCGTGAAGTAGTGATTAAGGATGAAAGCATCAAATCCTCCGTTCAAGAAAAAATGAAGGCGGATCGCTCAAATCCAAATCACATTGCCGCATCGATGCCAGGCACCGTAATCAAAGTGCTTGTTGAAAAAGGGCAGAAAATCTCGCAAGGTGAGCATTTGATGATCAATGAAGCCATGAAAATGGAAACAACCGTTCAAGCACCATTTTCTGCGGTCGTAGATGAAATTCATGTTACGAATGGAGAACCGATTCAAACCGGTGATCTGCTGATTGTCTTAAAGCCTGAATAATAAGGGAGACACATCCATCGTGATGTGTCTTTTTTGAGCGCATTAAAATGTGCAGCAGCCTGCGAGAGTGATTACACTATAGAGTGAGGTGAAGAAAGTTGGAAATTGTCGTGATTTGGTTTCGCCGAGATATGCGATTGGATGATCATATCGCCTTATCAAAAGCGATTACATATGCAAAAAAACACGAGTATAAATTATTGGCTCTTTATCATCTAGATCCATTTTTTACTGAAATGGAACTGGATATAAACAACGAACATTTCTTTCAAAACTTGGCGCATTTCGTCAAGGAAGCGAGAGAATCTCAAATGTATGTTCACCTTCTCCATGATGATGTCCTGCGCGCCTTTCAGCAGGTCATGGATGTGTATGACATCAAAGCCGTCTTTTTTAATGAAGATGAAGTGGGTATCGGCCAAAGGCGTGACCAGCAAGTAACCGATTTTTTAGAAAAGAAGGGCATTCATGTATCAAAGTGGCAAGATACACACCTTCATGGGGCGAGAGACATTTTAAAAGCGGATGGGTCTCATTATCAAGTGTTCACTCCATACTATCAATCATGGCGGAAGCAAGAGAAGCAGCCTGTGATAAAAGTTGACAAATCATTTTTCAGTAGTGAGCATACGATTTGTGACGAGTCACTTTCGCAAAAAGGGGATAAAAAGCTACGAGGCATCATCAAGGGATCCTCAAGGAAATTTGATCAAATTGGTTCAGACAAAGCAATAAACACTCTGCACACCTTTATCCAAAAAAGACTGACGCGTTATCATGAGAAACGGGATATTCCGTCTGTTTTTGGAACGAGTAAACTATCGCGGTTCTTAAAAACAGGAACCATTTCTATCCGGACGATCTTTCATGCTATCAATGAAGAAACACTTTATGAAGACGAGGGCCGGGAAACCTTTATCAAAGAGCTGGCGTGGCGTGATTTTTATCATATGATTTTTGCGCACTATCCAGAGATGAAAGAAAAGGAAATCAATTCTGCATTTCAAGGGATGAAATGGAATGAAGATGAGATGCTTTTTGAAGCTTGGTGTAAAGGTGAAACAGGGTTTCCGCTCGTTGATGCAGGGATGAGGCAATTAAATGAAGAAGGCTGGATGCATAACCGCTTGCGAATGGTGACTGCTTCATTTTTAACAAAGGATTATTTGATTGATTGGAGAAAAGGCGAAGCGTATTTCGCAAAAAAACTCGTGGATTATGATGAGGCTTCAAATATCGGGGGATTTCAGTGGGCAGCCTCTGTCGGAACGGATGCTGTTCCTTACTTTCGTATTTTTAATCCAACGACCCAATCGAAACGGTTTGATCCAACCGGGGAATTTATCAGAAGATATGTACCTGAACTAAAACATGTCGAAGAAAAATGGATTCATGAACCAAGTAAAATGCCGATTGATGAACAAATGAAATCGGGATGTGTGCTAGGGGATGCATACCCACTGCCAACAGTCGATCATCAAGAAAGACGCAAAAAAGCCATTTCGCTATTTGAAAAAGCAAAACAACAATAAAAGAAATCCCCTTTCCGCATGGAAAGGGGATACAAACTTTTATCTAAATGGCTCTTTGCTTTCATATTTAAACCGTGCAATGAGTAAGCAGAAGTAGCATAGTACTCCAAACAAACAAGAAATAAAGAATGAATGAGCAAGCGCATAACCAAGTGCAAGGTGAGAATAAACAGACATCACACCTGAAATCGCTTGAAGTGTAATCAGAATGGCTGAAATGATCCATCCGTAATACAACTGCTTCTGATCTTTATAATGTTTAATGGCATGGAACATAGCGACAAATATCCATACGAATAAAAGAAGTGCTGCTGCTCGGTGAGACATTTGGACCCACTGATTAAAGTACGCTGGAAGTGCGCCGTCTTTTGAACAAAATGGGAAGACAGAACAAGCAAGGCTTGATTTTGTATGTCTCACATAAGCACCCGTATACACCACGATATACGTATATGTGATCAGGCCATAAATATGGAACTGCATTCTTTTTCCGATATGAAGCGGCTTCACAAGCTTTGTTTCAGATCTGGTTGCCTCAAACACAAGAAGGGCAAGCAGTAAGATTGAAGCAAAAGAAATCAGTGAAATACCGAAGTGCAGTGCCATGACAAGTGCGTTCGAACCAAACACAACAGCGAGTGCCCCTAACAGCGCTTGAAGCAGTAAAAATATAATGGACATGATGACCAAGAATTTGGTTTCACGGAATACTGGACTAATTTTTTTCCAGCATAAGATCGCCAGTGCCAGTACAAGAATCGTGGAAACCCCTGTTGACATGCGGTGACTCCATTCGATGATGGAAGCAGGGTTCATTTCAGGAAAGAAACGACCGTGGCAAAGGGGCCACTGCCGGCCGCAGCCAAGACCCGAGCCGGTTTTTGTAACGAGCGCACCGCCAATCAGAACGATCAGCATCACAAACGTTGTGACAACGCTCAATAGCCTTAAAGCAAATTTCATCAAATTATTTCACCTTCTCTAAAAAACTTCTGATACAAATGAAAACCTCACATGCTCTCAAGTTTAAGCCAAATGCGTGTTCTGTTGCAATTCATAATCATCAAAGTTCACAAAAAAATGATATGTTAGTTCACAAAGTTTACAGATTTAGAGTGCTTGATCTTTCTTTGACAGTCTGATAGAAATAGAGGAGAGAATATTTCATTTTGCACCGCCTTCTGAAACACACATCTATCCTAATAAATTCACGAAAAGTTCACAAATAACTTCAAGTTTGTCGTTTATTATTTAATAGGATGTTTTTTTACAGCTGTTTATCTTGTATGATAGAGTTGTAACGATTTTACGTTTCATTTGTTCGTTTGAAGGTTTGGGCAAGGGAGGTTATACACATTGGCAAATTCCAAAACAGCCGCGGAAGCAGCTATTCATGGACAAATAGAAGAAACAACAGCTTGGAAAGATTTTCTTGCGCTTATTAAAATGGGCATCGTCAATTCCAACTTCATTACAACATTTACTGGAATGTGGCTTGCTTTTTATTTTACAGGTATGAGTTTCCTTGGGAATCTTGATATTGTGCTGTTAACAATGATTGGTTCTTCACTTATTATTGCCGGTTCATGCGCCATTAATAATGCGTTTGACCGTGATATTGATATATTAATGGAAAGAACAAAAACAAGACCGACGGTTACAGGAAAAATTCAGCCGGGGCAAGCGTATGCATTTGGCATATTGCTTGTTGTACTTGGACTCATTATGCTTCTGATGACAACTGTTACATCAGCAGTGATTGGATTTATCGGTGTCTTTACTTATGCCGTCCTTTACACGATGTGGTCTAAACGCCATTACACCATCAATACTGTTATTGGAAGTGTATCTGGTGCGGTTCCGCCATTAATCGGCTGGACAGCTGTCACAGGCACAATCGACACTACGGCTTGGGTTTTGTTTATGATTATGTTTATCTGGCAAATCCCGCACTTCCTGTCACTTGCGATTAAGAAAACAGAAGATTACCGCAAGGCAGGCATTCCAATGCTTCCAGTTGTCTATGGCTTTGAAGTTACAAAACGCCAAATTATCATTTGGACAGCATGTCTTCTTCCACTTCCATTTTTCTTAGGTGGATTAGGTTGGCCGATTGTGGCACTTGGCACATTGCTAAACATTGGATGGCTCGTCATTGGCCTCATGGGCTTTAAAATGAAAGACGTCATGAAGTGGTCTACACTGATGTTCGTTTATTCATTAAACTACTTAACCATCTTTTTCGTTGCGATGATTATTATTACACTATTCTAGAGTGAAATACACTTTGATCACATCAAAACAATGGCTATATCTTATAACACAACATTTTCTTACAACTATGAAAGCCGCCTGATATTCAGTTCTATTTAGGCGGCTTTCTGTTTATACATAGATGGTATTTTGAGTAAAAACATCATTTTTTTATGAAAAGAGGAAATGTAAGTGCTTTTATAAGGGGCGGGGGTTATTGATGGGTGAAAAGTGATTTTATAAATAAGAGGTAAAAAGCGAAAGGCAAAGGAGATCAAGCAAAAGGGGTTGGGACAAATTATGATAAGAAAATGGCGTGTTTATTCACTGTTTCTCTTACTGACGCTCGTTTTAGCGGGCTGTGGTGAACCATACTTATCAACACTCAAGCCAGTTGGGGAAGTAGCAGATAAACAGTTTTTCCTAACGGTACTGAGTACACTCATTATGGTTCTTGTCGTCATTGTTGTATCGATCATTTTCTTTTACGTCATCATTAAATTCAAACGTTCTAAAGTGGGAGAAGATACGATTCCAAAACAGGTGGAAGGGAACCGTAACCTAGAAATTACGTGGACAGCGATTCCAATTCTTCTACTCATTATTCTCGTTGTACCTGTTGTGGCATACACGCTTGAGCTAGGGGATACAAGCGCTATGGATAAGAAAAAACGAGATCCTGAAAAGACACTTGTTGTGAATGTTAGAGCCAGCTTATATTGGTGGGAATTTGAATACCCTGATTATGGGATTGTCACAAGTCAGGAATTGATTGTACCGACAGATCAAAAGGTGTACTTTAAGCTGAAAGCATCCGATGTTAAGCACTCTTTCTGGGTTCCAGCGGCTGGCGGTAAAATCGATACTAATACTGACAATGAGAACAAATTTTATTTGAAATTTGATTCGAAACGAACGAAAGATGCAGGAGAATATTTCTACGGGAAATGTGCGGAGCTTTGTGGTCCATCACATGCTTTAATGGACTTTAAAGTTAAAACGCTTTCTCAAGATGAGTTTTTAGGGTGGACCAAAAAAATGGCAGATTACAAGAAGCCTACATCCACGTCAGACCTAGCCCTAGAGGGTGAAAAACTATTTAAAGAGAAAAACTGCTTGAGCTGTCACGCAGTAGAGCCTGGGGACGAACGGCCTGAAGCGGCAAGGACTGCTCCAAACCTTGCGACCTTCGGAGAGCGAACGAAAGTTGCTGGAATTAAAGACATGAACAAAGAAAATGTGAAAGCATGGCTGAAAGATCCAGAAAGCTTTAAACCAGGTAATAAGATGACAGGGACGTATCCTCAATTAAATGACTCAGAAGCAGATGCACTCTACGAGTATTTAAAAGGTCTTAAAATAGAGTAATATCTAGAGCGTATGTTCAAATGGATATGTGATCTATGTGAAGTTTTTGTTAAGAGCTCCCGAATATGTCTCTACAACCGAGAAGTAGTCACCTGTCAGACGCAGTCTGTTTGAAAGATCGTTAAGATAGACATCTATATGAAAAGGGGCAAATGGGAGATAAGAGGGGGATTTCATGGTGAGTACAATAGCTAAAAAGCGGGGGTTTGGCGCTGTCTTATGGGATTACTTGACGACGGTTGACCACAAAAAAATTGCCGTACTATATTTAGTGGCAGGGGGATTTTTCTTTTTGGTTGGCGGCCTAGAAGCGATGTTTATCCGTATTCAGCTAGCCATCCCTGAAAATGATTTTGTTAGTGCAGGGGTTTACAATGAAATCATGACGATGCATGGAACGACAATGATTTTCCTTGCAGCAATGCCGCTTTTATTTGCATTAATGAATGCGGTTGTACCAATTCAAATTGGTGCACGTGACGTAGCATTTCCGTTTGTAAATTCACTTGGTTTTTGGCTATTCTTTTTCGGAGGAATTTTCTTAAACCTTGGCTGGTTCTTAGGCGGATCACCTGATGCAGGCTGGACTGCATACGCTTCGCTCACGTTGAATTCAGAAGGGCATGGCATGGATTTCTATATTTTAGGTTTGCAGATAGCGGGGATTGGTACGCTGATTGCAGGTATCAACTTTCTTGTGACGATCATTAATATGAGAGCGCCTGGTATGACGTATATGAGAATGCCGCTCTTCACTTGGACGACATTTGTCGCATCTGCACTCATTTTATTCGCATTCCCGCCACTCACAGCAGGGCTTGCGATGCTGATGCTTGATAGAATGTTTGATACGAGCTTTTTCAATCCAGAGCTTGGAGGGAATACGATCATCTGGGAGCATTTGTTCTGGATTTTCGGACACCCGGAAGTATATATCTTGATCCTGCCAGCATTCGGAATTTTCTCTGAGATCATTCCAGTGTTTGCAAGAAAAAGATTGTTCGGCTACTCGTCAATGGTGTTCGCCACTGTATTGATTGGTTTCCTAGGGTTCATGGTGTGGGCGCATCACATGTTCACAACGGGGCTTGGACCTATTGCAAATGCGATCTTTGCCGTAGCCACTATGGCGATTGCGGTGCCAACAGGAATTAAAGTATTTAACTGGCTGCTCACCATATGGGGCGGTAACGTGAAGTTTACGACAGCGATGCTGTATTCCGTTGCATTCATTCCGTCATTCTTACTTGGCGGGGTAACCGGTGTCATGCTTGCAGCAGCTGCAGCTGATTATCAGTTCCATGATACGTACTTTGTTGTGGCGCATTTCCACTACGTGATTATCGGTGGTGTGGTATTCGGTATATTAGCAGGTGTGCATTACTGGTGGCCTAAAATGTTTGGAAAAATACTCAATGAGAAGCTTGGGAAAATTGGCTTTGTGCTCTTTTTCATCGGTTTCCATTTAACCTTCTTTATCCAGCATTTCTTGGGGTTATGGGGCATGCCGCGCCGTGTCTTTACGTTCCTGCCAGGTCAGGGCCTTGAGCTTGGGAACTTGATCAGTACAATAGGTGCTTTGTTTATGTTTGTAGCAGTTGTCATCATGCTGATTAACGTCATTTGGACAACAGCAAAAGGGGAGCGTGTATCGAGCGATCCTTGGGGAGATGGAAGAACGCTTGAATGGGCAGTGTCTTCACCTCCGCCAGAATATAACTTTAAACAGCTTCCACTAGTTAGAGGACTTGATCCATTATGGATTGAGAAAATGGATGGTAAAAAAGGAATGACAGCATCTGAACCGCTCGATGATATACACATGCCGAATAATTCCATCTTACCTGTTATTATCTCATTCGGTCTATTTGTGTCAGCGTTTGGCTTCATGTATCGTCAAGAGCACAGCTGGGGGCTTCCGGTGATCTTCATTGGTCTTGGCATTACGTTTGCGACCATGCTGGTCAGGTCTCTTAAAGATGATCATGGATATCATATTCACAAAGAAGATTTGACCGATGATGATGATAAAGGGGTGAAAGCATAATGGAACCACAAAAAATGACAGCGGAAACCTTTCCGGCTTCGCCTGAGAAAGCCACGTTAGAAGGAAAGAATAAGTTCGTCGGGTTCTGGTTGTTTCTTGGGGGAGAAACTGTTCTGTTTGCATCTTTGTTTGCCACTTACTTGGCGCTGAAAAACTCAAATGCAGGCGGAGCAAAAACCACTGATATGTTTGACATCACAATTGTCTTTATTGCCACAATGCTCCTGTTAACGAGCAGTTTAACGAGTGTGTATGCAATGTATCATATGAAAAACTTTAACTTTAAAAAAATGCAGCTTTGGCTCGGCGTGACCGTTCTATTAGGTGCTGGATTTTTAGGGGTCGAGATTTATGAGTTTTATCACTATGTGCATGCGTACGAATTTACGATTACCAGCTCTGCACTTGGCTCTGCCTTCTATACACTTGTAGGAACTCACGGAGCTCACGTCGCCTTCGGACTTTGCTGGATTACCGCTCTTATGATTCGAAATATGAGACGCGGACTGGATTTATACAATGCGCCAAAATATTATGTGGCAAGTCTTTATTGGCACTTCATTGATGTTGTGTGGGTCTTCATCTTTACCGTTGTATATTTAATGGGAATGGTGGGATAAGAATGGGAAATAAAAACACAAATCAGTCCAAAGTCGATCTTGTATACCGTAAAAAGAAAAATGCCGAAGAAATGAAGCATCAGCTCATTTCTTTCGGCTTGATGATTGGATTAACATTTGTTGCATTTTTAACGATCGCCTCTGAAGACGTCGGAAATTGGTTCGCAGTACCATTTATTTTACTGCTTGCAGGTATTCAGGTGGCCTTTCAGCTTTATTATTTTATGCACATGAACCAAAAAGGGCATGAAACACCCGCGTTGTTTCTTTACTCAGGTGTGTTTGTCGCGTTTATTACCGTTTTAGCCTTTTTGACCATTATTTGGTGGTAAGCCCGCTTTGCCCTTGAAGGAGGCGCAGCAATGGAGAACTTAGAGATATTCGGATTTCGAGCATTATGGAGTCCCTACTATTTGATTTGTATTGTATTAGCAGCTGCTTTTTATCTACTTCTCGTTACAAAGGGAAAGCACCGTGCGACGGTGAAAGAGAAAACGCTATTTCTGACTGGGCTTGTTCTGTTATATGCCGTGAAAGGCAGCCCAATTGATTTAATGGGGCATATTATGTTCAGCGCACATATGGCGCAAATGGCGGTACTATATTTAGTCATCCCGCCACTCCTGATCACAGGTTTACCTGCGGCCATTTGGGAGCGGATCATTCAAACACGAGGCATTCAGGCTATTTTCCGTTTGTTTTCCAAGCCTTTGATTGCTCTGCTTGGGTTTAACGGGTTGTTTTCGCTTTATCACATCCCGCTTGTGTTTGATTTTGTGAAAACAGATCCGTTTTATCATGCGTTGATGACGGTTGTTATTTTTATCGCTGCCTTTTTCATGTGGTGGCCGCTTGTCCATAAAGTCCAAAGTCAGCCGCAGATCACAGGCATTTTAAAGCTTGGTTATATCATGGCAGATGGTATATTGATGACACCTGCCTGCGCACTCATCATGTTTAGTGATGCACCGATCTATGCGACCTATTCAGATGCCGGCGCGTGGATACAAGCTCTGCATCTATGTGTGCCAAGCGATATGCTTGCAGGTCTTGCACTAACTGGCCCTGATATGTTTCATACCTTGCCGCTGCTGGAGGATCAGCAGCTAGGCGCTATTTTGATGAAAATTATTCAGGAGATCGTTTATGGATCTATTCTTGCTGTTGTGTTCTTTGATTGGGCAAGAAAAGAAAGAGCGAAAGATGCCGTGCCAGATGCGCTCATTCCGAAATATGAATAAATCTAAAGCACAGCCGTATGGCTGTGCTTTAGATTTGTCTTCTGTTCAGCGCAATAGAAAACCATTGAAGTCTAGGAAGGACGAGTACCGGAGCGAATGAATTTGACATTCGTGAGCACCGTAATGCAGATCTGACAAAGAATGTGAGGGTTTGTCTACACGCAGAAGCACAGCCGCTTGGGCTGTGCTTTGTTTTATGCTTCAGCAGTCATTGATTCTAGTTTTTCTTTCAGTCGGTCAAGCGTTTGTTTGCTTGATTGGATAAGAGATTTAGGAAAATCTTCGCCTTCACCGTATTCTACACCATGCGGATAATAATGTTTTCCAAGTAAAGGTGTCAGAAGCTGAATGTGTGCCTTTTTGGAACCGACATCACCTTCAGTGGCGTAGCCAGAGATCCGTAAATAAAATGTCCCTTCAACCATGCTATACTTTCTGTCATACGTCACACGCTCATAATCCCATTGATCGGCTCGTACAAATCCTTCACTTTCCATGATGAAATCTAATTTATTTAAGTCAGCTGCTACCTTTTCAATCCCCGTACCTTCAAACTTCACCCAAAACCCCTCCTTATAAAAATTCCCTTTACTGACAATCATAGTATGAAAGCGTTAAACTTTCAACTGCGAAAGGTATGTTCTTTTATAAGCTGGTTACAGTAATAAAGAAAATAATAGATGGAGGAATCAACGTGAAAACGAAAAAAATCAAAGATATTATGACAAAAAAAGTAGTGACGTGCCAAAAGGACGACAATTCTTATGAAGCGGCAGTAAAAATGAGAGATGCTGACATCGGTGCCATTCCAGTGGTTGACGGAGATCAGCTTGTTGGAATTGTGACAGACCGTGACCTTGTACTCAGAGGCATTGCTGAGAAAAAGCCAAACTCACAGGAAGTTGGCGCACTCATGACGAAGGAAGTACTGACAGCCGAAGAAGATGCGACGCTTGAAGAAATTGTCCGGTTGATGTCAGAGCACCAGCTCCGCCGCATTCCCGTCGTTAAAAGCGGAGCATTAACGGGGATTGTAGCTCTTGGAGATTTATCAGTTGAAGATTTGTCAAATGATCGTGCGGGAGATGCACTTACTGAAATCTCTCAACAAGATCAAGATCACAGGCAAGGATTTTTTCATTAACAGGGGCATATTTTAAATTCGTGTTAAATAGGCTGTATTGTCGTTGATAAATGGAGCAAGTTTTGTTTAAATGACAGTAGAAGGTACTTTTTGTACCTTGCCAATTTAACGGAGGTGTTTATTTGAAAACTGTGCTCAAAACACTCTTCATCCTCCTGGTTATATCCGGAACGTACGTTCTGTTTATTCAATATGGATCTTCACCAGAAAAAGAAAGCAGCAATGAATCGAAGGTGTCTAATGAAGAAACATCTAGCGATAAGCCGATCAATATCCCAAAAAAGGGCCTCATGTCCTTTATGGGAAAATCATCAAACGAAGTGCTTAAACAGCTGGGAGAACCAGATCGCATTGATCCTTCCGCATATGATTATGACTGGTGGATATACAACCAATCGAAGAAGCACTATATTCAAGTCGGGGTAAAGGATAGTAAAGTGGTGACTTTGTTTGCAACAGGAGACGGGCTGAATGTTGAACCATTTAAAATCGGTCAAGCCACAAGTGAAGTGTTTAAAAAAACACAAATTGCGCCTTACATTCATGTAGAGGATGAACAAAATTCATACCGCTTTGAATTCTCAGAAGATGATATGAATACAAGGCCAACCGTGAAAGTGGGAGATGATGTCTATGTCCAGCTATACATGGATAAGTTTGAAAGCACCCTTTCGAGTATCAGGGCCTATAACGCAGATACATTTGTGAAACAAAAGCCGTATGAGGTTGTTTATCGAGGTCAATTGATAGAACCTGAGTCGATATCAGGCGAAAAGTGGAAGGATATCGAAGCTTCCAGTCAAAAACAAATTTTTGATATGACCAACATTATCCGCCATAAGTACAACCTGCCGACCTTAAAGTGGGACGATGAAACCTCCGAAGTGGCATTCATGCATAGTGAGGACATGAAAGAGAATCATTATTTCTCCCATGAGTCTAAAAAATACGGTACACTGAAAGACCGATTAGAAAGAGGCGAGGTCACATTTCAGCTCGCAGGTGAAAACATTGCATATAACTATGTAGATGGACCAGCAGCTGTAGAAGGCTGGCTCAATAGCGAAGGTCACCGGAAGGCGTTATTAAATGGAGATTACACACACCTTGGCGTAGGTGTGAAAGAAAAATACTATACTCAAAACTTCATCAAGAAAACATCTTAAAACAAAGCAGCTGCACAACCGCAGCTGTTTTTTTATGAAAAAAGAGGCTCACCAAAACAGATGCTGGTGTATATAGTATAGTAGGCATTTGTATGGGGGTGAGGATATGACAAATAAGCAAAAACAAACATCCATTGATGAATTTAAACAATTCGTCAGACGCCATCCGAAGTTAATTCAAGAAGTGCAAGCGCAAGAAAAAAGCTGGCAAAGTTTATATGAAAATTGGGTCATGTTTGGTGAGGAAGATGAGATGTGGTCTCCTTATCGGCAAGCGCAATCTAAAGAAGCAAAAGACGAAAAAGACTCTAAGACAAGTGAACCGGGAAAAGCAGATTTCATGTCTAAAATGGTTTCTGCTGTGAAAAAAATGGACGCTGATCAAATGAATGAACAGATTAACAAAATGAGCCAGTCTATTTCCTCTTTACAAAGCTTACTCGGTCAATTTTCATCAAATGGCTCAAAAAAAGGTTCATCTGGAGGCAGTCAGCACCCATTCTCCTTCAGGAAAGATTAATTGAAAGGGGATGTTTTTGGTGCGGAAAGAAGTACAGGAGTTTGTCATGGCCGAGGAGGATCGAATCAAATTCATTAGACAGCGTCCTCTTTGGTACAGACAGCTGACTCGACATCCTGAAAATCTATCTTCCTTTGAATTAGATAAAATGAACTTTTACGAAAAAACTATTCCTCATCGTGTGAGTCAGTTGAGCAATAGTGTCCAAATGGCTGAAATGATGATTCAAATGTTCCAAGCAATGCGCAATCAAAATGGAGCCGGGTGAGGCTTTTTTGAGTTGATTAAGATGTCTATTTCATGAGCATCCTATGAAAGTAGACGAAAGGAGAATCAGATGATGAAATGGATGCTGTCAATATGCGCATTGCTTTTTCTTGTCACCGGGTGTCAAAGTCAACATGAAGAAGAGCAAGTGATCAAGCAAGATCCAGTTGTACCAGTGATGCAGCAAGCTCAAAGTGAAATGAAGCAGCAAGGCTTTTTAAAATACAAAGTGCAGGGATCGGCTGTCTATATAGAAAGTATACTTCAAGATTTCCATCTTGAGCCTTCACTTGGGAAGAAGGATGAGAAGGCGGGATATTTTACAGTGTATGTAGATGGGAAACGTGCGGGCAATGAGTATACTGCTGCGTTTGTGGTCAAGCACCTTTCAAAAGGAAAGCATAAAATGACCGTTGTGCTGAATTCCCGTCATCCAGATTATAAACAAAAAAGGGAAACGTGGGATGTATTTGTCACGTAAAAGCATTTTCTGATCCATAGGTTTCGTGGTAAACTATGAATTGGAGGTGCAACATTTATGTATGCGACAATCGAATCTGTGGAGCTCCAAGAGGAAGCGAATCAATTGGCTGCCATGATTCTTCAGTCGGAGGAGGCTGAACATTACCGCAACTGCTTTAAGCGTCTCCAGCAAGACGAAGAAGCCCAACAAATTATTGCCCACTTTACAAAAGTAAAAGAGCAATATGAGGATGTGCAGCGGTTCGGCAAATACCATCCGGACTATAGAACGATCTCAAAGGAAATGCGTGAGGTCAAAAGAAAGCTAGATCTTCACGATACAGTGGTTGATTTCAAAAAAGCAGAAACAGCGGTTCAATCCATCTTAGATGAGATTAGTATTGAAATCGGTCAAGCTGTATCAGCATATATTAAAGTTCCAACAGGGAACCCATATTTTGATGGTCTATCATCATGCGGCGGTGGCTGTGGATCAGGAGGCAGCTGTGGCTGTAAAGTATCTTGACGAGACTTGAACGTCTCGTCTTTTACATAATGAATGGAAAGAATTGAAAAGCGGCAGGTGAAAAGATGGAAACCAAACGTCAAGGGATGGTCGTTTGGCTGCATTCGTTAAAGCAGTCAAAAGCGCTAAGAAAATTTGGGAATGTTCACTATATTTCAAGGAAAATGAAATATGCAGTGATTTATTGTGATATGGATGATCTCGAGCGCCATATGGCAAAGCTGAGCTCATTGCCATTTGTAAAACGTGTTGAGCCTTCATATAAACCTTTTATTAAATTAGAGTACGAATCCAAATTGGACAAAGCAAAAGAATATGATTATAAGGTGGGCTTTTAAAGACACAAAAAAACCCCCGCGGCATCACCCGCGGGGTCCTTCTATTCTTAATGATTCATTAAGGAGAAGGCAAAGGGAGAGGAGAAACCGGAGGAAGAACTTATGGGGAAACGTAAGTCTTCTCCGCGGTTGGCAACAGCACCACATCAGATGCTGTTACAAGTAGTATGGCCCCGCTTCCCGTCATCTATACATAGAAAATGAATGAAATTACGCGCATTGTCCCATGCCGAGTGGATGTGGTAAGATAATGTTGAATTTTTTGTCATAAGACAGTGACCAATAGAAGCAAGCAGAAAAAGTGGTGGGAAAATGAGAGTCATCTCTGGAACGAGAAAAGGCCGCACGCTTAAAGCGGTACCAGGTCAATCAACAAGACCGACGACAGATAAAGTGAAAGAATCCATTTTTAATATGATTGGCCCGTATTTTGATGGCGGAAGGGCCCTTGATTTATTTGCGGGAAGCGGTGGTTTAGGAATTGAAGCGCTCTCTAGAGGATTCGATCATTGCATTTTTGTTGATCGAGATATGAAGGCGATTCAGACAATTAAAGGAAACCTGAATCAATTGTCGCTGATGGATCAAAGTGAAGTATTTCGAAATGATGCAAAGCGTGCTCTCACAGCCGTTGTAAAACGAGAGGAATCCTTTCAAGCGATCTTTCTTGATCCGCCGTATAAAGATCAAAAGCTGAAGGCACTTCTTGAAATGATTGATGAGCACTCCTTATTAACAGATGATGGCGTGATCGTATGTGAGCATGATAAAGACGTCTCGCTGCCTGAGGAAGCTGGACAGCTCCACATATCAAGGCGGGAACTGTACGGAATGACTGGCATTACGATCTATAGAAAGCGGGGAAATTAAAGCATGGGGAACATAGCCGTTTGTCCGGGTAGCTTCGATCCAGTCACATTGGGCCATTTGGATATTATTAAAAGAGGAGCAAACATCTTTGATGAAGTGTATGTATGTGTACTAAATAACTCATCAAAAAAACCGTTGTTTACAGTTGAAGAACGGTGTGAGCTCATTAGGCAAGCGACAAAGGATTTGCCAAATATCAAAGTTGAATCCTTTCATGGCTTGCTTGTTGATTATGCGAAACAAAAAGAGGCCAAAGTCATTTTGCGTGGGCTAAGAGCCGTGACGGACTTTGAATATGAGATGCAAGGCACATCGATGAATAAAGTCTTAGATGATGAAATTGAAACGTTTTTCATGATGACCAATAATCAATACTCCTTCTTAAGCTCAAGCATTGTCAAAGAAGTAGCGAAATACAATGGATCTGTCAAAGAGCTTGTTCCAAAAGAAGTAGAAGCAGCGCTGAAAGAAAAATTTAATGGATGAGTGCCTCGTGCACTCATCCATTTTTTACTTTCTGGTAATATAGAGCAATATACACGATCAGGCTGAACAAAGTGATCAAAGGGCCAGCTGTCACAAGCTGATTCCAGAACACACTGCTAAACATGACAACTTGCTCGCTTGCTTCAAAGGCTCCTGCTGGAAGAGTCATGTCTGATCGAGATACATAAAGAGGTTTGAATAATAAAAAGGCAAAGACAGCTGCATAAATCCCGTGGAGCAAACGGGCGAAGAAAAAAGGTTTAAAGCGTATATCGGTTGCCGCCAAAATGCCGGCTACCTGGGCTTGAACAGAGAACCCGCTGAATCCTAAAATAAAGCTGACCACAATGGTTTTAGCGAGCAGGGTGACCTCTTGTGACCCCGTTAGCTGACTTCCTAATGTGATTTCAAATAAACCGGCAATCATGGCTAGATCTAATTCTGGCGGAAGGTGCATCGTTTGCAGCATATATCCGATTCCTATGGAGAGCAGGTCTGTCACATGAACAACTGCCAGCATTTTGCTAAAGACAGAAAATAAGATAATAAAGCCGCCAATCATAAAAAGTGTTTGAATGGACGACATGACAGCATCGCTTAAAATTTGGCCGAGCGGTCTTTTCTCTGCGAGTCTTGCTGTATGAAGGGCGCTGAATGCCTCTTTAAGCGGTGGAAATAAAAATCCCTTCCGGCTTCTAAGATGCGCATCATGCCGCGTTTTATACCCCCGCATCGTCACACCAACAGCGAGATTCCCTAAATAATGTGCGCAGGCTAAAACAATCCCTAAAGCTGGGTGATGAAAAAAACCAACAGCCACCGCTCCGAAAATAAACAATGGGTTCGATGAATTTGTAAATGAAACAAGGCGCTCTGCTTCGATTCTCGTCAGCTGTCCTTCCTGTCTGAGTCTTGTCGTTAATTTAGCGCCAGAAGGAAAGCCTGAGGCCATTCCCATAGCTAGTACAAATCCGCCTACACCAGGTACTCGAAAGATGGGGCGCATAAATGGCTCTAATAACACCCCGACAAATCTGACAATCCCGAAACTAATTAATAGCTCGGACAAAATAAAAAAAGGAAGCAATGATGGAAATACAACCTCCCACCACATTGCAAGTCCATTTTTTGACGCTTGCAAAGAGGCTTGTGGATGTGTAATCACAGTGGCTGTTAAAAAGATAAAAAAAGCAGCGATGAACAGAGTGTTCCATTTTTTCATGAAGATTTCGCCCCTTGCCGTTATGATCTATTGGCGAGCTCGTGATCAAAGAAAAAGAAAAAAACTAGCCGAGCCTGTCTTCTATTACTATACGAGCAGAAGGGGCATGTTTAGACCTATAGATTCGTATATATGCATAGAAAGAGGAGGGTGGATTTTCATGAAGCGACCGGTCATCGGGCTTGCGCTAGGCTCTGGGGGTGCTAGGGGAATGGCGCATATCGGAGTTTTATCTAGTCTTGAGAAACAAGGAATTCAGGTGGATATGATTGCTGGAAGCAGTATTGGCGCACTTGTTGGGAGCTTTTATGCGGCGGGACAAGACGTAGAAAAAATGAAAAAACTTGCACTTGTCTTCAGAAGAAAGTATTATGCTGACTATACACTGCCAAAAATCGGTCTTTTAAAAGGAAATCGAATTTTGCAGCTGATCCACACGTTTACATATGGGAAAAAAATCGAGGAATTGCGAATGCCTCTTGCGATTGTCGCCTGTAACCTCGAGACAGGGGAGAAGGTTGTGTTCAAAGAAGGGTCTGTCTCACAAGCAGTCAGAGCGAGCATTAGCATTCCGGGTGTGTTTGTTCCGCACGAAATGGGTGGCAGACAATTAGTAGATGGAGCGGTTGTTGACCGCATTCCTGTGTCTGTTTTAAAAGAAATGGGGGCAGACCTCATTATCGCCTCTGATGTATCAAGGGTGAAAAAAACAGAAAAGGCGACGAGATTATCGGATGTGATTATGCAAAGTTTGGACATCCTTCAAAATGAATTGGTTCGTCATCAAACCATTCACGCAGATCTCATGATCCGGCCGAGGCTTGAAACATATAGCTCTAGTGCGTTTACACAGGTTCAAGAGATGATTGAAGCAGGTGAGCTCGCCGCAGACCAACTAAAAGGGAAACTGAAAGATGTCATTGATAAATGGGAGTGTTAATCGAATGAAAAAATTGAATATTCGCTGGCTCAGCTTTTTTGTGGTTGTCCTTGTATTATTTGGCTTAACCTTTGTTAAACTGCCGTATTACGTGACAAAGCCTGGTGATGCAACAGAGATTGCTCCGCACATTAAAGTAGACGGAGCATATGGCGAGAAGGGCAGCTTCTCTCTTATGACCATTAAAGTAGGTCCAGCAAACCCATATACGTATTTGCTTGCAAAAATGAACAAGTATGACGAGATCGTCCCGGAAGAAAACATTAAAGCGGACGGAGAATCGGATGAAGATTATATGAAACGACAGCTTCAACTGATGAAAAGCTCTCAAGAAAATGCCATGATTGCAGCATATACAAAAGCAGGAAAAAAAGTAGATTATACGTTTAAAGGGGTATATGCGAGCTACGTGATGAAAGGGATGCCTGCTTACGGAAAAATTGAAGTTGGCGACCGGATCAAAAGCGTTGATGGCAAGACCTATGATTCAGCTGATAAAATGGTTTCATATATCAGCAGTAAAAAAGCAGGCACATCTGTGCGCTTTGTCCTTGAACGAAACGGTAAAGAAATCACACAGCAAGTGACGTTAAAACCATTTAAAGAAGAGCCGAAACGAGTCGGAATAGGTGTGTCATTGTTTACAGACCGTCATGTGAAAGTGTCACCTGCGATTAAAGTAGATATTGAAAATATCGGCGGTCCATCAGCAGGCTTAATGATGTCGCTTGAAATTTATAACCAGCTGACAAAAGAAGACGAAACACATGGCTATGCGATTGCGGGGACTGGAACGATTGACGCCGATGGAACGGTCGGCCCAATTGGTGGGATCGATCAAAAGGTTGTGGCAGCAGATAAAGCAGGAAAAGACATATTCTTTGCGCCAAACGATAAAGGCGATCCAAACTCAGACTACCAAAATGCAGTCAAAACAGTGAAAGATATTAAAAGTGATATGAAAATTGTCCCTGTAGATACAATGCAAGATGCACTGAACTATTTAAACAAATTAAAAGAGAAAGCGTCATAAGAAAAGAGCAGCCCACACCAAGGCTGCTCTCAGCGTGTAGACAAACCCTCGCATTCTTTGTCAGTCCTGCGTGCCGGTGCTCACGAATGTCAAATTCGCTCCGCTCCGGTACTCGTCCTTCCTATACTGCAAAGGTTTTCTATCACGCTGAAAAGAAGACAAAGGGCTAAAATAAAGGTCATTTTAGCCCTTTGTCAATAATCTGAGAGCAGCCCTCATCAAGGCTGCTCTTTTCTTATCGAGAGAGAAAGAGATCAGTCTCTTCATCATATCTGATCGGTGAGGTTTTAAACTCTGCTTCCGTTAGTTCCGTTTGCATTGGCTCACAGATGGGAAGGCTGAAGACGCGGGAAGCGCGAATGTCAAGATCAAGTGCGGGATGTGAAAAGGAAGACAGCTTGCTCACAAGCGGTACGTCCAATTCTTTTTTCACAAGAGATAAGTATTGCTGCCCTCTCTTTGACATACCGAGTAAACGAATATAGGGCGCTTTTTTCTCTTTCAGCAGCTCATGCATTGCGGTTTTTTTCACTCTCATTAAGAGGTGCGTATTCATTCGCTGTAACCTTGTCCACGTATATCGTTTTGTTTTCACAAGTGATAGATATTCTTCATAGGAGGACGCGTGTGTGATCGCCTTTTGCATGCGGTGTTCGATGCCTTCTTCGATTTCATAGATGTCTTCTAGTTCAGCCGTTTCCATTGTGTGAAAGACATGTTTTAAGAAGCTAAAATAAGCTTCTTGCGTATGTAAAAGACCGTATGAAGAATGATAGTTGTGTAATTGCTTTAAAGTAGCGTCCGGGAGATAGGGTGTGACCGCTTCAAATGAGCCGTGCACTTTTAAGGCTTTTCGAATACTTGTTGCGCTTGCGATTTTCTGATTTACAGGAAGTTCTTCATCATGATAATCAGATGCCATTCTCACAGAGGTAAAAGGCTGCATGTGAGGGGATCGCTCTAAGATGGCCTTTACATAATGGAAGCCTAAAATGTTATTCGGTTTAGACAAATCCAGTAAGTGGTCAAGGGAAATGGCCTCTTGAAACGCAGCAGCAGCAGCCGCCGGATAACTAAGACCTTCTTTGACCTTCTCTTTTGTTAAAAGGTCAATCTCTGCCTTTTTCTCATGCCAAGCATGAGCTGTGCGCTCAAATACGTTGATGTCCCCATCCTCACTTCCGAAAAAAAGAGTGCGGCATTTTAAAGCGTCTAGGATGGACACAGCACCATTTGCAAAGGTTTCTGCCTTTTGCACAGCGTATATGTATGGAAGCTCACATACAATGTCTACACCGTTTTGCAGTGCCATTTTTGTACGTGCCCATTTTGAGACGATTGCAGGCTCACCGCGCTGGAGGAAGGAACCGCTCATGACGGCAATGGCAACATCTGAGGAGGTTTGTTTTTTCGCCTGACGAACATGATAGGCATGTCCATAATGAAATGGATTGTACTCTACAACGACTCCCACTGATTTCAATAGATGTTCCGCCTTTCTTGCTATGGTTAAATGGTCTATGCTACAGTAGCATAAGGGAAAAATGAAGCCCATTTTTTTCAGTGTAGGCATTCCGAGAACTGATGTCAAACAACCCTCTGACATCACAAAGGACTGTAAAGAAAAAATATTGACAAATAGCATGATGAAAGCTATAATCATGTTTGTTGCTCTTAGAGGTGATACAATTGAAATGGACAGTTTATCAGTTACATCAAAAAGCTAAAAACAGCTTCGATTTTCATGAGACGGTTGACTTAAATGAACTTACTAGCCTTCATTCAGATATACGTCGCATTTCACCAGTAGAGGTGAAAGGGACTGGAGTGATCGAATCAAAGCAAGTCGCATTTGATTTAACCATCACAGGTGAAATGACATTGCCTTGTTCAAGAACGCTTGTTGATGTAAATTATCCATTTGCGATTTCAACGAAAGAACTATTTGTACTTCATAAGACAGACGATATAGAAGATGAAGACGTTTCCGTTGTAGAAGACGATATCATCGACTTAACGCCTATCGTCAAGGAAGAAATACTTCTTGAAGTGCCGATGCAAATCTTTTGCGACCAAACAGACGTAAAAGGTGCTGCACCACAAGAAGGTAATGACTGGGCGGTCATTTCGGAAGATGCACATCAAAACCGAATCGATCCGCGTCTGGAAGGCTTGAAGAAGCTCTTAGAAGAAAATAATGAATCTTAACTCTTTAAGGAGGTGGGAATAATGGCTGTACCTTTTAGAAGAACTTCTAAAATGAAAAAAAGATTGCGTCGTACGCATTTCAAACTACAAGTACCTGGTATGGTAGCTTGCCCAGAATGCGGTGAAATGAAAATTTCTCATCGTGTCTGCAAATCTTGCGGAACATACAAAGGCAAAGACGTAAAAAGCAACTAATGTATAAAAAAGCGTGAGGGAATCTTCCCTTGCGTTTTTTTATTTGTCTATTTTTTAGGTTTCTCTCCTGCAAATAGTCTATCTACTCTAGTAGGCGCATATGATGTGGTATTCAGATTCAGGGGGGATGATTAATTGACGATTACAAGGCAGGACGCATGGACACAAGATGAAGATTTACTATTAGCAGAAGTCGTCTTAAGACATATTCGAGATGGAGGGACCCAGCTTTCCGCATTTGAGGAAGTCGGGAAAGCACTGTCAAGAACAGCTGCAGCATGTGGATTCAGGTGGAATTCTTACGTCAGAAAACAGTATCAAGCAGGCATTGAACTGGCGAAAAAACAGCGGAAAGAACTGCGTAAAAAGATCGGTATTCATTCCTCAGGTTTACCACAGCATGCGTTAACAATAGAGGAGAAGACATCTTCAGATCATGCTGAATTGACCCTTCGAGAAGTGATTCAGTTTTTAGAGCAGCTTGAGAAAGAGCCTTCTGGTCCCGCCTATTTACGCGAGGAGCTAAAGGATGCACATCATCAATTAAAGGCGCTCACAGAAGAAAATGAACACTTGAAGCGCCAATTGAAAATGACAGAAGAAGATTACCGGGCACTCATTGGTATTGTTGAAAGAGTCAAACAGAATATCAGCTTAAAAGACTACGCAAAATAAGAAAACGCCCCTCACAGATGAAAGGAGGGGCGTTTTGTCATCAACCATTAAGCTGATTCACCTGTATTCTTTTTGATATGTGCGGGCTCCCAAATGAGTGGATTTTCACCTTTATCGCGTTCCATATCATATTTTACCGCTTCAAAACCCATTTTATCCCAAAAGCCAGCAGATTTGACGCGTGGATTCGTTCGAATCGGCAATCCGAAAGATTTGGCGAATTCGACAAGTGCTTCGCCGTACCCTTTGCGCTGATACCCAGGAAGCACTTCTAGCTTCCACAGCTCTAAATAATCATGGTTGTGGTCAAAATACGTAGTCGTCGAGCCATCCACTTGATATAGGCTCATACGTGCCACAAGCTTATCTCCAAAATAAATCCCGTAAAATGGAGAGTTGCTGTCATTTTCAATCATATTGCTTTCAAGGTCTTCAAGCATTGAAAGTTCTTGTATGCCGTATTCCTTAAATTGTTTAAATTCCTCTAATGTTTTGTAATTAATTAGAAGACGTTTTACTTGTGTCATGTGATCTTCCCCCTTACACACATAATGTCGACAGTGATGTCTTTGAATGCGTTTTCATCCCATCCGCCTAAAAAAGTTTTTACACTTATTATTATAGTTTTTAAATTAAAAAAATTCAATCATAGTGCGTCATCTGCTTTTTGCATCATGACATGAAACTGTTAAAATAGTGGATATGATGAAGTAAACAGAAAAAGGGAAGTGCGGCAGTTGAAAATTGGAATCATTGGCGGAGGTGCGATTGGTCTGCTTTGTGCCAGTTATTTATCACAGCATCATGACATTACCGTATTCACAAGAAGAAACGAACAGGCAGAAGAGATTCGAGCGTCAGGAATTGAACGAATGGTGAGAGGAGAAACGTTTAGGGCAGTTGTCCATGCACAGACAGGGGTAAAAGGGGTATTTGATCTACTCATTGTGACAGTGAAATATCATCATTTGCAAGATGTACTGGACGAACTATCGGCATTACCTCATCAGAGGATCTTATTTTTGCAGAACGGAATGGCCCACCTATTAGACTTAGAGAACTGGAAAACGGCACATCAATTATATATAGGTGTGGTAGAGCATGGCGCAATGAAGGTGTCAGATCATGCAGTCGCTCATATAGGTATTGGTGTCATAAAGTGGGGGGCATTTCATCATAAGGAAGCAGCAGATGTGAAGAATGAATTGAATGAGACATCAGCCCATTTTCAGATGGTCTATACAGATGAATGGAAAAAGGTGCTGGAGGAAAAACTGCTTGTCAATGTCTGTATTAATCCGCTGACGGCTTTATTACATGTGAAAAATGGGGAACTGATCGCAAATTCCTCATATGAATACATGATGAAATGTGCATTTGAAGAAGCTGTTTCCATTTTAGGCTTGTCTGAAAAGGGGCGGCTCTGGTCTCATGTGGTCTCTATTTGTGATAAAACGGCCGCTAATCAATCGTCGATGCTTCAAGATATCGTAAAAGGCCGCCAAACCGAAAGAAAAGCCATCGTTGGCTATCTTTTAAAACAGGCCCAGGCTCAAGAGATTCTGGCGCCATATCTTGCTTTCTTCAATAGAAGCTTGGAAGTATTGGAAAAAAAGCAAACAAAATCTTTTGAGTGAGCTCATTTACATGCTATACTTTTTTCGGGAAACTAACTATTTATTGAAGAAAGGAAGTTCTAAACATGCAATTGACTGAACTTTCCATCCGAAGTCAGAATTTATTCATACGTGATTATATAGAAGAAAAAAAAGAGATGACTGCTTTTTTTGATTATGATATACATTCTGAGCACACATGGAAAAAGAGATACGACGATCTCATTGGAAGGAGCTTCCCGCGCGAGGCTTTAGCGGATTATATGAGCGCATATCACGCAAAGTTTGAATCGGCAGCGATGCGTCAGAACATTGAAAAAATCCGTGATGAACGGAGTGTCATGGTGGTTGGAGGGCAGCAGGCAGGCCTATTAACAGGACCGCTTTATACCATACATAAAATCATATCGATTATTCAGTTTTCAAAAGAAAAAGAATCAGAGCTTGGCGTTCCTGTGATTCCGGTCTTTTGGGTAGCTGGTGAGGATCATGACGTAGATGAAATTAATTTTGTGTACACGTCTGGCGAAAAAGGTCCAGTCAAACAAAAGCTGCCATTACATAGTATCAAAAAAGCTGCTGCGAAAAGAACACCGCTGCATCAGGAGAAAACAGAGAAATGGCTTCGTGATGTGTTTTCAACCTATGAAGAATCTGCTTACACAAATGATTTGCTTGATCAGCTTCTTCGATGTTTACGCAAATCACAAACGTTTACTGATTTCTTTGAATGGATTGTGTGCGACCTCTTTGAAGAAGATGGACTGCTGCTATTTAATTCAGGAGACTTAGGCGTCAAACCACTCGAGCGTATGTTATTTAAGCACATTGTCGAGACAAATGATACGATCACAGCTCGCCTGAATGAAACGCAGGCTGCCATGAAGCGAGCGGGATATCAGCCGATCATTGAAGCTGGTGACCACCAGGCAAACCTGTTTTACGAATATGATGAAGAGCGTTTCCTCATTGAAAAAGAGCAGCATCAGTTTTCTGTATCAGAAGTGGGGCTTACGTGGACAAAGGAAGAGCTTTTGCAGGAAGTCGAGGAGCACCCAGAAAGGTTTAGCAACAATGTGGTGACGCGCCCCTTGATGCAAGAGACCCTTCTCCCAACACTTGCTTTTATGGCAGGACACGGTGAAGTCAACTATTGGGGAGAACTAAAAGGAATTTTTGAACATTTTGAATTAAAGATGGCACCTGTTCTTCCAAGACTGCACGTCACCATTCTTGAAAGGCATATTGACAAAAAACTGCCGGTCAGAGAACTGTCGGTAGAAGAAGTGCTGACAAACGGAGTAAAAGAAAAGAAGGACGCGCACTTTCAGCAAAGTCTTCCAGACAGCTTCGTTCAAGCGGTTCAACATGCGAAACGTGAATTAGCAAATGTTCATGGTGCGATGAGACAAGAAGCGCTGGAGATTGAACCGAGCTTTGAGCAGCTTCTAGAGAAAAATGCCAAATTTATTGAAGACCAACTTCAATTTGTTTATCAAAAGGTGGCTCAGCGCGTGGAAGAGAAGGAAGGATATATCCTTCGCGACTTTGAACGGATTGAAAATAGTTTAAAACCACTTGATGCCGTGCAAGAAAGAATTTGGAATATCATGTATTTTTTAAACAAATATGGTCCAGAATTCTTCAAAACATTCAAAAATATGCCATTTTCATTTCAAAACAAGCAACAAATTGTCAAACTTTGAAATAAAGTTTTAATGAACCCTGAATAGTTCAGGGTTTTTTTTTATGTAGAAACAGTGTAAAATAAGTTTTGTGGAGAGAAGTGGAGGATAGTGGAGAGTAAAGGTGAGAAAGTGGGGCTCTGATGATCATGTTCATGGGTGAATACCAACATACGATTGATACAAAAGGGCGCATGATCATCCCTGCTAAATTTAGAGACGGTCTCGGAGAACAGTTTGTGCTGACGAGAGGGCTTGATCAATGTTTATTTGGCTACCCTATGAGTGAGTGGAAACTAATCGAAGAGAAACTCAAAGCACTTCCGCTAACGAAAAAAGATGCACGTGCGTTTACCCGGTTCTTCTTTTCTGGCGCAGTCGAATGCGATCTGGACAAGCAGGGGCGCATTAACATCGCATCAAACCTACTCCAATATGCAAAACTCGAAAAAGAATGTGTGGTCATCGGCGTTTCAAATCGAATTGAGTTGTGGAGTAAGTCGATCTGGGAACAATATACAGAAGAGCAAGAAGATTCTTTTGCTGAAATTGCTGAAAACATGATTGGATTTGATATATAATAATCCCTTGTGCAGCAAGCTTTCTACACATTCATTTCTATTTGAAAAAGGTGGGACCATAACATCATGTTTCAACATGAGACAGTATTATTAAAAGAAACAGTTGACGGTTTAAACGTCAAAGAAGACGGTACATATGTGGACTGCACGCTAGGCGGCGCAGGTCATAGCTCATATTTACTATCTCAATTATCAGAAAAAGGTACATTGATTGGATTTGACCAAGACGATGCTGCACTGGATCATGCACGAGAGAAGCTCGCAGATTCAAAAGCGAACATTCTTTTCATAAAAAGCAACTTCCGATATTTAAAAGAACGTCTGAATGAACAAGGCATTACAAGCGTAGACGGTGTGATCTTTGACCTTGGTGTGTCGTCTCCTCAGCTCGACACACCAGAGAGAGGCTTTAGTTATCATCATGATGCACCTCTTGACATGAGAATGGATCAATCAGCCGTATTGTCGGCAAAACAAGTGGTGAATGAATGGCCATTTGAAGATCTAGTTCGTATTTTCTACAAATATGGGGAAGAGAAATTCAGCAAGCAAATCGCACGCAAAATTGAAGAAGCTAGAAAAAAAGCGCCAATTGAAACAACGGGGGAGCTTGTAGACATTATCAAAGAAGGAATTCCCGCACCTGCAAGACGAACTGGCGGACATCCAGCGAAAAGAGTGTTTCAAGCGATCCGAATTGCCGTAAATGACGAATTGAAAGTATTTGAAGAAGCACTAGAACAAGCAATAGAGTTACTCAATCCGAAGGGGAGAATTTCTGTCATTACATTCCATTCACTTGAAGATCGGATTTGTAAAAGTACATTTAAAGAGATGTCTTCTCTTCCAGAACTTCCGCACGGATTACCAGTGATTCCAGAAGGACTTGAACCAAAACTGAAGCTGATCACGAGAAAACCGATCGTCGCATCAGAACAAGAGCTGGAACATAACAACCGTGCCCGTTCAGCGAAGCTCCGAATTGCAGAAAAAAAGTAAACGACACCATAGATGATGATAAAAAGGAGGTTTCTTATGAGTAATTTGGCTTACCAAAGAGAAGTGAAGCAACATCAAACAGAGCAGCAAGGCCAATCGGTTGTCATTAGAAGAAGAGGTTCTATTACACTTGGTGAAAAAATCTTACTTGTCATGTTTGTCATGGCTCTTATGTGCAGCTCCATTCTCATCATTTCTAAAGCCTTTGCTGTGTATCACGCAAATATTGAAGTGCAGAAATTAGAACAGCAAGTATCTTTAGAATCGAAGAAGATCACTGAGCTGCAAAAGGAAAAAGACTTGCTGAGTGAACCAGAAAGAATCATCGAAGCCGCTAAAAAAGCAGGCTTAAGCATATCGAAAGATGTTAAGAAGGTCGATTAACATGGCGATGCCTAAAAAGAATAAAATGATGAACAGAGGCGCGGCAATTGCGAGTATTTGCTTCGCCCTGTTTTTCTTTATCATCCTTGCACGTTTTATTTATATTCAGATTACAGGAACGGTTGATGGACAAGTTCTAGCCGCCAAGGCAAATGAGCAATATCAATCGAAGAAAACACTTGAAGCCAAAAGAGGTTCAATTTTAGACCGAAATGGAAATGTGATTGCAGAGGATACTTCTGTGTATAAACTCATTGCCATTATGAGCAAGAAAATGACGGTCGATCCAAAGCATCCGATGCATGTCGTCGACAAAGAAAAGACGGCAAAAGAGCTGTCAAAAGTCATTGATATGAGCGAAAGCGAAATTTTAAAGCGTTTGAATACAAAGGATGCGTTCCAAGTCGAGTTTGGTAAAGCTGGGAAGGATATTAGTTTTTCAACAAAGGAAAAAATTGAAAAGCTAAAGCTTCCTGGGATCGCATTTGAAAAAGACACGAAGCGGTATTATCCAAACGGCATGTTTGCTTCTAATTTAATTGGTTATGCAAGATTAGATGAGGCAACCAAGGACATGTCAGGTGCAATGGGGCTTGAGAAGGCGCTAAATAAATTCTTAAAAGAAAAAGATGGCTATGTGACGTATAATAGTGACAGAAGCGGGTGGGCTCTTCCGAATAGTAAAGAAGACATTGTCGCCCCAAAGGATGGGAAAAACGTCACGCTGACCATTGACCAAAAAATTCAGGCGTTTCTTGAAGAAAGTATGACGCAGGTCGCCAAAAAATATAAGCCAAAGAAAATCATTGCGACAGTTGTTGATCCGAAAACAGGAAAAGTTCTTGCGATGGGACAGCGCCCAAGCTTTAATTTAAATGAACTCGACATTACGAACTATAACAATGATGTCATTTCATATGCGTTTGAACCTGGTTCAACGATGAAGATCTTTACACTCGCTGCAGCGATCCAAGAAGGGGTATATCAAGGCAGTGCCAAGTATCAATCTGGAACTTATAAAGTAGGCGGAGGTCTTGTAAGAGACCATAACAACGGAAATGGCTGGGGGAAAATTGATTTTCATGAGGGTGTTCTCCGTTCTTCAAATGTGGCCTTTGCAAAGCTGGCAAAGGAAAAGCTAGGCTTCACGCGATACGAACAATATTTGCAAAAATTCCATTTCTATGACAAAACGGGAATAGACTTGCCGAACGAAGCGTCTAGTAAAATCAATTTCAGATACGAATATGACAAAGCATCGACGGCTTATGGTCAAGCGTCTGCCATTACACCAATTCAACAAATCGAAGCAGCGACAGCGATTGCAAACGGCGGAACGATGATGAAGCCATATGTCATTGACCATATTACAGACCCGAACACAAACAAAACGATTTTGCAGCACGAACCAACAGTAGCTGGAAAGCCGATTTCATCTAATACAGCGAAGCAAGTCCGTGATATTTTAGGTGAGGTTGTTTCCTCGAAAATTGGTACAGGTCAGCCTTATCAAATCAAGGGCTTTGACGTCGCTGGGAAAACAGGAACAGGACAAATTGGCGGTGCCGGCGGTTACCTCCAGGGAAGAAACGATTACGTCTTTTCATTTATGGGGATGGCGCCAAAAGATGATCCGAAGCTGCTCGTTTATGTGGCAGTACAGCAGCCGCAGTTGTCTGAAACAGAAACAGGCTCTGCCCCAGTTTCACAAATCTTTAACCCTGTCATGAAAAATAGTCTGCTATATTTAAATATCGCACCAACAAAAACAGACGATAAAAAATCAGGCGAACAAAAGGTGAAACAAGAAACAATGCCTTCATTCCTTGATTTAGAAGTGAAGCAGGCAGAAACGGAAGCCAAAAACAAAAACGTAACACCTGTTGTCATCGGCGACGGTTTATCCATTAAACGCCAGTGGCCTAGTGCGGGCTCTGAATTCACTGAAAGCCAGAAAGTCTTCTTGAAAACAGCAGGAAAAACCATTAAGATGCCTGATATGACAGGCTGGTCCAGAAGGGAAGTACTTCAATATGCGTCCATTTCGGGTGTGCACATTGAAACAAATGGACAAGGATATGCTGTCAAACAAAGTGTCAAAAGTGGAGCGGAGATTTCAGATAAAGTTGTCACTGTGACATTTAAAAGTCCAAATTAACTTTAAAACCTAGCAAACCATTTGCTAGGTTTTTTCTTTTGCTTTAGAGGGATGGACTAGACCGTTCTACAAAAGGACGGGCCTGCATATGATGGAAACAAGCCATATGTAAGGAGTGAACCAGGCGTGCGAGTGTCAAGTGTAACAGTGAGAAAACGATTGCTTTTCGTGCTGCTGTTTGGGGTGGTCATTTTTTTCATCATAGATACTAGATTAGGATATGTGCAGTTTATTATGGGCGAAAAGCTGACAAGCTTAGCAAAAGATTCATGGAGCCGTAACCTCCCGTTCGAACCGGAACGGGGAGATATTCTGGACCGGAATGGGGTAGAGCTGGCGACGAACAAAAGTGCTCCATCCATTTTGGTCGTCCCGCGGCAAATTAAAGATCCCGCAGAAACAAGCAAGAAACTGGCGGCAGTGCTTAATATGTCTGAGGAGAAAGCGTACAAGCACGTCACGAAGAAAACATCAATTGAGCGAATTTCTCCTGAGGGCAGAAAAGTATCTCATGAAAAAGCAAAAGAAGTAAGAGAGCTTGATTTAGATGGGGTTTATGTAGCAGAAGACAGCATCAGACATTATCCATTTGGCAGTTTCCTGTCCCATGTACTGGGTTTTGCTGGAATTGATAATCAAGGTTTACTTGGGCTGGAAGCCTACTACGATGATGACCTAAAAGGTGAAAAAGGCTCTGTGAAATTCTATTCCGATGCAAAAGGACAGAAAATGCCAGATGAAGCAGATGATTATACACCGCCTAAAGATGGTCTTGATATGAAATTAACGGTCGATTCGAAAGTACAAACCATCATTGAACGAGAATTAGACAATGCGGAGGCAAAATATAATCCAGATGGCATGATCGCCATTGCCATGAACCCCAAAAATGGTGAAGTGCTGGGGATGTCAAGTAGACCAGATTTTGATCCAGCTGACTATCAATCAGTTGATCCAAAAGTATTTAACCGAAATTTACCGGTGTGGAGCACATATGAGCCGGGATCGACGTTTAAAATTATTACACTTGCAGCAGCATTAGAAGAAAAGAAAGTGAATTTAAAACGCGATCAATTTTTTGACAGCGGATCTGTGACGGTCGATGGAGCAAGGCTCAGATGCTGGAAAAAAGGCGGGCATGGATCACAGTCATTTTTAGAAGTGGTGCAAAACTCCTGTAACCCAGGCTTTGTAGAGCTAGGCGACCGTCTTGGAAAAGATAAATTATTTTCCTATATTAAAAATTTCGGTTTTGGTCAGAAAACAGGAATCGATCTTCAAGGGGAAGGGAGAGGAATTTTGTTCCCGCTTGATCGAGTAGGTCCAGTAGAGCAGGCAACAACTGCCTTTGGTCAAGGTGTCTCCGTTACGCCGATTCAACAAGTAGCCGCAGTGGCTGCCGCGGTAAATGGCGGGACACTTTACACGCCCTATATTGCGAAAGAATGGATAGATCCGGTCACAAAAGGGGTCGTGAAAAAGCAATCACCGATTGCCAAGAAGAAAGTGATTTCAGCTGAAACATCAAAAGAAATCAGATATGCACTTGAAAGTGTAGTCGCTCAAGGAACTGGCCGAAATGCATTTGTTGAAGGGTATCGGGTTGGCGGAAAAACCGGAACAGCACAGAAGGTAAAGGACGGAAAATACATGGAAAATAACCATATTGTGTCGTTTATCGGATTTGCGCCTGCTGATGATCCAAGCATCGTTGTATATGTAGCCGTTGATAACCCAAAAGGCACCATTCAATTTGGTGGTACAGTAGCGGCACCAATTGTTGGTCATATTATGCGAGACAGCCTGCCTGAGATGGGTGTGAAAAAAAGAAAAGGACAAATTGAAAAGAAGTACCAGTGGCTGGACACAAAAACCATTGAGGTACCGAATCTTGTAGGGGGATCTGTTTCTGACCTTGAATCACTCCTCATTAACCTGAAGATCGATGCCTCAGGCACTGGCAGTAAAGTGGTGAAGCAGTCTCCTGCTGCTGGGACAAAAGTGAAAGAGGGCTCAACGATCAGATTATACTTAAACGATGAATAATAAAGAATGAACAGAGGGTAGCCGCACTCATTCGGCTGCCTCTTTTTGTTGAAAGAGAAGGGCAGTTTTAAAAAAAGAGCGCAAAGTGTGTTTTTTCCAAGAGAAACTTAAGGAATACGCTGGATGTATCCTTTTTTTTACGATAAAATATAGACTGTGTGTTTTTTTCACAAGACATGCACGTGAACGAATTTGAGAGGTTTGATATGATAATGAAATTACAAGAACTCCTTACATACTTTAAAAGTGAAAACAACGAATTGATAAACGAAAATCCCGATATTACTTCCATTGAAATGGATTCAAGAGAGGTGAGAAAAGGGAGCCTGTTTGTCTGCATAAAAGGTTATACAGTAGATGGACATGATTACGCTGAAAAAGCGGTGAAAAGCGGGGCTGCAGCAATTGTAGCAGAACACCCTCTTAACATAACAGATGTACCAGTCATTATTGTGAAACACTCTCAAAGAGCACTTGCAAGAATTGCTGATGCGTTTTACAGGCAGCCAACCCATAAGCTAAATCTTATCGGTATCACAGGAACAAACGGAAAAACATCAACAACACACATGATCGAACAAATGATGAGAAAAGCCGAGAAGAAAACAGGCTTAATCGGTACGATGTATATGAAGGTGAATGATGAAATTCTCGACGTGAAAAACACAACACCTGAGAGTGTCACACTTCAAAAAACCTTTAAACAGATGCTTGATCAAGGTGTAGACACGGCAATTATGGAAGTATCATCACATGCATTGCATCTTGGCCGGGTTCATGGATGTGATTATGATATGGCCGTTTTCACAAATCTTACGCAAGATCATCTTGACTACCACAACACCATGGAAGAATATAAACACGCGAAAAGCTTGCTATTCTCCCAGCTTGGAAGTGCCTTTCATCACGATAAGCCGAAGTACGCGATTTTAAATGCAGATGATGAAGCTTCTAGTTATTTTGAAAAAGTCACAGCTGCTGAAATCATGACGTATGGCTTAGAGCAAAAAGCAGATGTCATGGCAAAGAATATTCAAATCAAGCCTAAGGGAACTCAATTTGATTTGATCACTCCAATCGGCACAAAAAATGTGACGGTGGCCCTCATCGGAAAGTTCAATGTGTATAACATCCTGGCTGCTGTATCAGTAGGGATCGTATCCGGCTTATCGTTTGATACGATCGCCAGTGCAATGGAAGAGCTGGAGGGAGTCAAAGGAAGATTTGAACTTGTGAACTGTGATCAAGACTTCCCTGTCATCATTGATTACGCGCATACACCTGACAGCTTAGAAAATGTCCTCACAACGTGTAGAGAATTAACTGAGGGCAAAATTTTCTGTGTGATAGGCTGCGGCGGAGACCGTGATAAAACAAAGCGCCCTCAAATGGCTCAAATCGCTGTGAAATATGCAGATGAGCCTGTATTTACATCAGACAACCCAAGAAGTGAAGATCCATCAGCTATTTTAAAAGATATGGAAAATGGTGTGCCTGAGGCATATTATCATAGCTTTGTGAATCGTAAACAAGCCATCTTCTTTGCGATTGCCAATGCGAAAAAAGGCGATACCGTCTTAATAGCGGGAAAAGGCCACGAGACGTACCAAATCATTGGCGATCAAGTCTACGACTTTGATGATGCAAAAGTTGCAGTGGACGCTATTTTAGATCTAAACAAATCTTAAAAATGATGAAAAGAGTGTAATGAAATGAAGCATTTTGTACAAAAACAACATATGAAAGACTCGAATGAATATCATAATAATGAATGCTATTTTCTGGTGGAAAACGGCTTTGGAAATTCGGAAGGAGTAAAGAACGATGCTTGAACAGGTGATATTGTTTACAATCATAATGGGATTTTTAATCAGTGTTCTTTTATCCCCGATTTTTATTCCGTTTTTAAGAAGACTTAAATTTGGTCAGAGTATTAGAGAAGAAGGACCGCAGTCTCACCAAAAGAAATCAGGTACTCCGACAATGGGCGGAATTATGATTATCTTTTCTATCACAATTACAACAATTGTGATGATCAACAAATTCTCTGAGATTAGTCCAGAAATGTTTTTACTGTTATTTGTCACACTTGGCTACGGCTTATTAGGATTTTTAGATGATTATATTAAAGTAGCGATGAGACGAAATCTTGGATTAACATCGAAACAGAAATTGATCGGTCAAATTGTGATCGCAGTGATTTTTTATGCAGTCTTCCATTATTATCAGTTTGCAACGACGATTCGTATTCCAGGAACGGATGTCAGCTTTGATTTAGGATGGGCTTACTTTATCCTCGTCATTTTCATGCTTGTCGGTGGTTCTAATGCGGTGAACTTAACAGATGGACTTGATGGTTTATTGTCTGGAACAGCTGCCATTGCTTTCGGAGCTTTTGCCATACTTGCTTGGAATCAATCCCAGTATGATGTGGCCATCTTTTCAGTAGCTGTTGCTGGAGCCGTCCTTGGTTTCCTTGTGTTTAATGCGCACCCTGCAAAAGTATTTATGGGTGATACAGGGTCACTAGCTTTAGGCGGAGCCATTGTAGCGATTGCCATTTTAACGAAGCTTGAAATTTTACTCGTGATTATTGGAGGAGTATTTGTTGTTGAAACGTTATCGGTTATCCTTCAAGTCATCTCCTTTAAAACAACTGGAAAAAGAATCTTTAAAATGAGCCCGCTTCACCACCACTATGAGTTAGTTGGCTGGTCTGAGTGGAGAGTGGTTGTCACCTTCTGGACAGCTGGTTTATTACTTGCTGTTTTAGGAATTTACATCGAGGTGTGGTTGTAATTGAATAAGATGCAAATGTTAAAAAACGAACATGTACTAGTATTAGGTCTTGCAAAAAGCGGATATGCGGCCGCCTCAATTCTTCACGAACACGGAGTAAACGTGACAGTAAATGATCAGAAACCGTTTGAAGAAAATGAGCCAGCTCAGCTACTTTCTGAAAAGGGGATTGATGTCATTTGTGGCAGTCATCCTCTTCGTATGTTCGATGATAAAGAAATTACGATTTTAATTAAAAACCCTGGAATTCCATATGAGAATGTGATGGTTCAAGAGGCGCTTCGACGCCAAATTCCAGTTTGGACTGAAATAGAATTAGCATATCATTTGACCTCATCTCCTTTTATTGGGATTACCGGATCGAATGGGAAAACCACTACCACTACATTGATTTATGAAATGCTGAAAAAAGACAGTCAAAAAACTTTAGTGGCAGGTAATATTGGAACAGTTGCCAGCGAAGTCGCTGCAAATGCAGCTGGCGATGAATGGATTGTAACTGAGCTCTCTTCTTTTCAGTTAATGGGAACAGTTGAATTCAGGCCCAAAATCAGCTTGATTTTAAATATTTTTGACGCACATTTAGACTATCACCACACTCGTGAAGAATACGAAAAAGCAAAGCAGAAAGTATACGCACATCAACATGAAAATGACACAGCCGTGATCAACCTAGATGATCCATCTGTCGTTAAGCTAGCAGAAGGATCAAAAGCGAAAAAGGTGTTTTTCTCCGTGAAAGAGCCAGTAGAGCATGGAGCCTTTATTAAAAATGGCGCTATCTACTATATGAATGAACGTGTCATTGATCTAAAGGATGTTGTTCTTCCTGGTGAGCATAACCAAGAAAATATTCTGGCAGCCATTTGTGTTGTGAAAAATGCAGGCTGTTCAAATGAAGCGATCACACACGTACTCACAACATTCAGTGGCGTGAAGCATCGTTTGCAGTTTGTGGATACGATTCAAAGTAGAAAATTTTATAACGATAGCAAAGCGACCAATATACTGGCAACAAGTAAAGCTTTGTCAGCCTTCGAACAGCCGACCATTTTACTAGCAGGCGGACTAGATCGGGGTAATGAATTTGATGAATTGAAACCTTTCATGAAAAATGTGAAAGGAATTATCACATTTGGTGAGACTGCACCTAAGTTTGTGAAGCTTGGTGAAGAGCTGGGAATACATCACGTAAAACATGTCGATAATGTTGAACAAGCAGTACCTGCGGCGTTTAGCATATCTGAAGAAGAAGACGTGATTTTATTATCTCCAGCTTGTGCAAGCTGGGATCAACATAAAACATTTGAAGAACGTGGAGACATGTTTGTAAACGCCGTGCATATGCTTAAATAAGGGCTTGTCTCTCATATGACTGACAGCCCAAATGAAATGATGCTTGGGGTGTCGGTCTCTTGACGAATAAGAAAACTTCTCCGGATTTTTTGCTTGTTGTCATTACGTTACTTTTATTGACGATTGGTTTAATTATGGTTTACAGCGCAAGCGCTGTGTGGGCATCGTATAAATTTGATGATTCGTTTTATTTTGCAAAAAGACAGCTTTTGTTTGCTGGAATCGGAGTTATCGCGATGTTTTTCATTATGCGAGTCGATTATTGGACGTGGCGGACTTGGTCAAAGATATTGATTGCTGTTTGTTTTCTCCTCTTGCTACTTGTACTGATTCCTGGTATCGGTATGGAGAGAAATGGATCAAGAAGCTGGATCGGTGTCGGTGCGTTTAGTATTCAGCCCTCTGAATTCATGAAGCTTGCGATGATTGCGTTTCTCGCAAAATTCTTATCTGAAAAGCAAAAAAATATCACGTCCTTCCGTAAAGGTTTCGCGCCAGCGTTGGGTATTGTGTTTTCGGCATTTGCCATCATTATGCTGCAGCCGGACCTGGGGACAGGAACGGTTATGGTTGGAACTTGTATTATTATGATTTTTGTTTCAGGTGCGAGAATTGCTCACTTTATATTTCTCGGTCTTATAGGGCTAAGCGGTTTTGCTGCACTTGTCTTATCAGCACCCTATCGAATAAAACGAATAACGTCTTATTTAAACCCTTGGGAAGATCCACTAGGCAGCGGGTTTCAAATTATTCAATCCTTATACGCTGTTGGCCCAGGCGGTCTGTTCGGAATGGGTCTAGGTCAAAGTAGACAAAAATTCTTCTATTTACCTGAGCCTCAAACGGACTTTATCTTTGCCATATTGTCTGAAGAGCTCGGCTTTATAGGCGGATCACTCATTTTATTGCTCTTTAGTGTTCTGTTATGGAGAGGCATACGAATAGCACTTGGGGCACCAGATTTATACGGAAGTTTCTTAGCAGTTGGCATCATTTCAATGGTTGCCATTCAAGTGATGATTAATATCGCAGTTGTCACTGGACTTATCCCTGTGACAGGTATCACGCTCCCATTCCTAAGTTATGGCGGCTCATCACTGACACTAATGCTCATGGCAATTGGCGTACTTTTGAATGTAAGCAGGTACGCTAGATATTAATGTGCTGCTAGTTCATGAAACCATGTCGACGTTTATTTTGCAAAAATACAAAAAAATGATTTGAAGAGTGAAAATGACAGTTTTTGTTTCGAAAACATGATTTTTGACTCTTCTTTACAGGTTTTAACGGAGCCCTGTTGTTTAAAACAGGGTTTATACTTTGTTCAGAGCAGAAAAAAAATGAGGGGAAATGGTATAATGCGTATAGCAATCAGTGGAGGCGGAACAGGTGGACATATTTATCCAGCCTTAGCTTTTATTAAAGAAGTAAAAAGACTGCATCCTGATGTGGAATTTTTATATATTGGTACTGAAAATGGGCTTGAAAAGAAAATTGTAGAAAGAGAAAATATCCCTTTCAAGTCAATAGAGATTTCAGGTTTTAAAAGAAAGCTTTCCTTTGATAATGTAAAAACGGTGATGAGATTTCTAAAAGGCGTTCAAAAAAGCAAATCTTATTTAAAAGAATTTAAGCCAGATGCTGTCATTGGAACAGGCGGTTATGTGTGTGGCCCTGTCGTTTATGCGGCTTCTAAGCTGAAAATCCCGACCATTATTCACGAACAAAACAGCCTGCCTGGTATCACAAATAAGTTCCTTGCGAGATATGTTCATAAGGTAGCCATCTGCTTTGAAGAAGCAAAGGCACATTTTCCTTCTGAAAAGGTTGTTTTTACGGGAAACCCAAGAGCCTCTGAAGTCGTCTCTATAAAAGAGGGGAAATCTCTTAAAGAGTTTGGACTAGATGAAAAGAAAAAAACGGTTCTTATTTTTGGCGGGAGCAGAGGTGCAGCTCCGATCAATAGAGCAGTCATTGACATGCAAGATGAATTAAAGGCGAAGAACTACCAGCTTTTATATATTACTGGTGAGGTTCATTATGAAAAAGTGCTGAACGAACTAAAGGACAAAGGTGCAGCACCAAATATGATCACAAAGCCTTTCTTACATCAAATGCCGGAGTATCTGAAATCGATTGATGTGATTGTTGCAAGAGCTGGAGCAACAACGATTGCTGAAGTGACAGCTCTTGGAATTCCAACAATTTTCATTCCGAGCCCATACGTGACGGCAAATCATCAGGAAATCAATGCTAGATCACTTGAAAAGCATGATGCTGCTATCGTTTTAAGAGAATCAGAGCTTTCTGGAGATCGCTTGCTGCATGCAATTGATGAAATTGCCGGTAATGAAGAGAAATTAAATCAAATGAGCCGTTTAACGAAAGAACTCGGAGTACCAGATGCGGCTATACGTTTATATAATGTGTTAAAAGAAATTACGACTACATGATTGAATGATATTAGGTAAGGCGGAGGGTAATATGGAGAACTTGAAGAATGAATTATTAGAAGCGCAAGTTGGTAAAGTGCTTGAAAATGAGCCGCTTGCAAATCATACGACAATGAAAATAGGCGGACCAGCAGATCTATTGATTATTCCAAAAGATGTCGACGCAGTCAAAACGATCATGGATCAGGTAAAAATACACCATACTGATTGGACGGTCATTGGAAGAGGGTCTAATTTACTTGTACTTGATAAAGGAATACGTGGTGTAGTTCTAAAGTTAGGTGCTGGACTTGATCATTTAAATGTGAATGATGAAGAAGTTACAGTTGGCGGCGGCTACTCTGTTGTACGTCTCGCAACGTCTCTTAGTAAGAAGGGCCTTTCAGGATTGGAATTCGCAGCTGGTATTCCAGGGTCTATCGGTGGCGCTGTTTATATGAACGCAGGGGCACATGGATCAGATATCAGCAACATTCTTGTGAAAGCTAGAATCTTATTTGAAGATGGAAGCATCGAGTGGGTAACAAATGAGGAAATGAACTTTAGCTATCGAACCTCTGTACTTCAAAAAGAACGTCCGGGCATTGTCCTCGAAGCCGTGTTTAAGCTCAAACAGGATGATCGCGAGAAAATCACAAAGAAAATGCAGCAAAATAAAGACTATCGTAAGGAAACGCAACCTTATAATCGACCGTGTGCAGGCAGTATTTTTCGAAATCCGCTACCTGAATATGCAGGACAGCTTGTAGAAAAGGCGAATTTAAAAGGATACCAGATTGGCGGGGCAAGAATTTCTGATATGCATGGGAACTTTATTGTCAATGCTGGTGGCGCTACTGCTCAAGATGTGCTGGACTTAATTCAGTACATCCAAAAGAAAATTAAAGAAGACCACAATGTAGATATGCATACAGAAGTAGAAATTATCGGTGAAGCAAATTAAAAGCTAGTTTTTATGAATGATGGCATCGCAGGAAAACAAACGGCATTCTTTCATGCCGTTTGTTTTCTAATCAAAATGAAGACCCAAAGGTGTGGACAAGCAGCTTTGAATGAGGTGAAGAGTATATATGCGGCCTGATCATGAAAATGAAAAGATCGTCAATATAGAAGAGCGAATTCCTAAAATTAAAGAACAAAGAAAGCAGAAAGCAAATCGGAGACTGATCTCTTTTATTCTGCTGTTTTTTATCATGGTTTTAATTGTTATTTATTTGCAAACACCAATCAGTAAAATTTCTTCTTTAACCATCACGGGTAACGAGCATGTATCAACAAAACAGCTTGTTAAACTTTCACAAATTAAAGAAGGCGAGACAGAGTTTTGGAACTTAAATAAAGATATGACAGCAGACCATATTAAACAAAATAAACTGATTAAAAGTGTCAGTATTAAAAAACATTTCCCGAATAAGGTCAGTATTGCTGTAAAAGAATATGCAAATATTGCATATCTTCAAAAGGGAAATCTATATTATGAGCTTCTTGAAAATGGGACAGCTTTACCAGATGAAGTAACGCCTAATCATGCAGGACCTATTTTTGTCGATTGGGACAATAAAGAGAAACTGAAGCAAACAGTTAAATCTTTAAATCAGCTCCCAGCCTCTATTCAGGAACTCATCTCAGAAGTATATTATGTCCCGACAAGTTCAAACCAGTGGCTCGTTAAATTTTATATGAATGACGGGAACACCGTGATCGCATCAATTAAAACATTCGCTGATAAAATGAAAACCTATCCAGCTATTGTAAAAGAACTTTCGTCATCTGAGAAAGGCACGATTCATATGGAAGTCGCAACGTATTTTGAAGCTTTCAAATCTAAGAAAAAGGAAGATGAACGTTGAGAGGCAAAACAGTTATATTTTCAATTGTGATGCTTGTTCTTGGGTTTCTGATTTCTTTTTCATACCAATATACAAAGCAGCATCAGGCAGATGTCAATCGAACCGAACAATGGAAAAAAGAATACTCTTTGAAAAGTCAGCTGACAAAGCAAGAAAAGGCGAATCAAAAACTTGAAAAAGAACTATATAGCCTTCAATCAAAGGTTCAAGCGACAGAGTCCAGTTTGAAAAATGAAAAAGAGCAGTATTTTAATGTGTTGGAAGATGTTGAGAAATACAGAATGTTTACAGGGGAGATAGGTGTAAAAGGGAAAGGGGTAAAAGTATCTCTTGAAGATGCATCTTATATCCCGAGTGGACAAAATGTCAATAATTACATTGTTCATGAGAGTCACATTTTTCATGTGATAAACGAACTATTTATATCAGGGGCATCTGCTGTATCTATTAACGGACAAAGAATCACACACCAATCATACATACATTGTAATGGCCCAGTCGTCACAGTTGACGGAGTTCAGCATCCAGCGCCATTTGTCATTTCTGCTATTGGGGATCCTGCTGTGTTAATACCTGCTTTAAATATTGCTGGCGGGGTGGTTGATCAGCTGACAAGTGATCACATTTCAATGACGATTGAAAAAAAGGATATTCGTATGAATCCTCTTTTAAGAAACAAAGATTAAAAGTGAAAAGGTGAGTGGTGTTGAGGAAAAAGAAGCCTTTACTTAGTTTGACAGTCTTGATGGTGATATTTGGCATCATGGTCTCCGTCCAATTTAACTCTTTGCAAAAACCGAAAATTCGTGATACTCGCGATGTTTGGGAATTAAGAGAGGATTTATCTGCATCTAAAAGTAAAGAATTGGATTTGCTGAAAGAAATTGATAAATATGATGAGATGCTGAAAAAGTATGATAATCAAGGAGATCAATCAAAAGAAGTTCAATTAACAAAAACGCTAAAAGATTTAAAAGAAAAGGCTGGTTTTACAGAGGTAACGGGGGAGGGGATTGAAGTTGAGATTTCTCAGCTTTTTTCCAAGGATCTGACCGGGGAAGAAGTGAAAAATATCCCGCCTGATCTTCTGAAAAAGTTAATCAACGAAGCCAACATGTTTGGGGCAAAACATATTTCCATTAATGACCACCGTGTGATTAATACAAGTGTGATTCGAGATATTAATGGGACGACGAAAATGGATGGTTACAGCTTAGATGATGATGCAGTTACCATTAAGATGATTAGCCAGCAGGCAGACAAATTATCCAGCCGTTTAAATGTATCAGATATTGGCGATTTGTTCGCTCAGGAAAATTTCAGCTTGAGTATTAGCCAGCCGAAGAAAAAAATTCATTTGAAGGCATATGACGGTGCAATTCAGATAAACGAATTGAAGCCTCTTGACGATGTAAAGGAGGGAAAATCTTAATGTGGCTTCCTGTTCTTGGCTTAATCATAGGAGTTGCAATCGGTTTTTTAACAAATTTTACGATACCGAATGAGTATTCTAACTACCTTTCCCTCGCTGTACTTGCTGCGCTTGATACTTTGATTGGTGGAATACGAGCACATCTGCAAGGGGCATACGATGAACTGGTGTTTGTATCAGGCTTCTTCTTTAATATTATACTCGCAATAAGTTTAGCTTTTCTGGGCGTCCATCTTGGTGTAGACTTGTATTTAGTCGGAATGTTTGCGTTCGGCGTTAGATTGTTTCAAAATATAGCAGTTATTCGAAGAATCCTACTAACAAAATGGACAATTTCTAGAGAAAAAAAGAAAAAAAGTGAGTCATAAAAAAGGATATACATATGATGTAACGAATATTTTCAGTAATCCTAATAAAAAATGTTGATTTTTTAAGTTTTGTTACACACTTGTAAAAACACATTCATTGTATTGTTGTTCAGCAAATAATAGAATAGAAAGTATTGATATGTGAGGAGGTGCCATAGAATGAACAACAATGAAATTTACGTCAGCCTTGACATCGGTACATCCAATATAAAAGTCATCGTCGGAGAAATGGCGGATGATTCGCTTAACATAATAGGTGTTGGAAATGTCCCTTCAGAGGGGTTAAAAAAAGGATCGATTGTTGATATAGATGAGACAGTTCATTCTATTAGACAAGCATTTGAACAGGCTGAGAGAATGGTAGGTTTTCCTTTACAAAAGGCGATTGTCGGAATTAACGGAAACCACATTCATATTCAGAATACGAGCGGCGTGGTCGCAGTATCTAGTGAAAACAAAGAAATACATGCTGAAGATGTGAGACGTGTCTTAGATGCTGCACAGGTAGTATCTATTCCTCAAGAACATCTCGTCATAGACGTGATTCCGAGACAATTTATCGTCGACGGAAGGGATGAGATCACAGATCCGAAAAAAATGCTTGGTGTTCGGTTAGAGGTGGAAGGATCGTTAATTACAGGCTCTAAAACGATTCTACATAACTGGCTCCGATGTGTAGAACGAGCTGGGATTGAAATTATGGATATTTGCTTGCAGCCACTCGCATCGGGCTCAGCAGCATTATCGAAAGATGAAAAAAATCTAGGGGTAGCTCTTGTCGATATTGGCGGCGGATCTACTACGATATCCGTATTTGAAAACGGGCATCTCTATTCTACTCACAGTATCCCTTTGGGCGGAGAGAACATTACAAAAGATTTGTCTATAGGACTTAGAACTTCCACTGAAGAAGCTGAACGAATCAAAAAACAATTTGGACATGCGTTCTATGATGAGGCATCGTCTGAGGAAACATTTGAAGTTTCCGTCATCGGTACCGATCAAAAACAGACGTATACACAACTTGAAGCGGCCAATATCATCGAAGCACGACTGGAAGAAATCCTGTTGTTTGTGGCAGAGGAATTAAGAAATATGGGTGTTCATGATTTGCCTGGCGGATTCGTTCTAACAGGTGGGCAGGCAGCCATACCAGGTATCCTTTCTCTTGCACAAACGGTCTTACAAAACAATGTAAGAATTGCAAGTCCTAATTATATCGGGGTGAGAGAGCCTCAATATATGACAGGAGTGGGTCTGATCCATTTTGCTTACCGCAATGCAAAGATCCAGGGCAGACAGGTTGGATTCCAAATGCCGGATGAAGCGTTTCATGAAGTAGGCGCGTCCATGGAGCCGGTTTCTGCTACATCACAAGTGAAAGAAGCTCAGCCAAGACCGAAAGTAAAGCAAAAAGCACAACAAGAGACAAATAAAAAACCGGGCAAAATGAAAAAACTATTTAATATGTTCTGGGAATAGAATTAGATTTTCGACGGATTAGGAGGATTCAGCATGTTGGAGTTTGAAACAAATATAGACGGCCTAGCATCAATTAAAGTAATCGGAGTAGGTGGGGGCGGAAATAACGCTGTCAACCGAATGATCGAAAATGACGTACAAGGTGTCGATTTTATTGCAGTTAATACAGATGCACAGGCGTTAAATCTATCAAAAGCAGAAACAAAAATGCAAATCGGTGCTAAGCTGACAAGAGGGCTTGGAGCAGGTGCGAATCCTGAAGTCGGTAAAAAGGCAGCTGAGGAAAGCAAAGAACAAATTGAAGAAGTATTAAAAGGCGCTGACATGGTCTTTGTTACAGCTGGTATGGGCGGTGGAACTGGAACTGGTGCTGCACCTGTCATTGCAAAAATCGCAAAAGATTCTGGGGCATTGACAGTTGGTGTCGTCACTCGTCCTTTCACATTTGAAGGAAGAAAGCGTCAGCTTCAAGCAGTTGAAGGAATTGCTTCTATGAAGGAAGCGGTTGATACATTAATCGTGATTCCAAACGATCGATTGCTTGAAATTGTCGATAAAAACACGCCAATGCTTGAAGCATTCCGTGCAGCAGATAACGTGTTAAGACAAGGTGTTCAAGGAATTTCAGATTTAATTGCAACACCAGGTTTGATTAACCTTGACTTTGCTGACGTGAAAACAATCATGTCCAATAAAGGTTCAGCCCTTATGGGAATCGGTGTTGCAACAGGTGAAAACCGTGCCGCTGAAGCAGCGAAGAAAGCCATCTCTTCACCACTTCTTGAAACGGCGATTGACGGTGCACAAGGCGTCATCATGAATATTACGGGTGGTACAAACTTAAGTCTTTATGAGGTGCAAGAAGCAGCTGATATTGTTGCATCAGCATCTGATGAAGATGTAAACATGATTTTCGGATCTGTTATTAATGATAACTTGAAGGATGAAATTGTGGTGACAGTGATCGCAACTGGATTTATTGAGCAGGAGCCAGAAATGACAAAATCACAAAGAAATCCATTAGGTCAAGGATTAAAGCAAAATCAATCCATTCCACAAAAGCGTGAAGTAAAACGCGAGGAACATCAGCAAACATCATCTCAGCCAAGACAAAATACACAACAATCAAGCGATGATACGCTCGATATCCCAACGTTCTTGCGTAACCGCAACAAACGCTAATTGAGCATAGCTCGTCCCCTTCCATTGGAAGGGGATTTTTTAATGCCTAAAAAGGATAAAAGGACCTGTTGTTCTTCTAATAAAAAAGTCTTGAACATGCAAGAATCACTCAATCCAACCTATGTATTTTGACTTATGTGAATTAAGGCAAAAGAATCATTTTTGATACCTGTTACAAAAAACGACAAAATGATGAACTTTATTTGACTACATTAAATAGAACACCATGAATCTTGTCATAAACAAAAAGGAAGGGAGAAGTGAGGACTACACGCTGCTTGACCATTTGAGGAGGAGGGATTTGATTGAAAGTGAAGTTTCACAAAACCGCCGGCTATCGTTTGATGAGTCTATTGGTGATGGGTACTTTAGCGATGACAAGCTTTGGGATGGTTCAGGCAAAATCGACTTCTACCTCATATCAGGAGGAAGCTGTTTCCTCTAAGACAACAAAAGCAAAGATTTCATCTAGATTAATGAAGCAGTTTCAACAGGAAGACAAGGTGACCTTTTTAGTCAAAATGAAGGAACAAACAAACGCGCAAAAAGTAGCGAAGGAAGCTGTGTCGAAAGCCAAAAAGCAGAAACTAACAGCTGCGAAAACGCAGTACACAAAAAGATCAGCTGTTGTATCTGAGCTAAGAGCAACGTCAGATGAGACACAACAAGCACTGCTTGCGTATTTACAAAAGGAAAAAAAGAAAAAGCAAGTGAAGGATATTCGTTCGTACTATATTGTAAATGGTCTAGCTGTGACGGGAACGAAAGAAGTCATGGAAAAGGTCGCTTCCTTTCCAGAAGTAGATCAAGTGCTGCCGAATGAAACACGTCAAATTCATCGTCCTGTTGATTTGAAGAGTTCTCAACAGAAAAAACAAATCAAAGCAGTAGATGGAATCGAGTGGAATATTTCTCAGGTTCATGCCCCAGAAGCGTGGGCTTTAGGCTATGACGGTACTGGTACAGTTGTTGCAAGTATTGATACAGGTGTGGAATGGGATCACCCTGCTTTAAAAGAAAAATATCGCGGGTTTGATCCGGCTCGTCCGAATGAACCATCTCATGAATTCAATTGGTATGATGCAACGACTGGATCTGATTCACCTTACGATGACTTAGAGCATGGGTCACATGTGACTGGAACAATGGTTGGTTCTGAGCCAGATGGAACGAATCAAATCGGGGTCGCACCAGGTGCAAAATGGATCGCAGTGAAAGCTTTCTCAGAAGATGGAGGAACAGATGCTGATCTGCTAGATGCAGGTGAGTGGATTTTGGCACCGAAGGATGAGAACGGAAACCCGCATCCAGAAAAGGCACCAGATGTCGTCAATAATTCTTGGGGTGGTGGGCCTGGGCTTGATGATTGGTATAAAGATGTGGTCAATGCTTGGAGAGCAGCAGACATCTTTCCAGAGTTTTCAGCTGGCAATACCGATTTATTTAATCCTGGGGGTGAGGGATCGATTGCAAATCCCGCAAACTACCAAGAAGCCTTTGCTACGGGTGCAACGGATCAAGACAATAAATTAGGGTCTTTCTCACTGCAAGGTCCGTCTCCATATGGCGTTATGAAACCAGATATTGCTGCTCCAGGGGTAAACATTCGTTCTTCAATCCCAGGGAAAGGGTATGAGGATGGGTGGAATGGCACGTCGATGGCAGGTCCGCATGTTTCAGCTGTTGTCGCTCTTCTTCGCCAAGTACAATCAGATCTTTCTGTTGAAGAGATTGAGCAAATTCTCATTGATACAGCGAAGCCGCTGACAGACGAGCAATTTCCTGAATCGCCTAACAATGGCTATGGGGCAGGTTTAGTTGATGCAAGAGAGGCGATTACATCATTAACCGACGGAATTGGCACGATTGAAGGACAGGTCACCACAGAAGGGGAAGATACAGAACCACCTGTTTTTTCTCATAAAGGACCGAACGAGATCTTTTCTTCTACGCCAACACCTCTCACAATTACAGCGGAAGATGAAGTAGCTGTGACAAATGTATCCTTGACCTACCAAGTGGATCAAGGGGAATGGGAGACGCTGCAAGCAAGTCGTACGAATGGAAATCATTTAAAAGGAACCTATGTTGTCCAGCTTCCTGAACTTGAGGGCGAGAACGTCACGTATCGATGGATTGTGAAAGATTTTGGAGAAAATGAAGCGGCATCAGAGCCGTACACCCTACCGGTTAAGACATCCGTCACCACGGGCTACTCGCAAGATTTTGAAGCATGGCCAAGTGGATGGTTCAGTGGTGGAATAAAAGATCCGTGGCAGTGGGGAAAACCGTCCACAGGTCCGAAACAAGCTTTTACAGGAGAACGTGTCTATGCCACAAACTTAGACAGTCCTTATGAAAATCAAATGGATGCCAATTTATCAATGCCGATGATTGCGGTACCAGAGTCAGGCTCCTCCTTTTTGCAATATCAATACTGGCATGATCTCGAAGCAAACTATGACTATGTGCATGTACATGTGCAGCCTGAGGGCGAAGATGCTGTTCAAGTGGCAGCCTATACAGGAAAAACAAATGCATGGACAGCAGGTGAAGTCGATTTATCTGCCTATAAAGGTCAAAAGGTGAGAGTGGTTTTTCAGCTGAGAACAGATGGCAGTGTCACAAAAGACGGCTTTTATTTAGATGATGTGAAAATAACAGATCAAGCATTGCCTCAAAAAGCAAAAAAACAACTTGGCGTGATCAAAAAGGAAAAGTCTACAACGCAAAATAAGAAATCAGTCAATCCGAAAAGTGCAACACCTGCTAAAGTAAAAGAAAAACATGTGCAGATGAAAAAGGAAAAAGGTCGAGATGTCCCGTCCATTCAAGCCCTTCCTATGAAGGCACAAATCAGTGTCCTTGAAAGCGGAAAATCAACGTACACTGATGAAGCGACAGGAAGATATCAGCTTTCTCATGGAGCAGGAGAATTCACAGTAAAAGCTGAAGCTTACGGCTTTGAATCACGCACCCAAAAAGTCAATGTTTCCTCAAACGAAAAGGCAGAAGCGAATTTCTCCTTACAGCCACTTGAGAAACGAACGATATCCGGCACAGTTGTCAATGAAACAACGGGTGAAAAAGTAAAGGATGCCACTGTTTATCTTGTAGAGGATGCCAACATTGAGCCGGTGAAAACAGATGAATCCGGCGAGTTTTCTTTAGAGGCATTGAGCGGCGTTTATACAGTCAAAGTATTTGCGAAAGGTTTTAAAGGCTATTCGTTTACGGCGGATGTCACAGAAAAGCCGCTGGCAAAAGCGATCAAGCTTGAACCTTTTATCGGCTTTGCTGGTGAAATTGGCTACGATGACGGGACAGCTGAAAATGCGCGGGCTTTCTATGATCCTGGCAATGGCTGGGCTGTGAAGTTTTCACTAGAAAAGGGAAAGAAACAAGCACAAGTCACAGGCGGACTTTTCCGTTTCTGGACATCAGAATGGCCAGCTCCTGGCGGTAATGAATTTGCGGTTGAAGTGTATGACGCTTCCGGGAAAGACGGAGCACCAGGTGAGAAAATTGCAGGACCTTTGAAGGCGAATGCACTGCGTAATGGTGAATGGACAAAAGTAGATTTAGAAGATCAAGCAATCACTGTGGAGGGAGATTTTTATCTCGTCTACATTCAAACGAAAAAGAATACGGAATCTCCCGGGCTTGCAACAGATGAAGATGGGCCAAATACTGAAAGAAGCTGGCAGCTGACGAGCGGTGCTTTTTCTCCTTCTCCAAAAGAAGAGGGGAATTATATGATTCGCGCGCTTGTTAACTATGAAGCAGATGTGCCAGAGATTACATCTCCAAAGGCAGGAACCATCACAAATAAAGGTGAATTGGAGGTTGAAGGCACAGCCTCTCCTGGGCTTGATGTAGCGATCTATCAAAACGACAAAGAGGTCGCCGAAGTCAAAGCAGATCAGTCGGGCACCTTCAAAGAGAAGATCACTGTTTCAAGCGGAGAGCATATCATCACGGCAGCGACTGTCACGGATAAAGGCGCAACGAAACCATCCAAGCCGGTAAAGGTGATCATTGATCAAACAGCACCAACTTTGACCATTGATACACCGAAAAAAGGCGAAAAATCAAATAGAGAATCGCTCACTGTGGAAGGAAAAGTAACGGACGATCATCTTGATCAAGTCACAGTGAATAGAAAGAAAGCGACAGTAAAAGATGGGAAGTATTCCGCTAGAGTGCTGCTTGAGAACGGGAAGAATACGATAAAAGTGATAGCAAAGGATGCAGCAGGAAACAAAACGACTAGAAAAGTCGACATTGATGTTCAATACGAGGCACCTGACATTTCTGAGCTGACTCCAGCAGAGGATGTCCATTTATCATCGGGAGAATCTGTTAAAATTTCATTTAAAAGCAGGGAGAAGCTAGAGGCAACCTTTGTCATTCACATGCCGCTGACAAACGCTAGATCAAAGCTTCAAAATATAGCAGAGCTGCCGATTCGTGAAGTAGCCAAGGGAACATATGAAGGCTACTGGACGGCTACATCTACCGCAAAAGCAAAAGGCGCGGTCATTGAAGTCATTGTGCGAGATGATTATGGAAATGTCACAAGACAAAAGGCTTCTGGCACATTAAACATCAACGAGAAGTAATCATTAGCAAAAGACACGACTCTTTGGAGCGTGTCTTTTTTGTATCGAACAATCGTTTGAAAACTTGTCCAAAACATCGCTCTCTTGTCCCGCACTCTCATTCCTCGACAAAAACAATAACAATCCACCAAAAGTTCTCTATCATCCCCAACAAGAATTGACAGACTTCCATCTCATGACTGTTTTATACTGGTACAAACAAGTGCAAGTACTGCTTTTGATTCTTTGTTTCAGATGAAAGGAGCAGAAGGTGGTCATTTATTTAGATGTGATTTGGCTGTTAAACTTTTGTTTTGATCTATTGCTTCTCTTACTCACTGCATTTATTCTCAAACGACAAGTAAAAAAAAGGCGATATATGTTAGGAGCTCTGATTGGATCGAGCATTGTTCTCTTGCTCTTTACACCATTTGCAATGTTTGTGTCACACCCTTTAGGCAAACTACTTTTTTCTGTCTTGATCGTGCTTGCAACCTTTGGTTTTCAAAGATTTCGTTCCTTTTTTCAAAACCTGTTTGCTTTTTACTTTGTCACATTTTTGATGGGAGGAGGCATGATCGGGGTTCATTCGTTTTTGCAAACAAATACAGTCATTCAAGATGGACTCCTTATTTCACAAAATGATGGCTTTGGCGATCCCATTAGCTGGCTTTTCGTTTTAACCGGCTTTCCTGCCATTTGGCTGTTTTCAAAGAAAAGATTAGGAGAGGTTGGTGCGAAAAAAAGACAGTTTGATGAACAAGTGCTTGTGGAGATACACATTCACGGGGAGACCATCCGCTTAAATGGACTCGTTGATTCTGGCAACCAGTTGTATGATCCTATGACAAAAACACCTGTTATGATCGTCCAGCTTGATCAGTTAACGTCTATTTGCGGAGAGCCATTTATAGAACTAATGAAACAGTCTCATCCTGTTGAAGTGATGCAAAAGCTTGATGATCGGTTTCCACTGCTTGATCGTTTAAGACTTGTTCCATATCGTGCCGTCGGTCATGATCATGGGTTTCTACTATGCTTGAAACCAGATACGGTCGTCATTTATTCAAAAACGCATATGATCCAGCCAGCCAAGTGTTTTGTTGGAATGAGCCTAAGCGGTTTATCAGCAGATCAGGAATTTCAATCCATCATTCATCCAGATATGTTAGAAGGGAGAATTATACAAGGGGTGTCGTAGTTTTTTGGTCATGTCTTTTATCTTACGAGGTCAACTTGACATTTAGAAGGGAGAAGAAGATGAAAAAATTAAAATTTAAACTCACTTACTACTGGTATAAACTCCTCATGAAGCTAGGTCTAAAGAGTGATGAAATTTATTATATTGGTGGAAGTGAAGCGCTGCCGCCTCCATTATCCAAGGATGAAGAACAGGAACTGCTTGTCAAATTACCGAAGGGTGATCAAACCGCAAGAGCCATCCTTATCGAAAGAAACTTACGATTAGTGGTTTATATCGCAAGGAAATTTGAGAACACAGGCATTAATATTGAGGATTTAATTAGTATCGGAACCATTGGTCTGATCAAGGCAGTCAATACATTTAATCCAGAAAAAAAGATCAAGCTTGCGACATATGCTTCAAGATGTATTGAAAATGAGATTTTGATGTACCTGCGCCGAAATAATAAAATCCGTTCAGAAGTATCGTTTGACGAGCCGCTCAACATTGATTGGGACGGAAATGAACTGCTTTTATCAGATGTACTTGGAACAGATGATGACATTATCACCCGAGATATTGAAGCAAATGTAGATAAAAAATTACTGAAAAAAGCGCTAGAACAATTAAACGATCGTGAAAAACAGATTATGGAACTCAGATTCGGCTTAGTCGGCGGTGAGGAAAAAACTCAGAAAGATGTCGCTGATATGCTGGGGATTTCCCAGTCATATATTTCAAGGCTGGAAAAAAGAATTATTAAACGATTACAAAAAGAATTTAACAAAATGGTCTAAAAAATTTTTTTGAAAGCTCTGTCCTTACGCTGCCAAAGGAATTAACCTATTTTTACATGTTTCTCGTCATAGCTCGTGCATATTTTTCCATCCCAAGGAGATACTGAACTTTGTACAACAGCTCCTGTAGGGAGGGAAAAAAGTGTCCAGAAATAAAGTGGAAATCTGCGGGGTCGACACCTCCAAACTGCCAGTTCTGAAAAACGAAGAGATGAGGAAATTGTTCAGACAGCTGCAAGATGAGGGTGACGATACAGCAAGAGAAAAGCTAGTCAATGGCAATTTGCGGTTGGTTTTAAGTGTGATTCAGCGTTTTAACAACAGAGGAGAGTATGTGGATGATCTCTTCCAAGTAGGCTGTATCGGATTAATGAAATCGATTGATAATTTTGATTTAAGCCACAATGTCAGATTTTCAACTTATGCGGTCCCTATGATCATAGGAGAAATCCGTCGATACTTGCGTGATAACAATCCGATTCGGGTGTCTCGTTCACTAAGAGATATTGCTTACAAGGCACTTCAGGTCCGTGAGAGGCTAATTAGTGAGACAAGCAAGGAACCAACGGCAGAAGACATTGCCAAAGTGCTAGAAGTGCCTCATGAGGAAATTGTCTTTGCCCTAGATGCGATTCAAGATCCTGTATCTTTGTTTGAACCGATCTATAATGACGGAGGAGATCCGATTTATGTGATGGATCAAATTAGTGATGAACGGAACAAAGACACACAATGGGTGGAAGAATTGGCCTTAAAAGAGGGAATGCGCAGATTGAATGATCGAGAAAAAATGATTCTTCGCAAACGCTTCTTCCAAGGCAAAACGCAAATGGAAGTTGCTGAAGAAATTGGGATTTCTCAAGCACAAGTATCAAGGCTTGAAAAAGCAGCCATCAAACAAATGAATAAGAACATTTTTTAAAGCCGCCACTTGATGTGCGGCTTTATTCATTCTTTTTAGAGAACACGCCTTTAGTATTGACTCGGTTATTCTTTTCATTTAATCTGTTTTTAACAAATGTTATTTCAGATATCATTTGTTAGGGAACACAGAAGCGGAAAGAAGGGTTATTATGACATTCCATGATGAAAGAAGGCTGCTCATTAAGGTTGCGCATATGTATTATGAAGAAGGCGCCACCCAATCTAAAATTGCAGAAGCTGTTGGGGTCAGCCGTTCGCTCATATCAAAATATTTGGCAAAAGCACGTGAAGCAGGAATCGTGGAAATCATTATTCATGATGAAGTCAATCAACAATACGGGTCGTTAGAAAGAAAAATAGAGCGGAAATACGGGCTGCGAGAAGTCGTATGTGTTGAATCTCTCAGTCAAGAAACAACAAAAAGCCGAATCGGCGCTGCGGCTGCGGGCTTTTTATTAAAAGTGATGAAGGATGGACAAGTCATCGGCTTTTCCTCAGGGACAACATTGCATGAAATGGCGAAAGCACTTACGTCTGTTCAGCACTATCCATGCGTGACATTTGTTCCGCTTGTCGGAGGTGTTGGGAATGAAGATGTTGACATCCATGCCAACTATATTATTGCGAGATGTACAGAGGCACTCAAATCTAAATGTGAGCTTTTACATGTCCCTGTCATGCTTGATACGAAAGAAGCGAAGGAAGTGCTGATTAGACAGCCGTCGATCAAAAAAGTCATTGAATTAGGAGAATCATCAAATATTGCTGTTGTAGGGATTGGCGGGGTTCCGCAGCATTCAACGATGGTGAAATCTTACATGACAAGCGGCGAGGAGGATATACTCCAAGCGAAGGATGTAGCAGGTGACATTTGTTATAACTTTATTGATCGTAAAGGAGAAGTGTATCCTCATCCATGGAACGATCGGGTGATGGGAATAAGTCCGCAAAAGTTGAAAGAAATCCCGCTGGTTATAGGTGTCGCTGGAGGAGAAGAAAAGATTGAAGCGATAAGGGCAGCATTAGAAGGTGGATTAATTCATGTATTAATTACGGATGAACGAACAGGAGATGCCTTATTAAAGTAACTACCTAATATGATTAGGTAGTTTTTTTGAGTCTTTAGACTCAAAAAGATTGAAAATTTTATCGATTTTAGCTTGACACAAAGTTGACACATCATATAAACTAAGTTCATAACAAATGATAAACAAAATAACAAATGTTACAATAATGAGATTTTTGTTAATTTTTATAACATTTGTTAAAAGTTTCAGATTATTTTTCTAGCAATCTATTGTGAAGCAAGAAAACCTGAAAGGATGATTTAGATGTCAATTTATCAACAGTTATTAGCACGAGAACGCAGCGGAGATCCGATCAAAGTAGGAATTATTGGAGCTGGCCAAATGGGTTTTGGACTCATTTCACAAATTTCTAACATTCCAGGGATGATTGTAGCAGGTGTTTGTGATATTCATCTTGATGCAGCAGAGAAGGCAGCGAATTTTTACAAGCAGCATGTGAAGTCTCATCAAATGGTTGTCACAAATGATTATAGAGAAGTGATTCAATCAGATTTCGTGGAAGTTGTTGTGGATGCAACAGGTGTTCCAGAGGTCGGAGCAAACATTTCTTTGGAAGCGCTTAATTCAAAAAAACATCTTGTTCTTTTAAATGTAGAAGTCGATATTACAATCGGTTTGGTCATGCATAAATTATTCACGAACGCAGGGCTTGTTTACTCTGGATCAGCTGGAGACGAACCAGCAGCAACACTAGAATTATATGAATTTGCGAAAACAATGGGGCTTGAGGTGCTCGTTGCTGGGAAAGGCAAAAACAACCCGTTCTTCCCAGAAGCAAATCCAGATACGTGTAAAGCAGAAGCAGATAGTAAACATATGAGTGCTCATATGCTGGCGGCGTTCCAGGACGGAACAAAAACAATGGCAGAAATGAACTTATTGAGTAATGCGACAGGTCTTTTGCCAGATAAAGTGGGCATGCACGGAGTCGAAGCGAATTTAGACAATGTAGCAGATAAATTGAATCAAAAACAGCAAGGCGGCGTGCTGGATAACTTCGGAGTTGTTGAATATGTAAATGGACTTGCACCAGGCGTATTTGTCATCGTCAAGAGTGAGCTTGAGCCAGTAGATGAAGAGCTTCGCTACTTAAAAGTTGGAAAAGGTCCACACTATACGCTTTATCGTCCTTTCCACTTAGCGAGTCTTGAAACACCAGTCACTATCGCAAAAGCAGTCTTACAGCATGATTCATCCATCCACCCAATTGGTGTACCAGTGTCAGAAACAGTGGCTGTTGCGAAGAGAGATATTAAAGCAGGAGAAACACTTGACGGAATTGGTGGATACTCCGTAAGAGGTGTCCTTGAAACGCATCAAGACATGAAATCGAACGGTCACATTCCAATTGGCTTAATCAGCGGAAAAGTAGTAGCGAAAAAAGACATCAAATTAGGACAATTCCTATCTCATGAAGATGTAGAACTTGATTCAAACACAACGGTCTGGAAGCTGCGTTCACTACAAGATCACTTATTTCAATCATAAGGGCGTGAGGCTATGGAAAAATTAGCAATCGTACTTTGTATCATTCTCATTGTGCAATATGGTTTATCGTTTATTCAAATCAAGTACTACCGCAAAAGCATGGATTCACTGATTGATGACTATAAAGGGAAACAAGGCTATCACTTGTTTTCAGGAATGGAGCGGCGCAAAGTTGGTCCTGGGGCCATTGCGCTCATCATTGTCGATGAATCATATATCATTCAAAAATGTCATGTGCTTGGCGGAGTCTCGATCTTATCTAAATTTAAGGAAGTTCCTTCATATGAAGGCAAGCATGTAGGGGCTGTGCTAGACGAGCACCATATGATGAAACAAGCATTGAAAAGACGTAAAAAAGGACCAGCTGTCATGCAAGCACTCTCTATGGCAGCTGAGCAGGCGCTTGTCTCAATTTCGAAGAAAAATATAACAAATGTGAACTAAAGAAAGGGGAGATGAAACATGGAATGGATTCAATGGTTTGGAGAGCACTTTATCGGAATGTTTGAAGCCGGCGGAAAGCAATTCATGGGTCTTGTTACAGGTATCGTTCCAACGCTTGTTGTGCTACTTACTTTCACTTATGCTGTCATGAAGTTTATTGGAGAAGAGAGAGTGAATAGAGCGATCCAATTTGCAGCGAAATATACCATTTTGCGCTACACGTTAATGCCGATTTTATCCGTTCTTATTTTGACAAATCCAATGGCTTATACGTTTGGCCGCTTCTTACCTGAAAAACAAAAACCAGCATTCTATGATTCAGCTGTTTCATTTGTTCATCCGGTGACATCACTATTCCCGTATGCCAATGCAGGAGAACTATTTGTCTACTTAGGAATTGCGAACGGGATTAAAGAAGCTGGATATTCAATGTCAGAGCTTGCTGTTCGATACTTCTTAGTCGGGATTGTCGTCATTTTACTTCGCGGAATCATTACTGAATGGATCACAAAATACTTAGCAGGAAAAATGAAAGCGAATTCACAATAGGGGAGGGTTAGACATGACAAACCACAAAGTATTTGTAGCAAAAGGTGCTGGCGGATGGGGAAAAGGCTTAGAGCTTGAACCAACTGGTAAAAGAAGAAAGGTTGTTTCCATTACAGGGGGAGGCATTCACCCAGTTGCACGTAAAATTGCAGAAATGACAGGGACAGAAGCATGTGACGGTTTTAAAAACTCGATACCAGAAGATGAAATGATGTGTGTTGTCATTGACTGCGGAGGAACCGCGCGAATCGGACTTTATCCAATGAAGCGCATTCCAACTGTAGACGTTTTGGCATCCTCTCCTTCTGGACCGCTTGCAAAACATATTACAGAGGATATCTTCGTATCAGGGGTAACAGAAAAAGATATTTCCTTTGTGGAAGCATCAGCTGGTGAGGCGAAAGCAGAAGGTCAAGTAAATAGTGAATCGATTGATAAAGAGAATTTCAAAGAAACGTATTCAAAGCTAAAAGAAGAAAATATCGAGCGTCAGGAAAAAGGCAATTTCCTCATGAGATTCTCAAGAGGAATCGGGAAAGTAACCGGCACGTTCTACCAAGCTGGCCGTGATTCTGTTGATATGCTTTTGAAAAACATTATTCCATTCATGGCATTTGTCAGTATGTTAATTGGAATTATCAATTATACAAAAATCGGTGATCTGATTGCCCATTTTCTATCACCACTCGCAGGATCTCTATGGGGGCTCTTACTGCTCGTTGTGGTCTGTACACTGCCATTCCTATCACCTGTCTTAGGACCTGGTGCAGTTATTGCACAAGTCATCGGTGTTCTGATTGGTAGTCAAATTGCACTAGGTAACATTCCGCCTCAATTTGCACTTCCTGCACTATTTGCCATCAACGGTCAAGTAGGGTGTGACTTCATCCCAGTTGGGCTATCGCTTGGTGAAGCGAAGCCGGAAACGGTACAATATGGGGTACCAGCTGTTTTGTATAGCCGTCTCATTACAGGGGTTTTATCTGTTGTGATCGCATACGTTGCCAGCTTCGGTATGTATTAAACGTATTAAAGGAGGAATCGAGATACATGGTAACACAATCTGTCGTAAAAGAAATTGGGATCTTAGTCCCGCAGTTTAAAGAAGATAAGCTGATTGTTTTATTTGGACCCGCAGCGCCGCAGGAATTAAGAGATATGTCTGTCATTCACGAGTTCGAACATTTAGAAGAAGAGCCGCTGAAGCTAGGCGGAACCATTCAAGTGGGCGATCAAACTTATACGATCACTGCACTCGGCAATAAAGCAAATGACAACTTTAAAGAGCTGGGTCATATTTCGATCTACTTCCAAGAGCCGTTTGATGATGTATTACCGGGAGCTGTCTTTGCATCCCCGCACACGTTTCCTGATATAAAAGAAGGCGTACGAATTGAAATCTCGTAACCATGCAGAAAAGCTGTTCCTAAAAAAGGAGCGGCTTTTTTATGTGAGGTTTACCGAAAGGAGCATTTACGATATGCTGTAAACATTCATTATTTGTATATTCAGAATTTTTACTCAGGAGGAAATGATGGTGTCACTTGATTTGAAGGGTGTTTCTTTAAAACGAAATGGAAAATGGCTGCTGCGTTCTGTTGACTGGCAGGTGAAAAAGCAGGAACACTGGGTGCTTTATGGATTAAATGGTGCGGGGAAAACCGCTTTATTAAATATGCTGTGCTCGTATTATTTTCCAACGTCAGGTGAGATGACGGTATTAGGGCATGTCTTTGGCAAGGAGGCTCTTGGTGAAAAGCTACGGAAGAAAATTGGACTCATCTCTGCAGGTCTTGAAAAGAAGCTGCACAGAGAGGACAATGCATTTGAAATTGTCCTTAGCGGAGCATTTGCTTCTATTGGGCTTTATGAAACACCAACAGATGATATGAGAGAGAAAGCGATTGACCTATTAAAAGCGTTCGGATCATTCAAATATGCCAATCGCACATATGAAACCCTCTCACAAGGAGAGAAACAAAAAGTACTGATTGCAAGGGCTTTAATGAATGATCCGAAGCTGCTGATTTTAGATGAACCTGTGACGGGCCTTGATTTTTTAGCAAGAGAACAAGTGCTGGAGACGGTCTCATTCATTGCATCGAAGCCTGATGCGCCCACTTTGCTTTATACGAACCATCATGCAGAAGAGATCCTGCCGGTTTTTCACCACACCCTATTATTAAAAGAAGGGGCAGTTTTTCATAAAGGGGAGACAAAGCAAATGATGACAAGCGACTTGCTATCTTCCTTCTTTGAATGTCCGGTGGATGTCATGTGGAGAAATGGCCGTCCGCACTTAAGTAAATTGTAGATAAAAGAAACTATTGGTCTGCGTCCCTGCTTTTCCATCATACATATTATAGTAGAAAACGAAAGGCGGGGAAGGAAAGATGATCAGTATTTCTGAATTCCAAATCAAGGATGTCGTCGATGTATCCAGCGGGAAAAAACTAGGCACCATTGGGGACATTGATATTAATGTCACGAGCGGTAAAATACAAGCGATTATCATTGGCGGCACAGGTAAAATGATGGGGTTTTTCGGAAAAGAAGAGGAAATGATCGTCCCATGGCGAAATATAGTAAAAATTGGCGAAGATGTAATACTTGTCCGATTGTCTTCTTAATTCGTATAACTCCTCAATGAATATCTCAATTTTTCCTTAAAACGAGCTCTCCATTCTCAGCAAACAATGTCTTTTTCGGGTAATAAGATTACGTTTTCATATCAATTTGAAAAAAAACCTGTAGAAAGGGCACATTTGAGTGTAATATTTAATGAATCCCACTAACTGTCTATGCATGTCTTGTGGTAAAATAGGAGCGATATAAAGAGAGATGAATGAAAGGTGGGAGGCAGCTTTGACTTACAAATATGACCCCTTTCAGCAGAAATCACCTTATGCATTGACTATTCATGATTGGACGAACATGACATGTTCTGGTAAAGAGGTCTTGGCCGGGTTTTCAACAAAAAATGGCGGCTTCAGTCTTTCTCCATATCAATCAATGAACACTGGACTCCATGTAGGAGATGATGCTTCTAGTGTCCAAATGAATCGTCAAGTCATAGCAGATGCTACTGCTGTGCCGCTCTCTAATTGGGTGTTTGCTGACCAAACACACGAGGACCGCATCATGAAAGTCACGAAGGAGCAAAGAGGAAGAGGAAGTCTACATTATCATGAGGCACTGCCTGGAACAGATGGCTTATATACGTCTGAACCGAACATGATGCTCGCTCTTTGTTTCGCTGACTGTGTTCCGCTTTATTTTCTAGCTCCGCAAAATGAACTGATTGGAACGGCTCATGCCGGCTGGAAAGGAACCGTCAAACAAATTGGCGCAAAGATGGTATATGTATGGGTTAGCCAAGAAGGTGCCGAGGCTGATCAAATACAAGTCGTCATTGGACCATCAATTGGCAGCTGCTGCTACATAGTAGATGATGTTGTCATGGATCAAGTGAAAAAGCTTCCTTTTTCAACAGAGGATGTGTATTCCGAGATTTCACAAGGACAATATAAAATTGACTTGAAAATATTAAACAAAAACGTATTGCTTCATGCAGGAATAAAAGAAGAAAATATACATGTCAGTTCGATGTGCACAAGCTGCAGCGATCAGCTTTTCTTCTCACACCGGCGTGATCAAGGGAAAACAGGACGTATGATGTCTTTTGTAGGGTTTAAGGAGGCATAAGTGCAATTGAATGTACGAGAGAATCTCAGACAAATAAATGAACAAATAAACGAAGCATGTAAAAGAGCAGGTAGAAACCCAGCCGATGTATCGGTCGTCGCTGTGACAAAATATGTCTCGATTGAACGAGCACTAGAAGCCAAGGAAGCAGGAATTTTGCACTTCGGTGAAAATCGTGACCAAGGGTTACTTGAAAAACAGGCGGCCATAACCGATGAACACATTAGCTGGCACTTCATCGGCAGTTTACAGACGCGAAAAGTGAAATCTGTCATTCAGACAATTGACTACTTACATTCGCTCGACAGAATGTCCCTTGCGAATGAAATTGAAAAAAGAGCGGATCACACCGTTCGCTGTTTTGTACAGGTGAACACATCTCTTGAGGAGTCAAAACACGGCTTACAAAGCGAAGACGTGATTCCATTTGTGAAACAGCTTGCTGATTTCAAACACATTGAAATTGCTGGACTGATGACGATGGCTCCATTTACAGATGATCAGACTGTGGTTCGAAACTGTTTTAAAACATTAAAAAGCCTTCAAGAAGAGGTAAAACTTCTTAACCAAGTAAATGCACCTTGTCAGCATTTATCAATGGGCATGTCAAACGATTTTGAAATCGCAATTGAAGAAGGTGCGACATTTGTTCGGATTGGCTCTTCACTTGTTGGAAATGAAACAGGAGGTGCGTGACATGAGCATAAAAAATAAGTTTAAAAGCTTTTTCACACTCGACGATGAAGAGTATGAGTACGAATATATTGATGAAGAAAGAGAACCAGTTCAAGAAGAAAAAGGAACAAAAGACAAAGCAGCATTTCAAGAGCGCCCGCAGACAGGAAAACAAAATGTCGTCAGCTTGCAAAGCGTGCAGAAATCCTCTAAAGTGGTGTTAAGTGAGCCGCGTGTTTATGCAGAGGCGCAAGAGATTGCAGACCACATTAAAAACAGACGTGCAGTCGTCGTGAATTTGCAGCGCATTCAGCACGATCAAGCAAAGCGAATCATCGACTTCTTAAGCGGAACGGTTTATGCAATCGGTGGAGACATTCAGCGTATAGGCTCAAATATATTCCTGTGCACACCTGATAATGTGGATGTATCTGGCACAATATCAGAGCTTTTGGCAGAGGAAGAATCTCAGAGGTGGTAAATCAAAGTGATTCTATATTACATTTTTAATATTTTACAGACTGCATTAACGATTTACTCATTCGCGATTATTATTTACATCTTTATGTCATGGGTGCCTTCTGCAAGAGAAACAACAGTTGGCCGTTTTTTGACATCGATTTGTGAACCATATTTAGAACCATTTCGTAAAATGATTCCGCCAATTGGCATGATTGACATCTCACCGATTGTGGCATTGCTTGTGATTCGTTTTGCTTCATCCTATGGACTAACTGGTCTTTATCAAATGATTGCCGGAATCATGTAAACAGGTTGCCGGGCTTGGCATCTGCCAGGCTCTTTTACATAAAGGGGAACAAAATGAGCGATATTTATCAACATTTTAGAAAAGACGAACAGCCATTTGTCGACCAAGTGTTAGGCTGGAAAAAAATCGCACTCGACCAGTATCGAATGAAATTAACAGACTTTCTTGATCCGCGTGAGCAGTTTATTACCAAGTCCGTCATCCAGCATTCTGATGAACTTGGGATTATGTTTTTTGGCGGATATGAAGGAGCGGAGCGCAAAAGAGCCCTGATCTATCCTGATTATTTAGCACCGTCTATTCAGGATTTTGAGCTGTCTTATTTTCAGGTGAATTATCCGAAAAAGTTTATTTCGATAGAACACCCGAAGCTTCTTGGCTCACTCATTGGGACAGGCTTGAAGCGTCAAAAATTCGGTGATCTGTTATTTAATGAGGAAGATGTGCAGTTTATTTGTACAAGTGATGTCGCCGATTTTGTTCGGGCGCAGCTGACACATGTCGGCAGAGCATCCGTTTCATTAGAGGAAATCAGTGAGGCAGATATAAAGCCAGTCATCAGCAAGACAGACATCAAAGAAGATACCATTTCCTCTTTACGGCTTGATGCGGTATGCGCCGCTGTCAGCCGTCAGTCTCGGCAAAAAGCACAGCTTTTAGTCAAAAATGGACGTGTCAAAGTAAACTGGAAAATCACTGAAGACCCTTCCTTCACAATCGGCGAAGGCGATCAGCTCTCTGTTCGGGGATTTGGCCGCTTTATCTTGAAAACGATTGATGGGAAGACAAAAAAAGATAAATTTAAAGTAACATTTGAGCTTCTGACATAACGAACTTGAATCTGGAGGTGGCGAGGTTGCCATTAACACCTAATGATATTCATAATAAAACGTTCACAAAAAGTTTTCGTGGCTATGACGAAGATGAAGTAAACGAGTTTTTAAGCCAGGTACGTAAAGACTACGAGATCGTGCTTCGTAAAAAGAACGAGCTTGAAGACAAAGTAAACGAGCTGGACGAAAGACTAGGTCATTTTGCGGTAATTGAAGAAACATTAAACAAATCGATTCTTGTGGCGCAGGAAGCAGCAGAAGACGTAAAACGTCATTCTGATAAAGAAGCGAAATTGATTATTCGTGAAGCGGAAAAAAATGCAGACCGCATTATCAACGAAGCGCTATCAAAATCAAGAAAGATTGCGATGGAAATCGAAGAGCTGAAGAAACAGTCGAAGGTCTTTAGAACTCGTTTCCAAATGCTCATCGAAGCTCAGCTTGATCTTCTAAAAAATGACGATTGGGATCATTTACTGGAATATGAAGTGGACGCTGTCTTTGACGAAAAAGAATAAGCGCATCATCTTGACATGACGTGCACATGTTGCATATAATACCATCATAAATTAACAAGAGATAAACGTTTGAAAGGGACACTCGCAGCTGTTACATGCGTAATTAAGCGAATCAGGGATGGTGGAAGCCTGACATTACGAAACGCTGCAATGAGATCACCCCTTTAGTTCCTTTTCTGAAATGAACCAGTAAGAAAAGGCGTCTGATCACGTTACGATTTTAGAGTGGATAAGCGGCTGTTTCATAGTGCTTGTCTAAAAGGGTGGTACCGCGAGACAAGCCTTCTCGTCCCTTATGGGATGAGAGGGCTTTTTTTATTGTTTTTTAATACGAATTTGCATGTGGAGGAATGGGTATGAACTACAAAGACACCTTATTAATGCCGAAAACAGAATTCCCGATGAGAGGGAACTTACCAAACAAAGAGCCTGAAATCCAAGAGGAGTGGGCAGAAAAAGACATCTATCAAATGGTTTTAGAGCGGACAAAAGGACGCCCGACCTTTATTTTGCATGATGGACCTCCATATGCGAATGGTGACATTCATATGGGGCACGCACTCAATAAAATCTTAAAAGATTTTATTGTCCGTTTTAAATCGATGAATGGGTTCCATGCACCGTACGTACCGGGCTGGGATACACACGGCTTACCAATTGAAACAGCCCTCACGAAAAATAAAAAAGTGAAACGAAAAGAAATGTCTACAGCAGAATTCCGCAAACTATGCGAGGAGTATGCTTGGAAGCAAATCGAGGGTCAGCGCAATCAGTTTAAACGATTAGGCGTCAGAGCAGACTGGGACAATCCATATGTGACATTAAAGCCTGAATACGAAGCGCAGCAAATTCTTGTCTTTGGTGAAATGGCGAAAAGAGGCTATATTTACAAAGGGCTGAAGCCTGTTAACTGGTCACCTTCAAGTGAATCGGCACTTGCTGAAGCGGAAATTGAATATAAAGACAAACGTTCACCATCCATTTACGTATCATTTAAAGTGAAAGATGGAAAAGGCGTACTTGAAAACGGCGAACAATTCATCATCTGGACAACAACACCTTGGACACTTCCTGCAAACCTTGGCATTTGTGTTCATCCAAACCTAGAGTACAGTGTGCTCAAAGTTGGAGATGAGCGTTATGTTGTCGCATCTGAGCTGGTTGAACAAGTGGCAAAAACTCTTGGCTTTGAAGAGTATGATGTCGTGAAAACACTAAAAGGAAAAGAATTAGATACCATCGTTGCAGAGCATCCAATTTACGGTAGAGATTCTCTTGTCATGCTTGGCGATCACGTGACAACGGATGCAGGAACAGGCTGTGTTCACACAGCACCAGGACACGGGGAAGATGACTTTAATGTCAGTATGAAATACGGTCTTGATGTGCTATGTCCTGTAGATGAAAAAGGTGTGATGACAGAAGAAGCGCCTGGTTTTGAAGGACTATTCTACGAGGATGCCAATAAAGCCATCACAGAACAGCTTGAAGCAAAAGGTGCGCTGAAAAAGCTCGATTTTATCACGCACTCCTACCCGCATGACTGGAGAACGAAAAAGCCAACGATTTATCGTGCGACAGCTCAGTGGTTTGCTTCGATTAAAGATTTCAGAGAAGCGCTATTAGACAATATTAAAGAAACGAAATGGGTTCCAGCATGGGGCGAAACACGCCTATTCAATATGGTGCGTGACAGAGGTGACTGGTGCATTTCAAGACAGCGTGTATGGGGTGTTCCAATTCCGGTCTTTTATGCGGAAAATGGTGAGCCGATCATCACGGACGAAACGATTCAGCACGTATCTCAATTATTTAGAGAACATGGCTCGAATATTTGGTTTGAAAAAGAAGCGAAGCAATTATTGCCAGAAGGCTTTACACATCCAGGCAGTCCAAATGGTGAATTTACAAAAGAGCAGGACATCATGGATGTATGGTTTGATTCTGGTTCTTCTCACCAAGCCGTTTTAGAAGAAAGAGATGACCTTGTCCGTCCGGCAGACCTTTATCTTGAAGGCTCTGACCAGTATCGTGGATGGTTCAACTCATCTTTATCTACATCTGTAGCTATCACAGGCAAAGCACCTTACAAAGGAGTGGTTAGCCATGGAATGACTTTGGATAAAGAAGGACGTAAAATGAGTAAATCCTTAGGAAATACCATTGAACCTGCCAAAGTAGCTAAACAACTAGGTGCTGAAATTCTTAGACTTTGGGTATCTTCTGTCAACTATCAAGCCGATCACCCGGTGTCTGATGATATCTTGAAACAAGTAGCAGAAGTTTATCGTAAAATCCGTAACACGTTCCGATTCCTGCATGGAAACCTCTTTGACTTTGAGCCAGCAATTCATGCAGTGCCAGTAGAAGAGCTTCGCGAAGTGGACCAATATATCTTAATCAAATTAAACAAATTAATTGATAAAGTGAAAAAAGCATATGATGATTACGAATTTGCTGTCGTATATCATGCGATTCACAATTTCTGTACGATTGAGCTAAGCTCTTTCTATCTCGATTTTGCAAAGGATGTCGTATACATTGAGCATGCAGATCATCCAGACCGCCGCAGCATGCAGACCGTCTTCTACGAAACATTAATGGCGTTAGTAAAGCTGACTGCACCAATTCTTCCGCATACAGCAGATGAACTATGGAGCCACTTAAGTTTTGTTGAAGAGCCAAGTGTTCAGTTAACGGATATGCCAGAAGGTGTGACTGTTCCTCATGCGGAAGCGACAGAAGCGAAGTTCGACCGCTTTATGGAAGTGCGTGACGATGTTCTAAAAGCGCTAGAGATTGCACGTAACGAAAAAGTCATCGGACGTTCACTTGAAGCAAGTGTGACACTTTACGCGACAGATGAAGTGAAAGACCTTCTTGCATCCATTAAAGAAGATGTGAAGCAGCTCTTTATCATCTCTGAACTAACGGTAGAAGATAAGCAGAAAGAAGATGCATCAGCGCCTGAATACACATCAGGACGTATTGTGGTTCAAAAAGCAGAAGGAGAACTGTGCGAACGTTCCCGCATTATTTCTAAAGATGTTGGTGCAAATCCGAAATACCCAACATTGTCACTTAAAAATGCTGAAATCGTGGAGAAATATTACCAAAATTAACAGTACGATATCACCAACTAGCGCCCCGCCATATGCGGGGCGTTTTCTATTCTGAGAAAATGACAGCGTTTAGAACGAAAGGAAAAATCTTATGGCTTTAAAGTGATCAGGCGGGGTAACAATATGATTATCACGACAGGGCAGGAGTTGAAATAGCGACATGAATGGCGATCTAGAGACGATTTACATGGAACTCCTTCAAATGAAAGAAGAACTGCAATCTAAACTGTTTGAATATGCATCATTTCGTTCACCTGATGACCATGTCACATTGGATGAAGCCAAAACGACAACGCTTCTTTATCACATCAAAGAAGAGCTGCAAGATGTGTCGCTCGCTATTGCAAAAATTGAGCAAGGAACCTATGGCGTATGTGAGGCAACAGGTCTTGCAATCCCACTTGAACAAATGAGTATTCTTCCTACAGCCCGCACGACTGACGACTTTTTATATCATAAGCAATACGAGAAAAAAGCATTCACTCCTTATCCTCACGATTCAAATGATTCTCATTTTGAAGCCTTCCACATGTAGGGAGGTTTTTGTCTGTCAACTAAAGTTTCTTTACTCCTTCCTGTTTTCTTGATAAAATGCTTAAAGATCAAAGTATGAAGATGGAGGAACGTGTGTGTTCTATTACATAATCGCATTCGTTATGATTTGTTTAGATCAATTAACAAAATGGCTCATTGTCAAACATATGATGCTCGGAGATTCTATTCCAGTGATTGATGGATTCTTTTATATCACGTCTCACCGAAATTCAGGAGCCGCATGGGGTATTCTCCAAGGACAAATGTGGTTTTTCTATGTGATCACACTCGTTGTTATTGCGGGAATTATTTATTACTTGCAAAAGCATGGACAAAAGGACAAGCTGCTTGGAGTAGCGCTGGCCTTAATGCTTGGCGGAGCGATTGGAAACTTTATCGACCGCATTTTCCGTAAGGAAGTGGTTGATTTTGCTCATTTCGTATTTGGGGATTATCATTATCCAATCTTTAATATTGCAGATTCTTCTCTATGTGTAGGGGTTATTCTGCTCTTCATTCAAATGCTTTTAGATGGAAAGAAAAATAAGGAGTCAACTACATGAATCAAGTAAATATTGCCGTTGCAGAAGAACAAACAAGTGAACGGCTTGATAAATTTTTAAGCACGACAGAACCAGAATGGTCAAGAACCCAAGTCCAGCAGTGGGTAAAGGATGGACTCATCGAAGTAAACGGGAAACAAGTGAAAGCGAATTACAAAGTCCAAGCTGGAGATCAAATCAAAGTGGAGATTCCAGATCCAGAAGCACTTGATGTAGAAGCAGAATCAATGGATCTTGATATTTATTATGAGGATGAAGATGTGCTAGTGGTGAATAAACCACGTGGAATGGTCGTTCATCCAGCACCAGGCCATGTGTCAGGAACGCTTGTGAATGGCCTTATGGCACATTGCAATGACTTATCAGGGATTAATGGCGTGATGAGACCTGGAATTGTCCACCGGATTGATAAAGATACGTCTGGGCTGTTAATGGTCGCTAAAAATGATATGGCGCACGAATCACTCGTCAATCAGCTAGTTGCCAAGACCGTCACAAGAAAATATACCGCCGTTGTCCATGGCATCATCCAGCATGATACAGGTACAATTGATGCCCCAATTGGCAGAGACAAAAAAGACCGCCAAAGCATGACGGTCACAAAAGAAAACGCAAAGCAGGCAGTCACTCACTTTGACGTGCTTGAACGCTTTCAAGATTTCACCCTTGTCGAATGCCGTCTTGAAACAGGAAGAACACACCAAATTCGTGTTCATATGAAATATATTGGCTATCCTCTTGCGGGGGACCCGAAATATGGCCCGAGAAAAACAGTCGATTTCAATGGACAGCTGCTGCATGCAGGTGTTTTAGGGTTTGACCATCCTAGAACAGGAGAATACATCGAGTTCACAGCACCAATTCCAGCTGATATGCAAGCTTTTATCGATTCATTAAGAAATAACGATTGACAGGCCGTTCTTTTTCTGAAATAATAAACAAAGAAATTGAGATTCTTTAAAACAGTCCAGAGAGGCTGAGAAGGATAACGGATCCATTTGTGCACGTGAATGCACAAATGAACGCCCCTCTCTGCCCTTTGCAGAAGGGGCTTTTTATTTGTCAAAAAGAGGTGTAGAAGATGGAACAAAAAGCAGTCATTCTTGATGAACAAGCGATAAGACGAGCGCTTACCCGAATTGCACATGAAATGATTGAGCGCAACAAAGGGATGAAGGATGTCATCCTTGCCGGGATCAAGACAAGAGGCATTCATCTTGCAAAGCGCCTTGCAGAGCGTATCGAGCAAATTGAAGGAAACCCAGTCACTGTGGGTGAACTTGATATTACGCTATACCGTGATGACCTGACAAAAAAGACAGACAACCAAGACCCGCTTGTAAAGGGTGCAGACATTCCAGCTGACATCAATGACAAAACACTCATCGTCGTTGACGATGTCCTGTTTACAGGCAGAACCGTAAGAGCGGCCATGGATGCTCTTGTGGATGTAGGCAGACCGTCTTCTATCCAGCTTGCTGTTCTAGTCGACCGGGGACACCGGGAGCTGCCTATTCGAGCGGATTATATCGGAAAAAACATCCCGACATCAAAAGCAGAAACAGTCATGGTTCAGCTCAATGAAGTAGATCAAAACGACCTTGTCGCTATATATGAAAAATAACCTTTTTAAATGCATTCCAGAGAGTTTGCAAAGAGGGCAATAACAGAGCTACCGAGCACACGGCTACATGACGTGTACGGTTTTTCTAGGCCTCTTTGCGCATACTCGCAAAGAGGCTTTTTTAATGAAAAAGGACACATCTAGGAGGAAAATCATGAGTCAGCAAAAAGCCAATCTAGGCATTCGAGATATCCCAAAACCGTTCACATGGCTATCACTTAGCCTTCAGCATTTGTTTGCCATGTTTGGTGCGACCATTCTTGTACCAAAAATCATTGACATGAGTCCAGCAGTCGCGCTCATCTCAAGCGGTGTTGGAACCATTGTTTACTTAATCATCACAAGAGGACAAATTCCGGCGTATCTTGGATCGTCCTTTGCCTTTATCGCCCCCATATTGAATGTCAAAGCAACAGGCGGACCTGGAGCCGCAATGGTTGGTGCCTTCATGGCGGGTGTGGCTTATGCGCTCATTGCCCTATTCATTAAATGGCTAGGCACAGGCTGGCTGATGAAGCTTCTGCCGCCTGTCGTCGTAGGACCAGTCATTATGGTGATCGGACTTGGACTCGCTGGAACAGCTGTCAACATGGCGATGTATGCTGATCCGAATGCGACCGAGCTTGTATACAGCCTAAAGCACTTAATGGTAGCAGGCTTTACACTAGCTGTCACAATTATCAGCATGATCTTTTTAAGAGGATTCCTTAGCCTGATTCCAGTATTAATCGGTATTATCAGCGGCTATCTCTTTGCCTTAACACAGGGCATCGTGAACTTCCAGCCGGTCATTGACGCAAAATGGTTTGCTGTACCAGACTTCGTCGTACCATTTGTCGACTATACACCTGCTGTGACGTTAAGCATTCTCACAGTGATGGTGCCGGTTGCCTTTGTAACCATGTCAGAGCACATTGGCCACCAAGTGGTGTTAAGCAAGGTCGTAGGGCAAGATTTTATTAAAAAGCCAGGTCTTCACCGCTCTATTTTAGGAGACAGTGCGGCGACCATCTTCGCTTCACTCATTGGCGGACCTCCAACAACGACTTATGGGGAGAACATTGGCGTACTTGCCATCACAAGAGTGTTTAGTATCTTCGTCATCGGCGGAGCAGCAGTCTTTGCGATCTGCTTCGGCTTTGTTGGGAAAATGTCAGCATTAATCAGTACAGTGCCGTCCGCGGTCATGGGAGGCGTTTCGTTCCTGCTCTTTGGGATCATTGCCTCAAGCGGCCTGAGAATCCTGATTGATCATAAAGTGAATTTTGAAGAAAAGCGTAATCTCATTATCGCATCTGTCATCTTAGTCATCGGAATTGGCGGGGCATTCATTGAGGTGAAACAAATCAACCTCACACTATCTGGAATGGCACTCGCTGCGATTACGGGCGTCCTGTTAAATCTAATCCTGCCGCACCAGAAAGCGGAGGATAACGAGTCAAATGAATCGAATACAGAAAACCTTTTAAAAGAAGTCCAGTGAGGCTGACAAGGGTTCTAAAATGAGCAGAATGTGCGAAAGTGCCGCTGCTTCTTTTGGAGAACCCTAAGCTGCCGAGGCTTAGGGTTTTTTTGAACCTGAAAGTGATGAAAAACTAGAGGGGGAAGAAAAATGAATGATCTATCGACAATGAGCAGCTTATCTAAGGAAGAGATTTTACAGCTGATTGAAGAAGCATGCGCACTGAAAAATGGGAAGCAGGAACATGGCTTAGCTGGAGAATTTGTAGCGAACCTCTTCTTTGAACCAAGTACAAGAACACGCTTTAGCTTCGAAGTAGCCGAAAAGAAACTTGGAATGAATGTGCTTAGTCTAGATGCGGCAAGTACCTCAGTTCAAAAGGGAGAGACGCTTTACGATACGTTGAAAACGCTAGAATCCATTGGAGTCAAGGCGTGTGTCATTCGGGACAGCACCGACGAATATTACAACGAGCTAATCGGGAAGGTAGGGATTCCCATCATCAATGCTGGAGATGGCTGCGGGCAGCACCCGACACAATCACTGCTTGACCTGATGACCATCTTCGAAGAGTTTGGCGGGTTTGAAGGCTTAACGATTTCGATTCATGGAGATATCAAACATAGCAGGGTGGCGAGGTCGAATGCTGAGGTTCTTTCAAGACTTGGAGCGACAGTGCTCTTTTCAGGACCAGCCTCCTTCCAAGATGAACAAAACCCTCACGGAACGTATGTCCAAGTAGATGAAGCCATCAAACGCTCTGATGTGGTGATGCTGCTAAGAATTCAGCATGAACGGCACGCAGAAAAGATGGGCAGTGACGATTACTTATCTACGTATGGATTAACAGTAGACAGGGCGAGCAAAATGAAAAAACGAGCCATTATTATGCATCCAGCACCAGTAAACAGAGGTGTTGAAATTGATGATTCATTAGTAGAATCCGAGCAGTCAAGGATTTTTAAGCAAATGGAAAATGGCGTGTATATCCGAATGGCTGTTTTAAAAAGAGCTTTTCAAAATAGCAGACTACATCAAAAAGGGAGAGATTCTGTCTATGTCATATCTCATTAAAAACGGTTTTATCTTAACAAGCACAGGGGAAAGAGTGCAGCAGGATATTAGGGTAGAAGGAAAAGTGATTCGGGCAATTGGTCATTTAGAAAGAGAAGACGGAGAAGAGGTCATTGATGCAGCTGGGCTGTTTGTGTCACCAGGCTTGATTGATCTGCATGTGCATTTAAGAGAGCCAGGCGGCGAGAAAAAGGAAACAATTGAAACAGGCTCTAAGGCAGCAGCAAGAGGAGGGTATACGACGATTGCAGCCATGCCGAATACACGGCCAGTTCCAGATACAAAGGAGCAAATGGAATGGCTCATGAATCGAATCGAAAAGACCTCATCTGTGAGAGTGCTGCCATACGCTTCGATTACAACAAGGCAAATTGGCGAAGAGATGACGGACTTTGCAGCGTTAAAAGAAGCTGGTGCCTTTGCATTTACGGATGACGGTGTTGGCATCCAAACAGCAGGCATGATGTACGAAGCGATGAAAAAGGCAGCAAGCCTTGATCAAGCGATTGTGGCGCACTGTGAAGATAACTCGCTCATTTACGGAGGGTGCGTTCATGAAGGAGAATTTTCACAAGCCAATGGGTTAAACGGAATACCGTCAATTTGTGAATCGGTGCATATTGCAAGAGATGTCCTCTTAGCAGAAGCAGCGAAATGTCATTATCATGTATGTCATATCAGTACGAAAGAATCTGTTCGAGTCGTGCGCGATGCAAAAAAAGCAGGCATTCGTGTAACGGCTGAGGTTTCACCGCATCACCTGCTTTTATGTGATACGGACATCCCGGGTCTTGATACAAACTATAAAATGAACCCGCCGCTCAGAGGAAAAGAGGATCGCGAGGCGCTGATCGAGGGACTTTTAGATGGCACAATTGATTTCATCGCAACAGATCATGCTCCGCATACAGAAGAAGAAAAAAACGAAACGATGCAGCGTGCACCTTTCGGGATTGTAGGACTTGAAACAGCGTTCCCACTTCTGTACACACGCTTTGTGAAAACAGGCGAATGGACATTAAAAGAACTCGTTGATTATATGACAATCAAACCAGCAGAAGCCTTCTCCCTTCCATACGGCAAGCTAGAAGAGGGTCAAGCAGCTGATATCACGCTCATTGATTTAAACAAAGAAATGGCAATCGATAAAAAAAGCTTCTTATCTAAAGGACAAAATACACCGTTTGACAAATTGACTGTATCAGGATGGCCTGTCATGACACTTGCATCTGGGAAAGTCGTTTATGAAGAGGGGAGACTAGTAAAATGAAGAGACGCTTAGTGCTAGAAAACGGAACAGTATTCGAAGGAACAGGCTTTGGCAGCTTAGAATCGTCAGTCGGAGAAGTCGTCTTTAATACGGGGATGACAGGCTATCAAGAAATTTTGTCTGATCCATCATACTGCGGACAAATTGTCACGCTCACTTACCCGCTCATCGGCAACTATGGCATTAACCGTGATGATTTTGAATCGATCACACCGTTTGTGAAAGGGCTGATTGTGAAAGAACTTTGTGAAAAGCCCTCAAATTGGCGCTCTTCATACTCACTTGATGAATACTTGAAAATGAAAAACATTCCAGGGCTTAGCGGAATCGATACACGGAAGCTGACAAGAATGATTCGAAGTGCAGGAACATTAAGAGGGGCTTTTGCAGGACCGTATGAACAAGTGGAAGACGTTGTGCGCCGCCTTCAAACATTGCAGCTGCCAACAGATCAAGTGAGTCAAGTTTCTGTGAAAAATGCGTACCCAAGTCCAGGGAGAGGAAAAAGAATAGTGCTTGTGGATTTCGGGATGAAGCACGGCATATTGCGCGAGCTCAATAAACGTGACTGTGACGTCATTGTGGTGCCATACAATATCACTGCGAATGAAGTGCTGCAGTTAAAGCCTGACGGGATCATGCTTTCAAACGGCCCTGGGGACCCTGTTGATGTACCAGAAGCAGTTGAAATGATTCAGCAATTGATTGGGAAGTTACCACTCTTTGGCATTTGCCTAGGACACCAGTTATTCGCTCTTGCGTGTGGCGCAAGTACAGAAAAAATGAAATTCGGTCATAGAGGATCAAATCACCCGGTCAAAGAACTAGCAACTGGCAAGGTGACCTTGACGTCTCAAAACCATGGCTACACGGTAAGTACTATTAATGAAGACTTGCTTGAAGTAACGCATATTGCTCTAAATGATAATACGATTGAAGGGTTAAAACATAAAGAAGCGCCAGCATTTACTGTACAGTATCACCCAGAAGCATCACCGGGTCCAGAAGATGCCAACTACTTATTTGACGAGTTCATGGACATGATTCAGACGAATGAGAAAGAAGGGGAAGAAGTATGCCAAAACGCGTAGACATCAAAAAGATTTTAGTCATCGGTTCAGGTCCAATCATCATCGGTCAGGCAGCAGAGTTTGACTATGCAGGCACACAGGCTTGCTTAGCACTAAAAGAAGAGGGCTATGAAGTCGTTCTTGTGAACTCCAATCCTGCGACGATCATGACAGATACAGAAATGGCCGACAAGGTATACATTGAACCACTGACACCAGAATTCTTAACACGAATTATTCGAAAGGAACGCCCTGATGCGATCTTACCAACACTTGGCGGACAAACTGGACTGAACCTCGCTGTTGAATTATCAGATCTTGGCGTATTGGCTGAATGCGGCGTTGAAGTACTCGGAACAAAATTATCAGCTATTCAAAAAGCTGAGGACAGAGATTTATTCCGTAATCTGATGAATGAACTAAATGAACCTGTCCCAGAAAGTGAAATCATTCATAACCTTGAAGAAGCGATGGCGTTTACGAATCAAATCGGTTTCCCTGTTATTGTCAGACCAGCCTATACATTAGGCGGAACGGGCGGCGGAATTTGTACAAACGAGCAAGAATTGAAGGAAATCGTCGAAAATGGATTGAAGCTAAGCCCAGTCACACAATGCTTGCTTGAAAAGAGTATTGCGGGCTTTAAAGAAATTGAATATGAAGTTATGCGTGATAGCGGTGACCATGCGATCGTTGTTTGTAACATGGAAAACTTTGATCCTGTCGGCATCCACACAGGTGACAGCATTGTCGTTGCACCAAGCCAAACGTTAAGTGACCGCGAATATCAGCTGCTTCGTAATGTGTCACTGAAGCTCATCCGTGCACTTGGCATTGAAGGCGGCTGTAACGTACAGCTGGCACTTGATCCGAACAGCTTTCAATACTATATCATCGAAGTAAACCCGCGCGTGAGCCGTTCCTCTGCGCTTGCGTCTAAAGCGACAGGTTATCCAATTGCAAAACTTGCAGCGAAAATTGCTGTCGGCTTAACGCTTGATGAAATGATGAACCCAGTCACAGGTAAAACATATGCAGCCTTCGAGCCAGCACTTGACTATATCGTATCAAAAATCCCGCGCTGGCCGTTTGACAAATTTGAATCTGCCAACAGACGTCTTGGTACGCAAATGAAAGCAACCGGTGAAGTCATGGCGATCGGCCGTACATTAGAAGAGTCTCTTTTAAAGGCTGTACGTTCACTTGAAGCGGATGTGCATCACATTGAATTAAAAGATGAAGCAGACATCACAAACGAAGTGCTCGAAAAGCGGATTATCAAAGCAGGAGACGAGCGGCTATTTTATATCGCTGAGGCGCTTAGAAGAGGCTACACAGTCGAACAGATTCATGAATTCTCAAAAATAGATTATTTCTTCCTCCATAAGCTAGAAGGCATCATCGCATTTGAAAAGACGTTAAAAGAAAAGAAAGGCAATACAGACGTATTAAAAGAAGCGAAAGATAAAGGCTTCTCAGACATCTATATTAGCCGAGAGTGGAACATGAAGGAAGCGGATGTCTACAAGCTAAGACAAGAAGCAGGCATCGTTCCTGTTTACAAAATGGTGGATACATGTGCGGCAGAATTTGAATCAGAGACGCCATATTTCTACAGTACGTATGAAGATGAAAATGAATCAGAACGAACAGACAAGAAAAGCGTCATAGTGTTAGGCTCAGGTCCAATCCGAATTGGACAAGGGGTCGAGTTTGATTATGCAACCGTTCATTCTGTGTGGGCGATCAAACAAGCAGGGTATGAAGCCATCATTATAAACAACAACCCTGAAACGGTCTCAACAGACTTCAGTATTTCAGATAAGCTTTACTTTGAACCACTTACTGTAGAAGATGTGATGCACATCATCGACCTTGAAAAACCAGAAGGTGTCGTTGTTCAGTTCGGCGGACAAACAGCGATCAACTTAGCAGATGAATTATCGAATAGAGGGGTTAAGATTCTAGGAACTTCGCTTGAAGACCTTGACCGCGCGGAAAACCGTGACAAGTTTGAACAAACATTAGAAACACTCGGCGTTCCGCAGCCAAAAGGAAAAACAGCTACGTCTGTGCCGGAGGCGGTAGCGATTGCGAATCAGATTGGCTACCCAGTCCTTGTCCGTCCTTCCTATGTATTAGGCGGTCGTGCGATGGAAATCGTTTATCAAGAAGAAGAGCTTCTTCACTACATGGAGAATGCGGTGAAAGTCAATCCGCAGCACCCAGTGTTAATTGACAAATATTTGACGGGAAAAGAAATTGAAGTAGATGCCGTGTCTGACGGAGAAACTGTCGTGATCCCAGGGATTATGGAACATATTGAAAGAGCCGGGGTCCACTCAGGTGACTCGATTGCGGTTTACCCTCCGCAAACATTGTCTGATGAGATCAAAGCAAAGATCGCAGAATACACGATTAAACTCGCAAAAGGACTTAACATTATTGGACTGCTTAACATTCAATTTGTTCTATCAAAGGGAGAAGTGTTCGTCCTTGAAGTGAATCCGCGTTCAAGCCGGACTGTCCCATTCTTAAGTAAAATTACGGGCATTCCAATGGCAAACCTAGCGACAAAAGTCATTTTAGGTGACAAGCTCAAAAACTATGGCTACCAAGAAGGGCTTCACACCGAACAAGAAGGGGTGTACGTCAAAGTCCCAGTCTTCTCTTTTGCAAAACTAAGAAGAGTGGATATTACACTCGGGCCTGAAATGAAATCAACAGGTGAAGTTATGGGGAAAGATGTCACAATTGAAAAAGCCCTCTACAAAGGGTTGATTGCATCAGGGATACAAATTCCAAATGACGGAACGGTTCTCCTCACAGTCGCTGACAAGGATAAAGAAGAAGGGCTAGAGATTGCAAGAAGATTCCATTCCATCGGTTATCATATTTTAGCGACAGAAGGAACGGCGAATTACTTAAAACAAGCCTCCATTCCATCAAGTGTTGTCGGCAAAATAGGAGAAGAAGGCAAAAACCTTCTCGATGTCATTCGAAACGGGGAAGCTCAATTTGTCATCAACACCCTGACAAAAGGAAAGCAGCCGGCAAGAGACGGCTTTAGAATTAGACGTGAATCTGTTGAAAATGGAGTGGCTTGCTTAACGTCACTAGATACAGCAGAAGCCATTTTAAGAGTGCTTGAGAGCATGACATTTAGAGCAGACGAAATGCCAGAAGTGAAAACGAATGCTGAGGTGACAGTAACGATATGAAAAAAGCATACTTGACGGTCGTCTCAAACCGAGAGATCGCTGATCATATTTACGAAATGACATTAAAAGGTGACCTTGTGGACTCATTTCAAACGGCTGGACAGTTCCTTCATATAAAGGTCAGTGAATCCATGACACCGCTGCTGAGAAGACCGATCAGTATTGCCAACATTCATGCCGAGCAAAAAGAAGCAACCATCATTTACCGCGCAGAAGGAGAGGGCACAAAGCTCCTCTCCCAAAAGCGGGCGGGAGAATCAGTCGATGTATTAGGGCCGCTTGGGAACGGTTATGACCCTTCAGTTGTCCAGCCTGGGCAGACGGCATTACTAGTCGGTGGAGGAATTGGAGTACCGCCTCTATATGAGCTTTCCAAGCGTTTAACGAAAAAAGGCGTTATCGTGAAGCATGTCCTCGGCTTTCAATCGAAAAAGGATGTATTTTACGAGGAGAAATTTCAAGCACTTGGCGATACTTATATCGCGACCGTTGATGGAACATACGGCTCAAAAGGTTTTGTGACAGGTGTGATCGAAGAAAATGATTTGAGCTTTGATGTGCTGCTTTCCTGCGGACCGACACCTATGCTAAAAGCACTGAAAGACACGTATCCTGATAAGCCTGTCTACATTTCAATGGAAGAACGAATGGGCTGCGGAATCGGTGCGTGTTTTGCTTGTGTCTGTCATACCGATCAGCACGAAAAACCTTACGTCAAAGTCTGTCTTGATGGACCTGTATTTAAAGCAGAGGAGGTGGCATTGTCATGCTAAACGTGGAGTTACCCGGCTTATCTTTAAAGAACCCGATTATACCTGCATCAGGCTGCTTTGGATTCGGAAGAGAATTTGCTTCATTATATGATTTATCCATGCTGGGCGGCATCATGATCAAAGCCACTACCCTTGAAGCGAGATTTGGCAACCCGACACCGAGGGTGGCCGAGACTGGAGCCGGTATGCTGAATGCGATCGGCCTTCAAAATCCAGGTCTAAAAGGCGTGCTCGAAAATGAATTGCCTTGGCTTGAGCAGTTTGATACCCCCATTATTGCAAACGTTGCTGGCTCACAGGTCGATGATTATGTCGAAGTAGCAAAACAAATCAGCCAAGCAAAGAATGTCCATGCCCTTGAACTAAATATTTCTTGTCCGAATGTCAAAACAGGCGGGATCGCATTTGGTACAGACCCAAACATGGCGGCGTCGTTGACAAAAGCGGTCAAGGAAGTCTCCTCCGTTCCTGTCTATGTGAAACTGTCTCCTAATGTGGCGAATATTGTTGAGATTGCTAAAGCGATTGAATCTGCTGGAGCGGATGGGCTTACCATGATTAATACCTTAATTGGCATGCGTTTAAATTTAAAAACTGGGAAGCCCATCCTTGTCAATAAAACAGGCGGATTATCAGGTCCAGCTATAAAACCTGTCGCTGTTCGAATGGTGCATGAGGTCAGTCAGGCGGTTTCTATTCCGATTATTGGGATGGGCGGGGTGCAAAGTGCTGAAGATGTACTTGAATTTTTACTAGCAGGTGCAAGTGCAGTAGCTGTTGGCACAGCCAATTTTGTGAACCCTTTTATTTGCCCAGAAATCATTGACGAGCTGCCAAATGTGTTAGCGGCTTATGGTTATTCATCTGTAGAGGAATGTATCGGAAGGAGCTGGAAACATGAAGCACTTGCCCATCATCGCGCTTGATTTCCCATCAGGGCAGGAGGCACTTGCCTTTTTAGAACCCTTTGAAGGAGCACCATTATTTGTGAAGGTTGGTATGGAGCTGTTTTACCAAGAAGGTCCAGCCATCCTTGACGCGCTGAAAGAAAAAGATTGCCGCATATTTCTTGATCTGAAATTACATGACATTCCAACAACGGTGCAAAAAGCGATGAACCGGCTTGCTGCACTTGGCGTTGATTTAGTCAATGTACATGCAGCTGGCGGGAAACGAATGATGCAGGCTGCGGTAGAGGGACTTGAAAGCGGGACGCCTGCTGGACAAAGCCGCCCGGGCATTATTGCTGTGACTCAGCTGACAAGTACGTCAGAAGACATGATGAACAAAGAATTACTCATTGATCGTCCATTGCAAGAGACTGTGCTGCATTACGGACAATTGGCATATGAAAGTGGACTCGACGGTGTTGTTTGCTCTGTTCATGAATCTAAAGCCCTTCATGAGCACATCTCACCTTCCTTTCTCACTGTGACACCAGGGATTCGCTTGCCGAATGATCAAACCGATGACCAAAAGCGTGTCGCGACACCTGCCTTTGCAAAAGAGCAAGGTGCTTCACAAATTGTTGTCGGAAGATCCATCACGAAAGCTGAAAGTCCAATAGAAGCCTATCATCAAATTTTGAAAGAGTGGGAGTGACTGCCGGATGAAAACGAAAATCGCTAAACATCTACTACAAATCAAAGCTGTCTCATTAAAACCAGACACACCGTTTACGTGGGCAAGCGGCATCAAATCACCGATTTACTGTGATAACCGCCTGACTTTGTCGTACCCGGAAGTGAGACACGACATCGCTGAAGGTCTAAAAGATTTGATTCTCACTCATTTTGAGGGAGCGGAGGTTGTCGCTGGCACTGCAACAGCGGGCATTCCGCATGCCGCATTAGCTGCAGACCGCCTGAACGTGCCGATGTGTTATGTCAGAAGTAAGCCAAAAGCACACGGAAAAGGGAATCAGATTGAAGGAGCCGTATCGCCTGGTCAAAAAGTTGTTGTCGTAGAAGACCTCATTTCAACTGGTGGGAGCGTGCTTGAAGTGGTCTCGGCTCTTCAAGACGAAGGCTGTGACGTACTCGGAGTTGCTGCAATTTTCACATACGGCCTGCCAAAAGCAGCTGCTGCTTTTCAAGAGAAAAACATTCCATATGTCACACTAACAGACTATGACACGCTGACAGACGTGGCTCTTGAGCTAAAAGCGATCGAACCTTCTGCTATGAATAAACTAAAACGCTGGAGACAAGATCCTACCTCTGAATCTTGGATGGAAGAAACGGTTTAAAAGCTGTGCCACTCGCACAGCTTTTTCATTTGGTTAAAAATAGTAAAATAGACTCAAATTTAAATAAAAACTAATCCTATCAATAAAGTCGGGTTGACTTTTGTTTGAATTGTGTTAATATTTAATACAAATTAAAACTCTTATCCAGAGAGGTGGAGGGACTGGCCCGATGAAACCCGGCAACCTGCGATTCGTAAGGTGCCACTTCCTGCAAAATGATTCTATTTTGAAAGATAAGGAAATCGTGAGCTTCCTCATCTTTCTTTCGGACTGAAAGAAAGTTTTTTTATTTTAACGTGAGGAGGAAGAGGAGATGGAAGTGAAACAAAACCAGGATGAGGGCTTAGTGAAGCACATGCAAGAACTGATTGGGGATATAAAATTCGGTTCGATTACGTTGATTGTTTAGGACGGTCAAGTGATTCAAGTAGAAAAAAACGAAAAAATTAGGTTGAAGTAGTGCGCAGATTAGCAATATGAGCGGTACTCCGGAAGGGGAGAAACAATGTTAACTTACGAAAATTGGCAAGAGCCGTCCATTACATTTCAAGAGGACGATTTGTATAAAGGGGCCCTATCCGTGCTGAAATGGGCGTACGGTCATTATGGTGATCAGCTCGTTTATGCATGCAGTTTTGGCATTGAGGGCATTGTCCTGATTGATCTTATTGCGAAAGTAAAAAAGGATGCGAGAATTGTCTTTTTAGATACAGGTCTGCATTTTAAGGAAACGTACGATACAATTGATGCGGTAAAGGAAAGATACCCCGGTTTAGACATCGTACTGAAAACACCTGAGCTGACAGTTGAACAGCAAAACGAGCAGCATGGTGAAAAATTATGGGAAACAAATCCTCAAAGCTGCTGCCATATGCGCAAGGTCATTCCTTTGCAAGAGACACTATCTGGCTATCCGGCATGGCTTTCTGGCTTAAGAAGAGAGCAGTCACCAAAACGAGCAGGTACGAACTTTTTAAATCAGGATGAAAAGTTCAAATCAGTGAAAGTATGTCCGCTCATTCACTGGACGTGGAAGGACATATGGAGATATGCATCTAGAGAGGATCTTACTTATAATCCGCTGCATGACCAGGGATACCCAAGTATCGGCTGTGCACCGTGTACACAGCCAGCATTTACTGCGGATGATTTGCGTTCTGGCAGATGGTCAGGTACAGCAAAGACAGAGTGCGGATTACATGAGTAAGGGAGCATAATGTATGGAAATCGCCGCAATTTTATTTAGTTTATTCTTTGCTTTAAACATAGGCGCAAGCGGAGCAGCCGCTTCTATGGGCATTGCGTATGGATCAGGTGCAATTAAAAAGCCCATCTATGCACTCAGCGTTTGTGCAGTCGGAGTTTTAGCAGGTTCAGTGATTGGCGGCGGTGAGGTCGTCAAAACGATTAGCTCTGGTATTATGCCAGAATCTGTGATTACAATTGAAATTGTTTGTATCATCATTGGTTCTGCCGCATTATCACTCTTCATAGCGAATCTGATGGCCATCCCTTTATCAACAAGTGAGGTCACAGTAGGGGCTGTGGTCGGTGTTGCAGTCGCGTATAAAGTGTTATATGTGAAATCTATTTTAGTCATTGTGGCCTTTTGGATCATCATTCCACTTGTCGCCTTTGTTTTCACCTTTACTGTAGTCAAAATCATCAGAATGTTCCCTAAACGCACATTATCTAAAAAAAGCACTGCGATTTTATCAGTCTTGCTCATGATCAGTGGATTTCTAGAGGCGTTTTCAGCCGGTATGAACAATGTTGCCAATGCAGTCGGCCCGCTTGTGGCCTCAAGCGTCTTGTCCGTTGGGCAAGGAACACTTTACGGCGGAATCTTCGTCGCACTTGGTGCCCTGTTGCTTGGCAGAAGAGTGCTAGAAACAAACGGAAAGAAAATCACCCGCTATCAAACGGGTGAAGGGATTTTGTTATCGAGTACCGGCGCTGGACTTGTCATCGTCAGCTCTATTTTTGGGCTGCCAGTTCCACTTACTCAAATCACCTCCTCGTCCATTATCGGACTTGGGATGGCAAAGGGTGGACCTAACATTTTTCATAAACATATCGTGAAAAAGATGCTGAAGGTCTGGGTTGTGTCACCCTTTTTATCACTCAGCCTATCGTATCTGCTGGTGAGCCTTTTCCTAAAAGGAGATTATTACTCTATTTTTATCATGATGAGTGTACTGCTTGCCTCACTCGGTGCGCTGAGTCTGATGAAGGCAGTCAAAAATGAAAGCAGCTCTATTCATGAGCAGGGCGGCGGGATTTAACTATAAATCCGACTATTAACATCTAATAAATATGAACATTGAGAGGAAGATGGACAAATGAGTTTAACACCACATGGTGGCGTATTAATGAATCGAGTAAATGAAGAATATGATCTCAGCACGGCTGCGAAGGAAATTGAACTAGATGCGATTTCCTTTGCAGACCTTGAACTCATTGCAATTGGCGGGTATAGTCCAATTGAAGGATTTTTAACAAAAGCTGATTATGAAGCAGTTGTCAGCAGTATGCGGCTAGCAAGTGGTGTCGTTTGGTCTCTTCCGATTACGCTGCCAGTCACAAAGGAAAAGGCAGCCGAGATCAACCAAGGTGATATTGTGCGTCTATCGTACAATGGAACAGTATACGGGATCATTGAAGTAGAGGATCAATACACACCAGATAAGGAAAAAGAAGCTGTAAATGTGTATAAAACAGATGACCGCAATCATCCAGGCGTGAAAAAATTATTTGAACGCGGTGACACGTATATTGGCGGTAAAATTACACTGACGAAACGAAGCGAAAAACCATTTCCTCAATTTACGTATGAGCCAGAAGAAACAAGAAAACATTTTAAAGAAAATGGATGGAAAACAATTGTTGGGTTCCAAACGAGAAACCCCGTCCACCGTGCCCATGAATATATTCAAAAGACAGCACTAGAAACAGTCGATGGTTTGTTTTTAAATCCGCTTGTTGGTGAAACAAAATCTGATGATATCCCAGCAGATGTGAGAATGAAAAGCTATCAAGTGTTATTGAACGGTTATTATCCAAAAGATCGCGTCTTTTTAGGTGTTTTTCCTGCTGCAATGCGTTATGCTGGACCAAAGGAAGCGATATTTCATGCGCTTGTTCGTAAAAATTATGGTTGCACACATTTTATTGTCGGAAGAGATCATGCAGGTGTTGGTGATTATTACGGCACATACGAGGCGCAGGAGCTATTTGATCAATTTACAAGCGAAGAGATTGGCATTACTCCGTTAAAATTTGAACACAGCTTCTACTGCAATACATGTGAAGCGATGGCAACACCAAAAACATGTCCGCACGATAAAAGTGAGCATGTCATTCTTTCAGGTACAAAGGTTCGAACGATGCTGAGAAACGGTGAATTACCACCAAGCACGTTCAGCCGAAAAGAAGTTATTGAAACATTAATCGAAGGATTAAAAACGACGGTATCTTAAAGGAGCGTATGACATGAGCAACGAACATATCGTATGGCATGATTCATCTATTACAAAAAAAGAATATCAACAGAAAAACAATCATACAAGCGGCATCATCTGGCTCACTGGTCTAAGTGGTTCAGGCAAATCGACGCTCGCAAATGCAGCGGCTAGAGAGCTGTTTGAACAAGGCTACCAAGTCACAGTCCTTGATGGCGATAACGTACGACATGGACTCAATAAAGATTTAGGGTTTTCAGATGATGACAGAAAAGAAAACATCCGGCGCATCGGAGAAGTGGCGAAATTATTTGTTGAGCAAGGGACCATTGTCATCACAGCTTTTATTTCTCCATTTCAAGAAGATCGCCAAATTGTTAGACAGTTAGTCGATGATGGGGAATTTCACGAAGTGTTTGTGAAATGTGATCTGAACGTGTGTGAAGAGCGTGATCCAAAGGGGTTATATAAAAAAGCCAGAAACGGCGAAATTCCATTTTTCACTGGAATTGATTCACCATATGAAGAGCCAGCTGCACCTGAGCTCGTATTAGATACAGGTGAATGGTCTCGCGAGGAGTCCAAACAGCGCCTCGTTGATTATGTAAAGGGAAGAGCGAAATAATCGGCTGATGGCAGGGGGAGAAAGCGCGATGGGGAAAGTATACATTGTTGGTGCCGGACCGGGTGATCCAGACTTAATTACATTGAAGGCCCATAAGGCAATACAGCAGGCAGATGTCATTTTATATGATCGTCTCGTCAATCAAGAGATTCTCGCCCACGCCAAACCGGAGGCGGAATTGATCTATTGCGGCAAGCTGCCAAATCATCATACGATGAGACAGGAAGCCATCAATGAAGCGCTTGTGACTCATGCAAAGAAAGGGAACGTTGTCGTTCGTCTAAAAGGCGGCGATCCCTTTGTATTTGGCCGCGGCGGTGAAGAAATTGAATGCTTAGCTGAGCACGGGATTCCGTATGAGGTCGTCCCTGGGATTACCTCTGGTATTGCAGCGGCTGCTTATGCGGGCATTCCAGTGACGCACCGTGAATTCAGCTCAAATGTCGCTTTTGTCACAGGACATTATCAAAAGGATGAACATTTTGAAGAAAAGTGGGAGGCGCTGGCAACGGGAATTGATACCCTTGTCATATACATGGGCGTCAAAAACGTAGAAAGAGTGCAGCGGCTTCTTTTGAAAAATGGACGGGAACCTGAAACACCAGCTGCGTTTATTCACTGGGGAACCACTACGAGTCAAAAGACGACTTGCTGCACTGTAGCGACGCTGTCTGAAACAGTTGAAAAAGAAGGAATCGAGCATCCGAGTTTAATTGTTGTAGGAGACGTCGTTCATTTTCATCAAAAGCTGAGCTGGTTTGAACCTGCACTGATCGAGAAATAAAGAACGAAGGGGAAAAGACACGTAGATACATCGTGTCTTTTCGTCTGATCAAAACAGGATGAGAGGGAGAAGCCAAATGAAGCAGGCTGTACTTTATGTTGGACATGGAAGCAGAGTGAAAGAAGCACAAGATAAAGCCATTTCTTTTATGAAAAGCTGTATGCCGTTAGTGGAAGCAGATATACAAGAAATTTGTTTTTTAGAGTTGACCAATCCTTCTATAGAAGAAGGGTTTGAGACTTGTGTGAAAAAAGGAGCAACACACATTGCGATCGTCCCGCTCCTCCTTTTAACCGCCATGCATGCCAAATCAGATATCCCAGTCGAGATTGAAAAAGGACAAAAACGTTTCCCGCAAGTGAAGGTGACATACGGAAGACCTATCGGGGTGAATCAAGAAGTGACGAAGGCTGTTGTTGCAAGGATTGAAGAAGCTGGATATCAAGGAGAGAAAGCACGGATTCTTTTGATTGGCCGCGGGAGCTCTGATCCGGATGTGAAGCGAGATGTGTATGGCATTGCAGGCGATGTCCGAAGCCTGCTCCCTCATGCAGAGGTTCTTCCATGTTTTATTACGGCATGTGAGCCAAATTACCGAGATGTTCTTGCGCAGTTAACAGCAGATGACGATACGCCTGTGTATATCGTTCCTTACCTGTTGTTTACGGGCATTTTAATGAAAGAGATTGAAAGCGAGGCCGTTCAGACGAGAGAGCGACTTCAGGATGTACGAGTATGCCGGTATATTGGCTTCCATCCGCATGTGAAAGCCGCTTATATTGAACGCGTGCAAGAAACCATTTTAAACAAAGAGAATGCGTTCCATTTCCAAGGAGAAAGCCATGCTTCCAGTCCATCTTGATTTAACCAATAAACAAGTGCTCATCGCCGGCGGCGGACTGGTAGCGGCAAGAAGGGCGAATGCGCTATGCACGGAGCCTTGCCGCATAACTGTCGTGAGTCCTGACATTTGTGATGAAATGGTCCATCTCATTGATGCATATGGGCTGAATTGGAAGGAAAAGAAGGTGAGCGCTGAAGATTTGGAGGATGCATTTTTCATTGTTGCTGCAACAAACGACCCTTTGGTGAACGAATGGATTGCGCAAACAGCGCTGCCGCATCAGCTTGTCAACTGTGTGAGCCAATCAGAGTTAGGCAATGTGATCGTTCCAAAGATTGTCAAAGCAGGGAAAGTGACGATTTCAGTCTCGACGAGCGGTGCAAGCCCAGCCCGGACAAAACAGCTGGCTGAGGCAATCGAGACCTTGCTTGAAAAAGAAGATGTAGACGCGCTTGAAGCTCTCTATATAGAAAGAAAAAAACGACAAAGAAAAAGCCGATAAAATCGACATGAGATTTTATCGGCTTTTTTTATTTTCGAAGCTTTAGGACAACATCTTCATCAGGCGTGACAAATAATGTTTGCTGCTGATCATACGTAACAAAGCCCGGCTTTGCTCCGTTTGGTTTTTTCACATGACGGATTTTCGTATAATCGACAGGCACGGAGCTGGATTCTTTTGCTTTAGAGAAGTAGGCAGCAATTTGAGCCGCTTCATGCAACGTTTGTTCATCAGGTGTTTGATGACGTATGACGACATGTGATCCTGGAATATCTTTTGTGTGCAGCCAAATGTCATCACGAGCAGCAGCCTTTGTGGTCAAATACTCGTTTTGTTTGTTGTTTTTCCCCACTAAAATGGGAATGCCTTGAGAAGATTCGTACGTTTCCAGCTGGATGGCCGCCGGTTTTTTCTTTTTGGCGTGCCGCTTTTGTTTGGCGCGCAAATATTTCCCTTCAACAAGCTCTTCTCTCATTTCCTCTAAATCTTTTGGCGAGGCAGAGGACAGCTGCTGAATCAGCTCTTCAAAATAAACAATCTCTTCATGTGTCCGCTTGATTTGTTCATTTACAGCCTCTACTGCATTTTTTGCCTTTTGATATTTTGTAAAGTACGCCTGTGCATTTTCAGAAGGGGTTTTGTTTGTTTTTAGCGGGATCGTCATTTCTCCGCCTTCTTCATCGTAATAATTGATGACAGTCGCTTCTTCATCCCCTTTTTTTATGGCATATAGATTGGCTGTTAACAATTCACCATAGAGCTGGTATTTATGCGCATTTTGAGATTCTTCAAGGGTTCTTTTTAGTTTTTTTAGCTTGTTTTCATTTTTCTTCTTTTCATTCACGACAAACCGTTCAAGGTCAGCCGCCTGCTGTTTGACTCTGTCCCTTTCCGCTTTTCCGAAATAAAAGCGGTCAAGCAGCTGGCTGAGAGATTCGAACGTCTTCATTTCGCCATTTACATGCTGGAGTTCTAATAAATAGAAATACTCTTTGCCGTCTTTTCTGGTGAGCTGCGGGGTAAAAGAATGCGTCCGAATGAGCTGGAACATGTCAAGCAGTGTATTTGGAATCGTTTCCTGATTGGTAAGACCGGCTCTGTGAACAGCTTCCTTTGCAAACAGCGGGGAAACCCCAGAGAATGTATCGACAATTTGACTCGCGATTTTCCCTTCTTGAAAACGCAAATGCTTTAAAATATCATCCTTCGTCACTTCAAAAGGATTCAATTTTTGCTGTGCAGGCGGCAGCAGGTATTCATGACCAGGAAGCACAGTTCGGTAGCTGTTCACAGATGGAGAAAGATGTTTCAGACCATCAATGATCTGCTGCGTTTCATCTTCAACAAGAATTAAATTACTGTGCCGTCCCATGATTTCGATATAGAGCTTCCGCGTCTGTTCATCGCCAATTTCATTTCGGCTTCGCACATGAAGCACGATGACCCGGTCAAATCCAACCTGTTCGAAGCGTTCAATAAATCCGCTCTCAAGATGCTTTCTGAGGAGCATACAAAACATTGGGGGTTCGCTTGGATTGTCATAATGATGCTCAGTGAGCTGCACTCTCGCATAGCTCGGATGAGCCGATAAAAGGAGCTTATGATTTTTCCCGTTTGACCGGATATGAAAAATCAGCTCGTGCTTATATGGCTGATGTATTTTAGAAATTCTCCCGCCAGTTAATGTCTCTTGCAATTCATTTGTCATACCGTATGTAAAAATGCCGTCAAATGACATGTTGGATACACCCTCTTTTTTCACACAAATCTACTGAAAGAACCTTACATTTTCTCGTTCTTTAGGCAGTCTTATTATTATAGCATGATTTAGGACGAGTCTGAATAAACTGGCTTATAGAACACTGCATATGAGAGAGAACAAAAGAGGAGTGGACGAGGTCAAATGAATTGGCATGAACTGAACCAAACCGATTTATTAAAAACAATGAATACATCGATAGGTGACGGACTGTCAGAAAAAGATGTGCAAAAGCGGCTTGAAAAACACGGACCAAATGAATTGCAGGAAGGGAAAAAGGCATCGGCTCTGATCATCTTTTTAGCGCAATTTAAAGACTTTATGGTCTTAATTTTGCTTGCGGCAACGATTATTTCTGCTTTTTTAGGTGAATACATTGATGCTGGGGCGATTGTAGCGATTGTTCTGATTAATGGTGTACTCGGCTTTTATCAAGAACGCCGGGCGGAAAAATCCCTTCAAGCGCTAAAGGAATTATCGACTCCGCATGTATATGCAAGGAGAAACAATGAGTGGGTCAAGATCCCGTCTAAGCACCTCGTACCAGGGGATATTGTGAAGTTTTCAAGCGGAGACCGGATTGGGGCAGATATTAGATTACTAGAAACAAAGAGTTTAGAGATCGAAGAGTCAGCCCTTACTGGTGAGTCCATCCCAGCGGTGAAACATGCAAGTCCACTTTCACGAGACCATGTAGCGCTCGGAGATTTGACGAACATGGCATTTATGGGGACGCTTGTCACGAGAGGAAGCGGCGTGGGTGTTGTCATTGGGACAGGGATGAATACAGCCATGGGACAAATTGCCGGTATGCTGGATGCTGCAGGTAATATGGAAACACCGCTGCAAAGACGTCTCGAACAGCTTGGGAAAATCTTGATTGTTGCTGCTTTATTCTTAACCGTGCTCGTAGTCGTTCTGGGCGTTGTGCAAGGACATGATTTGTATCATATGTTCTTAGCGGGTGTATCTCTCGCTGTTGCTGCCATTCCAGAAGGACTGCCGGCGATTGTAACCGTCGCTCTTTCCCTAGGTGTGCAGCGGATGATCAAACAAAAATCAATTGTCAGAAAGCTCCCAGCTGTGGAAACGCTCGGCTGCGCGTCGATCATTTGCTCAGATAAAACAGGGACAATGACGCAAAATAAAATGACGGTAACACATGTGTGGGCAGAGGGGAAAACGTGGAATATTTCTGGCACGGGCTATGAGCCGTCTGGTGATTTCACCTTAAACGGAGAACTTGTCCATGTTGACAAACATCCAAGCCTTCAAAAGGTTTTATTATATGGTGCACTTTGTAATACATCGACCATCGTTGAAAAAGATGGAGAAATGAACCTTGATGGAGATCCGACAGAGGGCGCACTTTTAACCGCAGCACGTAAAGCGGGTTTTACAGAGCAATTCATAGAAGCTGGGTTTCATGTCGTAGAGGAGTTTCCTTTTGACTCAGAAAGAAAGATGATGTCAGTCGTCGTCGAAACGAATCAAAAAGAGCGGTATGTCATTGCAAAAGGTGCGCCAGATGTACTGATGAACCGTTCAAGTCATATCATGCACGGCGGACGCACAGCCTCATTTTCAACCACTCACAGGCAAGAAACAGAAGCTGCGATTCAAGGCTTAGCAAGACAAGCGCTTAGAACCATTGCAATTGCGTATAAAAAAGTCGGTTTGACAGAAAAAATCACATCTGTTCAGCAGGCAGAAACCGATCTCACATTGATCGGGTTAGAGGGTATGATCGATCCACCTCGTCCTGAAGTCAGGCGAGCGATCAAAGAGTGCAGGGATGCTGGCATTAAAACTGTGATGATTACAGGTGATCACGTGGAAACAGCCAAAGCCATCGCAAAAGACCTGAGCCTTTTACCGAAGCAAGGAAAGGTTCTTGACGGGAAAGCGCTGGACCAGCTGAGTGACAAAGAGCTTGAGCAAATGGCTGAAAATGTATACGTTTTTGCCCGGGTATCCCCGGAACATAAGCTGAGAATTGTGAAGGCCTATCAAAAAAATGGCCATATTGTGGCGATGACAGGTGATGGGGTCAATGATGCGCCCGCGATTAAACAAGCAGATATCGGAATATCCATGGGCATCACAGGAACAGACGTAGCAAAAGAAGCGTCCTCCCTTATTTTACTTGATGACAACTTTGCGACCATTAAATCCGCTATTAATGAGGGCCGGAATATTTACGAAAATATTCGTAAGTTTGTACGCTATTTGCTTGCATCAAATGTTGGAGAAATTTTGGTTATGCTGTTTGCGATGCTCCTTGCGCTTCCGCTTCCACTCGTTCCTATTCAAATTTTATGGGTAAACCTTGTGACAGATGGACTCCCAGCTATGGCACTTGGAATGGATAAGCCAGAAGGCGATGTCATGAAGAGGAAGCCGCGGAACATGAAAGAGGGCATATTTGCTAGAGGGCTTGGCTGGAAGGTCATATCAAGGGGATTCCTCATTGGGCTTGCCACTCTGTTAGCATTTATGTTTGTGTATCACCGCGATCCAAACGAACTGCAATATGCACAGACTGTCGCATTTAGTACGCTCGTTTTGGCGCAGCTCATTCATGTATTTGACTGCCGCAGTGAACGGTCCATTTTTGAACGTAATCCATTTGGAAATCTCTATTTAATCGGTGCTGTTCTGTCATCACTTCTTCTGATGCTTGTGGTCATTTATTATCCTCCGCTTCAGCCAATTTTCAAAACGGTGTCAATTGCACCAATTGATTGGCTGCTGATCATCGGTATGTCTGCACTGCCAACTTTTTTATTGGCTGGATCACTTTTGACAAGAAAAAAATAATTCGTTATGGTATAATTTTGAGGTAATAGTGTCTGCTATTACCTTTTTCATTTTATTAATATGAAAGAATTGGGTGTTTTGACATGATACGCAGTATGACGGGATTCGGCCAAGCGAGTAAAACGGATGGAGAACTGACAGTGTCAGTCGAGCTAAAATCGGTCAATCACCGTTTTAAAGAGGTTCATGCCCGTTTGCCGAGGCCGCTTTTATATTTCGAAGATACATTAAAAAAAATCATTCTTCGTCACGTGCAGCGTGGTAGAATTGAGCTGTTTGTCACGATTGAAGGCGGTAAACTAGCAAGCCGGTCTTTACAGATCGACTGGCCGCTGCTTGATGAATATATGAAAGCCGCAAAAGACCTCAAGGACCGCTATCACATTTCAGGTATTCAGCATGCACATGACTTACTTCAGCTGGAACATGCTGTTCAAGTAGAAGAGTCGGTCAGCCGAAATGAGCAGCTGGAGCATTTGCTGATAGACGCTTGTGAAGCGGCTGTCAAGGAGCTTTGCTTCATGAGAGAGCAAGAGGGTGCATCACTTCAAAAAGACTGTGAACTGAGGCTCTCTGAACTAGAGGCCTATACAGAAGAAATAAAAGTCTTTGCACCAGAGGTTGTAAGTCAGTACAAAGAACGATTGAATCAAAGATTGCAAGAATGGATCGGAGAGGCGCTTGAAGAAAGCAGACTGGCCACAGAGGCTGCCATCTTTGCTGATCGCTGTGACATTACAGAAGAGATCACGAGATTAAAAAGTCATTTTCAGCAATTTCAGCAAATTTTGATGCAAGGCGGCGCTGCCGGCCGGAAACTTGACTTTCTTGTACAGGAACTCAACCGTGAAGTGAACACGATTGGATCTAAAGCAAACCATCACCATTTAACAAAGTTGGTGGTCGAAATGAAAAGTGCTATTGAAAAAATAAAAGAACAAGTGCAAAATATAGAATAGTCATTGTGTATGCTGTTTACAGTGCGTCTCTTTCGGCGAGACTAGAGACGTTTATATTACAGGGGGACGAAAGAAGATGACCATAAAATTGATCAATATCGGATTTGGAAACATCATTTCAGCGAATCGGATGATTTCGATCGTCAGTCCGGAATCAGCACCGATTAAACGAATGATACAAGACGCAAGAGATCGAGGCATGCTCATAGATGCTACATACGGAAGAAGAACCCGTGCTGTTGTCATTATGGACAGTGACCATGTCATCTTATCTGCCGTTCAGCCTGAGACTGTCGCGCAAAGACTTTCTGTAAAAGAAGAAATCATAGATGAAGGGCAGGGGTAATACGCCATTATGAAAGAAAGAGGACTCTTAATCGTTCTCTCTGGACCTTCGGGAGTTGGAAAAGGAACGGTCAGACAAGCCATTTTCTCCCAGGAAGATACGAAATTTGAATACTCTATTTCAGTAACAACACGCAAACCGCGTGAAGGTGAAAGAAATGGTGTCGATTATTTCTTTAAAACCAGGGAAGAATTTGAACATATGATTGAAAACAAAAAGTTGTTAGAATGGGCAGAATATGTCGGGAATTACTACGGCACACCTGTTGACTATGTAGAACAGACACTGAGTGAAGGAAAAGATGTTTTCCTTGAAATCGAAGTGCAAGGCGCACTTCAAGTAAGAGAAGCTTTCCCGGAAGGTCTTTTTATTTTCCTTGCACCGCCTAGTCTTTCAGAACTTCAAAACCGTATCATTACTCGCGGTACAGAATCTGAGGACCTCATTCGAAATCGAATGGCCGCTGCAAAAGAAGAGATTGAAATGATGGATGCTTACGACTATGTCGTTGAAAACGATGATGTCGCGCTTGCTTGTGAAAGAATCAAAGCGATCGTCCTTGCAGAGCATCTGCGAAGAGACAGAGTCGCACCAAGATATAAAAAAATGCTGGGGGTAGAATAAACAATGTTAGATCCTTCAATTGACTCATTGATGAACAAACTTGATTCGAAATATACACTTGTGACAGTGTCTGCACGCCGTGCACGTGAAATGCAGATCCATCAAGATCAGCAGATCGAAAACACAAAGTCTTACAAATTTGTAGGGAAAGCACTTGAAGAAATCGACGCTGGTCTTTTGACATTTGAAAAAGAGGATCAAGAATAACACATCGCTTCTGTAATGCAGATACGATACGTTCAAAAAAGTCAAAACTATGATTGGTTTTGACTTTTTTGAATTGTAGACGAATTTGTGAAAAAGGCCATTAAGGGGGACAAACAAATGTTACAGTCAAAAAATATTTTGCTCGGCGTCAGCGGAGGAATCGCCGTATATAAAGCAGCTGCACTCACTAGTAAACTCGTACAGGCAGGCGCAAATGTAAGAGTGATTATGACGGAATCTGCCCGTGAGTTTGTGTCTCCGCTCACCTTCCAAGCCCTATCTCGACAAGAGGTTTATGTGGATACATTTAAAGAGAACAATCCAAGAGTCATTGCGCATATTGATGTAGCTGACTGGGCCGATCTCATTCTCGTTGCTCCTGCAACAGCACATACGATTGGTAAAATGGCCGCAGGACTTGCAGATGATATGCTCACAACCACCTTGCTCGCTTCAACAGCTCCTGTATGGATCGCACCGGCTATGAATGTGCATATGTATGATCACCCAGCTGTGAAGCGGAACATTCGCACATTATATGAAGACGGATACCGGTTTATTGAGCCAAGTGAAGGTTATTTAGCCTGCGGGTACATTGGAAAAGGGCGTTTAGAGGAACCTGAAAAAATTATTGAACACATTCGTGCGTTTTTCGAGGAGCCAAAAAGCTTGCCGCTTTCAGGGAAAAAAGTCGTGGTGACAGCAGGTCCTACACGAGAAGTGATCGATCCTGTTCGTTTCTTTACAAATCGTTCTACTGGGAAAATGGGCTATGCCATTGCAGAAGCTGCCCAGCAAATGGGGGCTGATGTCACGCTTATTTCTGGTCCTGTTTCTTTGACTGCGCCTGACCATGTAGACGTGGTACACGTTGAATCGGCAGAGGAGATGTATCAGGCTGCTTTAGATGTGTACGGGGAAGCAGACCTTGTCATTAAATCAGCAGCTGTTGCCGATTACACCCCTGTCACGACATATCCTCATAAAATGAAAAAACATGACGGTGCACTGGAAATTGAATTCACGCGTACAAAAGATATTTTAAAAGAGCTGGGGAAAAGAAAAGAGCATCAAGTGCTTGTCGGTTTTGCAGCTGAAACGCAGGATGTAGAATATTATGCGAAAAAGAAAATCGAATCCAAGCATCTAGATATGATTGTTGCCAACAATGTAACAAAAGAGGGTGCGGGCTTTGGCACAGACACAAATGTGGCAGCGATCATCAAAGCGGACGGAACAAAAAAAGAGCTGCCGATGATGAGCAAAAAAGACCTCGCTTTTGAAATCTTAAAGGAGGCAAAACAGCTATTGCCAAAAGAGCGTGATCGAGCATGATTGCTGAAGTCATAGTGGATGTCACAACGAAAGCCATTGATCGCCCATTTGACTATCGTGTGCCCGATCGGTTCAAAGATCTCGTCAAACCTGGGATGAGGGTCGTTGTTCCCTTTGGCCCGAGGAAGATTCAAGGGTTTGTGACAAGAGTCAAAGATGTAACAGACGTAAAGACAGGAAACATCAAGGACATTGTGGATTTATTTGATTTATCACCTGTTCTGACAGATGAGCTATTGGAGCTTTCCCACTGGCTGACGGAAAAAACATTGTCCTATCATATTACGGCTCTGCAATCCATGCTGCCTGCAGCCATGAAGGCAAAATATGAAAAAGAAATTCAGGTGTTATCAGATGAAGAACTTCCGCAGTCATTGAAAGAGCTTTTCGGTCAGCAAGAAAGCATACTTTACGCTGACATTCCGCCTGATCAACTGAAGCACATTCAAAAGCATGTCCAAAAAGGTCATCTAGAGGTGAGATATCATGTCTCTCAAAAATCTGGAAAGAAAAAGGTGCGCATGCTTCAGGTCGTCGTTTCGAAAGAAAGACTTGAAGAAAAGCAGCAGCAGCTAAAGAAAAATGCGGTGAAACAAAAGGAATTGCTCTCCTTTTTGCTTCAAGCGAGTGAGACCACTTTTTTAGCGAAAGACTTACAGCAGCAAACAGGCGCTAGTTCTCAAACGCTTAAAACCTTTATACGAGAAGGGCTGTTAACAGAGAGCTATGAAGAGATCTATCGAGATCCTTATGCAGACCGGGAGTTTAAACAATCTGATTCCCTCGATCTCACGACAGAACAAGCAGCAGCAGCGAAACACATTCATCAAGCAGTGAGTGATCATCAGCATGAAACCTTTCTGCTGCACGGGGTGACAGGAAGCGGGAAAACGGAGATTTATTTGCAGACCATTGATCATGTACTTCAAAAGGGAAAAGAAGCGATCGTCCTCGTTCCTGAAATTTCATTAACTCCTCAAATGGTTCAGCGGTTTAAAGAACGGTTTGGCTCAAATGTGGCTGTTCTTCATAGCGGATTATCGACAGGGGAAAAGTATGATGAGTGGCGGAAAATTCACCGCAAGGAAGTCAAGCTTGTCGTGGGAGCAAGGTCTGCTGTTTTCGCCCCATTTGAAAATCTAGGAATGATTATCATAGATGAAGAGCATGAATCTTCCTACAAACAAGAAGAGATGCCGCGTTATCATGCCAAGGACGTCGCAATTGAACGAGCAAGACGGCACCAATGTCCAGTCGTATTAGGCAGTGCAACACCTTCACTTGAGACCTATGCGCGTGCGAAAAAAGGTGTGTATACATTGCTGACGCTAAAGCAACGCGTGAACCAGCAGCAGATGCCGCACGTCTCGGTAATTGATATGAGAGAAGAATTAAGGAACGGCAACCGGTCTATGTTCTCAGAAGAATTAATGCTCAGGTTAAAAGAAGTGCTTGAAAGGAAAGAACAAGCCGTCTTATTTCTGAATAAAAGAGGCTATTCATCCTTTGTGATGTGCCGTGATTGCGGATATGTGGAGCAATGTCCTCATTGCGAGATTTCCCTTACCTATCACCGTTATCAAAAACGGCTGAAGTGTCACTATTGCGGTCACGAAGCCCCGGTACCTGCTGAATGTCCAGAATGCCACAGCGAGCATATTCGTTATTTTGGTACAGGTACGCAGCGAGTAGAAGAAGAGCTCACCAAGGTTTTGCCTGAGGCGAGGGTAATCCGAATGGATGTAGATACAACCTCTCGAAAAGGCGCTCATGAAAAGCTTCTTACCTCATTTGGCAACAAAGAAGCGGATATTCTACTCGGTACGCAAATGATTGCAAAAGGGTTAGACTTTCCAGATGTTACACTTGTCGGTGTACTGAGTGCGGATACGTCCCTTCATATCCCTGATTTTCGTTCAAGTGAAAAAACATTTCAACTTCTCACGCAAGTCAGCGGCCGGGCAGGGCGCCATGAAAAAGCGGGCTCAGTCATTATTCAATCGTATACGCCTTCTCACTATAGTATTGAATTAACCAAGCAGCATGACTATGAAGCCTTTTATGAGCAGGAGATGCTGCATCGTCGTCATCAGTCCTATCCGCCATTTTACTTCTTGGCAATGGTGACTGTTTCACACGAAGAAGTGACGAAGGCAGCGCATGTCGCTGATCAAATTGTCCAGTTTCTGAAAATGAACTGTGCACCGAATACAAGAATCCTTGGTCCAGCTGCATCTCCGATCGCTAAGATCAAAGATAGATATCGATATCAATGCGTGATAAAATACAAAAGGGAAAATGAACTGGCAAGTTTACTACGGAAAATACAAGATCATTATCAAAAAGAAATGGAACAAAAACAGTTGATGATTTCAATAGATATGAATCCATATATGATGATGTAAAACGGAGGGCTTTAAGTGGCAATAAAACCAATAGTCATACATCCGGCAGAAGTGCTTGAACAAAAGACAGAGCCTGTCGATACGTTCGATAAAAAGCTTAAAAAACTGCTCGATGACATGTATGATACAATGCTTGAGCTAGATGGAGTCGGACTAGCAGCACCGCAAATCGGTATTTCAAAAAGAATCGCCGTTGTAGATATAGGAGAAGAATCTGGCAGAATTGATTTAGTGAATCCCGAGGTTCTTGAAGTAAAAGGAAGCCAAACAGACATTGAAGGCTGCTTGAGCTTCCCATCTTTATACGGCACTGTAGAAAGACCAAATCATGTGAAGGTGAAAGCCTTTGATAAGAAAGGCAAACCATTTACAATAGAAGCAGAAGGATTTTTAGCAAGAGCCTTATTGCACGAAATTGATCATTTAGACGGCATATTATTCACGTCGAAAATCATTCAAACCTATACAGAAAAAGAACTTGTGGAAATGGAAGGGTGAAGAAAATGGCACGTATTGTATTTATGGGAACCCCTGATTTCTCAGTACCTGTGCTGCAAACACTGATAACAGAAGGATACGAAGTCGTCGGGGTCGTCACGCAGCCAGATCGCCCGAAAGGCAGAAAACGAGTGCTCACGCCACCTCCTGTGAAAGTGGAAGCCCTAAAGCATGGCATCCCTGTTTTGCAGCCTGAAAAGGTGCGCCTTGATGAAGAAATCGATAAAGTGCTTGCATTAAAGCCAGATTTAATTATAACAGCAGCCTTCGGACAAATTTTACCAAAAAGACTGCTGGATGAACCTGAATTTGGCTGTATCAATGTTCATGCCTCTTTGCTGCCAGAGCTAAGAGGCGGCGCGCCGATCCATTATGCGATCCTGCAAGGCAAAAAGAAAACAGGCGTGACCATAATGTACATGGTTGAAAGACTCGATGCAGGTGACATGATTAGTAAAGTAGAAGTAGAAATTGATGAATTAGACAACGTTGGGACATTGCATGATAAATTAAGTATAGCAGGCGCCGCATTGCTAAAAGATACGGTTCCAAATGTTCTGAACCGGTCCATCTCTCCGATTCCGCAAAATGAAGAGGCGGCAACCTACGCACCTAATATTAAGCGGGAGCAAGAAAGGTTAGACTGGACAAAAACCGGAGAAGAGCTTTACAACCAAGTTCGCGGCTTAAATCCATGGCCAGTTGCCTATACTGAATGGAACGGCGCTCATTTAAAAGTTTGGGAAGCGAAAAAAGTTCCGCTTCAAGCGCAAGAACCTGGGAAAGTGATTGAACTTCAAAAAGAAGGACCGGTCATTGGAACCGGGAATCAGCAAGGCCTTATATTAACAAGTGTGCAGCCGGCTGGAAAGAAAAAAATGACCGGCGAAGACTTCTTAAGAGGCGCAAATATCGAAATTGGACAGAAATTAGGGTTAATGAATGAAGAAAAGTAATGTGAGAGAAGTAGCGCTGGACGCTTTAATCAAACTCGAACAAAATCAAGCTTACAGTAATTTGCTTTTGCAGTCAGTCATGAAAGATAAAGATCTGGCAGATCAGGACAAACCACTGTTAACAGAGCTTGTATACGGTACACTGCAAAATAAGCTGGCACTAGATTATATGCTGGCGCCCTTTGTGAAAAAACCGCAAAAGGTGGCCCCGTGGGTCATGCAGCTTTTGCGTATGTCTCTTTATCAAATGGTCTACCTTGAAAAAATTCCAGATCGTGCAGCCATCCATGAAGCAGTCGAGCTAACGAAAAAGCGCGGGCATAAAGGCATTTCTTCACTTGTGAACGGCGTACTTCGTTCAGTACAAAGAGAAGGCGTTCCGGCATTTGATGCAATCAAAGATCCGGTCAAGCGGCTCTCGATTGAGACAAGCCACCCACTATGGCTTGTGCAGCAATGGGTTGAGGCGTATGGATTTGAAGCAGCAGAAAGCATGTGCCGCATTCATTTAGTACCGCCAAAGCAAACTCTTCGTGTCAATCGAATGAAAACCGATCGCATGGCATTACAGAATGAACTGATGGATGCAGGAATTGAAACAGAGCTCGGCGACTTATCTGAGGATGCACTGAAGCTCATGAAAGGGTCCATCGTATCAACGCCTTCTTTTCAAGAGGGCTTTGTGACCATTCAAGATGAAAGCTCAATGCTTGTCGCAAGAGCACTAAATCCTCAGCCGGGAGAAACGGTGCTTGATGCCTGCGCGGCTCCTGGCGGCAAATCAACACATATCGCAGAGCGAATGAACGATGAGGGGAAAATTGTTTCACTTGATTTACATGAACACAAAGTGAAACTCATCAAACAAGCAGCAAAGCGTCTGCATCTTACTCACATTGAGGCAAAAGCGCTTGATGCAAGGAAAACAGCGGACTATTATAGCGAAGCTTCGTTTGACCGTATTCTGATTGATGCACCGTGTTCTGGTTTTGGCGTCATCAGACGAAAACCAGATATGAAATATACAAAGTCTCAAGAAGACTCAGCAAGGCTTGCGATAATTCAGCAGGCAATCTTAAACGAAACAGCCTCGCTTCTAAAGCCGGGCGGAACCCTTGTATATAGTACATGTACAATGGGCCCAACAGAAAATCAACAAGTGATTCATGCGTTTTTACAAGAACACCAAGACTTCGAACCCGATCTATCTCTTAATGAACGGCTGCCTGAGCAGGTTGCTCCGTTTGTTCAAAACGGAAGTGTGCAAATTCTTCCTCATTATTTCGGAACAGATGGTTTCTTTATTTGCAGCATGAGAAAGAAGGGATAAAAAATGACAGAACAAAAAGTAAGAAAAGAACTGAAAACAGACATGCCGTCGATCTACTCATTTGAGCTTCACGAAATCAAAGAATGGTTAAAAGAACAAGGTGAAAAGCCTTTCCGTGCAGCCCAAATTTTTGAATGGCTTTATGAAAAACGTGTGACATCCTTTGACGAAATGTCTAACCTTTCAAAGGAATTAAGAGAAAAATTAAAGGATCAATTTGCGATCACCACATTAAAAACAGTGATCAAACAAACATCTCAAGATGGAACGATCAAATTTTTATTTGAATTACATGATGGCTATACAATTGAAACAGTGCTCATGCGTCACGAATACGGCAACTCTGTGTGTGTGACCACTCAGGTCGGCTGTAGAATTGGCTGTACATTCTGTGCATCGACACTTGGCGGCTTGAAGCGAAACCTTGAAGCGGGTGAAATCGTTGCCCAAGTATTGAAAGTGCAGCAGGCGCTTGATGAAACGGATGAGAGAGTTAGCTCTGTTGTCATCATGGGTATCGGTGAACCATTTGATAACTTTGAGGAAATGCTTGCATTCCTAAAAATCATCAACCATGACAATGGCTTAAATATTGGCGCGCGTCATATTACTGTCTCAACAAGCGGGATCATTCCAAAGATCTATCAATTCGCTGATGAGCAAATGCAAATCAACTTTGCTGTGTCATTGCATGCACCAAATACAGAGATTAGAAGCCGCTTGATGCCGATCAATAAGGCGTATAAGCTGCCCAAATTAATGGAAGCCATTGAATACTACATTCAAAAAACGGGTAGACGTGTCAGCTTTGAATACGGCCTGTTTGGCGGAGTCAATGATCAAGTTCATCACGCGGAAGAACTTGCTGATTTATTAAAAGGAATCAAATGTCACGTGAACCTGATTCCGGTGAACTATGTACCGGAGAGAGATTATGTGAGAACACCAAGAGAACAAATCTTCCTATTTGAAAAAACGCTGAAAGAAAAAGGCGTAAACGTAACGATTAGACGAGAGCAAGGCCATGACATTGATGCTGCTTGCGGTCAGCTAAGAGCGAAGGAGCGTCAGGAAGAGACGAGGTGACGAATGTTGATAAGGGCAGCCTTTTTAACCGATACAGGAAAAGTCCGTCAGCATAATGAAGATGATGCAGGTATTTTTGAAGCAAAAGAAGACACACTTCTAGCTGTTGTAGCAGATGGAATGGGAGGTCATCTTGCTGGTGATGTGGCCAGCAAGATGGCAGTATCTTCTTTAAAAGAATACTGGCAAGCAACATCTTCAATTCCAAATAAACCAGCCGACCTAGAAAGCTGGTTAATCTCAAAAATTAGTGAAATTAATGACCAAGTATATGAACATGCGAGAAACAATGAGGAGTGCCAAGGAATGGGGACGACCATTGTTTGTGCGCTCGTTCATTTGCAAACGGTCACAATTGCCCATATAGGAGACAGCCGCTGCTACTTACTCAGAGAAGGAGCACTGACCCAACTAACGGATGACCACTCGCTTGTCAATGAGCTTGTGAAAACAGGTGAGATTTCAAAAGCGGATGCAGAATATCATCCAAGAAAAAATGTGCTCACGAAAGCATTAGGAACTGATAAACACGTTCAAATCGATGCTCGCACCTTTGAAGTTGACCCAGGAGATCAAATCCTGCTTTGCTCAGATGGATTATCGAATAAAGTAGAAGAAGAGAATTTGATTCATATCTTAGCGCAAACGACCGCACCGGATGAAAAAGTAACAGAGTTAATTCGAACAGCGAATGACAACGGCGGTGAAGATAACATTACAGCAGTACTGTTAGAAATCCCCTCCCAAACAGAGGAGGGTGACAGCAAGTGTTGATCGGAAAAAGGATCAGCGGCCGTTATCAGATTCTTCGCGTCATAGGCGGAGGCGGAATGGCAAACGTTTATTTGGCGGAGGATATGATTTTAGATCGCGAAGTAGCGATTAAAATTTTACGATTTGACTTTGCAAGCGATGATGATTTTATTAGACGGTTCCGGCGAGAAGCGCAATCAGCAGCAAGCTTAGATCATCCGAACATTGTCAGCATCTACGATGTAGGAGAAGAAGATGACATTTATTATATTGTCATGGAATATGTCGAGGGAATGACGCTGAAGGAATACATACACGCCAATGGCCCGCTTCATCCGAAAGAAGCCGTTCGCATTATGGAGCAAGTCGTTGCGGCGATGGAAGAAGCCCATGCGAAACAGCTCGTCCACCGGGACATTAAGCCTCACAATATATTAATAGACAACATGGGGAATATCAAAGTCACTGATTTTGGAATTGCCATGGCACTCAGCTCAGCGACCATTACCCATACAAATTCTGTCCTAGGATCCGTGCACTATTTGTCTCCAGAACAAGCACGCGGAGGTCTTGCAACAAAAAAGTCAGACATCTATTCACTTGGTATTGTGCTCTATGAACTCATCTCAGGACGCATGCCGTTTGAAGGGGAATCAGCGGTTAGTGTCGCGCTGAAGCATTTACAATCAGAACCCCCATCTGTGAGAAGATGGAATCCTTCTGTTCCACAAAGCGTGGAAAACATCATTTTAAAGGCGATGGCCAAAGATCCATTTTATCGATTTGAAGATGCATCTGAAATGCAAAAAGACTTAAAAACAGCCTTCGACCCTGCAAGATTAAAAGAAAAACGCTTTGTCATTGAAGAAGATCATGAAGCAACGAAAGCCATCCCAATCATCCAAGATCATCAAGTCGGCCAAGACGTTGAAAAAACAGCCGTCCATCCTGCTCAAAAACCAAAGAAAAAAGAGAAACAAAAACCGAAAAAGAAACGAAAAAAATGGCCTTGGGTTGTGGCATCAATCTTATTTATTCTGACAGCCGCGACGATTTTAGCCATCACTGTGTTTCCAGGGTTACTCTTTCCAAAAGATGTTGAGATCGCAGATGTATCGGGCATGACGGTTGAAAAAGCAGAAGACACCTTGAAGAAAGCTGGATTTACTGTCGCTGGTGAACCTATTGAGATCGCTGATGAGAGAATTGAAAAAGGGCTTGTCGTCAAAACAGATCCGAAAATCGGCACAAAGGTAAAAGAAGGAACAGAGATTCAGCTTTACGAAAGTACAGGCAAAGAAAAGACCGAATTACCTGATGTAACAGGCGAAAAGGTCGAGAAAGCAAAAGAATTATTAGAGAAAAAAGGGTTTAAACAGGTCGTTGTGGAGGAAGTGAATGATAATGACACCGAATCAGGGCTTGTCATGGAACAGCAACCTTCAGCGAATACAGAGCTTGTCGCAGCAGATGAAGAAGTGACTTTGACAGTCAGCATAGGCCCTGCCGATATTACATTAAGGGATTTAACGACGTATAGTAAACAGGCGGCATCGAATTATCTAGAGGATAATGGACTAAAGCTTGATGAAAAAGAAGCGTATTCTGATGATGTGCCAAAAGGTGAGGTCATGAAGCAGGAACCAGGAGCGGGAACTGCTGTCAAACCAGGTGATACGGTCAAAATCACATTCTCTCTTGGACCGAAGGAAAAACCGGCCAAAACGGTAACTGAAAAGATTGCGATCCCATATGAACCAGAAACAGAAGGGCAAGAAATGAATGTCCAAATTTCCATTGATGATGCAGAACACAGTATTTCTGATTTATATGAAACCTTTAAAATCAATGCCCCAACCGAACGAACAATTAAATTTAAGATTGAACCAGGTCAAAAAGGGTATTATCAGGTGACGGTTGATGATAAAGTGGTGAGCTCCAAAACGATCGAATACCCTGATGATGAATAAAGGAGGGACTTTATGCCTGAGGGCAAAATTATTAAAGCATTAAGCGGGTTTTATTATGTACTGGATGAGTCTGAAGAAAGTGGAAAAGTGATTCAGTGCAGAGCGAGAGGCATTTTTCGAAAAAATAAAATAACACCTCTTGTCGGAGATTATGTCGTCTATCAAGCAGACAACGATAAGGAAGGCTACTTATTGGAAGTAAAAGAGCGGACAAACGAGCTTGTTCGGCCGCCTATCAGTAACGTCGATCAAGCGGTGCTTGTTTTCTCAGCGATAGAGCCAACCTTTAGCACATCGCTTTTAGACAGATTTCTAGTACTTGTTGAAGCCAACCATATTGAGCCGATTATCTGCATTACAAAAATTGACTTGCTGAAAACAGAGCAAGAACGCAAAACCATTCAAGCATATGCAGAGGACTATCGGCAAATTGGATATGACGTTCATTTAACATCTACGATCGAGAGGGACGGAATTGAAAAGCTGACCCCGCACTTTCATCACAAAATAACCGTATTTGCAGGTCAGTCTGGTGTAGGCAAGTCCTCACTTTTAAATGCGATGAGCCCGGATTTGGCGCTAAAAACAAATGATATTTCATCCCATCTTGGCAGGGGAAAACATACGACAAGACATGTGGAACTCATTCGAACAGCTGAAGGACTCATTGCAGATACACCTGGCTTTAGCTCACTCGAATTTACAGGCATAGAAGCGGAAGATTTAGGTCTGTACTTTTTAGAAATCAGAGAGCGGAGTGCAGATTGTAAGTTTAGAGGCTGCCTGCACGTGAAAGAGCCAGGCTGTGCGGTAAAAGATGCGGTAGAACATGAGCAAATCAGAGAGTATCGCTATCAGCATTATTTAGAGTTTTTAACTGAAATCAAAGACAGAAAGCCGAGGTACTAAATCATGGTTTATATTGCCCCTTCCATTTTATCAGCAGATTTCGCCAATTTGGAGAAAGATATCCGTGATGTGGAACAAGGCGGAGCGGATTATATTCATATTGATGTCATGGATGGTCAATTCGTACCGAATATCACATTTGGGCCGAATGTAGTGGAAGCGATCAGGCCGCATACAAAGCTTCCGCTGGATGTTCATTTAATGATTGAACATCCAGACCGTTATATCCCTGCATTCGCAAAAGCGGGCGCTGACATCATTTCTGTCCATGTGGAGGCTTGTCCGCACTTGCACCGCACGATACAGCACATTAGAGAACAAGGTGTAAAAGCAGGGGTCGTCCTAAACCCGCACACACCTGTTTCTCAAATTGAGCATGTATTAGAGGATGTGGACCTTGTGTTATTCATGACGGTGAATCCTGGTTTTGGTGGACAAGCGTTTATTCCATCTGTCCTCACTAAGGTAAAAGAAGTGAAGGCACTTAGTGAACAAAAGGGCTTAACCGATTTACTTATTGAAATAGACGGCGGTGTCAATGTAGAAACAGCAAAGAGCTGCAAGGAAGCAGGCGCTAATTTACTTGTAGCCGGCTCAGCGGTATACGGTAAAGACAACCGCGCAGCAGCCATTCAAGCGATTCGAAAAGCGTAAAGAAAGGAACCAAAGGCATTGTGATCTTTGGTTCTTTTTACATGGAGAGGAGCGTATATCATGTACATACATATCGTAGCCGGCGGTCCTTTTGAATACATCCCGCCCCTTGAACGGGAAGCGTCTAAAGATGACATCCTCTGGGTCGGCGTAGACAGGGGAACCCTCTTCTTACTAGAGCATGGAATTTTACCTGCCAAAGCATTTGGTGATTTTGATAGTGTGACAGAAGAAGAGCTTCGCGAGCTAAAAAAGAAATTACCTGCCCTGAATGTATTTCAGGCAGAAAAAGATGAAACCGATTTAGAGCTTGCGCTTAACTGGGCCTTGCATCAGCACCCAGCCCATATTCAAATATACGGCATAACAGGCGGAAGAGCCGATCATTTTCTAGGAAATATCCATCTCCTTTACAAAGGCATTCAGCACAAGCAGACCATCACACTTGTAGACAAACAAAATATCATTCAAATGTTTGGACCTGGCACATACGAAATAAAACAAGACTTGGACAAAAAATACGTGTCGTTTCTCCCCTTTGGTACACCTGTTGAAAAGCTGACATTAAAAGGTTTCAAATATCCTCTGAAAAATTGTCATATTGAGCCTGGTTCCACACTATGTATTAGTAACGAACTCATCCACTCAAATGGTACTTTTTCTTTTCATGAAGGCATATTAATAATGGTAAGAAGCAAAGATTGATCAACCTATCAATGTGGATGGCTGATTAAGCTCAATTGTGCTGCAAGCGGTACTTTTAGGAGGGGGACAAAATGAAATTTTATACAATCAAACTGCCTAGATTTCTTGGGGGCATTGTCCGTGCGATGCTTGGTTCATTTAAGAAAGATTAATGAGTAATCTCCTTTATTTCCACATAAAAACGCCTGCTACAGTTAATTGTAGCAGGCGTTTACTCTTGCTTATACACGCTCAACTTTACCAGATTTCAAAGCTCGAGCTGATACATATACTCTTTTAGGCTTACCGTCCACTAGAATACGAACTTTTTGAAGGTTCGCGCCCCATGTACGTTTTGTAGAGTTCATTGCGTGAGAACGGTTGTTCCCAGCTTTTGTTTTTCTGCCTGTAATAACGCATTTACGTGCCATTTGTTTCCCTCCTAACTGCGAAAACATATCATATTCTTCATATACGTTCTTAGAGAAGCCTCAAGATACTTTAATAATTTACCACAGCTTCAAGGGGTTTGCAAGGATTGTTTGCTCCTCTTTCAAGAAAAACACCTTGACATCTTGATAAAAAATCAAGGCTATAGTATAAGTAGGATTGGGTCGGATTGAATGATTTCTTTTAAAAAGAAGGGTCTTATAGTAAAATAGTGATAACTCAGGGCAATTTCTCAAAAAGGGGGAACCAATGTGTCCATCGAACTTAGAACGAAATACGGACAAATTGATATATCAAATGAAGTCATTGCAATGGTGGCAGGAGGCGCTGCAATTGATTGCTATGGTATTGTTGGCATGGCGTCCAAAAATCAAATGAAGGACGGCTTGACGGATATTCTCCGCAAAGAGAACTTCAGCCGGGGTGTTCTTGTGCGTCAAAAAGAAGACAGCATTCATATTGATATGTACATCATCGTTAGCTACGGTACAAAAATATCAGAAGTCGCACATAATGTTCAAACGAAAGTCAAATATACGATTTCTCACACGATTGGACTTTCTGTTGATTCGGTCAACATTTATGTACAAGGAGTAAAAGTTACGAACCCGTAGTAAGGAGGAAATATATTGTCTATTAGAAATCTTGATGGCCGCTCATTTGCAAAAATGATTCTTGCAGGTGCTCACCATCTTTCTCAAAACGCACAAATTGTTGATGCGTTAAATGTTTTTCCAGTGCCAGACGGAGACACGGGGACAAATATGAATTTGTCGATGACTTCAGGGGCAAAAGCAGTTGAAGAAACAACTACCGATCATATTGGTAAGGTCGGGGTGGCCCTTTCAAAAGGACTATTGATGGGAGCAAGAGGAAACTCGGGTGTGATCCTGTCACAGCTCTTCAGAGGTTTCAGTAAAAATATAGAACAAAAAGAGTCGATTGATGCCAAAGAATTTGCCCTTGCCTTACAGGCGGGTGTTGATACAGCATATAAAGCCGTGATGAAACCGATTGAAGGGACCATCTTAACAGTTGCAAAAGATGCTGCAAAGAAAGCGGTTGCTGTTTCAGCGACAGAAGATCAAATTGACCGCGTGTTAGAATTAACAATTGAGGAGGCAAGAGCGTCACTTGAGCGAACGCCAGATCTGCTTCCTGTTTTAAAAGAAGTAGGCGTTGTAGATAGTGGAGGTAAAGGACTTCTTTGCGTATATGAAGGTTTCCTTGCTTCTTTAAGAGGAGAAGAGCTTCCTTCTAAAATGGCCTCTTTGCCAACCCTCAAAGAACTAGTAAGTGCAGAACATCATAAAAGTGCGCAAAGCCATATGAACACAGAAGATATTGAATTTGGCTACTGTACAGAATTTATGGTGAAATTTGAAGAAGACAAACAGTCCTTTGAAGAGAATACATTCAGAGAAGACTTAAGCGAATTCGGAGATTCACTTCTTGTGGTATCTGATGATACGCTAGCGAAGGTTCATATTCATGCAGAGCAGCCAGGAGATGTTTTGTCATATGCACAGCGCTACGGCAGCCTGATCAATATGAAAATTGAAAACATGAGAGAGCAGCATAGCTCGATCGTGAATGAAGAAAGAGATCACTCGCCTGCTGCACCAAAAGCACCCGCTGCTGAAAAACAGCGCTTCGGAGTAGTGAGTGTCGCAATGGGAGAAGGAATTGCTGACTTGTTTAAAAGTATCGGGGCTTCCGTCGTCATCGAAGGTGGACAAACGATGAATCCGAGCACAGAAGACATTGTCAAAGCAATTGATAGCATACATGCCGAAACCGTCTTTATCTTACCTAATAATTCTAATATTGTCATGGCAGCTAAACAGGCGGCAACTGTCTCAAGTCGTGAGGTCGTTGTCATTCCGACGAAGACCGTACCTCAAGGGATGTCAGCACTTCTTTCTCTAAATGAAACAGCTTCAAATGAAGACAATGAAGCAGCGATGTTAGAAGCGATTGATCATGTGAAAAGCGGCCAAATTACCTTTGCAGTGAGAGATACTCAAATTGATGGAATCGACATTGCCAAAGGCGATTATATGGGTCTATTCAACGGAAAAATCACCTTAACAGCGAAAAATCAATTAGATGCAGCCAAAGAGCTTTTGACCAAAATGGTGACAGAAGATGATGAGATTGTCACAATCATTAAAGGGGAAGACGCATCATCTGATGAGATGGAAGCGTTAGAAGCCTTTATTGAAGAAACATTTGAAGATGTAGAAGTTGAAGTCCACGATGGAAAACAGCCGCTTTATTCATATATTTTGGCTGTTGAATAACGAAAGAAGGGCAAATCAAGCCCTTCTTCTTCTTTTGCAATTTTTTACTAGGGATTCCTCGGTGAAATGAGTTGCGGGAAACGAATGAATCCATTAGTCTAAAGGAAGAAACAAACCAATACGTGAGTGGTTATGAGAGGGGAAGACCTATGAAATTTAGAAGTGTGTTTGATATTATTGGACCCGTCATGATTGGTCCATCAAGTTCGCACACAGCGGGTGCGGCTCGTATAGGAAGAGTGGCTCGCAGCTTATTCGGAAGAGAACCGAAACAAATTGTCGTTTCATTTTATGGTTCTTTTAAAGATACGTATAAAGGGCACGGTACAGATGTCGCGATTATCGGCGGTGTTCTTGACTTTGATACATTTGACGAACGAATCAAAACAGCGATTGATATTGCAAAAAGCAAGGGGATCGACATTGAATTTAAAGAAGAAGATGCAGTACCAGCGCATCCGAATACAGCAAAAGTAGAGATTTCAGATGCGAACGGAAAGCTTGAATTAATCGGGATTTCCATCGGCGGAGGTAAAATTGAAATCACAGAATTAAATGGCTTTGAGCTCAGGCTTTCAGGAAATCACCCTGCCATTCTTGTCGTTCATAACGATCGCTACGGTACAATTGCGGCAGTTGCCAATGTATTAGCGAAGTTCGCTATCAACATCGGTCATATGGAAGTGGCGCGTAAAGATGTCGGGCAAGAGGCACTGATGACAATTGAAGTGGATCAAAATATTGACCCAGCTGTCCTATCAGAGCTTGAAACGCTGCCTAACATTATTCAAGTCACACAAATTGCAGAGTAACAACAAGGAGGTAATGTATGATGTTTAAAAACGTCAAAGAACTCGTGCAGCTAACAGAAGAACGAAATACCTCCATTTCAGAAATCATGATCGCGCAAGAAATGGAAGTGACAGGGAAGTCACGTGAAGAGATATTTTCGCAGATGTATCGCAACCTAGAAGTGATGGAGCAGGCGGTTGAAAACGGACTTAAAGGTGTGAAATCATTATCAGGCTTAACAGGCGGAGATGCAGTCAAACTTCAAGCATATATCGCATCAGGCAAAACATTGTCTGGTCATACGATCTTAGATGCTGTCAGTAAAGCAGTTGCAACGAATGAAGTCAATGCAGCAATGGGGACCATCTGTGCGACGCCTACGGCAGGTTCAGCAGGTGTTGTACCTGGTACGTTATTTGCAGTAAAAGAAACATTACAGCCAACAAAGGAACAAATGGTCAGATTCCTATTCACTTCTGGCGCATTTGGTTTTGTTGTGGCCAATAATGCCAGTATCTCTGGTGCAGCAGGAGGCTGTCAGGCAGAGGTAGGCTCAGCATCAGGCATGGCGGCGGCAGCCATTGTAGAAATGGCGGGCGGCACGCCCCAGCAATCTGCTGAAGCGATGGCCATTACACTGAAAAATATGCTTGGACTTGTTTGCGATCCAGTAGCAGGACTTGTCGAGGTACCATGTGTGAAACGAAACGCAATGGGTGCATCTAATGCAATGATTGCAGCAGATATGGCACTTGCCGGCATTACGAGCCGTATTCCGTGTGATGAAGTCATTGATGCCATGTATAAAATTGGTCAAACGATGCCAACAGCTCTTCGTGAGACCGCACAAGGCGGACTCGCTGCAACACCGACAGCAAGAGAGCTTGAAAAGAAGATTTTCGGAGGTGTGACCTCATCTCGTGATACAGAAACTGCTAGATAATATCTCAGTCCTAAAAGGGATTGGAGCCGAAACAGAAAAAACCTTAAATGAACTTGGAATCCATACAGTAGCCGATTTACTCGGCTACTTTCCTTATCGATATGATGACTATGAGCTTCGCAACTTAGAAGAAGTGAAGCATGACGAACGTATCACAGTTGAAGGCAAAGTGCACAGTGAGCCCGTTCTCACCTATTATGGAAAGAAACGAAGCAGGCTGACATTCAGGCTGCTTGTCGGGCGTTTTCTCATTACGGCGATTTGCTTCAATCGCCCATATTTAAAACGAAGTCTTGTTTTAGGTGATACGGTATCAGTCACAGGAAAATGGGATAAAAACCGTCAATCCATTATGGTGCAGGAATTTAAAAAAGGGACACACGAGCAAGATGGCAGTATAGAACCTGTTTATTCGGTCAAAGAAAATGTAACGGTGAAGATGATGAGGCGCTTTGTGAAACAGGCTCTGTCGCTTTATGTAGACAAAGCCGAAGATCCACTGCCAAAGCAGCTTGCCTTGGCCTATAAACTCATGTCCTATCAAGACGCATTAAAAACCATTCATCTCCCTGAAACAAGAGACTCGCTCAAGCAAGCAAGACGCCGCTTTGTGTACGAGGAATTTTTAATTTTTCAGCTGAAGATGCAGGCGATCAGAAAGAAAGAACGAGAAAAAACATCAGGTATCCAGCATCCGTTTTCAAAAGAGGCTGTCTTTGAGTTTGTTCACGGCCTGCCATTTCCGCTGACGAAGGCACAATCAAGAGTGCTTGATGAAATTATGTCCGATATGGCGTCCCCTTATCGAATGAACCGGCTGCTTCAAGGAGATGTTGGATCAGGGAAAACAGCTGTTGCAGCCATTGCACTTTATGCTGCTCATTTATCCGGCTATCAAGGTGCGCTGATGGTGCCAACTGAAATTTTGGCAGAACAGCATGCAGATTCACTGTACCAGCTCTTTGAAAAATGGGGGCTGAATATCGCCCTGCTGACGAGCTCTGTGAAAGGAAAGCGCCGCAGAGAATTGCTGGAACGTTTGAAAGAGGGCGAGATTGATATATTAGTCGGCACGCATGCTCTCATCCAAGACGAAGTCGAATTTCAGCAGCTCGGTCTTGTCATTACAGATGAACAGCACCGGTTTGGCGTGGAACAACGGAAAAAACTGAGAAGTAAAGGGCAGGACCCAGATGTCTTGTTTATGACCGCAACACCTATTCCGCGAACACTTGCGATCACTGTATTTGGAGAAATGGACGTATCCGTCATCGATGAATTACCAGCTGGCCGAAAGCAAATCGAAACGTATTGGGTCAAGCATGACATGCTCGAGAGGATTCTTGCTTTTGTGGATAAAGAGCTGAAAAAAGGAAGACAGGCGTATATTATTTGTCCGCTCATTGAAGAATCAGACAAACTGGATGTTCAAAATGCGATTGATGTCCACAGCATGCTGACGGAGGCGTATCGCGGCAAGTGGTCGATCGGCTTAATGCACGGGAAGCTTGCAAGTGATGAAAAAGATCAGGTGATGAGAGCCTTTACTACAAATGAAGTCCAGATTCTCGTTTCGACCACAGTCGTTGAAGTAGGGGTTAACGTGCCGAATGCTACCATCATGGTCATTTATGATGCAGACCGATTCGGACTGTCTCAGCTTCACCAGCTAAGAGGACGTGTCGGCCGCGGAGAGCATCAATCATTTTGTATTTTAATGGCTGATCCGAAATCAGAGACGGGTAAAGAGCGAATGCGAATTATGTCCGAAACGACCGATGGATTTGAGCTGTCTGAAAAGGATTTAGAACTAAGAGGGCCTGGCGATTTCTTTGGCAAGAAACAAAGCGGGATGCCTGAATTTAAGGTGGCAGACATGGTCCATGACTACAGAGCACTTGAAACTGCTAGAAAAGATGCAGCAGACCTTGTGCAATCGGACGCCTTTTGGACAGATCCTGAATACAAAGAACTTCGGCAAACGCTTGTGGACAGCGGTGTGCTGGGCGGAGATAAATTAAGCTGATCGAGCTGGAGGAATTTTCTTGTCTTTTTGAAACAAGGATTGATTTATCATCTATGAGATTATATACTACTATTAGTACCTAGTCATAAATGTACGGATGGTGTCTGCATATGAAACTAAATAAAAAAGAACGTCAAAGGCTTCTCCAGCAAACGATCAGCTCGACTCCGTTCATTACTGATGAAGAATTGGCAAGTAAATTCGGTGTAAGCATTCAAACGGTTCGTCTTGATCGTTTGGAGCTGTCAATCCCTGAATTACGCGAAAGAATTAAGCATGTGGCCGAGAAGACATTAGAGGATGAAGTGAAGTCACTTCCGCTGGATGAAGTGATTGGAGAAATGATTGATGTAGAGCTTGATGACCAAGCCATTTCGATTTTAGAAGTAAGAAAAGAGCACGTATTTAGCCGAAACCAAATTGCCAGGGGACATCATCTCTTCGCCCAGGCAAATTCGCTGGCAGTGGCCGTCATTGACGATGAGCTGGCGCTGACAGCAAAAGCGAATATTAGATTTACAAGGCAGGTTAAACAAGGCGAACGAGTCGTCTCTAAAGCCAAAGTAGCCTCGCATGATAAAGAAAAAGGCAGAACCGTAGTTGAAGTAAACAGCTATGTGGGTGAGGAAGTTGTCTTCTCAGGTGACTTCGTCATGTATCGCTCAAAACAAAAGTAAAAGGTGGCACATAACATGAGAATTGCAGTCGATGCAATGGGGGGAGATCATGCCCCTAAAGCCATTATTGACGGTGTGCAAAAAAGCTTAGCAGCATTTTCAGATGTCGACATTACACTTGTCGGCGATGAAAGCAAAATCAAACCATACATAACAAATAACGAGCGCATCACGATTTTAGATGCAAAAGAAGTCATTGAACCGACAGATGAACCAGTGCGTGCAGTCAGACGTAAAAAGGATTCATCCATGGTGAAAATGGCCCAGGAAGTATCTGAAGGAAGAGCAGATGCCTGCATCTCAGCAGGAAATACGGGAGCACTCATGACAGCAGGACTGTTTATCGTAGGCAGAATCGATGGTATTGACAGACCAGCACTTGCTCCAACTTTGCCAACACTTGATGGCAGCGGGTTTTTATTACTAGATGTCGGTGCAAATGTCGATGCCAAGCCAGAACATCTGGTGCAATATGCCATGATGGGGTCTATTTACGCAGAGCGCGTCTTCCCGAAGAGCAATCCGCGCGTTGGACTTTTAAATGTAGGAACAGAAGATAAAAAAGGCAATGATTTAACGAAAAAAACCTTCGAATTACTAAAAGCATCAGACTTAAATTTCGTAGGAAATGTGGAGTCTCGTGATTTATTAGAAGGTGTAGCCGATGTCGTTGTCACAGATGGTTTTACAGGAAATATTGCGCTTAAAACGATTGAAGGCACAGCCCTTTCCGTATTTAAAATGCTGAAAGAAACATTAACATCCAGCTTTACTGCAAAAATAGCAGCTGGCATGATGAAGCCTAAATTGATGCAGATGAAATCTAAAATGGATTACTCCGAATATGGCGGTGCCGCTTTATTTGGTTTAAAGGCTCCTGTTATTAAAGCGCACGGCTCCTCTGATGAAAACGCCATTTTTCATGCAATTCGTCAGGCACGTGATATCGTTGAAAAAGACGTTTCAGCCATCATTCATCAAGAAGTCCAAAAAGAAAACACGAATGAGTCTTAATGGAGGTAGAGCAGCATGAGCAAAATTGCATTTTTATTCCCTGGCCAAGGCTCTCAAAAAATTGGCATGGGAAAAGATTTATTTGACCAAGAATCAGCATCTAAAGCTGTGTTTGAAGAAGCAGACAAGACCCTTGGTTTTGACTTATCTTCTATGATTTTTGAAGGGGAAGCAGAAGAACTGACGCTGACATATAATGCGCAGCCAGCTCTTTTAACAACAAGTATCGCCATCTTAAAGAAACTTGAAGAGAGTGGAATCAAAGCAGATTATGCAGCAGGACACAGTCTTGGTGAATACACAGCCCTCGTTGCAGCAGGCGCTCTTTCGTTTAAAGATGCTGTATACGCCGTCAGAAAACGCGGCGAATTAATGAATGAAGCTGTTCCAGCAGGTGAAGGCGCAATGGCAGCGATCCTCGGAATAGATCAAGCTTCGCTTTTGGAAGTAACAAAAGAAGTAACAGAGAGCGGTCATCTTGTAGAACTCGCTAACTTAAACTGCCCTGGACAAATCGTCATCTCTGGTACAGCAAAAGGTGTAGAACTTGCATCAGAAAAAGCGAAAGAAAAAGGCGCAAAACGTGCAATTGCACTTGAAGTGAGCGGGCCTTTCCATTCAGCTTTAATGAAACCAGCAGCTGAAAAATTCACAGATGTTCTGTCAAAACTAGACATTGCGGATGCCAAAACACCGGTCATTTCAAATGTAACAGCAGACATCGTGACATCTCGTGATAAGATTGAGACAAAGCTCATTGAACAATTGTATTCGCCTGTTCGTTTTGAAGAAAGTGTGGAACGCCTTATTGATTTAGGTGTGACAACGTTTATTGAAATTGGTCCTGGCAAAGTGCTTTCAGGTCTTGTGAAAAAGGTCAATCGCCGACTGACGACTATTTCCGTTTCAGATCAAGAAACAATTGAAGCAGCAATTCAAACATTGAAGGGGGATTCTTGATGCTTACAAATAAAACAGCCGTTGTAACAGGTGCATCACGCGGTATTGGCCGTTCCATCGCGATCGATTTAGCGAAGAATGGTGCAAATGTTGTCGTGAATTATTCAGGAAACGAAGCAAAAGCAAATGAAGTAGTGGATGAAATCAAAGCACTTGGCAAGCAGGCTTTTGCTGTCAAAGCTGATGTCTCAAATGCTGAAGAAGTACAAGCATTAATGAAACAAGCGATTGATACATTCGGCTCAATCGACATTCTTGTGAATAACGCTGGCATTACAAAGGACAACCTGCTCATGAGAATGAAAGAAAATGAATGGGATGATGTCATTAACATAAACTTAAAAGGTGTCTTTAACTGTACAAAAGCCGTGACGCGTCAAATGATGAAACAGCGAAGCGGAAGAATCATCAATGTGGCATCAGTCGTTGGCGTATGCGGAAACCCTGGACAAGCAAACTACGTTGCAGCAAAAGCTGGCGTCATTGGGTTAACGAAAACAACAGCAAAAGAGCTGGCAAGCCGCCATATTACAGTCAATGCAGTAGCACCAGGCTTTATTTCTACAGATATGACAGATAAGCTTGATGACAATGTGCAGACAGAAATGCTCAAACAAATCCCGCTTGCACGCTTTGGTGCGCCTGAAGATATTAGCAACGTTGTTGTCTTTTTAGCTTCTGAAGGAGCAGGCTATATTACAGGCCAAACCATCCAAGTGGATGGCGGAATGGTCATGTCCTAAGAAATATCAAATTTCGTTACGTTTTCTCTAGTTTTTTAAAAACGAATCAACTATAATACTTTGAGGGGAGGTGAAAGGCAATGGCAGACGTATTAGAGCGTGTATCAAAAATTATTGTAGACCGCCTTGGCGTTGATGAGGCTGACGTGAAAATGGAAGCTTCATTTAAAGAAGATTTAGGCGCTGATTCCCTTGATGTAGTTGAGCTAGTTATGGAACTTGAAGATGAGTTCGATATGGAAATTTCTGACGAAGATGCTGAAAAAATTGCAACAGTCGGTGACGCTGTGAACTACATAAATAGCCAGCAATAAGTGTAACAAAGTCCCGTCTACTTCCATGACGGGACTTTGAAAATTTATGTTAGTTTCAACACATTCAGCTGATCAATTGTCAGCCTTTTTCAGATGCTGGGAGCAATGTTTCCTTGCATGTAGAAAGAGAGACTCCATATAATCAGTATCCTTAAAGGCGATTAAGCCTACCTGGAGGTTGCTATGCCAAAACACTATAAAGACAAACAGAAACAGAGCAAAAAACTAGAGCAATTTAGAGAATTCCAGCAGCGTATTTCCGTACAGTTTAAAAATGAAAAGCTTCTATATCAAGCCTTTACACATTCCTCTTATGTGAATGAGCACCGGAAAAAACCTTACGAGGATAATGAAAGACTTGAATTTTTAGGAGATGCTGTTTTAGAATTGACCATCTCTCAATTCTTATTTGCGAAATATCCAGCGATGAGCGAGGGAGATTTAACAAAACTGAGAGCGGCGATCGTGTGTGAACCGTCACTTGTGTCACTGGCACATGAGCTGTCCTTCGGAGACCTTGTTCTTTTAGGAAAAGGCGAAGAAATGACTGGCGGCAGAAAGCGCCCCGCACTCTTAGCAGATGTATTCGAGGCCTTTATCGGGGCACTTTATTTAGATCAAGGGCTGGAACCTGTTGAACGATTTCTAGAAGGGTATGTGTATCCGAAAATTAACGACGGAGCTTTCTCGCATGTCATGGACTTTAAAAGCCAGCTTCAAGAATTTGTTCAGCGTGATGGAAAAGGTGTGCTGGAATACCGAATCCTGCATGAAAAGGGACCTGCACATAACCGGGAATTTGAAGCAAATGTATCACTTCGAGGAGAAGTGCTCGGGATTGGAAATGGCCGCTCTAAAAAAGAAGCAGAACAGCACGCTGCACAGGAAGCACTTGCTAAATTGCAGAAACATCATATGAACCAATAAAATCCCCCTCGTCATTCAGGGGGATTTCACTCTGTTTTCCATCATCTTTTTTCACTTCATATGGTAAGATGATAGTACTTTAAATACATAAGGAGGATCACTCTCATGTTCCTCAAACGTTTAGACGTGATAGGATTCAAATCTTTTGCACAGCGAGTGACCGTGGACTTTGTCAAAGGTGTCACAGCTGTTGTTGGACCTAACGGAAGCGGTAAAAGTAATATTACTGATGCCATCCGCTGGGTACTTGGAGAACAATCGGCGAAAAGTCTCCGCGGAGGAAAAATGGAAGACATCATTTTTGCAGGAAGTGACTCAAGAAAAAGAGTCAACCTAGCAGAGGTGACTTTAACGTTAGATAACGAAGATCACTTTTTACCGATCGATTTTCACGAAGTCAGTGTAACAAGAAGGGTGTATCGTTCAGGAGAAAGTGAATTTCTCATAAACAATCAATCTGTCCGCTTAAAGGATATTATTGATCTTTTCATGGATTCAGGCCTTGGTAAGGAAGCTTTTTCTATCATCAGTCAAGGAAAGGTAGAGGAAATTCTATCGAGTAAGGCAGAAGAGAGAAGAAGTATCTTTGAAGAAGCGGCTGGTGTCTTGAAATATAAAACAAGAAAGAAAAAAGCTGAGAATAAACTGTTTGAAACGCAGGACAACTTAAACCGAGTAGAAGATATTCTGCATGAACTAGAAGAACAAGTAGAACCATTAAGAATGCAAGCATCCATTGCAAAGGACTATTTGCAAAAAAAAGAAGAGCTTGAAAATGTAGAAATCGCCCTAACCGTTCATGATATCGAAGCGCTTCACGAAAAATGGACAACACTTGGAGAAGCTGTCGAGCGGTTCAAACAAGATGAAATGAAGCAGTCCACAGACATTCAAGCAAAAGAAGCCAAAATTGAAGAGTCGAGAGACCGAATTCAGGCGCTGGACGAATCCATTAATGACCTGCAAGAAGTCCTTCTGTTCACAAGTGAGGAATTAGAAAAGCTTGAAGGGAAAAAAGAAGTTCTAAAAGAACGAAAAAAAAATGCAGCCGCCAACCAAGGACAGCTGGAGGAAACGCTTGTTCGCTTAACTAAAAAGCAGGCGCTGTTAACCGAAAAGATTCAGCAGCAGAAAATCACACGGGACAGCCTGCAAAAAGAAGTGCAGCAGCTAAAAGATGAAGTGAAAACAAAACAGCATCAACTGTCACTTCACAGTGAAGATGTGGAAGGTCAAATTGAACAGCTGAAAAGCGATTATTTTGATCTGCTAAATGAACAGGCTTCAATCCGCAATGAACGTAAATTACTAGAAGAGCAGCAGCGCCAAGCGGCCATGCAGCTAGAGCGTCTAACGCAAAATAATCAGAAACATATCGAAGAACGTGTGTCTGTCAAAGAGCAGAAAACGGAAGCTGAGCAGCAGCTTTCAGAACTAGAAGAAGACATTTTGACTCAGGTGAAACGCTTTAGAGAGGCAGAACAAAAGCTTGAGCAAATGAAACGTCAATACGAAAAAAAAGAAACGACTCTTTATCAAGCCTATCAATATGTTCAGCAGGCAAATTCAAAAAAAGAGATGCTTGAATCCATGCAGGAAGACTTCTCAGGCTTTTTCCAAGGAGTGAAAGAGGTCTTAAAGGCAAAGGACCGGTTAGGCGGTATTCACGGTGCCATTGCAGAGCTGATTCAAACAGATCAGCAGCATGAGACAGCGATTGAAATTGCGCTAGGTGCAGCAACGCAGCACGTGGTTACGGAAAATGAAGCAGCGGCGAGACAGGCTATTGGTTACTTGAAGCAGCATTCCTTTGGACGTGCGACCTTCCTGCCAATGAACGTGATCAAAGAAAGAACCATTCAGTTCAGAGACGTCCAAACCGCTGAGCAGCATGCAGCGTTTATCGGCGTAGCGAGTAACCTCGTTTCTTTTGACGAAAAGTACCAAAAGGTCATTCAGAACTTGCTTGGAACCGTCCTAATTGTCAGAGATTTAAAAGGCGCCAATGAACTGGCGAAAATGCTCGGACATCGTTATCGCATCGTGACCCTTGATGGGGATGTTGTCAACCCAGGTGGTTCAATGACCGGGGGCGGCGTGAAGAAAAAGAGCAATTCCCTTCTTTCAAGAAATCGAGAGATCGAAACATTGACGAAGCAGCTCGTAGAAATGGAAGAAAAAACAACGATTCTTGAAAAAGAAACAAAAGAAACGAAGCAATCGATTGCAGCAAGTGAAACCCAATTAAATGAACTGCGTCAGCGCGGTGAGACGCTTCGAGAAAAGCAGCAAGAGCTCAAAGGGAAACTATACGAACTGCAAGTAGCAGAAAAAAATATTAACTCTCATCTAGAGATCTATGATCAAGAAAAAGCAGAATTGCAGCAGCGCTCTTCTGAACTTGCGAGTAAAGACAAAGAGCAGGTCACCCTTGAAGCCTCTATAGGTGAGAAACTGACGTCTCTTGATGAAGAGATCAACACATTAACAAAGCGTAAGCAGACCCAAAGCTCAACGAAAGAAACCATTTCTGCGGAATTAACAGAGCTGAAAATCTCGCTTGCGAAAAAAGAGCAGTCCTTAGCCAATGAACAAGAGAAGCTTTCGATCTTGATGGCTGAATTGGAAGAGGCGGAACAGACGCTGATTGAAACAAAAGAAGATCTGTCACTCTTAACAAATGAAATGTCATCAAGCTCAAGCGGAGCAGAACAGCTGGAAGAAGCTGCGAAAGAGAAGCTTGAAAATAAAAATAAAACGACAGCACTCATTTCCGAGCGTCGTAAACAGCGCCTGGCTCTTTCAGAAACATTAGAATTTGCTGAACGTGAACTCAAAGAGCAAAAACGTCTTTACAAGCAGCTCACCACAAGCTTAAAAGATGAAGAGATCAAGCTTGGCCGCATGGAGGTTGAGCTCGATAATCTTATCGCCTATTTGAACGAAGAATATGCACTTTCGTTTGAAGGAGCAAAAGAAATGTACCATCTGACATTAACGCCAGATGAAGCAAGAAAACGAGTGAAACTGATCAAACTAGCCATTGAAGAGCTTGGAACAGTGAACTTAGGCAGTATTGATGAGTATGAACGCGTGAATGAACGTTATCTCTTCTTAACAGAACAGCGAAATGATCTGACAGAAGCGAAAAATACGTTATTCCAAGTCATCGAAGAAATGGATCAAGAAATGACGAAGCGTTTCTCTGAGACATTTTCTCAAATCCGCGGGCATTTTGAATCTGTTTTCCAAGCATTATTTGGCGGGGGAAGAGCAGACCTGAAGCTGACCGATCCAAACGATTTACTCAACTCTGGCGTCGATATTGTCGCGCAGCCGCCGGGGAAAAAGCTGCAAAATTTAAGCCTGCTTTCAGGCGGAGAGAGAGCATTAACAGCGATCGCTTTACTATTTTCCATCTTAAAAGTCAGACCTGTTCCATTCTGCGTGTTAGATGAAGTAGAAGCAGCGCTTGATGAAGCCAATGTCTTCCGTTTTGCGCAATATTTAAAGAAATACAGCGAAGAAACACAGTTCATTGTCATTACGCACCGCAAGGGAACAATGGAAGAAGCAGATGTCCTGTACGGTGTCACAATGCAGGAGTCAGGCGTCTCAAAACTAGTATCCGTTAAACTAGAAGAAACGAAAGAGCTTGTCCAGTAATAAAAGGAGGTCTATGAACCAATGAGCTTTTTTAAGAAATTAAAAGAAAAATTTACGCAGCAAACCGATTCAGTATCAGAAAAGTTTAAAGATGGACTTGAAAAAACGAGAAACTCATTCCAAGGAAAAGTAAATGAACTGATTTCTCGCTATCGTAAGGTCGACGAAGACTTTTTTGAAGAATTAGAAGAAGTTCTTATCGGCGCTGATGTCGGTTTCACGACCGTGATGGAACTGATTGATGAGCTGAAAAAAGAAGTAAAATTAAGAAACATTCAAGACCCAAGTGAAGTACAGGTGGTCATCTCTGAAAAGCTTGTTGACATCTACAATAGCGGAGAGGAACAAATCTCTGCGCTGAACATCGAAGACGGGCGTTTAAATATCATTTTATTTGTGGGCGTCAACGGCGTTGGGAAAACAACGACCATTGGTAAGCTTGCAAACAAGCTGAAAAATGAAGGAAAATCCGTCATATTAGCAGCAGGAGATACGTTCCGTGCCGGTGCCATTGAGCAGCTTGAAGTATGGGGAGAGCGTTCAGGTGTCCCTGTCGTCAAACAGACGGCGGGCTCTGATCCAGCAGCGGTAATCTTTGATGCCGTTCAGTCAGCAAAAGCGAAAAATGCGGATGTCCTTATCTGCGATACAGCTGGAAGACTTCAAAACAAAGTCAACTTGATGAAAGAGCTGGAGAAGGTCAAAAGAGTCATTGAGCGCGAGGTCCCAGATGCACCGCACGAAGTACTGCTTGCCCTTGATGCAACAACAGGTCAAAACGCCATGGCACAAGCGAAGGAATTTTCTAAAGCGACAAATGTGACAGGAATTGCCTTAACAAAGCTTGACGGCACTGCAAAAGGCGGAATTGTGCTTGCGATTCGAAATGAACTGAACATCCCAGTGAAGCTTGTCGGTTTAGGTGAAAAGGTGGACGATCTACAAGAGTTCGATGCAGAATCATATGTGTATGGTTTATTTTCAGACGTGATTGATCAAGAAGACTAACAAAAATGCCGGCTAAGTTGCTGGCATTTTTGTTTATACACCGCCTCATGAAGTGACAAGATAAAAACTTGACACACAGGAGAGAACCGTGTAAACTTAGTTGATGTAAAGGGAATGAACTTAACAAAGGGGAGAGAGCCCATGACGCTTGAAAAAACAACGAGAATGAACTACTTGTTTGACTTCTATCAATCGTTGTTGACCGCAAAGCAAAAGAGCTACATGTCGCTTTACTACCTAGACGATTTTTCCCTCGGTGAAATTGCGGATGAATATGAAGTATCAAGACAGGCTGTTTATGATAATATTAAACGGACTGAAGCGATGCTCGAACAATATGAAGAAAAGCTGCTCTTGTTTAAGAAATTTAAAGAGCGTAAAGAACTTCTCAATAAACTGAGAGAGCTTGTAGCAGATTCCCCGCAAAAGGAAGAAGCAGAAGCTTTAATTGAATCGCTTGAGAAATTAGATTAGGAGGCGGCACAGTATGGCATTTGAAGGATTAGCCGACCGACTGCAGCAGACGATTTCAAAAATCCGCGGCAAAGGAAAAGTGTCAGAGCAAGATGTAAAAGAAATGATGCGCGAGGTACGCCTTGCCCTTCTTGAAGCTGACGTCAATTTTAAAGTAGTCAAAGACTTTGTGAAAAAAGTAAGCGAGCGGGCAGTTGGACAAGAGGTCATGCAAAGTCTTACCCCTGGACAACAGGTCATTAAAGTTGTAAAAGAAGAACTCACTGAATTAATGGGCGGGGAAGAGAGTAAAATCGCTGTGGCGAAAAAATCTCCGACAGTCATTATGATGGTCGGTCTTCAAGGGGCAGGTAAAACGACCACAACTGGGAAACTTGCCAATTTACTTCGCAAAAAACATAATCGCAAGCCGATGATGGTGGCTGCAGATATTTACAGACCGGCAGCGATCCAGCAGCTTCAAACCCTTGGGAAACAGCTTGATATGCCAGTGTTTTCATTAGGTGATCAAGTAAGTCCTGTCGAAATTGCCAAACAGGCAATTGAAAAAGCGAAAGAAGAACACCACGATTATGTCATTTTAGATACAGCAGGACGTCTTCATATCGATGAGGAATTGATGGATGAACTTCAGAAAGTAAAAGAAGTAGCAAATCCAGAAGAAATTTTCCTTGTTGTTGACTCTATGACAGGTCAAGATGCTGTCAATGTAGCAAAAAGCTTTAATGAACAGCTTGGCTTAACAGGTGTCGTTCTAACGAAACTAGACGGTGATACAAGAGGCGGAGCAGCACTTTCGATTCGTGCTGTCACAAATACGCCGATTAAATTCGCTGCACTAGGAGAAAAGCTTGATGCGATTGAACCATTCCACCCGGAGCGGATGGCATCAAGAATTCTTGGCATGGGAGATGTGCTCACACTTATTGAAAAAGCACAGGCAAACGTTGACCAAGATAAGGCGAAAGAACTTGAACAAAAAATGAGGACCATGAGCTTTACGCTTGATGATTTCCTCGAGCAGCTTGGCCAAGTTCGTAATATGGGTCCACTTGATGAGCTGATCCAAATGATGCCGGGAGCCGGTAAAATGAAAGGGCTCAAAAACGTCCAAGTAGACGAAAAGCAGCTCAATCACATCGAAGCGATTATTAAATCAATGACGACCGAGGAAAAAGAACAGCCAGAGGTCATTAATGCAAGCCGAAGAAAACGGATTGCAAAAGGAAGCGGAACATCTGTACAGGAAGTCAATCGCCTTTTAAAGCAATTTGACGAAATGAAAAAGATGATGAAGCAAATGACCAACATGTCCAAAGGAAAGAAAAAAGGCTTTAAATTACCATTTATGTAATTGGTTATACATGATAAAACCGTTGTTAAGAAAAAACACTTTACAAACCCTTTTATCATTGTTAATATACTATCTTGTTGAAATATTTTCGGAGGTGCTAGTAAAATGGCAGTAAAAATTCGTTTAAAACGTATGGGATCAAAAAGATCTCCTTTCTATCGTATTGTTGTAGCAGATTCTCGTTCACCACGTGACGGTCGTTTCATTGAAACAGTTGGAACTTACAACCCAGTGTTATCACCAGCTGAGGTGAAAATCAACGAAGAATTAGCGCTTAAATGGCTTCAAAATGGTGCGAAACCATCTGATACAGTTCGCAACCTTTTCTCAAGCCAAGGAATTCTTGAAAAATTTCATAATGCGAAAAACAGCAAATAATGAATGAGCTGTCCTTGGAAGAATTGATTGTGTCCATCGTCGAGCCACTTGTTGATTTCCCAGAAGATATTCATGTATCTTCATTAGAAAAAGATGAGCAGGTGATTTACACACTGTCTGTCAATGCCGAAGATACCGGAAAAGTGATCGGAAAGCAGGGGCGTACAGCAAAAGCGATACGAACAGTCATTTTTGCAGCAGGTGCAGAGTCTTCTAAGAAAGTTCAACTTGAGATTGCTGACTAAAAAGGGAGAGGGCTTAGGACCTCCCCTTTTTTTACACGTTTAAATCTATTTTTCGTTATACTGTAGAGGACAAATGCCTTCGGATAGGGGGACAAAAAGGAAGATGCAGATCATTCAACATGTCACCGTGATGCAAGTATTAACTGAAAGCAGTAAGGACAAACTGTTAACGACTTTTTTGGAGAAAAAAGAAAGACTAGAACGTGAATGCAATCAGCTATATTTTCAACTAAAGAAGCATGAAAAAGAACCACATCAGCAAGAAGCCATCCCTCAATTTCAAAAAGCCATTGATAAAAGGCAAGAGAAAATCAGACAAATTGATTTTCAAGTAGAGCAGCTGCATATCTTGCCGCTTGGAAGTGAAATGAAAGAAACAGAAGTGGATGCGCTGGTTGAAGTGAAAATAGGTGATAAATGGGATGACAAAATGCAAGATAATGTCATTGTCGTCAAAGACGGCACCATTGTTGAAATACGTCAGGGGTGATTGAGAACATGGAGCTAGATTGGTTGAATGTCGGAAAGATCGTCAATACACACGGAGTGCGCGGTGAAGTGCGCGTTGTGTCAAAGACCGATTTCCCGGAAGAGCGCTACAAAAAAGGAAGCGTCCTCTATATTTTTAAGCAAGGTCAAAAGGACCCGCTGAAAGTCACTATAGCATCACACCGGCAGCACAAACAGTTTGATTTGCTCACATTTGAAGAAATAGGCTCTTTAAATGAAGCAGAGCAATTGAAAGAATCAATTTTAAAAGTAGAAAAAGAACATCTCGTTTCATTAGATGAAGGAGAGTTTTATTTCCATCAAATCATTGGCTGTGAAGTATACGATGAAAAGGACAAACTCATCGGCCACATCAAAGAGATTTTAACGCCGGGGGCAAATGATGTCTGGGTCGTTGAAAGAAAAGGAAAAAAGGATGCCCTTATACCTTATATTCCACCTGTCGTCAAAAAGATCGATATCTCATCCAAAACAGTACACATTGAAGCGATGGAAGGACTCATTGACGAATGAAAATTGACTTTTTAACGCTTTTTCCTGAAATGTTCGAAGGAGTGCTACACTCATCAATCTTAAAAAAAGCACAGGAAAAAGAAGCTGTCTCATTTCATGTCGTCAATTTTAGAGAGTATTCGGATCATAAGCATAAAACAGTGGATGACTATCCGTATGGCGGCGGTGCTGGTATGGTACTGAAAGCACAGCCTGTATTTGATGCGGTAGAAGATTTGACGAATAAAGCAAGCAAGAAGCCCCGAATCATTCTTGTCTGTCCTCAAGGGGAAAGATACACACAAAAGAAGGCAGAAGAGCTTGCAAAAGAAGAGCATCTTATGTTCATTTGCGGCCACTATGAAGGCTACGATGAGCGCATCAGGGAGCATCTTGTCACAGATGAAATTTCAATTGGAGATTTCGTTCTCACAGGCGGAGAGCTGCCGGCGATGATGATTGCAGACAGTGTGGTCAGGCTTTTGCCTCATGTGCTTGGAAAAGAAGCGTCTCACATCGAAGATTCATTTAGTACAGGTCTGCTTGAGCACCCGCACTATACAAGACCAGCCGATTATAAAGGACTAAAAGTGCCGGATGTGCTCCTCTCTGGAAATCATGCCAAAATTGAAGAGTGGCGGCGCAAAGAATCCTTGAAGCGAACCTATACAAGACGGCCAGATTTGATTGATTCATGCAAAACTTTAACGGATGAAGAAAAAAGATGGCTTTGGCAGCTTCATAATGACTAGATTGTATTGCACAGGGCATAGAGGTATGGTATGATACTACTTGTGACTTGGACGGCTTGCCGATTCAAGTTTGAAAACGATGTTCCGCTGCAATGAAGAAAGAGGACATGAGCATCTGTTGGAAGGAGTTGAAAACGATGCAACATTTGATTGAAGAAATCACAAAAGAACAATTACGCACTGATCTTCCAGCGTTCCGTCCTGGTGACACTTTACGTGTACACGTTAAAGTTGTCGAGGGTACTCGTGAGCGTATCCAGATCTTTGAAGGTGTTGTAATTAAGCGTCGTGGTGGTGGAATCAGCGAAACTTTCACAGTTCGTAAGATTTCTTACGGTGTAGGCGTTGAGCGTACATTCCCTGTACACACACCAAAAATCGCTAACATCGAAGTTGTACGTCACGGTAAGGTACGTCGTGCGAAACTTTACTACCTACGTGAACTTCGCGGTAAAGCGGCTCGTATCAAAGAAATCAGACGATAATGATATCAAAGGAAAGAGCTTGTTACCCGTAACAGGCTCTTTTTTTGTACAATGTATATAGACAACTAATAGAAGAGAGAAGGTGCACCTATGACGATTCAATGGTTTCCAGGCCATATGGCAAAAGCAAGACGTGAAGTCACAGAAAAATTAAAGCTCATCGACATTGTATTTGAATTAACGGATGCAAGAATCCCGATGTCCTCTAGAAACCCAATGATCGAAGAAATCCTTCAAAATAAACCTAAAATCATGCTCTTAAACAAAGCAGATAAAGCAGATCCTCGTATGACAAAGGAGTGGCAGGCGTATTTTGAGCAGCAAGGCGTTCGGTCACTTGCCATTAACTCTGTCGATGGACAAGGGTTAAATCAGATCATCACGACTTCAAAAGAAATCTTAAAAGAAAAATTCGACCGCATGAAAGCAAAAGGCGTCAAGCCGCGTGCGATTCGAGCGCTGATTATCGGGATTCCCAATGTCGGGAAATCGACCTTGATCAATCGTTTAGCAAAAAAGAACATCGCCAAAACAGGAGACAGGCCTGGTATTACCACATCACAGCAATGGGTGAAGGTAGGGAAAGAACTTGAACTGCTCGATACCCCTGGAATCCTCTGGCCAAAATTTGAAGATGAGCAAGTAGGACTCAGGCTGGCGGTTACTGGAGCGATCAAAGATTCAATCATCAACTTACAGGATGTCGCCGTGTATGCACTGCGTTTTCTAGAAGAGAACTATCCAGAGCGATTAAAAAAACGCTATGACCTCGCAGATATACCTGAAGATACGGTTGAGCTGTTTGATGCAATTGGCACAAAGCGCGGCTGTCTGATGAGCGGAGGATTCATTAATTACGACAAAACCACCGAAATCATTATTCGGGATATTCGAACTGAAAAATTTGGTCCCCTCACTTTTGAGAAGCCTGAAAGCTAAAAGACACGCAGCTCATGCGGGTCTTTATTTTTTGTGAAAAACTGCCGATATAAAGAAGGAGGCTGCGAAAGAGCCTATGTACACTGTGAAACAAATAAAAGAACTGATAGAAAAGCATTCGCACGACGAGTCATACATTCGTGAGCTTGTAAAAGATGATACAAGAAAAAGTGTCCAAAAGCTTATAGAAAAGTGGCACAAAGAGAGAGAAAAGCAGCAAGAACTTCGTGCAGCATGGAATCAAATGATGCAATTTGAAAACCAAGCAAAGGCGCAAGGATACACGTGTATTGCAGGTATAGATGAAGCAGGAAGAGGCCCGCTGGCAGGCCCAGTTGTCGCAGCAGCTGTCATATTAAAAGAAGAAACAGTCCTGCTCGGTTTAAACGACTCAAAGCAACTATCTGAGAAAAAAAGATTGGCTTATTATGATTTGATTCAAGAAAAAGCACTCGATATCGGAATCGGCATTGTTGATGCGGCTACGATTGATGAAATCAATATTTACGAAGCATCAAGACTGGCGATGGTGAGAGCTGTGGAGCAGTTAACTCATACACCTGATTATCTACTCATAGATGCAATGACACTCCCGCTTCCTACTCACCAGGAGAATATCATCAAAGGAGATGCAAAAAGTGCATCCATCGCAGCTGGTGCATGTATTGCGAAAGTGACAAGGGATCAGATGATGGAGGAGTATGGACGTCAATACCCTGAGTACCAGTTTGAAAAACATAAAGGGTACGGAACGAAAGAGCACCTGGCTGCCATTCAAAAACACGGTGCCACCCCCATCCATCGATTATCGTTTGCACCAGTGAAATCCGTCATTTCATAAATTTTTGACATAAGGAGGCTGCCTGTGATGACAAGAGTGGAAGACATACATACAGCACTGAATAGCCGGTTAAATACGGCAGAATCTGTTCCATTAAACACCGAAGGAAAGGAAAATGTGCACCGGCTGATTCTCGGAAAAGTACTTAAAATGCTTGGAGATGATACAGCGCTTGTTCAAATAGGCTCGACCAAAATAAAAGCGCAGCTAGCAGCTCAGCTAAAAGCGGATGCATTCTATTGGTTCCAATTTGAACAAGAGGGTGGAGGCAGTCTCAATAAACTAAGGCCCGTTCAACAATTTGATCAAGATCCCAAGACGTTAAAGGATGCAGCAGCCAAACTATTAGAAGGCCTGTCACTTAAAAATGGGATTGAAAACATATTAACGGCTACAGCCTTTTTAAAAGAAAAATCGGTCATCAATGAAGCTGAGTTAAAAACGGCAGTGAAATGGATCGAACAGTTTCAAGGAGCCGATGTCAAAAAAGGGCTGCAGGCACTCCTGTTTGCTTTGAAGAAAGATTTACCGATTCAGCAAGGGGTTCTCCAATCGATATTAGCAGTGAAATCATCTTCTGCTCTTCATCAGGATATAAAAGCGCTGCTAGATCGTTTAACACAGCTGCCAAAGCAATCAGATGCCACACAGGCCCTTACACAAGCCGTTCGGTCAGTCATAGATGCTGAGACTACTGTTCATGCAGAAAAGCTCTTATCGGTGCTTCTAACAGCGAAAGAAGGCCAAGTGAAGCAGGGAGGCAGTATGACAGTGCCATCTCATTTCAATCCGTCTCAGCAAACAGAGAATAGCCAAGCTTCAATCGTCCAAGGGCGTCAGACAGTTTCAATCAATCTGCCTAACGCGCAGCAGTTGATAAGTCCAAAGCAGCTGCCTATCCCGATTCAGCAAATAGAGCGCATACTGACAAGCATGACAAAGCAAGGTGCAGACGGACAGCAGCAGCCCGACTTAAAACCGTTCACATCACTGCTTCAAGGGCTCCATCAGGCAGGATCTCAGCCTGACGCAAAGGCATCCGTGCTTCTAAAAGAATTTCCGTTCCTTTCAAAAACAGAGGCGAATGCATTGGCTCAGGTCATTCAGCAGACTGAACCAACATTAAGCAATAAAACCGATGTGCTCGATTTACTTACGACGATGAAAAAGGCGATAGGTGTACGTGATGAAATCGGTATGCTGAAACTACTGGAAAAAGGCAGCCAGGATGTAAAAAGTCAGGAGCTTCATCAACTAAAGCTTGTCTTAAATGATGTGAGGCAGGCGGATTTACCGGAGCACGTTAAAAAAGAAGCGGATCAATTGTTTCATAGATTGAATGGCCAGTTATTCGTGCAGCAGGAAAACCAAACCGTCAGTCAGATGATGGTCTCCTATCCTCTTTTCTCAAAGCATAGTGTTCAAGATTTAACGTTTATTTTAAAAGGACATAAGAAAAAAGATGGTTCTATTGATATTTCTCAGTGCCGCCTCATGTTTTACTTAAATATGGAAAATCTTGAAGAAACATTAATAGACTGTACGATTCAGCAAAAGGTCATGGCGATTACAATTGAGACAGCCCATGAACTGCAAGGAACAATTAATCCGATGATTCCAGCTGTTCGAGAGAATTTAAATGCCTTAGGATATAGTTTAACGGGTATTACAGCAAAGAAGAGGCAAGAACAAATAGATCCGTCTCATTTTCTAGATGAACACTTTCATAAAATCAGCGAGAAAGGGCTGGACTTACGAGTATGAAGGATTCAAAACCGCTTAGAAGAGCGGTCGCTCTACATTACGATGAAGAAAAACAAAAGGCGCCAAAAGTCATCGCAACAGGAAGCGGCTATGTGGCAGATCATATTATTGAAGAAGCAAAGAAATCAGGAGTTCCCATCCAAGAAGACCCTAATTTAGTAGAACTCATGCGCCATTTAACGCTTGATGAAGAAATACCTGAAGCATTATACGATACTGTAGCAGAAATATTTTCGTTTATCTATAGGTTAGATCAAAAAATGAAAAAATAAGGTAAAATAAGTGATTTGGATGAAAAATTTATATTTTTAATAAAATAAAAGTTTGAATGTTTAGAAGGATTTTACGATTTTACATAGAACCCTAGACATTCTCTTTTTTATTCTTTAAAATGAAAGCGCAGTCTATTTTATAATTTTTGTTTCTACATATGTTGGGAGGATGGGAAATGAATATCCATGAGTACCAAGGAAAAGAAATCCTAAGAAAATATGGGGTTTCAGTTCCAAATGGTAAAGTAGCATTTACACCTGATGAAGCAGTGAAAGCATCAGAAGAGCTAGGAAGCTCTGTATATGTCGTAAAAGCACAGATTCATGCAGGCGGCCGTGGTAAAGCAGGCGGGGTAAAAATTGCAAAAACAAAAGATGAAGTGAAAGGGTTTGCAGAGGAATTGCTCGGCAAAACACTTGTCACACATCAAACTGGGCCTGAAGGGCGCGAAATAAAACGCTTACTTATTGAAGAAGGCTGCGATATTCAAAAGGAGTACTATGTTGGACTTGTTTTGGACAGAGCGACATCAAGAATTGTATTGATGGCTTCTGAAGAAGGCGGTACTGAAATTGAAGAAGTAGCAGAAAAAACGCCAGAGAAAATCGTCAAAGTGGTCATCGACCCAGCGATTGGCTTGCAAGGCTATCAGGCAAGAGAAGTAGCGTTTAAAATTAATATTCCAACAAAATTAGTTGGCCAAGCTGTTAAATTTATGACTAGCCTTTACAACGCGTTTATTGAAAAAGATTGTTCAATTGCTGAGATTAATCCACTTGTTGTAACAGGCGATGGAAAAGTCATGGCACTTGATGCGAAATTAAACTTTGATAGCAATGCCTTATATAGACAAAAAGATATATTAGAATACCGTGACCTTGATGAAGAGGACCCAAAGGAAATTGAAGCTTCTAAATATGATCTAAGCTATATTTCCCTAGACGGAAATATTGGCTGTATGGTCAATGGAGCAGGTCTTGCGATGTCTACAATGGATATCATCAAGCATTACGGGGGGGACCCTGCAAACTTCCTAGATGTTGGCGGCGGTGCAACGGCTGAAAAAGTAACGGAAGCATTTAAAATCATCTTATCTGATCAAAATGTAAAAGGGATTTTCGTGAACATTTTTGGCGGCATCATGAAATGTGATGTCATTGCAGAAGGTGTCGTTGAAGCGACGAAACAAGTCGGCTTAACATTACCACTCGTTGTGCGTCTTGAAGGAACAAACGTTGAATTAGGGAAGAAAATTCTGAGTGATTCAGGCTTAAATATCACTTCTGCTGAGTCTATGGCTGACGGGGCAGAAAAGATTGTATCTTTAGTCAAGTAGAGCAGAAAGGCAGGGAACCTAAATGAGTGTATTTATTGATAAAAATACGAGAGTAATTGTTCAGGGAATTACCGGTTCAACCGCATTGTTCCATACTAAACAAATGATTGAGTACGGAACAAATATTGTTGGCGGTGTCACACCTGGAAAAGGTGGAACTGAAGTAGAAGGAGTTCCTGTATTTAATACTGTATCTGAAGCCGTACAAACAACTGGAGCAAACGCTTCTGTTATCTATGTACCAGCACCATTTGCAGCAGATGCCATTTTAGAGGCAGTTGATGCAGACGTGGATCTAGTCATTTGTATTACTGAACATATTCCAGTACTTGATATGGTCAAAGTGAAACGGTATATGGAAGGTAAGAAGACAAGACTTGTTGGACCAAACTGCCCTGGTGTGATTACACCTGAAGAATGTAAGATTGGCATCATGCCTGGCTACATTCATAAAAAAGGTCATGTTGGAGTTGTTTCTCGTTCTGGAACGCTTACATATGAAGCGGTACATCAGCTTTCGGAGGCTGGCGTAGGTCAATCGACAGCTGTAGGAATCGGCGGAGACCCCGTAAATGGAACGAACTTTATTGATGTATTAAAAGCCTTTAATGAAGATCCTGATACACACGCTGTCATTATGATCGGTGAAATCGGCGGTACGGCCGAAGAAGAAGCAGCTGAATGGGTAAAAGCAAATATGACAAAGCCAGTTGTTGGCTTTATTGGCGGTAAAACGGCGCCTCCAGGAAAACGCATGGGACATGCTGGTGCCATTATTTCTGGTGGTAAAGGAACAGCTGATGAAAAAGTAAAAACAATGCGTGAATGTGGAATTGAAGTGGCAGAGACACCATCTGTTATGGGAGAAACCTTGATTAAAGTGCTAAAAGAGAAGAATCTCTTCGAAGCTTGTAAAACGCATTAATGACACAAGAAGACTTGTTCTTTGACAAGTCTTCTTCTTTCTATCTTAAACTGGAGGAATGGTATGTACAACGTGTCCGAAAGAATGATTTTTCACCGCTTAAAAGGCCTCATCTCACCCTCTTTGTTAACAAAATGGTGGAAAGTTGATCCTGAGTTATATATAAATGAAGAAACACATCATTACAAACAGGATCGATCATTACAAACGATCGACTTTACCCGCTTAAAACAAGCTGAAGAAAATGAATTCCCCATTTTTCAACACATCGTTCAAGCCTATTTAAAGCAAAACATTCACATGATTCCCATCACATCACCCTTATATCCCAGAACACTAAAACATATTTATGATCCTCCCCCTGTGTTATTCCTAAAAGGAAACGTAACATATTTAAATGAAGAAAAAGGTTTAGGTGTAGTAGGCACGCGTGTTCCATCGTCTTATGGAGAAGCATGTGTGAAGAAAATTGTTGGTGAACTTGTTAAGGAAGATTGGATGATTGTCAGTGGCTTAGCAAAAGGAATCGATGGACTTGCACACAAGGAGTGCATCAGAAAAAAAGGGAAAACCATTGGTGTTGTAGCTGGCGGTTTCCAGCATTTATATCCAAAGGAACATGTGCAAATGGCTCAATACATGGGAGAGCATCATTTGCTTTTGTCAGAGCATCCGCCTTATATCAAACCAGAAAAATGGCACTTTCCAATGAGAAATCGTTTAATTAGTGCACTAACAAAAGGAACCATCGTGATCCAGTGTAAAGAAAAGAGCGGTTCGCTCATTACAGCGTATCAGGCGCTTGAGCAAGGAAAAGAAGTGTTTGCGGTGGCAGGATCAATCTTTGATCCTAATTCCACAGGTCCAGCTAGACTCATTCAGCAGGGAGCAAAGCTTGTTCATTCTACGAAGGATATTTTAGAGGAATTCTCCTTCCGTGGCGTTCAATATACTGAACTCTCATAAAAATATCGTTTGACAAACGACACAGGAATATTTAATAATAGTGAGGATTTAAGTTTACACTTCGTTTTTCGTGTTTATAATGATGTTCATCATAAAGAATTTTTAACGATTGCCTGTTAGATAGGTGCAATTAACATAAATATGAATTGTGAAATGTATAAAGAGAGAACACCTCTTAAGGGGGATTTTGAGTATGGCTGATTATTTAGTCATCGTTGAGTCGCCAGCAAAGGCGAAAACGATTGAGCGTTATTTAGGAAAAAAGTATAAAGTAAAGGCTTCAATGGGGCATATAAGGGATTTACCGAAAAGTCAGTTAGGTGTTGACACTGAGCATGACTTCGAACCGAGATATATTACGATTCGCGGAAAAGGCCCCGTTTTAAAGGAATTAAAAACAGCGGCGAAAAAAGCAAAGAAAGTCTATCTCGCAGCTGACCCCGATAGAGAGGGAGAAGCGATTGCTTGGCATTTAGCACACAGTCTTGACCTTGACCTCTCTTCAGATTGCCGCGTTGTCTTTAACGAGATTACAAAAGATGCGATTAAAGATTCCTTTAAGCATCCACGTATGATTAATATGGACTTGGTTGATGCGCAGCAGGCAAGACGGATTTTAGATCGTTTAGTTGGGTATAAAATCAGTCCGATTTTATGGAAGAAAGTTAAAAAAGGATTAAGTGCTGGGCGTGTTCAATCTGTAGCACTCCGCCTGATTATTGATCGCGAGAATGAAATTAATGAATTCAAACCAGAAGAATACTGGACAATTGATGGTACATTCCTAAAAGGAAAAGAAACCTTCGAAGCTAGTTTCTTTGGCGTGAGTGGCAAAAAGCACCCATTGAAAACAAAAGAAGATGTAAAAGAAATCCTTTCGAAACTAAAAGGTAGCAAATTCTCTGTAGAAAAAGTGACGAAAAAAGAGCGGAAACGCAATCCAGCTGTCCCGTTTACGACATCTACCCTACAGCAGGAGGCTGCAAGAAAACTAAACTTCCGTGCGAAAAAGACGATGATGATTGCGCAGCAATTATATGAAGGAATAGATCTTGGTAAAGAAGGTACAGTAGGACTCATTACATATATGAGAACGGACTCAACACGTATTTCCAATACGGCGATTGAAGAAGTATCTGCTTTCATTGATCAAACGTACGGTAAGAATTTCTTAAACACAACAAAACGAACCGCCAAAAAGAACGAAAATGCACAAGATGCGCACGAAGCCATCAGGCCTACTTCTACGCTAAGAAAACCGGCAGATGTCAAACATGTGCTAAGCAGAGACCAGCTTCGTCTTTATAAATTGATTTGGGAACGATTTGTGGCAAGCCAAATGGCGCCAGCTGTTCTCGATACAATGAGTGTGGATCTTGAAAATAACGGTCTTACGTTCCGTGCTAATGGAAGTAAGGTGAAATTCCCTGGATTTATGAAGGTATATGTGGAAGGGAAGGACGACCAGCTAGAAGAAAAGGACAAAATGCTTCCTGATCTAAAAGAGGGAGATACGGTTCTTTCAAAAGATATCGAACCTGAACAGCACTTCACGCAACCGCCTCCGCGCTACACAGAGGCAAGACTTGTCAAAACGCTTGAAGAGCTTGGTATAGGCCGTCCATCTACGTATGCACCAACATTAGACACGATTCAAAAGCGCGGCTATGTCGCACTTGATAACAAACGGTTTATTCCAACTGAGCTTGGAGAAATTGTACTCAACTTAATTATCGAATTCTTCCCTGAAATCATTAACGTGGAATTCACGGCGAAAATGGAAAAAGAACTTGATAGCGTTGAAGAAGGTACGATTGAATGGGTTCGCATTATCGACAGCTTCTATCAAGACTTTGCCAAACGGGTAGAAAAAGCAGAAGCAGAGATGCAAGAAGTGGAAATTGAGCCTGAATACGCTGGAGTTGATTGTGAAGAGTGTGGACATCCGATGGTGTACAAAATGGGTAGATACGGTAAGTTCATGGCGTGCTCTAACTTTCCTGACTGCCGTAACACGAAACCAATTGTCAAAGATATCGGTGTCAAATGCCCGACATGTCATGAAGGAAACATTGTTGAACGAAAATCTAAGAAACGCCGCATTTTTTATGGCTGTGATCGTTTTCCAGAGTGTGAATTCGTCTCTTGGGACAAACCAATTGAAAGAAAGTGTCCAAAATGCGAAAATATGCTTGTAGAGAAAAAGCTGAAAAAAGGCGTTCAAGTTCAATGTGTGAACTGTGATTATAAAGAGGAACAGCAAAAATAGCGGTGAGCAACCTTGTTCACCTGCTTTTTTATGTCATCAAACAGAACTTACGAAATAGGAGAGTTGTACAATGAGTCAATTTGTAAATGTGATCGGAGCAGGTTTAGCAGGAAGTGAAGCTGCATGGCAAATAGCCAAGCGCGGAATTAAAGTCAATTTGTATGAGATGAGACCTGTCAAACAAACGCCAGCTCACCACACAGATAAATTTGCGGAGCTCGTATGCAGCAACTCATTACGTGCGAACGCTTTGACGAATGCGGTAGGTGTATTAAAGGAAGAAATGCGTCATTTAGATTCGGCGATTATCGCAGCAGCAGATGAAAGCTCAGTTCCTGCTGGCGGAGCACTTGCAGTAGACCGTCATGAATTTGCAGCAAACGTCACAGATCGTGTGAAGAATCATCCGAATGTCACTGTCTTTCAAGAAGAAGTACAAAGCATTCCAGAAGGCCCGACAATTATCGCAACTGGCCCACTTACATCTGAAGCACTTTCAAAAGAATTAAAATCACTAACAGGTGAAGAGTATTTATATTTCTACGATGCAGCGGCACCAATTCTAGAGAAAGATAGCATTGATATGGATAAGGTGTACTTGAAATCACGCTATGATAAAGGGGAAGCCGCTTATTTAAACTGTCCAATGACCGAAGAGGAATTCGATCGTTTTTATGAGGCGTTAATTTCTGCTGAAACGGTGCCTTTAAAAGAGTTTGAAAAAGAAATCTTCTTTGAAGGCTGCATGCCAATTGAAGTCATGGCGAAAAGAGGAAAGAAAACGATGCTGTTTGGTCCGATGAAACCAGTAGGACTTGAAGATCCGAAAACAGGAAAAAGACCTTACGCTGTTGTTCAATTAAGACAGGATGATGCAGCAGGTACTTTATATAACATCGTTGGTTTCCAAACTCATTTGAAGTGGGGCGATCAAAAGGAAGTATTCCGTTTGATCCCAGGCCTTGAAGAAGCAGAGATTGTTCGTTATGGCGTGATGCACCGTAATACATTTATTAACTCTCCAAGCCTTTTAAGACCGACTTATCAGTTTAAAAATAGAGATGATCTATTCTTTGCCGGACAAATGACAGGCGTTGAAGGCTATGTCGAGTCCGCGGCTTCGGGACTAGTGGCTGGAATTAATGCGGCTCGTTTTGTCAAAGGAGAAGAGCTTGTCACACTTCCTGAAGAAACGGCGATTGGCAGTATGGCTTACTATATCACGTCGACAAACAAGAAAAGCTTCCAGCCGATGAATGCAAACTTTGGCTTGCTGAAAGATCTTGGCGTTCGGATTAAAAACAAACAAGAGCGGTATGCAGAGTACGCTAAGCGCGCAATTGAAACTATTCAAACTATTTCGAAATCTCTGTAGTAAAACATTGCACGGAAAGCAAGATATGTGATACCATTTAAAAGCCTTAAAGAGGTGTAAAAATGACGAATAAACAGCGTCTTGTCCACTTATTCATTGAATATTTGCAAATTGAAAAAAACTATTCAGCTTTAACGATCTCAGGATATTCAGAAGCCATTGAAGAGTTTGTCAGATTTATGAACATTCAAGGAATAGACGGTTTTGAAGAGGTATCCTATCAAGATACGAGAATTTATTTAACAGAAGCTTATGAAAAAGGCCTGACAAGAAGAACGATTAGTAAGAAAGTCTCTGCGCTTCGCAGCTTTTATAAATTTTTATTAAGAGAACAGCTTGTGAAAGAAAACCCTTTTTTACTCGTTAGCTTACCAAAACAGGATAAGCGAATTCCTTCATTTTTGTATGAAGAAGAACTAAAAGAGCTTTTTACAGTTTCTGATGTAAGCACACCGCTTGGACAAAGAAATCAAGCCATTTTAGAAATTCTTTATGCAACAGGTATGAGGGTCAGTGAGTTATGTTCATTAAAAGAATCTGATCTTGATTTATCGATGGATACAGTGCTTGTTCATGGGAAAGGCAGCAAACAGCGGTATGTTCCTTTCGGTTCGTACGCACATGAAGCGCTGGTCACTTATTTAGAGGATGGAAGGCAGAAGCTGACAGCTAAGGCGAAAGAGCGTGCTGATGCGTATGTGTTTTTGAATCAGCGCGGAGCCCCTCTTACAGATCGAGGCGTTCGATTCATTCTCACTGAATTAATGAAAAAGGCGTCAGGCACATTACATATCCATCCTCACATGCTAAGGCACACCTTTGCCACGCATCTCTTAAACGAGGGGGCGGATTTGAGAAGTGTTCAAGAACTTCTCGGTCACTCAAACTTATCATCAACACAGGTGTACACGCATGTATCAAAAGATTCTTTAAGAAAAACGTACATGTCTCATCACCCAAGGGCTTTTAAACGATCCTAAAAGGAGGTTTTTTCATGTCATCATTTCATGCAACAACCATCTTTGCCGTTCAACATAAAGGAAAAAGTGCGATGGCTGGAGACGGTCAGGTCACATTCGGGCAGGCTGTCGTGATGAAACACACAGCAAAAAAAGTGCGCCGTCTTTTTGGAGGCAAAGTGCTCGCAGGTTTTGCAGGTTCAGTAGCAGATGCATTTACACTCTTTGAAAAGTTTGAAACAAAGCTTGAAGAATATGGTGGTAACTTAAAGCGAGCAGCTGTAGAACTAGCGAAAGAATGGCGAAGTGACAAGATGCTCAGACAGCTAGAGGCTATGCTCATCGTCATGAACAAAGAAAGCATCCTGCTCGTATCTGGAACAGGAGAGGTCATCGAGCCAGATGATGGTATTTTGGCGATCGGCTCAGGCGGCAACTATGCGCTTAGCGCCGGGAGAGCACTCAAAACACATGCAGGTGATCATCTCTCAGCTAGAGAAATTGCAAAGGCTGCTCTTGAAACGGCAGGAGAAATCTGTGTCTACACGAACGACCAAATCACTTTAGAAGAGCTTGAATAGAAAGGACATGAGACGTATGGAGAAAAAGCCGTTTACCCCAAGAGAGATAGTTGAAAAGCTTGATCAGTACATCATTGGTCAGCTTGATGCGAAAAAAGCAGTGGCGGTGGCTTTAAGAAACCGTTACAGAAGAAGTCTTTTACATGATAAGCTAAAGGATGAAGTCGTTCCTAAAAACATTTTAATGATCGGCCCAACAGGTGTGGGGAAAACAGAGATTGCCCGCAGAATTGCACGAATTTCTGGTGCGCCTTTTATTAAAGTGGAAGCGACGAAGTTTACTGAAGTTGGATATGTCGGCCGTGACGTAGAGTCGATGGTCAGAGATTTAGTTGAGACTGCGATTAGACTTGTCAAAGAAGAAAAGATGAAAGATGTTCAAGAAGAAGCAGAAAAACAAGCAAACAAACGTCTTGTTCATTTGCTTGTTCCTGGTAAGAAAAAGAGCCAGTCTGTGAAAAATCCTTTTGAGATGCTGTTTGGCGGTTCTGATGCAGACGACCGTGATCGAGATGACTCAAATGAAGAAGTAGAGCTTGAATCGACAAGAAAACGTATTGCTCACCAGCTGGCTATGGGTGAACTTGAAGATCATTATGTCACAATCGAAGTGGATGAGCAGCAGCCGTCCATGTTTGATATGCTTCAAGGCTCGGGTATGGAGCAAATGGGCATGAACATGCAGGATGCGCTCAGCAATCTCATGCCTAAAAAGAAAAAACGCAAAAAACTGACCGTCAGAGAAGCTAGAAAGGCGTTAACTGCTGAGGAAGCTTCAAAACTGATTGATATGGATGAAGTCAGTCAGGAAGCCGTCTATAAAGCAGAGCAGCAAGGGATTATTTTTATCGATGAAATCGACAAAATTGCCAAAAGCGGCGGTGCATCATCTGCAGATGTTTCTCGTGAAGGGGTTCAACGTGATATTTTACCGATTGTAGAAGGTTCAACTGTGATGACGAAATATGGGGCAGTGAAAACGGATCATGTGCTTTTTGTAGCAGCAGGTGCATTTCATATGGCGAAACCCTCAGATTTGATTCCAGAGCTTCAGGGGCGCTTCCCAATCCGTGTAGAATTAGATAAATTAAGTATAGAAGACTTTGTGAAAATCTTAACGGAACCAGATAACGCGTTATTAAAGCAATATAAAGCTTTACTTGAAACAGAAGGTATATCTCTTGAATTTTCTGACGATGCTATTCATAAGATTGCCGAAATGGCTTATCACGTCAATCAGGAGACGGATAACATCGGTGCAAGAAGGCTTCATACCATACTTGAGAAGCTGCTTGAAGAGCTCTCATTTGAGGCACCGGATATTACACTCGAGACGGTGACCATTACCCCTCAGTATGTAGAAGAGAAGCTAGGAAAGATTGCAAATAACAAAGACTTAAGTCAATTTATACTTTAACAAATGAATAAAGTAATCTAGGAGGATCATTATTATGGCGTTACTACAAAAAACAAGGATTATTAACTCAATGCTGCAAGATTCAGCGGGGAAACCAGTTAATTTTAAAGAAATGGCGGAAACACTGAGAGATGTCATTGATTCAAACATTTTTGTGTTGAGTAGAAGAGGGAAACTTCTTGGTTACTCAATCAATCAACAGATTGAAAATACACGTATGAAAAAAATGCTTGAAGATCGTCAGTTCCCAGAAGAATATACGAAGAGTCTATTCAACGTACCTGAAACTTCTTCAAACCTTGATATTAACAGTGAATATACAGCTTTCCCAGTTGAGAACCGTGATTTATTCCAATCAGGTTTGACAACCATTGTTCCGATTATCGGCGGTGGGGATCGTTTAGGAACGTTAATCCTGTCTCGTTTGCAAGATAGATTCACTGATGATGATTTAATACTTGCTGAGTACGGAGCAACAGTTGTTGGAATGGAGATCCTTCGTGAAAAAGGAGAAGAAATCGAAGAAGAAGCAAGAAGTAAAGCAGTTGTTCAAATGGCGATTAGTTCTCTTTCATATAGTGAGCTCGAGGCGATTGAGCACATCTTTGAAGAACTTGATGGAAACGAAGGACTCCTTGTGGCAAGTAAAATTGCAGACCGTGTCGGTATCACTCGTTCAGTGATCGTGAACGCCTTACGTAAATTAGAAAGTGCAGGCGTGATCGAATCTCGTTCTCTTGGAATGAAGGGAACGTACATCAAAGTGTTAAACAACAAATTTTTAATTGAGCTTGAAAATTTAAAATCTCATTAATCCAAAAACCCTTTTCGGCCGAAATAAATGCTGAAAAGGGTTTTTTTGTATGATAAAGGGGGATTTGTCCGAAAAATGACACTCTTTTTTCCAAGAAACCCCTTACAATTCTGTAGTGCTTTGAATCTAGGTCTTTGTGCCTATCTGTAAAATAGATATATATTACGAGTTTTTTTTACATATACATCATAGACTTTAATCCTATTATTTCTTACAATGAACATATGGTTTTACAAATCTCGACATGATTAAATGGAATGAAATACATATGATTGGAGGTATATGGTTTTGGATATATTTTCTGGAACGATAAGCAACCTTGAGAATGCCTTGGGTAGAGCGAATGTTAAGCAAAAAGTCATAAGCAATAATATCGCGAATATAGACACACCGAACTACAAGTCGAAAAACGTCGCATTCCATGATATGCTAAATGACGCGTCAATCAAATTAGATGCCAAAAAAACATACGAAGGTCACATTGATTTTTCTAAAACAGGGTCTAATTATTCAGTTGTTTCGAGCAACCGTACTTCTTATCAAGAAAACGGAAATAATGTCGATATTGATCAAGAGATGAGTGAACTCGCTAAAAACCAAATTCAGTATAATGCGTTGGTTGAAAGAATGAGCGGAAAGTTCAATTCTCTTAAAACAGTTTTGACAGGAGGTAAGTGATGTCGATTTTTTCAGGAGTTAACGCTTCGGCCTCAGCATTAACAGCACAGAGGCTCAGAATGGACGTTGTATCCTCGAACCTTGCAAATATGGATACAACAAGAGCTAAACAGGTTGATGGTAACTGGGAGCCTTATAGACGTAAGCTCGTCACATTACAGCCGTCAGGTGAATCATTTTCATCTATATTGAACTCAAGTATGAATTCGAGCGGCAAATTAGGAAACGGCGTCAAAGTAACGAAGATTACAGAAGACGAAACTCCATTCAACCTTCAATATGACCCTACAAATCCCGATGCCAATGAAAATGGATATGTTCAAACACCAAATGTTGATCCATTAAAGGAAATGGTTGACCTCATCAGCAGCTCAAGGTCATATGAAGCAAATGTGACTGCGCTAAATGCGAATAAAAGCATGCTGATGAAAGCTTTAGAAATAGGAAAGTAAGGTGAAAAGAATTGGTTAATGCAATATCTCCTTTCCAGCTTCAAACCGCTCAGCAAGCAAGTGAATTGACGAATGCATCGTCTGTGCAGGCGGCTGCACCTAAAAGCCAAACGAATTTCTCTGATGTGCTGAAAAATTCCATTGAGGCATTAAATCAATCACAGCTGAAATCAGACCAGTATACAAATGCTCTTGCACAAGGTAAAGATGTCAATCTCGATGAAGTCATGATTGCTTCGCAAAAAGCGAGTGTGACACTCACAGCTGCGACGGAGTTTCGAAATAAAGCAGTCGAAGCGTACCAAGAGATTATGAGAATGCAGATGTAGGAGGTGCTGACGGACAAAAAAAGACTGAATGGAATGACCGGGGGTTAAGATGAATCGTACTTTAATGCAATTAAGAACAAAAACAGTTGAGTTTTGGCGAAATCGATCAAAATTACAAAAAATACTCATGATTGGCGGCGTTGCTGCCCTAGCAATCATTATTACGGTTGTTAGCATCTTTGCTTCTTCTGAAAAAATGGTTCCGCTGTTTAGAGATTTGTCTGAGGCAGAAGCAGGGCAAATTAAACAGGAACTGGATGGCAAAAACGTCAAATCGGAACTCGCAAATAATGGAACGACGATTTTAGTTCCAGAAAAGCAAGCAGATTCTTTAAAAGTCACTCTCGCATCAGAAGGACTTCCTAAGACAGGGAATATTGATTATTCCTTCTTTGCGAACAACTCCGGCTTCGGTTTAACAGATAATGAATTTGATGTTCTGAAAGTAGACGCAACTCAGACAGAACTATCCAATCTGATCAACACGATTGATGGGATTAAAGATTCAAAAGTTATGATTAACCTGCCTAAAGATTCCGTTTTTGTTGGAGAAGAGCAAAGTAATGCATCAGCATCAATTGTGTTGCAAGTTGAGCCTGGCTACACGCTTACTCAGCAGCAAGTAAAAGGCCTTTATCATCTTATTTCAAAAAGTGTGCCGAATTTAAAAACAGAAAACATTGTCATTATGGACCAAGATTCGAACTACTACGACTTAAATAGCAGCTCCGATTCCTATGCAAGTGGAATGGATGCGCAGCAGCAGAAAAAAGAAGAAATTGAAAAGAACCTTCAAAGAAAAATTCAACAGCTGCTCGGAACGATGATGGGTCAAGAGAAAGTGGCCGTATCGGTCACAACAGACATTGATTTCACTGAAGAAAAAAGAAAAGAAGACCTAGTAGAGCCAGTTGATAAAGAAAACATGCAAGGCATCGCTGTCAGCGCTGAAAAGATTGCTGAAACCTATTCAGGTAATGGCGCAGCAGCTGGAGGCACCGCTGGAACAGGCGACAATGATGTCACAAATTATCAAGGCGCCGATGGAGCAAATGGAAGCGGAAATTACGAAAAGAATGAAGATCGTATCAATTATGAGGTAAACCGCATTCATAAAGATATCAAAGAAAGTCCTTATAAAATCAGAGACGTTGGCATTCAAGCATTGGTTGAACCACCAACTGCAAACGATGCGAACTCTTTAACTGCTGAAAGGCAAGATGATATCAAAAAGATTCTTTCAACGATCATTAGCACATCGATTGATAAAGAATACACAAATGGTCAAGCGCTCACTCAGGCTGACTTAGACAACAAAATCGTTTTATCTGTATCAAAATTAGACGGTAAACAGCAAACAGCAGCAGAAAACCCTTCAAACAATATTCCGATCTGGGTTTATATTGTAGGCGGTGTGCTACTCCTTGCAATTATCGCTCTCATTATTCTTCTTGTGCGTAAGCGCAGAAAAGAAGAGGAAGAAGAGTTTGAGCTTGATGAACGTTCACCAATCCATGTTCCTGATATCGATACTGAACCAGAAACAGAAGAAATGGTGAGGAAAAATCAGCTTGAAAAAATGGCAAAAGAAAAACCAGAAGACTTTGCTAAATTGCTACGCAGCTGGCTGTCCGAGGATTAGGAGGAATACACATGTCGAGAAAAGATCCAAATCGACTAACAGGCAGACAAAAAGCAGCAATCCTAATGATTTCCTTAGGGCTAGACGTGTCAGCATCTGTATACAAACATCTGTCTGAAGACGAAATAGAAAAATTAACATTAGAAATTTCCAATGTACGAAGTGTAGATACTGCTAAAAAAGATGAAGTCATCGAAGAGTTTCACAGCATTGCCATCGCGCAGGACTACATATCACAAGGCGGCCTTATGTATGCAAGACAAGTGCTTGAAAAAGCGCTTGGTGAGGACAAAGCGGATAGCATCTTAAACCGATTGACATCCTCTCTTCAAGTGAAACCATTTGATTTTGCTAGAAAGGCTGACCCGGAGCAAATCCTAAACTTTATTCAACATGAGCATCCACAAACCATTGCGCTCATACTTTCCTACTTAGATCCAGTACAGGCTGGGCAAATTTTATCTGAGTTAGGCGAGGATGTACAAACAGAGGTTGCGAGACGAATTGCCTTAATGGACCGCACATCTCCAGAGATCATCAATGAGGTGGAACGCATTCTTGAACAAAAGCTTTCTTCAACCTTTACGCAAGACTATACCCAAACGGGCGGGGTCGAAGCGGTTGTGGAAGTGTTAAATGGTGTAGACCGTGCAACGGAGAAGACCATTTTAGATACACTTGAAATTCAAGATCCTGAGCTTGCTGATGAAATTAAGAAACGTATGTTTGTCTTTGAAGATATTGTCACTCTTGATAGCAGAGCCATCCAGCGAGTCATTAGAGATGTTGAAAATGATGACTTATTGCTCGCCCTCAAAGTGGCAAGCGAAGAGGTCAAAGAAATTGTCTTCCGCAACATGTCCCAGCGGATGGTCGAAACGTTCAAAGAAGAAATGGAGTTTATGGGGCCTGTCCGGCTTAGAGATGTCGAGGAAGCACAAACCCGTATTGTCAGCATCGTAAGACGACTCGAGGAAGCTGGAGAAATCGTCATAGCTCGAGGCGGAGGAGACGATATCATTGTCTAGGATTATCAAACATGAAACATCTGTTATTCCTGAGCAAGGCCGGCAAACGATTCCTTTGCAGCAAGTGGAGTTCAAAAAAGAACATCACGAAGAGGAGCTTTTCAATGAAACGGAAGCATCACAGCTTATCCTAAGTGATGCAGAAGATCAAGCAAGCCGTATTCTAGAACAAGCAAACAGTGAGCTAGAAAAAACAATGGCTGAAATCAATCAGCGCCGAGCTGATTTTGAAGCAGAAAGAATGCAGCTCATTGAAGAAGCGAAACAAACTGGTTATCAAGAAGGCTTCCAAAAGGGCGAGGCAGATGCGAACTTGCAGTACCAAGCTATGCTTGATCAAGCAAATGACATTGTCAATCTTGCGAAACAGGACTATGAAGAAAAAATTGAAAGCTCTGCTGAAGAAATTGTGGAACTGGCTTTCGAACTCGCCAAACGAGTTTGGTATGCAGCTGAGGACACGAAAGATCAATTTTTAGCTATTGTGAAGCAGGTCATTTCAGAAGTGAAAGAATATGATGATATTTCCATCTATGTCGACCCTGAACATTACGAGCATGTGATGCAATATAAAGACGAATTGATCAGAATTCTTCAAAAGGATACACATCTTGCCATATACTCGGATGAAAAAGCACCAAAAGGGACTTGTTACGTAGAAACAAGCTTTGGAAAAGTGGAAGCGAGTGTTGATACACAAATGAATCAGTTAAAAGAAAAACTCTTAGAAGTCATTGATTCAGGTGATCACAAATGAACATAGATGTGTTAAAAGAAACGATTGAAACCGCCGATCCTTATAAACGATTTGGTAAAGTCAATCGAGTTGTTGGGCTGATGATCGAGTCCAAGGGGCCAGAGAGCTCTGTTGGAGATGTTTGTCTCATTCATAAAAAAGGAAGTAAGCGCCATCCGATCAAAGCAGAGGTCGTTGGTTTTAGAGATGAAAACATTCTGCTCATGCCTTATGTTGAAGCATCCAATATCTCACCAGGAAGTCTAGTTGAAGCGACAGGTGAGTCGTTAAAGGTCAAAGTAGGTACTGGCTTAATTGGTGAAGTCGTTGACGCATTCGGTGATCCACTGGACGGCAGTATGCTTCCAAAGGGACTTGCACCTGTTTCGACAGAACAGTCTCCTCCAAACCCGATGGACAGGCCGCCGATTAGAGAAAAGATGGGCGTTGGTGTCAGAGTGATCGATAGTCTGCTCACAGTTGGCACTGGTCAAAGGATCGGGATTTTTGCTGGAAGTGGTGTTGGAAAAAGTACCTTAATGGGAATGATTGCAAAGCAGACAGAAGCGGATCTAAATGTCATTGCCCTTGTTGGAGAGCGTGGCCGTGAAGTTCGTGAGTTTATCGAAAAGGATTTAGGTGCTGAAGGACTGAAGCGTTCGATTGTTGTCGTCGCAACTTCTGATCAGCCCGCACTGACGAGAATGAAAGCAGCCTATACAGCGACAGCCATTGCGGAATATTTCAGAGACAGAGGCAAAAATGTCATGTTTATGATGGATTCTGTCACGAGGATCGCCATGGCACAAAGGGAAATAGGTCTTGCAACAGGCGAACCGCCAACTACAAAAGGATATACACCTTCAGTGTTCGCTATACTGCCAAAATTGCTTGAACGAACTGGAACGAATCAGCTTGGTTCCATCACAGCGTTTTACACAGTGCTTGTTGATGGTGACGACATGAATGAGCCGATCGCTGATACAGTCAGGGGGATTTTAGATGGCCACATTGTACTTGATCGTGCTTTAGCAAACAAAGGACAATTTCCCGCTGTCAATATTCTGAAAAGTATCAGCCGTGTCATGAGTAATATAGCAAGTCATGATCACAAGGAAGCGGCCAATCGGTTCCGTCAGCTTTTATCCACTTATCAAAACGCTGAAGACCTCATTAACATTGGAGCATATAAAAAAGGCTCCTCTAAGGATATTGATGAGGCCATGCAGGCTTATCCTCATCTTATTTCATTTTTGAAACAGGATGTAGAAGAGGCTGTATCTATTGAAGACAGTGTAAATTTATTGCTCGGTTTGATGAATAGAGAGGATTGACAAAAAAGTGAGATATCAATACAAATTTCAAAAGCTCTTGGAACTGAAAGAAAGTGAAAAAGACAAATCACTCTCAGCGTATCAACAATCCGTTTCCGCATTTGAGCAAGTCGCTGAAAAACTCTATGAAAATATGAGTAAAAAAGAGCTAATGGAAAAAAGCAAAGAAGAAAAGCTGAGAAGTGGAATGAGTGTCCAAGAAATGCGTCATTACCAGCAATTTGTGACCAACTTAGATAACACCATCCAGCATTATCAGCAACTTGTGATCATGAAACGTCATCAAATGAATGAAAAACAATCTGATTTAACTGAAAAAAACATTGAGTTTAAAAAGTTTGAAAAAATGAAAGAAAAGCAATTTGAAAAGTTTTCCCTTGAACATAAGGCAATTGAAATGAAAGAAATGGATGATATCTCTATCAGCCAATTCATGTTTCAAGGACATTAGGAGTCGAGATGAATGCCTAAGAAGGAAAAAGCGAAGGAATCAAGCGGCGGAAAATTTCAATGGATCTTGTTTATTGTCATCATCCCATTGATTGTGCTTGTGATTGTAACTGGCACAATCCTTTATATTGCGGGTTTTGATCTAAAGAAACCGCTCCAAAACATTCCAGTGATCAGCAGTTTGGTTGGTTCAGATGACAGCTCAAAAACGTCATCTTCACATAATGATCAACGTGATGAAGAGTTGGAAAAATTGAAAAATACCATTAAAGAGCAAAAAAATGAACTCGAAATTGCACAAAAAGACTTGAAAACAAGTGATGAAGAGATTAAAAGACTGAACCAAAAAATCAATTCACTTGAAAAAACAACTGAAAATGACGCAGAAAATACGTCAGCAAATGACAGTTCATCAAACAACAGCTCATCAAACAATACGTCAGGCAATAACGCAGCAGGGACAACCTCTGATGGGGCAGCAGCCTCTAACCAGAAAACTAAAGGGAAGATTACCAGCATTTATGAAAGCATGGACGCAGGGAAATCCGCCAAAATTTTATCAGAATTAAGTGATAAAGAGGCTTTGAAGATCCTTGAAGAGCTGAGCAAAAATAAACTAACAGACATATTAGCAAAACTAACACCTCAGAAGGCAGCTACGTTTACGAAAGAGCTTGCTAAAAAAGAAGAAAGTGAAAATGGGGGTGGACAATAAGTGAAGCTATTGGATATTGGAGCCTTACAGCAATCGTCTCAAGGTCTCTCGGGACCAAAGGGGGGCGGCGTGGCATCTGCACGCGGGTTGTTTAAACAATTACTTAGCGGGGCAGGCGTACAAAGCGGTCTAGTTAATGCTGAGACAGCGGATGCCTCTCTTTCCATCAATGATGCGATGCAAATCATTGAAAAATGGATGCAATCACCTGAAAAAGGGATCGACGGAGACCTTCTTGGCGCGCTTCAAACACTTCAAGGTCAAACGCTTGATTCGTCTGATCTCAAGTCACTAGAAGAGTTATTTCAAAAAATGGAATCATCCATTTACGGTGATCAAGCTGATAAGCAAACTTCTGAACATAGTGAGCAGCTCATACAAGTCCACTTTTTCTTATATCAACTGCTCAATCAACAGCCGCTCAGCTTTGATGCAAAGCTAGTGAAGGATATTGAAGCAAAGGGTCAAGACTTCATCCACTTTCTTTCGAAAAATGGGGTGGATGAGAAACTGATTCAGCAAGTAAAAGAGCAGTTTTTCTCGCAGGGTTCAGCACCAAAGCTGAATTCAATGTCTCAAAGTGAGCTGAAACACTTTAATCAGTTAATCGACCATATGATGGCGAATGCGAAAGGGTCAGATAAAGAGTGGAAAATTTCTCTAGGAGAGTTGAAAGAATTGGTCTCTCCAAGACAGGAATCTGCTCTTGCTTCCCCGGCAAAAGGTGCTGCCTCCCTTGAATGGCTCATCAAAAAGGAAGTTGTCAAAGGACAAAGCACTTCTGCACCTGCTTCTGAAAAAACGATCACTCATACGCTTTTTCAAGGTCATAAGCAGTTTTTTCAATTGCAATCAGCAGCTCCTGTTCAGCAGACACATACAACTGATGAAAAGCCCGGAACGGTTGATCAGCAAATTCTAAATACGTGGAAGCAAATGAAATTCACGCCATTTGGCAACTCAAGCGGACGCTTTACCGTTCGATTAAATCCAGAGAATCTCGGATTTATCACAATTCAGCTGACGAAGCAAAATGGTATGTATGCGAGTAAAATTACAGCTTCGACACAGGCGGCGAAAGAGCTGTTAGAGCACCATCTGCCGCAGCTCAAACAGGCGCTTCCGAATATGTCGGTTCAAGTGGACCGTTTCCATATACCGCTTCAATCAAATGAACAGCCGTTATTTGGACAGTTTAGTGAAGAAAACAAACAGCACCAGTCAAAAGGGCAGAATTCTCAGCAGTCTGATGAACAGGAAGCGGAATTCCAGGATGTACTGGACGCTCTTGTTGGGTCAGATGAAGAAGAGGAGGAGATCTAATGGCAACAGTTGATTCTACTAATAGAGCAACCGCAACAACAGACACTTCTTCAAGTGCAGCAAAAAAAACAGACACGCTGGGACGAGATCAATTCTTGAAAATATTACTCACGCAGCTTCAAAACCAAGATCCGACAAACCCAATTGATGACCGTGAGTTTGTCACGCAGCTTGCAACATTTTCTTCTTTAGAACAGCAAATGAATATGAACGAATCAATCACCCAGCTGAATCAGGTCATGTCTACATTTGTTGCACACCAAGATCCATTTACGACATATGTAGGCTGGATTGGTAAAGAAGTAGCGGGCAAACAAGATGATAAAGACATATCTGGCACTGTGAAGTCTGTGAAAAACATAAACAATGAATATTTCCTATATCTAGAGGATGGAACGAAAATCAGCCCTTGGGACGTTACAACTGTTGGAGAAAAATCGTAAGCAAATCGAGGAGGAAAATAAATGTTACGCTCACTTTACTCAGGAATTAGCGGAATGAAAAACTTCCAAACGAAATTAGATGTTGTAGCCAATAACGTGGCCAACGTGAATACACACGGATACAAAAAGAGCCGAATCACTTTTAAAGATATGGTCAGTCAGACAATTGCAAGCTCTGGTGGACCGACAAACAACTCAGGTTCGATCAACTCGAAACAAGTTGGACTAGGATCTTCTTTGTCATCTATTGATAAGATCATGTCAGCGGGTGCTTCCCAAAATACAGATGAACCGTATGACTTCTATATCAATGGTGATGGATTCTTCCGTATTGAAAGCCAAGGAGAAATTCTTTATACAAGAACTGGGAATTTCAAACCTGATTCAGAGGGCAGCTTAGTCACTCCTGATGGAAACTATCTACTTGGAATGGATGGACAAAAAATAACGATTCCAGATGGCATTTCAAGTGTGAGTGTTGGTCCAGACGGAACGATTTCGGTTGTTGAAAATAATGTATCGAGAACCGTTGGACAGGTTTCACTCGTGTCATTCCGAAACGCAGGAGGGCTTGACAAAGTCGGAGACAATCTTTACCGCCAAACGCTAAGCTCAGGTGCACCAAGTAATGCCATCGTACCTGGTGAAGAAGGAACAGGTGTCATCCAAACAGGTAGACTTGAAATGTCAAACGTTGATTTAACAGACGAGTTTACAGAAATGATTATCGCGCAGCGCGGATTCCAATCGAATGCAAAGACGATCACAACATCAGATGAAATTCTGCAAGAGCTTGTGAATCTGAAACGATAGGAGGTAGGGGGAGCGGTTTATCGCTTCTCTGCTTAATATGATTGAAGTGACGAGATTAAATGGCAAAGGATTTATGCTGAACGCTCTCCATATCGAGCAAATCGAAAGCTTTCCAGACACGACCATTACACTCGCCAATGGAAAGAAATTCGTTGTGAAAGAAGATGAAGAGCAGCTTCAAGAGAAAATCATTTCTTTCTACAGAAAAATCCAAGTCATTTCATTGAATCAAGGAATAGAGGAGTTTGAATGAAGAAGAAATTAGTCGTAGTAATGCTAATCATGATTATTGCCATCGTCGGAATTGGAGCTGGCATTGTTTTTCTGCTGAATGGCTCAGACGAAGCAAAAGCAGAAAAAGAGCCGACAGCAGATGAAGTCGCAAAAGCTTCTATTGAAATTCCTGAGATTATTACCAATTTAAAGTCTGAAGGAAATGCCGTCAAACTTGTACTAAATATTGAAACGGACTCTGAAAAAGCAAAAGAAGAGCTTGAAAAAAGAAGTTTTCAAGTGAAGGATGCCGTGATCGACATTTTATCAGACACGAATGCAGATGAACTTGATGGCAAAAAAGGCAGAGATCATTTTAAAACACTAGTCAAAAACAAAGTGAATCACTATTTGCAAGATGGCAAGGTGAAAGAAGTTTATATAACCTCCTTTAATCTGCAATAGAGGCGATTAATTGACACGATGGAGGTGAAGAAATGTCAGGAGAAGTGCTTTCCCAGAATGAGATCGATGCATTATTATCTGCCATATCTACAGGCGAAATGGATGCAGAAGAGCTGAAAAAAGAAGAAACGACGAAAAAAGTGAAGGTGTATGACTTTAAACGTGCTCTTCGCTTTTCAAAAGACCAGATTCGAAGTTTAACAAGGATTCACGATAACTTCGCTAGACTGCTCACCACGCACTTTTCAGCGCAGCTAAGATCATATATTCAAATTTCTGTCAGCTCGGTTGACCAAGTACCATACGAAGAATTTATTCGTTCGATTCCTAATATGACCTTATTAAACTTATTTTATGTCAGCCCGCTTGAAGGAAGAATTATGCTTGAAGTGAACCCAACAATCGGCTATGCCATGATGGACAGGCTGATGGGCGGGATTGGCATTAGTCATAATAAGACAGAATCACTTACAGAAATCGAAACAAAGATTATCTCAAACATGTTTGAGGGAGCTTTGGAAAATTACAGAGAAGCGTGGCAGTCCATAACCGACATCGAGCCAGAGATGGCAGATTTCGAGGTAAATCCCCAGTTTGTTCAAATGGTGTCACCAAACGAAACAGTTGTCGTCATTTCTCTTAATACACAAGTTGGTGAGGTGAGCGGGGTTATTAACCTATGTATTCCTCACGTTGTATTAGAGCCTATTATTCCGAAGCTGTCTGTACACTACTGGATGCAGTCTGAACGAAATGAACCGAAACAAGAAGAAACAAAGGCCATTGAAAAACGGATTATGACGGCAAAAATACCGGTAGTCGCAGAGCTTGGGCAATCGGAAATGACGGTGGAAGAGTTTTTGAATTTGGAAATTGGTGATTGTATTGCCTTGGACAAACCAGTAAATGCGCCTCTTACTGTTATGGTCGGAAATAAACCGAAATTCTTGGGACAGGCCGGCCGCGTGAATCGGAAACAGGCGATTCAAATTCTAGATCACGACATAAGAGGTGAAGAAGATGGAGAATAACGGAAGTAAATTATCACAAGATGAAATCGATGCGCTCCTTAAAGGAGGCAGCAATGACGATATAGAGCCCGATACACTCCTTTCTGCAATGGAACAAGATGCCATTGGGGAAATCGGAAATATTTCATTTGGTAGCTCTGCAACAGCACTTTCAACCCTATTAAATCAAAAAGTGGAGATTACAACTCCAACTGTCACAGTGATTCAAAAAAGCAAGCTGAATGAGGAGTTTCCTCATCCATATGTTGCGATTGAAGTGAATTATACAGAAGGCTTTAGTGCAAGTAACCTGCTTGTGATCCAGCAAACAGATGCGGCAGTCATTGCGGACTTAATGATGGGCGGAGATGGAACAAATGCTGACCCGTCTTTAAGTGAAATTCACTTAAGTGCAGTGCAAGAAGCGATGAACCAAATGATGGGTTCAGCAGCGACATCTATGTCGACAGTCTTTAATAAAAAGATTGACATTTCTCCGCCGCGCGTCGAATTACTCGATGTAAAAGAAGGAGAAGGCACAGACCGCATTCCAGCTGAAGAAATGCTTGTCAAAGTGTCCTTTAGATTAACGATAGGTGAACTCATAGACTCAAATATTATGCAGCTTTACCCTATTACGTTTGCGAAGGATTTAATCGCAGAATTAACAGTCCCGACGCAAGAAGAAGAGCCTGTTCAAGAAACTCCAGTAAGCGCACCTGAACCACATCAGGCAGCTCCGCAAGCACAGTCTGCTCCTGTGCAGCAAGCGGCACCGCCGAAAAGACAGGCGAAGCAAAAGCCAGCAGAACCTGTAAATGTGGCGCCAGTTGAATTTGAAGCGTTCAGTGAGCCTCAGCATTCAACGAGCCAGCTAGGAAATCTCGATATGCTGATGGATATTCCGCTTTCTATTACGGTGGAACTTGGTAGAACGCAGCGCAGTGTGAAAGAAGTACTTGAACTTTCAGCTGGAAGTGTCATTGAACTGGACAAACTTGCGGGTGAGCCAGTCGACATTCTGGTTAACAAACGAATCGTCGCCAAAGGGGAAGTCGTTGTGATCGATGAGAACTTTGGTGTTCGTGTGACTGATATATTAAGTCAATCAGAAAGACTTTCTAATTTAAAATAAACAAACATATAGGGAGAGAATAAGTAAATGGCTACTAAGGTATTAATCGTAGATGATGCAGCATTCATGAGAATGATGATTAAGGATATTCTTGTAAAAAACGGATTTGATGTAGTAGGAGAAGCAGAAAACGGCGCACAAGCTGTTGAAAAATATAAAGAAACATCTCCTGATCTTGTGACAATGGATATCACAATGCCAGAAATGGATGGGATCACTGCGTTAAAAGAAATTAAACAAATCGATGCTTCTGCAAAAATCATTATGTGTTCTGCGATGGGACAACAATCAATGGTTATTGACGCCATTCAAGCAGGTGCAAAAGACTTTATCGTAAAGCCATTCCAGGCAGACCGTGTACTTGAAGCAATTAATAAAACGTTAGGCTAAAAAAGGGTGTAAGACTTGTTGAAAAAACGTTTGATATGTATAGCAATGATCAGTTTTATGCTTTTCTTGACGATGCAGCCTGCTTCACTGTTCGCTGAAACGAAAGATCCTGAAAATGGTACAGTGAATGACTGGATCAAAGGTGAGAAAGAAAGCAAAAAGGATACAGAAAAGAAAACCACTGACAATCAAACGAATCCGGCAGAAGAAGTTCCCTCTTCTTCTGTCTCCATTATGGATTTTGTCAAAATGATTGGTGCCTTACTTTTTGTCATCCTGCTCATTTATGGATTGGTGAGATTTGTTGGTAAGCAAAACCGCTTACTCAAACCATTCCGCTATGTTGAAAATATTGGCGGAACTACGGTTGGCCAAAACCGTTCGGTCCAGCTTATCAAAGTGGGCAAGCGTGTACTAGTTGTCGGCGTAGCAGACTCAATCCAGCTGCTAAAAGAAATTGACGATGAACAAGAATGTGAAGCGATTGTGAAACAATATGAAGAAGCGATGGAAAGCAAGACAGATTTACCAAAAATCGTTCAAAAATTCACATCGCAGGTGAAGAAACATGACCAGACAACCACTTCTTCTTTTTCAGCCAATTTAAAGGCGCAGTTAGCCGAATTGAAAAAGACCCAATCAGAAGTCAGAAAGAAAGGCCCGAAACAAAATGAATGAGTTTATCGATTTATTTAATTCCAGCGGCGCAGGGAATATCAGCACGTCTGTCCGTCTTCTTTTACTTTTGACCGTATTTTCGGTTGCACCAGGCATTCTCATTTTAATGACGTGTTTTACACGGATTGTGATTGTCCTTTCATTCGTCAGAACATCACTTGCAACCAACTCAATGCCGCCAAACCAAGTGCTTGTTGGACTTGCTTTGTTTCTCACATTTTTTATTATGGCACCCACGTTCTCAGAAATAAATAAAGAGGCGCTTACGCCGCTTTTAAATGATGACATTACGTTAAACCAGGCGTATGAAAAAGCCGAAGTGCCAATCAAAGAGTTTATGAGTAAGCATACGAGACAGAAAGATTTGGCTTTATTTCTTAGTTACGCAAAAATGGATACACCTGAATCGATTAAAGATATCCCATTAACGGCGATGGTACCAGCTTTTGCAATTTCAGAATTAAAGACGGCATTTCAAATTGGTTTCATGATCTTTATTCCATTTTTAATTATTGACATGGTGGTCGCAAGTGTCCTGATGTCAATGGGGATGATGATGCTTCCGCCGGTTATGATATCGCTCCCTTTCAAAATATTGTTATTTGTTTTAGTCGATGGATGGTATTTGATAGTAAAATCCTTGCTGCAAAGCTTTTAGAGTAGGTGCTTAAAACATGAGTTCAGAATTTGTCATTACGATGGCTGAAAGATCAGTGTATGTTGTATTGCTTGTCAGCGGGCCGCTTCTAGCGCTCGCACTAATTGTGGGACTGATTGTCAGTGTGTTTCAGGCGACAACCCAAATTCAAGAACAGACGCTTGCGTTCATTCCTAAGATTGTTGCTGTGCTCATTGGGCTTGTTGTGTTTGGTCCGTGGATGCTTTCAACAATTGTGTCCTTCACGACAGAGCTATTCTCGAATTTAGATCGATTTGCAGGTTAAACAGCGATGTCAATCATAGAATTATTCCCTGCTTTTCTTCTCGTTTTTATTCGGATCACCGCTTTTTTTGTGACAGTACCACTTTTAGCGCATAGAACGATACCAGCTGTACACAGAGTTGGATTCTCACTGTTTTTGGCTGTCATCAGTTTTAGCACGATTAAAGAACCGCCAGCACTCGATATAGACGGTCTTTATATGATGCTTGCGGTGAAAGAAGCCATGGTCGGACTTCTTCTTGGGCTGATTGCATATATCATGGTGTCCGCTGTTCAAATTGCCGGCTCATTCATTGATTTTCAAATGGGTTTTGCGATCGCCAATGTTATTGATCCGCAAACAGGAGCGCAAACACCGCTGATGGGGCAGTTTTTTTATACGGTCACACTGCTATTGATGCTTGCAACGAATGCACATCACCTACTGCTTGATGGGATATTTTACAGCTTTCAATATATTGCAGTTGATCAGTACGCGCTGAATTTCGGCAGTGAATCCTTTGCTTCCTTTATCGCAAAGAGCTTCAACCAAATGTTCATCATTGCCTTTCAAATCTCGGCACCTGTTGTGGCAAGTTTGTTTTTAGTCGATTTGGCATTAGGGATTGTAGCACGTACGGTTCCGCAAATGAACGTATTCGTTGTCGGACTTCCTATTAAAATGGGTGTGAGTTTTATTATGATCATCATCTGTATGGGTGTCATCTTCGGAGTTGTCCAAAATACATTTGAAACGATTGTGCTCACCATGAGGAATTTCTTAGCATTGGTCGGTGGTTCGTCATGATGACAAGGCTTAGACTAGACTTACAATTTTTCGCAGGTGAAAAAACAGAAAAAGCAACGCCAAAAAAGAGACAGGATTCACGAAAAAAAGGGCAGGTTGCCAAAAGTACCGACGTCAATACAGCCATCTCATTTCTATTAATCTTTTTATCATTCTTTTTTATTGGGCCTTTTATGAAAGAGCGTATTATTGCGCTCATTGAACGTTTTTATTCAACAACAATGCTAATGAAAGTTAGCACATCTAATATTCATCAACTATTCTTGGAGTTGCTTCAAGAAACAGCACTCCTCCTCATGCCGATTCTTGGTGTTGGTATGCTGGCAGGTATCATCAGTAACTATTTACAAGTCGGGCTTCTCTTTTCGACAGAAGTGATCAAACCGAAATTAGAAAAGCTCGATCCCATCAAAGGGTTTAAACGAATATACAGTATTCGAGCCCTCGTAGAGCTATTAAAATCCATTCTGAAAATTGGTTTTGTTGGTTTTGCGACATTTATTGCACTATGGACGCACTTTGACGAAATCCTGCGGCTCCCTCTACTAACAGCGGAGGAAACCCTGCATTTCGTCGCAAATATGACCTTGATTATGGGTCTATATGCAGCATGTGCTCTTCTGATCTTAGCATGGCTTGATTACATGTATCAGAAATTTGATTATGAAAAAAACTTACGGATGTCTAAGCAAGACATCAAAGATGAGTATAAAAAATCAGAGGGTGACCCGCTCATAAAATCAAAGATTAAACAGCGCCAGCGGGAAATGGCCATGAGACGGATGATGCAGGAAGTCCCAAAAGCGGACGTCATCATTACAAACCCAACTCACTACGCAATTGCCTTGAAATATGACGAAGAAAAGATGGATGCGCCCTTTGTTGTAGCAAAGGGAACAGATATTTTGGCTATGAAAATTAGAACGATTGCGAAAGAGCACGATATCATGACCATAGAAAACCGGCCGCTAGCTCGTGCGCTATATGATCAGGTCGATATCAATCAAGCGGTGCCAGAAGAATATTTTAAGGCCATCGCAGAAATTTTAGCTTACGTATATAAAACGAAACAAAAGATTTTATGAATTTTTGGTTTTAAAAGGAGAGAACAGGCATGTCAGCAAGAGATTTATCTGTTTTATTCAGTGTTATTTTAATTGTGGCGATGCTGGTCATACCGTTTCCGCCCATTCTATTAAGTATTTTAATCATTATTAATATTTCTCTTGCGCTTATCGTGCTTCTCACCACAATGAACATGCAAGAACCACTGCAATTTTCGATTTTTCCATCATTGCTTTTGCTCTTAACGCTGTTTCGCTTAGGGCTTAACATCTCTACAACACGTTCTATTTTATCAACTGGAGATGCTGGAAAGGTTGTAGAAACGTTTGGTTCATTTGTTGTTGGAGGAAATGTACTCGTTGGTCTGGTTGTCTTCCTTATCCTGATCATCATTCAGTTTGTTGTGATCACCAAAGGGGCTGAGCGTGTATCAGAGGTTGCTGCAAGATTTACACTTGATGCGATGCCAGGTAAACAGATGAGTATTGACGCAGATTTAAATGCAGGAATGCTGACAGAAAGTGAAGCAAGAAATCGCCGTGAAAAGGTATCGAGAGAGGCAGACTTTTATGGTGCGATGGATGGTGCAAGTAAGTTCGTCAAAGGGGATGCCATCGCAGGTATTATCATCGTCATTATCAATATTATTTTTGGAATCATTATTGGGATGCTTCAACAAGGAATGTCGATTCAAGAATCAGCTTCCCACTTTACGCTATTAACGGTAGGGGACGGGATTGTTTCACAAATTCCTGCACTCCTCATTTCAACAGCGACAGGGATTGTCGTCACGAGGGCTGCTTCTAACGGAAACCTTGGGTCTGACATTACTAGTCAGCTCTTTGCATTCCCGGCTATGCTTTACGTCACAGCAGGCACGATCTTCCTTCTTGGTTTGTTTACTCCGATTGGCGTACTTTTGACAGGACCGATCGCAGGTTTTCTTGCACTCGGGGCATACATGATGTCGAAAAACAAACAGGATCAAGAAGAAATTGAAGAGGTGCTGGAGGAACAAGCTGAGGTAGAAGAGATGAAAAGTCCAGAAAGCGTCATTCATCTCCTGCAAATGGATGCCATTGAATTTGAATTTGGCTATGGTCTGATTCCGCTCGCTGATGCCAATCAGGGCGGTGACCTGTTAGATCGAATTGTGATGATCCGAAGGCAGCTTGCCCTCGAACTAGGCCTTGTCATTCCAGTTGTCCGAATTCGAGACAACATTGCACTTAACCCAAATGAATACCGGTTGAAAATTAAAGGGAACGAAGTGGCAAAAGGTGAGCTGCTGCTTGATCACTACTTAGCGATGTCCCCAACGCCTGATGATGATCCGATTGAAGGAATTGAAACGATCGAACCATCCTTTGGCTTGCCGGCAAAATGGATATCAGAAGCAGAAAAAGATCAGGCTGAAATGCTTGGCTATACGGTTGTGGATCCGGCATCTGTTGTGTCTACTCACATCACAGAGAAGATTAGACAAAACACACACGAACTGCTCGGACGCCAAGAAACGAAGCAATTAATCGATCATCTTAAAGAAAGTTATCCTGTCTTAGTGGATGAGGTGACACCAAATCCGCTAGCAGTCGGTGATATCCAAAAGGTACTGGCAAAGCTGCTGAAAGAAAAGGTCTCTATTCGAAACCTTGTGACCATTTTTGAGACGCTTGCAGACTATGGAAAATTAACGACGGATACAGATTTGTTAACGGAATATGTTAGACAGGCGCTGGCAAGACAGATTACTGCACAGTATGCAAGAGAAAATGAATCATTGAAAGTTGTGACATGCTCAGGCCGAGTTGAAAAGGTAATTGCTGACAGCGTACAGCAGACAGAGCATGGTAACTACTTATCGTTAGATCCAGAGTCCTCTGAAAGTGTGATTCAATCCGTGGCGAGAGAAATTGAACAGCTTTCGCTTCGCCAGGAAACGCCGGTTCTATTGTGCTCACCTCCTATAAGAATGTACGTCAAGCAGCTGTTAGAAAGATATTTTCCAGAATTACCGGTACTATCATATAACGAACTAGAAGCAAATGTGGAAGTACAGAGCATCGGAGTGGTGGATATCTAATGAAAATGAAAAAGATCACAGCGAATTCTATGCAGGAGGCAACGATTCAAATTAGGCAGCAGCTTGGGAAAGATGCCGTCATTTTAAATTCTAAAACCGTTGTCAAACGAAAGCTGTTCGGTTTAAAAAAACAGCAAATGGTCGAAGTGATTGCGGTGCTGGATCAAGATTTTGAAGAAAGAGCTGGTAATGGACTAAACCCACCGGCTCCTATCCCGGTGTTACCGAAAAAGGAGCCGGTTCAAAAGCAGGCGCAAGAACCAGCCTTTGCTCCTGAGGCAGTCAAAGCCATTTCCCCTCATTCTCAGCCTTTAGAATATACAAGGAACGAGCGGCATGCTGGCATTTTGCCTGATTCTCTTATGGCGGTCGATCAAAAGCTAAAGGATCAAGGTCTTGATGATGAGATTCGAGATGAGTGCTTAAAGGGTCTTTTAACGAAGGGTGCTGTCAAGGAAGATCAAATTAAAAAAGAACTTGAAAAACTGCTCACAGAGATGCTGCCAGCTCACACCTCTGATGAGCCGATGATTCGTTCGAAATATATTGTGCTGTTTGGTTCAACGGGCGCTGGCAAAACGACAACGATTGCAAAGCTGGCTGCCAAAACGGCTATTCAGCATCAAAAGAAAATCGCTTTTATTACAACGGATACGTACCGAATTGCAGCAATCGAACAACTGAAAACATATGCTGAACTGCTGAATGCGCCGCTTGAGGTTTGTTATTCAAGAGAGGATTTTGTGAAAGCGCAGCAGACCTTTAAAGATTATGATCATATTTTCATAGACACAGCAGGCCGTAACTTTAAAGAAGAAGCGTATATGAAAGAGCTGACAGACATTATTCCATTTGATGAAAGCATTCAAAGTTTCCTTGTCATGAGTGCAACGTCGAAGTATCAGGACATGAACGCCATGGTCAAACGTTTTGAACACGTTCCAGTCCATCAATTCATTTTTACGAAAGTAGATGAAACAGACACGATGGGAACGATCTTTCAAATCATTGCAGAATCTCAAATTGGGCTCGGTTTTTTAACAAATGGCCAAAATGTACCTGAGGATATTCTTGAGGGCTCTCCTCTTGAATTAACAAGGATGGTCTTACAATGATGAAGCCTGACCAAGCAGAAGGTCTAAGAAAACTTGTTCAGCAGAGTCAAACGATAACGCCGGCCCCTCTTAGCGTAAGCGGACTGGCAAAAACCATTGCAGTCATGAGCGGTAAAGGCGGGGTAGGTAAATCGAATTTGACGCTGAATATGGCACTGTCTGTCGCTAGTGCAGGTAAGCGAGTGTTAGTCATTGACCTTGATTTTGGCATGGGGAATATTGATATTTTATTAGGGAAAACATCGACTAGCTCTATATTAGATGTTCTCGTTAGGAAGAAATCCTTCCAAGCGGCTATGACAAAAGGAACTGACAATCTTTATTACATTTCTGGCGGAAGCGGACTTGAACAGCTGTTTTCTTTAGATAAAGAGCAATGGTCATTCTTTCTGGAGGAGATGGAGAGAATGATGCGTGATTTCGATTGTATATTCTTTGATATGGGTGCAGGCTTGTCAAAAGATCAACTGCCTTTTGTCTTATCGGCAGGAGAAGTGGTGGTCGTGACAACGCCAGAACCAACATCCATCATGGATGCCTACAGCGCGATTAAACACTTAACCATTCATCAGTTTGGGCAGTCAGTGCAAATCATTGTTAACCGGTGTAAAACCCCGTCAGAAGGGTCTGAAACCTACCGGAAATTAGCAGGAGTGGTCACATCATTTCTACACAGAAAGCTTGTGTTTGCTGGTGCTGTGCCTGATGATCCTGCGGTTCCTAAAGCAGTAGCGGAACAAATTCCATTTTATATCAAGCAGCCTCATTCAAGGCTGAGTAAAACAATTAAAATGCTTGCAGAAACACTTTATCATCAGCAGTTAAGAGAGGCACGGAGAGAGCAGCATACGTTTATAGATAAGTTGTCCTCTTTTTTTAAAAGGAGGAAGGTGGACTCATGATTAGAGTACTTGTAGTAGATGACTCGGCCTTTATGCGAAAGCTCATTAGTGATTTCCTAAGTGCCGAACAAGAAATTGAAGTCGTGGGAACGGCGCGAAATGGGGAAGATGCCTTAAAACGGATCAAGGAATTGAATCCAGATGTTGTCACACTAGATGTGGAAATGCCTGTTTTAAATGGAACAGAAGCATTAAAACAAATTCTGGCTGAACACGACCTTGCCGTGATTATGGTGTCAAGCCAGACAAAGCAAGGGAAGGATTTAACCATCCATTGCTTAGAGCTCGGTGCGTTTGACTTCGTGACAAAGCCTTCGGGAAGTATTTCGCTCGATTTACACAAAGTAAGAGGTCAAATTGTAGAGCGCGTACTTGCGGCAGGTCTGTCTAGGAAACGCACTGAGAAACAGGTTTCTCCTAAGCCAGTCATCAAGCCGCCAAGTCCAGTGGCTGTTCCCCGTCTGAAAGAAGTAAAAAGCGGCTCACTCCAAAAGATTATTTCAATCGGAACATCTACGGGAGGGCCAAGGGCGCTTCAACGAGTCGTCACGAAGCTGCCAAAGGACATAGAGGCGCCAATTTTGATTGTGCAGCATATGCCGGCAGGATTTACGGCATCACTTGCTACGAGGTTAGACCATTTATCACAAATTGCGATTAAAGAAGCACAAGATGGAGATATCGCTAAAAATGGAGTGGCTTACATAGCTCCTGGTGGAATGAATATGTCACTTCATGAACAAGGGGCGTCTTTAGTGATCAGGCTGTCCCCAGAAGATACTGACAGCCGGCACAAACCTTCTGTTAACTATTTATTTGAATCTATCAGCAACATAAAAGGTTACGAGAAAATTGCTGTCATTATGACAGGGATGGGTAGCGACGGCACAGAAGGTGTCAAAAAAATGGTCGCAAGCGGTCATACAAAAGTCATTGCAGAAAAAGAAGAATCATGTGTTGTTTTCGGAATGCCTAAATCAGTCATTAAAGCAGGCCTTGCACATGAAACAAGGCATGTGGATGACATCGCACATGCAATTATAAGCTCCATGAAAAAAGAGAGGGCGTGAACACGTTGGATGTAAACCAATACTTAGATATCTTTTTAGATGAAAGCAGAGAACATTTACAAGCTTGTAATGAAAAACTTCTCGAATTAGAAAAGAACCCAACCGACTTGCAGCTAGTGAATGATATTTTCAGAGCGGCTCATACATTGAAAGGCATGAGTGCAACGATGGGCTATGCTGATATGGCTCAACTGACGCATCACTTAGAAAACATGTTTGATGCCATCCGGAATGAACAAATGATTGTCACTCCTGAGTCAATGGATACGATGTTTGAAGCACTCGACCACCTTGAAGCAATGGTTCAATCGATTGCAGAAGGCGGGGACGGGAAACGTGATGTCACAGAGATTAGTAAAAAGCTAGACGTGACAGGAAGCCATGCGGAGGCAGCTTCTAGCGTTGAGACAGCTGATGCATCAGCTCCTGCCGCTAACGACTTAGACTATAATGAATTTGAACGAACAGTTCTTGATGAAGCGAGAGAACAAGGCTTTAAATGCTATGAGCTGACCGTGACATTAAGCGACGCATGCTTATTAAAAGCAGTTCGTGTCTATATGATTTTTGAAAGACTCAATGAAGCAGGCGAGGTCGTCAAAACGGTTCCGAATGCAGAACTTTTAGAATCAGAAGATTTCGAATCTGAATTCAGTATTTCTTATCTATCTAAACAGCCAATGGACGAAGTGAAGAAAATCGTGACGGCGATCTCAGAGGTTGAACATGTTGAGATCTCTGAAGTCTCTGCATTTGAAGAAACTGCCTCGGCTGAAAAACGAGAAGCAAAACCTGAACAGAAAAAAGAAGAAGTATCCGTGCCTGCTGCTAAAGCGCCAGCAAACGAAGGGCCAAAAGCAAATGGCAATAACGGTGCAGCTGCCGGCGTTACGAAAACAATTCGTGTCAACATCGATCGTCTAGATTCTCTTATGAATCTGTTTGAAGAACTTGTTATTGATAGAGGACGTTTAGAACAGATTGCAAAAGAGCTTGAAAACAACGAACTCACTGATACGGTCGAAAGAATGACACGTATATCAGGCGACCTGCAATCGATCATCCTGAACATGAGAATGGTACCTGTAGAAACTGTGTTTAACAGGTTCCCGCGTATGATTCGTCAATTGACGAAAGAGCTTAATAAGAAAATTGAACTCATCATTGAAGGCGCTGAAACAGAGCTTGATCGAACAGTGATCGACGAGATTGGAGATCCGCTCTTACACTTACTCAGAAACAGTCTAGATCACGGGATTGAATCGCCAGAAGAACGTGTGAAAAAAGGCAAGCCAGAAAAAGGAACCGTTCTATTAAAGGCTTATCATAGTGGAAACCACGTCTTCATTGAAGTAGAAGATGACGGTGGCGGGATTAACCGTAAAAAGGTGCTTGAAAAAGCACTAGAGCGCGGGGTTATTACAGAAAGAGAAGCGGAAACCATTGAAGATCATCAAATTGATTCATTGATCTTTGCAGCAGGATTCTCTACAGCTGATGAGATATCTGACATCTCAGGCCGCGGTGTAGGTCTTGACGTCGTGAAAAACAAGCTGGAATCATTAGGCGGTTCTGTAAGCATCAACTCAACAGAAGGCCAGGGCTCATTATTCTCTATCCAGCTCCCGCTCACATTGTCAATTATTTCCGTTCTTCTTGTGAAACTGGAAGAGGAAACATTTGCGATTCCGATTTCTTCTATTATTGAAACGGCTGTGATTAAGAAAAGCGACATCCTTCAAACGCATGATCGTGAAGTGATTGATTTCCGCGGATTTATCGTACCGGTCGTGTACCTGAAGAAACAATTCCACGTACCAAATGCGAATGAATTAGAGGAAGAACTGCACATCATCGTTGTTCGTAAAGGAGACAAGCTGACAGCATTTGTGGTCGATTCATTCATTGGTCAGCAAGAGGTTGTATTGAAATCACTAGGAGATTACCTGCCAAACGTGTTTGCGATCTCAGGCGCAACAATCCTAGGTGACGGTCAGGTTGCACTCATCGTTGACTGTAATGCACTGATCAAGTAAAAAACAATAGAGGAGCGGTCTGAAATGAGTACAGATATCAAAACTGGCGAAAAGATGATTGTGTTTATCGTAAACAAAAAAGAATACGCCATTTCAGTATCAGAAGTAAAGTCCATTGAAAAATGGCAGCAGCCGACAAGAATTCCTGGCGTTGCCCCTTATATATGCGGCGTCATTAATCTGCGCGGTGTGGTGACACCTGTCATCGACCTTAGGGTTAGACTTGGATCAACTGACAACGAGATTACAGATGAAACTAGAATGATTATTGTGCAAGTTGGTGACATTGAAGTCGGCTGGGTTGTTGATGAAGCAAATGATGTCATTACAGTCCATCAGGAAGAAGTAGAATCTTCTCCTGATTCAGCTGAAAAAGAAGGACAATCATGGGTGATAGGTATCATTAAGCATGATCAGCGTCTATTTAATATCATTCATGCTGGTGCTGTCCTCGACAATAGCGTTCAAGATGCACCTGTTCATTAAGGGGGATGTGAAATGAACATTTTCAGTGAAATAAAAGATGAACAGTTAGATGTATTAAGAGAGGTAGGGAATATCGGAGCAGGCCATGCAGCGTCTGCTCTTGCCAACCTATTAGATCGCAAAATAGATATGGCTGTTCCTTTTGTCAAAGTTCTCTCGTTTGAAGATTTAATGGATTTTTTTGGCGGTGCAGATCTTCCAGTTGCAAGCATTTTCCTGCGAATGGAAGGAGATTTATCCGGCTCCATCTTTTTCATTATGCCGTTTGAGCAAGCAGAGCAATTTGTAAGAGAGCTTGTACAGGATCCAGCGTTTGATATTGATACCATTCATGAACACGTGCTAGGGACGTCAGCACTTCATGAGCTAGGAAATATTTTAGCAGGCTCTTATTTATCAGCCCTTGCCGATCTAACAAAATTGAAGCTTTACCCAAGTGTTCCAGATGTCACTCTCGATATGTTCGGTGCTGTCATTAGTGAAGGGTTAATGCAGTTCAGTCCTCTCGGCGATCAGGCAATTGTGATTGATACATCCATTTTTGATGATCAAAATAAGCAAGAGCTGAAAGGAAATATGTTTCTATTACCAGACTTTGAATCGTTTGACAAACTGTTCAAAGCATTAGGTAACCTATAATGAACGTGCAGATTCCGGCAGTTGTAAAGGTTGGTATAGCGGATGTTCAGCTTGTGAAAACACCGGACCGTATTCGGACATCCGGTCTTGGTTCTTGCGTAGGTCTTGTCCTGTTTGACCAAGAGAAAAAGCTGGCAGGTCTTGTCCATGTCATGCTTCCAGACTCATCCCTTGCAAAAGGGGCGGTGGAGAACTTGGCCAAATATGCAGATACAGGTGTCAAGCATACAATTGATCTGCTCCTAAAAGAAGGAGCGCGCAAACATGCGCTAAAGGCGAAACTTGCTGGTGGCGCGGAAATGTTTAAGTTTAAGTCAACCAATGATTTGATGAGAATTGGACCTAGAAACGTATCAGCTGTTAAAGAACATCTGTCTCTTCATCATATCCCGATCATTAGTGAGGACACGGGCGGGAATAATGGACGTACGATTGAATTCGATCCGCTTACGACGGAGCTTGAGATCCGCACTGTGAAGCATGGCATTATGAAGATATAACTAAGGAAGTATAGGGGGAGAAAGATGCAATCCTTAAATTACGAAGATCAGGCGCTATGGGCTAGATGGAAAGAGTGGAAGGACCCAGCTGCTGGAGATGATCTTATGCGCCGCTATATGCCGCTCGTCACATATCATGTTGGAAGAATTTCCATCGGTCTCCCGAAGTCAGTGCATAAAGAAGACTTGATCAGTCTAGGGATGCTCGGTTTATATGATGCCCTTGAAAAATTTGACCCCGGAAGAGATCTGAAGTTTGATACATATGCATCCTTCAGAATCCGCGGAGCCATCATCGACGGTCTTCGTAAAGAGGACTGGCTGCCTCGTACATCAAGAGAAAAAACAAAAAAAGTAGAAGCGGCTATTGAAAAACTTGAACAGCGTTATTTGCGAAATGTGACAGCGACAGAGGTTGCCGAGGAACTCGGCATGAGTGAACAGGATGTTGTCACAACGATGAATGAAGGTTTCTTTGCGAATTTGCTCTCAATCGACGAGAAGCTGCATGATCAAGAAGACGGAGAAAACGTCCAAGTCATGATTCGCGACGAAAAGTCTGTGACACCTGAGGAGAAAATGCTGAAAGATGAATTAATTGAACAGCTTGCTGAAAAGATTACTGAGCTTTCGGAAAAAGAAAAGCTTGTGATCAGTCTTTTCTATAAAGAAGAACTGACATTAACGGAAATCGGTCAAGTGCTCAATTTATCCACCTCGCGCATTTCACAAATTCATTCGAAGGCATTGTTCAAGCTTAAGCATCTGCTTGATAAAGCCATTCAATCTTAAAGAGTTAGTGAGTGAAAAAATATGTTATGGCTGATTAGCTTTATGCTTCATGCTGCACTTATTTATTTTGTGATCATTTTATACACGAGAATGAATTCGCTGAAGGCAACTGAACAAAAGCAGCGAGAGCTTTTAGAAGAAACGGAAAATACCCTGGCTGCATTTTTGATGGAAGTCAAAGAAGAGAATGACAAACTATCAAAAGCTGCAGCCGCTTCCCCTGATTTTTTTGCTGAAGAGCTGAAATCGGATCTTCAGACACCAAAGCAACCACAACCAACTGAATCCCAGCAATCGGTAGAAAGTGAAGATCCAGTACCAGAGCACCTGTCGGCTCTCCTTAGCGAGGTTGAGGTGCAGGAAGAGAAGGTAAACGAACCCGTTCCAAATCTTGAAACAGAAGCTCCTGAGCCTTCTGAAAATGAAATAGAAGAAACATTCCAAGATCAAGTGAAGGCCTTATATGATCAAGGGCGGTCACTAGAAGAAATAGCGAAAGAATTGAAAACTGGTAAGACAGAAATCGAGCTTTTATTAAAATTTAGCGGAAAGCTGTAAAGGATTCTTGATTGTCAGTCCATCATGTGTTATATTATTTCTTGGTGTTAAATACACACGCTTGATGATTCATATGAAGGTGCTGCGTGGCGCAGTTTTATGTGAACATGACTTAAGCGGAGGAAAAAAAACCATTATATTAGGAGGCAACAAAATGTCAGTTATTTCTATGAAGCAATTGCTAGAAGCTGGTGTTCACTTCGGTCACCAAACTCGCCGTTGGAACCCAAAAATGAAGCGTTACATCTTTACAGAGCGTAATGGTATCTACATCATCGATCTTCAAAAAACGGTGAAAAAAGTAGAGGAAGCTTACAACTTCACGAAAAACCTTGCTGCTGATGGAGGAAAAATCCTTTTTGTTGGTACGAAAAAACAAGCGCAAGATTCAGTGAAAGAAGAAGCAATCCGTTCTGGTATGTTCTATGTAAACCAACGCTGGCTTGGTGGAACGTTAACAAACTTTGAAACAATCCAAAAACGTATCAAGCGTTTGAAAGATATTGAAAAAATGCAAGAAAACGGTACTTTCGAAGTTCTTCCTAAGAAAGAAGTCGTTCAACTGAAAAAAGAATTAGAGCGTCTTGAAAAATTCTTAGGCGGAATCAAAGACATGAAGAGTCTTCCGGATGCACTTTTCATTATCGATCCTCGTAAAGAGCGTATTGCAGTTGCAGAAGCTCGTAAACTGAATATCCCAATCATCGGTATCGTTGACACAAACTGTGATCCAGACGAAATTGATGTTGTGATCCCTGCAAACGATGATGCAATCCGTGCTGTAAAACTTCTAACTGCTAAAATGGCAGATGCGATTCTTGAGTCTAAACAAGGCGAAGAAGAAGCTGTTGTAGAAGAAACGACAGAAACTGAAACAACAACTGCGTAACCTATTCAAAAGGTGATAAGAGGGAAATGCCTTTTATCACCTTTTTTTCACCTAGTAATCCGTGTTTTAACATAGAAGGAGGAAATGTAAAATGGCAATTACTGCTCAATTAGTTAAAGAACTGCGTCAAAAAACGGGTGCAGGTATGATGGACTGTAAAAAAGCGTTAACAGAAACTGATGGTGACATCGACAAAGCAATCGATCTTCTAAGAGAAAAAGGAATCGCAAAAGCTGCGAAAAAAGCAGACCGTATTGCGGCAGAAGGATTAACTCTTATCAAAACTGACGGCAACACAGGCGTTATCCTAGAAGTGAACTCTGAGACTGATTTCGTTGCGAAAAACGAAGGATTCCAAACACTTCTTAACGAACTTGCTGATCATTTACTTGCTGCTAAACCTGCAACAATTGAAGAAGCTCATGCTTCTAAAATGGAAAACGGTTCAACAGTTGAAGAGCATATCACATCTGCAATTGCGAAAATCGGAGAGAAAATCACTCTACGTCGTTTCTCTGTCATCACGAAAGAAGATAACGCAGCATTCGGTTCTTACTTGCACATGGGCGGACGCATCGGTGTATTAGCGGTTCTTAACGGAACAACTGATGAAGAGCTTGCAAGAGACATTGCAATGCACGTTGCTGCTGTAAATCCTAAATATATTTCTCGTGACCAAGTGTCAGAAGAAGAAGCAAACCGTGAGCGCGAAGTATTAACGCAGCAAGCACTTCAAGAAGGAAAGCCTGAAAACATCGTAGCTAAAATGGTAGAAGGCCGTCTAAACAAATTCTTCGAAGAAATTTGCTTACTTGACCAAGCGTTCGTTAAAAACCCAGATGAAAAAGTGAAACAAGTTGTAGGTGCGAAAAACGCAACTGTTCAAACTTATGTTCGCTACGAAGTGGGCGAAGGTATCGAAAAGCGTCAAGACAACTTTGCTGAAGAAGTGATGAGCCAAGTGAAAAAATAATGTTTGAAAAGCTCTCTGGGGCTTTTTTAGGGAGCACAAGCACTGTGTTCCCTATTTTTTAGAGGATATTGATTTACAAAAGGCGGTTTCTTACGCATAATAAGAGACGGTATAGTTTACACTTGGAGGTTATCATGAGCAAACCGAAATATAATCGCATTGTACTGAAGCTAAGTGGCGAAGCACTAGCAGGTGATGCTGGAAATGGAATTAACCCAACTGTCATTCAATCAATTGCAAAGCAAGTAAAAGAAATTGCAGAACTTGATGTTGAAGTTGCAGTCGTTGTAGGCGGAGGAAACCTTTGGCGCGGTAAGACAGGCAGTGACTTAGGAATGGACCGGGCAACAGCAGACTACATGGGCATGCTTGCAACAGTGATGAATTCACTGGCGTTACAGGACAGCCTAGAAACGCTTGGTATTCAGTCTAGAGTACAAACCTCTATCGAAATGAGACAGGTTGCAGAGCCATACATAAGAAGAAAAGCGATCCGTCATCTTGAGAAGAAACGTGTCGTGATTTTTGCTGCAGGTACTGGTAATCCTTATTTCTCTACAGATACAACTGCAGCACTTCGTGCAGCAGAAATTGAAGCAGATGTCATTTTAATGGCGAAAAATAATGTAGATGGTGTCTACAGTGCTGATCCTCGTACAGATGCGGATGCAGTAAAATATGATAAGCTTTCATATCTTGATGTACTAAAAGAAGGGCTTGCTGTAATGGATTCTACTGCGTCCTCATTATGTATGGACAATGACATTCCATTAATCGTATTCTCCATTATGGAAGAAGGAAATATTAAACGTGCCGTAAATGGCGAATCAATCGGAACGATCGTGAGGGGGAAATAACGTGTCAAAAGAAGTGTTGAACCAAACAAAAGAAAAAATGGAAAAAGCCGTTCAAGCATACGGACGTGAACTAGCAACTGTTCGCGCTGGTAGAGCAAATGCTTCACTACTAGATAAAGTGACAGTTGATTATTACGGTGCACAAACACCACTCAACCAAATTGCGTCAATTACAGTGCCAGAAGCACGTATGCTGATTATCACACCTTACGATAAAACAGCGATCGGTGATATCGAAAAAGCGATCCAAAAGTCTGATCTTGGCATCACGCCAACAAGTGACGGAAATGTGATCCGCATTGCGATCCCTGCGCTAACAGAAGAAAGACGTAAAGAGCTTGTGAAAGTTGTGAAAAAATACTCTGAAGAAGCAAAAGTAGCTGTTCGTAACGTTCGTCGTGATGCAAACGATGATTTGAAAAAGCTTGAGAAAAATGGGGAGATCACTGAAGATGAACTAAGATCATCTACAGAGGATGTTCAAAAATTGACAGATGAATATGTCGCTAAAATTGACGACGTGACGAAAGATAAAGAAAAAGAAATCATGGAAGTTTAAGAAAAAACTATGTACAATAGATAATAGTGAAAAGACCCTCTTCATGTTTACAGGGGGTTTTTTTGTTAATACTGTTGATGACTATATTATTAGCGGGAACGCAACCTTTTTGGGTGATGGAGGAATCTCATGCTCAATATACTCAAAAATTGGAAGAATCAGCAAACAGCAGCTTCCAACTTAGAAAGCCTGACAAAAGAAGACATATTAAATGGAGAAATTCCTGAACATATCGCCATTATCATGGATGGGAACGGAAGATGGGCGAAAAAACGCGCTCTTCCACGGGTAGCAGGACATCATGAAGGAATGAAAGTCGTCAAGCGCATGACAAAGCTTGCAAATGAGCTGAATGTCAAAGTGCTGACTTTGTATGCTTTTTCTACGGAAAATTGGAAACGTCCAAAACTAGAAGTAGACTTTTTAATGAAGCTTCCTGAAGAATTTTTAAACATCTATCTGCCTGAACTCATCGAGGAAAATGTTCGTGTGCGCTTAACAGGTGATCCAGACGGCCTCCCGCAGCATACAAAAAGAGCGGTAGAGAACGCAGTGAAGAGTACGGTGAATAATAACGGACTCGTTTTAAACTTTGCGCTCAATTATGGAGGGCGAACAGAAATCGTCTCAGCATGCAGACAAATTTCTGAAAAAGTCAAAGAAGGTAAGCTTAGAGCAGAAGACATCACAGAAGAGATGTTTTCAGCTTATTTAATGACAGAATCTCTTCAAGATCCGGATTTGCTTATTCGCACGAGTGGAGAAATTAGATTAAGCAACTTTATGCTTTGGCAAATTGCGTACAGCGAGTTTGTCTTTACGGATGTGCTTTGGCCTGACTTTTCTGATGAGCATCTTATAGGCGCTATCGGAGAGTACCAGCGTCGCGGCCGGAGGTTCGGTGGAATTTAGAGGGTGGTGCAGATGAAACAAAGAATTTTGACGGGTGTTTTGGCAGCTGCAGTGTTTTTATTTGCTGTTATTTATGGACAGATGCCTTTTACCCTGCTGATTTATTTAATGGGAAGTGTCGCTCTCTTTGAGCTTCTGAGAATGAAAAAGATTTCGATTTTCAGTTTTCCTGGTATTGTCAGCTTAATATTGCTTTGGCTTTTAATGGGCGGAGAGAATGGTTTCTTCCCGAACGTAGACGCATCAAAAATGCAGATTGCTTTATTTGCAATCTTAATACTTTTAACTTATACAGTTTTGAGCAAAAACTCTTTCACATTCGATGAGGTTGCTTTTGTTATATTAGCCACATTATATATTGGCGTCAGTTTCTATTATTTTATCCAAATTAGAGGCTTATATGGCATGAGTGCGATCTTCTTCGCAGCGGTGATTATTTGGTCTACTGACTCAGGTGCCTATTTTATTGGGAAATCTATGGGGAAACGAAAGCTTTGGCCAGAGATCAGCCCAAACAAAACAGTAGAAGGATTTATCGGTGGAATCGTCACAGCGGTCGTGTTGTCACTTGTGTTTCAGGCGGTTACAGGATTTTTGCCATCATATCTGCTTGTTATGTTTATTACGCTTTTGCTAAGTATTTTTGGACAGCTTGGCGACCTTGTGGAATCTGCTTTAAAGCGTCATTATCACGTGAAGGATTCAGGGACAATACTCCCTGGTCATGGCGGGATTTTGGACAGGTTTGACAGCTTTTTATTCGTTCTGCCGTTTTTATATTTATTGCTGGCCACATTTGCTAGCTAACCTCATAGAAACTTATTGAACGAGAGAAGGAGTGGCAATTTGAAATATATTTCGCTATTAGGCGCAACAGGATCAATTGGAGAACAAACATTAGATGTGATCAGGCAGCACCATGATAAATTTAAGCTGAAAGCCATGACGTTTGGCAGAAATGTAGATAAGGCTATTCCTATCATTGAGCGTTTTCAGCCTGAATTCGTCGGGTGTTTAGACGAAGAGACCTATCGCACGCTAAAAAGTCATTCATTTGAATACGATGTCAAGATGGCTGCAGGTGATGAAGCCAACATCGAGGCAGCGACCTATGATGCAGTGGACGTTGTGGTCAATGCACTTGTAGGAAGTGTTGGGCTTGTTCCAACATTAAAGGCCATTGAACAAAAAAAGACGATTGCACTCGCAAATAAGGAAACACTTGTGACAGCTGGTCATATAGTAAAAGAGTACGCCAAAAAATATGATGTACCTTTACTTCCTGTCGATAGTGAGCACTCCGCTATTTTCCAATGCCTGCAAGGTGAACAAGCTAAAAACATTGAACGTTTAATCGTGACAGCTTCAGGTGGTAGTTTCCGAGATAAAAAGCGAACTGAACTTGAAGGTGTTACGGTTGAAGAAGCGCTGAATCATCCGAACTGGTCAATGGGAGCAAAAATTACAATTGATTCAGCGACCATGATGAATAAAGGGCTCGAGGTGATCGAAGCGCATTGGTTGTTTGACATACCATATGATCAAATTGATGTGCTGTTACATAAAGAGAGCATGATCCATTCGATGGTAGAATTTCACGACAAAAGCGTCATGGCTCAATTAGGTACACCTGACATGAGAGTGCCCATTCAATATGCACTCACTTATCCTGACAGGGCGCCATTAAAAGAAGCGAAATCATTGAACCTTTGGGAGATTGGACAACTAAATTTCCAAAAAGCGGATTTTGACAGGTATCGCTGCTTACATTTTGCTTATGAATCAGGTAAAATAGGAGGGACAATGCCTGCTGTGCTCAATGCAGCAAATGAAATTGCAGTGGATGCATTTCTAAAAGGCAAAGTGACGTTCCTGCAAATTGAAGAATTGATTGAAAAGGCACTAATTAGACATCATGTGATTTCAAAGCCTAGTTTGCAAGATATCCATGAAGTGGACAAAGATACACGAAACTTTGTTCAATCAATCCTCACATAAGGTGGTATGTTCGTGAATACAGTGATTGCGTTTATTATTATTTTTGGAACGCTCGTTTTTTTCCACGAGCTTGGCCATTTAATTATGGCGCAGCGCGCGGGTATTTTATGCCGCGAGTTCGCAATTGGTTTTGGGCCGAAGATTTTCTCCTTTAAACGAAAAGAAACCGTTTATACCATTAGACTTCTACCTATCGGTGGATTTGTCAAAATGGCAGGGGAGGACCCTGAAGTCATTGAAATTAAACCAGGTCATACAGTGGGACTCTTATTCAATGAGCAAAATGAAGTAGAAAAAATCATTTTAAATGATAAAGAGAAATATCCTGATGCACTTGTCATCGAGGTCGAGCAGATTGATTTAGATCATGCCATGAGAATCTCAGGATATGAAGCTGGAAATGAAGATATTCTGACTGGCTACAATGTGAGTCAAACAAGTTTCTATATCGCAGATGGTGAAGAAATTCAAATCGCACCATACAATCGTCAATTTGGTTCGAAATCGGTATGGCAGCGTATTAAAGCCATCGCAGCTGGTCCGATCATGAACTTTATCCTGGCATATGTGATTTTAGTGGCTTTAGGTTTTATTCAAGGTGTAACTGTAGATGATCCTGTGCTCGGTAAGCTCACGAAAGATGGCCGAGCGGCGCAAGCTGGTCTCATGCAGGGGGATGAAATCGTTTCGATTAACGGGGATAAAATGAATTCTTGGACAGACGTGGTTCAAACGGTTCAAAAAAACCCCGAGAAAAAAATGAATGTCGTCATTGACCGAGACGGCAAAGAAAGCAACGTGCAGGTTGTACCAGAAGCTGTGAAAGCAGACGGGAAAAACATTGGCCGTTTTGGGTCATACCCGCCAACGGAAAATGGATTTTTAAAAGTCATTTCATCTTCGGGAACGACTGTGATATCAACGGCAGGTCTGATCTTAACGAACTTGCAAAAAATTGTCACAGGACAATTTTCACTAGATATGCTGGCAGGTCCTGTCGGGATCTATGACATGACAGGAGAAGTAGCCAAACAAGGTGTGTTAACATTAATGCAGTTTGCGGCGTTCCTCAGCATCAACTTAGGAATCGTCAATTTATTACCGATTCCTGCATTAGACGGAGGACGTTTACTTTTCTTATTTGTTGAAGCCATTCGCGGTAAACCAATTAATCGTGAGAAAGAAGCACTTGTTGTCTTCATCGGTGTTGCTTTCCTCATGCTGTTAATGCTAGTGGTTACGTGGAACGACATCCAGCGATTATTTTTATAAAAACCAATGTCTCTTGTTTCTCATCTTGGGAAACAAGAGTTTTTGTGAGAAGTCCTATTTCATAAATGAGGTGTAACGACATGAGACAATCCCTGACTTTCATTCCAACTCTTCGAGAGGTGCCGGCAGATGCTGAGGCAAAAAGTCATCAGCTATTAGTAAGAGCTGGATTCATTAGACAAAATACAAGTGGAATCTATCACTACCTGCCGCTGGCTCATAAAGTGATCCAGCATATTCAATCCATTGTTCGCAAGGAAATGGAAAAGGCAGGAGCAGCTGAGCTGTTAATGCCAGTGCTGCAGCAAGCAGAAATGTGGCAAGAGTCAGGAAGATGGTATACATACGGTCCAGAACTCATGCGTATGAAAGATCGTCATGGCCGCGAGTTCGCGCTTGGCCCAACGCACGAAGAAGTGATCACATCACTAGTACGCAGTGAAGTGAAATCGTATAAGAAGCTTCCTTTGACACTTTATCAAATTCAATCAAAATTCCGCGATGAACAAAGACCTCGTTTTGGACTGCTGCGCGGACGTGAATTTATTATGAAGGATGCTTACTCATTCCACTCTTCACCAGAAAGTCTTGATGACACATACAACAAAATGTTTACGGCTTACTCTAATGTGTTCGCCAAAGTGGGTCTTAATTTTAGACCAGTCATTGCAGATTCTGGTGCAATGGGAGGAAAAGATACGCATGAGTTCATGGCGCTGTCAGAAGTAGGAGAAGATACAATCGCTTATTCTGATACTTCTTCTTATGCAGCGAACATTGAAATGGCTGAGGCTGTGTATCAAGGAGAAGAAGCAAATCCTGCGGACTTTAAAGAACTTGAAAAAATACACACGCCGCAAGTAAAAACGATTCAAGACGTGGCTGCATTTTTAGAAGTAGCTCCATCGGCATGTATCAAGTCTGTTTTGTTTAAAGCGGATGATGCGTATGTTCTTGTCCTCACTAGAGGTGATCACGAAGTAAATGATGTGAAAGTAAAGAACTTGGTTGGAGCACAGCTTGTAGAGCTTGCTTCACGTGAAGAAGTGCTAGAAGTCATTGGAACAGAGCCTGGATTTGTTGGACCTGTTAAGCTAGAAGCAGAAGTAGCTATTTATGCAGACCTCGCTGTAAAAGGAATGACAAATGCAGTTGCAGGTGCAAACGAATCTGATTATCACTATGTCAATGTCAACGCTGCACGTGATGTATCAGTGAAAGAGTTTACAGATCTTCGCTTGATTCAAGAAGGAGACGCCTCTCCAGACGGAGAAGGCACAATCCAGTTTGCAAAAGGAATTGAAGTAGGACAAGTCTTTAAGCTGGGCACACGTTATTCTGAGGCCATGGATGCAACGTATCTCGATGAAAATGGACGCGCGCAGCCAATGATCATGGGCTGCTATGGCATCGGTATCTCTAGAACCCTTTCAGCTATTGTTGAACAGCATCATGATGATAAAGGCATTATCTGGCCGGAAACCGTTGCGCCATATGACCTTCATCTCCTTGCCTTAAACATGAAAAATGAAGCACAAAAAGAACTGGCTGAAACGTTATACGAGCGCTTAGAAGATGAGGGCTTTGACGTACTTTTTGATGACCGCCAGGAGCGAGCAGGAGTGAAATTTGCAGACAGTGACTTAATTGGCCTGCCAGTTCGCATTAGCTGCGGGAAACGTTCAGAAGAAGGTATTGTAGAAGTGAAGTTTAGAAAATCAGGTGAATCACATGAAGTATCTGTTGATGAACTGATTTCATTTATACGCCAAGCATAAAACGAACAAAAAAATGAAGGTACCTCCTGTAGAAAAGAGGTACCTTTCTGATTTACAAAAGGAGGGTCCTGTCTTGGATGAACAATTACCGATCACCCGGCGGCAATTTCATATATTACTCAATCAGATTCAAATGACAGATGATGACCTCAGTCGTTACTTTGAAGAAGGTGAAATCGTCAAATTGACGGTGCATAAGGCGACGAAAACGTGGCATTTCCTTTTTAAATTTAAGGCACTTCTGCCTTACAAGGTATATGCAATGTTTCTGAGCAGGCTGACAAATGCATTTTCTCATATTGCACAAGTCACTTGTACGATTGAAGTCAATGATCCGCACATATCTGAGGAGCTTGTGCAATCGTATTGGTCACATTGTGTGGAAGAGCTTCAAGGAATTTCTCCCCCAATCATCAGCTTGCTTCAGCAGCAAAAACCGGCGCTGTCTGGGCATAAAATCATCATCAAAACGAAAAGCGAAACAGAGGCTTTGGCCATCAAAAAGAAGTACAGCCCAATGCTCCAGGCTGCATTGAAACAAGTTGGTTTTCCAGAGCTGCAATTTGATACAGAAATTTTTGTATCAGATCAAGAGATTCAGAAGTTCAGAGAACAAAAGCTTGCTGAAGACCAAGAAAGAGCGATGCAAGCCCTCACTGAGATGGAGAAGAAAGAAAGTGAGGATCAGGAGGAAGCGCCATCAGGCCCTCTGATGATTGGATATCAAATCAAAGACAATGAAGAAATTCGTACGCTAGATAGTATTATGGACGAGGAAAGAAGAATCACCGTCCAAGGCTACGTGTTTGATGCAGAAACGCGCGAGCTGAAAAGCGGCAGAACGCTTTGTATCTTTAAGATCACGGATTATACAAACAGTATTTTGATCAAAATGTTTGCGAGAGAAAAAGAAGATGCCCAGCTCATGAAATCCTTGAAAAAAGGGATGTGGGTGAAAGCAAGAGGAAGCATTCAAAACGATACGTTTGTCAGAGATCTTGTCATGATCGCCAATGATGTCAATGAAATGAAACCTCAGCTCAAAGAAGATACAGCACCTGAGGGTGAAAAGCGTGTTGAGCTTCATTTGCATTCCCCAATGAGTCAAATGGATGCTGTCACCGGCATCGGCAAGCTTGTTGAACAAGCAAAAAAATGGGGGCATGAAGCGATTGCTCTTACAGATCATGCCGTTGTGCAATCCTTTCCAGATGCGTATGCAGCAAGTAAAAAGCATGGCATCAAAATGATGTACGGTGTGGAAATCAACTTAGTCGATGATGGGGTGCCGATTGCATATAATCCAGAGCACCGCTTGTTAGAGGATGCGACGTTTGTCGTATTTGACGTAGAGACAACCGGGCTTTCTGCTGTTTATGATACGATCATTGAGCTTGCAGCAGTGAAAATAAAAGGCGGGGAAATCATTGACCGCTTTGAGGCATTTGCAAATCCTCATCACCCGTTATCAGCAACGACCATTGAGTTAACTGGTATTACCGATGATATGGTCAGAGATGCACCAGATGTCGTTGATGTTGTTCGGGATTTCAAAGAGTGGATTGGACAAGACATCCTTGTTGCGCACAATGCGAGCTTTGATATGGGCTTTTTAAATGCAGCGTATAAACGTCTGTTAAAAACAGATAAAGCATCAAATCCTGTCATTGATACACTTGAACTTGGCCGATTCCTTTACCCGGAATTTAAAAATCACCGGCTGAACACACTTTGTAAAAAGTTTGATATTGAACTCACGCAGCATCACCGCGCCATTTATGACGCAGAAGCGACAGGCTACCTGATGCTGAAGATGCTAAAAGATGCGGCTGAAAAAGAGATTGCCTACCATGATCAACTGAATGAAAACATGGGTCAGTCCAATGCTTACCAGCGCTCACGTCCTTACCATGCGACAGTGATTGCGAAAAATGAAACGGGACTCAAGAATTTATTCAAGCTTGTTTCACTTTCTCATATTCATTATTTCTACCGGGTGCCTCGCATTCCGCGCTCACAGCTTGAGAAATATCGAGAAGGTTTGATTGTTGGGTCGGCTTGTGATAAGGGTGAGGTTTTTGAAGGAATGATGCAAAAGTCGCCTGATGAGGTGGAAGACATTGCAGCATTTTATGACTATTTAGAGGTTCATCCGCCAGAAGTGTATCAGCACCTGCTACAGCTAGAGCTTGTTCGAGATGAACGTGCATTAAAAGAAATTATCACAAATATTGTGAAGCTTGGTGAAAAGCTGAATAAACCGGTCGTGGCGACTGGGAACGTGCACTACCTGCATCCAGAGGACAAAATTTATCGTAAAATCTTAATTTCATCACAGGGTGGTGCCAATCCACTTAACCGTCATGAACTGCCAAAAGTGCATTTTAGAACGACAGATGAAATGCTTGAAGCGTTCTCCTTCTTAGGAGACGAGAAAGCAAAGGAGATCGTCGTGACGAATACGAAAAAGGTATCTGAGATGGTCGAAAGCATTAAACCAATCAAAGATGATCTTTATACACCAAAAATTGAAGGTGCAGATGAAGAAATACGGGAAATGAGCTATCAAATGGCACGCAGCATCTACGGAGATGAATTACCGAAAATCGTAGAAGACCGTATTGAGAAGGAATTAAAAAGTATTATTGGTCATGGCTTCGCCGTCATTTATTTAATCTCTCATAAGCTCGTTAAGAAATCACTAGATGATGGATATCTTGTTGGTTCAAGGGGATCTGTCGGATCATCCCTTGTGGCGACATTAACAGAGATTACAGAAGTGAACCCACTTGCACCGCATTATGTATGCCCAAGCTGTAAGCACTCTGAGTTCTTTAATGACGGATCTGTTGGTTCAGGCTTTGACCTTCCTGATAAAGACTGTCCAGAATGTGGTGCGCCGTATAAAAAAGACGGACATGATATTCCGTTTGAAACGTTCTTAGGTTTTAAAGGAGATAAAGTGCCTGATATCGACTTGAACTTCTCAGGAGAATATCAGCCGCTCGCACATAACTATACAAAAGAGCTGTTCGGTGAAGAATATGTATACCGCGCAGGCACAATCGGTACCGTTGCAGAAAAAACGGCATATGGATACGTGAAAGGCTATGCAGGTGATCATAATCTTCATATGAGAGGCGCAGAAATCGACCGGCTCGTGCAAGGATGTACAGGGGTAAAACGGACAACGGGCCAGCATCCAGGTGGTATTATCGTTGTGCCGGATTATATGGACATTTACGATTTCTCCCCAATTCAATATCCAGCGGATGCGACAGGAGCCGATTGGAAAACGACGCATTTTGATTTCCATTCGATCCATGATAACTTGCTGAAGCTAGATATACTTGGACACGATGATCCAACTGTCATTCGTATGCTTCAGGACTTAAGCGGAATCGATCCAAAAACCATTCCAACAGATGACCCTGAAGTCATGAAAATCTTCCAAGGGACAGAGCCTCTTGGTGTCACAGAAGAGCAAATTGGCTGTAAAACAGGAACACTTGGCATCCCAGAGTTTGGGACAAGATTTGTTCGGCAAATGCTTGAGGATACAAAGCCAACTACCTTCTCAGAGCTCGTTCAGATCTCGGGTTTATCACACGGTACAGATGTATGGCTCGGGAATGCGCAAGAGCTTATACACAATAAAACGTGTGAACTAAGCGAAGTGATTGGCTGTCGTGACGATATTATGGTCTATCTCATCTATCAAGGACTAGAACCGTCACTTGCCTTTAAAATCATGGAATCAGTTCGTAAAGGAAAGGGACTTCCTCCTGAATGGGAAGAAGAAATGAAGAATAATAACGTACCAAACTGGTATATTGATTCTTGTAAAAAGATCAAATACATGTTCCCTAAAGCCCACGCGGCTGCTTATGTATTAATGGCTGTTCGGATAGCTTACTTCAAGGTGCATCATGCGCTTCTGTACTACGCGGCATACTTTACCGTTCGTGCGGATGACTTTGATATCGAAACCATGACAAAAGGATCGAATGCGATTCGAGCTGTCATGGACGATATTAACTCAAAAGGTCTAGATGCATCACCGAAAGAGAAAAACCTATTAACTGTACTAGAGCTTGCACTTGAAATGTGCGAAAGAGGCTACCATTTTAAAAAAGTCGACCTATACCGCTCAAGTGCAACAGAATTTATCATAGATGGAGATGGGTTAATTCCGCCATTCAACTCGATCCCTGGGCTCGGAACGAACGTTGCGCTAAATATTGTACGCGCACGTCAAGATGGTGAATTCCTTTCAAAAGAAGATCTACAAAAACGAGGGAAAGTCTCTAAGACCATTCTTGAATATTTGGATCGTCAAGGCTGCTTAGAATCACTGCCTGATCAAAACCAGCTTTCTTTGTTTTAATGTGATAAATGAAGAGCGCCCTAAAAGGGGCGTTCTTTTTATTGTAGACGATAATTTTATTATGTTAACTAACAAACATTTTTCACCAATTGGAATTATTTTCTTAATCGTTCATATATCTTGATTTAACGTGATGTTTTAAGAGAAGCGGTTGTGTGTCATTCTTTCTACCCAAATAGAGCAAAAAAGAGAATTTCGCCGTCTGAAATGTTCTCATCCGACATATGATCATTCTGGGTACAGTCACAAGGAGAATCAAGAAAACCTTCGATGAGCGTAAAGCTGATTGCTGTTTACTATGCTTATTTTTGAAACATGTTTGATTCTTTTCAAAACTGTACAGATCACGCACCAAATAAAAAGGAGGTGGTTCGTCTATTGATCAATGTTTCACGTTGCACGAAAAAGAAGGGGTGAACAGTAGGGAAATGTCATCTTATAACTATGTAGAGGTTCTTCAAAAATCAATTTTGTTCTACGAGGCGCAGAGGTCTGGAAGGCTCCCTAATAACAACCGTCTCAACTGGCGGGGTGATTCTGGACTAGAGGATGGGAAGGATGTGGGCCATGACTTAACAGGCGGCTGGTATGACGCAGGTGACCATGTGAAATTTGGACTTCCGATGGCTTACTCTGCAGCCGTGCTTGCATGGACAGTATATGAATACCGAGAAGCTTATGAAGAGGCAGACTTGCTGGATGATATGTTAGATCAAATCAAGTGGGCAACCGATTATTTTTTGAAAGCACATACAGGTCCGAACGAATTTTGGGCGCAAGTAGGTGATGGGAACGCTGATCATGGCTGGTGGGGACCAGCAGAAGTGATGCCAATGAGCCGGCCAGCTTTTAAAATTGATGAACACTGTCCAGGGACAGAAGTAGCTGCACAAACTGCGGCAGCTTTAGCAGCAGGTTCTATCATTTTTAAAGAGACTGATGCGTCATATGCAGCAAAGCTTCTCACACATGCAAAACAGCTTTATGCATTTGCTGATCAATATCGCGGCGAGTATACAGATTGTGTCACCAATGCTCAGCCGTTTTACAACTCATGGAGCGGCTATATTGACGAGCTCATTTGGGGAGGAATATGGCTGTACTTGGCGACAAATGAACAGTCATATTTAGATCAAGCGTTAAAGGCGGTAGAAGAATGGCCGAAAGATTGGGATTATACGTTTACCATGTCGTGGGACAATACTTTTTTTGCTTCACAAATCTTACTCGCAAGAATCACGAAGGAGAAAAGATTTATAGAATCGACAGAGCGTAATCTCGATTACTGGACCACAGGTCTTGTTCAAAATGGAAAAGTAGAAAGAATCACTTATACGCCTGGCGGTTTGGCGTGGCTGGATCAATGGGGGTCACTTCGTTATACAGCAAATGCAGCATTTTTAGCCTTTGTATACGCTGATTGGGTTTCTGATCAAGAAAAAAAGAATCGATACGAAACGTTTGCTATCAAGCAAACACACTATATGCTAGGTGATAATCCGCTAAATAGAAGCTATGTCGTTGGGTTTGGTCAAAACCCGCCGATGCATCCACATCACCGAACTGCACATGGCTCATGGTCTAACCAGCTGACAAATCCTCCATATCATCGGCACACTCTTTATGGAGCGCTTGTTGGGGGCCCTAATGCACAAGATCAATATGTCGATGACATCTCTGATTATGTATCAAACGAGGTAGCGACTGACTATAATGCCGCCTTTACTGGAAATATAGCCAAACTGGTGCAGCTGTTTGGTAAGGGACAATCCAAGCTACCAAATTTTCCGCCTAAAGAAAAGGTGGAGGATGAGTTTTTTGTGGAGGCAGCTGTGATGAATAACGATACAACATCTACTCAGATAAAAGCGATTTTATACAATCGATCAGGCTGGCCTGCAAGAAGCAGTCAAACACTTTCTTTTAGATATTACGTCAATCTTAGCGAGGTTTTTACAAAGGGATTCACTGAAAGAGATATTCAAGTGACGTCAGCCTACAATGAAGGCGCTTCCCTATCTCCGTTAACGGTATATGACACATCATCCCATGTATATTTTACAGAAATCGATTTTACTGGCGTAGCTATTTTTCCTGGAGGAGAATCACTGCATAAGAAGGAAATACAATTTCGATTATCTGCGCCAAATGGTGCGAATATATGGGATGCCTCAAATGATTATTCCTTTCAAGGGTTAACATCCAGTATGCAAAAAACAGCGAGGATTCCCGTCTTTGACAATGGTGCTTTAGTATTTGGCACGCTTCCAGACAAATAAAAATCAACTATATCAATTTAAAGGGTGAGGACATGACAAACAAAGAACGGTTTTTAACGCTTTATCATCAATTGAAAAATGATGCGAATGGATATTTTTCACCAGAAGGTATTCCGTATCACTCAATCGAGACGCTCATTTGTGAGGCTCCTGATTATGGGCATATGACAACTTCAGAGGCATATAGCTACTGGCTATGGCTTGAAGTTTTATATGGACATTACACAGGAGATTGGAGCAAGCTAGAAGCTGCTTGGGACAATATGGAGAAATTCATCATCCCAGTAAATGAAGACGGAAATGACGAACAGCCACATATGAGCTCTTACAATCCGTCAAGTCCAGCGACATATGCTTCAGAAAAGCCATATCCAGATCAATATCCAAGCCATCTGAGCGGCGCTCGTCCTGCTGGTCAAGATCCGCTTGATAGCGAACTGAAATCAACGTATGGGACAAATGAAACGTATTTAATGCACTGGCTCCTTGATGTAGACAATTGGTATAGCTATGGAAATTTACTCAATCCATCACATACAGCCGCATATGTAAACACATTTCAGCGTGGTCCGCAGGAATCAGTATGGGAGGCCATCCCTCATCCATCACAAGATGATAAAACATTGGGAAAGCCGAATGAAGGTTTCATGAGCTTGTTCACAAAAGAAAATCAAGCGCCAGCTGCCCAGTGGCGCTATACAAATGCGACGGACGCTGATGCGCGTGCTGTACAGGCGATGTATTGGGCAAAGGAACTTGGCTATAATCAGCCAACCTACCTTGATAAAGCAAAAAAAATGGGTGATTTTCTCCGTTACGGTATGTACGATAAATATTTTCAAACAATTGGAAGTGGAAAGCAGGGCAATCCGTCTCCTGGGAATGGAAAGAGTGCCTGTCATCACTTAATGGCATGGTATACCTCTTGGGGCGGGGGACTTGGAGATTATGCAAATTGGTCATGGCGTATTGGTGCGAGCCATTGTCACCAAGGGTATCAAAACCCCGTCGCTGCTTATGCTTTATCCTCAGATAAAGGAGGCTTAAAGCCATCGTCAGCTACGGGTGCAAGCGATTGGGAGAAAACGTTAAAGAGACAGCTTGAATTTTACGTATGGCTTCAATCAAAAGAAGGAGCGATTGCAGGAGGCGCAACAAACAGTTGGAATGGAGACTATAGTGCTTATCCTGCAGGAAGAAGCACATTTTACGATATGGCATATGAAGATGCGCCTGTTTACCATGATCCTCCGTCTAATAACTGGTTTGGGATGCAGGCATGGCCGATCGAGCGCGTAGCAGAGCTTTATTACATTTTTGCGAAAGATGGAGACAAAACATCTGAAAATTTTCAAATGGCCAAATCTGTCATGACAAAATGGATCAACTATTCATTAGATTATATTTTTATTGGCACACGTCCTGTGACGGACCAAGAAGGGTATTTTTTAGATGGTCAAGGACAAAGAATTCTAGGGGGGACGGATGTTGCTGTTGCGACAACGAGTGCACCTGGAGAGTTTTGGCTTCCTGGAAATATAGCTTGGAGCGGACAGCCTGATACTTGGAATGGGTTCCAGTCTGCGACAGGAAATCCAAACTTAACAGCTGTAACAAAAGATCCAACTCAAGATACTGGCGTCCTAGGGAGTCTGGTCAAAGCCTTAACATTCTTTGCGGCTGCCACAAAGAAAGAGACAGGAAACTATACAGCCCTTGGCATAAGAGCAAAAGATATAGCTGCACAGCTCCTTGATGTTGCATGGAATTACAATGATGGCATTGGAATTGTCACAGAGGAAGAAAGAGAAGACTACTATCGCTTCTTTAAAAAAGAAGTATATTTCCCAAATGGGTGGAACGGAACATTTGGTCAAGGGAATCCAATCCCTGGTGCCAACACCACCCCGTCTGATCCACAGCGGGGAGGTAATGGAGTCTATACGAGTTTTGCAGATCTTCGTCCAAAAATTAAACAAGATCCAGCATGGTCTGCACTTGAGAGTAAGTATCAAGCATCGTTTAATGAAGCAACAGGCAAATGGGAAGATGGAGCGCCTGTTTTCACTTATCACCGCTTCTGGTCGCAAGTTGATATGGCTACTGCCTATGCTGAATATCATCGTCTCATCAACTAGTAGGTCAAAATCAAGCTGCCGGCTTCTATTGGCCGGCAGTCTAATAGGAAATAATAAATCCACTGAAAGTAAGGGTGATTACAACATGGTCAAAGAAAGAAGCTTTATTCATCATTCATTAAACAGGGATGAAAATGGGCAAAAAAATCAAATGTGGAAAAAAGAGGCGAATGATCGAATCTCAGAGCATAGACAAAGAGAGCTTGTTATAAACGTCATAAATGGTGAAAAAAAGCCAGTAGCAGGTATAGAGGTTGAAGTGAAACAAATTAGGCATGAATTCGCATTTGGTTCAGCAATGAATGACCAAGTGTTATTTAATCAACAATATGCTGATTTTTTCGTGAAGCATTTTAATTGGGCTGTTTTTGAAAATGAGGCAAAGTGGTATGCGAATGAGCCAGAAAGAGGGAAAATCACCTACGAAAAAGCAGATGCCATGCTGAACTTTGCAGATAGACATCAACTTCCAGTGAGAGGGCATGCTTTGTTTTGGGAAGTAGAGGATGCGAATCCAAGCTGGCTGAGGTCACTGCCGAATCATGAGGTGTATGATGCCATGAAAAGGCGGCTTGAGCATGCGGGCAATCATTTTAAGGGAAGATTCCGTCATTGGGATGTAAACAATGAAATGATGCATGGTTCATTTTTTAAAGATCGCTTCGGGAAAAATATTTGGAAGTGGATGTATGAAGAAACGAAAAAAATTGACCCTCAAGCGCTGCTGTTTGTGAATGATTATAATGTGATCTCATATGGCGAGCATCATGCTTATAAAGCGCATATCAATGAACTTCGTCAGTTAGGGGCGCCAGTTGAGGCAATTGGTGTACAGGGACACTTTGAAGATCGGGTGGATCCAGTCATTGTAAAAGAAAGACTCGATGTACTAGCTGAGCTTGGTCTCCCCATTTGGGTCACAGAGTACGACTCTGTTCATCCAGATGCTAATAGAAGAGCGGATAACCTAGAGGCTTTATATCGCGTTGCTTTCAGTCATCCGGCGGTAAAAGGTGTGCTGATGTGGGGATTTTGGGCAGGTGCCCACTGGCGAGGTGAGCACGCAGCCATCGTTAATTATGATTGGTCTTTAAATGAAGCAGGAAAACGTTATGAAAAGCTTCTAAAGGAGTGGACAACACAAAGAGTTGAAAAAACAGATGCTAGCGGGAAAGTGGCATGTCCAGCGTTTCACGGAACATATGAGGTTCGAATTGGCCAAGAAAGTAGGATGTTAAAGCAGCAGACGATTGAACTTGATTCAAATGAACAAACACCGCTTCAACTAGATGTTATCGTTCCTGCAGAATGATAGATTGTGAGGAGAATTTAAATGAAAAAATGGGCTCAACTGGTGCCTTGTTTTATACTCGTGATAGCTTTATGGGCTGGCTGGTTCTCTCTTACCGTAAAGGCCGCTTCTTTTGTGCAAACGTCTGGTACACAATTTTTGTTGAACAATCAACCATTTTACTTTGCTGGCACAAACAACTATTATTTTCATTACAAATCAAAAAAGATGGTAGATGCTGTTTTTGACGATATGAAAGCAATGAATCTAAAGGTCATTCGTATTTGGGGATTTCACGATGGAGCTCCTCAAGAGAACTCAGTTTTGCAATCTAGTCCAGGGGTTTATGAAGAATCGGGTTTTCGAAAATTAGATTATGCGATTCATAAAGCAGGGCAAGAAGGCATAAAGCTAGTCATCCCGCTAGTCAACAATTGGGATGATTTTGGCGGAATGAATCAATACGTTAAGTGGTTTCAGGCAGGCTCACACGATGCCTTTTATACTGATTCTCATATCAAAAATGCTTACAAAAATTATGTGCGCTATGTATTAGAGAGAACCAATACGTATACCGGTGTTCAATATAAAGACGATCCTGCTATTATGACATGGGAGCTTGCCAATGAGCCACGTGTGCAGTCTGATCCTACAGGGAATATATTAGTGAATTGGGCAAATGAAATGAGTACATGGATCAAATCGATAGATCAGCATCATCTTGTTGCAGTAGGAGATGAAGGATTCTTTCGCATAACAGGACATGACGATTGGTTGTATGGAGGCGGAGAAGGCGTGGATTGGGACCGTTTGACCGCTCTGTCCAATATCGATTATGGAACCTATCATTTATATCCAGATCACTGGAACAAGTCAGCCGCTTGGGGAGTGAAATGGATTGAAGACCACATCACCCGCGGGGAGGCGATAGGAAAACCTGTTGTGCTAGAAGAGTTTGGTTATCAAAATCAATCAGTGCGTCCAGAGGTCTACCGAAGCTGGCTGTTAGCGATTGAGCGGCTCGGAGGGGCAGGCAGTCAATTTTGGATTTTAACAAGCATTCAAGACGATGATTCGCTCTATCCTGATTATGACGGTTTCCGAATCATAAAGGAGAGCAGGGAAGCATCACTCATCAGTGAACATGCAAAAAGAATGAACGAAAAGAACTGATGACGAATGCCCGTTTATAAGGAACTTCATTTGCATAAAAAAATTGGATATGGTATAGTTTTTATGGAAATGCTAACGATTACCGAGACAAGAGTGGGGAAACCCGCTCTTTTGTATTGAACAGGCAATTTTTGTCTCGACATTATTCATCCGTTTTCTGCTCCCCCTGCTCACATAAAGCAGGGTTTTTATGCAGAATGATTGATAAGAGCGTTTATCGAAAGCACAAGGAGGAAGAGAATGAGCAAAAAAGTAGTGGATGTCGTAAGCGAAATGGTGCAGCCAATTTTAGATGGCTTACAGCTTGAACTCGTTGATGTTGAATTTGTCAAAGAGGGTCAAAACTGGTTCCTTCGCGTGTTTATTGACTCTGATAAAGGCGTCGATATCGAAGAGTGTGCCAAAGTGAGCGAAGCCTTGAGCGAAAAGCTTGATGAGGCAGATCCGATTAGCCAAAACTACTTTCTTGAAGTGTCCTCTCCTGGAGCGGAGCGCCCATTAAAGAAAAAAGCTGATTTTGAAAAAGCACTTGGAAAAAATGTTTTCATGAAAACATATGAACCAATTGATGGTGAAAAAGCGTTTGAAGGTGAGCTTACAAGCTTTGATGGTGAGATTGCAACAGTGACAGTGAAGATCAAGACAAGAAAGAAAGAGATCAATATCCCATATGAAAAAATAGCGAACGCAAGATTAGCAGTTTCGTTCAATTAACCTTTCCATTGATATAAGGGGGAACCATAAAAATGAGTAGTGAGTTGTTAGATGCCCTGACTGTTCTTGAGAAAGAGAAGGGTATTAGTAAAGAAATTATTATTGAAGCGATAGAAGCTGCACTCATTTCTGCATATAAGCGTAATTTTAATCAAGCGCAAAATGTTCGTGTTGATTTAAACCGCGAAACGGGAACAATTCGCGTATTTGCAAGAAAAGATGTTGTAGATGAAGTGTATGATTCTCGCCTTGAAATCTCTGTAGATGATGCAGTCAGCATCAACCCGAATTACGTGGTAGGTGACGTGGTTGAGATTGAAGTCACTCCAAAAGATTTCGGACGCATTGCAGCTCAGACAGCGAAACAAGTTGTCACGCAGCGAGTGAGAGAAGCAGAGCGAGGTGTGATCTACACTGAGTTCATCGATCGCGAGGAAGACATTATGACGGGAATCGTTCAGCGAATTGACAGTAAATTCATTTACGTGTCACTTGGCAAAATCGAAGCTCTTCTTCCCGTCAACGAACAAATGCCAAATGAGGAATACAAACCACATGACCGCATTAAAGTGTTCATTACAAAGGTAGAAAAAACAACAAAAGGACCACAAATTTATGTCTCTAGAACACATCCAGGTCTTTTAAAGCGTTTATTTGAAATTGAAGTCCCAGAAATTTATGATGGTACTGTAGAGCTTAAATCGGTTGCTAGAGAAGCTGGGGACCGTTCTAAAATATCTGTTCGTACAGATGACCCTGATGTTGATCCAGTTGGTTCTTGTGTTGGGCCAAAAGGTCAGCGTGTACAAGCAATTGTCAACGAGCTAAAAGGCGAAAAAATTGACATTGTCCATTGGTCTAATGATCCGGTTGAATTTGTTGCCAATGCGTTGAGCCCATCAAAAGTGCTTGATGTCATTGTTAATGAAGAAGATAAGGCGACAACAGTGATTGTCCCTGATTATCAGCTGTCATTAGCGATTGGTAAAAGAGGTCAAAATGCGCGCCTTGCAGCGAAGCTGACTAGCTGGAAAATTGACATTAAAAGCGAAACAGATGCAAGGGAACTCGGTATTTTCCCAAGAACTGAAGACTCTGAATCTCTTTTCTTAGAGGCTGAACCAGTAGCTGAGGAATCTGACGAATAAGAGGTGATATAAAAGGTGAAAAGCCGAAAGAAAATCCCGCTTAGAAAATGCGTCGTGACGGGAGAAATGAAACCAAAGAAAGAGCTAATCCGTGTGGTTCGTTCTAAAGAAGGTGAAGTGTCTGTTGACGCAACCGGAAAAATGAACGGGCGCGGAGCTTACCTTTCTCTCGATAAAGAAACCATTCTTGCGGCAAAGAACAAACGCAGTTTACAGCAGCAATTTCAGACACAGATTGACGAACACATATTTGAAGAATTACTAGAACTAGCTGAAAAGGTGAAAAAACCAAATGACTGAATCTAAGTGGTATCCTTTGCTTGGTCTAGCAAATCGAGCTCGTAAAGTCGTGTCAGGAGAAGATCTGGTGATCAAAGAAGTTAGACATGCGCGTGCTAAGCTGGTTCTTCTTGCAGCAGATGCCTCACCGAACACAGAGAAAAAGGTATCTGACAAATGCAAATTTTATAATGTTCCGGTTAGAAAAATTGAAGACCGTTCCGTTCTCGGACGTTCTATTGGGAAAGAAGCTCGCGTAGTTGTCGCTGTCACTGACCAAGGCTTCGCTAAGAAGCTCATAAGCTTGCTCGATTAATTTATTTGGGGGTGAACGAATGGCTAAAGTGAGAGTATATGAATATGCAAAAGCCATAGATGTTTCAAGTAAAGATATTATAGCAGCGCTTAAGGATATGAACGTGGAAGTGAACAACCACATGGCGACGCTTGAAGACGACACTGTGAAAAAGCTAGACGCTATATATAAAAAAGCCAAAGCAAAAGAGACAACTAACGAGAAACCCGCAGAACAAAAAAAACAATCATCTAACAAAATCAATGATAGAAAGAAGAATGACGTGCAGAATAATCAATTTAATAAAAACAAAAAAAACAACAACCAAAACAAAAACAAACGCGGTGGCAACAAGTCACAGCATCAGCAAGCTAGACCTGTGAAGCCTAAAAAAGAGCTTCCTGAAAAAATTGAATTTACAAATTCAATGACAGTTGGCCAGCTTGCCGAAGAGCTTGGAAAAGAATCAGCTGAAATCATCAAGAAGCTGATGATGCTTGGTGTGATGGCAACCATTAACCAAGAGCTTGATAAAGATACAGTTGAATTAATCGCTTCTGAATATGGTGTTCCAGTAGAGGAAGTTATCATTTTAGAAGAAACTGAACTTGAAAAGTATGAAGTTGAAGATAAAGAAGAAGATATGCAAGTACGCCCTCCAGTTGTGACAATCATGGGACACGTTGACCACGGGAAAACAACCCTTCTTGACAGCATTCGTAAAACGAAAGTCGTTGAAGGCGAAGCTGGTGGAATCACGCAGCATATTGGCGCATACCAAATTGAAGAAAACGGCAAGAAAATCACGTTCCTTGATACACCTGGACACGCAGCATTCACAACGATGCGTGCACGTGGTGCCGAGGTAACTGATACAACAATCCTAGTCGTTGCAGCAGATGATGGCGTGATGCCGCAAACGATTGAAGCCATTAACCATGCGAAAGCGGCAGAGGTGCCAATCATTGTTGCTGTCAATAAAATTGACAAACCAACAGCTAACCCGGACCGTGTGATGCAAGAATTAACTGAACATGGTCTTGTACCAGAAGCTTGGGGCGGCGAAACGATTTTCGTTCCTCTATCTGCGAAAACAGGTGAAGGCATCGATGAATTAATCGAAATGATCCTTCTTGTCAGCGAAGTAGGAGAACTGAAAGCCAACCCACATCGTGCGGCCAAAGGAACTGTCATTGAGGCTGAGCTTGATAAAGGAAGAGGGTCTGTTGCAACCCTTCTAGTTCAAACTGGTACACTTCAAGTAGGTGACCCAATCGTTGTTGGAAATACATTTGGCCGTGTACGTGCAATGGTCAATGACATCGGACGCCGCGTGAAAACAGCAGGACCATCTACACCTGTTGAAATCACTGGTTTAAATGATGTACCAAATGCGGGCGATCAGTTCCTCGTATTCAAAGACGAAAAAACAGCTCGTCAAGTGGGTGAGGCGCGTGCTTCAAAACAGCTTGATGAACAGCGTTCAGACAAAGCAAAATTATCTCTAGATGACCTATTTGAGCAAATTAAACAAGGCGAAGTGAAAGATATCAACCTGATCGTGAAAGCAGACGTACAAGGTTCTGCTGAAGCACTGACGGCAGCTCTTCAAAAAATTGAAGTAGAAGGCGTAAAAGTGAAAATCATCCATACGGGTGTTGGAGCGATTACAGAATCTGATATCATTTTAGCAAGTGCTTCTAATGCGATCGTGATCGGATTTAACGTACGTCCTGATGGAAATGCGAAGAGCACAGCTGAAACAGAAAACGTAGATATCCGCTTGCACCGCATTATCTATAAAGTCATCGATGAAATTGAAGCTGCGATGAAGGGGATGCTTGACCCTGAATATGAAGAAAAAGTCATTGGTCAAGTTGAAGTTCGTCAAACGTTCAAAGTATCTAAAATCGGTACAATTGCTGGCGGCTATGTCACTGAAGGAACGATTACAAGAGATAGTGGTATCCGATTAATCCGTGATGGCGTCGTCATTTTTGAAGGCGAAGTCGACGTATTAAAACGATTCAAAGATGACGTGAAAGAAGTTTCACAAGGCTATGAATGTGGTATTACCATTAAGAAATACAATGATATCCGTGAAGGTGATGTCATGGAATCATTCGTTATGCAAGAAATCGAAAGAAAATGATCGGTTATACCGAATGTGAGTGCATCATCTATGATGCATCCTCACTGAAGGAAAAACGTGCGGTTCTTCAGCGTATATTGACAAGAACGCGCCATAAATTCAATGTGTCCATTGCTGAAATGGATTATCAGGATACATGGCAGCGTACATCAATTGGAATCGCCGTGATTTCCTCCTCTCGGGTTCAAGTGGAAAAAGAACTTCAGCGTGTATTAAGCTTTATTGATTCTTTTCCTGAAATTGAACGGACGATCACGAAAACTGAGTGGTTTTAAATTAGAGGTGATAAGATCATGAGCATGAGAGCAACCCGTGTGGGTGAGCAAATGAAAAAAGAATTGGGCGACATCCTTGGCAGAAAGCTGAAAGATCCAAGAATCGGCTTTTTGACTGTAACCGATGTCGAAGTGTCCGGTGATTTGCAAATTGCCAAAGTCTACATTTCTGTTCTTGGCGACGAGAAGAAAAGAGAAGAAACCTTAAAAGGCCTAGCAAAGGCGAAAGGGTATATCCGCTCTGAAATTGGCAATCGAATTAGACTTCGCAAAACACCAGAACTACACTTTGAATTTGATGAATCCGTTGATTACGGTAACCGAATTGAAAGCCTGATTGCTGAACTAAACACAAAAGATCACGAATAAGACGTTGAAATAAGGATAGGCGATGATCGTCTGTCCTTTTTCATCGTTTATGAAAGGAGAGAACGCAGATGATAAATGGTGTTCTTTTATTACATAAAGAAAGAGGAATGACCTCTCACGACTGTGTGTTCAAAGTGAGAAAGATATTGCACACAAAAAAAGTCGGACATACAGGAACTCTCGACCCAGAAGTATCAGGTGTTCTGCCCATTTGTATTGGAAGAGCGACGAAAATCGTTGAGTACCTAACAGATAAATCGAAAACGTATGATGCAGAAATCACGATTGGCTTTTCGACGACGACAGAAGATCAAACAGGTGAAGTGGTTGAAGAAAAAAAGGTACAAAAGCCGATTTCAGAAGAAGAAATTGATGCTGCGCTGAAACAGTTTGAAGGAACCATTGAACAAGTTCCTCCAATGTTTTCTGCTGTGAAAATTGGCGGGAAAAAGCTCTATGAATATGCGAGAGAAGGAATTGAAATCGAGCGGCCAAGCCGTGAAATTACCATCCATCGCATCGAGCGGACTACACCTGTCACATTTGAAGATGGAAACGTGTCATTCAGATTCACTGTTCTGTGCTCAAAAGGTACGTATGTCAGAACCTTAGCGGTTGATATCGGAAAAAAACTAGGGTATCCGGCTCATATGTCACACCTCATTCGCACAGGGTCAGGCGACTTTACACTAGATGAATGTATTACCCTTGATGAGCTTCGTGATATGAGTGAGGAAGGAACGATAGGTGAGCACCTTGTACCGATCGAGCGCGCGCTCAATCATTTGCCGAAATGGGAGATAAATGATACATTAGCAAGTAAAGTGGAAAACGGTGCAGTCCTGCCAATGCCTGATGAATTCGCTCATTTTGCAGAGGAGGATCGTGTCGCTGTTTTTGCTCCTTCAGGTCATTGTATGGCGATTTATATGAAGCATCCGACCAAACAGAACCTGATGAAGCCGGCGAAGATCTTATCTCAGGACAAGCAATCTTAAAGAAAAGGTGACCATCTCGTGAAGACTATACATATTTCACACCCACATACATTGAATCAAAAGGATCAAGCCCCGTCTGTGATGGCTTTAGGGTATTTTGACGGTGTTCACCTCGGACATCAGAAGGTGATTGACGCAGCGAAAAGCATTGCGGAAAAAGCAGGATTGGCCTTAGCTGTCATGACCTTTCATCCGCATCCATCACATGTTCTACAAAAAGCTCGTGAACCAAAAGACTTAATTACTCCGCTTGAGGATAAAATTGATTTCATTGAAAAGCTAGGCGCTGACTATTTATACATTGTGCAATTCAGCGAAAGCTTTGCAGCGCTGTCCCCTCAGGAGTTTGTAGATCAATATTTGGACGAACTGAATGTGAAGCATGCAGTAGCTGGTTTTGATTTTACGTTTGGCCGGTTTGGTGCAGGCACAATGGAAACGTTCGATGAATACGGGAAAGGGCGTATATCGGCAACCATCGTGCCTAAGCTGTCCAATCAAGACCGGAAAGTCAGCTCTACCCTCATACGCTCCGCATTAAAAAATGGGGACGTTGAGTATGTGAGTGAGCTTTTAGGAAAACCTTATCAGCTGCGCGGCATTGTCATCCATGGAGACAAACGCGGACGAACGATCGGCTTTCCAACAGCCAATGTCGGTTTATCTGCTGAATACATTATTCCTCCAACCGGCGTATATGCAGTGAGAGCAGAAGTGAAAGGCAAAGTGTATGATGGCGTTTGTAACGTTGGATACAAACCAACATTCTATGAAAAGCGTCCGGATCAGCCTGCCATTGAAGTGAATCTCTTTGATTTTAACGAAGAAATTTATGGTGAACCGATTAAATTACAATGGTACAAGCGTATCCGCAGTGAACAAAAATTTAACGGAATCCAGGAATTAACGGCTCAAATTAGTCTAGATAAAGAAGAAGCGATTCAGTTTTTTCAAGATCAGCTCAACCAAACAAAAAAATCATAGAAAAACGGCTCTACCATTTGCAAATTCAGCATATTTTTAGTATGATAATTCCTGTAGCTTTAAAACCACTTACTTGGCAGGCCGACTTCACCGACGGTTGCGAGGTAGATGGGGCTAACATGATTTGGAGGTGAAACAGGATGGCTATTACTCAAGAGCGTAAAACTCAATTAATTAATGAGTTCAAAACACACGAATCTGATACTGGATCTCCAGAAGTTCAGATCGCTGTCCTAACAGAATCAATTAACAACTTAAACGAGCATTTACGTACTCATAAGAAAGATCACCACTCACGTCGCGGTCTTTTGAAAATGGTCGGTAGACGTCGTAATCTTCTTACGTATCTACGTAATAAAGACGTAACTCGTTACCGTGAGTTAATTAACAAACTAGGCTTACGTCGATAATCGTAAAAAGCGGGAGGATTCCCGCTTTTTTATCGTATAATCACTAATATTTTATGGTTAAAATGTTGAAAGAATGGCAAAACCCTTCTACATACAGCTTTTACATTGATATGTGAAAATCATTTTGTTCATAATAAGAAATAACCTAAAACTTTACGACAAGAGAGGAGTTTTTCTCAGAATGGGACAAGAGAAACATGTCTTCACCATAGACTGGGCTGGACGTCAACTGACAGTTGAAACTGGCCAGCTTGCAAAGCAAGCAAACGGAGCGGTCCTCGTACGCTACGGGGATACGGCTGTGCTTAGCTCAGCAACCGCTTCTAAAGAACCTAAACCGCTTGATTTTTTCCCGCTCACTGTGAACTACGAAGAAAGATTATATGCAGTAGGTAAAATTCCTGGTGGCTTCATTAAAAGAGAAGGACGCCCAAGTGAAAAGGCAATCCTTGCGAGCCGCTTAATTGACAGACCAATTCGTCCATTATTTGCAGATGGATTTAGAAACGAAGTACAGGTCATTAGTATTGTCATGAGTGTGGATCAAAATTGTTCATCTGAAATGGCTGCAATGTTTGGCTCATCTTTAGCATTATGTGTGTCTGACATTCCATTTGAGGGACCAATCGCTGGCGTTACAGTAGGACGAGTTGATGGCAAACTGATCATCAACCCAAATGTTGATCAGCTTGAACAAAGCGACATCAACCTTGTTGTGGCTGGAACAAAAGATGCGATCAACATGGTAGAGGCTGGTGCAGATGAAGTGCCAGAAGAAACGATGCTTGAAGCCATCATGTACGGTCATCAAGAGATCAAACGCTTAATCGAATTCCAAGAAGAAATTGTCAAGGCAGTCGGTAAAGAAAAAATCGATATTCCTTTATATGAAGTGGATCAAACGTTAGCAGAAGAAGTAAAAGAACTTGCTGAAGCTGATCTGCTGAAAGCGATTCAAGTACATGAGAAGCATGCTCGTGAAGATGCGATCAGTGCTGTGAAAAAAGCTGTTGTTGAAAAATTTGAAGAAGAAGAGCGTGGCGAAGCGACGGTCAAACAAGCGAAGGATGTACTAAATAAGCTTGTCAAAAACGAAGTTCGCCGCCTGATCACTGAAGAGAAAGTACGTCCAGATGGACGCGGTGTAGATCAAATCCGGCCACTTTCTTCAGAAGTAGGACTTCTGCCAAGAACGCACGGTTCAGGATTATTTACGAGAGGGCAAACACAGGCGCTCAGCATTTGTACATTAGGTGCACTTGGCGATGTACAGATTCTTGATGGTCTAGGTGTTGAAGAATCTAAACGCTTCATGCACCATTACAACTTCCCGCAATTCAGTGTTGGTGAGACAGGCCCAATGCGCGGCCCAGGTCGCCGTGAGATCGGACATGGTGCACTAGGTGAACGTGCATTAGAACCAGTGATCCCATCCGAAAAAGATTTCCCTTATACGGTACGTCTTGTTTCAGAGGTATTAGAATCAAACGGATCTACATCACAAGCAAGTATTTGCGCAAGCACACTTGCAATGATGGATGCAGGTGTTCCAATTAAAGCCCCAGTTGCTGGGATTGCCATGGGACTTGTTAAATCTGGTGATTACTACACGGTGCTGACAGACATTCAAGGAATGGAAGATGCACTTGGAGATATGGACTTTAAAGTAGCAGGTACATCAAAAGGTGTAACAGCGCTTCAAATGGACATTAAAATCGATGGTCTATCAAAGGACATCTTAGAAGAAGCTCTTCAACAAGCGAAAAAAGGAAGAATGGAAATTTTAGATAGCATGCTGTCAACGATTCCAGCTTCTAGAGGAGAATTGTCACGTTATGCACCAAAAATCCTAACGATGAATATCAATCCTGATAAAATTCGCGATGTCATTGGACCGAGCGGTAAACAAATCAATAAAATCATTGAAGATACCGGTGTGAAAATTGATATCGAACAAGACGGTACAATCTTTATTTCTTCTACAGAAGAAGACATGAACCAAAAAGCGAAGAAAATCATTGAAGATCTTGTCAGAGAAGTTGAAGTAGGTCAGCTTTACTTAGGTAAAGTAAAACGCATTGAAAAATTCGGTGCTTTCCTTGAAATCTTCAGCGGAAAAGATGGACTTGTTCATATTTCTGAGCTTGCGCTTGAGCGTGTTGGCAAAGTAGAAGATGTCGTGAAGATTGGCGACGAATTACTCGTCAAAGTCACTGAAATCGATAAACAAGGCCGAGTGAACCTTTCTCGCAAAGCTGTTTTACGTGAAGAAAAGGAAAAAGAAGAAGAGCAGTCTTAAGTGAGAACAAATAAAATGTGTTAGAAGCCAGGTATTCGTGCCAGGCTTCTTTCTTTTCTTAAGGGTAACAATAGTTCTAGCTTGTTTCTCCCCATCATAATTTGTGGTAAAGGGGAGGGACAACCATTGAAAAAAACGGTACCAATCATTGTGTTTGTATTTTTACTGCTCATGTCATATCAAACGATGAAGCAGCCGGCTGCTGTCACATATATTGAATCAATGAAAGAGCATGCTGAGGTTGCATCTGTTTCGAAAGATATTTTGTATCAAGAGATTGAATCGAAGTCTTCTGACTATGAAGTAAAGGCGCAAAATGCTAAGATTGATAAAGTGTGGAAAAAGATGCCTGGTTTAAATGGACAGACTGTTGATATCGATGCTTCTTATGAAAAAATGAAGAAGCTTGGGACATTCGATGAAAAGCTGCTTGTTTTCAATGAAACAAAACCATCTATTCATTTACAGGAACTTGGTGCTGAGCCCATTTATAAGGGGCATCCAGATAAAAAAATGAATGCATTCCTCATCAATGTGGCTTGGGGTGACGAGCATTTGACAAAGATGTTGAATACGCTAGAAAAGCATCAGGTGAAGGCGACCTTTTTCTTAGAAGGCAAATGGGTGAAAAAGAGCACAAACCTTGCCAAAAAAATCGTGGCAGATGGTCATGAAATTGGAAATCATTCATACAATCACCCGGATATGCGCACACTGACAAGAGAACGAGCATTAGAGCAGATTACCAAAACAAATCGTCAAATTGAAGAATCCCTTGGAAAAAAACCGAAGTGGTTTGCCCCTCCAAGCGGTAGCTTTAAAGAAGAAACAGTGAAGCTTGCCGCAAAAGAAGGAATGGAAACCATCATGTGGACGGTAGACACCATTGACTGGCAAAAACCGTCACCAGACATTTTACAAAAACGGGTTCTTGGGAAAATTCACAATGGGGCGATGATATTAATGCATCCAACAGATGCAACGGCGAAAAGTCTTGACGCACTTATCACTCAAATCAAGGAAAGAGGATATGAATTAGGAACGGTTTCTGACCTCCTAAGTGAAAAAAGACATCCGTGATGCGATCTGTTTGTTGAATAGGAGGAGCAAAACTTGGTCAAAACGTATACATGCCAAAACGGAGTAAGAATTGTACTTGAAAACAATCCCACTGTGAGATCTGTCGCAATTGGCGTCTGGATTGGAACAGGTTCTAGACATGAGACACCAGAAATTAACGGGATCTCACACTTTTTAGAGCATATGTTCTTTAAAGGAACAAAGACGAGATCTGCACGTGATATCGCAGAATCTTTTGACCGCATTGGTGGTCAAGTGAATGCCTTTACGTCAAAAGAATACACTTGTTACTATGCAAAGGTGCTTGATTCACATGCTGGTTACGCCCTCGATGTATTAAGCGACATGTTCTTTCATTCCGCTTTTGATGAAAATGAGCTGAAAAAAGAAAAAAATGTTGTTTATGAAGAAATTAAAATGTATGAGGATACACCTGATGATATCGTTCATGATTTGTTAGGCAAAGCCATTTACGGTGAGCATTCATTAGGGTACCCGATTTTAGGAACAGAGGAAACACTCTCTACCTTTAATGGTGATTCCCTTAGAGCATATATGGATGAATTCTACACGCCGGATCGCGTCGTTATCTCAGTTGCAGGGAATGTAGATGACACCTTCATTCGCGAGGTTGAAAAATTGTTCGGCTCTTATGAAGGGAAAGGGAAAAAGCAGCCTGTAGAAGCTCCGCAATTTCATTATGATAAGCTCACTCGCAAAAAGGAAACTGAACAGGCACATCTATGCATGGGCTTTAATGGTCTTCCTGCTGGAGATAAAGGCATCTATGACTTAATCGTCTTAAATAATGTTCTTGGCGGAAGCATGAGCAGCCGTTTGTTCCAAGATGTAAGAGAAGACAAAGGGCTTGCTTATTCCGTATTCAGCTATCACAGTTCATTTGCAGATAACGGCATGCTGACGATCTACGGCGGGACTGGAGCGAAACAATTAAACCTGCTCTCTGAAACCATTTTACAAACATTAGACGTCTTAAAACGTGAGGGAATCACGCAGAAAGAACTTGAAAATTCTAAGGAGCAAATGAAAGGCAACCTCATGCTCAGTCTTGAAAGCACAAACAGCAAGATGAGCCGAAATGGTAAAAATGAATTGCTTCTTGGCAAACATCGTACGCTCGATGAAATTATTGATGAAATCAATCACGTCACATTAGACGGCGTGAATAACCTATCTAAACGAATCTTTACAGAAGATTATGCGCTCTCGCTTATTAGTCCGACAGGTGATGTTCCTTCTGTATAAACGAAAAACGGCATGTCTTTTGAAGAGATGCCGTTCTTTATGTCCAAAATTGTAAAGATTAATTAGCTAATTTGTTTTGAAGCTGCTGGACAATTTTATTGATTGTCGAAAAATTATCTGTCAATAATTCTTCATCTGCAAATTGAATATCAAAAACCTCTTCTAGTTCCAAAATGAGAGAAACTGCTTTGATCGAATCGAGACCGTGATTCGTTAACTCTTCGTCTGTACCAATAGAAATCTTGCTTTCATTGTCCAAAGAACGCAGGACCAAATCTTTAACTTGACTTGATAGTGAAAGGATATCCGTCGTTTCATTCATCTGCAACGCTCCTTTTTACAAATTTTCTATCATTTACATAAATTAACTATATTAGAATGGAAAAACATTGTAAAGCAGTTTCTACACAAATAGGAATTGTTGATCATTTTCTTCAAAAGAAATATTTGGTAGAGTGAGAAGAAAAGAGACTGGGAAGGATTGATCAATAGATGAATAAAAAAGACCTTGCGCAGCACATTCCCTTATTAAAAAAAGCGGTCTCCATAGACCAAATTGATAAAGGTTATTCCCGGGATCATAAATGGATCGTGACAATGTCATCAGGTGAAAAATACGTCCTTCGATTCACAGAGCAAGACCAATATGAGAAAATAAAGACTCAGTTTGAGTTGCTTGCTAAATTAAAACATCTCGGGGTTCAGTGTGCTGCCCCAGTCAATATGGGTTACTTAGAAGAAAAGCAGCTAGTTTACTATATTTTATCGTTTGTAGAAGGTCAAGAAGCAAAAGAAATCATAACTCAATTAACAGAAGAAAAGCAGTATGCGATTGGGGTAAGTGCTGGAAGGGATTTAAGAAACATGCACAAATATCCGGCACCATCAAATATCGAACCTTGGGAAGATCGTGTGATCAAAAAACATCATCGGTATTTAGAGGCTTACCGAGCAAGTGGTATTTCCCTAGAAGGGGATGAAAAAGTTGCTCAATTTATTGCCGAGCATATAGATGTTGTCAAAAACAGACCTAACCAATTTCAGCATGATGATTTTCATTTAGGTAATATTATTATCAAGAAAAATAAATATGCAGGTGTCATCGATTTTAACAATTTTGATTGGGGAGATCCCATTCACGATTTTTATAAAGTAGCCCTTTTCAGCAGAGAAACAAGCCAGGCCTTTTCGGCTGGTCAAATCAATGGCTATTTTGATGACAAAGTGCCAGATGATTTTTGGCTTCTTTATTCTGTTTATGTCGCAATGAGTATCTTTTCATCGATTATGTGGGTCATTAAATTTGACCCAGGTCAAATGGATGAGATGATTGAAAGACTAGAAAATGTGTTAAAAGATCATGAATATTTTTATCAAATGGAACCACATTGGTATGCACCATATCGCTAGATCACAGTGAATTATAGGACAATTAGGCAGTGGTGGAAGTCACTGCCTTTTTTGTTATAATGATACAAATTACACATTGTCATCAGTAAAAACATTTTATATAATCCAAACAAGGATCAAAAAACATGTAAAAAAATTCCGTTTTTTGTTGAAAAAGAGCAAAAGGCTGGTGATGGATTGAAACAAATCGATAAGGATTCAAAGCAGTTATGGCATGTCTATTTATGGACACTTTCATTCTTAAAACCTTATAAAGGTAAAGTTATACTAGTCATGATGAGTGGTTTCATCATTACCTTGAGCGAACTCATTATACCGAAATTTATTCAATATTTTATTGAGACAATTTTGCCATCAAGAGACTTTTCAAAAATGAATGGATTATTGCTAGGGCTAACAGGCCTGATTACTTTTGGTATTATACTGACAGCCGCACGTAATTTATGGCAAAGAAAATTAATTGAACAAGCCTCAAGAGATTCACAATTTGCTGCCTTCCAGCAAATCCGTCAACTCGGTTTCTCATACTACGAACAACATTCTGTTAGTGAAACACTCTCCTTTGTGAACACACAAACACGAGCTGTACAAGAAATTTACAGACGATACTTCCCACAATTTATCAATCAAACATTATTTATCGCCATCTCACTCTACTTTATGATACAAATTTCTATCTTACTCACACTTATCATCATTCCAAGTTTTATTCTCTACTATATCTTTGGACCATGGCTTGAAAAAAAGGCAACCGTCTATGGCAGACAAAGTGCTGAAGGTTTTCGCACGCTGCAAACAAAATTATACGAAAGTCTTGCTTCGATGGAAGAGCTTAGAATATTAGGCTATATGAATTGGGATATGAAGCGGATTCAAAAACTTCATGAACAGGTAAGACAAGATCATGAAAAAAATGTTTTTTTCGCCTATTTACGAGGAAGCAACCGCCGTCTCACATATTATATTGGCGCTCTTGCTACTTTTGGTGTCGGTATCTACCTTGTGAAAAATGGCCAGCTGACAACAGGCGGTTTTGTGGCATATATACTATATTATTTTTCTGCAATGCATATGCTCACTTCCATTGTCACACTTTTAACAGAACAACGAATCTTAACCTTTCAAATTGAACCGTTATATCATTTTATGAAAAAAACACCTGATATTAGAGAACCTCAGCAGCCGATTCTGCTTGAACAGGTGAAAGGCGATATCGTGTTTCATGACATCGATTTTCACTATCCAAATCATCCGCCTTTATTAAAAGGGATGAATCTACATATTCGACGTGGTGAAAAAGTGGCGCTTGTCGGTACGAGCGGGGGAGGGAAAACTTCATTTCTCAAACTAATTGGTCGCTTTTATGACCCTGCATCTGGGGTCATTACAATTGATGGAATTGATTTGCGCCGTTTACCAACTAGTCAAATAAGAGCTGCGATGGGGTTTGTCTTTCAAGAAACATTTTTATTCAATATGAGTGTAAAAGACAATATTCGCTTTGGAGATACGAGTCTTACAGATCAACAACTCGTTGAAGCTGCTAAAAAAGCTGATTGCGATTCATTTATAAGAGAACTAGAACATGGATATGACACCATACTTGGGGAAAGGGGATTAAAACTTTCTGGCGGTCAAAAACAAAAGATAGCTATTGCTAGACTATTTGCTAAGAATCCAAGCATTGTCTTGCTCGACGAAGCAACAGCATCTCTTGACAGTGTCAGCGAGCAAAAAGTTCAGCAGGCATTGCATCAAACATTCAAAGAGTCCACTGTCATTGCAATTGCTCATCGGCTATCAACAGTGAGACATTTTGACAGAATTATCTTCATAAAAGATGGTTGTATATTAGAGGCCGGACATTTTAACGAATTGATGAGGAAAAAGGGTCATTTTTACCAATTAGCGTCTGACCGATCAGAAAAGGAGGCAGGTGTAACATGAAAAAAAACTGGCTGTTTCTTTTGATCGCAAGACAAAAATGGATGCTCTTCCTCGCCCTTTTATTTGTTTTGATAGAGGCTGCAGCGAATTTAGCAATGATTGGGCTCCAAAAGTGGCTGATTGACGATGTTCTTTTGAGTAATGGCGGTGAACAATTCCGTCATATCTTAATGCTGTTTGCCATTGTCTTCTTCGTATATGTTGTGATGTTTGTTGTCAGCCCATATGTAATGCATAAAAACTACCTTTCTATTCACCATTCATTGCAAAAAAAGATGATGGATCAGCTTCAGCAAGTATCGATGAGAAGCTATAAAAAACATCCTGTTAGTTTTTATTTACACAAGCTCAATCAAGATGTAAAGACAGTCGCTGTCACTGCTGCTTTACATATACCGAAAATCGTCCAAACCATTTTCATGGCTGTTGTTTTATCACTCATTTTACTATCTGTGAGTCCTATATTATTTTTCCTGCTTCTTTTTGCAAGCACTTGTTATTTCATTGTTGGTAAAACAATGGCGAAAAAGGCAACAATCATAGCAAAAGATGTGCAGGAGAGAAAGTCAGATTTATTTGTGCATGTTGAAGAAGGTATTTCTTCTACAAGAGAGATTGTGGCATTTGACCGGCGCAAATGGGAGATCAGTTTGTATGAAAAGCTATTCAACAAAATGATGGATAGCGTGATGAAAGAAGGTAAGTTTCAAAATAAGCTTCTTTTTTTGACAGAACCATTGAAATGGTTAGGCATATTGTCTGTGCTTTTGTTTGGAACGTATCAAGTAGCAGCAGGAAAAATGTCAATCGGTTTATTTGTCGTCATTTATCAATATGCATCTCAATTAATGAAGAGTTATCAGGAATTATTTCAGTATGTTTTTGAATTTTTTCACCAGCGTGCATCGATTCATCGAATCAGAGAAGTGTTGCATGTGGAAAGTGAATCAAAAGGAACAAAACGTATAGATGATGTTGAAGATATACTGTTTGAAGAGGTTTGTTTCTCTTATGAACAGACAGCAAAGGGGGCTTTAGACAGGCTGAACCTTCATATTCCAAAGGGGAAGAAAGTCGCCATTGTTGGTGCGAGCGGCAGCGGGAAATCGACCATTTCAAAGTTGGCTGTAGGACTCTATAGACCAGATAGTGGGAAGGTTCTAGTGAATGGAGTCGATCTAACAGACATCGAGGCATCCCACTTTTTAAAACGAGTAGCAGTTGTGCCCCAAGAGCCCTATTTTTTTCCGGATTCTATACGTATGAACTTAATCATGGGATTAACAGATATTACTAATGAGCAACTTGAACAAGTTTGTGAGATTGCGCAAATTCTTTCCTTCATAAAAGGGCTTGAAAAAGGGTTTGATACAGTGATTGGAGAGAGAGGGATTTCCCTATCAGGTGGACAAAGACAGCGTTTAGCTATCGCAAGAGCTCTTCTAAAACAAGCTGATTTACTGATATTAGATGAAGCGACATCCGCACTTGATCGGCAGACAGAAAGGATGGTGCAAAAAGGAATCGACGATGCTCAAGGGGGAAACACCATGCTGGTCATTGCGCACAGGTTATCGACCATACAAAATGCAGATATGATCTATGTACTGGAGGATGGTGTTGTTCAAAGCTGCGGCACCCACGAGGAGCTGATGGAAGCCTCCTCGCATTACCGCTCTTTATTTATGGCGCAAGTCATTACAGCGTCTTAGTTAGTTTGTTTTTAACCAAAGTAAAGAGTCGATCTAAGGTGCGGAAGTGGTCTGGGTGTAGTTCTTCGTCTTCAAACGCAACATGAAAGGTATCCTCAAGTGAAATAACAAAAGAGACGATTTGTACAGAATTTAATCCTAAAGCTTTTAAACTATCATCTCGACTTGGCTGCTCAGTGAGTGACAACTTATTCATCACCAGCTCGACAATCTTTTCTTCAACTGCTGTTAATGTCTGTTCATTCATGTCGTGGCTCCTTTCTAAGAGATCGATATACTCTACATTTTGGTTGATTCAGGAAAAAAATGCAATTGTTTTTACAAATCTATGATAAGGGGTTGCATTCATTGTCATATGTAAGCTATCAGAAAAAAGGTGTTCGTGTAGTATTAGGCGCAGATGAATCAATACAGAATCTAGTCATAAGTAAAGTTCATCCCTATATTGATTGCAACAAAACAACAGGGACACATGAAGGAATTTGGACGATTTTAACAGGTGAATACGCACAAAAAATTCAAAAGGAAATGACACTTGATGAAGTATTTTACGAAACCAAGATGGAACCGCGCTGCCGCTACCTTTATGACGGAGAGAAAAAAGTGATCGTCATAGACGAGCCAAAGGATGTGCGGTGGGTGACGCAACACGCATTACGGCTAATAAGAGTTCTGCTTCGTCTTATGTGTTATCAAAAGGGACTCATCTATTTGCACGGCGGCATAATGGAGATGAATCATAAAGGTGTTGCACTGATAGGTGGGTCTAGAGCGGGGAAAACGTCCACAATTTTATCCTTGTTAGCCTTAACCGATGCCCGTTATATAACAAACGATGACATAGGTATTGAATACAAGGACAATCAGTACACAGGAACTGGATGGCCGAGATCAATGAGTATTCGGAAAGATTCATTTGAAGCAATCGAAGCGCTCGATACTCAATACAGGCTTCAAACATCGAGTCATCCATTTAATCAAGATGATAAGAAATATCATTTTGTATATCCAGAGGAATTAGAAAAATGGTTTGCACGTGAAGTGAAAACAAAGGGGAAAATCGATGTGATCGTGTTTCCTGAATTTTTACCTCACGGACAAACTGGTGCAGCGCTTTCTAAAATCACTCCACAAGAGGCAGCTGAGCGCCTGAAGCAGCATGCGGTCATCAATCCTGGAAGACATAACGAGTTCTTACTACCTTATTTCACATTGCCGACAGCTCAAGAGTTAGAACCATTTCTTGACACACTTGCGAAAAAGATCCCTTGTTATTCATTAAAGCAGGCATTTACTTCTTTAGAGAAAGGAACGGCCTTACTTCAACAGCTTCTTGAACAATCTGACATTGTGGTTTAAGTCTTTTTGGAGGTGAATCATGGTTGAGCAGGAGTATAAATATTTGCTGTCACGGATAGATTTTCAACACATACACGACATGTTAAGTCGAAATCATCAACCTACTCATATACTTAACTTCAATTACTACTACGACACCCCAGATTTTTTATTTAAGCGATTTGGCTATACGATACGTATCCGTCAAATCGGCGATAAACTAACACTTGAGATAAAAAGTCCCAGTCAAACGTCTGGATATAAAAGAATAAGAGAAGAAACTTCATTTCCTGTTGATGATTTACCTCAAAAGTTAGATTTAAAGAACCTATTAACGTCTCTGCCTTTTACATTCACTCAACATCCAGAATTATTAGGGTTATTAGTAACGGAACGCACAACCTTTTACATTGAGACAGGCGTAAAAGTGGACTTGGATCAAAGCAGCTATCTTGGGATCACAGATTATGAATTAGAAATTGAATATGACAGTGAAAAGGCGTATGAGGCAGATAAATGCTTTTATACACTAACTGGTGATTTGGACATGCCAGCTAATCGAAAAGGGAAACGTTCTCGATTTATCACAAGATTTAAATCGTTATACGGGAAGGAGTAGTCAAGCATGCGGGCTGTTTTGGATCAATCGACTCTCTCAAATGAGCAGAGGCTGTTATTACTTGGCTCACGTATTCAATTAAATGAACAAGAAGAAGAGTCCATTAGAGACTTATTGAAAGATGGCATAGATATGCCGAAGTTTATCGGACTTGCATCTAGACATAAGGTGCTTCAGCTCATTACACCTCATTTGATTCGCCTTGATGTCGAAAAAAGCATAACGACGACGTACAAGTTTTTGCTTCACTATCAATATATAGGTAATCGTCAAAAGAATATGGTGAGATTTCAAGAATTCCAGCGTCTTTTACAAATATTTCGAGAGGCAAAGCTGAAAGCGGTCCCCCTCAAAGGAGCCATATTAACACCGCTTGTATACAAAGATTATGGACTGCGAATGATGTCGGACCTTGACTTCTTGATTCATCCAGATGATCGAAAGAGTGCTTCTTTATTGCTCAAGAATGAAGGTTTTATTATTGGGAAATATGATTGGACAACAGATCAGGAAATTCCGATTTCTCGTGAAGAAGAAATGATGTGGAGAATCAATGCGGGGAATCTCTATTCTCATGTTAAACGGAGCGGAGAAGACTTTTTGAAGGTACACCGCGTCGATTTTTCTTATGATGTTGAGCTCAAAAAAAACTATCAGGCAACAAGTTCCTTGCTGGATGCTTCAGAAGAAAAAGTATTTTTTCAAACGGACACCTATTTGCTTCAACCTTTAGATTTTCTCATCCATCTTGCTTTCCACCTATACAAGGAGGCAACAAATGTACAGTATGTCTACTTACATGCAGATCTTAATTTGATCAAGTTTTGTGATGTAAGGGAGTATGTCATGTACGCTGAAGAACAAAACCAGCTTGATTGGCATGCCTTGCAAGAAAGAGCGAAAGAACTAGGGGCTGAAAAAGCACTTTTTTACACGTTTACTTTTTTAGACTTATTGTATCAAACGAATTATATTGACCAAATGCCGCAGCTAGACATGAGTGATCAATCGTTCTTGGAAGCCTATGGTGAAAATGATTTCGGCTCTTTGAAAACCTGGAAAAAATCATTTGTCGATCGTTTTTTTAGTCTGGATAATCGCGATGAGCTTGAAGAGGAACCAGTTATACAGCTGTTTCCTGAAAGGCAATAGTCAATTGAAGAGGAGGAATCTAAATGGATTTAAAGGCGCTCTTTAAAAAGCCCGAGGAAGCGTTTCCATATAAAAAATCGTTTGTGTTTGCAGGTATTCATTTTCAAATTCTATCAACCGAATCGCTTGCTATTGAAGATATTGAACAGTATATACCGAAAGAGCCAGTCAGCCATATGGGCGATCTACCTTCCCAGATTGACATACGATTTATCGTTGATCCGGTGCTCGAACAATCCATTCGCAGCGATTGCTTCGAAACAGGTGAAACCATTACAGCAAAAAGGAAGTTTACTTACAAACGATTGAAGTCAGACGATCTCATCTTATTTGCATCACATGAAGGTGACGAGCCGCACAGTGTGGCGGTTGATAAAGGGCGCTATGCTGTGGTCGGAAAAAGCAAAAATGAGTCTGCCATACGCTGTCCACTGCGAATCGTTCGAGAAATTGCGCTTAGAACGCTAGAAAATCAGGGGGGATGTTTTACGCATGCAGCAGCGGTCTCTTTTGAAGAAGGTAAAAAAGGAGCGTTAATTATAGGGGATAAAGGTGCAGGGAAGTCTACCACTATGTGGCAGTTTTTGCATAATGGAGGAGCAGATTTTATCACAAATGATCGTTCCATTTCTATGCTTGAAGGTCAGGAGCTCACTGTTTATGGATGGCCGATGTGCTTGGCGCTTGGAGTAGGAACTGTCCAGGCAACAACGAACATACAGGAATTAAAAAATAGAACATTTAGCAGGTCTCAAGATGAAAGAATATGGGATGAAACCATTTCAACAGAAGAAGAAGCGAAAGAAAAATGGGCGAGCGGCTGTAAGTTTGAAATCACGCCAAAAGAAGCTGCTGAAATGACGGGAGCAACCATTCGAAGCTCAACTAAAGTAGATATGGTGATTTTCCCCTCACTCAAAATAGGGTCAGGTGAGATTAGGCTGGTGCCAGTAAAAAAAGATGATCAAAAAGCGAAAGACATTATGTTAGCAAATATAAGAGAGCCAGAAGATCCTGATTATTTAAAAGGCTGGCTCGGACTTCGAAGTGTTTCAGATACCTTTCTTGAACAAAAGGCATCTGAGCTCATCCATCACTTGTTTAATATGCCATGTTTTTATTTAGAGGGCGATCCCCGGAAGCTGCAGGAAGCGATTCCAGATTTATTAAACAAAAAAGCAAGTTCAATTTAAAGAGACGATTGTCTAAACATTCGCTTGAGCCGGTCTTCACGCTTTTTTATCTGTTCGTTATCTGCTGGCAGCATGAGCTGAAAGAGCCTATCGGCAATCGGCCTTGCGATCCGTTCGTCAGAGTTTAATAGAATGCAAATGCCTAATTTTTGTTTTGGGATGAATCCGATATAGGAGGTGAATCCTTTAATTTCTCCGCTATGTTCAGCTAAGGTGAATCCGTTGAAAGGTCTTAAAAACCATGAAAGGCCAACGCCTCTGCTGAAATCTTCTTCAACCATAACGGGGCTTTGCATTTCCTTTAACGAATGCTGATGAAGCAGGCGGCTTCCGCCATATTGAGCTTGGATGAGTTGAATCAAATCATCTGCGGTAGAGAATAGTCCACTTGAACCGTCTTCCCAAGATGGTGTTTCAGCACTTGGATAGGATATATCAGATAAGCCAGATGAAGAAACTGTATACCCTTTTGCTGTGAATGCTGTTTCAATAAACCCAGTTTGCTTCAAATGGAGCGGATCTAGAATGCGGGATTGCATTAACTTTCTAAATGGTTGGCCACTCACTTTCTCTAGTACTTTACTTAAAATAGAATAGCCAAGGCTAGAATAATTGATGATAGACCAAGGTGGTGTGAATATGGTGAGCAAGTCAATACACTCAGCTAATGTTATTTCTCTTATATGGCTCGCTTTATCGAGTGTTTTGGGCAGGCCCGATATATGAGAGGCAATCATACGAAAAGTGAGAGGAACTGGTTCAGACACATGACTTTTTAATAAAGATAGTAAAGGTTCGTAAGTATGAATGGGTTCATCGAGTTGAATCAACCCTTCATCTCGCAGTTTCATCATGACCATTGCAGTAAAAGGTTTCGTCACAGAACCAATTCGAAAGGTTGTGTCTTTTGTGACTGGAGTGCCACTATCCATATCAGCTAGGCCCTCATGCCATGACCAAATTTGTTCAGCTTCATGAGAAATGCAAATGGAGCAGCCGGGAATTTGATGTTGATTCAATAACTTCTTAATGTCAGTGGTTGTATCTTGCAAACGTTGCAGGGTCAATTCATTGATCAAAATAGACACCTCTTTCATACAGAATATATATATATTACCAAATATTTCGTGTGGAATTAAGGTGATCTATCATTACTTTTCATATTTTAAATGAGAGCGGGCGATAGATGATGAAAACAATTCAAAAAACAATTCTTGATATTTTAAAAGGTGATGGCCAAGATATTGAACAAATTCCATATGAGCTTGTGGAACGCAAAGGGGTAGGGCATCCAGATACCATGTGTGATGCCATAGCAGAAAGAGCTTCTCAATACTATTCTCAATATTGCATGGAGCATTTCGGAAGAGTAGCACATCATTGGTTTGACAAAGTGATGCTTCTTGGGGGAGATGCTGATGTACAGTATGGGAAAGGAACGATGGTCAAGCCTTATCAAGTTGTATTTGCTGGAAAAGGAGCGTATGCATACGGCGAAGAGCCAATCCCTCTGAAGAAAATCCTATTTGATGCGGCCAAGGATGTGTTATCAGAAGTGACAACAGGATTCGATCCTGACGAGCATCTCGTCATTGACTGCCGAATCGTCGATCATCAAGGGGCTGGTCGTAAAAACTCGAGATATCGTCCGATGATTGAAACAGACATGATTGAGATCGGCGATCCAAAGCTAGTTTCAAATGACTGTAACCTATTACATGCTCATGCACCATTAAGCCGTCTTGAAAAGTTGGTTCTTTATACAGAGCGTTATGTGAATGGGCCAGATTTCAAAAGGGTAAACCCAGATACCGGCTGGGACGTGAAAATATTTGGAAGCAGGCGGCATGAAGACTTCAAACTCATTGTGAATATGCCTTTTTTAGCAAAAGATATTCATAGCCTTGAAGAGTATTTTTCCCGTAAAAAAGAATGTCAGGATCAAATCGCACAGTATATTGATGAAACGTTAGGACTTAAACCGGATCTCATGCTAAACGCAACCGATCGCAACGGTCGTCCATATTTAACAGCACTTGGATCTGTTGCTGATACTGGGGATGTGGGAGTAGTTGGCAGGGGGAATAGACTAAATGGACTGATCACGCCAATGCGGTCGATGAGTATTGAAGCTCCAGCTGGAAAAAACCCACTTGATCATACAGGGAAATTGTACGGAGTGCTGGCTCAAAGGTTGGCAGATCAAATTTTTGAGACCATTCAAAAGCCGACAGAAGTGCATATCTTTACTTCAAAAGAGGCACCTCTCCATAACCCTGATGAAATTTCCGTCCGTATTCAACAATGGGATGGAGATGAGGATGAAAGAAAGCAAATTGAAAATCTCGTCATGAAGGCTGTTCATTCAATGGGCGATGTCACAAAGGATTTAATTTTTAAAGGCGTTACAATGTGGTAAAAAAGATGAAAAAAAAAGTCATTGATGCAGTCCATGCATGTGTGAATACAGAAGAGCCTTTGACAGTGACAATTCAACCATATGAAATCAAAAAACATCAGGATGTGAATCAACATCATGTTCTCATCATGCTCAAGCCTGAATTAACCAACATCAATCAGGGGGTTCAGCTGGATCGAATACTAGATGAATTACTGAACCGATTAGCTGATGATGATGTAGAAATAGGGGCCGTCCGCGTTTTGTCATCCTTATATTTGAAAGAAGAGAAAATATTAGAAAATCAATATGGGATGCTCAATCGAATTTCTAGAAACGGTCTGAGCGAATTGTCAGAAGCAGCAAAAAAGGTGCTGTCAACAAAATACCCGGAGTATAGAACGAAGGAACATTTGATTTATGGAGGACATCAATTTTTACAAAAGTATCAAGAGCTCACGCCATATGGTTTAGAGCTTTTAACAAGAAATGTCAAGGTGGATAAGTTAGGTGCAGGGACATATGCAATTGAGGCCGAGGTGGACGGAGAAAAGATGCTCCTGCTCAATTCATTCCATCCTTGTCAAATTGATTGGTTCACTGCTCCTAGGCGGTCTGTTATCGTCATTGAATGTTTTACTCAAAAGCCAATGAGGGTGATGAGAGAACACTTTATTGGTGCAACTGATCCTCACGAAGCAAGAGAAGGCTCTTTTAAACACATGCTGCTCACAGAGCAAAAAAGGTTCGGCATAACAAACGTGTGTACACGGTTTAACGGCATACATCTTTCGCCAGGTCCTATAGAGGCAATGGCCGGAATGATTCGTTATTTTAATACATCTGGAAAAAGGCTGTCACCTTCACATACACTTTTTGGCCAGTTGTTAAGGGAAAATGGCTTTTCGGCGGAGGAATTAGATTTATTATGTGAAGATGTGTCCATCAGTTCAAGTGGTACAAGAGAAACACCTGTATTTGAATTAACTGAAAACCTAAACTGGGATGAAGCGCTCGCTTTACTATTAAAAGTAAAAAACGACATCCAAAAGCATGAACGTGTTCTGTAACGGAGGGAACAACTTGAGTAAAGAAGGAGTTAGCCAGCGCATCTGGATTGTTGGCCCACCTGGATCTGGGAAAACGACACTCGCAAGCCGATTGAAACAGGACTTATCCTTACCTCACTATGAGCTCGATGCCCTTTTCTGGCAAGCAGACTGGAACAAGACAGATAAAAAGCTGTTTATTGAAAACGTTCATGAAATTGTCAAACAAAGGAAATGGGTTGTCGATGGACAATATTCATCTGTTCATCACATATTGGCTGAATATGCTGATACGATCATTTGGCTCGATGTGAAGAGAAGACAGACGTTTCCTAGTCTCATCAAAAGGACGCTTAAACGTCTTATCACAAAAGAGAAGCTTTGGAATGGAAATAGGGAGAGGATTGGCAATGCACTGCAATTTTTCTCATATGCCTTTCATGTGTATCCAGAGGTCCTCCATCATAACGAAAAGCTTTTTCATCAATTAAAGGAAGCATCACATGTGACATGTCTGCGAATCAATAAGCGAGAAGAGGTAGAACAGGTGCTCAAGAAAATCCAACGTCTTGAAGAAAAGGGGTGAGGACATGACGAATTTAGATGTTGTTTACAATGTCCTGAAATGTTGGTTTTCGGAACAGCCTCACCGTGTAACACCTTTAAATGGAAGAAGTCCTAATGCAGGATGGCTTGTAGAATACACTAAAAACCGATTTGTATTAAAAAAATGTGTCAGGAATCATGATGCTGAATGGCTTCATTATTTAGAGGATTTAACAGATGCGTTGCTTGACCATGGGTTTCCGATTCAACCTATGATTGAGGCAAAGAACCAGCATAAAACCATTTTATACAGAGAGAGCTACTGGCAGCTACGGCCATATTTTGAAGGAAGACCATATGAAATGGGAAATCGTTCAGATGAACAAGAAGCCATTCGGGTGTTAAAAAAGCTTCATTCATTGAAAAATTTGCCGAAAGGTCCTGTGAATCCAAATTGTGAACTGAAAAACTGGATTACGTATCCTGATGACACGCTGAACGAGACGGCTTGTGCACTTAAAAAGATGGTTTCTTCGAAAAAGGCTGCTGCTTTACTCAAAGTCTATGAGCGGGAGCTAATGAATGTCCTCGTGATGCTAAATCCAAGTATTTATGATGCGTTACCTCATGCTGTCACACATGGTGACTTTCATTCTGGCAACCTGCTGATCCGTAACAAGAAGCTCGCCATGGTTCTTGATTTCGATACAGCAGGTTATAGACCGCGAATATATGATGCAGCCATATCTGCTTTTTTGTTAACGAGAATCAAGCGTGGGACGTTTCAACTAGATATTTTTAAAACAATTCAATTTTTAAAGACCTATGCCGAAGATTTATCGGAAAATGAATGGCGCTCTATATCTGCTTTTATCAGATTGTTATATATTCCAACAGGCCGATATTTAACGCTCCTGCAAAAGCATACGCCTCACTTCCTTAACTGGTATATTGATTGGTCTTTTCAAGCACTACAATCTGCAACGCACCAGCTGAAGGAAAATTGGTATCTCCAAAAGGAGATGAGGATATGAAAGTGGCTGTTGTCACAGGTGGAAATAGGGGCATAGGAAAAGAAGTGTGCAGACAGCTTGCTCAAGATGGCATGATTGTGATTTTAACAGCTCGGCAGCTTGAAAGCGCCCAATTAGCTGCTTCTGAAATGAATGAGCAGGTTGTTCCGTTTCAACTGGATGTCACAAATGCAGAAACGGTTGATCGATTGTCGGCATTTATTAAGGAATCGTACGGAAGAGTGGACGTCTTGATTAATAATGCTGGTGTCTTTCATGACAATAGGAGGGATGACACATTTCCATCTTTTCTAGACCTTTCTGTATCGACACTCCAAGAATCGATGGATGTCAATCTATATGGTGCAGTCAGAATGACGAAGGCCGTTTTTCCTTACATGAAAGAGGCTAGGTATGGACGTATCGTCAATGTGTCTAGTGGTATGGGAAGGCTCTCTGCCATCCACGCTTCAGATGATGTCAGGCGTGACGGAAAAAGCGGCCCATATTATCGGATGTCAAAAGCTGCTTTGCACGTTCTCACAAAGGTCACAGCTTTAGAGGGAGCGCCCTATTCTATCCTTGCGAATGCTGTATGCCCGGGCTGGGTGCAAACGGACATGGGGTCATCAGAGGCTGTTAAAACTGTGCAGGAAGGTGCATCAGGGATTGTCTGGGCAGCGAAGCTACCTCGAGATGGACCAACAGGAGAATTATTGAGAGATGGAAATAGACTTCAGTGGTAGAGGAGGCAACTACATGCGAGGTATGAAAGAAAAGACAGTCATTGTCACAGGCGGAGCACAAGGAATTGGATTTGCGGTCGCAGAACGAGCAGCACAAGAAGGCGCACAAGTCGTGATTGCTGATCACCATGTAGAATACGGGAAAGAAGCAGAAAGACTGCTCAAAGCAAAAGGATATGAGGTTTTGTTTATAGAGGCTGATATTGCAGAGGAAGCAGCAATCATTTCAATGGTAGAAAAAACAGCCATTCATTTTAGGCAGATTGACATGCTGGTTAATTGTGCAGCGGTTTTTATTATGCGAGGCCTTGAAGCAACCGTTGAAGAATGGCGGCGCATCATGGATTTGAATATTATGGGACAAGCTCTTTGCGTCAAACATACTGCACCGCATATGGAGAAGACAGGGAAAGGCTCCATTGTCAATATTGCATCAATCTCAGGTCACATTGCCCAGCCGAAATATTTAACATATAACGCAACGAAAGCAGCCGTTGTGAATATGACGAGATGTATGGCAATGGATTTAGCTGATGCAGGTATTCGTGTAAATGCAGTCAATCCAGGTACGGTATGGAATAAAAATAACGAACGGTTTCATTTAGAAGAACTTGGTCTGACAAGAGAACAAGCGAATCAGCACCCTGATATTGGAGGAATGCACATGCTGAAACGAACAGCTGATCCAGAGGAGATCGCATCGGCTGTCATCTTCCTTCTTTCAGATGAAGCGAGCTTTATTACAGGAGAAAATTTAATGGTTGACGGCGGCTATACTGCCATGTAGAGGAGCAAAAATCTCATGAAATTTGATCTGCACACACATCACCAACGCTGCGGTCATGCGAAGGGAAAGATCAGAGAATATATCGATGAGGCTGTCAAATTAGGTCTGGAGTTTATTGGAATATCAGATCATTCCCCGTTTTTTGGTGAAGAGGTCGATCACTTTAAACCCTGGGTGGCAATGGCTAAAAGTGAATTTCATTCATATGTAGAGGAAGTCCTGCAATTGAAGAAGGAATATGACGGGAAAATTCATGTGCTGTTAGGCGTTGAATCTGACTATTTTCCAGAACACGAGGCCCTCTACCGAGACGTGTATCGACATTATCCATTTGATTATATCATCGGCTCAGTCCATGTCAGTAATGGATATGACCTATTTAACCGAAAGCGCTGGGAACGTATCACAGAGCAGCAAGCCATGATCGAAAAAGAAGCGTATTACCAGCTGATTCAAATGTCCGCAGAGAGTCGTATGTTTGATATTTTAGGTCATATTGACGCCTTAAAAGGATTTTACCCAGAGATTGCTCATATCAAAACAGAAGCTGTCGATGATGCACTGAAAGCGATTGCGGAGAGTGGTTCTGTCATTGAAGTCAATACATCTGGTAAAACAAAAGACTGCGGAGGATGGTATCCATCAATTGATCTATTAGAACGCGCCAAGTTTTATGGCATTGATGTCACGTTTGGCTCTGACGCACATGAGCCAGCCCGCGTGGCAGATGATTGGCTGGAAGTGAAACATACGTTGAAGGAACTGGGGTATCAAGAATGGTGCATTTTTCAATCTCGTCAAAAGCGCAAATTGGCTCTATAAATTTATAAAAAAGGGGTTATGAAAATGACAAAAGTTCGTGTAGCAATTGCTGGAGTAGGTTCATGTGCATCAAGTATCGTTCAATTTGTAGAAATGGCAAAGGAAAAAATGGATACGCCCTCTGGTGTTATGCATGAAGTCATTGGAGGCTATCAATTATCTGACGTGGAATTTGTTGCAGCTTTTGAAGTGGATCAAAATAAAGTAGGAAAAGATTTATCAGAGGCGATACTTACTAAACCAACGGCTGCCATTAAACATATAGAAGTTCCTTTTTTCCAAGTGTCAGTTGAAGCAGGCCCTTTATGTGATGGGCTTGAAGGAGATTTGTCCAACTGTATTCAACCGCATGAAGATTCCCTGAAAATCAACACACATGACGTGACGCAAAGACTGAAGGACGTACAGGCAGATGTACTTGTCTGCTTCTTACCGACAGGCTCGTTCGAAGCTGTTCGAGTATACGCAGAGGCATGTGCACACGCTCATACCGCCTTTATTAATGCAACACCAGAGCCAGTGGCAAATGACCCTGAATTTGTCAAAATGTTTGAAGACTCAGGTACCCCGCTTCTTGGAGACGATTTAAGAAGTCATTTAGGTGCAACGACACTGCATACAGCGTTGATTGAACTATTGAAATCCCGCGGCATTGATATCACCAATACGTACCAATTGAATGTCGGAGGCAACACAGACTTTTTAAACCTTGCCAATCCAATGAGATCAACGAGTAAGCAAAAATCGAAGAGAAAAGCATTATTTGCATCTGGTATTGATGCCAGTGAAGTCGCAGCAGGTCCAAATGGATATGTCAGCTATCTAGGTGATCATAAAGTCTGCTTTCTTCGATTAGAAGGAAATTCTGTTTTAGATTCTGAGATTTCACTTGAAATCCGCTTACAAGTAGAAGATAGTCCAAATTCAGCTGGTGTTATTGCGAATGCGATGCGTGTAGCAAAAGCAGCTAAAGACTTGAATCACAGTGGTGTCATTCATGACGTCTGCCCATTCTTATTTAAAAGTCCTCCAATTGGACAAGTAGATTCAGAATCATTGCGTTTGTTCAATGATTATGTAGCAAATGCTGAGCTGAAAAAGGTGTTATAAGTGGAAGCGGAACTTAACCTTCGTGAGATAAAATTTGCCGCTTTTGACTTGGATGGAACATTAATTGACGATCGAGGTCAACTCATTGGTGATGTCCATGGCGCAGTGAACATACTGCGCCAAAGAGGCATTATTCCAATGATCGTGACAGGTAGAACCTATGATTCTTTCTTTTCTCTGAACTTAGATCCTTCTCTACTTCATTTATTTCACCACGATGTTCTACTGAATGATGGAAATGTCGTTTGCCATCATCAAAAGAAAACATTTGACGTCAAACAATATCTAGATTCCGCTTTATGCAAACAAATCATCTCATTATTTGATAGAAAAGCTGAATTTGTCATGGAATCAAATGGGAAGCACGTGGCGTCAAGTAAAAGCGCTAAGTTGAAATACTGCATGCTTTACACATTTCCACGAGAAAAAATAGAGGTTGGTCACAAGAAAGAATTCCACTTTGACCGTGTGACGAAATTATTTATTTTACCAAAAGAAACAATAGATATCGCACATCAATTAAGAGATTGCTATTGTGAGGTAGCAGATGCCCAGTTTTTAAATGCTCAAGTGATTTCTCCGAAAGGAATTTGTAAGGCAGATATGCTGGGGCACCATTTATTAGACTGTTTTGGGGAAAGTGATTTAGGCCGCGTGATGGCTTTTGGAAATGGTCATAATGACAGGCTTCTGCTGAAGAAGGCCAAGTGGGGGGTGGCAGTTCAAGATAGTCATCCGTCAGCGATTGAGTTATGTGATGTTCATTTAAAAGAGCCTATTTATAACTATCTTCTTAAAGCTTTACAAACGCCTGAAGCACCACACGTAATCAATGAAAAGGGAGGTATTTAGTTGAGGACCCTTAAGCTGCCTTTACCAGACACACTAAAAGAAACAATGATACCGGATTTTATGGAAAGAGTTTCATTTCTATCTGCCCACATTCTGCATGTTGCCCTTCGTGAAGAGGAGTCTGTCATTGAAGTAACAGTAGATCAAAAGGGAGATGCGGATGCAATCTCAACGGCGTTTTTGAAGTTATCGTCGAACGCGGCTCAATTGCGCAGGTTTCGTGAAAAAGAAATGAAATCAAATATTCATTTAACCAGTGAGCCTGTTCATTCCAAATTAAGCGGGGATGACCAAATGCGAACCTTTTATGATGAAATTGAAATGGAACTCTCCCACTACTTTGACCAATTGTTTTTAAATATGGGGGCTTCACTAGGAGCCAAACAAAGACGATATCCTTCTACGATCAGTAAAGAGTTAATGGAGAAATGTAAATATCATACGAATTTTCCGCAAAATATTTATTCTGTTTTTGAAATACCGCATGATTATCAAATTATTGATGATATTCGAGAGAAACATCATGGTTTTCTTCCTGAACACTTTCAGCAGGCAGGCCGTTTTTTACAACCGTGTATTTGTTATCACTGTTACGAGGAATGGGAAGGGAAGACGTATGCAGACTATCAGATCATGACAGCTGCGGGTCAATGCTTTAGACATGAAATTTCTTGGAAAGTTGATCCACTAAGGAAACTAGAATTTAGTATGCGTGAAATTGTGTTTATTGGTGAAAGCGAATATATCAATGAAACAAGAAAAACACTCCTTGAAAACACATGGCAATGCTTTCATCAGCTTGGCCTTAGTGGAAAGGTGACGACAGCAAATGATCCCTTTTTCTTTTATGATGATATGGATAAAGCGAATTATCAATTAATGGCTAACAGCAAATATGAATTGGTAGCTGTTACAGAAAAGAAAGACGTATCGATCGCTTCTTTTAATGATTGTGGAGAGATGCTTTGTGACAGGTTCCAGATCAAAGGAGAAAATGGTCTGCCGCTTTATTCAGGTTGCGCCGCATTTGGTATCGATCGATGGGTTCAAGTATTTTTACAAACGTACGGTCGAAATCGAAAGAATTGGCCTGAAGAAATGCTTCATTTAAAGGAGGGTAGCTATGCTGCAAAGTAATCTCACTCAAGAAGAGCACACAGCCCTCATCTTATCGACTCCTTTTTTAAAAGACAACCAGATTAAGGAGATGCAGAAGCTTCTGTATCAGCAGCAAGACTGGAATGTCATTCTCGGAATGTTACATGTTCACCGGACAGCAGGTATTGCATGGAAGAATATTAAACAATATGCCATTCATTTAAGAAAAGATTTTAAAGCGACTTATTTTTTAAAGTCTTTAGAGATTATGTACAAGGGTCAGTTAGAAACAGCACGAGACAATATCACGTTAAACGATCGATTATTTCAAGCACTTGATCAAAAGGGAATTGAATATGCCATTGTAAAAGGAAGTGTGATTGGCCAGTGGGCGTATGGAGATGTAGGACTTAGGTTATTTGGAGACAACGATCTCTTTATCTCACAAGATCAGCTGCAAGAAACTGGACATATATTAAAAGACTTAGGTTATATTCAAGGTTCTTGGAACTATGAAACCGAGGCTGTCACACCTGCCAAACGAAGCGAAATTCTTTACCTCATCATGAACTCACATCAAACCTACACCTATATGAAACCTTCTCCAGAATGCCGTTTTATTGATTGTCATAAAATTGATGTTCAGTTTTCTGTAGACCTCATGACAGGAAACCGGACGGATTCAATTGTCCAAGAGATGCTGTCTAGACGAATTCAGACATCTGTTGATCAACACCTTGTATGGTCATTAAAAGAAGAGGATATGCTGCTTTTCTTATGTATTCATTTTTACAAAGAGGCCATTTATTTAAATGAAGTCGAATCAATGAAAGACTTACTTCTTTATAAACTGCTTGATATATATGGGATGTTTATGAGGGAAGACCTTGTTGATGTAGATCTATTTGTCAATCGAACGAAAACATATGGATTTGAAAAGATGGTCTATTTCGCTTTTCATTATGTGAATGAAGTCTTCCCGCATACCATTTCGGATATCATAATGGATGCACTTCAACCGGAATCGCTTACTTATTTATCGGAAGTGCTTGATGCAAATGATGTCATTCATACTTGGGATCAGCCGATTCGTAAACGCTTCTTTCATATTAATCGGTCTTTAGATATTAAAAAGCATTCTGTTCATAAGGAGTAGTGTGATGAAAGATCCGGCAACGCTATTTGATTTTGAGGGAAGAAACGACGTGATATGGTTTGGGAATATGAATCAAGAACAAAGCTGGGATCAAACAAGGGCTTTACCTGTGATGACAGACCATGTTCAAAATGAACTGGTACTTCAGCAAGAACAACAACTGCTTTTGATTGCATCTAAGGATCATCATGTCATCTTTCACCATCAGCCTGAAGCGGCTTTTTTAGCCTATTTGAAAAAAAGAGGTGTCCAGCTGCCACAGATCACTCAAAAAGAAGATGCGTTTAAACTTAAGGGCTTCATTGTCCCCTATCTTTTTGATGAGTCCCTTGAACAAGAAGCATTTATTGAAAATAGAAGGATATATGGATCAAATCCAAAACTCGTTAAGCGGTTCAATCATAAAGTTTTCACTAGAAGATGGGCGGAAAAGCATCAATTTAAAGTCACTTGCGGTGCTATTTGTCAAAATGCGGACGAGTTAAAACGGACGTATGAAGAATTAAGGGAGAAGAACTTCTCAAAAATGGTTCTCAAAATACCTTATGGATCATCTGGGAAGGGGCTTCGTATTTTAAAAAATGAACGAGATTTCATGCAGCTTTTGACCTTTATTGAAAGAAGAAAAATTCAAACAGACCTGATATTAGAGGGATGGCATCCGATTAAAAGATCATTAAATGCCCAACTGCTTATTCAAGATAAAGAGTCACACTTACTTTCAATTACAGAGCAGAAAATCAATGAAGACGGCATCTATTTAGGGACCGATTTTGCTCCTGTTTATGAAATGGACAAAAAACGTGAATACGAAGAAAGCATGCATCGAATTATAGAGCTTCTCTATGAAGAAGGATATAGAGGTGTGGTTGGAGTCGATTCGATTATTGATGAAGATGAACAGCTCATACCGATTATTGAAATAAATGCTCGTTTCACGCAGGTTACTTATTTACTCCCGATCATTTGCCGTTTTTTTTCAACGTACGAATATATCGAGAGCCGCTTGAAAAGATTCTCATGCAGCGCTGATTTGCCATTTGAAGATATTTTAAAGGCCATCACTAAAGCACTCAACCCAGGAGAAGATGGTGGGTTTTTTATTTATACATTTGGTAAGAAGAGAGCTGACGATATGTGGCACTATCGATTGTTCATATTGTTTTATCATATGAAAAAGGAGAAGCAGGACAAGATGCTGACAATTTTTGATGAAATGGAATTTTCTTAAGAAAGGAGGAGGGGATTTGCCGAAAAATGACACGTCACTCTTGGAGAAAGCGAATCGTTATGGGACGCCGATGTATGTATACGATGGAGATGAATTGAAAGATCATTATGATCGCATTACATCATGGCTCCATCAATCAGCAGAGGTGTTCTTTTCATTTAAGTCCAATGGAAATCTTTCGATTGCATCCTTGTTACGGTCTTTTGGAGCGGGGATAGAAGTGGCTTCTGTAGGCGAGCTTTTAATGGCTGTAAAAGCAGGATATTCTCCGCAGCACATCATTTTTTCTGGACCTGGTAAGCGGAAAGAAGAAATAGATACAGCCATTGAACACCAAATATACTGCATTATCGCAGAATCAAAGGAAGAACTGATTTATATCGCTGAGTCTGCAAAACATCAAGGCAAGCAAGTAGCAGCAGGCATTCGTATCAATCCTGAATCAATTGAGTCACGAGCAAAAATAAAAATGGGCGGTGTTCCAAGTCCATTTGGGATAGATGAATCGAAACTTGGCGATGTATTTGATCTTTTTCAGGCGTATGAAGACACTCTTTTGTTTAAAGGGATTCATATTTATTTGGGCACTCAAGTTCTTGATGAAACGTCGCTGTTATCATCGTTTGAATATACTCTCAACACAGCTGTTCGAATAAAGAATGACTATGGATTGACATGCGAAATGGTTGATTTAGGCGGAGGATTTGGGGTTCCATATTTTCAGCATGAAACACCCCTCAATGCTGAAAGGCTATTTCAAAAAGTAGCAGAATTGATTAGAGCGTATGAATCTGAGCTGGCGTTTCCGAGGTTTATGATCGAAATGGGGCGTTTCCTTTTAGCAGAATGTGGTGTTTACTTAACATCCATCCAATATGTGAAAAATTCAAAAGGGGAACCATTTTTAATTGCAGATGGCGGAATGCATCATCATCAAGCGATGACATTTAGAGGCAGGCTGCTGCGCAATAATTATCCAATGCGGCTCATCAAACATTCCAATAAACCCGCTGCTGTAGTGAAACAAACGATTGTTGGTCCACTTTGCACCCCAGAAGACTTAATTGGCAGGCAGGTGGAACTCCCGCAAGGTGAACCAGGTGATCTACTTTGTATAGAGAAATCAGGCGCATATGGTCTTTGCTACAGCCCTACCTTATTTTTAGGCCATTCTTCTCCGCTAGAGCTGCTTTTATTTGAAGGAGACGATTATATTATTCGAGATAGAGGCGACCCGGAAGATCTCTTATTAAAACAGAACATGCCGCTTTTTAAACAAAGGAGGGTTGAATGTGAAACTGACTGAGCTTCGTCAAGAAACGATTGATCGTCTCGTTCTCCATTTTTCTGAAAGAGCCAGGCAGCTTGATGCCGAATGTCAATTCCCGCATCAAAATGTTGACGAACTAATTGAATGTGGATTACATGTCGCCAATATGCCGAAAGAAGATGGAGGCCTTGGATATGGTTTTGAAGAAACGGTGACCCTCTTGTCACAAATAGCTAAAGGCTGTGCATCGACAGGTTTAATTATGGCGATGCATTACTATTCACTTGGCGCCTTTTCTGAAGTGCTTTCAAGTGAGCAGCAGTCCTCGGTTTTTGATGATATCCGGCGTTCAGGAGAGTTAATCGCTTCTGTTAGTGATCCGAATGTAATTTTTATTTATCAGCGAAAGCAAATGGACGGAATCCCCACCATTACAGCTGAAAAAACAGATGGCGGATATCTTGTAAGTGGAACAAAGTTTACAGTGACAGGTGCACCGCGCATTAAGTATTTACCAATTTATTGTGAGTATGCCCCGTCATCATGCACATCTCAATATGGAATGACTGCACTCTTAATGACGTTACCGAGTGAAGGTGCTGCAATTGAGGAGTCGTGGAATTATTCTGGAATGAGAGCATCTATGAGTCATCACATTCATTTTGATCAAGTATTTATACCCGATGATCATCTCATCGGGCGGGAAGGATACGCAATAGAAGATACTGAAAATTTGATCTATTGGTTTCGTTTAGCTGTTACAGCAGTTTATTACGGCATTGCAAAAGCAGCATATGAACACGCCCTCGATATGACTTATCAAAAAAATGATCGAATCTCCAAAAAGAAAACGGCTTTTTTACCGGGTCAACAATTTCGTATAGCTGATATGAAAATGAAGCTAGATGTTGCACACTCTCAGCTCATGGCCTGTGCCCAGCAAGCAGATAATGAAAAGGCACAAAATCATTACACAAGTGAGTTGTATACGAAGACGCTTATTACAAAACATTTTGTGACGCAGGCTGCAGAAGAGATCGTGCAGCTGGCCTCTCAAGTAGAGGGTTTTTCTTCATTACAACAAGGATCTTTTTTGGAACGTCTTAGCCGAGATGTCAAAGCGGCAAAATTCCATCCACCGTCTGAAGACTTATTAAAAGAAGTGATTGCGAAAAAAGAGCTTGGCATTATCCCATTAAAAAATCGCTGGGTATGATGGCAAGAAAAAAGGGAGGAGACTTATTTGACGATTACAACGCCCATCTTTCGAAACAATTATTTGAACTGCTCTCAATTAACGATTGCTGCCATGCTTCTTAGAAAAGGGATTAAAATCGACAGGATTTGGAGGCAAGCTGGCATTGTTTATAGATCTCAAGACCAAGGGTTTATTTTAATGGGTTCCTTTAAGCATTTTCGTGAGGATATTCTACAACATAATGGAATCCATTTAGAAGAAATTTTTTACACTGAAGAGGAATTAGACCTTTATATCAACAGGGTGTTCAAACAGCATCCGAGCAATGGGACAGTGTCTGTTTCACTGGATATTTTTGAATTACCATACTGTCCATTTTATGAAAGGGAACATGGGTATCACACATTGGAAGTACTTGAGGTAAAAGGTGATCATGTGGTAGTTAGTGATCATGCATATTCATATCATGGCACCTTAAGTAAAGACCATTTGATGAAAGCTGCCCGCTCTATATATGATCATACGCCTCGAACTGAAAATCGATATAAATGGATTAAATATGTAGATCGTCAGCAACAACCAGATGTGCTGACGATTTTAAAAGAGCATGTTGCCATTTTAGAAGGAGCACCGCCACATTTTGAATTGCCCGGGGTCGTCACAGGCTTGAAGGCTATTTCAATCATTGAAAGAGATTATATTGATAGTATCAAAGACAACGAAAAAGGAAACTTATTAGACAATGTTTATTTTGAAGGATTAAAGGATGTCGCCAACTCGAGAAAACATATGGTGACATTCTTATCCTCTTATGAAAATGGGCATTTACAGCCTCTCATCCAAGCTTTTGAAGATGCATATCAAAGCTGGACAGTTCTCGCAAATTTTACGGCTAGAGTAGGTCTCAGTAAGAATCCCCGCAGCATGATTGAACGGACGTCAAATCGCTTTCAGAAAACATTAGACATTGAGACAGGCCTGCTCTCACAACTAAAAGAGGTGATTCAAAATGAAGACCTATCAAACCATCTCTCTTGATGATTATGTGAATAACAGAGGCATCACGCATCAAAATGAATATGACAAAGGCCAGTTAACCATTGGCGGAGCTTCTTTACCGGCTGAGTTAGTCATGAACCTGCAACATCATCTTGTCGAAGGAATCCCTTTTCAATTCATTTATAAAGATCAAGGAGACAATATTGAATTAGAGGGTCAATCTATTCACCTTCCGCTATTGGAAGCAGAAGCGCTACATGTTATTGGCTGTTCTTCTAATGGCAATCTATACGAAAATATTTCATTTTTACGAGAGGGGAAAGTTGTTTATGAATCTCGGCTTTCCTTAACCGATGTCATTGAACAAGAACCTGCATTTAATGATCGCGTTGCATATGCATTTGATTATATTCATACGGTAGCAGGCATCAATCATCATTTGACATCAAGGCTATGGCTTAATTCGCTCTCCTTATCACACAAGGTAGTTTTTGATGAAATTCGCTTTCAAGATAATCCTTTTATGCATATTTTCGCAATGACGATCCAGCAGTCAGACAATTGATGGAAGGGAGACGTGTCTATGTGCGGCATTGCAGGTTATTGTCATTTTAACCAAGCACCACTTGACCATCACATCTTACTAAATATGAAAAACGCACTTGCTGTGCGTGGACCTGATGATAGTGGTGTATATCAAGACGAATCAGTTGGTTTGGTTCATACGCGGCTTTCAATTATCGATATTCATTCTGGCCCTCAGCCAATGACGAATGAAGACGATTCTATATTTGTGATTCTAAATGGAGAGATCTATAATTTTCAAGAATTGAGAGAAGACCTATGGAATAAAGGTCATACGTTTCGTACGCAGACAGATACAGAGGTACTGGTTCATGGCTATGAAGAATACGGGATTTCATTTATTGAGCAATTAAATGGAATGTTTTCAGCTGCTATATGGGATCGAAAGAAGAAAGTATTTTATTTATTTAGAGATCGGTCTGGGATTAAGCCGCTTTATTTTTCAGAATGCCGGGGAGGGCTTGTTTTTGGGTCAGAAATGAAGTCACTTCTTCAGCATCCAGACATACAAACTGTCGTTCAGCCTGAGGCTGTCATCAGTTATTTATCATTCCGTTATTCCATCGGGGAACAGACTTTCTTTCAAGGAATTCATAAATTACCTCCAGGCGTCTTTTTGAAAATGGATGAAACAGGAATAACAAAAGAGGCCTATTGGCAATATCCTCTCCCGTCGGATGGGATCGATCGAGGAGAACACTATTATCAAAAAGCCTTATTTGAATTACTTCAAGATTCTGTACAAAAACAGATGATGTCAGATGTGCCAGTTGGAGCTTTTTTGAGCGGCGGGGTGGATTCGACTTCTATTGTTGCTTTCATGTCCAAGTATGCTAACGATGATATTCATTGTTTTTCGACCAGTTTTGAAGAGAAAGGATTTTCTGAAGAAAGTTATGCCAAGCTGGCAGCAGACCAATACAATGTCAAGCTCCACTCACATCGAATGAGTGAAGAAGAGTATTTTCAATTATTGCCTGAAGTTGTAAAGCGTAGAGATCACCCTCTCTCCATTCCTCATGAAGTCGCTTTTTACCGCATGTCACAGGAAGCAAAAAAGCATGTGACGGTTGTTTTATGCGGTGAAGGAGCAGATGAATTGTTTGCAGGGTATGGACGGGTGTTTAGAAGTCCGGCAGATTGGCGGAAAATTTTGCTGCTTCAAAAAAGCCGAAAGCTGTCACCAATGCTTTCAAGATTATTATTTGATCCATCCTTTCAGCAGCAATTGCATCAATTTATCCACCTTGAAGATGAAATGGATCATTACAAAAGAAGGTATGCGTGGTTTACTGCAGGAGAAAAAGGGCAGCTTTTAGATCATCAAGCTGCCTCATTCGATTCTTCCAATTCGCACATGGATCAGTTTATCGCGCAGTGCTTTCAAAAAATGGAAGGACAGTCGTATGAAAACAAATTGCTCTATTTATTTCAGCAGATCCATCTGCCGAATCTGTTAGACCGGCTTGATATCATGACCATGTCACACGGTCTTGAAGCGCGCGTTCCGTTTCTTGATCATCGAATCATCCAATTTGTCAATGACATGCCTTTTAAATATAAACTTCCTTACAAGGGATTACCTAGCAGGCTGCAAGCATTTTTTCAATCGAGTCTTAAAACAAGCGAGGTACAAGATATTCCGAAATATATGTTAAAAAAGACAATGGAGCAAACGGTGGATAAGCGTATATTATATAGAAGAAAAATGGGCTTTCCGGTTCCTGTGTATCATTGGATGAGCAAAAGGATGGGAGAAATCGAAGAGAAGCTTCTTGATGAACAAAGCTTTGCAACTGAATTATTTCAAAGAAAGCCGCTAGAACAATTCTTAAGAAATGACCCGAATCAGAAAAACAAAAATGGAGCTGACCAAAAAGTTTGGATGCTCTACAATTTGGAGCTATGGCATGATCACTATATCAAGTCGGCGCGTCTTCCTCTGCCATCTGGCCGTTAAATACATCCGGTCTATTCCCCCTGTCTGCTGCATATATGATATGGAAGGGAAGTGATGCGATTTTGAGGCTAAGTGAGCTGTCAGGAAAAGAGATCGTCGATATCAAAAGAGCGGAGCGGCTTGGCGTGCTGGGACAAACCGACCTTGAAATAAATGAACAGGACGGTCAGATTACAGCACTCATCATACCTTCCGTCAAGTGGTTTGGCTTTCGAAAACAAGGAAATGACATCCGCGTTCCGTGGAATCACATTCAAAAAATAGGATCAGATATGATCATTCTCGATGTGCCTGAAGAACTGCAGCCGCACGGGGAAAAAGAGCACCCATCATAAAAGGGTGCTCTTCAGATTGTAGAGAAACTCATGTTTTTCTACAATCTTTTTTATTTTTAACGTATGTATGAAGAATGAAATGTATTGAAAAAGGCCTCCCACACACCTAGCCTAGCTTCGCTAGGTGTGTGGCAATCTTCTTCATGTTCTGGCACGCAGCTGTGAGAAGAACTTGCTCACTCACATTCTGTTTTCCCCTCAACCGGCAGTAGCGAAGCCCGTGCAGTTGTTTTGAATCTGCAAAGCTTCGCTCTATTTTTTCTTTTCTTTTTTTATATAGCTCTTTTCCAGAGACAGATAGACGATTTTGTCTGATCTTTTCTTTATGTTCTTCCCACACGTGTCTTGAGATCACTTTTTGATGATTTTTAGATCTTGTACAGCTTTCAAGAAAAGGACACGATGCACATTTTTTAGGATCTGATTTGTAGAACCTATAACCTTTTCGATCAGTTGTCGTATATAAAAGCTTCTCACCATTTGGACATATGTAATGATCATGTTTAGAATCATACTGAAATTTCCACTTCTCAAATAATCCTCTTGTTGGATGAAAACGTCTATGGGCAATAACACCAAAAATATGTCGATCAGATAAACCTTTACAGATTGGTGTTGTTAAATAACCAGAATCAAGGGCAACAGCTTCTACTTGAAAACCAAATCGTGCGATTTGGAGATCTAATCGATCAAGATAGGGAACAGAATCATGGACATTACCGGGCGTGACATGGGCATCAGTGATGATATTGTATTTCATATCTGTTGTACGGTGGTCTAGATAGAAAAAGCCTTCAGGCTTATTTTCACGATAAAGATAGCCACTTTCAGGATCAGTCGTACTTTGGCGAATGTCTTTTTTCGTTTTCACCTCCTCTTTTTCCTTTAAGGGCTTTTTTCCGTGTACCTCTCGATCTTCTTGAACGGCTTCATCTAATTCTTTCATATAGTTCTGAGTATCTTGTTCGATCGTTTTTCTCGTATATTTATGTTTATTGGCATTCGCTTTTAGATGGGTTGAATCGGTAAAAAGGACACGACCTCCAACCATATCGTGATTGATGGCTTGTAGCACAATCTCATCAAAAATATCTTGAAAAATCGTTGTATCTGTAAATCGAGTACGACGATTCCAACTAATGGTGGAATGATGAGGAACGGGGTCATTGATATTCAAACCTAAAAACCATCTATACGCCATGTTATAGTAAATTTCTTTTTCAAGCTGTCTTTCTGAACGGATACCATACAGGTATCCGATAAACATCATTTTGAACAGAATGAGTGGATCAAGAGAAGGGCGACCTTTATTCTCACTATAATATGGTTTTACTTTGTCTATGATAAATGAAAAATCAATGTACTGATCAATTTTACGAAGCAGGTGATCCTCTTCGACCAGTTGATCTAGCAATACAAATTCGGCTTGGTGCTGAGAAGAATTTCTAGTGTGGAACATGAGAAAGACACCTTCCTTTAGTGGGTTTTTCTCTATTATAAAATGAGGAGATGTAAATTTTAAGGAAAAAAATAAAGCTGTCGAGATTTTCTCGACAGCCTGAAGAGCACCCATCATAAAAGGGTGCTCTTTTTCTTTTCTCTTCCCGATTTGTTCACAGGCTGAATCCTCTCCTCATATGCTGAAAGGGAGATTCAGAAAATATTACAGACTTTTTTAAATAAAGAAGGTGAACGGTCAGTATGTTGAGCGGTTTAACGGTTGCGGTGATCGGGGGAGATGCAAGGCAGCTTGAAATCATTCGCAAGCTGTCACAGCAGCATGCCAAAGTGTTTTTGGTCGGATTTGATCAGCTGGATCATGGGTTTATCGGTGCTGAAAAGCTTAAAATGTCAGAACTTCCATTTGAACAGGTAGACAGTATGATTCTGCCGGTATCAGGTGCAACAGATGAAGGCGTCGTCGCCACAGTTTTCTCAAATGAGCAGGTCGTGCTGGAAGCAGAATATTTAGAAAGAACTCCAGCACATTGTACCTTGTACTCAGGTATTTCTAATACGTACTTAGACAATCTGGCAAAGCAGGTGAACCGGAAGCTTGTGAAGCTGTTTGAGCGCGATGATATTGCCATATATAACTCTATTCCAACAGTTGAAGGGATTATCATGATGGCCATTCAGCAAACGGACTATACGATTCATGGATCACATGTCGCTGTCCTCGGGCTTGGGAGAACAGGGCTCACAATTGCCCGCACATTTCGGGCACTAGGTGCGGATGTGAAAGTAGGTGCTGCAGATACAGCCCATTTAGCTCGAGCCTTTGAAATGGGACTTGATCCGTTTTCAATGGATCGTTTAAAAGAAGAAGTAACAGATGTTGATATCATCATCAATACGATTCCGAGCTTAGTATTAGATTCATCTGTTATCGTCAGTATGACACCGAAGACACTCATTTTGGATATCGCCTCCCGCCCAGGCGGAACAGATTTTGACTTTGCGCAAAAGCACGGAGTGAAGGCGCTTCTTGCACCAGGTCTTCCAGGGATTGTAGCACCAAAGACCGCAGGGCAAATCATTGCAAAAGTGCTTTCCGGGCTCTTATGTGAACTTGCGGAGGAAAAAAGGGGGATGGAATCATGACAACATTAAGAGGGAAAAGAATCGGCTTTGGTTTAACAGGTTCCCACTGTACGTATGAAGCCGTTTTTCCGCAAATTGAAGCACTTGTGAAAGAAGGGGCAGAGGTGCGTCCTGTGGTGTCGTATACGGTGCAAAGCACGAATACAAGATTTGGAGAAGGAGCCGACTGGATTGAGCGGATTGAGAAACTGACGGGATTTCAAGCGATTGACTCTATCGTAAAAGCAGAGCCGCTCGGACCTAAGCTTCCACTCGATTGTATGGTCATTGCACCTTTAACAGGAAACTCCATGGCGAAATTCGCAAATGCCATGACAGACAGTCCTGTTTTAATGGCTGCAAAAGCAACCATTCGAAATCATCGTCCCGTCGTTCTAGGCATCTCGACAAACGATGCATTAGGCTTAAATGGTACAAATCTCATGAGGCTGATGTCGACAAAGAACATTTTCTTTATTCCATTTGGCCAAGATGATCCATTCAAAAAACCGACATCTATGGTAGCGAATATGGACCTTCTTTCTCAAACAGTAGAAGAGGCGCTTCAGCATAGACAAATTCAGCCGATTTTAATTGGACCAAACGATTAATAGATTCACTAGAAAATCATGAAAGATTCAAAAAAGATGCTTCAAGCCTTGCTTTTCTATGGTAAAATAAAATGTAAAAAGTCATAGGATGGCCATCCGAAAGAAAAGAATCATGGATGGGTCGGAAGGAGTTTTACTGATGGGAAGAGGATTGCATGTAGCTGTAGTTGGAGCGACTGGAGCTGTCGGTCAACAAATGTTAAAAACACTAGCTGACAGAGATTTTGAAATGGATACACTTACTCTACTATCCTCAAAACGTTCCGCGGGAACAAAAGTGACATTCAGAGGTCAAGAGTATACCGTTCAAGAAGCAACACCTGAAAGCTTTGAAGGGGTCAACATTGCACTATTCAGTGCTGGAGGAAATGTTTCCAAGGCGCTAGCTCCTGAAGCAGTCAAACGAGGTGCGATTGTTGTAGACAACACAAGTGCTTTTCGTATGGACGAAAATATCCCTCTTGTCGTACCAGAGGTAAACGAAAAAGATTTGCATGACCATCAAGGGATCATTGCAAACCCTAACTGTTCAACTATTCAAATGGTGGCGGCATTAGAACCGCTTCGTCAGGCGTATGGAATGAAAAAAGTCATTGTGTCCACATACCAGGCAGTATCAGGTGCAGGACATGAAGCAATTGACGAACTATACAGCCAGACGCAAGCCATTTTAAATAAAGAAGATGTAACACCAGAAGTCATGCCTTATCAAATTGCATTTAATGCGATTCCGCAAATTGATAAATTCCAAGACAATGGCTATACATTTGAAGAAATGAAAATGATCAACGAAACGAAAAAAATTATGCATATGCCAGAGCTAGAAGTAGCGGCAACATGTGTGAGACTTCCAATTGAAACGGGACATTCAGAATCTGTTTACGTTGAACTAGAATCAAATGACGCAACGGTTGATGACATCAAGTCAATTCTAAAAGATGCACCAGGTATTACATTGCAAGATGATCCATCTCAGCAAATTTATCCAATGCCTGCAGATGCTGTTGGAAAAAATGACGTATTTGTCGGCCGCATTCGGAAAGATTTGGACCGTCCAAACGGGTTCCATTTGTGGATTGTATCTGATAACCTGCTGAAAGGCGCTGCATGGAACTCAGTTCAAATTGCAGAAAGCTTAAAAGCATTAAAATTAGTTTAACATTCAATGGATGATGAGGACGAACAGAAGAGAGTTAGGCATCTTTCGCCTGCTCTCTTCTGTTACGTCAGAATGAACTTGGAGTGAAAACAGTGAAAATAATTGTCCAAAAATTTGGCGGTACATCTGTCAAAGATGATCAAGGTAGAAAAAGGGCACTTGCACATATCTTATCTGCGAAAGAGAAAGGCTATAAATCGGTTGTAGTCGTTTCTGCAATGGGACGAAAAGGCGATCCTTATGCGACAGATACGCTGCTTGGATTGCTTTATGGCAGCGTGCAGCACATGACAAACAGAGAAAAAGACCTGCTCGTTTCTTGCGGAGAAAATATTTCAGCTGTTGTGTTTTCAAGTATGCTGAATGAAAACGGGCTAAAGGCTGTAGCGATGACAGGTGCACAGGCAGGCTTTGTGACAGATCAAGAGCATACGAATGCGAAAATTATTGACATGAAATGTGAACGTCTTGAAGCGGCACTTTCTGAGCATGATGTTGTCGTTGTCGCTGGGTTCCAGGGAGCCGCGAAAAATGGAGACGTGACAACGATTGGACGAGGCGGCAGTGATACGTCAGCAGCTGCTTTAGGCGCTGCATTGCAGGCAGACTTTATCGATATCTTTACAGATGTAGAAGGGGTTATGACAGCAGATCCCCGCATCGTAAAAAATGCAAAACCACTGAGAGTCGTGACATATACTGAAATTTGCAACCTCGCATATCAAGGGGCGAAAGTTATTCACCCGAGGGCTGTTGAAATTGCCATGCAAGCAAAAGTACCAATGAGGGTCCGCTCAACATACTCTGATGATGAGGGCACACTTGTGACGTCACACTACTCAGATAAAATGAGTCATGATGTGTATGACCGCCTCATTACGGGTATTGCACATGTCAATGATGTGACGCAAATCAAAGTCCCGGCGAAAGAAGGGCAATACAGCGTACAAACAGAGGTCTTCAAAGCAATGGCAAACGCACAAATCAGTGTCGATTTCTTCAACATTACACCGAGTGAAATTGTGTATACAGTGACAGGTGGAATGACTGAAAAGGCAACGTCGATCCTAAAAGACCTCGGCTATACACCTGTTGTGACAACAAATTGCGCGAAAGTATCAGCTGTTGGAGCAGGCATCATGGGTGTACCAGGTGTCACATCTAAAATTGTATCGGCTCTATCAGAGCAAAACATTCCGATTTTACAATCAGCAGACAGTCATACGACCATTTGGGTGCTAGTGCACGAAGAAAACATGAGAGCGGCTGTCAATGCCCTGCATGAAGTGTTTGAACTTTCAAGATAAATGTGATTGAATCATGATGAGGTGAAAAAAATGAATTTCGGAAATATCGCAACAGCTATGATTACACCTTTTGATAAAAAGGGCAACATTGATTTCCAAAAGTTATCAATTCTCATTGATTACTTGTTAAAAAACGGCAGTGACTCTTTAGTCGTTGCAGGTACAACAGGCGAATCGCCAACTTTATCGACTGAAGAAAAGGTCGCTCTTTTTCAGCAATCGGTGAAATTAGCAAATGGTCGTTGTAAAATCATTGCAGGAACAGGCAGTAATAACACAAATGCGTCTATTAAACTAACGAAAAAAGCAGAAGAAGCGGGCGTTGATGCAGTGATGCTTGTCGTACCTTACTACAACAAGCCATCACAGGAAGGCATGTATGCACACTTTAAAGCAATTGCCGAGTCTACATCTCTTCCTGTCATGCTTTACAATGTACCAGGAAGAACGGTTGCTTCATTAGCACCAGAAACAACGATTAAGCTAGCACAAATACCAAATATTGTCGCGATCAAAGAAGCAAGCGGCGATCTAGATGCCATGACAAAAATCATTGCAGAGACGCCAGAAGACTTCGACGTATATTCAGGTGACGACAGCTTAACACTTCCTGCTGTAGCTGTTGGTGCAACAGGAGTCGTCTCTGTGGCGTCTCATATCGTAGGACTTGATATGCAGCAAATGCTTAAAAGCTATGCTTCAGGTCAAACAGCCAATGCAGCATTGATCCATCAAAAGCTGCTTCCAATCATGAAACAGCTTTTCTCAGCGCCAAATCCAACGCCTGTCAAAACAGCCCTTCAGCTGAAAGGACTAGATGTCGGATCTGTTCGTCTCCCGCTTTTGCCTTTGTCAGAAGAAGAGAGACTGGATTTGAGCGGCGTATTAAATAGCTGATCAAAACAAATAATTTCGTAAGCGGTCATTCTCAGATGCCCCTGAGTATGACCGTTTTTTATACATAAACACTTTCTTAAAATGTGACTTCATCTTGTTTTCTAAAATTAGATTCAGTTATAATAGCATTAAGCGATGATGGACGGGCTTGAGACTAGGAGGATAAGAATTTTGAAAAAGAAAAATACAGAGAACGTAAGAATTATTGCACTGGGAGGCGTTGGAGAAATCGGGAAAAACTTATATGTCATTGAAATTGATTCAGACATATATGTTGTAGATGCAGGTTTAATGCATCCAGAAAACGAAATGCTGGGCATTGACGTGGTTATTCCTGATATCTCTTATTTAACTGAACGAGCTGATCGGGTGAAAGCAATTTTTCTTACCCACGGACATGATGAGGCAATCGGAGGCGTATTCCATGCCTTGAGTAAATTGTCTGTACCAGTCTACGGAACGAAGCTGACCCTTGCGTTACTTCGAGAAAAATTAAAGCAATATGGCTTCAATCAAAAAGCTGATTTGCGCGAGGTACATGCGAAATCGGTCATTACATTTGAAACAACAAAAGTATCATTCTTTAGAACGAATCATAGTATTCCTGATTCGGTCGGGATCAGCTTCAAAACCTCTCTTGGTTCAATCGTATGCACAGGTGATTTTAAATTTGATCAAACCCCAGCGCTTAACCAAGCCTGTGACATCGGAGAGATTGCGAAAATTGGAAACAATGGCGTTTTAGCACTTCTTTCAGATAGTGTGAATGCTGAAAAACCAGGCTATACACCGTCTGAGGCGATCGTCCAAGATGAAATCTCAAATGCGATGTACAATGCTGAGAATCGTGTGATAGTCGCTGTATCTTCATCAAATATTAACCGTGTACAGCAGATCATTAATGCAACCATTCAAAATGGCCGTAAGCTTGCAGTAGCAGGAAAGAATATGATGACAACTCTTCAGCTGGCAATCAAGCTTGGTTATGTCACAGCAGACGAAGAATTATTTGTGCCAGTTCAAGAAGTGAAGAAAATGGCGAAAAACGATGTGGTCATTCTGACGGCTGGAAGCCATGGAGAGCCTCTTGCTGCTTTAACAAAAATGGCCAAACAAAATCACAAACAGCTTCATATTGAAAAAGGTGATACCGTTGTGATTGCGTCTACACCTCTTCCTGGACAAGAACTCACGTATTCAAAAACAGTTGATTTCCTCACAAGAAGCGGAGCACAGGTCATTTTTGCTCAAAAGCGTGTACATGTATCTGGACATGGCTGTCAAGAAGAGTTAAAACTGATGCTGAACTTACTAAAGCCAAAGTATTTAATTCCAGTGAATGGCGAATATCGTATGCAAAAAGCACATTCTCGTATTGCTGAAGAAGTGGGAATGAAACGCAGTGACATTTTCTTGATTGATAAAGGGGATGTTGTTGAATTCAGAGGACAGAACGTAAAGATCGGCGAAAAAGTTCACCAAGGTAACATTTTGATTGATGGTCTTGGCGTTGGAGATATCGGTAACATTGTTTTACGCGATAGACGCCTACTGTCTCAAGATGGGATCTTAATTGTGGTCATTACGCTCGATAAACAAAAGAAACAATTAATTTCTGGACCTGAAATCATCACAAGAGGATTTGTTTATGTAAGAGAATCCGAAGAGCTGATTGTGAAAGCAACAGAGATGGTAAAAGGAATTGTCAAAGAGCAAACGGAAAACTCTATTGTTGAATGGTCAACACTGAAACAATCCATGCGCGATGTATTAAATCAATTCCTATATGAAAAAACAAAACGTAAGCCGATGATCATTCCAATTATTATGGAAGTGTGATGAGAAAGCCCAAGGAGCCCAAGCTCTTTGGGCTTTTTTGATGTGGCGTTAGGAATGCGGATGGAATACGACCTTCTTGTTCATAATAGGAAGAGAGTTTTTAGGAAAGGATGGAGACAAATGGACGAAAAGAATGAACAGCAGCCTGAGCGAAAGCCAGAAGAAAAAGATAGCATTATGAGCAAAATACAGCAGCTTGGTGAAACAGCAGTACCGCAGTTGCCACAGGATACAAATATACATTGCCTCACCATTATTGGACAAATTGAAGGTCACATGCAGCTTCCTCCACAAAATAAAACAACCAAATACGAACATGTCATTCCGCAAATCGTAGCAGTTGAACAAAACCCAAAAATCGAAGGGCTTTTAATCATCTTAAACACAGTGGGCGGCGATGTAGAAGCGGGTCTAGCCATTGCAGAAATGCTGGCGTCACTATCGAAACCGACTGTATCGATTGTGCTCGGCGGCGGCCACTCAATTGGTGTCCCAATCGCTGTATCGTGTGACTATTCCTATATTGCAGAAACAGCCACTATGACCATTCATCCTGTGCGTTTAACCGGTCTTGTGATTGGTGTCCCGCAAACCTTTGAATACTTAGATAAAATGCAGGAAAGAGTCATTAATTTTGTCACAAGCCACTCAGACATTACAGAAGAGAAGTTTAAAGAACTCATGTTTTCAAAAGGCAATTTGACAAGAGACATTGGAACAAATGTTGTTGGTCATGAGGCAGCAGAATATGGACTCATGAATGAAGTAGGCGGCGTTGGACAGGCGATTAAAAAGTTGAACGAACTCATTGGAGACAAGGCAGCTCAAAATGAGGGGCTGATCCAATGATTTTATATACACCTATGCCCTATGAAGCCATTTACGCTGAGGATCAAGGAGACCGCAAACTACAGCAGGTGAACATTCAAGGCGTGCCAGTGATGGTTGAAATGAAAGAAGATGAAGCAGAAATTGTTCAAGTGATGAGCACCAATCCAATGGACTTTTTGAATCAAGAGCTTGCACCAGGCAAGCGATTGAAGTTACATTTAGGCACCAATCAAACCGACTCATATGAATGATTCTATGCTATAATAAAGGGAAAACTTACAACAAGATGCAGCCAAAACCAGGCTGCTTTCTTTCTGATCTTTCGGTAGGTTATATTTTCTTTCGTAGTAAGGTGATGAGTATGGCTAAAAAGAGGAAACGTAAAACGAGAAAAAAACAAAATAAACAGCTAAAACTGAAATATGAATTAAATGGGTTAGTCTTTATTGCCATAGCGATCATTGCCATTTTACAGCTAGGTGTTGTTGGACAAACCTTTGTACATCTATTCCGATTCTTTGCAGGTGAATGGTTTATTCTCTGCCTTATCGGATTATTTCTTTTTGGTGTGACGATCTTTTGGAAAAAACAAATCCCAGATATGTTGACAAGAAGAAAAGTAGGTCTATACTGCATCATTGCAAGTATCTTGCTTTTGTCACATGTGAAGCTTTTTCAGCACCTGTCATCTGCAGGAGTCATAGGCTCTCAAAGTGTGATCAGAAATACGTTTGAACTTTTCTTAATGGACATGAAAGGTGAGACTGGGTCACCTGATTTAGGAGGCGGCATGATCGGTGCCGTATTATTTGCTGCTTCGTATTTCTTATTTGCACAAGCAGGCTCTCAAATCATGGCGATTGTTCTCATGCTGATTGGAATTGTTCTGATCACAAATCGATCACTGCAAGAAATGGTCAAAAAAGTGACACTCCCTGTATCACAATTTATGGTGAAGCAGTGGAAGGCGTTTGTTCAAGATATGAAGGGGATCAGGCAGGCGAAAAAGAGCGCACCCGCTCAGAAAACAGGTGAAAAGAAAAAGCGTTCACGCATTCAAGAAGATGACGAAGATGATCATATCTTGATCGAGGAGGAAACACCGGCTTCTGACAATAGTCAGCCCATTATTTCAAGCTTTGCAGACAGGGATGACATTCTCACCCCGCCGGTTCAAAAAGAGCAGGTAATAAAAGACTCAGAACCGCTTCAAGAGTCCGTGCAAAGTGCACCATCTCAAGGTACGGCTGATGAACCAAAAGAAGCTCCGCCTATGACGTTTACTGAACTGGAAAACAAAGATTACGAATTGCCGTCTCTTGATATTTTGGCAGAGCCGCAGCATTCAGGCCAGCAAACAGATAAGAAAAATATTTACGAAAATGCAAGGAAGCTTGAAAAAACGTTTCAAAGCTTTGGTGTAAAGGCGAAAGTCACTCAGGTTCATTTAGGGCCGGCTGTGACCAAATATGAAGTATACCCAGATGTCGGCGTCAAGGTAAGTAAGATTGTGAACTTAAGTGATGATTTAGCCCTTGCCCTAGCAGCAAAAGACATTCGGATTGAAGCGCCGATTCCTGGAAAATCAGCCATCGGGATAGAAGTTCCTAATGCAGAAATTGCCATGGTTTCTTTAAAAGAGGTCTTAGAATCGAAGCAAAATGACCGTCCAAATGCAAAACTGCTCATTGGACTTGGTCGAAATATTTCAGGTGAAGCCGTGCTCGCTGAAATGAACAAAATGCCGCATTTGCTTGTAGCAGGCTCGACTGGAAGCGGAAAAAGTGTATGTATCAATGGCATTATCACAAGTATTCTCATGAGAGCGAAACCTCATGAAGTGAAGATGATGATGATTGATCCTAAAATGGTTGAATTAAATGTTTATAATGGCATTCCGCATCTTTTGGCTCCAGTTGTAACGGATCCAAAGAAAGCCTCACAGGCACTCAAAAAAGTAGTCAGTGAAATGGAGCGCCGCTATGAATTGTTTTCTCATACAGGGACAAGGAATATTGAAGGATACAATGATTACATTAAACGAATGAATCAATCAGAAGAGGCAAAGCAGCCAGAACTTCCTTATATTGTCGTCATTGTAGACGAGCTTGCAGATTTAATGATGGTTGCTTCCTCTGATGTGGAAGATTCCATTACAAGACTTTCTCAAATGGCTCGTGCTGCCGGGATTCATTTAATTATCGCCACACAAAGACCTTCTGTTGATGTCATTACAGGTGTCATTAAAGCCAATATCCCATCCCGTATCGCCTTTAGTGTATCCTCCCAAACAGATTCAAGGACGATCCTTGATATGGGAGGCGCAGAAAAACTGCTCGGCAGAGGGGATATGCTGTTTTTACCTGTTGGAGCAAATAAGCCGGTTCGTGTGCAAGGCGCCTTTTTATCAGATGAAGAAGTGGAACATGTCGTTGATCATGTCATCACCCAGCAAAAAGCGCAATATCAAGAAGAAATGATTCCAACTGAAGAAACGCAGGATCAGCTTGCAGCTGTCGAAGATGATCTATATGATGAAGCAGTGGAACTCATCATCGGCATGCAGACAGCTTCTGTCTCTATGCTTCAAAGAAGATTCCGCATCGGTTATACACGAGCGGCACGTCTGATTGACGCAATGGAAGAGCGAGGGGTTGTAGGCCCATATGAAGGAAGTAAACCGAGAGAAGTTCTGCTCTCAAAAGAACAATATGACGAGCTCTCTTCATAAATAGAAGAGAGCTTTCCTAAAACAAAGTCAACGGTATAATGATTATGTTAACTGGATGTCAGACTATTTATTTATTTACAAAAACATGATATAGTTATGTTCATCTTATCTCGGAATAGAGATTTCTCATCTTATCATTTGCATTGATTAGACGGAGGGAAAACATGTCGACCAAAACAGACAATCGCCATTTATATTTGAAAGTGATTGACCGTATTAAAGAAGATATTCAAACAGGCGTATATGCGGAAAAAGAAAAGCTGCCTTCAGAGTTTGAGCTCTCAAAGCTTTTAGGCGTGAGCAGAGCGACACTGCGTGAAGCCCTTCGTATATTAGAAGAAGAGAAGTATTTAATTAGAAGGCATGGTGTGGGGACTTTTGTCAATTCAAGGCCGCTCTTTTCAACAGGTATTGAACAGCTGACAAGTGTCACGAAAATGATTGAGCAGGTCAATATGACGCCAGGTACCATCTTTTTATCTTCGCAAGAAGGGGAGCCGACAGAGAATGATGTCATTCGTTTTCAGTGTGATGAATCTGATGAGATTTTTTCAATGGAACGGGTTCGAACGGCAGATGGACAGCCAGTCGTCTATTGTTTAGATAAGATTCCGGTCAAGCATCTCCCTGCTTCTTTTACTCATGAAGAAGAGTCACTTTTTGAGCTGTTTGGAAGAGAACCACACAGCGGGATTAAATATGCAGTTGCTGACATCGAACCAATTGGCTATCACGATCAGGTCTCACCGATACTAGAATGTGATCCTGAAACGGCGTTACTATTACTGAAACAAATGCACTATGATCAGGATGATCAGCCGGTCTTATACTCACTCAATTACTTTCGAGCGGATAAATTCAGCTTTCATGTCATACGTAAACGATTTTAACTAAGCGGTCGCTCTTCCATAGGCGGTTGCTTTTTGTTTGTCCATACATAAAACCCATAAAACTTGCCACACTAATACGTAACAGTATATAGAATTGGGTGAATGATGTTGGGCGAGAAAACAGTCAGTAAAAAGAATATTATTGCATTATCATCAGTGCCTCTAATCATGACGCTTGGGAATTCGATGTTGATACCAGTATTGCCTGAGATAGAAAAGAAACTCTCGATCACTTCCTTTCAAGTCTCACTCATTATTACGGTATACTCCGTTGTGGCAATCTTATGTATTCCTATTGCCGGTTATTTATCTGACCGGATTGGGCGGAAAAAGGTGCTCCTGCCGTGCCTCTTAATTGCAGGACTTGGGGGAGCTGTGGCAGCTGTTGCCTCAACCATCATGAAAGAACCCTACATGTGGATTCTGTTTGGCAGGGTCCTTCAAGGTGTTGGCTCAGCTGGAGCGGCACCTGTCGTCATGCCGTTTATAGGAGATTTGTTTCATGATGATGAAGAGGTCAGTGCGGGGCTTGGAGCCATTGAAACCTCTAATACAGCTGGAAAGGTACTAAGTCCTATTATTGGGGCACTTCTTGCTTTATGGTTTTGGTTTGTGCCGTTTTGGTTCATTCCGTTCTTTTCGATCATAAGCTTTCTCATGGTACTGTTTATGGTCGAGACTGCGAAGAAAGAGGAGGACCCGCCTACTTTTAAAGAATTTTTAAAATCAACAAAGACCATTTTCAAGCATGAGGGACGCTGGCTTTATGCCATTTTTGCTATTGGCGGTTTTATTATGTTTCTTCTTTTTGGTGTGCTCTTTTACTTATCCGATAACCTAGAGGCGGCGTATCAAATAAAGGGGGTCAAAAAAGGGCTGCTGCTTAGTATACCGCTCCTTTTTTTATCGATAAGTTCCTACATTGCTGGGAAAACGATTGGAAAAGAAAAGGGGAAAATGAGAATCTTTCTAATCGTAGGCATGGCCCTTTTATCAATTTCCTATCTTTTTTTATGGTGGAATCACAGTTTTTACGTCTTATTTATCTGTTTAAGCATTGGCGGAGTGGGGATTGGTATTGTTCTTCCTGCACTAGATGCGCTGATTACAGAAGGAATTGAAAAAGAGCAGTGCGGGACCATTACGTCATTTTATAGCAGCATGCGGTTTATCGGTGTCGCTTTAGGACCTCCGATTTACGCCTATCTCATGGATAAAGGAGACTCAATCGTTTTTATTCTCTCGACTATTTGCAGTCTCATTTCATTATTTTTGGTGCTCTTTTTCATCCAGCCAGATGAAAAGGATGAAAGTGAACAATTGAAAACGGTTTAAACGTAGAAAAAAGATGCTATTTTGCCATCTTTTTTCTTTTTTATAAATTGACATGTAAAATTTTGATAGTTAAACTAATGTATAGTAATATCTTTTAAATTATCCCAAATAGGAGGTGTGGAAAACATTCATTTTCTGTCTTTCTTTAGGCAGAAATTGAGCTCGTGGCTGATGATGGATATGTGTTTCTTCAACACGAAAGGACAATTGAATAGGTCATCCTGCCATTAGCACGTTGAAGGAGACGAAGTCAGCACTTCAGACACGCTCAAATACAGCAAATTGATTGATGAACTAGAAGGAGCTTGAAGCAGCTATGTTGCAAATTATTAAAGCAAGATGGATTGTATTAATGGTGTGGATGATAACAGCTGTTATTCTGTTTATTACTGCGCCCGATTTAGAGGAATTAACAAGAGAAAAAGGGCAATTAAAGGTTCCGGAGGGGACACCAACAGCTGAGGCACTTCACTTATTGGATAAGCTATCAGATCATAACGGGAAAAAAGATACTGGTGTGATTGTATTCTCCGAACAACATCTGTTCCCTGCGAAAGAGCAGGAATTAAAAAAGGCTTTAGCTGCACTCATGACACATGCCCCAGAACTCCACATTGACGGAATTACTTCATACTTTCATGTAGATCCGGACATTCAAAAACAACTTTTATCAAAGGATAAAAGTACACTTCTTGTTCCATTCAAATTCGACCACTACGAAACAAAAGCTGTGAAGATTAAAGAACAAATTAAGGAAGTTTTAAAGCCCTACGACGTCTCATATGAAATGACGGGTCAAAAATTTGTGGATTCAGATGTTATTAAAAGCTCTCAACAAGGTCTGAAGAAAACTGAACTTATTACGATGATTTTTATTTTCTTTATTTTAATCGTTGTATTCAGATCAATATTGGCACCTGTTGTTCCGCTCATTACGATCGGCATTTCTTACGCCGTCAGTCGGTGTATTGTGGCTTTTCTAGTAGAATATACGCAATTTCCTCTATCTAATTTTACTCAGATTTTTATGGTAGCCATTATGTTCGGTATAGGAACGGATTACTGTATATTGCTTTTAAGCCGTTTTAAAGAGGAGATTGGTCAGGGACGTGATGTCAAAGAGTCGATTATCATCACGTATCAATGTGCAGGAAAAACGGTATTTTTCAGTGGCTTAGCTGTGTTAGTCGGCTTCTCAAGTATTGGTTTTGCTAAATTCCAATTGTATCAATCAGCCGTCAGTGTTGCCGTAGGGGTTGGCATCCTGCTAATTGCCCTTGTCACGATTGTTCCTTTTTTTATGACCGTCTTTGGAAAATCCCTTTTCTGGCCATCTAAAAGAGAAAACATCCGGCATCCCCAAAGTAAGCTGTGGGAATGGGCTGGGCGCTTTTCATTCAAAAGGCCGCTGATTAGCTTAGGTTTAGTCGCACTTATCACTGTACCTCCTATCCTGATGTATGACGGCACCCTTTCTTACAACAGTTTAAATGAGATTGGGACAAAGTATGAGTCAGTGTCTGCATTTAATACGATATCAGAGCAATTTGGCTTTGGCGAAGCGCTGCCGCTGAATGTACTAGTCGAAAGTGACAATAAGCTAGATAATCAAGAAAATATTGTCTTGATTGAAAAACTGACCCGTAAATTATATGACATTGAGGAAGTAAAAGCAGTTCGCAGTGTCACTCGTCCTGTTGGAGACGGGTTAAGTCAGCTGTACGTCACCTCTCAAGCGAAAGAGCTGGGAGGAGAACTTGGGAAAGGTCATGAAGGAATCGGGAAAATTTCTGATGGCTTGACCGAAACAAACCTAGCCCTTCTCAAACAAAAACCAAAAATTGAAGAATCTGCTAAAGGTATTGACCAGCTGATTGATGGTACAAAAGCCATCAAAAACGGTATCGGAGAAGTAAGGAAATCCCTGATTTCTTTAGAAGATGGGGTCAGGCGCAGTAAAGATGGCGTAGGCACCATTCGAAGTAAAATCAAAGAAGCGAAAAAAGAATTAGAACAAGAATATCGCAGCAGTGAAGTCATGATTCAAGAGCTTGAACGAGTGGTGAGTACGCTGGAACGTCATGCGAAATCGAATCAGCAGCTGATGACAACCATTAAGAAAGTAAAACAATCCTATGAGAATCTATCATTTGAAGCACTTGAAAATCGGCTTCCAGAAGTAAAAGATATGGATGAATATAAGGAAATCAAAAAAGTATTCAAAGACACGAAAGGAATGCTTGATCAAGCTGGAGATCAAATGAGCTTATATGAAGATGAAGCATCTGCCTTTAAACAAAAGATCAAGAAAGCAGATCAAGTGATTCAAACCTTATCAAGCAAGCAAAAACAAGTAAAGCGTCAAGTACAAGCGCTAATGACAGGGCTGGATGAAATTTATGATGGTCTTGATCAAACAAATGAAGGGCAAAAACAATTAATCAAAGAAATGCCTAAAATCGAAGATGGCGCAGATCAGCTGACAGGTGGCCAAAAAGCCATCAAAAAAGGCTTTAACCAGCTATCATCAAAACTGACATTATTAACAGATGGTTTAGATGAAAGTATTTCAGGGCTTGAGCAAGTCAAAAGCGGCTTCACCGAGGCTGACAGCTACTTAAAGCAGCTTCAGCAAGCGCCAGATGAAGAAGTAACGGGCTGGTTTATCCCGAAAGAAATATTAAAACGCCAAGAGTTTAAGAGAATATTCGATACGTATATGTCTCCAGATCGTAAATTAACGACCTTTGAAGTCATTTTAAACGTGAATCCATACAGTAATGAAGCGATGAAAGGTGTAGCCAAAATCGAGGATACCCTTGATCAATATTTACCTGTAAGTGGACTGAAAAATGCCAATTACGGTGTATCCGGTATCTCAAGCTTAAATGTTGACTTAAAGGAAACGTCTGACGGTGACTTTATCAGAACGGTGATTTTCATGTTAATTGGCATCTTCTTTATTTTAATTTTATTATTACGGTCAATCGTCATGCCGATATACTTAACACTTTCACTTATTTTAACGTATTTTACATCCATCGGTTTAACAGAATGGATCTTTAAAACATTCTTTGGCTACGACGGTGTAAGCTGGGCTGTTCCATTTTTCAGCTTTGTCATTCTTGTCACACTCGGCATTGATTATTCGATCTTCCTCATGGATCGTTTTAATGAATGGAAGGGAGAGCATGTTCAAGCATCAATGATCTCAGCGATGAGAAATATGGGCTCAGTCATTATTTCAGCAGTTGCCATTTTAGCGGGGACCTTTGCCGCTATGCTGCCATCGGGTGTGTTATCACTTGTTGAAATTGCAACGGTCGTACTCATTGGACTATTATTATATGCTTTTGTTGTTCTACCGCTCTTTATACCGGTCATGGTTCGTATTTTTGGTAAATGGAATTGGTGGCCTTTTAGAATGAAATAACGACAAGCGTCTCTGCTAATAGCAGAGGCGTTTTTATTTCCTATCCTTTCCTCTGATTGATATAATGACTATTAAATGGCTGTTTCACGTATATATCAGCTATGTTCTAATACATAATAAATAGGATGAACAAAGGAGGTTTCTCATGACGTACTTACAAGAGAAGACATTTGGTACACCCGGTCTTCATACTCATATTGTCAAAACAGAAAAATTTAAAACAGTGACGATCCTTTTTAAAATGCTTGCGCCTCTATCAAAAGATGACGTCACCATGCGATCCCTTTTCCCGCATGTGCTGTTAAGAGGAACAGAAAAAATGCCGAAAACAGGAGAATTGCGCGCTTATTTTGATGAGCTCTATGGTGCAACAGTTTCGGCTGACATGGCGAAAAAAGGAGAGAATCACATCATTACATTCCGCCTCGAAATGGCGAATGAAAAATATTTAAAAGATCAAACACCTTTACTAGAAAAAGGGATTGCATTGCTGTCTGACCTATTATTTCACCCGCACGTTGAAAATGGGGTGTTTAGTCATTTATATGTAGAGCAAGAAAAACGTACATTAAAACAGCGAATCCAGGCAGTGTATGATGACAAAATGCGTTATTCGAACTTAAGACTTGTGCAGGAAATGTGTAAAGGTGAACCATATGCACTGCACGTCAATGGTGAAATGGAAGATATCGAGAATATTACAGCAAACACGCTCTTTGAAGCATACGAGCATGCGCTTCAATCAAATCAGCTTGATCTCTATGTTGTGGGAGATGTTGACGAACAAGACATCAATCGAATGGTCTCGCAATACTTCAAAACAAGTGAGAGAGAGCCGGTCAAACAAAGCGCCGAATCATCAAGGTCACAAAAAGAACCAAACGAAGTCATTGATGAAGAAGACGTAAAACAAGGAAAGCTGAATATTGGCTTTCGCACGCATACAACGATTGCAGATGAAGATTATCCCGCGTTGCATTTGTTTAATGGCATATTCGGCGGCTTTTCGCATTCCAAGCTATTCATCAATGTTCGGGAAAAAGCAAGTCTTGCGTACTACGCTGTGTCTAGACTTGAGAGCTTTAAAGGCTTGATGATGGTCATGTCAGGTATTGAAGTCGGCAACTACCAGGAGGCAGTAGACATCATTAAAGAACAATTTGATGCGATGCAAAAAGGCGATTTTTCAGATGAAGCGATTGATCAAACAAAGGCTGTCGTCAAAAATCAGCTGCTGGAAACAATTGATACGTCTTATGGGACAGCGGAATATTTGTATCAGCATGCAGTCGTGCCAACAGGTGAGACCCTTGATTCCTTTTTAGAAGCGTTAGACCGAGTGACCAAAGAGGACATCATTAAAGTAGGGCAGAAAATCGAATGGGATACGACCTATTTTCTTAAAGGAACGGAGGGTGCTTCATGACGGTGAAAACAATTCAATTCGATCAGCTGCAAGAGACGGTGTATCATGAAAAAATGGACAGCGGACTAGACGTCTATGTGCTGCCGAAGCAAGGGTTTAATAAAACATATGCGACCTTTACAACAAAGTATGGCTCTGTCGATAACGAATTTGTGCCGCTTGGCAAAGAAGACATGATCCGTGTGCCTGACGGAATTGCCCATTTCTTAGAGCATAAACTGTTTGAAAAAGAAGATGGGGATGTGTTTCATACATTTAGTAAACAAGGAGCAGCCGCAAACGCTTTTACAACGTTTACGAGAACGGCCTATTTATTTTCAAGTACCGCAAATGTCGAACAAAACCTTGAGACACTCATTGATTTTGTGCAAGAGCCTTATTTTACCGAAAAAACGGTCGAAAAAGAAAAGGGCATCATTGGTCAAGAAATTAATATGTATGATGACAATCCGGACTGGCGTTTATTCTTTGGCCTGATTGAAAATCTTTATCAAGAACATCCGGTGAGAATTGATATTGCTGGAACAGTAGAGAGCATTGCTCCTATTACAAAAGATCATTTGTATGAATGCTACGAAACGTTCTATCACCCAAGCAATATGCTCCTTTTTGTTGTCGGTCCTGTTGATCCGAAGCAAATATTAGATCAAGTAAGAGCGAATCAGGCGAAAAAACCGTTTACAGACCAGCCTGAGATCAAGAGAAAAGAAATCAATGAGCCTGAAAGCGTGTATCGAAAAGAATACGAACTTAAAATGAACGTACAAGGCTCTAAATGTATGTTCGGTTTGAAAACAAAAAACCCGCATAAAAAAGGCAAACAGCTTCTAAAGCATGAGCTTGGAATGAATCTAATTTTAGAGACATTGTTTGGCAAAAGCTCCTTACAATATGAGCGGATGTACGAAAAAGGCTTGATTGATGAGACATTCAGCTACGATTATACAGAAGAGGGCGGCTTTGGTTTTACTTCAGTTGGCGGGGATACAAACGATCCTGATCAACTGGCAAAACAATTAAAAGAAACCCTTCTTCAAGCAAAGAGCCTGATCACAGAAGAAAAAATCGAGCTCGCGCGTAAGAAAAAAATTGGCAGCTTTTTAAAAGCCATGAACTCTCCAGAATACATTGCCAATCAATTCACGAGATATGCGTTCTTGGATATGAGCTTATTTGATGTCGTGCCAGTGCTCGAGCAAATCCAATTAACAGATATTCAGCAGATATTAGAGGAAGAAATTGATGAAGAGCGGATGTCTGTTTTCAAAGTCGTCCCGAAAACAAAATAAATGAAAAAAGACAAACTCAGGTCAAAGGAGTTTGTCTTTTTTATGTCTAATCGAAGAAAGCGCTTGATTTGTGAGGATAATGATTGACAATTGTTTTGGTCATTAGTTAAACTCTTTAATAGTTAAACACTTAAACTAAAAGGAGCAGCGTATGGAACAAAATAAAATTGCACAGCTCATTCAGAGGTATGCAGACGTTTATCTCATGATGGAGAAAAAAGTATCGAGTATGATCACAGAAAAGCTTGATAAAGAGCTTACCCTTGATCAGTATTACTCGCTTCGATACATCAATTTACATCCAGGGTGTACATCAACGGACCTAGCTTATGTATGTAATGTGAATAAAAGTGCTGTGACATCAATGACGAACCGTCTATTTACAAAAAACTATATTGTTCGTGAGCACGATCAAGCTGATAGAAGAAGTGTGCACCTGTACGTCACGCCAGAGGGCAAAGATGTCGTCAGCCGAATGGAAAAGCAGCTTCAGGATCTAGTTCGATCTTATTTTGAAAAGCTGGAAGAAAAAGAAATGGAATCATTTATTCAAACATATGAAAAGATTTATCAGATTATCATCGAAGAGGAGGCACAAAGTAATAATGAGAGCAATCATAAAGGGTAGATGGCTTATCACGATCCTTTGGGTCGCATTAGCGGCAGTGTTACTTATCACCGCTCCTAATATGGCGCAATTAACAAAAGAAAAAGGGCAAATTTCTGTTCCGGATGGGTATCCGTCCTCATATGCCGATCGGCTATTAAAGAAAATGTCTGATAGCGGAGATACGGAAAAATCAATCGTCATTGTTTTTCAAGAAAAGAACATTGTCAAAGAAAGAGAAACATCTTTAAAAAAGGCAATGGAGATTTTAGAAAAGGATAAAGATCTCCACGTAGAAGACATCACTTCTTATTTTGAAGCGAACAAAGATATCAAAAAACAAATGCTCTCTAAAGATCAAACGACGCTCCTTGTTCCAGTTACATACGACTCAAGTAAAATCAAAGCATCCGATTTTAAAGAAAGAGTCAATGAAAAGCTAAAGAGCCTGAACCTAAAATTTGAAATGACAGGGCAGCCGTTAATCGATGATGATGTTCTCACAAGCTCCCAGGAAGGCCTGAAAAAAACGGAGTTCATTACGATCGGGTTTATTTTAGTCGTTCTTGTACTTGTCTTTAGGTCAGCGGTGGCACCACTCGTTCCGTTAGTCTCAGTGGCACTTTCTTACTTAGTCAGTCAATCGATCGTAGCTTACTTAGTCAAATATCTAGACTTTCCGCTTTCAACCTTTACCCAGATCTTTATGGTCGCGATCATGTTTGGGATTGGAACGGACTATTGTATTTTACTCCTAAGCCGGTTTAAAGAAGAGCTGTCACATGGAAAGGATAAAATTGAAGCGATTATTACAACGTATAAAACAGCAGGGAAGACGGTTTTATTCAGTGGTATTGCTGTGCTGATTGGCTTCACTTGTATTGGTTTAGCGCAATTCCAGCTTTATAAATCAGCTGTTGCAGTCGCTGTTGGGGTCGCCGTGTTAATCTTGGCACTACTTACCGTTGTTCCATTTTTCATGGCTGTTTTAGGGAAAGTGTTGTTTTGGCCGATTAAAGGTGATATTGCCCACCCGCAATCGAAAATATGGGAAACAGCAGGTCGTTTTTCATTTAAGAAACCGCTTTTTAGTTTATTAATCGTAGGGATCATCACACTTCCGCCAATTCTTATGTATAAAGGAACTCTTTCCTATAACAATCTTGATGAAATCGGTAATAAATATGAATCCGTCAATGCGTTCAATACGATTTCTGACAAATTTGGACCAGGGGAAGCACTCCCGGCAACGATTGTGGTGAAATCATCTGATCTGTTAGACAACAATAAAGGGCTGATTGCCGTTGAAAAGCTCAGCCGTGCAATTGAACAAACAGATGGCGTAAGTAAAGTGAGAAGTGCGACACGTCCGGTCGGTAAAGGGCTGAGTGATCTATACGTGAAATCACAAGCCAAAGATCTAAATACCGGACTTGATAAAAGTAATGAAGGCTTGAAAAAAATCCAAGATGCACTGACGACAATGAGTAAATCCATTGAGGATCAAACGCCGCAAATCAAATCATCTGGAAAAGGCATTAACAAATTGATTTCTGGTACAGAATCAGTGCAAATAGGCATTCAAAACGTCGAAAAATCGTTAAAAGATTTGCAAAGCGGAATCGATCAAAACAAAAAAGGTGTAGCAGCCATTAAAGAGAAAATCAAAGGTGCGAAAAAGGAATTAATGGCTCAAGTTGCACAAGTGAATCAACAAGTATCGCTATACAAAAGCATTTCCAAAGAATTAAAGGCAGCATTAGCGCAAGTGGATACGTCATCCTCTGCCGCAGCGGATGTAAAAGCATTAATCACACAAGCAAATAAACAATTTAGTACACTCGAAAAACAAATTCCGCAGGTAAAAGAAAATCAATCGTATCAAGCCATTAAAGCTTCATATAATGAACTTTCTACGACCTTGCAAGAAGGGGCGAAACAGGCAGACAGCTATGCCAAACAAGCTAAAGAAGCCAAAAAACAGCTTGAAGCAGCGGATGCCTTTATCGCAAAAGCTTCAGAGCAGCAAAAAGTCTTGACGAGTCAAATCGATGAGCTCATTGCTGGCTTAGACGCAATTGAAACTGGACTGGATCAAACGTCTAAAGGTCAAGGACAGTTAGCTGATAATATGCCAAAGCTTGTAAATGGAGCTGGGCAAGTGATTGATGGTCAAAAACAAATGAAAGAAAAGATTGGCGGCTTTGGTGATAACCTGACCAAGCTGACAGATGGCCTGAACAAAAGTGTAGATGGACTTGAGAAAATTTCAAGCGGGTTAATGGGTGCAGGTGACTACTTAGACGAACTGAAAAATGCACCAGATCAAGACATGGCCGGTTGGTTTATCCCAAAAGACGTGCTGAAAAATAAAGCATTCAAGCAAGTATTTGATTCATATATGTCGGATGACCGCAAAATGACAAAGATTGATGTCATTTTAGAAAAAAATCCATATGGCAATGAAGCCTTGTCGACGATTAAGCAAGTGGAAGCTTCTGTCGAGCGGGCACTTCCTGAAACGAACCTAAAAGATGCATCATTCGGCGTTTCAGGTGTATCAAGTATGAACGCTGATTTAAAACAGCTGTCAGACCAAGATTTCAATAAAACAGTTCTTTACATGATGATCGGTATTTTCCTCATCCTGGTGATCCTGTTCCGGTCGATTGTCATGCCGCTTTACTTGGTTGGTTCACTCATTTTGACTTACTTTACAGCAATAGGTGTAACGGAATTTATTTTCACCCAATTCTTCGGATATCCGGGCATCAACTGGGCTGTTCCATTCTTTGGCTTTGTCATATTGATGGCGCTGGGAGTAGATTATTCGATTTTCTTAATGGAACGGTTCAATGAATACAAAACAAAAGACATTCAGTTTGCAATGACCGAATCAATGAAGAATATGGGATCTGTCATCATGTCTGCTGCCGTTATTTTGGCAGGAACATTTGCAGCGATGCTGCCTTCTGGTGTGCTGTCACTTTTACAGATTGCAACACTTGTCCTAACAGGACTTTTACTGTATGCACTCGTTGTGCTACCATTGTTCGTACCTGTTATGGTCAAATTGTTCGGAGCCGCAAACTGGTTCCCATTTAAACGAAAAGAATAGGTATTTCATAAAGAAAGTAGGAACAATGTATGAGTCGTTGGGCGCTTATTACTGGTGCCAGTGGAGGGATTGGGCAGGCGGCAGCCAAAAAGCTTGCCCAAGAAGGCTGCCACTTGATGCTCCATTATCACCAAAATGAACAGGCAGCCATGCGTCTCTCCGCTCATCTGGAAGAGACATATGAAATAGAGACGCACATCGTTCGTGCAGATTTAGCTAAAACAGGCGGAGCAGATGAGCTTGTCAGGTGTCTGCCGTTATTTCCAGATATACTTGTTTTGAATAGCGGTAAGAGCCATGTCGGTTTAGTGACAGATACAGAAAAGGAAGTTCTAGCCAGCATGGTGCAGCTTCATGTCACAAGTCCATATGAGCTCACCCAATCCCTTTTGCCTGCAATGATTCAAAAAAAAGCAGGTCATATCATTGCGGTTAGCTCCATCTGGGGAGAAACGGGCGCATCGTGTGAAGTGCTGTACAGCATGGTCAAGGGTGCACAAAATGCCTTCATTAAGGGACTCGCAAAAGAGCTTGCCCCAAGTGGAATTAGAGCAAATGCCGTCTCGCCCGGTGCTGTTCAGACTGACATGATGCAAAGCTTCACACAAGAAGACATTGCGATGCTTGAAGAAGAGATTCCACTCGGCCGGCTTGCAGCACCCGAGGAGATCGCAGATGTCATTTGGTTTCTCGCCTCAAAGCAGTCAAGTTATATGACGGGTCAAATTTTATCCGTGAATGGCGGCTGGTACTGTTAAAAAACGTGTATAATTCGTCTCTCCATGACAAAAGCTATGGCTGTAATTCATCTTTTCGAATGGAGGAATCGACATGTCTGTACTTGAGAGCTGGGACCATTGGAAAAATTTTTTAGGTGACCGTTTAAATCATGCGCAGGATAAAGGTTTATCAGATGATACAATCAACAACCTTGCGTATGAAATTGGCGGATATCTAGCGAACGAAGTGGATGCAAAGAACGAGCAGGAAAGAGTGCTTGCTGACCTTTGGAGCGTTGCATCAGAAGATGAGCAGCGCGCCATTGCAAACATGATGGTCAAGCTAGTAGAAAATAATAGCTCGCACTAAACAAAAAGAGGGGTCGTTTGTGCCTCTCTTTTTATTTTAACCGTTTAGCAACATTGTGCTTTCTAAAAATGTGAAAATGCTTTATGATAAAGGAAGGTAAAATTTTGCCACAATGAAGGGGGTAATATCATTTGGCAAAGCTCGAATGGTATTTTGAATATGAGATACATGTAAACCGTCCCGGACTTTTAGGAGACATTTCTTCTCTAATGGGGATGCTTTCAATTAATATTGTGACAATTAATGGTGTTGATGTATCAAGACGCGGAATGCTTTTGCGCTGTGACCACACAGATCAAATTAAGCGCCTTGAATCAATTTTAAATACAATGGAAACGATAAAAGTAACAAAATTAAGGCAGCCAAAACTTCGTGACCGTTTAGCTGTTCGTCATGGACGATACATCCAGCGGGATGCTGATGACAAAAAGACGTTCCGTTTCGAAAGGGACGAGCTCGGTCTTCTTGTTGATTTTATGGCTGAACTATTTAAAAAAGAAGGACATAAATTGATTGGGATTCGCGGAATGCCGCGTGTTGGAAAAACAGAATCAATTGTTGCTTCAAGTGTATGTGCAAGCAAAAGATGGCTGTTTGTATCGTCTACTCTTTTGAAACAGACCATCCGCAGTCAGCTGATTGCTGATGAATACAGCCCAGATAACGTCTTTATTATTGATGGAATTGTGTCGACAAGAAGAGGTTCTGAGAAACACTTACAGCTTTTAAGAGAAATTATGAGACTGCCTGCAACAAAAGTGGTCGAGCATCCAGACATCTTTATTCAAAATTCAGAATATACAATGGATGATTTCGACTATATCATTGAACTGCGCAATAGTGCAGACGAAGAAATTACATACGAGCACGCTGAAGAACCACAAGTATTTGATCATTCTGGTTTTTCCGGCTTCGATTTTTAATATGGTAATGGTAGGTGTTTGTTTTGACTGAATTGGGAAAACGGCTCGTTGAGGCCAGAGAGGAAAAAGGGATGTCGCTGGAGGACCTTCAGGCGGCGACCAAAATCCAAAAGCGCTATTTGCTAGCAATCGAACAAGGAAACTATGATATTATTCCAGGTAAATTTTACGTCAGAGCGTTTATTAAACAATATGCCGAAGCCGTTGGACTAAATCCTGAACAATTGTTCGAAGAATTTCGTAAAGATGTACCAAGCACGTATAACGATGAAGTATCTGATAAATTATCAAATATTAAACCGCAGAGAGAGCTGCCAAAGCCTGCCTCGAAGGTGCTGGAGCTATTGCCGACGATCTTAATCATTGGAGGCATCCTTGTGGTGATCGCCATTATATATGTGATCGTGCAAGCGGTCAATCAGGATAGCGGACAGAAGAATAATCAGACAGCTCCTCAGAAATCAGAATCAAAATACGAAGTGTCTGAGGATTCATCACTCGCAAAGGATCAAAAGAAAAAAGAAAAAGCCTCGTCAGATGATAAAGAAAATACATCTAAAAAAGACGATTCATCAAAGGATGATTCATCAAAAGACGATGAAGCTGTTTCTTTGAAGGCCACGAATACAGAAGGATCCACGACAACATATGAAGTGTCAGGTGCAGATGAGATGGAGTTAACCATTTCTGCCTCGCAAGCTTCATGGCTGCGCGTGAGAGACGAATCTGGAAAAGTGCTGAAGATGGGTGAACTGAAAGATGGCGAATCGTTTAAAACAGACCTGTCGGAGCTCTCCAAGATCGATATCCGTCTCGGGAATGCGACTGGAATTGACATCAAGGTCAATGACGAGACACTTAAGTACGAATTAGACCCTAAAGACACGATGACACAAAACATTGTGATTGTGAATAAAGGAAAGGAAAAGTCATCTTAAGCAAGTAGATGACTTTTCTTTTGTTCCTACTATTATATACATAAAAAATTGCTTTATTGGAGGATTGGATTTCATGTTTAACTTACCGAATAAAATTACTCTTTCTCGGATCGCCTTGATCCCTGTTTTTATGATCATTATGCTTGCACCTTTTGACTGGGGTGTTGCACGCTTTGGTGATGTCAGCATTGAAGTGACTCACCTTGTCGGAGCGATCTTGTTTATTGTGGCTTCGACAACCGATTGGATTGATGGTTACTACGCACGTAAGTTCAATTTAGTGACGAATTTTGGTAAATTTTTAGATCCGCTTGCAGATAAATTGCTTGTTTCAGCTGCTTTAATTATACTTGTTCAATATCACCTCACGCCGGCATGGATGGCCATTGTCATCATTAGCCGTGAATTTGCTGTAACAGGTCTAAGGCTCGTATTAGCCGGAGGCGGTGAAGTGGTAGCGGCCAATATGCTTGGAAAAGTGAAAACATGGGCGCAAATCATTGCGATTTCGGCACTTCTATTGCATAACCTGCCGTTTGAACTTGTATCATTCCCGTTCGGTGATCTTGCGATGTGGGTAGCGGTGTTCTTCACTGTTGTCTCAGGCTGGGATTACTTTGCGAAAAACTGGGAAGCTTTAAAGAATTCTAACTAACAAAGGACGTGTACGCTTTGAAGTCAGAGAGAAAAGCAGAAATTATTGCAGTCGGTTCCGAACTTTTGCTAGGGCAAATTACGAATACGAATGCACAATTCATCAGCAAACAGCTAGCTGAAATTGGTGTGAACGTTTATTACCACACAGCAGTTGGTGACAATCCAGAGCGTTTAAAACAAGCCATTCAAGTAGCGCAGGAAAGATCTAATTTTATTATATTCTCAGGCGGTCTTGGACCAACAAAAGATGATTTAACAAAAGAAACCATTGCAAATACGCTCGGAAAAGAGCTTGTGCTAAATGAAGAAGCATTTGAATCGATTCAAGACTACTTTCGAAAGACCGGACGTGACATGTCACCGAACAACCGTAAGCAGGCACTCGTTCTAGAAGGATCTGATGTGCTGGTGAACCGGTTCGGGATGGCACCAGGTATGTTTATTCAAGAAGAAGATACGTTTTATATTCTGCTTCCTGGACCACCAAGTGAACTGCACCCGATGTTTGAAAACGAGGCGAAGCCGCTGATTTCTGAGAAACTTGGCTTAAAAGAAAAAATCGTGTCTGTTGTGTTGCGTTTCTTCGGAATCGGTGAATCACAGCTTGAAACAGACCTTGAAGATTTAATCGATGCTCAGACCAATCCGACGATTGCACCGCTTGCAGCTGACGGTGAAGTGACACTAAGGCTCACAGCCAAGCACGAGGATGAAAAAGAAACGGAGCGTCTGTTAAAAGAAACGGAAGCGCAAATTTTAGATCGGGTAGGCGAGTACTTCTACGGATATGGAGATACATCTCTTGTCCGTGAAGTTTCCAAGGCCTTGCACGAACACGGGAAAACAGTAGCAGCCGCTGAAAGTCTGACTGGCGGCATGTTCTCCGAATGGCTGACAGATCTCGAAGGGGCATCATCGATTTTTAACGGAAGTGTGGTTTGTTATACCAATCAAGTGAAGCAGCAGGTGCTTGGCTGCCGGGAGGCAACGTTGTCTTCTCATGGCGCTGTCAGCAAAGAGTGCGCTTTAGAGCTCGCTGAGGGCATTAGAAAGCTGACAGGAAGCGATATCGGTATTAGCTTCACTGGTGTGGCAGGACCTGCTAGCCAAGAAGGACAGCCTGTCGGAAAAGTGTTCATTGGGCTATCCACTAAAGATCAGAAAGACGTGTTTGAATGGATGTTTACAGGCAGTCGATCAGGCATTCGAAAACGCGCTGTGAAATATGGTCTGCATCACTTGCTTAAATTATTAAAAGAGAGTTAATTTTGTTTTTTGTTAGGTTTACTCCTTTATAAAAGACTGTTTTTTCTAATAGAAACAGCTCTTTTCTTAAAAGATCTGCCAAGAAAAAATCGAATATGTGTTCGTTTTTTTCTTGGCAAATGACGTAAAACAAGGTATAGTATAGATAGTGGAATTGATAAAGGAGGAAACAATAGAATGAGTGATCGTCAAGCAGCCTTAGATATGGCTCTTAAACAAATAGAAAAACAGTTTGGTAAAGGCTCTATTATGAAACTAGGAGAGCAAACAGATACACGTATTTCAACAGTACCTAGTGGTTCGTTAGCACTTGATACTGCGCTTGGAATAGGTGGATATCCTCGCGGTCGTATTATTGAAGTATACGGTCCAGAGAGTTCTGGTAAAACGACAGTGGCACTTCATGCAATTGCTGAGGTTCAGCAGCAGGGAGGACAAGCAGCATTCATCGATGCAGAGCATGCACTAGATCCAGTTTATGCTCAAAAACTAGGTGTCAATATTGATGAGCTGTTGCTTTCTCAGCCGGATACAGGAGAACAAGCACTTGAAATTGCAGAGGCACTTGTCCGCAGTGGTGCAGTTGATATTGTTGTCATTGACTCAGTAGCTGCTCTTGTACCAAAAGCAGAGATTGAAGGAGACATGGGTGATTCACACGTTGGTCTTCAAGCCCGTTTGATGTCTCAAGCACTTCGTAAACTATCAGGTGCTATCAACAAATCGAAAACAATTGCCATCTTTATTAACCAAATTCGTGAAAAAGTAGGGGTCATGTTCGGTAACCCTGAAACAACGCCTGGTGGACGTGCTCTGAAGTTCTATTCATCTGTTCGTTTAGAAGTGCGCCGTGCTGAACAGCTGAAACAAGGCAATGACATTATGGGAAATAAAACAAGAATTAAAGTTGTGAAAAACAAGGTTGCACCGCCATTCCGTATTGCGGAAGTAGACATCATGTATGGTGAAGGAATCTCAAAAGAGGGAGAAATCATCGACCTTGGAAGCGAACTAGATATCGTACAAAAGAGCGGAGCTTGGTATTCTTACCAAGAGGAACGTCTTGGACAAGGCCGTGAAAATGCGAAACAGTTCCTTAAAGAAAACAAAGATATCCTTCTCATGATTCAAGAACAAATCAGAGAACACTACGGTTTGGATACAAACGGAGTGAAAGCAACCGAAGAAGAGGGACAAGAAGAATTGGAATTTAAAGACTAAAAAGACGCTGAAAAGCGTCTTTTTAGATTGTTGACAAAGGGCTAAAATTGATCTTTTAGCCCTTTGTCTTCTTTTTCAGCTTCAGCGTGATAGAAAACCTTTGAAGTCTAGGAAGGACGAGTACCGGAGCGGAGTGAATGTGACATTCGTGAGCACCGGCACGCAGGACTGACACCGAATGCGAAGGTTTGTCTACACACTGAAAAGCGTCTTTTTTTTACATTTACATGACAGATAGCGGTCAAAAGTTCTGTCTTCGCTTGAAATAACGACTTACGCCTCAGTCTGACTAGCTTGACAAGTATTTCCGACACAATTACAATGGAAATGTATCACTTGTTTTTCTTAACATGATTGATAACTAATTTAAACTTGACAAGGGCAGTGAGGATCTCATTCCCTGTGAAGGCCCTGTATGTTGAGGTACAAAACAATGTACATGCCGACACTTTATTTGTAAAACCAAGTTCATAGCAAGAGGAGGTGAAAATATGTCGCCTACGATGTTTACGATCATCTCCATTTTGCTGAGCCTAATCTGTTTAGTTGTTGGCTACTTTGTTCGTAAAACCATTGCAGAAGCAAAAATATCCGGCGCAAGAAACATGGCCGAACAAATTGTTGAGGATGCAAAGCGTGATGCGGAAGCATTGAAGAAAGAAGCGCTCTTGGAAGCGAAAGATGAAATTCATTCGTTTCGTGTAGAGGCGGAGCAAGAAGTTCGTGAAAGACGTAATGAGCTTCAAAGACAAGAAAACCGTTTACTTCAAAAAGAAGAAAATCTTGATCGCAAAGATGAAACTTTAGATAAACGGGAGTCCCTGTTGGAGAAGAGAGATCATTCTCTGAATGAACGACAACAACATATTGAAGAGATGGAAAGCAAAGTGGATGATATGATTCGTTTGCAGAAAGCCGAGTTGGAACGCATTTCTAGTTTAACTCGAGATGAAGCGAAACAAATCATTCTGGATCAAGTTGAAAATGAGCTTTCCCACGACATTGCAGTCATGACGAAAGAATCTGAAAACCGGGCGAAAGAAGAGGCTGATAAAAAGGCGAAAAACATTCTTTCACTTGCGTTACAGCGCTGTGCAGCTGATCATGTAGCTGAAACAACGGTATCTGTAGTCAATCTTCCAAATGATGAGATGAAAGGTCGTATTATCGGACGTGAAGGACGAAATATCCGTACGTTAGAAACGTTAACAGGTATTGACCTGATCATAGATGATACACCTGAAGCTGTCATATTATCGGGCTTTGATCCGATTAGACGTGAAACAGCGAGGATAGCTCTGGACAAGCTAGTCCAGGATGGCCGCATTCATCCTGCACGAATTGAAGAAATGGTGGAAAAATCACGCCGTGAAGTCGATGATTATATCCGCGAGATGGGTGAGCAAACGACATTTGAAGTCGGTGTTCACGGTCTGCATCCGGATCTCATCAAAATTCTCGGTCGCTTAAAATTCCGTACAAGTTATGGACAAAATGTCCTGAAGCATTCAATTGAGGTTGCACATCTTGCAGGTCTCATGGCTTCAGAGCTTGGAGAAGATGCGAAGCTTGCAAAACGAGCAGGTCTTCTGCATGACATTGGAAAAGCCATTGATCATGAAGTAGAAGGAAGCCACGTAGAAATTGGCGTTGAGCTTGCGACGAAATATAAAGAGCATCCTGTTGTCATCAACAGTATTGCCTCTCACCACGGTGACCAAGAACCGACATCTATTATCGCTGTTCTTGTTGCGGCAGCTGATGCATTATCTGCAGCACGCCCTGGTGCAAGAAGTGAGACGCTTGAAAATTACATTCGGAGACTTGAAAAATTAGAAGATATCTCTGAATCTTATGAAGGTGTTGAAAAATCGTTTGCGATACAGGCTGGACGTGAAGTACGTATTATGGTGAAGCCAGATTCAATTAATGATCTTGAAGCTCACCGTCTAGCAAGGGATATTCGTAAGCGAATCGAGGACGAGCTCGATTACCCTGGTCACATTAAAGTGACGGTCATTCGAGAAACTCGCGCAGTAGAGTATGCAAAATAGAGCGGTGCGCTTAGCGCCGCTTTATTTTTTTGTGTAAATATGCAACACTGATAGGAAGATCAATTTATAAGAGAAAGGGTACAAAACGCATGAAAATATTATTTGTTGGAGATATCGTCGGTTCACCTGGCAGAGATACACTGAAAGAATACTTGCCGAAACTTAAGAAAAAATATCAGCCGCACTTTACAATTGTCAATGGAGAAAACGCGGCTCACGGGAAAGGTCTCACTGAAAAAATCTATCACGAGCTGCTGCAAGCAGGAGCTGACGTGCTCACAATGGGCAACCATACATGGGATAAAAGAGACATTTTCGATTTCATCGATGATGCAGCCAATATTGTTCGTCCTGCCAACTTCCCGCAAGGTACGCCTGGAAAAGGACTCACCTTCATTAAAAAGCAAGGAAAAGAATTGGCTGTCATCAACTTACAAGGACGTACTTTTTTACCTCCAATTGACTGCCCGTTTCAAAAAGTAGATGAATTAATTGCAGAAGCATCCAAACGTACACCATTTATTTTTATTGATTTTCATGGTGAAGCCACAAGTGAAAAGCTAGCAATGGGCTGGTATACAGATGGTCGTGCATCATGTGTTGTTGGAACGCATACACATGTTCAAACAGCTGATAACCGCGTATTGCCAAAAGGAACTGCGTATATTTCGGATGTTGGCATGACAGGTCCTTATGATGGCATTTTAGGTGTTGACCGGGAAACGATCATTAAGCGATTCAAAACGAGCCTTCCTGTCCGCTTTGACATTGCGGAAGGACGTACTACATTAAGTGCAGTGATCGTAGAAATTGACGAACAGTCGAAAAAAGCTGTCAAAATTGATCGAATTTTGATAAATGATGACCATATTTTCTTTGAATAAATGTTCACATATTTATTTCAGAAAAATATTAATCAGAAAGAAGGAATATGCGCCCTCTATCGTGAATATAGTAAAAATGGTAGGTAGCCTGCTATTTTTGAAAAACATTTTGGGGATGGATTTTCAAAAAAATAGCATCATCTAACAAAGATTGTTCTAATGAACACTCACTTATCCATTGTAAATTTAAGGGGGAGCAGAAATGGAAATTTTAAAAGTTTCAGCAAAGTCAAATCCGAATTCAGTAGCAGGAGCATTAGCCGGCGTTTTACGTGAACGCGGTGCAGCAGAAATACAAGCAATCGGTGCTGGAGCGCTGAATCAGGCAGTCAAGGCAGTGGCCATTGCAAGGGGATTTGTTGCGCCTAGCGGAGTGGATTTGATATGCATTCCAGCCTTTACTGACATTCTTATCGATGGAGAAGAAAGAACAGCAATCAAACTGATTGTTGAGCCACGATAATTCTAATTTTATTATTTTCAACCTGCTTACATCATGTAAGCAGGTTGTTTTTGTTTACTGCTATACATTTCTTATATAACATATTCAGTTCATGAAATAGATAAAAAAACTACATATTAGAGCTTGCATTTTTTCACCATGATGATAAATTAAGAATAAGTTGAAAATACTTCATCAAAAATAAATATTTAAGTAGGTGAAATAATGATTGAAGCTTTTTTGAAAAGAGGAAAGCTTGTTTTTATTTTGTTTTTTATCGTTCTCATTGCCGGGGGCTATCTATTTACGCAGCTTCCTAAACGAGAACTGCCAGAATTCCAAGCAAATATCGTGACCATCTCCACTGTTTTTCCTGGTGCTGATGCAAAACAGGTGGAAAGTGATGTAACCAATAAGCTGGAATCAGCCATAACTGATATCAATGGTGTAGAGAAAACGAGCTCTGTTTCTGCCATTGGTTTTTCAAATATTGTGCTTGAAATTGATGATCAAGCCGATTTTCAAAAGGTGGCAGGTCAAATTAAAAATGAAACCACGAGTGCCGCATCTTCCTTTCCTGACGGTGTGATGGAGCCAGATGTAAAGGATGAGTTTGGCAACGTGCCGGTTGGTTCTTACATGATTGTGTCGAGTAAGTCATCTGACTTAGCGAAAAGTCAGGAATCGCTTCGTGCGTTGAAGGGAAAAGTAGAGGACATCAAAGGTGTTGACGGTGTCGTCATCAAAGGCTTCAATGACAAACAAGCGATATTGAACTTAGATTCAAGTAAGCTTGAGGATGAGGGGTTAAATGTGACCGATGTCACAAATGCCATCAATCAGGAATTTGACACTACTCCACTAGGTGACATTCGGGCAGACGGAGAGAAGGTCAAGCTGTCCATTGATGCCTATGACCGCTTAGATCAAGTCGAAAAAATTGAGCTTTTCTCAAAAACGAATCGAGAGCCAGTCACAATTAGTCAGCTTGGCAGCTTAAAAGAAGTAGAAAAAGAGAAAAGTGATATTGTTTCGTATAACGGAAAGCCCGCCTATTCGTTTACAGTCAATATAAAACCAGGGCTTGATATTCCTAAAATGTATGACAAAGTCAGTGCTGTCATTGAAAAAGAGAAACAGCTGCCAAATGGTGTAGAGTGGGTAGACTATTATTCTCAAAAAAGTGAAGTAGATGCCATTTTTAATGATTTAATCAAAGAAGCCATCGTTGCAGTCATCGCTGTCATTATCGTCACCACACTTGGTCTCACCATTGGCGGTGCCTTTATCGTTTCACTAGCGATCCCATTATCGATCACGATTGGGACCATTCCGCTGCCATTTTTACAAGTGGACCTTAATCAAATTTCAATCATTGGCTTTATCATTGCCTTAGGGATACTTGTGGATGATGCCATTGTCGTTAACGATAATATTTTAAGGCAGATGAAAAAATACGAAAGCCCGCTTAAAGGAACGATTGCAGGGGTGAAAGAGGTCGCAGGCTCCATTTTGACATCAACGCTTGCGGTTGTGTTTGCCTTCTTGCCACTTGTTTTCCTATCTGGTGCGAACGGTTCATTTATTCGAGCATTACCGTCTGTTTTAGTGACGACTGTGCTTGCGTCTATGGTCATTTCATTGACACTTGTCCCAGTCTATCAATATACAGCGAACCGGAAAAGAAAGAACAAGAAGATTCAAAAGGAGCCGGGATTCTTAGGCAAACCATTAAAGAAATTAGCAGATTTTTATGCAGACCGCGTGCTGACAAAAATCGTGAGGCGTCCACTTCTCATTGGACTAAGTGGTTTGCTTGTTGCCACACTTGCCTTTTTACTTATCTTCGTCACACCGTTTGAATTTTTCCCTGCGGCGAATAAGAAAGAAGTTGTTGTCACTGTCACACTTCCAAGTGAAACGACATTAGACAAAACAAATGAAACATTAGAGAAAATAGAACAAGAGATCAAACAGCAAAAAGGCATTGAAGAGACGGCCATTTTTGCAGGTGGCGGTGTGCCGAACTTGTTTAATGAAAGCATCTCAAACGCAAGTGACCATACTGGTCAAGTTGTCGTGAGAGTAGACAATGAACAGATGACAAGTAAAGCATTGATTGACCGTATGACAGAGCCTTTGCGAGAGAAATTTAAAGATGCTGATATCTTTATGAAAACCATTGTTCAAGGGCCGCCAACCGGAGCGCCTGTGACTGTAACCATTGCGGGTGACTCTTTTTCAAAGCTGATTGATATCAAAGGAACGCTTACAAAAGAAATGAAAGAAAATGGAGCAAGCTTGATCACGGACGATGTCAATCAGCCGGTGAAAACCATCTCATTTGAATTAAACCGTGATCGTATGGCAGAGGATGGGCTCAGTGCTCAGTTTGTCAGCAGACAGCTTGGTCTTGTGACAGAAGGACTCCCATTAGGCACCTTTAAACAAGGAACAGAGGACATTGATCTCGTGGTCAAACAGGACATGGGTACACATCAAAATAGCCTGAAGCTAAACGAAATCAAAGTGCCTGTGAATACAAATGAGGGTGGTGTGCCTTCACTGGAGCCACTTAGCCGATATGTGAAAGAAAAAGAAACAGAGCAGTACGAGAGCATTCCACATGAAAATGGTATTCCGACCATCACGTTAAAGGCGTACCCTGGAACGTCAGATACATTTAAAGACGATATGAAAGAAGTTGTCAATCAAGTCGAAAAAAGTGATGCAGCGAAGGACTTGACCATTTCTCAAGGTGGAGAAAATGAAGATCAGACCCAATTCTTTATTGAAATTAGTCTTTTATTTGGAGTTGTCTTGCTGCTCATTTATGTGACGATCGCCTTCCAGTTCAATTCATTGATGCTTCCGCTTTTAGTGATAGGAACTGTTTACTTAGCGATATCAGGAGCCGTTATCGGACTGTTTGTCACGCAAACGCCGTTCAGCTTTATGGCGACAATGGGGATTGTATCATTAGCTGGCATCGTGGTTCGAAATGCGGTTGTCTTATTCGAATTTATTGAACAGCGGCGCAAGCTAGGTCTTGATCAACGAACAGCCGTGATTGAAGCGGGAAGAGCAAGGATTAGACCAATTTTATTAACGGCATTTACAGCACTAGTTGCCCTAATGCCTGTTGCGTTAAGTAATGACCCACTCTTTAAGCCGCTTGCAATCTGCATTGTATCAGGTGTCTTTTTCTCAACGATTCTGACACTATTAATTGTACCGGCCCTATATGTTGTTGCCGTTTCAAAAAAACGCTGACAGTTAAAAAAGCAAATCTCCTTCTATTCGGAGATTTGCTTTTTTTTAGAAAAATATCTAAAAAATTATGTGGAGTGTTCATTTGTCTCTACTGAGTAGACAGTGGTATTTACGACTAAAATAAGACGTGTTAAAATCTGATTGGGAGAAGTTTTTTAACAAAGGGGTTGTACGTCATGTGTGGAACGATGAAAGCGATTGTTAAAAAAGAAAGCGCTTACGGAGCGGTGTTGATAGACATGCCGATTCCAGAAATCAATGATCATGAAGTATTGATCCAGGTGAAAGCCACATCGATATGCGGAACAGATGTGCATATTTATAATTGGGATGATTGGGCAAAGGGAAGGGTCAAAGCACCTTACATTTTCGGACACGAATTTACAGGGGAAGTTGTCAAAGTGGGTAAACAAGTCTCACGTGCAAAAGTAGGGGATTTTGTATCGGCTGAGACGCATATTGTATGTAATCAGTGCTATATGTGTTTAACAGGACAGCAGCATTTGTGCAGTGAAACGAAAATTTTAGGGGTAGACATTGATGGCTGTTTTGCTGAATATGTCAAAGTACCTGCACAAAATCTGTGGCACAATCCAGCTCAAATGCCAGTAGAGCTTGCATCCATTCAAGAGCCGCTTGGAAATGCAGTTCATACGGTTTTGCACACACCTGTTTCAGGTAAAGCAGTGGCGATTTTTGGCTGCGGACCCATTGGTTTAATGGCCATCGCAGTCGCAAAAGCCTCTGGGGCTGTCCAAGTGTTTGCCGTTGATAAAAATGAATACAGGCTTGAGCTTGCAAGGAAAATGGGCGCAGACCATATCGTGGATATCGGAAAAGATGATCCTGTTGCGATGATTAAGCAGCTCACGCGAATGGAAGGGGCAGACGTGATGTGTGAGATGTCAGGACACCCAGTGGCGATTCATCAAGCACTCGAAGCTTGTGCAAATGGAGGGAAAGTCAATATACTGAGTTTGCCAGAAAGGCCAGTGACAATTGACATTACGAATCAAATTGTTTTTAGGGGATTAACCGTTCAAGGGATCACGGGGAGAAAAATGTTTGAAACGTGGCGTCAAGTATCTGAGCTTTTAAGAACGAATACAATTGATGTACAGCCGGTTGTCACCCATACGCTGCCATTTGAAGATTTCGAAAAGGGGTTTGAACTCATGAGAAATGGTACATGCGGAAAGGTCGTGCTTATGATGCCATCATATCAAAGGGGGAAGAAATGATGAAAGAATTCACGTATTTACAAGATGAATTAGAAACAATGAAGCAGCAAGGCACCCACCAAACGCTCAAAGAGATTGACTCAAAACAATCATCCGTGGTCACATTAAATGACCAATCCGTTATACAACTCTCCTCAAATAATTACTTAGGCCTCACCTCGCATCCACGGCTGATGAAAGCAGCGAAAGAGGCGATTGATGAATTTGGTGCTGGGACAGGATCCGTACGAACCATTGCCGGTACAATGACGATGCATGAACGTCTTGAAAAAAAGATCGCTGCATTTAAGAAGACAGAGGCAGCCCTTGTGTTTCAGTCAGGTTTTACGACCAACCAAGGGGTCTTATCAAGTATCTTAACAAAAGATGATATTGTGATTTCAGATGAGCTCAATCATGCCTCGATCATCGATGGCATTCGATTAACAAAGGCAGATAAAAAAGTATACGCCCATTCCAATATGGAAGAGCTTGAGAAAATTTTAAAAAAATCTATGAATTACCGCGCCCGGCTTATCGTAACAGATGGTGTGTTCTCGATGGATGGAGATATTGCACCGCTTCCTGAGATTGTGAGACTTGCAGAAGCATATGACGCATTTGTAATGGTTGACGATGCGCATGCGTCAGGAGTACTTGGCGAAAATGGACGCGGGACAGTCAACCATTTTAAACTCGACGGAAGAGTGCACATTCAGGTTGGGACACTTAGTAAGGCTGTCGGTGTGCTAGGCGGCTACGTGGCTGGTTCTGCGGTTTTAATCGACTACTTAAAGCATAAAGCAAGACCGTTTTTATTCAGCACCTCACATCCACCAGCTGTGACAAGAGCGTGTGAAGAAGCAATTGAAGTACTGTTAGACGAACCAGAGCGAATTGATACGCTTTGGGAAAACGCTTCCTATTTTAAAGAAAAGGTCATCAATCTGGGATTTCAGGTTGCACCAACAGAGACACCGATTATTCCGATGATGATTGGAGACGAGGCACTTACTTTCCGTTTTTCAAAGGCATTAATAGAGCGAGGTGTCTTTGCTCAGGGCATAGCCTTCCCAACTGTGGCCAAAGGAAAAGCGAGAATTAGAGCCATCATCACAGCAGAGCACACAAAAGAAGAACTTGACCGTGCACTGACAATCATTGAAGAAGAAGCGAAAAAACTGAACATTCTTGATTGAGAGAGCGTGGGCTCTCTTTTTCTTTTTATAAAGAGAATGGTTATGACTGTCCTGTTAAATAGGCATTTTTCATAGAAAAACCTCGTATGAATTTATTTTCAATTCATAACAAAATAGTCTATACTGTAGGGTGGAGCTTGGTTTGAAAGGAGTACAAATTCATGAATGAAAAGCAGAGAAAAGCAAGCGGACAAGTAAGTTCATCGGACAAAAAATCCGAGAAGGACTACAGCCAATATTTTGAAGCTGTTTACATTCCGCCTTCCTTAAAAGATGCAAAAAAACGGGGTAAAGAAGAAGTCGAATACAATCAATTTCAAATTGACGAGCGGTTTCAAGGGTTAGGGAACGGCCGCAAGTTTTATATTCGCACTTATGGCTGTCAAATGAATGAGCATGACACAGAGGTGATGGCTGGTATTTTTATGGCGCTTGGCTATGAACCAACAAACTCTACTGAAGATGCGAATGTCATCCTATTAAACACCTGCGCCATTCGTGAGAATGCTGAAAACAAAGTGTTTGGAGAGCTTGGTCATTTAAAAGCATTAAAACGTGAAAAGCCAGATTTGATCTTAGGTGTCTGTGGATGTATGTCACAAGAAGAATCTGTCGTCAACCGTATTTTGAAAAAACACCCATTTGTTGACTTGATTTTTGGAACGCACAACATTCACCGCTTGCCGGAGCTTTTATCTGAATGTTACCTTTCAAAAGAAATGGTCATCGAGGTTTGGTCGAAGGAAGGGGATGTCATTGAAAACCTTCCAAGAGCCCGCCAAGGTAAAATCAAAGGCTGGGTGAATATTATGTACGGCTGTGATAAGTTCTGTACATACTGTATCGTACCTTACACACGCGGCAAGGAAAGAAGCCGCCGGCCAGATGAAATTATTCAAGAGGTAAGACGTTTAGCGGCAGAAGGATATAAGGAAATTACCCTTCTTGGTCAAAACGTGAATGCGTATGGAAAAGATTTTGAAGACATGGAATACGGTCTTGGCCATCTCATGGATGAGCTGCGTAAAATCGATATTCCGCGTATCCGTTTTACAACAAGTCATCCGCGTGACTTTGATGACCATTTAATTGAGGTGCTTGCAAAGGGCGGCAACCTGCTCGATCATATTCACTTGCCAGTTCAATCAGGAAGTTCTTCTGTGCTGAAACTCATGGCGAGAAAATATGACCGTGAACGTTACCTTGATCTTGTGCGCAAAATCAAAGAAGCGATGCCAAATGCTTCCCTGACAACAGACATTATCGTTGGGTTCCCAAATGAAACAGATGAGCAGTTTGAAGAAACCCTTTCCCTCTATCGTGAGGTGGAGTTTGATGCGGCTTATACGTTCATTTACTCTCCAAGAGAAGGAACACCAGCAGCCAATATGAAAGACAATGTCCCAATGCGTGTGAAAAAAGAACGTCTTCAGCGCCTGAATGCACTCGTGAATGAAATTTCCGCGAAAAAAATGAAGGAATATGAAGGGCAGACTGTCGAAGTATTAGTAGAGGGTGAAAGTAAAAATAATCCTGAGATCCTAGCCGGATATACAAGTAAAAGCAAGCTTGTGAATTTTAAAGCACCAAAAGAAGCGATTGGCAACATCGTCAAAGTGAAAATCACACAAGCGAAAACTTGGTCTCTTGACGGAGAAATGGTTGGAGAAGCTATCGAGGTGAATTAAAATGACGCTTTATTCAAAGAAAGAGATTGTCGAGCGCGCAAGAGAGCTCGCTAAAATGATTTCTGAAACAGAAGAAGTTGATTTCTTCAAGAAAGCAGAAGCACAAATCAATGAAAATACAAAAATTTCGACGATCATTAATCAAATTAAGGCGCTTCAAAAACAAGCAGTAAATTTAAAGCATTACGGCAAACACGAAGCCTTAAAGCAAGTCGAAGAAAAAATCGATGCCCTGCAAGAAGAACTGGATGAAATCCCAGTGATTCAAGAATTCAAAGAATCACAAATTGAGGTCAATTCCCTGCTTCAGCTTGTAGCGCACACGATTTCTAATCAAGTAACGGATGAAATCATTCTTTCAACCGGCGGAGACCTATTATTAGGAGAAACCGGTTCAAAAGTGAAAAACTCATCACCAAGTTGCTCCATTAAATGAGAAAACCCCGCACCTGCGGGGTTTTTTGTTACCTTTTTTTGAAACAATTTAAGAATGGAATTCCCCGCTCTACTTCAAGGCTTCATCAACCTAAATCTCTCACACTCCAACTTTTCCAATTTTCAAGGCAAGTTTATGGGCGACCATGCATACACTGAAACAGAAATGAATTTAATTGAACATGAAGCTCAAAATCGTGACACACTAGACGAATGCCCAGCATAAGATAAAACGATCAAGAACAAGGAGGCATGCCGGAATGTCTGAATACAGAGAGATTATTACAAAAGCGGTGGTTGCAAAAGGGAGGAAATTCACCCAAAGCACACACACCATTTCTCCATCGCAAAAACCAACCAGCATCCTAGGTGGTTGGATCATTAATCATAAGTATGATGCTGAAAAGGTCGGTAAAACTGTTGAGATTGAAGGAACATTTGATATTAACGTGTGGTATTCATATGCTGACAACACGAAAACAGAAGTGGTCACAGAACGTGTGAAATATGTAGACATCATCAAACTGAGATATAAAGATAAAAATTTCCTTGATGATGAACACGAAGTGATTGCGAAAGTGTTGCAGCAGCCCAACTGCTTAGAGGTGACCATTTCTCCTAATGGCAATAAAATTGTCGTTCAGGCAGAGCGTGAATTCATTGCTGAAGTGGTAGGAGAAACAAAAATTGTCGTAGAGGTCAATTCAAGCTGGAAAGAAAAAGATGATCACGAGTGGGAAGAAGAAGTGGATGAGGAGTTAGAGGATATTCATCCAGAATTCCTAGCAGGTGATCCAGAAGAGTAATAGATGACTAGGGCGCATATCTCCCTAGTTTTTTTGTGCCTCGATCTAGGGAAAAAAGGTGCTTTTTTATGCTATAATGTAAGATGGTATGAATTCGAAAGTGATATAGTGAGGGATTAGAAATATGGCAAGTTATACGCCCATGATACAGCAATATTTAAAGATCAAGGCAGATTATCAAGATGCCTTTTTATTTTTTCGCTTAGGCGATTTTTATGAGATGTTTTTTGATGACGCAAAAGAAGCGGCACAAGAGCTAGAAATTACGTTAACAAGCAGAGACGGCGGGACGATTCCAATGTGCGGCGTCCCTTACCATTCTGCTTCTGCATACATAGAACAGTTGATTTCAAAGGGCTACAAAGTCGCCATTTGTGAACAGGTGGAAGATCCTAAAACGGCAAAAGGTGTGGTCAAAAGAGAAGTTGTTCAACTGATTACACCAGGGACGGTCATGGATGGCAAAGGGCTGAGTGAAAATGAGAACAACTTCATTGCGTCTGTTTCCAGCTTTCAAAATGGGTACGGCCTTGCGCTTTCCGATTTATCAACAGGAGAAAACATGGCTGCTTTCATCGATCGATTAGATGAGGTTGTGTCTGAAATTTATTCTGTCGGTGCAAAGGAAATTGTGGTTTCAAAGCAGCTGGATGAGGAAACAGTGAAGACCCTTAAAGAGCGCTGTCATGCAACGATTTCATACGAAGATAGCGGCCAATTAATGGATGAAGCTGAACCGCTCGTTTCCCACCTTGACGAAAATCTGAGATCAGCATTTTTAACGCTATATGCCTACTTAAGAAGAACGCAAAAAAGAAGTCTTGATCACCTTCAGCAAGTTCAAGTGTTTGAGCTTGAACAAACGATGAAAATTGATCTTTACTCAAAGCGAAATCTTGAATTAACAGAAACGATCCGTTCAAAAAGCAAAAAGGGCTCTTTATTATGGCTGCTAGATGAAACAAAAACAGCGATGGGCGGAAGACTGCTCAAGCAATGGATCGATCGGCCGCTCATTCGCCTTTCGCAAATTGAGGAACGCCAGGAAATGGTGCAAATTCTCATGGATCATTTCTTTGAACGAGAGGATCTGCGTGAACGATTAAAGCAAGTATATGATCTTGAGCGTCTAGCAGGCCGCGTGGCATTTGGAAATGTGAATGCCCGCGATCTCATTCAGCTGAAGGAATCCTTAAAACAAGTACCGGCCATTAAAGAGCTCGTCCATTCACTGCCAGAGGAAATGGCGAAATCAAGAGCGAATGATATTGACCCTTGTGGTGACTTGCTTGATTTATTAGAAGATGCTCTTTATGAGAATCCGCCGATGACGTTAAAAGAAGGTAATTTGATTAAAGATGGCTACAATGCAAAATTAGATGAATATCGTGATGCCAGCCGAAACGGTAAGGACTGGATTGCACGGCTTGAACAGCAAGAAAGAGAATATACCGGCATTCGTTCCTTAAAAGTCGGTTTTAATAAAGTATTTGGTTATTATATCGAAGTGACCCGGGCGAATACACATCTGCTGGAAGAGGGCCGTTATGAAAGAAAACAAACCCTTGCCAATGCAGAGCGGTATATCACACCTGAATTGAAAGAAAAAGAAGCCCTTATTCTTGAGGCAGAATCAAATATTAGCGAATTGGAATATGAACTATTTTCAGCTCTTAGGGAACAAGTGAAAACATATATTCCTAGATTACAGCTGCTCGCAAAACAAATGAGTGAGCTGGATGCGCTGCAATGCTTTGCGACTGTCAGTGAAAAACGCCGTTATGTCCGTCCGGAATTCTCAGAGGATGAGGTGGATGTCATTGATGGCCGTCACCCTGTCGTTGAAAAAGTGATGGATCACCAGGAGTATGTGCCGAATGACTGCCATATGGGAAGAGGCAGACAAACCTTGCTTATTACGGGACCGAATATGTCAGGGAAAAGCACGTATATGAGACAAATGGCGCTCATCTCGATTCTTGCGCAAATTGGCTGTTTTGTGCCGGCATCAAAGGCGACCCTTCCGATTTTTGATCAAATCTTTACACGTATTGGTGCGGCAGATGATTTGATTTCAGGTCAAAGTACTTTTATGGTAGAAATGCTCGAAGCAAAAAATGCGATGGTGCATGCAACGAAAAACAGTTTGATTTTATTTGATGAGATTGGACGCGGGACAAGCACCTATGATGGAATGGCTCTTGCACAGGCGATCATTGAATTTGTTCATGATCATATTGGTGCCAAAACCCTCTTCTCCACACATTACCATGAGCTTACGGTACTTGAGTCTCAATTAAGTGAGCTGAAGAATGTCCATGTACGAGCTGAAGAGCATGAAGGAACGGTCGTTTTCTTACATCAAATCAAAGAAGGTGCAGCTGACAAAAGCTATGGCATTCATGTAGCGCAGCTTGCTGAATTGCCTGATGCCATCATTGATAGAGCCCAGACGATCTTAACGGAGCTTGAGAGCGGATCACATGAAGTGATTCCGCACGTGGACCCAGCTCCAAAAACAGAAAAGCCCGAGGAGAAGCAGCAGCTTTCTTTCTTTGAAGTGGAAGAAAAACCGCAAACAAAAGCCCTCCTCAAAAACAAAGATCAAGCGGTGATCGACGAATTAAAGTCATTTAATGTAATGGATATGACACCACTGGAAGCCATGACAAAGCTCTATGAATTGCAAAAGAAATTATAATGTAACGTGAGGTGAGCAGAAATGGCAAAGATTATTCAGTTATCCGATGACCTATCAAATAAAATTGCTGCTGGTGAAGTGGTCGAACGGCCGGCTTCTGTCGTAAAGGAGCTTGTGGAAAATGCGATCGATGCAAGTAGTACAGTCATTGAAATCGATGTAGAAGAAGCAGGTCTTTCTTCTATTAGAATCATTGATAATGGTGTTGGAATCGATGCTGAAGATTGTAGGCTCGCCTTCCAGCGCCATGCAACGAGTAAAATCAAAGATGAAAATGATTTGTTCCGTGTCAGAACACTAGGCTTTAGGGGAGAGGCGCTGCCAAGTATCGCGTCCGTCTCTCACCTAGAAATGAAAACAAGTACCGGTGAAGGAGCTGGAACGCACTTAGCCCTCCAAGGCGGGAAGATCATTTCAGAGAAAAAAACCTCTGGCCGTCGCGGCACCGAAATTGTGGTCACCAACTTATTTTATAATACGCCAGCCCGATTAAAATACATGAAAACCGTTCATACAGAGCTTGGCAATATATCGGATGTCGTTAACCGAATTGCACTTGCTCATCCAGAAGTATCGATTCGCTTGCGTCATCAAGGGAAAGTCTTGCTTCAGACAAATGGAAACGGAGATGTACGGCATGTGCTTGCGTCCATTTATGGAACGGCTGTGGCGAAAAAAATGCTGCCACTTCACGTACAATCACTTGATTTTGAAGTGAAAGGGTATATTTCCTTACCAGAAGTGACGAGAGCATCGCGGAATTATATGTCTTCTGTTGTAAACGGCAGATATGTCAAGCATTTCCCGCTCGTGAAAGCCATCCATGAAGGGTATCACACGCTGCTTCCGATCGGTCGCCATCCGATTACATTTATTGAGATGAAGATGGACCCCATTCTAGTGGATGTGAACGTGCACCCGTCAAAACTTGAAGTGAGACTTAGTAAAGAACAGGAACTTCATGAGCTGATCAAACAAGGAATTAAGGAAGTGTTTCAAAAGCAGCAGCTCATTCCAAGTGCTTCAGTGCCAAAAAAAGCACCAATGCCAGCTGTGAAAAATGAGCAGCAATCCTTAATCTTCGATTCAAAACAAGCAAATACAGGCCGAACGGAAACACCTATATCCTATCAGCCGGTCCCGATCGAATCGGTTGTATATGAGACCAATCAAAATGAAACATACGGGCTGCCTGAGCTGGAAAGTACGGAAGCGTCATTACAAGTATCGTATGAAAAAAAGCCAGCTGCGAGCGTTCATGTAGAGGAATCGGCGGCTTCTCTTGAACATGAGGAGGCTGTGCTGAAAGAAGATGAAGCCGAAAACATTTCAGAAAATGAACGCGTCCCTGTCATGTATCCCATCGGTCAAATGCACGGCACATATATTTTGGCTCAAAATGAACGAGGGCTTTATATTATCGATCAGCATGCGGCTCAGGAGCGAATCAAGTATGAGTATTATCGTGAGAAAGTAGGAGAGATCGAACAGGAAGTGCAAGAAATGCTCGTCCCATTAACATTCCACTACTCGAAAAACGATATGCTGATTATTGAAGAGCATAAAGAGATACTAACGAAAGTGGGTGTCTTCTTAGAGCCTTTCGGTTCAGGAAGCTACATTGTTCGGTCGCATCCGCAGTGGTTTCCAAAAGGGGAAGAGGCTGAACTAATCGAAGAGATTATTCAACAAGTGCTGGATGAGAAGCGTGTAGATATCAAGAAACTGAGAGAAGAAGCGGCGATCATGATGAGCTGCAAAGGTTCTATTAAAGCAAATCGCCATTTGCGTCATGATGAAATCAAAGCCTTATTAGATGAACTCCGGCAAACGAAGGACCCATTCACATGTCCGCACGGCCGGCCGATCATCATTCATCACTCCACGTATGAAATGGAGAAAATGTTTAAACGGGTCATGTGACCAATGAGAAAAAGCGCTCTTAGAGCGCTCAGCGTGTAGACAAACCCTCGCATTCGGTTGTCACTCCTGCGTGCCAGTGCTCACGAATGTCAAATTCGCTCTGGTACCCGTCCTTACTAGACTTCAAGGGTTTTCATATCACGCTGAAAAGAAGACAAAGAGCTAAAATAATCTTTATTTTAGCTCTTTGTGAAAAATCTGAAGGCGCTCTTAGAGCGCTTTTTTATTTAGCATCCACAAGGATTTGGCGGTGTGACGACAACTGGTCGTTTGTTAATATCAATCGTATCTTCTGCATAAAATGTGGAACCAATGCTGATTGCACGATTTTCTGCGCGGAATGTATATGTACCTGCCGCAGGGAGTATTTTATGTGAAAGCTGTAATGTATATTGCGAACTTCCAAATAAATCAAATCTAGCTGGAATGCGGACTGTTTTTCCGCTATTCAAAATGTAGCTGTCTTTTAATGCTTTTCCGTTAAAGATGTCTTTTGTTGTGGCTTGAAAGCCTGCAGGCAATGTAAACTCAATTGCACCGATACTTAAGACTGAATTTGGTCGGTATGTCAGCTCAATGTCAGAAAAAGACCATTCCTGCTTACTTGCTCCTGTAATTTTCGCATAAAGTGCAGCTGGCCTTGCATTGGTCGAAGCTTTGCCTTCCTCCGTCTTGGCTCCTTCAGCGGATGCGGCAAGCGGTAGCGATAGTGCCATGACCAGTGTAAGCATCCCCATCATTAAGATTGTCCATGTTTTTTTCATTTCTTCCTTCCCCCTTGGTTGATTATAGGTAAATAATAGATAATAACATCCATTATTTACCTACAAGATTACCATATTCCTATATGTCATTAAATGGTATATTGTACCCTTATTTTGTCTATTTGTTTAGTAATAGCGGGGGAGGAACGCATTAGGTTGATTCATTCCGTAAGCGTGGCCTGCCATATGATGGTGTGGCATCATATGCATATCTTGATACCCGTATGGCTGCTGATATGGATGCATCCCATATCCACCACCATAGTGGCCTAGATGTTGGTGATCTTTCATTGGAACATGTGAAAATGAATCATGCTGATTCGTATACGGAGAATATGGTGAATGGTGATGCGGGTAGTGTCCGCTATAAGCATCTTTTTTACCAGTATGATAATGGTTTGGCATATTCATATGCTCCTGCATGTTTGGTGCGATCACATGCTCATGATTGGCTGTATACACATTTTCAAACGTGTGATAGGGATTTCCTTGGTGGTAATGATTGGTCTGGTTATTCATATTGTTCATTTTGTATCTCATCCTTTTTGTCAGGTTGCCATATCCTATGAGGGTCACCCGTTTCATGAGCCTATCCATATGAAAGAAAAAGTGCATCACACAAGAAAAAAACCGGCTTTTCAGCCGGGAAAACAAAAAGCAGGTGAAGCGTCAAACACTAAAATGAGGTGCTATGCTTTCTTCTGCGACGCTTCTTACAGCTGCTGCAGACACTTTTAGGATAATAATAGGGATCGTAGCTTCTAGAAGTATCCCAAAAATCGCTCTCAAACCAATCATCTTTTTTATGATAAAACTTCTTTTCTTTACATGGATCAACATGGCGATGATCGTCATGCTTCTTATAACAGTTTGAGTGGGAATGTTTGCACTTGCATTTGCACATTGTCATCCCTCCTAAATGTGACTCAATGCTAGTATATGCACGGAAGATACACGAGGACTGGATGGTGGTGCTTCTTTTGTAAAAAAGGCTTTTTCTTTAAAAACTCAAATGAAAAGAATTGACTAGTGCTAAAATAACATGATAAAATATAAATTTTTATCCTCTGCTGAAATGTGTTATAATCATATTGTGAATACTTTCGGAGGTGGCGGATTTGTTTCAAATAGGTGATAAAATTGTTTATCCTATGCATGGAGCCGGTGTGATTGAAGGAATGGAAGAAAAAGAAATTTTAGGTAAGACGGAGGAATATTTTCTGATTCAAATGCCGAATATGCAGATGATGATCCCAAGAGGCAGAATCAATCAACTAGGTATACGTCCGGTAGTTGATCAAGCAACGTTGAAAGTTGTGATGAACAATTTTGCAGAAGAAACAAACGACGACGCGCTTACTTGGAAGCAAAGATATGATGAAAATCTGAAAAAGCTAAAAACAGGTACGATCGAAGATGGTGCAGACGTTGTGAAAGATCTGATGAGACGAAATCAGAAGAAAGCATTAAATTCAAGTGAAAAGAAAATGCTTGAAGATGCACGAGGCATGTTAGTGAGTGAAATTTCACTTGCACAAGGGTTATCACAAGATGAAGTGCTAACAGCCTTAGAGAATGAATTACGAGTTTAAAGATGGATATACAGTAATTGGCTGTAAACAGAAGGGTATACACCTTTTGTTTACAGCTTTTTTGTTTGGAAAAAGAGTCATATTTCCATTTTTGTAGGATATTTTTACTGAAACTGAAATAAGGTCATAGGATTTAGTTTTTACTTGCAAACGGAGCGTTTCAAAGAAGTCTGAAATACCTAGACAACATAAAAAAAACAGGTAAGTTCTCCTGATTCGTTAAAAAGAGCCGGACATTCTTTGAATTCTCTTAGTCATTGATAGTAAAATAATGCGATAAGAAGGCATCTAAGAGAATGAAAAGGAGCGGTGAAATGAAAAGGCTACTTATAAGTGGATTCATCTTTCTGATCCTGTGTGCTCTTTTAATGGTGAAATGCAGCCATTCCGTTCAAGAAAAAAAAGAGCAAAAACAACATCAAGAAGAAGTAGAAAAGTATAAGAAAGAGCGAAAAAAAGGTGATCAATATGAAAGTTTTAAACAGCTCATACGACATGAAAGGGACGGCTATGAGATAGAATTTCACGAAAAGGGTGGTAGTGATTTACTCGTATTTTCTCCTCATGGAGGTGAAATTGAACCAGGAACAAGTGAAATTGTAGAAGCATTTCAAGAAAGGTACTCTACGTATTTGTTTGAAGGTACAAAAAAAGACAATAATCGAGACTTGCATATCACGAGTACAAAATTTGATGAACCCATTTTGGTTCAAATGATTAAAACGTATCCCTTTTCAATTTCCATCCACGGCTATAAAAGTGATAAAAGGCATACGCTAGTTGGCGGGACAAATCCAGAAATGCAAAGAGCTGTTGTACGAGAATTAAAAGATCGTGGCTTTTCCGCAGAAATGGTGCAAGAGGGGGAACGGCTTTCAGGAACAGATCCCAAAAATATTAATAATCGAAATGCAAGTGGTGAAAGTGTTCAGCTAGAAATTAGTACGGCGCAGAGAGAAGCCTTTTTCGATAATTTTGATACGAGAAAAGGAAAGAAAAAAGCATTCAGACGTTATATCAGTGCTTTAAAAGAAGTATTAAGAGAATTTGACCCATCTTCGTAGAAAAACCGTTTTGATGGGCAAAAGTACTCTATTTAAACTTGGTAAAAAAGATAGAAATATGCAAAATGAACATAAATTATGTAATAACTTACAATTTGCCTTAAAAACATAAATTATGTAAAATAATAGTTATCAGTTTGATATGATAGAATGGGGCTGAAGTGGATGGCACACAAAATACCATCTTCCGAAGTAGGTGTAAAGATCAATCAATGGTACACGCATATTTGCAAATTTGAAGTGGAACAGGCAAACGACATGAAGCGCCTTGTTGAAGAAGAAATTCATGAGATGGAAGAGGATCAAGATTTATTACTTTATTATTCTCTAATGGATTTTCGCCATCAAATGATGCTTCAGCACTTAACGCCAGTCCATGCAGGGAGTGAAACGCTTCAAGCTGTGTCCTTTCCTAAAGAAATTGAAGATGCAGAAGATGAGATGACAGGCTTACTAGGCTATTACTTTCATTTTTTCCATGGGATGTATGCGTTTATCCAGCGCCGATATATCGAGGCCATTTCATATTACAAGCATGCGGAACATCAACTGATCTTGGTGACAGATGAAATCGAAAAAGCGGAATTTTACTATAAAATCGCTGAAGTATACTATCATATGAAACAAACCTATTTCTCTATGCACTATGCCAAAAAAGCGAGAGACATCTATAAGAAACATCAGCTTTATGGAAAAAGAAGCATTCAATGTGATTTTGTGATGGCAGGTAATTGGATTGATGTAAATCAGCACCAAAAAGCGCTTCCTTATTTAGAAAAAGCGTTAAAGGTCTGTGAAGCGATGGAAAGACAAGAATGCACGTCTTATTTTAAAGCGATGGCTCTTAATAACTTAGGAACTTGTCATTATAGCATGGGCACGTACCATACAGCGACTGTTTTTTTTGAACAAGCCATTTCGCTTTATCAAAAAGACCAAGCAGCCACGATGATAAAATCATTGTTTTCACTTGCTCTTACTTGTTTTAAACTCGGACATATGGAGCGAGCGAGTGAAGCCATAACCAAAGGAATGAATCAGGCTTGTTTATTGGAAGATGAGATTTATCAGTTGAAATTCCAATTTTTGCAGGCGCTCTATATAGAGAAAGACAGCGGTGATCAATTGAGATCGGCACTTTTTGGTCTAAGAAGCAAAAAAATGTTTGCTGATTTAGAGGAATTAGCACTTGATGCGGCTAATTATTATAAGGAACGCGACATGTACAAGGAATCTTCCACTTTTTTTGAAATTGTGATCGAAGCGCGTACGCACATTCAAAAAGGAGATGAGATGTATGAGAACGAAGCATAACATGTCAGCTGCTCAAGTAGATGAAAGACTTCACACATAAAACAGACAAACAACACCCTTTACGTAAAAACGTAAAGGGCTTTTTTATTTATTCTTTTATCGCTTTCTCTGCGTCAATGGCACCTGCTCCATAAATCATTGGATCATCTCCAGACCACTTGCTTGTATTTTCTATTAATAGGGCTTTGACATCATCAGGTGTTAAATCCGGGGAATGCTCTAAAAGAAGAGCGCAAATACCGGCGCAAATCGGTGTTGCCATTGATGTGCCAGATAGCTTTGTATAATCATCATCGACTCTGCTTGATTTATCTAGTTTATCCAAAAAGGATCTTGGTGATCTGAGAGATACGATGTTGACTCCTGGTGCAAGGATATCTGGCTTTGCTTCACCATATACAGTTGGGCCTCTGCTCGAAAATGGTGCCACGACATCGTCACTTGATTCTGGTGTATTCCGGTCATCATAGGCGCCGACCGTAATGACTTTTTGACTGACAGCCGGGCTCGCAATCGTTTGACTGTTAGGACCAGAGTTTCCAGCAGCGACGCAGACAACAATGCCTTGATCCCAAGCAGCATTGACAGCGCGCACCATCGGATCATCTTCTTCATCATCATAACGCTGAGCATCTCCGCCTAGTGACATACTCATAATATGAATTGGATCATTGGGATGATCTTCGTTGAACTGTATGCACCACTCAACACCTTCTATAATAGTAGAAAGTGATCCAGCGCCTTGTTTATTTAACACTTTCACGCCAATGAGATTTGCTTTTGGGGCAGGTCCCTTGTATAAGCCGTCTGATGCGGCTCCGTCTCCAGCCACATCTCCAGCGCAGTGAGTACCGTGCCCGTTATCGTCATAAGGCTTCGTTTTTTGTTTGACTAAATCCACAAATCCGCGAATCCGTCCATCTAAATCTTCATGCGGATAAATCCCTGTGTCAATGACAGCCACCGTCATGCCTTCACCGGTTAATGTCGTGCCATTTCGGATGACTTGGTCAGCATGACTTGCTTGTGTTGCGACATCGAGCAGCGTATGAACTTGTCGGTCTAAATAAATCTTTCGAATATGCTCCCCATTCGCTAACAGTTCCTCTAAAGCAGCAGGTGTCAAATCAGCTGCGCAGCAATCGATGTGGGTAAAGTGCTGTTTTATCTTTGTTTTTCTATTTTTTTTCATTAGCTGCTTTGTGCTTTGAATACCTGCTTCGACTGCATCCTCCTTAAATTCAATGATCACACGAAGCTTCTTTTTCTTCTTTAATCTTCCTTCAAAAAAGCGATGAAGAAAACAAGGCGTCCACTTAAAGGGTTTATAAAGGTGAAGGACGGTTTCTCTTAACGGCTGATCCAGTTTACTAGCATGCGTTCTGACCATTTGCACCATGGAAAATCCAAACATGTGATGCCCTCCATTCTAGCTATCAATTCTCGTACACTCTTACGTTATGAGACTGAAAGCTGCTTTGTTCGGATTCTTGTCCCTCCTTTTCTTCATATTGGCGGCTTGCTCATTTCTTCTAAAAAGAAAAACGCTTACATTTTGTAAAATAATAGAAAAAGGTGGAAATCATATAGAATCTGCCGATGATAGGTGGGAGAGTTTTTCTTAGAGAACCAGTGAAACAATGGATTTTGCAGAAAAAAGGGGGGGCTGGACAGGGTCAATGCTCATACAAATGTGATGCGTCACAGTTGAAAAAAATCAAATTCGCATAAAAAAAAGCCGAATTAAAGAAAACAGACTGGGTAGGACTAGGTCATTTTAAACATAACTTCATTTGTTTGTCATACTATTCTAACTCTGTTTTCAAACAGGAGAGACGTTTCTGTGTATATAAATGCAATTATCTTATTTTTGAGGAATCTCATGATCTAGAGTGTTATGATCAAATTTGAAGAGAAAATGTGGAAAAAATGAAAAGAAATGATGATTCAATATTAATCATAGAAACGGCTTAGAAATCTGTTAAAGGAGAACGGGAATGAAGAAGTTTTTTGCTTTGCTTCTCCTGCTTGCGATCGGATGGGGCGTTTATTATACCATGCAAGCACAGGAACATGATGAGCCATTTTCATCAGGTGGGGAAGACGAAAGCGGTTCAAATGATATTTATCGCAATTTTAAAGAACTGGAAGAGAACGAATCAACTAGCAGCTATCAAATTACAGCCAACCCAGTGCCTGGCAGCCGTCTTCTTGTGATGTCACCCCATGGCGGGAGAATTGAAGGCGGCGTTAGCGAGATCGTCCATTTTTTTGATAACGATTTTTCTACGTATTTATTTGAAGGTTTAAGAGAGAATGCGTCAGAACTTCATATTACTAGCACAAACTTTGATGAACCTATCGGAGTCGCACAGGCAAAAGCACATGATTATGTATTAGCAGTGCACGGCTATAGAGGTGAGGAAGGAATTGACCATACTCTTGTAGGCGGAACCGATTACGACCGTGCAGAGAAAATTGTGAACTCATTAGAGCGGAATGGATTTTCTGCTGAACTTGCTGTTGCACACGCATCCCTAAGCGGAACGAGCAATCATAATATTAATAATCTTACAAAAACAGGGCAAAGTGTGCAGCTTGAGATCAGTAGAAGTCAACGTGAAGCTTTATTTGACAGTTTCGATTTTCGGAGGCGGTCGAGTACGAAAAATGAAGCGTTCTACCGTTATGTGAGGGCGATTCGAACGGTGCTGGATGAAGAATATACATAAGGATTGTGCACATCTTAAGACAAGCAGGGTGAATTCTTGTTACACTATAAAAAGTGATAACAAAAGGAGAGACGGATATGGCGCGTCATCATTTTCATCTTCAGGCAAACTGGCCTGGTCTGCGTAACGATGTTGGTACAATTACATGTGAGCAATTAAAAACGAAGATTTCGATTCCAAAAGAAATGGACGGCCCGGGCATCGGAACAAATCCAGATGAGATGCTCTTAGGTGCAGCGGCCACGTGTTATATCATTACACTTGCCGCCATGATGGAGCGGAGTCAATTAGAGAAAGAGGATCTATCGATGAGCTCTGAGGCCGTCGTAGATGTGACAAATGGTGTGTTTACATATGAGAAAATCATTCATCGACCTGTCATTATCCTCAAAGAGTCCGCTTCCACGTATGATATTGAACTAGCTCGTAAGCTTGCACATAAAGCCGAAAGCTCATGTATGATCTCAAGAGCTGTTCAGGGAAATGTGGACATTTCCTTAGAAGAAACCATTCAAGTCGGCCGTTAAGGCAAAAAAGTCATTTTCTCTTTTACATGGAGAAAATGACTTTTTTTATGACGTCCATTCGGTTTGATCCATTTGTTCTTTGTTTTCTTCCTTTTGTTTCTTGGACTGATTTAAGACAATCACACCGCATATCACGAGTGCAAGACCGATGAAGCCTTTCATATGAATGGTTTCGTTAAACAACACGAGCCCTACAAGAGCGGTGAGTGCTGTTCCGACGCCAGACCATGTGGCATAGGCGGATGAGAGCTCAATTGTTTTAAGTGCCAAACTAAGAAAAGTAAAGGCACATCCAAATCCGATCAGCACCCCAATACTCGGCAGCACTTGTGTAAAACCTTGCGAAAGCTTCAGCATCGTACTGCCAAAAACCTCCGTCAAAATGGCCCCTGTTAAATAGAGCATTCCTTTCATGATCTCCTCACATCCTTTATGATATATTTAAAAGTACGACCCCTAAGACAAGCATAGCCATTCCAATGATTGCTCTCTGGTTCAAGGTTTCTTTAAAAAAGAGCACGCCAAAAAAAGCCGTGAGGACGGTACCAACCCCAGACCATGTTGCGTACGACATGCTAAGTGGAATGATGTTAAGTGTTAATGACAGCATATAAAAAGCAAGTGTATAGAAAGCGACAACGACAGCGCTAGGTTTAAAGCGCGTAAAGCCATTTGATAGTTTTAACATCGCGGCCCCAATTGCTTCTGAAAAAATGGCAACTGCTAAAAAAAGATATCCGAGGATCATCATCATCCCTCCTCTAATATGTGTAAAATCCGATGAAGTAAAAGGGTTTTTTCCTCTCGGTTCAGTGGTTCAAGCTGAAACATCTCTGAAAACCATATCCCATCACATGCAAGGCGGATCAGCTGGCTCAGCGCAGGATCGTTTATTTCCTCTGCTGCTTTCTCTTTGAACTCCGCATAAAAATCACGCCAAGGGTTCAATAACGCTTCATCAAATGACATAGTGGCCAGCATGCTTGTACATAACTGGGTCGTATTTTGCATATCAAGATCATTTAATGTCGCCAAAATATATGCACGTACATAAGGAGCCTTTTCGTTTTTGCATGTTTCCTGATACGACTCGAGCTGCTGACGAAAGCAGACGATCGCGTGCTCATTCATTTTTTGGATGAGCTCTTCCTTGCTTGAAAAATGATAAAGCAGGCCGGCTTTGGTCATATTTGCATGCTCTGCTACCTGCTGAAGGGTCAGCTGACTTAATCCTTCTTTTAAAATCGTACGAGCAGCTGCCTCAAAAATTTGTTCTTTTTTGGTTTTAGACATAAAAAAAACACCTACTTTACTGAACGGTCGGTAAAGTAAATGTTAACCCATGAAAAACTAGTGTGTCAATTGATTCATTTTATGAAAGGATGTTTTCACTAAATAGTCATATTTAATAATAAGGGTATGGTCCATATGGCGGATATGGCGGTGGATAAGGATATCCATATCCTGGAGCGAGAAGGGATCCAGCAAGTAGTCCTCCGGCAAAACCACCTAAAAATGGAGGTCCAAAAAATCCAGGTCTCCCATAACCGAAGCCAGGTCTTCCAAACCCAAAGCCAGGGCGTCCAAATCCAAAAGGTCTTCTCATGTCTTCTTGAATAAACGGCGGTGTTTCAAAATAATTCATAAAAAAAGGCTCCTCTCACATAAAATCACTGTAACTGACATCAGTGTATGCAAATGGCCTACATGTGTTTGGGTGACCGCCTAATATAAGGAGGAATGTCTTAAATGGGCCTGTATCCATCTGATTGGGCAAAATGTCCGCCGCATGCTCATGCATATAAAGCACGTACGGATGTAACAGAAGAGCATTATCATTTAATAGAAGGGATCTCTCAGCCTGTAAATGGAAGCAGTACTGACAAGCATACGCATTACTATCGAGGGGTCACTTCTTTTGAAAGGGGTCATTTTCACAGATACTATGGCATCACAGGACCTGCTATCCCAAGAGCCGATGGCACACATTATCACGAAATTCAGGAAGTCACATATTCTGCTTATACAGATCCTGTCCCCATCCCATACGGAGGTGTCGTCTATAGTCCAGATGAAGAGAGGCCAACGCATACCCATCGTTTAAAAGGAAAAACATATGAAGTGGTTGGAAATGAACCACTCGGCTGGTGATGGGCAGTATATAGGAGAGAAACAGAAGTTATGCTATACTGTAGGCAGTTTGTAAAAGAGAGTGATGTTATGAAAAAAGCGAAACAACCAGTGATTGTGTTAGTAGGACCGACGGCTGTCGGCAAAACAAAGCTGAGCATTGATATAGCCAAAGCATTTAATGGAGAGATCATCAGCGGAGATTCTATGCAGGTTTATAAAGGAATGGATATTGGAACAGCGAAAATCACCCCTGAAGAAATGGATGGCGTCCCGCACCATCTAATTGATATGAAACAGCCGGATGAATCGTTTTCTACAGCTGAATTTCAGCAGCTTGTCCGTTTGAAAATCAAAGAGATTGCGGGTAGAGGAAAAACGCCAATGATTGTCGGCGGAACAGGTCTGTATATTCAATCTGTTTTATATGATTACACATTTACCGAAGAGAAAAGTGACCCCGCCTTTAGAGAGGAAATGACGCTGTTTGAACAGCAGCATGGGCCGCTTCGGCTGCATGAAAAGCTAAAGGCAGTAGATCCTGACGCTGCAAAAGCGATCCATCCGAATAACGTCCGCCGTGTGATCCGGGCGCTAGAGGTGATACATACAACCGGTCAAAAAATGTCTGAGATGCAAAACGGGCATCAGGAAGTTCCTCTTTACGACACAGCCTTCATTGGGCTGAAAATGGAGCGAGAGCTTTTGTACGAGCGCATTCATCAAAGAATTGATATGATGTTAGATGAGGGCTTAATGGAAGAAGTGAGAGCGCTATATCAATCTGGTTTGAAGGATTGTCAGTCTGTTCAAGCGATTGGTTATAAAGAACTGTATGCCTATTTTCAAGGTGACTGCTCTCTTAATGAAGCCATCCGGCAATTAAAGCAAAATTCCCGGCGATATGCGAAGCGTCAGTTTACGTGGTTCCGTAATAAAATGGATGTCACCTGGTTTGATATGACACCACCTTGCCACTTTTCAGACAAAAAAGAGGAAATTTTCGCATATATAGCAGGAAAGCTTGGACTTAAAGCGAAACTGTAGTTATCAGAATCAAGGAGGACGAAACATGAAACCGATTAATATTCAGGACCAATTTTTGAATCAGATCCGCAAAGACAATACATTTGTCACCGTATTTTTACTGAATGGCTTTCAGCTTCGCGGTCAAGTGAAAGGATTTGACAATTTTACAGTGCTGCTTGAGACAGAAGGGAAGCAGCAGCTTATTTATAAACACGCCATTTCTACATTTGCACCTCAAAAAAATGTAAATTTAGAATTAGAATAGGACAATTTGTATCTAATAGCCCCATGCATCTGCGAATAAACCGGCCGGAACCCGCTACGTTTTTTGTCAGTGCAGAGGGGCTATTTTGTATGCCGTGAAACTTTTCTGTCCATTTTGCGTATGATTCCTTATTGGACTTTTAAAAAGGTGAGGGGATTTATATGGAAAATGCAGAACTTGAATTAAGAAGGATTAGAGTGATACTCCTTTTGATTGGAATCGTTGTCTTATTTGGATCGTGTGCCATTTCAAACATTGAAACGAGACAGGAAAGCTGGCATAACCATTCTTATCAAAATGATAATGGAAATATAGAAGGCCTTTTACAATCAGCTGTTGCGCTAAAAAATAATCACTTTGCTGTTGTTAAGGATGATGAAGTACATGTGTACCGGTTTGATGAAAAAGAAGGGGAGCTGACCCTCGTTAAAACGGAATACATAGATGAATGGGACGAAGAATATGATGATGGGCTTGATGAAGAGTAAGCACGTCAATTTACAAATGTATGTGAAGTCGCTACACTATAATCATGCATCAGACATCTAGACAGAAAAGGATGAGTTCATGTCACACAAAATTAAAATTAATCACTGGGAACAAACTTGTGAAGACGACTCCTGTTTCGAATATGGAACAAGTGTTTCTGTAAATGGGAAAGAATTAGTGAGAGAAGCTTCAATCGTTTCTGCGCTTGAAGCGGTGCTAAAAGAATTAGGTGTTGAAGTGGAAATAACAGAAGTGTCAGAAGATTTACAGTGCGATGCCTACAAAAAATAAAACAAAAAGTCTAGTCTACTAAGCGATTTTTTTTCGTGTTATGATAGATTTCGGTTTCAGTTGAATAGGGAGTAGGGCAGTCTATTTTTAGATCCTGCTCTGCTCTATTTATTTGAACGTACGAGTTCGGCTATGAATGTTCGGCCGGGTTGGTTGATTTTTTTCGTTTCGAACATCTATATGTTGTGTTTTAAAAAAACATAGTATACTATATATAGTGAATAACGAAATGATCAACAATACTAAAAACTAGGTCGTGATGGAATTGATTCAAATCGTATTTGATTCAAAAACAGGAAATGTTCAACGCTTTTTGGACAAGACCCCTTTTACAGACAAACAAAAATTGACTGGAGAAGAGTTTTTGGATACGCCGTTTATTCTCGTCACCTTTACGACAGGATTTGGACAAGTCCCTAGTACCACTCAGTCCTTTTTAGAGAAAAATGCTCACCTTTTACTAGGTGTAGCGGTGAGTGGCAACAAAGTGTGGGGAGATAATTTTGCAAAAAGCGCCGATACGATTTCTAAACAATATCAAGTTCCTATTTTGCACACCTTTGAACTAAGCGGAACAAAAAGGGATGTTGAATTGTTTACACAGGAGGTAGAAAGAATTGTCACAAAATCAGGTTCCAAAGTGGATACAATTAAATAACGAGATTATGATTCAAAAAGAAGGAAAGTTTCAGTTCGATAAGGACAAAGAAGCTGTACATAGTTATTTCGTAGATTATATTAATCAAAACACGGTCTTCTTTCACAACTTAGAAGAGAAGATTGATTACTTAATAGAAAACGACTACTATGAGGAAGAATTTTTAAGGCAATACAGCATGGCAGATATTAAAGAAGTATTTGAAGCTGCATATGCCAAAAAATTTAGATTCCCATCATTTATGAGTGCGTTTAAGTTTTACAATGATTATGCACTGAAAACAAATGATAAAAAGAAAATCCTTGAACGCTATGAAGACCGCATTTCAGTTGTGGCTCTTTTCTTCGCGGGCGGAGACAAAGAAAAAGCACTTGAGTTTGTAGAACTAATGATCAACCAAGAATATCAGCCAAGTACTCCAACATTCTTAAACGCTGGACGTAAAAGACGCGGTGAGCTTGTGAGCTGCTTCTTGCTTGAAGTGAATGACTCTTTAAACGATATTTCAAGAGCGATTGATATTTCCATGCAGCTTTCGAAACTAGGCGGCGGCGTCAGTTTGAACCTGTCAAAACTTCGTGCGAAAGGCGAAGCAATCAAAGATGTAGAAAACGCGACAAAAGGTGTCGTAGGCGTGATGAAGCTTCTTGATAATGCATTCAGGTATGCAGATCAAATGGGACAAAGACAGGGGTCAGGCAGTGCCTACCTCAATATTTTCCACAGAGATATCAATGATTTCTTAGATACGAAAAAAATCTCTGCTGATGAAGATGTTCGTGTGAAAACACTTTCCATTGGTGTTGTCATCCCAGACAAATTTATCGAGCTTGCAAGAGAAGATAAAACAGCTTACACTTTCTATCCGCACACAGTCTATAAAGAATATGGACAGCATCTTGATGAGATGGACATGGAAGAAATGTATGACGAGCTTGTGGAAAACCCGAAAGTCAAAAAAGAAAAAGTCAATCCGAGAAAACTTCTTGAAAAATTGGCTGTTCTGCGCTCAGAATCAGGCTATCCATATATCATGTTCCAAGATAATGTGAATAGAGAGCATGCGCTGAACCATATTTCACGTGTGAAATTCTCAAACCTTTGCTCAGAAGTGCTTCAGGCTTCAGAGGTATCTTCTTACACGGACTATGATCAAGAAGATGAGATCGGTCTGGATATTTCTTGTAACCTTGGTTCATTAAATATCATGAATGTCATGAAAAACAAATCAATTGAAAAAACAGTCAAGCTTGCAACAGACTCGTTAACGCTTGTATCTGAAACAACGGATATTCGCAATGCACCGGCTGTTAGAAAAGCAAACAAAGCAATGAAATCAATTGGGCTTGGCGCAATGAACCTTCACGGGTATTTAGCTCAAAATCAAATGGCATATGAAAGTGAAGAAGCAAGAGATTTCGCTAATACGTTCTTTATGATGGTGAACTATTACTCGATTAAACGCTCAAGTGAGCTTGCAAAAGAAAAAGGAGAAACATTCCACCGTTATGAGGGTTCTGGCTATGCAACTGGTGAGTACTTTAATAAATACGTGGAGAATGATTTCACACCAAAAACAGAAAAAGCGGCAGCACTATTTGAAGGCATGCACATTCCAACAAAAGAAGACTGGGCAGCACTTAAAGAATTTGTAGCGGAAAATGGGATGTACCATAGCTATAGATTATGTATTGCACCAACAGGTTCGATTTCTTATGTTCAATCGGCAACAGCATCTGTTATGCCAATTATGGAACGTATCGAAGAAAGAACATATGGCAACAGCAAAACATATTACCCAATGCCAGGTCTTTCAGCGCAAAACTGGTTCTTCTATAAAGAAGCGTACGATATGGACATGTTTAAAGTGGTCGATATGATCGCAACGATTCAGCAGCACGTCGATCAAGGAATCAGCTTTACATTATTCCTAAAAGATACGATGACAACGCGTGACTTAAACCGCATTGATCTTTATGCACACCATAAAGGCATTAAGACACTTTATTATGCAAGAACGAAGGATACAGGGCAGGAAGGCTGTCTTTCTTGTGTTGTTTGATTAAAGGAGAGTTTAACGTGACAAAAATTTATGATGCAGCCAACTGGTCAAAACACGAAGACGATTTTACACAAATGTTTTACAACCAAAATGTGAAGCAGTTCTGGCTTCCTGAAGAGATTTCCTTAAACGGGGATCTCTTAACATGGAAATATTTAGGTGAAAAAGAGCGGGATACGTACATGAAGGTACTTGCTGGACTGACTTTACTTGATACAGAACAAGGAAATACAGGGATGCCGATTGTGGCAGAACATGTAGACGGTCATCAGCGTAAAGCGGTGTTGAACTTTATGGCGATGATGGAAAATGCGGTACATGCGAAATCATACTCAAATATCTTCATGACACTTGCACCAACTGAAACCATTAGTGAAGTGTTTGAATGGGTCAAGAAAAATAAATTCTTGCAGAAGAAAGCGGATATGATTGTAAGTCTATACCGTTCGATTCAAAAGGATGATCCTATTTCCTTGTTTAAAGCAATGGTTGCTTCTGTTTATTTAGAAAGCTTCCTATTTTATAGCGGCTTTTACTACCCGCTTTATTTCTATGGACAAGGAAAGCTCATGCAAAGTGGTGAAATTATTAACTTGATTTTGCGCGATGAAGCGATTCACGGTGTGTACGTTGGGTTATTAGCGCAAGAAATCTACAACAAACAAACACCTGACGTGCAAAAAGAGCTATATGATTTCTCCATTGATTTGCTGAACGAGCTTTATGAAAATGAGCTTCATTACACTGAGGATATTTATGACCAAGTCAATTTATCGCATGATGTGAAAAAGTTCATTCGTTACAATGCCAATAAAGCGTTAATGAACCTTGGATTTGCCCCTTACTTTGAAGAAGAAGAGATTAACCCGATTGTATTGAACGGACTCAATACAAAAACAAAGTCACATGATTTCTTCTCAATGAAAGGGAACGGCTACAAAAAAGCAACAGTTGAGCCGTTAAAAGATGACGACTTCTTCTTTGGAGATGAATCATAAGTAAAACGCAAAAGTCAAAACGCATCACTCGTTTTGGCTTTTTGCCATTTCTTACAACGTGTTACAAACTGGAGGTTACTGAACATGGGAAAAATGGATGAAATCATTTTAGTCGCACCGCGCAAACGTGTTTTCCAAAACGAAACACTTGCGTTTAATGGGGTGAATAGTGAAGAGGAAACAATCAAAACGATCATGAAAGAAATCGAAGAGCACTTCGAGCAGATGCGAAGAGGGGATGCAGAAGAAAATCCTGACTTCAAACAGCCGATTCCTTATGTCGTCATTAAGCGTGAAGACGAAGTATATGTATATGAAAGACTTCAAGGCGGGGGAGAGACAAGATTACATCATAAGTTATCTCTTGGTTTTGGCGGTCATATGAATTTTATCGAAGGAAAAGACTTTGCTGAGATCCTAAAAGAAAATACGGATCGTGAGCTGGACGAGGAACTTTCGATTCAAGAAGAAGACAAACTTGAGATGAAAACCCTTGGATTAATCAATGATGATGACAACAGTGTCGGCCGTGTGCATATTGGGCTGTTATCAGCACTTGAATTATCACCTGGTGCTCATGTGGAAGTAAAAGAAATAGATCAAATCTCAGGAAAATGGGTGAAAGCAGCAGACTTGAAAAAGCCTGAATACTTCGATCGTCTTGAAACGTGGTCTCAATTTGTCGTGAACATCTTAGCATAAATCAATAGACAACAAACCGGCTCTGCAGATGACTTGAGCCGGTTTGTTTCGTTATAACAGCTTCAGTTTATTGGAAAACGAATGCGTCGTGACCAGCCTGCTTCAATCTGACTACGAGGTCATCCGCATTTTGCTTTGAACGAAAAGCCCCAGCTTGTACCCGGAACATACCGCCTTCTAGTACGACTAATGCTTCGAATCCTTTGGATCTAAGTGTGGCAGCCAGCTTATCAGCATTGGCTTTCACCTTGAAAGCCCCTGCCTGCACTTTATAAAGATTACCTGCTTTTTTTTTCAACTGAAAGGCCTTCTCTAATCCATTGGCATGAGCGCGAGCAATGCCTTGAAGAAAGGAAGCATTGCGGAGCTTATTTGCATCAGCTGTCGTATCAATGAAACCGTTCTCTGTTAAAATAGCGGACATAGAAGTTTCCCGAAGAACGTGGAAGTTTGCAGTTTTCTTGCCGCGGTCGGCAAAATCAACCGAGCGGACAATTTCATCATGAAGGGCATTGCGATACGTGGTGGTCGGTGCTGAAACGCCAGGATACACAAAGCTTTCAAAACCAGTGCCCCCGCCAGCATTAATATGAATAGACACGAAATAGTCAGCTCCCCAGCTATTTGCCGCATTCGTACGCTGGGATAAAGTGACGGATTGGTCAATTGAACGACTTAAGCGGACGGAAACCCCATCATATTCACTAATCAAGATATCTCTTAGTAAAAGCGCAATTTGAAGTGTTATATTTTTCTCCAAAAGTCCATTCGCAGCAGCTCCAGAATCTGTTCCTCCGTGGCCAGGATCAATAAAAATTTTCACCATCTATTCATCACCTCGTCTTTATTTTATGAGGAAATAGAAGAATTGCCTGTACAAAATGCGGAAATCATTGAGACTCTTTTCTGCATCATTTGTGATCAAAAAGCTACATTTTTCTAAGAAAAAGCAAATTGTTGGTTTGTCCGCCCAAAATGGATGAATACAATAGAGATAGCACATCATTTCCTGGGAAACCGCAGAAATCCCTACAATAACAGGTATCTCGGGTCATTTTGACAGCAAACCTGGGCTTAAGCGGGCGATTGTCACGATTACAGCTCCACCCGAATAGAATAAAGAGAGAAGAGCGAGAGGTGAATACGTTGGAGCGAGCTGTCACATATAAAAACAACGGCCAAATCAATATTATACTTAACGGACAAAAGCAAGTATTGGTTGATGCAGATTCAGAGGCAGAATACCTAGAAGCCTTGCAGAAAAATGAGGCAAAACACAGCATCTTACGGGAAATAGAGCGTGAAATGAACAGCCTTGTCGGTATGGATGAAATGAAACGAAACATAAAAGAGATTTATGCCTGGATTTTTGTCAATCAAAAAAGACAGGAACAAGGATTAAAGGTAGGAAAACAAGCACTTCATATGATGTTCAAAGGGAATCCAGGCACAGGGAAAACAACGGTTGCGAGGCTTGTCGGAAAGCTATTCTTTGAAATGAATGTCCTCTCAAAGGGGCACTTAATTGAAGCTGAGCGCGGTGATCTCGTCGGAGAGTACATTGGGCATACTGCGCAGAAAACAAGGGATTTAATTAAAAAATCACTAGGCGGCATCTTGTTCATTGACGAAGCCTATTCTCTTGCCCGCGGAGGAGAAAAGGATTTTGGAAAAGAAGCGATTGATACCCTTGTTAAACATATGGAGGATAAACAGCACGAATTTATTCTCATCCTTGCTGGTTACTCTAAGGAAATGGAACATTTTCTGTCTTTAAATCCCGGCCTTCAATCAAGATTTCCAATCAATATCAGCTTTCCTGATTATACAGTCGATCAGCTTATGGATATTGCAAAACGAATGATGGCTGACAGGGAATATGTCTTTACCCAAGAAGCAGAATGGAAGCTGCGAGATTATTTGATGCACATTAAGAGTACCACAAGTCCTGCAAAATTCAGCAATGGCCGGTTTGTGCGAAACACCATTGAAAAAGCCATTCGAACCCAGGCGATGAGACTGCTTCTTGTTGATCATTACGATAAAAAAGACTTGCTGACCATTAAAAGTCACGACCTTCAAATGAAAGAGGATACGCCTTCTTGAAATGGCGTATCCTTTTTGTGAAGAGACGCTAAAATAAACCTTCCGAATAGTGGTATACGTGTGATGTGTTTGGTATGATGGTACTACTGAAAACTTAAGTACAGAAAGGAAACAACTGACGTTGAATGAACATGAAATGACTGAAAAAGCGATCCTTGTCGGCTGTCAATTGCCGCATGTAACGGATGAACGCTTTCAATACTCAATGGAAGAATTAGCTTCCTTAACCAAAACAGCTGGCGGTGAAGCTGTCAGCGTGATGACGCAGAAAAGAAATAGACAAGACAGCGCAACATACATCGGAAAAGGGAAAGTAGAAGAGCTTGAAGTACTTTGCGAGGAATTAGCATGTGATGTTATTATTTTTAACGATGAGCTCTCTCCAAGCCAGTTAAAAGCGTTGGCGACTGCCCTAGATGTGAAAATTATTGATCGTACGCAATTGATTTTAGACATCTTTGCTAAAAGAGCCCGTACAAGAGAGGGGAAGCTGCAAATAGAGCTTGCCCAGCTTCAGTATGCCTTGCCGAGACTAAGTGGACAAGGGATCAGCCTCTCAAGACAAGGGGGCGGAATTGGCGCAAGAGGTCCAGGTGAAACAAAACTTGAAACAGATAGACGCCATATACGAAGCCGCATTCACGAAATTCACGGGCAGCTATCTGCAGTAAAAGAACACCGAACAAGATACCGAGAACGACGGAAGAAAAATGGTGTGTTCCAAATTGCCATTGTCGGGTATACGAATGCCGGAAAATCCACTTTGTTTAACCAGTTAACAGATGCTGATAGTCATGAAGAAGATTTGCTGTTTGCGACACTTGATCCAATGACACGTAAGATGACATTAGAATCTGGCTACAGTGTGCTGATTTCAGATACAGTTGGTTTTATTCAAGACCTTCCAACAACACTCATTGCCGCATTTCGCTCCACACTCGAAGAAGTGAAGGAAGCAGATTATTTGCTTCATGTGATCGATTCATCTAATGAGGATTACGAAGGACACGAACGGACGGTTCATGAGCTTTTAGAGGAATTAGAAGCAGACCGTATTCCTATGCTGACCGTCTATAACAAAGAAGATCAAATCAGACCGGATTTTATCCCATCTTCAAAGCAGCGACATATTTTAATCAGTGCTAGACGCGAGGAAGATGTGAAGCGGTTGAAAGCGGATATTATGGCTGAGCTGAAAAAAAATTTTTTAAAGCCATATCACGTGAAGATTCCAGCGTATGAAGGGAAGCTCATATCCGCATTAAAGTCAGAAACCCTCGTGGAATCACTAGAATTTCAAAAAGAAGCAGAGCTTTATGACATCACCGGATTTAGTGGTGAGGAGCAGACCATATTAGGTCAAATCAAGAAGTATATGTTGTAGGAAAGGAACTAAATGAAGATGTTTCACACTTTAAAACATGGCACCATTTTAGAAAAAGTAGCAGCAGAAACAGAACAAGAGATTTTACACATGCATCAGCAAATTGATCAAACGAGCGAACAAAATGAGTGGCGGGTGCTTGAAAGCTACCGAAAGCATAAAGTCAGTGATTCTCACTTTAATCCGACAACTGGATATGGCTATGATGATATGGGGAGAGACACATTGGAAAAGATCTATGCGGATGTATTCGGAGGAGAAAGCGGCCTTGTGCGCCCGCAAATTATTTCCGGAACACATGCGATTTCCATTGCCTTATTCGGTGTGCTAAGACCTGGCGATGAATTGATCTACATGACAGGGAAGCCATACGATACCCTAGAAGAAATTGTCGGGATTCGCGGCAAAGAAGGGACAGGCTCGTTAAAAGACTTCAAGATTGACTACAAAGCCATTGATTTGCGCCAAGATGGATCAGTTGATTACGACAAAGTAAAAGAGTCTATTTCCTCTAAAACAAAAGTCATCGGCATCCAGCGTTCAAAAGGCTATGCTTCAAGACCATCCTTTACAATTGAAGAAATCGGACAAATGATTTCATTTGTGAAAGAGATCAATGAGGAAATCATTGTGTTTGTTGACAACTGTTATGGTGAATTTACTGAATTACAAGAGCCGTGTCATGTGGGAGCGGATCTTATGGCTGGTTCTCTCATTAAAAATCCAGGCGGCGGTCTTGCCAAAACAGGCGGTTACATCGTCGGAAAAGAGAAATGGGTAGAAGCTTGTTCTTATCGAATGACATCTCCAGGCATCGGCAGTGAAGCGGGTGCATCGCTGTATGCGCTCCAGGAAATGTATCAAGGATTTTTCTTAGCACCGCATGTCGTTGCGCAGAGCTTAAAGGGTGCAGTGTTTACGGCTCGTTTTCTTGAAAAGATTGGGTTCCAAACAAACCCTGCGTGGAATGCGAAAAGAACGGACTTGATTCAATCTGTAGAATTTGGAGATCCTAAAAAAATGATTGCGTTCTGCCAGGCCATTCAATATGCATCTCCGATCAACAGTCACGTCACACCGCATGCAAGCTATATGCCGGGCTATGAGGATGATGTCATTATGGCAGCTGGCACTTTTGTGCAAGGAGCTAGTATCGAATTATCAGCCGATGGTCCGATCAGGCCTCCTTATACTGCCTACGTTCAAGGCGGCCTCACGTATGCCCATGTGAAAAATGCGATTTGCAGTGCTGTAGATGCCTTATTGGAACAAGGTTTTATCGAAGTGCCTGCTCAATAAAAAATCCATGTTAATATTCCTAACATTTCGTTGACACATAATATAACATGACATATAATAAATTTAAGCAAAGAGGAGGAGACAGTTGAGATGAGTGATAACATTCGCCGCTCAATGCCTTTATTCCCAATTGGGATTGTCATGCAGCTAACAGAATTATCTGCAAGACAAATTCGCTATTACGAGGAAAATGGTTTAATATTTCCAGCAAGAAGTGATGGGAATCGCCGATTATTTTCTTTCCATGATGTTGATAAATTACTAGAAATTAAAAACCTCATCGAACAAGGTGTAAACATGGCAGGAATCAAAAAGCTTTTTGCCAAAGCTGAGTCGGAGAATCCTGCGTCTGAAACAAAGACTGAGGAGAAAACCACAGCGAAGCACAACTTGACAGATGATGAACTCAGGAAGCTACTGAAGAAGGAACTCATTCAGGCTGGACGTTTCCAACAAGGAACGACCTTTAGGCAGGGGGATATGTCAAGGTTTTTCCGTTAACAGATTAGCAAAAGCATTGCTATAAACATTTTACCTTTTGTAGGGGAGGAGTTTTACGAAATGGCAAAGTACACAAGAGAAGATATCGTAAAATTAGTAAGTGAGGAAAACGTAAAGTACATCCGTCTGCAATTTACAGACATTCTCGGAACGATTAAAAATGTTGAGATTCCTGTGAGCCAGTTAGAAAAAGCTCTCGATAACAAATGTATGTTTGACGGTTCATCTATTGAAGGTTTTGTACGTATTGAGGAATCAGATATGTATCTATACCCAGATCTCAACACATTTGTTATTTTCCCTTGGACAGCAGAAAAAGGTAAAGTTGCACGCTTTATTTGTGACATTTATAAGCCAGACGGGACGCCATTTGATGGAGACCCTCGTAACAACTTAAAGCGTGTCTTGAAGGAAATGGAAGAACTAGGATTTAGTGATTTCAACCTTGGACCTGAGCCAGAATTCTTCTTATTTAAACTAGATGAAAAAGGCGAGCCAACGCTTGAATTAAACGATAAAGGTGGATACTTTGACCTTGCACCAACAGATCTAGGCGAAAACTGCCGCCGTGATATCGTACTAGAGCTTGAAGAAATGGGCTTTGAAATTGAAGCATCTCACCACGAAGTAGCACCTGGGCAGCATGAAATTGATTTCAAATATGCAGGCGCGATTCGTTCTTGTGATGACATTCAAACGTTCAAACTCGTTGTCAAAACCATTGCAAGAAAGCACGGTCTTCATGCGACATTTATGCCAAAACCATTGTTCGGTGTAAACGGATCTGGTATGCACTGTAACCTATCATTATTCAAAAATGGCAAAAACGCATTCTTTGATGAAAAAGCAGATTTACAATTAAGCGAGACGGCTAGACACTTTATCGCAGGTATCGTAAAGCATGCAACAAGCTTTACAGCGGTCACAAACCCTACGGTGAATTCTTACAAGCGTCTTGTACCCGGTTATGAAGCACCTTGCTACGTGGCATGGAGTGCACAAAACCGCAGCCCATTGATCCGTATCCCTGCATCACGCGGCATCAGCACACGTGTAGAAGTGCGCAGCGTAGACCCATCTGCAAACCCATACCTTGCACTAAGCGTATTACTTGCAGCAGGTCTAGACGGAATCAAAAACAAACTAGACGCACCAGCGCCAATCGACAGAAACATCTATGTCATGGACAAAGAAGAGCGTCTTGAAAACGGCATCTCTGACCTGCCTGCAACACTTGCAGAAGCGCTTGAACTGCTGAAATCAAACGAAGTCATGATCAACGCACTAGGCGATCACCTATTCGAACACTTCATCGAATCAAAAGAAATCGAATGGGATATGTTTAGAACCCAAGTTCACCCATGGGAACGCGATCAGTATATGTCTCAGTATTAATACAGAAACGTTAATTTAACAAGGTTTTTGAAAAGGATTTGGTGGTCAAATTTATAGTGACCACAACCAAAATAAGGTTTGACCACTTTTTGACCACCAAATTCAACAAAAAATTTCAACTCAGAATTGAGTTGATGTAATGCTCGAAACTGTCCACAGATTTATTTTCGAGTTTTTCACTTATATGAGCATATACGTCAGAAGTTATGCTTATATTTTTATGTCCTAATCTTTCTTGGATGAACTTCATACTTTGACCAGCTTCTAACAACAGAACTGCATGAGTATGTCTTAGTCCATGGATTGGGATATTTTCTATTTCAGCTTTTTTTAATATCCTTTTTAGAGCGTTGAACAGGGAGGACTTCGGTAAAGGATCACCCTTTTCTCTGCAGAAAACAAGATTTAGATCATGATCGTATGTCTCATTAAAAACTATTTTGTTATCGTTGATCCATTTCATATGAGCGTGAAGTTCCTTTGCAAGAGATTCAGTAATCTTGATTGTCCGTTCCGAGTGGTATGTTTTGTGTTTCCGGATGCTTCTTCACCAGTTTTTTTTGGAAATATAGTGATTTATTTATTATCATTGGTGTTATGTCTTTTAGTTTAATCTCTTTGAAGTAGGGGAGAATTTTTTTCGAAATTTCTCTTGTAAATATTAAATGTGTTTTTTGCAACTTTTCCTTTTTTATAGACTTCTAACCATTCGATAACAAAATGTTTTAAAGTTGTTTCTACGCCAACAACTTCAATATCACTTCTAAGCAATTCTTCATGTTTTGAAGCAGCAACTTGCGCTTCTTTTTTGTACTAAATCCACCTTTAGAAAGCTCTGTTACTTCTTGTGTTACTGGATCCCTATGTTTAATTCTGTACTGCCATGTCGTTCCTCTTTTAATGCACTCTACATAAAACATACCTTTTATAGATAAGCATTTTTGCATTTTGCGGGATACCGAAAACTTTAAAAATGAACACCCCGACTTTACATATGTTGTAAATATCATGTTAAAATTATACAAAGGAAATGATAGCAAGGGGGTAATGGGATGTCGAGTTTGATTTCCTCTGTAGATGTAGCAAACACTCTCAACAAATGGTATTTACATATTAAAAAGAGGGAAGTTTCACAAGCAGTAGAGTTGAGGGATGAGATTCAAGATATGTTAGGCAAAATGGAAGAAAATCAAGATGTTTTACTCTATTTCAATATTCTTGATTACAGATTTAAGGTACTTATGGAAGATTTAGTGGGGCAACCAACAATAACAGAAAGTGAAAGAGTCAAAACAGATGACATGCTAAGGTTTTACTTTTATCTTTTCAAAGGTATGTATGAGAGTGCAAAAAATAACTATTCGGAAGCTCTAGTCCTATTCAGAGTAGCTGAGAGACAATTGGACAAGGTACATGATGAAATTGAAAAAGCTGAGTTCCATTATAAAATTGGCACACTCTACTATTTTAATAAGGTCACGCTACTTTCTCATCATCATCTACAAACAGCAAAGGACATCTACAAAGGTCATGAAGGCTACAGCATACAGACCATAAACTGTAATATGTTGTTGGCACTGAATTTGATTGATGATGGTAGACTAGACAAAGCTGAAAGAATGCTTTTGGAGTGTGTTGATAGACTGATTGAGAAGAATGATAAGAGATTGTTAGCGTTGGCTTATTATGATTTAGGATTTCTCAAAATTCAGGATGACCACCATATAGAAGCAATTGAATATTTCAACAAAGCAATTTCCGCAGATGATCTAAAACAGTCAGCTCCTGTTTCTTACTTACAATGTGCGTATGAATTTGCAAGATCAAGTTATAAATCAAATCAGTTCGATCAGGCAATAAGTTGGGTTGCTGAGGGGAAAACCTTTTCTAGAGAACAGCAGAATACAAACTTTATTCTGAAATTCAATATCCTTGAGAAATGTTATACAACACCACGGGAAAGCTATGAGGGCATCAAGAAGGGGCTATGTCTTTTGGAAGAAAGAAAAGCATATGTTGATATTGAGGCATTAGCTCCTGATGTTGCCTCCATATACAAAAAGTTAAATCTTTATGAAGAGAGTAACTACTTCTTGGAATTGGCTTTGAAATCTTGTACGCTTATAGGAAAGGAGGTCATATGATCATGAAAAAAATAATGTTGATTATTAGTACTGCTTTGCTTATAGGCACAATTCTTGGAATGCCTGTTTTTCAACATACTCAGGCAGATGCTAAAAGTAATACAGTGTTACTTTCCTCAAGAGGTGCAGGATCATAAATAAGGTGTTAATTGATCGCTACAGAGGTTTAATGGTTGAAAATAGATAAAATGGATTAAAGTATGAGACTCCTTATGGTATTCTAGTAAAAGAATATTTCATAAAGGAGTCTTTTTCATATGAAGATATTAGACGCTCCTTCCCTGATATCAGCTGTAGAGAAAAGATCGAAGGTATATCAACAGCTTAGGGAAGAAATAACAGATTTGAAAAAAGCATTAAAAAGTGTGTCAGGGTTAGGTGATGAATTTACTGGAAAAGGTGCAGATAACATCAAAGCTTTTTATAATGACCTTGCACTATACACGGACACTTATCTTGATTTTATCGATATGCAAAAGGCTTTTTTAGATGGAGTGAAAGGAAAGCTTGATGATGAATCATTAGGCGGAAGCACATTTATTGATGAGCACTTCTTAGAAGCTCAATTGAAGCAAGGCATTCAGAACAATAAAGATATGATCAAGGAACAAAAAGAAGCCTTATCAACTATTTTTGATGATATCAGTGATTTAATTGAATTACAGACGTTTTCCAGCAAAGAGATAGATGATCATTTAAACGATGCGAACAAAAAAAGAAAAGAGACAATTGATGCTTTACATAAAATAGACAATGATTTGAAAACGGAATACGCAAAGACAGAAGCAATTGAGAATCACCTCAAAACTTTTTATACAAAAATGATGGCTGCAACAGGAAAAGGAAAGAACGCTCAGCCAATGTATTATGATGCAAAAGCATTTCATGAGACAGATGTGTACAAAAACCATGAGAAAATTGATGCTCAAGTGAAAGCATATTTAAAGGTGAAAAAAGAAGAAAAAGAGAAACGAAGAATCAAAGAGCTGAAAGAAAAGCTCAATGATCCTTCGTGTATATCAGAAGAGAAATACTTTGAGATTGTAGATGAGATAGGATATGAAAATCTCTCATATGATCAAAAAATGTATTACAGTCAGCTCCTCCAAATCAAAGCACAAGAAGAAGCATCAGAGGTATTCGTTGATAGTGTAAAAGGTGCTGCAGTTGGTCTATATGATGTGGCCAAAGATACAGTAGTTGGCATCTACGATCTTGTGACAGACCCTGGGGGTGCCGTTGAATCAGTCGTAACAGCTGTTTCCCATCCAATTGAAACATCGAAAGCGATTGGAAAATCGATTTCAGACTCATTCCAAAAAGAAGTCATAGATGGTGATGCGTATTCCCGGTCACACTGGTTCGCCTATGCGACTGGTTCTCTAGCGGAAATCGTCTTTGGCTCTAAAGGGGCAGGAGCCATTACAAAAACGGGGACAACAGCGGCCAAAACTACAGTGAAGAAAGGCCTTGAACAAGGAGCAAAATCAATAGACAGAGTCTCCATTCCGAATCTATTGCCATACTCACCAAAGTTTCAAATAGCTGGTGGAGGGAAACTACCGTATAACGTTTTTGACGGGGAGAATATCAAAAATAAACTTCTTTCCATGGCAAAACGTTTAGACAACAATTCAGGCTATGGAATCTCTCAGACAGGCAGACGATTACCAGCACCTAAATCACCACCGACCGTTGTCAGTTACGGAGATCACTATGTGAGATGGAAACGTAAAAAAGTATTAAAACCGAATATTGTCTATTCAACCAAACAAGGCTACACCTACACAACAGATCACTACGGACGGATTGTCAAAGTCGAAGCAAGTGATTTAAAATACGGAGAGGTCAAAAGAAACCAATATGCCCAATCCAATTCAGGAAAGCCGGATCGATTATCAAAAGATGACGGAGGTCATTTGATCGCATCTATTTTCAAAGGGTCTGGAGATATTGATAACCTACTTCCGATGAATTCACAGATTAATCGTAGTGGCGGGAAATGGTACAACATGGAGCAGGAATGGTTGTCTGCACTGAAAGAGGTTCCTCCTGAAAAAGTGTCTGTCCATATTGAGGCAGTATATCATTCAGACTCCTTAAGACCTTCAGCTTTCGAAGTGAAATATAAAATAGGTGAAAGTACAGATTATATTTATATAAAAAATGAGTATGGAGGTTAACGTTAGTGGAAACACAGAAAATGTCAGAACTTTATAAAGAAATTGCTGAGAATATACACGAAATCATACCAACTGAATGGCATAAAGTTTGGCTTTACTCCGAAGTGTTTAATGATTCATCAGAGGTTGCTTTTTATTTTTACACTGATGAAGAAAAATATTTTTATGGTCATAATATTCCTGATGACTTTCAAGTTAGTGAACGGGTATACGTTAATATTTTAATTAAACTGCAAGAGTTATTCATACAATTGAGAGAAGAATTTATAAAACATAACGAACAGGTATGGACAACAGCTAACCTTCAACTAGATCATACAGGTAAGTTTTCAATTGAATTTGGTTATGATGATATCTTAAATTTAGGCTTAAATGGATCACAAAGAAAAGCCATATGGGCATATGAGAATTTAGGTATGTACCCAAAAAGAAAATCAGTTAGGGAATTTGTTGAAGAATATATAAAAAATAAAGAAGAAAACAACTAACCCAAAAACCCTCCTTTGATTTGGAGGGTTTTTGTATACAAATATTTATATCGAGCAAAAGTTCTTAAAACTCATTGGTAGAGAATTTTTATTCTGTTTAATCATTCGAAAAGGAGTGATTAAATGCTTATACAATAAAATGTATTGCGATGATGTTGCCAGAGCATGATGCAAGAATTAAACACGATTTAGCAGAAACGAAAAAATAGATAAACCAATTATAGATGAACAACAAACAAAAGAATTTGAATCAAAAATAGCTTATGTATTGGTCTATATGATGTGGCCAAAGATACAGTAGTTGGAATCTAAGATCTTGTAACAGAAAAGAAGTCATAGATGGTGATGCGTATTCTCGATTACATTGGTTCGCCTATCCGACCGGTTCTCTAGCAGAAATTGTCTTTGGTTCCAAAGGTGCAGGAGCCATTACAAAAACAGGGACAACAGCGGCCAAAACTACAGTGAAGAAAGGCCTTGGACAAGGAGCAAAATCAATAGACAGAGTCTCTATACCTCGCCTATTGCCATATTCACCAAAGTTTCAAATGGCTGGTGGCCCCAAACTGCCGTATAACGTTTTTGACGGAGAAAATCTCAAAAATAAACTCCTCTCCATGGCAAAGCGTCTAGACAACAATTCAGGCTATGGAATCTCTCAGACAGGCAGACGATTACCAGCACCTAAATCACCACCAACCGTTGTCAGTTACGGAGTTCACTATGTGAGATGGAAACGTAAAAAAGTATTAAAACCGAATATTGTCTATTCAACCCAAACAAGGCTACACCTACACAACAGATCACTACGGACGGATTGTCAAAGTCGAAGCAAGTGATTTAAAATACGGAGAGGTCAAAAGAAACCAATATGCTCAATCCAATTCAGGCAAGCCGGACCGATTATCAAAAGATGACGGAGGTCATTTGATCGCATCTATTTTCAAAGGGTCTGGAGATATTGATAACCTACTTCCGATGAATTCACAGATTAATCGTAGTGGGGGGAAATGGTATCAGATGGAACAAGAGTGGTTGGCTGCATTGAAAGAAGTTCCTCCTGAGAAAGTATCTGTTTCAATAGAGCCAGTTTATAAAAGTGATTCATTGAGACCAGAACGTTTTGTTGTTGAATTTAAAATAGGTAATGACGAATTACAAAGATCAATTATTAAAAATCAAAAAGGTGGATAAACAATGGAATTAGAGAAACTAGATTCTCTGTATGGTGAAATTGCACAAACTGTTAATGAGATGATACCAAAAGAGTGGGATGAAGTTTGTTTATATGCCGAAATATTAGACGACTCTGCAGAGATTAATTTTTATTATAGATTAAAGGGAGAAACGGCATTTCTTTACTCGCATAATATACCTGAAGATCATCATGTAAGTAAGTCAATCTATAACGAGTTTTTAATAAAATTACATGATTTGTTTGAAGAGCTACAACAAGCATATGAATTAATTAATCCGGAAAAATGGACAAATTTAACTTTAAAATTAGATGAAAATGGTAAATTTTCCTTAGACTTTAATTATGAAGATGTATTGAATCAAGGAATTAACGGGTCTCAAAGAAGAGCAATATGGGCTTACGAAAATCTTGGAATACTTCCTAAAAGAAAATCAGTCAGGGAATTTCTTGATCAATATATTAAAAACAAAGGATAAAGTAACAACTAGCTTACCGCCCTCCAATAAAGGAGGGTTTTTTATTAAAATAGGCATATGATTCAGGAAAAAGTAGACCAGCAAGAGATTTCCACTTGGTAGATTCAACTTGTTCTGACTGACTTACATAAAAATGTGCCACATATTGGCGCTGCATCAGACTTAAGAGGAGGCTATTAAAATGAGTTTTAAACGGATTAAAGACAAACTTGATCAGTACACTATCGATATTAGATCAACCAAAACAAATAACTCATTAAACGAAATAAATAAAATAGAAGAAGAAAACGGATATTATATTTCTTCTGATTATAAGAGTTTTATAAGCGAATATGGAGAATGTTGGATTGAAGATAACGTATACACCGATTTAAGAGAGAAACCGGTGTGGTTAGGTGGTGAATCAGTGCCGGTCGAATTGTTTTATGGATTAGAGCAGAATGATTATGATATCCGAGAAGCTATAAAAACATATAAAGAACAATTACCAGAACACATAATTCCTATCGCAGATGCAGACGGAGGAGACCAAATTTGTTTAGATGTTAGTGAAATAAATCAAGGGAAAATTTATTTTTGGGATCATGAACTAAGAGATGGCGAACAAGACTTATTCCTGATTGCTGATACATTTACAGAATTTATTGAAGGATTGTATATTGAAGAAGAAGTTGAAGATAGTGAAACAGGAGCTATTGATATCCAACTTAGTGACGACCTCTTGGCTATGTTAAAAGATATAAATAAAGATTGAAGTTTTGTCAAATTTTCAACTGAGACTCGTGATAAAACTGACAAATTACCCTCCGAATAAAGGAGGGTATTTGTATGCAAAAATTCACATATAAATCTATCGATTAAGAACGTTTGTTCTAATCGTGTTTAACCATTCCAAAAAGAGGTCATTGATGGTGATGCCTACTCAAGATCCCATTGGTTTACCTATGCCGCAGGCTCTCTAGCAGAAATTGCTTTTGGTGTCAGTTTCCATAGAAAGCATTAGATATGAAGGAGATTCTATGCGACCAACTTTATTTAAAATTAAGTATAAAATTGGAGATCGGAGAGTTAAAAAGGTATCGATTGAAAATAAGTCAGGAGGTTAATTCAAATGGAAATGGAACCATCGAATGAAGTTTATCAAGAAATTTTGAATACAATAAATGAAATAATACCTGTTGATTGGGAGAATGTTTTGCTATATGCGGAAATTCTGGATGACTCTCGTGAAGTTTATTTTTTCTTTAATACAAACAAACAACAAGAATATATTTATTCTCATGATATTCCTGATATATTTGAGGTCAGTGAAAATATATATGATGACTTATTAATTAATTTACAGAATTCTTTTAAGAAACTCAGAGATGAATTTAAAATTAACGAGCAAAAAGCTTGGACAAATTTAACGCTAAAAATCAAGAATAGGAATCAATTTGCCATTGATTTTAATTATGATGATGTATTGAACTCTCATTACAATACCTATCAACGAATGGCTATTTGGGAATATGAAAATTTGGGAATTTTCCCTGAAGATGAGGAAGATAAAGAAATTGTGTTGAATTATATAAAGAATAAAAAGAAAACAATGACTAACGCACATTACCCTCCAAATTAAGGAGGGTTTTTGTATACCTGTATTTACATTTTTTCATAAGAACCTCTCATTTCCATTATTTAAACCGATAAACCGTCACTTCACAATCACCAAGTACCTCTTCAATCATGTCTTCGACAATCGTCCAATCGCCGCCCGCCAATCCGCAGCCTATCCCATAAGGAATGGCGATGGAAGTTCGGTTTTTCTCTTCATGTGAATGTGTCACTGTATCCTTTAGGCTTTGCAAAGCAGCTGCGTAAAGCGTCGTAGTCGGTTTGCTTTCTTTTTCTTCCGTACCCAACTTGAGCAAATAAGCTGGCAATTGTTTTTCCGTCACTTGTTGTGATGAACTGAACGGAACTTAATAAATCATTTCCTTGTTCTGAACATAAACGTTTATAGTCTTTGGATATTTGCTTTTGATTTGTTTTGCTAATCCAGCTCCCATGCCTCCTTTACAGCTCACCTGGTGACAGATGATGTCTTCACTTGCCTCTAAGATGTTGCCATCCACCGTTTTGATCATGTTATTTAATAGCTAAAATGCTTTTGATGAGTTTAGTTTATTTGAAGACACTTCACAATGATCTGATTGTCAAAGGTGGTGCATGTCATCTAAAATATGGAGAGACTAAAAATACGAAATAAAGCAGAAACAGTGAGGAGAGCCTAATGAATCAATTAGAAACGAATCGGTTAATTCTTAGACCATTTTGTGATGAAGATGCAGCAGGAATGCTAGATTACTTGTCTAATCCAAGAGTGAATTGTTTTCTTGATGATCAAATCTCTACATTAGAAGAAGCTGCCGCTAAGGTGCAAAAAAGAAAAGCAGATCACTCTTATACAGCAGTTTGTTTAAAAGAAAGTCAACAGATTATCGGTGAATTATTTCATTTAAAAGAGGAGCCTGACACGTATTCAATTGGCTGGAATTTCAATGCAGTATATGAAGGGAAGGGATATGCGCGTGAGAGTGCTGAAGCTCTCTTGTCCTATTTATTTGTGGAAAAGGGGGCGAGGCGGCTTTATGCATACGTAGAGGATGATAATGACCGATCCCGAACATTATGTGAGCGATTAGGGATGCGGAAAGAAGGCCTTTTTCTTGAGTTTATTTCATTTACTACATATGAGGATGGCACACCTAAATATGAAAACACCTATCAATATGCTTTGCTGAAAAAGGAATGGGAGCAGCATCACTCTCAATAGTCTCAGCTACGAAAGGGTTTTGCATCTTGATATCAAGATGACAAAGAAGTGACAAAAATGTGAGATGATCCCTCTATTTTGTTCGCTCGATCGATGTAACGGACATCTTTTTTCATTTATCCTTTTCATAAATCGAGTAAAAGGAATGAAATGAGATGCAGGAGTATAATGAACGGTTGTTTAGATCGATCAATCAGCTCAGTATCGATCACGATTATTTGAATCCGTTGCTGATTGGATTAGCTGAATATACAGTGCTGTTAGTAGCGCTCATGCTTCTTGTCATGTGGCTTCAAAATCGAAGCAGAAAAAATAGGATGGTGGTCATATCTGCTGGACTTACCTTCATATTGGCAGAGTTACTTGGAAAAGTTGCTGGTGCCTTTTATTCCAATCCGCAGCCCTTTGCAGAATTGAGTCATGTCAATCTTCTGATCCATAAGGAAGTGAACAACTCTTTTCCGAGTGATCACACGATTTTTATTTTTTCTATTTGCCTGATCTTTTGGCTGTTTCACAAGCGGCATATTTATTGGCTTTTTATTGCAAGTGCTGTTGGGTTTTCAAGAATTTGGGTGGGGGTTCATTATCCATTTGATGTCTTAGCAGGTGCTGTCATAGCATGTTTAACAGCGGTCGCTGTTATTGGTTTGCCGATATTCCAAAAGTTTATTGATGCCATCCTGTCATGTTATGAATGGTTTGAACAGAAATGTGTAGGGAAGAGAACGGAATAAAATGTTGCAAAAAAACACCCCAATCTGTTATGGAATCAGATCGGGGTGTTGATTATTTTCGCCAAAACGTTGAACAATCCGCTTTGTCTTCGATATTAAATTCGATGATTTTTTTAAGTAGAGGATAATCGATGGGCAAGCTTTCTTTCATGCGAAACATCTTTTTCCCATGATCATAACCAGCTTGTACAATTTCAGCTGAAAAGTGATCAATTCCTTTTCCTTCTGGTGCGACAGAAATGTGATGTTTTGCCACGCTAAACCCAATAATAAACGTGCCGTGATCTGTGAACATGGGCTGATTCCATGCAATTCTTGGCTCTAATTGTGGAAATGTGTCTTCAATCCATTTTAATATGTCTTGAATGCGCTGCTTCAGCTCTGGGTTACCAATGTTGCTTACATATTCTTCAAACACATGCATGATGTTTTATCCTCCATTTCCATCGACCTCATAAGCCTCAGACGGGATCCGAATCCCGCTAGGGCAACATGCTTCCCTAAGAATTTCACCTGTCTCAGCCTTTATGCTTTTCGGTGCTTCTGAACCCCTTGCCTTGCCACCTGTCAGCTACAATTTGTTTTACGGCTTTTTTCCCTGCTCGAGCTACTGAGGCACTGAAGTTCTTGGTCATATTATATAGAGAAAGATAATAAAAGAAAACCTGCGCGGATGATTGGTGCTGATGATCTTTTGCTTTTAATCAGAAAAAAGACGGAATTTTTAGCGCAAACATCATTGATTAGGAGAAAGAAACGCATTTTCAAAGGAAACGGTTGTTGAAGATTCAAGTGATTCATATTAAAATGATGTCAAATGGGCTAATTAGCAATTGCTAATAGAAGTTCCATATTTAGTGAAATCATGTCATGTAGCTGAAGGTGATTGGGGGTGTAGAATGAGCAAAGTTCCTGTTGCGGAATTGGCATCACTATTAAATGACTGGAACATGGAAATCAAAAAAGATCATGCAGATGAGGCAGAACGATTATTTGCTAAAGCGAAACAAGCAGTAGAGGAAATTGACGATGCTGATATCCTCATGTATTATTCTCTGCTTGAGAAGAGGCATCACATTCTCATGTACAATTTGAGAGGGCAAAAGGGTGATGTATCAACGAAAAGTATAGAAGGTCATTATGGGAAAAAAGATGATGATCTGTCTCATCGCCTTGCCTATTATTTCGATTTTTATGAGGGTGTGTATGAGCAGCACCAAGGAAATTATGAGGTAGCATTGCAAATGTATCAAAGTGCTGAAAAGCTCTTAGATAAAATTCCAAGTGAGATAGAACGTGCTGATTTTGATTTTAAGGTGGCATGGCTTTACTATCGACTTAGTCATATTATGCTCTCATTAAGCTATATTCGCAGAGCCCTCCACGTCTATAAACGTCACAAGCATTATGAAAGAAGAACGGCACTTTCATACTCTCTCGTTGCAGCTAATCTAACAGAGATCGGGCGGTACGAAGAGGCGCTTGAGAATTATCGTCTGGCGGAAGAGGTTTTGACAAGCGAGCAGGATGACTTTATGCTGGCTCAGCATCACCACAATGTGGCTATTTTATATTCATTTTGGAACAAACCGAAAGAATCGATACGTCATCTTGAAAAAGCGCTGTCCCATCAAGAGTATTATGATTCAGATTTCTTTTTCCATTCTACGTATCTGATCAGCCGGGAACTCTGTGTGATTGGTGAAAAGCAGCGTGCAAGCCAATATATAGAGGCTGCATATGCCAGAATAAAAGATGCTTCTCATGAAGTGTTTCAGCTCAAAATAGGCATCGTACATGATCTTTACTTAACGAATGCGCCACAAAGATTTCAGCAAATTGATGAAAAATTAAGAAAGTTAGAAGAGAAGAATGAATATCATGAAGTAAAAGAGCTTTCGCATTTTGCGGCAAAATATTGTGAAAAGCAAGCACTTTTTGAGCAGTCTGTTTTTTACTTGAACAAAAGTTTAGAAGCGGATTTACATATGAAAAGAATGGGGTTGATTTAAGATGAAAACAGGAGTAAAAGTATTATTCGTTGTGGGTTTAGCGATCGCTGCGTCTGTTCTAACTCAAAACGTTGCGGGTTCATTCGAAGTAGCAGAAAAAATCATTGGTGGTTAATCACTAATCTATATCTCGCCCTTGTTGATGATCGTCAGCAAGGGTTTTTTTGTTTAAATAGGCTCTTCTTATTAAACGCTGCAAGAACGTTTAATAAGAAGAATTCGCAACAAAGGGGGTGTGCAAATTTGTTACCTGCCCCATTATTCTAAATAAACATAGGGCAGAGCAACAAGTTAAAAAGGTCACCTTTCTTTGCTTAATTTAATTTTTTGCAGGACTTTTCATTCAAATTTTATCAAATTGGTCTATTGTACATAGAAGTGAAAGAAAAAGCGCGAACACCGCTCCATTTGTCATGCATATGATGAGCTGAGGTGGATCTTGAAGGTAGGTGATTGTATGTATCCACGGGTATATGGAGGCTTTCACGGAGGCGGAGCACATATCGGACCGGTTGGCACTCATATCGGCTTTGGCGGATATTATGTGAGCCCTGGTGTGTTCTCTGGCTTAGGCGGTTTCCCTGGGTATGGTGGATTTGGGACATTTTCTGGATATCCGTATGGCTCCACGTCCATCATGGGGCGTCCTCCTGGTTTTTATGTGAGAAGTTATTAGTGGTTCATCACAATGATGAAATAGCCATCTAGAGAGAGAGTGGCTATTTCAATTGGTGAAAGTGCATGAATGTAGCAGTGATCACAATGACCCCAAGGATGCAGATAGGCAGCCAAATGATGATAAACGGATCGTAAGCATCAGTGTATGCAGCTAAAGCGGCACCTAGGCAGTAAAAGACAATAGAACCGATTCGCATCAAGCTCGCATGCTGAATAGGGGCTTTTCTTTTTTCCCTGTGTGATAAGCGCTGAGCCAAATCTTCAAACAGGTTAGCGAGTGTGCTCGTTAGAACAGTTGTGGAAATGCCAGCAACATTTAATTTACGTGCGGCCGTCGTCTGCATGCCCATGGCCATACTTAAAAGAATAATCAGCATAAAATAAGCACCCTGTGTATAAGGAAAAATGGTCATAAGAGCAAATAGAAGCAAGATCATCACTTCTATAATAAAGATACGTGTAACGGCTTTTGGCCAAAACGTTTTTTCATGCTTCCCGCCCATCACAACGGCAAGTAAAACACCTAGAACGAACCCACTCAGTGCAGTGATGGAATGAAGGGCTGTTAGCTGCAATGAACTTCCTGCTGCAATGCCAAGCAGTACAATATTACCCGTCATATTTGCTGTAAACACATGTCCTAGGCTCAAATAGCCAATCACATCCACAATTCCTGCGGAAAGACATAAGAAGATCAGTGATATGTTTCGAAATGAATGTGCGGTCAAGATGGTCATCCCTTTCTTACTCTCTAATGAATAAGTGTAACGCTTAATGATCGCGAAAGTCCATCTTATGAGCTGGTAAAATGTCTTGAAGCTGATGTAAGACTTGTCTAAAAGCATCATCATTCACAAGGTGCCTCATGCGGCGAAACGGATCGCCTTTTTCCTTTAGCCGCTCAATGACAGCCGGCATGGTAAACATAGATGGATGAAGCTCTTTCTGATACAGTTCTTCCCATTCAAGTGGTGTCGCAACGAGTCCAAGCTCGTTTCCTCTTGGGGAATATGGGGCGATGATTGTTTTTCCAGCATCATGCTGAAGGTAATCTAAATATAAACGATTGCCGCGATTTTTCTTTAAACGTTCCAGAGTAAAGAGATTAGGTGCTTGTTCGCATAAAAATTGGCATATAAAAGCTGTGAATTGTCTCGTTTCATCGTATGTGAAGGCGTTTTTCTTTAATGGAATGTAAATTTGAAGTCCTTTTCCCCCGCTTGTTTTGATAAAAGCTGTGAGAAAGAGTCCATCTAAAAGCGCTTTGATTCGCTTGGCTGCTTCTATGGCTAGGTGAAATTCTTTGACAGATGGCGGGTCTAAATCAAAGACGATTTCTGCCGGCCGATCGGTATCTCTTGTTTCAAAAGGAATATGAAATTCCATCGCCAGCTGGTTACCGAGCCAAAGAAGCGTACGAGGATCATTACAGACCGTGTAAGAAATATCATCAACCTCATCTGTCAAAACAAAATCTGGTGCATAATCAGGTGTCGACTTTTGATAAAAGTATTCGTCCCCAGTGCCATGAGGATACCGAATTAAAGTAAGACGCCTTTCACGTAAAAAGGGCAAAAGGTAGGGAGCCACTTGTCTCAAATAAAGTAAATAATCTGCCTTGTTCAGTTGAAGGGCTGGCACAATGGGTTTCTCAGGGTGAGTGACGTCTATAACAGCAGGGAGTGGATACAGCTGTTTGAGCATTTGCTGAAAGGTGCACGCTGCTGGATCAGTATCTAGTAAAAAGGAAGAAAAACGCGGCTCCCTTAAGGCTGATCCATCAAAGGATATACAAGCAATGCTGGCAATGATAGAAGGAGGGATTTCATATGATGATGCCCCTGTTAACTGGCCTTTTGTTTGAAAGAGCGTACGAAGCGTTTGTTCTTCTTCTTTAGAAAATCCATGCTTAAATTGAACAACCTCGATGAGAGCCGAATTTTGATAAATGGAGCCTTGAAAATAGCCATTTTCTTTATCAAAACGGGTTACAATGACAGAGACATACCGCCAGTTTTTGATTTTTAGCCATTCTTTTGAGCGAGTATTGTCCTGCCATTTACTCGTCCTTTTTTTCGCCACGAGTCCTTCCGCTAAATATGTCGTCATCAGCTCTTTCATGTATTCGGGGTTTGGATCTGTATGAATGACCTGAAGAAGGGAAGGGTGCTCCAGCTGAACAGATGAGGGAAGCTTTATTTCTTGAAATACTTGCTGTAACCGTTCTTTTCTTTCTATCAACGGTAAATCAACGAGAGATTTTCCTGTGCATCTTAATAGATCAAACGCAATGAAGTGACATGGAAATCGTTCAGCCTGTCGTTGTATGGCTTCTTTGTTTTTCAGCCTGCCTCTTTGCTGAACCTTCGCAAAATCGCTTTGCTGTTCACTCAGTAAAAAGACCAATTCTCCGTCAAGCGTCAGCGGTAAAAAAGGAGCAAACTGGTCTTTTAATTGTTCGCACTGATCCACCACTTCAGGAAATTGCTCATTTAGCCGTTTTCCAGCTCTGCTTTCTAAATGAATCTCGCCTTCTTCCCATACAAGAATGGCCCGAAAGCCATCATATTTTAATTCAAACACCCAGTCTGCACCGGCCGGAATATCATGTGCTGCCGTTAATCGCATAGGTTTCATTTTGTATGTCACTTCCTTATATCATGTGTTCTTAGAGTGGGATGAAATTTTCATTCACATACATAAGTCTGCTGAAAACATTACATAGTAAGAAGAAAAGAACGGAGGCAACGCGATGCATACAGTATGGAAAGGCGGCATTAGTTTCGGATTGGTCAACATTCCAGTCAAGCTGTTTACCGCTACAGAAAATAAAGATATAAAGTTAAGACAGCTGCATAAGGAGTGTCACACGCCTATTAACTACAAGAAAGTATGTGCCAATTGCGGTGAAGAGGTAGCGCCAGAACAAATCGTGAAAGCGTATGAATATGCGAAGAATAAATTTATTGAATTAGATGATGAAGAGCTAGAAAAACTGCGAAAAGAAAATGAAGAAAAAGCCGTTGAAATCATTGATTTTGTGAAGATAGAGGAGATTGATCCAATCTATTATGAAAGAAGTTACTTTTTATCACCAGATACAGGCGGAGCGAAGGCTTATTCATTATTAAGAAAAGCTCTAGAGGAATCAGGTAAAATTGGTGTGGCAAAGATGATGATCCGCTCAAAGGAGCAATTAGCGATAGTTAGGTGCTATGAACATATTTTGCTGATGGAAACCATTCATTTCCCTGACGAAATTAGACAAGTATCAGACGTACCGAATATCCCCCAAGAGGAGAACATTGTCAAGAAAGAGTTAGATACAGCGCTCCTTTTGATCGAACAGCTGACCACCACATTCGATCCAGCGGCATATCAGGATGAATACAGAGAACAGCTGATGAATTTAATTGGCAATAAAATATCTGGAGAACATACCGTTCAGCCAGAAACGACTGGCAAAAAAGATCCAGCATCCAATGTGACGGATTTAATGGCCGCTTTGCAGGCTTCGATCGACCGCTCAAAACCAGCCAAAGCAAAAAAAGCAGCGCCTAAGAAAAGAAAAGCACCAGCCAAAAAAGAAAAAAATGCATAAAGAAAAGACCGCTGACGTTCGGTCTTCACTCTGTCTTCTTTTCTGCGTGATAGAAAACCTTTGAAGTCTAGGAAGGGCGAGCACCGGAACGGAGCGAATTTGACATTCGTGAGTAACGGAGCGCAGACCTGACACCGAATGCGAGGGTTTGTCTACACGCTGGGACCGCTGACGAGCGGTCTTATTGCGGCTTTAACACGTCCTGAATCGTCCCGTTTTTTCGGTGGATGACAACAGAAGTTCCTTGATTAGCTGAAATCTCCTTTGCCCGGTCAATTGCTTCTTGTTTCGTTTCTTTAACCTCACTTGCTCGTTTCGCTTTTTCTGTCTGAACCGCCCATCCTTCTTCATGTTTGACGACATGCTGCGCATGATCCATGAGCTCTGGTCTTGCGGAGCTGCTGTCTTCAGAAGGTTTAATAGAACCATGAGATGAGAAATTTTCTATCTCTTTCTCCGTGGCATTCTTTTTCCACTCTTTCGCTTGACTGATCGCGATTGGGATGGCTCTATTGTCGTCATAGCCTTCCTGTATCATTTTATTGGCAATCTCAAGCGCTTTTTTTCGAATGACGCTGTCTAACGATTGAAATACAGCCGGATAATCGTTCATTGTCCAAGGCATATGAAACGCTCCTTTCTTTTATTTGAACACCTTCCCCTATCTGCAATCGATCAAACATACAAGTCCTCTCAAACCAATGACGGGGATAAAATACATCGTTTTGCTGAGGCAGCATCTTATCAATTCCCGCAGAATAGAAGGTAGAAAAGGAGTGATTTTAATGATGATGAAAGGTCTGTATGAAGCACATTTACCTGTGAATGACTTGAAGGCATCTATTGCATTTTATGAAAAATTGGAATTGACACTCGCTCACGAAAATGAACGAGTTGCTTTTTTATGGATTGAGAAAGGAAAGAGCTGGATTGGTCTGTGGAAAGTAGATATAAACGCCTTTCCATACCATCCAGCGACTCGGCACGTTGCCTTTCAAATTACAACGTCCAGTATCGAACAGATCAAGGATTGGCTGGTTGAAAAAGGTATTAGCATTCATCCGATGTTCGGTTTTTCAGAAGAGGAACAGCCTTTAGTTCTCGATAATCCGCCGCAATTTCATGCAGCGATCTATTTTCTTGACCCAGATGGGAATCTGCTTGAATGCATTGCACCGCTTAAGCTTGATGCAGCGGAAGAATACGATATGATGACATATGAGCATTGGGACCAAAAGAAAAATCCGTTTATTGATTGACAAAATCACTCATTGTAACTATATTGATTACAACGGTGGTGAAAGATTGTGAAACAAATTAGCAGCAGGTATTCGATCGCTGTTCATATTTTGTCATTTATTGCAGGTGTTCCAAAAGAGTGTACAGGTGATTTTATTGCAGAGAGTGTCAATTCAAACCCTGTCATTGTTCGAAAAATGATGGCAATGCTCAAACGAGCGGGTCTCATTGAGATTCGCCGCGGAGTAGGCGGTGCTTATTTAAAAAGGCCGGCAGAGGACATCACGCTGTTAGATGTGTACCGTGCTGTAGATGTAAGCGCGGGTGAAGAGTTATTTAACTTCCATCAACCAGTCATCGCATGCCCGATCGGTCAAGCCATGGATACGAGACTGCGGCACGAACTCAAAGAAGCGCAGTCTGCACTTGAAAATCGCCTAAGACAAGTGACAATCAAGCAATTATTGACGGAGGAAGATTAGAAGAAGCTCATACCCTTTGAGCTTTTTTTACACCTTTTGTTGTAACCGATATGATGATAACAAATGACCTAATATGTGCCTGAAGCTGTTCTACCCATGAAGCATCACCGTTGAATGACAAAATGAGGAGGTTAAACAAATGAAATTATTAGTAACAGGGGCAACAGGACAACTTGGATCGCTCGTCGTTAAGCATTTGCTGACAAAAGTACCGGCTGAACAAATTGCGGTGAGTGTTCGAGATCCGCAGAAAGCAGCGCATTTGAAGGAAGCTGGGGTGGATATACGCCACGGAGACTTTACTCAGCCAGACACTCTTGCATCAGCGTTTCAAGGCATTGACCGTCTTTTGATCATTTCAACTGCTGATGGAGACCGCGTGAAGCAGCATACGGCTGCCATCCAAGAGGCGAAAGCAGCAAATGTATCCTTTATTGCTTATACGAGCGTGGTCAATGCAAGAGAGAGTCAGCTTGTCCTTGCCCATGACCATGCAAAAACAGAAGAAGCGATTTTGGCCTCTGGCATCCCTCATGTGTTTTTAAGAAACAATTGGTATGTAGAAAATGAAAAAGACACCATTCTGGCATCAGTCAGCGGCGCACCATTTTTAAGCCCTATTGGTGAAGGGAAAGTTGGCTGGGCGACAAGAAATGACTATGCAGAAGCTGCGGCAAATGCGTTAACACTTCCGGTGCATGACCAGGAAATATATGAATTGTCAGGACCTCTTCGGACGCACACTGAACTTGCACAAATTGTCAGTGAGGTGAGCGGAAAAGAGATCAAAGTAGAGAAAATCGATGTAGACACATTTGGAGAATTTTTAGCTTCAAATGGTGTACCAAAAGAGGCTGTTCCATTTGTCAAAGCCATTCAAAGCGGCATTCGCGATGGTGCTCTAGCCGTTGAAAGCCAAGATTTCGAATCATTACTAGGCCGTCCGTTAACGCCTATTGAAGAAAGAATTCGTGAATTGATTTCAAACTAAACATCAAAAAACGCCTATCAAAAGGGCGTTTTTTTTCATGCTGCCACACGAGCATTAAGTACAAATTTTAGACAAATCACTTCGTTGAAATTTCAGAAATTTGGGATTAAAATGAAATTAATGCCTGTTATTTAGTCATCAGATGACCAGATATAAATCAAAGTAGAAGGGAAGTTCGCCGATGAAAGTCAGTTTATTCGTCACTTATTTAATTGACACAATGCAGCCTAAATATACCAGCAGGATGTGATGAAATGTTACGAAAAGCCTCACTTTCTTATCTTATTGCAAGCATTATTACAATAATAGTCATTTTGATTGAAGTTGGTATCCGTTCAGCAGTTGTTTCCCCATTTGTTCTACTTGACTCGAACAAAGAAAACAATCCCAAAGTATTAATTTCCCATTCTCTATTTCAAGGTGATTTTTTATTGACCTATCAAGATGGCTCCTCCAATGAGCATTCAGAAGCAGCCTTTCAATTGGGTGGAAAGCAAATAAATTTCACAGAGATTCCATCTGCTAATGGAACCAACACGATTGAAACAGACAAAATAATGAATGATAAGGCAGTGGTTTTTCTAAGAAGAGGTTTTGTACCTATTCATGACGATACGACCTCGATGGAACAGGTATCACAAAATCCTTTTTTCTCCAAATACAATCTAACGAATCTAACAGAAACTACTAAGGTCAAAACAGGTTTTAAGCATAATACCACATATATTATATTAATTACCTTAATGGGAATCCTTTTGCCCGCTCTGTTATTTTTATTTTTTAACCTTCATGAATCTATGAAAAACCTATTCACATTATTTATTCCTTTTGTTCTAGCCATTTTTCTTCCCTTGGGATTAAATTATTATTTCTTAATGGGATATGTGCTATCAATAACAGGGTCTTATGTCTTAAGTATCTTTCTCTCTATACTTGTGCCAACTTTCCTGTCAGTCTTATTGACAGCTTATTCATTTGAGTATACTACAAAAGATTCGCCTGAAGAATTAGAAGAAAATGAAGGCACGTTAGGAAATTCATTCTTAATGAATGTTAGGGAGCAAGTCGTTTTGTTTGGTGCCGTCACATTATCCTTGTTATATTTCGGCTCTTATTTATTACTTTCTTTGTCGTTTCAAGCGAAGATCATGGATAATCTTTTTCTTTTTTGTGCATGGTACTTCGCCCTAGTAATCTTATTTATTATTGGTTACTCAATCATTCAAAAAATAATAAATAAATATGAAGTCTTACATACGGACGAATTCATGAATATTCGCAACGATATTGAGTATAAGACAAAACAAAAGCTAAATATTTGGATAAAAAAAGGCTCGCAACATGATGTGAATGCCTGGATATATTCATTTCAACTTCCATTTACAAGAAGAGTCAATGTTTATGTGACCGAAGGGTTATTAGATAAGTTTGATACAGAGGAAATCCGTGCTATCTTATACCATGAAATGCGACACGTGAAATTAAAACACGCGCATTTCACCATTTACCTAACTTTGATTGTAACATTACTTATGGGAATCAGTATGTATTATGCGAGACAATTTATGCTTGCCAATGGATGGTGGCAATATATTCTTATTTTCCCAGCAGGTGTATTGATCATGATCTTTATTACGGAATGGTTACCAAAGAAAATCAGCCGGTTATTTGAGATTCAGGCTGATAACTTTGCTGTTTCCCACCTTGAAAATAAAACACTGTATCTCAATACTTTGATTAAATTAAGCAGCCTTATTGAAGAAGTAGATGGAGATTATGGAAGAAAATCTGAATGGCGTGAAAGTCATCCCTCTTTCGAAAAACGAATTGAGAACATAAAGAAAACCGATTAAATCAAGGTGATTATTTGAAGACTAAACTGTACCATTCCATAACATAAGCCATTCAAAGCGGAATTCGCGAATTGATTTCAAAATAAACATCCTCATACGCCCTGTAAAAGGGCGTTTTTTTCATGAAGCAATAATGGCAATATGGACAAATTTTAGACAAACCACTTCGTTGAAATTTCAGAAATTTGGGATTAAAATGAAATTAATGCCTGTTATTTAGTCATCAGATGACCAGAAGGATGAATCAAAATGCAGCAAAAGAAGGGAAGTTCGCCGATGAAAGTCAGTTTATTCGTCACCTGTTTAATTGACACCATGCAGCCGAATGTAGGAAAGGCGACAGTCGAGGTGTTAGAACGGCTCGGTGTTGAAGTGGAATTTCCAGAAGCACAAGTGTGCTGCGGACAGCCAGCCTTTAACAGCGGCTATACAAAAGAAACAATCAAAGCAGCGAAAAACATGATCAAAGCCTTTGAATCAGCTGAATATGTCGTGACACCATCAGGTTCTTGTAAGGCGATGTTTCTAGAATATCCTCATCTTTTGAAAGAAGATCCAGAGTGGACAGCTCGGGCTGAGGCACTTGCTGCGAAAACATATGAATTAACGGAATTTATTGTAGATATTTTACACGTAACAGATGTAGGTGCGAGTTTTAAAGGAAAAGCAACCTACCATACCTCCTGCCATATGACGAGACTGCTAAGAATTATGGAAGCGCCTTTCACACTGTTGTCAAATGTCAAAGATTTGACGATAGAACCTTTGCCCCGAGCAGAAAATTGCTGCGGATTTGGAGGTACCTTTTCAGTAAAAATGACACCCATATCTGAGCAGATGGTCGATGAAAAAGTGCAAAGCATAGAGGAAACAGGCGCTGAATATATCATTGGTGCTGACTGTGGATGCCTGCTGAATATTGGCGGAAGATTGAACCGCCTTGAAAAACCAATCCAGGTGATGCATATCGCAGAAGTATTAAATAGCCGCTGATGCGAAGAGGGGGAACGGCATATGAGTATGAAAATTGGAGAGAAAGCCTTTAAAGAGCGAATCGGGGAAGGCTTAGAAGACGCTGTCATGAGAGGAGCTGTTTCTTCGGCACAAGAGCGCCTGTATCAAAGGCGGATGACTGCAAGCGAAGAGCTTGGCAATTGGGAAAAGTGGCGTGAACTTGGCGAGGAAATCAGACAACATACACTTGCTCACCTTGATGACTACTTATATCAATTAAGCGAAAGTGTGAGTGAACGCGGAGGTCATGTCTTTTTTGCGAAAACAAAGGAAGAGGCATCAGCGTATATTCAAGGTGTGGCACAAAAAAAAGCGGCCCAAAAGATTGTCAAATCAAAATCAATGGTCACTGAAGAAATTGAAATGAATCAAGCACTTGAAGAGATCGGCTGTGAGGTGATCGAAAGCGATCTTGGCGAATATATTCTGCAAGTAGATGATCATGAACCGCCTTCACATATCGTGGCACCTGCTCTTCATATGACGAAAGAACAAATACGGGATGTGTTTCACGAAAAGCTCGGATATGACATGTCAGAAACCCCTGAAGATATGACGAGCTTTGTGAGAGCAATCTTACGAGAAAAATTCCTCGAAGCAGATATTGGCGTGACCGGCTGTAATTTTGCTGTGGCCAACACAGGTTCCATTTGTCTTGTGACAAATGAAGGGAATGCGGATCTTGTCACGGCCATACCAAAGACGCATATAGCTGTCATGGGGATGGAGCGGCTTGTTCCAACAATGGAGGAGCTGGATGTCCTTGTTGGTCTTTTGTGCAGAAGCGCAGTTGGCCAAAAATTAACAAGTTATATTTCTGTCGTGGGGCCAAAAGGAGAAGAAGAGGTCGATGGGCCAGAAGAATTTCATTTGGTCATTGTTGATAACGGAAGGTCAAATATATTAGGTACAGCCTTTCAGCCTGTTCTGCAATGCATCCGGTGCGCAGCCTGTATCAATGTGTGCCCGGTTTACCGGCATGTTGGCGGACATTCGTACGGATCGATTTATCCGGGTCCGATTGGAGCTGTTCTCTCACCTCTTCTTGGCGGCTATGATGACTATCAAGAGCTCCCCTTTGCGTCAAGCCTTTGCGCAGCTTGCACGGATGCTTGTCCAGTGAAGATTCCACTTCATGAGCTATTAATTAAACATAGACAAGTCATCGTTGAGAAAGAGGGGAGAGCGCCTAAAGCTGAAATGATGGCGATGAAAATGTTCGGAATGGGGGCATCGACTCCCGGGATGTATCAATTTGGAACAAAAGCAGCACCTGTTTTGATGAATCGTATGGCTTCAAACGGACGGATTTCAAAAGGAATGGGTCCTTTAAAGAATTGGACAGATATTCGTGACCTGCCAGCTCCAAGTAAAGAAAGATTTCGGGATTGGTTTAAAAAGAAACAAAAGGAGGAACGGTCATGAAGGGAACCATTTCTCATCGAGATTCGTTTTTAGCTCATATCCAGCAGCAATTAGGCAAAGGCTCCTCTCCATCTACATCTATTCAGCGTCCGGGATGGAAGCATCAAGTACAGTGGGAAACAAACGGACTTCTGTCTAAAGAAGAATTGGTGGAGCAATTGAAGAAGCAATGTCAACAAATTCATACAAGAGTGATAGAAACAACGCCGGAGGAAGCGCCCTCTCTATTACGATTATTGATGACAGAGTATGGAGAGGGTCCCGTGATGACCTCGCGTGATAGACGTTTTGAGCAATATGGATTCAATCCTATGTTTGCTTGCTTGCAAAAAGAAGGAATCTCGGTCACCAGCTGGGATGCAGATGCATCAAGGGATGAAAATATAAGGCAGGCAGAACAAGCGAAATATGCGGTTGTGTTCAGTGATTACACACTTGCAGAATCTGGCACAGTTGTTCTTTCATCTCATCAAGGTCAAGGAAGAGCGCTTCATTTTTTACCGATGATGTATATCGTGTGTATAGAAAAAAGCTCGATTGTTCCGCGGATGATTCAGGCCGTCTCGGCTCTTAATTGCTTGGTAGAGGAGGGAGAGCAGGCGAAAGGAGCCATTCATTTCATATCAGGCCCGAGTAATTCTGCCGATATTGAAATGAATTTAGTGGTTGGGGTTCATGGTCCGGTTCGGGCCGTTTATCTATTAATAGATGATGAATGAGGGCTTTCGTGAAGAGAGCCTTTTTTTATATGAAAACAGCTTTCAAACATTTTAAAAAATCATCTTGCCTCTAGGTGAATGGACATAGTAAGATGACGACATACAAGGTGAGAAGTTCATCTACTGCTGATGTAAAGGAAGCTGCTTATGGAAATAAATACAACTGTTCCAAAGAAGTCAATCGCAGTGCCGCTTGTAATTTCAATTATTGCCATTTCGTTCTCTGCAATTATTGTGAAATGGTCAAGTGCTCCTGCTGCTATTTTAAGTATGTATCGAATGATCTTGGCGGCTGTTTTGATGCTTCCGTTTATCCTGCCGCGGAAAAAAGAGTTTCTCTCGATTAAGCGTAGAGACTGGTTTTTATTATGTATGTCAGGCTTCTTTTTAGGACTTCATTTTGTGTTGTGGTTTGGCTCACTGAAGCTGACCACAGTGGCAAGTTCTACGATTATCATCGCTCTTCAGCCGATGGTGTCCCTGTTAGGTGGATTTCTCATTTTCCGTGAACGAACAACGATGTCTGCTATATTCACGATGTGTGCGGCGATTGTTGGTGCACTGATGATTGGGTGGGGAGATATAGGGCATAGCCAGGAAGCAATTGTAGGAGATATTTTATCCTTTTTAAGTGTGATTGCAGTTGTTTGTTATTTATTAATAGGCCAACAAGCTGTGAGAAAAATATCTCATTGGATTTATAGTTTTTGTGTATTTGGTTTTGCCGGCCTTTTTTTAATTCTTTTCAACCTGCTTCAGCACACTCCTTTTACAGGCTATCCGGGAAAAGAATGGGGAATCTTTTTATTGCTCGCCATTATTCCCACCATGTCTCATGTCATTAACAATTGGTTATTAACCTATGTCAATGCGACAACCATTTCAATGAGTATTCTCGGTGAACCTGTTGGGGCCACGATACTTGCTGTATTGCTGCTTGGAGAGAAAGTCACACTGTTTCAAATGTTAGGCGGTCTGCTTGTCCTTTTAGGTGTCTTTTTCTTTTTGATGCAGCAGCGTCAAGGGATCGTGATGAAAACAAAAAAATCCGGTTAATCTCCGGATTTTTTACTCTTTTAAATGATTTTTTTCAATGACTTGGTTTAATCTAGCCTCGACTTTCTTTAATTCCATTCGTTTCTTTCTAATCATTCGAAATGCGATGACAATGCTTGTTACGATAAATGCGATGAATAGAAGAGGAAATACTTGAAATATGATATCTCCAATGTTGAATGCAACATTCTCTCCATTAGACATGTGTAAAACCTCCTTCTCTATCTATATATTACCATAATCAATAAAAGATTGAGATTTATCCATAATTTATCTATAATAGGTAAAATATCACTCATTAAAGGAGAACCAATATGAGAACTTTAGTCCTTTTACGAGGTCTCCCAGGTGTAGGTAAATCAACATGGATCAAAGAGCAAGGCTTAGAGCCATATACTTTATCAGCTGATCAGATCCGTTTGTTGACCCAGCCGCCGCAGTTATCAGTCAATGGGAAACCGGAAATTACGAGCAAGCATGATCATAGAGTGTGGTCTTTATTATTTGATTTACTCACAGCCCGAATGGAACGCGGAGACTTTACTGTGATTGATGCGACACATGTCACAAGCAAGTCGATTTCTCAATATAAGTCGTTAGCTACTACGTATCGTTACAGGGTGTATGTCGTCGATTTCACGCAAGTGCCACTTGAAACAGCCCTCCTGCAAAATCGCTCACGAGAACCGCACAAAGTTGTGAGGGAGTCTGTTTTGTATCAAATGAACGAACGGTTAAAAACAGAAAAGGTACCGTCGTGGGTGACCGTTTTGCAGCCAGAGGAATATCCGCACGTGATGACCTATCAGTCTCGATCCTTTGATCAATATGAGGCCATTCATGTCTTCGGTGATATTCACGGTTGTCATACAGCCCTTAACACCTATTTGCAAGGGGACATCAAAGAAAACGAACTTTACATCTTTGCAGGTGATTTGCTTGATAGAGGAATAGAAAACAAAGAAGTTTTAGAATGGATGCTCGCACATCGAGAATGCCGGAATGTCATTGTGATCGAAGGCAATCATGATCAGCATTTATACCGGTTTGCACATGGCGAAAAAGTAAGAAGCAACATGTTTAATCGTCATACTGCGCCTGAAATCGAAGCAGGGGACTTTGATTTAAAAGAAGTAAGAAAGTTTGTCAGAACATTTCATCAGCTTACTTATTTTACGTACCATGGCCAGACATATCTTGTCACCCATGGCGGGCTTGCTCATTTGCCAGAAGAGCTTCTGCATGTCTCGACCCAGCAGCTTATTCACGGAGTAGGGGAATATTCAGATGACATTGACCACTTATTCGTTCAAAACACAGCTGGATTAGATATCATTCAAATTCATGGACATCGCAATTTATACAGGCTGCCTATTCAAGCAGCAGATAGGTCTTATAACCTCGAAGGTCAGGTTGAATTTGGCGGACAGCTGCGGGTGCTGAAAATCACAGCTGACGGGATTGAGACATATGAAATTGACAATCCTGTATATAGAGCCTCTGAGAAAAAACAATCGGTCTCTGTTCAACCAGATATTTCGCTGGAGGATTTTTTGGCTCATTTAGATCAGCATGAGTACGTACAGGAATTAAAGCTTCCGCACCACATTTCATCTTTTAATTTTACAAAAAAGGCTTTTAGTGAACGGCAATGGGACGACGTGAATGTGAAGGCAAGAGGTTTGTTTGTCAATATGGCTTCAAAGCAGATTGTTTCTAGAAGCTATAATAAATTTTTTAACATTGATGAGCGTCCTGAGACAAGAATGCAGCATTTAGTGAATCACCTACAATTCCCTGTCACCGTATATGATAAAGCAAATGGATACTTAGGAACTGTTGGGTATAACGAAATGGAGGATGAATTGGTGTTTACATCCAAATCGTATACATCACATGTGAAGCAAAATCCGCATGCTTCCTGGGTCGAAGAGCTATTTTTTGCAACCTTTGACAATGTGCAGGTCGACTACATCAAATCATACGTACGTGACAACAATGTATCTCTTGTGTTTGAAGTCATTTTGCCAGAGAAAGATCCACATATTATCACATATGATCAAGATCAACTTATTTTACTTGATATTGTGAAGCGGCAGCTGAGCTATGAAAAAGCACCATTTGCTGAAGTGAAAAGATTAAGTGAACAGCTTGGAATGTCATCCAAGCAGAAAGTGGCTGCGTTCCAGGATTGGACGTCTTTTTATAAATGGTATCAGGCAGTATCTCATGACAACTCGATTAAAGAAGAGGGATATGTCATTGAGGATGACAGAGGCTTTATGACCAAGCTCAAGCTTCCTTATTATCAATTCTGGAAGCAGATGCGTGCTATTAAGCAGCGCGTTGCAGAGAAACGTTCCGCGCAAAAATATATGCAGGCTTTCAAAACGGCGGAGCAAGCAAGATTTTATACGTGGCTGCTTGAGCAAGAACCAGAGAATGTGAGAAAACGCTCAATTATTGAGCTGCGATCACAATTTGAGCAAAATGAAGCAGCCCAATTGAATCATGACGAAATAAATGCATAGTGTAAAAAAGAGTCTTTCTAAACAAGAGCTGAGATAGTTGCCAGAGGGACTAAAATAATCTTTGTTTTAGTCCTTTCTCTTCTTATGTGCAGAAAATATGCAGAAAAAAAGATTATTAAAAGTGTTGATATATGGATCAGGGAAGGTTGAAATGGCTTAAAGAGGAATAAGCGGCGAGCGCAAGTAGTCTCAATATATAGGACTATTTCTAGCCCCTCCAAGTCTCTTTATATGGACATATGTTGCTGGCTATGAACTCATCAGTTAAGAGAAGGGCAACAAAGTTTGAACCAATTGCCTGTGAAATAGCCCCCAAAGTGGATAGAATTTGTGCTCCTTCTTCCTTGTTTTTTAATTCATAAACGCCACCAATTGCTTCTAAACCAGCACCTAATGCTTGAATCGAATTACCAACAGCAAATAGTTGCTCTCCAATGATATAATCTCCAGTAGCAGCGATAGAGGCACCAATCGATTGAAAGGAATCACCAAGTATCTCTAGACGAAGATTATCTGAATTTTCACCCTCCACATCTTGTAAATAAGCAGCTAATGAGCTTGTTGATGCACCAGCACCATCAATTAAGTTTCCAGTAAAAGCATAAGAATTCTCCTCAGGCGCTATTGCTATAACAAAAGATCCGACTGCTTGCAGACCTTCTCCAATTGCTACAAGTTTATTATTGATTTCATTCATTCCTGCTAAAGATCTGATTTCTGCAATTGCAGAAATGATTGTACCAAGCGCATCAATCCAAGCTCCTGTTAAAATGTTGTACTCATCAACATTACACATGTTCCACCTCAAATTGTTGTAGATTAACTGGCAGCAATATCACCGATTTCTGAATTCCCTTTTTAATAATATAGTCTGAACAAAGGAAAGGAGTGAAGGTCAAAATGCTTTCCAGTAAAGAAATCATTGAATGGAACAAAAAAGCTTATCATGATGTTGTAATGGGTACATGAGGATACGCCGTCCACGCAAGTAAAGGGAGGTATATATTGATGCCTATGATGATCACATTCATTCTCCAATCGATCAGGAATGAATATGTAGTGCTGAGGACACCCGTATGTCACAAAACTGCCAATATTTATAAGTCCTTTGGATGCAATGTAACTAGGTATCATTTCTCAATTATTATTATTTTCAGAAAATGTGGTGACGGGGTAAAATAAGTGTGTTTAAGTATAAATAGAAGAAATTAAAATATTAATATAATATACCCCATGCGGAATGAACATTCATTCCTAAAGCGAGAGGAGGGGGATAAAATGCCAGCAGCTCCTGATAAACAAGAGCAGATCATGAAGGCTTCACTGGACTTATTTATTGAACGAGGCTTTGATGGCACCACGATGCCGATGATTTCAAAAAGAGCCAACGTCGGAGCAGGTACCATTTATCGGTATTTCGATAGCAAAGAAGCACTCGTCAATATTTTGTACCAGCGCAGCCTCACTGCATTTATCGAAAAAATGAACAAAAACAGTCCAGATCCAAGGGTAAGTATTAGGGCTTACTTCAAGCATGTATTTTATTGCTTGGTTTTGTTTACAAAGGAGAATCCAAGCGGTCTTTATTTTTTAGAAATTGATAAACGGTCACATTACTTAGATGAGACGAGCAAAGAGAAAATGCAGCATTTATTAAATGAACTATTTCACATCTTTGAAGAAGGGAAGAAGGATGGGATTCACCCAAATCTCTCTGGTAGAACCATTTTATCAATTGTATTTGGCGCCTTTGTACAGCTTCATAAACAGATCCTTGCTGAAGAAATAGAGCCAACGATTGAATTTTTAGAGGAAATTGAGCAATGTTTATGGCGCGCCATTAGCGTTGCATCATAATGAAATAAAGGGAGTGGGAACATGCAACAAACATCAATCATTCCAAAACCAAAAACATACGGACCGTTAAAAAATATTCCCCTACTGAAAAAGGGAGAGCTTTCTCAAACTTTTTGGCGGCTGGCAGATGAGCTTGGACCGATCTTTCAATTTGAATTTTCAGAAACAACTAGTGTTTTTGTTTCCAGTCATGAGCTTGCTCAAGAAGTATGTGATGAGAGCCGTTTTGATAAATACATTGGGATTAGCCTCGATAAAGCAAGAGCATTTGCTGGGGATGGGTTATTTACGAGCTGGACAGAAGAACCAAACTGGAGAAAAGCTCATCAAATCTTGATGCCGGCGTTTAGCCAGCAGGCCATGAAGGGCTATCACGAGATGATGCTCGATATTGCAACGCAGCTTGTGCAAAAATGGCAAAGATCAGGCCTTGATGAAGAAATTGAAGTAGCAGAGGATATGACAAAGCTTACGTTAGATACGATCGGGCTTTGCGGTTTTGATTTTCGATTTAACAGCTTTTATAAAGAAAATCAGCATCCATTCATCGAAAGCATGCTGAAAGGCTTAAATGAAGCGATGGACCAATCGAAGAGATGGCCGATTGCAGATAAGTTAATGATCAAAAGAAGAAAAGAATTTGAGCATAATGTCGACTTCATGAAACAGTTAGTAGATGACATTATTAAAGAACGTAAAAAACAAGATGAAACGGGCGATGATTTGCTGTCCCTAATGCTGCATGCAACGGATCCTGAAACAGGTGAGCGTCTGTCAGATGAAAATATCCGTTATCAGATTATTACCTTCTTAATAGCGGGGCATGAAACGACAAGCGGTCTGCTATCATTTGCGATTTATTTCTTACTAAAGAATCCAGATAAATTAAAGAAAGCCGTTCAAGAAGCAGATGATGTGCTGCAAGGCGGGCTGCCGACATTTAAGCAGGTACAAAAGCTAAGCTACACCCGTATGGTGTTAAATGAGGCACTTCGACTTTGGCCGACTGCCCCTTCTTTCTCACTTTACGCTAAAGAAGACACAGTGATCGGAGGGGAATATCCGATTGAGAAAAATCAAAGTGTGACGGTGCTGCTTCCTAAATTACACCGTGATCAAGCGGTTTGGGGACAGGATGCAGAAGAATTTAAACCAGAGCGGTTTATGCATCCTGAAAACATCCCACAGCATGCCTATAAGCCTTTTGGGAACGGCCAGCGTGCATGTATTGGTATGCAATTCGCACTTCATGAAGCCACTATGGTTCTGGCTATGGTTCTGCACAATCTGGAATTGATTGATCACACATCATATAAACTTGATTTAAAAGAATCTTTAACGATTAAGCCAAACGATTTTAAAATCAAAGTGCGGCCAAGGAAGCAGCAATTCTTTATGGCACCTCCGAAAGAGGAACCGAAAAAAAGCACTGCATCTGATGAGTCAAAAGTGGCCAGTCACGGTACACCTCTGCTTGTCTTGTATGGATCAAATCTTGGCACAGCGCAGCAAATGGCAAACGAATTTGCTGAAGACGGAAAAGCAAAAGGGTTTGACGTAACCACTGCACCACTTGATGACTATACACGCCAATTACCAGATTCAGGCGCTGTATTGATCGTGACGGCTTCCTACAACGGACATGCGCCTGACAATGCGAAACAATTTGTGGATTGGGTGACGCAGGATGAGGAGCAGGATTTATCAAACGTGACATTTGCAGTCTTTGGATGTGGAGATCGAAATTGGGCGAGTACGTATCAGCGTATTCCACGTCTCATTGATGAGGCATTTGAAAGAAAAGGAGCGAAGCGTGTTGCTGATTTAGGCGAAGGCGATGCAGGCGGTGACATGGATGAAGATAAAGAAATATTCCAGAAGACTGTTTTCGAAGAGCTTTCAAAAGAATTTAATATCACTTTCCAAGAGAAAAATCAGGAAAAGCCAAATTTATCAGTTGCTTATACGAATGAGCTAGTGGAACGTCCTGTGGCGAAAACATATGGTGCCTTTTCAGCTGTTGTCTTGAGAAATACAGAATTACAATCTGAAAAAAGCCCGCGGCAAACAAGGCATATTGAACTGAAATTGCCTGAAGGGAAACAATACAAAGAAGGGGATCATATCGGGATTGTACCGAAAAATAGTGTTGCACTCGTTCAGCGGGTGACCAATCGCTTTAAACTAGATCCTCAGCAGCATATTAAGCTTTCTTCTGAAAAAGAGGCAAGTCATTTACCATTAGATCAGCCGGTTCAAATCAGAGAACTACTCGCGTCACATGTTGAGCTTCAAGAGCCTGCGACACGTACGCAGCTAAGAGAGCTTGCAAAATATACAGTATGTCCGCCTCACCGAATAGAACTTGAACAAATGGCTGGTGAATCCTATCAAGAATCCATATTAAAGAAGCGAGTGACCATGCTGGATTTATTAGATCAATATGAAGCGTGTGAGCTGCCCTTTGTACACTTTTTGGCGCTTTTACCAGGTTTGAAGCCGCGTTATTACTCGATTTCTAGCTCACCAAAGGTAGATGAAGAAAGGGTCAGTATCACAGTAGCAGTTGTGAAAGGCGAAGCGTGGAGTGGCCGCGGAGAATACGCCGGGGTCGCATCAAACTATTTATGTGATCTGCAAGAAGGAGAAGAAGTGGCCTGCTTCCTGCATGAAGCGCAGGCAGGATTCCAGCTGCCGCCTTCACCTGAAATACCGATGATCATGATCGGACCAGGAACAGGAATTGCCCCATTTAGAGGGTTTATTCAGGCAAGAGAAGTGTGGCAGCATGAAGGAAAACAACTTGGTGAAGCCCATCTTTACTTTGGCTGCCGTCACCCTCATGAAGATGATCTGTATTTTGAGGAAATGCAGCTGGCAGAGCAAAAAGGAGTTGTCTCTATCCACAGGGCTTACTCTCGTTATGATGAGCAAAAAGTGTATGTCCAGCATTTGATGAAAGAGGATGGCGACATGCTTATTGAATTACTTGATCAAGGTGCGTATCTGTATATTTGCGGGGATGGAAAAGTCATGGCACCAGATGTAGAGGCTACACTTGTCGATCTGTATCAAGCCGTGAAACAGTGCTCGAAAGAAACAGCTGAAAATTTGCTGACATCACTTTCAAATGACAATAGATATGTAAAAGATGTATGGAGCTAACAAACAGCGAAAACCGCCAATTTGGCGGTTTTTTTCAGTTTACATAGAAAGAGATAGATAGAATGAATGTTAGGAAGATACAAAACACCTAATTTAAAAATGAAATATTTTGTAAAAAATAAGAATATTCTCTCATTTACTCCAATATGAAACAATCGTATGATTTTTGATATAGGACATAAAGGAGGAATATGATGAAAAAGGTGAAAATGTTAATCCCTTCTCTACTCGTTTTTGGTGCTTTAAGTGTGCCTAGTTTTGCCCATGCCGCCTCGGATTCAGTACTAACGTCTGATTATGATATGGTGACTTCTGATGGAAAGGTAATCTCTTCAAGTGATTTCCACAATGATACGAAAGCCCCCTCATCCTTTGACAAAGTGGATGATCTTTCTTCTACTGTTGGCGAAAAAGTAAAACCACTAACAAAATATTTAAAAGACTTTCAAACAAAAGTAGTCATTGGAGACGATGGTAGAACAAAAGTAGCGAACACAAGAGTTGCGCCATACAATTCGATTGCTTATATTACATTTGGCGGGTCCAGCTGTACTGGTACACTCATTGCCCCCAACAAAATTTTGACAAACGGACACTGCGTGTACAATACAGCATCGAGAAGCTATAGTGCAAAAGGGTCTGTGTATCCAGGCATGAATGATAGTACGGCCGTGAACGGCTCAGCAAACATGACTGAATTCTATGTCCCAAGCGGATATATCAATACAGGTGCGAGCCAATATGATTTTGCCGTCATTAAAACAGATACGAACATCGGAAATACGGTCGGTTACCGCTCCATCCGTCAGGTGACAAATCTGACTGGAACAACGATTAAAATTTCTGGATATCCAGGAGATAAAATGAGGTCGACTGGCAAGGTGTCACAGTGGGAGATGTCAGGTCCTGTGACGAGAGAAGATACGAATCTAGCATACTATACGATTGATACGTTTAGCGGAAATTCAGGTTCTGCGATGCTCGATCAGAACCAACAAATCGTCGGGGTTCATAACGCAGGCTATTCAAATGGAACGATCAATGGTGGTCCAAAAGCTACAGCAGCCTTTGTTGAATTTGTAAACTATGCGAAAGCGCAATAAAAAATAGAGCATAAAGCTCGTTTCCTTCAAAGGGGACGAGCTTTTTTGTTTTGAACAGAATTTGCTGGTTTTCTATTTTTCTAATCTGAGAGATTCATCAAGCGGCTCATACTCATCATTTTTTTCACATGTCATCCGTTAACCACTCATACATTAAAAATGACTCATTTCCTTAAAGTCAAGATCATACCTGAAGAAGTATGAGGGGGTCACAAGCTTTTGAAGATGAGGAGAGACTGGTTCACTGCTGTCGTCCTATGCTTTGTGATATGGATGGGTGTGTTATTAAGTGGATTTGGAGAGAATCAGGCGGCAAAAGGGGCAGATCGTTATGATCATGTCATTCAATTTCCAAAGGAACGGTATCCTGAAACAGGCAGTCATATTCAAGAAGCCATTCGAAAAGGGCATTCAGATGTGTGTACCATTGACCGAAACGGGGCAGATGTCCGCAGGCAAGAATCGTTAAAAGGAATTCCCACAAAGCCTGGCTTTGACCGGGATGAATGGCCGATGGCGGTTTGTCTTGAGGGAGGAAAGGGTGCAAGTGTTCAATATGTCAGTCCATCAGATAATAGAGGAGCAGGCTCATGGGTCGGACACCAAATAAGCGGCTATCCTGATGGAAAAAGAATTTTATTTATTGTGAAATAAAACTGGGGAAGAGGCTCCTTTCGTGAGGGGCTTTTTTTTGTTTACAGATAGAGCGTATTCGAGCTAGCAGGGATAAAAGATTCAGTGGTACAATCAATCTATAATGACAAGAAGAAAATGTGAAGGGACATATGCTTATGGACAAGAACCGTGCATTATACGATTTTTTCATGCAACATGCAGAGAAATTAACTAAAACATGGTATGAATCAATTGAGGATGATGATCCAGAATCTATTTATCGTTCAACAGATTCGAGCATCATAGCAGAGCTTAAACGGCAAAATCAAGATTATTATCAGCATTTTATACGTGCTCTTATTGAAGACGAGACGTATTTACATACTGAGTTTAAAAAGTGGTCGGAAGACTTAGCAAGTGATCCGAAACATTTAAACACACCATTAGATTATGTCGTCAGAGAATATATGTCTAATCAAAGAGTGGTCCTTCATTACTTAAAAGAGTTTATTAAACAGCGGCAAGGTGATATTGATATCGATCGCATATTTTATTGGTATGATTTAATATCAGAGGCGTTTAACATTTCAATCCATGTGTTCATCCAGCAATATGTGAAAAACACAACCAAACAGCTCGTTGCTCAAAGAGATATGATTTATGAGCTGAGCTCTCCCGTCATCGTCTTAAAAAGCCATATTGCATTATTGCCTTTAGTAGGTGACATTGACACGGCGAGAGCAAAGATTATATTAGAAAATACATTAAAACAGTGCTCGCAAAAAGGTGTTCAGCATTTGTACATTGATTTATCGGGTGTCGTCATTATTGATACAATGGTGGCTCATCAAATGTTTGATCTTGTCACGTCACTTCGGTTAATTGGGGTGGAGACGACCATTTCAGGGATCAGACCAGAAATCGCTCAAACAGCTGTGCAGCTCGGGCTTCCTTTTCATGAATTTCGCACGGCATCATCACTTGCCCACGCGCTAGATCACATGACTGAATTTTCTCCTAAATAAAAACCAGGCCTAGTAACGGGCCTGGTTTTTATTTAGATCACAGCGTCAATTTTTGTTACTTTCCAATCCTTTTGTACTTTCTCATAAGTGACAGTTCGTTTTACTTCACGTCCATCAAGTGTTGGGACTGTGAATTCATATGTGCGGATTGTATTTTTCTTAGAGACAAGTTTAGGTGTTGCTTTCTCCCAATTGAGCATGTTGTCTCCGTCACCGACTGGAACAGCCATTTTCCCATTATGAACAATAAACTGATAGTCTTTTAAACCATGAGTGATCGCATCTTTTGTGAAAACTTGAGATAGGTAGCTGTTTAGTTTTTTCTTTGTATCAAATGTTTTAGAAAGATAGTTGTATGTCATGTCTTTATAACTAAATGATTTTAATTTGTAATCTGAATGTTCATTAATTTTGTAGCCTGACATCGCACTCCAAAAGTGTTCTCGTGCATCAAGGGCAATATGTAACGCTTCTTTATTTGTTAAAGCGGCTGGTTTTTTGGAAGCGGCTAGTGTTGTTGATTGTAATGAGATCATAAGCATAATAGCAGTTAATAAAACAAATAATTTTTTCAAGGCGATTGCCTCCTTTTTTAAATGAAAACTTCTTATGTTACAAATGTTACAATAATTACAGTGATATTACAAGTGTTAAATCTAAAAGTTTTTTATTTCTTTTCTTTCTACCTATATAACGTTTGAGCGAGACAAAAAGTTTTCATTTTTTTATTTTTTCTTCTTCACTACTATTTAACCGTTCTACAGAAGAACGAAACGTCTTTTGGAAAAATTTCTATTTGGACGTTCAACACCCTTTTTCATTTATGACATATACTGTTGTGATGAATGTCTAAGAAAGTGGTGTTTAATATGTATCATCCGTATGAAGGTATGTGGAATGGGTACTTATATGATAGGCAGGTACAAGGATGGCCATCGCTTCCTGTTCCTCAAGTTGGAGGATTTCCTGGGTTTCCAATCGGAGGGGGAGGTACTGGGCCAGGGCAAGGTTCAGGCGGACAATCAGCCCCGCCAGCTCCGCCGCAGCATATCATCTCACAGTATCAGCAAGCAGTCTCTCAGCCTCAAAGTATGCAGTCACTTATTTCAGGGCAAAGTGTAAGTGGAGGCCAGCAAACTGTTCAGTTTGCAGCGGGATGTAATAGAAGATGGACGATTGTGTTCCTTAGAAACGGTCAAGTATTTTTAATGTATGTGCTTTCCTCACAGCCTTTTGGCCGTACAACAGGCTTTATATGGCCGAACTTTACATTTGGTTCGTTCCCAAGTTCGAGTATTCTTGCTTATTCTTGTTCATAAAAGAAAAAGCCGGTTCTCATCAGCAACTGATGAAATACCGGCTTGTTTTAATGAATATTTCGAAATACGCCAATCACTTTACCTAGTATACTCACATTCTGTAAAATAATCGGTTCCATTGATGGGTTCTCTGGCTGTAATCTAAAGTGTGTATCTTCCTTATAAAAACGTTTCACTGTGGCTTCATCTTCCTCTGTCATCGCGACCACAATATCTCCATTGTTGGCAGTGCTTTGCTGACGGACAATGACATAGTCCTTGTCCAAAATACCCGCATCAATCATACTTTCTCCCATAATTTCAAGCATAAATACTTGTTCATCTGGCGCTGCAAAAGTCTCTGGAAGAGGGAAGTATTCTTCTACATTCTCAACAGCCGTGATAGGCAAGCCGGCTGTTACTTTTCCGATGACTGGTACATTCATTACAGCACTCTTTGGAATATTCATTTCCTCTTCATCTAGTACTTCGATCGCTCTAGGTTTTGTCGGGTCTCTTCTAATTAAACCCTTTGTTTCTAGTCTAGCTAAATGTCCATGGACAGTTGAGCTGGATGCTAGACCGACAGCTTCTCCAATTTCACGAACGGATGGGGGATAGCCCTTGCTTTTTACTTCTTCTTTGATGAATGTCAGGATATCGAGTTGTCTTTTTGATAGCTTCGTCATCTTTTGCACCTCAAAACGTCAATTTTAAAGAAATTATAGCATGTTTTTCCTAACAGTACAAACATAGGTTCGAAAAAAACGTTTGACAGAAACGTTTGTTCGTATTTATAATGAATGACAGAAAGAGCGAACGCATATTCTGTTAGGGGAGATGACATTATGAGGTTAAAAGAATCTATTATTTTTATTGGGGTATTCTCATTCATCGTTGGCATATTTCTCTCACTTATCGCAGTCACTAGCCATAATGATCCAAATCAATATGTTAAAATAGAGGTTCAATCAGGTGATACTCTTTGGGGGTTAGCTGATCAAGTAAACGACAGTAAATCAATCGACAAAAATGCGTTTATTGACTGGGTAACCGAACACAATGATCTTGCTTCAACTGAAATCCAGCCTGGAGACATCCTTGTGATACCAGTCAAAAAAGAGCATCCAGTCGTATATCAACTTGCAACAGTACAGTAGAAAGGTCGATTGAAGAGATGAACGCAATCATTTATGCGAGAGTCAGTACTGTCAAAGAAGAGCAGGAAACCTCGCTGAAAAGACAAGAAGAAGAATTGCTAGCTTTAGCTGCTTTGCACAAGATGAATGTGGTCAAAGTCATTAAAGAAAAAGCGAGTGGATACGATCTAGATCGTAATGGTGTTTTTGATATGCTTGCTACGCTGAAAGAAGAGTCAATAGATGCTGTTCTCATTCAGGATGAGACGCGCCTTGGAAGAGGACAAGCAAAAATTGCGCTTCTTCATTGTCTTTTTAAAGAGAAAGTAAAGGTGTATAGTGTTTTTCATAGAGGAGAGCTTGAGCTTTCAGAAGCAGATGAGATGGTCATTGAGATTGTAGGAATCGTGGAAGAGTATCAACGAAAAATTCATAACCTGAAAATTAAGCGGGGAATGAAGAGGGCTGTTGAGCGCGGGTATCAGCCTGAACTCAATTTAAAACACCGTGAGCAGGCGCCTGGCCGTGAGCGAATTGAAGTACCGATTTCAGAAATTGTTCGATTAAGAAAAAACAACATGACGTTCGCCGAAATCGCAGCAACACTTCAGGGACTAGGCTTTGACATTTCAAAGGCGACGGTGCATAGAAGGTATCAAGAATATGAAAAAGCTCTTACCACGTAAAGTGTGAATTGTTGTAAAAATGAATGATATTTAGTAGTATTTAGAGAAAATGTTTTAAAGGAGTTTGTCATGATTTCTAAAAAGCAGCTTGCAAGAATAAATGAGCTTTCAAAAAAGTCGAAAGAGACCGGTTTGTCGGACGCTGAAAAAACAGAACAAAAGCATTTAAGAGAAGAATATTTAAAAGCTTTTCGTTCTTCTATGAAAAATACACTTAAAACCGTGAAAATCGTCGATCCTGAAGGAAACGATGTCACACCAGAAAAATTAAAAAGAGAAAGAGATCAGAACCTTCATTAAGATCAGGATTTCTTGAATTTTGAAAAGATGGGAAGAATATTCTCATCTTTTTTCTTATTTGCATAAGTTTTTAGGTGATCGATAAACTAAATGTGACAAAATCCTTCTTTTTCAGCGTGAAATAGTTGTGAAAAAAGGACAGTAGATTTATGATAATGGTGTACACAAGATACGGAAGGGGATTTAAATTTATATGGAAACGATTGAATTGAAATCTATTGCAACAATACGTACTCTCTCCATAGACGCAATTGAAAAAGCGAATTCCGGTCACCCTGGAATGCCAATGGGTGCTGCACCAATGGCATACGCTTTATGGACGAATCACTTAAACGTAAGTCCGCAAAACCCAAATTGGTTTAACAGAGACCGTTTTGTTTTATCTGCGGGACATGGCTCTATGCTTTTATATAGCATGCTTCATTTAAGCGGATACAACCTTAGCATCCAAGATCTAAAACAATTCCGCCAATGGGGAAGCAAAACACCTGGACATCCTGAATTTGGACACACAGAAGGCGTAGATGCCACAACAGGTCCTTTAGGACAAGGGATTGCCATGGCAGTTGGAATGGCACTTGCAGAAAGACATCTTGCGGAAACGTATAACAAAGACAACTTTAACGTTGTGGACCACTATACATACAGCATTTGCGGAGACGGAGACTTAATGGAGGGAATTTCCTCTGAAGCTGCTTCACTTGCTGGTCATTTAGGCTTAGGCCGTTTAATTGTTCTTTATGATTCAAATGATATTTCTTTAGATGGCGACCTAGATCGTTCATTCTCTGAAAATGTGAAGAATCGTTTTGAAGCGATGAACTGGGAAGTTCTTTACGTAAAAGACGGCAACAACATCGAAGAAGTGACTGCTGCTATTGAAAAAGCCAAACAAAGTACGGACAAACCTACTCTCATTGAAGTGAAAACAACGATCGGTTTCGGATCTCCAAACCGTGCGGGAACGTCTGGTGTGCATGGTGCACCGCTTGGCAGCGACGAAGCAAAGCTGACGAAGGAAGCTTATTCTTGGACGTTTGAAGAAGATTTCCATGTACCTTCTGAAGTGTACGATCATTTCAAAGAAGCTGTAAAAGACGCTGGTCAGAAAAAAGAAGCAGCGTGGAATGAGCTATTTGAGCAATATGAAAAAGAATATCCAGAGCTAGCAGCTCAGCTGAAGCTTGCGATTGAAGGAAAGCTTCCTGAGAATTGGGATCAAGAGGTTCCTGTTTATGAATCAGGCTCAAGTCTTGCCTCTCGCGCTTCTTCTGGCGAAGTATTAAATGGCATTGCGAAGCAAGTACCTTTCTTTATTGGTGGTTCTGCTGACCTTGCTGGATCAAATAAAACAACAATTAAAAACACTGACGACTTTGGTAAAAATAATTACGCCGGCAAAAATATTTGGTTTGGTGTCAGAGAATTTGCAATGGGTGCCGCGTTAAACGGTATGGCACTTCACGGCGGTCTCCGTGTATTCGGCGGAACGTTCTTTGTTTTCTCAGATTACTTAAGACCAGCTATTCGTCTTGCTGCATTAATGGGACTGCCAGTCACGTATGTCTTTACGCATGATAGTATTGCCGTCGGTGAAGATGGGCCAACGCATGAGCCGGTTGAACAACTTGCTTCATTACGCGCGATGCCTAACCTTTCTGTCATTCGTCCAGCAGATGGAAACGAAACAGCTGCAGCGTGGAAACTGGCTGTATCTTCAACGGATAAACCAACAGCACTAGTACTCACTCGTCAAAACCTTCCAACGATTGACCAAGCACCAGAGAAGGCATATGAGGGAGTAGAAAAAGGTGGATACGTTGTCGTTGAAGCTGCTGATGCTCAGCCAGAAGCACTTTTACTCGCTTCAGGATCTGAAGTAGGCTTAGCGATTGAAGCGCAAAAGGCACTTGAAAAAGAAGGCATCCGTGCTTCTGTTGTGAGTCTTCCTGCATGGGATCGCTTCGATCAGCAGTCAGACGAATACAAAGAGTCAGTCCTACCTAAAGCAGTGAGAGCACGTATTGCGATTGAAATGGGTGCTTCACTTGGCTGGGAGCGTTACACTGGTCTTGATGGCGACGTGATTGCGATTGATAAATTTGGCGCTTCTGCTCCAGGTGAAACCATTATTGAGAAATACGGATTTACTGTAAGCAACGTGGTCAGCCGTGTGAAAGCGAAGCTTAATAAATAATCGATTTCCAAGCATCATGCTTTTTTGCTACCTGTTTGCAGAGCATTTCCATCCGCTCTGCAAACTTTTTTCTTTTTTCTTGTTTTTTTGACAAAACTAGTTTCTTCTTGCTTCATATATAGACAATTCTTTCTTTCACATTTTTGTATAATACAAGCAATATACGAGATTGACGAAATGTGAAAGGAAGGGATAGACATGGAACGCCATTATTATATTTATTGGATTGAGGATGAATTTGCGCATCATTATTTTGGTAGAGAATCGATTTTGTTTCATTTGTTTGAGTCGTTACACTGGACGAACCGCACGGAAGATGAATTGGTTATGCTTGTGAAACAAGTGGATTACGTGACGAAACGAATCCCTGCTTTTCATATGCACCAGCGATTAATGAACAACTTAACGAACATTCACTATACACAAATAGGCTCGATTTACAGCGCCTCCTTACCAGATGGAAAAGGAACAGCTGCATTCATCATCAAAGATCGTTATATTCAAATGTCTGCCACAGGTAGTTATGAGGCAGAAGCGGTGTTTTTTGAAGTGCTGAGAAAAATCAGTCCTTGCTTCCTTGCCATGGACTTTGGATCAAAGAAGCACGGGTGGCTCAATCCGGTAAAAGTGAGGAATTTTGTTTAAAAAAATAAAATTGAACGTGAAATGTTGTATAATAGCCTTTTGTTTAGTACACTTTATACGAGACAACATGAAGGAGGAAGAATTATGGATTTATGGGTTGTCATCCTTGTAGGCGTTGTTGCACTGCTTGCAGGAGTTGCACTCGGATTCTTTATTGCTCGTAAGTATATGATGAGCTACTTGAAAAAGAATCCACCAATTAATGAACAAATGCTTCGAATGATGATGATGCAAATGGGCATGAAACCGTCCCAAAAGAAAATCAATCAAATGATGAAAGCCATGAACAACCAAGCGAAATAATACGTACGATATTATGATCATAGATGGAACATGGGCATAAAGAATGGACAAGCTATGTCCTTTCTTTATGAAGTCACCTTCATCAGACGCTTAAAACCACTGTACTTGCATGAATGAAGCAGGGAAGGTGGTTTTTATTATGGCGTCATGCATCATCTAAAAGACCAAAAACAAAAAACCCCTGTGATCAGAGGTTTTTGTTTCGTTTATTGTCACACATATCAACTTTTCTAAAATCGTGCGGCATGGTTTATATCATGAGATATGATTAGTTGGCTGAGTTTGAGTGTAGGTGTCGTTGATATTGTAAGAGGAGATGATCTAGCTGCTGGCTATGTTCGATGGTCACTGTTGATGTCATCCCATTATGCAAGACAACTTTCATCAGCTCTTCTCTTTTTTCTTCGATTTGAGTTAATAATGATGTTTTTACCAAAGTCATGTTCCTTTCATGCAAATCTTGATAAAAAGAATCGATTCTATTATATCCATATTAAGGTTTATTTTCAAATTTAAAGGATTCGTTATCTCGATGTCAAATTAAATTATATAAGGTTTTAAGAGAATAGACCATCTTTATTGAGATGATGTAAAAAAAATGAAATGATTTTGTCATCTCTTGTTGTATATTATAAGAAGGGGGGTGTTCTTTTGTCAGATCTGAATTATTTTTTAGCTTTTGGAGCAGGGTTTCTTTCTTTTATCTCACCGTGCTGTCTTCCGCTTTACCCAGCCTTTTTATCGTATATCACGGGTGTTAGTATAGATGAAGTGAAATCTGAGAAAGTGATGCTGAGAAGAAGAAGTCTGCTTCATACATTATTCTTTTTAATTGGGTTCTCTATCATTTTTATTGCGATTGGCTTTGGGACATCGTTCGTTGGTTCGTTCTTTATTGAATATCATCAAGCGATTCGTCAAATTGGGGCCATTCTCATTATTTTCTTTGGCTTTATGATTCTTGGTGTATTTCAGCCCTCTTTTCTGATGGGGGAAAAGAGAATGCAGTTCAAAAATCGTCCGGCTGGTTTTTTTGGATCAATTCTCATCGGAATGGGTTTTGCCGCTGGATGGACACCCTGTACCGGCCCGATTTTATCAGCTGTCATCACACTTGCCAGCAATAAACCGGAGTCCGCTGTGACCTATATGATTGCGTATGTATTAGGCTTTGCCATTCCGTTTTTTGTTCTGTCCTTTTTCATCACGAAAATGGCGTGGATCAGAAAGCGTCAGCAGCTCATCATGAGAATTGGCGGGATCATTATGATTGTGGTAGGGATTTTACTGTTCTTTGATCTTCTAACATGGATTATCATTATGTTCTCATCATTGTTTGGTGGATTTACAGGCTTTTGAAATCGTTTTCTACAGTCGCGGCGAATGGTTTTTTTTCGTCAATTGGAGTATATTATACATAGACTGACCTTAAAGAATAAAGGAATGATTTGATATGATGATCATAATCTCTTCTATAATTGCGGTATGTATGGCGGTAGCCGTCATGTTTATTCGCATTAAATCATCTGCAAAACCTGCAACCGCGAAAAAAATTATTTTACCTCCTATATTCATGAGCACTGGTGCTCTGATGTTTTTGGTCCCTATGTTTCAAGTAACTGGAGCTGAATTTCTTGAGGCGATCACAGTGGGGATGTTTTTCTCCATATTTTTAATTAAAACATCAAAATTTGAAATTAGAGGGAATGAAATTTATCTAAAGCGATCAAAAGCATTTGTGTTCATTCTCATTGGTCTTCTTGTTATTCGTATTGGCATGAAGACCATCCTGAGTTCTTCCATTGATTATGGTGCGTTAAGCGGGATGTTTTGGATCCTTGCCTTTGGCATGATCGTGCCTTGGCGGGTCGCTATGTATTTATCGTTTAGAAAGCTGTCTAAACAATTAGATCCGCAGCAGGCTCAAATGAATTAAACCTCCTTTATAAAAAGGAGGTTACAGCGTGTAGACAAACCCTCGCATTCGTTGTCAGTCCTGCGCGCTGGTGCTCACGAATGTCAAATTCGCTCCGCTCCAGTGCTCGTCCTTCCTAGAATTCAAAGGTTTTCTATCACGCTGAAAATAAGACAAAGGGCTAAAATAAAGATCATTTTAGCCCTTTGTCAACAATCTGAAACCTCCTTTATAAAAAGGAGGTTATTTTAATAGCGATTCGTATGGCGTGTGATCGATGTTTTTTTCTTGCAGGCGCTTAAGTAAAAACTTATGGTCTCGCTTTGGCGTAGCGATTATATAGCCGCGAATAATTAAGTCTAAATTAATGCTGGCAGCCTGTTCTTTTAATGCCAGTTCGCCAATTTTGCCCGCGATTTTTTCTTTGGCGACATCTCGAAACAGCTCTGGAACTGGTAATACGAGCTCATTTAAAAGCTGTTTGTCCTCATCCCGCCATAGGTGCAAGCTCTTTTGAATATATTCATCCTGCCAATCAAGTTCTGATTTCCCGTCTTCCTTCGGCAATCGTTTTAAAAATTTGCGAAACATAAAAAAGCCACCGATTGCTAGTAATCCGATCATCACTGTCCCCCAAAATAAAATGAACCACAAAAACCAGCCGCTTAACATGTTCTCACTCCTTATACCCCTTATGTCTCTATCTTATTTTACATGAAGAGATGATAGAAGAAAATAACAAAAATGTCTGTATCTTTTCTCTATAAGCGCCCCTTTTTCATTGATAGACGTCCATTTACTAGAAGGACCCAAACCATTTAGTAGAAAAAGCATATATTATCGTATAGCGACTCTACTATTTGGCCATGGTGGTTCGCAAAAGGGATTGACTTGAAACGAACGGAAGAGAGCCCACCAAAATGAAGGTGGGCTCTTAATGTTTGAAATGCGGCATTTGAAAGGAAAATGCCCCGTCTTGATGATGAGAATATTTTTTAATTTTTATCGATATGATTCGGTTTTCGTATTCTGTGTCAATGTCTTTGTTATTCAAATAAAAAGGGAGCATGACACTTTTTTCAATTTGCTGTTCGCTTTCATCATTTGGCTTTTGTGCCGTGAAAGCTAGAGTGAGCTCATATCCAGCGAAGGTCAGCTTTACATCAGTGATCGACAAGGTAGAGATATCGATCTCAATAATATAATCACGGCTTGTTTCATACAGATCAATTGGGAGGTGTTCATCATACCAGGCAAAAGGATCATCCATTAACACATTGAGCCAATCATCTATTTCAAGAAAATCAGAGGAATTCACTTGCTTTTCATTCTCCATAAACACTCCTCCATCACATCTCATAATAAATCATATGTTGAAAACTGAAATGTGTGAAAGACCTAAAACGTTTGGTCACGGGATGAGAAGGGAATGTTTACATATCATGATGTGAATTGTGCTTTTGTCTTGAATGGTTGCGGTTTTTCACTTTTTTACTGCCTGATAATGGCTCAGGCTGCCTGCCATGATGCTCCTTAGGAGAGTTTTGACGGATGTCTTTCCCTGTGTTTTTATTCGTCATGATTCTTGCTCCTTTCTTATTGGTTCTTTTTGCGTTTTTTATTGTTTTGTCTTTGTTCTTCTGTTAAAACGAGCTGATCATTTTCAATATAGCCTGCACCTTTTCCTTGGCTTTTGGCTGCGTTCATGCCGTTAATCACATGATTTGCTTTGCGTTTTGTCATGTTCTATCACCTCAATATTAGTATGAACCCGCGCCACTCGGTTTATGAAGAGTAATCATTTCCTAATGATAAGATAAACTTATTGAATTTAATAAAAGCATTGTTATTTACTTATGTATGAATTTGTTTTAAGATGAAATTGTGAGAAAATTGTGGTGAAATACGACGATTTTTCTGAGAATTGAAATTGATCTTGATCATCAAAAGGGGGATTTTGGACATGTCGAAACAGCAGCAAGTCGCTAAACAAGACGCTTTTCAATCTAGAAAAACGTTTTCGACAAATGGGAAAACGTATCACTATTATTCGTTAGAAGCACTAGAAAAACAAGGAATCGGAAATGTTTCTAAGCTGCCTTATTCCATTAAGGTACTGTTAGAATCAGTGCTTCGCCAAGTAGACGGTAGAGTGATCAAAAAGGAACACGTTGAAAACTTGGCAAAATGGGGAACTGCCGAGGTAAAAGAGATTGATGTTCCATTTAAACCATCTCGTGTTATTTTACAAGACTTCACGGGTGTACCAGCCGTCGTTGACCTTGCTTCTTTAAGAAAAGCAATGGCAGATGTCGGAGGAGACCCGGATAAAATCAACCCTGAAATTCCAGTTGACCTTGTCATTGACCACTCGGTACAAGTTGACAAAGCTGGAACTGAAGACGCATTAAACATTAACATGGATTTAGAATTCGAACGTAACGCAGAGCGTTATAACTTCCTTAGCTGGGCAAAGAAAGCGTTTAACAACTATCAAGCTGTTCCGCCTGCAACAGGAATTGTTCACCAAGTGAACTTAGAGTATCTTGCAAGTGTTGTTCATGCGATTGAAGAAGATGGCGAGATCATCACTTACCCAGATACACTAGTTGGTACTGACTCTCATACAACAATGATTAACGGAATTGGTGTTCTTGGATGGGGAGTTGGCGGTATCGAAGCGGAAGCTGGTATGCTTGGTCAACCTTCTTACTTCCCAGTACCAGAAGTCATTGGCGCTAAATTAGTTGGGGAGCTTCCAAACGGAACAACTGCAACTGACTTGGCATTAAAAGTCACGCAAGTACTACGTGAAAAAGGCGTTGTGAACAAGTTTGTTGAATTCTTCGGACCAGGCGTTGCACAGCTGCCATTAGCTGATCGTGCAACGATTGCGAACATGGCGCCTGAATACGGTGCTACTTGCGGATTCTTCCCAGTAGATGAGGAAGCTCTGGCTTACCTACGTCTCACTGGCCGTGATGAAGAGCAAATTAATATCGTTGAAGAATATTCTCGCGCAAATGGTTTATTCTATACGCCAGATGCTGAGGAACCAGTATTTACTGATGTCGTGGAAATTGATCTTTCTAAAATTGAGTCAAACTTATCTGGTCCAAAACGTCCACAAGATTTGATTCCACTTTCTGAAATGAAAGAGACGTTCCATAAACATATTGAAAGCCCAGCAGGAAACCAAGGATTCGGCTTAGAAAAATCAGAGCTGGATAAACAAATCGAATTTGATCTTTCAAACGGTGAAAAAGCTGTCATGAAGACAGGTGCGATTGCGATTGCAGCGATTACGAGCTGTACGAATACATCTAACCCATACGTCTTGATCGGGGCAGGTCTTGTTGCGAAGAAAGCAAGTGAGCTTGGTATGAAGGTACCAAACTATGTGAAAACGTCACTAGCGCCAGGTTCAAAGGTTGTAACAGGATACCTTGTGAACTCAGGACTTCTTCCATACCTAAGAGACCTTGGATTTAACATTGTTGGATATGGCTGTACAACATGTATCGGAAACTCTGGACCGCTTGAGAAAGAAATTGAGGAAGCTGTCTCTGAAAATGATCTGCTGATCACTTCAGTTTTATCAGGTAACCGTAACTTTGAAGGACGTATCCATCCGCTTGTCAAAGGAAACTACCTTGCATCACCACCACTAGTTGTGGCATATGCACTTGCGGGTACTGTAGATATCGACCTAACAAAGGATCCGATCGGTGTCGATAAGGGTGGCAAAAACGTCTATTTCAATGACATTTGGCCAACGATGGACGAAATCAACAGTGTTGTTAAGAGCACAGTAACACCTGAATTATTCCGTTCAGAGTATGAAACTGTCTTTGATAACAACGATCGCTGGAATGAAATCAAAACAACCGATGATGCACTATACAAATGGGATGAGAATTCAACTTATATTGACAACCCACCATTTTTCGAAAACCTTTCAGTTGAACCTGGCAAAGTTGAGCCACTTAAAGGACTTCGCGTTGTTGCAAAATTCGGTGACTCTGTCACAACTGACCATATTTCTCCAGCTGGAGCAATTGGGAAGGACACACCTGCAGGTAAATACTTGCAAGAAAGAGGCGTGTCGCCTAGAGACTTCAACTCATATGGATCTCGCCGTGGGAACCACCATGTTATGATGAGAGGTACTTTTGCAAACATCCGTATTAAGAACCAGATTGCACCGGGAACAGAAGGCGGATATACAACGTATTGGCCAACTGGTGAAGTGACATCCATTTATGATGCATGCATGCGTTATAAAGAAGATGGAACAGGTCTAGCGATCTTAGCAGGTAAAGACTACGGAATGGGTTCTTCACGTGACTGGGCTGCAAAAGGAACAAACCTTCTTGGGATTAAATTTGTTCTAGCTGAAAGCTTTGAGCGTATCCACAGAAGTAACCTTGTCTTCATGGGCGTACTTCCTTTACAGTTTAAAGACGGAGAAAGTGCAGAGACTCATGGACTAACAGGAACCGAAACATTTGAAGTAGATGTTGACGAAACAGTTCGTCCGCGTGATCTTGTCACTGTAAAAGCAATCGATGCAGATGGCAATGAGAAAACATTTGAAGTGCTTGTTCGCTTTGACAGTGAAGTCGAAATTGACTACTATCGTCATGGTGGTATCCTTCAAATGGTATTGCGTGAAAAATTGGCAAGCAACTAATTAAGAGAAGAAGAGAAGGCGGCCAAAAGCTTTCTCTTCTTTTTAAAATAGTGGAGGATCAATCATGTGGAAAAAAGTAATAGCAAGCGCTGTTTTACTTGTGTTGATTGGTTTACTTGCGTGGAATTTATTTGGGCCAAAAGAGCCGGCCATCGGTCTTGAAATAGGGGATCAGGCCCCTGATTTTGAGCTCAAAACACTTGATGGCAAAACCGCATCGTTATCTGATTATCGCGGGAAAAAGGTGCTCGTCAATTTTTGGGCGACATGGTGTAAACCATGCAGAACGGAAATGCCGGATCTAGATGCGATCAGAAGCGAGAATGATCAAGTCGAAGTACTAGCAGTGAATTTGACGACCACTGAAAAGAGTGTGGATCATGTCGCAGCATTCAGAGATGAATTAAAGCTGACCCTTCCTGTTTTATTGGACCAAAAAGGCATTCAAGCGAGGTATCAGGTGCTTTCATATCCAACTACATACATATTAGATGAAAAAGGACGCATCATGTCTGTGAAGCATCAAATGCTGACAAAAAAAGAAATTGAAACAGAGCTGGATCTATAATGATTCAGCTCTTTTGCTTATTTTCTAAATTTTTTGGCGAAAATGTAATACACATACACTGGAGGTGAGCGGAATGAGAAGAAGAAAACGCCGTACATTTGAAGAGCTTGTGCTTGAAAATAAGAAAGAATTATTAAGTAATGAGGAATTTTTAAACCAGCTAGAAGAAAAGTTGGAAGAGCGCTTTAGACAGAAATAAGTTATGTTTTATCCGTTTTCGTTCATCCTAAAGAAGAGGGAGGGATGAATGATGGGTAGAGAGCATGATAAACAAGCACAGTTTACACCAGACCATTTAGGGACAAAACCTGTGGCGTACAAACGCAATAAAGGTAAAAAGATGCATAATAAATCAAATGAACAGCCTGATGTGATACAGACGAAGGGCGAATAATAGGAGGGAAGCATGATGAATGGCAAGTCATATCAATCCAATCCAGATGATCGTTCTGATAATGTTGAAAAGCTCCAAGATATGATCGAGAACACGCTAGAAAATATTGATGAATCTGAAGCAGCGATGGCTCTTTCGACAGAGGAAGAACAGCAGATGATCAAGCAAAAAAATGAAAATCGCAGAACGAGTATTGACGCCATGCGTTCTGAGATAAAGGACGAAGAAGCAGCAAGAAAGAATGGCTATACCGAATAAACCAGGGATTCCTGGTTTATTTTATTGCCTCTTTTTAGAAGAACCTTTTGGAATGTGGTAAAATGGCAGAGACCTTAGGTTTCGATAGGAGAGCGATGAAAACGTGTATGTATCCAAAAAAGAAATAGAAGTCCGTTATGCAGAAACAGATCAAATGGGCATCGTGTATCATGCCAATTACTTAATTTGGATGGAAGTCGGCAGAACAGCGTTGATTAAAGAACTGGGATTTTCCTATGCGCAGCTAGAAGCAGACGGTGTCCTTGCACCTGTTGTAGATCTTCAGGTTCGATATAAAAAACCATTACTGTACGGCGAAACCGCAATCATCCATACGTGGATTGAAGAATACAATGGTGTCAAAACGGTGTATGGCTATGAAATTCAAAAGCCTAATGGACAAACAGCTATTACGGGGACAACCTCACATATTTGTGTAGACAAAGACACCTTTAGACCTATTCAGTTTAGAAAAGCCTTTCCTGCCTGGCACAAAGTATACGAACAGTCGAAAAAGCAGGGTTAATCTATGGCATTTGGTATTAAAAGAAGCGATTTGAACGCATGGAAATCAGCTGTTCGGCAAGGGAAAGTCGCCTTTTTGACACACTATTGGCTTGATGACCGTTTTCCAAATGCCAATACCGTCACAAAGGCAGCGTGTCAGGATATGAAGCAATTAATGGCTTGGGGAGAAACACATGGATTAAAAAAAGAATGGATTCATGTTCGAGAAGGCTTTCCTCATTTTGACCTGATCGGTGAATCGCAAGAAAGGATCTTGCAAAAGGAGCGGTCTTTAGGAAACATTCAGGAGTATGGACTATATATTGATGTATAAAACAAAAAAGATACCCGAGGGATGAGGTATCTTTTTTGTTATTCATAATGAAACTCTGGTTCTTTCACGGACTCGTTATAATCAATATGCAGATCATGGTTGTCAAAATACCAAATATCACTTTCCTCAATAAAGAAAGTAATACCTTCTAATTCAGCGGTTGCGCCTGCATTTTGAGGTTCATCTTTTGCGACGCCGAGAGAAAAGCCTTTTTGTACATTACTGCACCCGCCATATCTCACAAAAAAGCGAACATGATCACCTTTTTCTAAATCCAGTTCATCCTTGTACCAATTGAGTGCATCATCTTTCATCGTTAATTTCAATGTGATCGCCCCTTTTTGAAGTCATGCTGTTTTTTTACATGCAGAATGCAAAAACAGCTTTTCTGTACTTTTACCACATATTTAAACTTAATAAACGGCTAGAGCCATTTGATTTTCGGTTCAGTTTTGTTGAGAATTCGTTTGAGGTTGGCGATGTGTCTGTAGATCACAAAGCCAGCAAGAACGGCTACAACAATAATTAAGAATAGGTCTTGGGTGAATATGCTGTAAATGAATGTATAGATTCCAGTCAGCATTGATGATAAAGACACATATTTACTAATGTATAAAAATAAGAAAAAAGCAGCGATCATTGTGATAAATAAGAACGGGGCATAAAATAGCAACACGCCGCCTGACGTAGCGACTGCTTTTCCCCCCTTAAATTTTGCAAAGACAGGAAAGCTGTGACCGATAACAGCAGCAACTCCTGCTAGTAAGGGATGAATGTCCAGCTGCATGAAAAACGGTAAAGCTGAAGCGAGAGTCCCCTTTAAAATATCAGCTGTAATAACGATAGACCCTGCTTTTACCCCAAGCGTACGAAATGCATTCGTCGCACCTAGGTTCCCGCTGCCATGTTCACGGATATCGATTCCCTTTGCAGCTTTCCCGACAATGAGACCGGATGGAATACTGCCGAGTAGATAAGCCAAAATAAACATCAAAGCAATTAACATCTGCATAACTCCTTTATATTCTCCCTCTTGTCTTACATTTTAACATGATCTTATGAAAAACATGGCGATCTTTTTTTGAAAAAAGAGAAGGAGAATGAATTGAGCTTTGTTTTTCAGAAGAAATTCGCTAAAATAGAAGAAAAGGAGTGTCTGGATGAATCATCCTACTAAACAAGAAATCGGTCGTATATTAAAGAGCAGCAAACGAATTGCTGTTGTTGGTTTATCAGATCAGCCGCACCGAACGTCTTATATGGTCTCAAAAGCGATGCAGGATGCCGGTTATGACATCATTCCGGTGAATCCAACGATTGATGAAGCACTTGGCGTAAAATCGGTCGCGTCTTTAAAAGACATTCAAGAGCCTGTTGATATTGTCAATGTCTTTAGACGTTCAGAATTTTTACCTGAGGTGGCAAAAGAATTTCTTGAAATGGACGCACCTGTTTTTTGGGCACAGCAAGGCGTATATCACGAAGAAGCGAAAAGATTGATTGAGCAAAAAGGGAAAGTGGCCATCATGGATTTATGCATTAAAGTGGCTCATGCTATGACAAAAACTCATTAAATCGTCAAAAATCCTTGAAAAACCAAGGATTTTTACTTTTTTGTTGCAGAAATATATTTGCGATTCTAGAAGAAAGCGATAAAATAAGGCGACAGGGACATATCGATGACCTTGCATATCGAGAAAAAGAGCGATAAGATAAAGACGGAACACACGTTCTGTTTTGCTAAAACCATCATATGATTGCATTTGGCTTATGAAACAGTCTTGTTTATAATGGACTTCTAGTTCTGATTGCAGAATATGGGCCATTCTCATAGTCATGCAAAAGAGCATGTATAGCTGAATCACACATGCATGGTGATGATGCAGCTTATTAAAGTGGACAGTAATGAGCAGCATGATCATCATTAAAATCTAGAGAGATCATTTGATGATTAGCCGGTTATGTTTGTTAGTGAAAGGGGATTAAGCATTTGGTTAAAAAGCAGCAAGTAGATTATAACGATGATTCTATTCAGGTGCTAGAGGGGCTTGAAGCGGTCCGTAAACGTCCAGGTATGTATATTGGATCTACGGATTCACGCGGTCTTCATCACCTTGTCTATGAGATTGTAGATAACTCTGTCGATGAAGTGCTCGCTGGCCATGGAGATCATATCATTGTCAAAATACATAAAGATAACAGCATTTCCGTCCAAGATAAAGGACGAGGAATGCCTACTGGTATGCATAAGCTTGGAAAACCGACACCTGAGATCATTTTAACTGTCCTGCACGCAGGCGGAAAATTTGGTCAAGGCGGATATAAAACAAGTGGTGGACTTCACGGGGTTGGGGCATCTGTTGTAAACGCACTGTCAGAATGGCTCACTGTAACAATTGAACGAGATGGCTTTATTTATCACCAGCGATTTGAACACGGCGGCAAGCCAGTAACATCACTTGAAAAAATCGGGAAAACGAAAAAGACAGGAACACTGATTCATTTTAAGCCAGACCCAACAATGTTCAGTGTCACCACCTATAATTTCGATACATTATCAGAACGTTTAAGAGAATCAGCCTTTTTATTAAAAGGGTTAAAAATAGAGCTGATCGATGAACGGCACGATGTACAAGAAACCTTTTATTATGAGACGGGCATCGAAGCATTCGTAGCTTATTTAAATGAGGAAAAAGATGTACTTAGTGAAGTCGTCTCGTTTGAAGGGGAGCATCAGTCCATTGAAGTAGATTTTGCTTTTCAATTCAATGATGGCTACTCAGAAAATATCCTTTCCTTTGTCAATAACGTAAGAACAAAAGATGGCGGTACGCATGAGTCTGGTGCAAAAACAGCAATGACGAGAGCCTTTAATGAATATGCACGCAAAGTAACTCTTTTAAAAGAAAAAGACAAAAATTTAGAAGGCACTGATATTCGAGAAGGACTGTCTGCCATTATTTCTGTCAGAATTCCTGAAGAGCTGCTTCAATTTGAAGGACAAACAAAAGGAAAGCTTGGGACAAGTGAGGCACGGTCATCTGTTGACACTGTTATTTCTGAAAAACTTGCTTATTTTCTTGAAGAAAACCGGGAAACGGCGACTCTTCTTGTGAAAAAGGCCATTAAAGCACAGCAGGCAAGAGAAGCTGCTAGAAAAGCAAGAGAAGAAGCGAGGAGCGGCAAGAAACGTAAAAAGTCCGAAGCGACGTTAAGCGGGAAATTAACACCTGCTCAATCTAGAAACCCGGCAAGAAACGAACTGTACCTAGTAGAGGGCGACTCAGCGGGTGGATCAGCAAAGCAAGGACGTGACCGAAAGTTCCAAGCGGTGCTTCCGCTTCGAGGGAAGGTCATTAACACTGAAAAGGCGAAGCTTGCTGATATTTTCAAAAACGAAGAAATCAACACCATTATCCATGCAATCGGTGGTGGCGTCGGTGTCGATTTTAATGTAGAAGACATCAATTATGACAAAATTGTGATCATGACAGATGCGGATACGGATGGTGCGCATATCCAAGTGCTTCTGCTTACGTTCTTCTATCGCTATATGAAGCCGCTGATTGAGCATGGGAAAGTATTTATTGCACTTCCTCCGCTATATAAAGTCAGCAAAGGCTCAGGGAAGAAAGAAGTTATTGAGTATGCATGGTCTGATGAAGAAATGGATGGCGTACTCAAGAAAGTTGGAAAAGGGTATACGATTCAGCGCTATAAAGGTTTAGGTGAAATGAATGCCGACCAGCTATGGGAAACGACAATGAATCCAGAGTCGAGAACACTTGTCAGAGTAAAAATCGATGATGCTGCACGAGTGGAACGCCGCGTCACGACACTTATGGGTGACAAAGTAGAACCGCGCCGTAAATGGATTGAAAAGAATGTCGCCTTTGGACTTGATGAGGAAAGCAACATTCTTGAAAATGAAAACTTGTCGCTAGCTGAGGAGGTTTAAACATGGCACAACAAGAACGATTTCATGATTTACCATTAGAAGAAGTGATTGGAGACCGGTTTGGTCGCTATAGTAAATATATTATCCAAGACCGTGCGCTTCCAGATGCACGCGATGGACTAAAACCTGTACAACGAAGAATTTTATATGCGATGTACGCAGAAGGAAACACACAAGATAAAAACTTCCGTAAAGCTGCCAAAACAGTTGGTAACGTCATTGGTAACTACCATCCGCACGGTGACTCATCTGTTTATGAAGCCATGGTCAGAATGAGTCAGGAATGGAAAGTACGAAATGTGCTGATTGAGATGCATGGGAATAACGGAAGTATTGACGGAGATCCTCCTGCTGCCATGCGTTATACAGAAGCAAGACTTAGTGCGATTGCTTCAGAGCTTTTAAAAGATTTAGACAAGGAAACAGTCGAATTTGTCGCAAACTTTGATGATACAAGTAAAGAACCGGTTGTATTACCAGCGATGTTTCCAAACCTTCTAGTAAATGGATCAACAGGAATTTCAGCTGGTTATGCGACCGATATTCCTCCGCATCACCTGGGAGAAGTGATTGATGGGGTCATTAAACGAATCGAACAGCCGCACTGTACGGTTGAGGAATTAATGACAGTCATTAAAGGACCAGATTTCCCAACAGGCGGTATTATTCAAGGTGTGGACGGCATTAAGAAGGCTTATGAAACGGGAAAAGGAAAGATTATGATTCGCGGAAAAGCGGAGATTGAAACCATTCGCGGCGGACGCCAGCAAATCGTGATCACAGAAATCCCTTATGAAGTCAATAAAGCCAACCTTGTGAAAAAGATGGACGAGTTCCGAATTGAAAGAAAAGTAGAAGGTATTTCAGAGGTTCGAGATGAGACAGACCGTACTGGACTTCGAATTGTTGTAGAGCTGAAAAAAGAAGCTGATGCAAATGGTGTCTTGAATTTCTTATATAAAAATTCTGATTTGCAAATCCCGTATAACTTTAATATGGTTGCGATACATAATCGAAGACCGACCTTAATGACGCTCACAACAATACTTGATGCATATATTGCCCATCAAAAAGAAGTGGTAACGAACCGCTCAGCATATGAGCTTCGAAAAGCGAAGGAACGTCATCATATTGTAGATGGTTTAATTAAGGCCCTTTCCATCTTAGATGAAGTGATTGCGACAATCCGCTCGTCTAATGATAAGCGTGATGCGAAAAATAACTTAATGGAGAAATATGACTTTACAGAAGCCCAGTCAGAAGCGATTGTTTCTCTCCAATTATATCGTTTAACGAATACAGATATTACGCAATTAAGAGACGAAGCAAGTGAGCTTGACGTGCGTATAGCAGAACTTGAAGACATTTTAGGGAACGAGAAAAAGCTGCTAAAAGTGATTACGACCAGTTTGAAAAAGCTCAAAAAAACTTATGCTGATGAGAGACGATCTGTCATTGAGGAAAAGATCGAGGAAATTAAGATTAACCTTGAAGTGATGATCGCATCAGAGGATGTATACGTTACGGTCACGAAGGATGGATACATCAAACGGACAAGCCAGCGCTCCTATGCCGCATCTAACGGGAAGGACTTTGGCATGAAGGATACAGACCGGCTGATTCATCAGTTTGAAATGAATACAACGGATGTTCTTCTTTTGTTTACGAATAAAGGGAGCTACATTTATTGTCCGGTTCATCAGCTACCAGATATACGCTGGAAAGACATGGGCCAGCATATTACGAATATTATTTCGATTGATCGTGATGAATCTATTCAAAAAGCGATTCCAATTAAAGAATTTGATGAATCGTCCTATCTGGTGTTCTTTACAAAAGGCGGTATGGTGAAGAAAACAGAGCTTCTCCAATATAAAGCGCAGCGATATTCAAAACCGCTCGTCGCCTTGAATCTAAAAGGTGATGATGAACTCATAGATGTTCACGTCACAACAGGACAGCAAGAATTGTTTATTGCAACGAAAAATGGTTATGGATTGTGGTTTGATGAAGAAGAAGTGAGCGTTGTAGGCCCAAGAGCGGCTGGTGTCAAAGGAATCAACTTGAAGGAAGGGGACGAGGTGGTCTCTGGACAAATTATTGATCCGAAGAACGATGTCTTAGTTTTGACGACACAAAGAGGTGCCGTGAAGCGAATGAACCTCTCTGAATTTGATAAGACATCAAGAGCCAAACGCGGAGTGCTCATGCTAAGAGAATTAAAGAAAAACCCGCACCGTATTGTGGCTGTGATCGCTGCATCTTTGCACGATACACTTGAGATTGATACGGAAAAGGGTGCCATGATTCCGCTTGATATCTCTACTTTAAGAGCGAATGATCGTTATAGCAATGGATCATTTATTGTAGATGAGGAGGAGCAGGGAGAAGTGACCCATGTCCTTCTATCACCGGAATCTACTCCAGATGAGAATAAATAAGCAAACGAAAACCCCCTGAGATAGACAGGGGGTTAATTTTTATAATTTGGGTCATTTAGCTCTCGTGGTTGCCGAACAAGCTTGTAATGGCGTGAACCACTTCTATTCCTTGGTAGACGAAAAGTGAAAGTGAAGTGACAGAGAACAGACCTACAATGAATAATCTTAAGAAAAATAACATCGTGTAAAACCTCCCAATTTTTGTTTTGATTTAAATGGTTGGGTTAAACACGAGCTGCTCGGAAATAAGAAGATTGATAGAACACTGCAAGTAAATGCTTCTTTTTCCGGTCAAATCGATCAGTATAAGTGATGCGTGCAAATCCAGCTGTCATACTGCCAATGATCAGCAGTGCTGTAAATGCGGCAAATACTGCGTTCACATGTTTCTTTTCATCGCCTGTTGTCTGAACGATTTTTATTTCATGTGATTCTTGATCGGCAACCACTTTTGCATGATGGTATACCTGAACGGAATGAGGCATTGAGAACAAATGAAAACTTGCCAGTGCTATGAATAAGACAGCTAATTTTAACAGCATATTTTTTTTCATTTTTCTCACCCCTCCCTGTTTATTTTCATGATCTTACCACGTTTTCAGTTATTTGAAAAGTCTTGTTTTTTTACTTTCCCTCATTTAAAATGCTGTAAACATCAGGACATATATAGGACTGTTTCACTTCGTGAAAGGTTTCAATTTTATTTTTTAAATTTAAAAAAAGTGCCATGATGAGAATCTGGCACTTTTCAGTGAGAATGTAATGAATGAGGTTTTGCTACAGCTTTTGTAAAGATTCCCGCAATACAAATAGCGAATAGAACAAATATAAAGGCATGAAGCAGTCCTACCTCATTGGCGAGCAGTCCTAAAATTGGTGGCCCAGAAAGGGAGGCTGTGTAACCAGATAAGGTCACAATGCTGACGCGTTTGACGGCGTAGCGGCTATCATCCCCAGCTGCCGAAATGGTCAGTGGGAAGCCTAAAGAAGCGCCAAGTCCCCATAAAAAGATGGATATCATACACACTACGAGTGAAATCTTTAAAATGACTAACAATAGTCCTGCAGCAGCTGAAAAAATAGCGACTCTTAGCAATAACACCCTGCCAAAGCGATCAATTAAACGTCCGCTAATCAGTCGTCCACTAATCATCCCGCATAAAAATAAAGCATAGATGACGGTACTTATGGAATGTGAAACCTGGTAGCCATCTACCATCGCAAGTGGAATCCAATCATTTGCAGAGCCTTCTACAAATGCAAGACATAAGGCGATCATCGCAAGAGATATCGTCCGTTTGTTCAGCCATGCCGCATGAGAACCATCAACTGTTTTTGTTTGCTTCTCAAGATGATCCTTTCCTGTCCCGTGGGGAATAAACCGTGTACAAATCAAAATGCTGAGAAAGAAAAGAATGGCAATGATCAGAAGATGAATCAACACAGATACCCCTAGATGGATAAAGAGAATCCCAGCACCTGCACCGATTAACGTGCCAATGCTGAAGGAAGCGTGCAAAATAGGCAGGATGGTTTTCCTGATGTTGTACTCAATTTCCGTCCCTTCTAAGTTCATGGCCACATTGCACATGCCTGAGCCCGCTCCAAAAAGAAAAAGACCGGCAGTGACCACAAGGGTAGAAGAGAGCGTTGAACCAGTGGCGAGAGTCATGAATCCAGTGAACATCAAAAAAGCGCTGATCACAATGGCCACTCGTCCGCCTTTTTTACGAACGAATATATTGGAAAGGACAAGTCCAACAATAGAACCAACAGATAAGCCAAGTAAAATAAGACCCATTGTCCCTGTATTCGCTTGTAATAGATCTCTGACTTCCGGTGTCCGTGAAAACCATGTAGAGATGGAGATCCCAGACATCGTAAAAATGACAATAATCGCTTTATACCACTTTAATTCCATCTAATCCCTCACATTTAATGATATATATGACAGAACAAATCTACTCGATTATAAATGAGACTTCCTGATTCGTAAATAACATAAGGGAGGATCATACTGAAATTTTAGTCAAAAGAAATGAAGCCTTCACAATGCTTCTAGTGAAAGGTAAAATCAAGACAAAGGGGGCGGGTTTTATGCAGTCATATCGAATCGGGGTATTGAAAGGAGATGGGATTGGGCCAGAAATTGTACAAGCAAGTATGCGCATCTTAAAGGCAGCGCTGTCACAGTTTCATGAGTCATTTGTGGAATTTGTAGAATGTCCAATCGGTTTTGAAGCGATCCATTCTCCTCACCAAGATCCTGTGCCGACATCTACTAAAGACGAATTGAAAAAATGCCACGGGTGGATTTTAGGGCCTCATGATTCTGCATCATACCCAGACATATTTAAAGAGAGGAGGAATCCAAGCGGAGAGCTCCGTCATACGTTTGATCTATTTGCGAACATTCGTCCGTCTCAATCGTTACCAGGGGTACAAAGCCTTGCACGAGACGTCGATCTCGTCATTTTTCGAGAAAATACAGAAGGCTTCTATCCAGATCGGAACATGTATCATGGGGTAGGAGAGTGGTTGATTACACCAGATGTCGCTATATCTACAGGTGTATTTACAAAAAAAGCGATTACACGTATTGCCCATGCAGCCTTTCAAAGTGCGATGGAGCGCAGGCGAAAGGTTACTATTGTTCATAAGGCAAACGTTATCAAATTAGGGTCTGGTTTGTTTTTGCAAACATGCCAAGAGGTAGCAAAAGCGTATCCGCAAGTGGCGGTAGAGGATGTACATATCGATGCAATGGCGGCTCACTTGGTGAGACGTGCAAGTGATTTTGATGTGATTGTGACAGAGAATATGTTTGGTGATATTTTATCAGATTTAACAGGGGAACTAGTCGGAAGTTTAGGAATAGCCCCTTCATTAAATTGTAACGAAAACCAAGCCATGGCACAGGCAGCACATGGATCAGCACCGGATATCGCTGGGCAAAATATTGCCAATCCAATGGGCTTGATTCTTTCTACAGTGATGCTTTGTGACTGGTTACATGTGAAATATAAAGATGAAAGGTTAAAAAAGACGGCTGCTCTTATCGAACGTACACTTCATGAGATCATGAAAATGAACGTTAAAACGAAGGATTTAGGAGGAAACGAGGCGACGACACAATTCACAGAGGCATTCATTCAAACCATGAATTCAAATAAATAGAAGGGAGATTTCAGCACAATTTCGGATACAATATCGAGGTTGGTGAGCATTTTTTTGAATTTTGATCTGGACATCAGCTTGATCCAGTAGAACGTGCAAAAGGCATTGAAGGTGTCACCATTGGCGATAATGCTGTCATTGCGTCTGGCGCCGGTGTAACGAAATCGATGGAAATCCTGTGAAGTTTATTAAACATCTTGAAGAATCAAAATCTGACGAATGAACGAAGGATTTTGATTTTTTCTTTTTTATCTTAATAAGATAAGTATACTTAATTTTGAGACAACAGAAATTGATTCTCAGTTTAACTTCCTAGAATATATATTATGTAAACTAAAAAATATAAAGGACTCGATGAATGCCTTCTTTTAAAATGAGATTGGAAAAACCTTTACGTCTTGTCCTCTCATCTTATCACGGCTTTAATAGTTGATAAAGTTCTTTCCTTATCCCTATTTCCATTAAGTTATCATCTGTGTCTTTCTTTGAAATTTCGATAATTTCAGGAGTGAACCCACGTATAGCTTTTGCAACATCCACCGCTTCTTTTGAAAATAATTGTGTAGAGCCTCTCAGATCTACAAATAAAAGAACAGAGCGAAAAGAAACGCTCCGTTCTTTTTCAAACATCTATCTTATTTTCGTACAGCTTCAAATGTAATGAGTTGGGTATCTTTGGATGGTTCTTTTTTATAAGTATAGTCCGCAGAACAAGTAATATTAGAAAAACCAATGCTTTCTAATATAAGTTTGAATTCTTCAATTCCATACCATCTCATTGCGAACTTCTGTAATTCTGTGTCTATCAGCTTACCTTTTCTCCATTTCTCATACTTTAAATAAGTTAAGGTATATTGATCGATCCAGTTTATTTCAATTGATTTGCTTTCTAAAGAAATGCCTTCTTCGTCAGAAAGAGGAAAGGCTGCAGTAGTAATTTCTCCTGTACGCCAATTGATTGGTAATTGTAAATCAACTACTACACGTCCTCCTGGCATTAAATGATGATAAAAGCATTTTAGAGCTTCTTTAGCATCCATTAAACTTTCAATCAAGCAAAAGGAGCCTCTAGGTATAACGATAGTTTTATACTTTGTTTCCAAAGAAAAACTACTTAAGTTACCTTCATAGAGCTTTGGATTTAAGCCCCTTTCTTTGCATCGTTTCCGACAAGAATCTAACATTTCTGTCGAATAGTCAATTCCATCAACAATAAACCCACTTTCAATTAAGGGAATTAAGAATCTCCCCGAACCGACAGCAGCTTCAAGTACCTTCCCTTTAGTCCCTTTTAACCTTTCAAGATAATAATCAATATCACCCTCAATTGAATACCCCACTGGTTTCGTAAAATCATATAATTCCGTACTTAATGAACCATAATAACTAAACATCTTTTTCCCTCCGATATTAAATGCGGAAGGGTTTTAAACTGAACGATTAAAACTTCCGCACCTGAAATTTGTTAGATGTAGGTAAAGATCTGACTATCATAATAAATCACTCACTTTCTACATAGTATTGTTACATTATACACTTTCTTTAGCGTTTCCCTTTAAAATGATTGCAGGTTTTAACCCATTTTAAGAGTAATTTGGAAATTATCTTCTACAACCTAAATACTCTTAATATTGATTACTAACGTATAGATATTTCATTTTGATTTATTAGTCGTTCAGTATGGATCCGCTTAAATTATTGATTCCTTATTTGATTAGTGTTTATAATGCATACAATAGTATCTATTAAAATGTTAATAGGATACTGTTACTAACTACACTAATGTTTGCGTATCCAAGATCTTTTAATGTCGATTTCATTCCTTCAACATTTTCGATGGATTGAGGATAGGTGCAGTAGTAGCTTGTTCCAAATTGTGAGTCTGGGAGTGTTTCTATGAATAAATTATTGGCAATGTCGATATTAGGATTGGGTCTTAGTGGTGCCGCTTTAATTCTCTCAGTCTCTTTGTTATTCAAATCCCCAACAGAAAACTTTGAGCTGATGTTTGCTGCTGGATCAGCAGGGGCTTGCGCAGTTTTCTCTGTCTCATCCCTAGTTCTTCGAAAACGTTTAAATCATTTAACTGACAAAAAGTAAAGTAAGTGCAAAAAAATCCCAACCCTACAAGGTGGGGATTTTTTATTTAACTGATTGATCACACAAACTTGTTGCCTGGTTCACATCATGAATGGAACTAAATTCTTTGTCCTTAATAAATGAAATTGGTCATAAAGGTTCTTCAGTTTGAGTATGTTAATTTGTCTCATTCATTCCATTTCATTTTTCTCAAGTGCTTTTTTAAAATAATTATGATAAAAGTTAAATGACGCCTTCAATGGGGTACGTCGTTCCCAACAGCAAAATAGTAATGTAAGGTTTTTTTAATCTCACAAATGGCTTTTCGGTAATGGCTACGATAAGAGGCGTGCATCTTTGTTCTTCTCTTTATATTCCCGACTACTCCTGGACAGATCCTTGATGATATTCATGAATTGTGGAAGAACTTACAATTGGGTGTATCCTGAATGACTCCATCCGGGTGATCACGTTTTGCCTCCTTTCTACTCCCCATAAGTAAATTTAGTTCATCTGGCATGAGTATTAAATCAGTTATAAACTCTTCTTCAGTCCAGTTTCGTTTCAATACTTCCACTCTAATCTATGGTGTTTAATTCTAGTATAATTTTAATAGGAGAACACCAGCAAGAGAGCTAAAAGAATTAATTTCATCTGTTTATTTTACATTTATTGCAATTTGTATGACAGATTAGAGCAGAAACTCTGTGATCGATCCAATAACAAAGGCTATTACTTGAAAGTTTTTGGATAAATCATCCGGTTGGTAATTTGAAATTAACCGAAGTAAGTATTGGGTGATGAATAAAAACAATTTACCATGATAAAAATACAATCTAACCATAAAATAAGAATTCTTGCCTAACATTTAAAAAATAAAGAAAGATGGTTGAGTGAATGAAGAATAAAAACGAATTGATATTTGGGATTATTGCCTCCTCATCCGTGGCAGGGAGAGCAAATATTTCAAATATGAACGAAAAGATTGAAAATACGAATAGAGAACTTGTACTTGAATACCAAGGGGATCTTAAATAATGGAAACTTTAATAGATATTTTAAAGGTTTATGTAAGGATCATCACTATAATTCCTTGGCTTTTAATTGTGACATTGTTCATGGGGAAACGGGCAATAGGAGAAGTACCTGTATTTGATTTCTTGATCATTATTGTGCTAGGTGCTGTGGCAGGTGCAGATATCGCTGATCCGGATATTCCTCATTTATATACATTTTTATCAATATTAGCTATTGGAGTCTTACAAATCATTGTTTCAAAATTAAAATTAAAAAATCGATTTTTGGGACGACTGATTACATTTGAACCAACTATTGTCATCCGAAACGGTGCTTTTATTGTAGGAAATTTACAAAAAATCCGATATTCCTTAGATAATGTATTACAAATGTTAAGAGAAAAAGATATTTTTGATGTAAATGATGTAGAGTTAGCCTTAATCGAACCAAATGGGAAGCTAACTGCTTTTAAAAAACCTCATAAATCTACTATCACCGCAGAGGATTTAGGAGTTAAAAAAGTATCCGGAAATATTGCTTATCCTGTTATTATCGAAGGTAACATAGAAAATCAGGTTCTCACTCAGTTAAATTTAACTGAACAGTGGCTTGTTCAGGAGTTACAGAAAAAAGATCTGAAAACGGTTGATATTTTTTTTGCATCAGTTAATGCGAACCATGAATTGCACGTATCATTGAATAGTAACAACAAAAGTTTTAAGCCTGAGATAAATCATTAGTTTGTGACTTTTTCGTATAAAAATGCCGGGAAAAGACAATAGAAAATGGAACAAGCCAAAAAGTTTCAAAAAAGGCTGCGCCTAGATCAATGCAAAAGATATTGTAGGCAGGCTGGTGCAACCCCAAAAAAGGGTTAACCCCCCGTACGTGCTACCCATAAAGAGCACAAAAGTCTATGGTGCACCGTGATTACCGGAGTACGAACATGCACCAAGTGTATCATCTACCTTTTTCGCCAGCCTACGAATGCTTTTGTCGTTGGTGTTTGCAATCAAGCCATTAGTCAACCATGGATTAGAACTGCACCATGGAAAATAGATGAGTGTCTATAATGATGATTAGATCATTGGCCAATTTGTGTAAACGCGATTTGACTGTCTCATTTGCAGATTATATTCTTGCAAGGATTTTGAATACATCATACTCTGTTCCATGTCTAATGATTTCCTATCAATACACCAATAAAAGCTAAAATAATTCCACCAGCATAACTGGAAACCAAATAGTAAAGAAGGACGGAATGATTTCTTTTTTCCCTTAGTTGAATATTTTCTAATTTAAATGTAGAGAATGTTGTAAACGCACCCATGAATCCAACCCCAAAAAGGGCATATAAGTCTGAAGATAGACCCCTACCAACTATCCAACCTAACAAAAAAGAACCCGTTAAATTAACAAACAACGTCCCGAGCGGGAAATTCGAACTAAATTTTTTGTGTATCCATGTACTTAATGTGAAACGGGAGATAGCTCCTAGAAATCCTCCAATAGCAATCAATAATCCAGTCATGATGTTCATTCCCCTTTCCTCTGTAATCGTTTAAAAGAACGATGCCCAATATCGTAGCCTAACCACGACATCATAAGTCCTCCAAATAAGCTAAGTAATACATAAAGAAAGGCGAACCCAGCTAAATGATGTTGAATTAAAGTCACCGTTTCTACACTAAACGTTGAAAACGTCGTAAATGAACCCACTAATCCAGTACCGAGACCAGCTAACACATGTGGATGAAATTGTTTAAGTTTGACAATTCTACTCGTAAACCAGCCTAATACAAAGCAGCCAATCAAATTAATGAGTAAGGTTCCTAAAGGGAAATCATATCCCCACCAAGAATGGGTAAACACTCCCAAGTAATATCTAAGCAGACTGCCAATTATTCCGCCTGTTCCCACTAACAAATAAATCATTTTATACCACCTCTTTCAATCATTTAGGCAAAAAAATAGACTCCTACCCATCTATAAAGTGGGTAGGAGTCATTAGCACGATGGCAATTACGGCGAACTCCATCGCCTATATATTTAAGCCTTTAGTATTTTTCATTTTAAGCGATAAACCTGCTTATTTCAAGTGTTTTAGAAAGTGAAACTCTACTTTCTGCCTCTTCGTTATTTCACAATTAAAACTGGACAGTTCACTCGTTTGGCTACTTTATGACTGACACTTCCTAGGACCATTTCTTGAAACGAGTTTAATCCTCTGCTGCCAATAATGACTAGATCAAAATGATTGTCATTGGCATAAGAAACAATTGTAGGCCCGGGATCACCATGTTTCATTGTTAGTTTATAGGAACATTCTTCAGTTTGAAATTTTTCTTCTATTTTTTTCAGCTTCAGTCTTCTAGCTTGCTCTAGTGCCTCTGCACTTCCACTATGCAAAACTTCGCTTTTAGATTTAGAATAATCCAATACATAGATGAGCTCTACTTCTGCATCTGTCGTTAATTTCCCTAATTGAATCGCATGGTCCGTTGATCTCTCAGAATGAACTGAACCATCCACAGCTAATAATATTTTTTTATACATCTCTCATCCCCCTCATTAGTGACCTGATGCTTTTGCATTTGGTTGATCATAAGTAGCCAGTTTCTTCATTAGCTTTTTGCTGGCTTCATTTAACCCTGTCAAGCGGACGTCTTTATTATTTTCTTTCAATTTCAATACAACTTTATCAATCGCTGCAACAGCTGAATCATCCCATATATGGGCTTCAGTAAAGTTTAATGTGACTTTTTCTTTTGGTTGATCACTGAACGAAAATGATTGAACAAAATCCTGTACTGAGGCAAAGAACAGTTGACCGTTAATATCGTAGACTATTTCTTTATCTGAAGATTTTGAAGAAGCTTTTACACTAACCTTTGATATTTTGGCTACAAAGAAGACAGCACTCAAAATGATTCCTGCGAAAACGCCTTTAGATAAGTCATGAGTTGCTACAACTGTGACAACGGTGACAACCATCACAATAGAGTCTGATAATGGAACTTTTGTAAGTGTTCGTAATGATGACCAATCAAATGTACCGATGGAAACCATAATCATCACACCAACTAGAGCAGCCATAGGAATTTTCACGACCCAATCGCCAAGGACGATAATGAGAAACATCAAGAAAACGCCTGCAACAAATGTGGATAAGCGACCTCTCCCTCCTGATTTCACATTAATCACTGATTGACCAATCATAGCGCATCCCGCCATGCCTCCGAAGAATCCGGCAACAATGTTAGCAATTCCTTGGCCGCGGCTTTCTTTATTTTTATCACTATCTGTATCTGTCATATCATCTACGATAGATGCAGTTAATAAAGACTCTAGAAGCCCTACAATAGACAGTGCTAATGCTGTTGGAAAAATGATCATCAATGTTTCAATGTTTAAAGGAATATCAGGAATCATAAAGCTTGGCAAAGAGCTTGTGATTTTTCCTAAATCGCCCACAGTGCGTAATTCGAGATGACCAAATATAGCTAGAACCGTCATTGCAACAATGGCAACAAGTGGAGCAGGAACTACTTTAGTGAACCTGGGAAGAATATAAATAATGAGTAACGTAACCGCAACCACGATATAAGTCAGGTTAGATATTCCAACAAAATGGGGCACTTGTGCCATAAAGATTAGGATAGCAAGCGCATTTACGAAACCGACCATAACCGATCTAGGTATAAATTTCATAAAGCGAGCAATTTTCAGTGCACCAAATATGAATTGGATCATCCCAGTTAAGATGGTCGTAGCAAATAAATACTCAATTCCATGATCTTTCACCAAGGTCACCATTAACAGAGCCATAGCACCCGTAGCAGCTGATATCATTGCAGGGCGACCGCCCATAAATGAAATAACAACGGCAATACAAAAAGATGCATAAAGTCCGACCATTGGATCTACACCTGCTATCACCGAGAAAGCAATGGCCTCTGGGATAAGCGCAAGAGCAACAACGATTCCTGCTAAAATGTCTCCTTTTACATTTGGAAACCATTCGTTATGAAGTTTTTGTACGAACAAATGAAAAACACTCCTTCTTTTTTGAATTGACTTCTAACTCTCATAGAAGTCAGGTCCGTTGATAACATCTTCAAATTTAACAGACCGCAATTTAAATGTCCATCATTTTTTGTCCCAAAAACGAACTTTTTTGGGACTAGAAATCATCGAGTTGAATTTTTGTTATAATATCAGTAAGCAATTCTTTGGAGATGATAAAGTGATTTTCGGTTATGCACGTCCATTTAGTCATGATATAGATATGGCTCTACAAACGAAAGCTCTTGAAGATAAAGGCTGTGATAAGATTTATTATGAACAAACCATATCTCCTAAAATCAGACCTGAACTCAATCATTTGCTGGATTCTTTAAATGCAGGAGATCAAGTCATTGTCTATAAATTTTATAGTATTGCTGATTCTACACGCCACCTAATTGATTTAGTTCAATTACTACAAAGTAAGTATGTTCATTTCATATCTATCATTGATCAAGTAGATACATCATCAGTGGAAGGCAAAGTGTTTTTTAAGCTTATGAAGAGTGTTGGGGATTTTCAGCATGATGTATTAAGTGAGAGTACTAAAGCGGGAATTTATGAAGCTAAACGAAAAGGGAAAAATACTGGGCGGCCTAGAAAACCAGATGCTAATGTCAGGCGTGCATTAGATATGTATCAAAGCAAAAAATATAGCATTGCTCAAATTACACTTGAGACAGGTATAAGTAAAACAACACTATACAGATATTTAGAGGATGAAGGGTGATCTTTTAAAATCAAATTTATACCTGATGTCTTTCCCAGGGTGAAAAAATGAGGGTTCTTTAATATTTTGTCTTGAACCCTCTCTCCTCTTTATAGTTAGAATGATTGACTTTGTAATTCATTTCTTTCAAAACGTGCGATATCTTTCATTGCTCCAATGACAATTAAGATATCGTTTTTCTGAATTTGTTCATGAGCAAGCGGGGAAATAATCACTTCTTTCCCTCGTTTGATAGCTACAATATTGATTTGATATCTTGCTCTAATGTCAAGGTCAAGTAATGACTGATTTTCTAAATGTCCGTTTGCTTCAACCTCAATTAGCCCATATTCATCAGATAGCTCCAGGTAATCGATGACATTATTTGTAATGATTTTATGGGCTATTCGTTTCCCCATATCTCTTTCTGGATGGACAACTCGATCGGCCCCGATTTTATTTAGTAACTTTTCATGGTAATCGTTTTGTGCTTTTACCGTCACCAGTTTAACGCCAAGTTCTTTTAATATAATGGTTGTTAAAATACTAGCCTGAATGTTTTCACCTATAGCCACAATTACATGATCAAAGTTTCGCATTCCTAAGTTTTTCAACACTGCTTCATCTGTAGAATCGCCAATGACCGCATGCGAAGCGATTTGCGCATATTCATTTACACGATCTTCATTTAGATCCATAGCTAGCACTTCAAGTCCCTCTTCGCTTAATGCTTTACATATGCTCCCGCCGAAGCGGCCTAATCCGATAACAGCAAATTCTTTTTTTGGCATATTGAGGACTCCTTTTGTTGTCTTTCAAATTATTTTGGATAAAACTTATTTTGTTATGAAAACAAATTGATAATAGATAGACAATCATAATCCTTTTCGTTATATAATAACATTAAAATTTCAAGTGGTTGAAAGTAGGCTAGAACATGTTTAAATATGATCATTTTTTTAAAAAACCAGTAAAATTAACGCCTCCTCAAATTTTATTGTTTGGATTTTTGACGGTCATTGTGATAGGAGCTTTTTTTTTAACTCTACCCATCTCTACAGTTGAACCCATCTCAATCATTGATGCTTTTTTTACAGCTGTTTCAGCAACAACTGTTACAGGTTTAGCTGTGGTTGATACAGGAACAACCTTTACTTTATTCGGACAAATTGTCATTATGCTGATGATACAAATTGGCGGGCTTGGTTTTTTAACTTTAGCCGTCATGGTCATCTTGTTATTTGGTAAAAAGGTAGGTTTACGAGAGAGGTTATTGGTTCAAGAGGCTTTTAATCTGACAAATATAGGCGGTATTGTACGTCTTATAAAGGTTTTGTTTATCTTTTCAATAACATTTGAGTTAATAGCTACTTGTATATTATCATTTCGGTGGATACCGGAATATGGTTTTTTTAAAGGGGTATACATCAGTTTATTTCATGCCATTTCTGCTTTTAATAACGCAGGTTTTTCTCTTTTTTCAAATAGTTTGATGAACTATGTACATGATCCACTGATTAACCTGACCATCACCTTCCTGTTTATCATCGGTGGTCTTGGTTTTACAGTGATTTTTGACATTTGGAATAAACGGAGATTTAAATTATTATCAATCCATTCAAAGCTTATGATTATAGGAACCCTCATAACAAATGGTGTTGCGCTGTTACTTATATTTTTAATGGAATTTGGTAATCCACATACTCTAGGTCCAATGAATCTTCTTGATAAATTCTGGGCCTCTTATTTTCAAGCTGTGACAACAAGAACCGCGGGTTTTAATTCGCTTGATATCGCACATATGCATGAAAGTTCTTTAACTCTGATGATGCTTCTTATGTTTATTGGTGCTGGGAGTGCATCAACAGGAAGTGGGATTAAGTTAACAACGATGATGATCATTTTGATCTCTGTCCTCCATTTTCTGAAAGGAAACAAAGAACCCGTCATATTTAGACGTACAATTAGACATGATGTGGTCATTAAAGCCCTATCTATTAGCTTTATCAGTTTATGTTTTGTATTTATCACCATTTTTTTATTGACAATGACTGAAAAAGCCCCTTTCATTGATATTGTTTTTGAAACCTTTTCAGCATTTGGCACGGTAGGTCTTTCAATGGGATTAACTCCGGATTTAACGTTTTTAGGTAAGGTTATTCTTTCGATCCTTATGTTTATTGGTAGAGTAGGTTCTCTAACCATCGTATTTATCTTTATGAAACGAACGAAAAGCCCAATACGTTATCCTGAGGGAGAGGTGTTTGTCGGTTAAAATAAACACTCATGGATTCACCGTGTTCAAGGTGAATCCATTTTTCGTTCCGAAGTATTGTATTCATTATCAAACTAAGTTTTATGACAGAAAAGCTAACAATCGACCACCAACTGCACCAACTACTACAATGAACCAAGGCGGTAACTTCCAAAAAGCTAACATGCTGAATAAAATAGACACAAATGCAAAGTCAATCGGCTTTAAAATGGCGCTTGTCCAAATAGGCTGATAAAATGCAGAAATCAAGATGCCCACTACTGCTGCATTTACGCCCATCATAGCTCCTTTTACTTTTGGATGACGGCGTAAATGGTTCCAAAATGGTAGTGTACCTAAAATTAAAAGAAAAGCAGGCAAAAATATAAAAATGGTTGCTAATATCCCCCCTACCCAACCGTACATAACAGTTCCTAGATATGCAGCAAACGTAAACAATGGGCCTGGAACTGCTTGTGTGGCGCCATATCCAGCAAGAAAGGCTTCTTGGCTCACCCATCCACTTGGAACAAATTCACGTTCAAGTAAGGGCAAAACAACATGGCCGCCACCAAAAACAAGTGAACCAGAACGGTAAAAATGATCGAACATTGCAATCCACTGAATCGATGTCACTTCTCTTAAAATTGGTAAAAGAATGAGTAAGACAAAAAATAAAGATAGACACATCATGGCAAACCTACGTGATATGGGAAAATGGGTATTGGATTGATGATGATCACGATGTTTTTGATAAATAAGATAGCCCATAAAAGCAGATACTAGTATGATCCCTATTTGTGTATAGGTGGTTTGCCATAATAACGTAACGACTAATGCCATTAAAGCGATAGCTTTTCGTTTTAAGTCAGGGGTTAAATTTTGAGACATCCCTACAATAGCGTGAGCAACAATTGCTACAGCAACTAGTTTAAGCCCGTGTATCCATCCAGCTGTTTCAATATTCATTCCTTTCATCAGCAATGCGAGCGTAATAAGTGCGATAACAGACGGAAGAGTAAATCCGAGAAAAGACACAATGCCTCCTAATACCCCACTATGTATGACTCCTATGCCAATCCCCACTTGACTGCTTGCTGGACCAGGGAGGAATTGACATAAGGCCACTAAATCTGCGTAACTTTTTTCATCCAACCATTTTCTTCTTCGTACATATTCTTCGTGGAAATATCCTAAGTGAGCAATTGGGCCACCAAATGAGGTGAGCCCAAGTTTTGTTGAAACCATGAATATTTCGAATAAAGTTCGGATGGAGGTTCTCTCTTTATGTGTGCTGAACGATGGTTCTTTCATTTTACTTCTCCCTTCACATATGAAAGATGTTATTTTCCAGTTTCAGCAAACTGTTTCAATCGTTCTCCAATTTCATTTCGTACTCTTTGGAAAAATGCCCACTTCTCTTCTTCTGTCCCTTCTGCTTTTGCTGGATCATCAAAGCCCCAATGTACACGTTTGACATGAGGGGGTGTCATAGGGCATTTATCAGCTGCATCACCGCAAAGTGTCACAACTAAGTCAGCTTGATGTAATATCTTCTGATCAATCAGGTCAGACGTTTGATGAGAAATATCAATCCCAATTTCGTTCATTGCTTTTACAGCATTCGGGTTTAATCCATGCGCCTCAATCCCAGCACTATATACGTTCCACTCATCTCCAAGCTGTTTCTTAGCCCATCCCTCAGCCATTTGACTGCGACAAGAATTGCCGGTGCATAAAAAGTAAATTGATTTCTTTGACATGTTGATCTTCTCCTTTACACAAACTTAATGAATAATCAGTAGCCAAATATAAAGACCAGCAAGGGTAATAAAAAGGGTTGGAACCGTCAATATAATACCCGTTTTAAAATATGTTCCCCAAGAAATCTTCACACCCTTTTGTGAAAGAACATGCAGCCATAAAAGAGTTGCAAGTGATCCAATAGGCGTTATTTTCGGGCCCAAGTCAGAGCCGATCACATTCGCATAGATCAGAGCTTCTCTCATGATTCCTTGAGTATCAGTTCCAGCAATTGCTAGTGCATCAATCATAACTGTCGGCATATTGTTCATGACCGAGGATAGAACGGCAGCAATAAATCCCATTCCTATGATCCCGGTAAACAGGCCTTGGTCTGCTACAGCTTGAATGACATTTGACAGGACATCCGTTAATCCGGCATTCCTTAATCCATATACGACAACGTACATTCCGATGGAAAAGAACACAATTGCCCACGGAGCACCATTAAGCACCTGCTTTGTCTGAACAGCTGAGCTCTTTTGAGCCATCATGAGAAAGAAGATTGCTATGACACCCGCTATGATAGAGACAGGTATTGAGAAAATCTCACTAATAAAATAACCAACTAATAGTACTCCTAATACGATCCAAGACATTCGAAACATTTTGTGATCCTTTATTGCTTCAGCAGGGGGTTTGACATCTGTCATATCATAGTGTCGAGGAATGCTTTTTCTAAAGAAAAGATAAAGAACAATGATACTGGCAGCTAGTGAGAACATGTTAGGAACAATCATTCTAGATGCATACTCAATAAAACCGATGTTAAAGAAATCTGCTGATACGATGTTTACCAAGTTACTGACAACCAACGGCAATGATGTGGTATCAGCAATAAATCCACTAGCTATAATAAAAGGGAAAACCAGTTTTTCTTCAAAATTTAAAGCCCGCACCATTGCAAGGACAATCGGTGTTAAAATCAAAGCTGCCCCATCATTAGCAAAAAAAGCAGCAACAACAGCTCCTAGTATTGATACATAAATAAACATACGAATACCGTTACCATTAGCAGCCTTTGCCATATGAAGAGCTGCCCACTCAAAAAATCCGATCTTATCAAGGATAAGAGAAATGATGATGATCGCTACAAAAGCCAGGGTAGCATTCCAGACAATTCCTGTAACGGTCATGACATCCTGAACATTCACGACTCCTGCAATTAAGGCTAAAACGGCCCCTCCACAGGCTGACCAGCCAATAGATAAATTCTTGGGCTGCCATATGACCAGCACTAATGTGATGAAAAAAATGACGCAAGCTAAAACAGCTGAAATCAATTGAATCTCCCTCCTACTAACAAGAAGCTTTAGTTTCTCGTTGTTTGATGCTTTTTAAAAGTTTATCTTCCTCATCGATGTGATCTAAAATATGCTGGATCACCTCAAATTCAGGACATGATCTGTTGATCGAATAAAATCGCCATTGGCCTCTCCTATCCTCTTTTACAAAGCCTGCGTTTTTCAATTTTCGTAAATGCTGGCTGATTGATGGCTGACTCATTTCAAACATATCTACCAATTGACATACACAATACTCTTTATCTAAAAACAGCTTCATCATCATCAGTCTTGTTTGATCACTGAGTATTTTTAAGCAGTTCAACATGTTAGTGCTCTCTAATTTCATTCCTGTAGTCAAATTTGAATCCCTCCCTTTAACACAGTATATAAGTGTGTTTTTATATAAATGCATGTGATATATAGATACACAAATTTTGTTTGCTAATTCTTTAAATAACTTTGAAAATGTTTATTCCCACCGGAAAGGTTGTAAACTTCTTTTATTCCCATATTGATCAAAATATTTTGTGCTGCATTTCCTGTTACCCCACTATTGCAATAGGTTATGGTTGGGAGATCAGGATGAAGATTCTTAGCACTTTCTCTAAGTTCTGACAAAGGAATATTTAAAGCGCCAGGTACGTGTGATACTTTAAATTGCTTTTCAACCCTGGTATCAATGATTTGTAATTCTTCCTCGTTTTCCATTCTTTCAATTAATTCCCTTGGTGTGATTAATCGATTTTTATTTTGAATAGAGTTATGAAGGGCCATACCGGTATACATTACAGGGTCTTTCGTTGTACTAAACGGCGGAGCATAAGCTAAATCCAAATGGAATAAATCTTCAGCCTTGGCTTTAAATGTGATGGCCGTAGCAAAAACATCAATGCGCTTATCGACACCTTCTTCTCCGACAATTTGTACACCTAGAATACGTCCTGATTTTCTATCGGCAACAGCCTTAATCACTAATTCTTTTCCACCTAAATATTCTGCCTTTGCAGGTTTAATGTTGTATAAAATGTCAACATGATAGCCGTGTTCTTGCGCCTCTTTTTCGGTAAGACCAGTTTGGCCAACAGCTAAATTAAACACTCTTAAAATGCCTGTGCCTAAAATACCGCGGTGGGCCAAATCGCCACCGGTAATGACATCGCCTGCAATACGTCCCATTTTATTTGCTGTCGATCCCAACGGTCTGTATAAAGGTTTCCCTGTAATGACTGAAACACTCTCGGCCACATCACCAACTGCATATATATCATGAAAATTTGTCTGCATTTTGGCATTGACAGCTATAGCTCCTGTTGAACCTAGTGTGATGCCTGCATCTTCAGCTAAAGTTGTATTTGGGCGAACGCCAGCTGCTAAAATCACAATATCTGATTGAATCGACCGACCGGACTTTGTCGTTACTGACCTGTCTTCTATTAATGTTGCTTCTTCATTTAATAATAATTGAACCCCATGTCTTCGCAGTTCTTCTTCAACCCTGAATGCCATATCTTTATCCAAGTTCGGCAACACTTGATTGCTGCGTTGAATCATCGTTACTTCCAGGCCTTTATGAATCAGCTGTTCGGCTATTTCAAGACCGATATATCCTGCGCCGATGATCGTTGCTTTTTGAGGATTTTCTTCTTTCATATATTGATCGATTTTAAATGTATTTTGTATGGTTCTTACTTGGAATACATGCTCTTTGCTGACGCCAGAAATATTTGGTGTAGCCGGAGAAGCGCCAGTTGCCAAAACTAAAACATCATAGGTGTCAATTTTTGTTTTTCCAGTTTCAAGATCCTTAACAGCTATATTTTTTTGAGCGGGATTGACCTGAGTAACCTCATGACGAGTGAAAATATCAACGTTATAGCGATCTTTAAACCATGAGGCACTTCTTGGTGTTAAGGAACTTAAGTTCTCTACTTCACCCCCTAAAAAGTAAGGGATACCACAAATAGAGTAAGATATGTCATAGTCAGCATTATAAACTGTAATATCGATCTCTTCATTATTTCTACGTGCTTTAGCTGCAGCTGAGGTACCTGCTGCAACAGAACCAATGATGATCATTTTCAATTTTAAATAACCTCCTTTATGTAAGAACGAAATCTTAACTTCTCCAAGATTATATAATCATTTAATTATATAATCAATTGTTTATGTAAATTCTTTTATAAATACATTGATTTTTTTTATTTATTTTATGATTTATTCATCAAAAAAATTGATTTATAAGGAGCTACATAAAATGAAAGAGAACTCACCAGTAGTTATTATCGGCGGAGGCCCAGTTGGTATTGCCGCAGCTGCACATCTTATTAAAAGAATGGAAGAGCACCAACATTTTATTAGCCACTGGTTATGAGCAGGCTCGCTCTGTTATTGCTTATATGACTGGTGATAAAGAGTCTGCTAAACGTGTAGAACTTAAGTTACCTGAAACGGGAGTCTGAACAGTTGCTTTAAAGTCTGCGGTTGTTAAAACGTCTTGTTGTATTAATGAATAAGTGAAAAGCAGGTCTCGTTTTGGGACCTGCTTCATTAAGTAGTATTTTTTCCATCACCATTACATCCCTGTTCTTTGAATATGCCTGCTTTTCTATATTCCATCGACTTATATCATCCTTGTCCTCATTCATTATATGGGAAAGTGAATAAGGGTAGAGTATAGATTAAGAGCAACCCATCCTACGATTTGAGACAAAAATAAAGCTTATGTTTGAGGACATAAGCTTCTTGATTATGCTTATTTATAACGTTTTGACATATCTCGTATCATTTTTGTTATGACAGACGTACACATGCATAAAAAAGTCACAATCCCTACCCAATACATATTTGATATGTCGAACCCAGTATAGGCAAATATGAAGATGGTTGAGGATAAAAATGTGATAATTAGAACTACATAAACTTTCTTAAAGATTAAGTAGCCAATAATCCCCCAAGCCAAATACAATAATGGCAACGTAAATAAGATGAGAGCCATGGGGTGAAGAAAGAAAACACTAATAACGTCACTCTCCTTTAACAGTCATTTGAGTGGTTACAGTTCAACTTCATTGAAGAAACTAATATTCATCATCTTAATAGTGAATGTGTATTTTGTAAACAAAAATAGAAATTTAAGGGTAAATTATTGACATTGGATATACATTTATTTTGATTGGGAAAAGACAATTCATCACTCAAAAACAATCCTTAGCTATTCATAACCTGAATGATTTTCTCCTGAGCATCTGTTGCTTCAGGGATTGGCATGACAACAAACACATGAAGCATTTCCGGATAAACGTAGGTGTTGATCGCAATTCCTTGTTCGGTTAGTGTTTTATCAAGTTTTATCGCATCTGGATATAAAGCTTCATGTGTGCCAATAAAATGAGTGATCTTCCCAAGCCCTTTAAAATCACCGTAAATTGGGCTGATCAATGGGTCAGTTAGGTGTTTATCAGCAGCCCATATGCTTGAAATGACTTCCATTCCTTTACGAGCCAGCATAGGATCTTTTTCAGCATATTCAGGGATTAGTGGATTGCTCAAACTCATATCAACACATGCAGACAGTAAGATGATATCTTTCGGTTGCGCGAGTTGTTCCATCTTTAAGAGGTGCGCCAGACCAAGAGCAATGTTTCCGCCAGCTGAATCTCCCATAATCGTTAATTGATTAGGGCTTTCAACCGTTTCAAGCATTTCTTTGTAAAAGTTTAGGATTTTCGGGTACGTATCTTTGTAGTTATAATGGGGTACTTTAGGGTAAAGAGGTGCCACCACCTTCGCATGAAGGGATTGAGCCATTTTGTCCATGAACCACCAGTGCAAATTCAAAGGCTGATTTGTCCATGCTCCCCCATGTACATATAAAATCACTTTTTGTTTAGGAGACGATTGATCATTTAGTGTAAAGACTTGCATGCCCTCGAATGTTCGCTCCTTTACCTCACTAATAAAGTGAACATCATCCCCAATCACATATGGCTGCGTATTTTCGATTTTTTTTTGATCAAGAAAGATTTTGGTGTTTTCGATACTAGAAAAACTCTCTTTATTACTTTGAGAAAATAACCATTTTTCAAATTGAATACTTTCTTTAGAACGTTCGCCTTGATAAATGTCTACACTCATTTTCTTTCCGCTCCTTTAACATCCTGTTTTGTCACATGAAATAATTCAAGATATTCATGTATGTCTTTGTCAGAAGTCTTTAATAGGTTAGATAAAAGGTCTTGCATGAAACGTAAGCTTTTGATTTTCTCTTCAATCTCTTCAAGTTTATGATGGACGATCTCTCTTAACGTTACTGGATTCACCTCATCACTTAGCATTCCCATGATTCCTTTGATTTCCTTTAACGAATAACCTAACGATTTAGCCCCTTTTATGAATTCAATTTTTAAAAGGACATCTTCTGTATATAATCGATAACCGTTAGAATGGCGTATTGGGACAGGTGAAATGTCGTTTTCTTCATAGTACCGAATGGCAGCAGCGCTTATTCCTGTTCTTTTTGAAAGTTCTCCTCTTGTCATCAGCTCCATCTTCTTTCTCCTATGTTCGTATTTTTCATGAATAGGTTAGTCACCTGTTGCTATGTCCATTATAAAGGTTGAACTATACTTCAAGGTCAAGAATATAATCATTAGATTTTTAGCCATTTTTAAGGTTGCTGTAAGGTTGGGATTAATACAGGTTAAGGTTGAGGTTGTACAATAGGTTTGTACTTCAGTGAAGGGCTGAGTCAAAAGATTCTCCCTTAAATAAATCATAGAGGTGAAAAGGTTTGAGAGAAAATAAAATTTTGTCTTCATTATGTTACTTCAGTATATTTTTTGCACCGTTTCTGTTTCCGATTATTGTCTATTTCTTAGGTCAGGAAGATGTGAAATATCATGCGAAAAAATCGTTGTGGACGCATCTGATTCCTTATTTGATTTTTGGTATTGGCATCATCGGTTCAGGTTTACTTGGCATGAACGATATCAGACATGCTGGGCCTTTCGTGCTTGCGACGTATGCTGTGACATTCCTTGTGGCGATCTATTTCTTCATCTGGAACATTGTCAAAGGAATCAAAGTGTTTTCAGAATAATAAGTGGAAAAAACGGTTCTGTTATTGGTCAGAACCGTTTTTTTATGGCCATTTATGAAGGTAATTGTATGTCGATTGTTGTTCCTTTCCCTAAAGTGCTGCTTATGGTGATATCCCCGCCGTGCTTTTGGATAATATCTTTTGCTATGGCCATCCCAAGACCAGAGCCTGCATGTGTTACTCCTGTATTTGTTCCTCTGTAATAGCGGTCAAACACCTTTTCTAGCTCCTCTTCTTCTATTCCTTTGCCGTTGTCTTTAATGGTCACATGGGTTTGTTCTTTTTGTTCGATCTGTACAACGATCTGCACATCATGATCATTGTGAACGAGGGCATTTAAAATGAGATTCGTGACCGCTCTTCTAATCAATATCGCATCAAGGTTCAGCATCAGTTTTTCTACATTCGTTTGAAGCTCAATCAACTGATCCGCATACCTAGAATCGTTTAAAATATCAATTAACGTTTCCCTAAGCAGGGATACAATGTTCACTAGCTCTTTATTCAGCATCACGTCGTTATTTTTCAGCCTTGACGTTAAATTTAGATCCTCCATGACATCTTTGATATACAGTGATTTATTTTCAATGATGCGGGCGTAATGTCTGATTTCATGACCTGAAAGAGGATAGTTTGGATCTTTGATGATTTCAGCATAGCCTTGAATAGAAGCTAATGGTGTTTTAATGTCATGAGAAATATGACTGATCCATTCTTCCCGCATTTGCTCTAATTTGTCTTTTTCTTTTTTGCTTGAAGCTAGTTGTTCTGATAAGTGATTGACATTATAGTAGACATCTTTATACATCCCCTTAGTTGGCAGGTTTGTCGTGTAATCGCCGTTTGCTAACCGCTGGATTCCATGAATGACACGGCCGAGCGGTTTTGTGAGCTGCCGGCTGAATAGATAGCCAATGATTAGCGCAATGATGGCATCTATTGATAATAAAATGATCGTCCCGATATTGAATCTCGTCACTAAATCCTTCGTGTCGAACGAGAATAGATATTTTCCGAGTGAAGGATTCTTAAATCCGATAAAGTAGCTGTATTCCTTACCCTTTACTTTCTTTCCACCGGCATAAATGGTCGATAATAATTGCTTATCCTTATATTTATGTAAGTTCACGATTTCTAAAGGTGTATATTTGTCCTTTAATCCTTTAGGTGCTCGGATATGATACACATCTTGTCCATTTTCGTCCAATATTTGAACCCACGCATTTTGCTGTTTTAAAGCCTGCTGCCCTTCTTTTTTTACGGTGATTCCTTGATCGGAAAAGGTGATATATTGCTCAAATGATCTTGTGAAGGTTTCGGGCGTATTTTCTTCGCTATGCTGGCTGCTTGCTTGCAGTACAAGCCATATCATGAATCCAAATAAGTTGATAAAGACAGTGATAATGGTCACGATAATGACAGAGACCATATATCTGCCTGTTAATCGCCAATTCATCCTTACGCATCCTTTACAACAAATTTATAGCCCAGCCCTTTAACAGTGACGAGAAACTCCGGTGTTGACGGGGAGGCTTCTATTTTCTCCCGAAGTCTACGTATATGAACCATCACCGTATTGTCAGAACCGAAGAAGTCTTCTCCCCATACGGTTTGATAAAGTGTTTCTTTACTGATAACGCGATTTGGGTGCTGTAAGAAATAGGTCATGAGCATAAGCTCTTTCGGTGTTAGCTCAATTGCCGCTCCATTTTTGGTGAGCTCTGCTTGCTGCTCGTTTAATTCAAAGGGTCCTTTTTTGATCACAGTATCGGTTTGAGAAGGCTGTAAGTAAGATGATCTTCTCAGCTGCGCTTTGACCCGATAGGCGACTTCCTTAGGGCTGAAGGGTTTCGTAATGTAGTCATCCCCGCCGATCGCAAGTCCTACAATTTTGTCTGTTTCCTCACCCTTTGCCGACAAAAAGATAATCGGAACATGGGAGATTTCTCTTATTTGTTTGCAAATATCATAGCCTTCACCGTCTGGCAGCATGATATCTAGTATGACCAAATCGGGATGTTCTTGCTGAAATTTTGCCAATCCATCACGGGCAGTCGAAGCAGTGATCACGCGATCAATACCTTCTCTTGTTAATACGGTGTTGATCAGTTCTAATATTTCTTTTTCGTCATCTATAATTAATACCTTGCTGTGAAGCTGTAACATACATTGATCACTCCTATGAAGTCATTGTCATTATTATACCCAATGTTTATTCATAGTGAAAAAATCAACACCGTTTGACCACAGAAAAAAGCCAATTTTCTTTTTTGAGTGAGAAAATTGGCTTTTTGCAATTCGGATGACTTTAGCGTTTCACAACAAATGTTGTCACACTTTGAGCCGGGAGATGGGCCCAAAATTGATTGCCTGATATATTTAAATCTGTTCCAGGCTGAAGGTTGCTGTTACTACTCGTAATCCATCTTGACGCTTGCGAAGCAGATCCATTTTGCAGCACAAAGTGTTGATTGACTCCTGCGTTGTTTTTATTAATCGCCACAATGACGACTTTATTGTCACCTTTATAGGCTGATACGAAAACATTCGGTTCAGGATTTTTCGTTGCATCAATCCTTACATAGCCAGGACGCACGAATTTGGAGAAATGCGCCATGTTGTATCCGCGTTTGCTGATCATTCCATCTTCCTTCATAGGACCATATGATCTGCGGATGTACCACCAAACATACGCCTGGAAATCTCCTTCTACCATTGAATGGTGAATATGCTCTGAAACGCCTAATGCCTCAGGCCAGCGATCCGCTGAATTGTTGTCACTATTCGGGTAGTATACTTCTGTCATCCATAGCTCCTTTCCTCCTCCTTTTTGTTTGAAAAGAGGATATGGAAGCTGGCTGATTTGGGTTCCGTAAAGATGTGCACCGAGAATGTCCATATTTCTAAGCGCCTGCGGATCGTTTAAAATGGGATCTGATATATTTTTGAGGTATTGAAAGGATTCTGGCGCAATGACGCGGGCATTAATGGAGCCGGCATTTTCTCTCATGAAACGCAGGATTTCCTGCGGGGTCCACCATGTCCATTCGTGTGCATAATCGGGCTCGTTTTGCACAGAAATGGCATAAAGATTTACTCCATTATTCTTCATGTACGTTACAAAGTCATTGAGATGCTGAGCATATGCTGCGTATTGATTGTATCTAAGCCGTTTTGCAGACGTACCATTACGGTTAAAGGTCTCGACCATATTGCTTGGAGGATTCCAAGGCGAAGCAATCACCAAAGCTCCATGCTCTATCGCCCTTTTGGCTGTGGTGACTTCTCTGTGCCAATTATTTCTGTTCTCGTCTACATAAATTCTAAGAATAGAAAAACCTAATTGATTCTGTCCATTGCCAAAGGCGGTCTCCCTTTGAGGCGCTGTCAAATCACCAATCCAAGCCGGGTGGTTCATTCCGCCAAAGCCGCGAATCACTTGTCTTTCCGCATTGATATTAATATTTGCATCACTTGCTGCTGAAACCTCAGCCACTCCTGGTCCAATGAACATGACTGAAAGCATCGTAAAGCAGACCAATAAAGTACAAATTGGTTTTTTTACAATTGACATCAAGTTTCCCCACTCCTCCATCAAGCATTTATAGAAATAGCAGCATCTGTTTTTGTCTTTCTTTTGCTATCTTTGAGTAAACTGCCAGGAATCAAATTGAAATTGGTTTCCAGAGCTTGTTCCGGTAAAGACAAAAAATACGTTGTGCACGCCTGTTGCTCCGTTTACCGCAGTTTCTATTTCTCGCCAGTTTTGCGTTCCGCCTGTGGAAGGAACATTTAGTGTTCCAACAAGCTTGCCGTTTGCACTGCCAAGGCGCACTTCTATTTTTCCACCTGTAGTGGATGCGACATTGGCTTTAAAGGTTCTAGCACCGCTTGATCCGAAATCTACGTGACTGACAGCCACCCAATCTCCGTTTTGAATGTTTGTGACATGTTGGTTATTGACCGGTCCTCCGGGTGCTGAGGAAGCTTCTGTCAAAATACGTCCATTCCAAGCGAATGTTTCAGCTTCAACCCGTTGATATGGATTCAGATTGGATAACTGTTTCACCCCTTCATAATTGGCTGCTACTTCTCGAAGGGAACCGTCTGCATTATGCACAAGCTTATTAATATGGGGAGAACGGTAGCCTTTGCCGGCTCCATATAATGCTGAGCTGACAGTTTGCGTATGATACACGACATACCACTCGTTTTTAAAATTGAACACAGCATGATGGTTGTTACCGCCGCCGCCGAAAAACGCACCCGGATTTTTCAGGAAGTGTCCTTTATACGTAAAGGGGCCCATAGGACTTGAGCTCGTCATATAGCCAATCTCACCAGGTGGTTTATCTGCTGGGTGGGAGCCGCCAAAATTGATGCAATACGAATAGTAATAGGTTCCGTTATACTTATGCATCCCCGAGTCTTCAAACATAAAAGGGGCATCAATAGTTGATGCACTGCTGGCAACACTTGTCATATCTGGCCCTAGTTTCAGAACTCTTGCTGTTTTAGGATTGGCCCATTGTCCCTGCGTTGGATTTGACCCGCCTGGAACGCCTCCGCCGGCATATAGATAACCTGTACCATCATCATCTACAAATACAGCGGGATCAAAAAGCCATACAACACCGGACATGCCTGGCGTACTTGGCGTGACGAGCGCTTTTCCGATTGGATCTGTCCATGGACCGATTGGACTGTCTGCTGTAAGGACTCCGATCCCTCCGCCACTGTTTGCGAAATAAAGGAAAAACTTATCCTTTCCATTGATCTTTTTCACCGCTGCTGATGGCGCCCAGGAAGCACCTGCCCATTTGGCAATCCCTCTCCCGCCGTTGGCCCCATTTGCGCCAGCTACTGGAATCGCTCCGTGATCTGTCCAGTTCACCATATCCGCCGAAGAGATGACAAAGACCCTATTCAAATTTGCAAAAGAATTGTCCTTAATCGTTCCGTTGCTGTGATATTCATAGTCATCACTCGACATATAAATGTACACTCTTCCGTTATAGGTGAGCGCAAACGGATCCGCCCCCAAGTGATGGTCTATAAGCGGATTTGCATTTCCTACTCGTTTTGCAATGGGGGTACTTGCTGCACTCGCATCATATACCGGTATACAGCTCAGCACCAAAGCAAGAATCAAAAAAACTACACCGCACTTCATCCTCGTCCTCATCGTTTCATTTCCTCCTGTTTTCATCTTCCTCATATTGGGGTTTACGCCCAATTTCAAAATATGTTGATATGTGGTGATGAAGAATGAATACAAAGGATGATTTCTAGTGCAAATCACTGCAAACATCATGATGAAAACCCTTACCTTTTGACTAGAAGGCAACAAAAAAATGCAGTCATCCATTCTGGAGCTGCATTTTTTCCTCTTTATTCAATGAATGTAGACTACATATAACGAGCGGTTACCATTTTCTTTCTTGTGTAAAACTCCACTCCATCTGTTCCATTGGCATGCAAGTCGCCGTAGAAAGAATCTTTCCAGCCGGAAAACGGGAAGAATGCCATTGGTGCGGGAACACCGATGTTAACGCCCAGCATACCTGCTTCTATATTTTCGCGGAATTCTCTTATGCTTGATGCACTGTCTGTGTAGAGGCAGGCACCGTTAGCAAATTTTGATTGATTGGACAGGTCTATCGCTTCTGTTAGTGATGAAACACGAACAATTGATAAGACTGGGGCGAAAATCTCGTCCTGCCAAATTTTCATTTCATGTGTGACATGATCAAAGATCGATGGTCCAACAAAATAACCTTTTCCATTTGTTTCATTGTCTTGCCGGCCATCACGAATGAGGCTGGCCCCTTCTTCAATCCCTGATTGGATGTATTGAAGCGTCCGCTCCTTGTGCTCCTTTCGAATGACTGGACCAAGAAAGACATCTTCATCGATTCCGTTTCCAATCACGAGCTGATTGGATTCATCGACTAATTTTTGAATCAAATCGTCCGCCACTTCTTCTTCAACTGCGACAACGGCTGCGGCCATGCACCGCTCTCCTGCTGATCCAAAAGCAGCCCCAATGATTTGTTTTGTTGCCGCATCTAAATCGGCGTCTTTCAACACAATGGAGTGATTCTTTGCGCCGGCAAGTGCTTGTACACGTTTGCCATGCTCTGTTCCTTTTTTATAGACGTATTCTGCGACTGGCTGAGAGCCGACAAATGAAATGGCTTTGACCTTTTGATGTTCAAGCAGGCCGTTTACGACATCGTGAGCACCATTTACAATGTTGAGAACACCTTTTGGCAGTCCCGCTTCTTCAAATAGTTCTGCTAACCGTGCAGCGAGAATGGGAGTTCGCTCTGAAGGTTTTAAGACAAATGTATTGCCGCAAGCAATGGCAAGCGGGAACATCCAGCATGGGACCATCATCGGAAAGTTAAATGGTGTAATACCACCGATGACGCCAATTGGGTATCGGTACATGCCAGATTCCAGCCCTGTCGCGATATCTGGCAATTGTTTTCCCATCATTAAGGTCGGTGCACCAGCAGCAAATTCCACACATTCAATCCCGCGCTGCACTTCTCCTTTTGCTTCTGTTAAACTTTTTCCGTTTTCAATCGTGACCAGCTCTGCTAGCTCATCCCATTTCTCAACGAGTAACTGTTGGTATTTAAATAAAATACGTGCACGTCTAGGGACAGCTGTTTTAGACCAAGTGGTAAATGCTTTTTGTGCTGCTTGTACCGCACGTTCTACATCTGTTTTCGTTGAAAGTGGAACTTCTGCGATGACTTCGCCAGTAGCCGGGTTATAAACAGCCTCCGTTTGGCTTGTTTCTGCCTCAATCCATTGTCCGCCAATATAATTTTTCAACGTTTGTACATCTGTTTTGGTCATGTTCTCTCTCCTCTTTGTTAAGAATGTCATGCTTTTAGGATGTTTATTTATCGTCATTGTCTCATCTAACGGGAGTTCATCTGTATACACTCTTTGTCAAATCAAACCGCTGTTTTGGTTGACGTTGTGATAAACAGCTTTCTCTAAGCTGTAATGTCAAGTGCTGTCAGCCCTTGATTGCCGCAGATCCCTCCCCACTTGTTTATGTGATATGACACCACAATATCATCAATTAGTGATATATTATTGGTTAACTGTTGGTTAACTTTAAAAAATCATAATATTAAAAACGCTTTCAGTCAATGATCTTTTTGCTACATAAGAAAAACCTGATGCGCTGTGCATCAGGTAAAGGCTGGTTCATTTCAGTTATTTCGTTGATACGGTATATTGATTCGCTTCTGTATAATTTGGCAGCATCTCTCCATGAGCTTCAATTAATTCATCACATAATTTGATGGTGTCATCAATCGAAAGTTCAGCACTTGTATGTGGGTCTAGTAAAGCCGCTTGATAAATGTGCTCTTTTTTGCCGCTGATCGCAGCTTCAATCGTTATGAGCTGTGAGCTGATGTTGGTTCGGTTGAGTCCAGCCAATTGTTCAGGTATCTCTCCGACATAACATGGCATGATGCCGCTTCGATCTGCAACACACGGCACTTCTACACAGGCTTTTTCAGGTAGGTTGTGAATGAGGCCTCCTGTGTTCAGTACATTCCCACCAAATTTAAAGGGAGCGTTGGTTTCGATGGCTTCAATAATACGTGAACCATATTCTTTAGAGCGAGTATGCGTGATTTGTGTATTCCCCACAAGATCATGCTTCATTGTATTCCAATTGTTGATTTGTTCCTCGCAGCGCCTCGGATATTCATCGAGCGGAATGTTAAACTGACCGATCAGTTCTGGATAGCGTGATTTAATGAAATAAGGATGGTATTCGGCATTATGCTCTGAGGATTCTGTGACATAGTAGCCGAATTTATCCATTAGCTCAAAACGAACCATATCATGATGCCGCGATTGCTGCTTTTCTTTTGCTCTTCTTTTGATTTCTGGATACAAGTCTTTTCCGTCCCGTTTCACCTCTAATAACCATGCCATGTGATTAATGCCGGCAATTTTTTCTTCAATGCCTTCATGGTCCATTTCAAGTGAGTCAAACAGATCCTTTGTACACACCTGCACACTATGGCAAAGACCAACCGTTTGGATCGGTGTATAACGGAGCATGGCGCCTGTCAGTGTGGCCATTGGATTTGTGTAATTTAACAATAAGGCATTTGGGCAAACCTCCTCCATATCCTTTGCAAAGTCTAGCATCACAGGAATGGTTCGAAGTGAACGGAAGATGCCGCCGATGCCAACCGTATCAGCAATCGTTTGTCTTAACCCATATTTTTTAGGAATCTCAAAATCAATGACAGTACTAGGCTGATAGCCTCCAACCTGGATGGCATTGATGACATATTTCGCATTCTTTAAGGCTTCTTTACGATTGTGATAGGACTGAATCGTCACATTTGCAGCGTAGTTTTCTTTTAAGTGCCGCAGCATCGTTTCTGATTCTTTCAGCCGGTTGTGGTCGATATCATATAATGCGAATTCAAAGCCGGCAAGTGCGGGGACGAACAGACAATCTCCTAATATATTTTTAGCAAAGACGGTACTCCCTGCACCGATAAATGTAATTTTAGACATAGACGACTCTCCTTTTTACAAATGTTGGATTACCCTTTGACAGAGCCTTGGGAAAGCCCTGCAATAAAATATTTTTGCAAAAGTAAAAACATCGTGACCATTGGCAGCATCGCTATGAGAGCGGCGGCGCCAACAAGCTGGAGCTGATGCTGATTTTGACCAAAAAAATTGGATAAGGCGACAGTGAGTGTATGCATCTCTTTATCTTGCAAAAAGAAGATGGCAAATTGATAGTCGTTCCAAATATACACACAGGCAATGATTAAAACAGAAGCGGTAATTGGCTTCAGCAGCGGAAAAACGATGGTGAAAAAAACTCTGAGTGTCCCCGCTCCATCAATACGAGCTGCTTCTTCAAGCTCCTTCGGAATGGTCGAGCGGATAAAACCTGCGTATAAAAAAATCGTCAGCGGCAAAAAAGCGGCTACATTGTTTAAAATAGCGATCTGATAGGTGTTCATCATCCCGATTTGAACGACCATTTTATATAGTGGAACGAGGGCTGTGAGCGGCGGAATGACCATAATCGCAATGAATAAAAGATACACCGCTTTATTGAGCTTTGTCACCCTTCTTGCGAGCGGATAGGCTGCAAGAGATCCAAGAATGATGAGTAATACCGCCGAGCTGAACGTAATGATCACTGTATTCAAAAAGGACTGGCCAAGCTGTGCCTCTGTCCATGCAATGCGAAAGTTTTCAAAATGGAGTGTTGATGGAAACAGCCATTTTGAGCTGAAATCTCCTATGCCCTTTAGTGATGTCGTTACCAAAATATAAAATGGAATCAAATGAAGCAATGTAATCAATAGCGCCAGTAAGGAGTACCATCTTTTCTTGCGTTTATAGGCGTTATCCATCACACCTCGGTCTCCTTTCGTCTGAAATAGATCAGTGCTGTAACACTAATGACAAGGATGATGACTGCCATGAAAACACCTTGCGTCGCTGCATAGCCTGCATCCTGACGTTTGAAATATAGATCATACATAAAGGTCGACATCGATTGTGAGGAATCTCCAGGTCCGCCGCCAGTGAGTGCTACAATGACATCGAACAGCTTGAGTCCGCCAATGACATTGAGCACAACATTAATGGTGATGGACGGCATTAAAAGCGGCAATGTGATCTGCCTGAATTGCTGGAGGCTTGACGCGCCATCTAATTGTGCCGCTTCATAGTAATCCTTTGGAATACTTTGAAGTCCTGCTAAATAAATGATCATTGCAATACCGACGAATTGATACGTATTGACAAACACAATGATCCATGTGTTTAATTGCGGATTGCCGAGCGCATTCATTTGGTCAAATCCAAAAAGTGTCACAACATCGTTTAATGCACCACCTTGGTAGGCAAACACAAAATACCAAATATAGCCCATGGCAATTGGGCTGATCATGACGGGTAAATAGATCACCGTTCTTGTGATGGCTCTCATCTTTAAGCTTTGATGTAGCAGGAGAGCATATCCAAGTCCAATGATATTTTGTAAAATTGTGCTCCCGATTCCGTAAAGAAGCGTGTTTTTGACAACAAGCCATGTTGTAGGGTCTTGAAGCAGACGTTTGTATTGATCAAGTCCAATCCACTCATCATTTTGCGAGAAACCGTTCCAATTTGTAAAAGAAAGCTGAATCCCGTTAAAAAAGGGATAGATGATAAAGGTACTGACCACGAGAACAGCTGGCATGTACATCCACCAAAGTGATGAATTCTGGCTTTTTTTCATCTTCTGTTTAGGAAAAGAGGTGAATGTCGCCGCCTGTTTTTCTTTTGTGATGTCACTCATTGGCTTCACTCCTGTTTCAGCATAAGACAGCTATTGTTTTTTCAGGCGCTTATATTCCTCTTCCATTTTCTTTGATAATTGTTCTGGTGTGATAGAGCCTGCTAATAATTCTTGACCAGTTGTTGCCATGACAGCCCACATACCGCTCGGTAAGTATTTCCGGTCAAAATATGGTTCAATCTTGATATGTTCGTATTGCTCGTAAAACGTAGAGTAATAGTTTTTGGCTTTCACCTGCTTTAAGGCGGTTTCAGAGGATGTGCCCTCTGCGATTTTTTTCGCATTTTCTGGTTTTGCTAAAAAGTCGATGAATTGTTTTGCTTCTTTTAGATGTTTGGATTCCTTCCATGCAGCGACAGTAAACCGTTCTCCGCCAATCCAGCTTTGCTTATCTCCTTCTTGAATGGCTGGAACAGGCATCGTCCCTACTTTGATCGATTGATTGAGCTCTGTCGCTTCAGGACCTAGAGATCCCCCGACAAAAGTGAAAGCGATTTTGTTTTGCGCCATCAGCTCAGGAGCTTGTGATAGTTTCGCTGTAAGGACATCTTTGTTTAAAAGGTCTTGATCCTTCAGCTCCTTCATGAACTGTGCAAGCGGTGTATAGTTAGACCAATCAAATGATCCGTTTTCAAGTTCTTTACCGTATTGATGTTTTTGATCGGTGATTAATAAAGGCGTGGCTAGTTCATCAAAGACTTGGGCGATATTTGAATTATCCCCTCCCGGTATCCAGAGCGGCACAACATCTCCCTTGCTTTTTTCTTTGACCGTTTGTAAAGCACTTTTGAGTTCATTTAGTGTTTTAGGTACTTCAATGCCGTATTCTTTTAAAAGATTGGCATTAAAACTGAGCCCGTCCTTGGCTTGATTCAGCGGATAGGCATACACTTTGCCATCTTTGTCCTTTAATATCTGGTCGAGTGAAGGATCAAGCTGTTTGACCCAGTCCATCTCCTTTAAATCAGCCACATACTCGCTATAGCGCAATTTCGCCCAGCCATGTGTATCAAATAGGTCAGGCATATCGTTCGCCCCCATTTTGACGCGTATCATATCTTCGTAGCTGTTGCCAGGGAAATTGGCATCGATCCGAATGCTTTCATGTTCTTGTTCAAAATCACGAATCACTTCTTCAAACGCTTTTCTTTCCCCGCTGTTACTCATCGTGGAAAATAGAGTCAGGGTGACCTTTCCGTTTGCTTCAGACGCGCCGTTATTGCCGCAAGCAGACAAAATAACGGTCAAGAAAAAGGCTGCACACATCATCATGATTTTTTTATTCATGGTTTCCTCCTTTTGATCACTGAAAATTCAGACGATAATAGGTAGAATTCAGGCAGTTGCGGAAACAAAAGAAGTCCATTATACTGGAATTCTATTCTTTTCAAAGAGATAAGAGAGCATATCGGTAAGTTGCCTTGTTTTCAGCATGATCTGGCCATCATGCTTAGCAGCTTCCTTTCTGCTTTTTTGTCTCTTTTTTGTTTACTGAAATCTTGGTTCACCCCCTTTCATGGATGGGGCATGTGCTGCCCCGTTTAATGAGCTTAGTTGGTACGACGACTTTTAGAGGCAGCTTTCTTCCTCGTATCCGTTCAAGCAAAAGCTTTAGACCAACTTCCCCCATTTCTTCTGTATACACTTTGACGGTCGTGAGCGTGGGGCTTGAAAATGAAGCGGCTTCAATGTCATTAAACCCAACAATGGATACATCTAGAGGCACACGGAGACCCGCTTCATGTAGAGCGCGCATAGCACCGATCGCCATGGAGTCACTTCCGATAAAAAAGGCTTCTGGGAGATTTCCTTTTTGGATGGCTTGCTGCATAAGCGTATAACCTTCTTGCATGGAGTATTCACCAATGTGGATGTCATCCATATGAAGACCTCCTGCCTCTTGCATTCTTTTCATAAAAGTCGTTTGTCTTTCGTCCTCAATGACAGCGTTCCCTTCGAAATAATGTTCCCGTTCTTTCCCGCCGATATAGCCTAGGTGTGTGTAGCCGAGAGATTGCAGGTGACGAATCCCGCGATCAGCCGCTCTTACAAAGTCCACATGTACGCAATCATACAAATCTTCATCTGCATAATGATTGATAAAAACAATGTGCTCCATGCGATTTGTCATTTTTTCAACAGTATCGGGGCTGATTCGTCCAATGACGATCAAACCGTCTATATCCTTTAGCATCGCACCTTTGTCCATGCTTCTCAGGCGAAATGTATGGAGGGTGGACAGGTCTTGTTTGGCATATTCTTTTTCGATTCCTTTTCGAATGGATGAAAAAAAGGGATCATTTAATTCTTCATCAATGGATTGTGCGACAACGACACCGATGACTGGGGATACAGATGGGCTTTTTCCTTCTGGTTGATCGGCTTTTCTTGCTCTCACTGGGGTATAGTTTAATTTTTTGGCTATGTCGAGGATGTTTTGTCTTGTTGCGTGTGAAACGGCTAGCGTTTGGTCGCCATTTAACACACGGGATACAGTAGAAACGGACACTTTTGCATCATGAGCAATATCTTTGAGTGTGGTCATAGGCAAACTCCTCACGGCTTATTTGACTAAATGTTTACTAAAGATATTTGAAGAATAACACATAAATAAAGCGCTTTCAATTATAAATTTGCGCTTTTAGTCATGTTTTTGAGTATGTGTTGGTGAACGTGCAGTGCTTTTAGTAAATTTACGTAAAAAAGAGGATGGGTTTCATCCTCTCTTTTACTAAGGCGATTCAATTGTGGCTGTTTCTTTTGCAAATAATTGCTTCATTGTTTCCCAGGCGGTGTCGAGTTGTTCATGAAGGCCAAATAAGCCTGAGGTGCCGATGATGTAGATCTCATTTCCAGCCTCAGCAAGGAGGCGGAAGGTGTTTTCATTACAAGAGCCGTCTACTTCGATTGAAAACGAGTATCCTCCCTTCTCTTTTACATCCTTCACCTCTTTGATTTTCTGAAGCATTTCTTGAATAAAAGGCTGTCCGGCAAAGCCTGGATCGATCGTCATGATCGTCACTCGGTCTATTAAATGAATAAAAGCATCTAACGCCGCAACTGGTGTGGCAGGATTTAAGACAAAGCCGACCTCACACTCTCTTTGGTGGATATGCCGGATGATTCGAAAGACGTCTTTTTGCACGACTTCTGGGTGTAAACAAATCATGGTTGCGCCTGCATCAATACATGCATCGATTAAAAATTCCTGGGGGTGTTCGGCCATAAGATGAACATCAATCGGTACATCTGTCAGTTTCCGAAGCTGTTCAATGAAAAAGGGTGATAAGGTGATATTCTTCACGTAATGACCATCCATGATGTCGACATGATACCGATTTGCTCTCGTGTTAAGAAGATGAATTTGTTCACGGAAGTGTGTTAAATCCATGCACATCAGTGAAGGTGAAAAAATGGCTGTCATTCTCAGCCTCCTCCTTTTTTAAAGATGAAATAAAAACTTGATCATTCCAATCAAGATTCCGATGATACCGAAGTCTGTATCTCCAAAAGTTGTCCCTTCAAAGCCAAGAGTTCCTAACACAGGGAGTAAACAAGCAGGTAAGAATGAAAGAAGTAATCCATTCACAAATGCCCCTGCGACAGCACCTCTCACCCCTCCTGTTGCATTGCCATACACTCCTGCTGTAGCACCGCAAAAAAAGTGCGGGACAAGACCAGGGACAATCACAGTTAAACCAAACAAAGGCAAAAGGAAAATGGACAAAATTCCTCCTGCAAAGCTGCATAAAAAACCGATGATGACCGCATTTGGAGCAAATGGAAAAACGGTTGGCGCATCAAGGGCCGGCTTTGCTCCTTTCACAAAGCGATCGGCAATCCCTTTAAAAGCAGGCACGATTTCACCAATTGCCATCCGAACCCCTGCTAAAATAATATATACACCAGCTGCAAAGGTAATGGCCTGGATGAGAATAAAGACGGCGAAATTCGTGCCTCCGCTGATCTGTTCTATAAAGGAAATCCCTGCAAACGGTGCGATCGCAAAGAACAGCAAAGCCATTGTGATCGAAATTGCAACAGATGTATCTCTTAGAAAGCCGAGTGATTTAGGCACTTGAATGGTCTCTGTAGATTTCTCTGGACGGCCTACCCATTTGCCGATCATTCCCGCTGTAAAATAACCGAAGGTACTGAAGTGGCCGAGCGCGAGATCATCGTTTCCGGTGACTTTCCTTGTATAGGGCTGAAGGATAGCGGGTGCAATCACCATAGCTGTACCTAATATGATCGAACCGGTGGTGACAAGGAGCGCTCCGTGCATTCCGGCTGTTGAGAGAACGACTGCGAGCATCGCAGCCATATATAAGGTATGGTGACCTGTTAAAAAGACGTATTTAAAGGGTGTGAATTTTGCCAGTAACAGATTGACCAGCATGCCAAAAATCATAATGAGCGCTGTCTGTGTACCGAATTCCTTTTGGGCAATGGCCGCCATGGCATCTGTATTTGGAACAACTCCTTGAATGTGAAAGGCTGCTTCAAACATTTTTCGAAAAACACCAAGTGAATCAGACACGACTGTGGCGCCGGCTCCTAATATTAAGAATCCCATGGTTGTTTTCAAGGTGCCTGACACGGTATCTGCGGCTGATTTTTTCTGCAAAAGTAAACCGGCTAGTGCAAACAAACCGATGAGAATTGCAGGCGTGCCCAATATATCGTTCATGATCAGTTCTATCATGATGTGAATCCCCCTTTTTCCTGACTTATATGTGTTTGCGAAGAACGTCTTTAATGGATTCCTGGTCTAACAAGTTATTTAATCCAGCAACCTTTCTTGTACCGTCATCCAGTTGATCAATAATGTCTTTTGCTCCGATATACAGATCGGCTTTTTCATTTTTACTTGTACTGAGATCGGTATGATCCACTTTAGCTAAAAGGCCTAACTCTTCTAAAGCTTTTTTGACATTCATTTCTACAATAAAGCTGCTTCCTAATCCGTTTCCGCACACAACAAGAATTTTTTTCATTCTCTTTTTCCCCCTTTATACTTGTGAAAATTGATCAATTAGTTCTTGAATCGATGCTAATTCCTCTGCTTCAATTAATTGTTGGATTCGTTTTTCATCACTTAGCAGCATGGTCAGCTGTTTGAGTGCTTTCAGGTGAGTCATACTGTCAATGGCAGCTAGCACAATGACGAGCCGAACCTGCTTTTTTTCATCCTTTGAAAAGTAAACAGGCTGTTTGAATGACATGAGTGACATGCTTAATGTGTTCACGCCGTCCTCTGGTCTGGCATGCGGAATCGCCACTTGTGGTGCAATCACAATATAAGGCCCATTTTGATGAACGGACTGAATCATGGCTTCCACATAACCTCCCTGAATGGCATTTTGATCGAGTAAAGGCTGCGCTGCTTTTGTGAGGGCCTCTTGCCACGTTTCTGCGGTTTGCTGGAGCTGAATGGTTTCTTCTGTTAATAAATCGTTTAACACTGGTTTCCACCCTTTCTGATGGGATACATATTCGGGATGAAGCAGCTCCTTAAGATCACGAAGCAGTGCTTTTTCATTTTGTACGATGGTATGCTGCTGAATGATGTTGAATAAAACGTCTACCCTTTGCTCATCAAGCCTGGTTTCCCCGCCATCCCCATATTGGAGCAATATTTTTTTCTCATAGGCGGTAAGAATAGGGTGAACGACGTGAACGGGTTTTCCTTTAAACGAAATCGGTGTTGTTGATACAACAAAGTCGGCATCGATGGATGACAATTCTTCATATGAACGCTTAGATAACAGAGCGCGTACCTCGATGTAGCCGATTAATTCAAGCAGCTGTGTTTTCAGCATGTGACTTGTGCCAATTCCTTCGCCGCAGACAATGTATACAGAACGCCTCTCAATCGGTGAAATCCCTTCTCTTCTCATCCAGCCGCCAAAATGCATCGCAACATACGCAATTTCGTGGTCGCTCATCTTTGAACAGGTCGCCTTTTCTAAATGGCATGCGACCTTTTGAGTGATTTCAAACACCTCTGGCTGTGCTTTTTTCATCGAATCTGTTAATTCATTGATGATCCCAACGTGATAGATGAGCCTGTAATAGGCCGGAATTAAATGCATGGTTAAGTTTTTCTCTAAGGCTTCTGGCTCTTGAAAGGAAATACAAGCATACCGCTGAAAGTCAAATATCATTTGTCTGGCGATGGTACGAATGAGATGCTCTTCAGGTTTTTTACTTGATGGAAGCTTTTGTTTCTTTGCGCTGAGCCATAGCGTGCTAAGAAAATAGATTTCATCATCATGAACATGAAGACTGGTTTCTTTTTGAATCTGTGCCATGAAGCGAATAGCAGCCAAGCATTCATCTGTTTCCTGCAATGTACGCTTTTCTTCGTTTGAAAGATGCACAGCACGTCCTAGCTTCATCCGCTTGAAGTAGAAAAAGAGATCCAAAGACAGCTGATCCAGCATGTCATCTGCAAACTCGAGCTTAAGTTCTTGTTCTGAGTGCTGGAGGAGAAGGTGTAACCGCTTATATGAAATAGGGCCCTTTAACCAAAACGAAGGAAACGTTTTTTCGTTTTTGATCATTGTTCGAATGAAGTGGATATAGGGCTTTAAAGCCAATCGAATCGCTCTTTCGTCACCTGATAAAAAATAGCCGCAGGCTGCCTGATAATGAAGGGTGAGCTGCTGCTTTGAAAGCGCCTCTTTTAGCTGTTTCATATCTTCAAGCAATGTATTCCGGCTTACCTTTGTCATCTCTATGAAATCATCAATCCTTAAGCGTTTCTCGCTGCACGCAATGGATAAGAGCAGAATCGCACGCCTTTCCTTTACACATGGTTCATAATCATGACCGACGAGAATGGTGTCTGCTTTTTTCAGAATCGCTTCTTTCTCACTTGGATTTAAATAGTAGCCAAACTGTTCTTTTCGCTGAACACGGCTAAGCTGATGTGTTTCGAGCCAGTTATTCATTCGTTTGATGTCGGAGTAGACGGTTCGAGTAGAGACATTCAGTCGATTCTGTAAGTCTTCGATTGATAGATAAGATGTCGTGTGAAGCAGCATCGATAATAAAGTGGTGCCCCTTTTGGTTAAATACAGATGGAATCCCTCCCTTCTTCCCTTTGGTTATAAGTTTAATCAACTGACTGGCGGCAAAGAAGTCCAAATGTCTTCAGCTTTTGATGTGCAGCTTTTGGGTTCCCATTTTTTCCATAAGAAAAAGCACACCCGCATGAGTGTGCTTTGTTACGATTTAGATTTGAGCAGTTGGAGTTCTTGATCCATGATATGAGCTGTTTCGGAAATAAATTGAATGATGAGATCTAATTCTTCGGGCTTGTACTCATTTGTCAGTTCTTTGGTTGAAGCTGATAAAGATCGGAAAAGTTGTTTCACCTGTGATTTCCCCGCAGTCAGTGGAACAATGATGACCCTTCGCTTGTCTTTTGGGTCCTTCTCCCTTTTGGCGTAGCCTGCTTTTTCAAGCCGGTCAATAAGAGCCGTGACGGCACCTGAGCTAAGACCTGTTTTTTCACTTAATTCGCCTGCTGTGAGTGGTCCCAGTTCGTTTAATAAATCGGCTGATTTGAGATCTGTTGGGAAAAGGCCGAGCGATTGAGCGGCCGCTTGGTGGAACAAAACCGTTCGTGTGGCAAGTCGCCTCATCGTATGAATCATCAGGTCTGCTCTGTCTTCAGCCCCGTTCTTTATTGACAACTTGTTCTCCTCCCTTTAAAATCAATTTATCTTGATCATCAAGATAAATGTTCTCTTACTTAATGATTAAATTGATCATAGCAAAAAAAAGAAGAGAACGTAAGCAGGAGGTAAATGAAATGAATACTGTGGATAAAGGCAAGGCATCCACTCGCTTCGTTGTCATCGGTTTGCTGTTAGGTATTTTTATGGCAGCGATGGACAATACCATTGTCGCAACAGCGATGGGGAGCATCGTAGCAGATTTAGGCAGTTTTGATAAATTTGCTTGGGTGACCGCTTCTTACATGGTGGCAGTGATGGCCGGAATGCCGATTTATGGAAAGCTTTCTGATATGTATGGTCGAAAGCGTTTTTTTCTGTTTGGACTTATTTTCTTTTTAATTGGATCTGCGCTGTGTGGTATTGCACAAACGATGGATCAGCTCATTATTTACCGAGCCATTCAAGGGCTTGGAGGCGGTGCACTGCTTCCGATCGCATTTACGATTATCTTTGATATCTTCCCGCCTGAAAAGCGCGGAAAAATGTCAGGTATGTTTGGTGCAGTATTTGGTTTATCAAGTGTACTTGGCCCGCTGTTAGGTGCCATTATTACGGATTCGATCGGCTGGCATTGGGTTTTCTATATTAACGTGCCAATCGGTATCGTCAGTGTGATCTTGATCGCCAGATACTATCAGGAATCGCTTGAGCATCGTAAGCAGAAAATCGACTGGTCAGGTGCCATTACTCTTGTCGTTTCAGTTGTAAGCTTGATGTTCGCACTTGAGCTTGGTGGTAAATCTTATGCTTGGGATTCCGTACAAATCCTAACACTATTTGCTGTATTTGTTGTCTTCGGTACCATCTTTTTTATCGTTGAGCGTAAAGCTGAGGAACCGATTATTTCATTTTGGATGTTTAAAAATCGTTTATTTGCGACATCTCAAATTTTAGCGTTTTTATATGGCGGGACGTTTATAATTCTTGCCGTCTTTATCCCTATTTTCGTGCAGGCAGTGTACGGTGAATCTGCGACAAGTGCAGGCTTCATTTTAACTCCGATGATGATAGGGTCCGTCATTGGCAGTATGATTGGCGGAACGATGCAGACGAAAGTACCTTTCAGACGCCTTATGACCATTTCTGTGATTTCATTTTTCGCTGGGATGATGCTGCTTGCCAACATGTCACCAGATACAGCAAGACTCTGGCTCACGCTCTTTATGATGATATCAGGCTTTGGTGTCGGCTTTAGCTTCTCCCTTCTGCCATCTGCTTCAATGAATGATCTCTCTCCGCGCTATCGCGGCAGTGCAAACTCAACCAATTCGTTTATGAGATCACTTGGGATGACGTTAGGTGTGACGGTTTTCGGGACGATTCAAACAAATGTCCTGACGAATCGTTTAGCAGATGCCTTCAGCGGAATGAAAGGAGCCCCTTCTCAAATTGGCGATCCGCAAGCCATTTTCCAAGAGGGTGCCCGCTCACAAATTCCGCCTGATATTTTAAATAAAGTCATCGATGCGATGTCACAAAGTATTACGTACGTATTTATGATTGCTTTATTCCCGATTGCACTTGCGGCGATTACGGTCGTATTTATGGGGAATGCACGAGTACGCACATCAAACGAAATGAAAGAAAGTGAATAATGTGAAAAAGCAGAGCGATGGTGGCTCTGCTTTTTTTCGTCTCATTGATATAAAAGATGGGCTTTGCCTTCACTGCCAACGATCCGTATTTTAGATGTGACCATGTCCTTTGCTGCTTGTTTTGCTTTTTGTAAATACATACGCGGATCTAAGCTTTCGGGTTCGTTTGAGAAATGATCACGAATGGCTTCGGAGTAGGCGTTTTTTAGTTCAGTTGAGACATTGACCTTAGCCATACCAAGTGTGACACATCTTCTGACATCCTCTTCTGGTACAGCTGAACCTCCGTGCAGGACAAGTGGTACATTGACAAGCGCTGCAATTTGTTCAATGCGGTCAAAATCAATATCCGGTACCCCTTTATAAATGCCGTGGGCGGTGCCGATCGCAGGCGCTAAAGTGGGTACCCCTGTTTCTTCTATAAATTGACGGCACTCTGATGGAATGGCTTTTTCAGCATCCTTTTCATCTACCACGATGTCATCTTCTACGCCGCCTACCTTGCCTAGCTCGGCTTCTACATTCACACCTACTTTTAATGCAAGATCAACCACTTCTTTTGTGCGGCGTACATTTTCTTCATACGAATGCATCGATGCATCGATCATAACGGATGTATAACCCGCCCTGATACAGGTGAGAATCACATCAAAGTCAGTACAATGATCCAGGTGAAGACCGATTGGGATTTGATATTGGTCAGCTGCCGCCTTCACTGTATCTGCAATGGCTTTTGCTCCAAGAGATTGAACCGTTCCGACCGTCGTTTGCAAAATCACAGGTGACTTTAATTCAGCTGCCGTTTCGAGCACCCAATAAATACTGTCAAAGGAGTGCACATTGAATGCGACAATTCCGTATTTTTCTTTTTTTGCAGCTTCAAGCATCGGTGTTGTTGAAAGTAAAGGCATGGTCAAACATCCTCTCTAGTCAAAATTTCTGTTTTTAATACAGCGAGCATTTCTTCATTTGTTCTTGTTTCGAGCAGCTTTTGACGTTTCGCTTCATCCATTAAGCCTCGTGAAAGGGCAGAAAGTGCTTTTAAATGAGTGGTCCCTGCTTCATTTTTTGGGATCAGTAAGGATAAGAAGAAAAAGCAAGGCTTTCCATCAAAAGCGTCCCATTCAATTCCGGTTTCGGTGCGGACGATCACTAGTGCTGGTTTCGTGATGGCGTCTGTCTGTGTATGCGGAATGGCAAATCCATCTTGAAAGCCTGTTGTACTAAGAGCTTCCCTTTCAACTAAGCCTTCTTTGACATCCTCTGGCGATGTGCAAATACCTGCTTTGCAGGCAATGTCAGCAATGGCTGCGAAAACGCCTGCCTGTGAAGAAGCTGTTTCATGAAGATTCATATAAATATGTTCCATCATTTCTCTTCCCCCTATTAAACTGCGGCTTTGTCTATTTTTTTACGGTAAAGTCCGTATAGAATCGCACCGATCATAGATCCGATCAATATGGAAAGCACCCACTGAAATGCGCCTGTGACGACTGGTAGGACAAGGAATCCGCCATGCGGTGCAGGAACCTGTACGCCGAACAAATAAGTCAAAATAGCAGAGATGGCCGAACCAAACATAATAATCGGCAGGACAACGACTGGGTTTTTGGCCGCAAACGGGATGGCCCCTTCGGTAATATGTGTAGCACCTAGAATATAGTTGATCGCCCCTGCATTTCGTTCTTGTGGTGTGAAATGTTTTCGGAAAATCGTTGTCGCAATCGCAATGATAAGCGGCGGTGTAATGCATGCAGCAGACACACCTGCCATGAAATAAAGATTGCCTTCTGCAAGTAAAGCCGTTCCTGTCACATAGGCTGCTTTGTTAAAAGGTCCACCCATATCAAATCCACACATAGCCCCAACAATTAAGCCTAAGAGCAGCGGATTCGTGGATTGAACGGATGAGAGAAAATCCATTAGTGAATTATTTAACCCTGTAATTGGAACTAATAGAGGAGTCATCACAGCCCCTATCAAGAAAATACCGATGACGGGATAGATGAAGATCGATTTTAATCCATCAAGTGATGCAGGTAATTTTTGAAGCATGAATTGAAGCAATAGAATGATATATCCTGCTGCAAAACCTGCGATAATACCACCTAAGAAACCGGCACCTCCATCGTTTGCAAGCAGCCCTCCTATAAATCCAACAACCATCCCTGGCCGTCTTGCGATCGAATCAGCGATAAATGCTGCTAAAATCGGAACCATTAAGCTAAAGCCGAGTCCGCCAATGCTTTTCAAATAGGCAGCAAACGGATGATACGTTTCATGCTGAGGGTCAGCAGAGTAGATGCCAAATAGAAAAGAAAGGGCAATTAAAACCCCGCCGCCTACGACAAATGGAAGCATGTGTGATACACCGTTCATTAAGTGCTTATAGATGGTGTGTATCCATTTATTTGACGTCTTTTGCTGAGTGGGTGAAGGTGCAGATGTATTCTCGGTAACAGCAGCCCTGCCTTTCACTTGATGAATAGGTGCATCTCCATTTAAAATACTCTGGATCAGCTCAGCTGGCGTGCGAATTCCTTTAGATACAGGCACTTCTATGAGTGGTTTTCCATGAAAACGGTCTGTGTGCACATCTTTGTCAGCTGCAACAATGACTCCATCAGCTTCCATAATGTCTTGGTCCGTTAAAGCGTTTTCAATTCCTACTTGACCATGCGTTTCGACTTTGATGTCGACCCCTAATTGCTCAGCAGCTATTTTTAAGGCCTCAGCTGCCATAAATGTGTGCGCAATGCCTGTTGGACAGCCGGTTGCAGCGACAATTTTTTTACGGCTCATGTTGACTCCCCCTTATATGTTGTGAATGTGAATTTGCTCTATCAGCGACTTGATATCATGTAAATCACTTAAGCCTTTTGAAAATGCGGTAGATGCTCCTGTTGCAATCCCGTAGCGTAAGCATTCTTCGGCTGAATGTCCTTCAAGCTGTTTACTAATAAATGCTGCGAGCATGGCATCTCCTGAACAAGCTGTGTTTACTACCGTGCCTGTTGGTGCGTTTCCTTTTAACACGTCTTCCTTCGTGATGAATAGAGCCCCTTCTCCTCCGCGGGAAATGAGTACTTGCTCTGCACCCATCTCGATGAGTTTTTCTCCGGATTGAATGAGTTCTGTTTCTGATAAATGATGTGTTTTGCCGAAAAAAGCGGCCAATTCTTCTTCATTTGGTTTTAATAAATACGGATTGTACTGAAGCGTCTCAAGAACCGCTATAGAGCTTGTATCTAAAATGAATTTGACGTTGTTTTGATGACAAATTGCAGCTACTTCTGAAAAAATGCTGGCTGGTACGCCCTTTGGCAGACTGCCTGACATAATGAGGATACCGCCCTGCGGGATTGCTGAAATTTTCTCGCGAAAGGCGTGAAGTGCTTTTGCCTGAATGGCAGGACCTTGATTCACAAGCTTGTATTCTTCTGTTGTATTGATAAAAACGTTAATGCGCGTAATTCCTTCAACCGGGATAAAATCTGTTGGAATGGAAAGATCTTTTAAGGATTGCTCAATATATGAACCAGAAAACCCGGCAATAAAGCCTAATGCAGTGCTGTTAACGCCATATTTTTTTAGCATAATCGACACATTGACGCCTTTTCCATTCGGCTGATAATCCTCATCTTCTGTGCGGTTCACTGTATTTGCCCGCATTTCTTTTAATGCAATATATAGGTCAATAGCAGGATTTAAGGTGCAGGTATAAATCAATTGGTTTCACCTTCTTTCTTTTCTCTAAAGAAAGTATCTCATACGATTCAATGAAAATGTTTTCAGATTGTGTAAAGGTTTTCATGAGGAAAAGCCTTCCAGCACAAAGTCTAGAAGGCTTCTTATCGGTTATTTCATTCGGATCACGTAGGCGTCTAGTAAAATGCGGGCAATGACATGAAGAGACAGGCGGGAGCGGACTTCATAATCTGGGAAGAAAGATTGTTCGCCTTTATATCCGACTAGTGTCATGTCTGATATTTTACTTAATGTAGAATCAATTCTTGTTGTGACGGTAATGGTTGTGACCTGCTTCATGCTTAGATTTTGACAGGCTTCAACGAGTTCTGCTGTTTCTCCATTTAATGAAACAAAGATGGCAAGTTCGTTTTTATCAATGTCACGCGATTTTAGTCGAATGATATTCGGATCGTCGTGCACTTCACATGTTTTTCCGATGAGCTGTAATTTGATGGTCATCTCTTTGGCAATCATCTCTGAGAAGCCTCTGCCAAAAATATAAATTTTATCTGCATCATGTATTTTTTGAACGGCATCTTCAATTTGCCCAATACTTTGCAGCTGTATCGTCTTTAAAACCTCTTCTTCATTTTTACGAATCGCCAGTTTGATGTCTTCATCAATATTTTTTAGCTGGTCGCTTTCATCTGTCATTTTCTTTTCTTGTTTCAATCGATATTTAAAGGATGTATAGCCATTGTAACCAATTTTCTTCATCAGTCTGACAATAGTGGCTGTCGACACATTGGCTCTTTCACTTAAAGTGACGATGGATAAGGTGGAGATGTCCTCTAAATGCTGGTGAATATAATGGAGTAAGTACCGTTCTGTTTCACTTAATGTTTGATACACATCACTTGGAATATTAAATAATGGTTCATTCAATGCGATTCCCCCTTACTTATTTCATACTATAATTAAATGTCCTGTGAAAACAAGTTGATTCTTTTGTCCTGTAATTTTTTATTAGAAGGCGAAAATGAGTGGAATTTTATTTTTAACATAAACTAAGAAAAAGTAGTGTCTGTGCGAAAGGAGCTGATGACTATGCTTCATCTCTTCATTTTTCTAATTCTTCTATATGTGGTATATGTATTTTTGACCGCATTTGTTTTGTTTTATTTACCGGTACAAAAAACATGCAAGGAGCATTGCATTTATAAAGCCTCTTCTATCTCAGGAGACGACCAAGGCACAAATCAAGTCATGCTTCTTGACGACGGGTTTGAGTCGGGTCAAGTCAGAATCCAAATGATTCGTGAGGCTAAAAAGGTGATTCGTCTGAGTTATTATTCCATTCAAAAGGGAAAAACAGCCGAATGGGTACTTGGTGCTTTAATTGAGGCAGCTGATCGAGGAGTGAAGGTTCAGCTATTATTAGATGGCATCTGCCACAGCCTGCGTGGGCCGCTGAAGCATTTGCGCTATGCCGTAGCAAATCATCCGAACATGGCGATTCGTTTTTATGAGCCCTTTCGTTTGTTCAAGCCTTGGACGTGGCATAACCGTCTTCATGATAAGCTGCTTTTGGCTGATGGAAGAGTCGCAGTGATAGGCGGAAGAAATATCGGTGATAAATACTTTGCAGATCAGCCGCCGAAAAACTTTGCTTATGACCGTGATGTGCTGCTCTATAACGCCAAAAAGGGAAAAGTATTAGATGAAATGGAGCAATATTTCGTTTATCTATGGAATCATAACTTTACGAAAAGAACGAAAGATGTGTTCTCTAAGCAAAAAGCGAAAAAAGGGTTAAAACTGAGAAAGCAGCTGCTCAGATCCTATCACGAAGCGATGCACACGAAAGAACCTTTTGTCATGTCCTCCTTTGATTGGACAGCAGATGCCACTTGTGTGAAACAGATTGCATTTTTCACAAATCCAGTGGAGCGCTTCAATAAGCGTCCTCTCGTGCTGAAAAAATTAAACGATCTAGCTCACCGGGCAAAGCGTTCTGTTCTCATACAGACGCCTTATGTGATACCAACACGTCCCATGAAAGATGGACTTACTCCCTTAGCTGAAGACATTCAAACGACGCTCGTCACGAATTCTCTTACAGCAACACCAAATCCTTTGGCTTTTGCAGGATATTTAAGCACGAAAAAGGAACTGATGAAAACTGGCGTTCATTTGTATGAATATGAAGGCCCGTATTCGATTCATGGGAAATCGATGGTCATTGATGATTACTTAAGTATTATCGGGACATATAATTTAGATGCAAGGTCCAGTTTTTTAAATACAGAATCGATTTTGGTCATTGATAGCGCACCGTTTGCGTTATCTCTTACGCAGGCAATCGAGCGGAAAATCGCCTATAGTGTCCTCGTGGCTAAAGACCGAACAGAATATAAAACGAGCAACTATGGGAAGAAAAAAAAGCCTTTGATGAAAAGGCTCTTTTTAAATGGCTTATCGACGATAACCGTTATTTGGCGGCGATTGATCTGAAAAAGGGCAGCTACTTTTGTGGCAGCCCTTTTTCTTGCGATTGACCCTCTTCTGCTGACTCCAATTTGGTCAATTTAAACACCAAGATCCCAGCAACAATCACAATGACACCTAATAGTTTTGTAAAAGAAAATGCCACTTTTTCTAACCCAAGCCAGCCAAGCGAATCAAACAAAAGCGCGCAGCCTAGCTGTGAGGTGAGGACAATCGAGATCCCATAAGTGGGGCCTAGACGTTTGATGCTCTGAACAAGGCAGATGACAACCCCTACCCCAATGGCTCCGCTTACCCAGTACCAGGCTTCCATATGCCTTAATTGAAACATGCCAGTTCCTTCTAACATAAGACCCATAAAGAGTGAAGCAATAAAGCCCATTCCAAGAACAAGTGTCGTTGTTGACCAAGAGCCTGTATGCTCATTGACTTTACTATTAAAAATGGTTTGTAAGCTGACGAGTGCACCAGCTGTGATCGCTAATATTATTCCTATGATCATATATAAATCCCTTCGTTTCTTCTATTCATAAATGTTGTGCTCTGCTATTTCTAAAAGCCCTTTCCGGTCACGAATCGTAATCTTTCCTCTTCGCCTTTCAATCAGCCCTTTTTCCCTGAATTGCTGAATGACCCGATTAATATGACGGTAGCTCGTCCCAATTAAGCTCGCCGCATCAGTGAGACGCAGAGGGCGCGTTCGCGTGGTGTCGTCATCTGTTACAACAGATAATAAATAGCTTGCGAGCCTGACTTCCACAGGATATAAAAGGTGGAAGCTTAAATCGTTTGATTTTGTATAAAATTTGTTTGTGATGCCTTTTAGCAAAAAGGTTAAAACATGAGGGTCATCCTTCGCATGGTGCATGAGCGCTTGATGGGAAATTCTTAGTATATGTACTTCTGTGACAGCTTCGACTGTATTGACCATATCCGTCTGCTGGACATATTCAATATCTCCAATCGCTTCAAGAGGATTTTTAAAGCAAAGAATAAAGGTTTTCCCTTCCTTTGTGGTGGTGAAAATCTTTAATTTTCCTTTCACTAACAAGTACAAGTACTCCCTCTTATCCCCTTTTGAACAAATCAGCTCACCTTGTTCATAGCGCCACAACGTCACATGTGACATCAAGTTCTGATGAAAGACGTTTTGTAAATGATGCGCCTTGATATAAGAGGAAAAAAGAGATTCATCGTGCAGCTCCTCCATATGATCCCTCCTTTATAGCTTTAAAATGATCACGCCCGCAATCATCAAAAGAATTCCTGAATAATGAGGCCATTTCATTTTCTTCTTCTGTACACCAAACCATCCTTTTGCATCAATTGCAAAGGTAAACGCAAGCTGTGCTATCAGTAAAGCAGCGATGGTGAGTGTCACACCAATCATTTGAATCGCGGTGACTTCATTAAAAATAATAATGGCTGCAAATGCCCCGCCAATTAAATAGAGTGGCTGCACCTTTTGATATTCTCGAAAGTGCCCATCCCGTACGATGAGTAAAATGAATAGAGAGATGATAAAACCGGTTAGCTGCGTGATAGTTGCCGCCTGCCATGTGCCGATATCCTGGCTGATTCTTGCGTTGGCTACGCCTTGCAGTGTAATACAAGCGCCTCCTAATAATGCGAAAATAACACCTTTCATTCTTTCAAATGCTCCTTCTTTTTCAGTCTAGTTCTATTAAATGATAGATGCCCTGATGTTGAAAAGGACATATGTCCCACTTTGCGTATTATATCAGAAACTTTTTCTATTGCAGTTTCTTCGTTTTAGATTTTTCACAGTGGGTACAGTTTTATATCAGCTGAAAACAGAATATTGAATTGAATCACATATAAAAAGGAGACATGTCAGAATGAGAAATCAAGAGAAACATTTTATTAATGGACAATGGGTCGCTTCAACAGGAAACGAAACGACGGAAGTGATTAATCCCGCTACAGAGGAAGTCATTGGCACAATTAGCTTAGGAACAAAAGAAGATTTAGATAAGGCCGTCAAGGCAGCTCGTGCCGCGTTCCCTTCTTTCTCAAAGACGTCTCGAAATGAACGAGTAGAGATGCTGGAAAACATTGTGCGCGGGTATGAAAAGCGCAAGGATGAACTTGTAGAAGTCATGACACAAGAGCTCGGTGCTCCGCTTAAAGTATCAGAAGAGGTTCATTACAAAATGGGACATGAACACTTCTCTAAAGCAGCAGAAGCACTTAAATCCTATACATTTACCGAGGACCGCGGCGGTCATACCATTATAAAAGAAGCCATTGGCGTCAGCGGACTGATTACACCGTGGAATTTCCCAACAAATCAAACATCACTTAAAATTGCTGGTGCGATTGCAGCAGGCTCACCCGTTGTCTTAAAGCCTGCGGAAATTACACCATTTGCTGCGATGATTCTTGCAGAAATCATTGATGAAGCAGGCGTACCAAAAGGTGTCTTCAACCTCGTGAACGGAACCGGTGAAGTCATTGGGGACGGCATTAGCTCACATCCTGATATTGATTTTGTTTCATTTACTGGTTCAGGTGCCGTCGGCTCTAAAATTATGGAAAATGCTGCAGACAATATGAAGAAAGTGGCCCTTGAGCTTGGCGGGAAATCCCCTCTTATCGTTTTAGGTGATGCAGATATGGATGAGGCAGCTGAAACCGCCGTTCATCATATTGCGATGAATACAGGTCAAGTGTGTTCGGCAGCCACACGAGTTCTCATTCCAGAATCGATGAAAGATTCGTTTGAAAAAGCGCTGCTGAATGCCCTGCCGAAGTTTACAGTTGGTGATCCGAGAGAAGATCACGCCACTGGCCCGCTCGTATCCAAAAAACAATGGGATACCGTGCAGTCTTATATTGAAAAAGGAATCGAAGAAGGCGCTACCCTCCTTGCAGGCGGAACTGGTAAGCCGGACGGCATTGACAAAGGATATTTCACGAAGCATACGATTTTCACAAATGTGAAAAATGATATGGCCATTGCACAAGAAGAAATATTTGGACCAGTGATGAGTGTCATCACGTATCAGGACCTAGATCATGCCCTTGACATCGCCAATGATACGGTTTATGGCCTTGCCGGATATGTTGTTGGAAAAGATGAAAAAACATTAAAATATGTCGCTGAACATATTCGTGCTGGCCAAATCACCATTAACAATGCCGAAACAGATTACTTTGCCCCATTTGGAGGCTTTAAGCAATCTGGTATCGGAAGAGAATGGGGAGATTTCGGTATCGAGGAATATTTAGAAGTGAAAGCTGTGATGGGGCTTCCAACTGCATAAGTCAGATAAAAAAGGAAAACGGCCATCCGTTTTCCTTTTTTATGCCCTCCCCTATTCGTACGTTCTTTGTCATTAGAAATCTTAATCATGACAATCAATATTATATATTTTACTTAATGGCAAACTTTCGGTAAAGTTCAAATTGAACCTATATATATAATTCCTATCGAATTAATCTATGTTTATATTCCTTGTGAGGTGGATATCGTTGCAACTTCATGTATTGAACAGTCCGTTTAGCCAGCAGCAGGCAGAACTACTCAATCAGCTGCTTCCGACTTTAACAGATCAACAAAAAATTTGGCTTACCGGTTATTTATCAGCACAGGCAGCTCTAGCCGGATCAGAAACGGCCACTCTGGCCCCTACTCCTTCCGCCGCAGTACCTGCACAGTCTGTCAGTAAAGATGTGACCGTACTTTATGGCTCGCAAACAGGCAATTCCGAAGGTTTAGCGAAAAAGACAGCGCAGCATCTTGAAGAGAAAGGTTTTCAAGTGACGCTCTCTTCTATGTCAGATTTTAAACCAAATAATCTGAAAAAAATAAACAATTTACTGGTGATCGTCAGCACACATGGCGAGGGAGATCCGCCTGATAATGCCCTTTCTTTCCATGAATATGTCCACGGCAGACGTGCGCCAAAGCTTGATCATTTAAGCTTCTCTGTTCTTTCACTAGGCGACAGCTCATACGAATTCTTCTGTCAGACGGGGAAAGAATTTGACGAGCGCTTAAAAGAACTTGGTGGAACGCGTCTTTTCGACCGGGTCGACTGTGACCTTGATTATGATGAACCGTTCTCTGAATGGCTTCAAGGGGTGACATCTTCTCTAAGCGAAGGTGAAGCAGCAATACTACCGCAAGAATCAGCGGGAGAAATAAGTAAAGCTGCTTCTGAATACTCAAGAACGAATCCCTTTTATGCTGAGGTGCTTGAAAATATTAACCTGAATGGCCGCGGATCTAACAAAGAAACCCGCCATTTGGAGCTTTCTCTTGAAGGATCAGGACTTGTTTATGAGCCGGGCGACAGTCTTGGCATTTATCCGACAAATGATCCTACGCTTGTTGAGGAACTAATCAAGACATGCGGATGGAATGCAGAGGAAGCCGTAACCGCTCATAAAAACGGAGACACTCTTCCTTTAAAAGAAGCACTTACCTCGCACTTTGAGATTACAGTATTAACAAAACCTCTTCTTCAAAAGATCGCGGCATTCACGAAAAGTGAAGACTTGCAGGCCCTTTTAGAAGAAGGAAACGAAGAAAAGCTAAAAGCGTATATAGCAGGCCGAGACTTATTAGATGCGGCTCGCGATTTTGGTCCTTTTGAAGGAACAGCAGCAGATTTCACGTCTATTTTAAGAAAAATCCCTGCACGTCTATATTCGATTGCAAGCAGTCTAAAAGCAAATGACGAAGAGGTTCATTTGACAATAGGTGCTGTGAGATATGATGCACACGGGAGAGAACGTCAAGGGGTCTGCTCGATTTTATGTGCAGAGCGCTTGCAGCCAGGTGATACGTTACCTGTTTATATTCAGCACAACCAAAACTTTAAACTTCCTCACGATACTGATGCACCGATCATTATGGTAGGACCAGGCACAGGCATCGCCCCTTTCCGTTCATTTATGCAGGAACGCGAGGAAATCGGTGCAAACGGAAAGTCATGGTTATTCTTCGGTGATCAGCACTTTGTGACGGATTTCTTATACCAAACAGAATGGCAAAAGTGGTTAAAGGATGGCGTCTTAACGAAAATGGACGTGGCTTTCTCAAGAGATTCAGAGGAAAAGGTATATGTCCAGCACCAAATGAAGAAACACAGTAAAGAATTATTCGAATGGCTTGAGCAAGGTGCCTATGTCTATGTTTGTGGTGATGAAAAGCATATGGCGCATGATGTTCATGGTACCCTTCTATCGATCATTCAAGAAGAAGGTGCGATGAGCAAAGAGAAAGCAGAAAGCTATCTTGCCAATTTACAGCAGCAAAAACGCTATCAGCGTGACGTCTATTGATTTGATGCTTGAAAGAAAGGAGCTTTTACGACATGGTGAAGACAGCATTAACAGCGCCGGATGGACCTCCGAGCGACGTAGAGGAAATTAAAGAAAAAAGTGATTATTTACGGGGTACGTTAAAAGAAGTTATGCTTGATCCGATTTCAGCGGGAATTCCTGATGATGACAACCGGCTGATGAAGCATCACGGCAGCTACTTGCAGGACGATCGTGACCTTAGAAATGAACGGCAAAAACAAAAGCTTGAACCTGCCTATCAATTTATGCTGCGCGTACGCCTGCCTGGCGGAATCGCCACATCAAAGCAGTGGCTTGTGATGGATGAGCTTGCTCACAAATACGGCAACGGCACGTTAAAGCTGACAACTCGTGAAACCTTCCAGCTTCACGGTATTTTAAAATGGAACATGAAAAAGACCATTCAAGACATTCATTCCACCATGCTTGATACGATCGCTGCTTGCGGGGATGTGAATCGGAATGTCATGTGTACTTCAAATCCCTATCAATCAGAAGTGCACCATGATGTGTACGAGCTGGCAAAAAAATTAAGTGATGACCTGCTTCCACAAACAAGAGCGTATCACGAGATTTGGCTTGATGAGGAAAAAGTAGCGGCAACGCCAGACACTGAAGTTGAGCCGATGTATGGTCCGCTTTATTTACCAAGAAAATTCAAGATTGGCGTTGCGGTCCCTCCTGCTAACGATATTGATGTCTTTTCACAGGATCTAGGCTTCATTGCGATTATCGAACATGATCAATTAGTCGGCTTTAATGTCGCGATTGGCGGCGGAATGGGTATGACTCACGGTGATACAGCGACCTACCCTCAACTTGCAAAGGTCATCGGTTTTTGTACACCTGAGCAGGTTGTGGAGATTGCCAAACAAGTGATCACCATTCAGCGTGACTACGGAAACCGTTCAGTAAGAAAAAATGCCCGCTTTAAATATACGGTGGACCGGCTCGGCCTTCAGAATGTAAAAGAAGAGCTTGAACGCCGCCTTGGATTTGCCCTTTTAGACGCCAGAGGTTATCACTTTGATCATAACGGTGACCGCTATGGCTGGGTAAAGGGCATTAACGGAAGATGGCATTATACGATGTTTGTTGAAGGCGGGCGCATCACAGATTATGATGATTATCCGCTGATGACAGGCATTCGTGAAATTGCAAAGATTCATACGGGTGACTTCCGCTTAACAGCGAATCAAAATTTAATCATTGGAAATGTCACATCTCATAAAAAGAAACAAATCGAGCAACTGATACAGGAATTCGGTTTGTCAGACGGCCAGCAGCACTCTGCACTGCGCCGCAGTTCAATGGCTTGCGTTTCTCTTCCAACATGCGGCTTAGCAATGGCAGAAGCAGAACGCTACCTCCCTCGCTTGATTGACAGAATTGAAGAGATTGTAGAAGAAAACGGCTTAAGTGATAAAGAAATCACCATTCGAATGACTGGATGTCCAAATGGATGTGCCCGTCATGCTTTAGGTGAAATTGGCTTTATCGGAAAATCACCTGGCAAATACAACATGTATCTTGGCGCTGCGTTTGATGGCAGCAGGTTAAGTAAACTGTACCGGGAAAATGTGGGTGAGGAAGACATTTTAAGCGAGCTTGGCTCTTTGCTCCCTCGCTACGCAAAAGAACGAGAAGAAAATGAACATTTCGGTGATTTTGTGATACGGGCAGGTATTGTCAAAGAAACAACCGATGGAACGAATTTTCATGTGCAGTAAAAAAGACAGGGATCCTTCCTGTCTTTTTTCTATTGATTCTGTTTCCTTTTCAGGTATGCGGAAATGCTCTTATACACATTTGGGTTTTCTAGTGAAGAAAGATCTGGTGAAGGCTTCTGTTCATACGCCCCTTTTAATAAACGCCGGACAATTTTTCCGTTTCTTGTTTTCGGTAAAGCTGAAATGAGATGAATCTCTTTTGGTATGAGCGCTTTTCCCGCACGTGAACCAACATGTGCTTTGAGCTCTTGAATGAGCTTGGCTTCTTCAAAAGATTGTGAACTGGTCACTATGAAACACACGAGCGCCTCTCCCTTTACCTCATCCGTTACCCCAATTACAGCGGCTTCGTGCACGGCCGTATGTCCCACAAGGATGGATTCAATTTCAGATGGACCGACGCGTTTGCCTGCTGTATTAATGACATCATCCGATCTGCCCGTGATATGGAATGCTCCGTCCTCTGTTTGCATGACCCAATCACCATGTGTCCATACCCCGTCAAATCGTTTGAAATACGTGTCTTCATAACGCTCAGGCTCATTCCAAAAACCACAAGTCATGCCGACCCAAGGCTTTTTCACAACAAGCTCCCCTACTTCATTCATGACGCTCTGACCTGATTCGTTATACACATCTGCCGCCATGCCTAAAATCGCCGTATTAAAAAGAATCGGTTTGATTGGACGAAGCAAAGTACTTCCTACAATGCCACCAGACACTTCGGTCCCCCCTGAATAGTTTAAGATGGGGATGTTCTTTTGACCGATTGTGTCAAAAAGCCATTGCCACGGTGCTTCATTCCAAGGTTCACCGGTAGAAATGATGGCTTTGACATGCGTCAGTTCAATCTCTGCAAGGTTTTGCTGCATCGCAGAACGAACAAATGTAGGCGAAAGCCCAAAATGGGTGACTTTCTGCTGGTGGATGAATGACCAAAGATGCTGCTGATCTGGATAATCGGGTGCGCCGTCATATAGAACAATCGCGGCTCCATTGATCAAGCCGCCAAAGACTAGAAACGGTCCCATCATCCAGCCCATGTCTGTGAGCCAGAACAGCCGGTCTCCTATTGCGACATCCATACAAAGACCAGCATCAAAAGCCGCTTTTACAGGAAAGCCTGCGTGTGTATGAACGGCTCCTTTTGGCGTGCCAGTTGTTCCAGAGGTGTACAAGATCATGAGAGGGTCTTCATTTGTGACATAGGTCGTATCTTTTATCGGCTGTTCTTTTAATACATCATTTAGTCTTACATCATCTTGATATTCAGTATCAGAGGAAGCATGCACAATGACTGTTTTGACGGTATTTGTTTTTTTGATTGCATCAGCTACACATTCTCGCATGTTGATGGTTTTCCCCCGGCGCGTCATTTCATGCCCTGTGACGACAATGGTTGCACCTGAAGCACGAATGCGTACGGCAAGAGGCTCACTTCCATAGCCCGAGAAGACCGGACTAAAGATCACTCCAATCTTTGCAAAGGCAAGCATGACGGCAACCGTTTCAGGAAGCATAGGCATATAGACGATCGCCACATCCCCTTTTTGAAGCCCTCTCTTCAAAAAACCAGCTGCGAGACGATTGACTTTTTCCTGAAGATGGAGGTAGGACCAACTCTGTTCTTCCCCAGCTTCATTTCCCCAAATCAGCGCTGGTTGATGTTTGGTCTCTTCTTTCTCCGCCCATTTGTCCACGGCCGTTTCGGTGATGTTCAATTGGCCGCCTTTATACCACTTTGGCCACATGAATGACTCTTGACCTAATGCGGCTTCATACGGCACCTTCCACTGAATGCCGGTGGCTTTTTCAGCTTCTTTCCAAAACCATTCTGTGCGCTCGATACTAGCTTGATAGAATGCGTCATAAGTAGAAAAACCAAGTGAGTGCATCCACTTGCAAAGACGTGTTTTTTTGATCATCTGCTCTCCCGGTATCCATGCTGGTTTCAGGTTCATCTTGAGGACGCCTCCCTTTAGACCGGATAAACCGGATGTTTTCGTCTCGTAAATGTCATCTCTTTAGAGGTATAGGCTTGTAATCTATTACATAGTTCAGCTCTTAAACGGTCAAATGGGATGACGCCGTCGACAATCATTTCAGAGGCAAGCTCGTATATATTCATATCTTCCTGGTATTCCTTGCGTTTCTCTTGTATAAATGAGGCTCTCTCTTCGGCAGGCAGTGCGGCAATTTTATTCGCATAGACAGCATTTACTGCGGCTTCTGGCCCCATCACAGCAATTTGGGCAGATGGAAGAGCAAGACAGCAATCTGGCTCAAAGGCAGGCCCTGCCATTGCATATAACCCTGCACCGTATGCTTTACGCACGATGACGGATATCTTCGGTACGGTCGCCTCTGACATAGCGGAAATCATTTTCGCCCCGTGACGAATAATGCCCGCTTGTTCTACTTTTGTTCCAATCATAAACCCCGGGATATCCGCAAGAAAGAGAAGTGGAAGATGAAAGGCGTCACATAGCTGAATAAACTTGGCGGCTTTGTCAGCCGAGTCATGAAATAATACGCCGCCTTTCACCCTCGGCTGGTTGGCAATAAGACCGACAGGCTGACCATTCATGCGGCCAAAGCCTGTGATAAGCTCTGCGGCAAACAGCTTTTTGATTTCAAAAAATGATCCTTCATCGATGAGTAAATCAATGAGTTGATACATATCGAAAGGCGTATTCTGACCTTTAGGGATGAGATTTTGGATGGATATCTCAGATGGTTTAGGTGCTTTTGCGGCTATCGTTTTTGGTCTTTCCGTATAGTTGGCAGGCATGTAGGTTAAATAATCACGCGCGATTTGAATGGCCTCTTCCTCTGTTTGCGCTAATACATCCCCGCACCCAGAAATGCTGCAATGCATTTTTGCCCCGCCCATTTCTTCAAGGGATACTTTTTCTCCAATCACCATTTCGGCCATTCGCGGAGAGCCTAAATACATGGAGGCATTTCCTTCGACCATGACGACGATATCACAAAAAGCAGGGATGTAAGCACCGCCGGCCGCAGAAGGACCGAATAGTAAACAAATTTGCGGGATACGTCCAGACAGCTTGACTTGGTTATAAAAAATGCGCCCTGCCCCCCTCCTGCCTGGAAACATGGCGATCTGATCTGTGATTCTGGCTCCAGCTGAATCGACTAAATACAGCATCGGACAGTTGAGCTTCTCGGCTGTTTCTTGGATTCTAATGATTTTTTCTACCGTTTTGACGCCCCATGATCCCGCTTTGACGGTAGAATCATTTGCCATGAGGCATACGGTTTGTCCATTCATGCGTCCCGTCCCTGTGACGACACCATCTGCTGGTAAATGTTCATCTTGACATTCGGCAAACATCGCATCTTCAATAAAAGAATCCTGATCTAATAATAACTGGAGCCGATCACGGACGAACAATTTTCCTTTTTCTTTGTTTTTTTGATGGTATCGTTCGGCTCCGCCTTTTACAATCCGCTGTTTTTTCACTTCATATTCTTCGATCATGTCCATTCCCCTTTCTTGCTAGTTGCCTCTGTAATGAGGCGTTCGTTTTTCTTGGAAAGCCTGAAGACCTTCCATTCGATCTTCTGTATCAATGAGCCGTACATAGGCTTCGTATTCTTTCATCAGACCTGTACGTAAAGCGTGATCAAGGCTCATTTGAATCGCTTGTTTCGCTTCTTTTAAAGCAATTGGTCCGTTTTTAGAGATTTGTTTTGCGAGAGAAATGGCGTCATTCATGAGAGCATCTGCTAAAGAGATGTGCTCAATCAGCCCAATTTGAATGGCTTCTTCTGCTTGTAATGAAGACCCTGTGAAAATGAGTTCCTTTGCTTTACCGAGTCCGATGAGGCGCGGGAGACGCTGCGTCCCTCCTGCCCCTGGTATGATAGCTAGTCCTGTTTCTGGCAGGCCGAGCCTGGCTTCGGCTCTTGCGATGCGAAGATCACAAGCCAGCGCTAGCTCAAGACCTCCGCCAAGTGCGTGTCCGTTCATAACTGCAATGACAGGTATAGGCAGGGACTCAATCTCAGTAAAGGTTTGCTGAATCGTAAGAACGGCTTCTTTGGCTTCTTCTTCTGTCATCAATCGTCGTTCTTTTAAATCTGCTCCTGCGCAAAAGACTTTAGAGCCAGCTCCTGTTATGAGCAAACAGCGGATGCTTTCATCGTCTTTGATTGCTTGAATGGTTTGATTAATCTCCTCAAGCATCGCAGCAGATAGGGAATTCGCTTGTTCTGGCCTGTTTAAGGTCATGATGCCAATCTGCTCATCTTGTATCGAAAAATTGACCAATGATGTCATGTCATTCATCCTTTATGAAGTAGTATGAGAGTGAAAAGCACGTAAGCAGTGACTAGGCAGGGTTCGATCTACTTTTGTTTCAATCCATTCTGCTGCTTTAATCAATCCAGGAAGGTCGATATTTGTTTCAATCCCCAGTTTTTGAAGCATATGCACCACATCTTCTGTCGCCACATTCCCGCTAGAGCCAGGTGCATATGGACAGCCGCCAAGCCCGCCGCTAGAGGAATCAAATATCGTGATTCCAGCCTTTAATGCCATATATATATTCGCAAGACCCATCCCCTTCGTATCATGAAAATGAAGAGCGATTTTATCAGCAGGAAAACGCTCTAGTAAAATGTCTAATCGTCTTTCTACTTGCAGCGGATGGGCTTCTCCGATGGTGTCACCGAGTGATATTTCATCGATGCCGTAGGAGAGCAGAATATCCGTTAACCGCAGCACTTGATCCATTGACACTTGTTTTTCATAAGGGCAGCCAAACACGGTAGAAATATATGCGCGAGTATTTCGTCTTTCTGCTTTTAAATCTGCTGTCATTTGTTTGATGACAGGAAGGGTTTCATGTATGGATTGATTCATATTCTTCTTGTTATGTGTTTCACTCGAAGAGATAAACATAGCGCCTACATCAAGATTTGCTTCAAAGAAATAGGCTAAGCCTTTTTCATTAGGAATAAGTGCGGCATAGGTGGTATCGTCTTTTTTGTGTAAGGATTGGGCTAATTGTTTGGCGTCTTTTAAGGCAGGAACCCATTTCGGATGGACAAATGATGTGACCTCAATATAAGGGAGATGGGCTGCCGCGAGTAAATCAATCCATGTTCGCTTCTCGTTTGTGTCCAGCCAAGCTGATTCATTTTGCAGTCCGTCCCGCGGGCCGACCTCTCTGATAAGCACACTTTTTGGTAATGCCATTTGGCTTCCCTCCTATTCTGTCAGCTCCAGTAGCACCTCTCCCTCATCGACAAATTCACCCTCTGCCTTATACACTTTGCTGATCACACCTGCCTCTTCTGCAACGATCGGAATCTCCATTTTCATCGATTCTAAGATGGCGACTTCCTGTCCTTTTTGCACTTCATCACCTTGTGTCACAAGAAGCTTCCATAAGTTCCCGGCCATTTGTATCGTGACGGTTTTCATGAACGGTTTTCCTCCCTTTTTTTCATCAGAAAATCGGTTGTGATCCTTCCATGTAAGAACGCAGATGATCCGGCCATTTCCCTTAAAAGTGGTAAATTCGTTTTGATCCCTCCTATTTCATATGCTTGTAATGCTGCTTTTAATCGTTCTATTGCTAGTTTTCTTGTATCACCGTAAACAATCATTTTTGCAATCATTGGATCGTAAAATGGGGTAATGACGCTCCCGCTTGTCACACTTGACTCATGGCGTATATACGGGGCGGCTGGTGCAGAAAGTGTAGTGATTGTACCTGGTGATGGATAAAATGTGACTGGATCTTCAGCATAGATTCGGACTTCGATGGCATGCCCGATTTGATGAATATCCTCCTGATTGAAGGAAATCGGCTCTGATGCAGCGATTTTCAGCTGCTCCTCGACAAGGTCAATTCCTGTGATTTCTTCAGTGACAGGGTGCTCTACTTGCAATCTCGTGTTCATTTCTAGGAAATAAAATTGTTGATTTTGATCGACTAAACATTCAATCGTTCCTGCATTTTCATAGCCAATCGCTTTGGCTGCTTTGACGGCCATTTGCCCCATTTGAAGTCTCACTGAGTCATCGAGACAGGCGGCTGGTGCTTCTTCAATAATTTTCTGGTGTCTTCTCTGGAGTGAGCAGTCTCGTTCAAATAAGTGAACCCCGTGGCCGAAGGAATCAAAGAGGACTTGAATTTCAATGTGCCGCGCGTGTTCAATCACCTTTTCCATATACAAAGTACCATCATTGAAAAAGCTTTGCGCCCTTTTTTGATTTCCTTCAAACGCTCTGTACAGCTCCTCGTCATTTCGAACGAGCTGCATGCCAATCCCCCCGCCTCCGCTTGATGCCTTTAGCATGACCGGATAACCGAGTGACTGCGCTTTACTGACCCCTTCATCTGCGTCATGCAGTGGAGCTGAAACTCCCGGAACGATTGGGATGCCCGCCTGTTCCATCGTTTTTCTCGCTTCAATTTTATTCCCCATTTGCTGGATGACGTGTGCAGATGGTCCAATAAAGGCCATTCCTTCGTTGCGGCAGCGCTCAGCAAAAGCGGCGTTTTCTGATAAAAGACCATATCCAGGATGGATGGCATCTGTATTTGTTTGTTTGGCAACCTTGATGATTGCCTCCACATTTAAATAGCTTTCAGATACTTTTGCGCCTCCGATCGGAAATGCGCTATCTGCTTCTTGCACATGAAGTGCATGCTGATCTGCCTCTGAATAAACGGCGACTGTTTTGATCCCGAGCCGTTTACAGGTCCGAATAATTCTACGAGCTATTTCGCCTCGATTGGCGATCAGTACTTGTTGAAACATCTCTGACTTCACTCCTTTATTAGATCAAGCGCCTGCTTTTTCAGTCGAAATTTTTGAATCTTTCCTGAGGCGGTCATTGGATACTCATCTGTAATGAAAAAGTATTTCGGGATTTTGTAGCGTGCCATTTGGGACTGACAATAGCTGGTTAATGTCTCAATCGTGACCGTACTCCCTTGTTTGAGCCGAATGAATGCGGCTGCTTCTTCTCCGTATGTCTCGTCAGGAATGCCAACGACCTGTGCGTCAAGAATGGCCGGATGAGTGTAAAGAACGTCCTCAATCTCTTTTGGATACACATTCTCTCCGCCTCTGATGATCATATCTTTCAGGCGGCCTGTGATTTTCACATAGCCGTCATGATCCATCTCAGCTAAATCCCCCGTATGAAGCCACCCGTCCTTATCAATGACTTCATTTGTTGCTTCTTCATTTTTATAGTAGCCTTTCATGACATGATAGCCTCTTGTACACAGTTCCCCCTGCTCTCCTCTTGGCACCTCACTCGACGTGCCTGGTCTGGCGATTTTCACTTCGATGTGAGGAAGCGCCCGACCGACCGTTTGAACCCGTCTTTCAAATGAATCATCGGTTCTTGTTTGGGTAATGACAGGAGAGCTTTCGGTCTGACCATAGGCAATCGTGAGCTCCCTCATTCCCATTTTTTCAATGACTGCCTTCATCACATGGGATGGGCAAAGTGAGCCGGCCATAATACCCGTTCGTAATGTGGACAGATCGTAATGGAGAAAATTCGGATGATCCAGCTCTGCGATGAACATCGTCGGGACGCCGTGAAGAACGGTACACTTTTCTATTTCAACTGTTTGCAGCACACGCTCTGGATGGAAAGATTCAACTGGGATGATCGTTCCTCCTTTTGTCAGACAAGCAAGCACGCCAAGCACAGAGCCAAAGCAATGAAAGAAGGGTACTGGGATACACATTCGGTCTTGTTGGGTGAGCTTCATGCAATCTGCGATTTGGCTGGCATTGCAGACGATGTTGGTATGGCTGAGCATGACTCCTTTTGGGTAGCCGGTTGTGCCCGAGGTATATTGCATATTTATCACATCATCAGGCAGCAGCGCATCCATTCGTTTCTCCCATTCATGATCTGCGGTTCTTTTGGAAGCAACTTGAATACTGTCCCAGCTGCGCATGCCGTTTGGTGCGTGCTGGCCAATATATACGCATCTTTTTAAATAAGGAAATGATGCGGATGTGATCTCATCTTGATGAGCTGTTTGAAGCTCCGGGATCAGCTCTTCAATCATTCTGACATAGGATGTCTCTTTGACCCCGTCTACGATAAACAGCATTTTACTATCAGAGTGCTTTAGTAAATAAGCGAGTTCCTGTGATTGAAAATTCGTATTCACGGTGACAAGAACAGCTCCAATGGAGGCGCAGGCGAATTGCAGAATGAGCCATTCAGGTACATTTGGTGCCATGATGGCGAGATGATCCCCCTTTTGAACCCCTATTGCCATTAGACCTTTACCTGTTTCCTTGACCTCTCTATAAAACGCTTCGTATGAATAACGTAAAGAACGTTCTGGATAAACAATGGCTTCATGTTCTGGGTGCTGCTCCTTTTTTTCTCTTAATAGGGAGCCGATCGTCTGTGGCTGAATCGACATCATTGCTTTCCTCCCTCACAAATAGTAAGCGTTTTCATTGGGGTGTTACGCTAACAGTTGTCTTGCGATGACGAGCCGCTGAATTTCAGATGTCCCTTCTCCGATTTCCATCAGCTTGGCATCTCTCACGAGTCGTTCAACACCGCATTCTTTCATGTAGCCTGTTCCGCCGTGAATTTGGACTGCATCAAGACTTGCTTTTGTCGCCATTTCAGAAGCGAAAAGCTTGGCATAGGCTGCTTCCTTTGTAAACGGCTTGCCGTTATCTTTCAGCCAAGCGGCTTTCCATACCATTTGTCTTGCGAGCTCTATTTGCATCGCCATATCCGCCAGCTTAAACTGAATGGCTTGAAAGGATGAGAGGGTCTGACCAAATTGCTTTCTTTCTTTTGCATAGGAAAGCGAGGCGTCAAGTGCCGCTTGCGCGATTCCAACAGAAAGGGCGGCAATCGAAATTCGTCCTCCGTCTAATGTATATAAAAACTGCTTGAATCCTTTGTTTGGGTCTCCTAATATATGATGCGCTGGTACGCGCACTTCGTTTAAAATGATTTCAGCCGTATCTGATCCGCGCACCCCCATTTTGTCATATGGATTTGTAATTGATAGCCCTTTTTGTCCTTTCTCAATAATGAAGGCTGAGATGACCGGGCGGCCGTGCTCATCATGATCCGTAACAGCGGTGACGATAATGGTTCTGGCAAAATTGGCATTTGTGATCCAGCACTTCTCCCCGCTGATGATGTATTCTTGTCCGTCTTTGATCGCTTTTGTTTTCGTTCCTTTTGCATCTGAACCTGCGTTTGGTTCTGTTAATCCGAAGGAACCGAGTGCTGTTCCAGATGCTAGCGGGACAAGGTGATCCATCTTTTGCTCCTCTGTACCGAAATAATAAAGTGGGCTTGCACCTAAGGAGACAGCAGCGGCATAGCTAAGACCTGTACTGGCACACTGTTTTCCGATTTCTTCTACAGCCAGTGCATACGATATCGTATCTCCACCCGAGCCCCCATATTTTTCTGGAAAGGGTATGCCCATAAAGCCTAGCTCCCCCATTTTTTGAAATGTTTTGACAGGAAATACTGCCTGTTCATCAATCGTTTGAGCGAGCGGTGCAATTTCTGCTTTTGCGAATTCTTTGACCATCTGACGGATCATTTGTTGTTCTTTCGTTAATTCAAAGTCCATCTTGCTTCCCCCTTTGTCTCTTCTCTATCATATTTATTAATCAAGTAGCTGCTTCATGCCAAGCTTGATTGAATTCAGAAAATTAAAATAAGATTAGTAGAAAAAAAGAGGAAATGAAAAAAGCATAAATGAAAGAAAGTTCTCATTCATGCTTTTTTTCGTTATTTTACTGTTTTTGTAGAAGGCTTGCTTTCCTCGTGAAGGCGATTAACAGCCGTTACTTTGTAGGTAGCACTCTTCTTCTGCTTCACTGAAAGGTCTTTGACAGGTGTCATCGTGCCTTTTTCTTTTCTGACCGTTTGCAGTAATTCATACGTCCCTTTATTCGTCAATCGATAGACCGCATAATAGGATGCAGTAGAATGTGGGTCATTTTTGATCTGTAAAGCCGCGCCATCTGCTGTCTTTTTCACAGATTGGATGATTGGTTTTTTTGGAGCTTTCTGATGAAGCCACGGCATTTCTGGAATGAGAGCCGGTTTGCTATATGTCTCCTCTATTAATCGATCCTTTACATTCAAAGGGTTACGATTGATATCCTTTAGACTAAAATGCATGCTTCCCTGCACGAGTGGAGACTCCCTGTTCAGCTCGATTTGGCGAAAATATTCCTCGGGATCAGACCAAGCGGGATCACTGTTCTGATTGATTTTATAAGTCGCCTGACCAATGTATAGGTGAACGGGCTCTCCCTTCACTTCATTTGACCACCATTTCGTCAGCACATCATAGGCGGCTGCCTGAAAGCCGATGCTCCAGTAAATTTGCGGGGTGACATAGTCGATATTGTGCTGCTGAATCCACTCTCTTGTATCAGCATACAAATCATCATAATTGGTCATCCCCGCTGTGGTGTTTGAACCAGTTGGATCATCTTTTATATTGCGCCATACACCAAACGGGCTAATGCCAAATTTCACATACGGCTTTTCTTTCTTAATGGTTTCGTTGATTTGCTGCACCAATTGGTTCACATTATCTCTTCGCCAATCTTCTATATGCGGGAATGCTTTTTTTCCATATGTTTCATATGTTTCTTGATCTGGAAATGGAACACCAGCAATTTTATTCGGGTAAAAATAATCATCCATATGCACCGCATCAATATCATAGTTTTTCACTACTTCTTCTATGCCGCCTACAATGAAGTCCTGAGCATCAGGAATGCCTGGATTGTAATAAAGCTGATTTCCGTAAGCAAGCGTCCAATCAGGATGTTTTCTTGCTGGGTGATCGGCTGATAACCGGCTGAGGTCTGTATGATTCATTGTGATTCGATAAGGGTTAAACCAAGCATGAAATTCCAGGCCGCGTTTATGTGCTTCTTCTATCATGAATTGAAGCGGGTCATATCCAGGATCTTTCCCTTGCGTCCCGGTCAAATATTCTGACCACGGTCCGAATGCCGAAGGGTAAAAGGCATCTGCTGTTGGTTTAATTTGCATGATGATGGCGTTCATATTCATCGCTTTAATCTCATCTAACAGATGGATGAACTCTTGTTTCTGGTCTGCGGCAGACAGTCCTTTCTTTGAAGGCCAATCCAAGTTATAAACCGATGCGACCCAAACCGCACGCATCTCTCTGCTGCTTTCAAGCTTCCCTTTTGGCATTGGACGAGCTAGACTGCTAGATGGAATCAATAAGAATATAAACATCAAAGTCATTGTCAGAAACATCATACTGATCTTTTTCAGCATGTTTTGCATCACCTCATATCAAGTTTATTCTGCGATTTGTGATGGAATGCCGGCAGATGGTGTAAGCAGGATGTTTTTCATTGCTTTGAGCTGAGCTTCAGGTACTTCGCAGGCTTCGATTAAATACCGCTCTGCACTCCCGTATGTATCCATCATCTCGTTTAGCACATCTTCAAGATAATCTTGCTGCACACCAAGCAGCGGCTGAATTTGCTTTTTTGATACCCGGTATAAACTCATCATTCGGACAAATCGTTCCTGCCTTTTGACAAGCATTTGCACTCCTTCATTTGAACGCATGTATTCACTTAAAACGATATGTACCGGTACACCGGCAGCTAATTGAATAAGGGCAGATAAAAAACCCGTACGGTCCTTTCCGCTCGTACAGTGAAGCATCAGCGGATAATTTTTTTCATCTGACAGTAATGTGAACAACTGCTGAATCTCTTTTTTTCGTTCGGTGAGCATACTTTGATATAAATCTTTCATGATCGGCGTAAATGATAGAGACTTTGCTTCTGCTACCAGCATACGAAACATGGTCCATTTACTAGGCATCATACTGTCAGGCTGCATAGGGATATGGACGATTTTGTCGTGTTCCTTGATCTTTGGTGGATGTGATTTACGTTCTGAGGTTGTACGGAGGTCACAAACGGTTTGAATCCCAAGCTTCGAGAACATCGCGATATCGTGTTTTGTCAGACGGGATAAATCTGCGGATCGATAAAGCATTCCCGGCTTGATCACCATCTCGTCTGTTGTTTGAATTCCCCCTACTTCTCTAAAATTTGCAAGCTTTGAAAATGGGTTGTTTGACTGATTCATAGAAGTTAAAGTCCTTTCCTTCATCATTCCTTTCTCTATCATACGCTTTTATAGAAAAGGAGAAAAGAGAAGCAGATGACGGATCATCATGTAAGAGGAATTATTGGTATAATGAAAAAAAGACATTCGGATTGATTGGAGATTGTAGCATGATAAAAACAAAACGGATCCAGCAAATCAAAGAGTATGTGTTTGACCGGGAATCTGCCTCACTTGATGAGCTAGTGGCGCATTTTGGCGTCTCCAAAAACACGATACGCCGGGATGTTCAAACATTGGTTGAATCCGGCGTACTAAAGAAAGTATATGGCGGTGTGGCTGTGAACCACTCAACGTTAGTGGTGTATCAAGAGCGTAAGACACGTCAGCTGAGTAAAAAACAATTGATCGGTCAGACCGCCGCCGCTTTTGTCGAAAATGGCGATATGATCTTTGTTGATTCTGGTACGACGACGCTCGAGATGCTTCCGTATTTGACGGAAAAACAGGTGACCGTTGTGACAAATAACGTAGATTTCATTACACAGGCGATGCCTTTTGAGAATCTCACCATCTTTTCGACTGGCGGGATGCTTGAGCGAAAAACGAATTCTTTCGTTGGCTATCAAAGTGTAGAACGTCTAAAAGCATATAATGTCAATAAAGCATTTATTGCGTCAACTGGTTTATCCATTGATCACGGGGTCACGAATTCCTCCCCGCTTGAAACGGATATTAAAAAAACACTCGTTCAAAAAAGTGCAAAAACGTTTTTATTAGTCGATGACAGTAAATTCGATCATTATGCACTGACCACGTTTTGTGATTTACAAGATATTGATGTCGTCGTGACCAATAAGCAGCCAAATGAAGATTATCTTCAATATGGAAAAGAGCATGATGTGCGGTTTGTCACGCCTTCAGCAACTTAGGAGACACGAAGGCTAGTAACAGCTTTCTACGGTCCAAAACGGAGAAAAGAAAGGCTGCTAAAAAAACGGCTCAGGAATTTGAGCCGTTTTTTGATTCGTTCATCTCAAGCTGTATAATGAAGTGGAATAAAAATCGGTACACTGCCGAGATGACGTCGATGAAAGACGTATCTTCTTGGATGTCCTCAAGCTCAAGAAGCTGTAAATTCACATCAAATAAGCCATCTTGTCCATTAAATTGAAGCTGAGCACCATTTAATTGCGACAGCATTTCCTTTAGAATGCCTGTGTCTTTTTTAGGACGCTTTAATCCGAATAACACGGTATACGTTTGAAACACTTCGTCCCATTCAATGGCTAATCCATCGACTTTCACCACATCAAACCACTTCGATTCGATATATATGAATTCTTTTTGTTGTGTTTTTACATATGTAAGCGGTGTGTTTAAAAATGAGGAGGCTTCCGTTTGAATCAAATCCTCTGATTCCTTGTCCACACGCTCTATATATACATCGCCAAAGCGTGCTTCTTCCTTTATTCTTGCACCTTCTAACGCCCAATTGTGACGCGCCGCTTCGTCATATTCAAAGTCTGTCAGCGCCTGCCCTTCTTTCAATAAATCTTGTAAGCGATTTTGCAATGACATGGCTATGTCTCCTTTCATCTACTTCATTTGCGTTTATTATTTTAGCATAACACACGAAAAGAAAGATATGTCCCAGTAGATGATGGTATCATAGTGTAAAAAGAAACATCTCGGAGGGGTACGTTTTGCTCACAATGACACTGGCAGAAAAAATCGTAGACGAGGTCAAAAAAGTGCTGACTGAGGAAGTCATCATCGCACAAACAAACGGTACCATCATTGCGGCAACAGATCCAGCGCGCATTGGTCAATTTCATGAAGGGGCATATGTTACGTCCTTGGAAGGGCAGAAACGAATCCTCACAAAGAATGATGAACAGCATATGAAAGGCGTCAAAGCTGGCATCAATCTGCCTATTTACTTTGAGCAAGAGGTCATTGGTGTAATTGGGATGACAGGAGACCCTGTACATGTGTCCCCTTTTGGCGAAATATTACGAAAAATGACAGAGCTGCTCATACAAGAACATGAATTTTTTCAAGAGTCTGAAACAGATGAACGGCAGCTAGAAGCGTTTGTGTTCGACTGGCTTCATCTGCCGGAGACATCCATTGATATCACTGAAAAGGCGAAGCGGCTTCAGCTTGATGTTCAAAAGCAGCGTGCGGTTGTCCTGATCGATTGTCAGGATGAATCATTTATGAAACAGGATCAATACAAAGCGATGAAGGCTGTGCTGCATCTCACCAAGCAGGAGATCATCGTGCGCTGGGGACATGCGCGTTTTTTGCTCATGCTGCAAACAACTGCGGAAGATCGTGACGCTTTGCAGCAGCGCCTTTTTCACATGCATGCCTCGCTCTCAGCGCTGTCCACCTCGAAGATATTGATTGGTGCGGGGAAACCAGCAGCTTCTCATTTGATGAAGCAATCCTTTCATCAAGCCTTTCGTGCATTAAAATTGGCGCATGCAGATACACCGATTGTGTTTGATGAAGATTTGACGCTTGAGCTTTTTATCGAGGAAGTTAGTCAGGAAACAAAAGAAGTGTTCCTTGATCGAACGATTGCGCCCCTTCTCCCCTATCCTGAGCTGGTGAAAACATTGCGGGTACTCATGACATCGGATTACTCATTGAAATATACAGCTGGAGCGATGCATGTACATATTAATACGCTGCATTACAGGCTAAAACGCATCCAAGATTTAACGACACTTGATCCAAAGCGCATGCAAGATGCGATGCTCTTTTATTTAGCATTGATGCTGTTAGATCATGATACAAAAAAATCAAAAAAACAGTCCGATATTTTGTAGAATCGTCCATAGGCATGAGGCGGTTCTTTTTTTATACTGGAAGAAATGATACGTCAAATCAGTGGGAGTGCATGTACATGTTAGATTCTGAATTTTCAAATCAATTAAAAAAGGTTGTCGGTGCGTCTTATGTACAAGACAGCAAGGCGGATCGTCTTGCCTACTCTTATGATGCGACACCGAATTTTCAGCATATGCCAGATGCCATCGTGAGCCCTCACACAGCCGAGGAAGTAAAGCAAATAGTCCAGCTTTGCACCTTATACAACGTGCCGATCGTGCCAAGAGGATCAGGAACCAATCTTTGCGCAGGAACTTGTCCCGCAAAAGGCGGCCTTGTGATGCTGTTTACAAGAATGAACCAATTATTAGAAATAGACGAAGAAAACCTCACCGCAACGGTGCAGCCTGGCTTGATTACGCAGGAGCTCATTCGCCAAGTAGAGGAAAGAGGTCTCTTCTATCCACCTGATCCAAGCTCTATGAAAATCTCCACATTAGGCGGAAATATTAATGAAAATTCAGGTGGTCTAAGAGGCTTAAAGTATGGTGTGACAAGAGATTATGTCCTTGGTCTTGAAGTGGTTCTGCCAAACGGTGACATCATCAAAACAGGCGGCAAGCTCGCAAAGGACGTGGCTGGATATGATATGACCCGTTTATTCGTTGGTTCAGAAGGAACGCTAGGGATTGTCACAGAAGCAACGCTGAAGCTCTTGCCGCTTCCAGAAACAAAACAAACGATGCTTTGCTTATACGAAAGCCTAGAGGAAGCCGCTACTTCTGTCTCGGCCATTATTGCAGAGCGGATCATCCCCGCCACATTAGAATTTATGGATCAGCCAACTCTTGAAGTCGTTGAAGATTTTGCGAAAATTGGTCTGCCTACTGACGTTCAAGCGGTGCTATTAATCGAACAGGACGGGAATCCTGAGGCGGTTTCCCGTGATATGCAAACAATCGCAGAAGTTTGTCAGAAGCACGGTGCAAAAAGCGTCAATATCGCACATTCTGAAGAAGAGGCAAGTGCGCTCTTAACGGCGAGACGCTCTGCTTTATCTGCCCTTGCCCGGTTAAGCCCCACAACGATTTTAGAAGATGCCACAGTACCTCGTTCTGAAATTGCCAACATGGTGCGTGCGATCGAAGAAATTGCGCGAGAGTATCAGGTGAAAATTTGTACGTTTGGGCATGCAGGTGATGGAAACTTACACCCCACTTGTGCAGCAGATGCAAGAAATAAAGAAGAAATGGAACGTGTGGAAGAAGCCTTTCAAGCCATTTTTGAAAAAGCGGTCTTACTTGGCGGCACCATTACCGGAGAACATGGCGTTGGTCTCATGAAAGCTCCTTATTTGGAGCTAAAGGTCAAAAAAGAAGGAATCGCGGCAATGAGAGCGATTAAACAGGCACTTGACCCTGCAAATATCATGAACCCTGATAAAGTGTTTGGGACTGCAAGAAAGCGGGTGGTAGTCTCATGAATTCCTCTAAACAAAAAGAGATTCAGCAAAAATTCCAGCAGCAAATGGATGAAAAGGAGCTGCTCAATTGTATGCGCTGCGGCTTCTGCCTCCCTTCCTGCCCTACCTATATTGAATCCGGACAACAAGAAACGCACTCTCCCCGCGGCCGAATTGCTTTAATGAAGGCGGTAAGAGACGGTGTGATTGAACCAGATGAAGATGTCGAACATTCACTTAATCTTTGTCTTGGCTGCCGTGCATGTGAACCGGTCTGCCCTTCTGGCGTCAAGTATGGGCGATTACTTGAAGATGCAAGAGACATCATTCAGCAGCATAAAAAACAATCGTTTCCTGTTAAATTGATGAGGCGTGCTGTTTTTAAAGGTCTTTTCCCTTCACAAAGCCGTATGCGGCAAGCTGCAGGTCTTCTTCGATTTTATCAAACATCTGGTCTGCAAACTGCTGCCCGTAAGACTGGCATGCTGAAGGTGCTTCCTTCGCATTTACAGCTGATGGAACAGGCACTCCCAAAGGTGCCGCGTCAAAAGAAAAGCCGTTTGAATGAATACAAAGCCACCAGCCCAGCAAGAAAACGTGTAGCATTTTTTTCTGGCTGTTTAATGGACACGGTTTTTTCCAGTACAAATGAAGCGACGATCCAGCTTCTGCAGCTGTCAGGCTGCGACGTTGTCGTCCCTCCTATTCAGACGTGCTGCGGAGCGCTTCATGGCCATAGTGGAGAAAAAGAGCAAGCGAAACAGTTAGCAAAGCAGAATATTGAAGCCTTTGAGGAGACGGATGTAGATGCGATTGTCATGAATGCGGGCGGATGTGGTGCCTTTTTAAGTGATTACGATCATTTGCTTCACGATGATCCGGCTTTTCAAAAGCGAAGTGAAGCCTTCTCAAAGAAAATCACGGATATATCAGACATTCTAGTGGAGCTGGCGTTTCATCACCGCATTCCTTTGGCTTTGCCTGAGCAAGTCATCACCTATCAAGACTCTTGTCATTTACGGAATGGAATGGGTGTACAAAGTGCGCCAAGGGTGCTCATGAAGGCTATTCATGGTGTTTCGTTCAAAGAAATGAAGGATGCAGATCGCTGCTGCGGCTCGGCAGGGATTTACAACATCTTGCAGCCAAAAATGTCGATGCAAATTTTAGATCATAAAATGACGGAAGCAAGTCAAACAACGGCTGCTGCCATTGTCACATCTAATCCAGGCTGTCAATTGCAAATGGTGGCAGGGATCAAACGCTCAGGGCACTCGCCCAGCATGAGGGCTGTTCATCTCGCTGACTTATTATTAGAAGCCGTCCAATATGGAAAAGAAGCGTCCAGCTCATAAAGCTGAACGCTTTTTTCATGCATATCTTCAGACGATTGGTTGGATAATAGATGCAAATCGCGGAAGGAGATGGTTCAAATGCTGAAAAAAAACAAACAACATCAGAAGGACCCGAATTCAGTATTTGAGGCATTATCGCGTTCCTCTGATTTTACAAATGAGTTATCTCGCAGTGAAGGTTTTCTTTATCGAATTTCTTTTTTTCGATCCTTAATCAATGGAAATCTACTACATGAACAAATTCTGCCCTTCATCAAACAATTGCATCTGACACCCACTCTGGAGGAGCTAAAAGAACACATCCCGATTGAACAGGCTGTGATCACGAGTGACCTTCAAGAAGTGGAACAAGCCCTTCATCGAGGCAGTATTGCCATTCGACTCGAGACGGACTGGGCTAAAACGCTTCTTTTGCCGATTGAAGAAAAAAAAGGCAGACAAGTGGGTCCACCTGAGATTGAATTTGGCATTATTAGTGCACAGGAAGCGTTTGTTGAGGTTCTGGATACCAACTTAAACTTGCTTAGGCGACGGCTTCCGACGCCGGACCTCAAAGTGGCCGAAAAGACCGTTGGCACCCTTACTCAAACAAAAGTAGCCGTGTTATATATTGAAGAAATCGCCAACCCGCAAAACATAGAAACCGTTCTTCAGCGAATTGAGGACGTCGATTATGATCAAATTTTAGATGCGAATTATCTGGCTCAAATGCTTTATGATGTGTCCAATACGATTTTTCCATTGTTCTTAAATACAGAAAGACCAGACCGAGTTTCTTCAGGTCTTACGGAAGGAAAAATTGCCATCATGGTAGATGGGTCGCCTCATGTCTTGCTTGCCCCGACGATTTTACTTGAGTATTTTTCAACAATGGAAGATTATAACATGTCATGGATTGCCGCCTCCTGCTTTAGGCTATTACGTATATTTGCAGTGATATTTTCTATTTTTGCGACGCCTTTATATGTAGCCGTTTTAACCTTTCATTATGAACTGATTCCTAAGGATTTATTAGAAACGATTGTGGCCTCACGCTATCTTGTCCCATTTCCGCCGATTATCGAAGCATTATTTTTAGAGATTTCCATTGAATTACTTAGAGAAGCCGGGTCTCGCCTGCCAGCAAAGGTCGGACAGACACTTGGGATTGTTGGAGGGATTGTCATTGGGCAGGCTGCGGTGGCAGCAGGCTTAACAAGCAATATCTTACTCATTATTGTCGCCCTGTCTGCTCTTGCCTCTTTTGTCACACCTATATACAAAATGGGGACTACCATTCGGCTTTTGAGATTCCCTTTTCTTTTCTCGGCACAGATTTGGGGTGCATTAGGAATTGCTATGATGGGATCTTTTCTTCTTACCCATTTAATGAAATTAACCTCTATTGGCCGGCCTTATCTAGAGCCTATTTATCCACTTCGTCTGGCTGATTTAAAGGGCAGCTTGATTCGTCCTCAGCTCCGCTTTTTGAATAAAAGACCGGATAATTTACGTGGAGAAAATAGAACCATTCACCAGCCAAAGCCTAAGCAAGGCCGGAAGGGGAAAAATGATTTTTACGAATAAGGAAGTGAAAGTATGGGCTCTTCTGTTAAAGAAAAATTTCAAATCTCCCCTTTTTTTGTGTTTTTTCTCATCAATGCCAATCAAGTAGGTGTCGGCATTTTAAATTTTCAAACGAATCTTGTTCGTTCAATGAATAATGATGGCTGGATCGCCATTCTTATTTCCGGCATCAGCGTTAATCTGATGATTTTTCTGATTTATTTTATGTTTCGCAAGGCCCCTTCTAATGAATTTGGTGATATTACACAATACGTGTTTGGCAAATGGATTGGGCAATTATTCAATATTCTCTATATCTTCTATTTTTCGTTTTTGTCGTTGACCGTTCTCGTCCATTATATGGATGTGATCCATGTGTGGCTGTTTAAAGAAATCCCCGGTCTTTTGTTTGCGTCTGTATTGCTGCTGCTTGTCTATTACATACATACTGGCGGTTTTAGAACAATCGCTGGCTGGGCTTACTTTAGCATTGTCCTAACGTACTGGATGACCTTTATCTGCTTTTATGTCATGAAATATAGTCACATTCGCTTTATGTTCCCAATGTTTGATCATTCTTTCTCGCAAATCATGGCGGGAGTCAAAGATGCCTCTTTATCCATGTTTGGTTTTGAAACGCTGCTTGTCTATTATCCCTTTATTAAAAATGCAAAAACGTCTCAAAAATTCGCCCATATGGGGGCATTATTGACCACATCCCTCAATTTGCTTGTTTTTCTCGTATCTATTGCGTATTACTCAAGTGCTCAGCTTGAACTCACGAAATGGCCGACATTGACGTTAACTAGCATCGTGAAACTTCCCTTTATCCAGCGCTTTGAATTTATTGAAGTGTCCCTATGGCTTCTACTAGTTATACCAAATATCGCCATTCCATTATGGGCAGCCAGCAGAATGGCGAAACAAGTATTTCATACGAGTCAGCGTATCACGTTAATTGTTCTCAGCGTTCTTATTTTGGTAATGTTTTCGTTTTTTGTCGGAGCTACCTCTTTTGAATCCTTTAACAAATGGGTGGAATACAGCGGATACATGCTTGTATATGGATTGATTGTATGTATGATTATTGGATTGATGCTGAAAAAAAGGTGGGTGAAAAAACGAGCATGAAACATTATGTTCTCGTGGGTCTCATGTTATTTAGTCTTTTCTTAACTAGCTGTGCACAGCCTCGCCTTTTAGATGAATTAAATATCTCTCAGGCGGCAGGATTTGATTTAGTGGAAGATGGAGAAATGAAGGGCTTTTTTGTCTTCCCAGTCTTTAAAAGTGAAGAGCAAGGAAACTATCAAATATTAAGCGCTAAGTCAAATACCATTAGTAATATTCAGTTTCTCGTTTCAGAAAAATCCCCCTTCCCAGTTGTCATGGGACAAGTGCTTGTTATTTTAATTAGTGAAAAGCTAGCAAAAGAAGTCGGGATGATTGATTTGATGAATTACATTTACCGCGACCCTATTATTGGGTCAAGACAAGTTTTTGCAATCGTTGAAGGAGAGGTTGAAGATGTCTTGCACACAAAAATGAATCAAACCAATTTAAATGTTGGTATGTATATTTCAGACCTGTTAGCTCAAAATATGCGAAATGGCAATGAACCGGTCACCAATCAGCACATTTTTATGAACCAGATGCTTGCAAAAGGTGTTGATGCATACCTCCCTTACATCAAAAAAACAAGTAATGCCATCAAAGTCTCTGGTGTCGCACTTTTTAATCAAGAAAAAATGGTAGGTCATATCCCTGGAGAAAAAACGTTTGCATTTAAAGCCATGATTGAAAATCATAAAAACGGCATTTATGAATTTCGATTGAATGATAAGGCGAAGACCCATGTCGTCATTGAAAATATCAAATCACATGCGTCCTATCATATCAAACCAACTGAAAATCTCACAAAAAAGCCTCACATCACCATTGACATCAAGCTTAAAGGTGAATTAAAAGAATTCATGAAGTCCAAAAAAATTGATTCACCTTCGATCTTGCAGCATGTCGAAAAAGAAATTGAGAAGCGTGTGGCTCAGCAAGGACAAGACCTTGTTCAGTCATTTAAAAGGCAAAAAATAGATCCGCTTGGACTTGGTCTGAGGTATCGTTCTAAAGACAAAGCAATGACACCTGAGAAATGGCAGGAAATCTACCCTGATGCGGATGTACAAATCAAATGCCAGATGAAGGTTGTCCAAACAGGAGTTAGCCAATAAAAAAGACTGTGAAAAGGGTCTTCCCTTCTCAGACAGTCTTTTTTTTAATCTTCATCTTTTACATCCGGGTCATCAGGTATCGGTTCATTTAAGATCTCTTGGACGAGCTCTTTGTATTGTTCAAGCTGCTTCATATGTGTTTGAAACTGCCCTTGATAAATCAGGTAAGATTCCCCATCAAATACGTAGCGGATCTTTTTTTGCTGGATTAATTTTTCAATATACGCTTCTGATACTTCTAGGTATTCAGCTGTTTCTGCGATTGTTAAATACATGTATGTGCACCACCAGTTCGTTTCATCTTACAAATTATATCACGAGCTGCTGGAAAAACGGATACAGCCTGTTCATGTTTTTTTCATCTTTTCTTCACTGATTCGTCAACTCCCTTTTGTACAGTATTCATACACACAATTTATAGGAGGTGACCATTCTTCACATGACAAGGAAAAACATTCGAACCTATGCCGCGTTTTCAATTGTAGGAGCAGGCAATACGCTCATTGACTTCATCTTTTTCTTCTTTCTAACGGCCTGCTTTGTACCCCCCTTCCTCGCGCAGTGCCTTTCCTATAGTGCAGGGATGATGAACAGCTATTTTTGGAATCGAAAATGGACATTTCAAGTGAAAAAGAAAGCTGACAAGTGGGAATGGATCAAATGGATGACTGTCAATGGGGCAGCGTGTTTTCTTACCTACTTCGTCTTATATGTCATGCAGCTAGCAGATTTCTCATTATTCATCAGTAAATTGGTCGGCACCCTTCTTGGTCTTATGATCACTTTTACTGGAAGCCGCGTTTGGGTCTTTCAAACAGAAAATCAACAATCAGAAATGGAGCGATGATTCAATGAACATTAAAAAAGCCATTATACCAGCAGCCGGGTTAGGCACACGTTTTTTACCAGCGACTAAAGCACAGCCGAAGGAAATGCTGCCCATCGTCGATAAACCTGCCATTCAATATATTGTCGAAGAGGCAGTTCAATCAGGCATTGAAGATATCCTCATTATTACAGGAAGGAATAAAAAATCGATTGAAGATCACTTTGACCGGTCCATTGAGCTAGAGCAAAATTTACTCGAAAAAGGGAAAAAGGAACAGCTGGCTGAAATCAAGCATATTGCGGATATGGCCAATATTCATTATATTCGTCAGAAGGAACCTCTAGGTCTCGGACATGCAGTGTTATGTGCACGTCATTTTACCGGAAATGATCCTTTTGCTGTTCTTTTAGGTGATGATGTGATGGTATCAGACAAGCCCGCCCTCTCTCAGCTCATGGAAGTCTATGAAGACAAACAAACAGAGGTAATGGGTGTTCAGCAAGTAGATCGTCTAGATGTCAGTAAGTATGGTATGATAAGACCAGCTAGATTAGAAGGGCATGTGTTTGAAGTCACAGACTTGGTGGAAAAGCCAGCCATTCATGAGGCACCTTCCGATTTAGCCGTGATGGGCAGGTATCTTTTAACCCCATCAATTTTTTCTGTGTTAGAAAGAATCGACAGAGGCGCTGGTAATGAAATACAGCTGACAGACGCTCTGAAAGAGATTGCACATCAATCACCCATTTATGCTAGACGATTAGATGGTTTGAGATTTGATGTTGGAGATAAGCTTGGCTGTTTTAAGGCAGCGACTGAAATTGGATTAATGCGTCATGATATGAGACCAGCCATGCTAGCATATATAGAAAGCATACTCATGAGAGAAGCAAAACAAGCATAGGCTCTTATAAGAATGCTTGAAGAAAATCGTATTTAAAGGCAGTGTGAAATGAATGGGAACCTTTTTTAATGAAATTTTAACATGGCTGACAAGCCTTGGTTACGTAGGTGTTGCACTTGGACTCATGATTGAAATTATTCCGAGTGAAATTGTCCTTGCTTATGGCGGATATATGGTATCAACAGGAACCATTGGTTTTGTTGGGGCTGTTATTGCTGGGGTCATTGGAGGCACGCTTGCTCAGTGCTTTATTTACTGGATTGGTCTTTACGGCGGAAGACCTTTTTTAACAAAGTACGGAAAATATTTATTCATCCATGAGCATCATATTGCCACTGCAGAGCGATGGTTTGACCGATATGGAACAGGTGTGGTGTTTACAGCGCGCTTTATCCCTGTTGTGCGCCATGCCATCTCGATTCCAGCCGGCATTGCCAAGATGCCATTTTTCAAATTTGTTCTTTTGACGGGATTAGCCGCTATCCCTTGGTCCATCTTATTTATCTATCTCGGGATGCAGCTCGGGACAAAGTGGGATCACATTCAAAGCGTTGCTCACACTTATACAACACCTATTATGGCCATCGCCATCGTCCTTATCGTTCTGTATTTCATGCTAAAAAAAATGCGTACAAATCGAAAACGGACAATCTAACGAAAACGCCTTCCACTGATTCTGTGAAAGGCGTTTTTGCTATGAGGGTGTCGATTGCTTTTTCATATATTGGGATAATTCCATAATCATTGCACCCATTCTCTCAAGTGACGGGGCAAGAATGCGGTCTATTCCCTCTTCTTTTAAAGCTTCAGCTGTTACTTTTCCGACAGCCACTGCCAGTACTTGCTGCTCAAATAGATTTTGCAGTTCTTCTTTTCTGCCCCATTCTTCTGCTAGTTTAAAAAAGGCATGAACCTGGACAGCGGTCGTAAAACAGACGGCATGGACTTTCCCATCTTTCATTTCTTGAAGCAAGGTTTCAGCAGCCTCTGGTTCAGGAGGCGTGTGCTGATAGGGTAATAGCGGCAAAACATCTGCCCCCTTATCATGTAAAAACTGCATGAGAGCTGGCGCATTTTCGCCGTGAAGCTGAACCATGACCCGTTTGCCTTGAAACTCTTTGTCTTCAAGCTTTGAGATGAGGTCACGAACGGTTCCATCTTCATCCGAAACATCTGGCTGAATTCCGAGTTTTTTGAGAGCAGCAAAGGTTTTGTACCCTCTTGAAGCGATGTGGGCTTTTGATAAAATGTTCATAAATGCTTCTCCGAGAGTTAGTTCTTCTGCACTCTCAATTAATGTATTTGTGCCGATGCCTGTTGTTAAAATCACCCAGTCAGCCCCTTGTTTCACAAAGGTTTCGATGCCTGGTTTTAACTCCTCTTTGGCTAAAAACACTGTTCCTTGAAGAGAGCGAATAACGGCTTGTCCTCCTTGCTTTTCAACAAGTGTACGCATTTCTTCTGTTTTTCTCGTTCCACAAATGGCAATCGTTTTTCCAGCTAAGCCTTTACTCATTCTATCCCTCTTTTTCTATTACATATGATATGTATTAAATATAGATTTATTTGGAAGAGGTTGCAAGTGTCTACTAAAAAAGAGCTTGACGTTTCTGTGGAATTCGAGTATCTTTTGTAAGTGCAAATTGTAGGAGGTCATTATGGAAAAACAGAATGTTCAAGCAATTCGATTATCAATTGCAGACCCAACACCACTTGGTTTGTTTGGTTTAGCAATGGTGACGCTCGTTGCGTCCTCACAAAAACTAGGAATCACAGATGGCACTTCCCTTATTTTACCTTGGGCTATCTTCCTTGGAGGAATCGCGCAGCTTATTGCGTCCATACAAGATTCAAAGCATCAGAATACTTTTGGTGCCACTGCCTTTGGCGCATTCGGTCTTTTTTGGATGGGCGTTGGAACGACTTGGCTCATTCAAGCCGGCGTTTTTGGGAAAACGCTTGCGGGAGCTGCGGATCCAAAACAACTAGGTTTTGCTTTTATTGGTTATTTGATTTTCAGCTTGTTTATGACGATTGGTGCAATGGAAACACATAAAGTGTTATTTTTGATTTTCGTCTTTATTGATTTCTTATTTATCGGTCTTTCCCTTAGCTCGTTTGGTGTGATGTACGATGTGACCCATACTATTGCAGGCGTTTCAGAACTGATCATTTCCCTGCTTTCGTTTTATGGTTCAGCAGCTGTTGTCCTCAATACACATTTTGGCCGTACTGTGCTGCCAGTTGGACAACCATTTCGCATTTTTATAAAAGCATAAATCAAAAAGAACTGCTCTGTGCAGTTCTTTTTGATGCTTATTTTTGTTCCTCTTGAAATATCTCTCCGATGATTTCATAAGAGCGCATTCTTTCTTGATGATCAAACATATCAGAATTAATCATGACTTCGTCTGCTTGAGTGGCTTCAATAAAGGCTTCCAATTCTTTTTTCACCTTTTGTTTATCCCCGATCATTGTCGAACTTAATTGTTCATCAACCATCGCTTTTTCATAAGGACTCCAAAGGCCATCCATACTGTCAACAGGGGCCTTGAGTTTTCCTGGAGTATTGCGAATGAGACTCAAAAACCGCTGATAATGGGAGGTTGCCAAATATTCAGCTCGCTCTGTTTGATCAGCAGCAAAAACCGTCACACCCACCATGGCATAAGGCTCTTTTAACACATCAGAAGGTTTAAATGATTGTCTGTACAATTCTAATGCAGGAATTGTATTTTTAGGTGAAAAATGTGCAGCAAAGGCAAACGGCAGCCCAAGTTCTCCTGCAAGCCTTGCGCTAAAACCGCTTGAACCAAGGAGCCAAATGGGAATTTCCAGTCCCTCACCTGGAACGGCCCTTACATGTTTTTTGACCTGACCGGTCGGTTTGAAATATTGCCGAAGCTCTTCAAGCTGCTCCGGGAAATCTTCTCCATTATGAAGATTACGTCTGAGAGCTCTTGCCGTTAACTGATCCGTTCCCGGTGCTCTGCCAAGACCTAAATCAATTCTCCCAGGATACAATGTCTCAAGTGTTCCAAACTGCTCTGCAATGATAAGTGATGAGTGGTTTGGAAGCATAATACCGCCAGAACCCACCCGAATTTTTTCGGTTCCTCCCGCAATATATCCAATCAAAACAGACGTTGCAGAACTCGCAACCCCTTCCATATTGTGATGTTCTGCAAGCCAGTATCTATGATAGCCCCACTTCTCCACCTTTTTTGCTAGATCCATACTATGCTCAAAAGACTCTTTAATGGTGCCGCCTTCTGTTACAGAGGATAAATTTAAAACAGAATATGCAGTGCGCTGTAAAACTGATTGACTCATAAATGATGTCCCCATTTCTGTCAAAAATCATACTAGTTTCATACTTTCAACACCATAACATAAAATCGTTTAACTTTTAAATCATTTGATTCGATGATTTTCGAAATGATGAATTTCTAGGTTTTACTTCCGATTTGAAAATTCGCACATAGAACGAAATATCAACTTTAGGAGGTGGGCAATTTGTATAATCAATTCGATCACAAATGTCCCTTATGCGGTAATATCATGAGAGCAGCCTCATTACAAAAGATCACAGCATGACCTTCCTCAAAGAAAAGACTGTCCATTCGTCAGACAAAAACATCCAAAACAAATCGCCTCAGAAGTAAATCAGCCTTTGTCACATTGCAAAAGGAGAAAAACGTGAAAGCCAAATCAAACAATTGGAAGAAGAGGTTCAGCAGGCCCCGCTGGACCGGCCGGCGGTTTAAGCAATTTAACAGCTGGAAATACGATTTCACTTCAGCTTTTAGGAGCCGTTGTAACAGCTGTTTTGGTAGGCCATGGTGGTGCTGCTGGTGCTACTTTGACATCATACAGCTCAGCTAAACTAAAAAAGAAACGCTTTTTCAGCCTTTCTAAGATTGTTGACAAAGGGCTAAAATGATCTTTATTTTAGCCCTTTGTCTTCTTTTCAGCACTTCGTTTGCGATGGAACAAAACTTCCCAATGTTTAGTGTCGTTATGATTGAACAAGTGCAACGATTTGTTTTTTCTTCCATACCAATCGATAGTAGCCATATTGAAGTAATAAGTTCACAAAGAAAGCTGCAGGATAGCCTATCCAGATTCCCTTGATACCAAGAGATGTATAGTGTGATAGCACATAAGCAACTGGTACTTCAACAAGCCAAATGGAACAAATACTAAAGATCGTCGGCCATAGAACCGTACCACTAGCTCTCATCGTGGCTGCAACGATTTGAGCCGTCCCAAATATGAGATAGCTCCATAGTGTAATGACAACCAAACTATACGCAATATCAATCGTCCCAGGATCTGTTAAAAAGATGGATAAAATCTGCGGTGCAAATATATAGACGAAAATAATGATCAATCCGCCTATGGCGAAGTTTAGTCCCAGCCCAATTTTAATGACATCTTTGAGACGATTCATATTCCCTGCACCAATGAATTGTGCTGCAAAGATAGAGACCGCAATACCAAGACTCACTGCCGGCATCTGTACGTAACTCACGACCTGATTGACAACACCATAGGCAGCTGTCGCCTGTGATCCATAATCGTTTACAAAAGAAATGACAGCAATTTCTGATAAAGAAATGAGAATCATATTCATACTTGAAGGAATACTTAGCTTTAATAACGTTTTTAATAGTTCCCCTTTCATCAATAAATGCTTTCTAACCGACGCATCGATGCGCAGCGGGTGTTTTGTTTTATATAGATAGATATGCAGAATAATGAACGTCACAATTGTTGAAATCACAGAGGAATACGCAGCTCCGTATAAACCAAAAGCCGGCAGTCCGAGCCAGCCGAATAATAAAATTGGCAGCAGCAACATATTCGTTGCGGTGCTAATCATTAAGAAATAAAAAGGCGTTTTCGAATCCCCTGTCCCTCGTAAAAAGGTCGTATAAACAAAATATAGAAATAAGATCGGCATTGAGAAGAATAGAATTCTGGCATATGCTGCACTTTCCTCCACAATATTTGTGGGTGTTCCCATTAGATTTAGGATATCTGTTGCGAATAAACCTCCAATGATAGCTAAAGAAAGTCCGATCAAAAAGGTGAACGAAAGCGTTGTGCCAATAATTTCTTTTAATCTCTGTTCATTTTTTGCTCCATATGCTTGTCCAATTAGGATGGAGCTTCCTGATCCAATTCCAATGGAAAATGAAACGAGTAAAAAGAAAAGCGGAAAGAATGCAGAAATAGCAGCTACTGCATCCTCTCCAATCCATCTGCCGACAAGTACTATGGACACAAGCTGTCCGATTGATTGCAAAATATTGCTTAGCAAAAGTGGAATGAGAAAAATGGACATGGTTTTTACTAAAGATTGATTGTTATCTAACGACATGATGGTTCTCCTTCTCTGTCTAAAGATCCTCAGCTAAGATGCTGACAATACGGTCTTCTATATCCTTTCCTTTTTCGTCATCTACAAGATGGTTTAATAGGATAGAAAAAGCGAGCGTCTTTCCGCTCTGCGTTTCAATATATCCAGAAAGTGTGCTGACCGTTGTTAATGATCCCGTTTTCGCACGTACTTTTTCTAGTGTAGCTGGTTCTTTCAATCTGTTTCTTAACGTTCCTCCCACCATTCGTTCACTTGCCCCTGCTAACGGAAGCGCATGTTCATAGGTCTTAAACCATTTTTTCTTTTGAATGTTTGTTAAAAATAAAGTGAATTGATTTGCAGAGACAAGGTTAATAGGTGATATGCCCGATCCATCTCGCAGCACTGCAAGTGAAGGATCGAAGCCAAAAGCAGGAAGCCGATCATACATCACGTCCAGCCCATCTTCAAAGCTCCCTTTGTTCTTCACTTGTTTGCCAAGTTCCTTAAGCAAAATTTCTGCATGGGTATTGTTGCTTAATTTCATCATTGGGATAAGCAGCTCTGATAAAGGCATAGATGAATGAGAAGCGATTTTCTTGGCTCTTTTAGGAACGTGTTTTGTTTTGAGCGGTCCTTTTACCTGAATCCCTTCAGCTTTTAGCGCTCGTTTCATTAAATCTAAAGCATAGGTTGTCGGCTCCCATAATGCTACCCATTGTCTAGATGAACTTGCTTTAAGCGGAATGGTTCCAGTCAAAGTAATCTTGTTTGTGCCGTGAGAGCGCTTAAAAGAGATCTTCTTTTTTCCGCCTTCTGGCACAGTTTTCACTCGATTGATGACTTGAGCAACATCAGTCTTCGGGATCATCTCATAGGTGGCTTTCTGCCCTGCTTTCTTTCCTGGCTTTACTTCGAGAATAATGGTTCCTGCATCATAATCTTGATTCGGTGAAGCGGTGAGAGCAGATATTTGTGCGCCGTAATATTGATCCTCATCACTCCACGGCAAATCAATGGAATATCTCGTGTCATCAAACCAAGTGTCATCTGCCGCAAGCTGCCCGTGAACTGTATGTATTCCAGCCTTTTTGACTTGTTTGGCAAGTGTTGCAAAATCCTCCTCTAATAAAGTCGGATCTCCAGTGCCGCGAAGATAAAGGTTGCCATGTAACGTTTTCTTTTGAATAGAACCATCCATCCAGATGTCTGTAGAAAAAGTGTGTGTTTCTCCAAGTATATCAAGGGCGATGGCTGATGTGAGCAGTTTCATATTAGAAGCCGGAGTAAGACGGATATCAGCTTGATGTTCATAAAGAAGAGAAGTGTCAGAAGTATCGCGGACGCTGATGCCGGAGATAGCGCCCTCTAAGTCAGGTGCTGTTCGTATGAATTCGTCTAAAGCTGTGATCCATTTTGATTGATCATCACGAGCTGTGAGTGGTTCATCTTTTACTGAAAAAGGGAGAAATAAAATCGACAGGATACATATTTGTAAAAACATGAACTGTGAAAAACGCTTCACGCAATTCCTCCTTTTTAGGGCAGCAGCCAATTTTAGAAGATTATGTTCATTATACACAAAAGAACGTTTGTTCTCAAAGGTTTTTTAAACAGAAAAGTCAGCTTTCTTTGACGAAAACTGACAAGCCCTTTACCTCTTTTCTGGATTCCAGCCGTCGGTGCCGCTAACGACAGCCTGAACCGTGATTTGACTTGCTTCGTTTTTTGTTAATATCGTTGACCATTTCACCCGATTTGTCACATTACCCCCTGCTCCCGTTGATCCATATTCTTTGTAACGGGCAGTTCTTTCATTGTCACGGTTATTCCAATTATGCCAGCCCTCTGTTTTGATATGATCTTCCATTTTTGTATGGAGAAACGTCACAGCGGAATGAGGTCTCCACGGACGGCCTAAATAAACAGATTGAGCAGCTGCCGTTCCTTTTTTTAGCGTGGAATCAATGAAAACGTATCCGTACCTTTGCGCTTCTGTTGTGGATGCCGCAGTAATATACCCATTTCCAAGACTTTTTATTTCAGCTTTTTTAAACACAGCCGTGGCTGAACCAAAAATGAAATCGACCGTTCCCTCAATATAGCAGTTTTCGTAATATTGCCGGCCAGTGCCTGTTGCATAAAGCGTATCTTGATAGCCAAGGACACGTACTTGCTTGAACGCTGCCCGGTCTCCAGACACATAAAGGGCCACAGCCTGACCTGCATGTCTTCCAGCTGTATTTTGAAAGGTGATATTTTCTGCATAAAAGTCGTTCGCACGAATCATTGTGCTCGAGCTATTTGTCGTGCTGCCAGTGCTTGCATTTGTATCATCATACGTCAGAATCGTCTTGTACTGATTTTCTCCGATAAAGGACACGTACGGCTTATTTTGCGGAAGGAGGATCTTTTCTTTATAAACACCATTCTTCAAAAATATCGTCGTTGGCTGTTGATTGTTTGCTGGAATCGCATCAATAGCGGACTGAACGGTTCGAAATGAACCATTTCCTTTTTGATCGACCACAAGGACACGGTTCGTTTGATTCTTGTGTCCACCTGCTTGAAGTGAAGCCGAGTCCAAAAGGAAGAAAGACAATACCATCACAAGCAGTACTTTTCCATACTGCATCACACATCTCCTCCTTATTTTGTGAACGTTTTCATTGAAGCATTCTTTTTGATCTTATTCATTCACCACACGAAAAAACACCCACCGCGTTATGTTGTGGATGTTTTTTCAGATTTTTCATATTTCATCGCATAAAATCCTTCATTTTCAATCCATTCACAAAATAGGACTTCTTTATAGGAAGAAATGTGCTGCTTTTTTAATTGCCTGCGCAGCCATGTCTCATCAAATCCAGCTTCCTGTAAGTCTTGTCTTAAGATTTCCCCGTCGATAATAAACGTTCTAGGCAATTTGACTTCTTTTCCTTTCACGTTCACATCTTCTGCTGTGGCTGGTGCGTATTTCATTTTCGGAAGAACGCTGACAGAGCCGTCCGTTTCTAAAATCGCATATTCAATTTCGTGAAGAGCAAAATGTCCTTTCGCTCGTATAAGCGTCTGCAGCTGATTTAAATCAAGCATATTCTTCTTCAAGCGATTGTAGCGAATGTTCCCCTTATCAATCACAAGTGTTGGTCTTCCTTCTAAAAGAGCCCGAATGGATTTAAATCTTTGCGAAAGCCATTCAACTGTGTAAATTAAAACGCCCCATATCGCAACAGCAAATAAAATGTGCTGAATCTTGACTTCTGGATCAAAGATGGCGTTTCCGACCATTTCCCCTAAAATCAGCGCAGAAATAAAATCAAACGGCGTGATTTGTGCAAATTGTGTTTTCCCTAATAATTTTGTAATAAAAAATAAGGCGGAAAATCCAATAAAGAGTTCAACTAAAATACTCAAAAACGGCACAGAGCTTCCTTCCTTTCTTGCTGCATTTACTTACAGCATATACATGAAAAGAAGGATCTAAACAGTTTATGAGGGCAATAAAATAAAGACATTTTCCCCCTCAACCAATGTTTCATACGTTTTGACGCATCCGTGATCTGGTGCTTGAACGTTACCTGATGAAAGATCGATTTTCCAATCATGCATCGGACAGAAAACATGATCTCCGCTCACCATTCCTTCAGCCAGTACGCCGCCTTTATGAGGACAGCGATTTTCAATGGCTTTGAACTGCTTGTTAGAGGTTTGAAAAACAGCTAATTCAATTGTATCGGCTGCGACTGTTTTCCCTAGCTGCAGCGGAAAATCTGATATGGTACCAATGTGAACTTTCACAACGGAAACTGTCATCTGATCTCATCCCTTCAATTGATTTATACAGAAGCCGTAGCTTTATGAAACAATTGTCTCGTGTCTTTTTGGTTCTCGCGAAGCTCCCGCCAAGGCTCTTCATACGTTGAAAGTGCGATGTCCATTCTTTGGATTAATGCTTCGCGTTTCTCGTCATCTAAGAGTACGGATTTAATATGATCTAGTCCGAGTCGTTCGACCCAAGCAGACGTTCTCTCTAAATAATTTGCTGTTTCTCTGTAATATTGAAGGTAAGCTGCGGCTATTTGTTTTACTTCTTCTGCTGTACTTACCTTCATCAATAAATCTCCAGCACGTAAATGTGTACCGCCATTTCCGCCGGCGTACAATTCAAATCCTCCATCAATCCCTACAATGCCAAGGTCTTTGATCCCTGATTCTGCACAGTTTCTAGGGCAAGCAGACACGGCCATTTTCACTTTATGTGGGGTAGCAAGTCCTTCGAATTTCTTTTCAAGCGCAATCCCAAGAGAAATGGAGTCCTGCGTTCCGAATCTGCAAAATTGTTCTCCGACACATGTTTTGACCGTTCTTAAAGACTTTCCATATGCATAACCAGATGGCATATCCAGATCCGCCCAGACTTTAGGTAAATCTTCTTTCTTTACACCTAGAAGGTCGATCCGCTGACCGCCAGTCATTTTCACAAGCGGTATTTGATATTTGTCGACGACGTCTGCTATTTTTCTCAGGTCGTTTGCATTTGTGACACCTCCATACATACGTGGAACAACGGAATAGGTGCCATCATTTTGAATATTGGCATGCATACGTTCATTCACAAATCGTGAGCTCTTTTCATCTTTGTATTCAAGAGGGTGAAGCATGCCTAAATAATAATTCAGTGCCGGCCGGCATTTTGAACAGCCTTCCTCTGTCTCCCAGCCTAATACATTCATCACTTCTTTGACATGCTGCAAGCCTTTTTCTTTGATTTCATGAATCACTTCATCTCGTGAAAGAGTGGTGCAGGCACAGATGGTTTCTTTTTGCGCTGTGCGGTTCGCATCATCGCCTAAAGTGTGCCATAGAATCTCTTCGACAACGGGCTTGCAGCCTCCGCATGATCGTGAGGCACTTGTACATTGCTTGACTTCCTGAATCGTTGTTAAGCCTTCTTCCTGAATGGCCTGCACAATCTGACCCTTTGATACACCATTACAGCCACAAACGATATGGTCGTTTGCCATGCTCTCTATCGTGCTTTCTTGTGCCAGATCATTTGAGGTTAGGACGGATACCTTTTCCATATCCGACATATCTACACCTTCTCTAATGTAGGAGAATAATCGAGGTCCATCACTTGTTTCTCCAAACATCACGGCGCCTACTAATCGGTTTTGCTGGAAGACTAGTTTTTGATAAATGCCTTTTTGTTCGTCAAAAATCTTAATCGCTTTTTTCTCATCCTTTTCTATAAAATCACCAGCTGAAAACACGTCAACTCCTGATACTTTCAGCTGTGTCGACAGAACGGAGCCTTCATATGGAGCAGGTTTCATGTCACATACATGCTTTGCGAGCACATTCGCTTGGTCGTATAAAGGAGCGACAAGTCCGTACGTTTGCCCCCTGTGCTCTACACATTCTCCTACGGCATAAATGCCTGGGACACTTGTTTCCATAAAATCATTGACGATAATTCCTCTGTTGACTGCAAGACCACTTGTTTCTGCAAGCATTTTACTTGGTTTAATTCCTACTGACATGACGACCAGGTCTGTCTCAAGTGTGGAGCCATCTGAAAATGTTAATCCTTCAACTCTTGTATCTCCTAAAATCTCATTTGTCTGTTTTCCCAACAGGAAGTTCATGCCCTGTGCTTCTAATGCTTTTTGAAGAAGCTGGCCTGCAATAGGATCTAGCTGGCGTTCCATTAAATGAGAGCTGAGGTGAATGACGGTCACTTCCATGCCTAAGTTTAATAGACCGCGTGCCGCTTCAAGTCCAAGGAGCCCGCCTCCAATGACCGCTGCTTTTTTATACTTAGTGGAGGCATTCACCATTTTCTCAGTGTCTTGCAATGTACGAAAGGCTGTTACACCTTTTTTATCACTCCCTGGAATTGGCAGGATAAATGGAAGAGAGCCCGTCGCTAAAATCAGCCGATCATAATGCACGTTCCGTCCTTGATCACTAATCACTGTTTGGCTCACTGTATCGATCTTCACGATGGTTTCATTTGTAAACAGTTGAATATCATGATCTTGATACCAATTCCAATCGTTTAACGTAATATCATCTGCCTTCGTATCTCCTTGAAGAACCTTCGATAAAAGAATTCGATTATAGTTAGGGTTTGGTTCACTTCCAAATACCGTCATGTCAAATCGTTCGCTGTCTGTTTTTAAAATGTTTTCAAGCGTTCGAATGCCAGCCATACCGTTTCCAACTAGTACGAGTTTTTCTTTCATGATAAAAACACCCCTCATGTGATCATTTTTTAGAAAATACCATAACCTAAACAAAGATGGAAAATACATGTTATGATTTCTCACATAGTTTTCAATTCATGTAGGCTGACAGCTGTACAGGACAATATTTAAAGCCTGGCATCTTACTGTGAGGATCTAGGTCATCACCAATTAATTGATTAATGGATTGATGTTTGCTCCAGTGAAATGGTACAAACACTGTATCTTTTCGAATGGTGTCTGATATGTGGCATCTCATGATGACACGACCTCTTTTCGACTGGATGATGATGAGCTCCCCGGCCTGAAAGCCATACGTTTTCGCGGTGTCAGGATGAAGCTCTGCATAAGCTTCAAACTGCCGGGCAACAAGAGAGGTACTTTTTCTTGTTTGAACCCCTGTTTGGTAGTGAGCCATCACCCTGCCGGTCGTTAAATAAAGAGGGTATTCTTGACTGACTGGTTCCTTTGCAACCTTTTGCTTGTGCGCGACGACTGCAAACTTTGCTAGACTGTCAGAGTGTGAGAATTCATGTTCAAATAATCTTTCTGTTCCTGGATCTTCTAAATTCGAACAAGGCCACAGTATGCCTTGCTCTTTCCTCAGCCTTTCATAGGTCATACCGGAATAATCAGCTTTTCCTCCTTTCGATGCAGCCCTTAATTCCTCAAAAATATCTTCTGCTGATGAAAAGGAAAAATAGCCGCCTTTGCCTAATACAGCTGCTATGTCACAAATGATTTGCCAATCGTGCTTTCTTTGATGCTTGAGTGGATATGTTGCTTCTCTGAGCGTAACGCGCCCCTCTACGTTTGTCATGGTACCTTCGTCCTCTAAATATGACGAAGAAGGTAAAATGACATCTGCCAGCTCAGCAGTCTCTGAGACAAATAAATCAATCGCCACAAAAAAGGATAACTGCTCGATCGCTTTTTTAATAAAGCTCGCTTGCGGGCCAGATTGAACAGGATTAGAGCACATTAAAAAGAGCGCTTTTATCTCACCTTCCTGCATTTTTTCAAACATTTCAAAAGCAGACACGCCTTTTCCAGGCAGTTCTTTTTCATCGATGTTCCATATTCCTGCGATTTCTTTTCTGTGAACAGGGTTTGTGATATCACGATAACCTGGAAGCTGATCTGCTTTTTGTCCATGCTCTCTTGCCCCCTGTCCATTTCCCTGTCCAGTAATCGCACCGTAACCGCATCCAAAGCGACCGATCTTCCCAGTCACAAGCAGAATATTCAGGAAATTACGAACGGCTGCTGTTCCGTCTATTTGCTGCTCAATGCCTCTTGCGGTGAGAATCATGCCTGTCGATTCTTGGGCAAATTTCCTCGCTATTTTTTGAAGGACTTCAGTCGCCACACCGGTCTGCTCAGCGATGTCTGACAGAGAGATGCGCGAGACATACTCCTTTAATTCTTGGAAACCTGACGTTCGTTTTCTAGTAAATGCTTCATCTATTAAGTTTTCATGAAGCATGATGTGCAATATGCCATTAGCCAGCGCGGCATCTGACCCTGGTTTAAGGCTTACATGTAAATCGGCTAATTTGGCTGTCTGTGTTTTGCGCGGATCGATGACGATAAGAAACGCTCCGTTCTTTTTTGCCTCTTCGATGTAAGGTATGAGGGTTGGCTGACATTCGGCTATATTCGTTCCAACTAATATCAACACCCGTGTATGCTTAATGTCACAAAGAGGAAACGTGAGACCACGGTCAAGTCCGAATGTTTGGTTAGCTGCTGTTGCTGCCGACGACATACATAGTCTTCCATTGTAATCAATGTATTTCGTTTTCAGTGCCACCCTTGCAAACTTTCCGAGTAAGTAAGCCTCCTCATTTGTAATTGATGCGCTTCCGTACACACTGATGGCATCATGGCCATGCGCGAGCTGAAGGGCTCCAATGTTTGTTTTGATTTCGTGAAGTGCCTCCTGCCATGTCGCTTTGACAAATTGTCCGTTTCTTTTGATGAGCGGGTGATTCAATCGTTCCCGGTGCAGTGCGTGCTGGTGTGCATGCTGTCCTTTCATACAAATTCTTCCGAGCGTGGTTGGATTGTGAACGCCAATCGTTTGATAACGTGTTCGACCTTCCATATGCTGCTCTACTAATTGCATTTTGCATTGCATACTGCAAAATGGACATTGGGATGGAAACACTCGCTTTCGCTCTTGCAGTTCTGACTTTTGCTGCGCATATTGTAAAAAAGACTGACTCATACCTTCACATCCTTTTGTCCTACATTCCCTTGTCTGCTTTGGTCAAATTGCTCACAGAGCTCTTCTCTCATGTCCTCATCAAGCAATTTTTCTCGAATGGAAATGTCGCCATACCGGAGAAGCCAATTCCCAATGGATTCCTCAAAGTATGCACTTTTTCTATAATCTTCGAGCAGCGCTTTTAAAAAAGGAATCAGCTCACTTGAATGAGGTAAAGCGTAAAAAAGCTGACCGGCCTTAGGATGACGCACGTCGCCTCCTAAATAAATGTTCCACTCATCCAGCTGTTTCTTGATACAGATGTCATAGATTGGGCCGAGTTTACACGTGCAGGAAGAGCCGGTTACATGAATTGATGTGACTGCTGGTAAAAGCGTGTCTTCTAATTGTCTTTCCATCTCCATGACAAGTGTAGTGACAGCTGGCTCGTGACGACAATCACATGAAAGGACATGAGATAGCCTCCTTCTCTCTTTAGGTATGACCCGGTAATGTTCTTTTACGATCTGTGCGGCCTGCTCTGAAACGCCGATGAGCCGAATTCGTTTATGCTCTGTCAGCTCCACCTGCTGAATCTGATTTTTCTCTAATAAAGAGGTGATGATGTGCAAGAACTTCAGATCAAGACGGCCTCCATATAACTGAGGAATCAATGTATGCTCTTGACCGGATGCGCTGTCATTTTTCAGGTGGTCTTGAAACTGCTCGAGATAGTATGGAATGGCTGCTCGGCAGATGTCGCAGCCATTATCTGTTTTCCAATCGAAGTATTTTCTCATTTCCTCTCCATTCACCGGCTGTTGTTTTTTTATAAATGAAAAAATGGTCTGTTCATCTACATCTGTACATGGACAAAAAGAGGTCAGCACTTCCGCTTGTTCATTTGATGATAACTGACAGCAAGCACGGACAAGCTCTTGACAGCCCCCACAGCCGGTTGCTGCCCCTGTCTGTTTTTTGATCTCTTCCAGGCTTGTCAGCTGATGGACCGATATGCTTTTTAAAATGGCTCCTTTTGTAACCGTTTGACATTGGCAGACGAGGTCTTCCATTTGTAATGTATCTAGAGGGGATGGCTGCTCTTCATGAAGAAATTTCATGACCACACTTTTATCACGCCCCACTTTTACATCTTGAAAAAGCTGATCGGCTTTCTCCAGCTGACCAACTAATAAAACGCCTTTTAGGGCATCACGTTCAAACACGAATTTTTTATATACTTCTTGTTCTTCGTCTAAATAGGTCACCACCGAAGTATATGGGGAACGGTTCTCAATACATCCGGCAGAATAGATGGGCATGTCACTTGTTTTTAATGTTGTTGAGTAAATGTGATGAGGTGCATGTGTTATTTGTTCGCCTAATAGATGCTTGGCAAGCACGCTTGCTTGTTCATAAATGGGCTGAACAAGACCGTGCACCATTCCTTTGTGCTCTGCACATTCCCCAATGGCATAAATATTCGGGACATTTGTTTGCATCACGTCATTGACGACAATAGCTTTTCTAGTGTGAATGCCGTGATTTTTTGCAAGCTGTATATTCGGACGGATACCTGTAGTGAAAACAACGAGATCAGCATCCACGATGTCTCCATTTTTCAGTAGAACGCCTTCTACCCTCTCATCTCCTAAGCATGCAATTGTATGGGCATTTGTTTTCACCTGAATGCCTTTACGCGTTAATTGTTGATGTAATAGGCAGGCAGCTGTTTCATCTAATTGGCGCTGCATGAGCCACTCTGTATGATGAATGATGGTTGTCTCAAGTCCGGCAATCTGTAGTCCAGCCGCCACTTCCACGCCAAGCACACCGCCTCCGATCACTGCTGCACGTTGATAACGCAAGGAATCAGCGTGAATGGCCTCATAATCATCAATCGTACGAAAAGCGTAAATCCCTTTTTTGGACACGCCCTGAATAGGCAGGAAATAAGGTGATGACCCTGTTGCGATCACCAGCTTGTCATAGGGAATATTCCGGCGCGCATCTGTCATGATGCATTGCCGATTTGTATCGATGTGCACAACTGTTTCCCCTCTGTACATCGTGATGTCATGCCTCGTGTACCATTCTTTTTCCTTTAGTTCAATTTGAGATAATGATTCGCTTTTTTGTAAAATCGACGAAAGTTTTATTCGATTGTAGGCAGGGTGCTTCTCTTTTCCAATGATTGTAATGAAATAGTGTTCTGGTTGCTTTTGAACGATCTGCTCGATACATTTCATACTCGCCATGCCGTTTCCGATAAACACGAGTTTGCGTTTTGCCATGTGTGATCAACCTTTCTAAGCCTCTTGCTCCAAAACATTAGTATGGCTAGATTATGGCACACAGCTGTAAAAAAGTGTTTATTCATGTCAATTTTTCTAACATAATACTTTCATTACGTTAATGAACCCGCTATCTTTAAGTCAGAAAATTCAAAAATATAGGAGGCGTTTTATGAAACTCTCAGAGTTAAAATCAAGTGGTCATCCTAAGACATTGTTTGGTTCATTTTTATATTTTGATGTGAGCTTTATGATTTGGGTTTTATTAGGGGCGCTGGGGGCTTTTATTGCGCAAGATTTTGCTTTATCGACAATGGAAAAAGGTATGATTGTCGCAATTCCGATTCTATCTGGTTCTTTCTTTCGGATTATGCTGGGCTTATTAACCGATCGAATAGGCCCTAAAAAGACTGCGGTGATGGGAATGCTTTTAACCACCATTCCGCTCATTTGGGGGTTCATCGCTGGTACAACCCTTTCGGAGCTTGTGCTGATTGGTATTTTGCTAGGAGTGGCAGGGGCAAGTTTTGCTGTCGCTTTGCCAATGGCAAGCCGCTGGTATCCTCCTCATTTACAAGGAGTAGCCATGGGGATTGCGGGCGCCGGAAATAGCGGAACACTGATCTCCACGCTATTTGGGCCAAGACTTGCCGAGATTTACGGGTGGCATGCAGTGATGGGGCTCGCCCTTATCCCGTTAAGTCTTGTCTTTTTGTTTTTTATTTTCACGGCAAAGGATGCACCAAATCAGCCTGATCCTCAGCCGCTTCGGTCGTATTTTTCAGTATTTCAAGTAAAATCAACATGGTTTTTCTGTTTACTTTATGCGATTACCTTCGGAGGGTTTGTCGGGCTTTCAAGTTTTCTAAGTATTTTCTTTGTGGATCAATATGGGATCTCGAAAATACATGCCGGTGATTTTGTGACTCTTTGTGTTGCTGCGGGCAGCTTCTTTCGACCTGTTGGCGGTCTCATTGCTGATAAAATAGGTGGAATGAAGGCACTGCTTGGATTATTCGCAGTCATCGGCATTTGCTTAGGAGCAGTGAGCAGTCTTCCAGCTTTACCTGTGGTCATTGCGCTTTTATTTGTCGGGATGATGTGTCTTGGTATGGGGAATGGGGCTGTTTTTCAGCTGGTGCCGCAGGTGTTCCATAAGGAAATTGGCATTGTGACTGGGATTGTTGGTGCGGCGGGCGGCATTGGCGGATTCTTTTTACCAAATGTTCTTGGCAGTTTCAAAGAAATGACTGGCTCGTATACGTTTGGCTTTTTAACCATTTCACTTATTGTGCTTGTCGTCTTTCTTTGTTTAGTCGTATCGCAGCTTAAACGTAAAAAAGTGATCATCAATCACACCATCTCTGAATCATAAAAAGCCATGACCACCCTTTGGTCATGGCTTTTCTCTATATGTGTAAACACCCTTTGTTTGACCTATTTTGGCAGAACCGAACTCCCCATTAAATAACGGTCTACCTCGTGTGCCACTTGTCTGCCTTCGTTAATTGCCCAAACAATCAGACTTTGGCCGCGTCTTGCATCTCCCGCTGCAAATACGCCTTCTACATTTGTTGTATATTCCCCATATTTTGCGTCAATGCGATTGTTTTTGCTGTCCACGCCAAAGTGTTTCACTAGTGGCTGTTCAGTTCCCTCAAAACCAATTGCAATAAAGACAAGCTGAGCAGGCCATACCTTCTCTGTTCCTGGAATCTCATGAAATTCAAACTTCCCATGTTCGTTTTTCACCTTTTCCATTTGAATGGTATGAAGCTCTTTTAATTTCCCATTTTTATCTGCCACAATCTTTGTGGTTTGAATCGAATATTGACGCGGGTCTTCTCCGAATTTTGCTTGTGCTTCTTCATAAGCATAATCGAGCGAGAAGACATAAGGCTGCTCTGGCCACATGTTATCCCCTACACGTGTATCTGGAAGCTTTGGATACTTTCCGAATTGAACAACACTTTTTGCTTTTTGGCGAAGCGCAGTTGCTACGCAGTCAGCACCTGTATCTCCTCCGCCAATGACAATCACGTCTTTTCCTTTTGCATCAATGAAATTTTTATCTTTAAATCCTGAATCAAGCATGCTTTTTGTTGCGAGTGTTAAATAATCCATCGCCAGGTGTATCCCTTTTGCTTCACGGCCTTCGATTAATAGGTCGCGCTGCTTTTGTGCACCTGTACAAAGGATGATCGCATCAAATTGCTCTTTTAGCTCATCGGCAGTGATATCCACACCAATTTCTGTGTTCGTGACAAAGTCAATGCCTTCTTGTCTTAAAAGTTTCACTCTGCGCTCAACGACTTCTTTGTCCAGCTTCATATTCGGAATGCCATAGGTGAGCAGTCCGCCAAGACGATCAGATCGTTCGAACACTGTTACTGCGTGTCCTGCTTGGTTTAATTGATCAGCACTTGCAAGTCCTGCTGGCCCTGAACCGACAATCGCAATCTTTTTCCCTGAACGGCTTGAAGGAATTCTTGGTGTAATCCATCCATTCTCGAAGCCTTTATCAATGATCGTGCGTTCGATATTTTTAATCGAAACAGCTGGATCATTGATGGCGACTGTACATGAGCCTTCGCAAGGCGCTGGACATACTCTCCCAGTAAATTCAGGGAAATTGTTCGTTTTTTGCAGTCTTTCAAGCGCTTCTTTCCATCTCCCGCGATAGACAAGGTCATTCCACTCTGGAATTAAATTATAGATCGGGCAGCCAGATACGCCGCCCCTGATTTCCATCCCAATTTGACAAAACGGTGTTCCGCAATCCATACATCTAGCACCCTGCTTTTTTAATACCTCATCTGTATAAGGAGCTGAATATTCTTTCCAGTCATTTTGACGAGTGAGAGGGTCACGTTCATTTGGCTTTTCTCTTTTATAATCCATAAAACCTGTTGCTTTGCCCATTGTCCTCTCCCCTTTCTTAATGAGCGAGGGCTGCTTTTTGCCCGTTTGCCGTTTCTTTATTTTTCGGTTTTGTATTTGCTTCAAAAGCGAACATCACTGCTTCTTCATGACTGAGGCCCGCTTGTTTTTGTTCTTCAATGCTTTGAAGCATCATTTTGTAATTTCTCGGAATGATCTTAATGAATTGGTCCTTTTCTTGCGTCCAGTTTTCTAGAAGTGCTGATGCTTTTGAGCTGTTTGTATAATCAAGATGCTCTTTAATCATTTGCTTCACTTCTTGTTCTTCCTCATGATCTGTAAGCTTTTCAAACATGATCATTTCCATGTTACACATTCTTTTAAACTGCTTCGCATCAGATGTATGCACGTAAGCCACACCGCCAGACATGCCTGCACCAAAGTTTTTCCCGACGTTCCCTAAAATCACAACACGTCCGCCAGTCATATACTCACAGCCGTGATCCCCAATTCCTTCAACGACCACATTGACACCTGAATTACGAACAGCAAATCGTTCACCTGCACGCCCGTTAATATAAGCTTTTCCGCTTGTCGCACCATAGAATGCGACGTTTCCGACAATCACGTTTTCATGTCCATTTTGCACAAAGTGATCAGAGGTTTTGACAGCAATTTTGCCTCCGGAGAGTCCTTTGCCGATATAGTCATTTGAGTCACCTGTTAAATATAAGGACATGCCCTTTGGCACAAATGCGCCGAAGCTTTGTCCAGCTGAACCAGTGAAACGCAGTGTAATCGTATCCTCTGGCAATCCTTCTTCCCCGTAGCGCTTAGACACTTCACTGCCAGTAATCGTTCCGGCCACACGGTTGATGTTGCGAATGTTTAGTGATAGATCAACCGGTGTTTGATGATTCAGCGCTTCCTGTACATAAGGGAGGATCTCATTCATATCAAGTGATTCATCAATTTTATGATTTTGCGGTGTTCTGAACGTTCGCGCCCCTTCTGGTTGATAAAGCAGTGTTTCAAGGTTTAGCTGCCCTGCTTTCCAGTGAGCTTTTGCTCGTTCACTGACCGCTAGAACGTCTGTGCGCCCAATTAGTTCATCCATTGATCTAAAGCCAAGTTCAGCTAAGATTTCTCTTACTTCCTCTGCAATAAACATCATGAAGTTCACAATGTGATCAGGATTACCCATGAATTTTTTACGAAGCTCTGGATTTTGTGTCGCAACACCGACCGGGCAAGTATCTAAATGACATGCTCTCATCATCACGCAGCCTAAAACGACTAGTGGAGCTGTCGCAAAGCCGTATTCTTCTGCTCCTAAAATCGCAGCCATGACAACATCGCGGCCTGTCATTAACTTTCCGTCAGTTTCAAGAACCACTCTCTCGCGAAGACCGTTTAAGACAAGGGTTTGATGCGCTTCTGCCAAACCGAGCTCCCAAGGAAGTCCTGTATGTTTAATACTTGTTTTCGGCGAAGCCCCTGTGCCGCCATCGTATCCGCTGATCACAATGACATCCGCAGTACCTTTTGCTACACCTGCTGCAATGGTGCCAACGCCAGCTTTAGACACAAGCTTGACACTAATGCGGGCATCACGGTTCGCGTTTTTCAAATCGTGGATCAGCTGAGCCAAATCCTCGATGGAATAAATATCATGATGCGGTGGTGGTGAAATCAGGCCGACACCTGGAGTAGAACCTCTTACATCTGCGACCCAAGGATATACTTTATTTCCCGGAAGCTGTCCGCCTTCTCCAGGCTTTGCTCCTTGTGCCATTTTAATTTGCAGTTCATCTGCATTGACCAAGTAATGACTCTTAACCCCAAAGCGGCCAGAAGCAATTTGTTTGATCGCACTTCTGCGATCATCGCCGCGTTCATCTACTGTAAAGCGAGCAGGATCTTCGCCGCCTTCCCCGCTGTTACTTTTACCGCCAATTCGGTTCATCGCAATGGCAAGTGCCTCATGCGCTTCCTTACTTAATGAACCAAATGACATCGCACCCGTCTTAAAGCGTCGTACAATCGATTCAGCAGATTCTACCTCTTCAAGAGAAACTCGCTTTTGTTTTGGATGAAAAGCGAATAGATTTCTAAGGAAGCCGATTCTTTCTTCATCCGCTGCCTTTGTATATTGCTTGAATAGGTCATAATCTTCGTTGCGGCATGCCCACTGAAGGGTATGAATCGTTTTTGGATTAAAGGCATGATGCTCTCCATTTTTTCTCCATTGGAATTCACTGCCTGATTCGAGTGTTTGGTCAGTAGCTGCCTGATACCCTGCTTCATGACGAAGCTTTGCCTCACTAGCAATGGTGTCAAGATCGATACCGCCAAGCTGCGAAGCTGTTCCTGTGAAATACGCCTGAATGACGTCTTCACTAATGCCGACGGCTTCAAAGATTTGCGCCCCTCTATAACTTTGCACAGTGGAAATACCCACTTTAGACATGACTTTGACTACACCCTCGGTCACGCTTTTGCCAAACTTTGTGACAGCTTCATCAAAGCTGATGGAGATCGCTTCTTCTTCAATCAGCTGTTTGTACGTTTCATAGACAAGATATGGGTGGATCGCATCTGCTCCATAGCCAATCAGTGCAGCAAAATGATGGACTTCTCTTACTTCTCCAGATTCGACGATCAGACTCACCTTTGTTCGTAAGCCTTGACGCACAAGATGCTGGTGAAGTGCACTTAACGCAAGAAGTGGTGGAATCGGCACTTTTTCTTCCGTCATTTCACGATCTGAAAGAATCAATAAAGATACGCCCGCGCGAATGGCTTTTTCCGCCTCTTCAAACATCGCATCCAGCCCGCGTTTTAGATCATCGGTGAAAAGTGTATGAATCGTTTTGCTTTTAAAGGCATTGTGAACAATCGTTTTCAAGCCGTTAAATTGCCCGCTCGTTAAGACGGGTGTATAAAGTTTAATTCTTCGGCATGAATATTCATTTGGATGTAAAATATCTCCCTCAGCACCTAACCAAGTCATGGTTGATGTAACAAGCTGCTCACGAATCGCATCAATCGGCGGATTCGTCACTTGTGCAAACAGCTGTTTGAAATAGTTAAAAAGAGACTGCGCACGATCTGATAACACAGCAAGCGGTGTGTCACTTCCCATTGAACCAATGGGGTCCTTGCCTTCCTCTAGTAAAGGAATTAAATACTTTTGAATGTCTTCATACGTATAATGGAAAGCACGCTGACGAGTCAATACATCATCCATTATACTAGAATTTTCTGAATTTTCTTCAGAGCGATTGACATGGACCATTTCTTCATCGAGCCACTTTTGATAAGGAAGCTCATTCGCAATCGTCGATTTCACTTCTTCATCAGAAATAATTCGTCCTTCTTCTAAATCGATTAACAGCATTTTGCCCGGCTCAAGACGGTCTTTATATTTGACATCTTCTTCATTGGTGTCGACCACGCCGACTTCAGAAGAGAAAATGATATGATCGTCATTTGTGACATAGTATCTTGCCGGTCTTAATCCGTTTCGGTCTAAGATGGCCCCAATTTGTTTACCGTCAGTAAAGGAAATCGCTGTTGGCCCGTCCCAAGGCTCCATGAGAGAACTATGGTATTCATAAAATGCCCGTTTCTCTTTCGACATGTGCGTATTTTCAGTCCAAGGCTCAGGTATGAGCATCATGGCTGTATGAGCAGGAGTACGGCCTGCAAGTACAAAAAATTCAAAGGCATTGTCTAAAATGGATGAATCACTTCCGTCTGCATTCAGCACTGGCAAAATCTTGTCTAAATCGTCTCCGAAGGCTTCAGACACGAATTGTTGTTCCCTTGCTCTCATCCAATTGATGTTTCCTCTTAATGTGTTGATTTCTCCGTTGTGAATTAAGTAACGGTTTGGATGCGCTCTTTCCCATGTAGGAAATGTATTTGTACTAAATCTTGAATGAACAAGTGAAAATGCAGAAACAAATGTTTCATCCTGTAGATCAAGATAAAAAGCATCGACTTGATCTGATGTTAAAAGCCCCTTGTATACAATGGTTTGACTCGACAGGCTGACAAAGTAAAATTGTTTCTCCTCTGCTGTTCCCCAGTTTTCAGCCTGCTTACGAATGACATATAATTTTCTTTCAAATGACAAACGATCTGTTACGTTGTCGTTTGCCCCGATAAAGACTTGCCTGACAACCGGACAGCTCTTCGCTGCAACAGTACCAATTTTCCCAGCATCGACAGGAACCGTTCTCCAGCCAATTAATGTTTGACCTTCTTGCTTAATGAACCCGTTGATTTTCTGTTCGATGGCTTGACGCGTTTTTTCATCATCATCTTTTGAAAAGAAGACCATCCCTACCCCGTAACGGCCCTTTTCAGGAAGTGCAAATTCTTTGCAGTTCTTTCTAAAGAAAGCGTCTGGCAGTTGTACCATTAAACCTGCACCATCACCTGTATACGGATCACTGCCTTGCCCGCCGCGGTGATCAAGCTGGCACAGCATTTGTAATCCCTTTTTGACGATGCTATGTGTCGCCTCCCCTTTTAAATGGGCGTACAGTCCGATTCCACATGCATCATGTTCAAATTCAGGACGGTAGAGACCTTGTGGTTGTGGTAGTTGATTATAAGTCATCGTTTCTCTCCCCCGTTTAAAAGATCCGTTTTTTCACAGTAATAAAATCTCACAAACTCTGTAACTTATTTTAAGTTTTCAAATTAATATAAACAATATATAATTTAGATCAAAACAATCTCTTTTTGAGATAGATGGGTGTGAAGTGCAAAAATGGAGCTTCGTCAGTTACGTTATTTTGTAGAAGTTGCGGACCGTGAACACGTGTCAGAAGCGGCTGAAAACTTACATGTTGCCCAATCTGCCATCAGCCGGCAGATTGCCAATTTAGAAGAAGAACTTGGAGTCGCTTTATTCGAACGAGAAGGACGAAATATTAAATTAACGAAGATTGGCAGACAATTTTTAGATCATGTCAGAACTGCACTAAAGGCCATTGATTACGCAAAAGAGCAAATTGATGAATACTTAGACCCGCACAAAGGAACGGTGAATATTGGCTTTCCTACAAGTCTAGCAAGCCAAGTACTTCCTTCTGTCATATCCGCATTTAAGCAGGAATATCCAGAGGTCGATTTTTTACTTCGTCAAGGATCCTATAAATTTCTCATTGAAGCTGTCAAAAATCGAGATATTGATCTCGCTTTTTTAGGACCTGTACCGACAAACGATCCGCAAATAGAAGGAAATATTTTGTTTTCAGAAAGCATTTATGCCCTTTTGCCTATTAGCCACCCCTTTAGCGGGCAAAGAAGTATTCATTTAAGTGATTTGAGAAAGGATCATTTCGTTTTATTTCCTGAAGGGTATGTGCTAAGACAAATTGCGGTAGATGCTTGTAAGCAGGCAGGCTATGAGCCCACCATTTCATCTGAAGGAGAAGATTTGGATGCCATTAAAGGTCTCGTGTCAGCTGATATGGGCGTTACCTTATTACCCGAAAGTGCCTTTTATGAAACAACACCACGATTTACAGTGAAAATTCCGATCGACTTTCCGCAAGTGAGAAGAACCGTTGGTATTATCGCGTCTAAGTCTCGAGAGATGTCTCCATCTGCACATGATTTCTATGTGTTTGTAAAGGATTTCTTTTCAAAAATTGAACAATATAAATAATCCATTAAAACAAGACATTTCATTTGTAGAAATAATCCCTCTTTGTATATGATGGGTTACAGAACAACAGACTATATGGAAGAAAGGTATTCGTATGAAATCAATTTTATCGTTTTTAAAGCCATACCGGCTATCCGTTGTGTTCATTGTCATCCTCACCTTTTTAAGCAGTATGCTCCAGCTGTATTTACCGACTTTAACGGCAGATATCGTAGATGTCGGGATCGTACAAGGAGATATCGCTTACATATGGAAGGTTGGCGGCTGGATGGTTGCCTGTTCTTTACTTGCCATCCTGCTCACGATTTGGAAGTCTTACCTGTCATCAAAGACTGCGCTTGGCTTCGGCCGTGATATGAGAAGACAGCTGTTCGTTCATGTCGAACAATTTTCACTAGAAGAATTTCAAAAGATCGGGACGTCTTCCTTTATTACAAGGTCAACAAATGATGTGAAGCAAGTCCAAGATGTCACGATCATGATTTTACAAATGATGACGAGAGCTCCTCTCATGCTTGTAGGCGGAATTATTTTAGCAGTCTCTCGAGATGCTGTCCTGTCTCTTATTTTTTTAGCAGCCCTTCCCCTGCTTGGCGGGTTTATCTATTTGGTTTCAAGAAAAGCCATACCGCTATTCGGACAGCTTCAGAAAAAAACGGACCGTCTGAATTTAATTATGAGAGAATCTCTTTCAGGCATCCGGGTCATTCGAGCTTTTAACCGGGTCGATGATGAAAAGGCACGTTTTCAAGAAGCCAACACATCCTATAAGGATACTGGGCTCAAGGTCAACAGATTAATGGCATACTTGTTTCCATTTATGCTCATCATTATGAACTTCACGAATATTGGCATTGTCTGGCTTGGTGCAAACCGGATTGATGCCGGAGAGATGGAAGTCGGGAATCTCATTGCCTTCATTCAATATGCCATGATGATTTTAATGGCACTCATTATGCTGTCAATGAGCTTTATTATGGTCCCAAGAGCACAGGCATCAGCTAAACGCATGAACGAAGTGTTAAACATGGAACCGAAGATTAAAGACAAAGAACAGTCTGTTACCAAGCTTCATCAACCCGCACAATCCATTCGCTTTGAGGATGTCTCATTTTATTACTCAAATGCTGAAAAACCGGTCGTTCAAAACATTACGTTTGAAGCCAAAACTGGCGAAACGACTGCCATAATCGGCAGTACAGGTTCCGGGAAAACGACTCTCCTACAGCTGATGACGCGCTTTTACGAAGCGACAGAAGGACGGATAACACTAGATGGTGTAGATATCAGAGAGCTGCCCCAAGAGAAACTGAGAAGTCAGATGGGCTATGTCGCTCAAAAAGCTGTTTTATTCAGCGGAAGTATTGCCGATAATGTGCGCTTTGGCCGGCAGGATGCAAGCGATGAAGACATTTGGAAAGCGCTGCGAACCGCACAGGCTGAGGAATTTGTTTTGCAGAAAGATGGCGGAATCGATGCTGAGATAGACCAAGGTGGATCAAATCTTTCTGGTGGTCAAAAGCAGCGGCTTTCCATTGCAAGAGCACTTGTCAGAAAGCCCTCATTCTATCTGTTTGACGATAGTTTCTCTGCACTTGATTACAAAACGGATGCGAAGCTTCGTGCATCATTAGAAGCCGAAAAAGAGCATGCAGCCCTTATCATTGTCGCCCAAAGAATCAGTACAGTGAAGCATAGCGATAAAATCATTGTGCTAGATGAAGGGAAAATTGCAGGTATCGGAACACATGAACAATTAATAAAGGACAATCTTGTGTATCAAGAGATTGTCGCATCACAGGAAGGTCAGGAGGTGGACCAAGGATGAGTAAGAAAATGTCTTCTGGAATGGGACATAAAGGCGGTCACCCTAGGGGAACGGTCGTAAAACCGAAGGAATTTAAGAAAACACTTCTTCGTTTGACTGGCTATTTAAAACCGAGGAAATTTCAGCTGATACTTGTACTGATTGCAGCGATCGGTTCAACCGTCTTTAGCGTGATTAGTCCTAAACTACTCGGGGATGCCACCTCTTCCCTGTTTGAAAGCTTTACACAAGGAACAGCCGTTCAATTTGATGTCATTTCACGCATTTTATTGCTGCTTGTCCTGTTATACGTCGTTGCCTCTCTCTTTTCATTCGTCCAGCAATACGTGATGGCAGGTGTTTCCCAACAGACCATTGCTGAATTACGGCAAGAAGCAAATGACAAGCTCACACGTCTCCCCCTTCGTTATTTTGATAAAACAACCCACGGGGACACGCTGAGCCGTGTGATGAACGATATCGATAATATTAATACATCGCTTCAGCAGGCACTCACCCAAGTGATTACATCTGTGATTACGGTCATTGGGATTGTCGTCATGATGCTTTTCATTAGTCCGTTACTCACCTTGCTTGTTTGTTTGACGCTACCACTTAGTCTATTTGCGATTCGCGGCATCACGTCATTTTCTCAAAAGCATTTTAAGGCGCAGCAAAAAGAGCTCGGTATGATCAATGGGCATATTAATGAAATGTTCACAGGACATCAGACCGTTCGTGCGTATGGCTATGAAAAGAAAGCGATTGATACATTTGATCAATTAAACGAAAAGCTGTATGAATCTTCTAGGAAAGCACAGTTTATTTCCGGTTTAATGATGCCAATAATGACCTTTATCGGGAACCTTGGCTATGTGGCAGTCAGTGTAGCCGGCGGTATTCTTGTCATTAACGGGAATATTCGTGTTGGGGATGTGCAGGCGTTTATCCAATACACGCAGCAAATGTCTCAGCCGCTTGTGCAAGCATCAAGTGTCGCAAACTTAGTTCAATCTGCGATCGCTTCTGCTGAAAGGGTCTTTGAAATCCTGGATGAGGAAGAAGAAAGTGCCGAAGAGGATGCGGTGATTGATCTTGAATCACTTTCAGGAGATGTGACCTTTGAACAAGTTCAATTCGGATATGAGAAAGATCATCCGATTATTAAAGATTTGAATTTACATGTAGAGGAAGGACAAACGGTTGCCATTGTCGGGCCTACAGGCGCGGGAAAAACAACCATCATCAATTTATTAATGCGTTTTTATGAATTAGATCAAGGCTCCATTCGCATTGGCGGTGTCAAAACAACCGATCTCAGCCGTCAGCAAGTACGGGACTTATTTGCGATGGTTCTTCAGGATACGTGGCTTTTTGAAGGGACGATTTACGACAATATTGCATATGGCAGGCAGCATGTCTCAAAAGAGGATGTCATCAAAGCCGCCAAACATGCCTATGCAGATGATTTCATCCGCACGCTTCCAGACGGATATGACACGCTCTTAACAGAAGATGCAGGTAACCTTTCACAAGGTCAGCGTCAGCTGTTAACCATCGCCCGTGCGATTTTATCTGATCCGAAGATTTTGATACTAGATGAAGCGACGAGCAGCGTGGATACGCGGACAGAGATGCACATTCAAAAAGCGATGAATGACCTGATGAAAGGCAGAACGAGCTTCGTCATTGCACACAGACTTTCAACGATCAAGGATGCCGACCTCATTTTAGTTATGAAAGATGGCACCATCATTGAAAAAGGAACTCACAGTGAACTTTTGAAAGAAAAAGGCTTTTATGCTGACTTATATATGAGTCAATTTGCAGAACATCAAGTAGGTTAAAATCAAAAAAAGAGGATAGTCAGCATGGAAAATGCGTGTCTATCCTCTTTTTCATTTCTTAATCTGCTCGTTTTTTCACTTTTACACTGAGTTTTGTCATATACTCTGCTTCATTTTTAGACATGAGCGAATGAAGCAAATATTCCTCAAATACATCTCCATCCAGCACCATGTCCTCTTTCTCGATGTCAGCTAACAGACGTGAATAGGCTGATTCGAGCTCTTCATATGTTCCTTGATCATACATGACCGCATAGAGGCCGGCAGGTTTTTGGACTGCACCTGGTCCTTCCATTCGGCAAAACAGCACATCTGACTGATGAAAGTGACGATGAAGAAACTGCTCCTTTTTTAAAACGGAACCATTCGCCGCAGCGCCTTTAATGCCAATTTCCTTTAGAAATTCTCCTACAATTCGAGATATTTCTTCTACAGGCGTGTTCAAATCAATCGGATGTGATGCACTTAGTATGACCGGTTCTTCTGGCAGTTCTTGAAACAAGACCTCCCCTGTCTTCACAGATGATAATTCATTCGTCGTCTCAATCACGCGCAAAAGAAAAGACTGGATATCCTGAAGTTTTTCAATCTCCTGCTTGACCTTTTCAACTTGTTCGGTCGCAAGGCTTTGAAGTCTGTCCCGGGAAGGCTCTGTGAAGTATTGTTTTAATTCTTTAATAGGAAATTGAACAGCTCGAAGGGACTGAATAGCAATGAATTGATCAAATTGCTCGAGAGTATAGTAACGGTACCCATTTTCATGGACCCCAGCCGGCTTAAACAAATCGATTTTATCATAATAAAGCAGCGTATCTTTCTTCACATCGAATAACTTTGCAAATTCCCCAGTGAAAAATGTTTTTTGCACATCATTGATCATCTGCATGTCTCCTCTCTTGACTATGGAGTTACTCCATCCTTTATCATAACATGTAGCAACACCACTTACGTGGAGAAAGGATATAAAAATGAACAAAACATCTCGACATCAAGTCACATTATCACTTGCAAATAAAGAGGATTTCCCTTCTATGAAAAAAGAATTACAGGAGGCTTTTACAGCTGGCGTGATCGAGGCATTTGGCGATGCACAAGGTGGACCGATTCCTCCAGATGAAGCAATTGATGAATCCTTTCATGCGGCCGGGGCCCTTGTTTATCATATTTTGCTAAATGGTGAAAAGGCTGGAGGCGTTGTATTAAAAATCAACCCACAAACAGATCACAATTCGGTTGACTTACTTTACATCTCTTCATCATCACACAGCCGCGGCATTGGTCAGGCTGCATGGAAAGCTATTGAGGCTCAATATCCAGAAACCAAAGTATGGGAGGTTGTGACTCCTTATTTTGAAAAGCGGAACATTCATTTTTATGTCAATAAATGCGGGTTTCAAATTGTAGAGTTTTATCACTTACATCATCCAGACCCGAACTTTCCTCATACCAGTGATAAAGAAAATGACTCGTTAGCACCTGAGACATTTGAGTTCTTTAAATTTGAGAAAGTCATGAAGAAAGACTGTTCAAACGAATGAAAGTATTGAACTTATTAAAAAACACTACCCCATGAAGAAGGTAGTGTTTTTAACATTTATTCTCAGCTTCTAATCTGACCATCACCAGACAGAAGCAGCTTAGTTGTTGTAAGCGCAGGAAGCCCCATTGGCCCTCTTGCGTGCAGCTTTTGAGTGGAGATGCCTATTTCAGCCCCATATCCAAGTGCGCCGCCGTCTGTAAAGCGGGTGGATGCGTTATGATAAACCGCAGCCGCATCGACTTCGTTTAGAAACGTCAGTGCATTTTTTTCATCTTCTGTCACGATGGCTTCTGAATGTTTTGTGCCGTACTGGTCAATATGGTCAATCGCTTCCTCAATTGAATCGACTACTTTTACCGCAAGATCAAGACTTAAATACTCATCTGTCCAATCCACTTCCTCAGCAGAAACCGCATTTGAAAAGTAAAATTGTGCTTCCTGATCGCCATGTACAGTGACTTGATGGTGAAGCAGTGCTTCATTCAATGCTGCGCCATTCTCTTTCAGCCAATCACGATGAATGATTAGTGTCTCAAGTGCATTACACACAGCTGGACGATTCGTTTTCGCATTGATAACAATCTCAATGGCCTTATCGATATTCGCTGTTTGATCAATAAAAACATGGCAGTTCCCTGTTCCTGTTTCAAGGACTGGGATGGTTGATTCTTCAACAACTGTTTTGATTAAAGAAGCCCCGCCTCTTGGAATTAACACATCGATCCATTCCTTTAGATGAAACATCGCTTGAACAGATGAACGGTCTGTTTGTTCAATAAATTGGACCGCATCACGAGGGATCTTTGTATGATCTAATGCTTCATGAATGACGCTGACGATGGCTTTGTTGGAAGAAATAGCGGAGGAACCGCCTTTTAAAATCACTGAATTACCCGCCTTCAAGGCAAGTCCTGCTGCATCGACAGTGACATTCGGTCTCGCTTCATAGATCATACCGATCACGCCGAGCGGTACTCTTCGGCTTTTCACATGTAAGCCGTTTTCAAGAGTCCATTCATCCAATATTTCTCCAACAGGATCTGTTAATCTCGTCACAAGCCGCAAACTTTCAGCAAACTCATGAATTCTCTCCTCATTTAACATTAATCGATCCATCAATGCCTCAGAGAAGCCCTTTTCTTTTCCTGCGTCTAAATCCTTTTGATTCTCCTGTAAAATGAAGGTACTTTGCTTTTCTAACGCTTCAGCTATTTTAAGCAGCGCCTCATTCTTTTCCTCTGTTTGAAGTAAACCTAGTTTTTTTGATGCGTGCTTTGCTTTTTTCGCTTTTTCTTTGACCGATGTGACAACTTCAGCTGTCAGTGTCATGAAATTCCTCCCTTTTGGTTAGCAAACTGGTATAGATAAATCTAAATGACAAACAAATGCTTCAAGATCGACGACATGAACAACTTCATCTTGTAACAAGCCACTGTTTAGCGCGAGTTCGTCAGACGTATAATTCACAATGCCAAGCCCTATTTCTCCTCTATCTTGATCTAAAATACGGACGACATCGCCTTTTTTAAACGAACCCTTCACATCTACTATGCCATCAGAATCAAGGCTTTTCTCACGGTGCATGAGGTGCTCCTGTGATTTCTCTTGAACAACGATCTCGCCTTTTGGTCCAGAATGAAATGCGATCCACTGCTTCTTATAATTCAGCGGCGCTAAATTTTCATCAGCTGTAAAATAAGTGCCGTCCTCTGTGCCATTGATCGCTTTGTCTAAAATGTGCGGCGTATCCGCTTTTCCTAGAAAGCCATTGATGCCTGCGGCCATTGAAATTTTAAAGGCGTCGAGCTTCGATTTCATTCCGCCTGTTCCAACGCTGCTTCCTGCATCTCCAGCAGCTGCTTCGATGTCTTCAGTGATTTCTGTGACTTCGAGAATTCTCTTCGCATTCGGGTTTGTATGCGGGTTATCTTCATACAAGCCATCAATATCAGATAAAATGGCAAGGAAATCCGCATCAATTAGTCCAGCTACTTTTGCAGACAATGTATCATTATCTCCGAACCTCAGCCGATTGATCGTCACTGTATCATTTTCATTGATAATCGGGATGATGCCTCTATCTAATAACACATTCATGGTGTTTCGCACATTTTGATAGCGCGTTTCATCTGAAAAATCACTTCTTGTAATGAGAAGCTGTGAGGCAATATAACCGTGCGATAAAAATAAAGTGGAATATGATTCCATTAAAAGCCCTTGCCCAATTGAGGCAGATGCCTGCTTTTCTGGCAGTGTTTTGGGTCTATCGATAAATCCTAGTTTTCGGTAACCAGCTGCAACCGCACCTGATGAAACCAAAATGACTTCGTGTCCTTCATCTTTCAGTTTCACAATTTGATTGACGAGGTTTTCTAGTTTTTTTATACTAATCTCACCTTGAAAGCTAGTAAGAGAGCTGCTTCCGATTTTCACAACAATTCGTTTTCTCTCTTTATCTGCGTACACCTTATCACTCCTGTATTGAGGCTCTATTTATATCGTTACTTTTTGTTTTTGCTGTTCACTTATCTCTTTTGATCGATTGGCGGCATGTTTGACGGCCTGCTTGATTGCTTCTCCCCCGCCAAAATCGTCTAATGCATTCAGTCCTGCAGCAGTTGTTCCATTCGGTGACGTGATTTTTTCTCTTAGGACAGAAGGATTTTCAGCTGTTTCTTGAAGCATTTTCGCTGCACCGAGAAGTGTCTGTGCACCGATTTGGCGAGACATTTCCTTTGATAAACCTGCTTCTTCTCCTGCTTCTTCGATTCTTTCCATTAAGAAATAAAAATAGGCTGGCCCGCTTCCGGCAATTCCTGTGAAAATATCCATTTGCTCTTCCTGAATGGTATAGACTTCTCCCATTTCAGATAAAAGGGCCTGACTCATGCTCACATGTTCTTTTTTCACATAACGTCCAGCAGATAGAGCGGTCGCTGACGCCCCAATCGTACTTGACGTATTTGGCATCACCCTCATGACGGGCTGACCCCCATGCAGCATGCCTTCAATATACGATTGCTTAACACCTGCAAGTACAGACAAGATGAGCTGATCTGACTGAATATGAGGTTTTAATGATTCAAGTGCTGTTTCAGCATCCTTTGGCTTCATTGCCAGGATCAAGATGTCCATTTCTTCAAAAGGAAATGAGTCCATTGCGGCTGTTTGAATCCCGTATCGTTTCGTTAGTTCATTCAATCGAACTTGACTTTTTCTGTTTGTTGCGTAAATATGGTTGAGCGGTAGCTGTCCTGATCGCACAATACCTGCAATCATTCCTTCCGCCATAGAACCTGCTCCAATGAAAGCAACTTTCTTTTGATCAATGATATTGATCCTCTCCCTCGTTCGCTTTTTGTTCGTGTTTTTCCCACGTTAGTTATCGTAACATGATGAGAAATCGTGTCAAGAAAGAGCCGGCGCTTTTCAAAAGTCCCGAATGCATGGTGAACAGCTTGCTGTATGTATGTTAACCGTGTTTTTTCAAATCAGCAATTTAGATCAAAAGAACTATATGGATTTGATTCATAGTACCCTTTCGTTCGACTGAATTCACCATTTTATTTTTGGTTTCGGTGACTTCAATTCTATTTTTTAGAAAACGCTATCATTTTTGATGACTTTCTATTTTCCTATACGATGAATGTGCTTGAATATTTCGATTAGACTATTGACATATTTTAGAAAACATGTCCGTTGAAATGCAATTGTACTGGTGATACCGTGTAGGGGAAATCAAGTGAAAAAGGAGCGTTCATAATGAAAGTGAAAGAAAACTACGTCAATGTCATTCCAATGAAAGAAATCCGATCCACTGATGACCTTCTTTTCCCGTTCCCTATTTACAATGATTTACGTGCGCAGGGTGATATTAGATACGATGAGACTAGAAAGTGCTGGGATCTCTTTCGATATGCTGATATCCAGTCCGTTCTGAGGCAGCCAAAAGTGTTCTCATCACAGCGAGGAAGAAGCACGTCTAAAACGAGTATTTTAACAATGGACCCTCCAAAACATACAAAGATGAGAGCCCTCGTGAATAAAGCATTCACGCCAAAAGCGATCAAGCAATTAGAAGAAAAGATCAAAGACCTGACAAATGATCTATTAAAACAGGTCAAGGATCAACGTACATTTGATATGGTTCAAGATCTAGCAGCTCCCCTGCCTGTAATGATCATCGCTGAGCTACTCGGTGCAGAGGTAAAAGACAGAGAGCTGATTAAGAAACATTCTGATGCTCTTGTGGCAGGGGCTAAGGATGAATCAGAAGAAGCCATTCAGGCGGTTGTAGACATGCAGAAACGCGCAGAAGAAGAGCTGTCCGTTTATTTTGCTCATTTGATCCAAAAACGAAAAGAAACACCTGCTGATGATTTGATCTCTCTTCTCATTCAAGCGGAAATTGATGGTGAGCGTTTAACGGAAAATGAACTACTTGGCTTTTGTATTCTATTACTCGTTGCTGGCAATGAGACAACGACCAATTTAATCACAAATGCAGTACGACTGCTTACAGAGCAGCCTCATATCGCCGAATCAGTGCGGCAAGATCCTTCTCTTATTCCTCAATTAACAGAGGAAACATTACGCTATTATCCGCCTGTTCAAGCAATTGGGCGAATTGCAGCAGAGGATGTTGAGATCGCAGGCTCACGTATTGAAAAAGGAGACTACCTCATCAGCTGGGTTGCTTCTGCGAATCGTGATGAACGGAAATTCGAAGATCCTGATACGTTCCGCCTTGACCGGAAATCAAACCCTCATATGAGCTTTGGTTTTGGTATTCACTTTTGTCTTGGTGCACCTCTTGCCCGGCTTGAGTGTAATATTGCGCTTGATATTTTACTCCATACGTTTCAGGAGATCACCTGTGCAGCAGATAGGCTAAACCCAATTCAAAGCACGTTTGTTTTTGGGGTGAAAGAATTCCCAGTACAGGTTACCCGATGTTAAAAGTCCCTTTTAGGGGGGCTTTTTTTCATTTTCTTCAATTCATCATCTCTTTCTTACCTTCCATCTCCGAACATGCTAAAATATAGTCCATACAAAGCGATAACGGAATGCAGAAAGGAAGCCAAAAACTCATGACCGATTATACAGCAATGAAAGACGGAATTTTCAAATCAGTTTGTTCGTTAGATTGCCCGGATCAGTGCGGTCTTTTAATACATAAAGAAAACGGGAAGATCGTGAAAGTTCAGGGAGATCCAGACCATCCTGTGACACAAGGAAACATATGCAACAAAGTGCGAAATGTCACAGCCCGCTTATATGATGAAAAACGACTGACGACTCCTTTAAAACGTGTTGGCCGAAAAGGAGACGGTCAGTTTGCGCCTATTACGTGGGAAGAAGCCATTGAAACCATTCGGCAAAAATGGACAAAGCTGATCGAAGAAAAAGGTGCAGAAAGTATTTTACCTTACAGCTTCTATGGAAACATGGGCAATCTTAATGCAGAGGGAATGGACCGCCGCTTTTTCTATCGTCTTGGTTCAAGTCAGTTGGATCGAACCATCTGTCAGTCAGCTGGAACGACTGGCTATAAATATACAATGGGCGCAAGCATTGGGACAGATCCAGAAGACACCATTCATACAAAACTATTTATCTTTTGGGGCATCAATGCTGTGTCGACCAATATGCACCAAATTACCTTGGCTCAAAAAGCTCGAAAGCAAGGGGCAAAGATTGTTGTCATTGATGTTCACAAAAATCAAACCGGCCGGATGGCAGATTGGTTCATCCCGCTTCGACCTGGTACTGACAGTGCGCTTGCCCTTGGCATCATGCATGTCCTTTTTGAAGAGGAGCGTACAGATGCTTCATTTTTAGAGACATACACGGTCGGCCACAAGGAGCTTCGCGAGCATGTGAAGCAGTATGATCCAGAAACTGTTGAGCATATCACGGGTGTCCCTAAAAACGATATCATCGCACTTGCAAGAATGTATGCAGAGACATCACCATCTCTAATTCGCATTGGCAATGGTTTGCAGCATCATGATAATGGCGGAATGAGTATTCGAACCATCGCCTGCCTCCCTGCCCTGACTGGTCAATGGCTGCACAAAGGCGGCGGTGCGATGAAATCGAACTCTTCTTTTCTCAGCTATAATGAAACAGCTCTTCAGCGGCCGGATCTATTAAAGGAACGCTCGCCTAGAACATTTAATATGAATCAGCTAGGCAGTGTGCTGACGAATGCAAAGCCTTCCGTAGATTCACTTTTCGTCTACTCTTGCAACCCAGCCGTCGTAACACCTGAAGCAAATAAAGTAAGAGAAGGTTTGCTGAGAGAGGACTTATTTACAGTTGTTCATGACTTGTTCCTTACAGAGACAGCCGCATATGCAGACATTATTCTGCCGGCGACATCTGCCTTTGAAAACGAGGATTTCTATACATCGTACTGGCATCATTATATTCAAATTCAAGAGCCGGTCATTGAACGCTATGGAGAAAGCAAATCCAACACTGAAGTATTTCGCCTTTTGGCTCATGCCATGGGCTTTGAAGATGACGCCTTCCGCGAGACAGATGCGGAACTCATGGAACAAGCCCTTCATCACCCGGAAAACCCGCATTATGAAGACATTTCATATGAAGCATTAAAAGAGAAAACGTGGATCAAAGCAAAACGAGGGGCTTTCCAGGACTTAAAGCTTCCTACCCCAAGCGGGAAAATTGAGCTTTACTCTGAACAAATGAAGCAAGACGGATATCCAGCACTTCCAACCTATGTACCCCTTTATCAGGAAAGTGATTATCCGCTTACCTTTATACCGGGGCCGAACCATAATTTTCTTAATTCCACCTTCTCACTTCATGAAAAGCACCAAAAGCTCGAGAAATTTCCGGAGCTTCATATGAATGAACAAGATGCAAAAGAGAGAAAGATTGAAGATGGTGACATGGTGCGTGTGCTGAATGATCGGGGAGAATGTGAGCTTGTCGTTTCAGTCGGTCACAATGTATTATCTGGCGTTGTGGTCAGTCAAGGATTATGGGCGGATCAAAAAGGCAAAAAGCATTTGGTCAATGGATTAACACCTGATCGTTTGGCAGATATGGGTGGCGGTGCCACGTTCTTTTCCGGCAGAGTCGAGGTTGAAAAATTATCATAGAAAGGGGAAAAGCCAGCAATGAGACTGCTGGCTTTTCATTATGATCTTTTTTATCGTCCAATAAACAGTTGATTGGTCATCACATTCGCACTTCCATTGCTTCGGTAGCCTTCTACAGTTAATGCTGTTTCATACATTTTTCCCATTGGCATCCCTAAGCTTTCCCATTTTTTAAAATGCTGACTGACGGATACAGTCCCGCTTGTACGTTTTGTTTGACGTACACTCCAATATTGCTTGAAGGTCGCAATCCCAATAATGGAAGGCTGATTGACACGGGTTGTTTCATAAATGTCATATGTGCCTCCATCTACAGTAAATGTTCCTTTATGTGTTCCTGTTGGACGATACGTGCCCCATGAATCAACAATGTAGTATTCAGCTAGTGGAGATTGTGTCCAGCCATAGACACATAAATACGAATTTCCGCCTGGGTTAAAGCTTGCGTTGTAATTGATGGAGATGTTGCCAAGCTGATGATGAGTTTTAGTGGAATCAAACTTCTTTCCTTTTCGGAACAAAGCATTTCCGATATTGTTCCATTGCGCGCTAAATGCCCCGCCATTATTAAGCGTCATCGATGTATTTCCATAATCCTTCCATAATTCATAATCGTAGCCACTATGGTTACCCATTTGATTATTGGTAATCGTCATTGCATGAGCTGGTACAGCAGTCAGTATAAGCGTCAGTCCAATGCACATCACAAACAATAGCCTCAATCTTTTGAAATTCATTCTTTATTCCTCCCTTTTTTCATCCTTATTGTTCTGTCATCCCTAAGATGAAACGAGCCCATCACCTCCTTTCATGTAAAGACTCTCTGCTAGATGGAACGATACTGCTTTAAACCGACCTGTATGTCTCTTGTTTTTGTATAAATGCTTTGATACAAACGAAATAGATGGGCATAGACATCAACACGCTGCTGATTTGGCTCATATACGGCCGCTTGATGAATAAACTGATCAGCGCATGCTTCAAGTGATGGATACCATCCGGAGCCAACCCCTGCAAGCATCGCTGCACCTAAAGCGGGCCCTTGTTCATTTTCTAACTGGATGACCTCCGCCTGAAAAATATCTGCCTGCATTTGAAGCCATGTTTGACTTCTCGCACCGCCGCCAATGGACACAATAGACTCTATTCTTTTTCCTGCCTGCCGGAATAAAGCAATTGATTCATTTAACGAGAAGGTGATCCCCTCTAGCACAGCTCTGACCATATGCGCCCTTTCATGCCTGCTGTCTAATCCAATCAAGCTTCCGCGAATGATTGAATCCGCATATGGCGTTCTTTCCCCAACTAAATAAGGGGTAAAGAGCAATCCATTCGCTCCTGGCGCTACATCAGCCACACCCTCTAGCAGCGCTTGGAACGATTTTTCTGGAGCCAGTAAGGATTTTGTCCATTCAAGGCTATATCCTGCTGAAAGAGTGACACCCATTGTATAAAAAGCGTCTTTTTGTGCATGATGAAACAAATGCAAGTTTCCTTGCAGCTCTCTTTCATGGTCCTCTTCGTAGGAGAGAATGACACCGGATGTGCCAATGCTGCATAACGTGTGACCGGATGACAAAATGCCAGCACCGATTGCCCCGCACGCATTATCTGCTCCCCCTGCAAAGACTTTCGCACCTTCTTTGATCCCAGTCTCCCGTGCAACTTGAGGCAAAAGTGTACCGACCTCCGCCTCTGATAAGACAAGCGGCGGGCAAACATGAGGAGGAATATCAAATGCCTGACAAATCTCCTTACTCCACGTCTGTTCTCCGATATCTAACAGTAAAGTGCCAGCCGCATCGGAATAATCAATATGAATAGCGCCGGTTAATCGAAATCTGACATAATCTTTTGGAAGTAAAAACATGTCTATTTGTTGATCAATATCTGGTTCATGCTCCTTTACCCATAATAATTTTGGCAGTGTGAATCCTTCTAACGCCTGGTTTTTAGTGATCTTTTGCAGCCGGTCCCCTAGCTTTTTTGTGATGCGTGTACATTGCTCTGTCGTTCTTGTATCATTCCACAAGATTGCGGGGCGGAGCACTTGGCGTGATTCATCTAATAAAACTAAACCATGCATCTGTCCAGAAAAGCTGATCCCTTCTACTCGCCTTGAATGAGCAGGCTGCCTCGCCATGAGTTCTCTCATTGCGGCAATCGTCTGCTCTACCCAATCCTCAGGATGCTGCTCACAATATCCTGGTTTATCTTGAATGAGGCGGTAAGGCTTAGAAGCTTCGCAGCACACCTTTCCGCTCTCATCTACTAATATCGCTTTGACTCCGCTCGTTCCAAGATCAATTCCCATCACATACTTCATGTTTTCACTCCTTCAAAACAGGTCCGCCTATTCAATTAATCTTCTAACAAGTATTGATTCAATCGTGCTTTCAGCTGTTCCTCTCTTCCCGATTCGTTTCTGATGAAAGGATGCGTCAAAGCATATTCTTCTAATGTATGAAAGTTTGCTTTCCCTTCTGAAATGTCGCGTCCAATTCCTTCAGAAAAGCTGCGGTACCGGTGCTTGATTACATCTTCAAACACACGATCTTCGATGAGTCTATGAGCCACCCGCAGCCCTTTTGCGAACGCATCCATTCCCGCAATATGGGCATACAAAATATCTTCAAGTTCAAAGGAGGCTCTTCTGACCTTTGCATCAAAATTGAGACCCCCAGTTCCAAGTCCACCATTTTGCAGAATTTCATACATGGCCAGTGTTGTGGCATATAAATCGGTTGGGAATTCATCAGTGTCCCAGCCTAGAAGCGAATTGCCTTGGTTCGCATCAACAGAGCCGAGCAGTCCATGAATTCTTGCTACACGTAATTCATGTTCAAATGTATGACCAGCTAGCGTTGCATGATTGGCCTCGATATTTAATTTAAAATGTGAATCTAATCCGTATTGCTTTAAAAAGGCGATAGATGTCGCTGCATCTGAGTCATATTGATGGGTTGTCGGCTCCTTTGGCTTTGGCTCAATTAAAAATTGACCGGTGTACCCAATTTCTTTTGCATAATCAACAGCCATGTGCAAAAAGGTCGCCATGTGGTCAAGCTCTCTTTTCATATCTGTATTCAGCAGTGTGTCGTAACCTTCTCGTCCTCCCCAGAAAACGTAATTTTCTGCACCGAGTTCTTTTGCGGTTTCAATTCCTTTCTTGACTTGCGCAGCCGCATAGGCAAATACATCTGCATGACAAGATGTAGCAGCGCCATGTACAAACCGGGGATGCTTGAACATGTTGGCAGTGTTCCACAGCAGCTTCACCCCGCTTTGCTGCATGTAATCTTTCATCCTTTCTAAAATGATGTCTAACTGTTGGTTCGTCTCTTGAAGCGTGTCTCCCTCTGGTGCAATATCACGGTCATGGAATGAAAAATACGGAACCTCCAATAGGTCAAAAAGCTGAAAAGCCACTTCTAATCTAGCTTTCGCCAAATCCATTCCGCTATAGGAGTCCCAGGCTCTCTGCATGGTGCCCGTTCCAAACATGTCTGTTCCATCAGCAGTCAATGTGTGCCAATAAGCGACTGAGAAACGCAGGTGGTCTTTCATTGTTTTTCCACCAATCATTTCGTTCGGATCATAATATTTAAAAGCAAGTGGGTTTTTTGATTGTTTTCCTTCATATTGAATTTTGCCAACCGCCTCTAAACTGCGTAAGGATTTCATATTTGATTTGACCATTCTTGATTCCTCCTATGATACACTTTGTAAGTTCACCCAACAAACTAATTATGAATTTGTCATCAAATCTCTTTGAATTTTCCATATTTTTTAGTTTTTTAGAAATATTTTCGTTATAATAAAGTTAAAATCATACTTCTCATGAAATACATTCGTAAAAAAGCACCTTTTTTCAACTTAATCTAAAGACGAAACAAATGGAGTGGATAACGTGAATATCGCTGATCAGAACTTTGTGAAAAAAATAAATCAAAAGCTATTGCTAAAAGAAATCCTCCATCATGCGCCAATCTCTAGAGCGAAATTATCTGAACGCACTGGTTTAAATAAATCGACTGTTTCATCTCAAGTGAGTACGTTAATGAAAGAACATCTCGTCTATGAAATCGGCCAAGGTGAATCTAGCGGCGGGAGAAGACCTGTTTTACTCATGTTTAATAAACGCGCAGGATACTCAATTGGCATTGATGTCGGTGTTGATTATGTAAACGGCATTTTAACAGACCTTGAAGGGTCTATTATCCATGAAGAGCAGCTCAAGCTCCCATCAAGCTCTCCTGATGTAACCATACGCATATTAATTGAATTGATTCATCAGTTGATCGCACAAATCCCCTCTTCCCCATACGGACTTATTGGCATTGGCCTTTGTATACCTGGGTTAGTGGATGCAGATGAACAAATCGTGTTTACACCTCATTCAAAATGGAAAAATGTTGACCTGAAAACAACGCTCCAAGATACCTTCCAAGTACCCGTCTTCATTGAAAATGAAGCAAATGCCGGTGCATATGGCGAAAAAATCTTTGGTGCCGCTAAACACTATGACCACCTGATTTATGCAAGTATCGGCACTGGAATTGGAATCGGTATCATTCTCAATCATCATTTATATAGAGGCGCATACGGTTTTTCTGGTGAAATGGGACATATGACGATCGACTTTAATGGACCAACATGCAGCTGTGGAAACCGTGGATGCTGGGAGCTGTATGCATCTGAGAAAGCATTGTTTCAGTCACTTCAAACAAATGGCCAGCACGTATCCTATCAAGACATTGAACAGCTGGCAAAGTTAAATGATATGAAAACACTCAATGCCTTGCGCAACTTTGGCTTTTATCTTGGCTTGGGTCTCACAAACGTCCTGCACACCTTTAACCCGCAAGCCGTTATTTTACGAAATAAGGTCATTGAATCACAGCCAACGGTTCTGAGTGTCATTCAAGATGAGGTATCCTCTAGAATGAATGCACAATTCAGTTCACGTGTTGAGCTGCTCCCTTCATCATTAGGGCACAACGCACCGGCGTTAGGGATGACATCTCTTGTCACTGAAGCTTTCCTGCATGATGCTACCCTTTCCCAATGAACCGCTAACTGATAAAAAGAGACAGCTTTTAGAGCGTTGTCTTTTTTTTATTCACCTGTTTCCTCATAGCGAAAATAATTGAAATCAGCTGGCAGACGCTCGCCGCTTGTATCTTGGCACTGCATGCCGACAAATGCCCCTGTAAAAAATCCCCCTCCGCGAATGAAATCATCGGATAAATGACTTGATTCAAACGGCACATCAATCTCCTCCCACTCTTGCTGGTCAAAAGAATAAGAATATTTGTACGTCTCTTTCTGAACGGTCACTTTTAAATACACATACGTGACCTCGTCTGGAATGACGATTTTATTTGTCAACGGCTGAGAAAAGGTCAGATTTTCGCAGACGGATAATTCAAGGATACGGCCAAGCTCCTCGTCATATGTTACCTGAAGCGCTGTCCAGTTTTCCGTATTATAATAATTCACAAGACCAGCGGCTTGCTGAAAATTTTTTGGAAAGAATGAAACAGCTGTCTCAGCTTCAAAATAAAAGCTTTGCCAGCGCCTTGCAACAAACGCTTGGGTAAATTTAGACGTAAGAGACTCCTGACCGTATAGCCTTAAATGATGAGGGTTCTCCGTCAATGAACCTATCTGATCAGTAAAAGGGATTCTTAATGTTTGGAAATGTCTATTTAACGCCGATTCTTTAAATTCATCGACTGTATGGTGCGTTGGAGAGAAGACTTTTTCACTTATTGCTGGCGCTTCAACTTCCATTGCTCCTTCTTTTCCGCCTACCACATAAGGCCAGCCATCTTTCCATTCGAGCTTTTGAATCGCTGTCTCTCTTCCTAAAGGACACCAACCTCTTTGTTGAAAAATAGATTCCTTATTTGATTGAATCGGACGGCCCGTGAGATGAGCCAAGTACCATTCATTTGTATGCGTATGAACAATTGAGGCATGCCCGCATTTTTGAAGCGGATGGCTAGGCTCATGGAAAGCACTTAAGATCGGGTTATCAGGATGAACCTCATAAGGCCCTTCAATATGCGAGGACCGGGCAATCGTGGCCGCATGCTCGTACCGAGTGCCCCCTTCTGCCGTTAATAAATAATAGTAATCACCAAAGTGATAAAGATGCGGGGCTTCTGTCAGTTTAATAGACGTGCCTTTAAAAATGATCTTCCTCTGACCGATCAGTTTCTTTTCAGGCACACTGTATTCCTGCAAGGCAATACCTGCAAAGGAATGGTGCTTTTCTCTATGATCCCACAGCATATTTAATACGTATTTCTTCCCGTTTTGATCATGGAATAAAGATGGATCAAATCCAGAGCTATTGAGCCGAATCGGTTCGCTCCACTCGCCATCGACTTCGCTTGCCGTGACCAAATAATTATGACCATCCTTAAACGGGCCATCCACTACTTTAATATCTGAATAGATGAGCCAAAACTGGCCATCGGCATAGCTTAAGCACGGTGCCCATACCCCTCCTGAATCGGGATTTCCTTTCATGTCTAGTTGAGATGTTTTTTGCAAAGGGCGCGCGGCGAGCCGCCAATGGACAAGATCCTTCGAATGATAAATTTGAACCCCTGGAAACCATTCAAATGTAGAGACTGCAATGTAATAATCGTCTCCTACACGGCAAATACTCGGGTCCGGGTTAAACCCTTTTAGCACTGGGTTGGTAATCTTCATTGATCTCCCTCCTCTTTCAATGATTTACATTTTAAAATCGTCAATATGATCGACATACACCTGATCCCTATTCTCTAGCTCCCTCACGACTTTTTGATGTTTTTCTTCATCCAGGTTATAAAAATTAATATCAATCATCGCTAAAATCAGTAAGCATACAGGAATAACCGTTGTAGTGATTAAAATGCCAAGTAATGCTTCTGGTGTTTGCATTTGGTTCGCTACATAGCCAAACCGATCGAGTACAAGACCTGGAACGATCCCGCCTAATGCCATGCCAAATTTAAAGAAGAATCCAATCACTGCGTAGATGAGCCCGCCCATCCTTTTCCCTGTTTTATATTCGCCATATTCAACCGTTTCAGGAATGAGCGCCCACATATAAGCACCTGCTGTAATACTCCCAGCAGCAGCGACGAGTCTGAAAATAAGAATCAGAACAATTTGACTCGGCGGTATCACAAGTAGAGCAAGAAGACCTACGATATTCAGCAATAATGAATAATTCAGCAGTTTTTTCTTTCCTAGCAGCTTGTGTAGCCGCGGAATAAACGGCAGCACCATTAAAGCTGGCAGGCTGCCAATGAGTCCGTACCACTTCACTAAATCTTCTCTGCCAAGGTTATATGTCACATAATAAATCCCTACTGAGTTGCTGATCGAGTTCACGCCAAAAATAATGATAAAGAAAATACTTAACACAACAAGCGGACGATTCACTCGTAACTGGACAAAGATATCGCTGAATTTAATCTTTTCCTCAGGCTTTTGAAGCGTGACGCGTTCATTTGTGCTTTTAAAACAGAAAATAAGTAATGCGCCGCCAAGAACGCCGAGAAATGCCATCGTCATCTGCCAGCCAAGTGCTGTATTTCCAGTTGTATCGCCTAATAAAGTCGCAAGAAAAGGAACAAAAAAAGCAACAACCAAACCGCCGAGATTTGCAAAAACCATACGAACAGACGTAATGCTGACAACCTCTTGGTTATTTCTTGTCATTGCGGATGTTAAAGCCCCATAAGGAACGTTGATGAACGTGTATGTAAGCGATAAACCGACATACGTGATGTAGGCATAAATAAGTTTGCCCATAGCGGAAAAGTCAGGTGTCGTAAAGCAAAGGATTGCGAGTACCACAAAGGGAAACGCACCGAATAACAAGTAAGGTCTGAACCGGCCAAAACGGCTGTTCGTTCGATCAACCATTGCCCCAATAAAAGGATCTGCAAGCGCATCGATGGCGCGAACAACCAAAAACATCGTCCCTGCTGCTGCCGCTGATAAACCATATACATCTGTATAAAAAAATAATAGATACGTAGAGACAGTTGCATAAATTAAATTACATGCGAAATCTCCTGAAGCATATCCCACTTTTTCAGACATACGAATCTTCTTTAAATTCTCACTAACCATGAGCTTTCTCCCTTCTTTACTTAGCCTCTTCTAAAGAACAGATGGTGCAGGGCAGCAGCAATCAATGCATAAAATATAAAGCGCTTTCAATTCGTTGCAAAAATGAAGCTGAATCTCTCAATCATTCAGCTTAGCCCACATACACAGTCAATCATTTGAATGATGGAATCATCTCCTTTAGTGAACGGATAAACTGGTGATCTTTATCTTAGTTTATTGATTAAACAAACTAAGTTGAATTCATTTTATAAAATCTGATCTGACTTTTCAATATTTTTTGAAAAAATAATCCAAATAATCGATATCTTGTCATTATTTCTTTCATATGAGGTTCAATATCCTCTAAAATGACGACAAATGAAGAGAGAAAATATTTAATGGTTGCATTCAAGCTCATCCCATGCTATATTAATCAAGCGATGAGCTGAATTGTGTAAGTCGGGTAACATGTCTCTATGAGACACACACGAATGTGGCGTGTGGTTATTCCGCCTCAATACGCAAAAGACATCTTCTATTGAAGATGTCTTTTTTCTTATCCTATTTTCGTCCCATTTTCAACCGGCTCATCTGTGGCAAGCAAGACAACGTCTTCTTTCGACGGCATGCCTCCTAAGACAAGCACTTCTGATTTGAATCCTGCAATTCTTCTTGGCGGGAAATTGACGACTGCCACGATTTGTTTGCCGATCAGATTCTCAGCGGTATAACGTTTTGTCAGCTGTGCACTAGATTGCTTTAGACCAATTTCGGCACCAAAATCAATCTTTAGTTTCAGTGCAGGTACTCTGGCTTCTGCAAAAAATTCTGCTTCTATTATTGTCCCAACACGCATATCTAACGCTAAAAACTGTTCAATATCTGCCATATGAATCTCTCCTCTTCCTTTAAAGGTACAAGCACTCAATTCCTCATCTGCTAGATGACCGCTAGTCTCTCGTTGATTTCCTCATTGTAGCACATCCAATTTTTAAAAAAACGGGTTCAAAAGCCGATTCAGCACCAACATCACTCACTAGTTTACATAATAAATTTATTGCAGTCTATTAAATGTTTGCATCTTGAAAATGAATTCTGTAAAATGGCAAATAATCCTACTGCTTCCTCTCGAATATTTCAGGGAGGGTTAACACTTGTTTACATTGTCAGATATGTGGACGTTTTGCTGGTCGTTTTTCGTCATTCTTCCTATCGTTGCCATCCTGCATCAGCTAGGCCATGTTGTGGTCGCATGGATGTTTGGGGCAAAGGTTTCTTTTGCGCTTGGCAGAGGCAAACAAGTGCTGAAAATAGGTGTAGTTGAAATTAGACGAATCTATTTTCTAGATGCATTTTGCCATTATGAAGAAATGAGGAAAAATAACCGTTTGTCGCACATTCTTGTCTACTTAGGCGGATCATTATGCAACCTGCTCAGTGTTCTCATACTGAATACAATGATCGCCAATGATTTCCTGCCAGAACATCAATTTTTCTATCAATTTGCTTACTTCTCAGTCTACTATGTATTTTTTGCGCTGCTGCCAGTACAATATGCAGATCATCATCCGAGTGACGGGCAAGCGATTGTGAACATCATTCGGCACGGTGAACCATGTGACATCATTGACTAAAATAGATGACTTTTGCTGTCAATATGATACTGAATCGTTAAAAAAGGAATACCGAACAGCTTCATTTGATGAACCGCTGTGAGACTTTCTTCTGCCTCCGGTTTCATATGAAAGCTCTCTTCCATTGGCAGTTTCATGGTGATAAAAGGCGTATTCAAATACAATCCTTCGTCACCGCTACTGCCTTTTGGACATTTGCTTTTTAATAGAAAGTCTTCCTGCTCATTAAAGGGTTTTAAAATGGCGGTAAGCTGTGAATACGGAAGCGGCAGAGCAATATTCATATAACCCGCATCTGCATTGTGATGATGAGCATAAAGCGCAAAAAAGACTTGCTCACCTTTCTCGTTGTGACGAATCCACGCACGCACATTCTCTCTTTCTTCCTTAGGGTGTTGAAATCTGCAAAGGCTTCCCGGCATTTCATACGGAATACGAGATGACCCCAAATATAGCTGACCTATTTTTTTAAAAACTGGTTGAAATATATAGACAAAAGGCCTCACCCACCAATGAAAATTGACCGCTGCTTTTAACGTAAATTGCATGGGGTCCTCATAAAACCTGCGAATAACAGGTGACACCCTTTCAGCTGAAAACGTCTTTCCATTTAATTCTTCAAGCGAATCTACTAAACCGATCTTCTCGCTATCATGTATTCTTTCATTTTGAAAAGACAGCAACTGAAAACGACCATGAACCCTCGAAATCGGAAAATCCTTCTTGTTCAATCGATCGGCCGGCTTTTCGATCAGCCATCCAATCAGACCCGGTAAAATAACAAAACATGCGTTGATACTGCCATGAAACCAAAGCATTTGATCAATGCTTATGTAGGTCACACGCATGAGCATGCCAGCAGAATATAGAAGAGATAACACAATGGTCCCCATTAACATGCTGCTAGAAAACACAATCAGCCCTTTTGCCACAGCTGAAACGAAACCTTGTTTTCATACAAAGGATTCCATACACGTAGAGTGCGATCACATAAACGATGACGCTAAACGTATCAAATAGACGGGAGAAGCTAATCCCAACAGCAATCATCACGGGTGACAGCAAAATGACCCAGCCACTTGCTTTGTATAAAAGCGTCTCTGATTTGCGCTGCCTCCCTAATAATCCATAAAAAAGCGGGATAAAAAAAGCGGAGTAATGAAAATGAATAGCAGTCAAAAGAACAATAAGCGGCGAAAATGTCATCACTTGTATATTTCCCGTGTACAGCCAAAACCAAAGCCCACCTAAAGCGATATACATAAACGCACCATCTATCATGAGCTCATGGAGCGGAAAGAGTCCTCTTTTCAGCAAACGAGTCAAACCAAATAAAGCTAGAACCACTGTATAGACAAGCCATCCCGATGCAAACCAAGCGGAATGATACATGAATGCACCAGTTGCACAGAGAGCAGCAAATGGAAAGGCTTTCATTAAAAAGCCGATAAGCAACCCCTTCTTCCGCTTTTTCCCTTCCTGATCGAAAAAGTGTAATACAACGGGAAGAAAAAACAAAATTGCAAGGAGAACAAAGAATTCTGCAATCGGACCTGTCAACAAACGGGTGGCGAGAAAACAAGACATGAAGATGATGCTAGACGTCAAATGCCATTTATTCATCATGAGACACCCTTTCAGTAAACCGGCCTTTATAAGTAAAAAGAGTTCCAAAAAGGCGATTCTTCACATGCACATCAATTGTATACTTACCTGCATGCTCGTCGTAGCCTTCCGTGACATCCGACACACCATATAGCCATGAAGGCAGCGGCAATTCCCGCCCTAACATCAGACATTTTTGCTTACCGGATTGAATGTGCAGGCACCCATTTTCCGTTACTGTAAAATGAAGCTCTGACATAAGAAGTCTAGGTTTTCCAAAGTAGTCTAGTACTTTATGACTCTCCTGATCAATGATCATATCTGCATCAAAATGTCTTTCCCTCTCAGGGAAATAGAACGTACGAAACCAGTGCATTCCTTCCTCTCCCTTCTTTGTCATAAAGGGTTCGTTCACAATTCGAAAGGGAATGTTTTTCCCTCTCTCAGGGAAAAAACAGCGAAACAATGGACCTATTCTGAAGAAAAATCGTATGAGCCTCGTCCCGCCGCCTATTTCCTCCATGATCCCTTCGGCAGTAAACGCGCGGTTGTACCGCTCTTTCAATTTCGGATGCAGCTTATCGTAATCCTTTACTTGATGACGATGAACGACCATGTCTACCTCCCCTTTTTCGTTTGATCGAAAACACATCTACACAATCTTTTAAATTAATCATTCCTGCAATGGATAAAATGAAAAATGCACTCACCACAAGCGGCTCATGAAGGCTCGCCTCAGGGGATAGGATTCCTATACAAAGCATCATAAGCAGAAAAATGCTTTGCAGAATAAAGAGATATTTCTTTGATAGCTTAGGAATCAAAAATGATACGCCTAAAAGGGCATAAAACAAGCGAAACCCGGTGCTATGATCAAAAGCAGAATGTGAAAAAGGAATGATCGCTTGGCATAGCCAGACGATGGCAAACAGCAAACAAATCCCGTAATGAGCAAGTGTTCTCTCTAGCAGCAAACGGGGATGTGTTCCCTTTTCAAGCCACGTCTTTAATGCGCCAAAACTAAAGGCGGTCATAAAGCCCATCATCGGCCGAAAAAAGAATCGGTCTGCCCATTTCCACCCTTTTCCTTCTTTCGTTTCATAATCAAATTGAGTTTGAAACACAATGTGATCGTTCGTTTTCATGTACTTCCAATAGCCGCTGCCTTCTTTAATGAAAGATAAAGGATGTGACGATTTGAATTTGAGCGAGGACGCTCTTTCATCGCGCTCATCCATCATTCTTGTTCGATACGCTCCTGTCCCTGTCACACTTATACCGAATCCAAGATGTTTTTCATACAAGAAGGATTGAGGCTGTTCATCTCTAGGTTCATTTAATGAAATGGTTGAAAATCGCAAATCCCATTGTTCATGAAGCTTTGGATTTTGCGTATATTCCCATACTTTCTCTATAGGTGCATGAATGGTTGTTTCCACATAAACAGGCTTTCTTTTCATCTGCCTCTACTCCTCTATGTGAATTATTTCACATAATAAGCATACCATGTTTCACAGAACTGTCAAATCTTTATTGGTTTTCTGTCAAAAAAATTTATATTCACGAAGCACTATAGCCCTTTTCATGATATCGGTTCGATACTTAAAAAAGACCTGTCAATGAGACAGATCTTCTTTTTGCTGTACGCCTGAGATATAAAGCCGGACCGCATAACTCACACTATCTTCAAGCTGTTCTTTTCGTTGAAATCCCTTTTTATTTGAAATATCTCCAAAGCCATGCAGTAAGCTTCTGAGTCCTCTTACTACATGCGTCATTTCCTCTCATCGTATAAAGAAATATCTTTTCGATCGGTTTGTCTTTTTGTGCGCAAATTCAATGATCGAGCTTGCTGCCATTTTTAAAGCAGCATCAATGTGAGCTAATATCATTAGTTTCAGCAACTATTTTTTTATCAACCGCAATATAAATATCAATTTGCGCTTCTTTTGGATCAATTGATCTTTCGTCGTACCATTCAAAATCGCCTGTATATGTGCGGAAATAACGCTGATCCCAATTCCAAATCTGCTGCCATGTTTCAAGCACAACTTCTTCAATCGGTCCCTTTCTCGTTCGAAATCTTGCATAGGTGGACGCGGGAATCTCTTTTGCATGTTCCACATGATGATCCACAAATTGTCCCGCTGTAAATAAATATGAGCCATTTTCATCTGTTTCATAATCTGAATATAGCCCGATGACAGGCGCTTTTCCGCCATGAAGCTGCTGCGCGAAAAATTGCTGCCAAAGAGGTGCAATTTTCCGGTCTTCCGTCCGTTCCATTTCATTCGTTGTTCGGATAGACAACCCTTTGATCAAATATTTCTCTAATGTCACGATATCGTACATACATTCTCATCTCCTTTTTTACCATCTTATAAAAAGAAACCTGACAACACTGTGTCAAGTTCCTTTAGGTAAAAGAAATTGTTTCAACTGGAGATCAAATGCTTCCTGGACATGCTGCGGTGAGATAATGTCGACATCTGGTCCTAAATGGAATAGGAAGCTATATAACCAATCATCTTGAGGCAGGCTGATTGCTGCAAGATAGGTTCCGTCTGAACATACGATTAATTCGCTCTCATCCACCCACTCCTTCACTCTGCCAACTGATGCTTCTGTTACTCTTAGCATAAGTGTGCTTACTGAAGATGCTTCGTGCCAAGAGTCATTCCAGGGCTTCTCTTCGTTTTTGATCCTTTTCGGTTGGAAAAACCCTGAAATCGTGATGAGGTCTGTCATTCTTGTGAGCTTGAACAGACGAAAGGCTTTTTTCACACAACAAAACGCATACAAATACCAATGCCTTCCTTTTAAGACGAGCGTGTAAGGCTCCACTTTCCGAGGAAGTGTTTCTCCTTTCGCATTGCGATAGGTGAACTGAATATATTGGTGCTCTGAGGCAGCTGTATGAATGAGCTGGAGCTTCTTCTCTAAGTGGCTGTCTTTTCCCCAGGAGCTTAAATCAATGAAGATATGGTGCTGTTTTTCGCTTTCATCTGTTTGAGACGGAATCAAGGATTTGATTTTTTTCAGTACATGCTCACTTTCTTTAAAGGAGTATGCACTCGTCATGCTTTCAAGGGCTGTTAAAATGAGCTCGATGTCATCATCGGTGAATAATTTTTTCTCTAAACGATAGTCGTCAACAAGTGAAATGCCTCCGCCTGCTCCTTGCGTTGTCACAACAGGAATCCCGGCTTGATTGATAGTATCAATATCACGATAAATGGTCCTCACGCTCACTTCATGAAGTTCTGCAAGCTCTTTCGCTTGTACTTGCTTTTTGCTAATGAGCAGCATCACAATAGACAAAATGCGATCAATTTTCATGACTTTTCCTCTTTTTCATAAATGTAGGTTTTGATTTGATAAAAAAAGAAAGAATGGTAAAGATAAGTAACAGCCAGCATTCGTTTACATCCCTGCACGTGCAGGAGGAGGTTGCATCATGACACATAACGTGTGGCAGTTGTTCATTGTCGGGTTCGTCATATTGATCTGCATGATCATTCGAATGAATCGAATGAGACGCTATCAGCTCGTACGCCCGGTAAGTCTTTTGATAAGAATGTATGTATTTGGTTTCACTGCCCTTATTCTTATGACAGAAGGATGGCAAAATCACAGTATTTTCATCTATGCCGCCATTGGTATGATCTTCGGTAGCAGTCTGGCCGTTCACGCCTATCAGACGATTCGCATGAAAGAAGAAAATGGCCGTCTTTATGTCAAAACAAGTAAATGGATTGAAAGCTTCATTTTATGCTTGTTTTTATCGAGATTTGCCTTTAAATTAGTCGAGCTGACAAAACATTCACTGACGAAGATCGATGTCATTGAATTGTATCAGCGTATTGTGAGCGATGATGCCTTGACCATGCTCAGCTTTTTTCTACTAGCTGCTTACTATATTGTTTTTTCTTATCACATGATGAAAGCAAATAAAAGATCGAGTCATGTGCATCATGCATAAAAACCTTCCTATAAGAAAGTAGGAAGGTTTTTTATCAATCATGCTGTGCATGGTGAATCATTTGTTCAAGCACTTCCATCACATGCTGATCTTCAGGACTGTAGAAAATCGAGGTCCCTGCTCGTCTAGATTTCACAAGACGAAGGTTTTTTAAAAAGCGCAGCTGATGAGAAACGGTTGATTGCATAAGATTCAGTGTTTCCGCTATATCATTTACCGAGTGTTCACCTTGAGACAGCAGGTGCAGGATACGAATACGTGTCGGATCAGATAAGGCTTTAAATGTTTGTGAGACAAGAAATAGACTTTCTTCGTCCAGCTCCATCCGCTCCTGCTCTTGATTTGTATTCAGTTCTTCCTTCATTTCGCTTCACCTTTCTTGTCAGTCAAATCACGACTTATTCTATGTATCATCATATACCAAAACGTGCGGCGTGCAAAGCTTACACACCTTTAGAAAAAAGATTTATCCAAATAGCATTGACACTTGGTAGCATTCTTTTTAAAATGAGCATTATTTATTCATTTTTTTAGAGGAGCTGATAGGCAAATTGACTGAAGAGCCAAGACTAAAACGCAGCCTGACTGTCTTTCCACTTGTTGTGATCGGGCTTGCTTATATGGATCCACTTGTCGTATTTGATTCATACGGCATTGTTGCTCAACTGACGAAAGGACACGTCGCTGCAGCTTATATATTTACTTTACTAGCATTACTATTGACAGCGCTTAGCTATGGGAATATGGTGAAAGCTTTTCCAAAAGCAGGATCTGCATATACATATGCGCAAAAAAGTATTCATCCTCACGTCGGCTTCCTTGTGGGCTGGACGCTTTTGCTTGATTATTTATTTTTGCCTATGGTGAATTTCGCTATCGGAAGTGCTTATTTAACCGCAGCCTTTCCTGATGTACCTCATTACATTTGGATCATCATACTTGCTATCGCCATAACGACTGTCAATGTAATCGGTATTCGGCTTACAGCCAACATTACGGCACTATTTGTTACCTTTCAGGTCATTGTCGCCGTCACCTTTGTTGGGTTTATTATTTATGGACTCACGCAAAACGCAGGCAGTGGGGAATTATTGTCAGCCCGGCCTTTTTATTCAGCTAGCTTAGACCCGGCTCTTATTTTTTCAGGGGCGACCATTTTATGTTTTTCTTTTCTAGGATTTGATGCGATTTCGACCATGTCTGAGGAAACCATTAAGCCAAAAAAGACGATTCCTCTTGCGATTTTCTTAACGGTCGCCATTGGAGGCGTGCTGTTTACCCTTACCTCATATTTTTTGCAGCAGGTCTTTCCAAATTTCCAGCAGTTCAAGCATCCAGATGCGGCCTCACTTGAAATTGCGGAATTTGTGGGTGGCGCATTTCTGCACTCGTTCTTTTTAGCTGGCACGATGGTCGCTGTCATCTCTTCCTCATTATCGTCACACGCGAGTGCAGCAAGGCTGTTATATGCAATGGGAAGAGATCAATCGTTACCGAAGCGTTTCTTCGGTTATATTCATCCAACATTGAAAACCCCTGTTTTTAATATTTTATTAATCGGTGTTTTCTCTTTAACCGCAGTTATTGGCGAGCTTGAAGTCATTTATTCATTTATCAGCTTCGGCGCATTGATTGGCTTCACTTTTGTGAACTTGTCTGTGTTTGCGTACTATTTCGTCAGACATAAACAAAGAGGTGTACTGAACACATTGAGATATGCAATGATCCCTCTTTGCGGTACGGCCTTTTGTATTTGGCTGTTAACAAGCATCAGTACAAATGCATTAATCATTGGAATGGTCTGGCTCATTACCGGTTTCCTTTATTTCTGCTACAGGCTGAAAACAAGACCTGAATTTACGTTTGGGTATGATTGATCATAAGGTTTTCACTTGGTATCCGGTGCAGGATGTGGCATAATAAAAAGGCTGTACTTCCCTTTTAAAAGCGGGGCAAAACAGGGGTGAACTGACCTTGAAAAAGAAAAAAACAGGATGTTTTGCCATTTCAGGCTGTTTCACGATTTTTCTGTTTGTTTTCGTATTAGCAGCCATTGTCATTTCCTTTAATCAAAAGGAGTTAAAAAAGCTGCCGATTGATACGGAATCAATTGTTTTGTCGAGATTGGATGATTACAAACCGCTTGTAGAAACAGAGTTAAGAGATCAAGATTTAGATCAATATACCGCGTTAATCCTCGGTATGATGTATCAAGAATCAAAAGGCAGAGGCGGAGATCCAATGCAATCCTCTGAATCTCTTGGTTTGAAAAGAAATGAAATCAATGACCCTCAGAAAAGCATTAGACAAGGAGTCCATCATTTTTCGACCATGTACAAGCATGGGAAGAAAAAAGGCGTTGATTTGGAAACCATTATTCAAAGCTATAACATGGGAATCGGCTATATTGATTTTGTTGCAAAAAACGGGGGAAAACATTCTGAGAAATTGGCAAAGCAATACTCCAAAAAGCAAGTGAAACGAAACCCCGAAGTTTATACGTGCGGGGGCAACAAAGATAATTTCCGCTATCCTTATTGCTATGGTGATTTCACTTATGCTGAAAAAGTAAAAGAAAAAACGAAAACAGTTGAAGAAAAGATGAAATTGGCTTCATCATCCACACCATCATCGTAAAAAAAGCACTTCCTACATGGAAGTGCTTTTCAATTTATTGATGCTCTTTTCCGATTTCCGGCAGAATCGTTTTCGCTAAATGCTGATCCATTTCCTCATATTCATCATAATGAATCGTTTCATACAGCTCTTTTCTCGTTTGCATGTCCTTCAGTATTCCTTGCTGCGTTCCCTTTTCCATGATCTCTGTAAATAAGCGCTCATACGCCTTTGCAGCGACTCTGAGTGATGATACAGGATAAATAACCATTTGAAAGCCAAACATGGAAAATTCGTCTGCATGATAATAAGGTGTCTTGCCAAACTCCGTCATGTTTGCAAGGAGCGGTCCTTTGATATGGTTTGAAGCATGCGTGAAGTCTTCTGCAGTGATGAGCGCCTCAGGAAAAATGGCATCAGCACCTGCTTCTACATAGAGATTGGCCCGGCGGATGACATCCTCCATCCCGTTAACGGACTTTGCATCGGTTCTAGCAATGACCAAAAGCGATGGTGCCGCTTGTTTGATGGCTTTGATTTTTGCGATCATCTCTTCTACTGGAACAAGTGACTTCCCGTTTAAATGCCCGCATTTTTTCGGCATTTGCTGATCTTCGATTTGAACAGCCGCCACCTTGCTCTCAACCATTTCTTTTGCTGCCCTTGCTGCATTTAATACACCGCCATAGCCTGTGTCCAGATCCACCAAAAGAGGCAATTGAGAAGCTCGAATGATTTCCTTCGCTTTTTCCGCCATTTCTGTTGAATGGATCATGCCGAGGTCAGGCAGTCCTTTGCTCGCGCAAAAAGCTGCACCTGATAAATAGAGCCCTTGAAAGCCCGTTTTTTTCGCATAAAGCGCAGACATTCCATCGTGTACGCCTGGAATTTGAAATAAAGCTGATTTGTTCATTTTCTCTTTAAAGGCTGCGGCTAAATCAGCTTGACTCGTTTCATCATTCACGATCCACACGCTAGTTCCCCCTTATATCACGAATAAGTCCATAAATGCTGGTACTGTCGTTGTTTTTAATTGATTTGGATTTTGGCAAAGAGACTCAATTTGATCGACTTGTTTTTGAGGAAATCTTGTCTTCAAATGATACGCCCATTTCTTTTCAAGCAGCGGAATGCCTTCCTGTCTTCTTCTGCGATGACCTAGCGGATATTCAATTTCGATTCGGTCTGTCATCGTTCCGTCTTTAAAGAAAATTTGAACACAGTTTGCAATCGATCTCTTTTTCGGATCTAAATAGTCAGCTGTATAACGTTTATCTTCCTTCACAACCATTTGATCCCGTAAACGATCAATGACCGGATTTTGCGCAGTTTCTTCTTCATAATGATCAGCTGTCAGTTCACCATAGATCAGCCCAATGGCGGTAATATATTGCAAGCAGTGATCGCGGTCTGCTGGATTGTATAGCGGGCCTTTCTTGTCAATAATTCGAATCGCTGACTCATGTGTCGTAATTTCCACCCGGTCAATCTCATCTAATCGATCTTTCACAGCGTCGTGCAGCATCACAGCAGCCTCTGCAGCAGTCTGCGCATGAAATTCAGCAGGATAAGCAATTTTGAAAAGCACATTTTCTATGACGTATGAGCCAAGCGGCTGAGCGAGTGTGAGTGGTTTTCCTTTCATGAGAACATCTTCAAATCCCCACTTCTCTGCACTGAGCGGCATTTGATAGCCCATTTCCCCTTTCAGTGTCATCATCGCCAGTCTCACCCCGCGGCTTGTTGCATCTCCTGCTGCCCACGATTTCCTTGATCCTGTGTTCGGGGCGTGGCGGTACGTTCTAAGCGGAGAGTTGTCAACAAAGGCTTGTGATAAAACATGCTGCACTTCCTCCTTCGTTCCGCCAAGCATCGCACAAACGACGGCACTTGTTGCCACCTTGACAAATAAAACATGATCCAAGCCATTTCGATTCAGGCAATTTTCTAAAGCAAGCACACCTTGTATTTCATGTGCCTTTACAATCGCATGCAGTACGTCATTCATCGTGAGCGGTTCTTCTCCGTTTGCAAGCCGCGTTCTGCTGATATAATCACTTACAGCTAATATCCCGCCTAGGTTATCAGACGGATGGCCCCACTCCTGTGCAAGCCACGTGTCATTATAATCTAACCAGCGAATCATACATCCTATATCAAAAGCCGCTTGGACTGGATCTAACACAAACGAAGTGCCAGGCACCCTTGCTCCGTTAGGCACAACTGTTCCAGGTACAATCGGCCCGAGGTGCTTCGTGCATTCAGGAAAATGGAGCGCCAGCATTCCGCAACCGAGCGTGTCCATGAGCACATACCGTGCTGTTTCAATTGCCTCTTTGCTCGTAATTTCTCCGTCCACTGCATAGGCTGCGATTTCTTCTAATAGCTGATCTGTTTGATTGGCGACTGCTGTTTTATTCATGTTCATTCCTCCGTTTTTCCATCATCATTTGAGACTTTTAATCCTCTTGGCCCTAAATACCGGACCCTCGGTCTAAAAATACGATTATGCAAATGCTGTTCAATGACATGGGCAGCTAATCCGCTTGCTCTTGCCGCAAAGAAAATCGGTGTGTAAAGGGAAATAGGAATTCCAAGCACGTAATAAATAGGTGCTGCGTAATAATCAAGGTTCGGATAGAGGTTTTTCTTCTCTTTCATGTATGCCTCACCTGCTACACACATGTCATATAGCGTCGTATCTCCCTTTGACTCCGTAAGCGTTTTCAGCGATCGTTTTAAAAGAGCGGCTCTCGGGTCCATTTTTCTCATGTATACCCTGTGGCCAAAGCCCATCATTTTTTCTTTTGCGGCTAATTTTCGTTCAATGAGCGCAAGGAAACCTTCTGTTGTTTTCCCTTCGAGTAACATGTGCATGACTGCTTCATTCGCTCCTCCGTGTAGGTCACCTTTTAATGAGGAGATCGCTCCAGTAAAAGCGCCATACATGTCAGAATGAGTAGATGCAATGACTCTGGCAGCAAATGTTGAATTTGGCAGCTCATGTTCGCTATAAAGCGTGAGCGTTTGGTCAAAAGCGGTGATTTCGTCTTCTGTTGGAGTCCGGCCAGTTAACATGGCTAAAAAGGTTTCAGTATAGGATTTGGTCTGATCTGGAGAAATAGTGGCGTCTTTTGTGAGAATGTGATAACTTCCAGCAACAATGGCTGGCAGCTGGCCTAGTAATCGAACTGCACGCGCTTGTTGGCACGCTTCTGATCGATCATGTAATGCTTCATCGTACCCTGCAAGAGCAGATAAGCAAGTTCTCATGGCATCCATGGGGTGAGTGGTTTTTGGCAGCTTTGTCAAAATGGTTTGAATGGTTGGATGTAAGTTTGTTTGTGAGGAAATGTCTTGCTGAAATTGGTGATGTTCCATAGCATCTGGTAATCTTCCATAAATGAGCAGATAGGCTGTTTCTAAGTATGTCTTGTTTTGTGCCAACTCGATGAGGTCATAACCGCGAATGACAATTTCTTCTTGCTTCACATCTAAGTATGAAATGGACGTTTCGCTTGCCACAATGTCTTCAAGCCCCGGTTTATACTGCAATTGTTCAGTCATCATATAACCCCCGTTTCGTTCAATTGTTGTTCTCCAAACGAGCAAACGGCCAGAAATGATGTGATTCTATCGATGGGAAGATACCGTGCAAGCCGGATACCCAATTCCCATTTTATCCAAAGCGCTTCATCTTGTAAATAAAAGAACGTATGTCCAGTTGGACATACGTTAGCTGTAGTAAGGTGAAATCATGATATACACAATGACGCCAGTTAGACTGACATAGAGCCAAAGCGGCATTGTCCATCGGGCAATTTTACGGTGACGCTCGACTTGCATCTGTGCGCCTCTAAATAGTGTAATCAGTGCAAGCGGTACAATGACGGCAGATAACACGATATGTGTGATTAAAATAAAGAAGTAGATCGGGCGAATAATCCCTTCTCCCCCAAAGTGTGTATCAGCTGCCATTGAATGATACGTCACATACGAAATTAAGAAGACAAGTGTTGTTGAAAAAGCGGCAAAGATAAATCGTCTATGCGCTTTAATGTTCTTTTGTTTAATCATGATAAGCGCTGAAAGTAAAAAGATAAACGTAAAGCTATTCATCACGGCATTGAGTAGCGGCAGAAATGTAATATCCAGATGACTAAATTTATCTGTTTTTGGCATTAAAAATAATAAAGCAATTAATCCGTTTATGGCAATTGTTAAGAAAACAACAATGCCAGTGAAATTTTTTGGTTTTTGATTCTGTTCTTTCATGTTTGAAAACCTCTCTTTATTAGTTCCGACTAAGAGTATGTTATTTAACTTTCTCTATAAAGTCAATGAATTCGCTATCTTCGTCGAATTTTAGACAAACTTGCCGATCGCCCGCATTCTAGCAGCTTGAAAGATTCATCCAATTCCTTTAGAATGGGAATTTATGCGGTTTTTATGATCTCTTATAGGAAAGGAGCAATGGACTTGTCAATCTTACAGGAAACAACCAAAGATGTGAAGACGTTAGAGAAAGAATTACAGCAATTGCAGTTCCAAATGTATCGAATGCAAGAAAATATGAAAGATATTTCGAAAAAAGCAAAGATCATTGGAATTGATCAAGCCAAAGAAGATGAGTGGATGATCGTCTCTGCCATTGAAAGTGCTGATACTTGTAAAATCATGTTAAGCGATTGTGAAAAAGCTTTTCGCGGACAATCTGATTTTTCCTTAATAGCAGAATATCCTGAAGAAGGAAAGATTCATATTGCCGATATTAAAGGCCCTCCAGACAATGGTTACGGCTCAATATGTATGAAGCATTTAAAAGAAATCGCAAGAGAACAGAACATTCCAGTGATTACTGGTGATCTCGTTAAAAGAGACTGGAATCATGTGGACCGCTTAATTCATTTTTATGAAAAACACCATTTTGAAGTCCAAATCAATTGGAAAGAACAAAGCGGAGGAATTTATTGGGTGGACAGCTAACGACAAAAACCAGCGTATATCTCATCATAAACGCTGGTTTTTGTCGAAAATGCAAATTTTTCAGAAAAATATGTGTGTTTTGACCAAAAAAAGGGTATAATAAAAGCATCAGGCCGCCACCTGATGCTTTTTTCCAAAAACAATAGACTACTAGTTAAGTACTTTTATTTTGACTGATTTTACGCCCCAATTTTTTGCTTGGGATTTGCTTGGTACATGTACATCGATTTTGTTACCTTTAATTGCGCCGCCAGTATCTGCTGCGATGGCTTCACCGTAGCCTTCAACATAAACCTTACTTCCTAATGGAATGACATTAGGGTCTACTGCAATGACTTTTGCATTCGGGTTTTTGTTTAAGTTTACCCCTGTTGCAGTGATACCTGAAATGCCACCATCATTTGCTGTATAAGCCGTAGCTGTTACAGTCATTGCTTTTTGAACACTTTGACTAGCAGAAGATGATTCTGCTTTAGCTGTTTCCTTTTTAGGAGCAGCTTTTTTCGTTGTTTGCTCTTTTTGGACAGGTGCCTGTTTTTGAACAGGTTCTGAGCTTACCGGAGCTGAGCTTTGACCAGCAACACTTAGTGTTGAACCAATCATAATTATATCTGAGTTTAAGTTATTCCAAGACTTAATATCGCTAATTGACACATTGAATTTTTGAGCGATTTTCCAGAGGCTGTCCCCCTTCTGGACTTTGTACTGCTCCTGAGTTTTCTCTTTTGAAGAGATTGTCAATTTATCTCCTACATAGATCATGTCTGTAGATAAATTGTTCCAACCCTTTAGGTTCTTTAGAGACACATCATTTTTTTGAGAGATTCCCCAAAGTGTATCACCTTTCTTCACAGTGATTTCCTTTGCAGAAGCTTGCTGCGCTCCAAATGCTGTTGTTGAGATTGCTGCAACAGCAACCAAGGACATAATAGTCTTCTTCATAAAGTAAATCCTCCCTTGTTAGCTTTTTATGGCGGCTAACGAGTGCTATCGTAACATATGTAAATGTCATTTCAATAACAAAACGATATGTTTTAGATTACAGTTCCTTTACATGAAACATCTCTCTCCATTGGTAAATCAGACCACAAAATAGCTCGGTCCCGCACCATATCAAGGTTTTGAAAGGATAGAAAACGTTCTGATGAAAACGTGTCCAATCGCAGCGAAAAAAATTTATTTTTCTTCTTCAAACTCTTTATTTTTTCTCTTTTTCGATAAATAAACGAATTTCTTCTAAAAAAACATCCCCGTATTTCTCTCTTTTTTGAGCTCCGATACCCTTAATATGGAGAAGTTCTTCTTCCGTTTTAGGCTCCACTGCTGACATTTCCTTCAAAGTTTGATCTGAAAATACAACAAATGGCGGGACGCCCTGCTCTCTCGCTAACTTCATTCTCACAGCTCTCAATCGCTCAAATAATGCGTCGTTTTCTTGAATGGCCTCTGCTTTGATCGCCTGCTTTTTATATACAGCTTCTTGTCCTACTAACACTTTCTTTCCTTTATGTGTCACCTTTAGCGTTGGATAAGCCCCTTCAGACATGTGCAAATACTCTTCTGTAATTAAAAATTCGATGAAGTCACTAATTTGCTGGGCTGAATGTCGTTTCATTAAAGCATATGTAGGAAGCCGGTCGAAACCAAGGTCAAGCACTTTTTTGTTTTTAGAGCCTGCCAGTACTTGGGCAATCATCATTTTTCCGAATCGTTCATTCATTCTAACCGTACACGATAAAACCATTTGCGCTTCTCTTGTAACCTCTTCACGCTCTCTCTCGTCTAGGCAATTGCCGCATTTTTGGCAAGGGGCGCTTGTTGATTGATCAAAGTAGTCCATGACAAATTGCTGTAGACACTGCTCGGTATGACAGTAATCCACCATTTGTCTTAGTTTAAGCAGTTCATGCTGATACCGCACTTCATCTTCTGTCGACTGTTCAATAAGAAAACGCTGCACTCGTACGCCTTGGGGTGAAAACAGTAAAATACATTCACTTTCAAGACCATCTCTGCCGGCGCGCCCAGCTTCTTGATAATAACTTTCAATATCTCTTGGAATTTGATGATGAATTACAAAACGTACATTCGACTTATTAATCCCCATGCCAAATGCAGACGTGGCGACCATCACCTGGATGTGATCATTTAAAAAAAGGTTTTGCTGCTCTTCCCTCACATCGTCATCTAATCCACCGTGATAAACACCAGCTTTGATCTTTTGTTTTTTTAGGCGATTGTAAATGTTATCTGCTTCTTTTCTTGTAGCTGTATAAATAATGCCAGACTCACGGCTGTTTTTCTTCATATATTGTGTGATAAAACGGTCACTATTTTCTCCTTTGATCACTTGAAAAGACAAATTTTCTCTAGCAAACCCAGTAAAGATGGTTTCTTGCTCGTTCATGCCAAGCTGTTCACATATATCTTGGTGGACCTTCTTCGTGGCCGTAGCTGTTAATGCGATAATCACTGGCCTTTTTGACAGTTTGTTTAAGCATTCTTGAATATAGCGATAGCTTGGCCTAAAGTCATGCCCCCACTCAGATATACAGTGCGCTTCATCAATAGCGATGAAGGGGATCGTCAACCGATTAAGCAGCTGAAAGAAGCGCTCATTTTGTAAGCGTTCAGGCGTGATATAAAGCAGCTCATATTCCCCATTTTCGCATTTTTTCAGCCTTTCATTCATTTCACGTGCTGACAGTGTGCTGTTTAAAAAGGACGATCGTATCCCCATCTCGTTTAACGCATCAACCTGATCTTTCATTAAAGAAATGAGCGGAGAAACAACGATCGTCGTTCCTTCCATCATAAGGGCAGGAATCTGGTAGCAAACCGATTTTCCCCCGCCTGTCGGCATGATGCAGACGGTATCCTTCTGTTTGCTCACAATCGATTCAATGGCCTGTTTCTGTCCCTGCCTAAAGGCGTCGAAGCCATAGTATTGTTTAAGAAGTGCTTCTGCTTGTTCTAACATCCAATTCCCTCTCCGTCATTTGTTTTGTCTATTTTAACATACATTCATGCTTCTACATGCCGTCTGTTGAATTTCGTCTTTTCACAAAATAAAAAGCCATTTTCCAAAATGGAAAATGGCTTGAATCATCCTAGGAAAAGCTGCGGATGCCGTAATCTAAGTAAGAAAGTTTTAAACCACCACTCCTCAAAGTGGGTGTTTGCAGAAACGTTCCTGTCTTCCTCTCTAAGGAGGCATGACATTCCGGCTTCAATATAAAACTCCCTATTACAGCTTAAAGGTTAAAACTTAATTAACATTACGCGCATCGCAGCCTTTAAACTATACTACACGAAAGTTTATTAAATTTCAAGAGATCTTTTTTCTATTAAATACTCATGTATACAAGACATTTGTGCTTGCGTATACAAGAAAACATTATTCTGAAAAAATTTAACTTCTTCCTATTTTTCTTCAATCAACATCTTGCTCTTCCTCTAATCTTTCATACGTGTCTGAATGCATCTGATCCATTGTTTCTCTATTTGTTAAATCACGCATTTGATCGGAAAACGACCGATCAAACTCATTCGGATCTTGATTGGTTTCTTCGTTCTTCTTTGCATCGATTGAATAACGTGTATATGGTACTGCTTTTAACCGTTCGTATGGAATGTCTTTTCCTGTTTTCTCACATATCCCATATGTCCCGTCTTCCATTCGTTTCAGTGCTGCATCAATTTCACCTTCAAGCTGACCATCGACTTGATCCAGCGTTTGTTCTGTCATGCGGTCTAAATAGATGCTGCCATGATCAGCGATGTGATTCCCAACACCATTTGAAATCTCATTTGATTCCGCCAGCATGGATTCTTCTTTCTTTTTTGATCCTTTCACATCCTCTTGTAATTGAATCAGTCTTTCGTATAAATCAGCTTTTTGTTCTTTCGTTAAGCCCACGGTCAATCACTCCTTTCTCATTACCTTCCCGCTACAAGGTAAATAAAAACATCAAAAAAGCTACCGCCTCTTTGGCAGCAGCTTTTTCCTTTTAAAGCGTGCGAAGTGCTTCTTCTATTGGTTTGTCCCCTTTAATTAAGTCAAAGGACTTATTTTTCACATTGGATTCTGTTAAGCTTTCCACAAGAACAATGGCTACATCTTCTCTTGAGATCTCAATGGTTTGATCATCTGGGATATGCACGGCAGCTTCGATTTTTCCTGTCTTTTCCTCATGCAGCAAGGCACCTGGACGGACAATGGTATAGGAAAGGCCAGACTGTTTTAAATGTTTATCTGCTTTTCTTTTCGCTTCATAATAAATTTCCATACTTCCTTGCCCTTTTCCTTGGTTAGGGTTATCGGCATTATAGGAACTCAGCATAACAAAATGCTGAATGTTTTCTTTTTTGGCTGTATCAACGAGGCGTTTGGCACCTTCTTGATCCACCGCAATGGTCTTATCTGCACCTGTTTTTGAGCCTGAACCAGCTGCAAAGATGACAGCTTCTGCTTGTTTCACAGCAGATGTAACATCCTTTTCAAGATCACCGATGACAGGTGTTGCACCAAGTTCTTTTAGTGCATCCGCTTGTTTTTCATCTCGAATGAGAGCAAGCGGCTCATGTCCTTTTTCTTTTAAATAACGAATGACGAGTCTGCCTGTATGTCCATTTGCTCCAGCAACTAATACTTTCATTGTTCATTCTCCTTTCTGTATCTGTTTCATCTTTATCCTTTTTTGCTATCATTCAAACACCTAAACAAAAAAAGCCCTTCCCAGCAAATATGGGTAAGGGCTCAGACAATGTGCGATCTATTAAAATAAGAACAAAGAATGAGAAAAGTGCATGTGATCTATGTAATCGCAACGTTGATCAGCAAAGATGTTTTGTTAAAATGGCTTGCACATCACTCAAATCTGTGTCTTTAGAAAAATCGAGTTCAAATACTTTTGAGCTTGTGACGAGCAGTATACCTGTGTCCTGATCAAACACGCCAGCTTCTTGAATGGCAAAACTTTCAATTGATCGATACGGCAAGGAGACCCTGACTTTCTTCTTAGAAAATACGCGGTTATCGCCAAAGATCAGTCGTTTATTGGTGAAACAAATTTGGTCGTGACGCAGTCTGTAAACAGCCTCAATTCTTTCCCCTTCAATCAATAAGGATTCGAATTTTTTATGATCATTTTGTTTACTGACAGAAAAAATACCCACGTAAACCCCCTCTTCCTGCATCAAATTCCTTTATGACAAAACGGCCACACGGCTCTGTGGGTACGTTTTATTCTCATTTATAGAATACGCTATAAATGGTCGTTATTCCATTACGAATAGATTAAATTTCATTTAACTTTTTCTTTTTGATCCGATGCTCTTTCCTCTACTTATTTAGACTGTTAAAGCAGGAAAAAAGTTTCAGTTCTTTTCTAGAAAAAAATGCTTCATCATCCCATAAAAAAACAGTGATTGTTCAAAATCACTGTTTTAGATGGCTATTCATCTTTTGGTGTATCAATGGTTCCCTCGGCATACACATCAGAAATCTGTTCAAGCGTAATCGCCATATTAGCATCCTCGTTATCGTGCCAAGCATGTTGGTTTTTCTGCTCGTCTGTTTGCTGCTTTTTCATCATCATCACCCTTTACTGTTTTTCTTAGTATGAGTGATGATCCTCAAAATCATTCAGCAGAAATATCTTCGAAATACTCCTTGTAATACCCGCCTACTTTACCCGTATTATCAACAACAAAGAGGAATTCCTCTGTTTCATTTTTCACTTCATATGTGCTTCCAACCGTTAATGCCCGGTCGACCATATATTTTTTCGCATTCGTATGTACACATTTTACTTGTTTTAACGTTTGAGCCGTTTGCCAGTTTTGATGGATCATGATTAAAAACTCCTTTTTTCATCTATACATTTATTGTAGCCAATTTTTCGTGAAATGCAATGAGTGTTATGGATTGCATTCAAACATGTCGTGTAATATGATGAATGTATACGTTTACATATGTGTGCGTATACATGTTCAGTTGCTTCATGTCCGCTTTTTCCACCTAGAACTCGCAGAACAACCCATATCTTTAAGGAGGTTTGTTTATTTATGAGCTCTACAACACTTCAAATTAGTTCAAAACTCGAATCTTTTCTCCAAGGGACAAAAAAACTCTACATCAACGGCCAGTTTGTCACAAGTCACGATCATAAAACCTTTTCTACTCCTAACCCAGCCACAGGCGAAACCCTTATTGATGTATATGAAGCAGGTGCGATTGATATTGATGAGGCAGTGAAAGCTGCTAAAAAAGCCTTTCATGGTCCTTGGCGCTCAATGTCTGCCGCTGAACGCGCTCGGCTTATGTTTAAGCTTGCAGATTTAATGGAAGAAAATCAAGAAGAGCTTGCTCAGCTTGAAACACTTGATAACGGAAAGCCAATTAATGAAACAACAAATGCGGATGTCCCTCTCGCCATTGAGCACATGCGCTATTACGCAGGCTGGACCACAAAAATGACTGGACAAACCATTCCTGTCAGTCAGGGTTATTTTAATTATACCCGCCATGAGCCTGTTGGTGTTGTGGGACAAATCATTCCTTGGAACTTCCCGTTGCTGATGGCCATGTGGAAAATGGGTGCTGCCCTCGCAACAGGTTGCACTATCGTTTTAAAACCAGCAGAACAAACACCACTTTCTGCTCTTTATTTAGCTGAATTAGTGGATAAAGCCGGTTTCCCAGAAGGCGTAATTAACATCGTTCCTGGATTCGGTGAAACAGCCGGGAATGCACTTACCGATCACCCTGATGTCAACAAGCTAGCCTTCACAGGATCAACAAGTGTTGGGAAATTAATCATGGAGAAAGCCGCTAAATCCATTAAGCGCGTCACATTAGAACTTGGCGGAAAATCGCCAAACATTATTTTACCAGATGCAGATTTAAAGAAAGCCATTCCAGGTGCTTTAAACGGCGTCATGTTTAACCAAGGCCAGGTATGCTGTGCAGGTTCACGGGTCTTTGTTCACCGGAGCCAATACGATGAAGTGGTCGATCAAATGGCCAAATATGCGACATCACTTAAGCAAGGCGCCGGTCTCCATCAAGATACGCAAATCGGACCTCTTGTGAGTAAAGAGCAGCACGAACGCGTATTAGGCTATATCGAAAAAGGTAAATCAGAAGGTGCAACAGCCGTTGTCGGTGGTGATTGCCCTTATGAAGCAGGCTACTTCGTCTCTCCTACTGTTTTTAAGGATGTAGAAGATGACATGACCATCGCTAAGGAAGAAATTTTCGGACCTGTTTTATCCGCAATTCCTTATGATTCCATTGATGAAGTGGTCGAACGGGCCAATCAATCTGACTATGGATTAGCCGCAGGACTTTGGACAGAAAACTTAAAGCATGCCCTTGATATTGCTGCACGTCTTGAAGCAGGAACAATTTGGGTCAACTGCTATAATGTCTTTGATGCCGCCTCCCCGTTTGGAGGATATAAGCAGTCAGGTTTAGGCAGAGAAATGGGTTCGTATGCGTTGAATAATTACACTGAAGTGAAAAGTGTATGGATTAACCTCCAAGATTAATAGACAAGCAGCAAAGCCGATGGCAATGTCATCGGCTTTTTTGTGATTGCATGTGACAGGCAGGCTCCTGAATATAGTAGTAAAGGAAAGGAGCATAGCCGAATATGCAAGGTTTCAAAACGAGAGTAAACGAGTATATTGAGGAACTGCACAAACAAGTAGAACGCAGACAACGAGAAGATGGCGCTTTTGTTTTCTGCTTTGAAGGCTCCATGATGACAAATGCTTTTTTAATTATGCTGTTAAAGGCTGTCGGCGATCCAGATCAGGCATTCATTCGTCAATTGGCAGAAGCGATACGCGCGAAGCAAAATGAGGATGGTTCCTTTTCTCTCTATCATGATCAAACGGGACATTTAACAGCCACAGTGCAAGGCTATTGCGGAATGCTCGTTTCAGGCAGGTTTCAACAAGATGAGCCTCATATGGAAAAAGCAGCACAATATATTCGATCAAAAGGTGGTTTAAAGAACGTTCATTTTATGACAAAGTGGATGCTCGCCGTAAACGGAATGCACCCTTGGCCCTACTTCTATGCACCACTTTCTTTTTTACTCATCCCTACATACTTTCCGCTGCACTTCTACCATCTTAGTGCATATGCAAGAATTCATTTTGTGCCGATGATGATTGCACTGAATAAGCGGTATACCTCTCATGCAAAGTTTCCATCCTTAGCACACCTTGATGAGAGCATGTCTAAAAATCCATTTGACTGGTTTATGGCAAGAGAAGAACGTTCAACTCACCACTTTTTGACGTATATGCGATCATATGTAGCCTTAGACAGCCGGTTGGACTTTTTCGGGTATGAAGCGGCTAAACGATATATGTTTGACCGTCTTGAAAAGGATGGCACGCTGTACAGCTACTTAAGTGCGACCATCTTTATGGTCTATGCGCTCATGAGCCTTGGGTACTCTCCGGGATATCATCTTATCCAAAAAGCGGTGAAAGGCATGAAAAAGCTTGTCAGCTCCTGTCAAGGCGAGCTGTATGCTGAGAATTCTACATCCACAGTTTGGGATACTGCGCTTGTCAGTTTTGCTTCTCAAAAAGCAGGCAGAAAACGAGAAGAGCCCCTTATCACAAAGTCTTTTACATACTTGCTGAATCGGCAGCAAATGAAGAAAGCAGATTGGGCGTTTCATAACCGCCATGCCGCTCCGGGGGGCTTTGGTTTCTCAGATATCAATACGAATAACCCTGATTGTGATGACACCCAAATTGTGTTAAAAGCCATTCCTAAAGCATGCGCACCTGTTCAATGGAGACGAGGTTTTGATTGGCTCCTTTCCATGCAAAACCGTGATGGCGGCTTTTCTGCTTTCGAAAAAAATCAAGATCACTTCTTGCTTCGTCATCTCCCGCTCGAATCTGCGGAGGATGCGGCCATTGATCCATCTACTCCCGATATTACAGGCCGCGTGCTTCATCTTATTGGTCTCGAGGAGAAAAACATTTCTCCATCAATTCTTAGACAGAAAGATCAATGTGTAAAATGGCTCTTTGAACATCAAGAGAAAAACGGATCATGGTTTGGCAGGTGGGGCGTTTGCTATATTTATGGAACCTGGGCAGCGTTAACAGGACTTAAAGCTGCGGGCATCCCCTACTCACACCCTGCCGTTCAAAAAGCGTGCCGTTTCTTAAAACAGATTCAACTAGAAGATGGCAGCTTCGGAGAATCGTGCAAAAGTGCAGAGGTAAAAACGTTTGTCCCGCTCCCATTTGGCACAGTGGTTCAAACTGCTTGGGCCGCAGAGGCTCTTTTGCAATATGAGAAGCCAGATGACAAATCGATTTTAAAAGCCATTTCATTTTTGGTGAATCATCAGCATTCCAATGAAGCCTTGTACTATCCAGTGGGCATTGGCCTTCCAAAGCAGTTTTATATCACCTATCATAGCTATCCTTTTGTATTTCCAATGATGGCTTGTTCCACATTTTTAGAAGAAATGGGGCGTATCAATGAATAAGGAAGAATATCGAATGCAGCTCAAAGAGTGGCTTAGCTCTTTTCAAAACGTGGTTCAAGATGAAAAAATCCGTCAGAAAACAGAAAATTTATTGTTAAAAATGAATGATGAGCGCTCAAGTGAACAAGAGTGGTATGAACTTGCTGAAAGTATTGCAGTTGACATGAACCAGCCCGAAGCACTGCGAGATGTAGCAGCTGGAGGTCACCAATTACCACCTCTCCCTTATCGGTATGAAGCACTAGAACCCTATATTTCAAAAGAGATTATGTATTTGCACCACCAGAAGCATCACCAATCATATGTCGATGGCCTGAACAAAGCTGAGCTTGCGTTAAAAAAAGCAAGAAGAACAAATGATTTTACGATGATCAAGCACTGGGAACGTGAGCTTGCCTTTCATGGGGCGGGACATTATTTACATTGTATTTTTTGGTTTTCCATGAGTCCTTCAGGAAAAAGAAAGCCTACTGGTCAAATGCTCCGCCTCATTGAGCATTCGTTTGACAGCTATGACGCATTCCAATCCCAATTTTCAGCAGCTGCTAAACAAGTAGAAGGTGTTGGCTGGGCTATTCTCGTATGGGTGCCCCGAACACAGCGTTTAGAAATTTTACAGGCAGAACGTCATCAGCTTTTATCGCAATGGGATGTCATCCCTCTTCTGACCCTTGATGTATGGGAGCATGCCTACTACCTTCAATATCGGAATGAAAAGGCGCAATACGTAGACAGGTGGTGGAATGTAGTTGACTGGCGTGAGCCAGAAGCAAGACTTAAACAAGCGCAACAAGTCAAATGGACACCATTTTGAGATTTTACTCTATGTAGGCACAAGCCTATGTGGAGTATTTTCAGTTTACATAATTTTATTATTGAAACCCATCTAAAGAATGGGTTGTTTTTTCAGAAAATTCATTTAAAATAAGAAAGATATGTGAGGAAAGAGAGCTGAAGCAATGAATGAAGATTTTATTAACTATTAGTCACTTTGCAGGAAGAACCTTTGCGATTTGGGTCATTGTATTTGCGTGTCTTGGGTTTGCCTTTCCTTCCGAATTTTCTAAGATTGGACCTTATATTCCTTTTTTACTCGGTATCATTATGTTTGGGATGGGGCTTACCCTGTCTGCTGAAGATTTTAAAGAGCTGTTTCGAAAACCTCTCTATGTGTTGATCGGGGTTCTGACGCAGTACACACTTATGCCGCTTATTGCCTTTTTGTTAGCTTATGGATTACGGCTGCCTTCTGAAATCGCTGTAGGCGTTATTCTCGTAGGCTGCTGTCCAGGTGGTACAGCATCCAATGTCATGACCTTTTTGGCGAAAGGAAATACGGCATTATCTGTAGCCGTCACCACCATATCGACGCTCCTTGCTCCCTTTTTGACCCCTGTCTTTATTTTAATCTTTGCAAGATCTTGGTTACCAGTATCGCCGGGTGCTCTATTTTTGTCGATTGTACAAGTTGTGCTGATTCCAATTATTTTGGGCGTCATCGTTCAGTTGTTTTTTAAAAAACAAGTGACATATGCGGTTCAAGCACTCCCGCTTGTATCTGTTGCCGGAATTGTGGTGATCATTGCAGCAGTTGTCAGTGCAAATAAAGAGCAGATTCTTCAATCTGGCTTGCTTATTTTTGCAGTTGTCGTTTTACATAATGGTCTCGGTCTTTTATTTGGTTACCTCATTGCAAGATGGTGCAAAATGGATATTCCTTCTCGAAGAGCCATCTCGATAGAAGTAGGCATGCAAAACTCTGGCCTGGGCGCAGCTCTTGCAACAGCACATTTCTCGCCCCTCGCAGCCGTACCAAGTGCGATTTTTAGTGTGTGGCATAATTTAGCTGGATCCTGGCTTGCGACATATTGGTCAAAACGAGGAAATCAGGAAATCGAAAAGAAAAAAAGCTAGCACCTTAACGGGTGCCAGCTTTTCATGTCGATCATTATCCTTCAAGCAATAGCTGCTCAGGATCTTCAAGCAAGTTTTTAATCGTGACGAGGAATCCAACTGCTTCTTTTCCATCGACAATACGGTGATCGTAAGAAAGAGCCAAATACATCATTGGACGGTTTTCAAAACGTTCTTCATCAATCGCAACAGGACGAAGCTGAATTTTGTGCATTCCTAAAATCCCAACTTGAGGGCTGTTTAAAATTGGTGTCGAAAGCAGAGAACCAAATGTTCCGCCGTTTGTGATCGTGAATGATCCACCTTGTAACTCACTAAGAGACAATTTGTTGTCTCTTGCTTTTTTCGCAAGATGACCAATTTCTTTTTCAATCCCGGCAAATGACAATCTGTCTGCATCACGGACAACCGGTACGACAAGTCCTTCATTTGCAGCGACAGCGATGCCGATGTCGTAGAATTTCTTCAAGACAAGTTCATCACCTTGAATTTCTGCATTAAGAAGCGGATATTTCTTCAGTGCTGCTACAACTGCTTTTGTGAAGAAGGACATGAAGCCAAGTTTCACATCATTTTGTTCAAGGAAGGCATCTTTACGACGCTTTCTTAAATCCATCACAGCTGTCATATCAACTTCATTAAATGTTGTCAGCATTGCAGCCGTTTGTTGAACTTCAACTAAGCGTTTTGCAATCGTTTGTCTGCGGCGTGACATTCTTTCACGCTCAACTGGTTTTCCTGCTTGATCATTCTGCACCGCAGCATTTGCTTGTGGCGCGGCTTTTGGTGCTCTTGCAGGTGCTTCATTCTTTTGATAAGAAGCTACATCCTGCTTTCGTACCCTGCCCAGCGGATCTACGGTTGGAATCTCAGATAAGTCTAGCCCCTTCTCTCTTGCTAATTTTCTAGCTGCAGGAGAAGCGATGGTTCTGCCATTACCAGATTTCGGCTCTTCTTTTGCTGCTGCTTCTTTTTGTTCAGCTGCCGGTTCTTCTTTCGAAGCTGGTGCAGAATCTTGCTCAGGTGCTGGAGCTGCGGACTCGCTTCCGCCAGCTTCACCTGCTGCAATGGTTCCGATGACTTCTCCAACTTGTACAGTGTCACCAGAATCTTTCAGTACTTCTTTGAGTACGCCAGATTCTTCGGCTGTCAGTTCGACATTGACTTTATCTGTTTCAAGTTCTAACAGGTATTCTCCCTGCTCAACATAATCGCCCGGCTGCTTTAGCCATTGAGCAATCGTTCCTTCCGAGATCGATTCCGCTAATTCAGGTACTTTAATTTCCGCCATTTTTCATTTCCCCCTTAGTTTTTGCGAGTCAAGCTATCAGATACAATTCGTTCTTGTTCTTTTTTATGCACAGTTGGATCACCCTCAGCCGTACTTGAACGTCTTCTTCGGCCGATGTAACGTACTTTTACTTTTTCAGGCGCTATTTCACGTAAATATGGCTCAATGTATCCCCAAGCCCCCATATTTTGTGGTTCTTCTTGCACCCATACGATTTCTTCTAAGTTTGTCAGTTTCGTTAAAATTGCTTTAATATCTTTGGCCGGGAATGGATATAGTTGTTCCACTCTTGCAATATGAAGCCAATCTTTTGGCTCTTCCATTTGAGTAAAACGATCACTAATATCGATCGATACCTTCCCGCTAGATAGAACGAGTCGTGAAACTTTTTCATGATCATGCACAATACCTGGCTGTTCAAGAACTGGACGGAACTGTCCATCCGTTAATTCTTGGACTTCAGACAATGTGTTCGGATTACGAAGCAGACTCTTCGGTGTCATGATGACAAGCGGACGAATCTCTTCACGAAGCAGCATTTTTGCCTGTCTTCTAAGAATGTGGAAGTATTGCGCTGCACTTGTCAGGTTCGCAACTGTCCAGTTATTCTCAGCAGCTGATTGCAGGAAGCGCTCTGTTCTTCCACTTGAATGTTCAGGACCTTGTCCTTCATATCCGTGCGGCAAGAGCATGACTAGACCTGATTTTTGTCCCCATTTTGCGCGGCCTGCTGAAATAAATTGATCGAAATACACTTGAGCCGCATTTGCGAAGTCTCCAAATTGAGCTTCCCAAATCACTAATGTTTCAGGAGAATAGACATTATAACCATATTCAAATCCGATGACAGAGCCTTCCGACAGTGGACTGTTATGGACTGTAAATGATGCATTCACATCACTCAGTTCATGAAGAGCAATAAATTCATTTCCCGTTTGACTGTCGTGAAGAACAAGGTTTCTTTGAGCAAATGTGCCTCGCTCTGAATCCTGTCCGGTCATTCGAATTGGCGTACCGTCTTTTAATATAGATGCAAATGCGAGTGCTTCACCAAGTGACCATTCCACTTTACGGTCATCTGTAAACACCTTTGCACGTTTTTCAAGGATCCGCTTTAGCTTACCGAATACTTGGAAATCTTTCGGCCAGCTAATTAATTCTTCGTTCAGCTTTCTTAATACATCAAATTCTACTGATGTATCCACTGCTGGGAAGCCATTAGATACAGGCTCTGGCAGTTCGATTTCTTGAATCGTATGTTCTTTCTTTGAAGGCACTTTTTTATAGGCTTCTTCTATCTTCGTCGTCACAGCCTGCTCGATTTCTTCTCGTTGTTCTTTTGTCAGAAGACCTTCTGTGACAAGTTTATCTGCAAAGATATTCTTGACCGTTTTATGCTTTCTGACTGCATCATATAGCATTGGCTGAGTTGTAGAAGGCTCATCCATTTCGTTATGACCATATCTGCGGTAACCGATCAAGTCAATTAAGAAATCCTTCTTGAAGCGTTTGCGGTATTCTACAGCTAGCTGAACAGCCGCTAAACATGCTTCCGGATCATCTGCATTGACGTGCACAATTGGAATCTCAAAACCTTTTGCAAGGTCACTTGCATATTTCGTCGAACGAGATTCATTGCTTTCCGTTGTGAACCCGATCATGTTGTTTGCAATGATATGGATGGTTCCACCAACTTGATAGCCTACAAGTTGACTTAAATTTAATGTTTCTGCCACAATTCCTTCTCCAGGAAATGCCGCATCACCATGAATTAAGATGGCTAACGCTTTTTCAACGTCTTGTACTGGATAGCCTTTTTGAGTACGTAATTCCTGAGCGGCACGTGTGCTTCCTTCAATAATTGGGTCAATAAACTCCAAGTGACTTGGGTTATTAGCAAGCGTGACTCTCGCACTCTTTGTATCTTCGTCTTTAATTTGACGATCAGCTCCAAGATGGTACTTGACATCCCCTGTCCATCCGTAGCTAATGCCAATAGAGCCTTCTGATGGAACAAGCTCTTTATTTGGCGCATGCTGGAATTCTGAGAAAATGATCTCATATGGTTTTCCTAAAACATGTGCTAATACATTTAAACGGCCTCTGTGTGCCATTCCAATGTTAATATTTGAAGTCCCTTGTGTAACAGACTCTGATATAATTTCATCAAGTACTGGGACAAGTGCATCTAATCCTTCGATAGAAAAGCGCTTTTGCCCAACAAATGTTTTATGCAGGAACTGCTCAAAGTACTCGACTTCTGTTAATCTTTTGAATACAGAAACTAGTTTATCCGCTGGTTTTTTCTTAAATAGTTCACCAGACTCGATAGAGCTTGAGAGCCAGTTTCGTTCTTCGAAGTCATGCACGTGATCAAACTCAAATGAAATGGTGCGCTTATACGTATTTCTCAAATGGTTAATGGCTTCTATGCCGTTTGAAATGTGTTTTGGTGCGTCTGCACTAATAATCGATATCGGAATATTCTTGACATCTTCTTCTGTTAAACCGTACTCCTTTAAAGGGAACAGCTCTTGTAATTCCTTTTCTTTGCGAAGAGGATTGACGGAAGCATTTAAATGGCCATACGTTCTGATGTCTTCTGCCAGTTTAACGACTGATGCTATCTTTTGGATTTGTTCAGAAGTAACTACATTATTTTCTTTTTTCCCAATTTCCTCCTTCATTTCACTCGGTGGTGCACCAAGTTCATCAAATATGCCTCTTAGATCTTCGTCAACACTATTAGGATCTTGGACATACTGATCGTAGAGCTCGAGCACATAGCCGAGGTTCGGACCATGAAATTCTTCCCAACTCAACGGTTGTTTCACATCATTTTGAAACATTTTGAACACTACCCCCAACTTTGATCATCAAGTGATTGAACACTATCTCGATATAACTTCCAGAACACAATGACCAAATTTATGTAATAAAACGCTTCCAATAATATTCTACCACTGTTTCGGATTACTTTCTACATTCTTTGTTCAATTAAAGATAAAAAATTCACAGAAAAACAAAAAATTTAAATCATTCCGAAAAATATTTTGAAGAAAGGGGCAAAACCTTATGCCCCAATGCTTTTATGCAGCAGTTTCTTCAATAATGGATATAAGACATCTGGCAATGTATCGACATCTGGTACAAAAATGCTGAACTTGCCATACATATCTTGGATGGTTTTCATCTGTGCTTCTTCAATCGGCGAATTGGATAAAAACACGTTGATCACTTCAATTCCCTTTTTCCTCGCTTCAAGAACTGCTTCATGTGTATCCACGATCCCATTTTGTTCGTAGCTGAACGCGGCTGGCTCTCCGTCTGAGAATACAATGAGAAACTTTTGCTCTTCTCTTCGTTTTAAAATCATTTTCGTCATTTGACGAATCGCATAGCCGTCCCGGTTATCCTCTTCTGGCTCAAGTGACATAATGGAAGGTCCTGCATCAAATAAAGAATCTTTGAACGACACGACTGTGTTGAAATAGTTCGGCTGGCTTGTTTCTGTTGCATCGTTTGTATCTTCCCAAAACCCAACAATTTGATGTGGTACTTGAACGGATTTTAAGGCTTCATGAAATAGAACAATTCCCTTTTTCGTCTCATCCATCTTGTCAAACATGCTTGCAGAACAGTCAACTAATAAGGTGAAAACAGCATCAATTTGAGAAGACGGTGCCTGCTTTTTATAGAAAAGACGCGGGTTAGACTCTGTAAAATAGCGAATGAGCTTTTTACTCAGACGGCCTGCATGAAGATCCGTTTTCGGCCATGATTTTTTATGTTCAAGTGTTTTTTGAATCATCTGCTTTAAGCGTTTCTGGTAAGGCTCAATCGCCTTTGCATGCTGCTTGTACACATCTATTTGCTCTGGCTCAGGCGGGTCTGGTGATATCATAATTGGAAACGCATATTTGTTCTCTTTTCCATTCTCATGAGCACCTGCTCCGCTTTCTTCGCCTTCAGCCTCTTCTAATGCTTCGAGCTTTGAATAATCTTTTCGATGTGTTTGTTTTGCAGAGCCTTGAACAGTTCCAAGCGCCTGGTCTCCATCGTCACCTTCTCTTGCTGCATCCTTGCCGAGATCACTTTTCCCGCCGTGTTCTAAATCAAATTGAAGGAAGCTTTTTGATGGCGCTTCAGTTTCCCTATGCCATACTTCCATATATTCTTGGTGGATGTCTTCATCCCCCTGTTTTTCCCGGTCGACTTTGATGTCCTCACTTAATTTAGGTTTTCTTTTTAAGTCATGGAACAGCGGTTCTTTTGCCGCTTTTTCATAGTCCAATTCTGGAAAGAAAAAGTACGTATTCAGCATATCTTTTTCAAGAAGCTCATCAAAGCCTTCTGTCAATCCTTTTACAATGGTTGCGATGTCAGATGTTGAACCTGCTTCATATACACGTTCAAGACTTGACTCAATAAACGGAATCATTGGATGAATCTGCTCGTGAAGGGGCGGAATCTCTTCCAGCGGTGAATCAGCTGTCAGCTTTACATACATTGCACAAAAGAGTGCATCCGTTAAAATGGTTCGTTCTTGGTTAATCGTTAATTGCGTCTTAAAGTGACGCCTGTAAAGCTCTCTTCTCCGTTTAAACACCTTTTTTGTTCCTGGGCGGTCGCGTTTAATTTGCTCTTCAATCCGGATATCTTCAAACAGCATAAACAATTGTTTACATACATTAGGAATGGATAATGTGTGGGCGTAGCGGATCATGTCCTCAAATACAGTGAGATCACTATAGACTGTCCCTACTGCACGCAGGAAAACATCACTTTTTAGCCCTGCTGTCATGTCTTCTTGATTACGATCATCCCAAAAATGGCTGATGAAAATTTTCTTTTCAAAAGGTTCATAGTAGGACTGCACACCGTATTCAAGCTCGACATCATCACTTTTCGCTAACGTTTTGGCTAAATCTGTTAATTCCATAAATAGAAATGAATCGATTCTGCTGTCATTAAATTTGATGAATTTCAAAAGTCAGAACCTCACTCGAATAATGTTTGGGCGATATTTCTTACCGCTGCTTTTTCCCGGTCATCTTCTAGCTTTTCAACAATCCCTCGTTCAATGGCACGAAGCGGCGGGATATATTGCGCAAGATCACATGTATCTAAGAGGGCGCGAATGGATGCTGCTTCTTCACTGACCTGTCCATTGTGTGCTTGTGTAATCAAGTCTGATGAGAGCTGTACGAATTGGGCGATTAACCGCTCATCCTTTAAAACAGATTGAGATTGAAGGACATCTTTCAGGATGCCGCCGCCGATGTAAGGAACATCAATGACAACAAAACGGTTTTTCAGGGCTTCATTTAGAGGCACTGTGCCAACATACCCTTCGTTGATTGCCGCAATCACGCCAAAGCCCTCTTCTGCTCTGACAACCTCACCTGTAAATGGGTTTGTCATCATTTTTCGGTAGTCGAGTACACCGTTTAAAATAGGCAGGGTTTCCGGTTTCGCCATGTTGATTTCATCAATATATAAAAGGTGGCCTTTTTTCATTGCTTTTGTAACGGGTCCTTCAATGAATTCAATAGAAGCGATCTGACCATCATTGTGGATGGTTTTATAGCCAATTAAGCTTTCTGCATCTAGATCAACCGAGCAGTTCACACTGTGCATCGGCTGCTGAAAGAAAGCGGATAAAGTTTCTGCTAGTTTTGTTTTACCTGAGCCAGTTGGCCCTTTTAATAGAACGTTTTTTCCTAGTGCTAGTGCAATCATGGCATCTTGAATGATAGAAGTATCCTGTGATTCATAGCCGCCTGTTCCAATGAGCGGACGGAATTCTTCTTCTAGCACTTTTGCTTTTGCTTCGATCATTGCTTGAATTTCTTCTGGGAGTGATTGTTGGTTGAACATATATGATTAATTCCTCTCTTCGATCATTTTCCTCACCAAGTATACTAAAAAAACCTTTATGCACTCAATACATAAAGGTTCGTCTTCTGTTATTTTACCATTTCTTTTGTGATCGCTCCGCAAGCAATTCGCTTTCCAGAGTTTCCAGAAGGGTTGCTTAAATAATCATCTGCTTCTGCATGAATGATAAAGCTTCGCCCATTTTGACCGATTAATTGATTCGGACCTCCCTTTAACGTCACATCTGGTACATTGACGACGACATCAATTTGGCCATCTGCTCCTACCTCTAAATTAGGCATATCTCCAGCATGATGCCCCTTTGGGTTGTCAAAGCCATGCTCCCTATGGGTTGGATTAAAATGAGGACCTGCCGTTTCAAAATCTGGCGCTTCACATACACCTGTCTCGTGAATATGGAAGCCATGAGGACCTGGCGGTAACCCTTTTGCTTTTACGTGTAGATCCAGACCATTTGCTGAAGATTCTCTCACTTCGATGCTTCCTATTTTCTGCCCACTTTCATTGATCAATGAAGTGGTCACCGGCGCTTGTTTAGGTGCTGCAACTTCATGACTTTCTTCTGCCATTTCTTTTTTCGGCGGTGCATGACATGCTGATACGAGAAAGACCAAACACATCATGATCGTCCACACTGACTTTTTCATATGACTGCCCCCTTTTCCTTTTGTTATCAGTATGGACAATCTCATGAGAGGGCAAACAAAAAAAGCCGAAAACCGGCTTTTTTAGAAGAAACGTTTTGCACCTAAATAGGCTTTTTTCCAATATGAGTTACTTAAGTTCGAAATACCTACTCCGCTGTCACTTGCATGAAGGAAATCTCCTCCACCCAGGTATAGTCCCATGTGAGAAGGACCTGCTTTGTATGTTGTAAAATAAACAAAATCTCCAACTTGCGGTGTGCTGACAGGCGTCATCATATTCCAGTAGCCCGCTGTGCTTAATCTAGATACAGATGAAACCTTGTTAATGAGATAGTAAACAAAGCCGCTGCAATCAAACCCAGCTGGTGTATTACCGCCCCATCTGTAAGGAATTCCTGTCAGCTTTTTACCTTCTTGGATCATCGTCGTGATTTTTGCATTCATTGGAACATCGGTTTTGTTATTGTTGACCGGAGTTGTTGAACCGTTAGACGTAGAACCATTAGAGCCGGAAGCCGTACCATTAATTTTTAACACTTGTCCAATTCTAAGCACATCACTTTTCAGGCTGTTTGCCGTGCGAATGGATTGAACCTGCACCTTAAACTGAATCGCAATTTTCCATAATGAATCACCTGATTTTACGGTATAAGATGTTGTTTTCCCGCTTGAAGACGGGTTGCTAGGTTTAGCAGGGGCTTTCGGCTGACTTGGTTTTGATGCAGCCGTCCCTTTTACTTTCAATACTTGATTCGGATAAATCATATCAGATTTTAATCCGTTTAATGTTTTGATTTCACCAATCGCCATATTTAACGAATTCGCAATTTTCCAAAGGGAATCGCCTAATTTGACCTTGTATGTACTAGATGATGATGAACTATTTGAGTTCGTCGTCTTATTGCTTGAGTTTGAATTTGATGACTGACTGCCGCTCGTCTTCGTGCTCCCAGAGACTTTCAGCTTTTGACCTGGTCGAATCAGGTCACTGTTTAAGCTGTTTAGGCTTTTCAAGCTTGCGACTGACATTTTATGATTTTTCGCAATCAGCCATAGTGAATCTCCAAGCTTTACAGTATAGCTAGATGTCGTTGAAGCACCTGATTTCGTCGCTTTTGAGCCTGTTGATGAGCTGGTTTTTTTACTTTTTGCGCCAGGAATCTTTAAGCTTTGTCCTGCAAAAATCATCGTCGTTTTTAATTGATTAAGAGATTGAAGCTCCGAAATACTTGTATTGTACTGTTCGGCAATCTTCCAAAGTGAGTCACCGCTTTTCACCTTGATCGTCTGTGCTTCTGCCGGTGCAGCAATAACAGCTGAGCCTGCGATCGCTGAAACTGTGAGGCCGGTTACTACTTTTTTCTTCATAGATGAATCTCCGCCTTTCATGATTTCGTTCAACAAAACTTATGTACTAGTTTTGAGTTTCGCATTTAACGGTTCTGCTTCTCTTGCACTATTTTATCTTTATTTCTATTATATTACTCGACATGAAGACGTTGGGCAATAACAAATAGGTTAGAGCAGCAAACTCAAAATGCTAAAACAACGCCATATCGTTTCTATCGGCTGTTTGCTGTATTTATAAACATTTTTTAAGGAATTTTTAAGTTGACGTTTAGAAATATGTCAAAACAAGCACTTTGCTAGTTTCATAGTTCTATTCTACATGACAAATTTTTCTGTATCAAATGACTTTTTACTTAATTGGCTGTTTTTTCTCCTCAAATGAAAAAAGCATCCTTCCCAATGAAGAATGCAGCGATTCGTTTTTATTTTCTTATTTCCGGATCTTTCACGGTGAGCGGATAAAGCACTCCTTCTTTAGCAAACGACATCTTTCCCGTTTCTTCTGATACAACGAGAACCAGTGCGTCGGTCATCCCAGAAAGACCGATGGCCGCCCTGTGTCTTGTGCCAAGAGAAGGACTGACTTTTTTTGAGGTGAGCGGCAGCACATTTGCAGCGGAAACGAGTGTATTTTCTTTCACTAAAAGAGCACCATCATGAAGTGGATTTCCCGGATAGAAAATGCTTTCTATTAATGATGCACTAATTTTCGCATGGAGGTTTGTGCCTCTTTGGATAAAATCCTCGACTTCATCCCTCCTTTGAATCACAATAAGCGCTCCGTGCTTTTGTTTAGATAAATGCTCAATCGCTAACGAAAATTGAGCAAATCCAGGCGTGAATTCCTCCATATATGATTGTAAATAAAACGAGGAAGCCTCTGCATGCATTTCATTAAACTGATCATGCAATGATTCGAGGTCACAAAGAAGACATTGTTCCGTCTCATCAAGTGAATCGGCAATTTTCCTTGCATCCATCATGATTTGCATCAAATGTGATTTCATTTCTAATTTAAACATCGCTTCTTCGTTTGTGCGATTTAACATCTTGACCATTTCCCTCCTTCTTTGGCTTGTGTCATAAAATAACAAATTGTGCACATTCTATTTGTATGGAGGTGAACTCAATATGACCATTCAGAAAGTCATTCAATATGCTTGCAGCATTTTAGGTGTTGTCAGTCTTTCTTTTATTTATGCCCAAATGTTTAAAAAAACGAAGCCATCAAAGAAAAATAATCCGACGGAGAATTGATTTTTTTACATAGCATGATATAATTCCTCTCGTTATTTCTGTTCAGAGAGGAACTGATGATGAGAGAAACAAATAGCATTCGAACAAAGTTGACACAATTTCTAACCATTTTGATCCCGATTTTAATCACACAAGCGGGTCTTTCGCTTATTACGTTTTTAGACACGGTGATGTCTGGAAAGGTGAGCGCAGAAGACCTTGCGGGTGTCGCGATCGGTTCCAGCATTTGGACACCTGTTTATACAGGGCTTGCCGGTATATTAATGGCCGTTACTCCGATTGTGGCCCAGCTGATGGGTGCAGACCAAAAACAAGACGTTCCTCGGGCTGTCTTTCAGGCCATCTATTTATCCTTTCTTTTAAGTGTCGTTGTGATCGTCATTGGAACGATTAGCGTCCCTTTCATATTAGGAGGACTTGGTCTTGACCCATCCGTTGAGGATATTGCCCGGCATTTTCTCAGCTTTCTTGCTTTTGGGATCATCCCGCTGTTTGGTTATTCAGTGCTGAGGTCATTTATTGATGCATTAGGGAAAACACGTGTGACGATGTTTGTTACGTTAACAGCACTTCCTATTAACTTTGTTTTAAATTATTTATTGATATTTGGGAATTTTGGCTTGCCAAAGCTAGGCGGTGCAGGGGCTGGCCTTGCATCTGCGATGACGTATTGGGCCATTTTCATCATGAGCATTTGTATTGTCATCAAGGCAGAACCATTTGCCTCATTTCGTTTGTTTCAAAAACTGCCTCGGTTCAACATCTCCCGTATGGGGCAAATACTGAAAATCGGTATCCCTATTGGGTTTGCGATCTTTTTTGAAACGAGCATTTTCGCAGCTGTCACGCTTTTAATGGGTCACTTTGATACCGTGACGATCGCCAGTCACCAAGCAGCAATGAACTTTGCTTCTATCTTATACATTTTACCGCTTAGTATTTCAATGGCTTTAACGATCGTCGTTGGCTTTGAAGCCGGTGCCATGCGGTATAAAGACGCACAAATCTACAGCTATATTGGAATTGGAACTGCTGTTTTATTCTCATTATGTACGGCAGCACTCATTTTGTTATTTAGACCAGAGATCGCAGGTTTATATACAACTGACTCGGCTGTTTTACAGCTGACACAGCACTTTTTGATTTACGCAATCTTTTTCCAGTTGTCAGATGCGATCGCTGCACCGATTCAAGGGGCTCTTCGCGGCTATAAAGATGTGAACTATACACTCATTGCAGCTTTTTTCTCTTACTGGGTCATCGGGCTTCCTGCCGGCTACCTGATTGGCACATATACCTCATTTGGGGCGTTCGGCTATTGGATCGGTCTCATTGCAGGGCTTGCCGCTGGTGCAATCGTCCTCTTTATCCGTCTCAGGTTGATTGAAAAACGACTGATTCAACTTAAACATGCACCCAATCATTAAATACGACACAAAAAAGCAGCTGATCCTTGTCAGCTGCCTTTTTCATTAGTCATTCCATTGATACGTCCAGAAAATTTCTTCATCCAACCATTTTTGGACGACTGGTTCTTTGTTTTTCAGTTTCTGCTCAATTTCTCTCAGTATGCCTTCTGTTTGTGTTCTGTGCGCTCTCAGTGCATTTAATTTGATATCTGCTACATCTGTAATATTGATCACAATATCTGCATTTCCTAGCACTTCTTCTCTATTTCTCGTAATGGCCATGCAGTATGTGACAGGACGGTCTTCTTTTTTCTTGCGGTAAAGAGCACGGATGACGGCTTCCCCTGTCGCATCATGATCAGGGTGTACACCGTGTCCTGGGTAAAACGTGACAATAAGTGTTGGTTTGACTTCATCGATGATGTTTTCCATCACATCCGCCAAATACTCATCATCTTCAAATTCGAGCGTCTTATCACGTAGTCCAAGCATACGTAAATCCGTGACATCCATTTCTTTGCATGCATTGATTAATTCCTGTTTTCGTAATTCAGGAAGTGTCTCACGGTTGGCATATGGTGGGCTGCCCATAATTCTGCCCATTTCCCCAAGTGTCCCGCATGCATACGTGACTGGAATTCCGCGTTTTCTGCTTTGTGCGATGAGACCTGCGACCCCATAGGATTCATCATCGGGGTGAGGCAGCATCACTAATACATGTTCGTTCATCACTCGTCACCCTTTCTCCTACACCTGAAATGGTGTTTCACTAATTTGTAATGAGATCGCTAGTTTCCCGTCTGGCAAGTGCCCTGCTAATAGCAGGCGGCCTTGTTCATCAAACACATAGTCGGTCAAGCCTTCTGCGTAAATCCAGCCATCTTCTGTTTTCATTCCAACACGGTACGGACCTTGTCCTTTTATTTTCGCCTGCGAATAGACAACTTTCGCATTGCGGATATACGCCACGACCGTCATATTTTGTTCATTTACATGAGCTGAATAAGAACCAGTTGTCGTTTCAAGATGAACGAAGACTGGACGATTTAAAAACGATTCAAGATGTGCAGTGACATCTTCCGTTTGAATTGGTTTCATGAGTGGTTCCTTCCTTCATTTTGAATTAATTCTCGCAGCTTTTTCGTATGTAAGCTGATCAGCTGCAATTGATGATCATGCTCAAGCTCACTTTCTAATATTCTCTCCACAGCGAGCACATACTTTTGATGTAACGATTTTCTCGCCCGCGGATGGGTGCGAGCATCCAGTAAATCATCACGTATGGCCTCGTATAAAGAAGACATATCATCGACATCAAGCTGACGATTTTTCCATAAAGATCGATAAGCGGCTGTAAGCTCATTGGCTGATGACATGTGATCACCTCTACAGTTTTGGTAACAACTTATTATGACATGATCTGCCTTTAAAAAAAAGCAAACTGCTTGTTCTCTTTAATGAGAATTCGCTGTTTTTTTCATGCGTAATTGTGAGGTGGTAAACAGTAAAATGGCCACCCAAATACAGAAAAACGTCAAGATTTTTGCTGCAGATAAGTGTTCGTGATACACAAATAGCCCTAAAAACAGCGTAATCGTCGGTGCAATGTATTGCAAAATGCCGACTTGATAAAGAGGAAGCCTTTTTGCGCCTTCAGAAAATAAAAGTAGCGGCACAGCCGTAAAAACCCCTGCAAAAAATAAGAGGCCCAGCGATCCGAAACTGTTTGGATTCATGGTCACCACAGGTTCTTTTAAGTAGAATAATAAATAAACAAGTGCAGCCGGTGCGAGAAGCAGCGTTTCAATCGTTAACCCAATCGCGCTCGTAAAGCTCATCCTTTTTTTAATCAGTCCATAGAAACCAAAACTAAAGGCTAATAAGAAAGCAACGACAGGAAATGAACCGTACTGAACCGTTGAAATGATCACACCAGCGGCGGCAATGAGAATCGCGATCGTTTGCATTTTATTCAGTCGTTCTTTCAAGAAAAGGATGCCTAATAAAACGGATACTAGCGGATTAATATAGTATCCTAAACTTGCTTCTAGCATGAGATGATGGTTGACTGCCCAAATGTACACATACCAGTTGACCGAAATTAAAATAGCAGATAAAAGTAATGAGAAAAGTGCTTTTCCATCCATCATCAGCCCCTTCACAGTCTGTATTGCTGGGCGGACTTGCTTTAAATAAAGGAGAATACCACACATAAAAACAAATGACCATACGATTCTGTGCGCTAAAATTTCGCCTGACGAAATATGCTCCATCAGTTTCCAATATAATGGGAATAGCCCCCATAATGTAAAAGATGCTGCAGTATACAGGACACCTTTTGATTGCTGCTGTTCGTTCAATCTAACCATTCCTTTCTAAACCTATCGTATATTATAGCACGCACTCAGGTGAATGGGCATATACTAATTCAGGGCATTTAGAAAGGATGATTTGCATGTTTGACTGGAACCGATTATTCCCTTTTCAAAAGCAATTTTCAAAAGAAGCCTTAAAAAATTCAGATCCTAAAGACGTTGAGCAATATGTCAATCAAGTGATGGAAAGTGTATTCGGCTCCAATTATTCTGCTCAGTTCCCCTTCCAGGATCCGCTGTCTCAGCATCAAAAAACAAGAGAGCCAGACGTCAAAAAAGAGAAAGAGCCGAATGTTGAAGTGTTTGAAACAACTGATCACGTGTTTGTCAAAATAGAGCTTGCTCGTCCGAACACAGAAAAAGTGAAAATCAAACATACAGCCAATCTGCTGTTTATTGATCATTTTCCTGAAGAGAATGAACAAAAGAAGATCGTCCTGCCTGCTGCCGTGAAAAGAAAAGGAACGAAGGCTTCGTATCAAGAGGGTATTTTGGAAATTATGTTCTTAAAGCATGATGATCCGGGGATCTCTGAAATTGATATTCCATTATAAAAAGCCTGCTTTGATATGGAAGCAGGCTTACTCTTTTTTCTTAATAATATGGTGGATATCCGCCGCCATAAGGTGGTGGAGCAGGCGGTGGTGGTGGTGGCGGGTAATATGGACGAGGATAATTAAAAATCGCACTTCCTAGAAATCCGCCAAGCAGTCCGCCGACTAAAGGAGCGCCAAAACCAAAAAACAAAGGGACTCTGGATTCATATGGCGGAATGCCAGGGGCGCCGCCTCGAAAATACGGAGTATGAGGGTACATGCATTTCTCCTCCTTTGTCATGTGCCTAACATCAGCATATTCACCAGGAGACAAAACGTTTGGGCAAACCTGAAACTAGGCTTGCTCCTTTTTTTCATGAGATCCAGCATATTCCCCTGCCCAGCGCGATACTTCTCCAAACACACCGTTTAATGCATTCCCCTTTTCGGTTAGACAATAGATGACTTTGACAGGCGTTTCAGGCAGTACAATTCGCTCTATAATTCCATCTTGCTCAAGCTCTTTTAAGCGTTCTGCGAGCATTTTTTGACTGATGGATGGAATAATGTCCGTCAGGTCTTTAAACCGCTTTGGACCATCAAGCAATACATGAATAATGAGACCATTCCACCTCTTGCCAAGAAGTAAAAAAGCTTGCTGAATGTGTGGACATAATTGGAATTCCATATATTTCAGCCTTTCTTTTCCTGATTGTTTGACAAACTAACGGTATACAATTTAAAATATCTTTAGTTACAATAAGTAAGTTTCTCACTTTTTTATTTATTGTACCATACTATTTGCAAAAACGGGAGGAAATATCCATATGGCGAGCGATCAAAAAACGATTGAAATTTTAAAAGAAAGAGCTTCAGTAAAAGAGTATGATACAACTCATGAATTGACAAAAGAAGAGCTAACAGAACTTCTTAATGTTACAACAAAAGCACCATCTGCGTGGAACCTTCAGCATTGGCATTTCACTGTATTCCATAGTGCTGAATCAAAAGCAAAGTTACTTCCAATCGCTTACAACCAAAAGCAAGTCTCACAAGCATCAGCTGTTATTGCAGTGTTAGGTGACCTTGAAGCCAATAAAAATGGCGAAAAAATCTACAGTGAGCTAGCAGAACAAGGCTTCATTACAGAAGATATTAAAGAAACACTCATGACTCAAATTAATGGCGCTTACCAAAGTGAGCAGTATGCACGTGAAGCAGCGTATTCAAATGCATCATTAGCTGCTATGCAATTAATGATTGCTGCTAAAGCAATGGGATATGATACATGCGCAATGGGTGGTTTTAGTAAAGAAGCGTACATCAAAGAATTCAATGTGAGCGGCCGCTACGAACCAGTCATGCTGATCTCAGTTGGTAAAGCAGCAAAAGAAGCTCATAAAAGCAATCGTTTTGACATCGAAGAAGTATCTGATTTCCTATAAAAAATGGCAGAGCCTCAGCTTTCATGCTGGGGCTTTTTTATTTGTTTTAAATATTATTCCTCCATACTTTTTTTCAAATCCCCCTCTTCACTCTTCTGTCTTTTTGCGAATGAAAGCGTTATATTAGTATGGTATTCTCAAAAATGATTGTTTTTTCTGAAAATGGTCTTGTGATCTAATCTGACAACTGCTATTATTATGAAATTACAAAATATTCAGGAGGAAAACATGAATAAAAAATTGATGCTGGCACTACTTATATCGATTCCTTTCATCGGACAGCTCGCACTACTTCCCTTTGTGAATCGTATTCATCCATTTGTGATTGGGCTGCCCTTTTTCCACTTCTGGCTCTTACTATGGATTGTTCTCACACCAGTTTGTACATTTATCATTTACCGGATGCAACATTCAAATGGAGGAACTGACTAATGCAAGGAAATTTAACAGCTTTATTGATTACTGCAAGTATTATTTTCATCGTCGTGGTCATCGGATTTGCCGCTGGTCGTGACAAATCGTCAAGACAGTCGGTAGAAGAATGGTCTGTCGGCGGGAGAAAATTCGGCGGGCTACTCGTCTGGTTCCTCGTTGGCGCAGACTTATATACAGCTTATACCTTTTTAGGGCTCACAAGTACAGCTTATACAGCTGGAAGTGTCGCTTTTTTCGCTATCCCTTATTCGGTTCTTGCTTATTTTATTGCTTATTTTTTCTTACCGAAACTTTGGACAGTTGCGAAAAATCACAAGCTTACAACCCTTGCTGATTATGCACGTGAGCGGTTTGACAGCAAGCTGTTATCGAGTTTGATTGCCATTATTGGTGTACTTATGCTTATTCCTTATATTTGTCTTCAGCTGAGCGGGATTCAAGATACGTTAACTGTCGCTGGAACTAGTTATATTAATGTGAATGCAGTTGTTATTATTTCATTTATTTTAGTTGCACTTTATACATTTTTCAGCGGTATTAAAGGACCTACATATACAGCCATTATTAAGGATATTCTTGTTTGGGTGATCATGCTCTTTATGGTGGTTTCTCTGCCAATCATTCATTTTAACGGATGGACACCTATGATGAATACGTTAGTCAAGGAAGCACCACAGCTTCTGACGATACCTGAAGGCGGTCCTAAAGGCATTTTGTGGTTCATTACTGCTTCAGGCGTTTCTGCCCTTGCTCTTTTTATGTGGGCACACGCGGCAACTGGTGTTTTTACAGCCAAAAGCGCAGATGCCATCCGTAAAAACAGCATATTTTTGCCTCTTTATAACATTGTATTGATTTTGGTCATCTTCCTTGGGTTTATTGCATTTTTAGTCTTACCAGAAGATACTAATCCAAGATTTGCTCTTCTTCATTTAATTCAAACGTCATATGGCGGCGTGATGCAGGGGCTGGCTTATTCAACGATTGCGCTGGCTTCTCTCATTCCATGTTCCATCATGGCCATTGGCGCGTCGAATTTATTTGCGAATAATTTATACCGTGACTTAATCCATCCAAATGTGACACCGAAAAGATTAACCATCATTACACGTTCGATGGTGTTTATTGTCATCGGGCTGGCCCTTTTATTCGGGATGCTCTTCCCAACTGCACTCGTCACGCTCCAGCTGATCGGTGTTTCAGGAATGGTTCAAATTTTCCCAGCGATTGCGATCAGCTTGTTCTGGAAAAAACAGTCTAGAGAAGCAACCATTGCAGGGCTGGTCGTAGGGATTATCGTCACCTTTACAGCCAATATTACACAAGTAACGTTCGGCCTTTATGAGGGCTTTCTCGGTTTACTAGCAAACGTTGTGGTCATCTTGATGTTGAATCCATTCTTCCAAAAGAATGTCACATCCAATTCAGTTACAAATGATCTGTTTGAAAAGGACAACGAAAAAGCAGCAACGATGGCAAAATAAGAAAAAGCAGTGCCCTAATGAGGACTGCTTTCAGCGTGTAGACAAACCCTCGCATTCTTTGTAAGGTCTGCGCTCCGGTGCTCACGAATGTCAAATTCGCTCCGCTCCAGTGCTCGTCCTTCCTAGACTTCAAAGGTTTTCTATCACGCTGAAAAGAAGACAAAAGGCTAAAATAAACATCATTTTAGCCCTTTGTCAACAATCTAAAAGCAGTCCCCTGATGAGGACTGCTTTTTCTTTATTTCATTTCTTTTTTTAAGACTTCAAGTGCTTTTTTCATTTGCGTATCATTTTTCTTTAGCTTATCTTGGATGTTTGTCATGAGTACCGTCGTTGTATCCCCTGTGAGAATACCGTCTGCCTTCAGATCATGATCTGTTTGGAAGCTTTTCACGATAGACTGGAATGCTTGATCATACTCACCATTTGCTTTTGCTTTATAGCCAAGTGCTTGGAACATTTTTTGAGCCGCTTTGACTTCATCACCATTATCATTGAGCTGATACGTCTTTTTAGGGCTTAAATATGGCAGCTTCGCATAACTTGGCAGAGATGCTTTCACCTGTGGTTCAATTCCTTTTTTGTGAATCCAAGAACCGTTCGGTGTCAGCCACTTCGCAATGGTTAACTTGACACTAGAACCATCATTATAGCTTTGCGCATTCTGAACAGTTCCTTTACCGAACGTCTTTTCACCAACAATTTGAATGCCTGATGATTGGTGCAGAGCAGCCGCCATGATTTCAGCAGCGCTGGCTGAGCCGCCGTTTACAAGGACAACTGCCGGTTGATGGACTTTGCGTTCTTTTTCAGCCTTGTACACTTGTTTCTTCCCTTTTTCTTCAACCTGCATAATGACTTTTCCTTTATCGATAAAGTCATTACTCATTTCAATCGCTTCTGTCATAATACCGCCTGGATTATCTCTCAGGTCGATGACAAATCCTTTTGCCCCTTTTTTCTCGAGGTCATCAATCGCTTTATCTAGCTCTTTAGATGTTGTTTCAGCAAAGGACGTAATTTGGATTTCTCCTATTTTATCTTTTGTTAATTTTGCATAAACCGTTTCAAGCGGAATGGTGTCTCTTGTGATGTTCACATCTACATTGCCAACACCTTGCCGATTGAGATGCAGCTTGACATCCGTTCCTTTTTTGCCTCTGATGAGAGAGACTGCTTTGTTTACCGACATTCCTTTTGTACTTTTTCCATTCACCTTTAAAATACGATCATGAGGTTTCAAACCAGCTTTTTCAGCAGGAGAGCCTTTAATCGGCGCGACAATTAAAATTTGTCCATCCTTTTCTTCTACTTGTGCACCGATTCCTTCAAATGAGGAAGAAATGGTATTGTTAAATCCTTCGGCTTCCTCCTGATCCATATATGTAGAGTATGGATCATCAAGTGATGCAATCATTCCTTGAATCGCACCATCTACTAGTTTTTGATCATCCGTTTTTTCGTAATACTCATCTTTTACTTTCGTATAAGCAGCCATGAGTTTACTAAACTTCTCATCTCCTGAGACACTGACAGCACCTTGTTTTGTGATCACAAATGTAATCGCTGAGGAAAGTGCAGCTGTCACCAGAATGGCTATCACGAACTTGAATTGTTTTTTCAAAAAAACACCACCTTTATCTCCTTTCATTATTATCAAGGACGATTCTCCATCCGTCAACCAAAGGATCAAACTTCTATTTGAAAAGATAAGCCACTTGACTCTGCATTGCATAATCTTTAGAGAGGAATATGATAAGGAAAGAAGGGATTTCATGAGTGATTATGTAGAAATGCTTGCCTATTTTGGCGTATCGGGTGCCCATCCTGGTGGAATTGAGTTAACGAAATCGATGATTGAGCATATAAAACTGACGCCGGATGCGCGTATACTGGATGCCGGATGCGGTACGGGACAAACGGCTGCGTATTTAGGAAATTTAGGTTATCAGGTGGAGGCGATTGATACGCACCCTTTGATGATTGAAAAGGCCAACCTTCGATTCGAGCGAGAGGAACTGCCGATCCGTGCCTTGCAAGCATCCATTGAACAGCTTCCATTTCCAGATACAGCTTTCTCTCTACTGATCAGTGAATCTGTTTTAAGTTTCACCGAATTACCTGCGGCGCTTGCTGAGATTAAACGGGTGCTTTCCCCTGGAAGTCAATTGATCGCAAATGAAGCTATGTTAAAAGCACCTTTGAAACCGGAAGAGCTGGCAGTTGTTCGAGATTTTTATGGCTTCCACTCCCTCTTTTCGCTTGAAGAATGGAAAGAGCAGCTAATAGCGGCAGGCTTCCGTGATATTCGGATTCTCTCATTCGATGAACACATGGTGCAGGAGGAGCCTACAGAAATGGATTTATCTGAACAAATACCGCCTTCTCTTTACGATACACTGCAAACACACTATGACCTCATTCAAGCGCACCGGGAACATCTGAGTCACATTCTATTTGAATGTACAGTATAAAATGAGCAAAACTCCTATATGTTTTGTCCAAACTCTATGAGGTCTCTCGCATAGGATAAGAGTGAAAAGAGTTTGTCATAAGGAGGAAAAACATGGAGCGCTACTACAAGCTTTGTCAGCAGCATATGGGGAAAGTCGCTAGAATTACCGATCGTAATGGCAGAGTGCATGTTGGACGTATTGAGCGGGTGACAAACCGCAAAGTTTATATTCGTCCAGTCGGTGGGTCTCGCCAAGGATTTGGCTTTGGTTATTACGGAGGATATTATGGCTGGGGTGCAGCTTATGGCATTGGTCTCGGATTCATTACCGGCTTCGCACTAGCAGGATTGTTCTTTTTTTAAAAGGAGAATAAAAGAAGGCCCCCCAAACAGCTGGGAGGCCTTTTATTTGTTTAGATTTTCTTCACTTTGTTCATGTACTCTTCAAATGTTAAGTCGTGATCATGCATCGCTTTTGCTGCTTCTTTTCCAACATAGCGCAGGTGCCACGGCTCATATTCAAATTTCGTGATGTCTTCTTTTCCTTTTGGATAACGAATGATAAAGCCATATTGATAAGCGTTTTTAGCAACCCATTTGCCATCAGGTGTTTCACCAAACTTTTCAGAGATCTCAAAGCCGGCACTCTTTGAGGAAATGTCCATTGCGAGACCTGTTTGATGTTCACTTTCGCCTGGTAAAGCTACTGCTTCTTGGGCTTTGTCTTTCCCTTTTAATTTGACCTCACTGTCAAAAATGACTTTTTGACGGTCGTAGGAGCGATAGCCAGATACAGCAGCCAGTTCGAAGTTTTCCTTTTTCGCGCCTTTGAATAACTTCTCAAGTGCTTCCGCTGCTTCTTTACGAATATATCGTTTTTCAATATCCTCTGAAAAAGAGAATTCTACTTTTGGTACAACGAGATCAGAAGGTTTATAGGTTCCTGGCAGTGCGTATTCTTTGTTGACTAATGCTAGCACATTTTCAGGATTTTGTATGGTTTTCAGCCCACTGACAACCTTGATGTCATTGAAATGTTCACTCTTTAACGTCAGCTCTTGATCAGATGAATCTGCCGTATCATTTGAGTTTTGCTGGGATGTTGAACTTGCTGTGTTTTTTTGTTCGTTTGTTTTGCTTGATTCAGATGTACCGCTTTTTTGATCCAGCAACTGGCAGCCTGATAGTGCCGCTGTCAAACCAAGAATTGATGCGATTGAGAGTATTTTATAGCTTTTCTTCATGACATACCTTCCTTTTGCTCTACTAAAAAAATAAAGATGCGCTACATCGTAGCACACCCTTTATTTTATTATAAAACAGAGTCTAGTGCAATTAAGATCATTTCGTCAAAAGTCGTTTGACGCTCTTCAGCAGTTGTTTCTTCTCCTGTCAGAACATGATCACTTACTGTCAGAATCGATAACGCTTTTCTACCAAATTTTGCAGCAAGCGTATAAAGAGCTGTTGTCTCCATTTCAATCGCTAGGATACCGTATTGATCCATAAGTTCAAGTGGTTTTTCATTGTAAAATTGGTCTGCTGTAAATACATTTCCGACACGAACGGCTACATTTTTTGCTTCTGCTGTGTCGTAGGCTTTCTTGAGAAGACCAAAATCAGCGCAAGGCGCGTAATCAATCGGTCCAAATGCCACACGGTTCATTTGTGAATCTGTTGAAGATGTCTGGGCTAAAATGACATCACGCACATTGACATCCTTTTTGATCGCTCCGCAAGACCCAACGCGGATTAAGTTTTGAACATCATAGCTTTGAATGAGTTCATTCACATAAATCGAAATAGATGGTACGCCCATTCCAGTGCCTTGTACAGAAACTCGCTTTCCTTTATAGGTTCCAGTAAAACCATACATTCCACGCACTTCGTTATAGCACTCAACATCTTCTAAATATGTATCTGCAATATATTTCGCACGAAGCGGATCGCCTGGCAGCAATACCGTTTCTGCAATTTGTCCTTTTTCTGCTCCAATATGTACACTCATTTTTTAGCCTCCACTTACGTTTAACATGTGTTTTGTCCTATTTATTATAAACGATTGAGACCTAAAAAGAAAATACCAGCTGGATCGAAAGCTGGTATCCTAGATCATCTATTTAACTTATCGTCATCAGTCGTTCACTGCGTTTCCACCCTGCCGGAAAGAGCTGATAATAGCATTTCCCCTTTTTCCTATCATCAATCACAACGATATCCCCTGTTGTGATAAACCGCGCATTGTAATCATTAGGGACTGTATCATGTACATTAAATGTCGAGAATGCTTTTTCCAGAACATCAAGGTGTGTTCTGCCGCCAATCTTTGTCCGGTACACAGGCTGATGCCCGCTTGCAGCACCATATTCAGGTGTCTGATAAATGGTTAAGTGATATGCTGAAGGTTTCTTTTGAAAAAATCTCAACGTCAATTGCATTCAAATCCCTCCCCTTTTATATAAAATTGGCTGGGATCTGTCAATTTCCTTCTTCTATTTTTGTCGAATGACAGGCAATCTTTCGTCAATCTTTTTACATAGAAGAAATAAAGCTAGTCCTATCGCAAAGCCTCCTGTGACATCTGTCAAATAATGGACACCAATATACATCCGGCTGATGCCAATCAAAAACACGCATAGTCCTGTGATCAGGTAGACGGTTTTTTGTTTTTCTTTCAGCCATGGAATCATCTCAACTAATAGATATGCGATAAAAGGATAAATCGTCGCTGCATTCATCGAATGTCCACTCGGAAAGCTGTAATAGGTTTCATTGACAAGATGATCAAAGGCCGGACGCTCTCTAGCAAACAGCCCCTTTAGTTCATGATTGATTGTTTTTTCTGTAAGATATAATAGAAAAAGCAGCATGATAGAGTAGTAGCGCTTATACACTAGGAGTACCACACTAAAGATGAGCATGATTGGAACTAGCAGCGCGCTGATGCCAAAGTCCGTCACAGCCAGCATGACATCATTTATAAAAGGGAGTCTGATATTCTCAAACCATAGGATGACCTGGTTGTCCAATTCCTGAAATACACCAGATACCATGAGCGCAGTGATGGCACCAAATAAAATGAAAAGAAATAGGATATACACGCGAAAGATTCCCCTCCCTCCTCAGAATCTCTTCAAAGTATAGTGCCTACCACGCCTCTTCTTCAACTATCATTGCTTTCCTCAGCATATATTCAAATGTAATGTCAGCCAGCTCAAACGTTTCTAGCTCAGTCGGTATGTACCCTCTTTTGACCAGCTCCATGTAGAAGAATTCCGCAATTTCCTCTGTATCAATCACCAAATCTGCTTCTTTCATTGCTTTCCGCCTCCTTTTTTATGATGTATGAACGCTGCCTGTTTTTTATTACAGTTTGTCATAATGGCTCATTCCATACATATAAATGCATTAAACAAAAAGAAAAGGGGCTTGAGGCAATGAAATGGTTAAGCATATTAGATGGAGAAACGTTTGATCAGGTGATGGGCCGTATCTTGAGGGGATGGTTTTATGTGATTGTATTTTTATGTGTACCTTATTTTTTATTCGTGTTAGGACAAGTCTTTCTTTAACCAAAATGCTCGTTTAAACTTTCCAAAATAAAATCCATCATATCCTTATATTCTGGATCTTGGAAAAATTCGTAGAGAATTTTATAATCATTGTAAATATCAAGAAGCTCATCCACTATAGATACAGCGAGGAATTCTAGTGGTGCTTCGCTTTCTTGTTTCTCTCCCAACTGTAATAGAGCCGTTTGTACCATATCTTCCTCTATTTCTTTTGAGGTTTCTCCCACGTAATGCACAAAAAGAAGCTGATGAACAAACTGGTCCATCTCATATTTCCTTAGGACAAGCGTTAAGTCTTCCTCCTCTGTTTCCAGCCACTCTCCGTCCTTTAGCCTCGTGAGTTCGTAAATCACATCTTCCCAGCCATCTTCAAGGTAGCGCCAAATTTCAGTCCGATGACCAATGATTTTAAATAGCTCTTTTCCGTAATCTTTTACATATACAACATCGCCAATGAGGAACTCATATTCAATGTCCAGCTTTTCTGTATCCACAATCACTCCGTCGTACTCATCGTAAAGCTGCAGTGATGTTTCAAAATAAAGCACCTCATTATGATTGACCTCATATAAATAGTGCTGGTCAATTTGATGGACTTTTGTAATCGTTCCGACTGTGCCGTACATGACAACGACGACAATATCCCCTACTTGATATTTTGGTGCTTTCGCCTTCATTCTGTCTCCCCCTTGCCCGACTTTTGGTCTTAACGTATCGTATGCCGGCGCAAGGAATTCTGCATGGGCAACCACACCATGCAAAACGCCATTTTATTTCTCCATCAAAAAACCGCTTCTCCCATCCGGAACAAGCGGTTGTATGTGTGTTATTTTTTTTTGACCTCTACTTCGTATTGTTCAAACGCTTCGTCAAATGTAGTCATCGAGTTTAAATAATCGCCATTCAATTCTAAATAGGCACACAGCTCATGATAATCAGTGGAAGCTTTAGGAAAGCTGTGATCTTCATAAGCAGCATTTGCAAAATGACTGATTTCATCTTTCGGTTTTGGATGTCTGTACTTCATTAAATAATGGTAAAACGACTTCACCTGGTTTTCCCTCCGCGACACTCTATTTTGTTGTTATATTATACAGGAATTTGCTGACTTGTATAGGCGGAGGTACAACTTATGATGAAAAATCAAAGTAATTTCGCTTTAATAACCGCTCCATGCTCATTAATTCTTCGTATGACATTTTTTCTGGAAGTTTTGTTTGGTCCACTAAAATTAATTGATCTTCTATCTCTTTTACCGTCTCATCCTTTTGATATGTCATTCCGCAATGCATACAAGAAATGGACGGCGTGTCGATAATTTCAATGGATTGTGTGCCAGTGATCAGCTCCCAATAGACGGTTGTCTGCTCCGCGTTTGCTTTGTTTTCCTCACACCAATCACATGTCAGCAAGGTTATTTCTCCTCCTTTACAGTTTCTTCTTTTTTGAGCTGCGCTTGATATTTCTTCTCTTTTAATTGATCCCGTTTTTCACGTTTGTTTTTGAGCGTATCATGCTCAGGATTTGTCTCATATGCTTCTCTTCGTTTCATCCGGCTTAAATTTTCAGGCGTAAACGATCTTGCTTCATCTTGAAATAGAGCAGTGACGCCAATTGCCGGTTCTTGTTTTTCTTCATAAATTTCATTAAAATACGCATCTCCCTGGCCTGCGACGTAATGCTCTGGCTCTGGGTACGATGTGATGACGCCTTCAAAGTTACGAAGGACGACTTTGTCAGGGCTTTGCGATAATAAATAATTTGGCTGCAGGGCGATCTTTCCTCCGCCTCCTGGGGCATCTACAACAAAGCTTGGCACTGCATAACCGCTCGTATGCCCTCTTAAGCCTTCAATGATTTCAAGTCCTTTTGAGACGGGTGTTCTAAAGTGACCAATGCCCTCAGATAAATCACATTGATAAATATAATAAGGTCTGACGCGAATCTTCACGAGATCGTGCATCAGCTTCTTCATAATTGGAACACTGTCATTAATACCCGCTAGGATCACGGCCTGATTGCCTACAGGGACACCGGCATTCACAAGACGTTCACACGCTTCCTTTGCTTCTTTTGTGATTTCAATACTTGTATTGAAATGGGTATTCAGCCAGACCGGATGATATTTTTTCAAAATCTCACACAGTTCATCTGTAATTCTTTGCGGAAAGACAACCGGCGCGCGGGTACCAATACGAATGATCTCAACGTGCGGAATGTCTCGTAAGTTTTTCAAAATGTATTCGAGCACTTGATCATTGATTAACAGCCCATCTCCGCCTGAAATTAACACATCCCGCACCTCAGGTGTTTCTCTAATATAGCCAATTGCAGCATCTAGTTGCTTTTTTGGTACGCCCATGCCGATCTGTCCGGAAAAACGTCTTCTCGTGCAATAGCGGCAGTACATGGAGCACTGATTTGTCACAAGAAACAGCACACGATCTGGGTACCGGTGCGTTAAACCTGGGACAGGTGAATCCTCATCTTCATGAAGCGGGTCTTCCAGGTCATATTTTGTTTTATGAAGCTCCTCTGCAATTGGCACAGATTGCATGCGCACCGGACATCTTGGATCGTCTGGATTCATCAGTGAGGCATAGTAGGGTGTAATGTTGAGTGGAATGGTTTTGGTGGAAATCTTCACCCCTTCTTTTTCCTCTTCTGTTAAGTTCACGATTTTTTCTAAATCATCAAGCGTTTTAACGGTATGCGTCAACTGCCAAATCCAGTCGTTCCACTTTTCCTCGGGTACATCTTTCCAAAGCTCAATGTCCTTCCAATGACGCGTTGGTTCATACAGTTTCTGATTCATATCCATTCCCCCTATCAGCATTCACTTTATACTATGCAAGTTATGTGCCAACATGGGAAAATGCCCCTATTGTTTACAAAAGGAGCTTTTTTCACCATATTTTTATGATTGGAAGTGCCTACATTTCGGCATCTGCATATTTCTTCAGTTTGTATTGCAGCGTTTGTCGAGGGATCTTTAAGGCTGCGGCGGTTCGTTTAATATTCCCGTTATGCTTACTTAAAGCTTCTTGAATCAATGTTTGTTCAAATGAAGTAACCTGACTTTTTAATGAGGACTGCTGAGATTCGTTTTCTCTCTTCTGAGCCCGTAAATGAGCAGGAAGATATGCCGGGGTGATGTCTTCCGCTTCCTTTGGCATCATCAAAACAGCATGCTCAATGGTATGTTTTAATTCTCGGACGTTCCCTGGCCAGTGGTGCGCCATAAACAATTGTGCCGTTTCTTCAGAAAGGCGGGTGACATTTTTAGAAAACTGGTGATGATAGGTTTGAATGAAATGATGGGATAGCAGCTTGATATCTTGCTTTCTCGCTCGAAGCGGTGGAATATGAAAAGATGACACATGCAGTCTATAAAATAAGTCTTCTCTTAAAATTTGCTTTTTAACAGCTTCAAATGGATCTATATTGAGTGCCGTAATGACTCTGACATCCACTTTAATGGCCTTTGCATCACCGATGCGGCGCACAACGCCATCTTCTAACACACGTAATAATTTTGTTTGCAGCGTGAGCGGCATCGCTTGCAGCTCATCAAGAAAAAGCGTGCCCCCATCTGCTAATTCAAAAAGCCCCTTGCGATCAATTGCGCCCGTATAGCTCCCTTTGACAGATCCAAACAATAGACTCTCAAGTAATGATTCTGGAAGCGCTGCGCAGTTTTGCGGAATGAACACCTGGTTTTTTCGGTCAGATTCATGGACAATGGCTTGTACAAGCACTTCTTTTCCTGTCCCTGTTTCCCCGTAGACGACAACAGACGAAGGATAAGCAGCTGCTTTTTTTGCCTTCTCAAGCATCTCTTTTAAGAGCGGATCATTTGTTAAAAATGAAGAAAAATCATGCATTTGGTCTGTCTCAGAAACACCATTCGTTCGTTTTTTTTGATCTAAACGATTTGAAAGTGCCGACAGCTTTGATACATCTTTTGCTACTTCCACTGCTCCTATTAACTTGTTATCTTCAATAATGGGCAATGTGGTGTTGACCGTTTCAATTTTTTCTCCATTTTTATTCAAATACGTTTGTAAAGAATGATAAATGGGCTTCCCCGTTCTGAGGACATGCATGAGTGTACTTGTTTTTTCAGTTAACGATGGGTACACATCAAGGATGTACTTGCCAATCACCTCTTCTTTTTGTAAACAGTCAAATTTAGCGGCATTGTGATTATAAAAGATCGTGACCCCTTGATCATCTACAACGTGAATGGCTTCATCGATGGCTTCTAAAATTAATTCAAACCAATCCGCTCTTTCGACAACCTTCCCCATTCTTTCCCCCTCACTTTCAGTGCCGGAAAATCGGCATCTATCGCCCAATTTTCAGCGGCTTGTTCGTGTTCATATGGTTTCCCTGTCCTTTTCACGTTTCGCTTTTTCCTTTCGATTTCCTGCTTTTTTCGTCTATTGCAAAAAAAGCCCCCCTTTTATGAGGAGTGCTTCCGACCTGATGTTTGATAAAGAGACATATCGAATTCTTGCAGCGATTTCCATATACAGCGGTACAATTGGCTTTTACTTCTTGAAAAAATGCAAATCGAGAAGAATGCAGCTTGATTGGCTGATAGTAAAGCGCAAATAACTTCACTACCTCAGGGACAATCTGGCAAAAGGTATCTGTAAGGAACGCTCACTCTTAGCTGATTTTTTGCATGCTTAAAAACCGCACTGTGTCAAACACTTCCCGACCATCACTCTTTGGAATACATTCCACTAATTAAGTGGTTACGTGACAATGCCTCCCACATTCCGACCATTTAATAATTGTTTAATCCCATTCTAAATTACCTCTCTTTTCATGTAATCTTTACTAGAATGTGAAATTCATTTTATTTAGCCTAAGCATTTGAAAACTTTAAAAAATGCAAGATGATTACATGAAAAAAACGAATGATTGAGCATTCTGCTTATACCAAAAAAAGTGAATGGCATATACATAGTGGTGAGTTTAAATAAAAAAGAAAGGATGGGGAGCAAATGAGTGACAGTCGTACCGAGTTAAGAAGACAACTATTGAACCTATTCTTCAGACCGCTTAGCGACGCGTTAACAGTCAATATTGACGAAGGAGGAACCGAAATGGCAAATCAATTAAATAATCTATTAAGTGAAGTAGCTCTTGGATCATTATCAGCTTCAGCTTCAGTTTCAACCTCTGCTGGAACACCCACTTCACTTCAAGGAGCAAGATGGATTTTCTCAACACTTACACCAGGAACGGTTATTACTATTGTAACTGATTCTGGAGACGTCATTGGACCCGTTACATTTGTAACATTCGATGCTTCAACTGGTATCGTTTTTGTGACACAGGAATCTGCTGTTACACCTAACGGATCTGGAATCACTCTAATAGATGTAGATAAAATTGAAAGTGTTACCATCCCATCATAATGTGAGAGGGTTATCATGAAGCTACTTTATATCAGCTCTGGCTACGGAGGGATCTATCAAACTTTCGATCAATGGATAGTAGAAAGCTTCATCGATTCACCCTTTTCATGTTTAAAGATGGAAAGAGAATCTCTACTGACGCACATGCACAAAATCCGGACATTTTCTCCGGATTTTGTTTTCATGATGATCGGTGATCGTGTTCCAAAAGAAGTGCTTCAGCAATTCAAACAAGAACAGATACCAGTGGTCCTATGGATGACAGAAGACCCTTTTTATACAGATGTGTCAGCCAGCTGTGCACATGATGCACACATGATTTTGACAATTGACGAAGGCACACTGCCTTTTTATAAACAATTAGGTGTTCATCACGCACACTACTTTCCCATTCCGACAAATACACGTGTATTTCAGAAAAAAATGCCGCCAGCAGATTCGTTCCTCTATGATATTGCATTGATCGGTTATCCTTATCCAAATCGCATCAAATCGATCCGTGCACTATTGCAACAGCACAAATGGCGTATTCTCGTTGCAGGGAAGGAATGGCACCGTCACTTAAATAAATCTCGCAGACTATATCGTGATCTGACACTCGTGACCAATTGGCTGAACCCTCAGCAAATGGCCAAAATGTATGAGCAGTCAGCCATTATCCTTAATCCACACAGGCCTGCTCAATTTGCTTATAACCGAAACAAAGCAATGATTGAAAATATAAGTTTGAACAACAGAGCATTTGATATCGCAGCAAGTGGAAGTTTTCAATTGACGAATATAAATCCTCCAGGTGCTTTTTCAAGCTTTGCCTTTTACACTCATGAAGACGACTTGATTGAGAAAGTCGAATATTATGTATCAAATGATGAGAAAAGAAAGGCGATATCTCTTAAAAATTACGAACAAGTCGTTTCTTGGAATACATTTGACACGCTGCCATATAGGCTGTGTGAAATGGTAAAGAGCACCCTATAACCGGGCGCTTTAAATTGTTGACAAAGGGCTAAAATGATCTTTATTTTAGCCCTTTGTCTTCTTTTCAGCGTGATCGGAAACCTTTGAAGTCTTGGGAAGACGAGTACCGGCGCGTAGCGAGTTTAAGATTCGTGAGCACCGGCACTTGGACTGACAAAGAATGCGAGGGTTTGTCTACACGCTGGAGCGCCCTATAACAGGGCGCTTTTCCTTTTTTATATCAGTTTTATACTGTCCCTTCCGTATCTCGTCGTGCCAATAATACTTTCTCTACCTCTGTCCTATCTGCCTCAGTTTTGAAAACATGCGAATGTGTGCGATCCATGATGTATGCCCCAACAGACCCTTCTAAAAATGAGTGTATGCATTCTTTTGCATAATGAGCATGAAAAGCATATACAGCGCCATTTAGACGACCATACGTATAAGGATGTTCTTGCTTTGAAATAAAAAAATGATGATTGTCCTTATACAACGTCGCTTCATTGTTGTCATGCAGTGTCCATGTTTCGTTTGGGTTTTCTAGCGCCTCTGTAAAAGAAGCGGTACAATCATAACTTCCTTCTACAAGAAGCTCCAGGCATTTCTCAATATCAATCGGCTCTCTCAGTGGAGATGCTGGATGCAGATACAGGACAATATCAAACGTCTTCCCTTCCCGCTCTAAATAAGCAAGCGCATGCTTCACAGCTAGTAATGAAGGCGTTTGTTCAGTCACATGTGTGCTTGGAAGCTCAATGACATTTGCTCCGTAGTGGGACGAAATAATTTGAGTATTCACATCATGTGAAGAGACGATAATTTCATCTAACTCAACCATTTGGAGGAGCGGCTGAATGGTCCAATAAATAAGCGGTCGCTCCGCCAATAGACGAATATATTCATCATGATGATCTTGCTGCCTATGAAAAGCTGGTATCAAAGCTAAAATACGTTTTCCCCTATACATGTATGTTCTTCTCCCCTCACGCCCAGCTCAATATCGAGCGAAAAAACTTCCTTTACTTTTTCACCCACCATGAAGCTGTTGGCAGTATTGAAGTGTTTTTCTCTCGTTCTTTCTACTTTTTCTTTGATCTCTCCATATTCTATTAAGAAGCCAAATGAAAAGTTATAATTTGTTCACCTAATTTATGCATGAAGTGGTTTTTTTCCTCAAACGTCTGCCGCTCTTTCACATATGATGCAAAGTAGAGAAATAAGAGTTGGGGGATTGGATATGTCCAAACAGATAGAAACAAGTATGAAGACCTTTTTTCGTGACAAAACGATTTTAGTCACAGGCGGTACTGGTTCGATCGGCCGGCAAATCGTGAAAAAGTTAACAGCATGCTCTCCAAAGAAGGTCATTGTATTTAGCAAAGATGACAGCAAACAATACATGATGAAAAATGAGTATGCAGAATATCCAGAGGTCGTATTTGCACTTGGAGATGTGCGGGATGCAAGCCGCGTGAGACAGCTCGTCAAAGGGGTTGATATCATCTTTCATGCAGCAGCCTTAAAACAAGTACCCTCTTGTGAAGATAATCCATTTGAAGCCGTTCAAACCAATATCATCGGCGGGCAGCATGTTATTGAAGCAGCGATCGAACATGAAGTCAGTCATGTGGTTAACATTTCAACAGACAAAGCCGTCGCTCCGACAAATGCCATGGGTGCAACAAAATTGATTTCAGAAAAACTATTTTTCCAAGCAAACGAAAGTATTCCGAATCAAAAAACGATGTTTTGCTCTGTACGCTTTGGCAATGTGCTTGGATCAAGGGGTTCCGTCATTCCGATCATGCTCCAGCAGCTGTTAAATGAGAAGCCTTTGACCGTGACAGACCCTAATATGACACGTTTTTTTATGTCCATTGAAGAGGCTGTATCCCTCACACTTGAAGCAGCGATCATGATGAAAGGCGGCGAAACGTTCATTCTCAAGATGGAATCATTACAGCTTGCTGATCTATTAAAGGCGTTTCATGAATATGCCAGTCAAATCAACGTCGCATCTCCAGATATTCTCGTTATCGGGAAAAGACCCGGAGAAAAACTTCACGAGGAGCTCACATTCCCGCACGAGGCAGATGCACTGTTTGAACATGAACAATTTTATGCGATCTTACCGAGACCACATCTGCACCCTGCCTTCCAAAAAGTCGATTTGACCAATTACACGTCAAATGAAGCACCGCTCATTACAAAAGCGAAGCTATTCCATATCATCGAACAATTACATCACACGCATCATAAAAAATAAAAAATCGTCACACGGAAGCAGATGCTTTCCATGTGACGATTTTTAAATGAATTATTCAAATAGATGTGCCAAATGACCGTAGCCTTCTTTTTCAAGATCATCCTTTGGGATAAACTTCAAAGCGGCTGAGTTAATGCAATATCGAAGACCGTTTGGCCCTGGTCCATCAGGAAAGACATGACCAAGATGAGAATCAGCTGTTTTGCTGCGAACCTCTGTCCGAACCATACCATGACTCGTATCAACCTTCTCCGCTACTTCCTCGCCTTCAATCGGTTTTGTAAAACTTGGCCAGCCGCAATGGGCATCAAACTTATCGAAAGAAGAAAACAATGGCTTGCCTGAAATGATATCCACATAAATGCCCTCTTCTTTGTGGTCCCAAAATTCATTTTGAAATGGCGGCTCAGTGCCATTATTTTGCGTGACCTCGTACTGCATCCGGTTTAATTCTTTGATGCGCTGCTCTTTTTCATTTGCCATTATTTATCACTCCAATGGGATTGAATAAAACCCGCTCTACCCGAACCGACATGATATCGTTCGTAGTGCATTTTGTTCTTTTTATAATAGTGCTGATGATATTCCTCTGCGGGATAAAAAGGACCAGCCTCTAAAATTTCTGTGACGATTGGCTTTTGGAAAATTCCGCTTTGACTCAGCTGCTCTTTCGAAGCTTCTGCAAGCTTTCGCTGCTCCTCATTATGAACATAAATACCTGTACGGTAGGACTCTCCTCTATCACCAAATTGCCCTCCATCATCTGTTGGGTCTATTTGCTGCCAATACAGTTCTAATAGTTTCTCATACGGGAAAACGTCAGGATTAAATGTGATTTGAACCGCTTCTCTATGTCCCGTTGTATTTGTACATACTTCCTCATAGGTCGGATTCACTGTATGTCCGCCAGTATACCCTGATTCAACTTTGATAATGCCTGGCTGTTCATCAAAAGGTTTAACCATACACCAGAAACAGCCTCCAGCAAATGTGGCTAATTCTTGTTTTTCAGACATATTAGTGCCCCCTTCATTTAAAAAATGGTATCATCATATTATAACATGATAAAAAATAATGAAAATGATACGACTTGTATACCTAAAATGAACGAAAGCTTTCTATCGTATCTTAACATATAATGGGGGTTTAATGATTGGAACAAAGAAAACAAATGATGTATGAAATGGATACTTTACTGAGAACCGTATTTAAGCAGATACGTTATGAAATTAACAGCCTGCTCGATAACGAATTATCTCGAAATGAATTTCTCATTTTAAATCTACTCCGTGAGCAAGGCGCAAAAAAAGTAACGGAATTCGCTTCGATTCTTGGGGTGTCAGCAAGCCATATTACAGCAGTGACCGACACACTTGTAGAAAAAGGCTGGATCACTCGTATCCGCTCAAAAGAGGATCGCCGCATCATCAAAATCCACTTAACCGATAAGGGTAAGGAAATTACTGAGCATTTTGAAAAAAAGAAAACAGAATACTTTATGGAACGATTTGAATCATTTGATGATGAAGAACTCAAAACGATGATCAAATTATTCAAAAAGCTGGATAAAAGCCAAAAGGATTAAGCATAGATTTTAGCGCTTAGGACATGCTACGGATAAAAAGAGGTGGATGAACTATGACAAGCCCTTATCTTTGTCCAAACTGTAAAACCAACAGAACGCGCTTTAATCTGATTGAGCAGCTTTCAGAACCTGTGAAGCTTGATCCGGCGACTGGAGCAGTTGTCGAAACATACAAAGGAGATCAGCTTTCTCCTTTTCACATGAGCTATCAAGGACCTCAACTCAAAGTCCAGTGCGGCGTTTGCGGTTTAATTGAGGATGAAAAAACATTCATTAAGCTAGCTGAATATCATCAATATTCTTCTCCTTCTTAACATGCAGGTCTGACGGAAAACGTCAGGCTTTTTTCTATGTTTCTTTTGCCTATACAGATCGTCCCTTTCGTGCATACGCTACAAAAAACACCATCGTATGAGAAAGAAGGAATGATAATATGCAGCAGCTCTGTGATATGAATGACTTTCCATATCGTCCGTCAGCTACCGTCTACCAATACCATCAGAGACATACTTCTCAAAAAGCCGTTATTCGACTATTTCACGCTGCACCAGATCTAAGTGAGCTCGCTGTATTTGTGAATCGGCAGCAGATCGTGAGAACGATGCCGTATGGCCAGCTGACAGCTTATATGGAGTGGGATGAGGGTGTTTATGAGATAGAAGTATTCAAGCTGGCTACAAAAGAAAGGGTTCTTTATTCTCGCAAGATGCTCCAGGGAGACGAGACTTACACACTGTGTATCACAGGGGCTCGAACAGGCTTTGCATTGCTAACAGAGCGCCAAGATTCTCTTATCAAGCAAGATGACCTATCAGCACTTACATTTGTCCAGCTGTCTCCAGACCTCCCTTCCATTGATATATATGAACGTGATCAAGGAATGTTATCAAAGGAGCTTGGTTATGTGAGCGGCACCCAAACTCATCATTTCTCTCCGAATAAGTATCATTTTGAACTGAAAGCTTCCGGTACTCAAAGTGTACTGCTTGATATCCCAAAAGTTCACCTGCAAACAAAGCACGCATACCTCATTTTGCTTCATGGTTTTGCAAACGGAGAGCCAGAGCTCATGGCGAAGGTGGCCTTGTCTCGCCAAATATAAAAAGAGCCTTTCCAGATGGAAAAGGCTCCGAGCGTGTAGACAAACCCGCATTCTGTGTCAGTCCTGTGTGCTGGTGCTCACGAATCTCAAATTCGCTCCAGTACTCGGCCTTCCTAGACTTCAAGGGTTTTCATACCACGCTGAAAAGAAGACAAAGGGCTAAAATAAGGTCATTTTAGCCCTTTGTCAACAATCTGAGAGCCTTTCCAAATGGAATAGGCTCCTTACGAGACATCTTCAGCTTTTTCTTGCTTTTGAAAATCAAAAGCAAGAATCATGATGCCTAAAAATAATGCACAATAGGCAATATTTAAGTAAAACTGATCGATATTTTCTGCTTTTAAATCAGTGGCAGCCGTAATGCCAAAGTACGCAGCAAATAAAAGCGACAGTAAACTAAAATATTGATAGATTCGCTTCATGATTTCACTCCTGACTTGCACGTTCTATTGTTTTGGATGGTAATATGAGAATTCGATTTCATCGTTCTCAAGATCAATTTTGTTCGCTTTGACATACATATCATTCGTCAGTGGCATTTCTGAAAGGCGCACTTCAACGTTCTATTGTTTTGGATGGTAATATGAGAATTCGATTTCATCGTTCTCAAGATCAATTTTGTTCGCTTTGACATACATATCATTCGTCAGTGGCATTTCTGAAAGGCGCACTTCAACCGTTTTTTGGTCTGGTTTCACATGAACGAATTCTGGCAGTTCATAAAACTGACCCATGTAGCTTAAAACAAAACTGATCGGAATGCTCAATTGTCCAATTGAAAAGTCATCCACTTTCAGCAGGACATCACCATTATCTTCAACAGTTGGTGTAAATGACACGTTTGCATCAATGGTTGAAGAGAAGGCTTTAATCGCGCCTGTTACTTTCACATCTTGATCAATCGCAACATGAAAGTCAGGCATATCGCTTGATCCTTGATTTTTCAAATAATCATTTACAAAGCTGGTCAGCGATTCTTTTGAGCTAGAAATGTTAAAAGAATACTCGCTTTTCGCTTCTTTTTCTGAAGCGGATTGACCGCCTGGCAGCAGCATCAAAATGCCGCACGCAACAACAATCAATAGATTGATGGCAAGTAAAATAAAAAATAAGCTTTTCCATTTTTTCATATGTTCACCCTATTCCTTCGGCAGTCCTTCTTTTTTCACTTCTGAGAATAAACGATTTGCCATAAGAGAGTACCCCTTTTGGTTTGGGTGGAAATCATCATCTGCCAGTAATTTTTCATCAGAATCTTCTTCAAATAAATCTGCCACATTGATCATGTCAGCATTGCCGTCTTTTTTCAGTTCTTTTTTAGCGACCGCGTTCCAGTCTTTGACAACTTCATCGATATCTCTCAGCTCAGTCAGACTGAACTTAAAGGGATTATACATACTTACATACATGATCTTCGCGTGGTCATTATGTTCTCTCAGTTGAGCAAGAATGGTTTTAAAGCGCTCCTCAAAAGGACCTTGCTCTTTTTGAAAAGGAGCAAAAGTCAAATTGAGTACATTTTGACGGACGACATGCATTAAGTCATTTCCTCCGATCGTAAAGAAAATATAATCAGCGTCTTTCAGCCCATCTTGCACCTTTTTCTCTTTTAATCTCTTTAATAAATCTACCGTTCTACTGCCTTTAACAGCATAGTTTTTTAATGTAACAGATTGCACGCCGTCCACCGCTTCTATCTTGTCGCGGGTGATGCCTGCATACCCCTTTTTATTTTGATCTCCGATTCCTTCTGTTAAGGAATCTCCAACCGCTGCGATGGTAATATGTTCTTTTACGTTTTGTGTGTCTTCTAGTTTATCCTTTATGCCAGCCTCTTTTGCAGAACATGCAGAAAGAACAAAAGCTAGAGACATCACAATCAAAATCAAACGAGCTTTCAAACGATGATGTCCCTCCTTTTTCTGATTAAAAAAGTTTACCATGTTTTCGCTCATTTGAACATCCTTATGCTAGCTTCGGTTAAGCGTTTTGATGTCCTTGATGATTTCATCATATGGTGTATTTTGTACGCCATCATAATTTTTCATCACTTTCCCTTCTTGATCGACTAGGAAAAACAGTGATTGATGAATGACTTGGTCTTCATCTTCAGGTTTTTTCACAATGGTTTTAAAGCTCTTCATGGCGAATTTTTCAATCGCTGACTGCGAGTAACCAGTGAGGAAATCCCAATTTTTAAAGGACAATGGATATGCTTTAGCAAATTCCTTTAGCTTTTTCGGTGAGTCCACCTCTGGGTCAACACTAAAGGAAATGATATGCGCATCCAATTTTTCTTCTTTTAACCGTTTTTGCAGCTCTGTCATATGAGCAGTCATAGGCGGACAGATCGTTTCACAGCTTGTGAAAATAAAATCTGCAATCCATACTTTCCCCTTCAAATCATCCAGTGACACCTTTTGACCCTCTTGGTTTTGATACTCAAACGGCTGTATTTGATAATTTAACGCATCCTTGATTTGTCCATTTGAACACGATACTAAAAGAAGCACGCTTATCATCATAAGCGCACCAAGCAAGGCTCCCCTTTTTCTATACATGATATGCCCATCCCCTTTTTCAATCAATCGGTATAAAAAGTAAAGCCTATTGCTCCCTTTCCAGTATGACAGGAAATAATCGGAGTTGTGTAGGCGATATCAACAAGTGCATCAGGTGTGTGATCGAGTAGCGCTGATTTGAGCTTTTCTGCAAGCTCTAATGCATCTGCGTGCGCAATCCCAATTGCCTGAACGGTTTTTCCTTTCACCGCCTGTACATACTGTTTTGTCAGATAGCGGACAAGAGCAGAGTAGCTTCTCACATTCGCTTCCGGCGTGTATACTCCGTCTGTTAAGCTGGCAATTGGTTTGATGTGAAGAAGTGAGCCGATAAGCGCCTTTCCTCTTCCAATCCTTCCACCCTTCACGAGATTTTCTAATGTATCAATTGTGACATATAGCTTTGTTTTATGGCGGATTTTCCCCACTTCTTTGATGATGTCTTCACGGCTTGCACCTTTTTTTGCAAGTTCTGCTGCTTTGATGACTTGAAACCCTAATCCATAGGAGATAAAGTTTGAATCAATCACCGTGATGTTTCCATCCACCATTTTCGAAGCGCTTTCAGCAGTTTGAACTGTACCACTCATTCCACCGGTTAAATGAATACTAATGACTTCGCTTCCATCTGCCGTCAGCTTTTCATATAATTCGACGAATTGACCGATTGCAGGTTGAGACGTTTTCGGCAATTCCTCAGCGGCCTCCATTTTATGAATAAATTCATCAGGCTGCAAATTCACTCGGTCAATATAATCAACTCCAGAAATGGAGATATTGAGCGGAATCACGTGAATTGAAAGATCATTGATTTTCTCTTGCGGAAGATCTACAGTTGAATCAGTTACAATTTTAATTTGTTTCACTATCGTCTCATCCTTGCTGTCTTAGTCTTTACTTATGATATTACCTTATTTCCTGTATTCTTGAAAACAACTGTCCTCACGTTTTTGAAATTGTCACATTTTCTTCTTTTCATGAAAAAAATCCTTGCCAACTGAGCAGCCGCCTTTTCTAAACGGCGCTCACTCCTTTTGACAAAGATTCCTATTTATGCATTGTGTTTCAGTGTAGGCTGCTGATAGATCTGTTCATATGTGCTCCACTTGACGTTACGTTTCACGTACTCCCTGAAAGAGTACACATCTCTCTTTCCTTTAGATACATAGACTTTTTTCAAGAAAGCTTCAAGTCTAAAGGTGAGCATGAAACAATACGTCTCATCCCCCTTTAGAACAGGGATTTCTGTTACCTTGATCTGAGCTCCATCCATCCGTCTAAAACATATTGTTTTGAGCAGCACAAACGATCAATCCTCTTTTCCAATGATCTGTTAAGCCTAAATAAATAGGTGGAATAAATCTTGATCTTTATTCACTTCAACATAGTGGAAGCCTTTTTTATTCATCCGCTTAATCAGCGCCGCATAGTCATTTCTTTCTTTCAATTCGATGCCAACAAGTGCGGGACCTTTGCTTCGATTATTCTTTTTCGTATATTCAAAGCGTGAGATATCATCATTTGGCCCTAACACTTCATCTAAAAACTCCCTGAGAGCTCCTGCTCTTTGCGGAAAATTGACGATAAAGTAATGTTGAAGCCCTTCATAAATCATTGAGCGTTCTTTGATTTCTTGCATTCTGCCAATGTCATTATTTCCCCCGCTGACAATACAGACAACATTTTTGCCTTTAATCTCCTCGCGATGCGCTTCTAATGCCGCGATCGGCAAGGCACCTGCTGGCTCTGCTACAATCGCACATTGATTATACAGCTCTAAAATGGTTGTACACACTTTTCCTTCTGGTACAAGACTAATTTTATCGACAACGGATTGAAGGGACGTAAACGTCTTTTCACCAATCCGCTGAACCGCTGCCCCGTCTACAAACTTATCAATCGAATCAAGTGTCACAACCTCTCCCTTCTCATGGGAAGCATGCAGTGAAGCTGCGCCAAGCGGCTCGACAGCAATGATTTCGGTTTCTGGTGCAATGTTTTTGATATATGTGCCAACGCCAGATAGCAGTCCGCCACCTCCGACGCTTGCAAATAAAAAGTGAGGCTCCACTTCGATATCATTTAATATTTCTACAGCAGTTGTTCCTTGTCCTGCCATCACATCCAAATCATCAAACGGATGGATAAATTCGCGCTTTTCCTTATCTCCGCATTTTACTGCTTCATGATAGGAATCATCAAACGTATCTCCGGTTAAGATAATTTCAACATATTCTTTTCCGAAAAGCTCCACTTGAGATACTTTTTGCCTTGGCGTCGTAGCCGGCATAAAGATTTTCCCGTGGATACCTAAATATTTACAAGAATAGGCAACACCTTGCGCGTGATTTCCAGCACTTGCACAGACAATGCCGTTTTCTAGTTTATTTTTTGGCAGCTGGCTCATTTTATTAAAAGCGCCTCTTAATTTAAAGGAACGAACTACTTGAAGATCCTCTCTTTTTAAGTAGACATTACATTCATATCGTTCAGAAAGTCGCTCATTTTTTTGAAGCGGTGTATGAGTCACTACATCCTTCAAATTTTGATGGGCTTTTAAGATGTCTTTCACTTGAATTAGCGTGTTTTCTTTGAGCAACGGTTTCATGTACAAGATCCTTTCTCTTTAACCTTATTTAATTTGTCATTATAACATGAATATTCAAAAAATAAACCAATAGATCATGGATCAAGCATAAATTTCATAAACTTTTTCGTTTCTCTGTACATTTGGTTTTATTGGGTGTTACAATTAAACCAATTAGAACCATAAAGAAAGGAATCACCCGATGACCACACGTCCGTTTACTTCTATATATGGAGAGCACCAAGATATGAAGCACGCCATTCATTTGGCAAAACAATTCACGCAAAACAAGCAGCCTGTCTTAATAACGGGAGAAATCGGAACAGGCAAAACATTATTTGCCCAAGAAATGGCAAATGCTTCTGTTCCTCACGCTTCGCTGACACATATTTATTGCCCGACATTGGATGAAGAGACCTTACAGAAAGCATTCACTCAAAAGAAGAATCAAGCTCTTTATTTAGACGAAATTGGCGCATTAAGTATTCCTATGCAGCATCAGCTCATTCGTTTTCTAGAAACTTCACCTGCAACAAAAATCATCGCTTCTTCGTCTTTATCATTAGAGGCATTGAGGGTTTCATCTACTTTTTTACCTGAGCTATTTTATCGTCTCAACGTACTCCATCTGTCCATTCCGTCTTTAGCAGATCGAAAAACAGATATTCCTGCTTTAACTACTGCCTTTTTCAAAGAGCTGGGCATACAGCCTGACATTGATACAAGTGTTTGGGAAACCTTGCAGCAGTATCCATTTGAAGGCAATGTACAAGAGCTCAAAAATATGGTTCATTACGCTGCAGCGATTCTCGAGGGGCAAACGGTTTTCTTACACCACTTACCGCCTTTTGTGTTATTACCTCAACACGCAGCGGCTGGAAAAGGAAAAAAAGAAGAGCACCAGCTTACACTTATGGAGAAACAAGAATTTGTTTTCTTACTTGAAGCCATTAAAGCACTGAATGAAAAAGGAGAAGCAGCAAGCAGACGACTCTTGTCTGAATTAAGCAAACAAGGTGACATTCCGCTGACCCCTCAGCAGGTGAGGAGCCGATTAGATGATCTTGAGAAAAAAGCATACGTGACGAAAGGAAAAGGCAGGGCTGGAACGAAGATTACACTTGAAGGTCTTTCATTCCTGAAGTCGCTTGATGGTTATATACCGGTTCAATAAAGGAGGAAATCTATTGTTTACTGTAAAAGAAGAAATTGCAAACGCCGTTACACATGGCATTGGGGTTATTTTATCCATTCCAGCCATTGTTTTTCTCGTTTTATTCGCTGTTCAATACGGCACAGTCACAGACATTATTAGCTTTTCGATATTTGGTGCATCCATGCTGCTGCTTTATTTAAGCTCGACCCTGCTTCATAGCATTCGGCACAAAAAAACAAAAGATGTGTTTGAGATTCTCGACCACTCTGCTATTTATGTATTGATTGCTGGTACATATACACCCTTTTTACTTGGACCATTAAAAGGCGCACTCGGCTATACTCTACTTGCGATTGTATGGGCTCTTGCTGCAGGTGGTATTGTCTTTAAAATCTTTTTCGTCAAACGGTTTATCGTTGTATCCACTCTCGTTTATTTATTAATGGGCTGGATGATTATCATCGCCATCAAACCACTCTACATTCAATTAACGGGAGCAGGATTCGGCTTATTACTGTTAGGCGGTCTATTATATTCGGTCGGAACCATCTTTTATATTTGGCGTAAAATCCCTTATCATCATGCGATTTGGCACAGCTTTGTTCTCGGCGGAAGTGCGTCGATGTTTTTCTGCATCCTATTCTATTGTGTCAGCATCCCAGCGGCATAGAAAAACCAGCATCCACTTTCGGATGCTGGTTTTTCTATGCGCGCTTTTGAACGTAATCACTGATCACGACAGGTGCTTTAATATGAATATCGACATTGACAGGACGCAGCCTTTTCACGATCTTCCCTGTTAAAAGCCGATCCGTTCCGCTTGTTTCAATCGGAACAAGCGGACAATCACATTCTTCGGCAAGCACCTCTGCAATGGCACGATATTTTTCTGAAAGCAATACACTCTGCCCAGACATGACTCTTTCTTTTGCTTCTTCTAACAATCCCTCATCAGACTGATTGTGACGAATAACCGCCATCTTTTTCAGCCATTGTTTTAAGATGGGGTAGCGAAACAGATTCGAATTCGCCATGAAAGCAAATGGCTTCTCAAGGTGCCCAATTAATAATGTCGTTGTCACCGGATTAAGCTCATGGGTGACATAAATGACCGGTCCATCCGGCAGCTTCTTTTTCTGATGGATGGTCATCACTGATCCTGACTGATCAATACATCCTCTTGCAAACCTTTTCGCATGCTCATGAATGAGCTGCATTCGTTTCGTATAGGAAATGCGCGGATCAGTTAATTCATGATCATACAAATGCCTCATACTTTTTAAAAAGGATACAACAACATAAATCGTTAAAAACCAATAACGAAACAACCGTACTCCTCCTACTCATTTATCCTTCTTTTCTGTCATATACGACAAATTCATAATTGTAGGGGTTCTTTTCGTCACGATGGCCTTTTTCGCGTGATACAATCGTCCATTCGTCTTCATTGTAATGAGGAAAATAGCGGTCACCTTCAAAAGCATGATGAATGTGCGTGATGTAAAGACGATCCGCATATGGCATCATTTCCTCATACAGCTTAGATCCGCCAATGATAAATAATTCTTTCTCATTCTTCCCGATTGTTAAAATGTCAGCAATTGAATGGACAACCTCACATCCCTCTCTTTGAAAAGAAGGACTTGTGGTTAAGACGATATTACGGCGGTTAGGCAACGCTCGTCCAATCGATTCAAATGTTTTCCTGCCCATGACAATGGTATGGCCGCCTGTGACTTTTTTAAAATAACCTAAATCCGCGGGTAAATGCCACGGCATTTGATTATCTTGACCAATGACTCTGTCTTTACCTGTCGCCACAATCATAGAAATCATACACTGACTTCTCCTTTAATATGCGGATGTGGATCATAGTTCTCGAGTACAAAATCATCAAACGTAAAATCAAAAATGCTCTTTACATCTCTTGTGATGCGAAGCTGCGGAAGTGTGCGCTCCTCGCGCTCCAGCTGCATTTTCACCTGCGGAAGATGATTTTGATAAATATGAGCATCCCCAAGTGTATGAATAAACTCTCCTGGCTCAAGATTTGTCACTTTGGCAATCATCATCGTTAGAAGTGCATATGAAGCAATATTAAAAGGCACGCCTAAAAAGATATCTGCCGATCTTTGATATAGCTGGCAGGAAAGCTTCCCGTTTGATACGTAAAATTGAAACAAACAATGACAAGGAGGCAGCGCCATTTGATCAATTTCCCCCGGATTCCAAGCACTGACGATCAGTCTTCTTGAATTCGGGTTGTGCTCAATATCATGGATCAGCTTTGTGATCTGATCCACGGTCTCGCCGTCTCCACTCGCCCATGATCTCCACTGTGCACCGTATACACGGCCTAGTTCTCCATTCTCATCTGCCCATTCGTTCCAAATACGGACACCATTTTCTTGAAGATATTTGACATTTGTATCACCTTTTAAAAACCACAGTAACTCATGAATGATTGATTTCAGGTGTAATTTCTTGGTTGTTAATAAAGGAAACCCTTCCTGTAAATCAAATCTCATTTGGTAACCGAACGTGCTGATTGTGCCTGTTCCCGTTCTGTCACCTTTTTCATCCCCGTGCTGTAATACATGACGGCATAACTCTTTGTATTGTTTCATTTTTTTCATCCTTTATTTATGTTCTTGTTGTAGTTTACCTTATTTCTGCTTTTGTTGAAACCAAAAAAACACGTCTGCGTGATGAGCAGACATGTTTTTCTTATTATACTTGATTCACTCGATCCTGCTCTTCGTCCTTAATATCTTGGTGAGAGTGAGCAATGCGGCTTGCTGCTGCTGCGGCAAGTGCAGCGACAAGATCATCAAGGAAGGTGTGTACTTCTCCTGGACGACCTTCATCTAATTCTCGAATAATACCAAATTTCTCTTTATCTAAATAACCGAAGTTGGTCAAACCGATTGATCCATATACATTGACAATGGAAAGCGGAATAATTTCGTCAATTCCATATAGCGGCTCATCTGTTTCAACTAAGTGCTGTAAAGGTTCTGGCAAAAGCTTTTTTTCTGCCAGCTGATCAAGGGCAAGCCCTGTTAAAACAGCATGGACAATTTCCCTTTTCTTCAGCACTTTTTCAACATTTTCAATGCAGACACTAAGCGGGAGATTCGGATGATATTTTTCTTGAAGCTTAAGCACAATGTGTGCGATATCTTCAATTTTCACTCCGCGATCGTTTAACATTTGTTTTGTAATGTGCACCATTTCGTTCATTGTATATTTTTTCAATTGGCATGACATCTCCTTCTAGTGGCTCATCCAGCTCGGCGGGGTGTTTTTGTCCCAGTAAATATTACCGAGTTCATGGTGCGTCTGGAATCCATCTTCTGCTGTATGGTAATGAAAGTTAAACCAATATCCGCTATGAGGCGGCTGATCTCTTCTCACATGAAAACGGAGCAAATCTTCTCCGGTCTTCCGGTTGTAAATGTGAAAGATTTTTTCGCCATTTCCGCTGGAAGGTTGATCAGTTAAAACAACATCTTGAAATTTTTCGTCATCTTTGAAATTTGTTAAAAAGTCGGTTAACACTTGTTCAATCTTCGGTTGAATCTCTTCTCTGTACTCGTCCTCAATGACAGGTGTGATTTTATGACCAAATTTGAGAAAGGATTGGTTTTCTGCACTTGATAGAACCTCTTGCTTATATTGCTCAAAGGGATCTATCCGCTCTTTGTTGTCCTCTTGCGATAGTTCCCAGCTGCGCGTTTCATCTGATGTATCATAAACAGCTGTATAAGGGGACTTATCAGATGAAGAAAGTTCAGATGGCTTGTCTGTCATCAAAGCCGATGGAGGAGAGATTAAACCAAAAGTTGCAATCGTAAAGAGTGCAACAAGCGTTTTTCTCATCCACATCTTCATGATATCTAATTCCTTCCATAAGTTATCATACTGCTATTCTAGCATATAATGAATTTTCAGTCATTCAATTTGGTCATTGATTTGAGACTTTCTTTTTCATAATAAAACGTTTACAATGACAGTAACAGCGACTAAAATTTGGGAGGAATGGGTATGCTTGAAGGATTTTTCGTCACGGCTTCCTTGCTGACATTATTTTATTTTGTCTATATGGAGATCACAGATTAAAAGCCCCTAATGAGGGCTTTTCAGATTGTTGACAAAGGGCTAAAATGATCTTTATTTTAGCCCTTTGTCTTCTTTTATTTGGATATACCCATAATGGAATTGGGCTGTTTTTCGTTTGATGACCTGAAATTGATAGGAGTCCGCTGTAAACCGAGTGCTTTTCCAATGATCTTTTAAAACCACTCTTTTTCTCGCTACTCTTATCGCTTCTTGCATGGCCATTTCGTGGTCAAAGTAGTGCTCTGCCGCATGACGAAGCGGCGCTATACTTGTAGATTCTTGAATCGTTTCCTCAAACATTGGATCAAAATAGACGATATCAAATGAACGATTTGGGAGCTTTTTTAGCTGCTCGATACTGTCTCCGCTTATGACAGATATCCGTTTCATCGCTTCATCTGCCTCGCCTACACCTGTCTCCCATGTGTTTAGCCCTTCTCGCACTAGTAATGCCGTCATGGGGTTCTTTTCAATACCAACTACCTTTCCATTTGGACCTGCCGCGCAGCTTGCGGTAATGGCATCTGACCCTAAGCCAAGCGTACAGTCCAAAACGGAATCTCCTGGCTTAAGCTGTGCTGCTTCTATCAATGGATCCTTTTCGCCGCGGAGGAGCCGCTTCACCCTAAACATCGCTGAGCTTGGATGGAAGAAAAACTTTTCACCATTTGGCTGATACCATTCAAATCTTTCTTTCCCGACAACGAGTACGTCCCCCCGTTTGATAGCAAGCTGTTTGACGGATTGTTTGCGCCGCTCTACATACTCACCATGCAAATCCTCTGCTAGTGCCTTTGCTGTTTCAATCGTTTGTACATTTGCTCTAAAGCTTGTTGTAATGAGCATGCCGTTCCTCCATCATGATCAAGAAAAAATGCCCTGATCTGATCACAGGACATTTCAACACTTGTATTAGCAATGTTTTTCGAATGCAGATAATACATTTTTCATAATGTCTTCCATTTCATGGCCTTCAATTTCCTCACGCGGGATAAAATGAACAAGTTCATTTCCTTTTAAAAGTGCCATTGAAGGAGAAGATGGCTCTTCGCCTGTGAAGTATTCTCTCATTTTTGCCGTTGCTTCCCTGTCCTGGCCAGCAAAAACTGTTACAATTCGATCTGGTGTTTTTTCTGCCTTCATCACAGCTTGAGTAGCAGCTGGGCGTGCTAATCCGGCAGCGCACCCGCATACAGAATTGACAACCACAAATGTCGTTCCTTCTGCTTCTTGCATCGTTTGTTCTACCTCTTCTTCAGTTGTTAGTTCTTGAAATCCCGCACTTGTAAGCTCTTGGCGCATTGGTACAACGAGCTGACGCATATATTCTTCATATGCCATTGACATAAAAAAGCCCCCTCTAAAATCCTTATGTTGTGAATAAGGATACTATAGAGAGAGCCAATTTTCAAATGTTCGCTTTCAGATTAAATTTTCATGATTCCGCCTGTATTGGCTGATGTCACAAGTTTTGAGTATCTGGCTAGATAACCAGTTTTCACTTTTGGCTCAAAGCCTTTCCAATTCGCTTTTCTTCTTTCCCATTCTTCTTCTGGAACATCTACGCTTAAAATGCGCTTTTCAATATCTACAACGACATGATCACCATTTTCAACAAAAGCAAGCGGGCCACCCTCAGCTGCCTCTGGAGAGACGTGTCCAATGGACAATCCGCGAGAAGCGCCAGAAAAACGTCCGTCTGTAATTAAAGCAACCTTTGGACCAAGTCCCATTCCGACAATTTGTGAAGTGGGTGCAAGCATTTCAGGCATGCCAGGTCCGCCTTTAGGTCCTTCATATCGAATAATGACCACATGTCCTGCTTCTACTTTTCTATTAATGATTCCCTCAAGAGCTTCTTCTTGGGATTCAAATACGATCGCAGGTCCTTCATGACGTGTGATACCATCTTGAACTCCGCCTGTTTTAATAATAGCCCCATCTGGCGCAAGGTTTCCAAATAAAACGGCTAAGCCGCCTTTTTCAGTAAATGGCTTGTCAATTGGATAAATGACGTTATAGTCTTTTACCTCATGCCCCGCAATATTCTCACCGAGCGTTTTCGCTGTGACGGTCATTGTATCTAAATGAATAGCTCCTTCTTTTTTGGACAATTCATTTAGCGCAGCTGTCACACCGCCTGCTTCATGTAAATCCTCAATATAAACATCCGAAGCTGGTGCAAGTTTTGATAAATGCGGCACACGCTCTGCTACTTCATTGATACGCTCGAGTGAATATTCAACGCCCGCTTCATTTGCGATCGCCAATGTGTGAAGAACCGTATTGGTTGAACCACCTAGTGCCATATCTAGTGCAAATGCGTTATCAATCGCTTTTTCAGTGACAATATCACGTGGTTTAATATCTTTTTTAATGAGCTCCATCAGTTGTTTTGCTGATTTCTTCGCAAATTCTCTTCGCTCTGGTGATGTCGCCAAAATTGTTCCATTTCCAGGAAGAGCGATGCCAAGCGCCTCTGCTAAACAGTTCATTGAGTTTGCCGTAAACATACCTGAACAAGATCCACATGTTGGACAGCCAAACTGCTCTAACTCATTTAATTCCTCTTCATTAATTTTTCCTGACTGGTATGCACCAACGCCTTCAAATACGGATGAAAGAGAAATTTTTCTGCCATCACTTGTTCTACCTGCTTCCATCGGACCGCCGCTGACAAATACAGTTGGGATGTTCACACGCATTGCTGCCATCATCATGCCTGGTGTGATTTTATCGCAGTTAGGAATACAAACCATTCCATCGAACCAGTGTGCAGACACAACAGTCTCTACTGAGTCAGCAATGATTTCACGGCTTGGTAATGAATATCTCATCCCAATATGCCCCATGGCAATTCCGTCATCGACACCAATCGTATTGAATTCAAATGGCACCCCGCCAGCTTCACGAATGGCTTCTTTCACAATTTTACCGAATTCCTGAAGGTGGACATGTCCTGGGACAATATCAATATAGGAATTACATACGGCAATAAACGGTTTACCGAAATCCTCATCCTTTACCCCCGCTGCTCTTAGTAAGCTTCGGTGAGGTGCTCTGTCAATTCCCTGCTTAATCATATTACTGCGTAGTTCTGCCATCTGTTTAAAAAGCCTCCTATACTACAAGTCTAAGTTGACTGCATGATTTTGAGTTGATTTTATTTTACAAATTTTCTGTTTATTTAGCCACCTATGAATGACTGATGACCAATATGGCTGCTGAAGCAAGCGCTCAGCAAGGATCGTGTCATAAAATCTGACCTCCAATATTCTATATTGGTACTACTATATAGAGTTTTTTTGTATATTTCAACAATATTCAAAATAATTTTTCTAAAAAAATTTTTCTGTCTATAAAAAACGTTATTCAGAAAACAAGCTGCCTTTCATTGGCAGCTTGCTCATCATCCTCATGATTCTGATGCATTTTTTCTACTTTCTGTCATTTGCTTCCACACTGAGCCTTTCGCTTCTTCTCCAAGCTCAATTCGCTCAATCGCCATTTTCACTTGTAGACTGACTTCAAATTCAGGGTCTTGCTCTGCTTCTTTCAATGCTTCAAGTGCCGTTTCGTCACCTTCTTCATAAAGGAACATGGCCGCACGCCAGCGGACAAGCTTACTTGGATCCTTTAATGCTGCGATCATCGCTTCTATAGCACTAGGGTCACCAAGATCCGAAATACAGTCTCCAGCTGTTCTGCGGACCGTGACTGTTTTGTCTTCAAGCCCCTTATATAAAATAGGCAGGATAGCAGGATCTTCAATCATTCCAGCATTCACAACGGCTTGTCTGCGAATAGACGTTTTTGGGTCCTCCATTGCTTTCATTAAAACAGGTATATCCTTTTGCTTGGGCTGCATTTGCTCTAAATGGGCAAAACGCTTTTTCCAATCTTCCTCGCGCAGCATCTCTTCTGTGACATCATATGCCTGGCGATTCACCTGTTTATCTACAGCCTCTTGTCCTTCCTTGACTGCCTCTGTTAAACGGAGTAAACGCTCGTCATCATAAGCTGCTTGAAGCTCTTCTGTGACTTCTTGACCGATATCAGCAAATTCCCCAAAACGAACGCCGTGTTCTTTCCACACACGTTCAAACACAACATTGTCTGAACTGCTTCTGAGCTTTAAGATGGCTGCCTGGAAGCGTTCAGGCATTCCAAACCGCTCTTCTCTCTCACCGTCCGTCAGCTTGACCTGCATCGGAATCCCATTAAACATTTGGACGAACACTTTGACTTCGCCAAATGTGTCATCGCCTGACTGCGACCCTTCCTGAAGACCTTCTGTTTCTTGTCCAAAGGCCTCTCTGACCTGTTGTAAAATGCCCTGCCAGTCAAATTTCGCATTGCGCTCGACCGCTAAGAAATCCGCTACATGATAAACCCCTTTAACACCTTCAATATTTAAAATGCGCTTGATCATCTCTGGCGCTTCGTCTTTTTGATCCTTTTTGTAGTTGTTGCTTTTACCGCCGGCAAGCGCTTCTGTCAAAATGACCTTCATTGTATTCGGACTTGGCGTCGGTTCTATTGCTGTTATTTTCATCTATACATCCTCCTTACACACATAAAGACCCTACTCATCTGTAAGGCCGCATTCTTCTTTCCACGTCTTGATAAATAAACACATGAATTCATGACGATCTTCAGCAAGCTGCTTTCCTGCACGGGTGTTCATCAAGTCTTTTAATTTGAGCAGTTTTTCTTCCATATGCTCAAGCACTGATCCCTGCTGTGAATTGTGTGTATAATGGGGCTCACCTGTTGCACCTGCGTACGTAAACACTCTTGCAATGCCGCTTGCTCCTATCGCATCCAGCCTATCCGCATCTTGAACAATGGTCCCTTCTAATGTCATTGGCTTATGCTGCATATGACGGTGACGAAAAGACATCGTTGTAATGATGTCCATGATATAACGAATATCTCGCGTATCCACTTCCCACAATAGAAGCTGTTGTTCCAGTTGCTGTGGTGAAAACTCCCATTCAATTGACAGTTTTTCATCAATTAAATCATGCACAATAGCCGCCATCTCGATGATAAATAGAGAGCCGCCTTCCTGCTTTGCGATATGGACTGCTAGCAGGCGGACACGATCGATATGAGCTGCATCGTGTCCAGTTGGCTCATTCTTCAGCTTATTTGAAACAAAGGAGGCAGCTGCCTTCAATTGTTTTTGCTGCATGATCGTCTGCATCTTATTTGTCCAATAAGGCGATGATTGAGCTTTCTAATTCTTTTGGTGGTGTCTTAGGAGAAAATCGTTCAGTGACTTCTCCGTTTTGATCGACGATAAATTTTGTGAAATTCCATTTCACTGTCTTCGTACCAAGCACACCTTTCGCATGACTTGTTAAGTGTTTGAAAAGCGGGTGCGCATTGTCACCATTGACATCTACTTTTTCAAACATTGGGAAGGTCACACCATAATTCAACGAACAGAATTCTTGAATCGCTTCTTCCCCTTCCGGCTCTTGGTTCATAAATTGGTTACACGGAAATCCTAAAATTTCAAGGCCCTTTTCATGATATTGATCATATAACTCTTGCAATTGTTTAAATTGAGGGGTAAGTCCGCATTTGCTCGCTGTGTTCACGATAATGAGCACTTTCCCTTTGTAATCTGCCATTGATTTTTCCTGACCGTTAATGGTCTTGACCTGAATATCATAAATTGACATCTCATAGCCTCCTAGGATTCACTTTTTTTCTATCGTAACATGCTTCTTTTAGAAAATCGCTTTTTATGCTTCCTACTAAAAGAGTCCTGTCACACTGCCATCTTCCAATAAATCCATCTCAAGCGCCGCAGGTTTTTTAGGCAAACCCGGCATGGTAAGAATGCTTCCGGTTAAAGCAACAATAAATCCTGCTCCTACAGATGGTTTTAACTCACGAATCGTAATGGTAAAACCTTTAGGTCTGCCGATTAAAGCTGGGTCGTCTGAAAGAGAATATTGCGTTTTTGCCATACAAACCGGCAAATGAGCCCAGCCGTTCTTCTCGATCGCTGCCAGCTGCTTTCTTGCTTTTGATGTGAGCGTGACGCCATCTGCCCCGTAAACCACTTGGGCTACTTTAGATAACTTTTCTTCGATGGAATCTTTCTCCTCATACAAATAGGAAAAGCGGTTCTTATTCTTTTCAATAAGTGTCGTGAGTTCCTCGGCAAGTGCTGTCCCGCCAGCGCCTCCTTCTTCCCATACATTCACGGCTTTGACTGGATGCCCATGCGTTTTGCACCAATCTTCTACTGCTTGAATCTCTTCTTTTGTATCGGTGATAAAGCGGTTCACTGCGACGATGTATGGAAGACCGAAGGCTTGCACTGTTTCAATATGCTTTTCTAAATTATGTATACCTTCTAATACGGCACGTGCATTCTCTTCTTTGAGCTCTGTTTTCTGCATTCCGCCATGCATCTTCAATGCTCTGACAGTCGCAACAATCACAACTGCACCTGGTTTGAAATCACCGGCTCTTGTTTTAATGTGCAGGAATTTTTCCGCACCTAGGTCTGCACCAAAGCCAGCTTCTGTCACTACATAATCTGCTAGTTTTGCCGCCATTTTTGTTGCAATTAAACTGTTGCATCCATGTGCAATATTGGCAAAAGGACCGCCATGAACAAGGGCTGGAGTTCCTTCAATCGTTTGTACAAGGTTTGGTTTGAGCGCATCTTTTAAAAGTAAGGTGAGTACGCCTTCATATCCAAGCCCTCCAACTGTGACCGGCTCACCTTGTTGATTATAAGCAACAACAATAGAAGAAAGACGTTTTTTTAAATCGTTTAAGTCTTCTGCTAAACAGAGGATCGCCATCATTTCGGAAGCAACCGTGATATCAAATCCATCTTCTCTAGGATACCCATTTAATTGACCGCCAAGTCCTACAACAACCTGTCTTAAAGCACGGTCATTTAAATCTAGCACTCGTTTCCACACAATCCGGCGCGAGTCGATGCCAAGTTCATTTCCATGATGGATATGGTTATCAATAAATGCAGATAACGCATTATGAGCAGATGTAATGGCATGAAAGTCTCCGGTGAAATGGAGATTGATTTCTTCCATTGGCAGTACCTGAGAATAGCCTCCCCCCGCTGCACCGCCTTTAATACCCATTGTTGGACCTAGTGAAGGCTCTCGCATGGCAATGATCGCTTTTTTCCCGATTTTTTCGAAAGCTTGACCGAGACCAACTGTTACGGTGGACTTCCCCTCACCTGCTGGCGTTGGGTTAATTGAAGTCACAAGAATGACGTTTCCTTCTTTTTGTTCCTTTAAACGATCAAAAATGGTCAAAGATATTTTCGCTTTTGTGAAACCATAGCATTCTAATTCTTCGTCATGTATTTGTAACTTTGCTGCGATGTCTTGAATTGGTCTCAGCTGTGCCTTTTGGGCAATGTCAATATCTGATAAATGCTTAGTAATCATAAATAAACGGCCTCCTTTTTTACAGAAACAGCTTTCATTTTTGCTCTATTTTTCATTGTAACATAATTGAAACATTGAAATATCGCCAGAAAGTTCCTATAATGAAGTGAAATTAGCTTTGGTTCAGGGGGTGGCGAGTTGCCTATTAACATACCAGTTCATCTGCCGGCAAAACAAATACTAGAGAGCGAAAACATTTTCGTCATGGATGAGACAAGGGCATTCAAGCAAGATATCCGTCCTTTGAATATCGTGATCTTAAATTTAATGCCCAAAAAAATACAAACTGAAACGCAGCTGCTGAGAATGCTCGGGAATTCTCCTTTGCAAGTGTACTTTACGTTTTTGATTCCAAGTACGCATACACCGAAGAATACATCGAGAGAGCATCTAGATGAATTTTATACGACCTTTAAATCGATTCGCCATAAAAAATTTGATGGAATGATCATCACCGGCGCACCAATTGAGCATCTACCTTTTGAAGAAGTTTCCTACTGGAAAGAGCTGCAGGACATCTTGGACTGGAGTAAAAACAATGTGACGTCTACTCTTCATATTTGCTGGGGTGCACAGGCAGGTCTATATCACCATTATGGCATTGAAAAAATCAAGCTTCCTGAGAAAAAGTTTGGCGTATTTGAGCATCTTGTCAAAGAGAAAAAAGAAAGATTAGTAAGAGGTTTCGATGAAGTATACTATGTCCCACATTCTAGGCATACAGATATTAATACAGAACAATTAAAAAACACACCGAATCTAAAAGTGTTGAGTATGTCTGAAGAAGCTGGTGTTTGTTTAATTGTTTCAGATGATGATAAACAAGTATTTTTAACTGGACATCCTGAATACGATACAGACACATTGAAGCAGGAATATGAAAGAGATTTGTTGAAACATGATACAGTCAAAAAACCCGTCCACTATTTTATAGAAGATGGTGACACACTCGTCCCAGTAAATCGCTGGAAAGCCCATGCAACCTTACTGTTTATGAATTGGCTTAATTATTATGTGTATCAAGAAACTCCATATGTGTGGGAATAAAATAGACTGAGGTCTGATGATAAATGTTCAAAATGTGTTAAAATACAAATGGCTCTGTCTTCCATTATCAATTTAGTCTGTTTGTTTTTTAAAATTAGTTTAATTCTTTCGTAACGAATGATATGCTCTGACTGTTTATATGTTATCTTTATGTATATGTAGACCTATGAGATTCATAGTTTTCGTACGAAGTTTTGTTGTTGTTGATTACATTTGAGGTGAATATTCTTGAATACCAATAAAAAAATATTAATCTTGACCGCAAATTATGGAAATGGACATATGCAGGTGGCAAAAACACTGTATGATGAATGCAAATCCCAAGGGTTTGAACATGTGATAGTTTCTAATTTGTATCAAGAATCCAATCCCATTGTGTCAGAAGTGACTCAATATTTATACTTGAAGAGCTTTTCCATTGGGAAACAATTTTATCGCTTGTTTTATTACGGTGTAGATAAAATTTACAATAAACGCAAATTTAACATTTACTTAAAGATGGGAAATAAGCGTCTCGACGAATTAATTCAGTTACACAACCCTGACATCATTATTATTACATTCCCGATGATTGTTGTGCCAGAATACCGAAACAAAACAGGCAAAGTGATTCCGACATTTAATGTCATGACAGATTTCTGTCTTCATAAGATTTGGGTACATGAAAACATCGACCGATATTATGTTGCAACCGATTATGTGAAACAAAAATTAGTGGAAATCGGCACACATCCAAGCGATGTCAAGGTGACAGGCATTCCTATTAGACCACAATTTGAAGCAGACGTGCCAAAATCGATAATTTATAAAAAATATGGATTATCATCAGACAAAAAGGTCCTTCTCATTATGGCCGGTGCTCACGGTGTACTAAAAAATGTGAAGGAATTATGTGAAGCGTTACTTCTTGACAGTGAAGTACAAATTGTTGTTGTATGCGGAAAAAACGCAGCGCTGAAACAATCGCTCAGCGATCTTGAACAAGCACACCCAGATCAATTGAAGGCGCTTGGATATGTGGAACAAATTGATGAATTGTTCAGAGTAACAGATTGTATGATTACAAAACCCGGCGGTATTACATTAACAGAAGCAACAGCAATCGGTGTTCCAGTTATTCTTTACAAACCTGTCCCTGGACAAGAAAAAGAAAATGCTCTTTTCTTTGAAGATTATGGTGCTGCCATCGTCATCAACAGACATGAAGACATTTTAGAATCTGTGACCAACCTGCTGCAAGATGAAGAAAAATTAGAAGCAATGAAACAAAACATTAAAAAACTGCACTTAAAACAATCTTCTCAAACCATTTTGGAAGATATCGTTGAACAATCAGATCTCATCACGAGTAACAAAACGTATGCTCGTGCATTATCATAAAAAGGTGCCCGTCATATACGGACACCTCAGATTGTTGACAAAGGGCTAAAATGATCTTGATTTTAGCCCTTTGTCTTCTTTTCAGCGTGATAGAAAACCTTTGTAGTCTAGGAAGGACGAGTACCGGAGCGGAGCGAATTTGAGATTCGTGAGCACCGGCACGCAGGACTGACACCTTTTTTCTTTTAGCCTTGATTCCCATTTGTTGTGTACACCTCTTCAAACGGCTGAACGACAACAAAACCGCTTCCGCTAAACTTCATTTGTATGGACTCCCCGCTCCCTCTGCCAATAAAGGTTTTGAACGAAACATCTGTCACAAATTCAGTTTTTAAATCCCCTGACCATGCGACCGTCGCATTTGGATCTGTATAGACAGAGTCACCTGGCTGAACAATTAATGTAAGCGGTTCGTAATGACTCGTGATCGCAATAAGGCCTGGCCCTTCAAGTTTGACATTAAATAATCCGCCTGCAAGCATGCCAGAAACCTTTTTCATCAATTTGATATCCCAGCGGACTGACGGTTCAAATGCAAGAAGATCATTTCCATTAACGAAAATGGATTCACCTTGAGCCAAACGAAGAATCGAGATCTTTTTGCCTTGGTCTGCGACATATAATTTTCCATCACCTGTTGCTTTCATGAGTGAGGTGCCTTCTCCTGATAACATTTTCTTGAACATCTTTGAGACGCCATGTTCAAAAACGCCCTCACGTTCAAACTTGATTTTGCCTCGATATGAGACCATGGAACCTGTTTTTGCCCAAATGGTATCGGTCAAATTAATTTCTAGAAGTCTTGATGTTTCAAGCTCGAAGACCCCTTCTCCTTTATCTTCTTGCTGGGTTTTTTGGACAAATTCTTCAATCGTATAACGATTCATGCCGCGCACCTCTTTCTGTATTTTTTTTATATACGGACAAGATGCACGTTAGGTTTCGGAACATCAGATTCTTTTATATATAAGTGACAATTCACCAAAAAAATCAAACATTTTGCTCAAAATTTGGTTCGCCTCCTTGACGCTTTACTTTTGATGGTGTATAGTGGAACCATCATTTAACAACTTCTAAGGCGTTAGATGATGAAAAATTTTTTTTAGTATGCCAAAAGGTATGCTACAGTACTAGGAGGAAAAAGCAATATGCAAAACGGTAAAGTAAAATGGTTCAATAATGAAAAAGGTTTCGGCTTCATTGAAGTTGAAGGTGGAGACGATGTATTCGTTCACTTCACAGCTATCGAAGGTGACGGTTACAAGTCTTTAGAAGAAGGACAAGAAGTTTCTTTTGAAATCGTTGAAGGTAATCGTGGACCTCAAGCTGCAAACGTAACAAAAATCTAATCAACTAAATGAATGATGAACCGACAAAATAAAGAGAGGCTTATGCCTCTCTTATTTGATTTTCAGCTGAATTTCAATCGCTAAAATATTTTGCTTCAGTCTTTGTTCAATTTCAGAGATATCTTTTTCGAGAAAAGGTCTTCCCTTCTTTGCTACATCTACTAGCTGCTCTAGATCGCTATACACCTCTTGAAATGTTCGATGTAATACCGTTTCGAAATCCTTATTATTCATACCGGCCTTCCTCTTTTCCTCTAATATCCGTCACTTAGTCAAAAAGTAACTCAACCAAAACTTTCTATAGTTATATCGGCTCATTTTCTGGAATATGTTCTTTTTTTACGCATTCTATCCGTTTTTTTTCACGAGCCGATGTGTGATCAGGGAAAACCGGTGCACCCTCTTACTTTTTGAGCAGTGCATTTCCGTATTCTTTTATTTTTTCTCCTACTGTACATTGCTGAATACAAAAGGAATGGGCATATTTTTTGCCAAATTCTTTTCGAAAGTGCTTTTTAATAAAACAATCTGAACAATACGTGTCTTGAAGATCTGTCAATTCTTTTACTGCTGTTTTTTTATCCACATTATTCAGCTCCGTCTGCATCTAATTTCAACTTACTTTCGATTGGGACGTCTGCAAGAATCTGCCTTGCAAGCTGATCCGCTTCTGCATTTTGTTTACGATCGATGACTTCATATGTTGGCGTGAGCTTCAGCTCTTTTAAAGACGCTTCAATCCGGTCGAGCCATTTGTTATGTATATCATCATAACAAGGCCATTCTCCTTTTAGCTGATTCATGACAACAAGTGAATCTCCTCTAATCGTGACAGAATTTCTGCTGGCACCCAGGTCTTTTAAAGCTTTTACTGCTTCAAATAAAGCGGCATACTCTGCTTCATTATTGGTGATCCCTTGGAAAGGCTGATTTTTTCTCAATCGATAAGCATCTTTTCCGAGCTTGTAATAGACGACAACTCCAAGTCCAGAGTCACCTGTTTCTTTACGAAAACTTGCATCAAAATAGACTTGAATCTGATCAGGTTCAAGCTTTAGTTCTTCCTTTAGCTTTTCAAGTTCTTTTATCGACCACATGGCCCCTTTTTCATCTTCAAATGATAGGAGTGACTGTGGTTCTTTTTTGTCGATATGTTTTGCAAAAATCAAGGCCTCTTTTAGCTCCATCCAATCTTCTTGAAAAAAAGCAATAGACCCAATTGATGTCACTTTCATTGTATAGTGTGCTCTTAATTTCATTGATCACATCGCCTTCCCGTGCTTTTAAGGTAAACGTTCGTTATGCTATAATCAAAAAGTTACATTTTACAATGAGAAAGGAAGTTCATGTCACTTGTTTAATGAAGGTATTTGGATCTTATTTGCGATCATTAATTTTATCATTGTTCTTCTATTTTATAAAGGATTTGGCAAGATGGGCCTTTTCGTCTGGATTGGCTTTGCGACTGTTGCCGCAAATTTACAAGTTGTCAAAACCGTTGAATTGTTTGGATTAACTGCAACACTGGGGAATATTTTGTATGGCAGTGTTTTCTTTGCAACGGACGTATTGAATGAAAAATATGGACAAAATGAAGCTAGAAAGGCTGTCTGGATTGGCTTTGCCACCCTTTTAACGTTAACTGTTGTCATGCAGGAGGCTTTGCTTTTCCACCCCGCTCCCTCTGATATCTCACAAGCATCGTTAGAAACCATTTTTGGCTTTATGCCGAGGGTTGCACTTGGTAGTCTTGCTGCTTATATCATCAGTCAAATGTTAGATGTTTATGTATATTCGTTTATTCGCCGGATATTTCCTTCCGATGGTGCGCTTTGGGTGCGCAACGCTGGAAGTACGATGATTAGCCAGCTGCTTGATACACTCATTTTTACGACCATTGCCTTTCTTGGCACCTATCCATTTCATGTATGGATTGAAATCTTCATCACGACATATGTCATTAAATTTATCGTATCCGCGATTTCGACACCATACGCGTATGCGGCGAAAAAAATGGTCCCACTTGATGAAAGGGGGAAATAAATTGCCAGCTGAAATATATATTGATGGTGCTAGTGCAGGTAATCCAGGCCCCTCTGGCATCGGCATTTTCATTAAATATGATGGAAATGCTGAATCTTTCTCCATTCCTCTTGGAACAATGAGCAATCATGAAGCAGAATTTTCCGCTCTCATCGAAGGGATGAAAATTTGCGTAGAAAAAGGATTGCGTACCGTTTCGTTTCGAACAGATTCACAGGTAGTTGACCGTGCTGCCAATGCAGGGTTTGCTAAAAATCCAGCGTTTCAGCACTTTATTAAAGAGATGATCCAGCTTCAAAGCCAGTTTGATTTATTTTTCATTAAGTGGATTCCAAGCAAGGAAAATCAAGTAGCTGATCAGCTCGCTAGAAAAGCGATTCACCTATCTAAAGGATGAATCGCTTTTTTTTGGGTATGCTAATGTATGAGGTGATACTGATTGGATAAAGAGAATAAAGGTCGTGTCACAAATGGGACAACCCCTCAAGGTGATGCGCAAACAAAAGATAAACAGCCTCTATCTCAGCTAGAAAATCGGGCGAAAAAAAGCAATACGAAAAGATAAACCATGGAGATCAGCTTTAGCTGATCTCTATTTCACTTAAGCGGTTCACCATTGGTTCAATTCCTTTGATTTGATGTAGGCGCAGCATAGCCGCTGCCCGCTCTTGATTGATTTGCATTTTCGTCTCTTCCATTGGACAGCTGAGTGGTACATCACATTTGATCTCTGCCAGTATACGTGAAAGCTTCAAATCTTCTACACCTGCTTGCATTTTTTTTTGCTGCGCAGCCGTTAATTCATGAACATTTTCTAATAGCCGGTCAATCGTTTGATACGTTTGGATAAATTTCAATGCCGTTTTTTCTCCGATTCCTTTTACACCGGGATAATTATCACTTGAATCACCCATCAATGCTTTCATATCAATCAGCGCCTTTGGAGAGATTCCCATTTCCTCTTCAAATAAGGCTTTTGTATATTGCTTATAATTCCCGATTCCTTTTTGCATCAGGGCCACTGTCACTTGTTCATTCAAAATCTGCAGCAAATCTTTGTCTCCAGTTAAGACGGTTACACGCGCCTCTTTTTGATAGAGTGCAGCAAGCGTACCGATACAATCATCTGCTTCAAAGCCTTTTAAACCAACATTCACAATTCCTAGTTCTTCTGTAGCCTCTTTTGCCAAATCGAACTGCGGGATAAGCTCGACAGGCGGCTCCCCTCGATTCGCTTTATAATCTTGAAACAATTCATTTCGGTACGTTTGACTTCCCATATCCCAGCAGCAAACAATATGAGTTGGCTCAAATGTCTGTACAGCCGTTAATAAATGCTTCAAATACCCATTGACTCCATTTGTCGGCACACCGTTATCATTTATCATAAAATTGCGATGGACAGCCGTCGCATAAAACGACCTGAAAAGTAGTGCCATTCCATCTACAAGCAGTACGTGTTTATTCATTTTATAAACTCCCTTTTTCAAAACAATACTACTATTCTATCACAGAACAGCAAAATGGACATAAAAAAGGCGCCTTCTTCTTTTTGAAAAGAAGAGGCAGCCCTTTTACTTTTTACCATATTGCATTTTTTCTGTTTCTGCTTCTGCATAGGACGGCATGTCTTTTTGTTTAGGCACACGCTCTTCCTGCTGCTTTACGTTTTTCTTTTTTTCCATCATCATTCCCCTTTCTCGGTTCATTTGTTAAGATGACCAAAAAAGAGAAAGTTACTCTTTACTTCTGTTTACGCTCGACATACTCCCTGACCATATCGATCGTGACATGCTTACGCAGCGGCACAATTCCGCCTCTTGCAAGCTCATTCATTTTTGAAGTAACGGCATTGATCTCATCTGTTGTAAATGGCTCTTTTTGCTCACACTTTGCCACAGCAGCCTCTATCGCCTGTTCTCTTTTCTGTTCAAGCTCGAGAAAGGACTGGATATGGGCATGCTGCTTTTGTGAATGTGCAGAAATGTCTTCGTGTACGCTCGTCATTGTGTATCAACTGCTTTCTTTTTTTATCTAGTCTACCATGAATCAAATGGTTTTCAACTGGCTTTTCCATTCATTTGTTTGTTCATATACTTGTTCAATGATGGCCTGCTCTTTGTCATCTGTCGTCAAGCTTGTGATAAATGTTTGTTTTTGTTCATTCAGCTGCTGGAGCGCTTCTGTTTCATATCTTACAGTAAAGGTCTCCACCATTTTTTCGTATCTACTCAATAATTCTTCTTTTTCTTTATCAGCCCATTCAGTGGTTAATTGAAGAAGAATATCTCGAATCGCTTCAATACACGCAGCCTTCCCATTTTGTTCAAAGAAAGCTTTCGCTGATTTTTGCTTTTTTAAGAGCGGCTCAAATTGGCTAAGTTCTGCTTCGACTTCAATTTGTTTTAGCTCAGCTTTTTTCTCTTCTGGCGGTGACAGTCTGAGAGAAAAGTAAGGATCCTCAGCACATGCAGCCTGCATACCCTTCTCCCACTCCTCTTGGAAATACTGGTTGATAAACGATTCCATTCGGATATCGAGCGCCTTGAGCTCCTGTACAAATTCAAATTCATAATCCTTCAGCGCCTGTTCAAGCGCCTTTTTCAACTGCTGTCCGAAGTTTCCTTGGGATAGTCCAGGATAAAAGGCGGTCTTTAACATATCATTCGCAAATAGTGATAGACGCTGAACAATGTGGTAAAGCTGTTCTTGCAAGTCCTTTTTCACGCTTTCTGTCACTAGCTTTGACCGTTTGACATGACTCATTTTTTCAAGGATTGCTTCATATGATGATTCTACCTTTTTCTTTTCGGCTTGTTTTTCATCCTCTGACTGATGCAAGGTGGCATGCAGCTTGTCGACGGTTCCACATAATGTACTAGCTTCAAAATGCAAAAGCTCGATGGCATCTTTCGTTAATTCTTCCTCAATAAAATAGTCGAGTTGTTTTCTAAGCTGTTCATATTGATTATAAGGTGTTGACCCTTTTCCTTCGATCTCTTCCTTACTGGACACATGATGAAGATTTGGGTTTCGGATGCCTTCTTTTGTGAGCTCTTTTCGCACATAGTCAAAGACGGTTTCAAGCTCTGCTTGATCCTTTGCCAAATCAGCTGCATTGATAATAAAGAACATTTTATCCATGCTAAAAGAATCTTTTACGAGCCCAAGCTTACGTAAAAATGACCGATCGGCCTTGGAGAAAGAATGCTGATAGTAAGTTAAATAAAGAAGGGCGTCTGCGTCCTTCATATATTGAAAGGCCATCTCTGTGTGACGCTTATTCATACTGCTGGCGCCTGGCGTATCAACAATCGTCAGCCCTTTATCTGTCAAAGGTGTACTTAAATACACCGTTACTTCCTTGACCACACAAGAAACAGCTTCTTCTGCCACATACGGCTTTAGTTCTTGAAGTGTGACATTTAATGGGGTTTGCTTGACAATGTATTCATGAAACCGGGCATGCGCTTCTAGAAAATGTTCAACAATGATGCGGTGATCTTGTTCAAACTGTCTTTTTTTCAGTACTCGTTCGAGTTTCGCTCTAAACGTATCTCCCTTTTCTCCTGTGATAGAAAATCCGAGAATCTGATCGAGCTCTTCTAAAATATCCTGCTCTGATTTGAACACCACTTTGACACTTTCATGCGGGTGATCTTCCGTCGGCTGCGTTAGCTTATTGATCGTTGCCGTTGTTGGGGTAGGAGACGATGGCAGCACCTTTCGCCCAACAAGGGCATTGGCAAAGGAAGATTTCCCCGAACTAAAAGCCCCGAATAAGGCGAGTGTGAATTCTTTCGCCTGCAGCCGCTTTGTTCGTTTTTCAAAGGACTTTCTTTGAGATTGAAGAACGTCTAATGGCAATAAAATACGAGAAAGCTGTTCAAACTGCTTAATCGACTGTGCCGTCGTTAAATGCTGAGACTGACGTATTTGATCATGATCTGTCTGCTCGTTTTCTTGCCCGCTCTCTTCAGCATGAAATGGCGCGTGGTACTGCTTCAGCTGGTCATGCTGCATCCATTGTTTTTTCGCATAAAACCAATCTTCTTGGACCAGCTCATCCGTTCCGTTTTGCCATATATCCCATACATGCTGGATGTCTCGTTTGATTTGTTCATTTTTTTCGATGCACTGCTCAAGCATTTGAAGCTCTTGTTTCGCCTGCGTCCATTTTTCTTGCTGCTTCCCCTTTTCCTTCGTGAGCTGGTCTTTCAGGGTCTCAGCCATTTGTTCAATCAATGGCATCGCTTTCTGTTTAGCCTGTCTTTTTAGGGCTTCACCAGCATCTTTCGCATATTGAAGAACATATTCATTAGAAAAAGTCGCACCGGGATGAATGACTTTTTCAAGCAGGGATTCTTGGACAGGTGTTTCAAATGCCATCACTTGATCTAACAGCTCTTCTCCAAGCTGATGCCGCTTGACTTCCTTTTTGAGAAGCTCTGCAATATGCCAGTCCACTTCTGCTTTCATTCTCGTCTTTACATCTGTTACAATATCGTTTGCCCGTTTTTCTTTTTCCTGCTCGGTTTTATTTTTAGAAAAGAGCAACCCTACTTTAAAGCCAGGTGCTTTCGATTCGATATAGTCACTTGCGAGCTCCCTCATCTTAAATGGAGTTAGGTTCGCATTTTTTAAAATGTTCTCCATTTCAGAAGATATTTCGTCTTCTAACTGTTTTGCGCCATTTTCGATAAATCGGTTTTTTGCTTCAAGTTCTTTGACTTCATTTCTTTTATCTTGAAGCTGCGTATCAAGATCCTCTTCCTGCAGCTCTTCTTTTAACGATTCGATATGTTCTTTTAGGACATGCTCTATTTTCTGCTCTGTATAGGCTCGAAGTGATGCTTTAGGCAATGTTTGTAATTCTTGTAGTTTCTCAATTAAACGAAGCATTTCGTTTCTTGGGTGTGCCTCATCGGTTACAGATGTAAAATACAGATGTTCTTCCTCAATGCCTTCTTTGAGGAGCATTTCAACCACTTGTTTTTTGTAGTCTTCAAAAGCTGTCTCATGTTCATCATGTCGATCGACTTGATTCACAATGAAATAAAGATTTGGCACTTGGTCTTTGATGGAGCGAATAAAACGAATATTTTCTTCAGAATGAACATGGTTATAGTGAACGACATAAAAAAGAGCATCTGCTTGATGTAGAATTGACGCAGCCGATAAAAAGTGCGCATGATCCGTTGAATCAATTCCTGGCGTATCGATCAGTGCCACCTTTTCTTCAAGTCCCCTATAATCACCGCTCATTTCGACCATTTCAATCTGTTCTCCATCCTTACAAAAACGCTGCACCGCTTCTTTGTCATAAGAACCGCTCATTTTTGCAAAACGGCCATCAGAGGTGTGAAGCTGTACTTCACTTCTCCCTTTTCTTACAACGACTAAGTTTGCACTTGTTGGGATTGGGCTCGTTGGCAGGATGTGATCATGAAGCAAATGATTCACAAGTGATGACTTACCAGCAGAATAGTGGCCGGTAAATGCAATATACACTTCTTCTTCTGCTTCCTTTTTGATAATCGATGCAAGTTTGGCTGCGCGCTCATGATCATCCCTTTTGAGAAGGCTTTGATATAAAGCACCTGTAGTTTGAACGAGCGAATCTCGAATAGACAAGTCTTTCATGACGATAAACCCCTTTGTTTTTAGAAAAGTCAGTTATGTATGTGATACCATTTTACACAAAATAAAGAGATTTTTCTTCTGATCTGAGGAAATAAAAAAAATCTGCTGCCCGATCAGTCGTAATTGACTGCGATCAGGAAGCAGATTTTTTTGAAACACCTTTTAATACGAAGCCAATTAATAGGCTGTATACACAGACCGTACCTAGTAAGAAAATCATTGTCATGTGATCACCGTCCATCCTTCGTGATTGAGAATGCTTATCATTAATGAAAGTGTATCACAATTGATAATGATTTTCAATATTAATTTAGTAAATACTGATTTAGCGCTTTCTCTTCTGTTTGAATTCTCACCATCATCATCCATGCATTTAAACACGTAAACAAAATGGCGGTAATGTACGCTTCAAACAATAGCGGGATCAAGATAAGCTCAATCGCCACCACCACATAGTTAGGATGCTTTAACCAGCGATACGGTCCCTTTTTTACAATCACCGCATTTGGCACCACTAAAATCTTTGTATTCCAGTACGTCCCAAGGGAACATAATGCCCAGTATCGAACCACCTGTGTAGCCAGCAGGAAAATGAGCAGCAACAGAAAAAAACGGGATGGTTCCCGGTTTAACAGCCATGTCTCTCCAATGAGTGAGAGGAAAAAAGCAGCATGCATTCCGACCATATAAGGATAATGGTTAGCGCCGAATTCGATGGCGCCTATCGCTTTCACTTTCTTCTCATTTCTTTTGGCAACAAGCATTTCAATCAGGCGCTGACAAATGAAGAAACCAATGACCAGCCAAAAAATCATGACGAGATCTCCTCCCATTTCATGAGTAATAATTCAGAGGAAAAGCCCGGACCAAGCGCCCCGCAAAGCCCCACATCGCCCGGATCAGCTGATTGATGTTCAAGAAAATGCTTCATGACATACATAACTGTAGCAGAGGACATATTCCCGTGGTGTTTGAGTACTTCTTTTGAAGAAAAAAGCTGATCCTCTTGTAAAGATAGACTTTCAAGATAGGCATCAATTACTTTTTTACCTCCAGGGTGGGCAAGAAAAACAGTTAGATCATCTGTTGAAAACCCGAGCTGATGTAGAAATTGATCCACCTGCTCTTTTAACCAGCCTGAAATAATGGACGGAATGTCACGTGAGAAAATGACCTGAAAGCCGGCACTTGTAAATTCCCAGCCCATCACATCCTCAGAATCTTTCATCGTTACTGACTGTGTACCCATCACTTTAGGCACTGTTTTTAACTGCGTATAGTCAGATGCAGCTTTTTCTCCAGTTAACAGAACCGCCGCCGTCCCGTCTCCGAACAAGGAGGTGCCGATTAAATTGCTTTTTGATTGATCTTGCGGCTGAAAGGTTAAACTGCAAAGCTCACATGCGACAACTAGAACCTTCGCTTCTGGGTATGCCCTTATATATTCATAAGCTCGAGACAATCCTGCCGCTCCGCCCCCGCACCCTAGCCCCCAAATCGGCACTCGTTTCGTATAAGGCGAAAAAGGGAGAACGTTCATCACCCTTGCATCAAGACTTGGTGTCGACAATCCGGTGCTTGAGATGAAAAACAAAGCATCGATCTCTTCAAACGGAATAGGCTTTTGAAGGAACGTCGTCTCATGAAGACAGTGAATGATTGCTTCCTTCGCATGAGCCAGTGCTTTTTCCAAATAGATATTATTTTTCTCTTCAAAAGAGTGGTGCTTCTGATACCATTCAATAGGCTGCACAAACTGTCTGCTCTGAATTTCTCCATTATTAAAAGCTCTTAGCAGCCGGTCAATATCTTTAAACGATCGTTTAAATTGAGATCTTGCAAATTCAGCTGCTGTTTGCTGATTCACATGATTCTTTGGCAGACTCGTTCCAACTGAAAGAATGTAAGCCACCTGCTTCACCTCTTTTTTCGGTTAATATCCCCTATCAAAAATAGGATATACATGCCAAAGCGTCACAATTCAGTCAAAATATTTTCCTTCGTCTAACTTTTTGTCTTGACGACAATTGATAAATATTGGATAATATAGGTGGAAACATGATGTAGTTTTCCTCCTTCACAGGTTCGTTCCAAGCCAAGCGAACCTGCTTTTTTTATGCAAAAAACACCTCTAAAAGAGAAGTGCAGACCGTAGACAAACCCCACCTTTACTTCAAGTAAAAGTGGGGTTTTCACATAATTATAAAAAGTTACGCTGGACATGGCGTTTTCCATGTCTAGTTGGCTAATTTTTTAAGATTCATGGCAGCGAAAGTAAGCATCGCTTGCATTGAAACTTTTTTTAGTACACGAAGTTTCGCCCAACGCATACCATGCTTTTCTTTTGCATCCGCAAAGACGCGTTCTATTATTTCTCACCGCTTTGCATAGATGTTCTTATTCATTTCAGTGAGTCTTAGGTAGTTTGGTTCATCTAGTCTTGCCAAATATGCCGATGAATTTGTTTGGTATAATTTTGACTTTGTGTACAGTTATCTAGAAAAGAACAAGTTTTACATACCTCTGAATCGGACACATATTGCTTATATCTCTCTAGTCGTTGTACGGTAAGAGAGAATTTGACGGTTTAGGCACATGTAACAATCAAAATATGCGTCCATACACGCATTCATTCTTTTTGAATAACCAGCTGCTGTTCTCAGACGAGTATAAGGCTTGACAGGTCTTATCTCTTGATCCATTAAAAACTTAGCGATGTAAGGTGTTTTATATCCAGCATCTACTGCAACTACATTTGGTTTTCCGACTTTCTTTGTCACCTTTGATACGAGCGAATCTAACATAGGACTATCATGAACATTTCCACCAGTGACCAGTGATCCAAAAATAAATCCTTTTGAATCACAAGCTGTATGAAAGGAATAAGCAAATGACTTTTCACGTTCACCTTTTACATAGTAGCCAATCTCTGATTCAGTTGTACTGACTTTGATCTCTTTTGTTTCTTCTTTATTTTGTAGGGGTAAGAGCTTTTCTCCATGTTTTTCGCGATTGATAGCCTCTATCTACAATATCCACATGAGCATCCTTTTTTTCAATGAAATCGTCATTATACAACACTTTCATACGGAATTTCCCTTCGCTTCGCATTAATGGTTAAATCTGATGCTATCTTAGCGTATACATATCAACGTTTCGATCATTATTCAGAATTATTTCATTTAAACATGAATGGATCACCTTTTTTCTGATCAATACAAACAATAACCATAAAATTCTAATTTATTTGATTATTATATATAAAAAGGTGTTTTTTCCTGTATACTTAATCAATATGAACACCATGAAAAACAGTGAAAAAAGATAGAATCTACTACATGATTCGGCACAAAATTTAATTGACTGGAGTGATTGTAATGAAAAAGGTGTCCAAAAAACAGACACCCTACAACACGATACTTCTCTCGAAGATAATTGGTTTAGTGCTTCTTACACTGTTTCTCTTTTTTATCTGGGATATGTCTAAACCCCATTTGCAGGCGACACATGGGCAAGCAAAAATTGTTGCCAACAGTGACTTCCGAGACACAAGCATCAGTCTGAAAGCAAAAGATCATTCTACAAGAACATTGGATACACATTTTAAGTCCAATCCAAACCAACAGACAACGAATAAAACGGTCTTTTTAACATTTGATGATGGTCCTTCTGCTACATCAAATCAGCTGTTAAATGTATTAAAAGCACATCACGTGAAGGCGACATTCTTCATGCTTGGACCGCAAATCCAAGCACACCAAGCAGCTGTGAAAAGACTTTATCAAGAAGGACATCAATTAGGGCTTCATGGCATGACGCATGATATAAACCGCTTTTATCAGAACAGTGAGTCTCCCGCAAATGAAATGAGAGAAGCTCAGCGCATTCTTGCTTCTGTTACAGGCGTTTACACCCGTCTTGTGAGAACACCCTATGGCAGTGTTCCAAATTTAACATATCATCAAAAAGTACGTTTAAACCAAAATGGCTTTATTTACTGGGATTGGACGATTGATAGCCTTGACTGGAGATATAAAAACTCACAATATGTTCCAGAGGTATTGAATCAACTGCAAATGTTTGAGAAAAATAAACCATGGGAACCAAAAGTTATTTTAATGCATGATCAACCCTCTACCACAAACTATTTAGATAGCCTGATTACACAGCTAAAAGCAAGGGGCTATACATTTGCAGTCATTAACGAAACAATGCAGCCGGTACAACATTAATAGCACTAATCACAACAAGCCCGTATCAAAAGATGCGGGCTTTCAACTCCAAGAGAAGTGTTTACACAACAGATTTCTTAGGCTCTTCCATCAGGTCCTGCCCGGTTTCTTTTTTAAAAGGAATCATGTGATAAATAATATGAAGCAAAATAGCGATAAAGCTGCCGGCCACGATGCCATTACTTGTTAATAATTTGATTGATTCTGGCAGATGCTCAAACATTTGCGGCACAACGGTGACACCTAAGCCGATCCCAACTGAGCAAGCAACAATCAGTAGGTTTTCCTGTTTGGCAAAATCCACACGCGAGAGCATTTTAATACCGTAGGCAATGACCATCCCAAACATGGCAACCATTGCGCCGCCAAGAACCGATTTTGGGATAATCGTTGTAAATGCAGCGATTTTAGGAAAAAGACCGAATATCATTAACAATGCCCCTGTCACAACAATGACCTGGTTTTTCTTGACACCTGTTAACTGAATCAACCCAACGTTTTGTGAGTAGGCTGTGTACGGAAAGGCATTGAAGATACCGCCTAATAACACAGCAATCCCTTCTGCACGGTAGCCCTTTGCTAAATCCTTCTCCTTTAATGAGCGATTCGTTAAATCTCCTAGCGCGAAATAAACACCTGTTGATTCAACTAAAGACACGACGGCAACTAAAGTCATGGTCATGATTGGCGCAAATTCGAAGGTAGGCATGCCAAAATAAAAAGGTTCAATCATGCGGAAAACTTGTGCATTTGCTACTTCGGCCGTTTCCACTTTTCCTAGCAGGGCTGCGACTGCTGTCCCAAGTAGAATGCCGATTAAAATAGCGATAGCTTTCATAAATCCCTTTGTGAATCGATAGAGCAAAACAATGATAAACAGCACAAGGAAAGCAAGCCCTAGATTTTCAAAAGAACCATAATCTGCACTTCCTTCCCCTCCTGCCATATTGTTCATCGCTACCGGAATGAGGGTAATTCCAATAATGGTGACGACGGAACCTGTTACAACAGGCGGAAAAAATTTCACAAGCTTCCCAAAGAAAAAGGAAAGGGCAATGACAATACAACCTGAGGCGATAATACTTCCATATATAGACGAAATCCCATATTTAGAGCCAATGGCAATCATAGGAGAAACTGCAGTAAATGTACAGCCTAGTACAACAGGTAATCCAATACCAAAGAAGCGGTTTTTCCATACTTGCAGCAGTGTGGCAGCACCACACATGAAAATATCCGCAGAGATTAAGTAAGTGAGCTGTGCAGGCGAGAGTCCAAGCGCATCTCCAACAATGAGGGGTACAAGAACCGCACCTGCATACATCGCCAGCACATGCTGAATTCCTAGAGAGAGCGTTTTGGCTTTTTTAGCGGCACTCATGATTGTATCTCCCGTACAAACGTGACTTTTCCTTCCTCGAGTGATGCAATACGTGCGAGTGACTCGACTCGGTAGCCCATTTGCACAAGCTCTTTTCTTCCAGGCTGGAATGACTTCTCAATGACAATTCCAAATCCTGCTACTTTTACCTTCGCCTGCTTTGCAATAGCGGCAAGCCCTTTAGCGGCTTCACCGTTCGCTAAAAAGTCATCGATGATTAACACACAATCATTTTCACTAAGGTGTGTGTTCGAGACAGCGATGGTGCTTTCTACTTTTTTCGTATAAGAGTAGACACTTGCTGTTAAGAGGTTATCCGTTAATGTGAGTGATTGTCGTTTTCGAGCAAAGACGACGGGCACATGAAGGGCAAGTCCAGCCATCACAGCAGGCGCGATGCCAGAAGATTCGATCGTGATGATTTTTGTAATGCCATCATGCTTAAATAATCTAGCAAACTCTTGACCGATCTCATGCATGAACATAGGATCAATTTGATGATTTAAAAAGGCATCTACCTTTAACACTTGATTCGACAGAACGATTCCTTCGTTCTCAATTTTTTGACGTAACAATTCCATCATTCTTCCCCCTAGCATATTGGTAAACATCCTATTATTTGCATAAAAAAAGCATTGCTGTCCATTAGGAGCAAGCAATGCGAAAATGATCCACGGATCTTCAGCTCAAACAAGAGCTGTTTCATTTTGCTCACTCATAGTCGGACAGTATCGGTGTCCGGTAGAAACTTGCGTGCCATCATCACGCGATTATATGAGTGTTATCGTGTTCAAATTATAACAAGATTTCAGACGCTTGGAAAGCACTTTTCTAGAAAAATACCGAACTTAAATAATAGATCAGATCAAAATGTTCGTTTTTAGAATATTCAAGCATCAAAAAAACACCCTTTTGACGAAAGGGTGCCTTTCATTTATGATAAATACAATTTCGTATACTTATCCGTTAAGTAATCGATTAAATATTGAACATTTAATTCTTCGCCAGTCGCATCTTGAATGATTTCAGATGGCTTTTTCCGTTTTCCATGCTTATGAACATGTTCAGTTAGCCATTCTTTTATCGGTGCAAAAGACCCATTTTGAATCAGTTTATCGAAATTTGGTAAATCTTTGATCATTTGATGCTTTAATTGCGCCGCATACATATAACCAAGAGCATAAGAAGGGAAATAACCAAAGCTTCCATCTGACCAATGAACATCCTGCAAGATGCCGAGTGCATCATTAGGCGGTGTTATGCCAAGATACGCTTTATATTTTTCATTCCAAAGCGCAGGCAGGTCTTCAACGGCGACTTCTTCGTTGAAAATAGCTTTCTCAATTTCATACCGGATAATAATGTGAAGCGGATACGTGAGTTCATCTGCTTCAATTCGAATGTAAGTCGGCTTAGACTCATTCACTGCATGCACAAAGTCTTCTAAAGATACATCTTTAAATTGTTCAGGAGAAGCTTCTTGCAGCTTTTGATAATATGTTTTCCAGAAATCTTCATGTCTGCCGATAAAATTCTCAAAGAAAAGAGATTGTGATTCATGGATACCCATTGACGTGCCATCACATAATAGCGTTCCGCTCAGCGCTTCATCAATGTTTTGCTCGTAGATGGCATGACCACACTCATGAATGGTGCCAAAGATCGCCATCCGAAAATCATGCTCATCATAGCGAGTCGTCACACGAACATCCCCTCTGCTTAATGTCACAGCAAACGGATGAACCGTTGTATCAAGACGCCCTGCATCAAAGTCATACCCTAACTCTTTTAAGAAAAAGAGGCTTAGCTCTTTTTGCTTGTCGATCGGGAAGCTTTTCGATAAAAATGAAGTATCCGGTTTATTTGGAGAGGCTTCAATTTTTTTCACGAGAGGAACGATGGCGTCACGAAGTGCGCCAAATTTTTGATCGAGCTGTTCAACCGTCATATCTGGCTCATAGTTATTGAGCAGCACATCATATGGCGTTTTTTTCACGCCCCAATACTGAATAAAACGCTTGTTAAAGTCAATGAGCTGTTTTAAGTAAGGTGCAAAAAGTGAAAAATCTGATTTCTCCCTTGCTTCTGCCCAGACATGCTCTGCTTTGGATTGTAAAATGGAATATTCTTTAAATTCTTCTTTTGGAATTTTGCTGTTTTCATCATACTCTTTTTGCGATAATTCGAGCGCCTTCTGTGTATCTATTGACAGCTCCTCTCGATTTTTATTTAATGCGTCAAGAAGATCTCTCATTTCATCAGAAGTCTTCATATTAAAAATATCACTTGATAATTGACCGATGGTTTCAGCTCTGAAATCAGCGCTTTTTTTAGGCGCCTGTGTTCTAGAGTCCCAATAAAGTAAATGGAGCGCCTCTGTATAATGGGCGATTTTTCCTAATAATTGATAAAACGCTTTCTCTTTTGATTCAAGATTCATGCGTTCGTTCCCCCAATCAATAAAATATGTATGTACGTTTCAAGGCTACTTCAATGAATGTTCGTTTGTCAATGAAAAAGGAGGATACACAATTGGTATCCTCCTCTTTTCGTCGTTCGTCCCTATGATGAAGTGATGACTGGCTTCACTGGCAGGACGGATTCAATTTTACTTTGAAGCTCTTTATCTTCCTTGCGATCAAAGTATATATGAATGCTTCCTGCATCTTGACTTGTCCGAATCAGTCTTCCAATGCCTTGTCGTAATCGAAGCAGCATATATGGAAGGTCCACTTCAGCATATGCATCCTTTGCTTCATTCCGTTTCGCCTCAAATACTGGATCATGCGGCGGATAAGGAAGCCCCCAAATGACCACATTCGTTAGGGATTGACCTGGAATATCCAGCCCTTCCCACAGATGAACGGAGCATAACACTGATGTCTCATCTGCTTGGAACTTTTGAACGATGGTGCTGATTTCCTCGTCTCCCTCAAAATACACTTGGAAAGGCAGTGATTCATTTGATGCCTCAAGGTGCTTTCTAAATACATGGAGTTCATCAAATGAAGGGAATAGAATCAGAGATCGGCCTCCATTTTCTTTCAGTTGAGTGATCACTTGCTGTCCTTTTGCCTCTGGCTCTAAGACCGGCTGCTGAATCCCGTGGAAATAAATCTGCATTTGCTCATCGTAATCATACGGCGAAGCCACACTCATTGATAAGTAATCTTTTATCCCAAGACTCTCAGCTAAATAATCAAATGATTGGTTTTCAGACAATGTCGCTGAAGAGAAAATATATGGTCTTTTTTGCGAGAATACTTTCTCGCCAAGCACCTCTGCTACCGTCTTTGGCATGACGACAAATGTCGTATCTAATTCCTGTTTTTCAAGCCAGCTAATGGCATTTTTTTGATAAAGTGACAGGGAATACGCCATTTGTTCAATGTACTCTTCCACAACAGACAATTCGTATTGATCAATTGTATACATCTCGGATTCAAACACGAGCGCTTCTCCGATTTTTTCAAGTAAGTCACACAATTCACTTGCTGAGCGCTTCACCTCATCCACGCGCCCAATTTCAAGTCGATGCGAGCCTTTGACTTCTTTGGCATTTGTTTTTAAAAGATAGAAGAACTCATCGTTTGTTGCTAATGCATCTTCAACAAGTTCCGCAAATTCTTCGCGAATGTCGTTTTGCAAAAGACGCTCCAAAAATGTCTCGAGCGTTGATTGCTTCACTCGGTACGTCAAAGCTTTTTGTGCGGCAAACTCAAGAAGATGACCTTCATCAAATACAACGGAGCTATGTTCAGGAAGCAGCGGAAGCTGGCCCTCACGTTTGCGAGATTCCTTTGTCCACACATGCTCCATGTAAAAGTCGTGTGAGCAGATGATCAGGTCTGCCGCTTTCCGGTAATGATCTCTTGATAAATTCAAGCCGCAGCGATGACGCATGTCGCACGTCAAGCAGTCCTGAAAAGAGTCATAGCCAATGCGTGACCATTCATCATTTGAAAGTTCTGGATACTCTTTACGATCGCCGTACGGATAAAAGGTCTGCATGCCATGTGATTCATGAACAAATGAAGGAAGCGATTCATAAATATCGAGCCACTTCTCATCATCTTCACGCTGCATGGTTTTCTCTAGTTTTTTCAAGCATAAATATTGATCATGCGATTTACTTAATCTCGCATCTATTTGTATATCAAGATGATTGGCAATTTTATAGATATCACCTTCTTGTTTGACCAGCTGTTCAATTAACGTTTCGTCTGCACATGCAATAATTGCAGGTTTCCCTGTATATCTTGCATATGTGACGGCAAATAATAGATAGACGATTGTTTTGCCTGTGCCTACCCCAGCTTCGGCAAACATTACACTTTTTTCTTTAAAAGCTCTTTCTAACTGAAAAGCCATAAATATTTGTTCATCTCGAAGATCAAAGCCCTTTTCTGGCAAAATGTCATAAAACACATCACCAATCCAGTTGCCCAGTTCTTCGTAAAAATTGTGTTCTTTTGATAATGAAAAAGGCAAACGAGATGCTGTCACCTGCTTCAACCCCCAACTTTTGAATCATTCAGACATTCAATAGTAACATTTATGCTGGGGAATGACAATCTTTTTTATGAACGCAAGCGATGTTGATAGCTTTCCTTCATTAAAAATGCATGCTCTGTACGTTCTATGTAAGCCTGAGCAAGCGCTAAATCTTGGATGGCTGCCGCAAGCTGAGCAGATTGTCCAGTTTCATACCCTTCTATTTCTTGAGCAGTCGAAGCGAGTGCTTTTTCGATTAACTGAAATTGATCATAATGAATCATGGAGACACCTCTTTTTTTAAAATCAAGTTCAGTTTATTCCGTCTCGTGAAGCTTTATACCTTTCCGCAATAAAAAAGTCACACCTTCTTTAGGCGTGACCATTTTTTATGATTCAGTTGTCTGCTTTCTAGGAGGGCGTTTCCCCCAATATTGATAATAGTCTGTTTTAATAAATCCATTAAACAGCTTTCTCTTTTTCGTTGCTTTTCTTCCGAAGCACTCTTCGAACTTTTCATGTGACGTTAAGATGTAAATGGACCAAGTGTCTAGGTTCTTGAATGCTTCACCCATCCCTTGATACATTTTTTCAACAGCTGGTTTATCACTGAGTCGTTCTCCGTAGGGCGGATTTCCGACAATCACACCATACTCTTCTTTTGTTTGGAAGTCTTTCACCTGCATTTGCTTAAATTGAATCAGTTCACTTAGTCCAGCTTCTTCTGCATTCATTTTTGCAATGTCTACCATGCGATGATCGATATCGCTCGCAATAATATGAAGCGGCTGATCATAGTTCGCTTTTTCTTCCACTTCTAGGCGCGCTTTGTTCCATACGTCCTCACCGATCCATTCCCATGATTCAGATGCAAATTCCCGGTTAAATCCTGGGGCAATGTTTTGTCCTATCATAGCTGCTTCAATAGCAATTGTGCCTGATCCGCAAAAAGGATCAGCAAACGGGCGGTCAGGTGTCCAGTTCGTTAATAACACGAGCGCGGCAGCAAGGGTTTCTTTAATAGGTGCTCCGCCTTGATCCACACGGTACCCCCGTTTATGAAGGCCGACACCAGATGTATCAAGGGTTAGCACTGCTTTATCTTTTAAAAGCGCAATCTCGATTTTATATTCAGGACCCGTCTCTTCAAGCCATTCAGACTGAATATTGTAAGATGATCTAAGCTTTTGCGCGATGGCCTTTTTGACGATGCGCTGACAATCGGGCACACTTGCAAGCTGTGATTTGACTGATTTACCGATGACAGGGAACGTACTATTTTCCGGCAAAAAAGCGGCCCAGTCAATCGCTTTTGTCTGTTCAAAAAGCTCATCAAATGTTTTTGCTGAAAATTCAGCAACTTGTACCTTTATCCGGTCTGCTGTACGCAGCCAAAGGTTTGCACGGCAAATCGCAAGGGCATCCCCTTGGAAAATGACTTTCCCGTTATCTACAGTGCACTCATAGCCAAGGTCCCTTACTTCTTTTGCAACAACCGCTTCAATCCCCATTGGAGCTGTCGCGATGAGTGTATAAGTTTTCATTTGTTTATCACCTGTTTTCTCGTCCTTTTATTTATTCAAGATAAAAGCTCTCCATATGTAGAAATAGGAGAGCTTTGTTTTCATCATGTTTAAAATAACGGATATAACGTTCTGTAAGCCATGTTTTGTTCCATCGTACTGCAAACGGCAAATGCCTCGTACTCAGGTGGTAATCATCTATCTACAGAATTCTCTGTCCTTCTCTCCGTTTGGTTCCTTTGAGAAAGTTCCCCTACCAAGTTTGGGTTTCTCGCTCGAGGGGTTTACCGCGTTCCACTCTCACCATTTCTAGTGAGACTTCGTCACTGTGGCACTTTCAAGGATACTTTGCCATATCCTAAAAGGACGTAGGCATTTTTCCTGCCGTCAGCCTTTCCCAGGCTGCCCTGGCTTATTTTTTCGCCAGGCACGAACACTACGGGCATCTCAGCACCGTGCGAGCATGGACTTTCCTCTGCAATGCCTAAAAGCATTACAGCGATTACCCGAACGTTAATCAATAAGCGTTATTATAAACGATAATGTCATCTGATACAAGCTTTTTCGGCATGACTCAATCATAAAGTTTGCTGCCAAAAACGTGTTTCTCAAGATTAGATAGTCTTTTTAAAATATCAAAGTTCGTTGTATTGGACTGTGCAGGCTGTCTTTTCCCTTGTTCAACTGCTTCTTCAAGCTGTTTTGACAAGTGGAGGTTTTCTTGTTGAAGTTTTTCGATTTCTTGGTTGAATGTCTCATAGTCTTTAATGACCATATCTAAAAATTTATCGACTTCTTCTTGTTTATACCCTCTAACACCTGTTTTAAATTCTTTTTCTAAAATTTCTTTCGCAGAAAGCTTTACTTTATCAGCAAGCATCTTTTTCACCTCATATCGTGAATTCATAGTATATTTTTTCAGAAATACGTGACGTTGTCAAATTTTCTCTTGCTTTTAGTCAAAAAACGGATCTTCCGCCTCAACCTGTGCTCTTAGATCATCCATTGTGATATACATAATTGGGTAATCGGTATAGGTTTCAGCTTCTCTGATCATATACTTTGGAGAGCCCTCATGCTCGGGATCATAGAGGACGAGAAGACCATCTGTTTTTTCAATAAAAAAGCGGTTCTTTTGTTTAAATTGTGCCGGACTTTCATACGGTCTATGCGTGACACTTTCTACAAAATCTGCTTGTGCAAGAATGCCTTCATACAACTCTTTATTTTGTTCATTCCAGCGCTCTTCTTGTTCATAAAATGGCGTAATGACAGCAAGTTTTAAAGCTGGATACTCCTCTTGAAGCTCTAACACCACTTCGGCTGTCCAGATTTCAGCACCTAGCTGACCCGATATGAGAACCCATTCCAGCCCCCCTTCGATAAGGGCTGTCAGCCTTTTTTGAAGCTCCGCTTTTATGTATTGAAGTGCAGGCTCGTCTTGTTTGAATATCCCAAGTTCGAATGGCTTGTACCCTGTGACAGCAATAATTTTCATTTTTTCACCTGCTTTTAAAAAAAGGGACTTATAAAAGTCCCATTTCACGTTATCTGTTACAGCAAGGTCCACCGCAGTTAAAGTGTTGATGTGTTGCCGGGTCCACCTGAGAAAACGTATGCGGGAAGTAGTGAACATGTTGGAAGTTTTGATGGTGAACATTCGTCACATGCTGCGGATGGATGTGCGGCACAATTGTTGTTGACTCGCTGTGTGTACAGCAATGATTCGTCGGATGAACAATTGGCTGTGTAACATTTGGCTTGCAATGATGATGGTACATGTAGCATTCCCCTCTCCTTGAATTTCTTACATTAACAATGTATGAATGAAGAGGTGTACATGTACTAATGCATTAACCTATTTTAAAAGTTTGCAAGAAAAACATCTTTATAATTCGAAAACACAAAAGCGACCAAAATGACAACAAGAAAAAACAAGTAAAAAAGACCCTTATACATCCTCTACGCTCCTCATTCAATATCTAACGTTATTTTACAGGATTCGTGACTTTTCTACAATAAAAGTGCTAAACAATTTTTATTTTCGGCCGATAGCCGAACGTTGTCATTTCTTGCGCTTTCCCAGGCAATAATTTTCATTGCCCAGCTTTCCTTAAGAGCCGCTTTTTTCGCTTTTCAAGTTCTTTCATGTCGCGTTCACTTAAAGACGGGAGAGATAATAATGATTGAGTGATCGAAAGAGCTGACGTCGCATTTTTTTGACGATGCTCTTCATACTTCGCAAGCTCTATGCCCGCTTTTAATGCTAAATGGACATCGTTTGATTCAAATAGATCTTTCCATATACGGATAGCTTCATCCCACTGGTTTAATCGTTTGTATTGTAAGGAGAGATCATAAGCCGCTTTTTTCGCATGCTCAAACTCAGCATCCGTTAATTCTCGCAAATGCTTCGTTGCTTCCTGTACATCACGATGAGCAAGATGCCATTTAGCAAGTGCGTATTTCTCATCGTTTTCCTTCACCGCATCCACAGATAATATTTTTTTGGATAGATGAATGTAGAGGCTGATTAACGATAAGACGTCTAGTTCATTATGAGTCAAGATCCCTTCAATCAACTTCGGATTTTGTTCCTTTAGAAAATGAAAATAGATCATCGGTGCCAAGAACCCTGGCGTGTCACCCTCTCGATGGACGTGCAGCTCTTCCTTTTCTACAACAGAAAGAGCCATCCGTTCATATTTGTGCTTCCACAATCGTCTAGATCCGTGCAGAAGATCAAAATGGCCAAATTCCGGAAGTGCAGGTATTTGATCGCGTAATAACGTATGTCTCGTTTTCACTTGCGGCCAATCGAATGATTTTCCATTATATGTAACAAGGGATTCTACGTCCACTTCATTAAGAAAGCTTTTGTACAGCGCTGCTTCATTTCCTGGATTGGTGAGCAGATGCTGTTTCACCACCACTTTGTCTGTAAAAACCCGCGCATGTCCTAGCAAAAAGATCATATTTCCCGTCCCGCCAGATAAACCTGTTGTTTCTGTATCAAAGAAAAACAGCTCGTGCGGCTTGTACCCTTTTGCAGAAAGAGAATGCTGGATCTCACTTTCGTTCCAAGCATCGACGATCTTCGGCAGTTCTGCAAACGAATACAGTCCATGCTGATCACCTAATTGATAGGTGACTTCTCGAATCAGACAGAAAGAGTCCTCAAAGTAGTAAGGAGCTGCACCCAATTGCTCCCACTTTTTTAAAAATGGGATATTTTCTGCTGTCACAGGTTGAGTTTGTTCTTCTTTTGTTTCCTGCCGCTTTTCTGTCTGATTGTGCGAAAGGTGCTTTTTCATTCTGTTTAATTTCCCTTTTAAAGACATGAGAAGGTGTCTCCCTCCTTTTCCTTAAAATACCGACATCAATTCAACGATGCTGCTTTTTCCGCTCACCTCTTTCATTTCCATGCCAATACAGGATGGACAGCCATTCTCACAGCGGCAGCGCTCAATCAGCTGAATGGCCGCACGGGCAATTTCATCAAAACGAGCTTGAACTTCCTTGCTTAAGCCGATTCCGCCAGGATAATGGTCATATAAAAAGACAGTCGGCTTTCCGGTATGAGCTGCTTTAATTTGAGAAACGACATGAATATCTGAACGGTCACACATCACAAAAGCGGGTACAATATGCTGAAGAACATTTGCGATGCCAAGCAGCAGCTGCTCAAGTGTTTTCTCTTCGAATCGACGTTCTGCTTCATGTAATTCAAACCAAGCGGCACTCGTATGAATTTCTTCTTCAGGTAAGTGAATCGGACCGGATCCTATATTTTCACCAGACGATAACCGGATTTTTTTAAAAATCGTCGGCATTGCGTTTACGGTCACATCACCGTAGTGAACAGATACCGCTTCCTTTTCCGTTGTCTGATCAATTTCAAGCACCTTCAATTGAACAGCTAAATTCGCATCTGTATAGTATTCTACATCTACCTGTTTCACATAAGCCTTCAGGTGCTCGTAATCTAGCTTTTCCACTTGATACTGAACGCCTTCATGTAAATAAATCGCTTCATCATGAAGTAACGTCATCGCACTGAATCGATCCATCTCACCAATAATCCGAACATTCGCTACATCTGATTGATCCACAATGACCACATTTTCCTGGCTTGCAGACCGCAGGCTGATGCCATGCGCTGGAAACGATTGATCTGACCAATAATACCGGTTCCCGCTAAAATGAAGAACCCCCTCTTCATGTAAGTATTGCAAGATTTCTTCTACATCCATGCCGCCAAACTGTTCATCCTCTCGAAACGGGAGCTCGTAGGAAGCACATTTGAGATGGTCGACTAAAATAATGAGGTTTTCAGGATTGATTCTGGCTGCTTCAGGCGGTCTGTTAAAGAAATATTCAGGGTGTCTGACGATATATTGGTCAAGGGGTGATGAGCTAGCCACCATGATAATGAGTGCTTCCTCGTGACGCCTTCCAGCACGGCCTGCCTGCTGCCACGTACTTGCTACACTACCAGGATACCCCGTCATGATACATACCTTTAACTGGCCAATATCAACCCCTAATTCTAGTGCGTTCGTGCTGACGACGCCTAGTATATCTCCATCTCTTAACCCCTTTTCAATCACGCGCCGCTCTTTTGGCAAATAGCCCCCGCGATAACCACGAATCGATTTCGGACCAATCTCTTTTTTCACTAGCTCTTGAATATGACTTAAAATCACTTCCACTCTCACTCTGCTTCTAGCAAAGACGATCGTTTGGATTTTTTCTTTTAAGAATGTTTTAGCCAGTTGATTGACAACAGTGGCCGCACTTTGTCTAATGTTTAATGGTTTATTGACGACTGGCGGGTTGTAAAACACAAAATTCTTTTTACCGCTAGGCGCTCCGTTTCGTTCAATGAGGTGCACTTTGCTCCCGGTCAGCTGCTCTGCAAGCTCTTTCGGATTCGCAATCGTTGCGGATGTACAAATAAAGATCGGATCACTTCCGTAAAATGCACAAATTCGCTTCAACCTGCGAATCACATTGGCGACATGACTGCCAAACACGCCTCGATATGTATGAAGCTCATCAATCACAATATACTTCAAATTCTCAAACAAACTGACCCATTTCGTATGGTGAGGCAAAATGGCTGAATGCAGCATATCCGGATTTGTGATGACAATATGTCCTGCCTGCCTGACGCGCTGGCGAACAGCTGGGGAGGTGTCCCCGTCATATGTTTCACTATGAATCGGAATATCCATCTCGTGGATGATTTCGTTTAATTCACTTTTTTGATCCTGCGCGAGCGCTTTTGTTGGGAATAAATAAAGAGAGCGATTGGTCTGGTCTTCTGCGATCGACTGAAGAACAGGCAGATTGTAGCAAAGCGTTTTACCTGAAGCTGTTGGTGTGACAGTGACCACATGCTCCGCGTCCATCACACGTTCAAAGGCTTCCTTTTGATGAATATATAGTTCTTTCACGCCTCGTTTCTCAAGCGCCTTTTTCAGCCTGTCGTTCACTCTTTCAGGAACCGGAGAGGTCTGTGCAGGCTTCGCTTCAATTTCATGCCAATGTTCTACCTGTTCGTCTTTCTTTAATTCTTCTATGAGTTCGTTCATTGTTTTCTTTTTCATATCGCATCACCTCTCATTCATAGTGTACCGAATATTTGTTTGCATGACTAGGCGGCAATTTTTTGATGCGCCGCTCGTGAGCAAATATTTTGATGTGTTGTAACAGTATCTATTACACTTCTATAGTGAAATGATTTTATCAAGGAAGAAGATGATGAGATTGAAAAACGAATTTAAGCCTTTATTTGAACCATTTACATTTCCAGGAGGTGCCTCTATTGACGGCCGGTTGGTCGTTGCTCCAATGACACACTTCGGTTCTCACGAGGATGGCACCATCTCAAAGGAAGAAATTGATTTCATTACAGCTAGATCAAGTGAAATGGGCATGGTCATCACAGCATGTGCGAACGTTACTCCAGATGGAAAGGCCTTTGAAGGACAGCCTTCTATCGCAAGAGATGAAGATATACCTGGTCTGAAAAAACTAGCTTCTGCGATCCAGGCAAAAGGAACAAAAGCCATCATTCAAATTCATCACGGCGGCTCTCAGGCCCTTCCTCATTTAGTTCCAAACGGTGATGTGGTTGCGCCTAGCGATGTGTTCAAAGATGGAAAACAAATTGCACGCGCTTTAAAAGAAGAGGAAATGACTCATATTATCGACTCATTTAAAGAAGCGACAAGACGAGCGATTCAAGCAGGGTTTGACGGCGTGGAAATCCACGGAGCAAACGGGTATTTATTACAGCAATTCTACTCCCCGCATAGCAATCAGCGTACAGATCAATGGGGAGGAAGTGAAGAAAAACGTCTAGCATTCCCTATCGCCGTTGTGGATGCAGTCCAAGAGGCGATCAAGGAGCACGTGACAAAACCATTTATCTTTGGATATCGACTATCCCCTGAAGAACCAGAAACACCTGGTTTAACAATGACAGAGACATTCACATTAGTTGATGTTCTCAAAACAAAAAAACTCGATTATTTGCATATCTCTTTAATGGAGATTGACTCTAAAGCAAGACGAGGCGCAGATTCTAACAAGACACGTATGGAGCTATTAAAAGAGCGCTGCGGTGATACCCTTCCACTAATCGGTGTTGGCAGCGTCATTACAGCCGACGATGCATTGAGTGCCTACAATCAAGGGATTCCGCTGATCGCTGTCGCACGAGAGCTAATCGTTGATCCTGATTGGGCAAAGAAAATTAAAGAAGGACGAGAAAGCGAGATTGAAACCGTCATTAAACGCAGCCAAAAAGACAAGTACCTGATTCCAGAGGGATTGTGGTCTGTCATGGAAGCGAGTCAAGGCTGGGTCCCGATGGAGGATTAATTTCATCAAAAAAACTACCCTATCATGTGAGGGTAGTTTTTTTGTGCTGCATGATTATTTCACTTTAACCGTAAAGAGCTTAGAGGTCTGTTTTTCCACAGATCCCTTTGGTTCTTTATCAAGTCGTTCGATCAGATCACCATTCATGATCACAATGGGTGTCACTGTGCTTGCTGCTTTCTCTTCAATGAGTTCTAAATCACATGTAATGAGAGGATCACCGGTCTTCACTTTATCCCCTTCTTTTATGTGCGCTTCAAAACCTTCACCATTTAACCCAACTGTTTCAAGTCCGATATGAATCAGAAGCTCAAGCCCTGAGAGTGTTCGAATTCCAATTGCATGTTTTGTATGGAAGAGCTGAATGATTTCACCCTCTACTGGTGACACAATGGTGCCACTTTTTGGTTTGACTGCTACGCCGTCTCCCATCATCTTTTGTGAAAAGACTGGATCTGGTACATCAGTCATATCCATTAACTCTCCATCAGCTGGAGAATAAATGACTTCTTCCTTTACATCATCTTGGTTTTTTCCGAAACCGAATAATTTTTTCAGCAATGTCAATTTGCTCCCTTCAAGCTTTGCTCCTAGATCTATTCAGCGTATGAAACTTTACGCTCATACACCTTGCTTCATTCAACACTATTTAATCATAATTTTTTCCGCTCATCAATTGATAACCGCCTGAGCCCTTTTTGCATAGGCTGTAGATGAGAGGTGATTTAAATGAAACAAGAAGACGAAAAAAAACATGAATTGTTGGCAAACGAGGAAATTCTGCATGAAGCAATTGAACAATTTTTTGCATCCTCCCCGTTTCACGAAATTTTAAATAGTGCGGAGGCGCTCATGACCACATCCCATTCACTTGCATCGATTACAACCGATGTGACAGAAGATGATCAATTTGTGTATATTGAGATCCAATTTCCAGACCATTTTGTCGAAGGTGATATTGCGCTAGAAGTCAAAGCCCAATATTTACACTTATCGGTACAGGAGAAAATCAAAACGGACACGACTTCCTCCTTTTCTAGCTTTACCAAAACCATTTTAATGCCTGCAAAAATAGATGAAACAAACATGAAGAGTGTGTGGAAAGATCAATCACTTCGCGTGACCGCACCAAAGCAAACAACCCAATAGATGCTTCTATTGGGTTTTGCTATGCTTTAAAAATGCTTGTAAATCCTTTCGCCAATGACCCCACTTGATTCATCGTACTCATCATTTGCCCAGCTGTATCAAACAATTTGTTAAAGTCGTATTGTCCATTCGTCTTTTTGAACTGTGACAGCACACTTTTAAATTGAGATGATTGCTGTTTTTGCGGTCTTGGCAAAGGATAAGGATTCATAGGCTGCTGCATGGGCATCATGCCTGACTGCTGCATTTGCGGCTGATTGATTGCTTCTGGCTGCTGAAAAGGCTGGAAATTCTCTTGGTATCCATAAGGCGGTTGATAGGCAGCAGATGGCGCCTGGCTCATTCCAGCTTGATATGGAGGCATGAAATATTCTGGAGGCTGCGGAGGCTGCTGCATGTCTGAATACGGTAAAGGACCTTGCTGGAATTGATTGAATTCATATGGCTGCTGGTTTGAATAAGGGAACATATATCTCGCTCCTCTCGCTCTCAAAACATATTGATGTCACTCATATATTATGATCAAAAACAGAAGGTGTGCCTAAAGCAGCCATAAGAAAAACGCAGATGTTTCAGCTGCGCTTTTTGATTTCTTCTATTAGAAGGTTCATTGTGTAAATCACCGACTCAACTAAATTTTTCACACGGGGTGCGTGCTGTTTGCCAAAATAAGATTGCAGAACAACCTCTTTTCCATTTTCTTGTACGGCTTCAAGCTGTTCTTGATGTAAGTATCTAGGTTTGGCCTGATGAATAAACGAGATGGCAGCGGTGAGCCACTCTTCCATTTGCTTGTCAAATTTGACAACGGCCGGCTGAATGTCCTTGTAAAAATCATATGATGGATATTCCTCTTCAGCCTTTCCCTTTTGGTACTGCTCATATGCTTCTTCGATCCATATTCTCAGCTCTTGTGTATGTTCAAGTAATGTTTGATTATCCAAAGTGTTCACCTCTATGAACATCCTATCAAACGTTTCCTTATTGCTCAAATATGAAAGCTACCCAGCGTGATATGCCGGTCTTGCCATCAGTTTATACTCTGCTTCATGAATCTTACATTCACAATCCTTCACTTCTGATTCAAGCCGGTCAATGATTTGTTCTTGCTCCTCTTTGACTGCGTATGTTGTTTGCTGGACAGCATGAGACAGCTCAGCTTCCACTGCATCAATTTTTCGCTCGATTTCCTCTAACAACTGCATAATGGATTCTTTTGATACAAATTCGCTCATCATCAGATTCCTCCTTTATCGTCTCTCGTTACATTCTCTTTTCTTTCACACCCTCCTTCACACATGACAAAACTAGAAGCAAATCGCCAATCTAAGTGAAGATGAGCGCTATTTCTTCATTTTCGACATGTGCTTGTCCTTCTTTGTATGATTGCGTCCGATTCTGTAAATTCTAAGGACAAAGGAGGTAGATTTCATGAAAAAGCAGCCAGCACCAAAAGAGCAAAAGCCGAAAGAGAAAGAAAACAGTACAGATCAGCTTGATAAAAAGCTCGGCGGCCCTAATCGTCCATCCACGTAAAAAAGCAGGTACCCCCTGCTTTTTATTTATGCAGAAAATAGTGCTCTAATGAGAAAAGAAAGCGAAGCTGCCTTTTTTTATGGAAATACCAGTCGGTCAGCTCGATTTGTTTTGGTAACGGTTCTGCATCGAATAAGGCTGGATTCAATTTCCTTTGAAACCAATCTTCCCGTTGATCGTCTAATGAATGTGTCATCACCGGATAAACCGTTCGAAGAAAAGGTGTTGACCTTCTAGCGATCCCTAAAAACGGTTCAAAATCAAACCGAGACCCCGTATGAGGAACAGTATGCAAAAAATGATAAAAATCCGAAAATAAGTCGGCTCGAAATAATAGTTTCGCTAATTTTTTTCCTAATGTAATGCGCTCCTTTACATGGGAAAACTTTCGTATAGTTAACCCGTACAAATGCCCGTCCACCGTTGGAAAAACGACGGTTTGAAAATGTCCCCACTCGCTGAAAAGATATTGAATCGAGTGAAAAACATTCTTTTTCAGAAGAGGATTTTGTATAATAGGAGATTGTATAGTATATTGTTCATTTATGATGAGTGCATAAAGCAGGCGCTCTGTGTCACGCTTTAGCCAAAAACGTTCCCACTCAGCGCTCATAAAACGAGACACGCAAAAATATGGAAGCAGATGAAATAAAGGTTTGCTGCAACGCTTTGACCATTCATACAAGAGAAGCTGCGGGTAAGCATCTGAAAAGATCAGCCAATTCGCTCTTTCATATGCTGTGAAAAATAGGTGTCCCTGCTGATCAGTTAAACCTGGATGAAAGAGCTCGCCCTTTAAATCCGTCATGGACCAACCAGCATTTCTCGATACAAAGGAAGCAAGCAGTGACCATTTCATTTCTGGATGGCGGTCATAAAAGCGCTTGTAAGCATTTGTCCTCGTCAGGTTGTCCTTATTTTTCGCTTTCGTTTCTCGTAAAATATGTTGAGTAATGATGTACTCTTCTTGTGACAACATGGTGATCTCTCCAATACAAAATGCATTAAAAGGAGGCTGAAACTTGATGATTCGGTATCCAAACGGAAAATCGTATCAGCCCATTCAACAAATTGGGACAAAAAAAAGAATCAGCGGCGAATCCTCTTATAGTAATCGCGGGATGACGCTTGAAGCTGATTTAAATGAAACCAACCAGTACTATTTGGTCAACGGGATCGCAGTCATTCATAAAAAGCCTACCCCAGTTCAAATTGTAAATGTGGATTATCCGAAAAGAAGCGCTGCTGTCATCAAAGAAGCTTACTTTAAACAATCATCCACAACAGACTATAACGGGGTGTATAAAGGGCGCTATATCGACTTTGAAGCAAAAGAAACCAAAAGCACAACCTCGTTTCCGCTCAAAAATTTTCATGAGCACCAAATTGAGCATATGAAACAGGTTGAAAAGCAAGGCGGTATTTGTTTTGTTATTATATCCGCATTTGGCTCCGTTTATTATTTGTCCGCTTCTGACCTCTTCTTCTTTTGGGAGCGCCAGAAGCAAAAAGGCCGTAAATCCATTAGCAAAGAGGAATTGTTGGACGCTGGCCACTTAATGACACTTGGATATTCGCCAAGAATTGATTATATTAAAGTAGTGGAGACACTTCATTTTTCGGATGAAAGTGAGCAATATTTACGTTCGAAAAAGGTTTAACACGAAAGGTTGAGATGTGATGTCTGATCAATTTACAAGTCGTGAACAGCGACGTAAAGCAAGTCAAGAAAACAATAAGAAGCAAAAGAACAAAAAAGGCAAAAAGAAAGCAGGTCTATTTAAAAAAATATTTTTATCTTTACTCGTGATCGGTCTTCTTTGTTTAGTTGCCGGAATCACAACTTTTGCCGTTTTTGCATCAAGCGCTCCTTCTATTGATGATAGTAAGCTCAAAACACCGTATTCTTCAAAGCTTTATGATAAAGACAAAAAAGTGTTTGCAGAAGTTGGTGCGGAAAAAAGAACGTATGTCTCGATTAAAGATATACCCGATGTGGTAAAAGAAGCTTTTATTGCGACTGAAGATGCACGTTTTTATAAACACCACGGGATTGATCCAATCCGTATTGGCGGTGCCCTTGTCGCAAACGTCGAGGACGGTTTTGGTGCTGAGGGTGGAAGTACGATTACACAGCAGGTTGTGAAAAACACCCTTCTTAACAACCAAAAGACATTAAAGCGTAAAGTACAGGAAGTATGGCTCTCAATTCAGCTTGAGCAAAAATACTCTAAAGATGAAATTTTAGAAATGTATCTAAACCGAATTTTCTTCACGCCTCAGGCTTATGGCGTTGGAAAAGCGGCTGAACAATTTTTCGGTGTCACAGATTTAAATAAACTAACTGTTGCACAGGCTGCCACACTTGCAGGTATGCCGCAGAGTCCTTCTGCCTATAACCCAGTCAAACATCCTGAGGCAGCGGAGAAACGACGTAATATCGTTTTAAGCCTAATGAAAAAACAAGGCTACATTACAGAGAAAGACTATGACGTTGCAAAAGCAACACCTGTCAGCAAAACCGTCGTCTCAGCTGATAAATATAAAAGCCAAAACTCAAGTAAGTACTCTGCTTATATTGAAGAAGTCATGGAAGAAGTACAGAAAAAAGCCAAAGTTGATGTATCAACAGATGGATTAAAAATCTATACATCACTTGATCGAAAAGCACAGGATCACCTAGATGATATTATCAATGGAGATGCTGCTGGATTTACGAAAGGCATGCAGGCGGGTGTCACCTTGCTTGATACGAAAAATGGTGAAATTCGTGCTATTGGCGGTGGACGTGATGTACCAGCCGGCGGATTTAACTATGCGACTGATGCAAAACGCCAGCCAGGATCTACAATCAAACCAATCTTAGATTACGGTCCTGTCATTGAAAACAAAAAATGGTCAACATATCAGCAAATTGATGATGCACCGTATACGTACTCAAACGGTACACCGATTAATAACTTTGACAGAAGACATTTAGGGAAAATGTCGATGAGAAGTGCTTTGGCACAATCACGAAACATCCCTGCCCTAAAAGCATTCCAAGAAGCAGGCACAGACAATGCCGTTCAATTCGCCAATAACTTAGGCATGGACTTACCGTCTGATATTCCAGAGTCCTACTCAATCGGTGGATTTGACGAAGGGGTCTCCTCCCTGAAGATGGCTGGAGCATTTAGTGCATTCGGTAATAACGGATACTATAACGAACCGCATGCTGTCACGTCTGTTGAGTTTAATGATGGAACAAAGCTTGACCTTACGCCAGATTCTAAAGCGGCAATGAGTGATTACACAGCATTTATGATCACTGATATGCTGAAAACAGCTGTACAATCTGGAACAGGTACACTTGCACAAGTACCGAACGTTCAAGTAGCTGGTAAAACAGGTACAACCAACTTTACACAAGATGATATGAATAAATACAATATCCCTTCTGGCGGTGCGAAAGATTCGTGGTTTGTCGGTTATACGCCGCAATACACAGCAGCTGTTTGGACCGGAATCGGTAACTCAAAGGATGCGGATGGCAAAATGTGGCTCACAAATTACGAACAGCGCGTTGCCAAAATCGTCTTCCAGCGATTAATTTCTCAAATTGATGATGGAAGCGGCTCATTTGAAAAACCAGACAGCGTCGTTGAAGCGACCATTGAAAAAGGATCAGATCCAGCAAAATTAGCCGGACCAAATACACCAAGTGACAAGAAGACAACAGAATACTTCGTGAAAGGGACTGTTCCAACAAAAGTTTCTGACACATTTGAGAAAAAAGAAGCCGATAAGCCATCTGACTTAAAAGCGGTGTATGATGAAGAGAAAAAATCCATCACACTGACTTGGGGCTATGATGACGACGCAGATGCCACATTTAATGTGAAGCAGGCTGTCGATGACGGCGGCTATAAAGAAATTCAAAACAGTTCTGCTAAAGAAGCGGTCATCTCTGATGTGAAGCCTGGCTCCACATATAAGTTCCAAGTGACAGCGACTGTAGAGGATGTCACAAGTAAAGCGGCTTCTACCTTCCTCACCATTAAAGATGACGAAGATGAGGAAGAAAAAGCGGATGATGAGAACAAAGAAGAAGAGCCGCAGCAGCCTGATGATGAACAGACAGATCAGACTGACGATAACAAAAATCAAAACCCAGGCACTGATGAGCAGAAGCCAGATGATAAAAAGGATCAAGATCAAGGTGGAAATACGGAAAACGGCAATGACAATTCCGATAATGGCTCAGACAGTACAAATGGGAACAGCAACTCACAGAGTGATGCCAATAAAGATAAAAAGAAAGATGACGAGAAAACCAATTCTCAAAGCTCAAATGCCCAGTCAAATTCTACTTCTCGAAAAGAAGGCGAATAACGAAAAAGCACTTGCCATATGAGGCAAGTGCTTTTTTTAACGTTGTTGTTTTAACTTTTTGAGTGCTTCGTATTTTCCATACTGCTTTTTTAATTCTGTATAAAGCTCGTCCAGTTGAATAAAGCAGTGATATTGAGTAGGCTTCAGTAAAATGAACTCTAATCGTTCCGTCCAATTAATAGGAGCAACAGGAAATGTTTCTTGTTTGATGTCTTCCCATTCGAGCGTTTGAAGCCTCTCCCCTTTGATCCAGTAAAACATCGCAACCATACTGACGATTCCTTGCAGCATATCATCCTCTTCACAGCGGGATTTTCTTGTTTGAAAACGAGGAAGCATTTTTTCTTTTAATTCATTCCATAGTTCGAACATCACAGGAATAAATTCTTCTGTTTTCTTCCACGGAAGCTCGCCTGTTAAAGGCTCTGAAGAGAGATCAAATGCGAGTGGATTGGCTCTAAGTATATCCATTCGTTCGCCTTTTATCGCTATCTTTTTCTCTTTTAGCTTTTCGACATATGAGGTGAATACAGCTGACCCGCTCATGCCAGCTTCACCAGTCCTTTTTTCAGCCTCTTCTGTCCTTCTCTACACATATCAAGAAGCGGACAGGACTCGCACTGCGGCCGCTGCGCCTTGCAATGATATCTGCCAAAAAAGATCAGGCGGTGATGCGTCACAGACCAATCTTCTTTTGGCACCTTTTTCATTAGGGTTTGCTCTACTTCAAGAACAGAATCCTTCCACCGGCAAATCCCAAGGCGCTTGCTGACTCGTTCTACGTGTGTGTCTACAGCAATGGCCGGCACTCCAAAAGCGACAGATACGACGACATTTGCCGTTTTTCGGCCAACACCAGGAAGCTTGACAAGCTCATCCCGGTCCTTTGGCACTTCACCGCCATATTCTTCAATCAGCATTTTGCTCAATTTTTGAATATTTTTCGCCTTATTCCGATAAAGGCCAATTGAGCGAATATCTTGCTGCAATTCTTCAAGCGGTACACTTAAGTAGTCTTCTGGTGTTTTATATTTTTGAAATAAAGTTTTGGTCACTTTGTTCACAAGTACGTCTGTACATTGAGCGGAGAGTGCGACAGCGATCACAAGTTCAAACGGATTTGAATGAACAAGCTCACACTCAGCCTCTGGAAACATATCTCCTATAATATCTAAGCACTCATTGATTTGTTTTTTTGATAACATGCCTTCTCCTTTATTGGTTATTGTTCCAGCCAATTATAAAAAGGAACTTGTCGTTTATAAGATGAAGTCTCTTCTTTTGAAGGTGTGGCTTTTTGCTGTGAACGGAAATGCTGGCTATGCTCTTTCGCTTCTTCCGCTGTTTTCAGCCCTTTCTTTTTCCACTCAAATAAAATTCGATCGATATAACGGAAATTTAATTTCCCTGATAAAACCGCTTCTCTAAGTGCTAAACGAATCATCGCCGCATCATGATGATCTTGATCCATCCAGATAGAGAGTGTTTCTCCTTCAAGAGGAGACAGCGGTCTGCCGAATTCATCTTCAAATAGTGCATATAAAGACTTTTCAGCCTGCACATGATTCTTTTGTGCTTCTTTCGCCTGTTTTGCTTCTAAAAAGTCATACAGCACGCCCCATAAAGGCTCTACTGAATACCGGTCATGCTGAATACCTGATCTGTCTTCAAACGGCTGAATCGAAATAAACCCCTTTTGGATTAAATGCTGCACCATATACGCACACTCTTCAGCAGAAATGGTCATGCCATGAGAAAGCTCTTCAAATGTTTGAAAGAAAACGCCTTGTTCTTCATTCATTTTAATCTTTAGCATCACCATCATTTGTGATTCATTCAGTCCTAACTGCTCATAATGAGCAATCAGCAAATTAGGCAAACTTGTCGAACCCATTTGCTGCATATTAATAAATTGCTGCCTATTCATCGGATACACCTCTTCACTTTAAGTATATCACGTTTTATTTCACGTGCCCTCCTAAAAAGACGTTTGAAAAAGCCTCCATATGTTGGAGGCTTTACGTCTTAAGGATATAAACGGTTTAATAATCTTGGGAATGGAATGGTTTCACGCACATGCGGCGCTCCGCTAATCCAAGCAACTGTTCGTTCAAGTCCAAGACCAAAACCTGAATGCGGGACAGAACCGTATTGTCTTAATTCTGTGTACCATTTGTAAGTTTCTTGATCTAACCCGTGTTCTTTTAGTCTTGCTTCAAGCAGCTCAAGATCATGAACACGCTCAGAGCCGCCGATAATCTCTCCGTAGCCTTCTGGTGCAATTAAGTCTGCACAAAGGACTACGTCATCACGGTCTGGTGCTGGCTGCATATAAAACGGTTTTAATGAAGTTGGGTAATGAGTGATAAACACTGGTTTATCATAGCTTTCGGCGATTGCTGTTTCATGAGGCGCTCCGAAGTCATCTCCCCATTCAATATCATCAAATCCTTTATCCTGTAAGAATTTGACCGCTTCATCATAAGTGATGCGCGGGAATGGTGCTTTGATATTTTCTAATTTAGCTGTATCACGGCCAAGTGTGTGCAGCTCCACTTTACAGTTTTCGAGTACACTTTGAACAACGTGAGACACATAATTTTCTTGATACTCAAGGTTTTCATTAAATTCTACAAAAGCCATCTCAGGCTCGATCATCCAAAACTCGATTAAATGGCGTTTTGTTTTAGATTTTTCAGCTCTAAATGTTGGGCCAAATGAGAATACTTTTCCGAGTGCCATCGCAGCAGCTTCCATGTAAAGCTGTCCACTTTGAGAAAGGTACGCATCTTCATCAAAATATTTAGTAGCAAACAGCTCAGTTGTTCCTTCAGGTGCACTTCCTGTTAAAATGGGCGGATCCACTTTCACGAAGCCTTCTTGATGGAAAAACTCATATGTAGCACGAATAATCTCATTACGGATTTTCATAATGGCATGCTGTTTTTTTGAACGAAGCCATAAATGACGGTGATCCATTAAGAATTCTGTCCCGTGCTCTTTTGGTGTAATTGGGTAATCAGTTGCTTCGTGAATCACTTCAATGGATTTCACTTGTAATTCAAAACCAAGTGGTGAACGCTCATCTTTTGTCACTTGTCCTGTCACATAGACAGATGTTTCTTGTGTGACTGATTTCGCAAGCTTAAAGACATCCTCTTCCACTTCTGCTTTTACAACGACTCCTTGAATAAAGCCTGTCCCGTCACGCAGCTGCAAGAATGCAATTTTTCCGCTTGAACGTTTATTGGCAATCCATGCGCCGATTGTTACTTCTTCATCGACGTGTTTGAACACTTGATTAATAGTTGTTTTCAACATATTTCCCTCCAAAGCCAGAAAGAAACTCACCTTTTTAATAGGTGTGATTCTTTTTTCATACATTTTATTATAACCGTTCTAAATCAGCATGGTCAACGCAAGACAGGAGAAACTACGGTGTTAAATTTTTTTCCACTCGTCCTGTTGTAAAATCGACATAGCTGAAGCTATATTGGTTGTTCTCATTTAAGTACGTCACTTCCCAAAGGAGTACGTCACCTTCTCTTGCTAATTTGACATCCTTTACCTTAGAAACGGTGTTCTCCTTTTGAACAGCTTGTACTGCTTGGTTTGAGGTAATGCCTTCTTTTGCTTTTTTTTCGATCACTTTTTCTTTTTTGCTGGCAGGTACCCACACATAGGTCGTTTCATTTTGTTTGTTTTTTCCTTCAACAATAAATTGTTTTTCTTTCCCAACAAAGGTTTCCACTTGCTCGACCTGTACTATTTTTGCTTGTTCTTTTGCTCGTTCAATCGCTGCCTCATGACCTTGTTCTTTTTGCCCCATGGCAATCTGATAAATCCATGCAAAGCTGATGATGCCAATGAGTAAAACGAGAGCCACAACGGACGAAATAATCCAGACTATTCTTTTCATGTCAAGCTTCCCCTATGTGCGATATATTGTAAATATCGCTTGATTTTGATCTTCTTGATCTAATGCTAACCCAAACATCAGATCTTCTCTTTTCAGCGTTCTGTTCAACAAATCAACGATTTTGTATAGGTCTTCTGAATGCTGAATGTGAACAGTTGAAAGTACCTCTATTTTACTTTCCACTTCTAATTCCTCCTCGGTACGTAAATATTGTTAGTCATACTTTTCTGCGCGGGAACCGATACTATTTTTACAACGGAACACAAAAAGCCGTTACGATAAATTAACTCCAAACCCACACCAGCTAAAGGCCGCTTATGACAGCGGCTTTTCGTTGTTTAGCTTCTCTATATACGCCGCAAGTGATTCCTTTGACATCTCATGGACAGGTGCATGAGGAAGTGATTCTAAAAAGAGTTTTCCATATGAAGCGGTTTTCACTCGGCGGTCTAAGATCAGCAATGTACCTATGTCCTTTTCAGAGCGAAGCAGGCGTCCTGCTCCTTGCTTGAAGGTTAAGACAGCTTCTGGAAGAGCAACGGCTTTAAACGGATTCTTCCCTTGTTTTTTAGCTGCTTCGCATTTTGCTTCAATGAGCGGTGAATCAGGCGGCCGGAAAGGAAGACGTGCCATAATGACAGTCGTCAGCTCAGAGCCTGGAAAATCGACTCCCTCCCAAAAACTACCCGTACCAAGTAAAATGGCTTGCTTTGCTAATTTGAACATTTTCGTCAATTTCACAGGGCTTCCACCTGTCAGACCTTGAGCAAACAGGGCTGATTGCATGCCTCCTGTTCTCAGCTCTTCATACACTGCTTTTAACATTTCATGTGAATTAAACAAGACCAATATCTTCGCTTTATGCTGCTTTTCCATGATCTTAATATATCCTGCTGCTTGCTTCACATAGTCTCGTTCATCACGGTTTGTAATTGGCGGCATGTCAGCCGGTACAATAACCTTGAGCTGTTTTTCAAGTTCAAAAGGTGAATCAATTTGGACAAGGTGCGGGTAAAAATCTTGCAGGCCAAATCGCTCTAAGCAATAATCAAAGCGATGGTTGACTGTGAGTGTTCCTGATGTGAGAACCACACTTTTTTTGTTCATAAAAAATCGATCAGCCAAAAGCTCCCCTGTATCTAGCGGCTGTGCATGCATAAAGACAGCATTTTTGGCACCCTTTGCATCAATTTCTATCCAAACCGTTTCATCGTTTTTCGGTTCAAAAATAAACCGGTACAGCGTACTGCAAAATGTATGCATAAACGACATGACTTGATCGTATTCCTCTGCTTCAAAGGCAAAGTGTTCTGTCAGCTGATCACTTTTATGAAGAAGCTCGTTTTTTTGCTGCTCATACAGCTTCTCACAAGCAATTAACAAGGAACAAAGCTTACTTGCTGTCTCTTTAATCCGTTTCCACTGAGCATGCTTTGAATGATGACGTACTCTATAAATGAGACGATTGATGTCTGCTTTTGGTTTTGTCCTTTTGACAAAAGAATGCACTGTGCTAAAGAAAGCGTCACTTTCCATTTGAAGCTGATTGAGATATTCATCCATTTCGATAAAGGTATCTGTCGATAAACCTGCACCGTGAAATCTCTTTTTCAGTTTCTTTAACAGTCCGCCTTGTAAGGAGCCAATCTGTGTTAATTTCGCATGAAGCTGGATATAAGATGCATTGTCCCCTAGTGTTTCATTGGCTGTTTTCTCAAATTGATGGGCTTCGTCAATCACATATACGTCTGCATGCTGAAAGATAGACGATGCCTCGGTTTGTGATAAGAGCAGGCGGTGATTCGTTAAAATTAAATCAGCTGTTTTTGCTCTTCTTTTGGCGCGTTCATAAAAGCAATATTCTTTAAAGCGGCGCTTTTTCGATGTAAACGGCATGTGCACACAGGAAATTCGATCTTTTATATTTGCAGCACCTGACGGTAAATTCAGTTCAGATAAATCACCCGTCTCTGTTACAAGGAGCCACATTAATATTTGCGCTTTTGTTAAGACAACATCATAGTTATCATCTTCCTCATGGAGTACGTGCTCAAACTTATCTAAACAAATATAATGTGCTCGTCCTTTGAATACACAGGCAGCTGGCTCAAATGGGAGCAATTGATTTAAAAGCGGCACATCACGCTGAAGCATTTGCTGCTGCAAAAGAATGGAATATGTACTAATAATGACAGGTTTTCCTGATTTCTTTGCCTCTAAAGCAGCTGGAATGAGATAAGCCAGTGTTTTCCCGATTCCTGGTGCCGCTTCAATTATAGCGTAGGCCCTTTCATGAAACACGTCTCTGACTTTATTCATCATCGTGAGCTGGCCTTCTCTTACTTCATAGCCTTCTAACGTTTGCGGAAGCTTCTCTTTTATCTCCTCAAACAGCTTTTCGTCGTCTGCGCCTACTGAATGTGTCGTATCATTTGTGCGATTGGTCACATCTTTTACAGCAAAAGAGCCGACTTCCACCAAAGAATCTTCCTGACTAGAATGACTCGTTTCAAGCTGCTTAATTAAAAGTCCAATATCACTTAAAAGATATGAAGATAATCTGCGCAGCTGCTTTAACACATTTGGCGGTGTATGTTTTAATTGGTGTAACAAGGTTAAAAATAACATGGCAGTAACTTCCGCATCACTATCCGCTCGGTGCGGGTGGTCATGTGGAAGCATGAGCTCTTCACTTAATTCAGTTAACTTGTAACCTTCAAGCTCAGGATAAAGAATTCTAGAAATCTCAACCGTATCAATCGCTAGCACATCCAGCTCATTTTTCCCGCATGCTTTTAGTTCATCATTTAAAAAGTTCAAGTCAAAATGAACATTGTGCGCAACAAAATAAGCGCCATGTATGAGGTCATACACCTCTTGGGCAATATCCTCAAAAAACACCGCATCGTCAACCATGTGCTGCTGAATGCCTGTCAGCTGTTCAATAAATCCAGGGATCGCCTTCCCTGGGTTCACATATTTTGAATACCGTTCGACAATTTGTCCATTTTCAATGACCACCGCAGCAATTTGAATGATTTTATCACCCTTCTTTGGTGAATTCCCGGTGGTTTCAATATCAACGACAACAAACCTTTGATCGGTCATAAAATGGACACCTCAATTCCTCGTTCCACTCGAAGTGAAACACGCTCTGGGCAATATAACTGAAACAGAACAGCTTCTTTTCATGAAACTGTCCTGTTTACATGTAGCGTGCGTTATAAAATCGTTCTCGCAGGCTCTTGCCCAATCATTTGTTCAATTTGATTTTGTTTATTTAACACGACCACTTTGGGTGTATGTGTCTTTGCTTCTTCTTCTGACAACATCCCATAAGCGATAATGATGACTTCATCCCCTGGCTGAACCAATCTCGCTGCCGCACCATTTAGACAGATGACACCGCTTTTTCTTTTACCAGGAATAATATATGTTTCAAGTCTCGCTCCATTGTGATTATTGACAATTTGCACTTTCTCATTTGCCATCATGCCTGCCGCATCAAGTAAATCTTCATCAATTGTAATACTGCCTACATAATGTAAGTTTGCTTCTGTCACAGTCGCTTTATGGAGTTTAGAGGTCATAAAGGTTCTATACATGTTTTTCACCGCTTTCAGGAACATGGAAAATCACATTATCAATCAGTCTTGCGCGTGAGAATTTCACTGCAATCGCAATAATGACCTTACCTGCTAGTTGTTCAAGTGGTTCTAGTTGTGGATATGAGTAGATCTCAATATAATCAATTTCTCCACTTGTTTGAAGAAGCTCCTCTTCAACCATCTGATACATACGATGTAAATCACGTTCACCTTTTTCAACAGCTGCCTGTCCTTTTTTTAATGCCCGGTATAGAGCGGGTGCTTCTTGTCTTTCTGTTTCAGACAAATAGACATTCCTTGAGCTTTTTGCTAAACCGTCTTCTTCTCGAACCGTTGGAACAGACACAAGGTGAAGATCGAAGAAGAAATCCTTGATCATCGCATCGATCACAGCGACTTGCTGTGCATCCTTTAGACCAAAGTATACATTTGTTGGTGAAACAAGATGAAATAGCTTTGTGAGCACAGTGACAACGCCGTCAAAATGCCCTGGGCGTTTCTTCCCGCATAAGACATCTGTCCGTTTTTGAACCGTCATCGTAATTGATGGTTCATTTTGATACATTTCCTTCACATCAGGTGTAAATAAAATATCCACTCCTGCTTCTTCTGCAAGGCGCTGATCTCTTTTGATATCCCTTGGATACGATTCAAAGTCTTCGTTCGGTCCAAATTGCAAAGGATTGACAAAAATGCTCATCACCACGATGTCATTTTGATCTCTTGCCTCTTTCGCCAAAGTCAGATGCCCTTCATGAAGAAAGCCCATCGTTGGTACAAAGCCAATGGAATACTGCTTTTCTTGATGCTGCTTGATCAGTTCTTTTAGTTCATGAATATGGGTGACAACGTTCATTTTTTGATTCCCCCATATAAACCATCAAGGACTTCTTCTTTGATATGAAATGTGTGCGTGTCCTCTGGAAATGTACGTGCTTTTACTTCTTTCGTATATTGAATGAGCGCTTCTTCTAGTACAGCATCAATTTGCGCGTATTGTTTCACAAATTTAGGTGTTCTAGACACCCCGTATCCTACCACATCATGGTAAACGAGAACTTGTCCGTCTGCCTCAGCTCCTGCACCAATTCCAATGACAGGGATCTTCAGCATGTCGCTAATGCGTTTTGTCAATTCACCAGGTACGCATTCTAGCACAAGTGCAATTGCACCTGCTTCCTCACATTTCAGGCTATCTTCAATCAATTTTTGAGCACTCTCGTGGTCTTTCCCCTGTACTTTATACCCGCCAAGCACACCAACTGATTGAGGTGTGAGGCCTAAATGACTGACAACAGGAATTCCGCCTCTTGTTAAAGCCTGAATGGATTCAAACACGCCATCTCCGCCTTCTAGCTTTAAGGCATCAGTACCGCTTTCTTGCATCATCCGTGCTGCGTTTTTCATCGTTTCTTCTAATGAATAATGATAAGACATAAATGGCATATCGGTCACAATAAATGTGTCTTTTGCGCCTCTTTTGACTGCTTTTGTGTGATGGATCATATCATCCATCGTGACTTGTACTGTGGAATCAAGACCAAGTACAACCATCCCAAGTGAGTCACCAACTAAAATCATGTCGACTTCCGCTTTTTCCGCTTGTTTTGCAGCTGGATAGTCGTATGCTGTCAGCATCACAATCGGTTCGTTTTGTTCTTTCATTTTGAAAAAATCTAGTTTTGTCTTCATTTGTTCCTCCTCATTCTGGAGAGGAGATGGCTTGCCTCGCATCACATGTTCTTTTCTCTCATGCGCGGCGAATCATCCCTCTGTCCAAGTCCCTTAGGATCAAGGCAGAAATTGATCAAATTTTTCTTCCTAACAGGTACAGTTCTTTTACAGATACTGCCCACACGAAGTATATCAAAAATGCACCGGGTGTTCCACTTAAGTTGACTTGATCTCTATGTCTGCGGAATAGATTTTTTGGATACCATCCGCCGTTTCCAGTAATAAGACACCTTCATCATTGATTCCGATTGCCGTTCCATTATATTGCCCATTGACGGTGCGTGCGACAATACGTTTACCGATGGTCATCGCAAACGATTCCCATAATTGTTTGATCGGGGCAAATCCATGCTTCATATAATCGTCATACCTTTTTTCAAAGGTAGACATGATGTTTTGAATCAGTGCAGCTCGATCTACTTTTTCATTCAGTTCCATTCGCAAACTTGTGGCGATATCCTTTAATTCATCAGGAAAGTCATCAGCTGTTTGGTTCACATTAATGCCTGGACCAATAATCACCGCGTGAACCTGGTCAGCTTCTGCTTTTAATTCAGTTAGAATGCCAACAACTTTCTTTCCGTTTAACAGAATATCATTTGGCCATTTAATCGATGGACTGAGTCCTGTTTGATGTGCGATTGCTTCTGTGATGGCTACAGATGCTAAAAGCGTCATTTGCGGCGCTTTGTGCAGTGGAATTTCAGGCCGGATGATCAAACTCATCCAAATGCCTGTCCCATTTGGTGAATGCCACATTCTTTGAAGGCGCCCTTTTCCGCTTGTCTGATGATCACTGACAACAAGCGTGCCGTGGGGCGCTCCTTCATTGACAAGGTCATGGGCAATCAGCTGAGTTGAAGCGACTTCTTCTTGAAAGTATATGTGCCTGCCAAAACCCTCTGTTTCCAGACCAAAAAGAATTTCATCCTCACTAATTTTGTCCGGTTTACGAAGCAGGCGGTATCCTTTTCTCCTGACGGCTTCTACCTCATAGCCCTCTTTTCGCAAATCCTCTATATGCTTCCATACAGCCGTTCGGGAGCAGCCAAGCTCATCACATATTTGCTGGCTCGAGACAAAATCTTGATCAGATGTTGTAAATAGTTCAATTAATCGTTTTCTAATTGCTGATCGCATGCTATGAGCCACTCCTCTATAGCTTCTTTTCGGTTTTCCAAACGGTTTTGCAGAACCGCTTTTTTCACGACATGAAGCTCTTCCGCAATCCATTTACCGGATGCCTTCTGCCGAAAGGCCATTAAATCTTTTCCTGAAACAGCAAGGTCTTGGAGCTTTTTAATAGGCAGCGCCTCGTATGAATGCTTCGCCGCCTCCAGCTCGTCAAAGAAAATGCGGCGCTCATGTTTTAACTGCGTGATTTTCAAACTAGATAATAGCACGTGTTCACCAGCTTCAAACATCTTCTCCGCATCCCAGTCACAATCGACGTATTGGCTAATGGCCACAGCGTCTTTCAATAGCTTTGTTGACAGCTTCCATTCTTTTAAGAGGGATACAGCCTCCGTCTCATCTAGACCAAGCAAATGAATGAAAGCGCCCCATACCTCTTCTAGTCCATCCAGTAAATAATACGGGAATGCTTGGAAAGATTCATTGAGCCTATCCTTTTGGAGGCCTGGCAATTCTTCATACAATTTGGTTGAAATGAGAACCTTGATGGCCTGCTCACAATAGCGCCCTTTTAAAAGTTTCTCCATTTCAATCTTTTTGCGCTCAACAGATATGTTGGCAAGCAGGTGCTTATCTTTTTTCATCGCATCAGCCGTCTCAGCAGCGAGCTCAAAACCGAGCTGGCTTAAAAAACGGACGGCTCTCATCATGCGAAGCGCATCTTCTTCAAAGCGGCAAGCTGGATCGCCAACGGTTTGAATTCGTTTCCGCTCAATATCCTGTTTGCCCCCTACATGGTCAATGATCTCGCCATTTATATCCATGGCCATCGCGTTGATCGTTAAATCTCTTCTTAAAAGATCTTCCTTCAAGGATGTGATAAACGCCACTTCTTTCGGTCTGCGAAAATCTTCATATTCTGATTCAGTTCGAAACGTCGTCACCTCATAGCTGACCCCATCATGTAAAACAATGACTGTGCCATGCTCCTTGCCAACATCAACTGTTTTTTCAAATAAAGACTCCACCGTATCAGGCGTTGCATCTGTCGCAATATCGATATCCCCGATTTCTCGACCTAAAAGAACATCTCTCACCGCTCCGCCGACAAAGTAAGCCTGATAACCATGTTCGTGCAGTGTATGTAAAATAGGGATCGCATGTGTGAATGGTTCATTCATCTTCATCATCACCTTCGATCAATTCTAGGTAAAGCGCTTCATATTCTCTCACAATTTTTTCAGAAGAGAAATTGGTCTGAACACTAGACTGGGCTGCCATTGACACTTGCTCATGGAGCGCTTTGTCCTTGAGTAACGACACTGCATGATTTGCTGCTCCGTCTATATCGCCGAGCGGGACAAGAAATCCTGTCTCTCCATGTGCAATGACCTCTGGAATTCCGCCAACATCTGTTGCTATACAAGGGACACCGCAGGCCATTGCTTCAAGAAGTACAAGCCCAAAGCTCTCCTTCTCAGAAAGCAGCAGCTTCAAATCACTAATTGAATAAAGCTCCTCTACCTTCTCTTGCTTTCCTAAAAACAACACGCGGTCAATTAGTCCCAGCTTTTTCACGAGTTCGCATACGACCGACTTTTCAGGACCATCGCCAATCAGCAGCAGCTTTGCATCCACCTGGTCAGAAATCTTTTTAAAGACATGAATCACATCATGCACACGCTTTACCTTTCGGAAGTTCGATACATGGATGATGACCTTTTCGTCCTGCATGAGGCCATAATGTTTCTTCAGCACTTCGTGATCTTCACGCAAATACACACGCTCATCGACGAAATTATGGATCGTATCGATTTTTTTATCCGGTTTAATCAGATCATACGTCTGTGCAGCTAATGATTGCGACACAGCTGTTACGCGATCCGATGATTCGATGGCAAACCGAATCACTTCCTTTAATGATGGATCATAGCCTAAAACCGTAATATCTGTCCCGTGAAGCGTGGTCACGACTTTCACTGTGTGTCCCGTCATTTGCTTGGCTAAGAACGCACAGACGGCGTGCGGGACCGCATAATGCGCGTGAATAATATCGAGCTTCTCTCGTTTTGCGACTTCCGCCAATTTACTTGCTAGTGCAAGGTCATAAGGTGGATATTGAAAAACAGCATATTGATTGACATCCACCTCATGAAAATAAATATTCGGATACACTTTATTGAGTCTAAACGGAATGCTTGAGGTAATGAAATGAACATCGTGCCCTTTTTCAGCTAAACGTTTTCCAAGCTCTGTGGCAATAATGCCCGAACCGCCAACACTTGGGTAACAAGTGATTCCGATCTTCAGTTTTTTCATAATGACCCCCCAAGTAAGTCATCATCCATCAAAAGTGGTTTCTTTGTCAAAAACCCTTCTGCATAAGCTTTATTGACTTCCCTTCCATACATAGACTCTCTCATTTTGACAAAATCAATATAACCATTCACAAGAGGTGTCTCTACTGAATTTGGCGATTTGACAAATTGGCTTTTATACGCATGTAAACTATCGATTTTTTGGTGCATCTCACTAGAAATATCGATCACAAAATCTGGACGATGTTGGCCGTTAATCATGTAATAATACATCTGGCTTATTTTATGCGCTGGCTGCTTGTATGAATCTTCAAATTTATGTATACCTGCAGAAAAAGCCGCCTCTTCTACAAGTGAACCCGCATGACCATGATCAGGATGTCGATCTTGGTGGTGCGGAGCAAAAATAAGTGTTGGTTTGTATGTTCGAATGACACCCGCAATTTCCTTCATCGCTTCGTCATTCAGGTAGAGCCCTCTATCTGGCAGCGTGAGCTGAATTCGAGTCGTCACGCCTAAAATAGCGGCGGCTGCTTTTGCCTCTTCTTTGCGGCTCTCTACCGTTCCATTCGATGATAATTCAGCCTGGGTCAAGTCGCAAATTCCGACACGCGCCCCTTTTTTTACGTATTTTGCAATCGTTCCGCCCATTCCGATTTCAACATCATCGCTATGGGCACCGAATGCAAGGATATCAAGTCGTTTCATTTGTTCCTCCGTTTTTTGCTACATCTCGAAAGTTAAACGTACCTTTATTTAAATTCCTGACTAAAATTTCCGCTGTACCCATATTGGTGGCTAATGGAATGGCATACACATCGCAAAGCCGGATAAGTGCAGATACATCCGGTTCATGCGGCTGCGCGGTTAGCGGGTCTCTAAAAAAGAGCACAAGATCCATTGCATTATCAGCAATCAAGGCACCAATCTGCTGATCTCCTCCAAGTGGTCCTGATTGGAAACGATGAATGGGAAGCCCCGTCGCTTCTTTCACTCTCAAACCTGTTGTCCCTGTTGCATAAAGTGTATGATCTTCCAAAATATCACGGTACGCAATGACGAACTGAATCATGTCACTTTTTTTCTTATCGTGAGCGATTAAAGCAATGTTCATCAGGAATTCACTCCTTATTAGTCGATGATATTTTCTAAGCCATAGACAAGTTGATCAATGTGCATGACCTGTTCTACTGAAAGCTTCACACCTGACATAAATGATGCACGGTTATAAGAATCGTGACGAATGGTCAAAGTCTGTCCGTCCATCCCAAACAGCACTTCTTGATGTGCAATCATACCTGGAAGCCTTACACTGTGCAGACGGATGCCATCATAATCTGCTCCTCGTGCGCCTTCAATTAATTCTTTTTCTTCTGGATGTCCCTGCTTTTTGCTTTCTCTTACTTCTGCAATCATTTCAGCCGTTTTTAACCCAGTACCGCTCGGGGCATCCAGTTTTTTATCATGATGAAGCTCAATGATTTCAATGTCAGGAAAGTAATTCGCTGCCATTTTGGCAAACTTCATCATTAAAACGGCACCGACAGCAAAGTTAGGTGCAATGATACAGCCTATGCCCTTTTCTTCTGTTAATTGCTGAAGCTCTTTTAGGTCAGCTTCTGAAAAACCAGTTGTGCCTACGACTGGACGCACGCCATGTTCAAGTGCTTTTTTTGTATGTACTTTCCCGATTTCTGGTGTCGTCAGATCAATTAATACATCAGGTGCTGTCTCTGAAAGACACACATCAATATCTGTATAAATTGGCGCATCAGATGTCGTTTGAATCACGTCAGATAACTTTTTTCCTTCGTGCGCGTGATCAAGTGCTGCCACTAGCTCAAAATGGCTTGTTTCTTCTGCCAGCTTGACAGCCTCTATCCCCATTCTTCCTCTTGCTCCAGCGATTACTACTTTGATGGTTTGGTTCGTCATCGTCTCTACTTCCCTTCTTTTTTCGTCCAGCGGTCTTTGTCTCTAGTATTAAATTTATGCATCACACGATCATGGGCTTCTTCAAGTGATATATTGAGTGAATTGGCCAGGCATGTTAACACAAACAATACATCACCAATTTCTTCTTCCATGCTTTTTTCCGTTTCGGTTGTTTTTTTCGGCTTCTCTCCATAATAATGGTTAACCTCTCTTGCCAGCTCGCCTAATTCTTCAGTCAGACGGGCCATCATGGCAAGCGGGCTAAAATAGCCTTCTTTAAATTGTCCTATGTAATCATCTACTTCTTGCTGCACGTGACGCAGCGTTTTTTCATTCGTCATGAAGCTCATCCTCCTATCCGTCTCTTACATGTTAGCGAAATCATAAATATTTGACAAATGTTTAAAACTCAGTTTGCTTGTTTCTTTCCCATACCATATAATATTATCGCTGTCTAAGCAAAAAAAGGAGTGATCTCTTGCTAAAAGAAATTCGTCTTAAAAATATCGTCTTTATTTTAATAGGATCTGCGATTTTTTCTTTCGGTCTTGTTCATTTTAATATGCAGAACAACTTGGCGGAAGGCGGATTTACAGGTATTACACTGCTTTTATATTTTCTATTTCACATTGACCCATCCATTTCAAACCTTGTCTTAAACATTCCGATCTTTTTTATCGGCTGGAAAATGCTCGGCAGAACGATGTTTACTTATACAATTGTAGGAACAGTCAGTCTTTCTGTCTTCCTTGCCATCTTCCAGCGCTTTCAAATACATATGCCTCTCCAGCACGATTTAGCCTTAGCCGCACTCTTTGCAGGTGTCTTTATCGGAACAGGCCTCGGGATCATCTTTAAATTCGGCGGTACAACAGGCGGCGTGGACATTATCGCAAGACTGATCAACAAGCATTATCATGTGGCCATGGGAAGAACGATGTTTATCTTCGACGCATGCGTCATTACCATCTCTCTCACCTATTTAAATTACAAAGAAGCCATGTATACACTCGTCGCAGTGTTTGTTGCTGCAAAAGTTATCGACTTCATGCAAGAAGGCGCTTACGCAGCCAAAGGGGCGATGATTATTTCTGAAAAGGATGACATCATTCAAAAGAAAATCACGGAAGAAATGGAACGCGGTGTGACCATTTTAAAAGGTGTCGGTTCCTATACGAAACAGGAACGCAATGTCCTTTATTGTGTCGTTCCAAAAAATGAGCTTGTCCACCTCAAAAGCGTCGTCACCTCAGTGGATCCTCATGCGTTTGTATCAGTGAGTGACGTGCATGACGTACTCGGTGAAGGCTTCACATTAGATGAACACAAAAAGCCGCTCAATCCCCATTAAAAAAAGAAGCCCAAAAATGGTGCTTCTTTTTTCATGATTTTGGATAATCAGCCTGCCGCTTTTGTTTCTTCTCTTTTTCAGCACGGTATTTCCGAAATCCAACATACGTTAAAGTGAGTAAAATCATACTGCCTGTTGTTAAGATGACCCATAAAAGCGATGGATCCGCTTCATCTTGATCGACGTTAGCAAATACACTCGATAAATCCTCTTCCAGCTTTGTGAGACGCTCAAGCTTTGTCCCACTCGAAGCTTTTAAAAATCCACCTTGTTCAATCACTTCCATGTGCTGCTTAATCGTTTGAAGCTTTTCAGGCGAAATATCGATGGTTAAACTCGGATAAATCATATCGTATAAAGAAACCAGCTCGTTCCAAGTTTCATAGAACGTTGTGGATTCTGGATCTTCCACTTCCTTTTTCAAAGTAGGAAAAGACCCCATAATGGGCTTCTCCAGCGAACCCCAAAGAGGTTCAGAATCCGATTGAATCGCATCGATCAGCATTCTAAACTGAGAGGCATAACGAAGCTTTTCCCGCTCATTCAATTCTTCCTGCGGGAGCCCTTTAATGATATCTTGATAGCCAAGTGTAATTTGCCGAACCTGTGTATTCGTCAGAGTTCCACGCCAATTCTCAGCTTTAAATGTCTTTTCAACATACAATGCGACCTGTAATGCCTCATCATATTTAGCTTGTCTCGTTAATTGAAAGATTGAATCTGATAGTTCCGTTAATTCTTGCAGCGCTTTAGCGGCTGTTTCCTCACCTTTAGCTACAGCTGGATGTAATACGAGAAAAAATAATAGAATCATCGCGATTGGCTTTCGTTTCATGCAAGTCCCTCCTAGCCCTTCTCCATACAGCGTATGAAGAAAAGGACAAGGTTAGACCAACATTGTTAAGGGAGTTCAAGCTTGACCGATTTTTTCGATAGGACGAGATAATACGAAACAAGAAGAACAGCGATACTCAACCAAAACGTGACATAGCCGATCTCATTCGAATATGCAGAAAGCACAGAATACCGCGGCATCATACCAAATACATAATCAATCACATCATTATGTAAAATCCAAATGCCAGCTACAACCAAATGGCGCATGTGAAAACGGTAATAAGGCGCAAATAATACGGCCTGAACCGCCATCGCAAAGTGTGAACCAATCAGCATATACCCTTCCCACGGGAAATCATCAACCGAAACGAGCACAAAAATATTCATTCCTACAGCCCATAACCCATATTTAATCAAGGTCACAAGCGCAAGCGCTTCAAAATAAGGGGCGTGACGTTTCATCAGAAAGGCTAGCAATACAAATAAAAAGAAAAAGCTTGCCGTTGGGCTGTCTGGAACAAAAGCTAAAAAGATAGCCGGCGTCTCTACGAGCTGCGGAATATACCAATAGTAGCCGTACACAGTGCCAAGGAAATTAACAATAAGCACCAGTACAAGCATGTAGCGCGTGGCTAGCAGATATTGAATCCATCTCATATGTCTCTTCACTCACGATCTGTTAAAATCAGAAAAAAGCTGACAGCGCCAGCTTTTTTCTCTTTTGAGTATATCCTTGTACTTGCATTTAAACAACTGAATTATTTTGATTTGACCTCAGATAAATATTTAGAGAGCTTTTCAAGTTCTTCATCGCTGCCTTTAAAGATACCCTTAGGCATGTTGCCTTTTCCTTCTACAGCAATTTTAGCAATTTCCTCAGGCGGAAGACCGTTGTCAACAAGTGACGGTCCAGCTGCTCCGCCTTGCATATTATCCCCGTGACAGGAGATACATGTCTGCTCTTGATAAATTTTATACTCTTCGGCTGAGGTGTCAATCTCCGCTTCTTTCTTAATTTCACCTTGTTTCGCAGCTGCTTCCCAATCATGAGTAGCAACAGACTCCCAAGTTAAATATATTGCTGCACCAACTGCAAGGATCATCATCCCCACTGCAACCGGTCTTCTATACGGTCTGCGTTCAGGACCAGAATCAAGAAATGGTGCGAGCAATAGTGCACCAAACGCAATCCCAGGCATAATCATCGCGCCAACTACAGTATAGCTTCCTGCAGCAAATTCATATTTTAATAACTGGTACAAAAATAGGAAATACCAGTCTGGCAGCGGAATGTAGCCAGTATCTGTTGGATCAGCCATCCGCTCAAGCGGAGGTGCATGAACAACAGTTAGGACAAGAAATCCAATTAAAAAAACGGCACCTACAAGCCATTCCTTTAAAAGAAAGTTCGGCCAAAAGGCTTCTGTTTTTCCCGGATATTCGGAATAGTCTTTAGGTATGTTAGGTTTCCTTTCTGCCGGAATTCTAGAATCTCCGACAAACTTCATCCCTTTTCCCCTATGCAAAGTCATCCCCTCCTCATTGAACATTCATCAAACGCAAATTTTTATAGCGGTCCAGAAATTCCTTGCTTACGAATCATAATAAAGTGGGCAGCCATCAGCCCAAATAATGCCGCTGGCAAGAAAAAGACATGGATAGCGAAAAATCTCGTCAGCGTTTGTGCTCCTACAATGTCAGGATGACCTGCAAGCAGCGTTTTGATCTCTTTTCCAATGAAAGGTGTTGCCTCTGCAATTTGAAGACCAACCTTCGTCGCAAACAGCGCCTTCATATCCCATGGTAAAAGATAACCTGTAAAACCAAGTCCAAGCATCACAAAGAAAATGAGCACACCAACAATCCAATTTAACTCTCTAGGCTTTTTATACGCCCCTTGGAAAAAGACCCTTAGCGTATGTAAAAACATCATGACAATCACTAGACTCGCACCCCAGTGGTGCATTCCTCTGACAATCTGACCAAATGCCACTTCATTCTGCAAATAATAGACAGATTCCCATGCATTTTTAATGTCCGGCACATAATACATCGTTAAAAACATGCCCGAAAGGACTTGAATGACTGTCACAAAAAACGTTAGACCGCCAAAACAATACACAAAAGCGGAGAAATGATGCGCTGGATTGACGTGCTCTGGCACCTCATGATCCGCAATATCTCTCCATATCGGTGTAATGTCTAGCCGCTCATCTACCCAGTCGTAAATCTTGTTAAGCATCGTTACCCTTCCCCTTTCGGCACAGCTTTTCCAAGATAGAGGTATCCGTCCTTCACTTGCTGCTTATAATGGTCAAGCGGTGCAAGCGGTGGAGTTCCGGGTACGTTTGTACCATCCTTGTCGTACAGCCCATAGTGACACGGGCAGAAAAATTTGTTTGGATTTTTCGGATCACTGTTCCAGTTCACTGTACATCCTAAATGTTTACAGATTGGCGATAAAGCGACAATTTCATCCCCTTCTTTGTACACCCATGCTGACCTAGATTCCTTTGACTCATACCACGCATCTACTTGATCAATTTTAAAGTCAAAGCGCTTCGGTTCCTTCGTCAGTTCATCGACACTGACAACTTGAACCATATCCTGATCCTCTGTTCCTTTTAGCACAGGGTCAAGCGCAAAGCGAACCATAGGCATGAGCATTCCAGCGGCCATAAATCCCCCCACGCCGGTCAACGTGTAATTCAAAAATTGACGCCTGGACACTCCATGTCTCTTCTCGCTCATTTTTTTCTCCCCCCCTCAGGTCGTCAGCTACTTTATAACTGAATTAGAAAAAATTTCATAAAACTAGGACACCCTCATAATATATCAATCTATTCACAAGGTCAACAGCCTAAAAAGCTATGTACAATGCAAATGTAAGGGTTTTTATGAAGGGTTCCATTTTTGTAACAAAAAGTTCAAAATTTGTTCTACACTATCTTGAATGACTTTTTGCTTTAATTCGACCTTTAAGTGCTCTAGCGGAACCGGCTTCAACAGAAATAGTGTTTCACTGATTTCTGAATGCTCCTTCCAGTTGTGATCAGATGTGATGAACACGACATGCTGAAAATGCTCTTGTAAGGACTGCTTGACCGCAAGTGTGTCGTCTTGTTTACGATCAATTACTTCTAAATATGTATGTGATGGAAAAAGAAACACTCGCCCTTTCAGTTGCCTTTCAAGTTCCTCTGCCACAAGAATTGTAAACTCACCTAGAGACACGGTTTGTTTGATTTGGTTCGCATCTATTCCAACTAATGGAATGATAGCGGTATCAATGTAATCTTTAGATTGCAAAAAGCGATCCGCATCCTCCGCCTGAAACTTCATCTATTTCCCCTCTTTCATGACATAAGCCCTGCCTGTATAGGGCAAGGCTTATTGGTTCAGTTTATGATAATAGGCTTAATTCTTTTGCTAACTTATTAAATGTTTCTTGATCATGACGGTCAAGTGCTTCATCTATTTCTTTCATAAGTCGTTCTTTTTGGAAAGTAGCGATAGAGTGCTCGAGCACTTTCTCAGCAAGATCTTTATCTTTTTCATTTTCATAAAGATCCTTTGGAATATGTGGATTTGTTTCAAGAACAGCTGCATATTCCGGCGAACGATACGCAGAACGGAAATTCAATTGAATAAACAAATCTTGCTGTTTATTCAAACGAATATCATGAAATGACTTTTCAGCATCTGTCGTCATAATGTTTTCTTTATAAAATCTAAAGGGAACTTCATCCACACAGTGTGTTGACATAATGATTCCCCTTGGGCAAAATTCTGCTTGCTCTACAAAATGAACCTTTTCCATCAAAGAGTCGTGACTCATTAAATAATTTAATATCCAAACACACTCTCTTCGCTTTAACTGATAATGGTTTAAGAACCACCGGATAAATTCCTTTTTTTCATTGACAGAAACAGGGGTCTGCATGTTATTCCCTCCTCTATCGTAAATTAAATTGCTATACATGAATTATTCAACAAACCAGTTCTTCATTCCTGCAAACTATAAGGAAATTTCGTCTTCAATTCTTAAAATCGTTTCTTCAATTTCTTCATTCGTGCCATCTTTCTGAAGAACTTTACGCAATAACGGCAAGGCTTCTTTTTGTCTGCCTTCTTCTAAAAGGAACGAAGCGTATTCATATAAAAAGTCACGCTCCTCATCAAAATCAGGCAGAGCAAGCTTGAAGTACTCGGCTGCTTCTTTGTATTCCTCTCGTCCGACAGAAGCAGATGCAGCATACCAATTCCATTTTGGATCATCTTCCCCAAAACTTTTCACTTCTTTAATGACATCAAGGATTTCATCAAAAAGTTCTTCATTTAGATAGATCGCAAGCAATGTTTGAATCGCTTCAATATATCCTGGATCAAGAGCAAGTGCTTCTTGAAGCAGCTTTTTCGCATCTTCTGAATCACCATTTTTCAAATCAATCTTTGCACCATATAAATATAATTCTTTGTTATACTCATCAACTTTAATACCCTCTTTTACTACCTCTAAAGCCTCGTGATATAGCCCTTCTTCCTCATAACTTTTCGCTAAAGGCATATAAAGTGATGAATAAGACGGATCAATATCTTTTAGTTGTGAAAGCTGCTGAATGGCTGTTTTCGTTCTGCCAGCTCTCATCGCTGTAAATCCATAGCCAAAGAGTGTATTCGGGTCCGCTTGATCTTTTACTGCCTTTTCGTACCATTCAAGCGCATCCTCAAATTCCCCAGCTGTGCTGAGGGATTCAGCGAGCCGCTGGTATACATTGACGCCGCCAACCTCATTTTGTTGATCTGCCACTTTGTAGAAATAGTCGGCTGCTTTCTTTGAAAGCCCTTGAGAAAAATACAATTCACCTAATGCAAAATCAATGATGGCTTCATTCGGAAGTAGTTCTTTCGCTTTTAAAAGCTTTTGTTCACTGACTTCAAATAGTCCTTGCATTTGATACAAATCTGCCATTAATAATAAACTCTCTGGATACGCATCGTCATCTTCAGGAATCGTTTCTAATACAGCAATCGCCTTCTCTTCTTCATCTGAGTCAATTAATAGCTCTGCATAAAAACACGTTAATCCGGTTTCCTCTGGATATAAATCATGTAAATCACTAATGAGATTCCGCGCTTTGTCGATATCTCCCCAGTCATAATATAACTGAGCTGCCTGCGCTTTTTCTTCATCATGCAACTGCTTTTCTGCTCGAGCAAGTGTTTGAAGTCCTTTTTCAGTCTCACCTGCCTCAACTAATTTTATGGCTTCTTGTAATGAACTATTCAAATCAAACCGTTCCTTTCTGTTTCCAAAAACTTAAACTGTTGTTACTTCATATCATAATCGACAGCTACACATCCAGCAAATATGTTGCCCTTTTAAAATGAACCCATTTTAGTTTTTTAAAAACTCTTTTTCAATTAATCCTTTACGAAACTGACGATTTATAAACTGCAGGCACTCGAAAATCATTTTTTATCGGGCAAAATGATTTTTTTCAAGGTTTCACCTTGAGACAAGCTATGCTATATTTCTTTCAAATATGCAAAAGGAAAGAAAAAGCCTGAGGACATCCTCAGACTGTTTTCGTTAAGTATGCAATGTGTTCAAAGAAATTCGGGTAAGATACACGCACGGCATCTGTATCTTCAATCTCGACTGCTTGTTCTGTGATACATGCGGCAATTCCTAACATCATACCGATTCTGTGATCTCCGTAGCTTGAGACGACTGCACCGCCTGTAAGCGTGGTTTTACCATGAATTTTCATTCCATCATCCGTTGCTTCAATATCGGCACCAAGTTTTTTGAGTTCAGAAACCACTGTATCAATTCGATTGGTTTCTTTTACTTTTAACTCAGCAGCATCTTTAATGATCGTCGTTCCTTCCGCTTGGGTAGCAAGAAGCGCAATAATAGGAATTTCGTCTATGAGTCTTGAGATCATATCACCAGAAATTTCAATCCCTTTTAATGAAGAGGTAGAAATCGTTAAATCACCATATGGTTCTCCGCCTTTGGCATCCACTTCATTGATGTCAAGATTCGCACCCATTTGTTTCAGCACATCAATAATACCCGTTCTTGTTTTATTTAGGCCGACATTTTTTAATACAATCCGGCTGTTAGGAACGATAGATCCAGCTACAAGGAAGAACGCAGCTGAAGAGATGTCCCCAGGGACAAATATATCTGTTGCTTTTAACGTTTGTCCACCTTTGATTGAAACACTTTGTGCATCTTCATTTAGCGAGACACCAAACATTGAGAGCATTCTTTCTGTATGATCTCTTGATTTATGTGGTTCAGTTAACGTCGTCGTTCCATCTGCTTGAAGTCCAGCTAAAAGGACAGCAGACTTAATTTGTGCACTTGCAACAGGAGACTCATAAGAGATGGCTTTTAAATTGCCACCACGAATAGACAGTGGCGTATACTCGCCGTTTGCTCTGCCATCTATTTTGGCTCCTAGTTGTTTAAGCGGACCCGTCACCCGTTTCATTGGTCTTTTGGCAATACTTTCGTCACCGATCATTGTACTGTGAAACTCACAACCAGCTAAGATCCCCATCATTAATCGAATGGTTGTACCAGAATTACCAACATCGAGGATGTCAACCGGCTCCTTAAGCTCTTTCAATCCCTTGCCATGAATGATCACATCTGTACCTTTTTGTTCGATTTCAACGCCCATCTTTCTAAAGCAATCAATCGTACTTAAACAATCGGCTCCAGGAAGAAAGTTTTTCACCACCGTTGTCCCATCAGCAATTGCACCAAACATCACGGATCTATGAGAAATGGATTTATCGCCTGGAATATGAATTTCTCCGTTCATAGGAGCATTTTTATGAATTTTCATGTTTGTCACCTCAGTCAGCATAAAATGTATCGTAATTCGCTCTCTTTTTTATACAGATTTCTGCACGCTTGCGATCATCATCTGTTTGAAAACTAATGCGTAAAATCCCGTTAATGTCTTCTCGTGTTTCAATAATCCGGATATTCGTAATACTGATGTTTTCACTAGCTAAATATCCTGTAATCTCCGAAATGACCCCCGGGTGATCCGGAACATCCACATAAAGGTCATAGAAAGCAGGAATCGCTCCTTTTTTCCTCAGAGGAAGACCATCGCGATATTCCTTTGCATCTTGAAAATATGAGAACAATCCTTCAGCGTCTTCTTGTTGCACAAAAGACTCAATGCGGTCGATCTCTTTTTTCCATTCATGGAACCGATCTAAAATCTTGTTTTTATTGTGCAGAAGGATATCTCGCCACATTGCAGGATTACTTGAAGCAATTCGCGTAATATCACGAAAGCCTCCAGCAGCAAACCGTTTTACAAGAGGAAATTGTTCTTCAAAATGATGCGCTTGATGCACAAGACTGGCTGCCACAATATGAGGGAAATGACTAATAACACTTGTCACAGCGTCATGTTCTTCTGGGGTCATCTCAATGAAATGAGCATGTGTCCCTTTTAGCAAATCCTTCAAACGATCAACAGCCTGACGATTCGTTTCCTTTGCCGGCGTTAAAATGTAGAATGCATTTTCAAATAAAAAGTCTTTCGCTGCAATGACACCTGACTTATGAGAGCCTGCCATTGGATGTCCACCAATAAATTGGTAGTGATCAGGCAGCGTTTTTTCAGCAAAATTGACGACCTTTTGCTTTGTGCTGCCAACATCAGTAATCGTGAGCTCTCTTTCAATCCCAGATGCTGCAATATCACTAAGCATCTTGACTGTTTGTTGGACTGGCGTTGCCAAAATAATGGTTGATGCTTCATTTAGACCTGCCATTAATGAATCGGCTGTTGCATCAATGATACCCAGCTTTGTTGCAGCAACCATTTGCTCTTTGGAAACATCGTAGCCTACAATTTTTTTATGAGGATACTCTTTTTTAATCGACAGTGCAATGGAACCACCAATTAAACCAAGTCCAGCGATTAATATTGTTTCGTTTGCATCGTTCATGTTCATCACCTGATTTTTCGCAAAAATTAAACAAGCCATTTCAAAAGCTTATATGTATATTGGATTGGTACAATGAAAGCCATATCCTATAGCAGGATATGACTTCATTGTTATGCTACGCACGAATGCCTTGTAATAAATCGGCAAGTGTAGTTAGAATTTCTTCATTTTGCTCCTTTGTTCCCACAGTAATACGTAAAGAAGTTGGGAAACCAAGTGCTTTACCAGAACGAACAATATAGCCTTTTTTCAATAATGCTTGAAACAGTTCGTCTGCATCTCTTTTAAAATCAATGAGTACAAAGTTTGTTTGAGACGGATAGATAAATAGTCCAAAACGGTCAGCAAATTCTTGATATTGCATAAGACCTGCTTCATTTTTTTGTCTACACGATTGAATAAAGTCTTGATCTTTTATGGCTGCACGCGCAGCTGCCTGAGCGATACGACTTGTATTAAATGGCTCTCTCGCTGGTTCAATGGCAGTAATCAGTTCCTCTGACGCAATCCCATAGCCTACTCGAAGCGCCGCAAGCCCATAGGCTTTAGAAAACGTACGAAGTACGATGATATTTTGATATGAGTTTAATAAAGATAAACTGTTCGGGAAGTCTTCCGCCCGAACGTATTCAAAATACGCTTCATCTAGAACGACAAGCACGTGAGGTGGTACTTGATCTAAAAACGCCACAAGCTCTGCTTCTGATAAATGATTCCCAGTCGGATTATTTGGATTACATACCCACAAGACCTTCGTTTTTTCATCAATCGCATCCAGCATCCCTTGGAGATCGTGAGCTCCTTCCTCTAAAAGAGGCACTTCTCGAATCTCTGCATGTTCAATCACTGCATTGTGACGGTATTGCGGAAAAGATGGAGACGGAATGACGGTATTTGTATGTTGGTCAAGGAATGCTCTAGCAATAATTTGCACAAGTTCATCTGAGCCATTCCCGAATATTAATTGTTTTTCACTCACTTGAAGAAATTCGGCCAGTTCCGTTCTTAAACTCGCGCTGTATCCATCTGGATAAATCGCTAATTGTTCAAGCTCGGCTTGTATCGCCTCTCTTGCATGTGTGGAACATCCAAAAGGGTTTTCATTTGAAGCCAATTTCACAATTTTGTCTAATTGATATTCTTTTTTGACCTCTTCAATTGGTTTCCCAGGTTGATACGGTTTTAGTTGTTTTAATTGATCCTTGATTTGCAAAATGTTTCACCTCATTTGAATGAATAGAGGGGACTAAATGTTTTTGCATATGTTTCAAATTCTCTTAACGCATCTTGACGTGTATCACTTGCTAACAATTGTTCTTGAAGCTCTTCAATTTTTTTCACAAGTGCACTGCCTACAACGACACCGTCACTCAATTTATTCATTGAGTCTACCTGCTCTCTTGTTGAAATGCCAAAACCTACCGCAACCGGTATGTGACTCAGCTGTTTCACTTGTTGAATAAAATCAGTAATTGATGCGTCAAAGGATTGCCGGACACCTGTTACACCAAGAGATGAAACACAATACACAAAACCTTCTGCCTGCTCTACGATTTTTTCTAATCGTTCTTTGCTTGTTGGTGCAACGAGCGAAATATATGAAATGTCATGTGTTTGACAGTTCTCTTGCAGCTCGCTGCTCTCTTCAAACGGCAAGTCGGGTGTTAAGAGTCCCGAAATATGATTTTTGCGCAGTAAAGCGAAAAAGTATTCTGTGTCTAATTGTAACACAGGATTGTAATACGTAAATAGAATTACGGGAATTTCCACACCGTTTTTTTTCATCTTCCCTGCTAATTCTATCGCTTTTACGATATTCATGCCATGATTTAGAGCTCTTTTGGAGGCTCTTTGAATGACAGGACCGTCCGCTAGTGGATCGGAATAAGGAACACCTAGTTCAATCGCATGTGCACCAGCTGCTTGAAGAGTGATGGCTAAATCAATGGTGATCTCTTCTGACGGATCTCCTGCCGTGATAAATGGAATGAATAATTTCTCATCTTGCTCTAATTGAAATGTGATCATTTTGTTTTGTCCTCACTTTCAAGCACATTCATTAATGTATGCACATCCTTATCTCCTCTTCCTGACAGGCAGACAAGGACGATTTCGTCTTCACTCATATTCCGGCTCATCTCAAACGCTTTGGCTAAGGCGTGTGCTGATTCAATCGCTGGCAGGATTCCTTCTTTTTCTGTCAGCAGCTTTAGCGCATCTAGTGCTTCTTGATCAGTGGCACTGACATATTGAACCCGGCCGCTTGCATGCAAATATGCGTGCTCTGGTCCGATCCCGGGATAGTCTAATCCAGCGGAAATAGAATACGGCTCAATAATTTGGCCAAATTCGTCTTGGATCAGATATGTTAAAGATCCATGAATTACACCTTTTGTTCCTTTCGTGATGGTCGCTGCATGAAGGGGGGTATCTATTCCTTTCCCTGCTGCTTCTACACCAATGATATCTACCTCTTCATCTAAGAACGCTCGGTACATTCCAATGGCATTACTCCCGCCGCCAACGCAGGCAATGACTTTATGAGGAAGCTGACCTTCTTTTTCAAGTATTTGCGATTTTGCCTCATCACCGATCATCCGCTGGAATTCACTGACGATTTGAGGATACGGATGAGGTCCAACGACTGATCCAATCATATAAAAATGATCGCTGCAGTGCTGGACCCAATAGCGGATGGCTTCGTTGGTTGCATCTTTTAATGTGCCGTTCCCGCTTGTGACAGGTATGACCTCAGCGCCGAGCAGTTTCATTCGGAATACATTGAGTGATTGTCTTTCCACGTCTTCTTTTCCCATAAATACGGTGCAGGATAATCCAAACTTTGCTGCCACCGTTGCAGCGGCTACTCCGTGCTGACCTGCTCCTGTTTCGGCGATAATGTTTGATTTCCCCATTTTTTTCGCTAGCAGGGCCTGACCAAGTGCATTGTTAATTTTATGAGCGCCTGTATGGTTTAAATCTTCTCTTTTTAAATAGATTTTTGCACCACCGACGTATGCTGATAATTGGTCAGCATATGTGAGCGCAGTCGGTCTGCCTGAATAGTTTTTCAGAAGCGATATATATTCCTTTTGAAAAGCAGGGTCTTCTTTTAAGTCACGAAATGCTTTCTCGATTTCTTCTAGTGGCTGCATGAGCGTTTCTGGGACAAATTTCCCTCCGAATTCTCCATATCTGCCAATCTCATTTGGATATGCGTACATCGTTTAACATCCTTTCTTCGAGCGCTTTGATCTTTGCTATGCTTTTCTTCCCGTTTTCTTCTATTCCACTTGAAAGATCGATCGCTTCTGGACCATAGGCAAGTAGCTCTGTAATCGTTACTGGTGTCACTCCGCCTGCAATGACGCAATTTTTGCTCAAATGCTTTGCATGCTGAACATATGAAGGTACCGCCTCCCATGCAAAAGCTGTTCCAGAACCGCCTCTCATCCCTTTTACTTTCGCGTCAATGAGAAAGCCGTCGACAAAGGGCGCAAATGCCGTCATTTTTTCGAGCGTTCCTGTTAAATTGGGCTCGTGGTGAAATACTTTCCATACAATAGCCCCTGTTTGCTCTTTTATTTCTTTTGCGTGTTCTCGTGTTTCATCTCCATGAAGCTGGACGATATCTAAAGGAATGTACTTTATGATGTCGCACACTTTTTGTATCTTTTCATTCACAAATACACCGGCGGTATCTTTCTCGCACTTCGTTTGTGCTAGCCATTGCTTCACTTGATCTGGATGGACCTGTCTTTTACTTGGAGCAAAGATAAATCCGATCGCATCCGCTTGAGATTGCGCGATGCAATCGACGTCCTCTTGCGTGACAGCCCCGCAATATTTCACATAAGGCTTCGTCATGTTCATTCTCCAAACAACGCTTTAACGGCTTTTTCCTGAGATTGCTCTCTCATTAATGATTCGCCAACAAGAACAGCGCTTGCTCCATGATTCTTCACAAAGGTCAGATCATCAAATGTCTGAATACCGCTTTCACTCACTAGTAAGACATCCTTTGGAACAAGTGGTGCAATCTCTTTTGTTTGCTCGACTGTTGTTGTAAATGTATTTAGATTCCGGTTGTTCACTCCAATGATCTCAGGGGTGAAAATGTTTAAAATGTTTGCCAGTGTATCTGCTGCATGTACCTCAACGAGGACATCAAGTCCTTTTTCTTTTGCTTCAGCATACAGCTCATACAGCTTTTGCGGCTCAAGGACTTCTCCAATTAATAAGATGGCATCAGCCCCTATGCGTTTTGATTCTTCTACTTGTATGGAATCAATGATGAAATCTTTTCTTAAAATTGGACATGCTACGTGTTCTTTAATGAGGGACAAGTACTCGTTTTTCCCTTGGAAAAACGGTTCATCCGTTAAGACAGATAAGCAATCTGCATTTGATTTTTCGTATGCTTTTGCTGTTTGTAAAGGATCAAAATTTGGCTGAATGATGCCTTTGGAAGGAGACGCTTTTTTTACCTCAGCAATAAGTCCGATCGAGCGATGAGGGTTCATAAGTGCTGCTTTAAATGATCGTCTTTCATAGTGTCCATCATCAGGTAATTGCAAGGTTTGGATATGTTCTTTTTTACGCGCGATAATTTGATTAAGCATAGATCTCTTCCTCTTTCTTTTTTTGTTTTAGACGGGCCAATTGTTCTTTGGCTGCGCCATTTTTAATCGTTTCTAACGCTTTTAATGTTCCTGCCATCAGACTTTCTGACTTTCCTGCGACATATAGTGCTGCTCCAGCATTGAGGGCTGTAATATGAAGCGGCGCTCCTCCCGTTTGATGATTCAATATATTCTGAATTAAATTAGCACTCTCTTCCGGTGACTGGACCTGAATGTCTGATAAGTGCCCTTTTTTCAGTCCAAAGTCTTCTGGGTTTAGTGTATATTCTGTTATGACATTTTTCCTGAGTTCAATGACATATGAATTTGCTGTAATCGTTAATTCATCCAGCCCATCTTCTCCGCAAACAAACAGGACATGTTCTGGCTCTAAAGGCGCAAGGGCTTTCGCCATTAATTTTGCCTTTTCCTTTGAATACACCCCGATGATTTGCTTTTTGGCTTGCATCGGATGGCAAAGCGGACCTAATAGATTAAATACCGTCCGAAATCCAAGCTGCTTTCGGACTGCTGCTACTTGTTTCATAGATGAATGATAGAGCGGTGCAAATAAAAAGCCCATGTTTTTCTGCTGTATTTGTTGTCTTGTTTCTTCTGGTGTGGACTGAATTTGGATCCCAAGACATTCTAGCACGTCAGCACTCCCGCTTTTAGAAGAGACCGACCGATTTCCATGCTTGGCGATTTTGGCACCAGCAGCAGATGCTACAATGGCTGCGGCAGTTGATATATTAAATGTCGATAGCCCATCGCCTCCTGTACCGCACGTATCAACGACATCAAACGACGCTTCCATTGGCGCTGCATTTTGCCTTATTGCTTTCACGAAGCCTGTCATCTCTTCAGAGGTTTCCCCTCTAAGCGCTAAAATGGATAGACTTGCAGCGACTTCAGCATCTGTTAAAGAGCCGCTCATCATATCATGCATGAGTCTGTTCGCTTCATTTTCTGATAGAAATCCTCCATTAACAAGAGCTGATAGTCGTTGATTCATCTTGCACACTCTCCTTTTCTGAGAAAATATGTTCAGCAAGCTGAATGGCTTTCAGAAGCGCCCCTGCCTTGTTACATGTCTCTTCCCATTCATTTTCAGGAACAGAATCAGCGACAATACCAGCGCCTGCTTGTATAGAGGCGGTCTGATTTTTAACGCTCATGGTGCGAATGGTAATACAGGAGTCGATATTGCCGTCGAATCCAATATAAGCAATACAGCCGCCATACGTTTCTCTTGGCTCTGGCTCCATTTCATTTAATAATTGCATCGCCCTAATTTTCGGTGCACCTGTTAATGTGCCTGCTGGAAAAGCAGACATAAGCGCATCGACTGGATTCGTATCTTGCTTCAGCTTTCCTGTCACAATGGAGATGATGTGCATGACGTGTGAAAAGTTCACTACTTTTGTAAAAGTCGGGACGGATACACTGCCGTATTCTGCCACGCGGCCTACATCATTTCTGGCAAGGTCTACTAACATATAATGCTCTGCTTTTTCTTTTTCATCATCTAGCAGCTCTCTCGCTAGTGCAGCATCCTCTTCTTTTGTCGTTCCTCGTTTTCTTGTGCCTGCGATTGGATGAATTTCTAAGTGCCCATTCTTGGCATGAATTAATCGTTCTGGCGAGCTTCCGACTAAATCGCGATCCTTTAATTTCATAAAATACATATAGGGAGATGGATTCACAATCCGAAGCACGCGGTACAATTCAAATGAACTCACTGACACAGGGATATCAAAGCGCTGTGAGAGTACGCCTTGGAAAATATCACCCGCTCTAATGTACTCTTTGATTTTTTCTACGTCCTTTAAAAATTGCGTTTTTTCATATGTTGACGTCACTTGTTCAAAGGACGGTGGTTCGTTCATATTCGCTGATAAAATCAGTTCTTTCATATCAATCTTCGTGTGAAGCTGCTGAATCAAATATTCAAGCCGCTCTTGATTTTTCTTGTAAACTTGTATTTTTTCGTCCTTTGTTTCATTTCCAGTCAGCTGAGTGTATTGAATAAAATGAACATGATTCGTTTCATGGTCAAAAGCAATCATCGTTTGACAGACAAATAATGTGCAATGATCTGTCGGCGATGCGTTCCTATGCGGCCTGACAGAAGGTTCAATGCTTGGGATGAGATCGTAACTTAAGTACCCAACGGCCCCGCCTGTAAACGGGATATCAACATCTGGTGTCTTGATTTGATATTGCTCTTTCATCCAGTCTAGTAAATCTTTCAGCTCTTGCTTTTGCATCACTTCCTGCCCAGCAGCGTCACGTGCAATATATTGGTCTTGGTCGTCATGCAAGGTTAAGAAAGGGTGTAATCCGATGAAGGAATATCTCGACCAGCTAGAAGATTCGTCTTTGCTTTCTAGCAGATACACAATATCCTGTTTGAGTTTCTCGACAATTTGAATGGGTGAAAGTGTATCGACTGTAATGGTTTCAACAATCGGGATCGTTTTGTAGGACTCACTGTCCCTTAAAAATTGGGTAAGGTTTGATTGGGATTTCATAAGCACACTCCTTAAATGGGATTAAGGAGAATGAGGGGACATATAGAGGGTTTGTGTGAGTATACGAAATAAGCCTAAAAGAGGTTTGCTCTTTTAGGCAGTATGATTAAATAGAAGTATCGTATCTCTGTGCTCAACTCTACTCATCTCAACTACCCTAGTCTCATTCTCATCTTCTCTAAGCTTGCATTTGCCGTTTACACCTATGTGTAAACTTCGGCTGTTCATATCGTATTATAATTCCTTGTTTTTTGTCAACTGTAAATCAGGGCGAAGCGTAACGGCTCCTTCTAAGTACACATGCTGTATGTCTTCCTGCTTTGTATCTGTCTGGACGGTCATTAACACCCGAATGCACTGTTTTAGACCGCCATCAATGTCAAGCTCCTGCATACAAGTGACAGGCACATATGTCCAGCCTTCAAACTGACGAAGTGCTTTTGCCGGAAAAACGGAGTGAATATCTTGTGTAGCTGAAATCAAGATCTGCACGACACGCTCTGGATCTACTTGGTTTTTTGAAATAATGGCTTCTAGCAGCTGTTTCGTTTTGTTTAACACTTCTTTTTCTGTATCTTCTGTCACAGTTGTAGCCCCACGTATCCCTCGAAACATCATAGACACCCCTCCTCCCGTTTCCATTCTTCGAGCCAATGATACAGCTCATCTTTTGTGAAAGAATGCAGGGTAGCGTCTCCAACCTGTTTTAATAAAACAAATTGAACACTGCCCCCTCTTGCCTTTTTATCACCAATCATGCGATCAACAAATGTTTTCGTTGAAATATCTTGCGTGACTTGTACTGGGAATCCCAGTTCGTTCATCCACATTTTTAGTTCCTTACGATGAAGGCGGAGTCCTAGTTGCTTTTCGCTCACATATAAAGCAAACTGCATGCCAATCGCAATTGCATCTCCGTGAGTGATGGCTCCGTATCCATACTCCGCTTCAATGGCATGCCCAAGTGTATGGCCTAAATTCAAATATGCGCGCACGCCTTGTTCTTTTTCGTCTTCTTGAACAATCGATGCTTTGACTTGGATCCCTTGATACAGCATATGTGCCAGCTCGCCCTTTGATAATTCGGTCAAAGAACGAATGGACATCAGTTCTGATAAAAAGTCTTCACTTGAAATCAGCGCATGTTTGATGACCTCAGCGAAGCCCGATCTCAGCTCAATTTGAGAAAGTGTCTCAAGCATACTCGTATCATAGATCACAGCTTTCGGCTGATGAAACGCACCTATTAAATTTTTACCAAGCGGATGATTGATCCCTGTTTTCCCGCCGACTGCACTGTCATGTGCCAGCAGGGTCGTCGGAACTTGAATAAAATCAATGCCTCTCATATAAGTGGCAGCAGCAAAGCCAGCCAAATCCCCAATTACGCCTCCTCCCAGCGCAATGATGCACGAGGAGCGATCGAGCTGAAATTGAATGGCTTTCGTATGAATATGCTCAAACTGCACAAAAGATTTCGATTGTTCTCCGTTTGGAACCACCACTTTTTGTACAGACCACTTCTGTTCAAGTAATCGCACCATTTCATCACCGTAAATAGCATCAACGGCTGAATCTGTGATGATCATGAGCTTGGTAAAGGAATGCCCAGTGGAAGTCATCAAGTCTACGATATTGCGTTTAATCCCATCACCGATATATACAGGATAAGTGGCTGAAGACGTCTTCACTTCCAGTGTTTTCATTAAAACTCCCTCTGAAGCTGGCGCATTTTTTCAACATTTTCTTTAATGCGATCTATTTGGTCAAGACCAAACTGCTCAACGACTGCATTGGCAATTTCCCATGCCACGACTGCTTCTGCGACAACACTTGCGGCAGGAACAGCACAGCTATCAGAACGCTCAATACTTGCAGAGAAAGGCTCTTTCGTTTCAATATCAACGCTTTGAAGCGGCTTATAAAGAGTTGGGATTGGCTTCATGACCCCTCTAACGACAATCGGCATGCCAGTTGACATTCCGCCTTCAAGACCACCTAAGCGATTTGTTTTTCTCGTATAGCCTTTTTCTTCATCCCAGATGATTTCATCATGGACCTCACTGCCATTTTTAGAAGCCGCCTCGAAGCCAATACCGAATTCAACCCCTTTAAAAGCGTTGATGCTAAGGACAGCGCCCGCGAGCTTGCTGTCCAATTTGCGGTCATAATGAACATAGCTGCCAACTCCAACTGGCATACCTTCAACAATCACTTCGACAATGCCGCCAATCGAATCGCCATTTTTCTTAGCTTCATCGATGGCATCCATCATTTTTTGACCTGCTTCACTGTCATAACAACGAACTGGTGATTCTTCTGTTACCTTTTGCAAATCTTCAATAGACTCATATGCAGTATCAGCTGCTTTCACTCCGCCAATTTCAAGGACGTGACCAGCTATCTTGATCCCTAGATGAGCTAAGATTTGTTTGGCTACTGCTCCTGCTGCCACGCGAACTGTAGTCTCGCGGGCTGATGAACGCTCTAATACGTTTCGCATATCACGGTGACCATATTTAATCGCACCATTTAAATCCGCATGTCCTGGTCTTGGACGGGAGATTTGACGCTTCATTTCACTCTCTTCTTCCTCAGTGATCGGCTCTGCCCCCATCACCTTTGTCCAGTGTTTCCAGTCATTATTTTCAACAACAAGTGTAATAGGAGAACCTAATGTTTTCCCGTGGCGAACACCACTTAACACTTTTGCTTGATCTTTTTCGATTTGCATTCTTCTTCCGCGGCCATGACCTTTCTGTCTTCTAGCCAGTTCATAATTGATATCATCCTGCTCTATGTAAAGTCCCGCTGGAACTCCTTCAATAATTGTGGTCAGTTGTGGACCATGTGATTCACCTGCTGTTAAGTACCTCATGACTTAATCTCCCTTCATCGCATTAACGCTTTTAAGTAAAACTATGATAACACACTTGCTACTAAAAAGTCAGCTAGATACCCTTCTTTTGATAAAAGAAAGTATCAGCAGATGTCAGTCCAAACTTTTCCGGGTGAAAAATTTGTTCTGTAGAGCCAACAAATAACACACCATTTTGCTTTAAACTGTTGCTCATTTTCAAGTAAATCTCTTCTTTCGCCTCTTCTGTAAAATAAATAAGTACATTTCGGCAGACGATGAGATCAAGCTGTTTTTCATATGGATCTGCTAAAAGGTTGTGCTTCTTAAATTGAATGTGCTTTCGAATCTCATCTTTCACAGTGTAAAATGAAGAATCTTCTTTTGTGAAATATTTTTGTTTGATCTGATCTGGCACCTCTTGCAGAGAGCGTTCATGATATCTTCCTTTTTGTGCTGATTGCAGGACTTTATCATCAATATCAGTTGCAATAATTTGGAAGTCCTTCACAAGAGGATGACTTGACAGCAGCATCGAAAGGGTATACGGTTCTTCTCCTGTCGAGCATGCTGCACTCCATATCTTTACGTTTCCACTATTTTTTAAAAGCAGCGGAAGAATTTTTTGCTCAAGTACTTCCCAGCGCTGATAGTTTCGGTAAAATTCTGACACATTAATGGTCATTCTGTCCATTGTTTCATCTAACAGCACTCTATCCTTTTCAAGAGCAGCCGCGAATGTTTCAAAATCTTTATATCCTTTTTTATCATAAAGTGATGTTAATCTTCGTTTCATTTGTGCTTCTTTATAGAGATTCAGATCAACCCCGGTTAGTTTTTTCCATTTTCCAACAAATACTTGATATTGATCCATCAATGTCCTCTCCTGTCTCATCTATCTTTGTCCTAGTATAGCTGTTTTTATCAAAAATTTGTATCATCTCATGCGAAATTTCGTATAGAAATATCAATATAAAAAAGCCAAAGTGCTCAATTGATGAACACCTTGGCTTGAACCTTAATAAATCCAGCTTGAGATGGTTTGATCCCAGTTTGTGAGTTCTTCTTGTTTAAAGAATAAGTTGATTTCTCTTTCAGCACTTTCTGGTGAGTCTGAGCCATGGATAATGTTTTTTCCAACGGTTAACCCATAATCTCCTCTTATTGTGCCAGGCAGTGCTTCTTTCGGGTTTGTTTTTCCAATAATCTGCCTTGTCACGTCTACTACCTGTTCACCTTGCCATACCATAGCAAATACAGGTCCTGACGTAATAAAGTCAACCAATTCTCCGAAAAATGGTTTTTCTTTATGCTCTCCGTAATGTGTTTCTGCTACTTCTTTCGGAATACTCATTAGTTTTGCACCAACAAGCTGAAGTCCCTTTTTTTCGAACCTTGACACAATTTCACCGATTAATTGTCTTTCAACACCATCAGGTTTAACCATAAGAAATGTTTTGTCCATATACGTTTTCCACCCCGTCGTTATGTATGTATAGGCTTACATTGTTACAGAGTGATCGTATCATTTTTTTTTGTAATAATCAATTTTTGACAAAAAATTTCACAAAAAAACCAATCAACCAAAAGTTGATTAGAATTTTCGTTTCCCAATATATTTTGCAATGGAGGCTAATGACGTTTTCGCTCGTCCACGTGGAAGCTTGTCAAGCTGTTCAAATGCCTTTTTCAAATACATTTCACTCACTCGAATGGAGCGGTCAATCGCATCTGTTTGTTTGAGATGTTCAATTACAGGCTTCAGCTGCTTTTCGGTCGTTTCGCTATTAATCAGCTTCAATTGTCCTTCTAGTGTCGGATCCTTTAGTGCATATAAGACTGGAAGTGTGACATTCCCTTGTAAAAGGTCTCCGCCAACAGGCTTCCCTAGCTCTTCTTCAGTTGATGTGAAGTCAAGGACATCATCAATGATCTGGTAAGACATGCCAACATAGTATCCAAACCAGTAAAGGGCTTTATGTGTTTTTTCATCTGTCCCTGCTGCAATGGCACCTAATTGACAGCTGCCTGCAATGAGCAAGGCTGTTTTTCTCTTAATTCTTCTTAAATATGTACGAAGGTTTTGATCCATGTTGTATTTGTCTTTTACTTGCTCTATTTCACCAAGACAGAGCTCGACAACCATTTTTGACAAAATTTCATGTGCCATTGGGTGATTGATCTTTGTCATGTACTCAAGCGATCGTGCAAACAAGTAATCCCCTGTGTACATGGCAATTCTATTGTCCCATTTTGCCTTAATCGTTGGCTTTCCTCTTCTCAGCTCTGCATCATCAATGACATCATCATGAACAAGCGATGCCATATGAATTAATTCCAGGGCAACAGCAACATATTTAATTTTATTAATGTCATAGTCGCCAAACATGCCTGAAAGGAGAACAAAAACGGGGCGGATTCGTTTTCCGCCCGCTTGCAGCAAATGAAGACCTGCTTCACTTAATAATGCATAATCAGAGCGAACTGTTTGTTCAAGCTCTTTTTCAATTATATCGATATCATGATTTAAAAAAGAGATCATTGCTTTTAGTTTCATTATCTTCACCCAAATATCGTTTATTCAAAGCTTCTTTCCGATATGTGTTGCTGCTACACCGCCTGTAAATGGATGATACGAGACATCAGACAAACCGGCCTCTTCGAAAAGAGCCGCCAGCTCTTTCATGCCAGGGAACGTTTTGGCTGATTCTTGAAGCCATGAATACTCCTGATAGCTTTTGGCAAACAGCTTACCAAAAAGCGGCATGATGTATTTGAAATAGACATAATAGCCTTGTTTAAAGCCAATCATCTCAGGCTGTGATGTCTCAAGGCAGACAACCATTCCACCAGGCTTCACCACTCTTGTCATTTCCTTTAACACCGTTAAGTAATCAGGGACATTTCGAAGACCAAAACCAATTGTCACATAATCAAATGTGTTATCCTCAAAAGGAAGCTCCATTGCATTGCCATGGATCAATTCAATTTGATTGTAGCCCCCTGTCTTCACCTTCGTTTCACCAACACTCAGCATATTTTTACTAAAATCAAGGCCTTTGACCTCGCCCTTTTCTCCGGCAGCGTCTGCAAGCGCAATGGTCCAATCGGCTGTCCCGCAGCATACATCTAATGCTTTGGCTCCTTTTTGAACATTCATGAGCTTCATTGTTTTATCGCGCCATTTTTTATGCTGTTTAAAGCTGATGACAGAGTTCATCTGATCATAGTTTTTATAAATTTTTTCAAATACACCGTGTACTCGCTGTTCTTTTGATTGCTGCATGACTTACCCTTCTTCCACTTTCTGATGGTACGCAGGCTCATTTTTCATATGATCCAAGCGATTTAATAGCTCTTTTTGAACGACCGGAGATGAATCAAGATACTTCTTGATCGGCAGTTTGGCTTGCTCATAGCCTTCATTCTCAAAGTTGTCAAAACATGTATAGGCGTCCGTATAGCTATCGTTCAAAAAAAGTTTTAAATGTTTGTCATCTTCTGCTTGTTTCATAAAACGCTTATAAACAAGGAAACGACTTGCAATCTCATTCCAATGCGTTAATTGAAAATGCTCAGAAATCCTTTGGAATAGCGCAGACTCCACTGTAGCTACACTTTTGTAAAAGTGCGCTGCATCTTGAATGGATCGATCATACAGTCTAATTTTATGTTCATTAATCTCTTTAATTGCCGTAGCGAGCGTGCGGATCATGTAAATGTCTTTCATGTCAGAGAGAAGAGAATAATAGAGACCGCTGAAATAGTCTCCTGCTAGGATGGTCAGCTGACGATTTTTGAATTCGTCTTGTTTGATGGCTGCAGCAGTTGTGACTTCGTCATGGGTATCAAGGGCAATTTGCACAAGCATCGCCGTTAGAATATAATTTTCTTTTTTCTCTGCATCAATTTGAGCTTCATCAAACATAGCATGAAAAAGAAGGAGCTTATCTTCATCGATGAGTGGCGCACGCAAATGCTTTGCCAAATAAGGATGAGAAAGCTTTTTATTTAATTTTATATTTAGATTAGATAAAATTCCGTAGATGTCTTGCAAAGATATCACCCTTGTCCCAAAAATTACAGTTTCATATGTAGCCCTGCACATTGTATAGAGATTTATTATACCATATGAGCTCTCACTTTTATGCTATCAAGTGCATACTCGTGCTCTATTTCTTTGCTTCGCTTTGAATTTCACCGAAGCTTGTTTGAATGACAGCATCGCCTCTTACTTTGATGGCTGACGTATGCTCAGTAAATTGTGCGATAATGACTTCACCTTTATCGAGCTTTTCGGAATGGTGAAATCTTGTATCAGAGCCTCTAGTTAAGCCGATTACGTTTACACCATTATCAATGGCTTTAATGACCACAAAATCAGATGCTTTTTTTTCACTCAATCTGTTCACCTTCCATCTATTGATTAGTCGTTTTTAATAAAGGAAAGCACTTCTGCTCTTGCTGCCGCATCCTTTGCAAATGTGCCGCGCACTGCTGATGTGACCGTTTTGGCACCAGGCTTTTTCACTCCGCGCATCGTCATGCACATATGCTCAGCTTCAACGACAATCATCACACCATGCGGATTTAGTGTTTCCACCATACTATCTGCAATGGTTGATGTAATGCGTTCCTGAAGCTGCGGGCGCTTTGCAACGGCCTCTACTGCTCTTGCAAGCTTGCTAAGTCCCGTTACTTTCCCGCCGCGCGGAATATAAGCGACATGGGCTTTTCCATAGAAAGGTACAAGGTGGTGTTCACACATTGAATGGAAAGCAATATCTTTTACAAGAACGAGTTCTTCATGATCTTCACCAAAAATGGTTTTAAAATGTTCTTTTGGATCTTCATTTAATCCCGAAAACACTTCTTCATACATTTTTGCTACTCGTTTTGGGGTATCAAGAAGTCCTTCACGATCCGGATCTTCTCCGATTGCTTTTAATATATCGCGTACAGCGTGTTCGATTAGTTCTTTATTTATTTCACTCATGTATTATATCCTCCAAAGGCGATTACATTTCAATCAGATTCTAGCACACTTCAGATCCTAAAAGCAAAGGAGAGCGTTCTAAACGAACCTTTTGAATCAAAAGGAAAAGCCCCTTATCGAAGGGGCTTTTCTAGACTAGTGTGAAACTGTATATGTATAACTCCTTAAATAGGATGATTACACATAACGATTATTTACCTGCCACCGCATCTTTAAGTGCTTTACCTGGTTTGAAAGCAGGTACTTTGCTTGCAGGGATTTCGATCTCTGCACCAGTTTGTGGGTTACGTCCTTTACGAGCTGAACGCTCACGTACTTCAAAGTTACCAAAACCGATAAGTTGGATTTTGTCACCATTTTTAAGTGCATCTAAAATTGTATCAAAAACAGAGTCAACTGCTTTTGTCGCGTCTTTTTTAGATAACTCGCTTGCTTCAGCAACCGCGTTAATAAGTTCTGTCTTGTTCATGCCTTTCACCTCCTCCCAAAAATATGCATTCAGTAGATTGTTATCATTTCTTCACAATTCATCTTCTTTCTATACACTTTTTTTGAAAAAAAGAGCGTCTAGAAAGCGTCATACATGGCTTTTCATTAGAAAACTACTCTTTGAAGGAATGTTTGTCCAACAAAGTGAAGATTTTCTGTAAGTAGATTAACACATATGAAATACCATATCAAGCATTTTAAAGGGAAGAATCCTTATTCGTCAAGGATTAAGGGCACTTTTGCGAACGAATATTCCTAATTTCAGCCTGAATCTGACTAATCTTTATACAATTGTCTTTTTATGACTCATATAGCACGCAAAAAAAGACCCCTATCAAAGAGAGGTCTCACATGTTATAGAATAATCGCGATCAGACCGCCTGATCCTTCGTTGATGATTCTTTCAAGCGTTTCCTTCAGCTTATATCTTGCATTTTCTGGCATCAGAGACAGCTTTGCTTGAATGCCTTCTCTGACAAGGGAGCTGAGTGAGCGTCCAAATATATCTGAATTCCAAATCGAAAGCGGATCATCTTCAAAGTCTTGCATTAAGTAGCGGACAAGCTCTTCACTTTGTTTTTCTGTTCCGATAATCGGTGCAAATTCGCTCTCTACATCCACCTTAATCATATGAATAGATGGAGCAACTGCTTTTAATCTCACGCCGAATCTTGATCCTTGCCTAATGATTTCAGGCTCATCTAAACTCATATCTGATAAAGCTGGCGCTGCAATCCCATAGCCAGTTTGCTTCACCATTTTTAATGCGTCTGACACTTGATCATATTCTGTCTTTGCATGCGCAAAATCTTGCATGAGCTCTAGAAGGTGGTCTTTGCCCCTAATTTCCACACCAACCACTTCTTTTAGGATATGATCATATAGATCATCTGGCGCATACAGGTCAATTTCTGCGATTCCCTGACCCATTTCAATACCCGCTAAGCCCGCTCTTTCAATAAAGTCAAATTCACTGAATTGACCTACGACGCGGTCGACATCTCTTAATCTTTTAATATCCTTTACGGTTTCCTTCACTGAATCCTGATAACTCTCTCTTAGCCAATGGTCTTCTTTTAGCACCATGACCCAGCTTGGCAGGTTCACATTCACCTCAAGCACTGGGAATTCATACAATGCTTCACGAAGAACACTGAGTACGTCTTGCTCTCTCATACTTTCCACACTCATGGCAAGTACTGGAATATCATATTTTTGGCTGAGTTCCTGCCGCAGTGCTTCTGTTTCAGGATGATATGGTCTCACGGAGTTGATCACCATAATAAATGGCTTTCCAACTTCTTTGAGTTCATCAATCACACGTTCTTCAGATTCAATATAGTCATGTCTTGGGATTTCGCCAATTGATCCGTCTGTTGTAATCACAACACCGATGGTTGAATGCTCTTGAATGACCTTGCGTGTACCAATCTCTGCTGCTTCATGAAATGGGATTGGTTCCTCATACCACGGTGTGTTGATCATTCTCGGTCCATTTTCATCTTCATACCCGCGTGCACCAGGGACTGTGTATCCTACACAATCGACAAGCCTGATGTTGACATCAAGACCGTCACTCACGTGAATAGATGCCGCTTGATTTGGCACAAATTTTGGCTCTGTGGTCATAATGGTTTTTCCTGCTGCGCTTTGCGGCAATTCATCCTGTGCTCTTGCACGGTCTGCCTCATTATTGATATTCGGGAGCACCACGAGCTCCATAAACTTTTTAATAAACGTAGATTTCCCTGTACGAACAGCTCCAACGACTCCTAAATATATATCGCCTCCTGTTCGTTCAGCGATATCCTTGAAAATATCGACTTTTTCCAAGTGATCCCCTCCCGGACTTGCTATCCTCGTTTTCAAATAAAATACTCTATACTTCAATCAAACTGTGCTTGAAAGGTGTCTGGACAATATATGTGTATGACGTTGTCCTATTTGAATATGACACCTTTTTTGTTTTGAGAGTAAGTTTAGCCATAAAAAAACCTTTCTCCTCATTTATATGCAGAGGAAAAAGGTTCATTCTTGTTTATGACGTCTTTTTTTCTAAAAAAGCAGGCTCACCTTTTTTATTGATTGTATATGGGACAGAAAATGCCGGTACAAACGGGGTTTCCTGCCAATATACATCTTGAATGTTTTCACCTGGTTTCAGCTTTTGTTTTGTGTTTTTCAAAATATGAGCAAAATCACTGCGATAGTCCACATAGATTTCGCCATTTGATGAAATGAGTAATGGGAGGGAATTCCCCGTAACAGGACTCATGACCGTAGGCGGCGCTTTTAATCCTAGTTTTTTTTCATTTAACGTATATAAATTTTTGGACACCACTTTGCCGTAGGGCGGATATGTATGTTCGTCTTGATATATTTTGATTCTAAGCCGTAATTCACTGATGGTTTGCGTCATTTTGACATCAAGCAGTTTCACAGTTGGTTTTTTTTCGACGTCTGTGAGGACATAAATATATTCGCCTCCGCCTTCAAAGGATGTAGACGGTACATCGTGTAAATACCTTGGTGATAAGCGCTTAAAGTCGATGACGTACTTCTGATAAACTGGCGTTTCTGCTTCTTTTGTTTCAATTGGCAAAAGACCATTTGTCGCTTTTTGAAACTCCTCGATCGCTGTCTGCACGCTTTGCAGCTGCTCCTCGTATGGCACCCGGCTTTCAGCTTTGCGATTCTCTGGATAAAGACATCCTGTAAGTAAAATAAGTGCTAACAACGTGACACTGACTTTCGCTTTGATCATCACATTCTTCCTTTTTCTTTATTCATTGACCGGCCCGCTAAATACAACTAAAAAGACAATGATCCCTGATATGAGCATCAAGCTGTATGCGACGGTCGAGGCTGTTATTTTCAGAAATCGGCTTTTCAGCTTAAACCTGCTGAAATAGATGGTTACTACGGCTAAAAACATGAGCCCCATTGAACCAAGCGCAAACCACATCTTGATTAAAGCAAAACTCATCGTGCCTGTCCCCCTTCAAAACGAACAAATTGTAAGCGTTTATATTTCATTCTAAACCAAAAATAAGGTAAATATCAATCATTTTTCCAATCATTCAGGAAAAAGCGCATAAAAAAACTGAAGCAAAGAGGGGGACTCTGCTTCAGTCATTAAGTCGACTATTTTTCCTCATTCTGTAGAGGCAAAGCTCTATTCAAACTTCATTGCTATGTTATGCAAGTCTTCCCCTTCTTGCATCCTCTACATGCCTAAGTTCAGTCTTCCAATTATTTTGTTTGGTTTTCGAACATGTTCACAAGGTCTTCCATCTCATGTGTTTTCACACGTGCCATCAGTGATTCTACAGCATCGTCTACCTTTTTCCCTTCAAACAGGACATGGTAAAGCGCTTCTGTAATGGGCATGCTGACCTTGTATTCTTTGGAGAGCTGGTATGCGCCTTTTGTTGTGCGGACGCCTTCGACAACCATCCCCATTTTTTCAAGTACTTCTTCAAGCTTATAGCCTTTACCGAGTAAATTCCCGCAGCGCCAGTTACGCGAATGAACACTTGTACATGTGACGATCAAATCTCCAACGCCTGTTAAACCGGCAAATGTAAGAGGATTCCCTCCCATTTTTGTACCAAGACGTGCGATTTCAGCCAGTCCTCTTGTGATGAGTGCCGCTTTCGCATTGTCACCATATCCAAGTCCGTCAGTGATCCCTGCCGCAAGGGCAATGATATTTTTCAGTGCTCCGCCAATTTCTACACCAATCACATCAGGATTTGTGTACACTCTAAAGTTGTTGTTCATGAACAAATCTTGAACAAATTGAGCCGCTTCAATATTTTCTGATGAGACAGTGACTGTTGTCGGATGACGCAAGCCTACTTCTTCTGCATGACTCGGTCCTGATAGAACAACCACAGCTTCTCTTTGCGCTGCTGGGACTTCCTGTTCAATCATTTGAGAAATTCTGAGAAGCGTATCTGGTTCAATTCCCTTACTGACATGAACAAATGGCACTTTCGCTGAGATCAGCTCATTTGCCTGCTTCAATACTTCACGAATGGCCTTTGTTGGCACAGCGACAATAATCGCATCTGTCCCCTCTAAAGCCTGCTTCATATCTGTTGTCGCCTTAATAGACGCTGGCAGTGCGACATTTGGCAAGTAATCAAGGTTTTCATGTTTCTCATTGATTTGATCAATCAACTCTTGTCTATGTCCCCACATGTGTACATCATGATGATTATCAGCTAATACAAGCGCAAGAGCTGTTCCCCAGCTGCCTGCTCCAAGTACTGAAATTTTCTTCATCCTGCTCACCCTTTTTATTTTCTCGCTCTCGCAAATATTTTAATCGGTGTTCCTTCAAAACCAAATGCATCTCGAATCCGGTTTTCTAAGAAACGCTCATAAGAAAAGTGCATAAGCTCTGGATCGTTTACAAACACAACAAAGGATGGAGGCTTGATGGCCACCTGTGTTGCATAGTAAATTTTCAGGCGCTGTCCATTATGGGTCGGCGTTGGATTCATCGCAACGGCATCCATGATAATATCGTTCAAAATATTGGTTTGAACGCGCATCGCATGATTCTCACTAGCTGTAATGATCGACGGCATTAACGTATGAATTCTCTTTTTCGTGAGAGCCGACATGAATAAAACAGGTGCATAATCAAGGAATTGAAAATGCTCGCGAATATTTTGCTCAAATTCCTTCATGGTACGCTCATCTTTTTCAACAGCATCCCATTTGTTCACAATGATCACAACGGCTTTACCGGCTTCATGTGCGTAGCCTGCAATACGTTTATCCTGCTCAATAATGCCCTCTTCACCATCAAGAACAACACCAACCACATCAGAACGATCAATGGCTTTTAATGCACGTAGCACACTGTATTTCTCTGTTGTTTCATACACTTTCCCTTTTTTTCTCATACCTGCTGTATCGACAATGACAAAGTCACGCTGATTGTACGTAAACATCGTATCGACAGCATCTCTTGTTGTACCAGCGATGTTGCTCACAATCACGCGTTCTTCCCCGAGCATAGCATTCACCAAAGAAGATTTCCCTACATTCGGTCGGCCAATTAAGCAGAACTGTACAACCTCTTCATCATACTGTGTATCTGGCAAGTTTTTAAAATGCTCTGCGACTGCATCAAGCAGATCACCGAGGCCTAATCCGTGCGTTCCAGAAATCGGATATGGCTCGCCAAATCCAAGTGCATAAAAGTCATAAACGTCGCTTCTCATTTCAGGGTTGTCCAGTTTATTGACAGCAAGTACGACTGGTTTTTTCGTGCGATATAAAATTTTTGCGACTTCTTCATCCGCAGATGTCACACCATCTCGGCCATTCACCATAAAGATGATGACATCCGCTTCATCCATTGCGATTTCTGCCTGATGGCGAATTTGCGCCAAGAATGGCTCATCTCCAATATCTATTCCACCAGTATCTATTAAATTAAAGTCATAATTTAACCATTCAGCAGAGCTATAGATTCGATCTCTTGTTACACCAGGTGTGTCTTCTACAATCGATATTCTTTCGCCTGCGATTCGATTAAAAATTGTAGATTTTCCAACGTTGGGCCTTCCAACAATGGCTACGACAGGTTTACCCATAGTACCCTTCCTTTCAATCCAGCCACGATTCAATATGTTCATCATCATGTTTCAACCGGGATTTAAAATTTTCATTTAGTTTGTTATGAAATAAACCCTTCAAACATGAAGGGTTCAACTTATATATTATATCAATTTTTAATCAGACCACAATGAATAACTTAAAAATGTTTGACAATCAAGTAAAGATCTTCACCAATTCCGTGTGCAATCCCATCTAAAATGGCCTCTAAATTCATAGCATACATGTCGAGTTCTTCTTTATTTTCACAGAAAAAAACCGCTGTTCCTCCAATGACTCGCTCTTTATTTGTTGTGGCCACAGCCAATATGAATTGCTCAATTGTGTTCGCCATTTCTCATTACCTCGCTTTCTTTTTAATGAAATCTGTCGGCATTCTAATGGCATTTTCTAGAATTGGCACCTCTTCTAATACACGAACAGCCAAATCTTCACGTTTCCATTGCGGTAAAATAAACACGCCAAGTGTGCCGTTATTCAGATCACGTTTTGCGAGCGGACAAAGCGATGGTTCACCAGAATCACGATACACGCCAAGCACATTGGATAAATCAAATAAAATCGCTTGCCGCTGTCCAAGGTTTGCAATCGTTGTGGCCGAGTTAAAATTCTTCGGAGTCAAGATGAAGCCCATTCCATGCTCTAATATTAGTTTTTGCTTTTCAGGAAGCCCGATATTCATAATGTAAATATCATTCACGTAAAGTCCTGCCCCGTCAAAGCGAAGTTCGCCTTTTTGAATATTGACGATATCCTTTAATTGGCTGCCAGACATCAATAGCTTTGCCATGAAAAAACAAAGAATACCGACCACTGTTCCAACAACGAGCGAGAAGAAAATACAGGCTGTGGTTGTAATTAGTGCAGTGAGAATGGCAATATAATTTCGGCTTTCAAAGGCAATGGCAATGCCTTCAATATATGTACTGCCTCTTGAGACAAGCTCATACGAATCCAATTGGGTTAACGTATTTCTTTCCATATTACGTACATCACGAAATTGCGTGGCTGCTAGCGTTAGAAAGGTAATCGCAGTAAATTCCTCCTGAATCAGTGCAGGCATAATGATTGCACCAAGCCCTGACGCGATAAAACCAAGTGCTATATGAATCACTTGTCCATGAATATACGTAGGGTATTGCCGATAATCTGTTCTTAGCATATAAAGCCTGGCCGCCATCCCAAAGATGACACCAATAATGACAGGAAACGTGTAATTCGTCATGTTGATTTTGCAGCCCCTTTAACTGGTTTTCTGGAAGAACGGACGCTCAAGAGCTTTTCAAGCTGATCTACACCTAATAGGAAGATGGCGCCTTGAACAACAAGGGAAAGAAACGAGAGATCTCCTATGACAACCGATGAGGTGAGGCGATGAATCGTAAGCGTATAAAGGGCTTCGCCTAGACACACAGACATCATCCATAAGGTCAATCGTTCCGTTAACTGGTGTCCATATGTCAAACACATCAAGATCAGCAAGGCAAATATAGCCCAATCCACCTTTATTATCGTGAACCAAACCGGGTCATATAATGCAAAAATCATAAAAAAGGCATACGCGCTCACCATTGAACATAATTGCATGATTCTCATGATTCGATAAGCAGGCCGGAATATGACGAAGGCCATACAAGCATATAAAAAGGTCATCAAAAACCCTGCATTGATGCTGATGTCTAAAATGGATATCATGAAATGACTGAAGATAATATGAACAAGTACACATACTCCCAGCACGCTGCGCAAAGTGCTTTTTTCCATGATAAATGTCACCATAATCCAAACGAACCATATTGACCAATAATAGTACAGTGCCTCCAACGCCTCATCACCTCAATTACATTATGGGAAAATCTCCAGTTTTTAAACGTGCGAGAGCGTTACGGGCTTTGTATGAAATGAACAAGAGGTGACACCCTAATGGTTGAGGAGGGATGTATGATGGGTAAGGATAGACAGGAAAAACGCCTAAAGGCGTCAAGAAGAGTTGAATCTGATCGTGATCAATCAATTCATCATAAAGGGGCAACAGCATTAGAAGGTCCTGAAAACGCTCGAAAAAGAAATCAATAAAAAAAGGCATGTGATGATCACATGCCTCAGCGTGTAGATAAACCCTCGCATTCTTTGTCAAGTCTGCAATGGTTTTTGTGTGACGCTAAAAAGGAGACAACGGGCTAAACTTTATTTTAGTCCTTTGTCTCTTTAGATCTTAAACTATAGTACGTCGTATCCACGCCTCTTTCTTTTAGCCAATGACTCGTTTCACCTGTAATCACAATCTGAGTTTGTCTCAGTTCTTCAATGGTTTTCACCCCAAGCACTGTCATCATCATCTTCACATCTTCCTGAAGATCGATGATATCAGAGATGAGGCCGCTTTCTCCTCCACTAGTGAGTGATTTTAAGAAAAAGCCAGCTAACCCAGCAGCGGACGCGCCAAGAGCGATTGATTTTGTCACATCTAGTGCATCTCGAATCCCTCCAGAGGCTAAAACCGTTTGATCCTGAAAGGCTGTATGTACTTCAGCAAGACTCGCTGCAGTTGGAATCCCCCATTGATCAAAATAACGAAGTGCTTTTTGGCGTCGAAGATTTTCGATCTTAGAAAAGTTCGTTCCGCCAAATCCTCCTACATCAACGGCCGCAACTCCGGCATCAAATAATTTCTTTGCCGTTTCCTTGCTCATGCCAAATCCGACTTCTTTTACGACAACAGGCACGCCAACTGATTCAGCGATGACTGCGATTCGCTCAATTGCACCTCTAAAATCACGATCCCCTTCAGGCATGACGATCTCTTGAATGACATTTAAGTGAATCTGGAGCATATTTGCCTCCAGCATATCGACCGCTTCCCGAGCTTGCTTGATTGTCGCCTCACTGCCTAAATTCGCAAAAATCAGTCCATCTGGATTGACCTTTCGAACGACTTCATACGTTCGTCTTTCTTCTTTATCTTTCAGTGCAGCCATTTGTGATCCGACTGCGACTGGAATATTGGTTTCCTTCGCTGCGATCGATAAAGAGCGATTGATCTCATAGGTCGACTCTCCGCCACCACCAGTCATTGCATTGATAAAAATTGGCGAACCGAAAGTCAGTCCGCCAATTGTCGTATGTGTATCAATTTGTGATGTCGCAAGATCTGGTAAACTGGCGTGAACGAAGGAAACATCCTCTAAACCTGTTGCTGCATGCTGGCCAGTCGACAAAGCATGTTCAATATGCTGTTTCTTTCTTTCTGCTCGCGTCAATTTTGATCACCAAATTATTTTAGTTTATTGAGTTTATCACCGATCAGGTCACCAAGCTGGAATCCGCTTGTGTTTTCTTCTTTCGCCTGATATTGACGATAATTCTCTTCTATTTGTTTTTCAGGATTTTCTTCTAAATCACGGATGCTTAGTGAAATGCGCTCTTCATCTTCATTCACATCAAGCACTTTCACTTTCACAGTCTGCCCTTCTTCAAGGACTTCTTGAGGGGTACCGATATGTTTATGAGAGATTTGGGAAATATGCACAAGCCCTTCTACACCTGGTAGAATTTCAACAAATGCACCAAAGCTCACAAGGCGTTGAACGGTTCCTTCAAGCACATCACCTTGTTTTACCTTTTCACCAATTTGGCTCCAAGGTCCTGGTAATGTTTCTTTAATAGATAGTGAGATACGTTCGTTATCACGATCAACAGCAAGTACTTTGACCTTGACTTCCTGTCCTTCTTCAACAACGTCAGACGGCTTTTCAACATGTGCATGGGATAGTTGAGAAATGTGAACTAATCCATCGATGCCGCCAATGTCAACAAAAGCACCAAAGTCAGTCAGGCGCTGTACTTTTCCATCAATCACACTACCTACTTCAAGCTTTTGCAGGAAGTCCTGCTTTTGGTCTAATTGCTCTTGCTCAACCACTGCTCGATGTGAGAGAATCACACGATTTTTTTCGCGGTCAAGTTCGACCACGACAAGTGAGAGCGTTTTTCCTTTGTAGTCCGTGAAGTCTTCTACATAGTGTGCTTCAACAAGAGATGCAGGAATAAATCCTCGCACACCAATGTCTACGACAAGACCACCTTTCACAACGTCTTTTACTTCAGCTTCAAATACTTCTTTTGTTTCAAACTTTTTCTCTAGGTCTTCCCAAGCGCGGTCTGCATCAACAGCACGTTTCGATAAAATCAAAGCATCGTCTTCGACTTTTGTTACTTTAAGCTCTAACTCGTCGCCATCTTTCACGACATCTGATGCTTTTTCAACGTGAAGACTTGATAATTCACTGATTGGGATAATCCCAGGTTGTTTCACATTGACGATATCTACATTTACATGCTTGTCCTCAACTTTTGAAACAATCCCTTTCACTACATCTCCAACCTCTGGTACCTGAACATCGATTTGATTCATTTCCTCTGTCATTTCGATAACCTCCTTGGTCCAAACCTACACAGCTTAGTTAAAACGACTGGGTGAATATGTGTCTTAAGCATGATGATTGCCAGCCGAATATGTATTATAGAAACATTCAAATCAACATAATTGCTTGAATGATCAATAAAAATAGTATTAGTATAAACTTCTAATAAAAGACCTTGTTTGTCAAGAGATAAACCTCTAACTTATAAAAGTTTTCTAAAATTTCTTACTGTTTTCCCACGCGGTCTGCTGCGTCTAAAATTTTACCTGCCACCTCTTGAATGGAAAGGGAAGTTGTGTCAATTTCAATCGCGTCATCAGCCTTCTTCAGCGGTGATACCTCCCGCTCAGAATCAAGCTTGTCACGTCTTGCAATCTCTTCGATCAGCTGATCGTAATTGACATCGTAACCTTTTTTCTGATTCTCTTCAAAACGGCGTTTTGCTCTTTCCTCTACTGAAGCAAGCAAGAAAATTTTCACTTCTGCCTCTGGAAGAACGTGTGTGCCAATATCTCTACCGTCCATGACGACGCCGCCTCGTTTGCCAAGCTCTTGCTGCCGGCGTACCATTTCTTCTCGAACAGCTCTGTGCTTTGCGACAACAGATACTTGGTTGCTCACGCGGTCTGTTCGAATATCCTCTGTGACATCGGTGTTGTTTAGATGTACTTTTTGACCTTCGTCTGTTGACACAAGTTCAATCACTGTCTTTTTCAGTAATGCATCAAGTGCCTGTTCGTCTTCAAGGTCTACACCATGATTGAGTGCCGCAAGTGTAATCGCACGGTACATCGCACCTGTATCGATATAAATATATGATTTTTTCGCTGCGACAATTTTTGCCACAGTGCTTTTTCCTGCTGCTGCAGGACCGTCAATTGCGATAGATAATTTCTTTTTCATAATACCTCTCCTTGATTGAATCTCCCTTATGAATTGTAACACGATCACCGCTCAAACGGGGGAATTTTCTATCAATCCTTCTGCTTAAACGTCTCAATCCAATCTTCAATACTCATGTTATTCACACCCTCGTATTGCACGACTTTTGACAAAAACAGTTCTCCTTTCGTCAAATGAAGTGTGATCTGAACGGCTAATAACAGAACAAGCTGAATCAGCACCGCTTTACATAACCATCTTTCCATTGTCTTCATACAAAAAGCCTCCATGCTAGATTCTTTCACCTCTAGTATGGAAGCTTTTTACACCCTTTATTCTTATGCTTTTTTCACACGTGTTAAAAGCTGCTGCTGGAAGCAGTATTTCATGATGTGCTGCTGGTGGTCATTCGTGATCTCAGAAAACTCCATGATCGCTCTTGTTTTGCCAGTCTGTTCATCTTGATATACTCGATTCATTTCTGCAACCGCTTTAATTTTTACGGGCTCTTTAAGCGGCAGTTCAAACTCTGTGCTCACTTCTCCGTATTCTTTGAGCGAGACGCCTTCTGGAACAGCAATTACTACACCGCCAGCACTCATATTGACGATAAAAGTGTCAAAGGCCTCTTCATCCGTTTGTGTGATGGTCGCTTTCACCATCGTATCCACTCGAAGGTATTCTCTGCGCTGAAGCCGAATCATCTCTTCTTTTGGCGGAATTGAAATAACAACCATCGGAATATCCTCTTTTCTTTTTCCAATGACCTCGCTTGTACATTTGTATGGAATTTGATTTTCATCGAAAAAGAACACGGTGATTTCTGTTTGCTGGTTTAAATAGATCGTGCGCCCCGTTTCTTTATCAGCTGGATAATGAATGCAAATATCATCGTTATTATTTTCCAAAACTTTCGATTTTGCTGTTTTCACTTCTTTGTTCTCATTGACATACTCAATTGTGATAGCATCCCCTATTTGTAACATTCCTCATCACTCTTTTCATCTGTGAAATCGTATCCTCTCCTATATTAAACCATGTATAAAACAAAAGGAAAAGACTTATTAGCCTTTTCCTTGCTTCTTTTTCTATAGGTCTTTGTATATAGGTTCTGCGTTTTTCAGCTTATCTACTCTTTCTTCTTTTCCAGTATCTGCATTGATGAACATCCGGTACGTATCATTTTTAATTGTTCCAAGAAACTCATAGCAGAGAACTTCCTCTGACATATCATTTTGAACAATAGCTAAATGAGTATCTTCAATCTTTACGTGCTTATTCAACGTTTTCTCTGCTTCTTTTTGCGAGATTTTAGGTGCTTTGATGTCACGTTTTTTATGATTCAATAAGTAGTCTTTCGCTGAGAATCCAACGACCTCTCCGTCATCTAAAGCGACTTTCATGCGAATGCTATCCGGATAAAGCAGCACATTTTTTTGGAGGGGTACATAGGTAAATACGCCGATATTATCAAATTGCGCACTTTCATCTAAATGGAACGACTCTGTATCAAATCCATGCTTTTTTAAGAAACTTAACGCTTTTTCAGATGCTCCATTTAAACTGATTTTCTGTTTTTTGACGTCTCGATTTTGAAGAAGGTAGACTGGGTGGCCTCCTTTTTCAGTCAAATCTAAATAAAAATTCGCTTTGCTATCTGGATCTGACATCGATAAGCTGTACACATCTCGATTTGTTTTGCTTCCGCTTTTTCTCACCTTAAAATCTTGATTATGGTCAGGCGCGAATTGCTGTGCAATGCGGATCGCTTCTTTTTTTGAAATCTTTTGGCCTTTTAAATGACTGTAGCCTCGTGATTCTGATTCTGCTGACACATTTGTAGGACCGAGATCGACATTCGCAAATGCATCAGCATTTTTCTCGACTGTTTTCAAACCGTCGATAATGGTGTTGTCGTTCTTTTTATCGCCGTCCGCCAGCGCCATTTCAACATCCATCCATTTTAAATTTTTGTTGAGTACGAGATGCTGCACTTGTCTAAGCTCGTTTTGGATATCTGCCGCTTGATCATATAAAGCAGTAATGGTTTTATGCGTATCTTTGTTTAATGGTTCATCTGATAAAGATTTAACTGATGATTTGTAGCTAAAGTCTCCGACATTCGCTAGAAATTCTTCCGTTTTGTTAAAGGGCATCAATGTGAGCGGAAGCTGACTGACATTGTTATGCGCCTCTGATGACATTCTCCATACATCTGCAAGTGCTGGTGAGATCGATGTTTGGCTGTTCATCGCAAGTGTTGCTCCGAGTTTGTCGTGCAGCTGATCGACTTGGTATGTTAAGTCGTGGAAGGCTCTTTGGTAGTTGTTCTCTGCATGAAGCAGCACCGCGTCTTTTTCTTGATGCTCTTTATAGCCCCAGTAACCTGTTGAGATAACAGCAATTCCTAAAATAGCAATCAATATTCCTCTGATCATTTATTTACACCTCTTTTTATTCACAGAAAATATGTTTCCCGATTCGTTTAATTTGTGGCCTTCCCCAAATCCATGGACTTGTTGCTGTATCAGGATTAAAGTAATAGACGGCGCTTTCAGATGGATCCCAGCCATTAATTGCATCAAACACTGCCTTTTTTGCGGTTTCATTTGGTGCCATATAAAATTGTCCATCTGCTACCGCTGTAAACGCAAGCGGCTCAAAAATGACACCAGCAATGGTATTTGGAAAGGTTGAACTGTTCAAACGGTTTAAAATGACGGCAGCAATGGCCACCTGTCCTTCATAAGGTTCACCTCTTGCTTCACTATATACCGCTTGTGAAAGAAGCTGAATGTCATTGCTAGAGAAACCACCTGGCATGTTGGCAGCCGTTTGCTTCGGCGTTTGATTTGCTTGCTGATTGCCTGACTGGTTTCCAGACTTCCCAGATGACCCGCTTCCTCCGCTTTGACTTTTTTGCTTCTCTTTTGCACCTTGAGCTGTCTTTTTTTGTGAGCTTCTTTGCCCAGGAGCCTTTGTTTGCTGATCAAGAGGCTTCCCGCCATAATGGGTAAACTGATTCCCTTTTTGCAGCTGCTGCTGCACAAACTCTTTATAGTATTTCGTCTTTTGAACTAATAGGCTTTTTGTTTTAGCACCTACGAGTCCATCGACATTCTTTACACCAAATTTGCTTTGAAAGTTGCGAACGGCCCAGTACGTGCCCCAGCCGTACACGCCATCAATTTTGCCATTGTAAAAACCATTGTATTGGAGCCTTGCTTGCAGCTCGACTACATCTTCTCCTGTTGCTCCTCTCTGAATGACTTGATTGGTGAAAGCTTCACTTTTTTCAGCTGTCAAAAGTGAAGACGCGAGTAGAACGATTGAGAAGATAAGGACGATTTGTTTCATGAAACGAGCTTTGTCCATATTTGATCCTCCTGTACTTTTGATGTTTGAATATATGTTTCTTCCGATCCCTATTTTTATACATTCATCACAGGAGGGAATTGGATGGAAAAGACAAAAAAACGCCCTGTGAACTTACAGGACGCTTTCCAAATTAAATTTGCACCATTTTCACCGCACGAGCTTTTTTTGCTTTCCGCAGACCGAACCACCATAAAAAAATCATGAACGGCATCATAATATATCCCCAATTTTTCATCCCAAGAAGAATGAAATCATATAAGCCGTGAAAAAGCACAGGGAGTGTTAAAGAAAGGATCAGCCATTTGCGCTGCTCTTTTTTATCAGAGAAACGGGCTTTGCCGATATAAAATCCCATCACAACGCCAAATAAAGCGTGACTTGATACGGGTAATAAGGCGCGTGTAAACGCATATTCCACCCCATGACCGACTAAGTAAAGAATATTTTCAAGTGTCGCAAAACCGAGAGAGACACTTATTCCATACACAATCCCATCATAGTGTTCATCAAACTGGGCATGCGCATAGACGCTGACCATTAAAATAAACCATTTTAATGATTCCTCTAAAAAGCCCGACGTCACAAATGAAATCAAGATAGGGTTCGTTGCGATATTTTCTTCTTGAAGGACATATTGAATAAACATGGTTGGAAACACAAGTATGACACCTAGCATAAAAGATCTGATGACCATATGAACCGGCTCATTGTCGTACTGATCTTTCAAATAAAAATAACTTAAAAGTGCGATGCCGGGAGCTAAACCTGCTGAGATGATTGCGATCATAATCAGACCTCTTTCCCTACATTATCCTTCATTATCGTACCATGATTTACCCCTTTTTTATATGACTCGAGCCCATTTTTCTTAAAATAACTTTCTATATAATCCCATTTTATATAAAAAAAGAACTGAATCCCTTTGAAGGATCCAGTTCTTTTTTTAGCTGTTGATTCTTTTGTTGATAACTTCTGCAATCAGACCTCCATGAAATCTTCCATTTTCAATGAAAATTTCATTGGCGTTGTTTCCAGCTGCAATGACTCCTGCAATGAAAATGCCTTCTACATTTGTTTCCATTGTCTGTTCATCAAAGGCTGGGCGGCCTGATTCTTGATCAATCATTACACCCATTTTTTCTAAGAAAGAATGATCAGGGTGATAGCCTGTCATCGCAAACACATAATCACTTTTCACTCGATCTGTTTGGTCTTGCTGGTTTGTAAAGACAACCTCTTCTTCTGTGATTTCTTTCACCTGCGCACCGAACTCCATTCGAATGGTTCCATTACGGACAAGGGCTTCAAACTCTGGTAAAATCCAAGGTTTGATGCTGGACGAATATTCAGTTCCTCTATATAACACAGTGACTCTGCTTCCGCATTTCACTAGTTCTAGCGCGGCATCGACACTGGAGTTTTTCCCCCCGATGACCGTCACATCTTTATCAAAGTATGGGTGCCCTTCTTTAAAATAATGATACACGTGAGGCAGGTCTTCCCCTTTGACATTCATATAGTTTGGATGATCATAGTAGCCAGTGGCAATCACGACGTAGTCACATGAATAGACGTCTTTTGATGTGTTGACGGTAAAACGCCCATCTTTTTTCGTCACAGCGTTTACTTTTTCAAAAGCATGAACACGCAGGCTTTTTCTTCTGACCACCTCTCGGTAATAGGAAAGAGCCTGAATACGAACTGGCTTCCGGTTTTCAGTAATAAAAGCGACATCACCGATCTCAAGCTTTTCACTTGTACTGAAAAAGGTTTGATGTGTTGGATAATGATAAATACTGTTAACCACATTACCCTTTTCAATCACAAGTGCATCGATACCGATTTGCTTGAATGCGATGGCAGCTGATAATCCACATGGGCCGCCTCCTATTATGATCGCTTTTTCTTGTTTCATTTGTTCCACTCCTGTCGTTTCACTGCAATAACAATTGCTGGGCTGTTTGATTCTTTGTTCCATTACATAAAAAAATCTCCTATATTAGGATAGGAGATTTTTGGACGCGATGCAAATAAGCCGCTTAAATCCAGCCTCTGAATCGAGAAGCTTCAGCCATTTTACGTACGCCGACCATATATGCAGCAAGACGCATATCGATGCGGCGGTTTTGCGCCATTTCATAAATATTATTAAATGATTTCACCATCATATTTTCTAAACGAGTTTCCACTTCTTCTTCTGTCCAGTAGAACCCTTGGTTATTCTGAACCCATTCAAAGTAAGAAACAGTGACACCACCCGCACTCGCAAGTACGTCTGGGACAAGTAGTACACCACGATCTGAAAGAATTTTTGTTCCTTCTAGTGTCGTCGGACCATTTGCTGCTTCTACGACAATTTTGGCTTTAATGTTTGCCGCATTATCTTCTGTAATTTGATTTTCAATGGCTGCAGGTACTAAGATATCACAATCCAGCTCAAGCAGCTCTTTGTTTGTAATTGTATCGTTAAATAATTTAGTGACGGTTCCAAAGCTGTCACGCCGGTCAAGCAAGTAGTCAATGTCTAGACCATCTTCATCGTATAATCCGCCGTAAGCATCTGAAATCCCTACGATTTTTGCTCCAGCATCATACATGAATTTAGCCAAGTAACTTCCTGCATTTCCGAATCCCTGTACAACAACACGAGCCCCTTTGATGTCAATCCCTTTTTTCTTCGCCGCTTCTTTGATGCAGATCGTCACACCTTTTGCTGTTGCGGTGTCACGTCCGTGTGACCCTCCAAGAACAATCGGTTTTCCTGTAATAAATCCTGGCGAGTTAAATTCATCAATTCTAGAATATTCATCCATCATCCATGCCATAATTTGAGAGTTTGTAAATACATCTGGTGCTGGAACATCTTTTGTTGGTCCCACGATTTGACTAATTGCGCGCACATAGCCGCGGCTTAGTTTTTCGAGCTCTCTGAATGACATTTCTCTTGGATCACAGATAATACCGCCTTTTCCTCCGCCATAAGGAAGATCCACAATACCACATTTTAAACTCATCCAAATTGAAAGCGCTTTTACTTCTTTTTCAGTTACGTTCGGGTGGAATCGAATTCCGCCTTTTGTCGGACCGACAGCATCATTGTGCTGCGCGCGGTAACCAGTGAAAATTTTCACCGATCCATCATCCATACGTACTGGAATTTTGACCGTTAATAGACGAATTGGTTCCTTCAGCAATTCATATACTTCTTGCGGATATCCCAATTTGTCAAGCGCTTTATGTATGACGGTTTGAGTTGACTTTAAAACATCTAGCTTATCTTCTGCGTTATGAGCGGCGTTTTGATCGGCTGCCATTAAAATAAACCCCCTAGAAATCTTTCATGATCTACTGCTCCCTTTCAAGCAATAGTATACACCTTCGTACTGGTAAAGCAAAGGTAAAAAACGTTTTTTATCAAAATAAAATATCAGCGTTTATAAATATAAAAAAGGATATAAAAAAATACTGTTGTTTCATCACAACAGTATTAAATATAATAGAAAAAAATGATTAAAAATACATCTGAATCGTTTTCACTGCATCTTCTTGCATAATCACTTTTCCATACTCTTTTAGCCGGTGAATGGTTAATGTCGTAGGAGAACCAAATTCCGCTAAAATGGAAATAACAGTATCAGCAGACAGTTCTTCATCAACATCATCTAGGCTGAGAAAATATTGACCTTCATAATGGTAAACTGTACCCCCTAAAAGTCCAATACGACTTAAACTATGGGACAGTTGAATCACATCTTCAAACGAGGCAAATTGATAGAGCACATGCTTGCTCTCGTCGAGCTTGACCTGCATCTCAATGTAATCTTCATCAAACTCATCATCAGCATCATCTTCCTGCTGACTCTTTGTGACAATGACGACCATCCCCTGCGCCTGAAGAGAAAATACTTCAACAGCAATCGGTCCATTCGCTTCAAAACCGAGCTCCTGATTCGCTTCGTTCATCATGTCTTTAAACAGCTGATGAACTTTGAACGAATCTTTCCAAAGGTCTTCTTTCGTAAGACCTCGGTCTGTCAGGTCATCTAGTGTGAGAAAAATTTTGATTTTATTATAATTCAGACGCTCCAGTCGCATAACGTTCCCTCCTGCCTCTTCTAACACACATCATACTGTAGTATATGAGATGATGAGTCATAGGTTCTTAATTTTGTATTCAGTTTACACTGTGTCAAGACGGAAGACAAGCACGAAGCAATGCTCACGGTGACTTTTATGGAAAATATTGAGGGTGCATCAAGTTAACGTGTTTTTAGAGGCATTAAATAGATCAGATGGGTTTCTGGTTCTGCCCCAAGACGCATTGGAATCTTTGTTGTTCCATAGCCATTACTAATCAGAAAAAAAGCGCCTTTGACTTGGCCTGTTCTCCCTTTTTCATACGGGCCAAATTTCCCGATGCGGATCTGTCCTCCGTGGGTATGACCACTCAGGACAAGATCGATTCCCTCTTCCTCACTCATCATGTGATGCACATCTGGATTGTGTGATAAGAGGATATTCACTTCATCTTTAACAAACTCCGGCCGTATCGCTTCATAATCTGCTTTTTCAAGCCGAATATCGTCGATTCCTCCAATTTTAATGGGCTGGCCTTCAAAATCCCACACAGCCATTTCATTTTGCAATGTGGTGACATCATAAGCATGAAGAATCTCTTTAAACTTTTGCTGATGCAGCTCATGGTCATTATTTCCCCAAACAAAATAAACCGGAGCAATTCTTGATAAACATTTCACATTCTCTTCAATCCTGGCATAGGGTACACCTTTTTCTGCTAAGTCCCCGCCTATCATAATCACATCTGGCTTTTCCTGCCTTACTTCTGCTAATAATGTGTCACTAATGAGGCGTCGATGCGTATCAGAAATAAAGAAAATGACTGCGGGTCTATCTGATTGAAGTGCTTCTATTGTAAAGTAATGCTTTTTGATGTTGTTTTGTTTTGCCGTTTTCACCATTTTTGCCGTTACACACACACCTGTTGTAACAGCCGCAATGGCGGCAGTAAATCCGATGGCATATTTCATCATAAATGGCTCCCTTATATATCTTTCTTTCATAAGACGCTTGAATGAAAAAAGACGTTTCAACTGTTAAACGTCTTTGCCTCATTTATTTACTTTCATAATAGAGATTAATGTCATATTGCTTCTGCATGTAGTGAAAAACCGTCTCACGCTCTTCCCACTGATTTGATTGAGGCCATAAATCTGTGCTTTTTTGTATAATTTCACATCTGAGCTTATGATATTCATCCTCAGCCTTTTCTTCTTTTTTCTTATAATAATACGATGCGTAAAAAGCAAACACTTCTGCCATGATCCAAAACAGAAACACCTCATGACCAAGCAGTGTTGCAATCATAGCTTCTGGCTGCAGCGAGCCTCCCGTTTTGGCTGTTATGACAAAATAAAACAAAAGAATGGCTAGAGATAGAAGGGCTGTCCACTGCCATCTTTTGCTCTGCTTTGCAAAACCCTCGTATTTGCGCTTTCTTTTGATCAATGTTTCAATCATTTTCTGTGTCGGCTGATCCATATAGCGGCTGATTGCGTGCAATGTCATCACATACACCCTGTCCCTTTTTTCTACATATGTATGTGCTTTTCAATTGATTCATGTCAATTAATTTAGTTTTCTAATGGGATATTCAGCACTTGTCCGCTGTACACACTATTTCCTTTTAAATGATTATACGCTTTGATCTTCTCTTCACCCGAACGATTTTGGTAATATTTCATGGAGATTCGATACAGGTTTTCCTCTGGTCCAACGGTATGCTGTATGACACGGACTGGTTTCTTTTCCTGCTTCTTTTTCTCTTCAGCTTCTTTTCGTTTTTTCTCTTCCTGCTGTTTTTGCAAAGCTATCTGCTGCTGTTCACGCTTTTTTGCAGCTGCTGCTTTTTCACGCTCTGCCTTCTCTTTAGCGGCTTGCTCTTTTTTCTTTTGTTCAGCCTTTTCTTTCGATCTCTGCTTTTCTTTTTCTGCCTCTTTCTTTTTCTTCTCTTCAGCAGACGCATCAGCTTTATCAGCGCTTGAGTCATTTTTCGTTTCGACAAGTGCTGACGGGACTGGGTCTGTGTCAGCACTTGATGTTTTATCAATATATACGTCTTGATTATTGTTATGTTTGATTTCCTCTGATGTGTAGTAAATCAAAAGGAAGAATACACCGATGACGATAATAGGAAAGATAATAGCCAATGTCGTAAACAATGGATTGCGCACCTTTTTCGTGCGCTGCTTTTTATATTCATGAAAATCTTCCCGTGTAGGAAAGTGAGAGTCATCTGAAGGATGTACTTCTTCTTCAAGGTTTTCCTCTACATCGTCATGGATGTTTGTCAGCTGCTGTTTTTTTCTCTTCATTCTCGACATTTCTTCCATGTTCATCCCTCCCCCTATATTTCAAACGAATCTGACATGCAAAAACGAAGTCAATGACAAAATGGGTCATGACCGGAACAAATAAATTCCCAGTCCACTCGTATAAAAGTCCTAAAAAAATACTAATGGAAACCACAAGGATAAACAAGAGTATTTTTGATAAATAGCGAAAGTGAAGAAGCGCAAACACAATGCTGGCGATCTCAAGTCCAAATTGCTGTTGAACGATCCCTCGGAATAAAATCTCCTCAGAAAAGGCAATGAACAGTGTTAACCAAACAATATGCGGGATGCTGCGATTTTTGAACATTTTTTCATTTAAGCCGCCATCATCATACATATGAGCGGGAAACACCTTCATGACAATTGCATCCACCATCATCACAAGCAAAGCGCCGCCGATTCCATAAGTCAGTATCCGCATATCATGGATCTGCCAAAGTGCAGTAAAATCAGTCCAATGATCGAACATAAAAATACCTAGCAAAAAAGAAACGATAAGCATGAGCAGCTGCGTGAAATACAGCTGTTCTACTACTTGTCGATCGGTTAATTTTTCAATGATTCGGCGGTGTTGTTCAATCAATGCTGCGCCTCTTTTGTCAGATGAAACATACGCTCCAGCACGGTCTTCCAGTGTTTCATTTCATTCAGCTCCAATTGTCGATCTTTTTTTTCATAATCAGATAGGTCAAGTCCGCAAGAAGAGCAGCAGTTTGCAGAGGAAGAGCCATCCGTTTGATCAAGCTGTTCGTAAAAGTATGATAACAGAGATTGTCTAAAGCAGCCTTGATGAGTGATTCGCTCTTTAAATTGCCACACTTTTCTTAGCTTTTCTGTTTGCCTGTCCTGCAGTTTTTCTTTCAGATTTTTGATGAGCACGCGAGACTGTTCGGATTGGTACATGATGTAATAATGCGTCAGCATCCTCGCACGCGTTTCCTGAAGCCCTGCTTCCATCAATCGTTCACGTAATTTCTTTTCGTCATTTGTCGGCATTTGTGTTAATTGGGCTAAGAAAAAATCAATTTCTGGATCATCAAAGCCTTCTGCTTGAATCAAATGACTTTGAATATCCGCATCCTCTTCTGTATATAAAAGAACGCTCACACTGTTTTTCCCATCTCGTCCCGCTCTTCCAATTTCCTGCATAAATGCTTCAATTGATTGCGGGGGGCTCATATGAATCACAAATCGTATATCTGCTTTATCAATTCCCATCCCAAAAGCACTTGTACAGCAAATGAGATCAATTTGGCCGCTGATAAATTGCTGTTGAATGAGCATGCGGTCTCCTGCATCCATTCCGCCGTGATAAAATTCTACACGGTGATGGGTTTTTTGTTTGATGAAGAGTGAAATATCTTCTGTCATTTGCCGGGTCGGGCAATAAATCAGGCCAGGCCCTTGCAGGGTTTCCACAAGCTCAATGGCTCGTTTCTCTTTCGCTTCTTTTGTTTCATGCGCTTCTTTGACTAATGCAATGTTAGACCGGTTCACGGAATGAATATGAAAATCCGGATGCTGCAGGCGCAAAGTTTGCACTGTATCCTTTAGCGTTTGCTTAGTAGCTGTTGCCGTCAGTGCTAAAGCCGGGGGATGACCTAACGCTTCTCTCCATTCTCCCAGCTTGGAGTATTCAGGACGAAAATCATGCCCCCATTCTGATATACAATGGGCTTCATCGACGACAAAAAGACCAATATGCATCGACTGGAGCTGCTCTAACAGCACCTCTGACATTAATGCCTCAGGAGCGACAAATAAAAATTTATATGATGGCAAATGCCGAATAATATGACGTCTCTCCTGAAAAGACAGTGTGCTGTTAAGCGCCGCCACTCGTTTTTCCCCGCGCATTTTCATTCGTTCTACTTGATCCTCCATGAGCGATAAAAGCGGCGAAATTATGAGAACTAACCCCTCTGTCATATAGCCGGGAATTTGATAACAAAGTGACTTTCCTCCGCCAGTAGGCAGCATAGCAACCGTATCTTTTTGATTCAGTACACTTTGAATAATGTCCTCTTGACCCGCTTTAAATGAGTCGTAACCAAAGTATCGCATGAGCGTCTGATGAAGCTTATCCATTTGCTTTCACCATCCTTGTCAGTGCCAATCGTATTTGAAAATAAGTAAATGGATGCTCGAGGTTTTCTTTAATCAGCTTCATTTTGTTTGTTTGAAGCTGGCTGGCTACATCATGGATTGCCTGCTGCTCTTCGGGGCTCACATACGGTTCTATTAAGAAGCTCGGCTCATGTATGGACAGCTCCACAATATGGTCCTCGATCGTTGCCTTTTTTAATGAACGAATGTGGGCAATTTGATCAATGCTAAACCCTTTTTGTACAAGCTCAAGCGTTTTGTGGGTAGAGGTTGTTAACACGCGTTTGAATTCAAGGTCACCAACGATCAGCTGCATGATCGGCGCCTCACCTTTTTGTGCAGAATGAATAAAATAATGGAGCACATTCCAAAAAAGCAGGTACACATACCACACATCTTCTTTCACCCACTCAGCCATTTGCTGATACGTACGCCCGATTCTTTCATTTGAGGTCAATGAATAAACAAAGATCAGTGCTTCTCGATCACTTAAACGAGCAAGGAGTTTTTCAAGTTCATGATGCAGATCTTCAGAAAACTTTTTCTTATGGTGATGCTGCTTTAAGAAAGATTTCGTCCAGCTTTGAACCGATACATCTCTTTGAATTGGCACATATTGATGTGACCCTGCCGTATAATGAGAAAGCACTTGTATAAGTAAAGACAGCCTCATCCATAGCATCTTTGCTTTATCATGATACTGGGCACCATGAAAATAAGCGGGCAGCGGTTTTTCAGAAAAATACTGTTTTAGCATATGCTCTCCTGTATCCGTGACGCTGAATGTATCCCCTGTTTTTCTAATGAAGTGTTCCTCTTCAAGCTTTCGAACAGAGCGATTCAGCTGATCCCGCGTAAAACCTGGATAACACCCAAAATAGCTAGAAAGTTGAAACAAACTCGCATCCTGTATCGTTTGTGATGATTTTTTTCCTTTAAAAAGATGGTAGACAGCGCTAATGGAGCGTTCGCCGTTCAATTTATGTACACTGTCCATTAACATGACATCCAAGTAATGAATCGTCATTCATCAAAGCACCTGTCTTCCTGACAAAATTCGAATATTTTCTCCCTTTATTTTAACAGATTTCATAGAAGAAGAAATGTTTAAACTCAATTTATGGGGGAAAGTTATGAACAAACCCTTATGTGATAAGTATTCTCAATCACTTTACAGTTGAAATGTGAATTTAAAATCATTACAATAAGGTTTGAGGAAATTGGTTTTTTATCGGTGAAACTAAAAAGGTTAAACCATTTGTTCCATCGAACAATCTGGGAGGTATTTTTTTAACATGGCAAAATATACAATTGTAGACAAAGACACATGTATTGCTTGCGGCGCATGCGGTGCAGCTGCTCCAGACATTTATGATTATGATGATGAAGGCATTGCATTTGTTACGCTTGATGACAACCAAGGGACTGTAGAAGTTCCTGAAGTACTTGAAGAAGATATGCTTGATGCATTTGAAGGATGTCCAACTGATTCAATCAAAGTTGCGGACGAATCTTTCGAGGGTGACCCACTTAAGCATGAATAGTATAAAAGCCCCTTATGCAGGGGCTTTCAGCGTGTAGACAAACCCTCGCATTCTTTGTCAGGTCTGCGCTCCGGTGCTCACGAATGTCAAATTCGCTCCGCTCCGGTGCTCGTCCTTCCTAGACTTCAAAGGTTTTCTGAGCTGAAAAGAAGACAAAGGGCTAAAATAAAGATCATTTTAGCCCTTTGTCAACAATCTGAAAGCCCCTTATACAGGGGCTTTTTTATATTAACTATTTTGAAGTCGGCGTTTATTTTCAAACCATGGACGCATTTTTACAAAAATAAAACTAAATACGATAGTAATGATGATCCCTTTAATAAAGTTAAAAGGTAAGATTCCTGCTGTAATGGTTGTCTTGAGCGCATGATCTGACAGTTCAGGCGCATTTAAAAACCATGTATACGCGGGAAGGAACAAGAAGTAATTTAAAATGCTCATCATCACAGTCATAAGCAACGTTCCCATAATCATAGACCACGCCATCCCTTTTGCTGATTTAATTTTTTTAAACATAAAGGCGACTGGCAAGATAAATAGTGTGCCTGCGATAAAGTTGGCGACTTGCCCAACAGGAACGCCAGACATACTGCCTTGGATGAGGTAATGCAGCACATTTTTTAATGCCTCAACGGCAATCCCTGCACCCGGTCCATAAATTAATATCGCAATAATCGCTGGAATATCGCTGAAATCAATTTTTAAATACGCTGGAAGCCCTGGAAAAGGGAAATCCAATAAAATTAAAACAAACGAAATACTACTGAGCATACTTGTGACTACTAAACGTTTTACTCTACTTTGATTCAACATTCTCTCTCCTTTTCGATCAAATCTTTCGAAAAGAGGATTGTTCAATTTTCAGCCACAAAAAAACCGCTCTTGAAAACAGGAGCGGGGAATTTAGGCTAGACAAATAAACGTGTAAACAACGATGTTTTCAACGTTTATGAACCTCCATCTTCTCCCATCCAGACTATACTGTCGGCTTCGGAATCACACCGAATCCTGCCAAAAAAGGCTCGCGGGCTTAGAGACTATGCTCATCACCGCCGGTAGGGAATTGCACCCTGCCCCGAAGATTGATCATTATTCAATTCGACATCATTATATATGATATATGAGCATTTGTACAGATAAAAATCCTGAGCAATTTCATCAGTTTTAAAAAATCGTAAAAAACGTAAAAATTATAATGACAAATGCGTAAAAATTGGTTATCTTTTGTTTAAAGGTGTCCATTCTTTATAAAGATACTAAGAAATGTTCGTGTTTTCTTTTTCGCTTTACTGCTTTAATTTGATTGACACAGTGAAAAGGAATATGGTAAATTATCAGATATTTATGACGTTTATTTTAGGAGGAAATCTTACGATGTTTCGAGTATTAGTCTCAGATAAGATGAGCAATGATGGTCTTTTACCACTTTTAGAATCAGATTTTGTTGAAATTGTCCAAAAAAATGTAACAGAAGCAGAAGATGAATTACACACGTTTGATGCCTTACTTGTCAGAAGTGCAACAAAAGTCACAAAAGAACTTTATGAAAAAATGACTTCATTAAAAATTGTTGGCCGTGCCGGTGTGGGAGTAGACAATATTGATATTGATGAAGCGACAAAGCATGGCGTCATTGTCATCAATGCACCAAACGGTAATACGATCTCAACAGCAGAGCATACGTTTGCAATGATCTCATCTCTCATGCGTCATATTCCGCAAGCCAATATTTCTGTTAAATCAAAAGAATGGAACAGAGGCGCATATGTCGGTGCTGAGCTTTACGGAAAATCTCTTGGGATTGTTGGCTTAGGTAGAATCGGAAGCGAAATCGCCCAGCGTGCAAGAGCTTTTGGCATGACTGTCAACGTGTTTGACCCATTCCTCACAAAAGAACGTGCAGAGAAAATCGGTGTCAATGCCAAATCACTTGATGAAGTACTCGAAGTATCAGATATTATTACTGTACATACCCCATTAACAAAAGAAACAAGAGGACTCCTCAATAAAGAAACGATTGCAAAAACAAAAAAAGGCGTTCGCCTGATTAACTGTGCACGCGGCGGTATTATTGACGAAAGTGACCTTCTTGAAGCACTTGAAAGCGGCCATGTCGCAGGAGCTGCACTCGATGTATTCGAGGTAGAACCGCCTACCGATAATCCGCTTGTAGATCATCCGCACGTCATTGCAACTCCGCATCTTGGTGCATCTACAAAAGAAGCACAACTAAATGTAGCGGCTCAAGTATCTGAAGAAGTGCTTCAATTTGCAAAAGGACTTCCTGTCATGTCATCTATCAATCTACCAGCGATGACAAAAGACGAGTTCAAAAAGATTCAGCCTTACCATCAATTTGCAGGGAAACTTGGACGTCTTGTCTCTCAATCCATGAGAGAACCTGTCAAAGAAGTGAGCATTTCTTACGAAGGCTCTATCTCAAAACTCGAAACATCCTTTATTACAAAAAGTTTACTGTCTGGCTTTTTAAAAGAGCGCGTCGACTCGACTGTGAATGAAGTAAATGCTGGGATGGTAGCGAAAGAACGCGGCATTAGCTTTAGTGAAAAAATTTCTTCTAGCGAATCTGGTTACGAGAACAGCATTTCAATTGAAGTCAAAGGTGATCTTTCAACCTTTACTTTAAAAGCAACCTATATCCCGCATCTAGGGGAACGCGTTGTCTCTATTAATGGATTTAATATTGATTTTTACCCAGATGGACATCTTGTCTACATTCAGCACACGGATGCACCTGGTGTGATTGGTCAAGTTGGACAGATTTTAGGCGACCATGATGTTAACATTGCGACAATGCAGGTAGGACGTAAAGAAAAAGGCGGCGAAGCCATCATGATGCTTTCCTTTGACAAGCATCTTGAGGATGAAATTGTCCAAACATTAACTGAAGTACAAGATATTCTTTCTGTACGTCTGATCGACCTATAAAAACAATGGTAAACCTCATGCAAAAGCATGAGGTTTATTTTGTTGAAATCATTAAATGGCCACCCGTTCGAATGACATGAGTTGTGAGCTTATTGATCTTTTTCAATTGATCGACGGTCATCTGGTGTGCTTTAGCAATCGACCAGAGGGTATCTCCTTGTTGAATGACATATGTATGTTTTTCATGTCCGTTTACATGAAGGGCTGGCTCTTGGAAACGGTCCCTCGCGATGATTGTGAGCGGATCGACCGCATCCTCTTTGCTCACTGACCAATGGCCGCGGTGCACCTCAAAATGCAAGTGAGTGCCTCTAGAGGCTCCTGTGTTGCCTATGATGCCGATCGGCTGTCCTGCTTGTACACGGTCTCCATTTGTAACATAGCGCTCGTGTAAATGGGCATAGACGGTTTCATACCCATTTGGGTGCCGAATAAACACGACTTCTCCATATGTAGCAGAAACATAAGAACGAGTAACCACCCCTTCGCTTGCAGCAAAAATGGATTCTCCTTCTGGCGCAGCAATGTCTAATCCCTTATGCGAACCACCTCTTGTCCCAAACAAATCGGTAACCTCTCCTTTCACTGGTTCCACCCATTCGGTTGTTTTCTGTGCATGTGCAATTGGTGATAAAATAAGGAGCAAAAAACAGCTGGCGCATATGAAGCAATACCTTCTCATCAGTGACTCCCCTTCTTTGAGGTTCTTTTCATGACAGCTTAGTATACAGCAAGGATGCCCTTTTCTATACATCAAAAAAGAACGCAATATGTTGCGTCCTTTAACGATCTTTTATGACAACTGGATTTGGCAGAGCCGGCACCTCTATTGGTTCTTTTAATTCGTATGGTCCTACTTGATCTGTCCCTGCATTTTGAATCGTGACATCTGTAAAACCAAAATCTTTCGCTGTGAGCAGCAGACCTTCAATAAGTAGAATATGATTAATTGAGTCCGTTAATTGTGCTGATGCTCCAAACGTGATGGTCACATGTTTTCCTTTTGATGTCACTTCTTTAATTGGTTCTTTTTTAATTAATGGATCAAGTCCTGCATCGCTTGCCCGCTTCATGGCCTCTACCGCATCTTCATAAGATGAATAATGAGTTTTTGAGGGTACCAAAAATGTCCCGCTCTTATTCTCTAATACATAATAAGCGTGCTTTGTTTGTTTATCAATTGAAATCGTTCCAATGCTTCCATTTGTTCCTAATTGAAGATGAGAGCCTTTAACTGACTTGACTTGCACTTGGTTATATCGGCTCCATTTCAGTGTTTCTTTTACCATGTCTTTAAACCGGTTGGCTTCTTTTAATGTATCAAGAGACAAATCACTTTTTAGCTGAAAGACCAGCGTATCCCCTTTTTCACTAATATCCACCATATCAATATAAGATTGAAGAGGCTTTGTCATGTCAGGCAGCTGCACCTGTTCATATGTGCTCAGCATTGCCTGCACATGGTCGTGTTCATTCTCTTTTTCTATACTAATCGGGACAACTTGAGAAGTCGATTCATCTATGTATGCAATCGTCATATACTTTTGACTGTCAGCATTCGAAACAACATGTGAGGGCTCATCTGTATGTTTTACCGCCTCTAATGTTGCATTCACCTGCCCTTTGTCAGCACTCGATTCCATCTTCACTCGCTTCATATCGTGAGCAGCCGGCTGAAATAAATGAGGAGAAATCAAAAACGCCATAAATAAAACCACAACGGTAGCCACCGCTGGACCGATCCATTTGACACTTTTCTTTTTCTTCCCGCTTGCCAGCAGCATCTGCTGATAAATCTGCTTAGATGAACGGTTGTCCTCCACCTTTGGAAGCTGACTTAGTAACACCTTGATTCGTTCTTCGCTCCAATCGGACCTGTTCGTTTTCATTCACTAGCTCCTCCTTCAAAAGCTCCATATGTTTTCGGAGCACTTTCAGGCCTCGGTGCTGAGTTGTTTTGACTTTGCTTTCCGAGAACTTTAACGCCTTTGCTGTCTCCAAGATTGAGTAGCCATGGATAAACCTTAAAATGATGACGGCTCTTTGATCAATGGTGCAATGATCAAGTGCGGCATAGATTTCTTTTACATTTTCATCCTGTACAGCCAGTTCATCTGGGAGTAAATCTGGATCTTTCACATCCTGCTTATCCCAATCAAACGTGCCGAGCACCCGTTGTCTAATGGTTTGCTGTTTGCGAAACCAGTCAATCGCCACATGCCTTGCAATTGAAAACAGCCAAGTTTTCTCGCTGCTTCTTCCTTCAAAAGTTTTATATGAGTGAAGTACCCGAATGTAAACCTCCTGAACGAGATCCTCTGCCTGATTTTTATCTTTTACCATATAAAATAAAAACTGGTACAAATCTTGATGGTACGAATCATATATTTTTTGAAAGGTTTCATGCATAGGAAACCCCTCCGTTCACTTATTTTTGTCGAGTGACTCTTACAAAACGTTACATTACAACTTTATGACAAATATATTACAAGTTCAACAATTTGGAAAGGGCTTTTTGTTTAACTTCTCCTTAAAAATATGAAAACAAAAAAAACACTTCGTTTTCTTTCGAAAAGAAGTGTTTCTCATGTAACAAGAATCTTCGTCAAGATTAGACGAGTTCCTGCCTTTTTCTAGGGATATAGAAGGTAAAGTGTGTACCTGTACCGGCTTTGCTGTGTGCATGAATGGAGCCTTGGTGTGCCTCTACAATGTTCTTCACAATCGCAAGACCAAGCCCAGTACCAGAACGTCCTCTTGTTCTTGCTTTATCCGCTTTATAGAACCGTTCGAAAATAAATGGCAGATCCTCTTCTGGAATTCCGCTGCCCGAATCTTTTACATCCATCTTCAGCCCGTTCTCCACCGATTGAACTGAGAAATGAACCTCTCCGCCCTCTGGTGTATGACGTATAGCGTTATCAATGAGATTGGTAAAAACCTGCTCAATCTTATCTGGATCGAATACAAAGTGCGGTTCTTCCACTTGAATCTCATACGTGAGGTTGATTTGTTTTTCTTTCGCAACACCAAGAAACTTACGATAGATTTTCTCAATCAGCTCTTCTGTATCTGTTGATTCAAGATTAAGCGTTATATGACCAGCTTCCATCCGTGCTAGATCTAGAAGGTCATTCACAAGACGCCCCATTCGAAGTGATTCGTCATAGATAATTTGCGCAATTTCTTTCTTTTCCTCTTCTGATCCAGCAATGTCATCTACAATGGCCTCACTATATCCTTGCAGCATAGCAATTGGTGTGCGAAGTTCATGACTAACATTGGCAATGAAGTCTTTTCTCAGCTTATCAAGTCTTCGTTCCTCTGTCATATCGCGAAGTACCGCGACTGCTCCCCTGACATCCTGCTGATTATAAAGCGGAGACATGAGAAGAACCCAAGTACGTCCTTGCAGCGACACTTCGATCATCTGCTCTTTTTCCGTGCTGACGGCTGTATGAAACAGTTCTCGTGCTTCTGGCGGCAGTTCATCTCCATCTTTGATCTTCATATTTTGCTCGTAATACCAAGCCTGCAAGAATCTTTCTGCAGGAGGGTTGGTCATAAGGATCGTTCCATCAATATTGATGGTGATGACGCCATCAGCCATACTGCTTAGAATGTTGGACAAATGTTCTTTTTCTTGATTTAAGGCTGTAATATGAAATTTAAGCTGCTTCCCCATTTGATTAAAGGCGATAGCCAGTTCGCCAATTTCGTCTTGCGTTAAAATAGGGATTTTTGTATCGAATTTCCCTTTCGCTAAATCCTGCGCTCCTTCTCTCATCTTTCTCAGAGGGTAGGTGACACGTGTAGATAAGAAGAAAGCAAATATTGTGGTAAGAACGATCGCAATTCCGGCAGCTAAGAAGATATAACGCGTCGTATGTTTGGTTGTTTGTTCTACAGCGAGGAGTGACTGAGAAAGAAAGACCATGCCTTTTTTTCCGTTTGCCTCAAAAGGAACACCTACTACAATTCGTTCGTCCTTCTGGTTGCCTGTATCAGGTTCTGCACGTTTACTGATTTTTTTTCGGTCTTTGAGTGCCTCGTTCAAATCTTTGTCCGCTTCAATTTGTTCCTTTGTTATCGCAGGAAGCTTTCCGCCTCTTTCAGACGAATACCATTCTAGACCATCTTCTTGAATAATCGCAATACTCGTCAATTTATCAGCAAGCTCTGATGTAATTGACCTTGCAAGAGATTGATCCTCATGTCTTTCTAAGATGACCGCTACTTTGTTTGCCATTTGTGTTAAATCAGACTTTGCTTCTTCCACATGATAATTCTCAATGAATTCTAAAAGAAGCACGGTCAAAATAGATAAAACAATCAGGACGAGGAAGAGAATGGTTAACCATAGCTTTCCTACGACACTTTTCCAAAGCTTCATTCAGCGCCGACCTCAAATTTGTACCCGACACCCCATACAGTTACGATTTTTTTCGCAGCTTCTGGGGACACTTTATTCAGTTTTTCTCGAAGTCGTTTCACGTGGGTATCTACCGTTCTCAGATCACCAAAGAATTCATATTGCCACACTTCTTTTAAAAGCTTCTCCCTGTCATAGACCTTATCTGGGGTTTTCGCGAGGAAGTATAAAAGCTCATATTCCTTCGGCGTGAGGCTTACTTCTTTACCATCAGCTGTCACTCTATGTGCATCGTGGTCAATAGATAAATGTGAAAACACAAGCACATCCTTTGTTGTGGTCCCAGTATTGAGATAAGAAGTTTGAGACGATCTTCTGAGCAATGCCTTCACGCGTAAAACAACTTCACGCGGGCTGAAAGGTTTTACAATGTAGTCATCCGTTCCTGCCTCAAATCCTTGGACACGGTTCGCTTCCTCACCTTTTGCCGTCAGCATAATGATTGGTGTGGCTTTTTTATCTCGAATTTGATTACATACTTCAATCCCATCTGTGCCAGGCATCATTAAATCAAGCAAAATGAGGTCATAATCCGTTTGAAGCCCTTTTTGAATCGCCTCGTCCCCATTTTCCGCTTCATCGATTTCATAATTTTCACGTTCTAAATACATTTTTAAAAGGCGGCGAATTCTTGCCTCATCATCTACGACTAATATTTTCGTTTGAGTTGTGTGTTCCATTAGACAATCCTCCTGCTTTCTCCGTTGTTACATTCATTTTAACAAAAAGCCGAATTGAATCATAAAGGTTGGCCTTTTTCTTGTGATTATGCGTAAGAATGCAGTCCCGCAATCACAAGATTGACAAAGATGAGATTAAACATAATAATGGCAAAACCGATCACGGCAAGCCAAGCGGACTTTTCACCATGCCAGCCTCGCGATAACCGAAGATGGAGATAGGCTGCATAAAAGAGAAACGTAATCAATGCCCATACTTCCTTCGGGTCCCAGCCCCAAAATCTTGTCCACGCAATTTGCGCCCAGATCATCGCAAAGATCAGTCCACCTAACGCAAATACAGGGAAGCCAATGGATACAGCCCTGTACCCAATTTCATCGACTAAATCGAGATTTACCTGTCTCACGAGCGGCTGAAGCAGAGCACTTAGTCGCTTGCGAATGATCAATCTAAGCAGTCCGTAAATGATCAGCCCGACGCCAAATGACCATAACACTGTATTGACCTTTCTGCCTGAAAAAACAGGTGGTAAATCAATGAAAGGCTCCAATCGATCTTGCGTCACAAGTTCCCCTTTATGAGGCCCGACTAAGGCTGGCATCTCATAAACCATGACACTTTCTTCTTTATTTTTATCTACCCAATTAAACTTCGCTTCATATCCTGTCATTCTAAAAACTGAAGTGACAGCGATAAACGAAAGTGTCACCACAATCATAAACATGACAAGCTCTAAACCAAACGTCTTCTTCCCTGGCTTTGCTTGATCGACATGCTTCAAAAGGAAGATGACACCTGCAACAAAACTGATCGCTAAAATGGCTTGCCCAAGTGCTGCTGTTGTCACGTGAATGTATAGCCAATTACTTTGAAGTGAAGGAATCAGCGGCGAAATATCTGATGGAAACATGCTTGCATAGGCAATAATCAATAAGGCTATTGGAAGTGTGAATAACCCAAGTACAGATACTTGATACACAAAATATAAAATGATAAATGCAAGCACCAGCATCATACCAAAAGCCGTTGTGAATTCAAATAAATTACTGACTGGTGCATGACCAGACGCCATCCATCTTGAAATAAAATAACCAAATTGGCTCAAAAAACCGATGATGGTGAGCGTAATGCCGATGAGTGCCGACTTATTCCTGCGCGGTCCATCCTCTTTCTTTTTTCCTTTAATGGCACCGCCAAAAAAAGGAACTGCCGCTAAATAAAATAGAAAAGCTGCAAATAACAGATTTTCACTGACTGCCGCCATCTAATCCTTCCCCCTTGCTTTTGCTGATACTCGTTGTATCAGGCAGTTCTTTTTGATCAACTGGCTGCTTGATGCCACTGCCACTCAGTAACACATTGAGATCGGACTTTAAGCCGAACCAGTTTTTGTTTGTGTGTCCTGCCACAAATACTTTTCCATCCTTTGCCGACAGCCAGATTCTTCTATGCTGCCAGTACATCCCCTGCACGACACCAATCATGAAGATAATCCCGCCTACGATAAGCACCCCGAGAGTTACATCTTTTCTAACCGTCAATCCTGTTACGTTTTTCGTTTCAACACGATCAAACTTCATCTTATATATATTGTTATCAGAACCCTCTACTGTCTCTTGAATGGCCACAAAGCTTTTTTCACCTTTAGGTTTTTCAGGAGAAATCATTTCAAACACGAAAGCAGGATTATTCGGATTCCTTGTTTTCGTACTTGGCGTTCCATCTTCGTCAAAATAAAAATCAGGCAAATAGCTCATCACCTTGACTTTGTAACCGCTACCAAGATCATATTCTGACTTAGGCTCCAGCAGATTAATCTTCACTGTTCCAAAAGATTTTTCTGTATCTTTTCGAATCAGCTGAAAGACCATTTGATCGAGTTCATTTTGTTTAAAATCCACTTGATATAATGAGAAATTGTCAAACTTGAGCGGTTCGTTCACTTTAATATCGTGTTCTGTTACCCGCTTGAGCTTGGGCTTTTCACCAAAAACAACGTCTCCTTCACGTTTGTATAATATGGCATCGGTTTTATAACTTTTCACCACTTGACCGTCGCCAGCTTTTTCAATGGCATTTTCAAACACTTCTTTTTCATTTCCAGATTCATAACGATCAATTGAAAACGCATTATTTTTCAAGAAGTATTGACCATCCGTGCCAGGGATCGGTGCTGTTTCGCCTTCTCTCACCCACAGCGTTTCATCGACATACATGCCTGGGACAAACCGGAGCATCGAGCCAATGAGAAAGATAATTAATCCGATGTGATTGACGTAAGGTCCCCAGCGTGAAAAGCGACCTTTTTCACCTAAAATATGTCCATCTTCTTTTCGCACGCGGTAACGCTTTTGTTTCATCGCTCTAACGATGCCTTCATATGTATGCTGATCTAATGTTTTGTCTGTTTCGCTGAATAGACGCTGCCTTCTCATAAAGCTTTCTTTTTTGACAACACCTTGATTTTTAAGTGCCCGATAAAGAGGAATGACCCGGTCGAGACTGCAAATCACAAGGGAAATTCCAATAGAAGCTACAAGGGCTAAGAACCACCAAGAATTATAAAGATCATGGAATCCAAGTATGTAATATAGCTTGCCAAACGATCCATATTGCTCTTCATAATAGGTGGAAGCTGATGCACCTGGCGGAATAAATCGCTCCTGCGGAAAAATGGTTCCAAGCGAGGAAGCTAACAGTGTGATGACAATCAGCCACACACCTACTTTAACGGAAGAAAAAAAGTTCCACACTTTATCAACAATCGTTTTGTTGTATGTTTGCGAGCGTCTCGCACTGCCGTCATACCTCATATCTAGCAGCTTTGAAGAATTTTTCTCTATTGCCGCAATGGGATTCCCGCATGATTCACATAGAACAGTACCGATTGGATTAATATGTCCACAATCGCACTTTATCTCTTTCATTCTAAGACCCCTTTGGTTTAATCAAATTCATATATTCATAGACATTACGTTCTGTCATGGTTCCCTTTATGACTTTGATTACCTTGCCTTCAGGATTAATTAAAAATGTGGTTGGCAGCGGCGTAATATCATATGCCTCTGTGACTTGACGGTCTTTGTCCATGGCAACCGGAAAATTTACACCATAAGCATCCATAAAATTCTTAACGGCAATATTTGATTCCCCAACATTCACTGCAACAATTTCCACACCGCGATCCTTGAACACTTCATATTGATTCGCCATATAAGGGAATTCTTGTTTACATGGACCGCACCAGGTCCCCCAAAAATTAAGAAAGACGCCTTTGCCTTTTAAGTCCTTTAATTCAATCCGCTCCCCATCCACAGATTGAAGGACAAAGTTAGGTGCAATAGATCCTTCTTTGACTCGATCCTGTTTGGCAAATACTGAGTTATACATTGTATAACATAGTGCAACAAGCATCACGAGGAGAATGCCCGTCCGTATGAAAAATCGTCTTTTCTTCATCTGAAGTACCCCTTCCCCCTAGACATTCAGGTAAATTATAGCATTCTCCTTCTTTTGATGCTTCTTCATTTTTTGAAGTTTATGTGAAAATTAGTTAGCACTTTTCCCGTGATCAGCAATCGCTCTTAGGCGTTTTACTTCATGCGGAGTTAATTCTCTGCGCTCTCCCGGTCTCATGCCTTCAATATGAAGGAATGCATATTGCTCTCTTTTTAGCTTTAAAACGTCATGACCAATCGCTTCAAACATGCGGCGCACCTGTCTGTTTCTACCTTCATGAATGGTTAATTGAACAATAGATGTTTGCTTTCGTTTATCAATAGAAAGCATTTTGGCACGAGCACGTGCTGTCTTTTTATGATCTAGCATGATCCCTTTTTCGAGCTTTCTGAGCAATTCCTTTGAAGGGATGCCTTTTAGCTTCGCTGCATACGTTTTATCAATTTCATATTTCGGGTGCATGAGTGTATGGGCAAATTCGCCATCATTTGTAATCAAAATCAAACCGCTCGTATCATAATCTAAACGGCCGATTGGATAAAGGCGCTGCGGGATATCATCAAAGAAGTCTGTGACGACTTTACGTCCTTTATCATCCTCGGCAGCTGAAATGACGCCGCGCGGTTTATAAAGCATAAAGTAAACCGGTTCTTCTCTTTCTAGCTTTAATCCGTTGACTTCAATTTTATCTGAAGAGCCCACTTTCACTCCAAGCTCTGTCACTGTTTGACCATTAACGGTAACTCGTCCTTCTTTAATTAATTCTTCAGCCTTCCGCCTAGAAGCGACGCCGGCATGTGCAATTACTTTCTGTAAACGTTCCATTTGTCTTTCACCTCATGTACTATCTTACTTGCTTGACTTAAAACAAACAAGCATTCGTCGAAAAATAAGCGTTTCGTCTGTCTAATTTCAGCTAAAAAACTGTTTTCCATCCATTAAATACAAAAAAGCGCCTGATTAGGCGCCGCTAAATAACAAACTGACGATAATAACAGATGCAATGACACCAATGAGATCTGCTAACAGACCTACTTTCAGCGCATCCCCCATTTTTTTAATACCGACTGCTCCAAAATAGACCGTTAAAATGTAAAGAGTGGTGTCTGTTGATCCTTGCATGACAGCTGCGAGCTGGCCAATAAAAGAATCTGGACCATATGTCGCAATTAAGTCTGATGTCATGCCGAGTGCAGCTGTTCCTGATATCGGACGAATAAACGCAAGCGGCACCAACTCTGTAGGAAAGCCAATCGCTGTAAATATGGGTTTTAATAACCCCATGACAAAGTCAAGTGCACCTGACGCACGAAATATCGTTATGGCTACAAGCATACCAACTAAATATGGAATGATTGAAAAGGCAATCTGAATGCCTTCTTTACCGCCTTCCACAAATGTTTCATAAGTCGGTACTTTTTTGATGGTTCCAGCAATCAAAATGCCTGCGATGATCAGTGGAATCAAAGCAAGTGAAAGCCAGTTAATAAATGCCACAAGATCACCCCCGCCTGCTTCTGCGATAGTGGAAATAGCGATCAATGATAATCGCACCAATTCCTGAAATAAGTGTCGCCAAAATGGTTGGTCCAACAATGTCTGTTGGCTGATCTGCGCCATAGGTCATTCTAATGGCAATGACGGTTGTTGGCACAAGTGTAATAGAGGATGTGTTGACAGCTAAAAATGTAATCATAGATCGGCTCGCCTCATTTTTGCCGCCATTTAATGTTTTCATCTGCTCCATCGCCTTAATGCCAAGCGGTGTAGCGGCATTCCCGAGACCAAAGAAATTCGCCATGAGGTTGGACAGGATATACCCCATTGCTGGATGATTAGGAGGAATATCTGGGAATAGCTTTGAAATAAAAGGGCGGCACAATTTACTAAGGAAGTTTAACAGCCCCGCTTCTTCTGCAATCTTCATCAGTCCGAGCCAAAAAACAAGTACACTAATCAAACCAATTGAAATGGTGACCGCTTCTTTTGATCCCTTAAATACAGCTTCATTCACTTCCTGCATCGTTCCGTTAAACATCGCATAAACAAGCCCGATGACAGTGAGAAACACCCAAATTAGATTGACCATGAAGATCCGCCTATAGATGTCTGAAAGACAGACTTAAACATTTCTTGAAAGCTTTTTTGAGGCATTCGGTTGCGTTTATTTTCATAAAAAATCGGTACTTGCTCGATCACCTGACCATCTAATAAGAACGTCATTTTTCCTACGACATCTGGGATGGCTTCGGCGTTTTTTTTCCATTTCTTTTCGGGAGTGAGCATTTCAGTTTCAATCTCCACTAATTTTTTCTCATCTTCATTTAAAAAATAGTCCACATCACGCTGAATAAACGCTTTTTTTTCGTAAAAGGTCCCTTTTAACGAAGCAAGCCTTCCTTTTTCAGCAAGCACATATGTTTTATAGTGATCAAATGCATACTCAAACATAGAGATATGATCTTTCCAGTCATCCGGCGCATTAATGGTCACAGCAATTAACGCAGCATCTCCTTTTGCAGCTGTGGAGACGAGCGTGCGTTTTGCAAGCTTCGTATATCCCGTTTTCCCTCCAGTCGAATATTGATATAAACCGGTGAGCAGCTTGTTTTTATTTTTCCAATAGCCTTCCATTGTCTTCGCTTTATAGAAAGTCGTGCCGGCAATTTTTTGATAATGTCTATGCTCCATAGCGTATTTAGTTAAAATCGCCATATCATAGGCTGAGGAATAATGGTTTTTATGATCATCGAGCCCATGTGGATTTTGAAAATTCGTATTTTCCATTCCTAGTTCAGACGCCTTTTGGTTCATCATAAAAATAAAGCCTTCTAAGCTGCCGCCAATATGTTCAGCAATGGCAACAGCTGCATCATTTCCAGAACGCAGCATCAGCCCGTACGTCAGGTCTTCTAAGCTCACCTTCTGCCCTTCCTTTAAATAAATCGATGAGCCCTCCGCTTGAATCGCCCGTTTTGATATTTTGACGGTGTCTTTCATTTTTCCTGATTCAATGGCTAATACAGCCGTCATAATTTTTGTAATACTGGCGATTCTCCTTTTTTCGTGCTCGTCCTTCCCAAATAGGACTCTGCCTGACTGTCCATCTATTAAAATGGCGCTTCTTGCACTCACCGATAACGATATGTCTGCTTGAGCAGCTGAGGAAAAAGGCAGTAAGAGTGTAAATAGAAGAAGGACTGCTGTTCCAATTTTTAAATAGGGCATGTTCATTCACGTCCTTGTCCGTTTTGTACAAGTGTATGCGCGGCTGAAAAAGTTATGATGCCTCGTCCATAAAAAAAGCGCCTCTATATTTAGAGCCGCTTCAGCGTGTAGACAAACCCTCGCATTCGGTGTCAGTCCTGCGTGCCGGTGCTCACGAATGTCAAATTCGCTCCGCTCCGGTACTCGTCCTTCCTAGACTTCAAAGGTTTTCTATCACGCTGAAAAAAGAAGACAAAGGACTAAAATAAAGATCATTTTAGCCCTCTGTCAACAATCGAAGCGCCTCTATATTTAGAGCCGCTTTTCATTCTTGCTTATACCATTTTCATTTGCTGATGAGATGTCGTATATTCTAGCTCTTCTCTCATTGTTAAAAAGTCTTTTTCTAATGAAGAAAATAATCGCTTTACATCAGCCGATACTTCATGGCGGAAAACAATGCTGCTTTTCCCTGTATAGGCCGAACGGCTATCTTCATACCATGTATCCTTTTTCGGCGTAAAAAATTCTTCAATACATTGATGATAAATACGGTGAAGCGTCTGCTGAGCCGCTTGCTGCGGGAATGTCTGCTGCTGGCCGATTTTTTTGCAAACTGCCGCTGCATCCTCGCTATACACTGCAAGCTTCCGTAATGTACTCAATATGTCACAATAATAGGCTTCCGCTTCGGGGTTTAATCGTTTCAAGCTTGACAAGGTAGCTTCGTTCAAAAAACCATTCACTTCAGTTGCAACCTTTAATAAAAAGACGCCTGCTTGATCAACTTGAGCCTTTACATTCATATGTGCCATTTGTTTCGTGTTTACCTTCCCCTCATGGCTTTGTCACCATTTTATCTTTCATTAAAAGATTTTAGACCTAAAATCTTTTAATATTTTATCATACATTTTTCCTTATTTTGAACTATTTTATCTCTTCAAATGTTTGATTGAAGTTTTCAAAAAATAGATCCGCCTCTTCTTGCACACCATCTGCTTCAACATTCTCTGGAAGCGGTGGTAATTCATCTAGGGCTTTTAAGCCAAATTGCTCTAAAAAGGTAGGCGTTGTGCCATAAAGAATCGCTCGTCCTGGGCCATCGGCACGTCCAACTTCACAGAGCAGCGCTTTGGCTACTAGGCTATGAAGCACCCGCTCTGATTTGACTCCCCTGATCTCCTCTACCTCACTGCGCGTGATCGGCTGTTTATAAGAGACAATGGCAAGCACCTCCAGCGCTGCCTGTGACAAACCTTTGGAAGGTGTCTCTACTAATTTTTTTAAATAAATGCTGTATTCTTTTTTAGTCAGCAGCATATATGAATCTGCATATTCGATGAGCTCAATCCCACGTTCTTGTTTTTGATATTCTTCCTTTACGGCAGACATCATATCGAGTAATGCCGCCTCATCTACTTCAAGAACAGACATGAGCTGTTTTCTTGTTAAGCCTTCGTCACCTGCTGCATACAGCAGCGCTTCTAAGATGGCTTTCCAATTCACGATATCAAGCGTCATGAATCGTTTCACTCCCTATTATATAAATGTCTTCAAAGTTCCCTTCCTGCTCTAACATGATGTGATGACTTTTCATCAATTCGAGAACAGCAAGAAACGTCACGACAAGGTGTTCCTTTTGATCATGTTGAAATAAAGTCATGAAATTGGTCCGTTTTTTTGTTTTTCTTAAATGGTTCATAATCTCATTCATTTTGTCTTCAATCGGGATTTCTTGTCTTGTGATTTTTGATGGTGCTGGTTTCGTTATTTTTTTTCGGTTTAATACCTTTTGAAACGCACCTAACATATCATACACCGTTACATGTAAGTTTGTGTCCTTTGCTTCCGCTTCTTTTGCAAATTCACTTAAATCACTCGGTGGTTTTGTAAAGGCATTTTGCCTTTCTTCTTCGCGCTCCTTTAGTTCTTGCGCTGCATTTTTATACTTTCGGTATTCAATCAATTTGCCAATCAGCTCTTCTCGAGGATCCTCTTCCTCTTCGAGCAGGTCTTCATCAAATAGCTCTTCCTCTTGTTTCGGAAGAAGCATTCTGCTTTTAATACTTAGGAGGGTTGCAGCCATCACCAAATATTCACTCGCAACGTCGAGCTCAAGCTCCCTCATCGTGTGGACATATAATAAATACTGCTCCGTAATTTTAGCGACGGGAATATCATAAATATCAATTTCCAAACGGTTGATTAAATGTAAAAGCAAGTCCAATGGACCCTCAAACGAATCTATTTTCACCTGATATTCCAGCATTCTTTTCTCACCATTTCTACTGTCTTCTAAGTACCGTTTCACCGGCTAACCTTTAGTATAAGACAGGATAAAGCTCTCGTCCAATATAATTTCGACCATGATGCCCTAGGCAAAACAAGAAAAACAGTGGAATCGCCCATACCAATGAGGGCACTTATACATAGAATACCATTGTAATCAGAACTGATGAAAAAAGGAGGCCGTATCATTATGGGAGATGGCTATAACTTCGGCGGAGGATTCGCGCTTATTGTCGTGCTTTTCATCTTGCTGATCATCGTTGGCGCGGCTTGGGTTTATTAAAGAAACAGAGCGTCCTTTCACTAAGGGACGTTCTTTCTTCTTTTCTTTTCGGTGTGTTAGACTGATAGTGGAAAAGGAGATGACCGCTGTGTATCCTGAAGCGTACGTGGCTTTTTTACACGAATTTCATACGACAAGAGATTATTTTGAGTGTCATGAAATTCTTGAAGAATATTGGAAGGAAGATCCCCCGGAGCAGCGCAAAGCATATTGGGTTGGCCTGATTCAGCTTGCTGTTGCTTTGTATCATCAAAGACGGGGAAATGAAAAAGGAGCGAAACGGCTTATTTCAAACAGCCTTCACTTGTTAGAAGCAAATCGGCCAGTTTTATCGAACCTAGGTCTTGATGATGAGGCGTTTATTTTGCTTCTTAGGACACTGAAAAAGAAAATGGATGAAGACAGGCCCTACGAGAGTGTGATGCTTCCAATCAAAGATCAAGCACTTCTTTCTTTATGCAGAGAAATGGCTCAAAAAGAAGGATTGACCTTTGGACAGGAAAGTAACTTATCCCACACGTTTCTAATCGAAAAACATAGACTGCGTGACCGGACAGATGTATTGCTTGAACGGGAAAAGCAGATCAAATGTAAAAAAAGCAGAGGACTGTAGCCTCTGCTTTTACATGTGTGATATTTAATTTGTTTCACTGTGACACTTATGAAAGAAGCCTTGCGTTAATTCATTTGGAATGAGTGTTTTGGTTTTGAATACCTCTTCCACGGCTAAAATCATTTCCTTGCCGATTCCTTGATCACGATGGGATGGATTGACGCTAATATGCTCGATTTGCACTTGGTCGTCTGTTTTCAGCACACCAATGGCACCTACGATATCCTCGCCATCTTTCCAAAGGAACAGCTGCCGATCTTCATCCATTTCATATGACTTCATCGTCTGCTGAAGTTGTTTGACGTCTTTCTCACCCGGCATAAAGGACAGAAGTCCCATGGCAATTTTTTCAAAAGACCTCTTGTAACGAATTAACATATATACCCCTCAATATTAAAATTGTCCTATTTTCCAGCAAATGTCTTATGAATCATTTGCTCATCACACATTATAAACATTTTCATGCCGTTTTTAAACTCTTTTTCATTAAATTAACGAAACGTTCGATTTAGGTTGGCCATTTCAATGGCAGCTGCAGCCGATTCGCTGCCTTTATTTCCAGCTTTTGTACCGGCTCTTTCAATGGCTTGTTCAATGGATTCTGTTGTCAGTACACCAAAGATAATCGGTACCCCTGTTGAGATGGCACTTTGAGCAATTCCTTTGGCCGCTTCGTTACAAACATAATCATAGTGAGTTGTTGCGCCTCGTATCACTGTTCCAAGTGTAATGACCGCATCGTATTTTTTTGTTTCGGCTAGTTTTTTTGCCATATACGGTATTTCAAAAGCGCCCGGTACCCACACAACATCGATATCGTCACCGTTTGCTCCGTGTCTAAGCAATGTATCTTCTGCTCCATCTAGCAGCTTACTTGTAATAAAATCATTAAATCTTGCCACTACGATTGCAAATTTTAGTCCTTCTGCTACTACATGCCCTTGTATTGTATTCATATGTTCATCATCCTTTTTTGTGATTTTTATTTTGTTTCCATCGTTTTTGTTTGATTATTGTTTAAATGTGTCTGCAATGCTTCTATTGTAAGCATCTTTAAATCATGTTCTTTTTGAATCTCCTTCAGTTCAGGGACGCGCGCCATTGATCCATCTACATTCATAATTTCACATATGACACCCGCTGGCTCTGAACCCGCAAGCTTAGCAAGATCAACGGCCGCCTCTGTATGACCCGGCCTTTCTAGTACGCCGCCCTCTTTTGCAATGAGCGGAAATACATGACCTGGGCGGGCAAAATCTTCTGGTTTTGCGTCTTTATTTAACATGGCCAAAATGGTTGTTGAACGCTCAAAGGCACTAATACCAGTCGTCGTTGACGTATGGTCGATGCTCACTGTAAACGCTGTATGGTGTGCATCCGTATTTCGCTCTACCATTGGATGCAGGTCCAGGTGTTTGGCAATCGACGCATGGACCGGCGTGCAAATGAGACCTCTTCCATGTAAAGCCATGAAGTTAATGACTTCCGGCGTTGCATGCTCAGCAAGTGCCACAAAGTCTCCTTCATTTTCTCTGTCTTCATCATCTACTACGATAATGATTTCTCCTTGTTTCAGGGCATTTACTGCCTCCTCAACTGAATGATACATACAATCGCCTCCTAGAATCCGTGCTCTTTTAAAAATGATGGGGTCAATCGGGATGGCTGCTTTCCGTTTTGCTCCTTTGTTAAAAAGCGATAAATATATTTACCGATCATGTCACACTCTATATTCACTATATCCCCCATAGATTTAGTCGGGAAAATAGTTCCTTCAAGCGTATGAGGAATAATAGAGACTGTGACGTGTGCATCACGCAAATCGAAAATGGTCAAGCTGACACCATCTATCGCAATTGATCCCTTTTTGGTGAGCATGTCTGTGAGGGTCTTGTCCATCTCTAAATCATAGTAAATGGCATTACTCTTCTTTTCTATTCGGGTAATGATCGCCGTCCCATCGACGTGGCCTGATACAAAATGGCCGCCAAATCGTCCATTCGAGGGCATCGCTCGCTCTAAATTGACTGGACTGCCTGACGTAAGGTGATCCAGTGATGTGGCTTTCACCGTCTCAGGCATCACATCTGCCGTGAACTGTTCTTTTGTAAAGCTTGTGACTGTGAGACATACGCCATTGATCGCGATACTATCTCCAAGATGAACATCTTCTAGCACACGGCTGCACTTTATGACAATTTCCATGGCATCTGCTGACTTTTTGCTTAATGACTGGACTGAGCCAACTTCTTCAATAATTCCCGTAAACATGTGATCCTCCCTTTCTCTTTCATTTGTATTTCTCACTTTATCAAAAAGCGATGTTAGGGACATGTGATCGATTGAACACCTTCGTCGCTTTTTATGGTCCATACAAGGTAAATGAGGGATCACCTAATAAGCACTGCATGCCGTCTATACTCATGTACATACAGAAAGCCCCGGAAAAAATTCCGGGGCTTTGGTTTTTTTGCATTAGAAATAAAACTATGATCAACAAATATTTTTCGTTCATAGCTTTCTTTATCCTTCTCCCATCCAGACTTTCACTGTCGGCTTCAGCTTTTCACTGAATCAACCGTTAATAAATTAACGGGTCACGGGCTGTAAAGCATTTGCTTTATTACCGTCGGTCGGGATTTTCACCCTGCCCCGAAGGATACAATCGATATTCAGCTGTCCTTAGGGGCTATTATAGCGATCCTTTTTGACAAATGCAACAATCAAGATTTCCCTACTTATTTTATAAAAAAAGCCTCCTTATAGGAAAGGAGACATGTTAATTAACGACTTTTACTACTTTTATAAGACCATCTATTCTTTTTTCATTACTAAAGTAGGCTTTGATACGATCACCTTTCTTCAAATCAGCGACATCATCTTCAAATTTCTTTCCATTAAAAATGATTTTCGTGCCGTTTTTCGCTTGACCGTAATATTCATCTCCATCAATTTTCGTAATGGTATATTCATAGATTGTGTAATCTTTATCATTATTCGTTAAGCTTTCGCCAATGGCTGTTGGCACATCTTCAATTTTCATGCCATTCATGTATAAATAACCTGCGCCTAAACAAAGCAGTAAAACAAATAAGATCGCAATTTTTAATTTAATTTTCCCCATATTTAGAACCTCCATCATCTGCACTTCGCCTTTTTGTATGTTTTATTCCTTATCATGATGAAATAAAACCAAAAGAGCAATTTTTCATTAATGGTTACTTATATAACGATTGAGACGGACCTTTGGTTTCCACCTATTAATCATTACATATGATACGAATATGCGTTCTTTATTAAGGGGGTATCTTTCCTTTTTATCATTAGTAAAACACACACCAAAAGAATGTAGGCTTTTTGATTAGACTCTTTTTTCGAGTGCGAATAGGTCTTCCTCTAACAATTGTGATCGCTGAACAGCGATGTTGCGACTGTCACGAACCCCTTGATTATAATAGTAGCTTCCAAGATTTTTTGTGATAAATTCTAGTATATTGATGGCAGCTAATTCACCAATCTCTTCTTCTCGTTCTTCGGCAAAGTAACGCTGAATGTCAATCATCATTTGATTTTTTTCTTCTTTTGTTAATGGTTTCAAAGTATCTCCTGCTTTCTTTCAGCATGACCACACGCTTTCATGATTTGCAGATGTCACTCGTGTTTCATCTGTATGGTTGACAATCATAAGTGCGAATGTTTGTTCTGTTATCGTATCACAAAAACAGGTTCTGTGCATGGTTGTTCAAAAAGAAAAAGCGCATTTTGAAAAAAATTGATCAAAATACGCTTTTAAAATGAAGATATAAATCAAAAAACACCGCGATTAAGCGGTGTTTTGGATTAAGCATCTACAACTTCGACTTTTTCCATACCTTGGCCTTGCTCCATATCAAGAACAGCCTCGATACCAGATGTTACCTTACCAAAAACAGTGTGCACGCCATTTAAATGCGGCTGCGGATCATGTACGATAAAAAATTGGCTGCCGCCCGTGTCTTTACCAGCATGCGCCATTGATAATGAACCTCTTTCGTGTTGATGAGGGTTTCCTTCTGTTTCACATTTAATTGTGTAACCAGGGCCTCCAGTTCCATTACCGTTTGGGTCGCCGCCTTGGCTGACGAAGCCAGGGATCACGCGGTGGAATTTCAATCCATCGTAGAAGCCCTCATTTGCTAGTTTTTCAAAGTTTGCTACTGTACCTGGAGCAGCCTCTGGGTAAAGTTCAAACTCAATTTTCTTTCCATTCGTTAATTGTATGTATCCTTTTTTCGCCATTTTTCACATTCTCCTTTCAGGTTAAACAACGCTCATTATAGCACATTTTCAGTGATGTTAAACATCCCCTGCTTTTTGAATGTTATTTACCTCCCATCTCATCATTGTTAAAATAGAAGAGCCTGATCCTTTTCTCCTAAGTACATGAAGTTAGACTGATCAAAACAACTTCAAAAGAAAATTGAAACGTCAGGCTGATTTGTTACGTCTATATGTTGGAGTACGCTTCACACGTGTACTCAAAAGATGAGTTTCTCTAGAAAGAGGAACGCTCTCGACTTGAAGGAGGTCAACATGTTTAAAAAAACGATGCTTGGTATGATGGCAGCGCTCCTTTTACTGATTGGTGCGCCAAAAGTCAGCTTAGCGGATGCAGCTGTAGGCGATGTCATCGTCACACTCGGGCAAGACTTAACACCGGCTGATCGCCAGAAGGTGCTTGACGAGTTGAATCCACCTGAAAATGCGACAAAAATTGAAGTAACCAATAAAGAAGAGCACGAATATTTAGGAAAGTACATCCCTCGTTCTCAAATTGGGACTAGAGCATTATCATCTTCATCCATCACCATAGAAAAATCAGGTACTGGTCTGACTGTGGATACACATAACATTAAGACGATTACAGATGAGATGTATTTAAATGCTTTAATGACAGCAGGTGTCAAGGATGCGAAGGTGGTCGTGACTGCCCCGTTTGAAGTATCTGGTACAGCAGCGCTGACGGGTTTATTAAAAGCCTATGAAGTGTCAAGCGACAAAGCCATTCCAGAAGATGTGAAGCAGGTCGCAAACGAAGAGCTGGTGACAACATCTAAATTGGGTGACTCCATCGGAAAAGACAATGCTTCTGCTCTTATTGCAAAAATCAAAGATGACATTGCGAAAAACGGTGTCCCTAAAACAACAAAAGAAGTGGAAGAAAAAGTGGATCAAGCCGCTTCCGATTTGAACTTAAATCTGACGCAAGAGCAAAAGGATCAGCTAGTCTCCCTCTTTAATAAAATGAAAAACATCAATATCGATTGGAACCAAGTAGGGTCTCAAATCGATAAAGCAAAAGACAAGATTACGAAATTCATAGAATCAGATGAAGGTAAAAACCTTCTACAAAAGATTTGGGATTTCTTTGTCTCCATTTGGAACGCGATTGTGTCTGTATTCACTGGCGGAAAATAAATTTCATAAAAAACGCTGCCTGATCATCAGGCAGCTTTTTTAAGTAGATGACTTCACTTTTGATTGATAGGGTAAATCCAGTTTGACAATGTCCTCATATGTTTCACGCTCAACTACAAGCTGCGCTTCCCCATCTTCTACAAACACAACAGCCGGGCGCGGGATACGGTTATAGTTGTTTGACATACTGTAGCCATATGCTCCTGTACAAAAGACAGCTAATAAATCTCCTTGTGATAACTCTGGCAGGTCGATATCCCAAATGAGCATATCTCCGCTTTCACAGCATTTCCCTGCAATTGAAACCGTTCGATCATGCGTTTGGCTCATTTTGTTGGCACTCGCTGCTTCATATTTCGCTTGATATAAAGCTGGGCGAATGTTGTCACTCATTCCGCCGTCTATGGCTACATAATCACGAATTCCAGGTACATGTTTTGATGAGCCGATCGTATAAAGAGTCGTCCCTGCATCTCCAACAAGAGAGCGGCCAGGCTCAATCCAAATTTCCGGCATAACGAACTCATAGCGGGCTACGTTCGCTTTGACAGCTTGGATAATTTTTTCAACGTATTCTGTCGGAGGAAGTGGTTCATCCTCAGCTGTATATCGGATCCCAAAGCCTCCGCCTAAGTTTAACACTGTGGAGATAAAGCCAAAGGATTCTCTCCATTCATCCAGCTTCATAAAGATTTTATCTGCTGCAAGGACAAAACCAGCCGTATCAAAGATTTGTGAACCGATATGGCAATGGACACCTAAAAGCTCGATCACTTCTGACCCAATCACTTGTTTCACCGCTTCGTCTGCTTGTCCATTATGAAGATCAAAGCCAAACTTTGAATCCTCTTGGCCTGTCGTAATGTAATCATGAGTATGCGCTTCGACACCTGGCGTGATACGGAGCAGCACTTTCACCTTTTTTGACAGCTCTTGACCAAGCTGTTCAATGAGTTTCATTTCATAGAAATTATCAACTACAATACAGCCGATCCCATACTCTAATGCCATCTTTAATTCTTCTCTGCTTTTGTTGTTGCCATGGAAATGAATTTTATCTACTGGAAATCCGGCGCAAATGGCTGTATGCAGCTCTCCGCCAGATACGACATCAAGAGATAATCCTTCTTCTTTGGCAAGCTGAAACATGGCAATAGAGGAAAATGCTTTACTCGCATATGCTACCTGCGCCGTTAATTCTTCTTCTATAAACGCTTTTTGAAAGCTTTTTGCGCGCTCCCGTATTAAAGCCACATCATATACATAAAGTGGTGTCCCATACGTTTCAGCTAAAGAAACGGCATCAACACCACCAATTTCTAAATGACCGAGTTCATTTTGTCTGCAAGTGCCGTGTAAATACAATGTCATTCCCTCTTTCTCCGCCTCGGCTGAAAAAAGACAGCTACGTGAGCTGCCTTTTGCCGTTTCTCAAAGTTAAAAATACAATATCACAATCTTCAGCCACTTTCAATGAGCGCTAAGAATTTGGCGGAATTTTTGATCTGTTTTGAGGGTGTACGATGCTTGGCCTTACTTTTGAGCCCGGAACAGACGTCCGAATCAGCACTTGCCACAAAGCCTTTCCATTAAAAGGAATGAACGGCCACATATAAGGCGTCTGCAATGAACGAATGGATGTTAAATAAATGAGTAACAAGGTAAAACCAATGATGAGTCCATTCAGCTTAAAGATCGCCACTAGTGCTAATATGATGAGTCGCACGATCTTATTGGCGACACTCAGTTCATAGCTCGGTGTTGTAAATGTGCCGATGGCTGCTAGTGAGACGTATAAAATGACCTCCGGTGTAAATAAACCGACATCGATGGCAATTTGTCCAATTAAAACGGCCGCAATCAGCCCCATGGCGGTCGACAGTGCAGTGGGCGTATGAATTGCTGCCATTCTTAAGAACTCCACCCCAAAATCAGCAAGAAATACTTGGAGAATAACAGGGATATGTGAAGGCTTGTTAAACCCAATATAGCTTAAATTGTCAGGCAGGAGATTTGGTTCTAGGATAAACAGAAACCAAATTGGCAATAAAAAGGTGGAACATAATATGCCTAAAAAGCGTACCCATCTTAGAAACGTGCCTACTGCCGGTGCCTGGCGGTATTCTTCTGCATGCTGAACGTGATGAAAAATTGTGGTTGGAGTAATGATGACACTAGGCGATGTATCGGTAATGATGATGACATGCCCTTCTAATATATGATTAGCAGCTACATCTGGGCGCTCGGTGTATCTTACAAGCGGAAAGGGATTATAGCCTTGTTTAATAATAAATTCTTCAATCGTTTTATCAGACATCGTCAGCCCATCGACTTTGATACCTGACACTTCTTTTTCAATGATATCCACAAGATCTGGATCCGCAATGTCTTCAATGTAGCAAACACATACATCTGCTTTTGAACGTTCGCCTACTTTGAGCATTTTGTATCGCAGCTTTTCATCTCGCACTCTTCTACGAATGAGCGCTGTATTCACAATAATGTTTTCGACAAACCCGTCTCTTGCTCCTCTGACAACCTTTTCTGTATCCGGCTCCTCTGGCATTCTGCCAGGATAGCTCCTGACATCAATGATAAATGCGTAGTTTTCACCTTCTACAACGACTGCCACAAGTCCCGACAGCACTTGATCTACTGCTTCATCCAGCGTTTCAACTTTTGAGACCTGCTGATTGACAAGGCGGTTCTCGACCACACGAGCGAGGTCATCTGATTCAGGTTCGCTGTCATTGATTTCAATCAGTTCTTTTAATAAATAGATGACATACTGCGTATCACACAATCCGTTTACATAGTAAAGTTGGATTTCCTGATCATGTATATAGATTTTCCGAACGCCAAGGTCGAAGCTGAGACCCATCCCGACATTATCCTTGAAGTAATCTTCATTTTTCTTTGGGTCTCGGTACACGTTTACCTTGTCTTTCTTCATGGAAACCACTCCTTTCTAATATTAACTCAACTGCTTTCATCGTGATTGGAGATCCTTTGCTCAGATCATCTTTCCGTCCCATTTTGCCAATATCCCCAATCCCGACAACAAACGGAAGATGGAGTGAGTCGAGACAATACACCGTATCCCCGCTCATTTTATGTGGCTCCATTTCTGGAAGTCCGTGTTTGTCGACACCGTATTCTGTTAGTTCACCTTCCCGGTCAATGGAGACATGCACCTTGGTCCATTCGGCTTGATGCGTCTTAGATGCAACTGCAATGGCTCCAATCACTTCAATTTCAGGGTGACACGCCACATGCTTCATCGCCGTCTCCCCTGTTCCTTCACCCGTCAAACCAGAATCATCAAACATGACAAACACTGGATCATACGGCGTCTTTAAAATCATCTGGACAAGTTCAGGTCCTGTCCGTTTGCTCGGATTCCCTTTTGAGCTAGAAATACATCGTCCGCCGACTTTTTTAGCGACAAGCTCAATCGTTTTGGCAGCATATATATCTCCGTCTGTCACTAAAATGACTTTACGTCTTTGCCCCATATGAGGTTATCCTTTCGGTTTAAAGATAAGTGCGATAATAAATGAGAATAAAATCGCAGCTGATATTCCAGCAGAGGTTAATTCAAAAATACCGATCCCGATTCCGATGAATCCATGTACATCTGCCTGGTGCATTGCCCCATGAAGCAAACTATGACCAAAGCTAACGATAGGTACGGTTGCACCTGCACCTGCAAATTCAATAAATTTATCATAAATTCCGAACCCGTCTAATATGGTTCCTGCCACAACAAAGATGGTCATGACATGTGCAGGCGTGAGTTTGAGTACGTCCAATAAAAGCTGGCCGATGACACAAATAAGTCCGCCTGCAACAAAAGCGATCAGATATTCCATTAGCTTTCTCCTCCCGCACGCTCAAATACGACACCATGCGCAATGGTGGGAATGGTCTCTTTTTGCTGGACCATCGTCGGGCTGAGAAGTGCCCCGGTTGCGACAACAAATACTTTTTGCAAATTCCCTGCCTTCATTTCTTGAAAGATGTGACTAAATGTCACAACAGCTGAACACGCACAGCCGCTGCCTCCAGCGAACACATTTTGATCGGGTGTGTAGATGATTAATCCGCAATCATCGTGCTTTCGGCCGAGCTGAATGCCGTCTTCTTTGAGCAGATCCTTTAAGATCGGTGAGCCAATGCCAGATAGATCACCTGTTAAAATAAGATCGTAATCGTCAACCGTTCTCCCTAGATCTTCTAAGTGCTGCTTGATGGTATCTGCTGCTGCCGGTGCCATTGCCGATCCCATGTCAAATGGGTCTGTAATCCCAAGATCCATGACTCGTCCCACAGTTGCACTTGTAATTTGAATTTGGGAGGGCTCTTGGCTGATAATAACGGCCCCGCTCCCAGTCACTGTACTTGTCGCTGTATCTGGTTTTTGCCCGCCGTATTCTGTCGGATTACGAAATTGGCGTTCTGCCGTCGCATTATGACTGCTTGTCGCAGCAATGGCTCTTTTTGCAAAACCACCATCTACTAATGCCGAAGCAATGGCGACCGATTCCATTGATGTGGAGCATGCTCCAAATAAGCAAAGAAACGGAATTTTAAGTTCTCTTGCCACATAGTTTGCTGTGACGTTTTGATTCAGTAAGTCTCCTGCCAGCAAAAGATCAACATCGCTTTTTTGCAAATTTGCTTTTGATAAAGCGGTTGATATCGCATCATCCATGAGCTGCCTTTCAGCCATTTCCCAGTTCTTTTGATCACAATGCATTTCGTCGTATGTTTTATCAATTAGATGACCGATCGGGCCGTCTTTTTCTTTCGGTCCTGCAGCTGTTCCTTCTGCATTGACATAAAGCTTATGCTCGAATACCCAAGATTGTTTACCTGTTAGTTTCACGTTTCATTCCTCCTACGAAAACACCTTTTCCAAGATGTATCGAATGATCCCTACGACATAAGCCGAGACGACACCAAAAACAATGACGTTCCCAGCAAGCTTAAACATGTTCGTGGCTACACCTAACACAAGCCCTTCACTTCTATGCTCAAGAGCAGCACTTGTCATGCTGTTTGCAAACCCTGTCACCGGGACAGCGGATCCCGCTCCAGCAAACTGGCCAATTTTATCGTAAATACCGATACCAGTTAAAATAGAAGAAATTAAAATGAGGGTCGCCACTGTTGGATTCCCCGCTGTCTTTTCATTAAAATCAAAAAAGTGAATATAGAAGTTTTGCAGCCCTTCGCCTATGGCGCAGATCAAGCCGCCAACAAGAAAAGCCTTGATGCAGTTGAGTACATAAGGAGGTTTGGGCTGATACGTTTTCACCTTAGATGGATAGTTCTCTTTTAAACTCGACACGTGTTGTTCCCTCCAAATTTTTTTAAATATAAATAAGCCAATGAAATAATGAACCAAATACCTTTCCTAAGACGATGGCCATGAGCAGCAAAACAATTTTCCCGTCCATTCCAATTCTTTTCGTTAATATAGGAAGGACATTTAATACCTCAGTCAATGCGGCTGCAAGCATACCGTAGAAGATGCCGGATAAAAGACCAATCGGCAGCGCCAGCCATTTGGATAAATGCAAATGCATTTGACTTAAGGTGGCCCATCCTCCAACGACCGCTCCACTGATGACAGCCGCCTCGTATCCTTGTATGAAGCGCTGCGTTTTGGTTAATTGCATTAATCGAGGGATGATGCCAAGCACTGTTAGAAATGCCACAAATCCTGCTCCGACCGTTAAACCGCCGCCAAGTCCAACGAGCACGACAAAAAGCCACTTACCGATCATGGATATCTTTCAATGTTTCTTTATTTTCTTTAAGTGCGACATAATGATCGAGATCGAGCTGGTATTTAAACATTTCCACTTCGAGCGGACTTGGTTCTTCATTTAAACGCTTTTTAAATACATGATTGAAAAATAAAATCATGCCCAAACCGAGTCCAAAGCTATATGGAATTTGTAATAAATAAGGATGCTCAACCGTTTTTCCTGTGATCATTTCATATAGGCGAATATGAACAAGCCGCATACTGACATCCTCGTGGAAATTCATGATGGCAAGAGCCGCTCCGACAAATAATAGGAGCCATACAAACACAAATAAAACGGGAGAAAGCTGGCGTTTGCCTGTATCAATTTCAACAATCGCCTCAGAGCCTCCGACGGTTTGAATGTCGATGTCTGGCCACGTTTTTTTGATCGTTTTGACCACATGCATGATATCTAAAACCACAATGTGACGATCCTTTTTGCTGACATGATACATCGGCATTTTGCTAAGCTTTTGCACAGTCAACTCATGACCAGTGATTTGGGCGATATCCTCTAAATAAATGAGCTGATCAATACCGGTCTTGATCCGATGGCGCAGCCGAATAAAGATTTGTCCGTCCATCCAAGTCACTTCCTATACGATGGGTTAAAAATAGTATGTGGTGAAAAATGGTTCTCATACTGACAGAACTTGATTTACCGGTAATTACCACACAAAAAAAGCCAGCCGAATTGGCTAGCTGTCTTTTTGATCCATTTGCATTTGAATTTGCTTTAAGATTTTCTTTTCAAGCCGTGAGACTTGTACTTGTGAAATACCCAGCCTCTCTGCTACCTCAGATTGTGTTTGGTCTTTATAATACCTTAAGTACACAATCAGTTTCTCCCGCTCTTCTAATTCCTTGATCGCTTCTTTTAGCGCGATTTTATCAAACCATCTTTCTTCTGAATGATCGGCAATTTGATCCAGCAATGTAATAGGGTCTCCGTCATTTTCATACACGGTTTCATGAATCGATGACGGTGAGCGGACCGCTTCTTGGGCGAGAACGACATCCTCTGGTGTGATGTCAAGATATTCAGCAATTTCCTGTACGGTCGGCATTCTTCCATGAGACTTAGACAATTCATCTTTTGCCCGCCGAATTTTATTTCCAAGTTCCTTTAATGACCGGCTGACTTTGACTGTTCCATCATCGCGGATAAAGCGCTGAATTTCACCAATGATCATGGGAACGGCATAGGTCGAAAACTTCACATCATAGGACAAATCAAATTTATCAACAGATTTTAGCAGTCCAATGCAGCCAATCTGAAATAGATCATCTGGTTCATATCCTCTATTTAAAAAGCGCTGAACAACGGACCAAACAAGACGCATGTTTTTTTCTACGAGGAGGTCTCTTGCTTGCTGATCTCCGTCTTGGCTTTTTTTGATGAGCTCTTTGACTTCATCATTTGACAGCTGTGCTTTTTTTGCTTGCTTTTTTACCTCCACATCCATACGAGCAGCTCCTTAATTACAAAGCGCTTTGCTTTTTGATAGATGCTTTGTTAAACGGATCGTCGTGCCCATTTCTGGTGATGAGTCCACCATGACATCATCCATAAAATTCTCCATGATGGTAAAGCCCATTCCAGAGCGTTCTAAGTCTGGTTTTGTTGTAAAAAGCGGCTGTCTTGCTTCTTGAAGATCTGTAATTCCCATGCCTTCGTCACGGATGGTGAGGTAAACGACATGGTCATCTAGTGTGACATGAATATGCACCTTGCCATCTGGATTCCCATCATAGCCGTGGATAATGGAGTTTGTCACGGCCTCTGATACAACGGTTTTGATTTCTGTTAATTCATCTAATGTTGGATCAAGCTGGGCGATGAACGCCGCGACTGTTACCCTTGCGAAAGATTCATTTTGACTCAATGCAGAGAAGGTCAGGTTCATTTCATTTGTCATGATGCCACCCCCAATGTTTGCAAAGCTGTTTGCTCTGAAGGCTCCATACGGATAATTTTAAATAAGCCAGACATATCAAATAAACGGTTCACCGCTGGCGAAATCGCGCAGACGACCATTTCACCGCCAAGCTGCTTGATTTCTTTATATCTCCCTAAAATCACCCCGAGTCCAGAGCTGTCCATAAACGATAAATCAGCCAAATTCAGCACGATGTGGCGAATGTCCTCTGTTTCCAAATAATTCGTCACCTTTTGTCTCAATGTTTCTGCGGAGTGATGATCGAGCTCTCCTGTCAACCGAATGCAAAGTACGCTCTCTTTTACTTGAAAATCAATACTAAGGCTCATCTTTTTCTTCCTCCTTGCTCTCATTTCGGATAAAGAATGTTTCTCTTTTAAACAAAGTAAATCCTTCACCATGACAAAACTAGTGATCATTCGTCATATTTAGATGTTCTTTTCTTCTCGCTCATAGCAAAAAGACTGCCAATCGCAGCAGTCTTTATCCTTTATTTCCATTTTATAAATTCGGCCATGGCCCGTTTGAAGAAAGTCCAAACCCCTGCTTTTTCCATTCCTTCTTTTGCTTCTACAGGGCTTTCATGCAGTACTTTACCGTCTTTTTTCAAGACAATGGTGCCAAGTTCCGTCCCTTTTGAAAATGGGGCCTTGACATCATGAGTCAATTTGATTTCTTTTTTAATCTGATCCACATTTTCGCCTTTTTTCGTTAAAAGGGAGATCGGTTCAGAAGTGACAAGCTGAATTTTCTTCTTTTTCCCTTTGCTCACTTTGATCTCTGCCACGTCTTGTCCTCGTTTGTAAAGTGGATGGGTTGTATATTGACTAAATGCATAGTCTAACATTTTGACCACTTGGGCGTTTCTGTCCTTCGGTGTACTTGCGCCAAATACGACAGCAATGACGCGCATGTTGCCTTTTTTAGCTGATGCGGTTAAACAGTATTTTGCCTCGCCTGTAAAACCTGTTTTCAATCCATCGACGCCTGGATAAAATTTAATTAGTCGGTTCGTGTTCACAAGCCAGAATTTTTTATCCGTGTTTTGACGAAGATAGTCTTCATAGACACCTGTGAATTTGGTGATTTGTTCATATTTCAACAACTCTTTCGCCATTTTTGCCATATCATGAGCTGTGCTGTAATGATCTTTTTCAGGAAGTCCCGTTGGGTTTTGAAAGACTGTTGAGGTGAGCCCGAGTTCTTTTGCCTTTTTGTTCATCTGCTCAACGAACTGTTCTTCAGATCCAGCAATATGTTCTGCCATGGCAACAGATGCATCATTTCCTGAAGCAATTGCAATGCCTTTCAGCATTTCTTTCACAGTCATTTCTTCTCCTGGTTCAAGGAAAATTTGTGAGCCTCCCATGGATGCCGCATAGTCGCTCGTTCTGACCTTGTCTGTCATTTTCAGCTTTCCTTGGTCCATTGCTTCCATAATGAGAAGCATGGTCATGATTTTGGTCATACTTGCAGGTGCAAGCTTTTCATCGCTGTTTTTGTTGTAAAGCACCTTCCCCGTGTCACGTTCAATTAAGATGGCTGATTTGGCTTCATGCGCCAATTCTGATGTTTGTTTTTCTCCTGGTTTTTCTATCTTTTCTTTTGCTATCGCTGATGGTGAAACCATTGAGATAAGAATCATTAAAATAAACAATGCACATATATGACGTTTCAAGTGGCAGACCTCCATTATCGTAATCCTTTCTATTTTTTCCTCATACAGGCTGTTTTATTCAGAGATCGTTTGATTACATATAAAAAAGTCTTCTGTTTAATGAACAGAAGACTTTTGGAAACATATTATGAGAGTTGCTCCACAACATCTTTTACTAAATCAAGGAAACTTGCTTTCACTTTTTCCGTCACTTCAATGACTTCATCATGAGAAAGCGGCTGATCTAAAATACCTGATGCGGCATTGGAGATACATGAAATACCAAGCACTTTCATTCCTGCATGACGCGCAACAATCACTTCTGGGACAGTCGACATTCCCACTGCATCTGCTCCAAGCGTTCTAAGGAAACGAACTTCAGCTGGTGTTTCATATGAAGGACCTGTCATCCCGGCATATACTCCCTGCTGTACAGATATGCCTAAGTGTTGAGCCGTTTTTTCTGCAAGTGCCAGCAAATCTTTATCGTATGGTGCAGACATGTCAGGGAAACGAACGCCTTGACTGTCATTTGGTCCGATTAATGGATTGGTCCCCATCATATTGATATGATCCGTAATCAGCATCAGATCACCTGGATGAAAGGACGTATTCACGCCGCCGGCTGCATTTGTCACAATACATGTCTCAATGCCAATTTCTTTCATCACACGAACAGGAAACGTTACTTGCTTCATATCATATCCTTCATAGAAATGAAAACGTCCTTGCATTGCACATACGACGGTGCCTTTCAGCGTCCCGATGACGAGCTGTCCTGCATGTCCCTCTACTGTTGAAACAGGGAATCCAGGGATATCTTCATATTTCAATTTGATTGGATTTTCAATCTCATCTGCTAAAATGCCAAGCCCTGAACCTAAGATCAATCCAACTGTTGGTACGTATGACGATGCTTGTTTAATGTATGCCGCCGCTTCTGAAAACTGTGCTCCCACGAGATTTCCCCCTATTTGAGTTTAGATAAAAAGCTTGTACCGTATTTTGGCATCGCTGACTTGAAATTATCTGCTACCGTTGCCCCAAGATCAGCAAAGGTTTTTGCTGTTGGCAGTTCATTTGCTTCCTGATGCTTTTTACTGTAAGCAATAAGTGGAACGTATTCTCTTGTATGGTCTGTTCCGTGATGAACTGGGTCATTTCCGTGATCTGCTGTGATCACAAGGAGATCATCCTCTTTTAACAGGTCAAACACTTCAGGAAGACGTGCGTCATATTCCTCTAGTGCTTTTCCGTAGCCCTCTGGGTCTCTTCTGTGCCCATAAAGAGCGTCAAAATCAACAAGGTTTAAAAAGCTGAGTCCTGTAAAGTCTGTTTTAAGTGTCTCGACGAGCTTGTCCATTCCATCCATATTTGATTTCGTTCTGAGAGAAGATGTAATTCCTTCACCGTCATAAATATCAGAGATTTTTCCAATGGCAATGACATCAAGCCCATCATCTTTCAGCTCATTCATAACGGTACGGTCAAATGGTTTTAAAGCATAGTCATGACGGTTTGGCGTTCTGACAAATGCCCCAGGCTCCCCGACAAACGGACGAGCAATAATGCGTCCTACCATATATTTTTCATCTAAAGTCAGTTCTCGTGCAATTTCACAAATGCGGTAGAGCTCTTCCAGTGGCACAACTTCTTCGTGCGCAGCAATTTGCAAAACAGAATCCGCAGATGTATAAACGATTAAATCACCTGTTTTCATGTGCTCTTCGCCAAGCTCATCCAGAATTTCTGTCCCAGATGCTGGTTTATTCCCAATGATGCCCCGTCCTGTTTTTTCTTTTAGTTCATTTAATAGTTCATCTGGGAATCCGTCTGGAAAGACTTTAAACGGTGTGTCTATGTAAAGACCCATGATTTCCCAGTGTCCTGTCATTGTGTCTTTCCCATTTGATGCTTCTTGCATCTTTCCATAATACGCAAGCGGTTTTTCGTCCGCTGGAATTCCTTTGATTTCTTTAATATGACTCAGCCCAAGCTTCGCCATATTCGGCATATGAAGCCCGTTCATTTTTTCAGCAATATGTCCAAGTGTATCTGCACCTACATCATTAAAATCAGCAGCATCTGGTGCTTCACCAATCCCTACTGAATCCATCACAATGAGGAAAATGCGTTTATACTGATAATCAGGCATTAAAAAGCGCCTCCTTCAATATTCTTGTCCTTTGACCTTTCAAATATAGAGAGGTCAGACATCTCAAGTATAAACCGTTTACAAGTCAATTGACAACTATAAACGGTACAAACAACAAAAAGCATGGTACACGTTCACCGTGCCATGCTTTACTTATGCCCTTGGATGGAATTTGTGATACACATCTTTCAGTCTTGTTTTCGTCACATGTGTATAAATTTGTGTTGTTGATATATCCGCATGCCCGAGCATCTCCTGTACGGCTCTTAGATCAGCACCGTTTTCAAGCAGATGTGTAGCAAATGAATGTCTGAGCGTATGAGGCGTCAATTCCTTTTGAATGCCTGCTTCGATGGCTCGTTTTTTTAAGTTCTTCCAGAAGCCTTGCCGCGACATCTTTTTCCCGTGATGATTGAGGAATAAGGCATCGGCTGGCTGTTTTTTTAGCAGCTTGCTTCTTCCTTTTTCTATATATTCTTCAATCGCACTTGCAGCGGCTTCGCCAATTGGCACAATTCGCTCTTTTCTTCCTTTTCCAAAGCAGCGGATAAAGCCCATTGTAAGATGAACATCTGCAAGGGTCAGATCCAGCATTTCACTCACGCGAATGCCTGTTGCATATAAAAGCTCCAGCATAGCTTTGTCCCGGTAGTCAAATGGTGTGTGCTGCTTTGGTGTATCGAGCAGCTTTTCGACCTCACCGAGTGATAGAACTTTCGGTAATTTCCGCTCTGTTTTTTGCGTTTCAATGTTCCATGACGGGTCATCTGTTGTCACTTTTTCCCGTAGCAGAAATTGGTGAAAGGAGCGAATCGATGATAGATGCCTTACGGACGTTTTGCTCGATTTCCCTTCCTCTTTTAGCTGCTTTAAATAATGAATGATATGAAGACGCGTGACGTCTTTGATATCGGCTAGTTGCTCGTCTGTCATTAAAAAAGACAAGTAGTTCTGTAAATCTCTTTTATAAGAGACAATGGTATTTTCAGAGAGTCCTCTCTCTACCGTCATAAAATGAATAAAGTCGGATAATTGATCGTTCAATGGTTTCTACTCCCCGTTTTGATAAAAATAAATCAATCGGTCTTGCCAGTTGTCTTGATTCGGCTGATCCATTTCCATCACTTTAATCGCTGCACCCTCTGGTTTATCATAACGATGGTAGCTTTCATATTCTGAATTTATCCATATCATAGCATAATAGAACAGGACGGTAAAACCAGTGAACAAGATAAATACTTTCATCACTTCACCTGTTGTTTTGAGCCATTTTCGCATGATCTTCATGTCCTTTCTCATCTTCTCATTACTTCAGCATATGCCAGGTGGGACAAGGAATATACAGCGAAAATGCAAAAAACCTCTTCATATGAAATGAAAAGGTTCCAATTCGGATTATTGGCCGGATTCATCATCATGACAGCGATGGCAAATACCATGGAATGTCAATCTATGATCCTTAATTTTAAATTTCCAGTCGCGTTCAATAATCTCTTCAACATCTTCTAATAAATCATCTTCTATCTCATCGACTGTCCCGCATTCCATGCAGACAAGATGGTGATGGAAGTGGGCGGCTCCTTCTTTGCGAAGATCATATCGCGAAACGCCGTCTCCAAAGTTAATTTTATCAACAACTTTCAGTTCAGTTAGCAATTCTAACGTCCGATAAACAGTAGCAAGACCAATTTCAGGAGACTTCTCTTTTACGAGGAGGTATACATCTTCTGCACTTAAATGGTCTTCTTCATTCTCAAGCAGTACTCTGACTGTTGCTTCACGCTGTGGCGTGAGCTTATAGCTGGAAGAATGAAGCTGTTTCTTAATTCGATCAATCCGATTTTCCATTGACTTTCCCTCCTACGCCACATTACTTGATCATTATATCAAATGATGTGCAGAGAGCCAACTATAATCATTTTAAAATGATAAATAAATTGATTATTATTTAATAACGATTATAAAAAATATTAAAACAGGACACCGGCTAGCTTTTTCATCAGCATGAATGATAAGTACGATTCAAAAAAGGATGAGAGTGCAGCAAGCGCTAATATCATCAGCAGAACAGATGCATACCGTCCAAACCACTGGACTGGCGCTTGACTGATCGTTTTTTTCATGAAAAGCTGTCCAATGAGACGGATGGAAAACGCAATCGCACATGTTCCGATGACTAAATATGCTGGAATGAGCAAAATATTTTGCGGAAGAACCGATACGAAAGAAAGAAAAAATCCACTGAGCCCCATTTGATTCACTAGAAAACCAACAGTAAAGCCAACGACAATCCCTTTTAAAAAGATCATGAGAAAGATGAGCGGCAGACCAATGATGGAAATTCCTAGTATCCACATGAGGCCTAAATATTTCATATGATGCAGGAAGCTTTGCAAAAACATTTCTTTTGATTCTGCCGCTTTCTCATTCGTCAGCTGACCAAAAAATTGATTTAAATAATAGAATAAATCCTCTTTCTGACTGATTGTCATGCTGTTGACGATAATAGCCCCAAAGATGACGCCCATTAAAAAGAGTACCGAGACAAACAAATAAATCGATAGATGATCTTTTACGTGCTGAAGAAGATGTTCCTTCCAAGACTTTTTCCGCATGCGTCTTCCTCCCAAATAGTAAAGGTTACTAGATTCTATGAGAGAGAATACGAAACATGACAGTTTTATCGAAAGAAAAAAGAGAAAGCAGTGTACAGGCTGCTTTCTCTTTTTCATTTATCGTGACGCTTTTTGTACGTTCACAAGCCCGGCACCATAATAAAAAGGATCTCCAAGCTTTGTTGCTGTTTTTGAAAGTCTTTCGCGCACTTCTTCGTTTGTCAGATTAGGATGTTTTGATAGAATCACAGCCGCAGCACCCGTAACATGAGGTGATGCCATTGACGTACCGCTTTTGTAGCCATATTCGTTATGAGGAATCGTGCTTAGCGTTGAAACGCCTGGTGCTGATACTTCCACCTCTTCGCCAACAGAGGAATCAAAGGCTCTTTGCTTCCTTTGGTCAACAGATGCGACAGCCATCACTGAGCTGTATTTGGCCGGGTAGTCAATCGTATTGAGTGAGCCATAACTCCCAGCATTCCCGGCAGAAGCCACAATGAGAATCCCTTTGTCATACGCTTTATCTACCGCTTCTTTCAGCGCCTCAGATTCACTTGCTCCCCCCATACTAATATTGATGACATCCATGTCATTTTCGATCGCCCACTCAATGCCTTTAATGATCCAGCTATAGTAGCCGTCACCATTTTGATCTGCCACCTTGATAGCATAGATAGAAGCTTTTGGCGCGACACCAATGACGCCCACTTTATTATCTAATGCTGCGATCGTGCCTGCCACATGGGTTCCGTGTTCATGCGGGTCAACGAGTGGATCGGACTCTGTTGGAACAAAGCTGACTCCGCCGGTTACGTGTAAATCTTCATGTTTGCCATCGATGCCGCTATCAAGAACAGCTACTTTGACATTCTGTCCGGCATATCCTCGTTTATGTACCTTTTGTGCTTTGATGCTTTTAATGCCATATGGGACGGTTTGACCGCTTGTTTTTGCTTTTTGGTCCTCCTCAATAAAGGTAACTTCTTTTGCTTGATTCAGTTTCTCTTTCGAGGTCTCATTCAACGAAACTTTCATCATATCTATTTGGTCTATGGATTCTTTCACATGTCCACCAGCTTCTTCTACAAGCTGTTTTTGTGCTTTGTCTTGAACGGAAGAAGAAAAGCCGATCATATACTCTTTTTTTGCTTGCTCCTTTGCAGTTATATCTGACGCACCGAACGTGGTTGATGCCAGCAGCATACTTGCCATACAAAGCCCTGCTCCAAATGACTTGACGTTCACGATACTCACTCTCCCTTTCATTGCTTTTTGTCATTTAACTACATTTTTAGACAAAAAGAAACGACCGTTTGTCCTATTTTTTAAAATTTTTCCATTTATTTGATCTACTTGTCACAAAAAAGCAAAATAAAAATGCTTATGATCCTCTTGATAGCGATCATAAGCATTCCTTCCTTTATGTTTCTTCATCATATGCTGCATGGCTTCTTGTTTTGTTTTAGTCTTTCTTTCATGTGTGCTAAAATGCGGCACGAATCCTCTTGACAGTTCTGGATTTCGGCTGTGCTGCCTTTGAATATGTTCTCGTTTTTTCTTTTCTTTGCTTTTTCCCATTTGGCAAAACCCCTTTCGTTGTCGTTATGATACACGAAAGCACATAAAAAAGATAGACGTATACACGCCTATCTTTCTGTTTTCACCATATCAAGATGCGGGATCCCATCTTCATCATAACAATCTGAGACGGCTTTGAAACCAAACGATTCGTAAAACGATTTCAGGTAGGCTTGCGCCTGAATTTTGACACTTGTTTCACCTAAATCACTAAGCTTTTCCAACGCCTTGCTAAGCAGCATTTTCCCATAGCCTTTTTTCCGGCCAGCCTCCGTCACAAGGACACGGCCAATGGATGCCTCATGGTACATGATCCCGCTTTGGAATATTCGGCAATAAGCTACAATGATGCCGTTCTCTTTTGCAATGATATGAAGTGCCTCTTGGTCTCGATGATCGATTTCAGGATAAGGGCACCTTTGTTCTACGACAAACACGTTGACTCTTTCCATTAAAATAAGGTAAAGATCCTCTTTCGGCAGTTGTTCAAATGTTTGACATGTCCATTTAAGTTGACTCATGATTAATATCCACCTTGCCGTAGACTCCGCCTCCACCAGCGATCAGTCCGACTTCACCTTTTCTTGCTTTAATGATGTAATTGGCTGTTTTTTCTGGCAGAACAGCTTTTAGTTCTTGTTCTGTTGCTTGATGAAGAATATTCATTTCTGTGTGAAACACGGCTTTTAGCTTGTCTAACGTTTTGGCTCCGACTCCCGGAATAAATTGAAGAGGGAGCTGGTGAACATAAGGAGGTCTGGTCCCTTTGTCACTTTCTTGGTCAGCAAGCTCCTTTAAACGCTCACTCACCCCTTTTATCATCCGGGTATGTCCGCATGCGTGGCACTTTTCTTGGTCTGGGCTGTCAGGTCTTACCCCGCATTTCTCGCAGGTCGTATGATAATACTTTCCAAGCCGCGGGGCGAGTCCATAATTTCCTGTGATGTTTCTGCCATCTTTTCCTTGAAGGGCTAGTTTGAATTCGGCAAAAGAGGCATGATCCATTTTGATTTTTGTATATTCTCGCGCAATTTTTCCTAAGGAATGAGCATCTGAATTCGTTAAAAAAGGATAACGGTTCAGCTCACTTAGCTGGGAGGCCATTGACGTATCGCAGCTAAGGCCAAGCTCAACCGCATCAATGAGTTCTGGATCGAATACTTCTGTTAAAGAAGTGTTTACTCCTTTACCGTATAAACTTTTGTGCGGCGTGAAAATATGGGCAGGAATAAATAATCCTCCAAGCTCCTTGACCTTGTGCTGAAGTGTTCTCCCATCAACATATAGGCGCTGTGAACTCAAATGCACATTTTTCATATGAAGTGAGAGCCATGCGGAGAACTTAGACATTTTGTGTAATGTGGGCATAAACGCAAGCACATGAATCGGACCCTTTGAATGGCCGTCATTGATTTCTAATTCACTGCCTAAAAGTAAAACTGTCTGTCCAAATGATAGACCTCCATCATTCAGTTCAGTGTACTTTTCTTCCTCTACACCCTCTATTAACTCTTCTAGGACTTCAGGAGATTGTGCATCAATCACACCAATCATCCCCATCCCTTTATTTTGTGACGCTTCTATTAAAATTTGGTCAATTGTGAGCGACCTTGCACCTGTAATTTTGACAGCCCTGCCTGTTCTCGTTCTGCCTATATGAATATGGATGTCGGCAAAAAACTCCCTCATTTTGTAGACTCAAGTACCTCTTGCAGTTGTAAATACTGAATGGCATAGGCTGTTTTTGCATCATAAATATGCTGTTTTTCAATGAGGTGCAGTGCTTCTTCTAATGAAACTTCCATCACTTCTACAAATTCATCTTCATCCAGCTCTCTTTTTTCTTCAAGCGGAACCAACTGATCTGCAAGATAGATGTGGACAAGTTCATCTGCAAACCCAGGCGATGTATAAAAAGCAGTCAGTTTTTTAAGCTGCTGAGCTGTATACCCTGTTTCTTCTTCTAATTCTCTCAGTGCTGTATGTGCCGGCTCTTCCCCTTGTTCTAATTTCCCAGCCGGAATTTCAACGATGGCTCTCTCTAGTGCTTTACGGTATTGCTTGACCAAAATGATTTTATTTTCGTCCGTACGTGCAATGACTGCTACTGCACCTGGATGTTTGATGATTTCTCGTTTGCCCTGTTTTCCGTTTGGCAATTCTACATCTTCAAGAACCAAATCAATGATTTTTCCGTTGTATAATTCTTTAGATGATAATGTTTTTTCTTCAAAGTCCTTCAATTTTGTCAGCTCCTCGTTCTACTTTCACTTTTTACTTCATTCATTTTAACATAGATGATTTAGGAGAAGCGAAGAGCGAACGCTCGCTTCAAATGCGCCATTTGAAATCACCTAGCTTGAATTCCAAATTTTTTTCACTTAATGTGAAAGGATAGGAGTGTGATGAAATTGAAAAAAAGACGAATTGGTACCTCTGATCTCTTGGTGAGCGAGTCTGCACTAGGATGTATGTCCCTTGGGACTGAAAAAGAAAAAGCGCTCTCTTTATTAGATGAAGCCATTGATCTTGGGATTAACTATTTGGATACAGCCGATTTATATGATTTTGGGACAAATGAGGAAATTGTCGGGGAAGCCATTAAGAACAGACGGCAAGATTTGATTTTGGCCACAAAAGGCGGGAACCGCTTTGAAAAAGGCAAACCGGGCTGGGACTGGGACCCTTCAAAGGCGTACATAAAAGAGGCAGTAAAACAGAGCCTCAAGCGGCTTCAGACAGATTATATTGATTTATATCAATTGCATGGCGGCACGATTGATGACCCAATTGATGAGACCATTGAGGCTTTTGAAGAATTAGTGAAAGAAGGCGTCATTCGATATTACGGCATATCTTCTATCCGTCCTAATGTCATTAAAGAATATGCCAAAAAGTCGAACATTGTCAGTGTGATGATGCAATATAGTTTACTCGACCGCCGTCCTGAAGAATGGTTTTCTCTTCTTGAAGAACAAGGCATTAGCGTCGTCGCAAGAGGGCCTTTAGCCAAAGGGCTTTTAACTGAAAAACCACTCTCTCAAGCAAGTGCAGCCATTCAACATAACGGCTATCTTCAATACTCATTTGATGAGCTTCAGCAGGTCATTCCTTCTTTAAAGAAAGTCGCTTATGACCTATCGCTCACCGAGCTGTCCATTCAATATTTGCTCAAGCATTCTGCTGTCAGTTCCGTTGTTTTTGGCGCAAGCTCGGTGAAACAGTTAAAAGAAAATGTAGCAGCGGCAAATGCACGTTCTTTAAGCGGCCAAGAAGTAAAAGCATTGACATACTATACAAAACCATCTGTGTATGAGGCGCATCGGTTCAATAGAACGTAAAAGAGATCACGTCATGTGATCTGCGTGTAGACAAACCCTCGCATTCGGTGTCAGTCCTGCGTGCCGGTGCTCACGAATGTCAAATTCGCTCCGCTCCAGTGCTCGTCCTTCCTAGACTTCAAAGGTTTTCTATCACGCTGAAAAGAAGACAAAGGGCTAAAATAAAGATCATTTTTAGCCCTTTGTCAACATCTGAAGAGATCACGTCTTGTGATCTCTTTTTTAGCTTTTATATTTTCTCCAGTCTAAATGACTTTCATCTAGCAGCTCTGAGAAGCTTTTATTTTTCTCTTTTTCTTTCTGCTGTCGAAGGAGATCTTGTCGTTTTTGTTCTTCTCTTTTTCCTGTCTCGACTGCAAGATTCTGCTTCATTTGAAGGAGTTGCTGTTTGACATCATCATTTATGCCATCTTTTAGTTTTGCTTGATCTTGATTGGTCTTTTTCATTGTGCCTCTCTCCTTTTGCCTTAGTGTATCATCCGTTTTATTTGCTGAGCAAGAATCACGCCAATCTCCCAACATGTGGTATGATCATCGTAGGAAAAACTTCGGAAAGGAAGAATCGGCTTAATGAAGAAATGGATCGCTCTACTTGCCTTTATATTATTTCCACTCGTTGCAATCGGCTTTTTTTTCACCAATAAAATGATGTATATTCGTAAATTAACGGATGAAGAGCTAATCAAACGAGAATCAGATGAAGGTCATTATCATCACGAGGAATTTAAACAGCTCAAAAAAGAGAAAGTTTGTATTCCCTCATCCTTTGGTTATGATCTTCATGGCTATTTTGTACCGTTTCCACATACAACTCGCACCATCGTGCTTTGCCACGGCGTTACTGTCAGTCTGATCAATTCAGTTAAGTATATGAAATTATTCCAAAAGCTCGGATGGAATGTGATGCTTTATGATCATAGAAGACACGGAATGAGTGGCGGGAAAACCACTAGTTATGGATACTATGAAAAAGAAGATTTAGCTCAGGTGGTGAAGTGGCTCAGAAAAAGGTTCGGGGAAAGTGCCATCATTGGTGTACACGGGGAATCGATGGGTGCAGTCACTACCTTGTTATATGCTGCAAAACCTGAAGCAGCCGCGGATTTTTACATTGCCGATTGTCCCTTCGCTTCTTTTGAGGATCAGCTGGTGTATCGGTTAAAAACGGATTTTCGCCTTTCAGGTCATTGGATTCTTCCACTGAGTGATCAAGTGTTAAAATGGCGGGACGGATATCGCATCCGGCAAGTTTCCCCGCTTGATGTGATCGATCAAGTGAAAGAACCTGTGCTCTTTATCCATAGCCTTCATGACGACTATATCCCTTGTGTGCAAAGTCAGCAGTTATATACACGAAAAAAGGGTGATAAACAGTTATTTATTGCGCCACATGGGGCTCATGCGATGTCTTTTAGCGAAAATAAGGAAGCTTATGAACAAGAGGTCCAAGCATTTCTTCAAAGATTTGAACTCAATCAAGATGAAAGAGGAGAATGAACAGCAGTTCGCCTCCTCTTTTTTAGCTAACTTATACGATAGTCACCACTGTTGTATGGTGTCTGCCCGCCATTTCCATATGACTCTCTTCCGATTGCTGCTGACTCATGACCGATAATCCTGCAGTTGCTGCCAATAAAAGAACTATCAAACTCATTTTCATATAAATGACCCCCATTTTGGATTTTTGATATAGCTTGAATTTTCCTTTCGTAAAACCGGGTAGATACTTCAAATAGTCCGAGCTCATTATAATAATGAGCCGCATCAAGTGCCAATTCCTCAATATCTGGGTATAAGCGCTTGTCCTCCAACAGGTCTAATGTATCGTCTATGATCTTTATTTCTGCATCAACGTATAGTGCTTTTAGAAACTGAAATTTGCAAATGTAAATTTCATCTTCTAATTCACAGGCTTTCATAATACCTTGTTGATAGAGTGATAACGACTCTTCTATCTTTTTTTGTTTAAACAGGATTTGGGTCAGCATAAATAGTGGGTCTAGAGAGCGATTTAGATGGGTTAAATTCTCCTTTTCAAACACTTCAAGAGAGTCTTTCAGATAACGACTTGCTTCCGGAAGATCATTCATTTGGTAATAACAGTTACCTAAGTTGAAAAGGGCCGAACCTATGACTCGAGGGTTTCCAATTGAGCGTGCTCGCTTTAGAGCATTTTTAAAGTAGGGCAATGCATGTTCATAGCATTTCAAATCATCATAGTTTGCACCGATGACAAATTCACAGTGGATGATTCTCAGCGTGTACGTTCTATAGGCAGAGTACGTATCTAACGCTTGCAAGGCATAGTGCATCGAAAAGTGGGTTTGTTTCATGTGGTAATATATTTCTGCTAATTTAAAGTAAAATTCTGCTCTTTCTATATCATCTGATATGAGATTGAGCTTTTTTTCTGCTGAACGGTAATAAGCAATGGCGCTCAAATAGTTTCTCTGCTCAAATTCAAACATTCCTGTGAAAAAATGAACATAGTATTCAAGCATATCCGTTAATTTCGTTTGCGAATGTTCAATCGTTTCAAGGAGATTCTTAATTTCTTCATCATTCGAGGCTTTTTTTGCCGGTTCAAAATATTCAAGCATTACCTTATGGCGAAAATCCATCAGCTGGTAAAACAATAACAAGTTTTGATCCTGCTCCATCTCAAGGATTTCCTGCTCGATCTCGGCCTTCAGCTTCTCTGCTTTCATGACATGAAATCCGCAAATCTGTCTATACCATTCGTTTATTTTGATTCCAACCTGAGGCGATGACAACTTGAGCTTCAATTCACTTTAGCACCTCCCTTCTCATATACGATACATGTTGTATTCTATCACATTTCCTCGAATGGAAGAAATATGAAATGTCATTTTTCGCAAAGTTTTCGGTATCCCGCAATAAACGCTTCCATTGCCTATTTTTCGGCATTTACAGCCACTATTTTTTCATTTTCATTTTTCTCGTTTTGTCGAATCTTTTGTTAAAAACTGCTTTTTTCCGTTTAAAAAGAGCATTTTTCAGATTAGACAGCCCTGTTGTTTGATGAGATGATGGCAGAAAAAAAAGCCCCTTCAGCAAAGGACTCTTCATAAGACATCTGTTACTTGATCCATATTCTCTTTAATCCAATTGACAGCTAATTCAAGCGTTGGAAATTCTTCCGTTTCAAATGTGACTTCATCTTGAAGAAGCCAAACGTCCTTTTTCACCGAATCCATTCCACCTATTGACCAGTGCAAAAGGCTATAGGGATGATTGTTATTTAAAAACGACACCCATGTTTTATTTTGTGCCGTGTTTTGTATCACTCTAAGCTTCTGATCCACTACGTTTCCACCTTACTTTACAAGTATGCCCATTCTTGGACTGAGTATTTGCTGAGGACTTTTCAGCATCAATGTATTGGCTTTTTCATTAAAATCGATGGTCATTTCCTCATCAAAGAATACCTTCTGTGCAATGTGTATATATAGTTTTAAATGTTGGCTATTATTCAGTTGTTCCCATTCACCTGTTCTTTCACTTGTTAACCAAAGCATTGGTACGCCACTCACTGCACAGCCACAACCTTCTGAATCGTAGCGAAGCAGTAATTCCTTCGTTTCGTTTCCTGTTTGCTGTTTTTCTATATATGTTTTAGCCAGTTCTGTGATGTGAATATACATGGCGAACATCCTTTTTAAATTGATGCTTACATTGTAACACATAAAACACCATAAAACATGACACACGACTAAATCCGAAAGTCATATTCTTTGAAATACACGCTCTTCTCACTAGGATTATATCTATCTATTGGCTCTTTTCGCTTCTTATTTTTTAGAATTATACTTATGACGCTACCAATTTCAAAAGAATAAACAGGAGGTTTTAGATCGTGAAAAAAAGATTATCTCTCTGCTTCATCGGGGCACTGATATTGATGTTGAGTTTCGCTGTGCCAAACATGAAAGCGGCATCTGTCCTTGATGAAGTACGAGAAAGCTATGCGACTTATACGGGATCTGGTTACTCAGGGGGCGCCGCATTATTAGATCCTATTCCATCTGACATGAAAATTACGGCTTTAAATCCCCATGACTATAACTATAAAGGGATAAATGCAGCACTTGCAGGGGCTTACCTTGAAGTAAAGGGTCCAAAAGGAAAAACCGTTGTGTATGTAACCGATAAATATCCAGAAGGAGCAAAAGGAGCTTTTGATCTTTCTCCTAATGCCTTTGCCAAAATCGGCAATATGGCAGACGGGAAAATCCCAATTAGTTGGAAAATTATAAAAGCACCGATTAGCGGAAATGTAGCTTACAGAATAAAAGAAGGTAGCAGTAAGTGGTGGGCTGCGATTCAAGTGCGCAATCATAAATATCCGATTATGAAAATGGAATATTACAAAGATGGACAATGGGTGAACATGGAAAAGACAGACTACAACCATTTCCTTGGATTTAATATGGGGTCTACATCTCTTCCTGTTCGAATCACAGACATCCGCGGGGTCATAGTAAAGGATAAATTACCCGCTCTTCCATCTACTGCTGCTTCACAGGCCTATATTGTAAAAGGCCATGTTCAGCTTCCTAATTAACGAGGAAAAGAGGTAGCTTATTTATGAGCTTCCTCTCTTCCTTCTCTATCCCAGTGATATGCCTCATTTTTTATTTCTTTTATGATTTCATTCTTTCCCGCCATATAGCTTTGTATATCTTCCGGATACTGATTTGCTAATTGTTCCTTGACAGACGCATACGATGCAGCTCGTTCTGGGTGGACTCTTAAGTAATCTCGAAACAATAAATGTCTTTTCACATCAGGATGATTTCTCTCATAAACATGGACATGATGCGTACGATTCAAGCCACCCTTTTGAAAAAAACGTCTCCCTTTTACGCCATTTTCACCTAGCGCTTGATATCCAAGATGTTCAAAGCTCTCTCTTTTTCTATCGATCTCTTTTATATGACTTACTTCTATTAATATATCAATAATTGGTTTGGCAACAAGTCCTTCAACTGACGTACTACCAATATGATGTCCTTCTATCCAGCTCTTTTGAATGATTTGCTTGAGTCGCTGCTTTTCTTGATGGAATTCTTCATGCCATTCTTTTTTGAATTCGACAACCTCAACCTTTCGCCTCGGTGTCCATTTCATTTTTGATAAGGTGAGCTCTTTTGCAACATGAATCACATTTGTTTCAAGAAATCCTAACTTTTCGTATAGCCTTTTTGCAGGGGTGTTTTTTTGTCCTGTGGTCAGTTCTATAGGAACATTTTTCTCCATAATTGTAGACATAAGTCTTGTTCCAATACCCTGTTTTAGCGCTTTGGGATGCACAGCCAATCGACTAATGATCAAATAATCTTTCTGCTCTTCATAAGAGGCAACACCTAGTAAGATTCCCTTTTGCTCAAAACCAATAAATTGCTCTTTTGCTTTCATTACATCTTGAATGGTCTCTTTTAATGGTGGAAGATCGGCATAGCCAATTTGTTCAGCTTCTTGTTGGTATGCAGCTAGTTGAATATGTAAGATCTGCTTTGCTACCTCTCCTTTTGTTTGATCTAAATTGACAATCATGACATCGCCTCTAACTTTTTCACAAATAACACACGGTCTTCATGCATACCATCATAATCTGAAAAAACCGAAATGCCATCTACTGTTTTATCTCCCTTTTCTATCTGAAATCCGAGCCTTGTATGGTACGCAATGGAGACTTTATTGACAGGAGCTGTGACGGCCTTAATCGTCGTTCTTCCTTCCTTTTCAGCCGCTTCATAAAACGCTTGATAGAGAATTTTGCCGATCTTTAATTTGCGATGGTCTGGATGTACCCCAACAAAGTGAATATACGCTTCATCTGAATGGGATTGCGATAAAAAACCGACTAAAAAGCCGATCAGTTCACCCTTTTCAACGACAACAAAACTTGTTTGCTGAAAATGTTCAAAAAATAGCTTTGGCAATTTTGCGCGTAAATCTCTGCCTCCCCACCAGCTTTGGATGACGGATGTGACGGCGTAAAAATCTGACGGCTTCACTTGACGTATCATAACGACCTCGCCCCTTTTCAATTTCGGCTTTATTTGATCTTTCTTTTTTACAAAAAAACTGTTGTTTCAATAGTCTACCTGTCAGGTGAATTATTTGTAAAGGTCACGTGTCCGCCTTTTTTCGTTTCAGCTTTTTTCATCTTCTTTCAGCCGCCATCTCCTTTTAAATTTTCACACTTATTTCATAAAGTTCACTTTTCGTGCGAAAGTTTCATTCTTTTGTTATGTTAAGATGGTTCATATAGGAAATGTAACAAATGTTTATTGGAGATGATGATATTGGTTTGGATTGTTACTTCGCTTGTTGTGTTTAGTCTGTTAAAGTTGCTTGTCACTTCGCTGCCTTCTGGTGTTGTTGAACGCCTTTTTAGTCGTTATGCGGTGCATGCAAAAGTAACAAGTGATCAAACAAATATGACTTTTCAAGGTCGTCCGCTCGATGATCAGCAAAAATCTGAAATCATTCAACATTTTAATGATGCGATCTTTATTGAACGCTATTATATTTATCCTGGTGACGAAGAGCGTTTTCTTCATCCGAATGAAGGGCCGGCGCCGCTTACAATGCAAACAAAGCTTGGCAAGCAGGATGTGACCCTTTATTTGTTTCATTATGATGACCACGTGGATGTGGTGCGGCAGTTTACACATAAGCCAAAGAAAAAGCTGACGGCCTATCGTTTGCGCTCTGAACCGCTCCAAACATCCCACAACATGGCACATGCATGAAAACATGCTCATTTTGCATCAGATTAGACGAAGTGTCTTCCACTTCGTCTTTTTTGTATGGATATACACTCTTTTCTTTGAATGATTTACCAGTATGAATTTCGCCTCCTGACGGTTACAATAAGAACATATGTTCTAAGAGGTGAAAACAATGAATGAACGAGCGATTCTGCTTGTGGATATGCAGTCATTTTATGCGTCAGTAGAAAAAGTGGAGGCTCCTCATTTGGAGGATGTGCCGCTCATTGTCTCAGGAGATCCAGAGCGGCGAAGCGGGGTCGTACTTGCAGCCTGCCCTCTCGCCAAGAAACGAGGCGTACAAAATGCATCAAGATTATGGGAAGCACGGGAGAAATGTCCCGAAGCAGTGGTCGTACGTCCACGTATGCAGCGCTATCTTGATGTCTCTGTCATGATGACAGAACTGCTTGAACAATACACAGACCTTGTCGAACCGTATTCAATTGATGAACAGTTTCTCGATATTACAGGCAGTCTGACACTACTCGGCTCTCCGCGCGAGATCGCTGAAAATATACAAACCACCATCATGAACCAGACTGGCATTTACGCCCGTATTGGCATCGGTCCTAATAAAGTGCTCGCTAAAATGGCCTGTGACCACTTTGCTAAACAAAACACATCTGGCATCTATGAACTTCGTGCAGACCGGGTTGCTGCTGATTTATGGCCGCTTCCGATTGGGAAATTATTTGGCGTCGGCAAACGAATGGAGCATCATTTAAAACGAATGGGCATCAGTACCATTGGGACGCTTGCTACTTATCCATTAGACCGGCTACAAAAACGCTGGGGAATCAATGGGGAGCTCTTGCAGCGAACAGCTTTAGGGATCGATCCCTCACCGGTCACCGTTCACACACATGATCAGCAAAAAGCCGTTGGGCATCATATGACCCTTCCCCATGATTATGCGTCTTTTGAGGACATCAAAGTCGCCATTATTGAATTGAGTGAAGAAGTGGCAAGGCGTGCACGTTTTAAGCATTATCTTGGGCAAACGGTGTCTGTCGGCGTGAGAGGCGCTGATTTTTCACATCCGACAGGATTTCATAGACAAATCAAGCTTCATTCACCCACACAGTACGGCACAGATATTGCAGAAGCAGCCATACAGCTATTCCAGCAGCACTGGGATGGTCAGCCCATCCGCAGTGTGGGCATTACTCTCTCACAGCTGCAGTCTGACAGCCAATATCAGCTGACTTTATTTGATCACCATCTTAAGAAAGACAAACTCAGCAAAGTATTCGATGCGATTCATATGAAGTATGGTCCTGCTGCATTACTGCACGCTTCGTCACTCACAAGCGCAGGGCAGGCATATCACCGCGCCGAAAAAATTGGCGGACATTATAAATAACGGAGGCAAACAACCATGAATCCCAATAAATTAACACCTGGATACAACATCATGTGGGAATCGAGCCGAATGATGCTGCCAGAGCACCGGGAGCAGCTTCTTGCTCAAAAACGGAAGAAAAAAGAATATACGCCTCCCCCGCTGAGCACCGATCAGCTAGAGGAAATGAATTTTTTGATCACACAGTCGATTACCGAGGATCAAGCCATTTGCATCACGTATGTCTCCTCAGGTGTGAAAGAGCAGTTTTGGGGCTGGGTCAAAGCCATTCATTATGAAACGCAGCGCATGAAAATCGTCAATGATGAAGATGTTCTAAACCTGTCCTTGCAGCAAATTGTCGCCATTGATCTCGATTGATTGTCGTCAAATGACAGTGCGAATCAGCGGAAAGTCACCCACTTCCTTTTTCTGACAATATCCATCAAGGCCTCAAATGCATCGTCAACAAGAAGCACGCTCTCCGAATTTGTGACCAGTTCAAGCTTCTCTGCCAGGCGGATGTCTCCTCCATCAAATTGTGTATTTAATTTGCACAATTTTTCATGTATGATTGGAACATCTTACAATCTCAGGGGAGAAACAGCATGAAAAATAACTTACGTACTTTACATCCACTTAGTTGGACGATCATCATCGGCACAATATTTGGCCGAATGGCGACGTCCATGAGTATTCCTTTTTTAGCCGTTTATTTGACTCAAGTCAAAGGAGCCTCAGCCTCTTCAGCTGGGTTAATCATTGCCGTTAGCTCTCTTATTGGGATCGTTGCGAGTTTTTACGGAGGCTATATTTCTGATCGAATCGGCAGAAAAAAGGTCATGCTTCTATCCATCTTCGGTTGGGCACTTGTTTTTGTTGGCTTTGCATTTGCAGATGCCATTTGGGTCTTCTTTATCATGAACGCTTTAAATGGGCTGTGCCGTGCACTTTTTGAGCCAACATCTAAGGCGCTCTTATCAGATGTCACCCCGTCAAGCATACGATTATTTGTTTTTAATTTACGGTATACAGCCATTAACATTGGTGTGATCTTCGGCCCGCTGCTCGGCTTATATCTCGGGTCATCGAAAACAACCTTTCCGTTTCTCGTCGCTGCCTTTATTTACTTTTTATACGGATTAATGCTGGCATGGCAATTTCAGAAACATCCAGTTGCTGCTCCAGAAAGCATCAAACAAATCAGCGTCAAAAAAGCCCTTTCTATTATCCAAAAAGATACGGTCTTTAGCATTATCCTCATCGGCGTTACCTTATGTTCGTTTGGCTATTCACATCTAAGCTCAACGCTGCCTCAATATTTATCAGCGTCTCCTGTTATTGAGGATGGCCCTAAGCTGTTTGGATATCTTTTATCCTTAAATGCAGTCGTTGTCATTGTCGTGCAATATCCGCTCATCATGATCGCCAAGCGCTACTCAACCATTTTGTCGTTGACCACTGGGAATATTCTTCTTGCCGGTAGTTTGTTTGCCATTTCTTTTTCACAAAGTCTTGGCATGCTTGCTTTCATCATTGTCGTATTTACGATTGGTGAAGTACTGCTGTTTGCAATGATGGATCTCTTTGTGGACAATATTGCAAAGCCTGAAGTGAAGGGATCGTACTTTGGCGCAATGGGATTTTCTCAGCTTGGCAGCGTCATCGGACCGTGGGCCGGCGGATTGTGTATTGACTATTTTGGCGCAGCACATCCCCTTTCTATTTTTTCAGTGCTGTCCATTGTCACGATTGCGGGTGTACCGTTCTTACTCATCGGATACTACCGCCTGAAAAAACGATCGGCGGCTGCCGTGGCTGTTAAAGTAAGTGGAGGTCATAAAGAAAACCGCTCTCATGTGTGAGCGGTTTTCTTTATACCCGGCGGATGGCGATCTCTTCCACCTTATGGTGATCGCCTTTTTTCAAAATCAAATCAGCTCGATATTTTGTCGGCAAAATATTTTGATATAAGTTAGGGCGATTCACTGTATTCCAAATCGTGCTTGCCATCTGATCCGCCTCTTTATCCGTCAAATCTTTGTATTGATGAAAGAAGGATTCAGGGTCTTGGAAGGCTGTTTCCCGCAGCAAACGGAACCGCTCTTTATACCAAGATTGTATTTGCGTTTCAGCCGCATCCACATAAATCGAAAAATCAAAGAAATCTGATACAAACACGCGCGGTTCATCCTTCAGACCTTCAAGTGCTGGTGATTGCAGCACATTGATCCCTTCGATGATCACAATATCTGCATCCTCCACTGTTTCATACACCCCATCAAGCCGGTCATAGGTAAGATGCGAATACACCGGGGCATGCACAGTTTGTTTACCTGACTTCAATTCATTTAAAAAAGAAAGAAGGGCTTTGACATCATAGCTTTCTGGGAAGCCTTTCTTTTCCATCAGCCCTCGATCTTTTAACTCTTTTTGGGGATACAAAAAGCCATCAGTTGTCACAAGACTCACCTTCAGCCCATCTCCAAGCCTCGATAAAAGAGTCTCAATGATACGCGCAGTCGTGCTTTTCCCAACAGCCACACTTCCAGCAATCCCAATTAAAAAGGGGATTTTGGCATGATGTGGGTAGTTTAAAAAAGCATTCACATGCTGGTTTTTTTGTTTTTCTGCAAAGACATGTAATGTCAGAAAACGAATAAGTGGTATGTAAATATCTCGAACTTCTTCAAGCGATAAATAGTCGTTTAACCCTTGAAGCGCTCTTGCTTCCTCTTCTGAAACAGATACCGGCATATATTCCCCAAGAGCTGCCCAGGCCTCTCTCGTATGGCGTGTATATAGTGTATTAAAATCCAGTCGTTCGTCACTCAAAGTCTTTCCCACCAATCTTCACTAAACTCATAACCAAAAAGACGATAATCCGATTGTAGCCTAAAATGAAGGCGCTGTCTTTATTTTTCAACTAAAGTTTGCTTCTTTTGCGAAAAAAAGCATTAAAAAAAGGAAAATGAGGGTAAATAAGAGTATTCAGTTTGATAGATAGAAGGGAGCACACCAAATGAAATATGTGATGATTGGCGGAGATGCAGCAGGAATGAGCTGCGCTATGCAAATATATAGAGAGGATCCAGACGCACACATTGTGGCTTTTGAAAAAGGAGAGATTTTCTCATATGGACAGTGCGGACTCCCCTACTTGATCGGCGGTCTCATTGATCATCACAAAAAGCTCATCGCACGCAGCGCTGAAACCTTTCGCGACAAATATGGAATTGACGCCAGATGCTTACACGAAGTGACATCCATTGACCCAGAGCAAAAAACGGTGTCGGGCATTCACACCAAAACAAAAGAACCATTTACAGAAACGTATGACAGGCTGTTAATTGCGACAGGAGCAAGCCCCGTTACACTGGATCTAGATAGCCATCCATTAGAAGGCGTACACGTATTAAAAACAATCCCGCATGCCCTGTCGATTTTAGACCATTTAAAAAAAGACGTCACACATATCACCATCATCGGTGGAGGATATATCGGCTTAGAAATGGCAGAAAATTTAAAAGCGCTAGGAAAAGACGTTCACATCATTCAACGAGGAACAACACTTGGTCCAGGCTTTGACCCCGATATGGCAAAATATCTTAAAGAAGAAGCAGACGATCAAGGCATTCACGTGGTGCTTGGAGAAACAGTGCAGAAATTAGAGGGCAGGACACATGTAACAGCTGTTCAAACAGACAAACAGACCATTGCAACGGATATGGTCATCATCGCCATTGGTGTCACTCCGCAAACAGCCTTTTTAGACGGCATAGAGATCAATCGTCTTCAAAATGGAGCAATTGCGGTGAATGAATACATGCAGACCAATGTAAAAGACATCTATGCTGCCGGGGATTGCGCAGCGACCTATCACCGCATAAAAAAAGCACTGGATTATATTCCACTCGGCACGACAGCGAATAAACAAGGGAGAATCGCAGGCTTTCATATGACGGGGACACACCGGGCGTTTCAAGGCGTGACCGGAACAGCGGTGATGAAATTTATGGACATGACAGCGGGACGAACGGGCTTATCAGAAAAAGAAGCAAAAGAAGCGAGCATCCCTTTCTCCACCATCACCATTGACAGTACTGATCACGCTGGATATTACCCAGATGCGCAGAAAATGAAAGTAAAACTGGTTTATAGAAGCGATGACCACACCTTGCTTGGTGCCCAAATCATCGGCAGAAACGGTGTAGATAAACGAATCGATGTCATGGCAGCTGCCCTTTACCAAGAGCTGACCATGACAGACCTTGAAGATTTAGATATTAGCTATGCACCGCCTTTTAACAGTGTATGGGACCCGCTTCAGCAAGCTGCAAGGCGAATATAGAAAGACTATCGCACCGATAACATGAAGTCTTATCCAACAGAAAAAGAAACCAGTTGATGATCGGTTTCTTTTTTGAGTTATTTTTTCATCATCGCTTTGCGTGCTGCTTTTTCAAATAAAAACGGGAATAATTGATACAATTTACTCCCAGCGTTCATCCAGCCTGGTAAATTAATTTCTCTTTTTTTCGTCATCATAGCTGATACGACCTTTCCTGCCACTTTGTCTGCACTAAGCATCATAAAATCAACGTTCTTCACATATTCACCACTGCGATCTGCGATGGTAAAGAAGTCTGTAGCAATCGGTCCTGGGTTCACTGTCGTGACGTGAATGCCGCAGTCTGCCAGCTCCATTCTGAGGCTGTTTGAAAATCCGAGGACGGCGTGCTTTGATGCTGAATAAATCGCAGATTTGGGGGTGGCAATTTTACCTGCTTGAGACGCGATATTGATAATATGCCCCTGCCCTCTTTGTTTCATCTCTGGGATGACCTTTTTCGTGCAGGCAATTAAGCCAAACACATTCACCTCAAACATCGACACCATTTCCTCAATGGACGCATCTTCTACGAGATCGAATACACCAAAGCCGGCATTGTTGACCAAAATATCAACAGCACCTACTTCTTGATACGCTCGATCAAAGTCCTCAAGCTGGCTGACATCAAGCTGAGCGATGTGACACACCCCGCCAGCGCTCATGATCTTTTCTTTCACACCTGTAAGCTTCTCGATTCGTCTTGCTGAAATGATGATTTCTGCGCCTTCTGCTGCTGCCAAGTACGCCATTTTCTCACCAAGGCCGCCAGATGCGCCTGTAATCCATATTCTCTTTCCTGTTAATCGCCCCATGCATTTCACTCCTTAATTTGCTCGGTAATAGAGGATTCCGTCTTTTTGCACTTCTTCAATTTGTCCAGCCGCTAAGAGTACATCCAGCTGCCCTACTGTCTCAGACATCGTTAAAAATAATGCCTCTTCATACAGCACTGGAAAAAGCGTGCGGCAAAGATGAAAGGCGGTCATTTCTTTTCGTTTGAGCAGCTGATACATCGTATTTGCCCGTCTTTCTTGTTTCTTAAATCGTTCTTCAATCAATTCGAGATGGGACGTAATCAGCTGACCGTGTCCTGGATAGATGGTCTTGATTGGCAAACCCAATAATCGATTGAGTGATGCTTTATATTGAAGCAGCGATTTTTGACGTTCCTTGCCTTCATCCGGCGCTTCCATTAATGGGTTTGAGGAAATGGTTGTCAGCAAAAGGTCTCCACCAATGAAATTCCCCGTTGTTTCATCTAGGAAGGAAAGGTGAGATTGTGCATGTCCGGGTGTTTCCATCACGAAAAAGTGTTCATGCCCTTTCAAACGATCGCCTTCTTTTATGACGTCATCTACATGTGCAGTACAAGAATATGTATAAGATTGCTTCACGATTCTTTCACATTCACCTTGACGAAGCGGCACACCTAACTGCTGAAAAAAACGATCCATAAAGTCAATTTGGCGCTGCTTAAACGCTGAATTTTGACTAATATAGGGCTCATTCCACTGGTGTCCGATCACACGGACATGAGGTTTCATCAGATTTATAAGGCCGACATGATCTGCATGATGATGGGTCAAAACCACTTGATCAATATCGTCTATCGATAAATGATGTTCCTTTAATTGCATGACAAAGGCATGCTCCGCCTCTTGTGTCATCGGCCCGCAATCCACTAAGGTCACGGCATCTCCTTTTAATACATATGCATGCACATCCCCAACGGCAAACGGTGTAGGGATGGATAATTGAATGATGTCTTCTTTCACTTTTATACGTCATCTCCTGCTTTTTGACTCATGGATGATTACAACTCAGTCTTCTTTATTCATTGTAGCTTGCAAAGGGCAGACTGTCATGCGGTTTGGATGGTCAATTTTTTTATCTGCCCCTATTGACACAAACTTGTCCATCGTTGCATAATGAACAACAAATATAAGATGCGCGATGACAAGGATTAGTAAGCAAAATAATGATGCAAGAGAGTGAGGTCCGCCGGCTGTAAGACTTCACCATCCTCTTATTTGCTGAACCTGCCCTTTGAGCTGTTAGGCAAACCTAAACGTTTCCCGCGTTAAGGGACTAGAGCTGAGTATGCATGTTTGCATGCTAATTGAGGGTGGTACCGCGAAAAACCTTTCGTCCTTTTCAGGCGAGAGGTTTTTTTATTTTCTACAAGGAGGAGCAGCTTATGAGTAAAATTGGATTTATCGGTGCAGGCTCGATGGCGGAGTCTATGATTAAAGGTTTATTAAAAAGTGGTATCATGTCAAATGAAGATATCATTGTCACAAATAAAACAAACGAAAAACGATTAAACGAATTAAAGGTGCGTTATGGGATCAAAACGGATTTCTCTCGTTCCTTTATTTATGAAGAAGCGGATATTTTGGTATTTGCTTTAAAACCGAAAGATGCGGAAAGCGGGATTTCCGAGGTACGCCCTTACTTAAATGGACAGCTGATCATTTCTATTTTAGCGGGTATCTCCATTGAAACGATTCAACACTATGCTGGCGGGAAAACTGCGGTGGTTCGCGCGATGCCAAATACATCAGCGGCGATTCAGCAATCAGCAACAGGCATTGCCGTAAGTGATAAAGTCACTGAGGAGCAAAAGAAAAAGGCGGTCGAGCTGTTTGAAACGATCGGGCATGTGACGGTATTAGACGAATCACAGCTAAATGCTGTCACAGCCATCGCAGGCAGCGGTCCTGCCTTTATTTATCATTTGATTGAAGGAATGGAGCGAAGCGCTACTGAACTTGGGATGGACCAAGCAACAGCAAAATTGCTCATTTGCCAAATGATTGCAGGCGCTGCCAATATGCTTCAAGATAGCGGAAAGGAACCTGCTGAACTGCGCAAAGAAATCACAAGCGAAGGCGGAACGACAGAAGCCGGACTGAACACACTAGCTTCCTATCAATTTGAAGAAGCGATTGTCGATTGTGTAAAAACAGCGACAAAACGTGCCGCAGAATTAAACGACATGTTTTCAGCGGGCACGTATAAGTGATATGAAAAAGCACCTGTTTTGATGACAGGTGCTTTTTCACATATGCCCATCTATTTTTTCTCGCTAGTGACTGGATTTGAACTGTGTGATTCACACTTTGGTTCTTTCTGTTCTTTTTGAGAGAAGGCTTGTTCTAATAGAGAATCACGTGCTTGATAAAAATTCACATCAATTAACAATTCTTGATGCTTCATTTATTAACACCTCCTCATGTAGATGATTCACTCATTGACATGATGGCTTTGATTTGAGCCAGATGATGATTTTCATGTAAAGCGATGGTTTCAGCTAATATTTGAACTGTCATCACGCCTTCTTCCGGATGCAAACCTGATTGATCCCATATATCCTTTTCTAATAGCTGAAGCGTTTTGCTTCTTCTCTCTTTCAAACGATTGATCATCGAATTGATCTCCTGAGCATTATACAATTCATAAGCTCTTTCCTTCACATAAATTTCAGGATCATACGATTGAAAAGGCGTGTGATCACTTAATATCGCCTGCTCTATTCGCTCTGACCAGACTTCTTCTGTATCAAACAAATGTCCGGCGATTTGTTTGATCGACCACTTGCCCTCTCCTATAGATTGATCTAACGTGTGCTCATCACATGTCTGCATGAGCTCCTCTAGTTCACGAATACTCTCCTGAAGCGATGTGATGATTTCTGTTTTTGTTAATTTTCCAGTTTCCATTTATTCTCTCAATCCCCCTTCAAATAAATGTAAGTCTCTTTCAATATCATACTCTATTTATTTAGGCTGAAGGAAGGTTCATTTAAAAGCCAAAAACCCTATCATCCAGATAGGGCTCTTCATCACATATGCTTAATTCTTTTCTAATAAAGCATGAATCGTTGATTCTAGTAATGACGGCAATATACCGAAAGAGAACGGGACATGCAGCCGTTCTGTCCATTTGTGCGGGTCTTTTCCTAATGGACCAACGTTGATGACCGGAACGTAAAGAGCCTCCTTTTCTCCTTGTGGTAATGAATAACCTTTTTGGTAAAGCGGCATGTTGGTCGTGTAATCGCCTACATTCTGTTTTTCGAGCTGCAAGTAGCTTAAATCAGACAATCCGGGGAAATATTTCACTTCCTCTACTTCAAGCCTATAGACCTCCTTTGCCTTCCTTTGAATCTTCTTTAAGGCTGTCTGGATATGCGGCTCATCCGTTGAGGACACAGAAGGGTAAAATGGCGGACTATAAAACAGAACAATCAGCGGTCCCTCTTCCTTACAAAGCGTCGTCAGCTCTGATACGATTTTTGTTGAAAAGTCGCGATCTCCAAGCTCACCTCGGTTCGCGAATGCATAGTTGACAATTCGCTCGACCTCCTGCGTACCTGATCGTTCAGCGGCTTTTTGATACAGCTCTTGATACGTGAGAACCGTGATGCTCGTGTCAATCGGGGTGAAATGTTTAAAGCGCTGAAATTCAGCTGTTTTCTGTCTAAGATTGGCCTCGATTTGGACTGCTGCTTGTTTCGCAGTGTCGTAGAGAAGCCCGTGCAGCTCTTCACTTGAGCGTTTCATCATGAGCACGTTAAATAGAGAAACAGCCGTGTGAGGCGTTTGAACGGAATAGGCTTCTTTTAAGTCCTTTTGCATCAAATTGGTCGGAGGAGGTGTCACTTCACCATCTACTTCCTCACAATAATCACTATTCAGCTCTAACAACCGGTTTAATTCAGATACCATAAAATTTGCATTTAAGCCTGAGAATGGCTCTCCTACATGCGTTTCAATCCCTTTGCAAAAAAATCCGGCAAGCACCTTCCCTATACTGCCTGTATAGATATATTGGTGCGTATCACCTGGATACTTTTCAAACATCGGCTCACTATTTAAACACGCGGTATAATCAAGGTCATACTCCTCCTTGAGCTCTTTTAGCTTAGGGACAGCCTCCAGCATTCCCTGTGAATTCACCTCTTCATCCGGGACTGTGACGAGCAGGACATTTCCTTCAAAGCTATCTGTCATCGCTCTTTCCAGCATAGAAAGCTGCACGGCGAGACCTGCTTTCATATCCATGGCACCTCTTCCAAACAGCCAGTCGCCTGAAGCAAGGTCCTCTCTTGCCCTCTTTGGAAGAAGCGCACTTTTTTGCGAAAAGGAGGCCATCAGCTCTTCTGGCTTACATGCCATGTTTTGAAATTCTCCGTAATCCTCTGTATCGACTACATCAAAATGACTAAGAAGCAAAACGGTACGTGGCAGCATGCTGCGCTTCACTAGAGCCGTTAAAAAATACCGGCCATCTTTCATCGGATGCAAAGCCAAATGATCAGGGTTCTGCTCAAAATAAGGCCGCTCCTTCAGCAAGTAATATAAATATTCCGCTAACGCTACTTCTCCTGTTGTACCAGATATGCTTTCATACTGCATCAGAGCTGTGAGCAGCTCTTTTAGTTCACTCTCTGTTTGCCATTTCATCCGTTTTCCCCCTTTGTTGTCTCTTTCCCTCTATTATACAAAAACGTATATAAAAGCTATATTCTTTGAGCACCTTTTATGACGAAAGTTTGAATGGCTGTTATAATCGGCTATACAATTCAATGAGGAGGCGAAGGTATTTGGAAACAAAACTCTTTTCACCTTGGACATTAAAAGGTGTTACGCTCAAAAACCGCATCGTGATGTCCCCGATGTGTATGTATTCATCCTATGACCGCGATGGGAAATTACAGCCTTTCCACTTTGCACATTATATTTCCCGCGCGCAAGGTCAGGCTGGGCTGATCATGGTTGAGGCGAGCGCTGTTTCCCCTGAGGGAAGAATTAGTGATCAAGACCTCGGGATTTGGAGTGATGAGCACATTGAAGGATTTGCCTCATTAAACGAACAAATCAAAGCATACGGAACAAAAACAGCCATCCAGCTCGCCCATGCAGGACGTAAAGCTGAACTAGACGGTGACATCCTTGCACCATCCAGCATTCCGTTTGATGAACGGTCTAAAACACCTGTAGAGATGTCTGTCGATCAAATCAAAGACACCGTTCAGGCGTTTCAAGATGCGGCTGTCCGGGCAAAAAAAGCTGGCTTTGACATCATTGAAATTCATGGGGCGCATGGCTATTTAATTAACGAATTTCTTTCACCGCTTGCGAATCAACGAACAGATGAGTATGGCGGTTCACCAGAAAACCGTTACCGCTTCTTAAGAGAAGTCGTTGATGCGGTCCATGACGTATGGGATGGACCTTTATTTGTCCGTGTATCCGCTTCTGATTACACGACAAAAGGACTCGATATTGCTGATTATATCGGCATTGCCACATGGCTGAAAGAACAAGGTGTCGACTTAATCGATGTCAGCTCAGGTGCTGTCGTGCAGGCGAAAATTAGCACATTCCCTGGCTACCAAGTGACCTTCGCAGAGAAAATAAAAGAAGGTGCCGGCATTCAAACAGGAGCTGTCGGTCTAATCACATCTGGTGTACAGGCAGAAGAAATTTTACAAAATCATCGTGCTGACTTGATCTTTATCGGCAGAGAATTTTTACGGGATCCTTATTTCCCAAAAACAGCTGCCAAAGAGCTTCGTACATCCATTGAAGCCCCGCGTCAATACGATCGCGCTTGGTAAGGTATCTAGGAAAAAGGTGTCTATTTTTTGAAATAGGCATCTTTTTTGTTTTTAAGAGAAACATCTTTGCCTTTTGTGCCGTCTTTTAGCTAAAGAACCACTTAGAGGAGATGGAAGAATGAACTCGGTAATGATTGAAAGAACGTATCATATAGATGGACATCACTTTAATACGAAGCATCGTCAAGGCAAAAGACAAGCGACCATTATCTTTGAAGCAGGCTACGGAATGTCTGGCGATACGTGGACAAATATGGCCCGTGATATTGACCCAGAGCTTGGGGTTTTCTTATACGACCGTTTAGGAAATGGAAACAGTAGTCATAGCGATGAAGGAAGAACCCTGCATGACCTTGCAGATGATTTAGATGCGCTTTTAAAGCAAGCCAATATTCAGCCGCCCTTTCTCATTGTGGCTCACTCATTCGGTTCTCTTGTCAGCAGGTTATGGGCAAGCCGCAGAAGAGAAGATGTCATCGGCATGGTACTGTTAGACCCAGCAAGTGAGGAGCAAGAGCAGGTCATTCTGCCGCTTTTATCAAGGGAAGAACGTGCTTCCTATATGGCGCAGTTCACAGCAGAATGTACGCATGAGGACTTTCAGCAAATGCTGAACACGATCAAAGAGGAACAAACGCATTATGGGATGATGCCGCTTCTTGTCATTTCATCAGGCAAAAGCCGGTTGTTTCATCCAGCGCATGAAGCTTGGCTTAGGCTTCATAAACGGATGCTGTCTTTTTCATCCCAAAGCGGATGGATTCAGGCGCAGAACAGTTCGCACTATATTCATCATGATGAACCGCACATTGTGCAGCTTGCCATCTATGATGTATGGTGCGCGGCCAAACAACCCGTCTCCTATTATCAAACAGCCAATTAAAATTGAAAACTCCTTGACCGGTCATGAGTCAAGGAGTTTCTTTGATTTATGCCGTTGGGGCAGATTGACTTTTTTCAGAAAGCAGCTTTTCAATACTGACAAGCTGAACACATAACGTAAAGATATCAATCGCTTGCTCAAGTTCTTCAAGTGCTGGGAACGTTGGCGCAATGCGAATGTTACGATCAAGCGGGTCTTTTCCATATGGATATGTCGCCCCTGCACCTGTCAGTGTGACACCTGCTTCTTTCGCTTTTTGCACAACAGCTTTTGCACAATGATCAAGTGTATTTAAACTAATGAAATATCCGCCATTTGGCTTGTGCCATTCAGCGATGCCTTTCCCACCAAGCTTTTCGTCAAGGATAGAAAGAACGAGGTCAAACTTCGGCTTAATGATCGCTGCATGCTTTTTCATATGTTCCTTCAAGCCTTCTGGATTCTGGAAGAAACGAAGGTGTCTTAATTGATTGATTTTATCTGGTCCGATCGTTTGTACTGCTAATTGCTTCTGAGTGAAGCTCACATTGTTTTGACTAGACGCCATCAGTGCAACACCTGAACCTGGGAATGTAATTTTAGAAGTAGACGCAAACATAAACACACGGTTTGGGTGCCCTGCTTCCTCTACTGCTTGAAAAATATCTTTTAATGTATCAGGTGTATCTGTTAGATGGTGGACTGCATAGGCATCATCCCAAAAGATACGGAAGTCGTCTGCTTTTGTTTTCATTGAAGCAAGGCGGTCAACGACCTCATCTGAATACGTTATGCCATCTGGGTTGCTATATTTCGGTACACACCAAATGCCCTTAATGGCTTCATCTTCTGCGACCCATTTTTCCACCTGATCCATGTCAGGTCCATCAGCCTTCATGTCTACCGTGATCATCTCTATGTTAAATAGCTCACAAATGGCAAAATGACGGTCATACCCTGGACTTGGTGCAAGGAATTTTACCTTTGGCAGCTCTCCCCAAGGTGTTTTACTGCCATATACGCCGTGAGTCATGGCACGGGCAATCGTATCATGCATCATATTCAGGCTGGAATTACCGCCAATGATGATTTGTTCTGGCGTCAGATTGAGCACATCTGCAAAAAATTTCTTCGTTTCAGGAAGGCCTGTCAAGCCGCCATAGTTTCGCACATCTGTGCCATCCTCAGCTGTCATCACATCCCTTGATGTCACAACATCGAGCATGCCCATAGACAAATCAAGCTGTTTTGGCGAAGGCTTACCTCTAGACATGTCTAAGTGTAAGTTTTTACTTTTGTACGTTTCATACTCATTTTGTAGTGCCAAATAAAGGTCATTCAATTCTGCTTCACTTAACGCTGTAAAACCGCTCATCTTTGATTGTGCCTCCCGTATTCTTCATAGTTTGATATGTCATTTGTTTTTTCTTCACCATTTTACCACTACCTGAAAAAGAGCGTCATCATAAATATCAAAAAAATCACACAACTATTTTTAACGATTCATCCAATTTTACAGGGTGCGGTCAATAGTAAAAGAAGAGAAATCATGTGCAGCTTCTGTCAGCGGGAATATATCGCGGGCTTCTTTCAACAGTTGTTTCAGTGCCTCTTCCCCTTGGTACCTTGCACTAATATGGGTCAAAATTAGTCTTTTTGCGCCTGCTTCCTGCGCTGTTTTCGCTGCCTGTTCTGTCGTGCTGTGATAATAATTGTAGGCTAATTCTGCATCTTCTTTACCGAATGTTGCCTCATGGACTAACACATCCGCATTCTTGGCAAGCCTTGTTATATTCTCGCACAAACGAGTATCTCCTGAAAATGCAACAATCCTCCCTTTTTTAGGGGGTTCCAAATAATCGGTTCCGTCAATGATTCTGCCATCTTCGAGTGTCACGGTTTCCCCGTTTTTTAACTTCTGATACAAAGGTCCAGGTTTTACTCCGATTTCTTTTAGGTCTTCGGCTTTTAATGCACCAGGTACATCTTTTTCCACTACCCTATAACCGTAAGCTGGAATACCGTGAGATACTCGTCTTGCTTCTACTTGAAAGGTATCATCCTCAAATACGACTCCTTCATCTATTTCTATGATATGCAGCGGATATGTCAAATGCGTTTGTGTAGCTGAAAGTGCAGCGTTTACAAACGCTTTGATCCCCTTAGGCCCATAGATCGTTAGTTCATCCTCTCCGCCTTGAAAGGACCTGCTGCCAAGCAGTCCTGGGAGACCGTATACATGATCACCATGCATATGAGTGATAAATATTTTCTCAATCTTTCTCGGTTTAATCGTTGTATGTAATATTTGATGCTGCGTCGCTTCTCCGCAATCAAAAAGCCACACTGCTTTTCTCTCTTCTAAGAGCTTTAGCGCTGTGCAAGTGACGTTTCTTGTTTTTGCAGGAATGCCTGCACCTGTTCCTAAAAAGAGCAGTTCCATTACTTTTTCCTCCTACAGCCGGTATACAATATCTTCATTCATATAGAATACATGAAGACAAGGTAAATGTGAATTCAGCGGAATTTTTGAAAAAAGTCAAACTAGAGCAGAAAAAGTCGAATCAAATGTTTGCTTTACGAACAATGAACCTTTAAAATAAAGAAAATGTACATACATTCTCGGTTTTTACTACAATGCTACGAATAAAGTGAGGTACTTTTCGTGAATACAGAAACTAACAATCCAAAAGCAGTCATTGTCATTTTTGGCGCAACAGGAGATCTTGCCAAACGCAAGCTCTACCCTTCTATACATAGACTTTATCATAGCGGAAAGCTTGGAGATCAATTCGCCGTTGTAGGTGTCGGGCGCCGCCCGTGGTCTCATGAGGACCTCAGAGCTGTGGTAAAAGAATCTGTCCCTTCTGATGATGCAGAAGCGAAAACAGAGGAATTCATTTCTCATTTCTATTATCATGATTTTGACGTATCAAGCCCTGCTTCCTACCAGGCACTCAACACGCTTCTTTCCGGTCTTGAAGATACGTACAGTATCCCAAATAACCGTATGTTCTATTTAGCCATGGCACCGGAATTCTTTGGAACGATTGCGAAGTTCTTAAAGAGTGAGGGCGTATCAGAAACAACCGGCTGGTCACGTCTTGTCATTGAAAAACCATTTGGACATGACCTGCCAAGTGCCAAAACGTTAAATGAAGAAATTCGTGATGCATTTACAGAAGATCAAATTTATCGTATTGACCACTATCTCGGTAAACAAATGGTGCAAAACATTGAGGTCATCCGTTTTGCGAATGCGATCTTCGAACCACTTTGGACAAACCGCTATATTTCAAACATCCAAATTACATCGAGTGAATCTTTAGGTGTAGAAGACCGGGCTCGATATTACGAAAGTTCTGGTGCACTAAGAGACATGGTCCAAAACCATATGCTTCAGATGGTTGCACTTTTAGCAATGGAGCCTCCAATTAAGCTGAATACAGAGGAAATCCGAAGCGAAAAACGGAAAGCATTGCGTGCTCTTCGTCCTTTCTCTAAAGATGAGGTCGATCAATTCTTTGTCCGCGGGCAGTATGATGCTGGTACGATTGATGGCAGCATGGTTCCTTCCTATCTTGAAGAGCAAAATGTTGACCCGAACTCTAATACGGAAACATTCGTTGCAGGGAAGCTGCTGATCGATAACTTTAGATGGGCTGGCGTGCCATTTTACATTCGTACAGGAAAACGTTTAGAAAAGAAATCCACTCAAATCGTGGTTCAATTTAAAGACATTCCAATGAACCTGTACTATGGAAACGGGAATTCTATGCATCCAAACTTACTCGTTATTCACATTCAGCCAGATGAAGGCATTACCCTTCACCTGAACGCTCGTAAGCTTGATGGCGGAACGTATGCGAAACCAATTAAGCTCGACTACCAAACGAACTATAATGACATCATGAATACACCAGAAGCATACGAAAAGCTGATTCATGACTGCTTATTGGGCGATGCTACAAACTTCGCTCACTGGGATGAAGTGGCACTTTCTTGGAACTTTGTTGATCCCATTTCTGAGAAATGGGCAGAAAATAAAACCTTAAAACCAAATTACCCTGCTGGTTCTATGGGACCGAAAGAAGCGGATCAGCTTCTAGAGAAAGACGGGTATCATTGGTGGAATATATAAAAACGATACGAAAAAAGAGCAGTCTCCCTAAGGGTTCTGCTCTTTTTTTATCGTCCTGTTTTCGTAATTTCAACAGTTGAAAAGTCAAATTTATCATAGCGATGATGGCTAAAGGAGTATTCAAAAGGCCGGCCTGTGTTTAAATAAGCAACCTGCTCGACTTCAAGCACCGGATCACTTGGATCACAGCCTAAATACTGCTGATCAAGCTGATCTGATTTTGCCGCCCTTATTTTCTTGTGCGCCCCTGCCACTTTCAAATGAAGTTTCTTTGATATGTAGTCATAGATAGAACCCAGCAGAACCTCTTCATCTATTCCCTTAATCACATTTACTGGCATAAACGTTTTTTCTAATACATAAGGTTCTTCATCCACAAGGCGGAGACGGATGATGTCATAAACGGGTGTGCTTGAGTCAATCGATAGGTGGGCTGCCACCTCTTCACTTGGGAAATGTACATCAAAGCGAATGATTTGGCTCGTCACGTTTTTATCTGCCATGACTTTCGTGAATCCTTTATTTTCATGGCCTGAGACGTTGATTGCACCTTGATTTAGCGCTGCCTTCACAATAAATGTGCCGTGACCTCTTTTTCTAAAGAGCAGACCTTCTGCCACGAGAAGATCGAGCGCACGCTTCATCGTCATTCTGCTACATTGAAATTCAGCGGCAAGCGAGTTTTCATCTGGAATGGGTTGATCTTCTGGATAATATGCTGTTCCTATTCGTTTTCTGATTTCTTCTGAAATGAGTTCGTACTTTTTCATCTCACACCACCAACTGACTTGTTTTTTCATATCATATTATAGCGCTTTCTTTATGGCGTTTTTTAGCCTTCCTCTCATTCTACACTAAGCCTAGTGAGCTTAAAAGCTTCCAGCGATTTTTGTTTGATTCTCTGCACCGTGCCATAAGAAAAATACTTGCCCTTTTTAAGAAAAGAGCAAGTATCTTCATTAAAAACCGTTATTCTCTGAAACAGATTGAAACCAGTATCCGCTTTTTTTAATGGTTCGCTTCCCGTCTTCTTGAAGGTCAACTGAGACAAATCCATAACGATTCTTATACGCATTCGACCATGACCAGTTATCCATAAACGTCCACAGGTGATAGCCTTTCACATTGCTACCTTCTTGAATGGCTTGATGCACCCATTTGAGATGCTCAGAAATAAAGTCAATGCGGTAATCGTCATGAATCATGCCTTCCTCATCCTTAAACCGCTCTTCTCCTTCGACACCCATTCCATTTTCAGAAATAAAGCATTCAATATTATCATAGTCTTTTTGGACTTTTTTCAATATATCGTAAATGCCTTTTTCATAGATTTCCCAGCCTCGATACACATTCATTTTTCTGCCTGGCATATCAAAAGAATCAAAGTAATGGTCTGGCATAAATGGTGCTTGAGGATGCGGCATATGCTCCTTTGCTTTCACTCTTCTTGGCTGATAATAGTTGATACCGAGAAGATCAATCGTATTCTCTTGAATGAGCGCGAGGTCTCCTTCCTCCATACGAGGCATAAAACCTTCTTTCTTTAACACTTCTACTAGTTTTTCAGGGAAGTGTCCTTTGACCGCAGGGTCTAGGAAGGATCGGTTAAAGAAAGTGTCAGCCATCTCAGCTGCTTCTACATCCCGAGGATTCTGGCTTCGCGGATACGAAGGGGTGAGATTCAGGATGATGCCGATTTTCCCGTCCTGCTGCATCTCTTTGTAAGCCGCAATTGCCTTAGCGTTTGATAAAATTTCATGAAAACCGACTTGCACTGCCTTTTGGAAATCGACTTCGTTTGGATAATGAAAGCTATACATATATCCGCCCTCTACAGGAACAATCGGTTCGTTATGGGTAAACCATTTTTTCACCCGGTCGCCAAATAACTGAAAGCACAATGCCGCATAGCTGACATAATCGTCTACCACCTGCCTGTTCACCCATCCGCCCTTCTCCTGCAGCGCCATTGGCATATCAAAATGGTAAAGGTTCACAAACGGTTCGATATCGTGTGCAATGAGTTCATTGATCACATCATTGTAAAAAGACACAGCTTCCTCATTGACCGCTCCTTTTCCTTCAGGTAAAAGGCGTGACCATGAAATTGATAGCCGAAACGAATTGTGGCCAATTTCTTTCATAAGGCGGATATCCTCTTTATACTTTCGGTAAAATTGAGATGTCACGCTCGGCCCTACACCATTAAAAAAACGTGTCGGCTCTTTTTCAAACCAGTGATCCCAAATGTTCGGTCCCTTTCCATCTCCAAGGACACTGCCTTCTGTTTGCGTGGCAGAGGCAGAAGATCCCCACCAGAAACCTTCTGGAAATGTATATGATTGCTTGTTATTTTCCATCGACATGTATTGAGTCTCCTTCGCCTTTGATGTTTGTTGTCTTCGTTTTTTCCGTTGTGGTTATTTTTTCATTCTTCACATTCATACGGTCAATAAACTTCAGGAACGGGAACCAAATGACAAACACAATCATTAAATTAAACAGCTGAAGCAGACCGCCTGCTAATGAATTTGTTGCCATGATCCCGCTAATAAAGATCGGCACCGTCCATGGAATATTCACGCCTGTCGGCGGCGGTACAATGCCTGTTGCCATCGCAAAATAAGAAATACATGTAATGACCATTGGCGCCAAAATCCACGGAATCAAAATAAGCGGATTCATCACAATTGGTAAACCGAAGATAATCGGTTCATTGACGTTAAATAATCCTGGTCCTAAGCCGAGCTTTGCGACTTGTTTTAATTGCTTACTTTTCAGGAAAATTAAAATCGTAAACACAACAGCCAGCGTCATACCGGTTCCACCCATGCCAACCGTATAGATTTCGATAAACTGCTTGCTGATGATGTTAGGAACCTCACCTGTTTTTGTATAGCTTTCAAGGTTTTGAATGGACAACGTATTCCAAATCGGGTCCATGACAGAATTAATAATAATTTGGCCGTGCAATCCAAAAAACCAAAGAATTTGTATAAAGAAAACGGCGATCAGCGTCGGAATGATACCGCTTCCAAGACCAACAAGCGGGGCCTGAACTGCATGATAAATCAGGTCATGCATATTTGTGTGAAAGCCTTGTGTAATGATGATATTGATCAGCAAAAAGGCTGTTAATGTAAGGGTAGCCGGAATCAGTGCAGCAAAAGACTTTGAAACAGCTGGCGGAACCCCTTGAGGCATATTGATGACGAATTTCTTTTGCACAAAATAACGATAAATCTCAGCTGATAAAAAGCCTGTAATCATTCCAAGGAACATACCCTTTGCACCTAAGCGGTCGACCGGGATCACTCCTGCAATGGAAGCAGCGCCCTCTTGTTCTAGTAAAAATGGCGTCAGTAGTAAAAATGATGCTAAAGCGATGACACCGCCAAATACAGCTTCCACTTCATAGCTTTTCGATAAATAGTAGCCAATCCCAAATACAACAAACACACTCATAATGCTGATGGTCGCACTTGGCGCGATATTCAGTGCAGACTGAAACCCTTCCAGTGCTGTTTGACTCATGATTTTATCTAAAAATGGCAAATTCATTAACACAACCATAATGGATCCAAAGATGGTGAGCGGGAACGCAAGCATAAAGGCATCCCGTAATACGCCTAAATAGCGGTTGTTGTTCAATCTCCCAGCAATCGGAACCAAAATGGCACTTATTTTATCAAACATTGGTTTCCCCCCTTGTTTACACCCTTTATTGTTTTAGCGATTGGAATATCGGCAGAAGCTCTCCCACAAGCTCCTTGATGGTAATGGTCGACATTAAGTGATCTTCAGCGTGCATGAGCAGTAAGGAGAATGATGTGGTTTTCCCGCTTGCCTCCTGCTGTACGAGCTGAAAATGGATTTCATGTGCATTCCGCAAATCTTCTTCAGCTTCTTTCATGAGGTCAAACGCTTCTTCTTCTTGACCTTCTCTAAATTGTTTAAGAGATTGAAGCAATTTGCTTCGTGCATTGCCGCTGTGTAAGATCAATTGAAAACTGACTTGTTCCTCGGTGAGTCCTTCGAGCGTTTTCTTTTCCATCCTTTAAGATTCCTCCATCAATGCAACCGCTTGTTCATACGCTTTTTGTCCATCTGCAAGCCCATAGGCCTGCATATCAATGACCTCTACCTCAATCCCGTATTTTTTTGCTTCTTTTTGAAGGTCGCCTTTTAAAAAGCTCATTTGCGGTCCAATTAACACCACATCCGCATTCGCCATTTCTTTTCTCGCTTGATCTTGCCCGACTGCCCAAATCTCTGCTTCGTCCCCAATCGAATCGGCATGGGCTTTCATCTTCGTGACTAGTAAACTCGTAGACATTCCTGAACTGCATGCTAATAAAATACGTTTCATTTCTCTCACCCCATTGTTGTAATAAAAGCGCTTCCAAATAATATTATATATTTTTATTTTTAAATGTCTAGACATTTCATTTTATTTGTCTGTATTTTATAAAAAAAGAGCATATCTATGTATACTCTTTTCAGATGATTGACAAAGGGTAAAATGATCTTTGCTTTAGCTTTTTGTCTCTCTCTTTATCCTTTTCCTGCTTGAAACCCAGGGTACTTTGTCATGCCGCCGTCTACATATAACGTCAATCCTGTGACATAGCTGGCCTCTTTTGACGCAAGCCAGACAGCGCATGCTGCCACTTCTTCAGGCTTTCCGATATAGCCGATTGGAATCAGTTCAATGACGCCTTTTTTCAATGCTGGATTATCAAATTTCTCGGCATTAATTGGGGTATCAATCGCTCCTGGTGCAATGCTGTTTATGCGGATTTTTTTAGGGGCATATTCTAGTGCCAGCGTTTCTGTTAGAAGCTTGGCACCTCCTTTACTTGCTGCATAATGGACGAAATGAGGCCATGGGATTTGCTGATGAACCGACGACATATTAATGATTGAGCCTTCTATTCCATGATCCGTCATATACTTCAGTGCATCACGGCAGCCTAGAAACATGCCTGTTAAATTGGTTGACATCACTTTATTCCAGTTATCTAACGTCATTTCTGTCGAAGGAACTTCATTTTCTATTCCTGCGTTATTGATCATGACATCAAGACTGCCGTACGTATCAACGGCTTTCTCGATCATCGCTCTCATATCTTCTTCCTTTGATACATCTCCCTTGATTTTGACAGCCTGTCCGCCATTTTTTTGAATGTCCGCAATGGTGTCATCCGGATTTTCTTTATCGGAGAAGTAATTGATCACCACATTGGCTTTTTCTTGTCCAAATCGGCGCGCCATCGCTTGACCTATCCCTGTACCTGCTCCAGTGATCAGTACTGTTTTTCCTTCTAAATCTGGATACATTCGTTTAACCTCCTATTTTGTAAAGCCTAATAGCACGCCGCCTGCAATGATCATCAAGCAGCCTGCAATCACAAAGCTTGTTTTAGATGCTTTCTCTTTTAATAAGTAAATGCCGCCCAATGTTGAGATGACAATCCCTGTCTGTGACATCGAAAAGCTCACGGCTACGCCAATTAGCGGAATGGCTAAAAGAAGCCCTAGATTTCCTGTCGACCAAACAAGCCCTGCAATGATATTTCTGAACGTATATTTGCTAAACGGATCTTGCTTTAGACTAATGGCCAGGGATGAAAGCAGCATGCCGACGGATTGTGGGACGAGGGCAGACCATCCATCAATATCAAACCATCTTAAAATGACGACATATCCGACGTAGCCAACGGTTGAAATGAGTAGAATGATGATCCCTTTTTTAAAATTGCCTCCGCCATTCCCGCCATTCTTTTTTTGACCGAGTGATGTCATCACAACGCCTGCAATGATCAGTAAAATGGCACAAGAACCAATAAGTATGACCGTCATCGTTTGCCATTCTTTGAAGACCATGACGCCAAATAATGTTGTGCTCACAAGCTGCATGCCCGTTGATAAAGGAACTGCCTTAGACACTCCGAGAAAGGCGACACTTGAGAGCTGATTCATTTGGCCAATGCTCCAAAAAATCCCTGAAATGACTGAAACCGCAAAAATAAGCGGTGTGAGCTCTGGCATTTTGATCAAAAAGGCGCCAATTGAAAATAAAAAGGCGCCAAGGGTAATGCCAAGTGTTTGCTGGTATGCATTCCCGCCAAGTTTGACACTGATGAGAACAATACTTCCCCAAAATATCGCTGGGAGAAGTGCATATAAAATGCCCACTTCTATCCCTACTTTCATTCTTTTTTTCATAGCATCCCTCTTTTTCGCATTTTTAGCCGAAAATATGAAAAAACAAAAAAACCTTACCAAAGGTAAGGTTTTCTGCCGCTTTATGCTTATTTCATCCATTCAGTATGGAATACGCCTTCTTTATCTGTTCGCTCGTACGTATGTGCACCGAAGTAGTCACGTTGTGCTTGAATTAAGTTCGCTGGAAGCACAGCTGTGCGATAGCTATCAAAGTAAGCAAGTGCACTTGAGAATGAAGGAACAGGAACTCCTTGTTCAACAGCAAGTGAAATGACTTTACGAAGTGATGATTGATAGCTTTCGGCGATATCCTTGAAGTAAGGATCAAGCAATAGGTTTTTCAGTTCAGGGTTACGGTCATATGCTTCTTTAATTTGTTGCAAGAAGGCTGCACGAATGATACATCCACCGCGGAAGATCATCGCAATTTCACCGTATTTTAAATCCCAGTTATATTCATCAGATGCTGCTTTCATTTGCGCAAAACCTTGAGCGTAAGAACAAATTTTACTCATGAATAGAGCTTTTCTGACAGCTTCGATCAGCGCTTGTTTATCATCAGCTGATTGAGTCGGCTCAGGGCCTTGGATTAATTTGCTTGCTTCAACACGCTCATCTTTCATCGCTGAAATAAAGCGCGCAAAAACAGACTCCGTAATGATTGGAAGCGGGACACCTAGATCAAGTGAGCTTTGGCTTGTCCATTTTCCAGTTCCTTTTTGTCCAGCTTTATCTAAGATGACATCCACAAGCGGCTGGTTTGTTTCTTCATCCACTTTTGTGAAAATATCAGCTGTAATTTCGATTAAGTAGCTGTCAAGCTCGCCTTTATTCCACTCTGAGAATACTTCATGAAGCTCTTGTGCTGATAATCCAGCGACATGCTTCAATATAAAGTATGACTCAGAGATCAATTGCATGTCTCCGTACTCAATGCCGTTATGGACCATTTTGACATAATGACCTGCTCCATCTGGACCGATATACGTTGTACAAGGCTCGCCGTCTACTTTTGCAGAGATCGCTTCTAAAATTGGTTTCACTAGCTCATGCGCTTCTTTTTGACCGCCAGGCATGATAGATGGGCCTTTTAGTGCGCCTTCTTCACCGCCAGAAACACCCGTTCCAATGAAGTGAATGCCACTTTCCGCAAGCTCTTGATTACGTCTTTGTGTATCCTTGTAATATGTATTTCCACCATCAATTAAAATGTCACCTTTCTCTAGGTGAGGAAGTAATGATTGAATGGTTGCATCCGTTGCTGCACCAGCTTTCACCATTAAAAGAATTTTACGCGGTGTTTCAAGCGACTGAACAAATTCTTCGATGCTGTATGTGCCTACAACGTTTTTCCCTTTTGATTCTTGAAGAAATTCTTCTGTTTTGCTGCTAGATCTGTTATAAACAGACACGGAGAAACCGCGGCTTTCAATATTAAGGGCAAGGTTTTTCCCCATAACGGCTAGTCCAACCACACCGATTTGTTGTTTTGACATAATTCTGACGTCCCTTCTAACACACTATATTGATTACTGCTGAAATGATGTACCCTTTGAAATTACCACAACATCACCTCTTTTATCAAGTTTTCAGGCTAGTCATTTCCTCTTTCGTCCTGAAAAAAGTCTTTATTAAAACTTGTACCGCTTGTTTTGCTCTCTTTTTCCTTAATGGTCATCCCTCTTTGAATCAATGGCTTTCCATACTTTTCTTTGAGGTCGTCTAAAATGGATTGGAGCGGCTCTTCTTTTGCATCTTCTGTATAAGAAAATAAATCAAGCTGCTTGACGGCTGATTTTCGTTCTACAAGATCTGTCCCCGTCACACCTAAGAGCCTTACTGGCTGGTCATTCCAATGCTTAAGGAATAACTGCTTTGCCGCCTCAAATAGATCTTCCTTTCGATCGGTTGGATTCGTGAGCATGACGCTTCGTGTGATATTTTTCCAGCTAGCATACCGAATCATAATGAGCAGCCGATTCGCCATCACTTCTTTTCTCCTTAATCTTGCGCTCACGGATTGTGACAGTTTTTCGATTAAAGTGACGAGCTCATCTGTATCGTCAGAATCATGCGGAAGGGTTGAAGAATTGCCGACGGATTTAAATTCATATATCCTGTCAGGATCAACGATACCGTCATGCTCACCATTCGCCTTTTGTTTTAATCTCGGCCCATTGATACCTAACAATTCTTTTAACGCATACTCATTTGCTTTCGCTAAATCTTCAATGGTATGAATTCCGATCGTTTTCAATTTATCTGCCGTTTTTTGCCCAACACCATGCATGTCACCTGCTGGCAGCGGCCAGAGCATTTGCGGGACATCTCGTTTACGCAAAATGGTGATACCCATTGGCTTTTTCCAATTAGACGCCATTTTGGCTAAAAATTTATTCGGTGCAATGCCGATACTTGAAGGAAGCATGAGCTCTTCTACTAGCCTCGTTTGAATATCATGAGCGGTTTTCACTGCATGTTCGGCATATGGCGTATGCGTTAAATCAATATAGCCTTCATCAATCGATACTGGTTCAACTAAATCGCTATATTCTCTTAGTATCGTAAACATTTCTTGTGAGGAGCTGCGATATCGGTCAAAGTTTGGCGTACGGACAATCAGTCCAGGACAAAGCCGCTTCGCTTCCCACAATGGCATCGGCGGCTTCACACCTAATGCCCTTGCCTCGTAGCTGCACGTCACAACAATCCCTTTACGCTCTTTCGCATTTCCGCTAATGGCTAAAGGTTTCCCTCTCAGAGAAGAGTCATACGCCATTTCTACATTGGCATAAAAAGCATTCATGTCTATGTGAAAAATAATATTTGACATTGGCATAACCCCATTCTCTTGTCTACCTATATTTTGAATCAGTTCAGAATGAATCAATCATTGCAGATTCCCTTTTATACTCAATTATACATTGATTTGATTCACCTTTCCTCAAAAAAAACCTTCTCCTAAGAAAGAGAAGGCTCCACGTTCATTTAAACTTTTTCTTCAAGTATACCATTTTGATATTGAATATCCTCATATGTTAACACTTCATTTTGACTATGGTAGAAATGTTTAACAACCGGCGTGGGCTGTTGATTAAAATTCATACTCAAACTTTGATTAGAGTAGTGTCCAGCCGGATCAATATAATATTTAAAATCAATCACTCTTTCCACATCAATTTCAGCGTAAGCAATCCCCTCTGTTTCAGCTGGAACCATATCACTGATCGGTTCTCCATCCGGACCGTAAATGCACGTATGCCCACTCTTAAATGTTTCAAAGTAATCTCTTTGCTCCTGTGTTAAACAAATCTTCTCTTTCATTTCCTCAGTATAGATAGATGAAGTCATCAGCACAAATGTCTGTGTCGCGATGGCATAATATCTGCTTGAAATTTCATCATCAAAATAGCCTGGCCAAGATGCAACATGTACCTGTTCATTTTGAGCATTCATCGCCATAAGATCTAACGGCACTTGATGCTCCCAACACATCAACCCACCAAGATTTCCAATCTCCGTTTGAAAAACCGGCATCATACTTCCGCTTCCATCACCCCAAATGAGTCTTTCTGCTACAGAAGCTCTCATTTTTCGATGTTTTCCTATTAAATCTCCATTTGGATTAAACCAAAGCTGTGCTAAATAGAGAGAGCCTCCATCTTTTTCACTGCACGATATACAAACGTACGTTTCATTTCTTTTCGCTGCCTCACTTATTTTTTGAATGGCTAAGCTGGGGATTTCCACTGCGTTTTTATACAATTCATGATAGAACTTTCTTGTATATTCTGGATGACCAATAAAAGCAAACCAAGGATAACCAGGCAAAAATGCTTCTGGGAATGCCACAAGCTTTGCACCATTTGAAGCTGCCTCGTCAATCATTTCACATGATTTGTCAACTGTTGCCTCCAAATTTAAATAGATGGGTGCTGCTTGTACCGCAGCTGCTCGAAATTTAGGGTAAATGCTTGTCATATTTCAAAACCTCCATTTCTTCTATTCCACTTAATTATAAGATAGGAATTATGAAGTTTGGATGACAATTACCATTTTAGTTAAAATAAGGATTTTTATTCAATGAAACAAACACGTGGTTCTGTTAGACATTTAACAATGTGTATAGTACACTGTGAGTAATGAAATGGATGTGATAATCATGATTATTGATACATTCAATGAAGTCTTTTTCCTTGTTGAATTCTTTACGATTATTCTTCCAGCACTGACGGCCATCGGCATTGCGTTTTTATTAAAAGATTGCCGAATGAACGAGCACCTTGGTGGACATCGTTTGGAAGAGTTGGACGCATCTTGCTTGAATCGAACAGACTTTCTGTTTATCATATATGATCGCATTACAACTTGGATTAGTAAAGTCATTCGAATGAAAAGATCATCAAATGATGATGAAGACCATTCGCTTCCTCTCTCTAATTAATTTTTTAAAAAATGAGGAGGAAACGAATTGAAACGTTTATTGACTATTTGTACGACTTTATGTTTAATGATGATTGCCTCACCTGCATTTGCGGCAAGTGCGCAAACGAATACGAGCTCTGATGGGTTTTTCCATCATTATTTTGTCCAGCCTTTTTCTGAGTTGATCATTTGGCTTGCGAACTTCTTTCATGATGATTATGGCTTATCCATTATGTTTGTAACACTCATTGTACGCCTGCTCATTTTCCCGCTTTTTGCGAATCAATTTAAGAAACAAAAAGTCATGCAGGAGAAAATGGCATTGATCAAACCTCAGATTGACCAAATACAAAGCAAATTGAAGAAAACGAAAGAACCTGAGAAACAAAAAGAACTGCAAATGGAAATGATGAATATTTACAAAGAGAACAACGTGAACCCGCTGGCGATGGGCTGTCTGCCTATGCTGATTCAAATTCCAATTGTTCTCGGCTTTTACTCGGCTATCCGCTCAACACCAGAGATCGCAACGCATTCGTTCTTATGGTTTAACTTAGGACAAACTGATGTATTCGTAGCGATCTTTGCAGGCGCTATGTATTTCTTACAATTTTATGTCACGCAAAGATATGCGAAGCAATCAGGCACCCAAACAGAGGCTGCGCTCAAGCAGGCCAAAATCATGGGCATGATTTTTCCTATCATGATGCTATTTATTTCAATCAATGCCCCTGCTGCTCTTCCTTTATACTGGATGACAAGCGGACTATTACTCACGATTCAAACGATTATTTTAAATGTGATGTACCAAAAGTCAAAAACGAAAGCTGAGGCAAACGATCAAGTCAAGCCCGCTGCTGAATAAAAATAGGCCCCTTATCCTTTGATAAGGGGCTTTTCTTTAAGCCAATTCTTCTTTCATTCGCTCTGGCAATTGATCGAGGTCCTCAATTTTCCCAAGAAACTTACTTGGGTCGACTTGTAAAATCATCTTGTTCTCTCTCTCCACAACGCCGAAGAAATATTCAGATGCTTTTGTGTTCATATGAAATGGCTTGATCTCGCTTAGCTCGATATCAATGATATCTTTTGCATCTGAGACAAGGCAGCCAATCATTTGATCGTTTAATTCAAATAGTAAAACCTTGGACTGTTCGTTCACATCAAGAGACTTTCCGTGAAGCATCACACCTGTGTCGCTGACTGGAATAACCTCTCCTCTTAATGACATGAGTCCTTTAATCTCTTTTGGAAGGTTCGATACTTCTTGTAAATAAGGGACCTTCTCAATCGAACGAATATGCTCTACACTGATGCCAAAATCCTCTTGTCCCACCTGGAAAATAATGATCTTTTGCGTGCTCACAGAGTCTCCTGCCTTTACGATGGATTTGTCGTTTCTTCGATAATGGCGAGAACCATTTCAGCTGTTTTGACTAATTCTTCAATCGGCATTTTCTCATTTTTCGTATGAATATCTTCATATCCAACAGCTAGGTTGACGGTTGGGACGCCGTTCCCGGCAATGACGTTTGCATCACTGCCTCCACCGCTTGTCTGTAGTTCTGAAGGACGGCCAATTTTCGCAGCCGCTTTTTTCGCCACTTCTACGACTTGATCGCCGTGAGAGAATTTGAAGCCTGGATACATGATGTCAATTTGTACATCGGCACTTCCGCCCATTTCTTTAGCGGTTTTTTCAAAGGCTTCTTTCATCTTTGCTACTTGTGTTTCCATTTTTGCAGGTTCTAAAGAGCGTGCCTCAGCAAGAATATCGACTTGATCGCAGACAATATTCGTTTGCGTTCCGCCTTCAAAACGGCCGATATTCGCCGTTGTTTCTTCATCAATGCGGCCAAGCGGCATGCTGGCAATCGCTTTTGATGCAATCGTAATCGCAGACACGCCTTTTTCAGGTGCTACACCTGCGTGAGCTGTTTTTCCATAAATGGTTGCGCGTACTTTTGCCTGTGTTGGCGCAGCCACGATAATCGTACCGACCTTTCCATCTGAATCAAGAGCATAGCCATATTTCGCTGTCATTCGTTTTGGATCTAACGCTTTTGCTCCAACAAGTCCTGATTCTTCACCTGCCGTGATGACAAATTCAATCGTACCATGAGGCAAATTCTTCTCTTTCAGCACGCGGATGGCTTCAAACATAGCAGCAAGTCCTGTTTTATCGTCAGCACCAAGAATGGTTGTTCCATCTGTTTTCACATATCCGTCTTCAATGACTGGTTTTACGCCATTCCCTGGAACAACAGTGTCCATATGAGAAGTGAAATAGATCGTATCCGCCTGTTGATTTCCTTCCAGTGTGCAGATCAGGTTACCTGCACCGTGGCCAGTTGTCGCTTTTGAATCGTCTTCAACCACTTTAAGACCAAGCTGCGTGAATTTTTCTTTTAATACTTCAACAATTTTTTCTTCGTGTTTTGTTTCCGAATCAACCTGAACAAGTTCTAAAAATTCGTCTAGTAAGCGTTTCTCATTGATCATGATGGTGCTCCTCCTCTTATAGCGGCATGTTGCCATGCTTTTTTAACGGTCTATCTTCTTCTTTACTGCGAAGCAGGTCAAATGAGCGAATCAATCGCTCTCTCGTTTCAGCTGGCGTTAAAATATCGTCTACCAGTCCTGACTGAGCCGCTTTCAATACACTCGGTTCTTTGTCAAACTCCCGCGAAGCAGGATGAACAATTTCGTCTGCGAACGTTTTTCCCATGACATCAATTTCTGCCTCTGGCCATGCATAAACAAAGTCAGCGCCTAAGCCCTTACTATTCATAGCGACATATGCACCGCCAAACGCCTTTCTTAAAATCACGGTGATTTTTGGAACTGTCGCCTCTGCGTACGCATATAAAAGCTTCGCGCCGTGCCGGATAATTCCCGCATGCTCGGCTTTCTCCCCTGGTAAAAACCCAGGAACGTCCACAAGAGTTAAGATGGGAATATGGAACGCATCGCAAAACCGAATAAACCTGGCCGCTTTATCAGCAGCATCAAGATCAAGGCTTCCTGCCAGCACCTTTGGCTGATTGGCGACAAGACCAATCGAAGACCCTTGTAATCTGGCAAAACCTGTGACGATATTTTTCGAGAAACAAGGCTGCGTTTCAAAGAATGAGCCGTGATCCGTTATCGCTGTCACCACTTGTTTGGCATCATAGGTGCGTGATGGATCCTTTGGCAAGATGTCGCCTGGATCGATGGCATCATACTTTCGTGCCTCTCTATGAATGACAGCCTGTTGTTTCGTTGGTATGTACGTTAAAAGAGTTCGAACCGCTTTTAACACGTCTCTCTCATCTTTCCCAGTATAGTGCACATTCCCGCTTGTCTGATGCTGAACACTTGCACCGCCAAGCCGGTCAGGACAGACCGTTTCTCCTGTTGCCTTTTCTAAGACTTTCGGACCAGTTAAAAACATATGGGCTGTTTGCTCCGTCATGAAGACAAAATCAGTCAATGCAGGAGAATAAACTGCACCTCCAGCACATGCGCCTAAAATAACGGATATTTGCGGGATTTGACCAGAGTACAACACGTTTCGTTTAAAAATCTGACCGTATCCTTCTAATGATACCACACCCTCTTGAATTCTCGCACCACCTGAGTCTTTTAGACCGATGATAGGCATTTGATTTTTAGCCGCCAGATCCATTAAAGAGGCAATTTTTTTGGCATGCATTTCGCCTAACGAGCCCCCATATACGGTCGCATCTTGTGCATAAACACATACGGGCCTTCCATGAATGAGTCCCGTTCCAATGACGACGCCGTCACCTACATGCTCTGACCTGTGACCTTTTGCAAATGGCTGAATTTCCATCAAGCTGTGCTGGTCAAGAAGGTCATGCAGCCGCTGACGAACAGTCAGCTTTCCTTTGTTTCGGTGGGCCGCTAATCGTTTTTCACCACCGCCCTTTAAAGCCTTCTCTCGCCATTCGGACAAGTCATTGAACGATTCATTCATCGCCATATTTCTCTCCTTTCAAGGGCTCACACAATTCAACTAACACACCGGATGTTTCTTTTGGTGAAATAAACGCGATACGCTTTCCGCTGGCACCCATTTGTGCTGTTTTTTGAAAAAGCTGCACGTCTAAGTGATCAAGATGGCTAAGATCAGCCTGAATGTCATCTGACTTTAATGCGATATGATGAAGACCCTCTCCTCTTTTTGTTAAGAAGGTATGTAATTTGCTATGATCTGCCATCGGTTCAATCAATTCAATGTGCAGGTCACCAAGTGAAGCGAAGGACGCCTTAATCTCTTGTTCAGGAATTTCTTGTATGTCTGAAAATTTCCAGTTAAACAGCTGATGAAGCGTTTGACTTGTTTCTTTAATAGAAAAGACAGCAATGGCGATATGATCGATTTGGTTCATTTGTTCACTTCCTTTGTTGATCACTTGTCGCGTACGAAAAAACGAGCTAGAATAAAGAAAGGTGCGCTCGTCGCAAAAATCTTCCGTAATAGGGGTGCGATATGTCTCAGAAATTCATGAAATTTATGGTATTGCTCATGATTAGCTTGCTGTTAATTTCTTCACTATTAGCAGGAGCGGCAACCTTTTTATAAGGTTTTGATAAAAGCAGACAAGCAGGTGATTCGTTCGATCAACGAATGGCCTGTTTGTCTTTGGCTAGCTTTTCAAATGAATCGCTTGATTTTGTAATCCACACCTTTGTTCCAATTGGAAGCTGGTCAAACAGTCGTTCTACATCTTGATTATGAAGTCTCACACAGCCTGCCGTGATAAATTTCCCTATCGATGTTTCGTCGCTTGTTCCATGAATCCCATAGGTTCTTCCATCTGTCCCTCGTGCATCAAATCCAATCCACCTTCGGCCAAGAGGGTTATTCTTCGCACCGCCTTCAATATTCTTTCTTCTGTAATAAGGATCTTTCGCTTTAATCATAATGGTAAATTCACCTTCTGGCGTTAACTCAACTGTTTTCCCTGTAGAGGCAGGATATACGTTTTGGATTTTTCCTTGATCAATAAAGGCAAGTTCATTCGTTTGTTTATTAATAATGACAAATGGGTCTCCGGGAAGCGGGTTCTGTCCAAGCGGCCAAATAGGCGAAAGGGACATGGTCAGCACGATATAAAATAAAAGACGCATAGGCTCCTCCTTTTTTCATTAGATTGACCAATGAAGGAGGAACTCATGCGTCTCTATTCTTTCATGCCTTTAAAATAGCTTTTCAGCACTAAATATTGTTCCATTTCCCCGAGGAAATGAAAGAGTGCGGCTCTTGCCTCAAATTCTTCTCGTGTTTGCGGAAGCGGGAGGGCATCGAACTCTTCTTTCATATCAACCAAGCGTCTTAAAAACTTATGCGCCGTGTTACCTGGGTGAATATGTTCGCGCAAGTCTCTGACGTATTCTGCAATAATTTGCCCATGCTCCGTTGTGATGGAAATAGACGTAATTTTCGGAAGTACGCGCTCAATGATTTCAAATTGCTTTTGTCTCATGTTGAAATAATGATAATACAGATTTTCATGCCTTAGCACATGGTTTTCAACATCACGATATGCGAGAGCTTTCGCTTCTTTGATCAATTGGTGTGTCTCTGGTATTTCTTTCCCTGTCCAGTCTTGTTTCCCTGTCATTAAGTATTGCTCGATTTCTTCAAAGATTTTCGCAAAATTGGCTTCAATTTGTTCACTGTATCGTTTGAGCTTTTTATCGACACTTGGCATATACAGGTTCATAATGAGGGCTACCCCAACACCAATTGTGATCAGCAGCAGCTCATTCCAGATGAGCTGAAGGGTAATCCCGCCGGACATGTACAAATGAAGAATGATCACAGAGCTTGTGACAATCCCTTCTTTCATTCTGAGCAAAACGGTTGTCGGAATAAAGACGAGCAGCATTAGACCAATAACGAAAGGATGATAACCAATCAGATCGAAAAATAAATAAGAAAATAAGATGGCGAGACTGCATGCGGCAAACCGGGCGCCTGATGCTATCAGTGACCTTTTTTTCGTCACTTGAATGCAAAGGATCGTAATAATCCCGGCAGCTGAATAATTTTCCAAGCCAAGCATTTGTGCAATATAAATGGCTATAGCTGTTCCTAATGCTGTTTTCAGCGTTCGGTAGCCGATTTTAAACATGATGTGATTCACTCTTTTCTGTCTTGTTTCCATTCACTTTTGTGAAATGATGAACTTTTTTTACTTTCCCCATTATAATCAAAAAAAGAAGAAGATGTTAAGTCTCCTTCTCTTTTTTCTTTATAATATTTTTTGCAGAAAGTCTTGCGCACGCTGTGAAGACGGTGATTCAAAAAATTGCACAGGGTTCGCATCCTCCACAATTTTCCCGTCATCCATAAAGATGACGCGGTCAGCCACTTCTTTTGCAAAGCCCATTTCATGTGTGACGATCATGAGCGTCATTCCTGATTGAGCCAGCTCTTTCATGACCTCTAATACTTCCTTCACCATTTCAGGATCAAGTGCAGAAGTTGGTTCGTCAAACAGCATAATGTCTGGTGTCATCGCAAGCGCACGTGCAATGGCCACACGCTGCTTTTGACCACCGGACAAGCGGTTCGGGAAATCATCTTTTTTCTCTAAAAGCCCTACCTTTTTTAACAGATCCTCGGCTTGTTTGATACTGTCTTCCTTCGATTGATTCTTCACGTTCATTGGTGCATACGTAATATTTTCCAGCACGGTTTTATGCGGGAACAGGTGGAAATGCTGAAACACCATTCCAATGTTCTCACGTACTTTTAGCGCATTTGTTTTTGGATTTGTAATCTCCGTATCCTTAATCGTAATGACACCGGAAGTCGGCTTTTCAAGTAAGTTGATGCAGCGAAGAAACGTCGATTTTCCTGAACCAGATGGTCCAATGACCGCGACTACTTCCCCTTCTTTAATGGTGGTGTCGATTCCTTTTAATACTTCATTTTTGCCAAAAGATTTTGTGAGCTTCTCTATTTTAATCATTAGATTTTAACTTCCTTTCCACCGATTTGCCGACAAAGGTGAGAACAAGCACGATGACATAATAGATGAGACCCGCAAAAATAAGCGGTTCAAGATAATTATACGTGACAGCACCTGCTTGGTAGGCTCGTCTCATGACATCGCCCAGTCCAATGACTGTGACAATCGCTGATTCTTTTGTCAGTGTAATCGTTTCGTTCACAAGTGCAGGTGAAATATTTTTGAATGCTTGCGGAAGCAATAAGTCCTTCATCATTTTAGCATAAGGGATGCCTAAAGCAACGGCCGCTTCTTTTTGACCTTTATCAATGGCATTAATACCAGCTCGAATAATTTCAGATACGTATGCCGCCGAGTTGAGTGAAAATGCCGCTACAGCAGCCCAGTATTGATCGATTTGAAAGCCAAGTAGCTGAGGCAGACCAAAATAGATAATCAGAAGCTGAAGCACAAGCGGTGTGCCTCGGAAGATTGACGTATAAAAATCTGCAAGCCAAATGAGCGGCTTAAATACACTAATTTTGCAGAGTGTTAATAAAATTCCTAAGATAAAACCAAGAAAAAGTGACACCACTACAATAGAAAGCGTGACCTTAAGACCTTCTAAAATAAAGGGCATTTGAGGTATTACATCTTTAAAATCCATCATGATATTCTCCTTTTTTTGCCTTCATACGAAATCAAAGAATAAACAGGAAAAAGTTCAACACATGTTGAACTTTTCAGCGCTTACTACTTGATTTTCATGAATGACGCTGATCCTTTTCCTGCATTATTTTTCATCAGCAAACCATTTTTTAATCAATTGATCAAGTTCGCCATTATCCTTCATTTCTTTTAAAGATTTATTGAATTTCGCTGTTAAGTCACTATTTTTTTTGAATGCAATGGCTGACCCTTCGTTTGAGCTATTCAATCCAAATGCTTGAAATTCTTTTTCCTTTTTTAAGTAACCAGCAGCTACTTTATCTTCAATAATCGCTGCATCAAAGCGGCCTGCTTTGATCTCCTGAATGATATCAGAGATTTTATTACGATCTTCCACTGTTAAGTTATATTTCTTTTGCAAACCGTTTGCTTCATCCTGTTGAATAGAACCTAATTGAACGCCGACTGTTTTGTCTTTTAAATCTTTCTCTGCTTTCATTCCGCTAGATTTCTTTGATACAACCAAGTTTTCAGCATTGTAATAGACATCAGAGAAATCAACTTGTTTTTTACGTTTTTCTGTAGGTGTCATTCCTGCAAGGACAATATCAGCTTTGTTTGTTTTAAGTGCTGATACAAGGCTTGCAAAGTCCATATCTTGAATTTCTAGCTTGTAGCCGTTCTTTTTCGCTAGTGCTGTTGCAAGATCTACATCGAAACCGACAACTTTATCGCCATCTTTTGATTCAAATGGCGGATAATCTGCTGATGTCGCCATGATGAGTGTTTTGTCGTCTCCTGATGCGTTTGAATTATTAGAAGAAGTTCCGCATGCTGCTAGGGCAGCTGCAAGACCAGCTGTCATAAGTAATAATAACCACTTTTTCATATGATGATGCCTCCCAGTATTTAAACTCATGTGTAGATTTGAATATTTATTCACTATAATGTATTTTAAACACTTTCTTTTTAAGATGCAATAGTATTTTGCTAAAATTGTTTTGATTCAATTGTCTTATAAAACAAAAAAACAGACCGATCAAAAGACCGACCTGCTTCATATTTATTCATTCAAAAGGTACATTTTATATTTCTTCGCAATGCTCATCGAAAGCGGCTTGAAGTTTTGACACAACTTCCATTGGTTCGTGTCCCTCAATTTCATGACGCTCTACCATTTTGATGATCTTACCATCCTTTAGTAGTGCAAATGATGGTGAAGATGGCGGGAAGCCTTCAAAGTATTCACGTGCTCTTGCCGTTGCCTCTTTGTCCTGTCCAGCAAACACTGTGAGCAATTGATCTGGACGCTTATCGTAATGAACAGAATAGCCAGCAGCTGGCCTTGCAATACCGCCAGCACAGCCGCATACTGAATTCACCATCACAAGTGCCGTGCCTTTTTTCGTTAGTGCTTCGTCTACTTCTTCAGCTGTTGTCAGTTCCGTGTACCCTGCCTGCTTGATCTCTTCTCTCGCTTGTTTCACAATATCATTCATAAATAAATTAAAATCAATATTCATTTCCGTCCACTCCTTCTACGTACCAAACCATTTTAACTACATCATATCAAGGAAAACGCCGGCGGGCAAATGTGTTGTCTCTCCCCATTCACTTTTTCCAAACATCGTTTATGAGCTGTGAAGTTGGGGAAAAGTGATGATAAAGAAATGAAAGGGAGAACTGCGTGATGGCACAATTCAAAAAAGCGATGCTTATTTATAATGGAAATGCTGGACAAAAAAACATGGAAAAAACGCTAGGTCAAACAGTGCCCCTTCTTTCTCTACATATTGATGAGCTCATCCTTAAACCGACAAAACAACCAAATGATGCGTATCATTTCTGCCGCAGGATAGATGAAACGGTTGAATTGCTGATTATATTAGGAGGGGATGGAACCGTCCATGAATGTATAAACGGAATCGGCGGTTTAGCAAAAAGACCTGCTGTAGCGATATTGCCTGGCGGGACATGCAATGATTTTTCTAGAACGCTAGGCATACCTCAACAAATGCCAAAAGCTGCTCAAATGATTGTAGATGGCGCCCGAAAAAAGGTCGACTTAATCAAAGCAGAAGATCGATACCTTTTAAACTTTTGGGGAATCGGGCTTATTGCAGATACCTCTAATAATATTAATGACAAGGAAAAAGCCGTACTCGGCAAAATCAGCTACTTCACAAGCGCTCTTCGAACCCTTCAGCAAACAGACCCTTTTCACGTACGCATTGAAACCGAAGAGGAAAACTGGGAAGAGGAAGCTGTGATCGTGCTTGTGATGAACGGACAATTTATCGGTACAAATAAAATTGATTTGCCAAATGCAGCATTTGATGATGGAAAAGCCGAAATTTTAATTTGCAGAAGTACTAGTTTCTCTGCTTTAAAAGAGATATTTTCAATGAACCGAGAAGAGCTAGAGGATTTTACAGGCGACCTGTCTCTCATACAAGCGTCCCGCGTTCATATCCATACAAAACAGGAAATGGATGCAGATACAGATGGTGAAGTATACATGACAGCCCCCACTTCCCTCGAAGTATTAAAGCAGCATTTGACCTTTATTGTTCCAGCAGAATAAAGAAAGCGCCCGAGATCATTTAGATTCGGGCGTTTTTTTAATGTAGCGTCTGTATAAATATTCAAGTGCATACCCAAGCAGTGTGCCTAAAAGAAGTGAAAACCCTAAAAAGCTATTTGCTGCTCCTTTAAATCCACCTACAAGTAGCAAGCAGTACGCAATTTGAATGATCGAAACAATGGATATGATGAGTAGTAATCTTTCAGGATGATTCCGTGATTTGGAAATATACCGAAGAAAAGTGAACGCAATCGCTGTAATAAACATGAGGCCAATCGTTAAAAAAGCAAAAAAATCTAGTCCGGACATATCATCGCTCCTTTCTCATTGATGTGGAAATCCCCCTCTCATGATCGGGAGGGGGAAATTAGAATGGGTTTTAATAGACTGATGTCTGCTCGTCGATGCCTTCAAGGATTTGTTTAATTCTTTGAAGGAATCTGCCGCACACAAGACCATCAAGTACTCTGTGATCTAATGAGAGACAAAGGTTCACCATGTCTCTTGCCGCAATCATTCCACTCACAATCATTGGACGCTTCACGATCGATTCTACTTGCAAAATGGCCGCTTGCGGGTAATTAATGATTCCCATTGATTGTATGGAACCAAATGATCCCGTATTGTTTACGGTGAAGGTGCCACCTTCCATGTCACTTTGCTTCAGCGTTCCTTTTCTTACCTTGGAAGCAAGCTCATGAATTTCTTTGGCGATGCCCTTAATGGTCTTTTCATCAGCATCCTTAATCACTGGAACAAAAAGAGCGTCATCTGTAGCGACAGCAATCGAAACATTGATCGCTTTCTTTTGAACAATTTTATCTCCAGCCCACATGCTGTTCATTTCAGGGAATTCCTTTAAGCCCTGAGCCACTGCTTTGACAAAGAATGCAAAGAACGTCAAATTAAAGCCTTCTTTTGCTTTAAATTGATCCTTTAGCTGATTTCTTCTTGTCACAAGGTTTGTCACATCAACTTCCATCATCGTCCATGCATGCGGAATTTCATGTTTGCTTCTCAGCATATTTGCTGCAATCGCCTGCCGGATCGGCGTGACGGGCAGCTCGACATCACCAGGCATTGAAGAGATGGAAGGAGCATCTTTTGCTTTTGACGGCTGCGGAGGCTCCGTTTGGACCACTCCTGCACTGACAGGTGCTGCCTTTTCTTTTACGCCTCCACCCTCGATGAGCTGAAGCAAATCTTTTCTTGTGATTCGGCCGCCTGCTCCTGTTCCTTGAACAGCCGCTAAATCAATTCCATGCTCATCTGCTAAACGAAGGACTGCTGGAGAGTAACGCTTCTTTTGACTTTGATCCGCTTTTGTTTGATCCGCTTCAGGCGCTTCGCTTTGCTCAGGTGCCGCTTCTTCTTTTGCACTCTGCTGCGTGCTGCCTTCTACTTCAATTTCACAAAACACTTCTCCTACTTGAAGTGTTTCTCCTTCCTCAGCCGATAGCTTTGTAATCGTTCCTGTAAAGGATGACGGGACCTCTGCGTTCACTTTATCCGTCATCACTTCCGCAATAGGATCGTATTTATTCACTTGATCGCCAGGTGAAACGAGCCATTTGCTAATGGTTCCTTCTGTTACACTTTCACCTAGCTGAGGCATTTTCATTTGTTCAATTGCCACTTGGAACCCTCCTCTTTCTTAAAACGCTGCTAGCTCTCTCATTTCAGCTTCTACCTTATCCGGATTGACCATGAAGAATTTCTCCATTGTCGGGGCATATGGCATTGGCGGGATATCAGGTCCTGCTAGACGTTTAATAGGTGCATCTAAATCAAACAAGCAATGCTCCGAAATGATCGCCGCAACCTCACTCATAATGCTTCCCTCTTTTGTATCTTCCGTTAAAAGAAGAACTTTGCCCGTTTTTGATGCCGCTTCAATAATCGCTTCCTGATCAAGCGGGTATACTGTTCGCAAATCGAGAATATGAGCGGAAATTCCGTCTTTTGCAAGGCGGTCTGCTGCTTGCAGCGCAAAATGAACACATAGGCCATATGTAATGACCGTGATATCATCGCCTTCACGTTTCACATCTGCTTTTCCAATAGGAAGTGTATAATCTTCTTCAGGCACTTCTCCTTTAATGAGACGGTATGCACGTTTGTGTTCAAAGAACAATACAGGATCTGGATCACGCACTGCGGCCTTTAAAAGACCTTTTACATCATAAGGTGTAGAAGGCATCACAATCTTTAAGCCCGGCTGATTGGCAAAAATCGCTTCGACCGATTGTGAATGATAAAGCGCCCCATGAACACCGCCGCCATAAGGTGCACGGATGACCATTGGACAGCTCCAATCATTATTTGAGCGGTATCTAATTTTTGCAGCCTCAGAAATGATTTGGTTGATAGCAGGCATAATGAAATCCGCAAATTGCATCTCTGCAATCGGGCGCATTCCATACATCGCTGCCCCAATACCTACACCAGCAATGGCTGATTCTGCAAGTGGTGTATCCATCACGCGCGCTTCTCCAAATTGCTCGTAAAGACCCGCTGTCGCTTTAAATACGCCGCCTTTTTTCCCGACATCCTCTCCGAGCACAAACACTTTCGGGTCTCGCTGCATTTCTTCTTTCATCGCCAGTGTAATGGCGTCTATATATGACATAACAGGCATTTTTCTTCCCCCTTACTCCGCATACACGTAACGAAGTGCGCTTTCTGCTTCAGCATAAGCTGCGTTTTCCGCTTCATCAGTGGCTTCGTTTACGATTTGCATGATTTCTTTTGTCATCTCTTCTTTCATTTCAGAAGTCATGACGTTACCTTCGATTAAATACGTTTCATATTGGATGAGCGGATCTTTCTTTCTCGCTTCGAGCACTTCTTCTTTTTCTCGATAGCTTGAATCATCGTCATCACTTGAATGCGCAGTTAAACGGTAAGAAATAGCTTCAATCAATGTTGGCCCTTCGCCTCTCGCCGCACGATCTCTCGCTTCTTTGACAGCTGCATATACTTCAAGCGGATCATTTCCGTCTACGGTGATGCCAGGCATTCCGTATCCAATCGCACGATCTGAAATGCGTTCACATGCCACTTGTTTGTCGTATGGAACGGAAATTGCGTACTTATTGTTTTCACACATGAAAATAACAGGCAGTTTATGCACAGCAGCAAAGTTGGCTCCTTCGTGAAAATCACCTTGGTTTGAAGAGCCTTCACCGAACGTGACAAAGCTGACAAAGTTTTTCTTCTCTAAACGTCCAGCAAGTGCGATCCCCACCGCATGAGGAACCTGAGTTGTGACAGGTGAAGATCCGGTCACAATTCGGTTTGATTTTTGTCCAAAATGACCCGGCATCTGTCTTCCGCCTGAGTTTGGATCGTCTTTTTTTGCGAAACCAGACATCATTAAATCTTTCGCTGTCATCCCAAATGCCAGGACAATCCCCATATCGCGATAGTAAGGTAATACATAATCTTCTTCTCTATTGAGCGCAAAGGCTGCTCCGACTTGCTGCGCTTCCTGCCCTTGACAAGAAATCACGAATGGAATTTTCCCAGAACGGTTTAACAGCCACATCCGTTCATCGATTTTTCTTGCTAGCAGCATTGTTTTATATATGTCAATTGCTTGTTCATCTGATAATCCTAATTCCTGATGACGCATGTTACTCATCATGTTTCCCTCCTTGATTAAAAATGGATCGCCTTACCGTCAACAGCAAGTGCTGCCTCGCCAATCGCCTCTGACAAGGTTGGATGCGGGTGAATTGTTTGCCCCACTTCCCACGGCGTTGCATCAAGTACTTTGGCTAATCCAGCTTCAGATATCATATCTGTTACATGAGGACCAATCATATGAATCCCTAAGATATCATCTGTTTTTTGATCGGCAATGATTTTGACAAATCCATCAGACTCCCCAAACACAAGAGCTTTTCCAATCGCCATGAAAGGGAATTTCCCAATCTTCACTTCATACCCTTGGTCTTTTGCCGATTGTTCAGTGAGTCCAACACTAGCGGTTTCTGGGTGAGAGTAAACACATTTAGACACGAGCGTTTCATCGAGCGGCTTCGGTTCTTTTCCGGCCATATGTTCCACGGCAATCATGCCTTCGTGTGAAGCCACATGTGCCAGCTGAAGCCCGCCAATGACATCTCCTATCGCATAAATATGTGATTCCTTCGTTTGATAATGTTCATTCACGACAATGCCATGCTTTTCTGTTTGGATCTCCGTATTTTCGAGCCCTATACCTTCAATATTTGGTACTCGACCGACTGAAAGAAGGAGTTTTTCCGCTTCAAACAACTGAATGTCTCCGTCCTTTTCCGCTTGAATCTTGACGAAATTCTCTTGCTTTTCTATTGTATCTGGCAGTACCTTCGCATTTGTGACAAAGGTGATACCTTTTTTAGATAAAAGCTTTTCCATTTCTTTAGAAATGTCTTGATCTTCTGTTGGCAAAATGCGATCTGCATACTCGATTACAGTGACTTTCACCCCAAAATCATTCAGCATGGATGCCCACTCGATCCCGATCACCCCGCCGCCGACAATCAGTATCGACTGAGGCAGCTCTTGCAGTTCAAGTGCATCATCTGATGTCAGGATGTGCGTTCCGTCTGCTTCAAGCCCAGGCAGCACGCGCGGTCTTGAACCTGTCGCAATGATGACCTGCTTTGGAATCAGCATTTCATTTTCATCCCCATTCGCCATTTCTACAGAGATGGTTCCTGGCATTGGCGAAAAGATAGATGGGCCAAGTATACGACCAAGCCCTTCGTATACATCAATTTTTCCTTGCTTCATTAAGTGTTTAACGCCGCCTGCTAGCTTTTCTACAATCTCTGCTTTTCTTTTCTGCACATTTGCAAATTGTAAGGCGATACCACTTGCCTCCACGCCGAAATCGGCCGCACGTTTAACCGTTTGATAAACTTCTGCACTTCTGAGCAGCGCTTTAGACGGAATACAGCCTTTATGAAGACATGTTCCTCCAAGCTGTGATTTTTCTACGACTGCTGTTTTCAATCCAAGCTGCGAGGCACGGATGGCCGCTACATAGCCGCCTGTGCCTCCACCAAGAATGACGAGGTCATATTCAGTTGCCATGACTTGTCACTCCTTTCTTTGTCCTTTGATCATTTGGGTATTCTTTCGGTGATTCTTCTTCTTTTAAAATACGAAGTGCACCTTCTGCTAAGGATTGCAATTCGTTTTCACCTGGATAGACAACGACATCTGAAATCCAGTCAATGTACCCTCTAATACTTGACGTAATTTGTTTGCTGTACGCAAGGCCGCCTGTTAACACAATGACGTCAACTGCTCCTTTCAAAACCGCACTAGCTGCACCAATTTCCTTTGCGATTTGATAGCACATCGCTTCATAAATAAGCGCTGCACGTTCATCTCCTGCTTCAATGATGCGCTCTACTTTGACAGCATCTGTCGTGCCGAGATAGCCCGCAAGACCACCTTCACCAATAATGCGCTTGAGCATTTCCTCTTGCGAGTATTCACCAGAAAAGCAAAGGTTGACGAGGTCACCGGTTGGAAGCGTACCTGCCCGCTCTGGGCTAAAAGGGCCTTCGCCATGAAGCCCGTTATTGACATCAATGACCTTTCCTTTTTCATGTACACCAATTGTGATACCGCCGCCCATATGCGTAATGATCATGTTCAAATCTTCGTAACGCTTTCCAAACGAAGCGGCTGTTTTTCTTGCGACCGCCTTTTGATTCAAGGCATGAAAAATGCTTTTTCTCTCAATCGTTGGCAGCCCTGAAATACGAGCAATTGGCTTTAGTTCATCCACTACAACTGGATCGACAATAAAAGCTGGGATATTCAGGCCGAGTGCAATTTCTCGTGCAATGATACCGCCTAGGTTGGACGCATGCTGTCCGGCATACCCTGCTTTTAGGTCCTCGACCATTTGCTCATTTACTTCATATGTGCCTCCTTCAATTGGGCGAAGAAGACCGCCGCGTGCACAAACTGCATCAAACTTTGAGATGTTCATCCCCTGTTCATGCAGGGTTTTCAGAATTGTTTCCTTACGAAATGAAAATTGATCAATGATATGAGGAAACTGCTTTAATTCCTCATCTGTATGTCTTAGTGTCGTTTCAAAGATGGACCGTTCATTATGAAACACACCGATTTTTGTTGAAGTAGAGCCAGGATTAATCGTGAGAATACGCCATTCTTTTGTTTGCAAAAACAAAACCTCCGTTTCAACTCATTCTTCAAATTAGCGACGACTTAAAATATGTTGACCATTTTGCAAGAATTGACTTCTTGATTTGCGCATTCTTTCAATTCGCTCTTCAGCCAATCGGTCTGCCGCTTTATAGGTTGGAATGGCATCACGGTTTGAAATTTCAATGACACGCTCAATATTTTGGTAAATGCCTTCGACTTTTTTCATTGCACGATCAGCATTATAACCGTAAAGCTCATCAGCAACGTTAATCACACCACCTGCATTGATGACATAATCAGGTGCATACACAATGCCCATTTCATGAATAAGATCCCCGTGATGAGTTTCTCTTAGCTGATTATTCGCTGCACCTGCAATGACTTTTGCCTTTAGTTTAGGAATCGTCATATCGTTAATGGTTGCACCTAGTGCACACGGCGCATAAATATCACATGCTTGATCATAAATATCGTCAGGGTCTACAGCTTTTGCACCGAAGTCTTCTACCGCTCGCTGAACAGAGTCTTTGTTGATATCTGTCACAATCAGCTGTGCGCCTTCTTCATGTAGATGTTTACACAGATTGTAGGCCACATTTCCAACACCTTGGACGGCAATCGTTTTTCCTTCTAATGAATCCGTCCCGAAAGCAGCTTTAGCAGCTGCTTTCATCCCTTTATATACACCATAAGCTGTGACAGGAGATGGGTTCCCGGAAGAACCAAACGCAGGAGAGATGCCTGTAACAAAGTCTGTTTCTTCATGGATAAGATCCATATCTTCAACAGTTGTTCCGACATCTTCAGCTGTGATATAGCGGCCATTCAGCCCTTGAATGTAACGTCCAAACGCACGGAACATTTCTTCATTCTTGTCTTTTCTCGGATCACCGATGATGACTGTTTTCCCGCCGCCAAGATTAAGCCCTGCTGCCGCATTTTTATAAGTCATCCCTCTTGCTAGACGCAAAGCATCTTCGATGGCTGCTTCTTCGTTTTCATACGTCCACATTCTCGTTCCGCCTAGTGCCGGCCCAAGTGTTGTATCATGAATCGCAATAATGGCCTTTAAGCCCGACTGCTCATCCTGACAAAATACAAGCTGTTCATAATCGTATCGTTCCATATATTTAAAAAGTTCCATTGTCTATTCCTCCTAATACTTCCGCTTAATTTGATGTACAGATAGCAAGTGCAATTGAATAGAGCTTACTTTCGGCTGAATCAGACCGGCTTGTTAAAGCGATCGGCGCCTTCGCTCCTGCCACTACAGCCCCAACCTTTGCATGCGCAAAGTAGATGAGAGATTTATAAAGGATGTTGCCTGCTTCAATTGTTGGCACAAGCAAAATATCTGCATGACCAGCTACATCACTCGTAATATTTTTATGAGAAGCCGCCGTTTGAGAAATGGCATTATCTAAAGCAAGCGGCCCATCAATGAGGCAGCCAGAAATTTGACCTCTTCGATTCATTTGGGCAAGACTTGCAGCAGTCAGCGTCGAATCCATTGCTGGGTTGACTACCTCTACCGCAGATAACACCGCAACCTTTGGCATGTCGTTTCCGACAGCATGTGCTACTTGAACAGAATTGATCGTAATTTCTTTCAGCATATTTAAATCTGGCGCGATGTTCATCGCAGAATCTGTTACATAGATAAAACGGTCAAAGCCTGGCACTTCGAAGGCCGCGACATGTGATAGGACACTCGCTGTTCGAAGTCCGTATTCTTTATTCAGTACCGCTTTTAAAAGAATTGCTGTCGGGACATTCCCCTTCATCAAAATATCTGCATGCTTCTCACTTACTGCCTGTACAGCGATTTTGGCAGATTCTTCGGGTGAATCAGAATGAATAATATCTATCCAGTCTTCATTGATTTCATGCTGTTTGACTCGCTCCTTCAGGTTGCGTTTGTTCCCAACCAGCAGGAAGCGAGCGACCTTTCGTTCAATTGCCATATTGATGGCATGAAGCACTTCTTCGTCTTCTGCATGAGCCACAGCCGCTGTTTTATTCTGCAGCTGCGAGGCTTTGATAATCAGATCGTCCAGCTTCATACATGCCCACCTTTCCTTGTGCTCGGTTCATCTTTTCTTTATGCAAGTTCCGTGCCAGCGTGAAACGCGAGGTAAATGAACCATTTCCCGATAAATGCGTGCATTTTTTTGCAGGTAACATGCATGTTATTGCATGCTATCTTTTGCAAGCTGATATTTATCCATTTTATAGTAAAGGTTTCGAATGCTGATCCCTAACGTTTTCGCTGTTTTGGTACGATTGAATTGATGCTTTTCAAGGGTTTGTTTAATTAGCTGCGCTTCAAATGCTTCAACGGCGTCCGAAAGCGTCTCACCCTCAAATTGGCTGACAGCAAGTTCCTGCTCTTTTTCTTCATGCTTTTCCGATTCCATGAATGCAATATGCCCTTCATCAATCCATTCTTCTTGCGGGTTCAAAAAGATCATAGCTCGTCCAAGCACATTTTCAAGCTCTCTCACGTTGCCTGGCCAGCTGTATGAACGAAGTCTATTAAGTGCATGTTCTGTTAAACCACTCACATTCCGTCCATAGTCTAAATTGATCTTCTGGATGAGACGTTTGCTTAATGAGTCAATATCTTCAAGACGCTGCCTAAGCGGGGGGATGGAGATCGGGTATCTGTTCATCCGATAATATAAATCCTCTCTGAACTTCCCTTCCGCCATCGCTTTTTCAATATTGACATTTGTTGCCGTGATCACACGCACATCCACCGGTATGGCTTTTGTTCCGCCTACTCTCACAATTTCTTTCTCCTGCATGACGCGAAGTAATTTCGCTTGAGTACTTGGGGACATTTCACCAATTTCGTCTAAAAAGATGCTGCCGTGATTCGCTTCTTCAAATAGCCCTTTTTTCCCGCCGCGCCTTGCACCAGAAAACGCTCCTTCCTCGTAGCCAAAAAGTTCTGACTCTAAAAGGGTCTCCGATAAGGCCGCACAGTTAACCCGTACGAAGCGGTTATATTTCCGGTCACTTTCATTGTGTATGGCGTGCGCAAACAGCTCTTTCCCAGTACCTGATTCTCCTCGGAGTAAAATGGTAGCCGGTGTTTTTGCACCTAGCTTTGCCTGCTCAAGTGCCACAAGCATTTGCTCACTTTCTCCAATAATGTCTTCAAACGTGTACTTGGCCTCTAGTGTCCGGATAAGCTGCCTTGCTTTATTTAATTCATTTGTGAGTGATTGAATTTCTGATACGTCGTGAATGACCCCGACACTGCCCTTGAGGATGCCATCAACGATGACTGGCGCTACGTTGACGATCACATCTTTTTTGTTTGGTCCGACTTTCATTCTGACGCCTCGAACAGGTCTTCTTGTTTCAAGAACCTTCAAGTGCATGCTTTCACCTTCAGAAATATCTGCACCTGCTGGTTTACCCACAATCTCTTTGTCCGTTAAACCGGTCATTTTCGTATAAGCACGGTTAATTAAGATCCCTTTTCCTTGCTCATCGACAACCGATATGGCTTCATCTGATGATTGAATGATGGCCTCAAGCATCGTTCGCACTTCTTTGAGGTTCGTGACTTCCTCTGCAAGCTCAACCGCATCTGTAATATCTTTAAAGATGGATAAAGCGCCGAGCATTCTCCCTGCGTCATCAATAATCGGCAGACGCGTAGTAACAATTTGAATTTGCTGATTCAAAAATTGTTTTTGGTTAAATTCTGGCTCTCTTGACCTTAAAATGTCGGGAAGTTTTGTATTTGGAATCACTTCTCGAATGTGACGGCCAATCGCATCTTTTTGTGAACGTCCCACCATTTTGGCAGCCGATCGATTAAATAGGACCACTTCTTCATCCATATTAATAAAAATCATGCCATCATTCGTTGCATTGAAAATGCGGTCATGTTTATAGGTTTGTTCCTTTAGCATTTGAATAAGCTGCTGCTTTTCTGACATTAATTCCGATATGACGTATGCCATCGAACTTGGAACAATGACAGTATGCTCTGGTTTTTTTTCAATCAGTTCCTTTAACACAGCAGAACGGCCAGTTGTTTCAATGATGATATCAATGTCTTCTTTTATGTATTCTTTCCAATCCGTTGTCGTATCAATTCCATTCTTTTTCGCTTCTACCATCCCCGGTGCCCCAAGATCAAGGTCAGCGATCGCGATGATTTGAATCATATTTGTTTTCAGCAATGTTTCAAGCAATGCTGATCCACCCTGTCCTGCACCGACAATCAAGACTCTCTGCATCCCGTTACCCCTTTGTATGAAAAAATTTGCACACCATATTTTTCCGTTGCAAAAAATTGCACAACTCTTATATTACCACGTTTTCCTTTCTTGACAAAATATTTTTTGAATTAGACAATGGAAGTAAATGACGATTAAGGGGACATTTGATGGGGAGAATACTTGCATTAGTGATTATTTTAATACCTGGCGCCTTTGCAGCACTTGGGATTAAGCTGCTGCGTGACACTGTTTTTGGCATCACCATTGCACCATTTCCATTTTTATGGCTGCAAGGAATTGCAGGGTTGTTATTTTTAGGGGGAGGTCTTTATGTTGTAGCTGGGTTTATTTTATATAGAGACCGTAAACGTAATAAAGTGACTGCTCGCTTTAAGCAAAGATAAACACGAAAAAAGACCCGCTGATGATAGCAGGTCTTTATTTCATTTCTTCTCTTAATTTCACCGCTCGGTCAGGAAAGTCAGTAAAAATTCCATCGACGCCTAAGGAGAACATGTTTCGCATCTGCTTCTCACTGTTTACTGTAAACGGCCTGATCACTTGCTTATCAGCATGGAGAGCCGACACGACCTCTTTCGTTACCCCAGCCCCCTTCATATTTGGATGGTATCCCCTTGCAGGTATTGTTTTTAAGTACATCTCGGGCTGATGAATCACATCCATCGTAAGTACCGCAAGTTCAATTTGCGGCATCAGCTTGTGGAAAAGAGCTAAACTGCCGTGATGAAAGGATGAGACAAGTACACGATCCTCAATTTGAAAGTGTTCGATTTGCTCTTTTACTTTCTCTTCGATCCCTGGATATCGATAAATGGAGTTTTTCAGCTCAATATTGATGATCAATGATGATTGCTGCGTAACTAGCTCCAATACTTCCTCTAAAAGGGGAATGGACACAGCACCTGTTTCTTCATAGAAAGAATGACTTGCATCTCCTGCTTTTAACTCTTCATATGTATGGTCTTTCACTAAACCTTTCATATTCGTCGTTCGGTTCAGCTTCTCATCGTGAATGACAGCCAGTCTGCCGTCTTTGGTCAACTGAACATCAAGCTCAATACCGTCAGCTCCAGAATGGAGTGCATGCTCAAAGGCGATCATTGTGTTTTCAGGATAGATTCCTTTATAGCCTCTGTGTGCGAAAATTTTCGTCATATGTCACCTCTAAATATGATGCTTACCTTCATTATGACGGGTCTTTTTCATTTTTTCCAGTTTGGGCACATAAAAAAACCTCTTCTTTTAAGTGCGAAGAGGTTGAAAGATAAATTCGATCACGTAATCGCTCTGATGGCTTGCTCTGTCATCTCTGCGTCGAGAGCAAAAAGGGAAGAAACAACTGCGACTGCTGTAACGACTGTTACACCTAACAACAACTTTTTCATAAGATAACCTCCACTTTCTTTTGAAGTATTTGTGCATCGAATTTCTTTTCAAGAAAACGAATGGCATTTTGATAGTCATTTCGTTCCTTGAAGTATTTCGATATTTGTTCAGACAAATCCTCAAGCTCCACATATAATCTATTTTTTTCTATGTAGTCTAATTTTTCAGAGAATACGTCTGCTGCTCCACTATTTTCGCACATTAAATCTAAAATTTCAAATTTTACTATATATTCATTATTTTGGATATCGCAGCTATACTGAATGCCCTCTTTGATATATTCTTTCGCCTCTTGATCTCCTAGATGAACTAAGGCATTTGCCAGAACATATAAAGATTGGATGTAATAATGGCTATTGTCGCGGTGAATTTGAATGCCCATTCCTTTTTTTGCATATTGTGCGCTTTTTTCATAATCAGGCTTTGCATAATAAAGGACCGCTAAATTGTGATAGCATTTCCCAATCAGCACTTCATTGTTAATGCGCTTACTTTTTTCAAGTGCCTCTTGATATTTATCCTCTGCTTCATCAAATTGGAACAAATCAATACAATTGCTGGCATGTAAAATTAAGCTGTCAATCGCCTGAGCTGTATATTCTTCATGCGCTTTGAACGTATCGATGGCTTTTTTAATATGATTAATGGAAATGAAATTTTGTTTCAGTTCGTAATAGATAGAAGCGACCTTATGGTGAAAAGTTCCCACTTCCAGATCTTCATTCACTCGTTTTAGGCGCTGTTCTGCAATTTTGTAAAAACTAATGGCTTCGTCATACTTCTTTACATACGCGGCGTATTGGCCTTTGTAAAAATAAAAATAAAAATTAATAATGTCATCTGCTTTCTCATCCAGCGTTCCGACAGTTTTCATAATTTGATTGGCTTTTTCAATATTTCCAAGTAACATTTCATGTCTGCCGTCAACAAGCTGATAATAAAGGAGAACTTCGCGGTCTTCATCTGTATTTTTTAGCAAATTCAGAATTTTCTCTTTATAGACAGCAGATTTTTCTAGGTCATTCTGAGAAATGACCCTCGTCCACTTGCTAATTTCGTTCGCTACCTCAGCAGAGTGGATTTTCAGCTTTCCCATAACCTCACCCTCTTCTTTTCATTATTATAGCATAGTAAAAGAATGTGAAAATTATTAAATTCGACAATGGGAATATTCAGTTCAAATGGCACAATCTCTAAGAAGCCAGTGACTTTAAAACGCCAACCAATCAGGTCAATAGAAATAGAACTTTCGATCTCATTTGCTTTATTTACCAATTCCATAAGACCTTTTCCTCTCATCCTTTTTCTTACGAATGAGCGTTTTCTTCTTCTACATCGATTGTTTGGCGTAGCTGATTACCACTACTTTATGTCTTTTCGATTTCTTTCATGCTTTATTTTTCATTTTATTCTGAAAATAAAGCAGCCCGTTTGTCCAATTTAAACATTAAGATGATTTTATCAACACAACCATTTTTTTACAATCTTTTTCAAAAATAAAAAAACGCCTCAATGAAGAAACGTTTTTTCATCTGAAATGAACTAGCTTGCTCTATGCTCTAAACGCAGACGATCAGCCACCATGGCAATAAATTCTGAATTGGTCGGTTTGGCTTTTGACATGCTGACTGTGTAACCAAAGAGTGATGAAATGGAATCGATGTTTCCTCTGCTCCAGGCGACTTCAATGGCATGACGAATTGCTCGTTCCACCCTGCTGGCTGTCGTGTTAAATTTCTTCGCGATGTCTGGATACAATACTTTTGTAATGCTGCCTAGAAGCTCAATATCATTGTACACCATAGAAATCGCTTCTCTTAAGTATAAATACCCTTTAATATGAGCTGGCACGCCAATTTCATGAATAATCGTCGTAATGCTCGCATCTAAGTTTTTACGTTTCGGTTCAGGTTTGTTTCGAAGGACACTGTTTTGGATAGATGAAGATCGATGGGTAACTTGTGTGCCGTTTCCACTGACTTGACGAATATGACCTACTAGGTTTTCCATATCAAATGGCTTTAAAATGAAATAGGATGCACCCAAATCGACTGCTTTTTTCGTTACATCTTCTTGTCCGAATGCCGTTAGCATAATCACACTTGGCTGCTTGGTCATATCAGAGTTTTCACGGAGTCGTTCCAGTACAGCAAGACCGTCTAAATGAGGCATGATAATATCTAAGAGGAGAACGTCGGGCTCTTTATCTTTAAATAATGTCAGACATTCCTGACCATTATAGGCCACGCCAAGTACTTCCATATCTTCCTGTCCCTCAATATACTCTGTCAAAAGGCCAACAAGCTCTCGATTATCATCAGCTACACACACTTTAATTTTCTCCACGTTCTTTCCTCCCCAATGTCGATTCCTTTAGTCTTTTGCATTTCTCTTCTGAGTGTTCAATTCGACAAAACCATGCTATCCCCTTTAAAAAACTTTAATTTTCCGAATAATAGAGCATTATCTAGCTTTTTCTACGTTTTTCTTAACGAATCGACGATTATTGCAATTTGACAACATACTATTTTCCATTTTGTCGAAAAATCTCTTTTTCCTTATTTTATAACATGACGGGAGAGAAAGAAAGGGTAGAAAAAAACTGCCGGAAGATTCGCGGCAGTTTTTGATCAGCTTGCTTTTTTGTTTTTTTGATAAAGATCGATTCCTGCTTCTGACAGCATCCATTCAATGTGTACGCCGTATCCGCTTGTCGGGTCATTGACGAATACGTGTGTGACAGCTCCAATGACTTTGCCATTTTGGATGATGGGGCTTCCGCTCATTCCTTGTACAATTCCGCCCGTTTTGTTTAATAATCGTTCATCTGTTATCTTCAGTACCATCCCTTTTGTGGCCGGGAATTTCTGCGGTGTTGTGCTGACGATTTTGATATCAAACTTCTCCACTTTATCATGGTCCACAACGGTTAAGATCTCTGCTGGACCTTCTTTTACTTCATTTGATAAAGCGACTGGAAGTGGTTTGTCCGCTACATGATTTTCGAGCTTTTCGGTTAATGTACCAAATATACCGAATGGACTATTGCGCGAGATATCACCTATCGTTTTTCGCTCGGAAGAAAACCTCGCCAGTTTTTCTCCAGGATTGCCTCCTGTGCCTTTTTCAATCGATGTGACGGTTGATCTGACAATTTCACCATTGTCGACAACGATTGGTTTTTTTGTATCCATGTCAGAAATCACATGCCCAAGGGCACCATATTTTTTAGAAGATGGTTCAAAGAAGGTCATCGTTCCGATTCCTGCTGCGGAATCACGAATGTAAAGACCAATTCGATAGGTGCCTTCACTTGCATCTTTTGCGGGTGTTAATGTTGTTTGAAAGGTTTTATGATCTCTTTTTATGAGTAATTGAAGTGTTTCACCCGTTTTCCCAGCTTTCTGAATAAATGGGGTGAGGTCATTCATTTTCTCCATCTTTTGACCATTTATTTGAATGATCATATCCCCTGATTGAATGCCTGCGGCTTCACCTGGCGATTTTTTGCCGTCTGCTGTTGTGATTTGATGAAAACCTACAACGAGAACTCCGACAGAGTGGAGCTTGACGCCAATGGATTGTCCTCCAGGTATGACTTTTAATTCAGGGAGAACATCGACTTTTGTTTTCTTAATAGGAAATCCTTTAAAATCATAAACAATTTCGGCTTTCCCCGCCTTTTGTCCGGTTACTTCAAGCTGATTCTTTTTCTCTGAAAGACTAAAGGCTGGTGAAGAAGTATTGGCTGAGGCTTCAATCGATGTCTCAATTGAGTGCTTTTCTTTTTCAAATACAGCAACTTTTGTTGGAATGCTGATATATTCCTTCACTATGCTCATAAACCCTGTACTTATTAAAGAAACAAGGAGAATCACACCAATGGCTTTTCTCATCTTTTCGGGCATTCATTTTTCACTCTCCTCGCTCCTTACCCACACCAGAACACTAATGTTTTGGCTACATCTATACTTTTGCCTTCTTCGCGAGGATTTATAACTGGCACATGTAGAAAATGATTGGATAAATTGATAAAAGAAAAAGACGATTTCATGCGTATATACAGCGAATTTTAGACAACATAAAAAAGGCAGCTGGTCATTCAGCTACCCTGTCGTTTTGACATCATTTGCTTGGTGCAATAATTCTTTTGCATGCTGTTTTGTCAGCTCAGTGACTTCCACACCTGCAATCATCCGGCCAATTTCACTCACTTTTTCTTCATGACTTAATGATTTGACATTCGTTAGTGTTCTGCCGGCTTTAGAGCGTTTAGAAATGAAAAGATGGGTATCAGCCATTGCAGCTACTTGGGGCAGATGTGTGATGCAGAGCACTTGTGATCCTGCCGCTACTTTATAAATTTTTTCGGCAATGGCCTGTGCGACCCTGCCGCTGACGCCTGTATCAACCTCATCGAAAATAATGGATGTGACTTCTTGTTTGGCTGAGAAAATACTCTTCACTGCCAGCATGACACGTGAAATTTCTCCACCGGAGGCTACTTTTGATAAAGATTTCATCGGTTCGCCTGGATTTGTAGAAATGACAAATTGTGCTTGGTCTATTCCGTTTTTTCCGAGCTGGACAGGTTTTCCGTCTAAAAGGGGGCAGTCCGTGCTGCCAAAGGGCGCATAGCGAATGGCAAAAGCCGTATCAAAGGATGATTTCTCCATATACAAATCCTTTAACTCTGCTTGGATTTGCTTCGCTAGCTTTTTGGCCCATTTTTTACGAAGCTCTGACACGTTGAGTGCTTCCAGCAGTGCATCGCGGCTCATTGCATCCAGTTTGTTTTTGAGCGTTTGCAGGTGGCTGTCTCGATTTTGGATTTGATCTATTTCTTCTTCAATCTTAGCCGCATACTCCAAGATTTCTCCAACCGTTGCGCCATACTTTCGCTTTAACTGCTTCATTTCATTCAGCCTAGACTCAATAAAGTCAAGACGCGCCGGGTCGAATTCTAACTGATCCAGCATGCTGCGCATTTGGAAGGTAGAATCCTCTAATAAGTAATAGGAGTTCGAAACTTGCTCAGAAAGCTTTTTTAGATCATCATTGATCTCAGAAACCTGCTCTAGCTCGCTTGAAGCCATCCCAACCCAATCAAGCCCTCCTTGCTCATTGCGCAGGGCGTTATACGCGTTTTGAAGCGAGGAATAAATTTTTTCGTAGTTGCTGATTTGATGACGTTCTTCCTGAAGCTTCTCATCTTCTCCCAGCTCTAATTGGGCCGCTTCAATCTCTTCCAGCTGAAATTGTAGTAAGTCTAAACGGTGCACCATTTCCTGCTCATTTTCTGACAGCTGTTTTAGCTTTTGAGCTGTCTTGGTATATTGATCATACGCTTCATGGTATTGTGATAAAGCAGGTACAATTTCTTCTGCCCCAAATTGATCAAGCAAATGCAAATGGTTTTCATCCTCCATCAACAGCTGATTATCGTGCTGTCCATGTATATCGAGCAAAAGCCGTCCTACTTCTCTCAGAAGAGAGATCGTGACAAGCTTGCCATTAATGCGGCAGATGCTTTTCCCGCTTTGATTCATATCACGGCGAAGAATCATCATTTCATCCGATGCATCAATTCCTTGCTCTTCGCATAGGTCAAATACAGGATGATCTGCCGGCACAAGAAAAAGCCCTTCCAGCTCTGCTTTTTTTTCACCGTAACGAACAAATTCAGATGATCCTCTTCCCCCGACAAGAAGTGAGACAGCGTCAATCATGATAGATTTTCCGGCACCTGTTTCCCCTGTTAGAACCGTGAGTCCTTTTTCAAATGAAACCGTTAACTCTTCAATGATTGCAAAGTTTTTAATGGTTAGTTCTGCTAACACTCATTTGACACCTCTTTTTGTAAACCTGATCTCTTTATAGAAGCTCTAAAATTTTGGTCGAAACTGTATCCGTATCATCTGGTGTGCGGCAAATAATCAAAATGGTATCATCTCCGCAAATGGTTCCCATAATTTCTTCCCAATCTAAATTATCCATTAAAGCACCGATGGCCTGAGCATTACCTGGCATTGTTTTCAGGACGATTAAATGGCTGGCAGCATCCATCTTAATAAATGCATCCATTAGTGAACGCTTCAGTTTTGACAGCGGGTTAAACCGCTGATCCGCAGGAAGGCTGTATTTATACGTTCCATTGTTCGTCGGTACTTTCACTAAATGTAACTCTTTAATATCTCTTGATACAGTCGCCTGTGTGATGTTATGACCATCGGATTTCAATATATCGACTAATTCATCTTGTGTTTCTATCTCTTGGCTTGCTATGATTTCTCTAATCTTAATATGCCTCTGACCTTTATTCATTTTGACCCCCCTAGGCGTTTGATTCTCATTTGTCTTTACGTTCTATGTTATATGATGCACACTTCAAAAAACAAGCATTACGTGAGAAACTGTCGATTCTCGTCTTTTGTCCATGTAAAAAGGAATAATAGCGAGCTATTATTCCTTTTGTTTGAATGATCTCATGTGTCAGCGGGCTCAGGACTGTTTTTCTTTTCTTTCAATACGGAATGGGCTTCCTTGACCACTTTCTCAAGTTCAGAAGCCGGAAGTGCCGCATTCTCCTCTTGATCAGGATGAAGCACCAAATGAAGCAGGAATTCAATATTCCCATCTCCACCAGTGATTGGTGAAAAAGAAACATCCTTTACGTCATAGCCTTCTTTTGCAGCAAATTGATTCATTTCTTCTAGCACACCGAGGTGGACAGATGGATCACGCACGATGCCTTTTTTTCCGACAAGCTCTCTGCCTGCTTCAAATTGGGGCTTGACGAGCGCGATACAGTCACCGCCTGGGACAAGAATATGCTTTAAAGCCGGAAGAATAAGTTTGAGTGAAATAAAAGATACATCAATCGACGCAACCTCTGGCAATCCTTCAGTAAAATCAGCTGGGACGGAATGGCGAAAATTGGTGCGTTCCATCACGATCACTCGGTCATCCTGCCTTAATTTCCACGCAAGCTGATTGTAGCCAACATCAACAGCGTATGATTTGACCGCTCCATTTTGGAGTGCACAATCTGTGAATCCGCCTGTTGATGAGCCGATATCGATCAGCAATTTCCCTTCAACTGTTAAGTCAAATTCTTTTAGCGCTTTTTCAAGTTTTAACCCGCCGCGGCTCACATATTTCAAGGGATTCCCCTTCACAGTGAGCGGTGTATCACGAGCGATTTTCTCTCCTGGTTTATCTAAACGGTTCTCATTTGAGTAAACAATCCCTGCCATGATGGCACGCTTTGCTTTCTCTCTCGTTTCCATTAGTCCTTGTTCGACTAATAAAACGTCAAGTCGTTCTTTCTTTGATGTCATGATCCAATTCCTTTTCTTGGTGCTGCGGGAAGCAGGGTACGTAAAGTTTCAGCAACCTGCGCTTTCGTCAGACCAATTTCTTCAAGCAGGGCATCGACACTTCCATGCTCAATAAATTCATCTGGAATGCCCATACGTTCTACCTTTATATGTGACGCTTTCTTGTCGTGTATATATTCTAATACGCTGCTTCCAAATCCACCTTGGAGAACAGCTTCTTCAATCGTTAAAATCGGAATGTCTTCAGACAGTATTTCATTTAGCATCTGTTCATCAAGGGGCTTAATGAAACGAGCATTGACGACACGAATTGATTTCCCTTCTTTTTGCAGTTCCTCTGCTGCTTGCAGCGCCATTTTAATGGTCGTACCGAATGTTAAAATCACGGCATCCTTCCCTGGACGAAGAACTTCCCATGAGCCAATCGGAATGGTTTTCAGCTGTTCATCCATTTTGACGCCGAGTCCATTTCCGCGCGGGAATCGCATCGCAATAGGACCGCCATCATATTGAATGGCTGTATTGACCATATGCTGTCCTTCATTTTCATCCTTTGGCATCATCAGAACCATATTCGGCATATGGCGCATGAAAGCAATATCAAACACACCTTGATGCGTTTCTCCATCTGCACCGACAAGGCCCGCACGGTCAATTCCGATAAACACATTGAGGTTCTGACGACAAATGTCATGCAGCACTTGATCATAGGCTCTTTGAAGGAAAGTTGAGTAAATTGCTAAGAATGGCTTCATATCCTGCGTTGCAAGCCCAGCCGCCATTGTGGCTGCGTGCTGCTCTGCAATCCCTACATCAAACATTCGCTCTGGAAATTCCTTTGCAAACCCTTCAAGTTTTGAGCCAACAGGCATCGCAGGCGTAATGGCAACAATTCGTTCATCTTCCCGCGCCAGCTTTCTGACGGTTTCACTGACTAGACCACTCCATGACGGAGCCGCTGCTGTCGGTTTCACAAAATCACCTGTATCGATTTTGTATGGACCTGTGCCGTGCCAAGTTCCGATTTTATCAGATTCTGCCGGCTTATAGCCTTTTCCTTTTTTCGTGATGACATGCAGGAGAACAGGACCTTTCGTTTTCTTTGCATATTCAAGATTTTCAAAAAGATCTTCATAGGAATGTCCATCTACAGGACCTAAGTAGGTGAAGCCCATTTCCTCAAAGAACATGCCAGACACAAGTAAATATTTCAGGCTGTCTTTAATACGCTCTGCTGTTGCAGCTAGCTTCCCGCCTACGGCTGGAATGCGCTTGAATAAGTATTCGAGCTCGTCCTTTACCCATTGATATTTACCAGCTGTACGCAGTCTGCCAAGCATTGTGTGAATGGCACCAACGTTTGGTGCAATACTCATTTCATTGTCGTTTAATATGACAATCATGTCTTTCTTTTCATCACCGATATGATTCAGCGCTTCTAACGCCATACCGCCGGTTAACGCACCATCTCCGATAACCGGAAGAATATATTCATCTGTTCCTTTGATATCCCGCGCTGCCGCCATACCCATCGCGCCAGATAATGAGGTTGAACTGTGACCCGTCTCCCATACATCATGTTCACTTTCATTTCGTTTAGGAAAACCGCAAAGTCCTTTATATTGACGAAGTGTATCAAACTCCGCACCTCTCCCAGTTAACAGCTTGTGAACGTAAGACTGATGTCCAACATCCCAAAGGAATTTGTCTTTCGGGCTGTCAAATACTTTGTGAAGTGCAACAGTGAGTTCAACAACACCTAGGTTCGGACCGATGTGCCCGCCAGAGTTAGCTAATGACTCAATTAAAAACATGCGAATGTCAGCACTAAGCTCCTCTAATTCTGCATTTGACATTCCTTTTAGAAACGTTGGATTTTTTATAGATAAAAGATCCAATCAGGATCAACTCGCTTTCAACAAAATTTCTACATACATATATAATGCCTTATTCCTATGAAAACCCGTGAAGGAATAAGAGTTGTCTCATCATAATAAACTGTTTACAGTTTACCACAATTGCTCGAGGACCCTCAAATCTAGGCTGTTTTTAATGATCTCTTGAGGCAATCAGATCACATAAATCATGCAACAATTGCTGCTCTAACGTAAGATTTGAGACAATTTCTTTTGCACGTGTGATGTGTTCATTTAGTTTTTCTTTTGCGCCTGAAAGCGTTAATAAAGAAGGATATGTTGACTTTTCATTTGCTGTATCGGAGCCGACCCGTTTTCCTATCTTTTCTTCGCTTCCTTCGAGATCTAAAATATCATCACGGATTTGAAAAGCAATGCCAATATGATAGCTGAATTCTCTCAAGTTTTCGATATCGTCATCAGGTGCACCTGCCAGCATCGCACCTGCTGCCACGCTGAAGGTCAGAAGCTTTCCTGTTTTCCGGGCGTGAATGGATTCTAATTCAGCAAGAGGTATTTGTTGTTTTTGCTCTGCTTCCATATCATCAAATTGACCGCCAACCATTCCAAGCGCACCTGCTGATTTCACAAGTTCATCTATAATTCTGAGCTTTTGATCAGCGGATATATTGTCAGATAGTTGCGATGTAATCAGGCGGAAGCTTTCGGTTAAAAGCGCATCGCCTGCAAGAACCGCTGTTGCTTCTCCATATACTTTATGGTTGGTCGGCTTTCCTCTGCGAAGATCGTCGTCATCCATGCATGGAAGGTCGTCATGAATCAATGAATATGTATGAATCATTTCCACTGCGCAGCCAACAGGTATTCCATCTTTTTCACTTTTTCCATAGGCATTTAAAAGAGCAAGGACGAGGACAGGACGAAGCCTCTTTCCGCCTGCTTTTAAAGAATAAAGCATAGAGGATTTCAAGTCTTCTGGAATATGCAATTCCTGAACATATGTAAATAAATAATCTTCGATTGCCTGTTTTCGTGTTGTCAAAAAATCATTTAAATTACTTGTCACCAGCATCTGCCTCCTTTACTGAAAAAGGAGCCAGCTCACCGTCCTCTTTTAAAATGAAATCCATTTGCTTTTCAACATGCTGTAATTTTTCATGACAAAGCTTTGAAAGTGCCATGCCTTCTTGGAAATAATGGATGGCTTGCTCAAGCGGTACATCTCCCTCTTCGAGCTTCCCAACAATGTCTTCAAGACCTTTCATGGCCTCTTCAAAAGTCATTTGTTCTTCTTTTTGTTTATTTGATTCTGTCATGATGATTGTCCCTCCTTCTCAATAACCTCACAAATAAGACGTCCATCCTTCATTGTAATGGTTAGCTGATCCTTCGTATCTACTTGGTTCACACTTTTAATCAGTGCATCTTCTTTATAGGCTAAACTGTAGCCTCTTTCCATCACTTGAAGCGGATTTAATGCATTTAGTTTACCAAGAACAGATTGGAACTGCGAATGAATTGTTTTCATTTGCACATTCATACTGCGGATGAGTTGATCTGTTTCATTGGCGTGACGTTTTTTCGCCTGAAGCAGCTGCTCTTTTGGATGAAGCGGTTTAAGTCTGTATGTCTGGCGGTCAAGCTGACTGCGTTTTTGTTCAATTTGTCTCGTCAGCTGTTTTTGAAAACGATCAAATACCATATCGAATTGCTGCTCTTTTTGCTCTTGTAATCGCTTTGGAAAACGGAAGGCATAAGAGGATTGAAGCGCCACAAGACGGTCCTTCGCTTGTGAAGTTCGATTCTTTACGGCCCTTGTTAACCGAATGTCGATCGATTTGATTCGTTCAATTAAATCGGCCGTGCTTGGAACAGCTAGCTCGGCTGCTCCTGTTGGTGTGGGTGCTCTCATGTCTGCAGTAAAATCACTGATCGTAAAGTCCGTTTCGTGCCCAACTGCAGAAATGACTGGAATGTCTGATGCGAAGATCGCTCTTGCGACTGCTTCTTCATTAAAGGCCCAAAGTTCTTCAATCGAACCTCCTCCTCTTCCGACAATCAAGACATCGCAGATCTGTTTTTCATTTGCTTCTTTGATCCGCTCAACGATTGAACGGGTGGCATTTTCACCTTGGACTAACGCCGGAAGCACAATGATCTTGGCCTGCTGATAGCGCCGGTTGATGGTTGTAATGACATCTCGAACAGCCGCTCCTGTTGGGGATGTAATCACACCAACGACTTCTGGATATTCAGGAATTGGTTTTTTATAGCGCGCATCAAATAAGCCTTCACTTGCTAGCTTTTTCTTCAGCTCTTCATAAGCAAGATGAAGAGCACCAACACCATCAGGCTGCATTTCTTTAGCATATAATTGATAGTTGCCGCTTGGTTCATATACTTGAATCCCGCCGCGTACAAACACTTTCATCCCGCTCTTTGGTGAAAAAGGCAGCTTGGAAGCGGAGCGCTGGAACATGACAGCTTGCATGCGGGCGTTTTCATCTTTCAAGGTGAAGTAAACATGACCTCTTGAATGAATCTTCACATTGGATAACTCACCTTTGATCCAAATATCTTCTAAGTGAGGGTCCACATCAAATTTTCTTTTTATGTATTTTGTAAGGGCTGTGACCGTCACAAAGGCTTTTTCACTCATGACGTATTCCTCCTCTTCAAAAACGCACATTCATCCACCGGCAGCATGCAGGTGGATGAATGGATAAAGCTTATGCTAATGTACGTTTTGCTGATTTAACCGTATTATGTGCAAGCATCGTAATCGTCATTGGACCGACTCCGCCAGGGACTGGTGTGATATAAGAAGCTTTTTCTTTCGCCTCTTCAAAATCAACATCCCCTACAAGCTTCCCAGTATCTAAACGATTGACTCCTACATCGATGACAATAGCGCCTTCTTTAATTTGGTCAGCTTTAATAAAGTTTGCTCGACCGACGGCAACAACTAAAATGTCCGCTTTTAACGTATGTTCTGAAATATTGGCCGTTCTTGAATGACAGTATGTGACGGTTGCATGTTCGTTTAACAGTAATTGTCCAACTGGTTTGCCGACAATATTGCTTCGTCCTACAACAACCACTTCTTTTCCAGAAAGATTGACACCTGTTTTGTTTAACAGTTCAACAATACCTGCAGGTGTACAAGGAAGAAATGTATCTTCCCCTAGTAGCATTTTCCCGATATTTAACGGATGAAAACCATCTACATCTTTCTCTGGTGAAATACGTTCAATGACGGCTTTTTCAGAAATGTGTTTCGGCAGTGGAAGTTGAACAAGAATCCCGTGGAATTGATCGTTCGCATTGTACTGATCAATCAGCTGAAGCAATTCCTCTTCTGTTAAAGAAGCATCTAAATGATCAAGTTGAAAATGCATGCCCATTGCTTCTGCCGCTTTTTTCTTCCCGCGTACGTAAGAAAGTGACGCCGGATCATCACCGATTAGAATAACGGCAAGACCAGGTGTGACTCCTTTTTGTTTTAGCTCTTCTACTTCTTTTGCTAATTGTTCACGCTTTTCTTTTGCTGTTTCTTTCCCATCGATGATTGTTGCTGTCATGTCGAATCCTCCTATTGCTGCTTTAGGTCGTTTTTAATGTTTGAAAGTACACCATTTACAAATTTCGGTGCTTTATCATCACCGAATAATTTGGCCAGTTCAATGGCTTCATTCATTGAAACACTAGCCGGGATGTCATCTTGATACACCATTTCGTACACAGACAGCCTTAAAATGGCTCTATCTACGTTCGCAATACGATCGAGTTTCCAATTCACAAGGTGCTGCGAGATCATGTCATCGAGCTTGTCCTTTTGTTCAAGCACACCGAAAACCAGTTCCTCGAAAAAAGGATCTGATTCTTGTTCATCCAGCGCATGTGTAATGGCCTCTTTTGGATCAATATTGCTGACATCAATTTGAAATAATGTTTGTAGCGCCTTTTCTCTTGCAGTTCTTCTTTTCATTATTTACTCCTTTAACCACTTTATCCGCTTGTCGTTAAGCCATACAGAGATCATAACATATTTTGACCGTGGTCGCACCAAGATCCATGCGGGCTGTGGCGAAAAACGAATAAATCAACACGTGACGTAATCAATATTCGGAACTTACCCAAAAATGGGCTTTAAAAAACCAAAGAGGCGATGCCTCCTTGGTTTCACTTGAACCCTTTTTACACTTCTTGATCTACTTCACCCTCAGGTGCTTTTGTATCAAATTGAATGCCAACGACATGAATGTTGATTTCATTAATCGTTAAGGCAGTCATGTTCAAAAGGGTTTGACGGATATTTTCTTGAACAGCAGTGGATACCTTTGGAATGGATAGGCCAAATTCAACCACACAATATACATCAATTGTGATGCCTTCATCAGAGACATCTACTTTTACACCTTTACGGTGATTTTTCTTACCAAAGCGTTCTGCTACATCAGCAGCGAAATTGCCGCGCATTTCGGCAATTCCTTCGACCTCTGAAGCGGCGATCCCAGCAATGACTTCAATCACTTCTGGCGCAATTTGCACTTTTCCCAATTGATCTTCATCAAGGTTCATCTCAAGCAAATTGTTTTCTGACACGATCATTCACCTCCGAAAGCTGTTATTATTTCATGATTTGATACGTTTCTAAAAACTTCGTATTAAAATTACCACTCACAAATGTTTCATGCTCGAGCAATCTGAGATGGAATGGAATTGTTGTGTAGACTCCTTCAATGACGAATTCTTGAAGCGCACGTTTCATTTTCGCAATCGCTTCTTCTCTCGTCTTACCATACGTGATCACTTTTGCAATCATGCTATCGTAATATGGTGGAATCACATAGCCCGGATAAGCCGCAGAATCAACACGTACACCTAGACCGCCTGGCGGAAGATACATTTTAATTTCACCAGCTGACGGCATGAAGTTTTTCTCTGGGTTCTCTGCGTTAATACGGCATTCAATTGCCCAGCCTGCATATACGACATCCTCCTGGGTAAGAGAAAGCTTCTCACCTGATGCAACCATGATTTGTTCTTTGATCAAGTCAACACCTGTGACCATTTCCGTAACAGGATGCTCTACTTGAATGCGAGTATTCATTTCCATGAAGTAGAACTTCTCTTCATTATAATCATAAATGAACTCAACCGTTCCAGCGCCTGTGTATTCAACAGCTTCTGCTGCTTTCACAGCTGCTTCACCCATTTGCTCACGGATGTCTGCATTCAGTGCTGGTGATGGTGTTTCTTCAAGAAGCTTTTGCATTCTTCTTTGGATTGAGCAATCACGCTCTCCTAAGTGAATCGTATTCCCATACTTGTCTGCAAGCACTTGGATTTCCACGTGTCTAAAGTCTTCAATGAATTTCTCCAAATAGACGCCTGGGTTACCAAAGTTTTGTGCTGCTTCCTGCTGCGTGATTTTGACACCGTTAATGAGCTCTTCTTCAGTACGAGCTACGCGGATCCCTTTACCACCGCCGCCTGCAGTTGCTTTAATAATAACAGGATACCCAATACTTGCTGCTGTTGAAACGGCATCATCAAGATCTTTTACAATTCCTTGAGAACCAGGGACAATCGGAACTCCTGCCTGCTTCATTGTTTCTCTTGCGACATCTTTCGTTCCCATTTTGGAAATCGCTGACGCCGTTGGTCCAACAAAGATGACATTACATTCCTCGCAAAGCTCTGCGAAGTCTGCATTTTCAGCAAGGAAGCCGTATCCTGGATGGATGGCATCTGTACCTGTTAGTTTTGCTACACTGACAATGTTTGTGACATTTAAATAACTATCTTTTGAAGCAGTCGGTCCGATGCAATATGCTTCATCAGCCATTTGAACATGCAGCGCATCGCGATCCGCTTCAGAAAATACCGCAACTGTTTCAATTCCTAGCTCTTTGCAAGCGCGAATGATTCTAACTGCGATTTCTCCTCTGTTTGCAATTAATAGCTTTTTAATCATGATCGTACTCCTTACTCTGCTTTCACTAGAAAGAGGGGTTGTCCGAATTCTACGAGCTGACCGTTTTCAGCTAATACTTCGACGATTTCACCTTTTACTTCTGCTTCGATTTCATTAAACAGTTTCATCGCTTCCACGATACAGACAACTGAGTTTTCCTTCACCTTAGAACCTGTTGTCACGTATGGATCTGCTTCTGGTGAAGAAGAAGCATAAAATGTGCCAACCATTGGGGATGTGATTTTATGCAGATTTTCAGACGCAGTTGCCTCTTGTGCAGGGGCTTCGGTCTGAGCTGGAGCTTGTGCTTTAGGAGCTTGTTGAGCTGGAGCTGCTTGGACAGGAGCCACTGGTGCTTGTGCCGCAACTTGCTGAACGACTTCTTTATTTTTCTTCAGTTTGATTTTTGCACCTTCGTTTTCGTACGTAAATTCATCAATTGTAGATTCGTCAATTAATTTAATCAGTTCATGAATTTCTTCGATTTTTAACATGGATTTGCACCCCTATGTATGGATTTATCTTTTTTTATAGGCTAGTACTAAAAGTACATACTATAACCATCTTACAGGAGGATTTCGTTGAATTCAACTACTATTGTGATCAGACACCTCGCGTGAGTACCTTGAAGAGGGCGTCAAACCGCATCAAAAAACGCCCTTTTCGGCAAAGGACGTTTGTTCATTTTTTTATTGGTTGGATGGCTCAAACGTGACAGCTACGTTATCAAGCCCTCTGATTTCTTTTGTAACCATATCAATAATATCTGCCGCTTGGGACTTTGATTTTTTATCTGAACGAACCGTGATGCTCACTTTATCTCCTTCAGCACTCACTAGAGCATCTTTGTATCCTTTCGTTTTAATCAATGTCTCAAGCTGACGCTCTGTTCCTTCTGCCTCACTGAGAGCTGTCATTTGATCATAGGCTTCACTTTTTTCTTGTGCTGTTGCATCATCACTTGACACGATTTCGTTGAATTCTTCGCGCTGCTTGCTGCGTTTATCTTCAAGCTCTAGTCTGTATGTTGTAAAAAGTTCATCGTCTGTCTGCTCTGAAACAGCCTTTCCTTCTTCACCACTTGTTTCAACATCCTCTTGTTTGCCGTTTGTTTCTTTGTCAGTGGACTTGTCACCTGAGCCTTTTTCTGTTCCTTTGTTAGTCCCTTTTTCTGTTTCGGTCTTTTTCTCTTCAGTTCCTTTTGATTTCATATCTTCTACTGTCACTGCATTCTCACCTTGTGGCGACATGATATAGTACACACTCAATACGACAACTAAACTTAGCATCGTTAATAGCCAAACCGTTTGTTTTTTTAACATCATTCCGAATCCTCCTTGATTTTTTTAGGGGCAACAGCCACTCTATGGCTCGGTACATCAAGCACTCGTGTAACAGCTTCAATGATGGTTTTCTTTATTTGAACGTTGTCTACTCCTTGAGCAACAACGAGGACACCTCGAATTTCTGGTTTTTTCGTTTGGACAACAACAGGTGTTTCTTCATTGCCATTTTTGATGATGACGATCTCTTCTTCCTTTGTTTGATCCGTGACACTTCGCACGCCGCCTTCTTTATCTGTTTCCTCGGTCGTTGTGCTTTTATTTGATTTGTTTTTTTCAAACACTTTTAAAGAAGTCGCGTCTACATTCACTACAATGGATACATCCTCAACACCAATGATCGTCTCTAAAATTTCTTTCAGCTGATTTTCGTATTCTTGCTCAACGTCCTCAATCGAGTCCTTTGGTTTACCCGAGGATGCCGGTTTGAATACCTCCTGTTCTTCGGAGGATGTTTTTTTAGAAGCAGGAACAGCAGCCTGTTGTTTGTTTGATGGCGGTGACAGGAGCTGACTGACTAACATGAAAGACACGCCGATAATGAATACAAGCAGCAAGTAATGGTGTTTTGTTAATTTCGGTTTCCCTTCACCTTTTTCAGGTGGTTGGAACAATGATTTCAGCTTTTGTTTCCAGTCCTTGTTATTCATGATCTGCTGCGTCACCTCCCTCGATGTTCAGCGCAATGTGTTCAGGACTCGTATTCCATATGTCAGCAAGCGTCTTTTTCATCCTCTCGATCTCTTTTGATGACGATCCAGCGCTTTCCTCCTTTTGTCTGGAGAGATCAATGTCCACCTTTGCCACCGTTTCTACAGCATCACCTGCGAGCGGGGAAAGGACTGCTTTGATGCGAAATTGATCTGCCTCCATGTTCTGATCAAGGTGCTCCTCATCTGCCAACACTTCTACGTGTTTCATTTCATAGCTCTCCTTCTCCAGTGGCTCCTTTGCGCTTTTTTCTAGTTGGACAGCCATTTGCTTTAAAATATATGCACGCTGAGAGGCTTGTATTTCTTTTTTTTCTAAATTCATCTGATTTTTTATTTCTTCTGACTGTGCTTCTTCCTTTCCTTTCATTAATTCTGAGAAAATCTGGTCAGGATCCGCCCGAAATAAGGCAAAAATGGGATTAAGCATGACGACGATCAACAATAAGCTGACGACCATTTTGGCATACTTTTGCATGCTTGAATTGGGAAGCAAAAGATCAATCACAATCGCAAATAAGATAAATAGGATAATACTTGTGATCCATTCTGTCAGAAAACTCAAAAGGTGCCCCCTCCTTACTTCATCATCATGGTCAGATTACCAGCAGTAATGATGACGGTAATGCTTAAAAAGAACATGAGCGACACAACAGCAAGTGCGGCAAATATATAAAGAACACTTTTTGAAATGACATCAAGACAGCTAATGATCGGTCCGCCCCCTAGAGGCTGAAGAATGGCAGCAGCAAGTTTATATATAAGGGCAAGCGACAGAACCTTAATCGCCGGAAATGCTGCAATGGAAATCAAAATGGCGACTCCTACAAGGCCGACCGTATTTTTGAGCAAAACAGAGGCGCTGATGACTGTATCCGTCGCATCTGTAAACATTCTGCCAAGCACAGGGATGAAATTTCCGGTGATAAATTTGGCTGTACGAAGAGCGATGCCATCAGTAATGGCAGCAGATGCACCTTGCACGGAAATGACGCCGAGAAAAACGGTTAAAAAAACGGCTAGTCCGCCAATTGCTACATTTCTTAACAGCTGGGCAAGCTGAGTGACCTTGTATTGTTCGGTCAGCGTACTGACAATGCTCAATATCGCTGATAAAAAGATAAGCGGAAGGACGACATACTGAATAAAAACGCCGCTCGTGTTCATCAAAAATAAAATAACGGGATGAAAGAAACCGGCCGAGACAAGCCCGCCTGATGAAGCAATGAGTGCTAATAAAAGAGGAATAAGAGCAAGAATAAAACTGGTCATCGTTTGAATGGCTTCTGTTGCATAGGAAATCGCTACATGAAAGCTGTTGAGTGCAATAATGATGAGCACCATATAAACGAGAGCATATGCGACTTTACTGACGGTGCTTTGCTCAAAAGCATTTTGTAAAAGCTGCAACAGCGAACAAAAGATGGTGAGTAAAATCAGTGTTCCAAGGAGCTTTCCGTTTGCAATAACCTCATGAAAAAGATAATGAACAAATGCTTTCAGCCACGTTTGTGGAGACAGTTCTTTATCGCCATCAATCATTTCCTTCACTGTACCTTTTTGGCTTTCTGGCAGAAAGCCGCCATACTCGTCCAATATGGTTTCCCAAAAGTCACTAATGGAATGAAGCTCTAATGCATCAGCCTGTCCATTCGCTACTTCTTCTGCTACTGGTTCTTCACTTGATAAAGGCACATTTTCTTCTGCACCTGCATGCGGAGCGATCAGCCAAAAGAAAAACATAAGTACCATAACAGCTGTCACTCGTTTCATTGTCATCACCTCTTTTCAATTAAGTCATAGACGGAATCATGCCTAAGATGGTCTCAATGATGACTGTTAAAATCGGGACTGCCATGACCAAGATGAGGATTTTACCGCCAAGCTCTATTTTCGATGCAATGGCGCCTTGTCCAGCATCCTTCGTGAGCTGGGCGCCGAATTCCGCAATATAAGCAATGCCAATAATCTTTAAAATGGTTTCAACATACTTCATATTGACGCCGGCACTTGCCGCAATTCTTTCAATCATTGAGATAATGGCATAGATTTGATCAATTAAATAAAGAAAAATCACACACCCTGTAAACACAACAAGCATAAAGGCGAAGGTTGGCTTTTGTTCTTTGACGATTAATGCTAAGAAAGTAGCGATTAAACCAAGTCCAACAATTTGTATGATTTCGATTTGTAAGCCCTCCCCTATCCTTGAAATAGAAATACGGCTTTAATCTTCTTAAACAAATCATCCACAATGGTTGCCACCATAAACAAAATGTAGATAAACCCAAGCAGCGTCACCCACTGAGCATACTCTTTTTTCCCCATTTGATCTAAAATCGTATGAAGAAAGGCCACGACGATGCCTACTCCCGCAATTTGAAAAATGACGTTTACATCAACGCCCATGCTCTCGACTCCCTTCCTCTCACATCAATAAAAGAATCAGTAGTAATCCGCTTAAAAATCCGAGGCTTCTGACCATTTTCTCATTTTTCGCTTGGGCGATTTCAGCTTCCTTCTCCTCTGATTCCAAATGGCCTAAAGCTAGCTTGATATACTTTTGCTGAGCAGTGACATCATGCTGACCAAGTGTTTCTCCAAAGTGCTTCAGCGCCTCATATTCGCCTTTTTTCAAAACGGTCTTTTTCCAAACATCCTCCAAACTTTCATTCCATGCATGCCGTGCAGAAAAAGTCCCGACTTTGAGCTTTTCTGCAAAATGTTCAAATAACCGATTCACTGGGGGGCCTACTTGCGACGCAATTTGCTCTGCTGCCCGCGCTAGAGGAGTTTGACCATACAAGATTTCAGCTTCAAGAGACTGGAGAGCAAACCGGAGCTGCCGAATTTGCTTAGGCCGGTCGCTGTACCGTTTAGCAAACTCAAATCCTCCCCATGTCGTGGCTGCGACAATGAAAATAGCGCCAATGAGCTTTAACATATGTCCACTCCCTGCCTCCACTTCATCTCTTTTCCATCTTGGTCATACATCCGTCCGATCGTGCCGGGACCATTTTTTCTATTTAATTCAACATATCGATCAAACACACGGAGCTGCCATAACGGCTTAAATGATGGCCGTTTATATAAATCTTCAAGTGAATACCCATGAGCTGAGACGATAATGGTGACTCCGGCATGAATCGCTTCTAAAAGTGCCTGTACATCCTCACTTTTTCCTATTTCATCTACAATGATGACCTCTGGGCTCATGGACCGAATCATCATCATCAAACCCTCAGCCTTTGGACACGCATCAAGCACATCAACCCGGTGCCCAAAATGATGCTGCGGCACCCCTCTTATACACCCGGCAATTTCAGAGCGTTCATCAATAATTCCTGTTTTTCTAGGAGAAATTGTTTTTGTGCCTGTACTAGCAAGACGCGCTACATCACGCAGCAATGTCGTTTTCCCTGTTTGCGGAGGGCCAATGATAAGTGTATTGCACCAATTTTGTTCATATAGATAAGGAAGAAAGGGAAGTGCAATCCCGATTTTTTCTTTTGCGATGCGAATATTAAATGAAGAAATATCTCTTAATCCTTTGACGAATCCATTTTCAACGATTACCTTTCCTGCAAGACCCACCCTGTGTCCGCCAGATATGGTGATATAGCCTTGTTTTAATTCTTCCTCAAGTGTGTACATGCTGTAATTGCTGAGCCTGCCTAATAGCTGAGACGCATCTTCTCCTGTTGTGTGGTAGGAAAGAAAGCGCGGTTTTCCGCCTTGCATCAATTCAATCGGACGATCCGTGCGAATGCGGATTTCTTCTATTTGCGCCCATTCTGTCTCTTTTAGAAGCCTGAGTTCTTGTCCAATCGAGTGCGGGAGAATATCCAACAAACTCCGCAACGAATTCCCCTCCTTTTTTTCTTCTCTAAAATGTATGATGCGAGTCGTTAATTATGCCAAGCAGTTTCACTTATAGATCCCAACAAGAATAAACACGACACCAATGAAAATAAACACGAGCTTTGCATAGGATAACTGCCCTGCCATTTGATAGATTCCAATCGTCATCGTGATAATAAAAATGAGCGGCCCGATGATCGCCAATATACTATTGATGACAACCGCTTTGCGTATATCATTTGTGATCAAAATGAGGATGGCGGCCGTCAGTTCAATAGTTGCAGATAAGAACCTCATGCCTGCCATCGCAGCCACTGATGGGTGTATGCCTGGGAAAAGAAATTGTTTCATATAGAACCTCCAGCTTTTTTTACACTATATGCTTGACTAGCTGGAAGTAGTCTTGTTTTTCAGACGTAGAAGAGTTGGATGAGAGAATAGAGTGAGGGCGTTCTTACAGGCAGACATATTTTCCTAACAAAAAAAAGACTGTAAACACGCGGTTTACAGTCTCAGATTGATGACAAAGGGCTAAAATGACCTTGATTTTAGCCTTTTGTCTTCTTTTCAGCGTGATAGAAAACCTTTGCAGTCTAGGAAGGACGAGCACCGGAGCGGAGCGAATTTGACATTCGTGAGCACCGGCGCGCAGGACTGACACCGAATGCGAGGGTTTGTCTACACGCTGAGACTGTAAACACGAGGTTTACAGTCTTTATTGTTCATTACGCTCTTGAAACGTATGAACCGTCAGATGTATTAATCACTAGTTTATCTCCTTGGTTCACAAAGAAAGGAACGTTGACGATTAAACCAGTTTCAGTTTTCGCAGGTTTTGATCCGCCTGATGTTGTGTCACCTTTAATACCAGGCTCTGTTTCTACTACTTCTAGTTCTACCGTGTTTGGAAGTTCAACTCCAAGGGTTTCAGCACCGTACATCACGATTTGAACTGACATATTTTCAAGCAAGTATTTCAGCTCATCTTTAATTTGTGTTTCACTTAGTTCAAGCTGCTCGTATGAGCTTGTATCCATGAATACATGCTGGTCGCCATTTGCATACAAGTATTGCATTGTTTTTGTTTCAATTTGAGCTTTCGCTACTTTTTCACCTGCACGGAATGTTTTTTCTTGAATAGCACCCGTACGTAGGTTACGCAGTTTAGAACGAACAAATGCTGCGCCTTTCCCTGGTTTTACGTGTTGGAAATCCACTACACGCCAAATACCGCCGTCCACTTCAATTGTCAGGCCTGTACGAAAATCATTTACTGAAATCATTTTGTCATCCTCCTACATTTCACCATCATAATATGATAAGTTCTTTCGGTGAGTGGGTCAATCGTTTATTGCCGTCAGCTGTCAGGACAATATCATCCTCAATTCTCACGCCGCCGACATCCGGCAAGTAAATTCCTGGCTCAACTGTTACAACCATTCCCTCTTCTAACACGACCTCTGAGCGTGAGGAAAGGCCCGGCGCTTCATGTACTTCCATACCAAGCCCGTGCCCAGTTGAATGCCCGAAGTATTGACCGTAGCCATACTTTTCAATGATGTCTCGTGTGATGCGATCAGCTTCTTTTCCTGTTAAGCCCGGCTTGATTCTATCCACACCAGCGTTTTCTGCTTCTAATACGATATGATAAATTTCCTTTAGCTTGTCGCTTGGTGTTCCGACGGCAATCGTTCTTGTCATATCAGAACAATAGCCTTTATAGTAGGCTCCGAAATCAAGTGTAACCAAATCACCAGATTCAATCACCTTTTCACTCGCTCTCCCGTGTGGCAGGCTTGAACGAACACCTGAGGCGACAATCATATCGAATGAAGATCCTTCAGCACCTTCTTTTCTCATGAAAAATTCAAGCTCGTTCATGACCGCAATTTCTGTCAGGCCCGGCTTGATGTAAGTGAGAATATGATCGAAGGCGTGATCTGCAATCTTCGCAGCTTCCTCTAATATCTTAATCTCTTCACTAGACTTAATCAAGCGCAACTTTTCAACTGATTCTGAGACAGGAACAAGCTCGATACCGTCTGCTTTTTCAGCATACTGCTGATAAGTGGCAAATGTCATATGGTTTTGTTCAAACCCAAGTCGTTTTACCCCAAACTCCCTTGCCGTTTGAGCAGCTGTTTCCACAATGTTCCCTTTATGTTCAATGATGTCATAGCCTTTCACTTGATCCTTGGCTTGTTCTGTGTAGCGAAAATCCGTAATAAAGGCCGCTCGATCCTTTGAAACGACTGCAAGACCGGCTGATCCAGTAAAGCTGGTCATGTACTGCAAATTAAAGCTGCTCGTAATCACAAGACCATCAATCTCTAATTCGGTTAAAAGTTTTCTTAGTTTTTCAAGCTTCATAATACCGCTCCCCCTTCACTGACTAAATAACGAATCGCCAATTTATACCCTTCTAAACCAAGACCAACGATTTGCCCTTGGCATACTGGAGCAAGTACAGAATGATGACGGAATTCCTCTCTCTTATGAACATTTGAGATATGTACTTCGATGACAGGTAAAGAAATACTTGCAATGGCATCTCTCAGCGCGTAACTATAGTGGGTAAAAGCCCCCGGGTTAAACACGACGCCATCGTACTGATCCTCTGCTTCGTGGAGCGCATCGATCAGATCCCCTTCGTGATTCGATTGAAAGAACGTTAGTTGGATATTTGCTCTTTCTGCGAACTGAAACAAATCCGTTTCTAAATCCGTCAGCGTTTTACTTCCGTAAACAGCAGGCTCTCTCTTGCCGAGCCTATTTAAGTTGGGTCCATTCAGCATAAGAAAATGAGGCATATGACCACTCCTTCACCCTAATTCAATCTATATCGATATCTGTTTCTTTTTCCTTAGAAACCTTTCGTTTCCAAAAATATTTTATCATATGAATGGGTGATTTACACTTTATTCTGTCTTTTTCCCGAGTGCCCTCGCTAGCTTCTGACTCGTTAATTCATTGTATTCAAACGAAATACTGTATCCAATAAACATGCCATATAAAATATATATGCAAAATGTCGTCACAATGGTGCTTTGCTGCAAATCTTGCACTTGCTTCACATCTGGGAAAATAGGATTAAATACATAAAAAACAAGCAACCATAATAGCCCCCCATAAATCAGCCCCACCCAAAAACCTTTGATCCGTTTTAAAAGCCCGTAATAAATAAAGGCCGCTCCAATAGATAAAAGGCCTAAAAGCACAATACTAATAAAAGTGCCAAGTCCGCCCTTTTTCCATTCTCCGAGCACAAAAGGCTGAAGCAGCATATTCGGACTCACCTCTGAAAAATGAAACATATGGGTCAGAAATCCGATAAAGCCCCAAAAAACACCGCCAACAAAGCCAGTAGCAGCTGCTCTTGCCACGAGCGATGACGTTTGCACTGACTGATTTTTTTCTTCTTGTTTTTTCTTTTCATCACGTTTCATATGAACACCTCCAGCAAGTAGTATGTCCAATATGTCATGAAAAAAAAGGATTTCCATGCATGAGTGTAAATTTTTTATAACAGGGTATACTGGCTAAAAAGAGGTAGATAGAATTCTAGTAGATAATCGACCTGTGAGCTAGTGATTTCCCCTCATTTCCTGTACAATAAAGGTATAAGGAAATGCATGTAAATTACAGGAAACAGGCAGGTTGATGAAATATGTCCAATCAAACAAAATCTCCAGCATATGGAGGGCAGGCAGTTGTCGAAGGTGTCATGTTCGGAGGTAAAAAGAACTATGTGACAGCGATTCGGCGTAAGGATCAGTCCATTGAATTTTTGAAGCTTCCCCGGACATCCAATAAACGAACCGCCATTCTCAAGAAAATCCCATTTGTCAGGGGTGTTGCTGCACTTGTTGAAGCAAGCGCAAACGGCAGTAAGCACTTAAACTTCTCCAGTGAGCGCTATGACTTAGATCCTTCTGAAGATCATTCTCTTGAAAAAGAACAAAAAGGCTCGAAATTATCGATGATCTTCGGCATTGCTGTGATCGGAGTTCTCTCTCTTCTTTTTAGTAAATTTGTCTTTACCCTAGTACCTGTCTTTTTAGCTGAGCTTGTGCGGCCTGTGTTTTCTGGAAATTTCGCACAAATCGCAGTTGAAACATTCTTTAAATTGATCCTGTTATTAGGCTATATTTACTTTATTTCCATGACCCCTTTAATTAAAAGGGTATTTCAATATCATGGGGCAGAACATAAAGTCATAAACTGCTATGAACAGAATCTTGACATCACAGTGGAAAATGTCCAAAGCCAATCCCGGCTGCATTATCGATGCGGCAGCAGCTTTATTTTATTCACTGTCATTGTCGGAATGTTCGTCTATTTACTCGTACCGACAGATCCTTTATGGGTGAGAGTTCTGAACCGCTTGGCGCTCATTCCGGTTGTTCTGGGCATTTCTTTTGAAGTCTTGCAGCTCACGAACAAGCTCCGAGAAGTGCCTGTGCTAAAAGTGCTTGGCTATCCTGGCCTTTGGCTGCAATTGCTCACAACAAAAGAACCCTCTGACGATCAAGTCGAGGTAGCCATTGCAAGTTTTAATGAACTTCTTCGTTTAGAGGAAGCGTCTGAGAAACAAGCGTCAGATTCTGCTCATCAAGTGATCTAACTTATAAATCCGGTAAATTCCTTCGGAGGTGGACAGTTATGAATCGCCGAGTACATCCTGCTTTTACCATTATTTTCGCTTTAGGTGTTTTGGGATTTGTGTATTTACTCACAACGAACCCAGGCAGACTCTTTACGATGCTGCTATCAGTTGTGATCATTGGAGCGGTTGTGTTTTTCCTATTTAGATGGCTGATGAATCGAAGAATTGGAACAGAAGGAAATCTTTATCGTAAAGCAGTCAAACAATCAAAACGTCGCTACCAGCAGCAGCCTAAACCAAAAACGAAAAGCCAGATGAAAAATCGGGTCACTCATTTGCGAAGCGTGCCGACTGACCACAAGTCTAAGCCCGTCCTTCTCAAAAAGAAAAGCCAAACACAATTAACTGTGATTGAAGGCAAGAAAAACAAAAAGAAGAATCGCGCCTTATTTTAAAATGTCCAGCTTTTTAAAAATTGCTCGGCCTTCTGTCTACCTAGATCGACGAGCGCCCTTTTCTTTTCTGTCATGAGATGAAAATCAGTGGCAATAACGTGTTCTACAGGAATAAAAATAATATGACGTTCGTGTTTTGTGGCGATATGTCTTTCATCATGAGCACCACGCATCGTTTCAAAAAGAGCGCCAAACAGTTCAAACGCATTGCGGATGGAGTGTTGAGGGCGTTCTTTTTCGTTTGGGGTTAACGTAACACCAACAAACGGTCTTTTTTTCTCTTCAGCAAATAACCAAATCGGGAAGTTGCTGAGGACTCCGCCATCAACAATGGTACAAATGCCTTTTGAAGACTTTAGTTTGACTGGCTCGAAAAAATATGGCAGGCTGCAGCTCATGCGAATGGCACGTGCAACGGAAAACCGTTCTGGATTTAATCCATAAGAAGGAAGGTCGTCTGGCAGGACGAGGATTCTTCCATTTGTTAAATCAGAAGCGACGATTTTGAGCGAATCTTTTTTGAGATCCCCAAATACGGTAACCCCTTTTCGTTTTAAAACATCTGTGAGCCATTTTTCCAGCCGGTCTCCTTTGTAAAGACCAAGACGCCAATAAATGGATACCCATCTGAGCATTTTAAACGGGATGAATTGACACCTTCGGTCAAGCAATTGATGTTCATCCATTTCATCTAAAAGCTCCCGAATCTCCTGACTCGTAAAACCTGCTGCGATGAGTGAAGCAATGATCGCTCCAGCACTTGTACCAGCAAGGCGGACAAATTGAAATCCTCTCGCTTCAAGCGCCTCATAAGCACCTGCAAGCGCTGCACCCTTAATGCCTCCACCTGAGAACACACCATCTATCTTCATTAAGGAGCCCCCTTTTTATCTCACACTATTAATAGTGTAGGAGCATTTGCTTTCAATTAGAACTTTATTCAAAAAGGACACCCATACTGAGGGTGTCCCTTTCAGCGTGTAGACAAACCCTCGCATTCTTTGTCAGTCCTGCGTGCCGGTGCTCACGAATGTCAAATTCGCTCCGCTCCGGTACTCGTCCTTCCTAGACTGCAAAGGTTTTCTATCATGCTGAAAAGAAGACAAAGGGCTAAAATAAAGATCATTTTAGCCCTTTGTCAACAATCTGAAAGGACACCCATACTGAGGGTGTCCCTTTTTCTTAAGATTCTTGATTTGTTTGTTCGTTTTTCTTTTGAATCGCTTTCAGCTGTACAGATCGCTCGTCGTTTTCTTCAAAGAATTGAACAAGATCGCCGATGCGGTCAATGCTGTTCCAGCTGAGATGATGCTCAATGCCTTCTACATCATCATAAATTTTCTCTTCATCTACACCAATGATTCTTAAAAATTGCTCTAGCAGTTCATGTCTGTATACGAGACGTTTTCCAATTTTTTTGCCTTTCGGGGTTAAAATCAGACCACGATATTTCTCATAAATAAGGTATTCATCTTTATCTAGCTTCTGAACCATTTTTGTTACAGAGGAGGGATGGACAGCGAGGGCTTCTGCAATATCAGAGACTCTGGCATATCCTTTTTCTTCTATCAGCATATAAATTTGTTCAATATAATCTTCCATACTAGGTGTAGTCATAAAACCCCTCCAAAATGCACCTTTACTTAATAATCATAACAATTCTACACCATCGCCCATTAAAAAACAAGAAGTGTCCATCGTCTTAACGCTTGTAATTCCAATCATCTGAGGCATATTTCGTTTTGGCGAGATGGTGGACAAACGCTAATTCTTCATCTGTCAGTTCATAAGGCACAAGCTCGATATTTAATCCTTTTTCAAACCCTCGTTTAAACGCCACACGTGCATCGTCTAATGTACATGTTCGATCTGAAATTTCATTGATTGCTACCGCCTTGTTTTTAAAGCTGCGCTGCATCCGCTCTCTTACCCGGTCGTTTGGATAAAGAAACAAATCGAACAATTTGTCCTCATCAAGGTCAATTAAGATTGAGCCATGCTGAAGGATCACACCTTTTTGTCTCGTTTGAGCACTGCCTGCCACTTTTCTGCCTTCTACGACAAGCTCGTACCACGAAGGGGCATCAAAGCATACAGACGATCTTGGGTTTTTTAAGCTTTCCTTTTCTTTTTCTGTACGAGGAATGGCAAAATACGCATCAAGTCCCAGTTCTTTAAAGCCCTCTAAAATGCCTTCTGAAATGACGCGGTACGCCTCTGTCACTGTCGCTGGCATTTCTGGATGCTCCTCTGACACAATGACGCTGTAGGTCAGTTCCTGATCATGAAGAACCCCCCGCCCTCCTGTTGGTCTGCGGACAAATCCGAGACCATAGCGCTTGACTGCTTCCATGTTGATTTCTTTTTCAACATGCTGAAAATACCCAACAGACAATGTTGCCGGATCCCATCCATAAAAACGGATCACAGGCGGGATAAGCTTCTCACTATGCCAATAAAGCAAGGCTTCGTCCATTGCCATGTTAAAGGCTGGGTCCTGGTTTCCTGTATCAATGAAACACCATTTCTCTTTTTGCATATAAAAATCCCTTCTCTTTTACGTAGTCAATATTAGATGATGGCGGTGACCACCGGTTTTCTCTCTTCATCAGTCTATCAAATAGGGAAGGAATTGAAAATAATTCTGACCATTTATGATGACAAGTTTCTTTTGCTTTACTATAATAGTATTTGTCTAAACCGTACCATCAGACAGGCCACTGTGCTGATGCTCAAGAAGGAGTCGAGTCGTATTGCCAATATTCAACTATATCGTCCTCTCACTTTGTGGACTTTTCGTTCTTTATTCCATCGGCAGTTACATTTATCAGCAGCGCATTATGAAAACGCTGACGGAAGAAGAATTCATTAAAGGTTACCGCAAAGCTCAACTCATTGACGTGAGAGAGCCAAATGAGTTTGAAGGCGGACATATTTTAGGGGCAAGAAACATCCCCCTTTCACAATTAAAGCAGCGAAAAAATGAAATACGTCCTGACAAGCCTGTTTATCTCTATTGCCAAAATAATTTGAGAAGCGGGAAAGCAGCCCAAACTTTACGTAAAAACGGATGTCGTGAGATTTATAATTTAAAGGGCGGCTTTAAAAAATGGGGCGGCCGCATCAAAACGAAAAACTAACAAAAAAGACTCTGGGAGCTAGCCGCCCCCTTTGAGTCTTTTTTATTTTCTCTCAAAAACAAGAACTGGATTCCGCGCAGCCTTTGTTTCGTCCATTCGTTTGACAACCGTTGTATGCGGCGCTTCCTGCACCACTTCTGGATTCTCTTCTGCTTCTTTTGCAATTTGAATCATCGCTTCAATGAATGCATCAAGTGTTTCTTTTGATTCTGTTTCAGTTGGTTCAATCATGATACATTCCTCTACATTCAGCGGGAAGTAGATCGTTGGCGGATGATAGCCAAAATCAAGTAATCGTTTGGCAATATCAAGTGTCCTCACACCTAGTTTCTTCTGACGTTTACCTGAAAGGACAAATTCATGCTTACAGTGACGATCAAATGGTAAATCGTAATGAGCACATAAGCGGCGCATCATATAGTTCGCATTTAACACAGCATTATCTGTTACAGCCTTTAAGCCGTCTGGACCCATTGAGCGGATGTACGCATATGCCCTGACGTTAATGCCAAAGTTGCCATAGAACGGCTTGACGCGTCCAATTGATTGTGGACGATCATCATCAAAATAAAAACGACCTTCCTTCTTCACAAGTACTGGCTTTGGCAAGTACGGAATCAAATCCTTTTTCACTCCAACTGGACCTGAACCAGGACCTCCGCCTCCGTGTGGACCTGTAAAGGTTTTATGAAGATTTAAGTGAACCACATCAAATCCCATATCCCCTGGTCTTGCTCTGCTTAAAACAGCATTCAAATTCGCTCCGTCATAATAAAGCTTACCGCCAGCTCCGTGAACGATTTCAGCCATTTCTAAAATGTTTTCTTCAAAAAGGCCGAGTGTATTCGGGTTTGTCAGCATAAGAGCCGCTGTTTCTTCATTCACAACACGGCGTAAATCCTCTAAATCAACAAGCCCATTTTCATCAGATGCAACGGTAATCGTTTCAAACCCAGCCACTGTCGCAGATGCCGGATTCGTTCCATGAGCAGAATCCGGCACGATGACTTTTGTTCGCTTATGATCTCCTCTTGCTTCATGGTACGCACGAATCATCATGAGCCCCGTCCATTCGCCATGTGCACCTGCCGCAGGCTGTAATGTCACTGCGTCCATTCCTGTGATTTCTTCAAGATGGTCGCCTAGGTCATAAAGTAATTCTAATGCTCCTTGCACAGTGTCTGCTTCTTGAAGTGGATGAATTTGCGAGAAGCCTGCAAGGCGTGCAACCTTTTCGTTAATCTTTGGGTTATATTTCATCGTACAAGAGCCAAGAGGGTAAAATCCTGAATCAACTCCATGATTACGTCTTGATAGTGCCGTATAATGACGCATGATATCAAGCTCAGATACTTCCGGAAGCTCAGCATCCTCATGACGAATGTACGTTTCATCAAATAAAGCCGGGAGCTCCTGTTCAGGTACATCTAAATCAGGCAGGCTATAACCAATTCTTCCTTCTTTGGATAATTCAAAAATAAGCGGCTGATCTTGTTTATTCATGGCGATCCCCCAATTCCTTGATGAACGTATCGATTTCTTCTTTTGTTCTTAGCTCTGTCACGGCTACAAGCATGTGCTGCTGAAGCTCTGGGTAGTCTATCCCTAAGTCATAGCCGCCGATGATCCCTTTTTCAAGCAATCGTTTATTGACTTCTTTCACAGGCTCATTTAACTTGATCACAAATTCATTAAAATGGGCTCCTTCTACATCAGCCTGAAGCCCATGTTTTTCCGCCTGCGTCTTGGCATAATGGGCTTTTTGCACGTTTTGATAGGCGATTTCTTTTATGCCTGTCTTTCCAAGTGCCGTCATCGCAACAGAAGCGGCTAACGCATTTAATGCCTGATTCGAACAAATATTTGACGTCGCTTTGTCTCTTCGAATGTGCTGTTCACGCGCTTGAAGGGTCAGCACAAACCCACGAACACCATTTTCGTCTTCTGTCTGCCCGACTAAACGCCCTGGAACTTTTCGCATTAATTTTTTCGTCACGGCAAAATACCCGCAATGAGGTCCGCCAAATGCAGCCGGAATGCCAAACGGCTGTGCATCACCAACAACAATATCTGCCCCCAGTTTTCCTGGCGGCGTCAGTAAACCGAGTGCAAGCGGATTACTTGAGACAATGAACAGGCTCTTTCCTTTATGTGCAATCGGTTCAATCTCTTTTAACGGTTCGACTACACCGAAAAAGTTTGGATATTGTACAAGAACAGCTGCTGTTTCGTCGCAGACGGCCTCTTCTAATGCCGCTACATCCGTCTGCCCTTTTCGCGCAGGTACCTCAACTACTTCAATATGCTGTCCTTTGGCATATGTTTTCAGCACTGCTCTTGATTCAGGGTGAACCGATTCAGAGACAACAATTTTCTTTTTCTTTGTATGTCCTGCAGCCAGCATCGCCGCTTCAGCTAATGCGGTTCCGCCATCATACATCGAGGAGTTGGCAAGATCCATGCCGGTCAGCTCAGCGATCATCGTTTGAAACTCAAAGATGGCTTGCAATTCACCTTGTGAAATCTCGGGCTGATAAGGTGTATACGCTGTATAAAATTCAGAGCGTGAGATGACGTGATCGACAATGACAGGCTGATAATGATCATACACACCAGCACCAAGAAACGATGCATAGGAAACAGTATCCTTATTCTTTGCAGCTAAGCGAGATAATTCCCGCACAAGCTCTGTTTCAGATGCGGCTTCTTTGATGTTGTATGCCCCTTTGAATCGTACTTTCTCTGGGATATCTGAAAAAAGCTCATCAATCGACTGAACGCCGATGACATCCAGCATTTCTTTTTGATCTTGCTCTGTTTGCGGCAAATACCTGTGCTTCATCCTCTATTCCCCCTCGTTATTTGGCTCTTTTATAAAATGGTGTGGCGACGATTTTGGCTTTTAGACGTTTTTTACGAACTTGTACTTCCACCTCTGCCTGAAGCTGCGCCTCTGATGTTTCGATCAAAGCAAGCCCGATATTTTTCTTTAACGTTGGAGATTGTGTACCCGTTGTGACAATTCCAATCTGCTTCTCTCCTGAAAAGACCGGATAGTCTGTACGCGGAATCCCTTTATCAATCATTTCAATGCCGACAAGCTTCCGCTTCGCTCCTTCTTCTTTTTGCTTTTTGAGCGCTTCTTTCCCAATAAAATTAGCTTCTTTATCCATTTTCACAGCAAAACCAATCCCGCCCTCTAATGGGGAAATATCCTTTGTGAGCTCCTGACCATAAAGCGGAAGTCTTGCTTCAAATCTCAAGGTGTCACGTGCACCGAGCCCGCACGGCATTAACCCTTTAGGCTGGCCCGCTTTTAATAAAGCCGACCAAATGTGAACGGCATCTTCTGACTGGCAGTAGATTTCAAAGCCGTCTTCTCCTGTGTAGCCAGTTCTTGAAACAAGCACCTCTTTTTGAGCGACCTCAGCTTGTGATAAAAACGTAAATGGCTTGAGAGATGTCACCTCTTCGTCCGCCACATCCTTGATGATGTCAGCAGCAAGAGGTCCTTGAAGTGCTAGCAAGGCGATTTGATCAGAGACGTTTTTGATCAATACGTCATCTTCACCTTGATGCTTGAGCAGCCAATCCACATCTTTTTCGATATTTGATGCATTAATGACAAGCAAATAGTTGTTCTTTTCTTTTTGATAGACGAGCAGGTCATCCACAGTCCCGCCATCTTCATAACACATGGCTGTATATAGTGCCTTACCATCCGTCAGCTTAGACAGATCATTGGTTAATAGCTTTTGTAAAAAAGGAAGGGCATCTTGACCTTTGACTTCCACCTCACCCATGTGAGACACATCAAAAAGCCCTGCTTTTGTTCGAACAGCTTCATGTTCTTCTTTAATGGAAGAAAATTGGACAGGTAATTCCCAGCCCCCGAAGTCAATGGTTTTTGCGCCAAACGTTTCATACGCATGAAAAAGCGGTGTTCGTTTCAACATCAATCGTTTCCCCCTTTTTTCTTACAGTGCAGATCACAAGCTGAATTTTCAGAAAAAATCACAGCAAAAAAGGACAGAGAGCTCCCTTTTTATCAAAAAGAAGTCTCTGTCCTTGCACCTGAAAGTTTACAGCACAACATCATTGTGCGTTTTCCCCTTTGGTGGTTTGCTAAAAAAACAATGAGCAAACACTCTCCAGAGTTGCGTCCGGTAAGAGTACTTTTGCCTGAGAGATTCACTGAATCAATTCAGCTTGCTCCTTCGGCGCCTGCCAGTGCAAAATAACCGCCAAGTCTCTCCCCATACCATCATCCGCTCATATTCTTCACATTTATTGGACATACTATCAAAATGAGTGACTTATTTTCTAGATCACTTACCAACATCCTACCATTAGAAATGGATCAAGAGCAACAGAAAAATCATTAACATTTTTAAAATAAATGTTCAATATCGTTCGCTTTTATTGAAATATATAGTCTTTTAAAGATCTCTCAAAAAATGAAGCGTTTAAAAACAGAACGATTTTATTATAAACCGACTAGGAAGGCAGGCGATGACCATTGAATATTCAAACGATTTTTGATCAGGAATGGGTAAGTGAATTTCAGCAGCGGCTTTCAGCAGACGGTCCCTGGGCGAACTGGGATATGTACCGATTAGCGACGCAGGTTCAGAAAGTCACGGCGATTGATTCATTCGAGGGTTTGCAAGCTCCTACGCACCTACCTGACTTCACTCCTTTAAAGCACCAGCTCGAAGTAGCCAGAAGAGTCGTAGAAGAGATGAACGGGAAAGCCATTCTAGCAGATGAAGTGGGACTTGGGAAAACTGTAGAAGCAGGGCTCATTATCAAAGAATACATGATTCGTGGACTTGCCAAAAAAATTCTCATTCTCGTCCCCGCCTCCCTTGTGTCTCAATGGGTGCAGGAGCTGCGGACGAAATTTTACATTGATGCTGTCGAACAAAAAAAAAGCTATGTGTGGGAGCAGTGTGACGTCGTAGTTTCCTCAATTGATACAGCCAAAAGACAGCCGCATCGAGACACGATTTTATCTATCGCCTACGATATGGTCATTATTGATGAAGCACACAAACTGAAAAACAATAAAACGAAAAACTATGAATTTGTGAGAAATCTAAATAAGAAGTTCTGCCTCCTGCTTACAGCTACGCCTATTCAAAACCGAATCGGAGAAATTTTCAATCTCGTTTCCCTTCTGAAGCCAGGCCATCTTGGGAATGAACATCAGTTTAAAGATGTTTTTGCCAAAAAGGACTTGCAGCTTGAAGATCATGATCGATTGAAACAGCTAATCAATAAAGTGATGATTCGTAACCGAAGAGAAGACACTGGCATCGAGTGGTCAAAACGGCATGTCAAGACGATTTCCATTCATTTCTCTCCGACAGAGCAGGCGTTATATGATGAAATCTGCAAGCTGAAAGAGAATCCAGCTTATACAAAGCACATGTTTTCAATCATGACCTTGGAACGGGAATGCTGCTCAAGCCGCGAGGCGGTCTATATGACGATTAAAAAAATGCAGGAAGAAGAAAAACACATTTTAGGATCTTCTGCCATTGCGCAAATCATGGAGAAAATCAACCAAGTCGAGCAAAATTCAAAGGCGCTGGAAGTCGTCAAACTCATTCAGCAGTTAAATGAGAAAGTGATTATTTTCACTGAATATCGTGCGACACAAATTTATTTACAATGGTTTCTTCAGCAAAACGGCATTAGCTCGGTTCCTTTTCGAGGCGGCTTTAAGCGGAGCAAAAAAGACTGGATGAAAGATTTATTTAGAGAACGGGCTCAAGTATTAATTGCTACAGAAGCCGGCGGCGAAGGGATTAACCTTCAGTTTTGTAACCAGATCATCAACTACGACCTTCCGTGGAATCCGATGCGTCTAGAACAGAGAATTGGACGTATCCACCGCCTTGGCCAAGAGCGGGATGTCCACATTTACAATATGGCAACGAACGGAACAGTCGAGGAACATATTCTAAAGCTTTTATATGAAAAAATTCAGCTGTTTGAAAACGTCATTGGCGATCTAGATGATATTTTAACGCGAATTGATATCCAAGATGCCGAAACAGAATTGCATCATATACTCTTTCAGCACAAATCTGACGGAGACATGAAAAAGAAATTAACCCAGTTTGCTTCCTATTTAACAAAAGCACAAACACCGCTTTTAGAAAAAAGGCAGCAAGGCTCATAAAGGAGAGTTGATCAATGGAGCAGCGTGACATTCATACATTTCTTCTCCGTTTCTTTCAGGCGAACCAATGCGACATATTAGAAGAAAGTGCAGGACATATGACAGTGCAGCTAACGATCGAAATGGATAAATTGATTATGAACCGACCTTTTTATTGGCACTGGCTCGAAAAAACGGGCGGTGTACCTGAGCCGCGGCAATTGACCTTAATCACCGATCAAAAAAAAGCCGGTGACACGGTCGAAGGTGAATTTGTCCACTTCGGCTCCCCTCGTTTATTTCAAATATTCGAGGCTGTTAAGCAGCAAGGCCGATTTATCCGGCTCTACGAAAGAGTGAGACCGCTTAGCAACAACCAGATCGCGCTGGAACCATGGCTTGGTCTCAATGTGAAAATATCCTACCTGGCAGACCGTAAAAAGGATAAGCTGCTGTCACTTGGGCTTCATCTGATACGAGGAGAAGTCATAGAACAATTTCAAGAAAAGCTCGAAGCCCGTGAGCTGTCGTCTCAAATTCCTGATTATTGCTTTACGATGAGTACAATGATTAAGCCAGAAAGCGGCGTCAAACGGCTCTATAGCCTGATGGAGCGTTATGCCCATGAGGAGCCGGACGATTGGGCGGTGAGGGCTGTTCAAAAGTGGAAAGAAGACTCGGAACTTTTAAACCAATTTTATGAAGGGACTTCAGACACATCTGTAGAATATGAAATAGAAAGACAAGCACTTAAAACTTTATACGAACCAAAAATCAGTCTTACGATTGAAAATGGCGGGCTTTTTTACTTACAGCAAAAAAGAGGAGGTTGACTCACGAGTCCCCTCCCCTTCATGTGACATACGATTTTCGATCAGTCAAAAGCAAAGTTTGTCTGTTTGTATTGGGCGGAAACATGACGCAAGCAACCTATGAGGTCTTACCACCTGTGTCTTTCCATTTAATGCGTTAAGTGCCTGAAATACACGATTCAGTATTTTAGGAGGGTATTTGTATGGAAAAGAAAACGAAATTATTAGACAGTGAATGGGTTCAATTATTACGCGAAGCTCGCAAAGCAGGGCTAACAGTTGAAGAAGTCCGTCATTTTCTCAAATCAAAGGAAAAGTCCTCTGAGTCTCCCCCTCTGGTAAGAAGTCATTCTATCAAACCTTTCTGAATGTGCTATAATATCGAAAGGAAGGTGATGACATTGATTGGCCAGCGTATTAAACAATACCGCAATGAAAAAGGCTACTCACTATCAGAACTGGCCGAAAAGGCTGGGGTAGCGAAGTCTTATTTAAGCTCAATAGAAAGAAACTTGCAAACAAACCCCTCCATTCAATTTCTTGAAAAAATCTCCGCCGTTCTGGACGTCTCGGTTCATACACTGTTACACGAAAAAGATGAAACCGAATACGATGGTCAATTAGATAGTGAATGGGAAAAACTAGTTCGAGATGCAATGACATCAGGGGTTTCGAAAAAGCAATTTCGTGAATTTTTAGATTATCAAATCTGGAAAAAACAGCAAGAAGAGGAGTAAAGCGCACGTTTTAGCGCATACTCCTCCAATTGCTATGCAGAGCTTATATATCAGTCTAAAGACTGGATTTATTTTTTATCTTCGCTGTGTGCTTTTTCGTTTTCTTTCACGTAGCCTTTTTCATCCGTATGCTTTTTGGGATTGATCGTTAAACCATTCCACTGAGTCGCTTCGAAGGAAAGATCAATTTGAATCGCATCGCCTTGGTATTTATTTTGGATATAGTGACCAGCTTTATCCTTCGTCTGGTCATTGACAAATTCAATGATCATTTCCATTTTATCGTAATCAAACGGATTCTTTGGAATGCCGTCATACTCTGGAGCCACTGTTCCATCAACGGTTGCTACATTAATTTTACCACTTTCATGTAAAAACTTCTCATCGACGGCATGACGAAGCTTTTCAAATGCGGTCTGATCCTGTTTTGACGTTAATTGATGCAGGTCAAGCAGGTTTGCATGGTCTAAAATAATATTTTTCGGATAACCATTTCCACCTTCGGCTCCAACCGTAAGAACACTCACCTGAAACTGGCTGAGGAATTCTTCAGCTGTATTCTTACCGCCATTCTTCGCAGAAGTTCCATCTTTAAACTGGCTATAATCAAGACTCATCAGCACTTGATTAATCGCAAGCGACCCCTTATTTTCAAAATTAAATTCTTTCTTTATTCGGTCACCAGGTTTTAAGTTCGCAAGGTTGATGGCGCCAGAGTTCTCTTTTGCAGATAAATTCAGCTCTCCTGTCGAGTAGACCGCGTTTGCCTTTTCTACATCATTAAATGCCGCCCAAGTTCCCCCGCCGATTAGAGCAAGGCCTAATGCCCCTGATAATACACCTAAACGAATTGATTTTTTGATAGCCATGAATAAACCCCCTAATAAATTGTTTTATTGAAACCTAATTAGGTTACAAACGAAAATTTATGCTTGTTTCTCTGACATATGTAAATCAGCCGTGTGTCTTCGATGTTTCGCAGCGCCCACAAAATGAATTGTTGAATAAACGAGCAGCATCACACCTGGTATAATCAGCAGCAAAGCGGTTCCAGCCGAGGTCCCGGCATACGAAAGAAACTTTCCTGCATAAGGGATGTTCATTCCCGTATACTGCGCAACCACTTGATCCGCTTTTACCAGCGTGCCGTCTTGATACATATTGTGGTCTCCTTTTGTCTCAAAGGCTTTATTTGTTCCATTTCCTTTTACCCCAACAATTCGGTGAGTCACAAAGGACTTGTCTTGCTTCGTTTGAAAAGTGATAATATCCCCTTTTTTGAGCGTATCAGGTGAGGTCACATGTTGTACTACAATCAGCGACCCAGCCGAAAATTCCGGTTCCATTGAGCCAGATAATACTTGCTTGAATTGATAACCGAAAATCTGAGGATCTCCACCTGTTGTTCTTGATGACAACACAACAATAATACATGCAATCATCATCGTGAAAACCGTTGCGTAAAGAATACTGCCAGACATTTTCATCCATTTTTTCATGTCTCTTCTCCCCTTTTCATATCATTTTTTTCATTCAGCAGACAGCTCCATTTAAGATATCTTTTCTTGACAGCTTGAGAGCTGCATATGTTTAGACCAAAAGAATGTTTTTTCAGATGCACCAATTCCATTAGGAAAATAGATTTTAAATGCATAGATTCCATTCGTTTTTGCTTTATCTGTTGTGACAGTCGTCGTTTCTTCTGATGAAAGGTGTTGTATAGAGCCCTTTTCAAGAATATGACCATCCTGTAATGGTTTCTGATCACTTTCTACTTTGTGTAATTCCCACTTCCATTCAGAGTGCGCTATGGGTTGTCCAATATTTTTTAATGTCATGCTCAGCTTTTGAGGCGCACAGACTGTTCCTTCGATCATCGTTTGATCTATGAGCTTTAAATCACTTTTATCCCATTTCTTTGGCTGACAATGCTGATCTGTCTGTTCAAAATCTTCACACGTGTTCATCACAAAATTTGTATGCTCGACATCGTTAAAAGAAGCGTTAGTAGATGTGATAAGAAGAGACGTGAAAATTAAACAAATGGAACTAAAGAGTACAAAGAGCGACTGTTTCATATTCTTCCAACTCCTTGAACGATTGTTCTTTAAAGAGAACGATTACATTTAGTATAAGGAAATACCTATAAAACCCAAAACGTCAAATTAGTCCATTTTGTTCTTAAACAAGAACTCTTCCGAGAAAATTCTTCCATTTTCTCATTCTTTCGCCATATTCTATATTTTTTTTCTGTGACATTTGTACTTCTTAAAAATTTACATAAAAGTGTAGGATTTGGTCAGGATAATAACTGATGAGGTGATGTTAAGTGAAATATAGAAAAATCATGATCATGCTCAGTTTACTGTTGGGTCCTGTCATACAAGACGCCAAACCTGCAGATGCGAGAGGATTCACTACTGCCGCAGATCAATGGGAAACAAGAGCTGTCAAAGAAGCAAAGAAAAGATATCCGTTAGCACAAGTCTTATTTAAACAAAAAGTATGGGACAGGCACCGGGAAAAAGAATCTGTGAAACAGTATCATATTACGTTAAAAGATCATGCCAAAGAATTTGGGGTATTTGTCACCATTTCCTATAACCCTTACTCAAACAAGGTCAATAAAGTCATTGTCGTTGAAGAATACAGCTAAAGCGGCACAAAAAAACCGCCTGCTGGCGGCTTTTTACTTTTGTCGATGTCGTTTTTTTAGCATCATTGAAAAGCCAAACGGCAGAACACCAAATAAGCGCTGTGAAAATGGCGGTTTTGTTTCCATCTTTTCTTGTTTATGTTCCTTCCGTTCGTCACGTGGTGTATTCATATATTTAATGATTTCCTGTGTCATATATTTTACATAGTCATTTGTTTTCAACGAACATTCACCTCTTCTTCCTTAAAGTGTTACCAGGAAGAGTGTGATTTTATACACTGGCTAATCAGGGATTGTCCATTTCATAATTTCACCGGTCTTCCCATCCATCACCAATTCCCGCTCATCTGCTAAACCATCCTTTGTTTTAACGCCGACCAGCATGTGGACATGTTTTTTCTTTTGATCGCACCCGATCTGTTTCAATGTCACACGTCCTTCTTCAGTGTCCACATGAGTATTCGGCTGATCACAAATACGATTTAATTTGCTTGCAGCCTCACTTACACCCATTCTAAATAGCTGCTGTTTTTTATAAAAGGAAATCGTCAGCTCTGCACTTTTCAGCTCATTTTGAAACCCAATCGTCATCGAGCCTAGGATCAAAAGGAAGAAAAGAATCGTAGCAAGTACGTGCGGATAGATAAACCCTTCTTCACTTTTCACGTTTTAGGAACCACTCCTTTATATGTGAAAAAAATGGCTTCATACACCTTACCAGATACATCTGTGACTTCAAGGATTGTTGTTTGCTGATCTGTTCTGACGCGAAATTGTTTCACCTTTTGCAATAAAGGAAGATGCCCCGCCTGATCCATTCGCTTCCGCAGCATCTCTTGATATGGCTCAATCCTCACAACTCGCCCTTGGTCGGAAATATACTCTAACACTTTTCCTTCTTTCACCGCTCTAACAGCCAGTGCACGGCTTAATTCCTCCTCTAATTGCAGTACAGTTTGCTTCCACTCCATTTGTGAAAATTGGCTGATTTCTTCAAATGGATGGGCTTTCTCTGCAACAGAAAAGATGAGCACACAGCCAAAAGAAAGGAACAGAAATAGTTGCAATTTCCACAAAGCTTGTACAAGTGTAAATCCCTGTTCATCATTCAACATGACGAAAGCATATCGTCTTCTTTTTGTGTACTTTGTATGATACACATCCCCTCTGCTTACTCCAATGGAGTTCATATGTGATCTCGCCTCTCTTCTTTTTGACGGATGGCTTTGTACCTTCTATGAACGCTTCGTTCATATGTTCATGTAACACTTGGTAAGCTTCAAGTTTTGCTCTTAATTCCTTTTTTCCCATCATTAGTTTTTCATAGGCTGGCATGAGCACAAGAGCTGCAAATAGAAAGGTATGGCAAGCTAACAGCATCTCAAACGTACTAAATCCTCTATTGTTTTTGAACATGGATCCGCCCGCTCCCTAAATAAATCGTGAGTTTATAAGTTTGACTGCCAAATTGAAGAATGAGAGATCCGCCGCTGCTCGGATGTCCATTTACATTAAAGTGGATCCCCTGTGGAAATGTAGAATGCTTGATGATGCCTTTTTTATGCTGATGAGAAGCAATCACCTCATCACCATTTTGATCTATTATTTGATAGGATACATGGTGTGGATGAATGTCAACATTCACACGGGTTTTTTTGATAAATGCCGTATAAGCAGCCAATTGGAGATCTTGTTTCATGATGTTCACTTGTTTTTTTGCTTCAGCACTTTCTAATATACTTGGGACTTTTCCTCCTATGACCGACAATAGAATAGATAAAACAAGTAAGATCATGAGCTGTTCAATGAGGGTAAAACCCTTCTCATGTAAAAGCAACTTATTCATGCTTCACGTCGCCGTTTTGAATGACAATGGCTTTTCCATTAGGACAAGTTAATCCCTTTTTGACATAGCCTTCTTTTTCTAATTCAGCTAAAGATGGTGTCTTGCCATCATGCTCTAATTCATATGCCATCACCTGTGTACTCACCATTGATTTGAGCCCTTCACAGCCCTTCGCTTGAATGCTTTGATGGTGACGTGTGATATTCGGAATGGTAATGAGTAAAAGAATGGAAATCACGAGCATGACAATTAACATTTCCAACAGTGTAAATCCTTTATCATTCATGCCTTTGTCCTCCTCCTCACACTTGTTCCATTAGTTGATACATCGGTAAAAGAATAGATAAATACACAATGAGTATAAGGAGCGCTGTCAAACCATATATGACCGGCTGCAGCCATGAAACCCATTTTTCAATTTTCAGCTCTGCATTCTCCAATAGGAATTGACTATACGTGTACAATTCTCTTGCAAGCATCCCGCTAGCTTCACCATGCTTGATGACAGCTGCAAAATGTTTTTCGAAAAAAGGAGACCCGCTTAGTTGATGTTCCATGCTTTCTCCTTTTCTTAATTCTCCAATCATCTGTTCAGATATTTCTTGAAGAAAGGGTAAATAGCTTTGCTGTTTGAAAGCTTGCAAGCTTTCATACATCGATAATCCAGCTTGAAGAAGCCCGCTTAGCTGAAGGGAAAAAAGATACGTATGCATCAGCTGCATCCCTTTATATAACACAGGCAGCCTGCTCATCACTCTCAGTTTCTCAAGGGCTGACTTTTTCCTAAAAAAGACATGATAATATCCAGCCAAAAAGATACACATACAGCCTATGATGAGGAGGAAAGCGTGTAGGAATTGAAAGAGTCCAAACATCCCTTGGATCAGCCATGACATGCGGGTATCCATCGATGAGTACAATAAAGAAAATTGAGGAATGATCATCTGCTGAACAAGTATTAGCACAACCAAGACCGTAAAGACGAGGAAGATCGGGTACCGTAACATACGTTTGAACGTGTCTAACTGCTTGATTTTTTTCTCTAAAAAACGTGAGCTTTGCTCAAGAGCGCGTGCTAGGCTGCCATGCTTCTCTGAAAAACAGAGAATGGCGATGACTTCCCGCTGAAAATGGAGTCTCTCCAGCACCACATAAAAAGACTCCCCTTCAAGCAGCCACTGAATGCCTCTTGTTAATAGCTGCTGTTGCTTCTTTGATAACTGGATATTCACCATCGTTAATGCCTCAATCAATGTATATCCAGCTTGAAACAATTGAGCAAGTTTTGATAGAAATTCAGCTTGTTCTCTTCTAGACCAGGCTTTAGAGACTCGCTTCTTCATAAACCCAGCGATGATATGTGTTTTTCGATAGATAGCCCAGTGCCACTCCTTTACGAATTAATCTTTGCAGTGTTTCATATGACGAGTGAGCATATTCTCCTTTGGCCTCTTTGATACACTCACCAAGCTCCTTTCCGTAAAGTAATTCAAAAACATTCGTTCGTCTGACCGGTCGATTTAATTTGCAATATAGCTGACACGTTTCCCCGCAAAATGGACACGTGAGCTCGATTAATCGCTGTGCAGCAATCGCAACCATTGTTTGTTCGAGCTCATTCATCGTCACACCAAATTCAAGCATTCGGTAAAGGGCACCTTTTGCATTTTTCGCATGCAGCGTACTCATCACTAAATGGCCTGTCAGTGCTGCTCTAATTGCCGTTTTGGCTGTTTCAGCATCTCTTATTTCTCCTAGCACAATCATATCTGGGTCATGTCTTAAAATAGCGCGTAATCCCGCCGCATACGTGATGCCTGCTTTTTCATTGACTTGTACCTGTAACACTTCTTCATTTCTTGTTTCCACAGGATCTTCAAGTGTAATAATATTTCGGTTGAAATGCTTTTTTGCAAACTGTATCAATGAATAAAGTGTTGTTGTTTTCCCTGAATTGGTTGGCCCAGTAAATAAAATGAGTCCATGCGAATGATTCAAAAATGATAATAATCTGGCTGAGGCTTTCGGAAATAACGACAGATATTTTGTTTTCGGGATATGATCCTGCGGTAAAATCCTAATCACTAAACTTTCATCATTTACAGTCGGTAATGTAGACATTCGAACAAACACTTGGCCAGTTCTCAGCATCACAGCCAATGACCCGTTTTGCGGTCTCCTTTTTTCGCCGATATCCATGGAGGATAAAAATTTAAAATGAGCAATTAACCGTTCCCCGCTTTTTTTATCAATGGCTCGCTGCTGGATTAAATCTGAGTCTACACGGAAAGATACCGAAGCTTCCTTTTCTTTTGGGACAATATGAACATCAGATGCTCTCATGCGGCATGCTTCTTCTAGCAGCTCTTGTCCCAAATATTCAATACCATACAAGTGGTTCACTCCTTTCTCTGACCCTATTGTAAGATGGAGGAACCCGTCTGACAAAAGCGCATTTCACGATTTTAATGACTGATAAAGCGTTAAAATCCTTAACTTAGGATGCATTTTATTAAATATAAAAAAAGAGCAAATCAAAAAACCTGACTTTTACAAGTGCAGGTTTTTTGATCATATTGCCTCTTCAAAGATACGGAATCCTCTCTTTTCTAACGCTTTTGCAAGGCTATGTTCAGTATTTACTTTTGAGAAATCAATGCCAAGTTTGACAACTGTCTGAGCAATCTCTGGCCGGATACCTGAAATAATCGTCTCAATTCCTAGAAGCTTCGCACTATCAACCACTTTAAAGAGCTGATAAGCAACCATTGTATCAACAACTGGTACGCCAGATATATCAATAAATAAATGGATCAAACGCAGTCTTGAAGCCTGTTCTAGTACTGACTCCAAAATAATTTTGGCCCGGTACGTATCAATTTCGCCGATCAGCGGTAAAATCCCGATCTCTTTTGATACTGGAATAACAGGGGCACTAAGTTCTTGGATCATTTCTCTTTGTGCATTTAGCTGACTCAGTGTCACGCGGTCATATTCTTCTGATAAACGCTCAATCATATCATCAAACGTCCCGTGAAAATGCTGATTCCATCCGCACACATCTTGCAGCGTCACTTCTAGCTCTGTTTCTTGTGTGAATGTCTCGATTCTCGAACAGAAGATGTGGCGGAATACCTTAAATTGGCCGATGATTTCATATAAGAACACCTCGTGAACTGCTCGATCACGAGCGATATCAACAGACCACTTTTTCAAATGGTTCTCTGCTTTGTCTGATACCTTTACAAGCGTCGCTGCAATGGTTTGAATAAACGCTGTGTTTTGTTCCTTCAGTTTCTTTTCTGTCTCCTCTGAAGCATGTTTAGAGTATAATGAACCTTCTTCTGTTCTTGTTTTCAACCATTCTTCGGTCATGACAGGCGCTTCTTTTAGAATAAATTCATATAATTGTTCAGATTTTTCATTTTTCATTTATTTCTTTCGCTCCTTTTTCACTTAAAACTAGTGACAAACCAAACTTTATGTATAAATGACCGCAGATGGTGAACAATATCATTACACGTTTGATATTGGGCTATAGCCAAGTGGTAAGGCAATGGACTTTGACTCCGTGATCGTTGGTTCGAACCCAGCTAGCCCAGTTCAGCACAAAAACGAAGACGGCTGAAGCATGTTTCAGCTGATCTTCGTTTTTTATTAGGAAACCGATTGATGAATCGCTTTCTTTTTTGATATTTTCATGAGTTCCCCGGGATTATAGCCAACCACTAATTTATTCCCATCAATGATGATCGGTCTCCGCAGCAACTTTGGTTTTTCAATGAGAAGCTCAAGTACCTCGTTTACTTTTAAATCATTAATATTTAAATTTAAGCTTTTAAAAGCTTGGCTTCGCGTGGCTAAAATTTCATCCATTCCCTCTGTCGTTAAGGAAAGAATCTTTTTTAATTCATCTAGAGTTGGCGTTTCTCTGAAAAGGTGACGCTCTTTAAAATCAATTTGATTCGCCTTTAGCCAATGTTTTGTTTTGCGGCAAGACGTGCAGCTCGGGTATGAATAAAAAGTAATGTCACTCATTAGTCTTCCTCCTTAGGTCGTTAACCTTTTCTCTTATGGAGTAAGTACCCTTATGTATTTAGGCATAAACACTTTTTCAAAAAATTTTTTTCATCTTACTAAATAAATGTTCACACGTTGTCAAAAATGTAAATGTTTACATAACAAGTGATGATCAGCTATAATATGAATCAAAGGGGTTTTTAAGGGGAGGGAAAGAAATGAATCGCATGTTCCGCGTGCTTGGCTTTTGGACGGGTATTTTTGCTGTCATGTTCTATTTAGGACATATGAAAGATGCATCCTTGCTGTTCTTCGGTCAAACCGTTCTTTTTGTATTTTTATCCTACTTGAATTTATCCGAAAGAATGTATATTTACATTTTCGGAGCGTACTTGACGATTTTCTTTGCCGGATTTACATATTATTCGATTTTCATCATGGTTCCCGGTACCGGACATTAATAGAAAAAAGCATCTCATTGAGAAGAGATGCTTTTTTCATACCTACATTTAAAGAGAAAAACCATGAATAAACGGATTTTGTTCCTGCTCCGTGAGCACAGTTGTTTCCCCGCCATGTCCACTTAAAACGAGAGTGGATTCTGGCAATGATAACAATTTGTCATGAATCGATTGAAGCAGCACTTCCTGACTGCCGCCCACTAAATCTGTTCTCCCGATGCCGCCTTGGAATAAAGCGTCACCAGAAATGACAAATCCCTCCTCCGACGAATAGTAAGACACACTGCCTGGTGAATGCCCAGGTGTGTGGAATATGTCTAATGTAAACGATCCGATTTGAAGAGTTCCTTCTGACGTAATCAATTTTTCAGCTTCTTTGACAGTAATTCCATTTCCAATCAATCGAGCTGAGCCGTTTAACTCAGCATTCGTGAGCCACTCTTTTTCATGTTCGTGTACATATAGTGGCACTCCCCACTCTGCACGCACCTCATCTGCCGCACCAATATGATCAAAATGGGCATGTGTCAGTAAGACAGCGAGCGGTGTGAGCTGTTTTTCTTTCACATAGGAAATCAGCTTTTGCGCTTCACCACCTGGATCAAAAATTAAGCATTCTCCCTGCTCGTTTTTCCAAATATACGCATTTGCTTGTACATAGCCTAGTGGCATTCTTCTCCAATTCATTTTTCATCACCTACTTTATTCATTCTTTTTTATTATGAAGGCTATTCAATAAAAATTCAAACAATCGTCAACTGGAATCTACTCGACAAGCTTTATGAAAACGGTTAAAATGAAAAGAAAGGAAATCAAGGGGATTGATGACAAAGGGGGATTTTCATATGATGCTCGTCATTATTTTCGGTCTAGTCACGATTTTAGCCGCTCTCGGCATCTATCGCTCACTTAAAAAAGTGAACGTACTTGCCATCGCTTTTGCTGGCGCTACATTTTTGGTTTTTGGATGGTTTACTGTCATGACCATCATCTATAGCGGTTATCCAACTGCACATTAAAAGCCTGCATGTAGCAGGCTTTTTTTATTGATTCAAGTGCTTATTCACGCTTTCTAATTTGCTTGTAAGGGTTGTTGTTTGATCCCGTCTGTCATCAATGCGGATATTGGTTGCTACTCTGTGTAATCCCTTTTCAAAAGGTGCCTCATGAATGCGCTGAATGACCTCAAATAAAACGGATAATTCACCTTCAATTAACGTATTCATAGGTGTTAACTGATATTTGATTTTCCCTTCTTGTTGAAAGCCTTCCAAAATTCTTTGTACATCTGCTACATATGAACTCACGCTTGGTGTTTCAGTTCCTATTGGAATGATGGTGACATCTGCTATGGCCATGTTTCTTGCTCCTTTCAATTGAATCCTCATGTTTCCTCGTCCTCATTGTAACCTATCCTCATTTAAAAAAGCCATGATCACGTTGCGTTTAAGCCAGGTTTGTCTCGTTCTATCGTCAAATCCGTCCTCTCTACCTTCCCAATCTTTGTGAACAGAAGCAGGCAGATACCAGAAACAGCTTCAATGATCCCTCCTGCTGCAATAACGTACCCAGAACCAAATAGAGTGGCCATATAGCCGCCGATGAGGGCACCTAACGGAATCATTAAATAGGAGATCATGTTGATAATCGCATATACCTGCGGCTGATCCTCTGCCTTCACTGACAATTGAATCATCGTATGTTCGGGAACATTGACTGCACTGATGGCTGCGCCTAAGGCAAAAGCTGATATAAACACAAGTGGTAATAATGCGTTCATTCCTGTGATGAAGAATGCGATTCCATCAACGATCCCTGCGCCTATAAACAGCAATCCATACCGATTCACTTTGATCTTTGTCAAAACAAACCCCATCAAAAATGCGCCTAGTGCTGTTGTGACTTTGATCAATGAATAAACCACCGGTCCACTATTTAATTCTTCTGTCAAATAAATAACAGACAATGCTTCCCAGGGCGCTGCAGCGAAGTTTGAGCAGACGCAAAAAATCGCTAATGGAAACAAAATATGATGGCTCCTAACAAGTGAAAATCCCCTCATTAATCTTTTGCCATATGATAGCCCTTTTTTGCCTTTATCAATGATGACTTCTGTTTGATATGTAATCATTAAAACCAATAAAGCTGATATGAGGTAAAGAGGAATGATCACAAGCATTGTATACCCTACCCCCACAAACGCGATCATGACACCACAAATCGTAACCGTCACAAGCCTTACCACATGACTTGCTGATTGGATGGTTGCATTCGCTTTTTGTATGACGTCCTCATGCACAAGCTTTGGAATAATTGATACCGACGCCGGTTCATAGGAGCCTCCTGTCGCCGAATGCAGCAGCATACCGCCAATGATGAGTGCTAATGGGGAAAAACCATGAAAGTAACTGATCACGATCACAAGGATAATCGCTCCTCGCGTTAAATCAGCAAAGCACATCCAGAATTTCAATTGATGCGGCCTCATCATTGGGGTAATAAATGGCCCGACGATCGCTTGAGGAACAAAGCTGACCGCAATAAAAAACGCTGTCCCTATTGCCCCTTTCCCGCCTAGCACTAAAAGCCACAAGATGGTGTTGAAAGATAAACTATCAGCAGTGATTTTGCACATTTTAGAAACAAATAAGTAAGTAAAATTTCTTTTCCACAGGCTTTGAGCACTCAATGATCGACATCTCCCTAAAACATATCCTTTTTTTTACATCTATTTCTTTCACAATAGCTTACAAGGAGGCCCTCGTCAATCACTTCAACGCTGTTTTTATTGACAATAAGAAATTGATTTATTTTCAAATGTTAAAAAGAACCAGACAGGTGCTTTTTAACACTTACAAGCTTCCCATAATAGCCGCTTTGTTTTTTCATAAATGGAATCAAATTGATTCATGGAAAGAGGATTCTTCCCTAGACCAAGCTCCACTGTATAGCCCTCACTTTGAAATTGATAAATAAACCAATCACGATAGCCTGCATAGCTATCAAGGTATTGAATCGGTTTGTAGCCGCTCACCTGTTCGAATCGTTTGACCGTATCTTTGGATATCGCTGGTTCGTGGCCAAGAAAGCCCCAGTATATCTCTTCTCCTTGTGTATGAAGGGCGATCAGCCGGTCAAAGCGCTTGCGTAACGCAAGATTTGCCATCGCTTTCGCTTCTGGTTCTGTTAACGGCTGATCACCAGGAAAATCCCTATAAGACGGCACCTTCGGCTGATTACGGTAGTATTCGATTTCCCAATAAGCAGGAAATTGATTGTTTAAATCAACTCCTCGAATATTAGCTTTCCATTCTCTATAATCGGAAAACCCACCATTTAGCGATGTCAATTTTTCACTGCTTAGACCTAGTGATTCTGGGCCATTGCGAACCAAATCCACTCCATCTGGATTAACCATTGGCACGATGGATAGTGCGGTGGTTTGCAGTATATGAACCGCTTCATAATGTCTCGCTTGCACTGGATCAGACGCAGCTAAACAAAGGGATTTCAACCATTTTAATAAAACAGAGGTGGTGATCCATTCATTTGCATGAAAAGAGGCATTGAGATGAATAGAATGTAAATGCTGAGCTGGCTCTGTCCGAATTTCATAAATAGGCGTATCAAGCACTGAATGACCAATCACACTGATATGAAGAAAAGGAAATACGGCTTTCAAATGTCTTAACTCTTCTTCTAATTGAGCACTATCGTATTCAAATGTTCCGTTGATCCAATCATCTGATTGCTGCAGCCGGTAAGGTGAAATAAATCTCTGCAAATCACATATGGAATGAAATGCATGGGTACCTTCTGGGAATCTATACCCCGGTAAAAGAAGATGCTCGGTACTTGTTTGATTGGATAAATGGAAAGCCGCTTTCCCTATTCCAAGCTGCTTTGCCACATCATCCAGCTTAGCTTCATCCAGCTGCCATTCAATTTTTCCAAACGACGTTGTCTTCATTTACATCCCTCCTCTCATACTATATGAGCCAGCATGCAAAAAAGAAAACCTCTGCTTCTAAAATAGCAGAGGTTTTCTCATACGTTAGGACGCCTTTTTCAGCTTACTCTCATCTTCTTTTTTGGAAGGTGAATGGTCCGGGCTGCTCCGGTCATAAAATCTAAGGAGATCCCCGTAGATAATTTGATCAGAGAATTGAAGCTCTTGCTTTGCCTTTTCTTCATAAGACTGACAAACGGTTTCATCGTCTCTTGGCTCGCCCGTTTCTTTATTGTAGCAAACACCGTCTGTGAAAATGCTGTCCTTCGTAATAAAGCTTCCATCACGGAGCACTGTAAAGTCATTTGTATCTTTCGATAATAGGTCATGACCAAATTGAATTTGCTTACTTGTATCAATTCCTAGAAGGTTGAGTACAGTTGGACGGATATCCACCTGACCACCCACCGTATCAATTTCTTTTGGATTCTTATCCGTTATCCCTGGTATGTGTACAACAAACGGTACTTTTTGAAGCTGCACTTCTTCAAATGGTGTAATCTCTTTATTTAAGAATTGTCCCATAGCTTCGTTATGGTTTTCTGAAATTCCGTAGTGATCCCCATATAAAACAAAAATGGAGTTGTCGTATAAACCTGCTTCCTTCATCTTTTCAAAGAAAATCTTAAGTGCCTCATCCTGATAACGCACTGTAGGGAAGAACTTGTTTAACGTTTTGCTCTTAGAATCATATTCATCAATAAGCTTATCTTCTTCGTCTAGATCAAATGGAAAGTGATTCGTTAATGTAATCAATCTCGTATAGAAAGGCTGCGGGATAGACTTCATCAATTCCGCTGACTGCTCGAAGAACGGACCATCTTTCAATCCCCAGCCAACTGAGTTCTCTTCATTCACATCAAATGAGTTAATATCAAAAAACTTATCGTAGCCAAAGCTATCGTAGATCAGGTCACGGTTCCAGAAGCTTTTGTTATTCGCATGAATAACAGAAGAGTGATAGCCCTCATCCTTTAACAGCTCAGGTATGGCTGTATACTCATTACTTGGATTTGTAAAGAACACGGCCCCTCTTCCAAGTGAGTAGAGAGAATTATCAACAATAAACTCTGAGTCAGAGGTTTTCCCTTGACCTGTTTGATGATAGAAATTGCTAAAGTTGTAACTTTTCTTGATTAATTTGTTCAAGAACGGGGTGATTTCTTTCCCATTCAATTTTTCGTTGACCACAAAGCTCTGAGTAGACTCAAGTGATACAAGAATGACATTTCGTCCTTTTGCTTGACCGAACGTTTTTTCGTTACGGTCGGTTTGATTCGCGCTTACATAGTTTTCAATTTCGGTTAAGTTATTGCTGTCAGCAAGAGCCCGTTGAGCGGACTGCTTCGATTGCAGAACCCCATCATAAATATGGAAGTTATATAAGCTAATATTTTTCACTAGCATCTCACGGTCGAATGAACGAGTTAACAGTTCTGGTCTTTCAGTTTCAGCCAAGCCAAGGTTAAAGAAGAATGTGGCTGCCACAAATAAGTAATATGCTGCTCGTTCCTTTCGTGAAATGGTGACATCCGTTCTAAAGGAAGGCTGTTTTTTATAGAGCCAAATTAAAATGATGATATCAACGAACATCAGCAAATCGACTGGTTCAATTAAAGAGGTAATACTTGACCCGAGGTCACCCATATTGTTTGTTTGAAATAGGACGGGGATGGTTAGAAAATCACTATAGAATCGATAAAATACAATGTTGGCTAACAAAATGAATGTCAGGATAAAGCTCGTCACGATGATATATCGATTGCGATTTTTTTCTTTAAAGAATAAACCGATACCGAAGATAAACAAGAGAAAGCTAAGCGGATTAATAAACAGGATAAACTCCTGCATGAAATTTTCAATTTTGATATTAAAGCTAGATTTATAGATAACATAGGTTTTGACCCACATTAACAAAGTCGCAATCAGTAAAAATGACATCGCCTGTAATCTTTTCTTTCGCATTGTAACCTCCTTATGCTTGACACGCACTCAGGTTAGGGGCATACCCTAATTATTGGTGCTTCTTCAAAAACAACTAAAATATATCTTATCCTGTCTGTGCTGGAAAATCAATGTCTTTTTCCCCATGACAAACTTATGAATATGCTAAACATTCAATTTCATGCCCATATATCGCTTTTTTTAATAAAAATGACATCATTATGACTTTTTGTTCAAGACAGCCATTTATTTTTTGCCATCCATGCCCCGCCGATCACACCTGCATCGTTTCCAAGTGCTGCAATGACAACCTCGACATCTTCAGCACAAGGCGGGAATGCATGATGTTTGACCACGTGCTCTACTTTACTGCGAAGAAGCTCTCCTGCTTTAGAAACACCACCGCCAATGACGATCTTTGTTGGGTTTAAAGCACTAGCAAGATTCGCTAGGACAAGTCCAAGGTGGGTCGTCACTTCTTCTACGACACGCATTCCAAGATTATCTCCGTTTTCTGCCGCCTGAAACACATCCTTTGCAGACAGCGAAGCGAGCGTCCCAAGTGAGGATGTATGCTGCTCGGTTTCTAATTTATCCTTTGCAAGCCGGACGATGCCGGTGGCAGACGCAATGGTTTCAATACAGCCTGTTCTTCCGCAGTTACACGGTGCTCCTTGAAATGGAACTGCACAAATATGGCCAATTTCTCCGCCAGCACCTGTTTCACCTTGAACAACCTCCCCATTTACGATAATGCCGCCGCCAACACCCGTTCCAAGTGTGACCATAAAGATGTTTTTTGCACCATCTCCTGCACCCTTCCACATTTCACCGAGTGCAGCAATGTTCGCATCATTTTCAATTACTGATGGAAGTCCCGTTTCGGCCTCTAAGTGATCTTTCAAAGGATAGTTTGTCCAGCCCAAATTCGTTGTTTTATAGACGATTCCGGATACTTTATCGACGGGTCCAGGTGCTCCCATTCCTATACCAATGAGAGCCGATTTTGGCATACTGATCTCAACCAGTTTATGATCAATTGATTTCGCAATATCGACTGTGATCGTCTGCCCAGATTTATCCGTAGGAATCTCCCACTTATGCTGAATCTCACCATATAGATTAATGAACGCAAGCTTAATTGTCGTACCGCCAAGATCAACCCCTACAAACCAATCCCCTGTCATATGCCCTCCACCTTCACATTGTTTTTCTATTTAATTTGGCCAATTCCATTTGAAGAATGGCCATTGCGTTTGACCATTCGTTTCGGTCTATGATTCCCGATGTATACATTTCCTTCAATTCATCTGCCATAAATTCTAACTCCACTTCACGATCTCCGAAATACACATAATTTCCAAATCTCATGAGCAGCTGCTGTACATCATATAACGTTTTCATTATTTCCACCATTTCTTTCAATCAACAGATAGGATAAGCGTATTCATAAATGCGCTTTCAGTCAAGTCATTCAACGTGTTTGAGTATTTTCGATATATTGTTTCAGCTTTAAAAATTGATCATTTTCAGGATCTTGTTTTAACGCTTTCTCAATTAGACTTTCTGCTTTTGCTGTTTCCCCTTTTTCTACGTACAACAATGATAAATGATACAGTTTATTCGGTTCATTTGGATCTTTTTCGAGCGACTTTTGCAAAAATTGTACCGCCTTGTCAAGGTGACCCATCTGTGCTTCAGAGAGTGCATATATATGAAGTGCTTCAGCTGATGCATTCTTTTGGTACACATATTCCTCTAGACGTTTATTTGCTTCGCTATAGTTCTTATCATCAAATAAACTCGCTGCCTCACTTGTTGCCGCTGCTTCCTTTTGATCGTCGGAATGAAATCCTGTATACAATCCAAAACCACCAATAAGCAGAAGGAGAAGACTGGCAAGAAGCATTTTGACAGGCTGCAGCTGTTTAGGCAGGCGGACAGCTAAGGCTGCTAAAAAACCGCCAACAAGGCCGCCAAGGTGACCGGCATTATCAATACCTGATACGGTGAACCCTATTCCTAAGTTGATCAAGATGATCACAATAATATTTGTCCCCATCGTCCGAAAGAAAAGCTTGCGGTTAGAGATCGCTAAATATAACAGTGCGCCTAAACAGCCAAAGATCGCGCCTGATGCACCGGCTGCGATCGCCGTATTAAACAGAAAGCTCGCAATTGAGCCAAATATGCCGGACACCAAATAGATGAGCAAAAATCTTCCTGACCCATAAATTCTCTCAACAGCCGCACCAACGGACCAAAGAGCAAATGTATTGAAGAGTAAATGCGTCAAGCCAATGTGTAAAAACATCGGTGTAATCAGGCGCCACCATTCACCATCTAAGATCAGTACATTATTTTTAGCACCAAACGCAGTTAAAGTTGCCGTATTTGTACTTCCGCCAGACAGCTCAAGTAAAAGAAACATGACAACTTGAACAGCGATTAGCAAGTAGGTGAAAATCGGTCTGCCATTTTGAAAAACGGCCCGTTCTCGTTCCCGCTGCTTTTCCTGGTCGTCAAACGCCTGTAGCACGTTCATTTTAAGCTGCACGGCATCTTCAGCTGTATCTGTCTTCGCCTCTTCTACATCAACTGAAAGTGATGTATTCAGCCATTTTTGCAGCTCGTGCACATCGTTTTGAAGAGCTTCTTCATTGAATAAAACAGGTGTAATTGTCACCTTTTGTTTTTTATACGGCTGACCGTTTATATCTTTCCAAACATCTACTGGATCGTCAGCTGTAAATTGAAGCTGCAAGAGATGGAGAGATCGTTTACGCATGGCTTCTCTCAGCTGATTCATCCGAAACGTCTGCTCTTCAATATCTCGAACGATCTCCTGTCTAAAGTTCACATCTTTTCTATATAGACGGATGAGATCATACCCTGAGTTTCGTGGTGCTTCAAAAAATATTTCATCTTCTGGGTAAGGACTTTGAATCATCTCATATCCTTTTTGTCTTAGTTCATCAACAACTCGCCAAAATAGACTATCTATGACATTCATTTATTCGCGCTCCATTTTTTACATTATTATAACAAGAATCATTCTTATCCGCATTTCTGAACAAAAAAATCCCGGCTTTTGCGGGATTAGAATGCTTGGCGAATAAATTTCGTCCGAAAATATGGGATTTTCATCAGCCACTTAATAAAAAAGTGACGCACTTGATTTTGACCTAAGATCAAATTCATCAGCCGATAACGATTTTGCACGAGAACGAATGCAAACAGTGTGAACACAATGCTCCAAATCATTTTATTCATGATATTCCCTCCTATGTTCGTATCGTGGCTTAAATAGGATTTGTTTATACATGAACAGCCTTTTTTATCGGAAGTGATCACCTTTCCTATGGTAAAACGTCATCAACAAAAAAAGTCCGCTCTTATGCGTAAGCAGCGGACTTTTACTCATGATATAACGGACCTTTCTCACTGACAATCATAGACACCCGTATGTCGTGCGTTTCAGCCGGAACATGCTCTATTTGCTGGACAGACAGACAAAGAGCAAGTGTTACGCCGTGATAGTCAGCTAAGAAACGGTCAAAATAACCGCCACCGTATCCAATACGGTAGCCTTGCTGATCGAAGCATACCCCAGGAACAATCACCAAATCGATCGCTTTTTTATGTACAGCTGCCGATGTTTCAGGGTCTGGTTCTGATAGCCCAAAGTACCTGGATGTCATCTTCGTTTGCGGTGTATATTCATAAAACGTCATCTCTTTCGTTTCCGGGAAACAGGTTGGTACGCACACTGTTTTACCTTCCTCCCACGCCTTATCAATCAGAGGTCTTGTAGGTACCTCTTTTCCTCTAGACATGGTCAGCGCAATCGTTTTCGCCTGTTTCCATGCGGTTAATTGAAACAGATGCTCATATAGTAAAGTCGTGTTTTGTTTAAATTCCTCAGAACTCATCTGCTCAAGCTTTGCTAATGTTTGACGCCGAAGCTCTTTTTTCACAAGGATCATCTCCCATCATAAAAAAACAGCAGGAAAATTCCCTGCTGCTTACTTTGTTTCACGATGTAAAGTTTGTTTTTTATCACGTGAGCAATACTTTTTGAATTCAACGCGATCTGGATTGTTTCGCTTATTCTTTTTAGTAATATAGTTACGCTCACCGCATTCAGTGCAAGCTAGAGTAATATTTACGCGCATATTTTTCCCTCCAAACTAAAATCAATTCACATTCAGACCTAACTATAATACCACTTCTATCTTAGGAATGCTAGAATGTTTTTCACCAATTTCATTTTTCGTGCATTCCACCCGCGTTCTTATCCGTATTGCACTGTCATTTCATGAAAAATCGCCCGCTCCCCTATAAAACCTCAGGCCTTTGTCGTACTGTATACATGAGAACCCCTCTTCTATCCACTGTCTTTTTTGATCTGTCAGCCTTCTTTTATTTTGACAGTGAGCAAGGTTTTCATACTCGTTTTACATATAAAAAGAAAAATGATGAAAAAAAGGTGATTTTCTTCAGCAATTCCTTTTGAAACTAGCTTTTTTGTGGTATAAAAAAGAAGGGTCGAAAACTGTCTGAAACAATCATGAAAGCCTTTTTTGGCTTTCGGCATTAAAATATGAATAAAAGGTGATGAAACATGGAAATTGCAATTATCGGATTGCTTGTTGTCAGTATTGTACTGATCGCATTCTCATATTTTCAAAGAGAACCGATTAAAGAAGTCGAGCAGGAACTTGAAACACTTCAACTATCTGCAATGCAAGAAATCTATAAACTGAAAAAGAAAATGAAAGTCCTTGAAGAAGAATTGCTTGAAACAAACATCGTTGTCCGCAAGCATTCAGAAATTGATCCATCTATCGCAAGACAAATCATTTCAAAGCATCAAAATGGCATGTCTCCTGAGGCGATAGCACGCGCTGAGCATGTGTCTGTAGAAGATGTCAACATGATCATTAAAGACAACGAGAGGGTGCTTGTATGACGAAAAAAAGCATCCAAACGTTCGCAGCAGGTATGATTCTTGCCACTGGCGTTCTGGCCATCGTGTTTTTCCTCACAGGAAAAGATGAAGCAGCAGCTGATTCTACGACAAAAGAAACCCTCGCAGCGAAAGTGACAGACACTGACGTGAAAAATTATTTAGACTCTAAGAAAGAAGTATCCGTCAGCCGCGAAACGTATCAGCAGCTTCTTGATTATAAAGAAAAAGCGCTGAAAGCGAACGAAGACGGCGATTCTAAGAGCGATAAACAAACAACGGACAAGTCAAAAGGCAAATCGGTTAAATTCGTGATTAAAAACGGTATGAGCACAAGTGATGTTTCAGACATGCTTGAAAAAGACGGAATCATTAACTCGTCTAAAGATTTTAATGATTACGTGATTGACGCAGGCTACCATAAAGAAATTCGTGCCGGCAAATTCAATTTAAAAACAGGAATGACATTCAAACAAATCGTCAAAGCCTTAACAAAATAACATCTAAAATCCCCTGGCGGCGCTGACCTCCAGGGGATGTTTATTATCCAAATCGTCCAGATATATAATCATTCGTTCTTTGATCGTTTGGCTCTGAGAACATCACATTTGTATCATTGACCTCAACAAGCTCGCCCATCAAGAAAAAGGCAGTTCGATCAGATACCCTTGCCGCTTGCTGCATATTGTGCGTCACAATGACAATCGTGTATTTCTCCTTCAATTTCATAATCAATTCTTCGATCTTTAATGTTGAAACAGGATCAAGCGCTGATGTAGGTTCATCCATTAATAGGATGTCTGGGCTTGTGGCAATCGCTCTTGCGATACATAGACGCTGCTGCTGACCGCCGGAAAGACCTAATGCAGGCGCACTTAAACGATCTTTCACTTCATCCCAAAGTGCGACATCCCGAAGCGCTTTTTCAGCAATTTCTTTCAATTGCTGCTTGCTCTTCACTCCATGAATTCTTGGGCCATAAACGACATTATCAAAGATAGACTGAGGGAATGGATTTCCTTTTTGAAACACCATCCCGACGTTTTTACGCAGTTCTACTAAATCGACACGTCCTTTTAAGATGTTGTCGCCGTTATACATCATATCCCCTGTGATTTTCACACCTGGCACTGTTTTGACCATGAGATTCAAGGTTTTAATAAACGTTGACTTCCCGCAGCCTGATGGGCCGATAATCGCTGTGACTTCATGCTCTCTAATGGCTAAGTCAATATGTTTCAGTGCGTGGTGCTGACCATACCAAAGGTTCATATCATTCACACGAAACACTTCTTTTGCTGCTGCTTTAGTTGCTACTGCATTCATCAAAATCCACCCGCCTTATCCAAATCGACCATTGATATAGTCTTCTGTTTTTTGCTGCGCAGGACGTGTAAAGATACGTTCAGTCGCATCATATTCCACTAGATCACCGTTCAGGAAAAAGGCCGTACGATCAGATACACGTAACGCCTGCTGCATGTTGTGTGTGACAATGACAATTGAATAATCATGTTTTAATTCTGTTAACAACTCTTCAATTTTTGCATTTGAGATCGGGTCTAGGGCAGAAGCAGGTTCATCTAATAAAAGCACGCTAGGCTTCATCGCAAGTGTACGTGCAATACAAAGGCGCTGCTGCTGACCGCCTGATAATGAAAATGCAGAGCGGTGCAGACGGTCTTTGACCTCATCCCATAGCGCCGCCTTTGTTAAGCTTTCCTCTACCGCATCATCAAGCACTGATTTTCTTTTTTCACCCGCATACTTTAACGCATGGGTAATGTTGTTGTAGATCGATTTAGGAAATGGATTTGGTTTTTGGAATACCATGCCGATTTCTCTTCTTAAATTCACCACATTAATGCGGTCATCCAAAATATTTAACCCTTCGTACATGATCGCTCCTTCACTTCTCGCGCCTGGAATCAAGTCGTTCATTCGGTTAATGCTGCGTAGAAAGGTTGATTTCCCGCAGCCTGATGGGCCGATTAATGCGGTAATCGCGTTCTTCTCAATTTCGAATGAAATGTGATTAACCGCTCTTTTTTCACCATAATAAATGCTTAAATCCTGCACCTGTAAAATCTCTTCCGCTTGAAGTGGAGCCTTTTTTGCTGCAATCTCTTTTTTTTCTGCTAGCATTTGAACCATATCCCCTTCACACCTCTCTCACATTATTTTGACGTAAGCTTCTTATGAATAAATGAACCAAGCCATCTAGCTGCTAAGTTGAACAATAAGACTGAAAGCACAAGTACGGCTGATGCACCATTTGCAATGGCTTCTGCATCTGGTATGATCCCTTGTGTATTGACGTTCCATATATGAACGGCTAATGTTTCGGCCGGTCTGAAAATATTCAGCGGTGACGTATCAGAAAAAGGACTCCAGTTTGTAAAATCAAGACGCGGTGTTGAGAGACCTGCTGTGAAAAGAAGAGCAGCCGCCTCCCCGAAGACTCTTCCTGATGCTAAAATCGCACCGGTAATAATAGAAGGAATCGCACCTGGAATAAGGACTGTCTTCACCGTATGCCACTTCGTTACACCGAGCGCAAGTGATGCTTCCTTTTGATCCTTCGGTACAGAGCGCAGCGCGTCTTCTGTCACCCTGACCATCACTGGTAAGTTAAACACAGTGAGCGCAAGAGCTCCCCCAATGATCGTATAGCCCCAGCCTGTTAAATTCACAAACATGAGTAAACCAAACATGCCAATGACGATAGATGGAAGTGACGATAGCACTTCAATACATGTACGAATAAAATCTGTGACTTTGTTTTGAGGTGCATATTCCGCCATGTACACTCCGCCGCCGACGCCAAGGGGCACTGTGATCAGCATCGTAATAAATAGAATGTAAAACGAGTTAAACAGCTGATCCCGAATACCGCCGCCAGAGCCAATCGCACTTGAGCGAGTTGTCAAAAAGTCAAAATTTAATTCTTTTGCACCGTTGAAAATGATATAAGAAAACAAACCAACAAGAATCGCCGTAATAATGGCGGCACATAATCCAAAAACAAATGTGGCAAAACGATCGGTCATTTTGCTATTCATTAAATCTTCCTCCTAGACGACAAGTATCTGATAATGAGTATGAACATAAATGATACAACTAGAAGGACAAGTCCCATTGACCAAAGTGTATTGTTTTCAACACTTCCATACGTTGTGTGACCCATATTTAACGTAATAATGGTTGTTAATGTACCAGCTGTGTCCATAATGCTCTCTGGTAGATTACGCGTGTTTCCAATGACCATCTGAACGGCAAGGGCTTCTCCAAATGCTCTTGCCATTCCAAGCACGACCGCTGTCATTAATGTCGGAAGAGCTGCTGGTACAAGAACACGTCTGATCGTTTGCCATCTTGTTGCGCCTAATGCATACGATCCCTCACGTAAACTTTTTGGAAGTGAAGCCATTGCATCAGTTGCAATGGATGTAACGGTTGGGAGAATCATAATAGACAGGACAATCGTTCCTGCTAGCACGCTATGCCCTGAGCCGCCTGACTTGAAATGTCCGATAAACGGTACCAATACTGTAAGACCTATGAATCCGTAAACAACGGATGGAATCCCTACAAGCAATTCAATGACTGGCTGGAGAATTTTTCGTCCCCAAGCAGGTGCAATTTCTGTCATAAAGATTGCGCCTGCGATGCCTAGCGGCGCTGCAATGAGTGCCGATAGGAGTGTGACGGCGATTGATCCAAAGATAAATGGAAATGCGCCGTACTGCGGGTTTTCTGCTGTTGGGTTCCAATTGATACTGGTTAAGAACTCAATTGGGCTTACACCATTTACGATGAAAGATTGTAAACCCTTAATGCCAAGGAAGATCGTGATGGCGATGGATACAGCAATCATTAAGAATGCGCAAAATCTCACCAAAATACTTCCTCTTACTTCATCCATTTGCCTATTTTTCTTCGAGCTGATCAGTCGATCGCTCGCTTCTGTCTGTTCTATCTGCTTCATCTTTTTCTACACTCCTATGAATGTCATAAAAGGAAAAGTGAAAAGCTCCACTTTTCCTTCATCAGCAATTCAAGACCTATTACTTATCTGTTTGTTTGCCTGTTGCGTCTCTTTCTACTTTCATATTAGAAACTGAGATGTAGCCTTGGTCTTTGACGATTTCTTTTTGTACTTCGTCACTCATGAGGTAATCTAAAAATTGTTTTGCTAGACCATCCGGCTCACCTTTTGTATAAGAGTGCTCGTAAGCCCAAATTGTATATTTACCGCTTTCCACATTGCTTTCTTCCGGTTTCACACCATCAATGCTAAGCGGTGTAATTTTGTCATCTGTTAAATAAGAGAATGCTAGGTATCCAATCGCACCTGGTGTTTCTGCAATCAATTTTTTCACTGTGTTTGAAGAATCTTCTGTGATTCCTTCTGCAGGTGTTGCACCATCAAGCGCATATTTCACAAATGTTGCACGAGTTCCTGAAGAGTCAGGTCTGTTCACAAGAGTGATTTTTTGGTCTTTCCCGCCAAGCTCTTTCCAGTTTTTGATTTTACCAGTGAAGATTTTTTTCAATTCGTCCTTTGTGATGTCTTTGACACCAACTTCAGGGTTTACAGCTGCGGCCATTCCAACAACTGCTACTTTGTGGTCTTTTAAAGCTTTTGCGTCGATTCCGTCTTTCTCTTCTGCGAATACATCTGAGTTACCAATTTGTACAGATCCTTCTGAAACTTGAGAAAGTCCTGTTCCTGAACCGCCGGCTTGTACTTGAATATCGGCTTTTGGATGTTTATCCATGAATTTTTCTGCTGCCGCAAGAACTAAAGGCTGCATCGCAGATGATCCTGAGATGGTAATGGAACCTGATGCCTCATCTTTGTTTGAAGCATTTCCTTTACTGTCTTTTGAATCTCCGCTTGAGCTGCTGTTTCCGCATGCTGTGACGAATGCTAACAATGCGATAGTAAGGAAAGTAAGCAGCCATAATTTGTTCTTTTTCATTTCAAGAATACCCCCTGAATAATTTGTCCTACGAGTAATACATTAAAGGTTCTTTATTAATTTCGTTTAAATGGAATGTTAAGGTTTTGTAAATGTCGAAGTGTTGTAGAGATATTGCGGAGTTTTTTGTGGTTTTTGTCAATTTATATCGAAAAGTTTGAAGAAAACATAAAAAAACGCCCACAAAAAGTGAGCGTTTTTACCTAGTAAAGGTCTAGTCATTTGTTTCTGCTTCATTTTCAATTTTATTTTTGTTTTTCGCTTGTGTATCATTGCTTTCCTGTTTTGATTTCAGTTCAAAGTATTTGTCTAATACTTGTTCACCAATATCATTCGTAATCGGATAGCGCTGGTTGTAGTCTTGATACACCCACGGTACAACGACGGAAATGGCCACTTCTGGATTATCAGCAGGCGCATACGCAACAAGTGTTGTGTTATATGTCGGTGTGCCGCGTTTGCTTTTAATTGGGCCGTCATAGAATGATTGAGCGGTCCCTGTTTTGCCAGCTGGATTGTACTTTTTGTCGCCAAAGTTTGAATAGGCTGTCCCTCTTGGATTTTGCATCACAAGCTTGAAGCCTTGCTGTACACGCTTGATCTCATCACTTGTCATATCAAGCTTATTCAATACATCCGGCTTAACGGATTCCGTCACGGCTCCAATTCCGCGCTGCGGATCGGGCTCTCTGACTTCTTTTACTAGCTGCGGACGTAAACGATAACCGCCGTTTGCGATCGTTGAGACGTACTGCGCCATTTGCAGCGGTGTAAACGTGTCATATTGTCCAATCGCATAGTCAAGTAAAAGACCAGATTGTGTAGACGTTCCTCGGTAGCCAGTTGCTTCGTTTGGCAGATCGATGCCCGTTTCAACCCCAAGACCAAATTTACTGAAGTTGTAGCGGAACGTATCAAATGCTTTCGTATCAATTGGGAGCGGCTGATTCTTACGATATTCCCCTTTCCCAATGGCAATTGCTGTTTTGAACATATACACGTTAGAAGAACGCTCTAGTGCCGTTAAATCATTAATGAGTCCCATATTTTGATAGGATTTCTTTGGCGGTGACTGAGCGATATAGAGCGGTTCATCATACTGGGTGCTTCCAATATGAAGCGCGCCTGTTTTATATCCTGTCAGTACAGTTGCCCCTTTCACTGCTGATCCCATCGCATACGATGATGTCATGGTTCCTAGTGCGTAGTCATCGAATTTGTATTTTCCGTTTTTGTTTGTAATCTGTTTACCCGCAACCGAGAGAACCTCTCCATTTCTCGGGTCCATCATCACAACAAACGCACGGTCAAGAAGCTCTGTTCCACCTCTTTGCTTCGCACTTCTCAAGTTCTTTTCAATGATTTTTTCAACCGCTTTTTGCAGCTGAATATCAATTGTGAGCACAAGGTCTTTCCCGCTCTTTCCTTCTGTTAAGACTTTAGAGCTTGTGACATTGCCCTCTTTATCGGTTGTACTCTGTTCTTTTTCCTTTTGGCCCTGCAAAACATCTTCATATTGATATTCAAGATAGCTTTTTCCTACACGGTCATTTCGGCTGTAGCCGAGTGATAGATAATGTTCAAGGAGTGACTGCGGAAGACCTTCATCACTTGAGGACACACTGCCGAGCATACTGCGGAGCAGTCCTTTATAAGGATAGCTGCGCGACCAGTCTGTGGTGACATCAACGCCTGGCAGCTCGTCCAAATGCTCAGAGACGTAAGCAATTTCGCTTGGCTTCACATCTTCATTTTTAATGAATTGAGGCGTGAGTGCATAGCCTGCATCCATCTGCCTTTTAATCGCTAGCACTTGCAAATCTTTTTTCGTCAGTTGATTTAATTCCTTGTCTGTGATGCGTTTCAGTTGAAGCTCATATAGTTTATCATCAGAAACCTTATCGTCACCCTTTAATTCTGATTCCTTTTGAACAAGCTTTTTTGCTTCATTCGGATGTGTTAAGATCCAGAAATCTTTTTTGTCACGGTCTGTGATTTTTTTCGTACTCACATGAATCATATCCGCTAATTTTGTAGCCACTTTGAGCCGCTCTTCTTGTGAAGTCGTCGAGGTTCTCGTATATGTAATGGCATTTAGCGCTTTATTGCTGACAATCGTGTTATAGTTTCGATCATAAATTTTTCCGCGCGGAGCAGATGAGCTGACATTCACATCCTCTTGTTTTTCTGCCTGCTTTTTATAATCCTCTCCATTGACAATCTGCACAAACCCAAGTCTAACCACAACACCAGTAAAAATAATGAACGCAGCCAAAAATAATAAATTCAGCCGGATTGGAAGTGTTTTGCGCCCTTCCTTCGCGTCTTTTTTGTTTTTCTTGTTTCTCATCACATCACCTTTTCTATCAAGAAAGAAATGGCACCCCTTTTTGTGTATAAAAGGTGCCATCATCATTTTAGCGGTTTTTCTATGATTTATCTAGAAATTTGATGTTCCATTGGTAAGAAATTTTACCTTTCTCCCTTGATAAGGTTCGTGTGAGATACTGGCTTTTGACCGTCAGTCTCTTTCATATCCGCTGTTTTTTCTTTTAAATGAATATCTTTCACAAAATAATAAATGAGTGTGTGCCCCGCTCCAAGCACTACAAGTGAAGCAGGAATGCCGAGCTCATCACCTAGTAGGGTGACAGACAAAAGAAATAAGACTATGGAACAAATACGGCCGGCATTTAAAAATAGCTCTCTGACCACAATATATTCAATTCGGGCTTTTCTTGCATACCTAGCATGACCGATCACATCATATGTTAAGGATACATAAGGAACAAGAAGGAGCGGATACCCTATCGCTATGGCCACTGCATACATGAGCAGCGATACATAGGACAAGTGAAAAATAATCAGAAATAAGGCGCCGTATAAAATAAGCCCGCCAAGCATAATGGCTTTCTTCCGCCATTTTTTCTTAATCAAACGTGTAGCGAAGAAATAAGCAAAAAAGGCAACACCTGAATTTACTAAACCAAATGTCCCTAGAGCAAGCTCACTGTTTGTCGCAATAAACACAAAGACACTAATTAAAAAGACAAACACACCTTCACGAAGCCCTTGAAAAAAGTGAGCCGTTGTAATCTTACGCCAATTCTCGTCCGCATGGCGTTCTTTCCAAATTTGCTTGATCATAAATTTCCCTTTTGACTGCCTTCTCTTAAGGAAAAAACTCATCACAACCGCTAATGAAAACAAAATAAGCGATAAAGTAAAAATCACTGTATAGCCCGTATCATCTGTTAATTGAGAAATGACAATACCCGCGATCAGTGGACCGATCATGCCAGCTGTAGATGTGAGCACCCCTAGAAATCCATTAAAGAAATCTCTTGTCTCAGGCTCTGTGATTTCAAAAGTGAGCACGTTAAAAGCAAGCCAGTAGAAACCATAGCCGATCCCAAGGACACTTCCTAATAAAACAAGCCGCGCGGCCGCTTGTTCTCCTGCTATTAAAACAATTAAGTAAAAAGCGGCTAAGAAGATCACACCAAAACGAAGAACAAACGCCCGATCTATTTTTTTAGCGAGCCGACCAGCGAATAAAAAGGTAATGGGCTGAAGCACAACAATCGCCAGGTTATAAATCGCAAGATCTGTGAATTTCCCAGACTGTTTCCATAAATACACGTTTACAAACGTATTCGAAAGCGCAATGGCAAGTGCGTATAATCCACCAATCGTGAGGAGGAGCAATAAATCTCTTGTGACATCCATGTCCCCGAACATTTTCTTTAATCTGCTCATACATTTCATTCTCCTTTTCTACACAATAGTCTGTCTCATCAAAAGGCAGATATGTAAAAAAAGGAGGGAAAATATAAAAAGACCCGCTTCTTTTCAGAGCAGGTCTTTTCGAATCAAATGATTTATTTAGCTTCGCTGTAAAGGCGAGCTACTTCATCCCAGTTCACAACATTCCAGAAAGCAGAAATGTAATCAGGACGACGGTTTTGGTAGTTTAGGTAGTAAGCATGCTCCCAAACGTCTAGTCCTAGAATTGGTGTTTTTCCTTCAGTTAAAGGAGAATCTTGGTTTGGCGTGCTTGTGATTTCAAGTTTGCCATTGTTCACAACAAGCCATGCCCAACCAGAACCAAAGCGCCCTGCAGCTGCTGCAGCGAAATCAGATTTGAATTTTTCAAACCCGCCTAATTCTTTTTCGATTGCATCTGCAAGTTCACCAGTTGGTGCGCCGCCACCGTTTGGTGAAAGAAGCGTCCAGAATAATGAGTGGTTAGCATGTCCTCCGCCGTTGTTACGTACAGCTGTACGAATGTTTTCAGGCACAGAGTTTAGGTTAGCCACTAGCTCATCGATTGATTGATCTTCAAGAGCTGATACACCTTCGATTGCTTTGTTTAAGTTTGTTACGTAAGTGTTATGGTGTTTTGTGTGGTGAATCGTCATTGTTTCCTTGTCGATATGTGGTTCTAATGCATCGTAAGCATATGGTAATTCTGGAAGTTTAAAAGCCATGGTAAAATTCCTCCTTAGAAATGTATGTACTGAAATGCTTCCTTAGTTAGTAAGTAAGCAATTCACCCTACTCAAAGAGTATCAAAAGAAACGGCTTGTTTCAACGTTATTGCTCATGATCTGAAACATTTCAGTGTTTATTGTGTATTTAGCCCTTTAGAAAAAGTTTTAAACACCATTTCTCGATTTAGCGAAGCACATAAAATAAAAAGATTCCAAGCATCAGTGCTTGAATCAATCCTTTGGCAAACACACCCGATACAAACCCAATTAATGAGCCTAACCCTACTTTCACACTTGTCTTCATATCTTTTTGATGAACGAGAAGCTCTGCAATGACACTTCCTATAAATGGACCAATGATAATGCCTGCAATGGGAATGACAAAAGGACCGATTAATAACCCAATGGTGCTTCCCCAAATGGCTGCCCGGCTGCCGCCAAAACGCTTCACTCCAATGAGGTTTGAGACATAATCTGCCGCAAATAATACGGCTGTAAACATGGCTTGAATGAGCCAAAACGTCAGCGTAAGCGGCTCGAAGGTGAAAAAGAAACCATATAGAATAAATCCAAGAACCATAAAAACAACACTAGGAATAATTGGATAGACAAGTCCAACAAACGCAATGATAAATGCACAGCCAATCAGAATCCAATACAGCACGTCCAAGTCACTGCCGCCTCCTTTTTATATGCTGTTTACATTATGCCTCATTCCTTCTATCTTAACCAGCTATGAAGGCCGTACTTGTACTAGATGGATAGACATTGATACAATGTGAGAAATAGAAAAGAATGTAGGAAGTGAATCGGTTGAACGTATTTAGTCTATTATTAAAAGGAATTTACTCACCAAAAGATGTTGCCAGAGCACGGTTTACAGGGATTGGAAAAGCGATTTTGTTCATTTTTATCCTTTCGATCATCGCAGCTGTTCCTCAGGGTTATCATATGAGTCAGGATATTTCGAATGCGATGTCAGGATTTCAGCATGTGATCAAAAAGGATTTACCCGACTTTTCAATCGAAAAAGGAACGCTTCAAGCTGATCAAAGTGCACCGATAGAGAAAGAAGAGAACGGCATCACGATCATCTTTGACCCTGCTGAAAAAATAAAAACAAGTGAGCTTGAAACAAAACAAACGGCTATTGCTTTATTAAAAGAAAAAGCAGTGATTGCCATTGATGGACAAATGACAGATATCCCATACCAGCTCCTTGGCGGGACGCTCACAAAAGATGAACTCGCTCGCGTCATAAACCAGAATCAAGCGATCATTATCCCAGTCATTTGTGTGCTGCTGTATCTATCAACTGCGGCTCTCATGTTCATCAGCGCGACATTCCTTGCAATGCTTGGTACATTTATTAAACGGATGCAGCAAAAAGAGCTTTCCTTCCAAATGCTGTGGAAGCTCTCAGCCTATTCACTCACGTTAACGACGGTCTTTTTCGCCATTATGAGTGCGTTAAACACCCCAGTTGCAAACTCATTTTTATTAAATTGGGTCATTAACTTCATCTTCTTATATCTTGTCGTCAAAGAGATACCCGCTAAAAATAAACCACTTGTCAAAAGTAAATGAGTAGTTACAACAAGGGTTTGTCTACACGCTGAAAGCTCCCCCGACTTGGAGGAGCTTTTTATGTATGTTCATGCTCTATGCCTCATCTGGATGGATGATCGCAAACAAATAGTGATCCTCCCACACGCCATTAATCTTTACTTTTTTACGATTGAGTCCCTCATTTTCAAAACCTGTCTTTTCAAGCACACGAATGGAACCAATGTTATCCGGCTTTACTCCAGCCTCAATACGATGGAGGTGCAGTTCATAAAAGGCATAATCAATGATCAAACGAATGGCCTCTGTCATATATCCCTTCCCGCCTTGATTTTGATCGAGAACATATCCAAGCATGGCCCCTTCAATAGGTCCTCTTTCGACAGAACTTAGTGAGATCGTTCCGACTAAGGCATCTGTTTCATTTAAGAAAATACCATGCATGTAAGCTTCATCTTGTGCACATCGTTGCATACTGCGCTGAATCCGTTCAATTTGACGAGATAACCCGAAAAAATCATCTTTGACCAAAGGTGTAAATTGCTGAAAATATGCGCGATTTTCGAGTTCAAGTGTTAATAGTGATTCTGCATCATTTTCTGTTAGCGTTCTCACATATATATGCTGACCTATTTTCTTCATAAACTCTCCCCCTTCTTTTATTTTATCATAATGGCCATATGAGAAAGCGCACCTATTCATCATGTGGCACTTCAGCTCAAACAAAATTCACAAACCCACACTAACTACCCCAGTGGTTTTCATTACAAGACTTACTAGAACTAACTAGAACCACCCTTTCCAGCTTTTCTCCTCTTTTTGGTTCTATCATTTCAGGACATGCATACACTGAAGTAAACTCTTAAAAGCGGTGAGTGAAATGCGGCGTATTATTTTTTTACTAATCAGTTTGTTTGTTCTCTTTATTATTTTTTTTGATTTAAAAAATGGCACCATCCCTGTTGAGGATGCTCCAGCTGTCCCTGCAAATGCCTTTCAACAAGCTGAGAAAAAAGCATATAAGAACGTCACTGTGAAACAAGGTGAAACCGTCGTCTCCATCGTCCATACAAGCAAGCCACTTGATGAAGTCATTGAAGATTTTGAAGAGCTGAATCAAGGCGTCAAAGCAAATGAAATTCGGGCAGGCAGCACATATAAGTTTCCGGTGTATAAGAGATAAAACGTTAATTCCTTGTCATTCATACAAAGAGACTGTTACAATATGAAATGTAAAACACGTCGTACATGACAAATGATTGCGTGTACACTAAGGAGCGATTGACAAGTGAGTGAAGTCACACATCGTACTAAAACGCGTCCCGTCAAAGTGGGACCTTTAACTATAGGTGGAAATAATGAGGTTGTCATTCAAAGTATGGCAACAACCAAAACACATGATGTCGAAGCGACAGTAGCTGAAATTAAACGTTTAGAAGAAGCAGGCTGTCAAATCGTGCGTGTCGCATGCCCTGATGAGCGTGCAGCAAATGCGATTGCGGATATTAAAAAACAAATTAACATCCCGCTTGTTGTCGATATACATTTTGACTACAAACTTGCACTGAAAGCCATTGAAGCAGGTGCAGACAAAATCCGCATCAACCCAGGAAACATCGGCAGACGAGAAAAAGTCGAAGCTGTTGTGAAAGCAGCAAAAGAAAAAGGCATTCCAATCCGTATTGGGGTAAACGCCGGTTCATTAGAGAAAAAAATTCTTGATAAATACGGCTACCCAACAGCAGATGGCATGGTCGAAAGTGCACTGCATCACATTAAAATTCTAGAAGACCTAGACTTTCATGACATTATTGTCAGTATGAAAGCATCTGATGTTAACCTTGCAATTGAGGCGTACGAAAAAGCGGCAAAAGCCTTTGATTATCCTCTTCACCTTGGGATTACAGAATCAGGTACGTTATTTGCAGGTACAGTCAAAAGTGCAGCTGGACTTGGCGCTATCTTGAATATGGGGATTGGTAACACACTCCGCATCTCATTAAGTGCTGACCCAGTTGAAGAAGTAAAAGTAGCACGTGAATTGTTGAAATCATTTGGTCTTGCATCAAATGCAGCAACACTGATCTCCTGCCCAACTTGTGGCCGAATTGAAATTGATCTCATTAGCATTGCAAATGAAGTCGAAGAATATATTTCTACAATTAAAGCACCGATTAAAGTGGCTGTTCTCGGCTGCGCTGTAAACGGTCCAGGTGAAGCACGTGAGGCTGACATCGGAATCGCAGGCGCTAGAGGCGAAGGCCTATTGTTCCGTAAAGGTGAAATTGTGCGTAAAGTACCAGAAGAAACAATGGTCGAAGAGCTGAAAAAAGAAATCGATAAAATCGCTGAAGAACACTATGCGAAAATGGAAGCTGAAAAAGAAAAACAAGCGAACGCATAGCAAAAACGCCTGACGTCACTGTCAGGCGTTTTTCTGTTCTTGTTAAAAGAACGGGGTGATAAATATGCCAAGGATGACGGAAACAATTCCGATCCCGATTGACCACGCGCCAAGCGCATGTGCTCCTTTTCTTCTTGCAATATAACCAACGACGATTGCCGCTACCCCTAATAGCACCGGCAAGACAAATAATGAGATAATCGCAATCGCGAGTGCTGTATAGCCTATCCCCTTACTGCCTGAATCGTCACCTACATGGTCACGTTCTCGTCTGTCTTCTCGATCTCTTGATGCCTGATATGGCTCTGCTATTTCAGCAGCTGTTTCCTCTAAATAGCCATCATCATTACTAAAGTGTGTGTCGATTTCACGATCATTTCTTCTGAAATCCTCGTCTCTTTCCATGATCAATTCCCCCTTGTGGTTAATAGAAAGGAGCTTTTTTAGTATGAGCAAAAATGTCTGTTTCATGTTTGCTAAAACTTGCTGGAATTGTGAATTGATTATGTTACACTTTAAGAGTATAAATATGAGGAGTGTGGGCATGTTACGTTTAGGAATTGATATTGATGGCACAGTGACGGCGCAGGACACCTTTGTTCCCTACTTAAATGAGTCGTTTCAATGTGCCATTACACTAGATGATATGACAGAATATGATTTGACGAAGCTCTTAAAGATTTCAAATGAAGAATTTTGGGGCTGGATGGATCAGCATGAGCCTCTTATTTATAAACAGGCGAAGCCTGCTGAGGGTGCAAAAGAGATCCTCGATCAAATGAAACATCACCACAAACTGATTTATATCACAGCAAGAAGGCAGCATCACACAGATGTCACCTACACGTGGTTTCAAGAAAATCACGTGCACTATGATGACATTGAGCTAGTTGGCGGTCATCACAAGCTGGAAGCTGTTCAAAAGCACAAGATTGATGTGTTTTTCGAGGATCATCATGGCAATGCCACAATGATTGCAAAAGAGGCTGACATTCCGGTCATTCTTTTTAACTCACCTTATAATCAAATGCCAATTGACGATAGAATCATTCGCGTCAATAACTGGAAAGAAGCGTCTCAATGGATTAAACAATACGAACAGCGTCTGCAAACTGCTTATTAATGTAGTGTATCAAGATGTCCTTCTTTCATTAAAAAATGGTACAGTGCCCCCTTCATGCCAGCCTGATTCAAATAGTAGCATGCTTCCAGCTTCACCTGAATGTTCTTCCAGGCATGCAGTGTATGTAAATGTTTCTCAATGCTTGGAATCAAATCCGGCCTTGCACTCACCCCGCCGCCAATGAGAATTTTCTCTGGATTGAGGACAGTTGCTACATTGTAAATACCAATGGCTATTCGTTTGTACCACTGATCCACCAGCTTCTCAATAGACGGATCATGCTTTGCCTTATCAAATATCGCTTGACCGTCTATTTGTTTACTTTGCGAAATTCCTTGCTTTTCTTTATAGCTTCGAATTAATCCAGCCGTTGAAGCACTGCTGTTGAGTGTCGTAAACTGGCCGCTTTCTGTTTCTGTCAGCATCATGCCAAATTCACCGCCGCGAAAGAAGGCCCCGCGAACAAGCTGACCTCCAGCAAAAATACCGCCGCCAACACCTGTACCAATCGTCATACAAATAAAGCTGTCACAATCTATCGCATGACCACTATATTTTTCTGCCAGGGCTGCGCAGTTCGCATCATTTTCCACTTCGACACGAAGAGATGTTTTTTCTTCTAAGAGCGTTTTTACATTTTGACCATTTAAGGCAATGATTGCTCCTGCAAATTCCGTAAAACCCGTTTGACTGTCCACAAACCCTGGAAGACTGATGGCGATTCCGCTGACATCTCGAGCCTTTTTATATTGCTTGACCACGTCCTCCATTGCCTCTAAAAACGGTTCAAGCTGCCAGCAATTCGTTTCATAGTCACCGCCAGTGATCAGCTCCCCATCCTCATCCATTAAACCATGTTTTGTTCTCGTTCCGCCTGCATCGAACACGACATAATATGCCACTTTTGACCCCTCCCTATATTCCAAAAGACTCAAGATTGCTTGAGCGTATGACCTGCCTGATCTCATTCTAATGAAGCAGCTGACCTTTGTAAAACGTTTTCAAAAAGACAAACAAAAAAGCCAGCTTCGCGGCTGGCTTTTTACGAGTGAACTTCCTTCGGTTCGCAGGAAGGACACGTACCGTATATTTCAAATTTATGTCCGCTAATGTGATAATTCTCTAGATCGGCTTCAAGCTTGTCCATAGGACACGCATCGATCTCCTTTGTTTTACCGCATGCAAGACAAATAAAGTGGTGATGATGATGGGAAAATGAACATTTAAAACGGAATAGCTTCTCCCCTGACAATTCCGTTGTCTCTAATATCCCAAGGTCTTCATATAAGGAAAGGTTTCGATAAATCGTATCGAAGCTAAGACCCGGGTAGTCTTCACTTAATGACGTTAACACATTTTTAGCTGTTAGGTATTTGTCAGAATCAGAAAACAATTGAAGCATATCTTCACGTTTGCTTGTATATTTGTAGCCTTTTTCCTTTAATAAATCAAGCGCTTCTTGTACGTTCATGATGATTCCCCCTTCTGAATTTTCCAATACTAATACATCCGATTAAAATCAAAATGGACAGCATCACAATGGTTCCGCCCGGCGCTAAATCAAGATAATAGCTTAAGATCAATCCGATCATGACAGACAATTCACCGAACAAGATCGAAAGGAAAATCGCCTGTTTAAACCCTTTGGCAATCCGAATACTTGCCGCAACAGGCAGCGTCATGAGCGCGGACACAAGCAGTGTACCTACGATACGCATCGATGCCGCAATGACGAGTGCAACGACTAAGATAAAAATAAAATGAATCCATTTTGCTGAAATACCAGAAGCCTTTGCATGCTCTTCATCAAAAGAAAGCAAAAACAATTCTTTATATAAAAGCACAACAACTAACACAACAACGAGTGAGATCCCAACAATAATCCAAAGATCCAGTCTCGAAACCGCACTGACACTTCCGAACAGATAACTAAACAAATCTGTATTAAAGCCATTCGCTAGTGAAATGAAAATGACAGAAATCCCAATACCACCTGATAAGATAATTGGAATCGCCAGTTCCTGATAATGCTTATATACAGATCGCAGACGTTCAATAAACAATGAGCCGGCGACAGAAAAAGCCATCCCTAAGTACAGCGGGCTAACCCCTGTCAGCAGTCCAAACTTTTTATCAAGGAATAGACTCGCTGCAATCCCCGCAAGTGACACGTGACTGAGGGCATCTGCAATAAGTGAAAGCCTTCTCACGACAATAAATACACCAAGTAAGGGCGCAATAAAACCGATCAGCATTCCTGCAATAAATGCATTTTGTAAAAATTCATAATGAAAAAATGGAAATAGCATTATTCATGTCCCCCATGATGGTGATGGTCGTGATGAATTACTTGAATGTCATGTCCGTAAAATTGAGATAACGCCTGATCATCCATTGAATCAAACGTCTCCGCATCTCCATGGAAATGAAGGCTCTGATTTAAGCAAGCCACATGGGTGACTTTATCAGAGACGGTTCCAACGTCATGTGTGACGAGAATTAAAGACATTCCTTTTTCTTTGTTCAATGTTTCTAACAGCTGATAAAAGCCTTCTACTGTTCGTTGATCCACTCCAACAGTCGGTTCATCTAAAATGAGCAGCTTTGGCTGACTGACGAGCGCACGGGCAATAAATGCACGCTGCTGCTGACCGCCTGAAAGCTCTCCAATGTTTTGGTGCTTTAAATCTTGTATGCCAACTGAGCGAATGGCATCTTCAACTTGCCATTTATCCTGCTTACTCATTCGTTTGAATAAACCAATTTTCGCCGTCAATCCACTTGCGACGACCTCGTACACAGAAGCAGGGAAACCAGTATTAAAACTATTCGCCTTTTGTGAAACAAATCCAATTTGATCCCAGTCTCTAAATTTCGAAACAGGCGTGCCAAATAGCTTTAATTCACCTTGCTGCGGTTTAATGAGCCCAAGCAGGCATTTTAATAAGGTTGTTTTACCAGATCCATTCGGTCCAACGAGTGCCAGAAAATTCCCTTCCTCTACTGTTAAATGAATGTGATCAATGACATTTCGCTGTCCATACGAGTACGAAATGTCTTTCATTTCAATAATCGGCTTTGCCATGAATCTTTCCACCTTTAATCAATATAAAAAGAATGATTACGATTTATACAACAAAAAGAAAATGGCAAGAGCCATTTTCTTTTTCCATACATACGTCTCATTATATAAAAGAAAAATAAAAAAGTAAAATAAAAGCTAATGAATGGCTGTTTTAAACTTACCGCCTTTTGTTTCATGTGTATCCATAATCGTAATAAATGCTTGACCATCAATTTCAAACACAATGGATTTCAGCTTTGTAATTTCAAGCCTTGTGACAACGGCATAGATGACATCTTTCTCTTCATCTGTATAGCCGCCTTTTCCTCTAAGCTTTGTCGTTCCCCTGCCAAGACGATGAAGAATTGCATCTGAAATTTCATCATAATAATCCGACACGATAATGACAGCTTTTGTTTCATCAAGTCCTTGAATGACAGCATCAATTGTTTTCATTGCCAAATAATATGTCATGACAGAATACATAGCCTGCTCTGGTCCGAAGACAAAGCCTGCCCAAATAAAAATGAACACATTGACGATCATGACAAACTCACCGACGGAGAAAGGAATTTTTTTCGTCAGAAGAATTCCTAAGATCTCTGTTCCGTCCATTGAGCCTCCATTCCGAATGACGAGTCCAACGCCAAATCCTAGTAACAGTCCTCCAAATACAGTGGCTAAGATCGGCTGATTTGTAAATGCCTCTACATGATGGAGTGAAGATTCAATCACGGCTAAGCTGACAATCCCAATCACAGTGGAAATGAGAAAGGTTTTCCCAATATGTTTGTATCCTGATATCATAAATGGAATATTCAAAATGACAACAATCGTCGCAAAATTAATAAATGGGTTATCTGTAAAGAGATAATCCAAAATAAGCGAAATGCCGATGATGCCTCCATCAATAATATTGTTTGGCACTAAAAATAATTCAATGCTGACTGCTGCACATGCAGCTCCTACTAGAATCAGAAAAATTCTCATAATAAAATGAGGCACTGATTCCTTTCTATGCTGTTTACTATTTGCCATACGTTCTCCCTTCTACACTTGTTAAATTTTCAATGAACATTTTATACTCTTTACTATTTTATCATTTCACAGAGTAAAATTAAATTTTTTGCACATTTTCCGTTTTCGACCATACATTGTTACAGAGGGGAGGAATGGAATTGATCTTAATTCAAAAAATTGTGCTGCAACGGCTCAACCAGATCACAGCAAATGATTTGTTAAGGTATGCGAAACAGTATGGGGTTAGCTTAACATCAACTCAGGCTGCTGAAGTCGCCAAACTCATGAATGGGAAGAACGTCAATATTTTTAATGATGCAGAGCGCAGTCGGCTTCTTAAGCAAGTGGAAGCGATTACTTCTAAACAAACAGCACAGACTGTCAATGATCTGTTTAACCAATTTACAAATTAGGCAAAAAAGGGCCGCATTTAGCGGCACCTCATCACATTGCATGCTTTTTTTACTGACCCATAATTTTTTCTCGTAAGCCTTCATCAAACTGCTTTTCTTTCAGCATCTCAATTTCGAATTTGTAAGGTGGCTTTTTGTTCTTTTTATCTTCACCTACATAAGGCGTTTCTAGAATTTTCGGCACATCTTGAAGCTGCGGATGATGCACGATATAGTTCAATGCATCGAAGCCAATTTCACCAAAACCGATATTTTCATGTCGGTCTTTTCTTGCGCCTTGTACGTTTTTACTGTCATTAATATGAAGAACTTTGATTCGGTCAATACCGACGATTCGATCAAAATCTTCCAGCACACCGTCAAAGTCACTCACAATCGGGTAACCAGCATCGTGCGTGTGACACGTATCAAAGCAGACAGAAAGTGCTTCGTTATGTGTCACACCGTCGATAATTTGGGCAAGCTCTTCAAAGCTTCTTCCGCACTCTGAGCCCTTGCCTGCCATTGTTTCAAGTGCGATTTGGACCTCTTGCCCTTTCACAATGACTTCGTTTAAACCTTCGATGATTTTTTGAATTCCCGCTTCTGCCCCTGCTCCGACATGCGCACCTGGATGGAGAACAATTTGTTTTGCGCCAAGTGCTTCCGTACGCTCTATTTCTGAGCGAAGGAAGTCCACTCCAAGCTCGAATGTCGCTGGATTCACTGTGTTTCCAATATTGATAATATACGGTGCATGAACGACGATATCTGTCATGCCATGCTCTTTCATATGCGCTTGTCCAGCTTCAATATTAAGGTCTTCAATTTTTTTACGGCGTGTATTTTGTGGTGCACCTGTATAAATCATAAAAGTATTCGAACCATAAGAGGCAGCTTCTTGACTCGCTGCAAGAAGCATATGTTTTCCGCTCATGGATACATGTGATCCAATCTTCAACAATGTTTCCCCCTACTTTCCGTTACGCTTTGACTTTCTACGTTCCTGCTTTTTGATTTTATCCATCTCACGTGTCATTTTCTTTTTATATCCAGGTTTGACGGCTTTCGGTTTTTTCACAAGACGCTTCGCTTTTTCTTCAATTTCATTTGGTGCTTTTTTACGTCTTTGACGCTTCAGACGGTCATCCGCATCTCGCCATTCTCCATGAACAATGGTTTTGTTCTCAAACACAACACCCATTTTCTCAATCTGAACAAGTGCATCCTCATCAGCGAGATCATAAATGGTCATCGCAATTCCAGAGGAACCAGCTCGAGCTGTTCTTCCAACACGGTGAACATAGAAATCAAGATCAGATGGAAGTTCATAGTTGATCACGTGGCTGACGCCCTTAATATCAATTCCGCGGGCTGCAAGATCAGACGCCACAATATAGGTGAACTCCAAATCATCAATTTGTTTCATGACTTTTTTACGTTCGCGCGGCGTTAATCCGCCATGAAGCACACCAATTTTCATTCCTTTTTCTTGAAGGAATGAAGCAATTTCATCAACGGTTGATTTTGTATTGGCAAAAATGATTCCTAAATAAGGCTGTACATTTGTCACCATCTCATGCAGCAATTTTAATTTGTCACGTTGTTTAGACGGGACTAAAATATGCTGAATGTTTTCAGCGGTAATACGTCTTGGTTCAACATGGGCATACTTTGGATTGTCCATATATTTTTTAAGGAAAGGCTTTAATTTTTCCGGAATGGTTGCTGAGAACACAAGCATTTGCAGCTTTTCTGGCATTTGTGCACCAATACGGTCCACATCTTCTAAAAATCCCATATCCAGCATTAAATCCGCTTCATCAATAACAAGAGAAGTCGCTTTGTATACATTCAGCGCTTGCTCATGAATAAGATCAGCAATACGTCCAGGAGTGCCGACAACCAAATGCGGCTGGTTCTTTAGCTTTTGAATGGATTTCTGCTTGTCCGTTCCGCCAATGTAAAGCTTTGCTTTAATTTCTTCTTCCGGAGAAGTATTCTTTAAGATCGTTTGGGCTTCTTTGAAAATTTGATTGGCTAATTCTCGTGTTGGTGCAGTAATCACCACTTGTACTTGCTCTTTGCCTGGATCGATTGAATGAATAAGCGGCAATAAGTACGCATGGGTTTTTCCTGTTCCTGTTTGTGATTGACCAATGACGCTTTCTCCTTTTAAAACAGCAGGGATGATTCTTCTTTGAATATCAGTTGGCTCATAAAAGCCCAGTTCATGAATAGCATCTATAATAAAAGGCTTTAATTCATATGTCGTAAATTTCGTTTCTTTCATGTTTTCACTCCTTAAGGCAATGCCTTTTTGCTCATCTCCTCATTATAGCTGATTTTCAACAAAAAAACCATGTCCGCTTTTCTTACAGGAAACCAATTGATGCTTCTTTGCATAACCTATGAAGAGAAAGAGAATGCAGTAAGGGAGGTACAAGTATGTTAGGGCAAAGGCCTATGGGCGATTTTCAGCCGCATCGTCCCTCACGCCGGCACCTTGGAAATGGCGGACAGCCCGGGATTTTCCAAAGGAGACAGCAGGCTCCGATCGAACAGCCTTTTCAAGGGCAAGGGAATCAATTTCAACAAATGATGCCTCGCTCTCCGTCTGTACAGGGCGGCGGTTTACATGGGATGGGCGGTATTCCAGGGGGCGAGAGCCGTGCACTAGGCGGCGGAGCTGGAATTAAAGGCATGCTCGCTAAATTCCTTCCTGGAGCCGGGGGAGCAGGGGTCTCTGGAGGTGGTGCGGGATTACAAGGAATCCAGAGCTTCACAAATCCTGCGACTCTCTCAAGCATGTTAGGAAATGTTCAAAAAGTGCTCGGAATGGCGCAGCAATTCACACCAATGATTCAGCAATACGGCCCTTTAGTGAGAAATCTGCCTGCGATGATTAAGCTGTACAGCCAGCTTGGCAGTGCGGATGATGATGAAACGAATGTGAATGATGCAGACGCAGAACCAAAAGAACTCGGCGAGGAAACAGAAGTTACGCATGAACAAACAGCACCAGTTGATGAGGCAGAGGAAATAAAAGAAGATGAAGAACCAGAGGACATTCTTGTCAAAAAAACAGCTGCACTCACATCACCTGCTCCTGAAGCAAAGCCGAAAAAAAGAGCTGGCAGTTCTGTTCCAAAACTATATGTCTAGTAATCTTTGAAAGGCGAAGTGGTTACCGCGTATAACAATCTTTGATATATGCGCTTACTTTGGCTATAATGGAAGGAAGAGAATGATAAAAAGCCGTTTTTTACGGCTTTTTATATTGTTCTTCTCTAGCAGCACTTCCCTACAGGAGGACGAATAAATGAATGTGATTAAAATATCGCCGCGTGGCTATTGCTATGGCGTTGTGGATGCAATGGTCATTGCTAAAAATGCCGCACTGGATAAAAACTTGCCACGCCCAATTTATATATTAGGTATGATTGTGCATAACAAACATGTAACAGATGCCTTTGAAGAAGATGGGATCTACACACTGGACGGACCAAATCGCTTGGACATTTTAAAGCAGGTTGAAAGCGGAACGGTGATTTTCACCGCCCACGGCGTTTCTCCCGAGGTTCGCCAAATCGCAGAAGAAAAAGGCCTTGTAGCCATTGACGCGACCTGTCCAGATGTAACGAAAACACATGAACTCATTTCAGAAAAAACTGCCGATGGGTATGACATTATTTATATTGGGAAAAAAGGTCACCCTGAGCCAGAAGGAGCTGTCGGAGTTGCACCAGACAAAGTGCACCTTGTTGAAACAGAAGCTGACATTGAGGCGCTGGATTTAACGTCAGATAAGCTGCTCATTACCAATCAGACGACGATGTCACAGTGGGATGTCTATGATTTGATGGAGCTCATTAAGGAGAAATATCCGCACGTTGAATACCATCAAGAAATTTGTCTTGCGACACAAGTACGTCAGGAAGCTGTTTCACAGCAAGCTGGGCAAGCTGATCTCACCATTGTGGTCGGCGATCCGAAAAGTAATAACTCCAACCGTCTAGCACAAGTGTCAATGGAGATTGCAGGTACACAGGCTTACCGTATTGGTGACCTAAGTGAGCTCAAGCTGGAATGGCTGCAAGGCGTAAAAACCGTTGCCGTGACTGCTGGTGCTTCAACACCAACACCTATTACAAAAGAAGTCATTCGCTTCCTAGAAAACTATGAACCGGACAATGAATCGACTTGGAAGGTTGAACACGCTGTTCCTCTTTCTAAAATATTACCTCGCGTAAAAACGAAGAAATAAAAAAACGTCAGAGCTGCTGTGCTCTGACGTTTTTTTACATAAACTGAAATGGGTTTGTGTTTGATTCTGACACAAAGAGCTGTACATCATACTTTTGATCCGTACATAGCGATTGAAGCTTCGCTTTCACGCCCTCTTTCATGATCTTTTCTGCGTAATGACCTGGGTCCACTACGTTTAGTCCGAGCATCATTGCATCGTGGGCGACATGAAAATAAAGGTCTCCTGTCACATACACATCGGCACCCATTCTTTTCGCTTGATGGATGTATTTATTTCCGTCTCCGCCAAGCACAGCTACCTTTTTCACAACCGCTTCCTGATCTCCTACAAAACGAGCACCATTCACATCTAGCTTCACTTTTACAAATTGTGTAAATTCCCCAAGAGTCATAGGGTCTCTTAATTCTCCAATGCGGCCGAGACCTTTTTGAATAGGAGGAAGATCCGTCGTGTGTACACTGTAGGCGACTTCTTCATAAGGATGTGCTTTGATCATTTCACGAATCACTTGTTTTTCAATACTTGCTGGGAAAATGGTTTCGATCCGCACTTCTTTCACAAATTCCAGCTTACCCGACTCACCAATAAAAGGCTCAGCTTCTTCTGATGGCAGAAAGCTGCCTGTCCCTTCATTTGAAAAAGCACAATGGCTGTAGTTGCCAATATGACCAGCTCCCGCATTTCCTAAAGCCGTTCTGATGGCCTCTTCAAATTCCTCTGGAACATAAAGTGCAAGCTGCTTGATTTGATCTTCATATGTCGGAACTAACACACTTGTTTCCTTGAGCTCTAATGCCTCAGCAAGCAAGTCATTGACTCCTCCATCCGCTACGTCTAAATTTGTATGAGCCACATAAACCGCAATATCATGTTTGATGCACTTTTCAATGATACGTCCAGCCGGCTGATCTGTCGCTACATTTTTTAATGGACGAAAAATCGGCGGGTGGTGGGCTATGATAAGATCTATATTCCGCTCAATCGCCTCATCTACCACATTCTCTAATACATCTAAGGTGATCATGACATTGGTGACTTGTTTATTTAATGTTCCAATCTGGAGCCCAATTTTATCACCCTCCACGGCATATGCTTTTGGTGAAAATTGTTCAAACAATTGGATGATTTCATGCCCGTTTACTGTTTTAGTCAACAGTCAAAACCTCCTTTAGAATCTTTATTTTCGCTTTCAGCTCTTTCTGGCGCTCTTTGTTTTCTTCTGTCGGAGCTGCCTCTTGAATTTGACCTTCTATTTTCTCCATATGCTGAAGCTCTTGCATCCACTTGCGCCGGAAGACGTCATTTTGCTCTTTCGCAAGAAACGGACCAACTAGCATGCCTGTTTCTACTGACATTCCTTCATAGGCTTTATCTTTGTCGCCTTTTTCGGCGATGATGATTTCGTATATTTTGCCATCCTCTTCTAAAATGACTTCACCCATCAATTCATACCCCTCTTGATAGAGCCATAAACGAATGTGGTGAGCATGGATATTTGGCTGAAGAATGAGCCGCTCGCGGCCTGTGAGCTTATGCTTGCCGTCATTTAAAATGCTTGCGATGAGTGCTCCGCCCATACCTGCAATCGTGACTGCATTCACTTCGCCCTTTTCAATGACTTCAAGGCCATTTCCTTTTCTGACCGAGATCTGTTCATCTAATTCAAGTCTATGTACTTGCTGCTTCGCAGATTGGAGCGGTCCATCTGTAATTTCACCAGCAATGGCTTTTACTGCTTTTTGATGTAATATCGCATAGCATGGCAAATAGGCATGATCTGAGCCGATATCAGCAAAGACAGCCTCATTTGGTAAAAAGTCTGCAACTCTTTTTAATCGTTTCGATAAATTCATTTCATTCATACATATCACTACTTTTCTTTAATGTTCATCCCTTGTCTATCTTATATAAATTATGGACTTTTTAAAAGTCGTTTTCAAATGAAAAAAGCTCTTCTTATCAAAAAGAGCTTTTTGCGTCACATTATTTAATTTTGGAAACCCATTCTGACATTTCATCTAGCTTTTCATTCGGAATCAGCCCGCCTGGCATCCCGTTTCCGCCTTCTTGAATTTTCTTCTTGATGTCTGCCACTTCAAGCTTGTCACCAACACCTTTTAATGCAGGACCTGCGCCGCCTTCATAGTTTTCCCCATGACAGCTCAGACAGTTTTGCTTATACAATTCTTCCGGCGTCGCATTTGCTGTCTCCTCTTGCTTTTGCTCTTCGCCACCAGAGGCAATTTTTTCTTCATCCTTCAGCCCCTTCATTGATAAGAAAAAAGTGAGTCCAATTCCTAAAATGGCAATCAATAAAAATGGTATAAGTGGATTCCGTTTCATTTCTTTCATCCTCCCCTTTGTGAAAAACCCCTTTGAGACTATGCAAACAATTCTAATTCTACTTTAATTTTACAAAAAGTAAACGAATTATGATACAAAACTTTGGTCAAGTTCACAGATTAGACAAAAATGAATCATGATGAGAAATGAAGCCTGCAGCACATTTTGATGTATTTTTTATACATCTTTTCTCTAAGAACGTTGCAAATTCATTTGTTATTCAGTAAAATATAATCAGATTGAAAAAAGCGTTTTCATTTTGATGAAGAAAGAACGGATCTCTTTCAAGATCCGTCCGGTTTCTATTCTAAGAAGTCTTTTAATCGTTTACTTCTGCTTGGGTGTCTTAATTTACGAAGAGCTTTCGCTTCAATTTGGCGGATACGCTCTCTTGTTACGCCAAACACCTTTCCAACCTCTTCTAACGTGCGTGTTCTTCCGTCATCTAGTCCGAAACGTAGTCTCAGCACATTTTCTTCACGGTCCGTTAGCGTGTCTAATACATCTTCAAGCTGCTCTTTCAACAATTCGTATGCAGCATGGTCAGATGGAGACGTCGCCTCTTGGTCTTCAATAAAATCACCAAGATGCGAGTCATCTTCTTCACCAATAGGTGTTTCTAAAGAGACAGGCTCTTGTGCAATTTTAAGAATTTCTCTTACCTTTTCTGGGGTTAAATCCATGTCTTCAGCAATTTCCTCTGGCGTTGGTTCTCTGCCTAGGTCTTGCAGAAGCTGTCTTTGAACACGGATCAATTTATTAATGGTTTCCACCATATGAACTGGAATACGGATTGTTCTCGCCTGATCGGCAATGGCACGCGTGATCGCCTGTCTAATCCACCAAGTCGCATATGTTGAGAATTTGTATCCTTTGCGGTAATCAAACTTCTCAACTGCCTTCATGAGCCCCATGTTTCCTTCTTGAATCAAGTCAAGGAAAAGCATACCACGACCGACGTAGCGTTTCGCAATACTGACAACGAGACGAAGGTTCGCTTCCGCTAATCTTCTTTTTGATTCCTCATCGCCTTCTTCGATCTTTTGAGCATACGTAATTTCTTCTTTAGCAGATAACAAATTGACGCGTCCGATTTCTTTTAAGTACATACGAACAGGATCATTAATTTTGACACCTGGTGGTACGCTTAAATCATTCAGGTCAAATTCCTCTTCTGCTTTAGCCAGCTGCTGAACATTTGGGTCTTCTGTCTCTTCATTTTCACTGATGAGCTCTACACCCTGTTCGCCTAAGTATTCATAGTATTCATCCATTTGGTCTGATTCAATTTCAAAGCTAGACATACGCTCTGCAATTTCTTCGTATGTTAAAACGCCCCGTTTTTTACCCGTTTCAGTGAGCTTATCTCTCACCTGTTCAAAGGTTAATTCAGTTTCGGTTTCGTGGGCTTGTTTATCAGCCATTATGGATCCCTCCTTCCAAAGCTTGCAACGAATTCTAAAGTAACTTGCGATTTGCATCCGCTCTGCTTTTCTCTCTCTATCAAACAGATGAGCAAATAGGAATAAAATAAATAATGATGAAGGCAAGATGCTTGCGGTCTTATGCTCCTCCCCTAAAGGATTCATTGCCAGCCGTAAGTCTTGTCATAAATATTAGACGTATTACTTCAGCGAACGGTTCAACTGAATAATTTCTTTTGCAAGTGTTGCCGCTTTGAAGAAATCTTTTTGCCTCTCCGCCTCTGCACGTTCTAGTTCTTTTTCCTTTATCATTGACAAATTCCGATGATTCAACACTTTTTTTACATAATCACTTAATTCAGCTTCACTTAGTTCGTCTCCAACTTGAATCATTAATATATCCGTCAGAAGCTGACTTATCACATCATCTTCCAACCGGTTCATCAGGTGCTGCGGCGTCGGTTCTTTGCCTTCTTCATACAATGCATAAATGTACGTTGCCAGCGCCCTGTGCGTATCTATATTAAATTCAATCCCTACTCTGTCAAGCACTTTGCGGATCACGTCATCGCTTTTTAACATATGAGCAAGCAGCATTCTCTCTGCATTTTCATATGCCGGCCGCAGACGCTTTCTTCTCACCTGTGTTGACAAATGTGCACGCCGTTTTTCAAGCCCACTTTCTTCCTGCGTGCTTTTGGCTTCTTGCCGCTGCTGCTTTTCAAACAGCTCCAGTTGTTCCTTTAATGAGTCAAGTGAGATCGAGAACTCTCCAGCAAGCTGTTTCATGTAAATCTCTTGTTCCAAGGAGCCGTTTAACCGGCTGATTTCTCGGAGAACTTGCTTCATATAAGCAAGACGGTCTCCTTCGTCTGATAAATTCTTTCCTCTTCGGAAAAAATTCATCTTAAATGTCATTAATGTCACACTTGCATCTATGATGTCATTCCTAAATTTCTCGCCGCCATATTTACGAATGTAATCATCTGGATCGAGTCCATCTGGTATCATGGCAACGCGAACTTTACATCCTCTTTTTCCAAGCAAATCTGACGCTTTCATGGTCGCTTCATATCCGGCCGTGTCAGAGTCATAACAGAGGATGATCTCTTCTACGTTCCGTCTGAGCAGTTTAACGTGCTCTTCTGTTAAAGACGTACCCATTGTTGCAACACTTTCGCCAACACCAGATGTGACAGCTGAGATGACGTCAGCAAATCCTTCGAAAAGGACCGCCCGTTCGCGTTTTCTAATATGCATACGCGCGTCATGAAAGTGATAGAGCAGCTTACTTTTATGAAAAAGTGGCGTTTCAGGACTATTCATATACTTAGGCTGCTGATTACCAAGTGATCTTCCGGAAAAAGCGACGACCGTCCCGTGATGATCATGAATTGGAAACATGACACGATCCCTAAAACGATCAAAAAAGCCTGTGCCGTTTTCTCGTTGAATCAAAAGACCAGCTTTCTCCATCATCATAGGATCAAACCCTCGTTTTTCTAAAAACTTGGTCATGAAATCCCAAGAGTCAAGAGCATACCCGATCTCAAACTTGGCAATTGTTTCATCCGTAAAGCCTCTGGACCGTAAATAATCGAGTGCGTTTTGACCTTCCTTTGTATTTACCAGCAAATGGTGGTAAAATTTCTTAAGAAGCTCATGTGCCTCAATCATTTTATGATTTGCTGTATCCTCTTGCTGAGAGGAACTGATCTGAGCATTCGCTACATGATCAGGCAAATCAATATGGTACTTATCAGCAACATGTGAAACGGCTTCAATAAATGAGTAGCCTTCCATTTGTCTGAGGAACGAAAACACATTACCTCCAGCACCACAGCCAAAACAATGGAAGATTTGCTTATCTGCTGAAACAGAGAATGAAGGAGTATTTTCACCATGGAATGGACAAAGACCGAAGTAATTTCGACCTTGTTTTCTAAGCTGTACGTATTCTCCAATCACTTCGACAATGTCTGCGTTTTTTTGGATCTGCTCCAAAAGTTCATCTGGTATACGTTTGCTCATCCTAATAACACTCCGTCGTACATTATTCGCCTTTTAATTCAAAAATCCTTCATGATTCGACAGGATTTTTTGTAGTTGCGTAATAAATCGCTTTTTATCCTCTTCCAAAAGCTTTTTGGGACCTTTTCCGTATATACCTTTTCTTCGCTGTTTGCTGGAAACATGCCTGCGTTCCAAATCAAAATCAATTGTTTCGTTTGTGTACATCCGTCCTCTTTCAGACAGAACAATGACATGTCTTGGAAGCAGTAAGGAGGCAAGACCAATATCTTGGGTGACGACAATATCATGTGCGGCAGCTGAGTTCGCAATGACTAAATCCGCTGCTTCCTTATGTGTATCTACAAACCGCCAATCTTCAAGTGGTGATCTTTTGGTTTGAAAATGCTCATATGAAGCAATGAAAGTCACAGATACTTGAAACTGAGATGCGACAGAAAGGATTTCGTCTTTTACAGGACAAGCATCTGCATCGACATAAATCGTCCTCTCTCTTTTACGTTCATTCAGGTGACTAATTCTCCATCCCTCCACCTTATTCCTGCTTTAAAGAAGCAAAAAGACCATACTTTTCCCCCATAAAGCAATCAACAGTAAAACTCATTTTGTCGAAAAGTTATGTTCAGAATCACTTGACTTCTGCCAATATTAGTTTATTCGTTCTTGACTTAACTTAAACCTAAAATCAATCATTTTATCACAATTTTTTATTATAATACAAATGCAGCAAATATGCCATTATTTTTGTTTACCCGTTTCCCACCATAGGAAAAACCCAGGAGGAGCATCCTGAGTTTATTCGGAACCTCTTTTGGTCAGCATTTGATGAATGACATTCGCCGTTTCCTCAACTGCTTTATTCGATACATCGACAACTTGACAGTTAATTCGGTCAACCACTTTTTCAAAATACTCTAGTTCCTCTTTAATCCGCTCGATGTTCGCATAAATTGCTCGATCATTTAAACCTAGAGATTTTAAACGTTCTTTACGAATATGATTGAGTTTGTCTGGACTAATTTTCAGGCCAATGCATTTCTTTGGATCAACTGAGAATAACTCTTCTGGCGGATCTACTTCAGGAACAATCGGAACGTTCGCTACCTTCAGCCGCTTATGCGCCAAATATTGAGAAAGCGGTGTCTTGGACGTGCGTGATACACCAATGAGCACAATATCAGCTTTTAGAATGCCTCTTGGATCTCTGCCATCATCATACTTTACAGCGAACTCAATGGCTTCTACTTTTTTAAAATAGTCCTCATCTAATTGACGTACACGACCCGGCTCATGTTTCGCTTCATTTCCATATGCGGTCTCCATTTTATCAATAAGTGGACCAATGATGTCATAGTAAACGACTCCGTTTGCTTCTGCCTCTTCTATTAAAAATTGACGCATTTCTGGCACAACGAGAGTAAAGCAGACGATCCCGTTATCTGCTTTCGCCAGTGAAATGACTTCTTTAATCGTACCGATATCCTCAACATATGGGATTCTTCTAATATTTGAATGGTCTGATGAACCGCCATCAAATTGGCTAAGTGCCGCTTTGACCACGAGCTCTGCGGTTTCTCCTACTGAATCTGATACAACAAAAATTACGCGATTACTCATAACATCCCCTCGCAGTCTTCTGTAATTAGATAATTTCATTCTCCGATAAGCTAACAAGTATTTTCGTCATGTTTGTTTTCGTAATTCTGCCGACAACTTCAAAGCCTTTATCCGTTTCTTTTATGACAGGAAGTGCGTCTATTTGCTTTTCAATCAAGTGCTTGGCCACATCCATAATGAAATCTTCCTTGCGGCAAACGGTGATGTTCGGCATTCTTGTCATAATAATATGGACAGGTATAGATGGAAGCTCTTGTTTTCCAATACTTGCTCGAAGGAGGTCTTTTCTTGATAACACGCCTGTTAAAATAGAGTGATCGTCCACAACGAATAATGTGCCCACATCCTCTAAAAACATCGTACAAATCGCATCATAAACCGAAACATTCTCATGTATCACCACTGGAATGGATTGGAAATCTTTCACTTGGAGTTTTTTCAGCTTATCTGCCAGAAGCTGCGTGCCTGTTTTTCCTGTAAAAAAGTAGCCGACCCTTGGCCTTGCTTCTAAAAATCCAGACATTGTTAAAATGGCTAAATCCGGTCTGAGGGTAGCCCTTGTTAAGTTCAGCCGATCGGCGATATGCTCTCCAGTGATCGGACCATTCTCTTTGACAATCTGTAAAATCTGCTCTTGCCGTTTATTTAACTCGATTGTACTCACCACCTTTAAATAGAGAGAGCGAATCTTTACTTTATGTATATCATTTTCATAACTCATCATATTATAGCGCATCTTTGTCCGAATGAAACAAAAATCCGCTCAAAAACCGTGAATTAAATGAGTAAAAAACGATTGCCCTTCTCAAAAGGCAACCGTTCTTAGGTATTTATTTTACAATTAAATTGTTCATATTCGCAAATGATTGAATGACTTTGGCTAGCTTGACCATCTGTGCCAAACGATTTTGCTTCAGTTTTTCATCATCCGCATGAACCATTGTGTGATCGAAATAATGAACAATCGGCGCTTTTAAGGTATTTAACGCCTCAAGTGCTAAGTTGTATTCTCCTGCTGCCACATGTCCCTTAACAGCTTTCTCTACTTGCTGATACGCCTCAAATAGCTTTTGCTCGTGCTCATTTTCAAACAGTGCAGGCTGAATCTCTACATCTTCCCCTTTTTTACTGATTGAAATGACGCGGCCAAGTGCCTCAGCCGTTTCTTTGAAGCTTTCTTGTTTCACGCTCTCTTCAAGAACAGCTGCTTTTTTCACGACCGCATAAGGCTCAATATTTTCAACATCAAGCACTGCATCGGCCACATCATGACGGATATGCTCTGCTTGGAGGACATATTTTAAACGCTGCGTCAAAAACTCAATCAGAGCAGCTTCATGTTCTGCCTCTACTTGAGCAAGTGCTAACAGCTCTTTAAATGAAATATTCCAATGACGGTCGAGCAGGATTTGAACGATACCGCTCGCTTGTCTTCTGAGTCCATAAGGATCTTGAGAACCCGTTGGAATCACATCAATTGAAAAGAACGAACAAATAGAATCTAGTTTATCCGCTACTGCGACAATCGCACCAATCAGAGTCGAAGGCGCCTTGTCACCGGCAAAACGCGGCATGTAGTGTTCGTTTATGCTCTTTGCGACTTCTTCGTGTTCGCCAAGTGCTTTTGCATATTTCTCACCCATGATTCCTTGTAATTCTGGGAATTCATAGACCATTTGAGTCACAAGGTCAAACTTAGAAATACTTGCTGCTCTTGCGACACGTTTTGTTGTTTCGTCATCTGTGCTGACATGCGCTGCTAGGCGGGTCGCAATATCTGTCACTCTCTTCAGCTTGTCACCAATTGTTCCAAGCTTCTCATGAAATACAACCTTATCAAGCTTTTTAATATTGTCTTCAATGACTAGTTTTTCGTCTTCTTTATAGAAGAATGCAGCATCTGATAAACGCGCACGAAGTACTTTTTCGTTTCCTCTTGCGACATTTTCCAGCGCCTCACTGTTTCCGTTTCTGACCGTAATAAAATGAGGCAGCAATTCTCCTTGCTCATTTTTCACAGGGAAATAGCGCTGATGCTCTTTCATTGTCGTGACCAATACTTCTTCCGGCAATGCAAGGAACTCTTCTTCAAAGGAACCAAACAACACTGTTGGGTATTCAACAAGATCGTTGACTTCCTCTAGAAGTTCAGGATCAACTGGAATGACCCAGCCTTTTTCTGAAGAAAGGGCATTTAGCTGCTCAGTAATCCATTGCTTTCTTTTACCTGCATCTGCAATGACAAATTGATCGTGTAATGTTTGCTCATAAGAAGCAGGTGAGTCAATGCTGGCTGTCGTACCGAGGAAGCGATGTCCTCTTGTCTCCCGTCCGCTTTTTACGCCTGCAATTTCAACGGGTACGATCTCTTGCCCGAATAAGCAAACAATCCATTTAATCGGACGGATATAGCGTAAATCTTCGCTTCCCCATCTCATGTTCTTTGGAAAGCTTAATGAAGCGGCAATCTCACCTAGCGCTGGGAGAAGGTCTTTGACTTGCTTTCCTTCTTGGAACTTTTGGACATGGACATAATCCACACCTTTGATCTCTTTGAAATAGAGATCCTCTGTTGAAGCGCCTTGTCCGCGGGCAAAGCCCTCAGCCGCTTTTGTCCAATTGCCTTCAGCGTCTTGAGCAATCTTTTTAGCTGGGCCTTTTGCTTCTTCTTTGATGTCTTCTTGTTTTTCTGCGACACCTTTGACGAGCACAGCAAGGCGTCTTGGTGAATTGAATAAAACAACATCTTCGAATGAAATATTTTGCGTTTCAAACCAAGCTTTTACTTTCTCACCTAGCTGCTTTGTGCTCTCTGGCATGAAACGAGCCGGCATCTCTTCTAAGCCGATTTCGAGTAATACATCTTGTTTATTCATGAGAAGCCGCCTCCTCTTTTAACATAGGAAATCCAAGTTTTTCTCGTTCTTCGTAATACGTTTTAGCCACTTTTCGCGCTAACTGACGTACTCTTCCAATATAGCCGGTTCGCTCAGTGACAGATATAGCGCCCTTTGCGTCGAGCAAGTTAAACGTATGAGAACATTTGAGTACATAATCGTATGCCGGGTGAACAAGTCCTTTGTCCATTTGGCTATGTGCTTCTTTCTCATAGGTTGTAAATAAATCGAACAGCATGTCAGTATTAGATGTTTCAAATGTATAAACAGAGTGCTCATATTCAGCCATTAAGAATAAATCTCTTACAGTAAATCCGTCTGTCCATTCAAGGTCAAAGACATTTTCTTTGTCTTGGATGTAAGAGGCAAGACGTTCAATACCGTATGTGATTTCAACAGAAACTGGCTTACATTCTAAGCCGCCGACTTGCTGAAAATACGTAAATTGCGTAATTTCCATGCCATCAAGCCAGACTTCCCAGCCGAGCCCTGCACAGCCAAGAGATGGATTTTCCCAGTTGTCTTCAACAAAACGAATATCATGTTTCAACGGGTCAATGCCAAGCGCCTTCAATGATTCAAGATACAATTCTTGAATATTGTCAGGTGATGGCTTAATGATCACTTGAAATTGATGATGCTGATACAATCTATTTGGATTTTCTCCATATCTGCCATCAGCCGGGCGTCTAGAAGGCTCTACATACGCTACCTTCCACGGCTCTGGTCCGATGCTTCGCAGGAACGTGTATGGACTCATCGTTCCAGCACCTTTTTCTGTGTCATACGCTTGCATTAATACGCAGCCTTCATTTGACCAATGCTTTTGCAGCGTCAAAATCATGTCTTGAATATTCAATGATCGCACCTCCGTCTTTTCTATACCATCCGCTATGTATGGCGGGTGGGGACTAGAACCTCATAAGAGAACACAAAAACTCCCGTCTCTATGCTCACAAGGTTCCTTGCAAACATAGGGACGAGAGTTTTTCCCGCGGTTCCACCCTATTTGCTGGTGTCGTAGCACCCAGCCGCTTTGTTTTACGTTGCTCAAGAATGCCTTTCGTTACGCCTCCATCCTTAGCTTACACCGTCCTAAGGTCGCTTTTATGGATTATACGTAAGTACTTCTTTCTGTCAATGCAACATATTTTATCTTAGATGATCTTACAAAAAGTCATGGAAGATGTCAACTTTTGTTTTCGTCACCCATTAGCTTTTTCATGGATTCCATCTGATTCATGAATTTTTTTGATTTTAAATAAAGGCCTGAATACTCGTCATAGTAGTGATCCAGCACTTGACGAATTTCTTGTTTAGTCTGCGGTTTCACGTCAACTTGACCAAGCCTTGATAAATCAAAATAATGAAACAAACGAAGCAGTCTTGCAGCTGCTGGGGATAAGGGCAGTTTATATGGATCTTTAGAAAAGCAATTTTGGCAAATAAATCCGTTATCTCTAATCGAGAAATGGAACTGCCCTTCTTTTTGACCGCAGTGTACACATTGATCCAGTTCAGGCTTCATCCCCATCACTGATAACATTTTAACCTCTACAATAAATAAAATAATATCAGCATCTGTGCCTTCATTGAGATGACGTAAAGATTGAAGAAGGAGCTCAAACAAATAAGGGTTTGGCTTCTTTTCCTCCGTTCCTTTATCGAGTAATTCTGTCATATATGCGGCATATGCAGTCAGAAATAAATCTTCCCGGATGGCCCGCATGCTTTCGATCATTTCACCTTGCTGGAGCGTTCCAAGTCCTGTTGATGATTGGATAAGGAAGGTTCCGTATAAAAACGGCTGGCTTATGGCTGACAGGCGGCTGTTTGATTTTTTAGCACCTCTTGCCATCACACCAATTTTCCCATGCTCTCTAGTGAGCAGCGTGACAATTTTGTTTGTTTCGCCATAATCTGTTGTTCTAAGAACGATTCCTTCACTTTTAATGAGCATTTGTCTACACTCCGAGCGTTGGAGGGGGTCAAGAATTATAAGATTGGAAAATCAAATCGTGCTATCTCTTCTTCAAGTACATCGGGTCTTTCCAGGTTCTCCTTTTCTAACTCTTTGAAAAGCAGATACGTGTCAACGCTTCCTGTTTGTGAAAATACGTTCCATGTAAAATTCAACATAAAAACCCCACCTTTCTTTATTAGAAGCAGCAACGCTACATCCAACATATTAACTTTATCTTGACCAGGCTACCTCCATTTCATGATAAACAATTTTTACTAATCGAACCGCACCATTGTCAGATTTTATGACAAATGCAGCGATTTTTAATATTCGTCTTCTCTAAATCCGAAGTCACGCAAGTGAGTGGATTTATTACGCCAGTCCTTCTGAACTTTTACCCAAAGCTCCAGGTATACTTTTGAGCCTAGAAGTGCTTCAATATCTCTGCGCGCTTTTTGTCCCACTTCTTTTAATAAGCTGCCTCGTTTACCAATAACGATCCCTTTTTGTGAATCACGTTCTACGACAATGGTCGCCGCCACATGGATCTTGCCATTTTCATCTGGCTTAATTGATTCGATCGCAACCGCAATACTGTGAGGAATCTCTTCTCTCGTTAAATGCAGCACTTTTTCACGAATTAATTCAGAAATAATAAACCGCTCTGGATGATCTGTTACTTGATCTGCTGGATAAAATTGAGGGCCCTCTGGAAGATAACCTTCAATTTGCTGAAGAAGCGTATCAATGTTGTTGCCCTCAAGAGCTGAAATTGGCACAATTTCCTTAAACGGATAACGTGTGCGGTATTCATCAATTAAAAGGAACAGTTCATCTGGGTGAATTTGATCAATTTTATTCACGACAAGGAACACCGGTGTAGATGTTTGCTTTAGTCGTTCAATGATGAATTCATCACCTTTGCCATAACCTTCCTTTGCGTTGATCATAAACAAGATCAGGTCGACTTCCTTCAGTGTATTTTGAGCCACCCTCATCATAAAATCACCTAGCTTATGCTTAGGTTTATGAATGCCTGGTGTATCGATAAAAATCGTTTGTGACGTGTTGGTTGTCAAGACACCTTGAACTTTGTTTCGCGTCGTTTGGGGCTTATCACTCATAATGGCAATTTTTTGTCCAATGACACGATTAAGAAAGGTTGATTTACCTACATTTGGTCTTCCAATAATTGATACAAATCCTGATTTGAAGCTTTCGTTAGTCATTTAAATCCTCCGGTGAAAATGCGCCTGGCAATAGTTCGTTTACTGTTGTTTCGTATATATGTCCTTTTAAGTTTGTTAGGATCACTGGCATATCAGGTGCACATAGCTCTGAAATGACCTGTCTGCATGCGCCGCACGGTGAAACAGGTCGATCTGTATCAGCCACTACTGCAAGCATTTGAAAAGATGTGATGCCTTCTGAATAAGCTTTAAAAAGTGCTGTTCTTTCCGCACAATTACACATGCCATATGCTGCATTTTCAATGTTGCAGCCGCCATACACTTTTCCATCATTCGACAATAATGCTGCACCGACTTTGAATTTTGAATAGGGTACATATGCAAAATCTCTTGCTTTGATTGCTTCTGAAATCAACTCTTGTTTGTTCATTCCTAGTTCCCACTTTCAGAAGAAATGGACCCACTGTCACATTTATATTTTACATAATTCACGTGACATTTTCACGCCCATTTCTAAAAATGTTAATAAATAGTAATATTGTTCTATTGCATGATCTTCGGCAGGAAGATCATCAACCCAATCATAACCGAAATCGCGGCGTAAACGCAAACAGCGCCTGCTGCAGCGTCCTTTGCTCTTTCTGCAAGCGGGTGCTTTTCTTCTGTCATAAGATCCACTGTATGTTCAATGGCTGTGTTGACAAGTTCAAGTGCAAAGATTCCCCCACATAAAAGAAGCACGATCATCCATTCGACCGGTTCAATGTGAAACCAAAAGCCGCAGATCACCACGATGATGGCTGCGACTGTATGAAATCGAAAATTCCGTTCATTCAAGAAAGTTCGCCAGATTCCTCTAAATGCATAATAAAAACTCCGAAAAAAACGGGCAAGCGGGCTGCGTTTCTTACGATGATCTCGAAAGGCCATAATCATCCAGAATTTTTGTCTGTTTGGCGAACATTTCTTTCTCATCTTCCTCTGTCATATGATCATAACCAAGTAAATGAAGGAAACCATGAATCGTTAAGAAGCCAAGCTCTCTCATAAAGGAATGTCCATATTCTTCTGCCTGCTCTTTCGTTCGATCAACACTAATGATAATGTCACCGAGTACCGGCGGGATGTCGCCCGCGCCAATGATCTCAATCTCACCTTCTCCTTCTTCCTCAAGTGCAAAGGAGATCACATCTGTTGGTGCGTCCTTTCCCCTGTATTCTTTGTTGATTTGATGAATTTCTTCATTCGAGACGATCGACACTGATACTTCCGCTTGATCTTTTACCTCAAGGGCATCCGCAGCAAATTGAAGAAGCTTTTCCATTTCTTCAAGATGCTCTTTTGATACTTGTCCTGTTTCATCTATTAAATCGATTAACAATGTCATTTACTTCACCTTCTGTTTCGGGGCATCTGGATATTCAATCCGAGAATGGAAAATCCCCTTTAATGTTGTACAAATCGTTTGGCTAATAATATTTAATTCTTTAAATGTCAGATCACATTCACTAAATTGCCCGTCCTGCATTTTATCTGAAATAATGCCTTTGACAAGTTTTTCAATCCGCTCTGGATTTGGATTATGCATTGACCGAACCGCAGCTTCAACGCTGTCAGCCACAGAAATGATCGCCGCTTCTTTTGATTGCGGTTTTGGACCAGGATAACGAAATTCTTCTTCTGTCACCTGATCATCACGTTCTTTTGCTTTGTAGTAGAAGAACTTTAAAAGAGATTTCCCGTGGTGCTGTTCTGCAATATCGACAAGCTCTTCAGGAAACTTCTTTTCTCTCAGCATATCAGCACCATCTGTCGTATGGGCAATAATAATATTTTTACTCAGCTGTGGGGAAAGCTTGTCATGCGGATTATCAATGTTCATTTGGTTTTCAATAAAGTATTGCGGTCTTTTCGTTTTCCCAATGTCATGATAATAAGCGCCGACCCTCGCTAAAAGCCCGTTTGCGCCGACTGCTTCACAAGCAGCATCCGCTAAATTCGCCACCATGACACTATGATGATATGTACCTGGTGTCTCTGTTAAAATCTTTTTGAGCAGCGGATGATTTGGATTCGATAATTCAATCAGCTTCATTGTCGAAAGAATGCCAAACATGCTTTCAAAGACAGGCATTAACCCAATAACCAAAATAGCTGATGCAAACCCTGACACAATCGCCATCATGAGGTTCACACCGATTTCAAGTCCTGACGGAGAGGAGTTTTGGATCAGCGTGATTGATAAAACCACAAGAACATTCGTCAAAGCCACCAAAAGCCCTGCCTGCAAAATTTTCGATCTCGCGTTATGTTTTCTCAAAAACAAAATGCCCGCCATCCCGCTAATGAGATAATAAGCACAGATAACATAGTTAAAGACGCCGGTTACTCCTTGATTAAACATCATACTGCCGCAAAGGGCAAATACAAGGCCAGAGAAGATCGCTAACCGCTCATTGATCAGCAGCTTGATCAGCATCGTCCCAAGCGCAACTGGCACGACATAGCCTATCGTCGTGTATTTCGTTTCCTGGAAGAGACTGAATACTTCCATGATGATTAAAATAATGGTGAAAATAAGCGAGTAAAGCAGTAACGATTTATTCTTATGGACGAGCGATTTTTTCCTCGTTTCTAATGTGTGAATAATCGCCGCTAAGAAAAGGCCGATCAATATCATAAGACCGCTTACAGGCTTAAACAAATTTGAGCTGTTTAACAGGCCGGTCAGCTCTAATTTGCGATAAACTTCACGGTCGATCAGTTCCCCTTCCTCCACTAAAATTTGCCCTTGCTTGATTTGAACCGGCTGAATATTATCAGCTGCTTCTTGCCTTTTCTTCTCTGTTGCCACTGGGTCAAATACATAGTTTGGAATAATCGCAAATTCACCGATTTCTTTCGCTGCATTTAAATATTTTGAAGGAATCGAATTGTTTTCAAGCTCTGTTTTCACTTGTTTTTTCTCATCTTGTAACTTAGCTGCTGTGATTTCTTTACTCATCAGTGAATTCACCACTGTGATGATGGAATCCTTAGTAAAAGAGAGATTTTCGTCACTTGCTTGGAGCAGTGCTTTGATGGATTGATCCGAAACAGCTTCCTGCATATCTGTTGTGAGTTTTTCTTTTACACGCTTGACCATTTCTTGATCTGTTGGCGGGTTCTCTTTTTCATCAGCGGCTTTCTTCTCTTCTTTAATGGCTTCAAAGAGGGATGAGATGAGGTCAACACGATTGTCAGAATATGCTTTTTTGAGCGTATACTGATCTTCTACTTGATCCGTTGCTTCTTGCTTCTTTTCTTCTGTCGCTTCTTGATCATCGACGGTTGACGGAGAATAGATGGTCTGTTCGCTCACTGAAAACAAATCTAAGTCGAGCGATTCAGGCTTTACATGGAAGAAGAGCACCACGAACAGAATGGCTGCTAGACCAGCGTATAGCAAAACGTTTAAATAACGTGAGCGCTCCATTTTCTGAGGTTCTTTTTTAGACAGCAGTCTTTTGCGCTTACTGCCTTTCTGATTCTTTCTCAAGGAAAGTACCTCCTTTTTTACTTTAAACCACGATCGAAACAAAATGACCCGATGAAGACGATCGGGTCACTCAGTTCATTTTTGCTTTTCGTATGCGCCAATGATCTTCGCCACAAGCGGGTGTCTGACCACATCTGTCTGGTCTAATTCAATGAATGAGATGCCCTTGATCTCTGCAAGCATGTCCTTTGCAGCCGCAAGGCCTGACTGCATGCCCTTTGGCAGATCAATTTGTGTAATATCTCCTGTAATGACCATTTTAGAGCCAAACCCTAGTCTCGTCAAAAACATTTTCATTTGGGCTGGCGTTGTATTCTGCGCTTCATCTAAAATCACAAATGCATCATCGAGCGTCCGCCCTCTCATATAGGCGAGAGGCGCTATTTCAATGACACCGCGCTCAATTAAACGTTCCGTATGATCACTGCCAAGCACATCATGCAAGGCATCATATAGTGGTCTTAAATAAGGATCTACTTTTTCCTTTAGATCGCCTGGCAAAAAGCCAAGACTCTCTCCTGCCTCAACGGCTGGTCTTGTCAGGATAATCCGTTTCACATGTCCATTTTTCAGAGCATGTACCGCATTAACAACCGCCAAATACGTTTTACCTGTACCAGCAGGCCCAATCCCAAAGACGAGGTCATCTTTCTTCATCGCCGCAGCATATTCACGCTGACCGATCGTTTTCACCCTGATCGACTTACCTTTGGCATTTTTCGTAATTTCATCTTCATACATATTCTCAAAATAATTCAGCTTGTTTTTTTGCGCCATTTTAATCGCATAGACGACATCCCGTTCAGAAATCTCGATTCCTTTACGGATGAGATGTAAGAGAGATGTAATCAACTGGCTCACTGTATCTCTTGATGCTTCCTGACCAGAAACATACACTTTCTCTCCACGTGTAATAATGGAGACATTCAGCTCGTTTTCCATCAGTTTCAGATAAGCATCTTGATTGCCAAATAAAGCGATGGCTTCGTTTGGGCTATCCAATTTTTGTTGAATCTCAAGTAAATGTTCTGTCATTCTCTAGTCTCCCTGAACAATAGGTGTTGGTTGAACAATATCTTCTATTACTTGGTAAAGGATGATTAACTTAACTTTACCATTCCCTGTTGTCTCGTGCAAAACTTTTTCACTTTTCACCTCACCTGTTTGACCTAGCTTCTCTTCTAATTCTTTTCTACCTATTTTAATCCCTGCTTGAACTGCTTCTTTATTTGTGTATTCTCGATTGATTTTTTCACTTTCACGTGTGATTTCCTTTTCATAGGAGAATGGCAGCTGGAAGTTTAAGAAATGAAGTGGATGTTCTTCTGTTTCTATTTTTGGCTGCTCAAAATCATCTTTTTTAAAGGAAAATCCCCAAAATGGTAGTGAACCTCCAAATGCGGAGAGCTTGTGCTTTGTCTTCATTTTACCCGTAAAGACGTCAAAAGATGTTCGAAGAGGGACAGAAACTTCAGAACGATACCATGTTTCACCATAGATTTTCGCTTTGGCTCCTACCGTTTTTTGTTGATCTTCACTGCCAATTAGTCCTGAGACGAGCATCTGCCCTTTTTTCACATGTTCATCGACCGCGGCTAGCGGCTCTCCTTTTTCTACATACATCCTCGTGATGACGGCCTTTTTCTTAGCAACGATGTGCTGAGGACTCGTATATTTCTCTTTTTCAGGCTCATTTTTTTCAACGACTTTCATTTGAAATGTCGTACCGTTTAATTCAACGCCGACCCATGTAATGCTTTTAATATTGGTTGTCAGGGATTTTTGAATTTTTTCAGGTGTCCCCATAAGAAACTGAAAACGGCCTTTTTGTACCCCAATGTCGTCTAAATGCTTTCTCATCTGATGCTCTGTCTCTGGGTTTGCACCTGTGATATCAATTTTCCACACCATGTTTGAAAGAGCCAATATCGTCACCAGAAAGAAAACAATCCCAAGGGTGAACCCAATATTCTTCCTTGACCACATAAGAAGAAATGGAAAACCCTTCTTTTGATGAAATGAACATTTCACCTTATGATGTCTACGTAATTTTCTAAAGGCATGTACATCTGATAAGCGAATAAATAAGCGCACGCTGTCCTGACGGCGGCTCACTTGAAAAATTGTGATCCCCTGTCTCGTGCACTCATTCATAAGCCGCTCAATGCCGTTTCCTTTGATCTCCACTTCCACTCTGCCAATAAAATAGGCAAACCATTTATTTTTCACGCTTCTCCCCTCCGTCAGTTAAGAATCAATGTAACGGACCTCATCGATTTTCCCTTCTAATAAGATCTCTTCTGGCAAAATCGTTTTAATCACAAAGTCTTTCCCTGAAATAATGCATTGTCCTTGTTTGAGCATAAGCCTTACCTCTTGATCACTGAAAAGTAAAAGCCCTTTATGGTTCTCTATGTAAATGTGGAGTCTGCCAACCATCGTAATACGGGGAAGATCCATCATCACGTCCGGAGGGATTTCAAGTGTTCTTGTCAGCCATGCTTTAAGTCGATTTTTTCTTTTTCCCATTCAATAAGAACCCCTTCCCACCTCATGTGTATGAGATCAAACTGAAAGATGGTGAGACTGATGAGAAAGTCTCTATATCATCCTATTCCTCAGCGGTTCATATCATGCTAATGAATCCCGTAAAACAGCCTGTTCATCGTTTACGCAAAAAAAGCCCCCTTTTACAAGGGAGCTTTCTTCTTACCTTTTATATGGCCGTTTCATCGTTCGATGCGGTTTTTTAGCGCGGGGCGCTCCAAACACTTCGCCAAGAAGCATGCCTTGAACAACAGTGTTTTGGTTGAGCTTATCAATGATGTGCGGCTTCATTTCCACAGCTGAGGCTTTCGGCCTTGTCAGCTGCCTTTCAAGCGATTGAAACTCTTTGTTTAACTCGCTTTTTCTTTCTTCCATTTCAGCAAGTGTATCCGTATAGCGATCTTGTAAGGACTGCGATGTGTTTTTCTTCATCCCGCCATGATCATGTACATCGCCAAAATCGTCTAGTTGGTCCGTCACGACGAGGTCTGGACTTTTTTGTTTTGTTTGCTGATTGTGGGGCATTGGCTTACGCTGAGGAGCCGACTTGTTTTGCTGGTTCTTTTGTTCATTCTCCTCTTGTTTGCCGATTTTCCCAAAGACAGCAGAGATGATACCGATGATAATCGCAATTAGTAGCGGATTTTCAAATAGAATGTCCAATGGGCTCCCTCCTTAAAGCGTGAGAGGATGCTTATTTGTTTTCATGATCAGATGGACCTTTTGTCATTTTACCAAATGAATCTCTCATATCCGTATCAGCATCGATATTCTTAATGTTCATGTAGTCCATGACGCCAATATTGCCTTCGCGTAGTGCTTCAGCCATTGCAAGTGGTACTTCAGCCTCTGCTTCTACTACTTTCGCGCGCATTTCTTCAACTTTCGCACGCATTTCTTGTTCTTGTGCAACAGCCATTGCGCGGCGTTCTTCCGCTTTAGCCTGTGCAATGTTTTTGTCTGCTTCTGCTTGGTCTGTTTGCAGAATAGCCCCAATGTTCTTACCGATATCAACATCTGCGATATCAATCGAGAGAATTTCAAACGCAGTACCTGAATCTAATCCTTTACCAAGAACCGTTTGAGAAATCATATCAGGATTTTCTAGAACCTTTTTATGATTATTTGATGAACCGATTGTAGAGACAATTCCTTCACCTACACGAGCAATGATTGTTTCTTCGCCTGCACCACCAACAAGTCGTTCGATGTTTGCGCGAACTGTAATACGTGCTTTTGCTTTCACTTCAATCCCGTCCATCGCAACACCTGAGATAAATGGTGTTTCAATCACTTTAGGGTTTACACTCATTTGTACAGCTTCAAGTACGTCACGGCCTGCTAGGTCGATCGCTGCACAGCGTGCAAAGTTCAATTCGATATTCGCACGTTGAGCCGCGATCAATGCATTCACAACACGGTCAACGTTACCACCTGCAAGGTAGTGGCTTTCTAACTGGTTAATCGTCACATCAAGACCTGCTTTATGTGCTTTGATGAGCGGGTTGACCACTCGGTTTGGAATTACTCGGCGAAGTCTCATTCCTACAAGTGTAAAAATGCTCACTCTAACGCCAGCCGCTAGGGCAGAAATCCACAGCATCACCGGTACAAAGGTGAAGAAGATCGATAGAACGATCAAACCTGCTGCGATAATCACAAATAATAGTAAAGTAGATGGATCCATTTTATTCCTCCTATAAAATCAGTATATCTATACTTTCCTCACGACAATGCGTGAGCCTTCCGCTTTAACAATTTTTACTTGTTCATCCTTGTCGATAAATGCACCTTCTGACACAACATCAATACGCTCATCTCCGAGTACAATCGTACCGGATGGACGAAGTGCTGTTGCTGTCACTGCAATTTGTCCAACAAGATCCTCTCTTGTTTCATTTGAGACATAACCACTTTCTTTATTGGTTGAATCGGTTAAAATGAACTTTTTAAAAAATTTCATACGTTTCCCCAACACCTTTGTCAATAAAATAACTGCTATGATTGAAACAGCAGTGGCAATCAAGATGGAAATCGCCATTTCTGTAAAGCTTCCAGCTGCTAAAAATAAGCTGACAACAACACAGATTAGTCCAATGGCACCTAAGATTCCCCCTGGCAAAAACAATTCCAGAATAATGAGTGCAATCCCTGCTAAAAACAGGAACAACGTCTCATATCCTGCAAAACCTGCCACGAGATGACCATAAAAGAATAGAAGAAGCGCTGTGACTCCCATGGTGCCTGGGACCCCAAAGCCGGGAGAATATAGCTCAACAATTAACCCTAAGCTTGCGATGGATAAAAGGATTGGAATGACGATTGGGTGCGTGAGAAAACGCGCAACCTTTTCAGCAAAGCTCACTTCATCGTATTGAACAGAAGTGTCTGCTAAGGTCAGCTTCTGAAGCAAGTCATCCAGATTTTTTGCTTCTCCTTCTGCATACCCGAATTGAAGCGCCCGGTCTGTGTTGAAGGTGAGCAATTCTCCTTTTGGTGCACCGGCTTCTTTTGCATCTATATCTACATCTGCCATCGCAAGAGCATACTTTGGATCACGCCCCTGCTTTTCGGCAGCATCACTCATTTCAGCAAGCCATAGAGATTCAGATTTTTGATCGGCAGCATTGCCTTCTCCATCAATGATCGCAGCAGCCCCCATCTTTCCGTTTGGGGTCATATAAATTTTGTCGGCATTTAATGCAAGGAAGGCCCCGGCTGAAAGCGCTCTATGATTGACAAACGCTGTCACAGGGATATCAGACGCACGAATGGTATCTGCGATTTCAAGCGCCGCATCAACTGCACCACCTGGTGTATTGATGTCGAGAATAATATGTTTCGCCCGTTCCGACTTTGCTTGCTCAAATGATCGTTCAATGAATTTAGATAGTCCCTTTTCTACTGTATCTTCAATTGGAATGACATGAACTTTCTGATCTGCTGATTTCGCGGTCAATTGAACCCCTAATAACAAGCATATTATAAAACAACTGAAGAGAGCAATAGAAATTTTTATTTTTTTCATCTATTTGGTGATCCCTCCTCTCTTTCTTTTATTTTACCGTTCCTTTACATACGTTACAAATGTATCATAGGTTTCATTTTTATATGACAGATTTATGGTGGTACAAAAAAAGTACCCTTCTAACAATAGAAGGATACTTTTTTATTGAGACAGCTGCTCGCTGACAAGTCTGTTAATGACAGCACCATCAGCTTTACCTTTTACTTTTGGCATAATAGCGCTCATCACTTTACCCATATCAGCCTTCGATGAAGCACCTGTTTCAGCGATCGTTTCTTTCACGACCGTTTGCAGTTCTTCTTCAGAAAGCTGTTCAGGTAAATAAACGTCTAAGATGTCAATCTCTTTTTGAACTTTATCTACTAAATCTAAGCGATTAGCTTTCGAAAATTCATGGAGGGAGTCTTTACGTTGCTTAATCTCACGAGAAAGAACGGTCAGTTCCTCATCGCCGGTCAAACTGTCTTTCTTAAGCTTAATTGCTTCATTTTGTAGTGAAGCCTTTACCATTCGAATGACAGCAAGCTTGTCTTTCTCACGGTTTTTCATCATCAGCTTCATATCAGAATTTAATTGCTCAAGAAGACTCATAAATCCACCCTCTTTTAAAATTTACGTTTTCTAGCAGCTTCGGACTTTTTCTTGCGCTTTACGCTAGGCTTTTCATAAAATTCACGCTTTCTTGCTTCTTGCAATGTTCCAGTTTTGGATACACTGCGTTTAAAGCGACGAAGAGCATCTTCAAGCGATTCGTTTTTTCTAACGACCGTTTTTGACATTCTCTTTCCCTCCCTCCGAATACACCAATCGACTGCATTAAAAAAAGATATACATGCAAACATGTACCTAGACATTATAATATAAGCCTAGTGTGAGGTCAACTAAGTGATTTGGAAATATATTTTCGTCATGAGCAGGTAGACAAGTCCATATATTCATTGGTAAGAGGAGGACTTTTCTATGATGGCGATCATTTATTTTTGTGCACTTATTTTCATTTTTTTATGGTCAATGGGTTTGCTGAGAAAAGGATTAATGGCACTGACATCGTCTCGTATTGAGAAATCGCTTCTTCTCTTTACAGATCACCCGGTGAAAGCATTCTTGGTTAGTATTGTGTTTACAGGCGTGCTTCAAAGCAGTTCGGCGTTTATGGTCATTGTCATCGGCTTTGTGAGTACAGGCATTCTGACTTTCAAAAAATCAATTCCAATGATCCTTGGGACCAATATCGGATCCACGTTCACGACAGAATTTATCGCGATTAAGATGGACGTGTTCATGTGGGTTTTAATTGCTACCGGTCTTGTATGTATCATTTTTGGTCAAAGGTCCTTCAGGCATGCAGGAAAAAGTCTATTTGGTCTTGGGATGATCTTTTTTTGCATTCAAGGCTTTTCAAAAATTGCAGGTATGATGACAAGTCAACCGGAAACGCTACGTTTTCTTGAAATGATGCAGCACTCAGATTGGACAGCTATTCTGTCGGGCACAATCCTCACTGCCATTGTTCATTCAAGCTCTGTATGCATTGGTATTTTAATGGGATTTATGAATGAAGGGACTGTGGCGTTGCAGGAGGGAATCAGCTTTGTATTAGGATCGAATGTTGGCACATGCATTACAGCTGTCATGGCTGCGATCTCGGGCGGATTGGCAGCACGTCAAACGGCTTATGCACATGTTGTATTTAATGTTCTTGGGGTTTTATTATGCCTGCCATTTCTCACACTCATAACGCAATTTGTCGCACTTTTAGCGAGCTCTCCAGCACAGCAGATCGCGCATTTCAGTCTATTGTTTAATGTCGCCAGCTCGTTATTGTTCTTCCCGTTCATCCGCCCCTTTCATGCAATGATTTTGTTCCTTTTACCAAATCAAACATAAAAGAAAACCGGCCCCCTAGTGGCAGCCGGTTCTTGTCTCTCTTATGATGTCATTCTCACTTTGTCTGGTTGAATGTCTTCACTCATACGGACGAACTGTCCTTCGTTATAAGGGTAGCCAGCTTTCGTGATTTTCACTTTCACCAATCGACCGATCATATCTTCTGATCCTTCAAAAACGACCTTCATATAGTTATCTGTATAACCAACATAAAGATTGTGTTCTCCATCTTTTTCTTTGAAGGATTCTTCAGGAATAATCTCTAGTACATCTCCTTCGTATGCTGACGCATATTCCTTCGCAAGCTGGTCAGAAAGAGCGATCAAGCGGTGAACGCGTTCGTTTTTCACATGTTCATCCACTTGATCTTCCATTCTTGCAGCCGGAGTACCTGTACGTTTGCTGTAAGGGAATACGTGCAGCTCAGAGAATTGATGGTCTTTGACAAAATTGTACGTTTCCAAAAACTCTTCTTCTGTTTCCCCAGGGAATCCAACGATGACATCAGAGGTCACAGCTAGGCCTGGCAATGCTTTTTTCAGCTTTGTTAAACGCTCTGCAAAGAATTCCATCGTATATTTACGGCGCATTCTTTTCAGCACAGTATTAGAGCCAGATTGAAGCGGAATGTGCAGGTGTCTGACAATTTTATCTGACTGATCCAGCACTTCAATCACTTCGTCTGTAATTTGACTTGCTTCAATTGATGAAATGCGGATTCGTTTTAAACCGATAACACGTTCATCTAATTCTTTTAGAAGCTTCGCGAAGTTATAATCCTTTAAGTCTTCACCGTATCCGCCTGTGTGAATACCAGTTAACACAATTTCTTTATAGCCGGCATCAACAAGCTGCTGTGCTTGATTGATAACCTCTTCAGGATCACGAGAACGAAGAAGTCCGCGAGCCCACGGAATGATGCAGAATGTGCAGAAATTGTTACAGCCTTCTTGGATTTTTAATGAAGCACGCGTTCTATCTGTAAAGGCAGGAACATCCAGCTCTTCAAACACCCGTGCTTTCATGATATTGCCAACCCCGTTAATAGGCTGTCTTTCTCTACGGTATTCTTCAATATAACCAAGCAATTTATGTCTGTCTTGTGTTCCAACCACAATATCAACGCCAGGGATCGCCATGATTTCTGCCGGAGACGTTTGCGCATAACAGCCTGTTACACAAATGACACCATCCGGGTTATGACGAATGGCTCTTCTAATGACTTGGCGGCTTTTCTTATCGCCTGTATTCGTGACCGTACATGTATTAATCACATATACGTCTGCTTTTGATTCATAATCTTTTCTTTCATAGCCAGCTTCTTTAAACAGCTGCCAGATCGCTTCTGTTTCATAGTGATTGACCTTACAGCCAAGTGTATGGAACGCTACTGTTCCCATCATGATTCACCTCTTAATAACTCTGTTTGATAAGATATAGCAGAAAGCGCGTATAGAGGAGCTGTTTCTGTTCTTAAAATGCGTGGTCCGAGCCCGCAAATGACTGCACCAAGCTTTTCAAGCTCTCCAATCTCCTTTTCTGCCAAACCGCCTTCAGGGCCAAAAACCACTAATAAGGTTTGTCCGCCTTTCATCTGTTGAAGCACAGTTTGAAATCGGCTTTGCTCTCCTTCTTTCGATGATTCTTCGTATGCAACGACACATTTATCGAATTCATCAGCCAGCTGTGTCAGCTCTTTAAACGTTGATACTGGATGGACACGGGGAATGATATTCCGGTAGGACTGCTCGGCTGCTTCCTTCGCAATTTTCTCCCAGCGCTCACGTTTTTTATGTGACTTTTTTTGGTCAAGCTTTGAAATAGAACGAGCCGCTTGAAACGGGACAAAAGCACTTGCGCCAAGCTCGGTCCCTTTTTGGATAATCAGCTCAAGCTTATCTCCTTTTGGCAGACCACTCGCTATCGTCACACTGATCGGAAGTTCTCTGTTCTGATTCGTCCAGCCTTCAAGGTGACAAATCACTTCTTCCTTTGTTATTGTATCAATTTTACTGAGCGCTTCAAAACCGTCTGTCGTTAAGCAAAGGATTTCCTGCCCTGCTTTCATTCGCATGACATTTGAAAGGTGATGTACATCTTCACCTTTTATGACGCTGGCTCCCTTTGCCATCACTTCTTCTTTCGTGAGGTCGATAAAATATCGTTGCATACGTGTCCTGACACCTACTCGCTTTATTTTTTCGCTATAATGCTGACCCAATCTTCCATTGACAGCACTTCAACAATGTCAAAGCCAGCTTCTTCTAAAGCCGTTTTGACTTGTAATTTCTTTTGTCCGATGATGCCTGATGTAATGAAATAGCCATCTTTCTTTAATAAGTCATATGCTTGATCTGTAAAGCGTAAGATGACCTCTGCAAGAATGTTGGCAACGATCACATCACGTTCACCTGAAATACCATCAAGTAGATTGTTTTGTTTCACAGTCACTTGTTCACTAACACCATTTAGTTCAATGTTTTGCTTCGCACTTTCAACCGCAACGGTATCGAGATCAAAGGCCTGAATGTCCTTTGCACCAAGCATCGCTGCTGCAACACTTAAAATGCCAGATCCTGTTCCAACATCAATCACCGTATCGTTTTCCTTCACATAGCGCTCAAGCGCCTGAATGCAAAGGACTGTCGTTGGATGCGTACCTGTTCCAAATGCCATTCCAGGATCCATTTCAATGATCAGTTCATCAGAATGAACAGGTGTATATTCTTCCCACGTTGGAACGATGGTGAATTTTTCAGAGATTTTTACAGGATGATAGTATTTCTTCCATGCGGTTGCCCATTCTTCTTCATTTACTTCACAAATGGACAGCGTATTTCGTCCAAGATCAATATCGTATAGAAGAAGATTGTTGATGGCTTCTTTGATCTCATCTACCGTTTCCATCAAAAAGCTATTCATCGGAAGATAGGCTTTCACAATAACCCCTTCATCCGGATAATCATTCGGATCGAGCTGGTAGATCTCACCGTATACATTTTCACGTTCCTTGATTAAATCAAGCGGGTCCTCAATCACGACACCACTTGCACCTGCTTCATGCAAAATATTGGTGACTGGTTCCACCGCTTCATTTGTTGTATGGACGCTAATCTCTGACCACTTCAATACTACCAACTCCTTATCCGTCTTACTCGCCTTTAAATGCGCGTTTTACCTTATCGAAGAAGCTCATTTCTTGTTCGTCTGGTTTATTTCCGCTCACTTCAGCAAATTTTCTAATGATATCTTTTTGATTGTCAGTTAAATTCGTCGGTGTGACGACACGTACAACGATATGCTGATCGCCTTGGCCATAGCCGCGTACATTTTTCACACCTTTTCCTTTGAGTCTAAACTTTGTTCCAGTTTGAGTGCCTGCAGGAATTTTTAATTTTACTTTTCCATGTAATGTCGGCACTTCAATTTCGTCGCCTAATGCAGCTTGCGCGAAGGTAAGCGGCATTTCGCAGTAAATGTCATCTCCGTCACGTTCGAAGAATTCATGCGCACGTACATGGAACACAACGAATAGATCGCCTGGAGGTCCTCCATTTATACCTGGTTCACCTTGACCAGATACTCTGAGCTGCTGACCATCATCAACACCTGCCGGAATCGTTACATTGATTTTCTTACGCTTACGCACTTTACCAGATCCACCGCATGTTGAACATTTGTGGTCAATTTGTTTTCCTGTTCCGCTACAGTAATTACATACTCTGCGGTTGACGACTTTACCAAATGGGGTTGATTGCTCGACATTTAATTGGCCAGAACCGCCGCAATGTGAACATGTCTTCGCTTGCGTCCCAGGCTTTGCCCCTGAGCCATGACATGTTTCACAAGATTCTTCACGAGGAATTTCAATGGTCGCTTCTTTTCCAAATGCCGCTTCTTCGAACGAAAGCGTCATTGTATATTGAAGGTCCGCCCCTTGACGCGGTGCATTTGGATCTCTTCTTCTGGCACCGCCGCCAAAAATACTAGAGAAGATGTCATCAAAGCCGCCGAAGCCGCCAAAGTCTCCCCCTCCACCAAAACCGCCGCCGCCAAAGCCTTGGTTTGGATCGGTATGACCGAATTGATCATAATGCGAACGTTTTTGGTCATCAGAAAGGGTTTCATAGGCTTCTTTTACTTCTTTGAATTTCTCATCTGAGCCAGCTTCTTTATTAATATCAGGGTGATACTTTTTTGAAAGCTTGCGGTATGCCTTTTTGATTTCGTCCTTTGAGGCGCTCTTACCAACGCCAAGCACTTCATAGTAATCACGCTTACTCATCTCTTCACACTCCCGATTTTCTCACATAAATACGATTGTATCATTTTGATTTAACCTTTTTCAATTCCTTTTCATCGTTGAAAAGAAAAAAGTCAAAGCCAAGAGATCCTGACTTTGACTTTCTGACGAGTACGTTTCAGCAGTCTTTTTCAAAAGTAAAGGTGATTATTTTTTCTCTTGATCGTCGTTTACTTCTTCGTATTCTGCATCCACTACATTGTCATCTGCTTTTTGAGCACCTTCAGCGCCTTCTTGCTGAGCTTGTGCTTGTTTTGCAGCTTCTTCATAGAGCTTTGTCGTTAATTCTTGAACGATTGTTTGCAGCTCATCTTTTTTCGCTTTGATGTCTTCAAGCTCGCCTTTTTCGATCGCAGCTTTTAAAGCATCTTTCGCATCATTTGCTTTTTTGACTTGCTCTTCATCGATTTTGCCTTCTAGATCTTTTAATGTTTTTTCAGTTGTGAACACTAATTGATCTGCTTCATTGCGCACTTCGATTTCTTCTTTTTTCTTTGCATCTGCTTCAGCATTTTCTTCTGCTTCTTTGACCATTTTTTCGATCTCATCATCAGAAAGACCTGAAGAAGATTTGATTGTAATATTTTGTTCTTTTCCAGTACCCATATCTTTCGCACGTACGTTCACAATACCGTTTTTATCGATATCAAATGATACTTCGATTTGCGGTACGCCGCGTGGTGCTGGCGGGATATCAGTCAATTGGAAACGACCTAATGTTTTGTTATCTGCTGCCATAGGACGTTCACCTTGTAAAACGTGGATGTCTACAGCTGTTTGGTTGTCAGCAGCCGTTGAGAACACTTGAGATTTACTTGTTGGAATTGTTGTATTACGCTCAATCAGCTTCGTGAATACGCCGCCCATTGTTTCAATCCCTAAAGAAAGTGGTGTCACGTCAAGAAGAACAACGTCTTTCACATCTCCTGTGATCACTCCACCTTGAATTGCAGCACCTAGTGCAACAACTTCATCAGGGTTTACGCCTTTATGAGGCTCTTTACCTGTTTCTTTTTTGATCGCTTCTTGCACTGCAGGAATACGGGTTGATCCACCAACAAGGATGACTTTATCAATCTCGCTAGCAGATAAACCAGCATCTTTAAGTGATTGACGTACAGGTGTCATTGTACGCTCGACAAGCTCAGAAGATAGTTCTTCGAATTTAGCACGAGTTAACGTTAACTCAAGGTGAAGAGGTCCTGCATCTCCAGCTGTGATAAATGGCAGTGAAATTTGTGTAGATGATACACCAGAAAGATCTTTTTTCGCTTTTTCAGCAGCATCTTTTAAACGCTGAAGCGCCATTTTATCTTTAGAAAGATCAATGCCATTTTCTTTTTTGAATTCAGCCACTAGGTGGTCAATGATGACTTGGTCAAAATCATCTCCACCTAGACGGTTGTCCCCAGCAGTTGAGCGTACTTCAAAGACGCCGTCTCCAAGCTCAAGAATTGAAACGTCAAATGTACCGCCGCCAAGGTCGTATACAAGAATCGTTTGATCTTCTTCTGTTTTATCTAAACCATAAGCAAGTGCAGCTGCTGTTGGTTCGTTAATGATACGTTCTACTTCAAGACCAGCAATTTTCCCTGCATCTTTTGTTGCTTGACGTTCTGCATCATTGAAGTAAGCAGGAACTGTGATCACAGCTTTTGTTACTTCTTCGCCAAGATAGCCTTCAGCGTAAGATTTAAGATGTTGAAGAATGATTGCAGAGATTTCCTGCGGTGTATAGTTCTTGCCTTCAGCTTCTACTTTATAATCAGTACCCATATGTCTTTTCACAGACATGATTGTGTTAGGGTTTGTAATTGATTGACGTTTTGCTACTTCACCTACTTGGCGCTCTCCGTTTTTAAAAGCGACAACAGATGGTGTTGTACGTGCTCCTTCAGCGTTTGCAATAACTTTTGGCTCGCCGCCTTCAAGTACTGCAACACATGAGTTTGTTGTTCCTAAGTCAATCCCAATGATTTTACTCATATTCGATGACCTCCCATTATGTTATGTAGTTATTGATTTACTTTTACCATTGATGGACGAATGACTCGGTCTTTGAGTTTATAGCCCTTTTGCAATTCTTCTACAACGATATTTGAATCGAAGTTTTCATCTTCAACTTGCATGACGGCTTGATGAAGGTTTGGATCGAACTCTTTGCCGACAGCTTCAATTGGTTCAACGCCTTCATTTTTCAACGCTTCTACCAGCTGGCGGTAAACCATTTGCATTCCTTCTAACAAACTTTTCGTCTGCTCATTGTCTGGATCGATTCCAAGCGCTCTTTCAAAGTTGTCAAGAGCTGGGAGAAGATCGCTGACAACATGTTGAGAACGATATTTTTGCACGGTCTCCACTTCAGTTCGAGCACGGCGTTTATAGTTTTCAAAATCTGCTTGAACACGCAGAATTTTGTTTTCTTTTTCGTCTAGAAGCTGCTGCAATTCATCGATTTTCTCTTGGAAGGCAGACTGTTCATCATGCATTACTTCCTCAGTATCTGCTTGAACTGCTTCTTCTTGTGCTTCAACCTCTGCTTCTTGCTCAGGTGTCTGTTTTTCTTCTGACATTGTGTTCACCTCCCTCAAAAGATTCAAGAATACGAAGGGGCTGTGCCCCCGCTTTTCATCACCCTACTCATCATACAAATTGGAAAGTGCGTTTGACAAGTCTTTTGATACATGATGCAAGAGACTGACGACCCGGCCGTAATCCATGCGGGTTGGACCGATGACGGCAATGGAGCCGAGAGATTTTTGATCAATCGAATAGGTCGCTGTGATTAAGCTGCAATTCTCCATTGCTTCCAAATTGTTTTCTGAGCCAATTTTAATGGTGATTCCTTGCTGATTTGGATGAAACAGCTGCATGACATCATTCTTTTGCTCAATGAGCATCATCAGTGAACGAATGCGGTCAATGTCATGAAACTCCGGCTGATTCAACATATTAATCTTCCCGCCAAAGAAAAGTTTTGATTCGTTTTGTGTCGATGTAAATGTGTTGCCTAGCGCATCTAGAATATGATCATAATCTTTTAAATGCATGCGAAGCAGCATGACAACTTCTTTGTACATCCTGTCCTTCAGCTGATCCATCGGGACTCCTGCTAGGCGGCTGTTTAAAATATTCATCAGCTTCTCAATATCGGAGACATCGAGATGCTCAGAGAAGGTAATGGTTTTGTTTTCAACATGACCACTGTCTGTAATCATGATCGCCACTGCTTTGTTTGGCTGAACAGGGACAAGCTGAATTTGCTTTAATCGATTTTCACTTAGCTTTGGACCCAGCACAATCGATGTATAGTTTGTGAGATCTGATAAAATTTCCGCCGATTTTTGAACTGTTTTTTCCAGCTCGAAAATTTTCTCCTGAAAAGCTGACTGGATGAGCACAAGCTCTTTAGATGACAGTTTTCGCGGAGAGAGCAAATGATCTACATAATAACGATATCCTTTTTCGGAAGGAATTCTTCCTGATGAAGAATGGGTCTTTTCAATAAAACCAAGTTCCTCCAAATCAGCCATTTCGTTTCTAATCGTCGCAGAGCTGAATGTGATGTCTTCTTTTTTAGAAAGAGTCCTTGATCCAACTGGCTGCGCCGAACGAATAAAGTCATTAATGATGACTTGCAGAATCAAAAGCTGACGATTTGTTAACATCATCATCACCCCTGTTAGCACTCTCTTTCAACGAGTGCTAATTGTATAAACAAAATTACCAAACTCAAATTAAAATGTCAATTATAACTCACCGAGAAACGCTTGAAACACTTCATTTCCTAACAATTTTCCTTTTCTTGTTAAACGAATCCCAATGTCATCTTGTACAATGAGACCTTTTTCTTCTAATTCTTCAAGAACAGTGGAAAAGAGCGCCTCTGGCATTGCTCCATATTTGGCTTGGAAATGGGCGCTTTTAACACCTTCGATTTTCCGGAGACCTAAAAACATTTCTTCTTCGATTTGTTCTGCTTTTGTCACCTGATGTGTTTCCTTATATGGGAAACCTGTTTGTTCAATCAGCTCCAAATAATGCTTCACTGGTCCAGCGTTCACATTTCGGATACCATCTACATAGCCGTGCGCCCCTGCACCAAAACCGAAGTAATCTTCATTGCTCCAATATGTGAGGTTATGCTGGCTTTCAAAGCCTGGTTTGGCGTAATTGCTAATTTCATATTGCTTTAATCCGTGGCGCTCCATTTCATCCATGACAAGCTCATACATTTCAGCCTCACGTTCTTGCGGCGGCAAATGCAGCTTTCCTTTTTGCATTAAGTTGTAAAAAACCGTTTTCGGCTCCACAATGAGTGAATAGACAGAATAGTGCTCTGCACCTAATGAAAAAGCCGTCTCAAGTGAATTCATGACATGGTGCTTTTCTTGATGAGGCAAACCAAACATGAGGTCGAGACTAATGTTGTCAAACCCAACCGCTCTTGCTCGTTCGAAAGAAGTTAGGACATCTTTCTGTTGATGAACTCGTCCGATTTTTTTGAGCAAATCGTCTTCAAATGTTTGTACGCCAAAGCTCAGCCGATTCACGCCTGCTGATTTCAGGACATGCAGCTTATCAAGCGATAGTTCGTCTGGGTTTGCTTCAACTGCAAATTCAATCAGATTTTTTGTCGGCTTTAATACGCGGTGAATACTGTCCATGAGCTGATCTAGCTGGCTGACTGTCAGTGATGTCGGGGTTCCACCGCCAATAAAGATCGTCTTTAGTTCTTGCTCGCCTTTTTGCTCGATCGTGTGCTGCATTTCTTTTTCAAGAGCGGCTAAGTATTCATCTACTGGCTGCGTTTTAATGAAAAATTTATTGAAATCACAATAGTGACAAATGTGCTCACAAAATGGAATGTGAATGTATGCTGCTTTCATTTGATGACACCTTCTTTACAGGTAAAGAGCCGCAGTTTATCGCTGCGGCAACTTTGTTTGTTTTCGACTATAAACGTCAAGGCGTGCATTGTAAAGCAGGTTGCCTTGAGGATATTATTTTTTCGGTGTGCTGTCGTCCATTTTCAGGACAGCCATAAATGCTTCTTGCGGGACTTCAACAGAGCCCACTTGCTTCATGCGCTTTTTCCCTTCTTTTTGCTTCTCAAGAAGCTTTCTTTTCCGGGAAATATCTCCACCATAACACTTAGCAAGTACGTTTTTACGCATCGCTTTAATGGTAGAACGAGCAACGATTTTTTGACCGATCGCCGCCTGAACTGGTACTTCAAAGTGCTGGCGTGGAATGAGTTCTTTCAGCTTTTCTACAATGAGCTTTCCTCGTTCATATGCATAATCGCGGTGAACAATGAAGGAAAGGGCATCGATCTTTTCACCATTTAGCATAATATCCATTTTCACTAGAGTGGATGGACGATAGCCAATCAGCTCATAATCAAAGGACGCATACCCTTTTGTATTGGACTTTAGCTGGTCAAAGAATTCGTATACAATCTCTGCCAAAGGAATTTCGTAAACAATGCTGACGCGGTTTGCATCAAGGTATTGCATATCAATGAAATTACCGCGCTTTCCTTGGCAAAGCTCCATAACAGAGCCTACATAATCATTTGGCACCATCATTGTTGCCTTCACGTATGGTTCTTCAATTCGTTCAATCTTTTGCGGATCAGGCAGATTGGACGGGTTATCTACAACGATTTTTTCTCCGTCTGTCATATACACATCGTAAATAACACTTGGTGCTGTCGTAATGAGGTCAATTTTAAATTCACGTTCAATCCGTTCTTGGATGATTTCCATATGAAGCATTCCAAGAAAGCCGCAGCGGAAACCGAAGCCAAGTGCTTGGGATGTCTCTGCCTCATATTGAAGTGAAGAATCATTTAATTCAAGCTTTTCTAACGCTTCACGTAAGTCGTTATATTTCGCTGTGTCAATTGGATAAAGTCCGCAGTATACCATTGGGTTCAGCTTTCTGTATCCTGGCAGTGCTTCTTTCGCAGGGTTCTCCGCACTTGTGATCGTATCCCCTACACGTGTATCACCGACATTTTTAATCGCAGCTGTTAAGTAGCCAACATCTCCAACGGTGAGTTCGTCTGTGGGCATTGCTTTCGGTGTGAAAACGCCGACTTCAAGCACTTCAAATTCTTTGCCTGTCGCCATCATTTTGATTTTCTGACCTGGCTTTACTGTTCCTTCAACAATCCGTATGTACGCAATAACGCCTCGATACGCATCATAAAGGGAATCAAAAATAAGGGCTTGAAGCGGTGCTTCTGGGTCTCCAGCTGGAGCCGGCACTTTTTCTACGATTTGTTCTAAAATATCCTCGATCCCAATGCCCGCCTTAGCAGATGTCAGAACAGCTTCAGACGCATCCAACCCGATGACATCTTCAATTTCTTCTCTTACACGCTCAGGCTCTGCACTTGGCAGATCAATTTTATTGATAATCGGCAGAATTTCTAAGTTGTTATCAAGAGCTAAATAAACGTTCGCAAGTGTCTGTGCTTCAATTCCTTGTGCTGCATCAACAACGAGAATCGCACCTTCACAGGCAGCTAGACTTCGGGAAACCTCGTAGGTGAAGTCGACATGCCCTGGTGTATCAATCAGGTGCATAATATATTCTTCTCCATCCTTCGCCTTATATTTCAGCTGGACAGAGTTTAATTTAATCGTAATGCCGCGTTCACGCTCTAAGTCCATGGAATCAAGTAATTGTTCTTTCATTTCTCGTTGAGTAATCGCCGCTGTTTTTTCCAAAATACGGTCCGCCAATGTTGATTTCCCATGGTCAATATGGGCGATAATGGAGAAATTTCGAATTCTTGATTGCCGTTCTAATCGTTTTTCTTTATCTGTCACAATCTATCACTCCTACTATAAAACGCGGGTTGCGCTAGGTTAGATTATATCAATAGGGCTGTAAAGATTCAATCGAAATCAAGAAAAGCCGCTCATCGGTGTAAGCGGCTTTTCTCAAAAGGGTGATATCTCATGAAATGAAATCCATGGTGGTGCTAATTTGAATGGTTATTTGCCATTCACCCAATCATAAAGAGAACGGGCTGCATGTGTCATACCATCAGATAGGGCTTTTCCGGCCTTGGAGAAGGCATTGAAGCTCTCTATTTCTTCGAGCTGCTTTTGTTTTTCAGCTAAATCCTTTTCTGTGACAGCCGTTCCTAAGATAGAAGCTTCTCTTTCTTGATCGTCTTTCATTTGAATAGAGAAAGCCCCTTTTAATTGCGGATCATGGTAGCCCTTCATTTGCAGCATACCATTATTGGCTTGCTGCATTCCTAAAAAGACACCAAACAGCAAAACCAATCCTAAAATAATGGTTTTTCCAATAAATGAGCCCATACCCGTCACCACCTTAAGAACGTTTTTTCTCATCCTTTGCTTTGCCATTTACTTTTTCTGCGTCCCAGAAAATTTCACTGAACACATCAGCCGCTGCATTGGATGCATTTTTCAATTCTTTCATATTATTATCCACTCCGCCAAATTCTAAAAGAAGGGCTTTATCAGATAAATCTTGATTATAGATTCCATTATCGCCAATTTCTCCTTTTGCAAACACTCCGACGCTGAGACCTTTATATTTTTTCTCCATCAAATGGTGAAACTCTGTTGCCAGCTTTAAATTTTTTTCATAGCTTTGATTCTTCTTCCCCACAACAAACGCGATTCTCGCATATTTCTTTCCTTTGATCTCCACAGTGGTATCTTTCTTTCTCCTTGAGTCACGGTGAATATCAATTAAATATTCGAGGTCATCATTTGCAGCAAGGGCTTCTTTCACGACCAATCTGGATTCATTATACGACTGCGGATACTTTAACCCTTTTTGCAGGAGCCTTTTTTCAATTTCAGTTTTGTCAACTGTATTACCGATTCCTTGCTGATCGAGCGCTTTTCCAAACATGTCTCCGACAAGGGTGACGTTCACTTTTGAGTGCCGTGCATTGTTTGGGTTCGTTTCTCCTTTTAAAAATGGTAAATATGATTCCGTATTGTGTGTGTGATAAATGTACACGGCTTTTCGTTTCCCTGTCGAACGATCCGGCTCTTTAGCAGGCTTTTTCGGCTCATCCTCATCGAGCTTGTCCAGCTCAGCTAAATTCGCTTCTTTCTCATCTTTGATGACTTCACTTGGCGGCGGCGATTCCATTGGCATGTTGGTATAGTCTGTTCCTTCACCCGCTAAGATGATTTTTGTATCAAAATGTTCAAAGCCTGGCAGCTCTCTTCCTAGAAAACTGCGGGGATCTTCTAAATTGATACTTGTCGCAAGCTTGAGTGACAGTCCAGAGAAATTGAACCCTTTTTGATCTTCTGGAACTGTTGAGGCGAAATATTGGTTTTCCATTCCCATCAGTGTGGCAAAGAACGCTCCTGACAACTCATCAGCTACACCATATAACGAAGCTTGAGGTCTAAGCTCAGGTTTTAAAGATGTCAAAGCCCCTGACATGACAAACATGACAACAAGAGAGGCAATAAACAAGAAAATACTTTTCACTACTTTGGTTCCATTAATCGCAACGACCAACTGTCGAGGACGGCGGGGTCTTTTTTTCATGATTTACTCCCTCCAGCACGCTTTCTAGTAATTACACTATGAGCGAGCTAGAGAAAGTAGAACCGATTAATGATTATAAGAACCCATGTTATCTTGAGAGATTTTTTGATGAAGCGCTGTGTTTAATCCATTGGCAAGTACGTTTGCCATATCATCAATGAATGTATCCACTTCCTTCGGCGTCACCATTAAATTTTGTCCTAGCGGCGAAAGCACTTCATGGATCAGCTGTCTTTTCTCTTCATCAGGAAGCGTTCCTACTATTCCTAAGAATGATTGACGCGTTTCTTCATCTGGCAAGTCTTCTTCGTTTAGCACTTTTTTCTTCCCAAATGTCAGACCAGCCGGCACAAGAGAGCGGGAGGGTCTATCATCTTTCAGTTCTCTACCAAAATGCTTTAAGACATAATCAATCGTATCACTTGCGATCGTCACTGCATCAACCACTGTCGGGACGCCAATCGCAATCACTGGAATACCCAAGGTTTCTTTGCTTAATTCCTTGCGCTTATTCCCTACACCAGATCCTGGATGGATGCCTGTATCAGACATTTGAATCGTTGTATTCACCCGTTCCACCGCACGAGCAGCAAGTGCATCTATGGCAATCACAAAATCGGGTTTGGAACGTTCGATCACACCTTGTATAATGTCACTTGTTTCAATTCCAGTCAGTCCCATCACACCAGGTGATAAAGAGGACACTGGGCGATAGCCTTCCTGTACATTTTCCGGCTGTAATTCAAATAGATGACGGGTCACAAGCAGGTTTTCAACTGTGAGTGGTCCTAATGCATCTGGCGTGACATTCCAGTTACCTAGTCCCACTACAAGACAGCTCGCATCTGCCTGAATTCCCCGGTCTTTTAAAAACTGAGCAAAATGATGGGCGAAGACTTCGACTACTTTTTCTTGCATCTCAGAATCCTTCTCCCGAATGCCCTGCGCCTCAAGTGTCAAGTATGTTCCTGCCTTTTTCCCCGTCAGCTCTTCTCCTTCTTTCGTAATCTCCACAGTGCGTATGCGGATCCCGTGCTCTTCCTTTTCTTTCTCGACAATTCCTTGAATGCCATCATTTTTGACGACATTCGGATCGTTCTCTTGTTCTAGTATCTCTTTTGTTTCAACGGCCAAGTCTGTCCGGATTTGATAAGCGCTTAAATCGAGTTTCTGTTTCTTCATAAAAAGGCTCCTTCCACCAAGTAATTAACAGTAGTCTTTCCATCTCTATAAAGAAACATTCGAGCGGTTCATCAATGAAAAATACTTTACATTTATATTGCATTCTAAAGGTGTGTTTGATAGAATACAACTTGTTCTATTGTGAAGATTTAACCTTAAGACAATTGTGTTTAGGTTGTATCTTAGGAGGTGAAACACATGCCAAATATTAAATCAGCGATCAAACGTACAAAAACGAATAACGAGCGCCGTGCACACAACGCAACAATCAAATCTGCGATGCGTACTGCGATTAAACAAGTTGAAGTTTCTGTAGCTAACAACGATGCTGAGCAAGCAAAAGCTGCTCTTTCTTCTGCTGCAAAACGCATTGACAAAGCCGTTAAAACTGGTCTTGTACACAAAAACGCAGCTGCGCGTTACAAATCAAGACTTGCTAAACAAGTAAACGGACTTTCTGCATAATGCTTGCAACGCCTCAGTGATGAGGCACCTGTTTAACTGTACGTCCGTCCTGACCGGCTCAGCCATAAGGACAGACTGGCAATTATACATCTAAACAAAAACGACCCTCTTTTTAGAAGGTCGTTTTTTTTATGTTCAAGCGCCTAATAATCGAAGCAGGAACAATTCTAGCAATAGCTGCTTGTCCTTTTTACCCGTTTTCATTTCATAATCGATCGTTGAGAGCTCTTTGACGATCTGCTTTAGTTCTTCTTCTGAAAACAGTTTTGCCTGGTCCATGGCGAGTTTGACACGGAATGGATGGACCTTCAGGTTTGACGCAATTTGTTTTTGCCCGTACCCCTGCTGAGCAAAGTACTTTGTCTGCAAAATCAACCGAAATTGATTTGAAATGAGCGCCAATATTTTAATGGGTTCCTCATTTTGCTTTAAGAGGTCATAAAACATTTGCATGGCTTCAGAACGGCGTCTGTTTACAATTTGGTTAATCAATTCGAAAATATTCTGCTCTAAGCTGCGCGCAACAAGCTGATTGACATCCGCCAGCTCGATTTCCTCTCGCTCTCCAATATATGTACTTAGCTTCCGAACCTCTTGAAAAAGTGAGGACAGACTCCCGCCGCATAGCATGACAAGCTGCTCAGCCGCTTCAGCCGTGATCGCCTTTCCTTCTGTCTTCACCAAGGTGATGGTGAAATCAGTTGTTTCTTTAGGGTTTAACTCTTTCGCCTCAACGACAGCCGCTTTCTTTTTTAGTAATTTCGTGATTTTTTTACGTTCATCCAGCTTTTCATATGGCGCTAATAACACGAGAACAGTATAAGGTGCTGGCTTTTCTAAGTAAGCTTCTAATACGGAAAGCTGATGCTCGATCTTCTCCTTTTTCTTTTCTGCTGTAAGAAAATAAGGATTTTTAATCACAACGAGACGTCGTTCTCCCATAAACGGAAAGGTTTCTGCGTCCGTCACAGCCTGTTCAAGCGGCACCTCTTCCATATCGAAGACGGAGAAATTAAAATCCTTTGCTTCCTCGTCAACCACAGCTTGTCTCAGTTTAGCAGCAGTTTCTTGCAGTAAATAGGTTTCTTTTCCATATAAGCAATAAACGGGATGGATATCCCCTTTTTTTAAATTGTTCCATATCTCAAAGACCATAAATTGAATCCCTCTCTTTCACTTCCTCCTCTATCCTAAAGTGTGCGAAGACATTAGTAAAGAGGAAGCTGAAAGTGCCGCCTCCTCATTTATAGTAAACGTCTGGCGCAAGCTCCCGGGTCAGCTCGCTGTCAGACGATATTCATAAAATGATCATGAAAAAGGAAAACGGTTACTTTACCTTCTAGCAATTCCAAATGAGTTCAAGTATACTAAAATTAGCCAGGAGGGATGAAAATGAATGAATTTGAAAAAAATGTTCAAAGCAAGCGGAATGATGTGACCGACTCAGCTGTTGGTTTTATCGTCACATTCGGATTTTTCGCCTCAATGTTTATTTTGGCAACAATTATACACCTCGTTGGATCTTAACTTCATGAAGGCTCTATGACTGCCGTTTCGGCAGTTTTTTTATTGATTTTGTAAGATATCATATGGAGGGTGCGAGTAAAACGTTCCAGCCTCTTCGAGAAATTCATAGGTCACACTTCCATCAATATCTGTACGGTACACCCTCGTTTGATAATCATCTAATTTTTTCAAGACTTCTTGATGAGGATGCTGATAACGATTTCGTTCACCTGCCGAAATCAATGCATATGACGGCCTCAGATGCTGAAGCCATTCCTCACTTGTTGATCCTTTACTCCCATGATGTCCAACCTTCAGTACATCCGCCCGCAGATGAGGATAAGCTTCTATGATGTCTCGCTCGCCTTCTTGTTCAAGGTCTCCTGTGAAGATAAAACGCTTCCCCCCAAGAGTAAAGGTAAGCACAAGCGAATCATTATTCTTACTTGTCACCCGATCTCGCGCCGGATGAAGAACCTCAAACTCTTGTCCTCCCACCTGAAGCTTATCCCCTCTCTGTAATTCATCAACAGATATCCCTTTATCAGCTGCTTCTTTTAAAATCTGTGCATCCTCTGTACTTCGGGCAAAGCCTTTTGGCACGGCCAGCCGCTTCACTTTATTTCGCTTGATTAAACGAACCGCTTCCCCCATGTGATCTTGATCCGCATGTGTAAGGATGAGGACATCAAGTTTCGCTATACCTTTAGAATGCAGAAACGGTATGAGCGTTTGATCACCAATCGTAGACACTTTTCGTCTTTTTTTCCACGGTTCTTCTTCGAAGGATAGTCTGCCTCCTGTATCTACTAATAAATCCCCCTTGCGATAGGGCAATTGAATAAACAAACTATCCCCCTGCCCTACATCCAGCATCATGACCTCACCTTTTTGAAAAAAATTCGGCGTAACATAGTGTACGCTCAGCACACCAACGAGAAAAAGAATCGCTACAGCATAAGATTTCATAGAGGTTTTGCACTCCAGCATATATAACAAAAAAATAACGGCACTCACTTCAAGAAGAACATGCCACCAAGTAGATTTTATAAAAATTAGGTTAAATCCATCATAAACAGCCATATGTGCTGACAACTGATGACTCAGCTGAATCACTGCATCAAGCAGCTGAAACAATGTTTGACCAAGCGGGAGGTAAACAATAGATAAAAGAAAAAAGAGTAAGGACAGAGGCATGACAACCGTTGTGTAAAAAGGGACAAAAATCATATTCAAAGGGACGCTCAGCAAAGAAAATTGCTGAAAATGATATAAAAGAATAGGGAGCGAAGCAAGCTGTGCAATAAAAGAGATGAGTAATAATTGCATCACTGCACTTTTCGCTTTTGATAGGATCCTAGTGGATAACAAAATAAAAAACGTCGCCACGAATGAAAGTTGAAAGCCGATATCAAATAAATAAAGGGGATGAATGGCCAATAAGAGCAAAAACGTCGCACTTAATACCACCACCGAAGGCTGTTTCATTTCTTTTGGCAGGCTAGTGATCACTAAATAGACTCCCGCCATTAGACAAGCTCTTAAAACAGATGGCGAAGCACCTGTCAAACAAGCATAAACCGGTAGAAAGCATAATAAAAGAATACGTGCTGTCTCTCTTGTCACGCCAGCACGAAGCAGACACCAAAATAAACAAGCGAGAAGTGTTTGCACATGCATCCCTGAAATCGCTAGTAAATGAATAATACCGAGCATTTGATAATCTCTTAGCGTGTCAGGATCAATCAATTCACGATCTCCAAAAATGAGTGCCTGTATAATTCCAGCAGAGCTCTTCGGAACATGCTCCTCTAAGAATTTCAAGCCCTTTTGTCTCATAGCTGCAAGGTAATGTGAGGGGCTGTCTTTTTTTGAACAGTTTTTGATCGACTGCGGTAAGAAAATAGCGTCAATTCCTTTTGTTTTTAGAAATTGATCGTATTGAAACCCGTTAGGAATGGTTGCGTGTTTAGGTAGTCGCACATCACCTGCCACTAGACAGCTCATACCTGGCTCTATATCTTTCAGCGCTTCTTTTTCATGCTCAGTTTGAATTGTATAAAAAGCCGCCAGCCGATCCTTCTCTGCTGACACGGTCGCTGAAAAACGATTGCCATCTATTGTCGGAATACTTTCAATTACAACTGAACCAGAAAATGATTTTTCTTTTACCACATGATCCGCCTCAAGAGACTGATGAACCATAAAGATAAGTGTATAGACAGTTCCGCACAAGCTAACCATCAGAAAGAGCTGGGGTGTTTTTTTCAGTAGGCTGAGAAGTAATATCATGAGAAGAAAGAGAAGGAAATACATATGAAGGTGAAATGCGGCCAGGGCAATTCCGACTGCTGCGGAAATCGCCCCGAACGGCAAATAATTAAACATAGGAAGTAAATAATTGATTCGCCTTTTCATGCATGTCTCGTATTTCTGTTTCGCTAAGTCCTGATTCACTCAGCTTGCCGATTAAATCTGCAACAAAGGCTAATTTTTCTTGATTTTTTAAGTCAATGATCATTTCATCTAATTCAACCTGTTCCGTTTGAACGCCGGCCTGCTCAAATAAATCGATAGCATATGGATGATTTTTATAATCCTTTGCATAATACACTGTTCGAATGCCCGCTTGAATAATGGCTTTACAGCACTGCAAACAAGGAAAATGCGTGACATATATTTCAGCATCAGCCGTTGGTGCACCGAATTTAGCACATTGTAAAATGGCGTTCATTTCAGCATGGATTGTGCGTACACAGTGATGATCAATGACATAGCATCCTACATCTGCACAATGGACATCACCGGCAATGGAGCCATTGTATCCTCCTGCGATGATGCGCTTGTCTCTTACGATGGTCGCCCCAACAGCTAACCGCTCACAGGTGCTTCGTAAAGCAAGCAAATGGCTTTGTGCCATAAAATATTGATTCCATGAAATTCTTTCCACGAGCTGATCCCTCCAGAATGATGGTTGGTATTAAGTGTACATGCCTTTCTTCTATACCGTCAATTCTACTTCACGGTCAATTGACTTTTCAGCCGTTCGACTGTCTTCTCCCCAAAACCCGAAATGTTCCGCAAATCTTCAATTTGTTCAAATTCTCCATGTTCCTCTCTATAGGCAATGATGGCTTCTGCTTTGGCTGGTCCGATTCCGTTAATTGTTTGCAATTCCGCTGTATCAGCTTGATTGACATTGACACCTTGACTCTTTTCAATCCCCGATGACATGTCAGTTGCTGATGTTTGCGTCTGCGTCTCCGCTTCTCCCTGCTTCCGAACATAAATCATCATACTATCCTCTAATTTTGCCGCTTGATTGATTTCATACGTATCCGCTTTACTTGTAAAACCTCCTGCTCTTTTAATCGCTCCCTCAACCCGGTCCTCTGATCGAAACGTATATACCCCCTGGCTTCCTTACAGCTCCTTTGACCTCTACAACAATGGGTGGTGGTTTACTTTTTGCACTCTCTTGTTTTTCTTCCAATGCGACTGGGCTTTCTTTATTTTCCTTCAATACACTTGGCTCTGCGCTGTTTTCCCCTTTTCCTGCTAAAAAGAAGAAACTGATGGTGATCAAGATCATGATCCCGGTAGCGATATAAAGACTGTATTTTTTCAATAGAATGAGTCGCTTCACGTGCTCACGCTTCTTTCAATCATATTTTTCTATTGCTCAACATACTGTTTAGAAGATAACAGATCCTATGCGTCTAAGGAGGGAGAACGTTTGAATATAGGGATAATCGGTACAGGAAACATGGGTACCATACTTACTGAGGCATTTATTGAATCAAAGGCAGTCAATCCCTCATCCATCACCATCACAAACCGGACCATTGAAAAAGCGTTCAATATAAAAAAGAACCATCCAGAGCTTGAAGTAACGAAACAGCTTTCAGGAGCTGTAACAGATAAAGATTTCATCTTTGTTTGTGTGAAACCACTTGATATTTATCCACTATTAAAAGAGCTCAGCTCTCTTTTAACAGAGCAGCAAACGATTGTCATCATTACAAGTCCGGTTCATCCTGAACAGCTTCAGGATATCGTTCCTTGTCAAACAGCTAGACTGATCCCAAGCATCACAAACCGCGCTTTATCAGGTGCGTCACTTTTAACTTTCGGTTCATCATGCAATGTCGCGACGAAAACAGCGTTAAGACAGTTAGCTTCCCGCATTTCAACACCAATTGAGATCCATCATTCGATTACAAGAGCGGCCTCAGATATTGTCAGCTGCGGACCTGCTTTTATTAGCTTTCTCGTTCAGAAAATGATTGAAGCAGCTGTCGAAGAAACCGATATTTCAAAAGAAGAAGCCACCACCTTATCAGAAGATATGCTTGTAGGACTTGGCCGTTTGATTGAAAAAAGAGTCTATACCCTTCCGACACTGCAAGACAAAGTGTGTGTGAAAGGCGGCGTCACTGGTGAGGGTATTAAAGCTCTTGAAGCAGGTGTGCAAGATATGTTTCACCGTCTTTTTCAAAACACCCATAAAAAGTTCGATGAAGATCTTGAAGCGGTTGCACATCAATACCCGCCAAGTGTGTTTACTGATGATCGCAGAAATTAATGAACTTTGCAATAAGCGAAAAAAGGGGTTTAAAAAACCATCGTCCTATTAAACGATGGTTTTTGGTTTCTTGGCTGAGATAAAATATCTTTCGGCCAATTCCTGAGGTGCTTTATTTGTAAAATCAGCCGTCACTTCAATATTTTCGAAGCCAGCGGACTCAAGGAACGCTGCGTATGTCTCAAATGGAAATGTACGCTGTTCATGTGTCTCATCATAACGCTGATACACGTCTCCATCCTTTACAAAAAAGCTTAAATCATGAATGACCGAATACATGTCATCCCCTTTATCGCTCTGCCAAATATAGCTGATCTCTTCATCTTGATCTGCATAAGTAGAACCAGGGAATACCTCTTCCATTTTATAAGGGGTATGAACATCAAAGAGTAAAACCCCATCTGCCTCTAAAAGCTGAAACATGTTTTTAAAGGTTTTTTTGACGTCATTTTCGTTTTTTAAGTAGTTCAGGGAATCACAGCAGATAACGGCTGCTTGAAAGGCTTGTTCAAAGCCAGTAATCTCTCTCATATCTTGATGTAAAAATTGAACGGACTGCTTGTGAGCCTGCGCTTTTTGCTGCGCGAAGGCCAGCATCTCTTCACTTAGGTCAATTCCTGTGACGATGTGACCTTTTTCAGCTAACCGAAGAGAAATCTCCCCAGTTCCACAGCCTACATCGATGATTGCGGCATTTGACTGGATATACTGCTGTATCCACTGAACCCATTCATCATAAGGTGCATGTGCCATGAGCTCGTCATACACACCTGCAAACCCTTGATAAATCATGAGTTAATGCCAAGTGAAAGCGTTTCTCTCGGCGCATCTCCCCATAACTTCTCTAGGTTATAGTATCCTCTTTCTTCTTTATGGAACACATGAGCAATAACATCTCCTAGATCAATCAATACCCATCTTGCTTCATCAAAGCCTTCCATCTTCTTCACTTCAATTCCACTTTCCTCTGCAAGATGTTTCACTTCTCTTGCGATGGCCTGCACCTGTTTGTCAGAATTCCCGTGACAAATGAGAAAATAATCTGCAACAAGTGAGACTCCTTGCATATTCAGGGCAATAATATCCTCAGCCCGTTTATCATCGCATGCTCCTGCTGCGATGTTTAAAATTGATGATGCATCCATCCAAAATTCCTCCTTATTTGTTCTTATGCACAAGCGAGTTGTAAGTAGCAAGTGTATCTGGAAAGACTGGCTGATTCTTTTTCATTAAAAAAATGATTGTGTTTTTTAACGATTGAATCAATGCACCATCCAAATCATGCTCTGCTAACTCTCTTACTTCTTCTACACCAGGAAAATGACGGCCTGGTTCTATATAGTCAGCGACATAAATGACTTTTTCAAGTAACGTCATATCTGGTCTGCCAGATGTATGGAATTCGATCGCTGTTAAAATGGATTGGTCGTCAATTCCGGCTTCCTTTTTGACCAAATATGCACCGACTGGGGCATGCCAAAGCTCGGGCGAATATTCAAGCAATAGAGGATTCATCTGTTCTTTTTGAATGATGCCCTCCATCTCTTCCTTTGGTCTAAATTTGGCATAATCATGAAAAATAGCGGCGATCTCCGCTTTTCTCACATCTGCACCAAACCGTTCCGCTAATGAAATGGCTGTATCCAAAACCCCAAGTGTATGTGTATATCTATGCTCTGTTAACTGCTCTTTGACACAATTCAATGCTTTTTCACGATTCATATAAATGATGCTCCTTTATATAACGCTCAACAGCTTTCGGAATCAAATAATCTACAGGTTCTCCCTGCTTTATTCGCTGCCTAATCAATGTCGATGATACATCAAAAGCTGGAACATCTGCAAATAAAAGAGGATATGTCGTGTTTCCTTCATAACCTCGTCTTTTCATCCCAATAAAGGTAATCATCTGAAGCAAATCATCAATCCGGTGCCATTTTGGCAAATAATCCACCATGTCCGCTCCAATCATAAAAAAGAACTCATTTTCAGGATGGCGCTTCTTTAACAGCTCCACCGTATCTACTGTATAAGATGGGCCTTCTCGCTCCATTTCAATGAGCTCCAGCTGAAAATGCGGATTAGACTGAATCGCTGTTTCCACCATTTTCACGCGGTGATGACTATCTGCTCGTTTTCGGCCTGTTTTATGAGGAGGCTTGTGATTTGGGATAAACCAAATTTCATCAAGCCCCACTTGAAAGCGTACCTCATTCGCCATCAGCAAATGCCCAATATGCGGGGGATCAAACGTACCGCCGAACAACCCTATTTTTTTCATATCGCATCCACCTTTACGGCAGCTTAATTTGTTTATTTTCCTTAGATTCTTTATAAAGGACAATCACATTTCCGATCGTTTGAACGAGTTCAGCTTTTGCACCCTTTACAAGTGCTTTAGCGACCTCAGTTTTGTCCTCGTCGCAGTTTTGCAATACGCTGACTTTTAAAAGTTCTCTTGCTTCAAGCGCCTCGGAAATTTGCTTGACCATATTGTCATTTACCCCGCCTTTTCCAACTTGAAAAATAGGTGATAAATGATGTGCTTGTGCACGTAAAAAACGTTTTTGCTTACCTTTTAACATGGTGTTCCTCCTAATTTCTCTATCACAATTGACTTCATTTTTCTGGCGTCAGGCGTGACGCCTGTCCACAGTTCAAAGGCTCTTGCCGCTTGACCAACAAACATGCCAACACCATCTACTGTTTTCAAGCCTAACCCGGCTGCTTCACTCAGCAGTTTTGTTTCTATTGGATTATACACAATATCACAAACGACCGCTGTTTTTTTTGCGTTTGTTAAAGAAATCGGGGTTTCTTCAACATTCGGATACATGCCGATCGAGGTTGTATGGATGATGACATCATAATCTCCAAGCTGGTCTTCTGCTGTATTTAATGCGATTGCATTTGATGTCACTTTTCCATCCGCACTTTGAATTAAAGCCTCCGCTTTTTCAATGGTACGGTTGGTGATATCAAAGCTTTTCGGTGCATACTCAGCAATTGTCGTATAAATTGCTCTTGCCGCTCCGCCAGCACCAATCATGAGAAATGACAGCTCTGATAACGGCTGATCCAAGGCTTCAACCAATGAATGAAGGAAGCCCTCTCCATCTGTGTTGTACCCAACGAGCTGACCTTTTTCAAGCCGCACAGTATTGACCGCTCGCAGGCGTTCAGCTGTCACATCAATTTTGTCAAGGTACTGCATGATCTCTACCTTGTGCGGAACAGTGACGTTAAAGCCGCTGATGCCTAAGGCTTTCATGCCTCTAATCGCATCTTTAAGGTCGCCACCTTCTACTTGAAAGCCATGATAATGTCCATCAATCCCAGCATCCTTTAATGCTGCATTATGAATATCCGGAGACATTGAATGGCCAACAGGGTTACCGATTAATCCGTATAAAGGTTTCAAGGTCTCTCCCCCTTTGAACGTTTAAATTAACGAACGTCTCATAAACACATGAACGCCTTTTGGCGCATAGACTTTGATTTGCTTTCCTGCATCATTCGCTGTTACCCATCCTAATCCTGAAAAGACGATATCCATTTTCGGCTGATCAATGGTAAAAGTATGCGGAACGAGCGGAGGAAAATCTTCCATTCCCTCTTTTGATGGCGGTGATAGCAGTTCTCCTGCATGTTTTTCATATAAGTCATCTGCATTCTCTAACTTTGTCCGGTGAATGTTGAGTTCATTTGGCATATAGCAGACAAATGATGTTCTGCCGCCTTTTACATAGTCAAATCGAGCAAGACCGCCAAAATAAAGCGTTTGGGCTTCATTTAATTGGAACGTTCTCGGTTTCAATTCTTTTTTCGGCGTTAAAATCTTCAAGTCATTTTTACTGACATAGTGCGCCATTTGATGGCGATTGATGATGCCCGGCGTATCGAATAAAGCAGACCCGTCATCAAGCGGAATTTCGATTGCATCAAGAGTTGTACCTGGATATTGGGATGTGGTGATGACGTTCTCTTCTCCAGACACTTCTTTGATGATTCGATTGATAAATGTTGACTTCCCAACGTTCGTACAGCCGACGACATAGACATTTCTTCCCTCACGGTAATGGTCGATCGCTTCCATCACCTCAGGCACGCCTTGACCTCTGCTTGCACTGATTAAGAAAACATCGATTGGGTTTAATCCGTTTTCTTTTGCTTCCCGCTTCATCCAATGAACAAGACGGTCTTTTTTCACTGATTTCGGTAAAATATCCACTTTGTTGCCGACAAGTAAAATCGGATTCCCACCGACAATACGGCTTAGCCCGTTGATCCAGCTTCCGTTAAAGTCAAAAATATCAACGACCTTTACAATGAGAGAATCTGTCTCGCCAATGCTATGCAATATATTTAAAAAGTCGTCTTCTGTTAAAGAAACATCTTGTATTTCATTGTAGTTCTTTAACCTAAAACAGCGCTGGCAGATCACATCTTCTTTCAATAGAGATGCTGCCGGCGCATATCCTAATTGATCTTTATCTTCGGTCTGAATGGCTACACCGCAGCCAATACAAACAACCTTTTCCATTATTACTCTTCCTCCCACTGAATGTGGCCCTTACGCTTTAAGGCTCCTAAAATTCTGCGTTCAATCTGCCTGTTAAACTTTGTGAAAAATCCGTCCGACGCTGCAACAGGAACGACCAAAATCGTATGGAAGCCATGCCTGTTCCCGCCAAGCACATCTGTCATGAGCTGATCCCCAATGACGACCACATCTTCTTTTTTCAATTGCATATCAGCGACTGCCTTATTAAAGGCTCTTCCCATAGGCTTTCTCGCTTTATAAATAAACGGGATGTGAACCGGCTCAGAAAAAAGCTTGACCCTTTTTTCATTATTGTTCGATACAATTGTCACTTGTATCCCGTGATCTTTCATCTCTTGAAACCATTCAATTAAACGGGGTGTCGCACTTGGGCGGTCCCATTCTACTAGTGTGTTATCTAAATCGGTAATAATTCCTTTTACATTTCGTTCTTTTAGTTTTTGCGGTGAAATGTGGAAAATACTTTTCACAAATTCATCCGGTAAGAAATACTTCTTTAGCACAATTTGCACCCTTTCTTCCATTGGTTTTTCAGCGATTGTGTCGAATCAAATCATAATTTGTCTGTCTATCGAATACAATGAAAAAGTTTTCGACATATGATGAGGACCTTCAACAGGTGTGGATAATTTTACACACATTATCCACCTATATTTCATCACGCTTTCATTCAATTATAAACACTCTACCCACAAGTTATCCACTTAACCATGTGGATAACAGAACGATTGTTCTTGTTTCCCATTCATGGTAGATTAAAGGTACTTCGAAGACATTCGATCAACCTATGATGATATGTCTTTTCCTCAAGTTTTATGCCAACTTTTTCAGGGGAGGTGTTTTTCCCATCATATGGGTTTCTAGTATGAAAAAGCTGTCAGATGATTTACTTATAGAATCATATTATAAAGCAAATGAAATGAACTTAAATCGCGACTTCATTGAATTAATTGAGACAGAAATGAAAAGACGTTCGCTCGGGCATATGCTCTCTGTTTCCTCTTAATTCCATATCACAGGAACCATGCCTCCCGAGCACTCTCCTTTTTTAAACTCAGGTGACTGATATTATATCACTTGCGCTATAGGCTTACTACTATTTTCCGTAAAAAACACCCCTTCTTATCAAAGAAGAGGTGTCTTATTTGCAAGACTGTTCGTTCCAAAACCATAACCCTCCGCCTACGACCAAAATGACAACAAGGAACACAACAAGAAAAGCGTAACCGATTCCTGCTCCTTGAGCTGGATAAGGCGAACACGCAGGGTAAGGATAAGGACATCCCCACATATCAGTTACCTCCTTATAGGAAGATATACTGTTAGACTATGCTGGTTGGGTGGTCTTGTTTAGGCGAATGGCCATCATTTAAAAATGTTTGATGACTTCACGCTCTTTCATTTCGTTATAAATGATTCTCGCCCCTTTTGGTGTCATATGATTGCCAGAAGGGTCGATTAAACCTGACTGAATCAAAGCGTTGTCACTATCCTCACCAGCTTCTCGGATGAAAGCTTTCCAATTGTCGACAAGTGGAACTTGCTGATTTTTAGCTACTTCTCTTGTGATGTCATTATATGAGTTTTGCCAAGCTCTTGCCCCGCCTCTCTCAGCAAAATAAGATGCCTTATACCGCGAGTAATAATATAAGCCCTTTTTCCCTCCTTCTACGACAGGTACACAGGTCATGAGAATCGGGGTAATCCCTTCTTTTCTACTTTCAGAAATGAAGTAGGATACATTTTCTTTAAATCGTTTTTTTGTGACACGGGGATGTTTCCCGTCTAAAATCGCCGCATCATTCGTACCGAACATGATGAGGACGTAAGTTGGTTTCTGCTTTAAAATATCCTGCTCAAAGCGAAGCTTCGCGTCTTCAGTCGTCTGCCCGCCAATCCCTGCATTCTTCACTTGTATTTGGCCGCGCTCGACGTTTTTCATGAGATTCACCCATTTTTCAGATGCTGGGTAATCTCGAAAGTCCCAGTTTGATCCTCTTGTATTACTGTCGCCGAATGCAATAACGCTTTCCTGCGCTGGTTTTGAGCATCCAGCAGCGACACACAACAGGATGAAAAGGAAAACATATTTCTTCACAACATTCACCTCCAAAAGCCCTCTTCATATAGTAAACGACAAGCCTTTTGGTTTCAATGAATGACTGTTTTTGACAAATGATCCCTATTGAAAATGAACAGGCAGATATGCTCTGTCATGATGCAGCAGTTCGCTTACTTTCACAAATTCATAGCCTTTATCCTTTAATTCAGGAATCACCTGTTTGAGCGCTTCTACCGTTTGCTTCCGATTTCCACCGCCATCATGTAAAAGGATGATATCGCCGCCCTGAATATGATCAATAATACGGCTTGCAATTTTGTGCGAGCCTGGTCTTGACCAGTCCTTCGGATCTTGCGTGAAAGACCACATGACCACATCGTATCCTTGCTTTGAAAGAATGCGGAATGACTTCATCGTCAGCCTGCCACCAGGAGGACGAAATAATAAAGGACCGCCTGGCTGGAGTGAAGCGATATGAGCCGCTGATTCGTTTAGTTCCTGCTTAATTTCCTTTGATGACAAAAGGTCAAAATATGTATGGTTCATCGTATGATTGCCGAGCTCATTTCCCTCGCCCACAATCCGCTTCGCAATCTCCGGATACGAACGAATTCGGCTCCCTACGACAAAAAAGCTGGCATTCACTTCATGCTCCCTCAGCACATCCAAAATTTGATTCGTGTACACCGGATGAGGCCCATCATCAAAGGTTAACGCAATCTTTTTCCGTTCCTCTCTCATATCCCAAAAGGCCCGTCCCGTTTTTTCCAGGTCGACTCTTTTTAATGTTCGTGCCTCTATTTCATTAGGAACAAAAGTGCATAATAACAAGACACATACAAAGACATGCAACCCTTTCATTAGACCGCCTCCACAGAACATCATTATAGATTAAAATGCCCGCTTTCAGATGAATTCATGCAGGGTTCATGATGATGTCTGCGCCTCGCTGACCTCTTTTTCCACATAAAAAAAGCCGGCCATGCAGGCCCGCTTTTTGTTTCACGTTTGGTTTCTCTCTTCAACTGTCGAACGTTGCTTAGAATTCATACAGACACTCTCCTTCTTGGATTTGATTTTGAGCCCATAATAATTTCTGATAATACTGGTTGGACTTCTGGTATTGTTGAGAGGCTTCTAAGGCTGTCGCAATTTCTAATGAGATATCCTCTATATAAGAGTATAGGCTAAGTTTTTCCAAATAATCAATGGTTTTTTGCAGTTGTTCTTCATTGATTCCCTGAACATATAAAGCATCCAGATACTCAAACATATGACAGAACAGCTGGTCTTCATGCTTCTTTGCGGCTAATTTCCCATCTTCTAAAATACGCAGTGCACGCGCCTGTTCGTTTTGTCTAAAAAGAAGCTTCGCCAGCGTATAGAGCGTATGAGGAAGCGTGGGAAGCACCTCTTTGCGGGCAAGATCAGCCGATTCTGTTAAATATCGTTCCGCTTCCTCTAAATAGCCAAGCTCTCCATAACATTTACCTAAATTGTAAAGAGCTGAACTGTATATGCGCGGGTGATCAATTTGAGATGCGAGCTGTTTTGCTTTTTTCAAATGAGGCAGCGCTCGATCTTTACGTTTTAAATCTTGATAATTTCCTGAGATGACAAAGAGGCACTGAATAATGCGGATGGCATACGCATCATGCTGATCGTATATTTCAAGCGCCTTTAAAATATGGTGCATGGAGACATGCGTTTGTTTCATAATATAGTAGGCTTCTGCTACTTTAAAATGAAACTCAGCTTGCTCAATATCATCAAATACCATCGACAGCTGTTTTTCTGCCACTCGATAATATTTGACGGCTTCTAAATATTCTTTTTGACTAAACTCATGCATGCCACGAAAAAATGCATGGTAATAATGCAGCATATCAGATAACTCATGATTGGAATTTTCGATTTTATCGACAAGATTAGATACTGAGAAAGGTTGATATTTTGAAGGGTGTATATAGTCAAGCATGATTTGGTGCCGAAAACACATGAGCTGATAATAAATCAGTAAATGCTGGTCCTCTTCCATACGTTCAATTTCCGCTTCTACTTCTGCTTTCAGGATTTCAGCATCTGGCACACTGAACTGCCGTATCATTCGATACCATTCATTAATTTTCATACCTACATGTGAAGAAAGAACCTTCCCCATGTTCCGAAAAAACCCCTTCCTTTTCGGTCTAATATTACATATTTTAGCACGCTTCTTGACCGCCAAGCACCGCAAAGAAACCGCAAACATATGAGAAGGGCAGCAAAAACAGACGAACAGAAGCCCGTTTTTTTCGAAAAAGATGATTTTTTCATCGTACAGACACAGACAATCCCCCCTTCACATACATTTGAGGATATAGGCAGTGGCCTAAACATGGTGGAGGTGAAAATCGTGGCAGGAGTATTTACAGCGATGGGATTGATGGTCAAAGAATTGGTGTTTTTAGTGTCCTATGTCAAAAACAATGCCTTTCCACAGCCCCTTTCGGGAGATGATGAAAAAAAATACTTAGCCCTCATGGCACAGGGCGATGAACACGCAAGAAACATGCTGATTGAACATAACCTTCGGCTCGTCGCCCATATTGTAAAGAAATTTGAAAATACCGGGGAAGACGCTGAAGACCTCATCTCCATCGGGACGATCGGACTCATTAAAGCCATTGAAAGCTATTCCTCTGGAAAAGGAACAAAGCTGGCAACGTATGCGGCGCGGTGTATCGAGAACGAAATCCTCATGCATTTACGCGCACTCAAAAAAACAAAAAAAGATGTCTCTCTGCATGACCCCATCGGTCAGGATAAAGAAGGTAACGAAATTTCATTAATTGATGTCTTAAAATCTGAAAATGAAGATGTGATTGATACCATTCAGCTCAACATGGAGCTTGAAAAAGTAAAGGAGTATATCGACATTCTCGACGGCCGGGAAAAAGAAGTCATCGTCGGCCGATTCGGCCTTGATTTAAAGAAAGAAAAAACGCAGCGGGAAATAGCGAAAGAGCTTGGGATATCGCGGAGCTATGTGTCCCGGATTGAGAAGCGCGCGCTGATGAAGATGTTTCATGAGTTTTACCGGGCGGAGAAGGAGAAACGGAAGCGGGAGAAGAGGAAGTGATGACAGATTTCAAAATAACTTTTTCCAACTTCTAGTTAAAAACAGACCTTGTTTGGTCTGTTTTTATTTTGTCATTACGATCTTCCCCCCACATTCGTCACCATCCTTTGTTTCATATTTGATAAGAGAAAGAATCTATTAATAAAAAGAAGCAAACATTAAATTTCACTCTAAATAAAAAACATCACCAAGGCTAAGTAATGTTTACATTCTCCATTTATTTCACTATGCTGTTTTCTTTTAAAAAACGCTCGAATAGTTTATGACCTTCATCCTCAATTTGGTCATCTTCAATAGGATACTCCCCTATCAATAGCCCTAAATCATCGTATTTTTCATAGCGCTTTAAAAGCATTATTCCGTAACTTTTATGATCAAAAAATAATAGCCATCTTTCTGATTCTAAACTCTTATAAAACACCCCTTCATAATCAAAACCGTTTTTATAATACCCTACATGTAAATGCATGGTATCGTCTAAATTAAGCATTCTTTTCTCTCTCCTTAATACGCTTCGTCTCAAAAAAGTCTATTTACAGATATGCTGAAAATCAATATTCCTCAACTCTACCCATTCAACAAAATCAGGCATCGTTTTTGTCTTTAGAAAATGTTGAACGATTTGATGGGCTTCATCTCGATTTACATAGCTGCACGATGGCACATACAATGGCGCTCCTGCCACAAAATACTCAATTGTTTCTATATTTTCAACCTTTTTAAAAGGGACCAAAAAATCTGGATATCTCAATATAAAAAAACCATAAGGTTCATTGTAAAAGAAAACAAGACTTTCATATTCCCCTTCTTCTTCAATCTCAATAGAAGATTCGCCATTCCCTTGTTTCCAATAATCTTCACCCTTTTGAAAGAATATACTTTTCATTAATTCTTCTCCCGGAATTCTTCTCCCGGATTTTCTACTGGCGCTCCTCATAAAATCTTTCCTTCGTACCTATTCACCAACAACTTAACCAATTGTTCTATTTCCTTCAAATTCATAAAATGCATGCGTTTGTTGTTTTAATTTTAGCATGCTGAATAGCTTTGGATTTAGCTTTTGAGCAGCTTGAGCGCTTACCCATTTTACTTCTTCAATATCATGATCCGGATCTAGAATGTTCATCTGCCCGCCGATGATTTCAGCAAAGAAGGTCACGATGAGTGCATGATGCATTTTATCTTGAAAGAATGCTTCTCGAATCGAATGAAGTTCATTTATTTTTACTACATACCCTGTCTCTTCTATCACTTCACGGATGACAGCCTGCTGCAAGTGTTCACCTTTTTCCACAGCACCGCCTGGAAGTTCCCAATATCCCTTTACATTCTTGACCATTAATATATTTTCTTTCACGTCATAAATAATAGCTGAAACCACGTCTACTCGTTTCAAATGAATCCCCCTCAATTATTCACCATTCACATCAATTGTCGAATTTATGGAACGAACTGTTCATTTCAATACATTCTCATTATACTGTAACCTTGATACGAAAGCGGCAGCAAAAAAGAATTAGTCAGCCTATTGGAGGCCTTAGCATATGGATCATCATCATTTCACTTATTGTCCTAATAGGATTTACGTGAAATATCGTTTCTCTTTTGAGACAAATCAAAAAGGCGAACGAAAAAAGCATCCAACTGTTAGATCATCAAAAACCAAGAAAATAAATAAACCTCCTTTATCTTAGTAGGAGGTTTGTTTTTAGATTTGAATGGGTCATTGCGTGATTATGATGGAAACAGGAGGTACAACTTTATGACTTTGGGTCTTTTCCTTTCAACGGCTTCTCATCAAACAACATGTATCTGATTCGCTGAATATAATGGAACGAAATATGACCGAGCAGAAAAAGAGCCCAATCATCGCAAGAATATAAATGGGCAGCATCAAACCAGGTACATAGTTTACGATAAAAGCCAAACCAAACGCTGTCAGCATATATAGGCTGATCAACCTCATCAATACCATATGAAGCCCTCCCACACTCACTTTAACATATTTTCCCTTTATTTTCATGATTCACTTTAAAAAAAGATGCGAATCCTAAGATTCGCATCATCATTACATATTCAATTCACCTTTCTTCGCACGCTCTTCCTTCCACTCTTCAAGCTCCGACACTGTCAATAATTGATACCCTTGTTTGGTCAATTCTTTGATAATCGTGACAGCTGCGTTTGCTGAGGTGTCATAGATGTCGTGCATTAAGACGGTTTCTCCGCTAGACGCATGCGCTAGAATGTAGTTGGCGACGTACTGACTGTTTCGATATTTCCAGTCTTCAGGATCTACATCCCAAAGGGTGACTTTCATGTGAACAGCCTCGTTGATTTGCTGATTTGTTCCACCATATGGCGGTCTAAAGTGAGTCGGTGTGAACCCGCCTGCTTTTTCAATGATTTGCTGCGTCTCTTCTACTTGTTTGATGGCTTGTTTTAATGGCAGTCTTGTGAGTAAAGGGTGGTTATAGGAATGATTTCCGATTTCATTTCCACCCTTTCGGATTTCATTCAGCATATCTGGATAATACTGCACCCTGCTCCCTAATACAAAAAATGTCGCATGTCCTTTGTTTTCTTTTAAGGCTGTTAAAATTTTTGAGGTCGTTGATGGATTTGGCCCATCATCAAATGTGAGTGCAATGGCTTTTTGGCTTGGATTGAATGTTGACTGTTTTGGCAGTTTCACGATCTTTCTTTTTGGAATCGGCTCTTTTTTCTCATTTTTGTTCTTTTCTTTATTGATGTATTCAGGCTTTAACATTCCTTTAAGAAGTGTTTTCTTAATCGCTAACACTTGAGGGCCTTGCTTATCTGATGCAATTTGTCCAGCTGGAAAGTAGAATTCGATATAATGATCCTTGATAGCAAAATGCTGATAATGCTTCGCCGCTGGAGACGTTCCTTGTTTGAGCAAATGCTGATTTTCAGCAAGAGAGCGATCTTTTTTTAACTCCTCAAATGTCATATGAGACAGTTTTTGCAGACTTTCTTTTTTTGATAAAAATAGATCATCTATCGATAAAAATTGCTGTTTCTTGAAATCAAAGTTGAACATCTTCGTTTGATGTGCACCTTTTACTCCGCCTTTCAATTCAAATGTATTGAATTTGACCGCAACGGTTTGCTTGGCATAATGAGTGATCTCGTAATCTATGTTTAATTCGTAGCGATTCTCTTCATCGACATCACTTGCTTCGCTAAATGATGTTTTGAACCTGTCCAGCACTGTTTCTGCAAATCTTTTCATCTCTTGATCTAGCTTTTTTTGATGAAACACTGGATGGTTGACAGCATATCGCATGTATCTCCCGTCATTCACGAGGGTGACAATTTCAACTTCTTTATAGCTCGCATCTGGTTCTATTTTCTTCTTCTCTGTCCCGCTTGCCTGCTGGTTATGATAAAACGCAGCGATACCGATGACGATCGCAAGTCCGCATAGGACGAGACTGACCTTCCCTTTAATTGACACAATGATTCTCCTCTCGTGATGCCGCCATGCCTGGATGACGTGTGTTTGTAGGATAGACTTTGCGTCACTCCTTTTTAGTTTGCCAAAAACACAATTGTCACATTTTCGTCACAATTAAGAAAGGATGAAAAAAAGGGCTTGATCTCTCAGCCCTTTGATTATTTTTGCATATATAGTTGAAATAATTTCGTTTCTTCATCAATAGAGCTCGCTCGATCAAAAGCCGCTCTAACCGTCTTCGTGTTGTTCATGAGCTCATACAGCATTGTCAGTACAAAGATAAATGCCGCATCTCCATCAATGTAATCATCAGGGGCTGTATAGGACAATGCACCTGCTTCTAAAAAGGCTTCTGCAAGTTTTTTCTCACCTAGTGTGCAGCCGGTTGATATGACGTGAACCCCTTTTAAGGAAGCATACCGCTTGATTTCATCCGCTCCAAAAGTTGCACCTCTAGGCTCCCCATCTTCGTATACATCTTCCCCTAACTCCGGCATGAGAAACGCTCCTTCGTCCCCGTGAAAAGATAAAAGAAGGTAGTCCGTCTCCCTTCTATTTCTCCCAGATAACACATCAATCAGATCATTGGGTCTGCCTATCCAATGCATATCGACTTTAGCACCAAAGTTCTCAAATGCTGCACGCAGGGCAAAAGATTCTAACTCACTATTTGGTCCTGCTGCTAATGTGATGCACATGGCCTGTTGTTTCACTTTTATCTCCTCCAAACGATGATAAGAATAAAACCATTTTTTCCTCATCTGCATATGTATCATTCATATTTAAAGCTTTTTCTTCTACAGCATACGACTCAAATCCAACGGACCTGTACAGGAGATTGGTTGTCACCACTATGAGTCCTTTCTTTCTCGTGCGAAGGACAGAGCTTTCGTCATCAGGGCCTTGCCTATTCCTTGTCCGCGGCCAGCAACCGTTACATGCATGGCTGTCACATTTGCGCGGTGCTTTCATTTCTGCAAGGTTTCACTGAGCCCGCCAGCTGACCTTGATGAAAGGCGCCAAATGTCTACATAGATTGCGCCGAAGAAAAATGCGCCGTGTATTTGTTCTTTCTATCTATTTTCTCTTCTTCATAGCTCATAGCAAAGCCCTCTGGGTTTAATCGAGTGCTTCTAATCTCAAGGCTGCATATTCTCGAGCATCACCTGATGTTAACAATCGAATATTCAGAAAACCGTCTCCAAAAGAATGATTGATACTTCCAATTTTATCTTAAAAATAACTTTTGATCAAAATTTTACTCATAAAAATAAAAAGGCATCCCATAAAAGGATGCCCCTATTCCTCCTCAACATCACATTACCACTTACAGCGTTTTACCGGACGGCAGCAAGGGTTCTTGATATCCCTGCCGCAATCGTATTCTTCCACAATATACTCGTTTTGAGTAGATTGCGTGACAGGATAGTAGTTTTCAATTCTCTTGATGTTTTTATTGACGTTTGTGATATGCGTTGGATGAATTTTTCTGATGGTTTGTTCATTCGTTGTCGTGTTGACAATTTGACGTGTGGGGAAAACAACCGTTTCATCTCCTCCTTGGTTTCCTCTGCGAGGCCCAAAGAAAAAATCATCTAATCTATTCCGGCTCATCTTAAAACCCCCTTCAAGTTGTCTTTCACTTACACTCTATCGTATGCAAGAGGCGTCTTTCGTGACTAGATGCTTGTCTATTTTTAAAAAATCCACCATCCATCTAGTTTTCTCTTTCTTTACAAAAGGGTAAATTTAACATATCATACAAATGATATCTGTAAAGAAAGGACATCGATGAAAACAAAACATAAGCTCTTTTTGTTCATTACATTACTCGTCATCATCACTCTTCCACTGCTGTCACCTATCATTTTTACAAATGCGACTGAAAAAGGAGCCATCCGGCAGGCTATTTATCAAGAAGGCTATCCTTATCAAAGCTACTTTGCCATTTTGCAAAAAAAGAATCATGTAGATCCTCAGGATGGCCAGCTTTATGATGTGTATTGGCATGCTTGGAAAAGTGAAACAGGGATGACGCCTTCCGTCTGCTATTCAAAAAAGGTAGAAGAAAAAGAATATGAGGTCAGCTGCGGAACTGCGCCATGACCTTTCCACTCATCATGAAATAAGAGGTGAACCATATGATCAATCCGACACAAACCATCGAACGTAACAAGCTAGACATTGCCCTTGAACTCACTCAATTGCATTTGAATCAATATGAAACGAATCATCCTGATCAGCTGAGTGAAATCTATGCGAAATATTATGCGCTGCTTGAAGTTCTGGATTTGTCTTCCTATGATCAATTAATTGATTTACTGCCAGATGATCTTAAAAATACGCTTGAGTAAGAAAACCATCTATCCACGTGGGATAGATGGTTTTCTTTATACACGTGCCGCCATATCGGTTTCGATTTGCTCTAAGCTTCTTCCTTTTGTTTCGACTAAAACAAAGCGGGTGAACAATAGTCCGATTAAGCAGATAACCCCAAATGAAGAGAAGATGACCCCAAAGCTGAATTGATCAGCCAAGATGGGGAAAACGAGTCCGACTGCTAACGACCCCGTCCAGTTAAAGGCAGATGAAATACCTGCTCCAATGCCCCTGACAGAGAGCGGAAAGATTTCGCCGATGATGATCCAAGTGATCGGCGCCCAAGAGAAGGCATAGCACAAAATAAAGCAGCAAAGTGAAATCAATGTGACCCAGTTTAAAATCCCTTCACTGACTCCGAGTGCACCTAATGCCGCTGGTGCAAAGAAGGAAAGTGCCATTCCTGTTCCCCCTACTGTAAGGATCGTTCGGCGGTCAAACCGATCGACAAATTGCAAAAAGATAACAGTTGTCACAACGAAAATGACACCAACGATGACTGTAAAACCCGCTGCGACCTGCGGAGCAAGACCGACATTTCTAGCGATACTCGTTGCATAATACACAATGGAGTTGGCCCCCTGTATTTGCTGAAGGGTGGCCATCCCAACCCCAATGAAGAGTGCCATTCGGAATTTCTTTTGGAACAATTGACGAATACCTGAGCGTTCTTCTTTTGCGACTTCTAAAATTTCCTGCATTTCTGCTTCGATTTCTTCACGGGAAGAGCGCAGTGACCCTAATACTTCCCGTGCTTTATGAGCCATTCCGTGTTTAATTAAATATCTCGGAGATTCAGGAAGTTTGAGCATGCCAATATAAAGCACGATGGCAAATAAAGCGGCACTTCCCAGCATCCAACGCCAGCTGTCTGGGATGGGCTCAAACACAAACGCGACAATATAGCTGAGCAATAGTCCGCTCACAATCATGAGCTGATTGAGCCCAGACAATTTCCCGCGGATTTTAGCAGGAGCGATTTCAGACATGTAAGCCGGCACCAAAGATGAGGCTGTTCCTACTGCTGTCCCTAAAAAGATACGAGCAATGGTTAATGAAATCTCTTCTGGTGCGATAGCTGATCCGATAGCTCCGACAAAAAAGATGATCGATGAGACCAAAATGAGCTTTCTGCGGCCGAACTTATCCCCCATAAGACCGCTTAAAATCGAACCAATGATTGCCCCGCCCATTAATGAAGAGACGACGATCCCAAGCCATAATGGACTGAGCTGAAATTCTTCCTGAATATGTCCTTCCGCCCCTGCAATAATGCCAATATCATATCCGAATAAGATTCCTGCAAAGGACCCGAAAAAGAAGATAAATTTACTTGACACTTTTTTCTCCAAGTGGATAACCCCCTCACTTAATAAACCGCTTTCATTTCACCCAATGATTCTACTGTAAACAGCAGAATCTATTTCACCCTTCATTTATAAAACCACATATTCTGCATTCACAAGCTTTGCAAAATGAACAATTTGATCAACCGTTAAATTGAGAGACACGACTGTATGATGACCGCCGCCTTGTTCGATCCATGCTTTGACTCCGTCCTGAAAGTTCGGCTTGATTTTCCAGAGCACACGGGCAACTGGTAAATGAGGTGCTGCTTCCTGCGGTTCAAAGGCCTCAACTTCTTGAATCAGCCATTTGAAATGCGTTCCAAAATCAGCGATGGAGACAACAACGCCCTCCCCTGCTTTTCCATCAAACACAAGACGCGCTGGATCTTCCCGATTTCCAATGCCAAGTGGAGACACGACAATGACGGGTTTCGTATTTGCAAGTGCTGGATCTACTTCTAACATATGAGATTGCAGCACCGCTTCCTGCCCAGAGGTCATTTCATACGTGTAGTCCTCCATAAAACCAGTTGCTTGATGATGACTCATCACCTTTAATAAACGGTCCAGTGCGGCAGTTTTCCAATCGCCTTCACCAGCAAAGCCATATCCCTTTGCCATCAGCCGCTGAACCGCAAGTCCAGGCAGCTGCTTCATGCCATGTAAATCCTCAAAGTTTGTCGTAAAGGCATTGTAGCCGCCTTCATCTAAGAAACGTTTGATGGCGATTTCATAGCGCGCTTGCACCTTTACACTTCTTTCCCATTCTTCAACCGAATAACTCCCATAATGAACGTCATATTGCGTCAAATAATCAGCAAATAGTGCATCCACTTCTGCTTCTTCCACTCTGTTTACATATTCGACGAGATCACCTATCCCAAAGTAATCAACAGTCCAGCCTAGTTGGATCTGAGCTTCAATTTTATCTCCTTCTGTCACAGCAACATGGCGCATATTGTCACCAAACCGAGCCACTTTGATGTGAAAGCTCTCTTGGTAGGCAGCAGCGACGTCCATCCAATCAGCGATTTGCTGCTTCACCTCTGGTTTAGACCAATGACCGGCGACAATTTGGTTCTGTTTATTTAAGCGTGCATTGATATAGCCATACTCTCTGTCTCCATGTGCAGATTGATGGAGATTCATATAGTCCATATCAATCGTGTCCCATGGAATCTTTTCATAATATTGAGTGACGAGATGCAGGAGAGGCTTTTGCAAAAGAGACGTACCGCGTATCCACATTTTTGCTGGAGAAAATGTGTGCATCCAAGTCATCACACCGATCACCTCATCACGATAGTTGATCTCTTTCATCAGCTGTGTGATTTGATCCGCGCTGACAGCCAGCTCCTGCAATATAATTGGATAAGGTAGTAAACCGCTCTCATTTAAGGCATCCGTTATCTTCTGTGCATCTGCCTTTACTTGCTGCAGTGCTTCATCTCCATATAAGTGCTGTGACCCGACGACAAACCAACATTCTTTTTTCTGACTTGTTAACATAGAAATCCCTCTTTTCTTTATCTTGAAGGTTTTTGTCCATAATACGCATGCGCACCATGTTTTCTTAAGTAGTGTTTATCCAAAATTCGCTGCGGAAGAGGCTCCGCATATTCGTTCAATTGCTTTGCAAACAGATTCATTTTGGCTACTTCGTCTAAAACCACACTGTTCGTTACCGCACTTTTTGCATCTTTCCCCCATGTAAATGGACCATGACCTTGAAGCAAAACACCAGGTACCGCCATCACATCTATCTTTCTTTTCTCAAATGTTTCAATGATCAGCCGGCCCGTTTCCACCTCATATCCGCGATTTACTTCTTCTTCTGTGAGAAATCGAGCGCACGGAACAGGGCCGTAAAATGTATCCGCGTGAGTCGTGCCCATTGCTGGTAAATCGAGACCAGCTTGCGCCCATACGGTTGCCCACATGGAATGGCTATGTGAAATACCGCCAATTTCCTCATAGTGTTTGTAAAGAACAGCATGTGTGGCTGTATCTGAAGAAGGACTGAACTCCCCTTCCACTACTTGCCCGTCAAAGTCGACAACGACCATGTCTTCCGCTGATAGTTGGTCATACTCTATGCCGCTCGGCTTAATGACAAACAAACCGCTGTCACGATCGCACGCACTGACATTGCCCCATGTAAATTTCACAAGTCCGTATTTTGGCAGATCTAAATTCGCGTGAAACACTTCTTCTTTTAACCGCTCTAACATACCGTTGTCACTCCTTTCTTTGGCGTCAGATGTGCTACTGCGGCTTCTTCAATCGGGAGTCCCCCTTGATAGCGCTTTAAAAATTCCTCAAAGCCTTTGACATCGAGCGGATCGGGCTCGACCAGCTCTTCTGTTGTGCTTGCAAACACTTGATGTGTTAGAAAATCAGCCAACGTTTGCTGCTGATGATTGACCATATATGAAGCAAGGACAGCCATCCCAAACGCACCGCCTTCTCCGGCTGTTGAAACGACTGATACAGGTGTATCAAGCGCAGCAGCAACCATTTTTTGACCAACGAGCGGTGTTTTAAATAAACCACCATGTCCTAGTAAACGATCAATCACAACATGCTCATGTTCTTTTAAGCGGTCCATCCCTATTTTCATTGCACCAAATGCAGAGAAAAGGTGGGTACGCATGAAATTAGCGAGGTTAAAGCGGCTTTCAGCGGCCCTGACAAAAAGAGGCCTTCCTTCTGGCAATCTTGTAATATTTTCACCAGAATAATAGCCGTAGCTTAAGAGTCCGCCGCCATCACGGTCTGCTTCTAAGGCTTGCTGTAATAAGACTCCGTATAACCTTTCTGACTCCACTGGCTGGCCCATTGCTTCAAATGCTTCACGAAATATATTCATCCAAGCGTTTAGGTCACTTGTACAGTTATTCGCATGAACCATTGCTACTGGCAGTCCGTCTGGTGTCGTGACCATATCCACTTCTGGATACACACCTGTCAGATGCTGCTCTAACACAATCATGGCAAAAACAGAGGTCCCAACTGAAATATTTCCTGTTCGCCTTTCCACGCTGTTTGTCGCCACCATCCCCGTTCCCGCATCGCCTTCTGGCGGGCAAAATGGAATACCTGGCTGCAAATGTTTGCCTTGATCTAAAATAGCTGCTCCTGCTACCGTTAACATGCCAGCCTCCTCGCCTGCTAAATAAACACGTGGCAGAAGGTGACGTAGATTCCACGGATAGCCTTTTTCTGCGATCAAGTCTTCAAATTGATGGAGCATTACTTCATTGTAATCCTTCGTTTGTTCATCGATTGGAAACATGCCTGACGCATCCCCAATGCCAATGGCCTGCTTTCCTGTTAACAGCCAGTGAATGTAACCTGATAGGGTGGTCATATATTCTAAGCGGGAAAGATGTTTTTCCTCTTCTAATATGGCTTGATACAAATGGGCAATGCTCCATCTTTCTGGAATATGAAATTGGAAGACATCCGTCAGTTTTTGACTCGCCTCAATGGTTGTTGCATTCCGCCATGTGCGGAACGGAACGAGGACCTCTCCTGTATGATCACATGCCACATAGCCATGCATCATCGCTGATACCCCAATTGAGCCAATGGTTTGAATGGTCACGCCATACCTTTGCTCGACTTGCTCTTTCATCTCTCGGTACGCTACTTGAAGACCTGTAATGATATCGATTAAGTTGTACGTCCAAATTCCTTCCTGGAGAGAACTTTCCCATTCAAATGTCCCTTGGGCAATTGGCTGAAACGCTTCATCTATTAAAATGGCTTTAATTCGTGTTGAACCAAATTCAATCCCTAAAGATGTCCGTCCTTCTTTTAAGGCTTTGATCGTCTCTTCATGATTCATTCTGCGTTCACCTCCATTGTTGATAGCGGTTTCAATTTTAATTTTCTAGATTCATTGATTCTCTGTGCACATTCACAATATAATATTTGTACGTACATATGTCAATATTAAATATAGTTGTACATACACAACGTGACAAAAACCTGCACTTTTCTAAAGCTGAGACGACAGAAAGGGAAAGCGCCTGTTTTTGATTCGACAACCATGTTAAAATATGTCCATACAATTTCTTCTCAATCCGAGTAGATGATCAACTGAGAAAGAAGTGAAACGATGAAAAAGAAGTACCAGATCATTATCGATGATATAAAAAGCAAAATACTTACAGGGGATTACCGGATCGGGGAACGTATTCCAACTGAATCAAGCCTGCAGGAGATGTATCAAGTGAGCAGGCATACGGTTCGAAAGGCCATCTTAGAATTGTCGAGCGAAGGATTTTTGCGAAGTGAGAAGGGTTCAGGCACATTTGTGACCAATCAATATCAAACAAAGCCTGCCGGACATGCGCATATGAAAACGATTGGGGTTATCACGACATACATATCCGATTACATTTTCCCTTCCATCATTCGAGGCATTGAAAGCCGATTAAACGAAGAGAACTATTCTTTGTTACTGGCGAGTACGAATAATGATGTAGAACAGGAGAAAAAAGCGCTAGAAATGATGCTGTCCTTTGGTGTGGACGGACTCATTGTCGAGCCGACGAAAAGTAATTTATATAATCCGAACATCTCGTACTACCTATCTTTTAAAGAACAGGATGTACCGCTCATTATGATCAATGCCTATTATGAGCAGTTAGAGGTTCCTTTTCTCTGTTTGGATGATGTCAAGTCCAGCTATCTAGCCACAAAAGAGCTGATCACGTCTGGACATAAGCAAATCGGGCTGATTTCAAAGACAGATGATTTACAGGGGAAATACCGGATGAAAGGTTATATTCAGGCACTTGGAGAAGCCAAGCTGAATTTCCTGCCTGAGCATGTGCTCTTTTTCGATACAGAATCGAAGCAGCATTTGGGGGATCATATCAAAACATTCTTAATCGCGCACCAGCATGAGCTGACCGCCCTCGTTTGCTATAACGATGAGGTTGGGTTAGAAGTGGCTAATGTATGCAGCGAAATCGGGCTATCCATTCCTGGTGATCTCTCGATTATTGGACAGGATAATTCGTACATTGCTCAAAAAAATGCCCATGTGAAGCTGACAACACTGACACATCCTCAGGAGCAAATGGGCCGAGATGCAGCAGACTGGATGATTAAAAAAGTACAAGAAAAAAAGAATCTGCCTGATCAAACCTTTTATGAGCCTGAACTCGTTCCTGGTGAAACGATCAAACAAATGAAGGCAAGAAAAAAATGAGCCCTATCCTTCAAGAAGGCTCATTTTTTATAGATTTAGTCTTCTTTTTTTAGAGAAGGCACGGCACACACACCATCTGCACATGCTGCTTCAAATGAAGGGTCATCAGCTTTCTCAGCTTGAGCTGCTTCTTCTGTCCAAGCCGTTTCAAGTGCACGAAGGAAGGTATCGGCTGGCTGTGCACCTGCAACCGAATATTTGTCATTTATTAAGAAAAAAGGAACAGCAGAAATTCCGAGCTGTCTCGCTTCTTTTTCGTCTTTTCGTACATCATCAGCAAACGTTTGCTCATCTAAGACTTTCTGGACTTCTTTTTGATCAAGACCTGCTTTTTCTGCTATATCTAAAAGGGTTTTACGATCACCCACATGCTTTCCATCTGTAAAATACGCTTGAAACAGCTCTCCCATCACAAGATCGCCTTTTCCCATTTGACCAGCATATTGCGCCAATCGATGGGCATCAAATGTGTTTGTTAAAACGAGCGGATCAAATTGAAAATCGATTCCTTTCTCCTTGCCGGCTTGCTTCACCTGCTCATTCATCGCCATTGCCTGGCTGCGGCTCATTCCATATTTTTTGACGAGCATATCATGTACATCATAATCGACTTCAACAGGTGCATGTGGATCGAGCTCAAAACTTTTAAACTCTACTTCTATCTGTTCCTTCTGCGGAAATTGCTCAAGCGCTGTTTCTAGCTGTTTTTTTCCTATATAACAAAAAGGACAGGCGATATCTGACCATATTTGTACTTTCATCTTCATCTTCCTTCCACTGCTTACGTTTTTTCTTTAAAGATGTAACTATTATAGTTACATTAAATCACTTATGTCAAGCCACATTCATTTTGTTCTACATTTATAAGAAAAACGCCTTTCCTTCTAATAGAGGAAAGGCTTTAAAAGTCACTATTCTAAATTTGCATGGTGTCCGTACATTGTATGTGTGTCGAGCTCTTTCATTTCCATTAACCGCAAAATGACCGCATCGTACATCAGAAGCAACGATTGCTCAAATAGCGAGCCCATCGGCTGAATGGTATGATGGCTTCCTTCATGTTGATCCTTCGGCGCACCTGAGAGTAAGATGACTTCATCGGATAGATCAGCCATCGGTGATTCAGCTGAAAGCGTGAAAGACGCAACTCTTCCGCCAATCGCCCTTGCCTTTTTTGTGAGCACAAGCAATGTCTCTGTTCGACCAGAGCCAGTTCCGACAATCAAGAGATCCTCTTTTGTAAAGGAAGGCGTATTCGTTTCGCCGATGACATAGGCACGGATGCCAATATGAGTGAGTCTCATGGCAAATGATTTCCCCATCAAACCGGACCTGCCTGCCCCTGCCACAAAGACCTTTCGTGCAGCTAAAATGCTTGTGACAAGCCGATCTGCTTGTTCGTCTTGAATGGCTGACGAGGACTCAGAAAGCTCACTCAAAATGGCTTTCACATAGTCACTTGTGTTCATGATTGCCAGATCAACTGCTTCATTTGTGCAGCCACTTCTGCTTTATTGTCCTGGCTTGCGATACCGCCGCCGACAATGATCAAATCAGGGTTTAATTTCACGACTTCAGATAAAGTATCAAGCTTAATACCGCCTGCAATCGCTGTTTTCGCCTGTTTGACGACTTGTTTAATGGTCATGAGGTCAGCAAATGAGTTTTGACCAACCGCTTGCAGGTCATAGCCTGTGTGCACACAAATATAATCTACTCCAAGCTCATCCAGCTCTTTTGCACGGCCTGCGATATCTTTAATGCCAATCATATCGACTAAAATTTCTTTGCCTCTTGCTTTCGCTTCTTTCACCGCTCCTTGAATGGACATATCTTCTGCCGCTGCAAGAATGGTGACGATATCCGCTCCAGCTTCGGATGCCTGCTGCACTTCATAACCGGCAGCATCCATGATTTTCAGGTCAGCGAGTACACGTAAATTCGGAAACGCCTGTTTGACTTCTTTTACAGCACGCAAGCCTTCATTGATCACAACAGGTGTCCCAATTTCGACCACATCAATGGATGCTTCTACTTCTTTGATCAGCTCAATCGCTTCCGGTATATTCACTAAATCTAATGCTAATTGTAATTTCATCAACTTTCACTCCCGTTTTTTCATCTCATCTTCAAGAGCTCCGCGGATGGTGCTTCTTGAACGATGAAATGAGTATAACAACAGGATTGAAGCAATCCAAGTACGCACTTTTTTTTTACATACTATACTTTTTTGCATATGGTTACAAAAAAGATACTGTCTTTCGGCCAGTATCTCAGCTGTCACATTCGCTCCGCTCCAGTACTCGTCCTTCCTAGACTGCAAAGGTTTTCTATCACGCTGAAAAGAAGACAAAGGGCTAAAATAAAGTTCATTTTAGCCCTTTGTCTATCGTAGGTATTTCTATTTATCATCCTTTAAAAAATTGCTGTCGAGATATTGTTTTCCCCAATCATACATCGCCTCTAAAATCGGCATTAAGCTTTCTCCTAGTTCTGTGAGAGAATACTCAACCTTTGGAGGAACGACAGGATAAACCTCCCGATGCACAATGTGATCTTCCTCTAATTCTCTTAGCTGATTGACAAGCATTCTTTGCGTAATCCCAGGCATTAACGACTTTAGCTCACCAAATCGTTTTGTCCCTTCTCTGCCAAGGTGCCATAAAATCAGCATTTTCCACTTACCGCCGATAATATTCAGCGTCAGCTCTTTTTCGCAATTGAACACTTTATTTTCCATACGTGATGACAACAACATACACTCCTTTGATTACAAACCATTTACGCATTATCATATACTGCGGCAAAAGGAATGCCTAGCATACGGTCTTCGTTATTGATTTTGTTTTTTGACAAAAGCCATTACAGTTCTTGTCATATCTTGCGCTTCTTTTGGCGCCCTGTCTGATCCAAACCATTTATTCAAGTCACTGTGGCTCAGCGAATGAACCCGAAAAACAAACCGAGCGCCTTTATCATGATTCAGTTTTTCAGCAAATCGGTACACCTCTGGATTTTCCCAGCCTGTGACCAAAAAAACAGGCGGTACATTCGCTTGATTCATATAAGTGACAGGTGATGCCTTTGTCCAGTTCTTCTCTTGTTTGCCAAATACTTTTTTATACGATGGAATGGCTTGTATAAATTGATTGAGGTTTAAAGGACCATCTAAAATCACGATGGAATTGATCGTTTTTGGCGACAGCCCCACACGTTTTAAGTAGGTCGAATCTGTGGCAACCAATGCCGTCAAATGACCGCCCGCTGAGTGACCCATGACATTAATTTTTGATGAATCGATTTGATATTCATCCGCATGATCCTTGACCCATTTAATAGCGTTTGCCGTATCATCTGCCATCTGCTCATAGTTGGCATTAGGGTGAAGCCTGTAATTCATTGAAACAAACACATACCCTTGACCTGTAAAATAATCAGCCTTTGAAGCGACTCTATTCTTATCGCCGCCTGTCCATCCGCCGCCATGGAGATAGATCATCACTGGATGCTTCTTCTTTTTGTCTTCATCTTTGCCCTTCGGCATATACATATCGAGTGTTTGCTGTTTGTTTTGTGTGTCTGCATAATGGATGTTTGTCGTCGGCTTAGGCTGGTTTAAACGGAACACAAAGAATGCGCAAACCAATAAGCCAGCGATGACCGCCGCAAATAAGAGCCATTTCAAGATTCGATTCAATGTCATTGCACCTTTCTATGTTGGGATGGGGAAGTATGAGTAGCAGATATGTAGGGAAACTAGCAAGATTCATTCGATACTAAATTCATATGGGATGTGCACGAGCAAAACAATTGGTCAAGTCGTCATATTCATTATACTCCTTAAAGTAGTGAAATTCATTGATTTGCTTTAGATGGTTGATATCGAAATCAGGGAATTGCTTCTGGATTTTTTCATCTAAAAACCATGTCATTGTTTGTCCTCCAAGAGAATTATTGTATAAATGCAATGATTCGTTTTCTTGTTTCTTCATGGTACTGGATATAGGAATGTAATAAAGGATACGATTCAAGGATATGTTGATATGTTTTGATTTGTGGATATTGCTCTTCAAATGACTGACGTAGCACGTTTAACTGTTTTTTTGGTATTCGTTTATTATCGATCACATAACTTAAGCTGCCTGTCACAAGTGTGAAAAACATATAAAAATCTCCGGAGTACATTCTGGTTTCTTCCTCAAAAGAGGCGATATCATCTGGATAAGCGGAATGAAATAAGTATTGATAGCGCTGCTTCAAATCATTGATTAAGCCTTGTTTATCTTGGCTGAACTTCATGGATCTTTCCCCTTTCTCTCATTGTTTTTAAATTCTCATCTAGACTTTTATGTTAAATAGAAAATTTGCATTTACATCAAATTCTTCAAGTAGTTCATTGTTCAAGTGCCATATCTCATGAGGATGGTAGCTACATTCGCCCCATCTTTCTAAACTACTAAACATCTCATTCAATCTCCTAACGAATCATGTCACGGAGTTTGTAAATATTCTTCAAATGAAATAAAGTCCGCTTTTTTTCGAAATTCACTTAAGATTTTCTGATCTCCTGTAAAAATAATATCTGTCGAATCAAAAAAACCGATTTCAAACACAGCTTGAGGAATAACGGGTGTATAATTTACGTTCCAATATTGTTCATTATCTTCAATTTGAGGTATTGAGTTGATATTCAAATGATGTACATGACGAGGCAATGCGGTCAAAACAGCGAATATAAATGAATAACAATAGTCTTTTAAGAATTTTTTGAAATGTTCACCCTTTAGAAATAAAAAATCCGTATAATCCGGCATTACTTCTGAATGGAATTGATTTTGTCGATCATGAAGCATTGTGAGTGTCACATCGCTTATGACCCAGTTATACTCTTCTACGTTTAAATTGATTTTCTTTATTAATTCATTTGCTTGAAATAAATCTTCAGCTAATACGATTCTCATATACTTTCTCCATCTCATGAAATGATAAATTTTAAAAATAGTGTAAATTCCCATAAATATGTGTTACCTTCTTCAGTAAAAATCTTCACTCTAAGTCGGAATAATTAGATTGAAATTGAGAGAAATATCCATTAGATAATTTCTCTTGATTAAATAACAGTTCTAACCAATTTGCTAAAACAGGGTGATCCAGTGGCTTCCATCCTTCTTCTAATAAAATATTTTGGGGACAATCTTTTTTTGATACCATACCTATTATACAAATTTCCATATCTCTATCTGCCCAAATCGCCCACTGCAAAGAACGGGATAACCAAACCACAATGTTTGAGTTCGTAATTATATTATCAGCTATAGAACCTTTTGGGTTCGTCCATAGTGCATTTACATAATCCTCACCTGAAATGCTCACACTCGCTTTCAGCCAATTGTAATAACCAAACTCCTTCAAATAGTAATCAACTGGATCTGGCTTAAGGACTGCGGTCAAAAATTCTCTATCACTTGTTGAATTTAATAAATCCTTGATTGTAGGTAAAATATCATCACTTAATGCCCACTCAAACTCTTGAAACAAAAAACAATCAAAATTCTTACGGAAGACTTGTTGTGGCAGCCTTTTATTTTGATCAAATACATGATCCACTAAATCCTGATAGAACCTGTATTCTTTTTCTGAGCGAACAAATAAGTGCTCAGACTGGTTCAAGCAAAAGCCCCCTTTCTACAACACTCATGTGATTTCACTTTAATTTTCCTAAAACTAACCCATATATCATCAACTTATCAATATATCCCCTTTTTTATATAAAAAAGCACCCTAAACGGATGCTTCAATCAAATGATATTTTTTCAATATACGATAGGTGATTTCTTTTGCTTCTAGTCCGGTGCCTTCGATATTTGTGGCGAAGATGTAGGTTTTGTTTTCATGTTTGATAAAGCCTACATACCAGCCGATGCCTGAGCCAGATCCTGTTTTTCCGTATAGGGTGGCATATTTCTCTTCTTCTTGTATCATCATTCGTTTGACCGTTCTCATGACAGATAGGTCAAATGGGAGCCTTTCTTCATATAGCTGTTTGAGAAAATGGACTTGTTCTACTGGAGAAATGCGCAACGAACTGCTTAACCAAAATTGATCGATTCCGCCAGATATGTCTTCATTCCCATAATGAATGGCTTTCACCCAATGATTCATGCGTTCTTCTCCGATGTCACGTGCCATGGCTTGATAGTACCAGACGACTGAATCTCTCATGCCAGAGCCCAGTGTATGATCCTTATTCCAGTTATCAATTTCTCTTTTTATTCCGTCCCAATATTTGATGTCATATTCATCTCTCACCGCGCCTGTTTGGAGGCCGATGAGGGCATTTGCCACTTTAAATGTTGATTGTGGGGCAAAGCGCTTGTTCGCTCTTTTTTTGTTATATACCCATGGCGATTTTTCTTTTACCTCTTGAATCACAAATGTGCCTTCCCGGTCTTTCATGAATTCATCTACTGACCACGCTGGAGATGTTCCCTCACTTGATGAAGGCTGGCCGATACAAAATGCTAACAGCATGATAGTGCAAAACAGCCATTTTATATGATTTTTCTTCAAAAAAATCGCTCCTTTTCCCATGATTTATATTGATTGTAGCATGTTGGGCGATGAGACATAAGGTACGCTTGTCCTCTTTTCTACCAAATAAAAAAAGCCGGTTTCATCCGGCTTTCTGATCATATTAGCTTTCTTTTTTCTCTTCAATGGCCTGCTTCGCGATTTTGGAAATCGTCATATCGTCCATTGGCGGGTTATGAAGTCCAGCACGAATGTCTCGATAGTAACGCTGAAGCGGGCAACCAAGGCTTAAGCTTTTTGCGCCGACTAACCGCATGGCTTTATCGACAATTTGCAGACTATGATTGACGACTATATGCTTCACAGCGCCGAACTCATTGGATAAAAGCGCTCTTTTCTCTGGCTGCTCATACAATTTAGTCGTTGAATAAATGACGTGACGCGCTTGTTTTAACAGTAAATCGATTTCGCCAATGAGAGTTTGAACATTTGGCAGATCACTAATGGTTCCGCTGATGCTGTTCGGTGAATGTGTGATGGCATACTGAACAGCATAGTCTCTTGCCGCTTGCGCAATCCCTAAATAGCAGGAAGGGATATGAGCGATCCAAGGATTTAACGTACCGCCTCGAGGCCCCTTTTGTACTTCAACGAGCATGTCATCTGAGACTTCAACCTGATCCAAAATCAAATCATGGCTTTCTGTTCCTCTCATGCCAACAACATCCCACGTTTCTTCTATAGAAACACCTTTTGTATCACGATGAATTAAAAAGAAGCCGAGCGCTTCTTTTTCTTCGATCCACACACCAACTAAAAAGTATGTGAGCGCTGGTGACATCGTTGTGAAAATTTTGCGTCCATTGATCACCCATTGATCACCTGATTTAGTTGCTGTTGTCCCGGGTTTGCCCCCTCTTGTTGGACTGCCTGTCTGCGTCTCACTCACAGCCCGGTTGACAAGGGCACCCTTCTTCACTTCTTCAGCAAAAAATTGCAGCTGCTTTTCACTCCATTGTTTCTTTTCATAAATTTCGCCTACAACCCCTTGGTGCCAGCCGATCGATAAGGCAGTCGCTCCATCCATGCTGCCGAGCGTCTCTTGAAATAGAACCATATCCGTCACAGATTGACCTCCGCCTCCATATTCAACAGGCAGAGACAAGGCCGTATACCCCATTTCCACTAAGGCTTCGATATTCTTTTTGGGGAAATGAGCACCTTCATCGTGTTCTTTTGCAGTTTGTTCTATCGATTGACGAAGTGATTCCAATTGATTGAGCCATGTTTTTTGAAAGTCTGTATCAACAAATAATGCTTTAGACAAAACATTCCATCTCCTCTGTTTCTCTCTATCTATGACATGCTTATTTTTACATCAATAAAACACACTTTACTTATAGGATTTAATGCGTTAAATTTTATCAATAGTCAGTACATATGTCAAAAGAACGTGCTCCTCCTATCATCGCAGCTACTAACCCTTCAAAGATGGCAGACGCATACTCGCTTTTGCTATCTTAGAAAAAACGATTGAGCGTGCGGAAGATCTCTTTGACGATAAAAAAGTCGAACAGGCACGAGCACCTGATCGACTTTTCTCATTCATTTACTCACTTTTTTTCGGTGTGTTAAACAGTTCCTTTGGTGCCGGTTTCAGTTTTGGTGCAGAGCCGAACACGACAGGTGCAGAAATATATCTGAACTCTCCCTTTCCATCCATGCTTCGGCCATGTGCCCATCTGCCTTCCTTGCTTTCTTCCCCTCTTGAGAAGTTAAACAGATCATAGGATACTTGCTGTTTTTCTAGTGAGCGCGGGAAGGTCGTTGGTACAACAACATCGCCTTCTCTTTCCTCTAATTCTTTAATTGCCGCAATCCACATATTTTGATGATATGTATCACGAGCAATGAGAAAGGAGAGCATATCCTTAACCCCGCGGTCATCGGTCATTTCATATAGCCTTGTAACCTGAAGTCTCCCTTGTGACTCTGCATTCAAATTCGCCCGGAAATCAGCCATTAAATTTCCGCTTGCAATGATATATTTTGCATTCCACGGATATCCTTGACTATCCGCTGCCATTGCTCCTAAGCCTGCAACAATTGCATGTTGAGGGTTCATTCCCCCCATGACAGCTGCAAGTGCTGGATCACTTTGATACGCCTGTTCTTGTTCTTTGACCGGTGCTTTATCAAGTAATCGTGCAATCATCGTCGCCAGCATCTCGACATGACCAATTTCCTCTGTTCCAATGTCAAACAATAAGTCTCTATATTTTTGATCCGCTCGGCAATTAAAGCCTTGAAATAAATATTGCATCATCACGCTGATCTCTCCATATTGACCGCCTAATACCTCTTGCAATTTTTTCGCATAAAGTGGATCAGGCTTAGAGGGCTTTGCTTCATATTGCAGTTCTTTGATGTGATAAAACATGATGTCATCTCCCTTATTTAAAAACATCTTTTCAATTATCACTATTCAAATGTACCCCTCTTTATGAAAACGGACAGATCATATAAAAAAAGGGAATAGCTTATGCCATTCCCTTCGGTGTCTTATGATTCAGCACTGACTAAAATTTTCACTTGATCTTTTTCATTGATTAATGCATGGAAGCCATCCTCGATCACATCGTCCAGCTTGATTTTTTTCGTGACGAGTGTATCTGCGGAGAAATAGCCTTTTCTCATTAAGTTTAATACAGATGGGAATACGTCTCTGTAGCCGATAATTCCTTTGACTGTACGTTCTTTAATGACAATGTCATTCGGCAGAATCTCTGCGCCTTTTTCCCAAATGCTTACAATGACAGTTTCACCTGAAATTCTAGTTGATTGGATTGCTTGCTTCAATACAACAGGTACACCTGTCACTTCAAAAGAAACATCGACCCCGCCGTTTGTACGGCGTGCGATTTCTTGTACAACATCTTCATACTGAGAAGGATCAACAATGATCGCTCCAAGCTCTTTTGCTTTTTCTTGGCGTTCTTTTGATAATTCAACTGCGTAAATATCTGTAGCGCCAGCTGCTTTTAAAGCTTCAATGACAAGTAAGCCAATTGGTCCGCAGCCAAACACAGCCGCTGTATCTCCAGCTTGTACTTTACTAGAACGAACAGCATATAAAGCAACTGCAGAAGGCTCTACAAGAGCGCCTTGCTCATATGATATTTCGTCTGGTAATAAATGAAGTAATTCTTCATCGACTGATACATATTCAGAGAATCCACCGCCGCCTCCGGCAAGTCCTAAAAAGCCCATGTTTTCATCTAAGTTATAAGCACCTTGATGCCCGTGAGTCGCGAAAATAGGTTCTACAACCACTCGATCGCCTACTTTGTAATGGCTCACACCTTCTCCTACCTCAACAACCTCACCAGAAAATTCATGTCCCAGTGTAACGGGTGCCTTTTCTTTTGTCAGTGGATGAGGCTCATTCACTGGAATGAAGATAGGTCCTCCTAGATATTCATGTAAATCACTACCACAAATGCCGCACCATTTTACTTTTAGTTTCACTTTTCCTGGAGCAACTGTTGGTTCGTCAATTTCCTCTAGTCGAATGTCCTTTTGATCGTGCCAGCGTAGTGCTTTCATTTGTAAGTCTCCTTTTTTCATCAATTTAATTAACTTACTTAAATAATGATAACATAATTTTTTTAATTTTCTAAGTACGACGCACTATTTTGTTGACAGTCAATGGACGAAAAATGACAAAACATAGAAATAGACAAACAAGAAGCATAAACATACTCCCTAATATGACGGACGTTCGTATAGATAGAACATGTGCTAAAACGCCAAAGATGCCTGTCATGCCAATCGTCAGAACGGCTTCGCACAATGCATAAAAGCTTGCAACTCTCCCCATGACCTCTACCGGGATATTCGTTTGATAGAACGTCATAAAACCTGTATTGGCAAACGCTAAAAAGAATGCGAGAACAAAAAAACCAATAGCCGCTGCGGTCAATGTGCTAGAAAAAGCATAGATGAGATAGCCAAAAGTGACAAACAGACTGCCGATCGCTAGCATGATGAAAACAGGCAGCCTCTCGACAATAGCCGAATTGAGACTTGCGCCTGCAATAATTCCCGCTCCAGCCATACTGACAAGAAGTCCATATTCTGTATCAGTCAGCATCAGCACTTCTTTGGCAAAAGCTGCTTCAAGTGAGTCAATAGCAGTAGGCAGTACCGTCATGGCAGCACTAAATAACAAATACACAGCCATCACATGGCGTGACGTCAGACTAAATCGAAGAACAAGCCTCGCATCCTCTTTTAACATGGAAAGTGAAAAACTTTTTTGGCCATCATTTGTTTTTGACAATTTCGGTAAGCACATCGTCAAAAGAGCAGAGATCAAAAGGCAAATCGCATTTACATAAATTGAAAAAACAGGTGTACCGATCAGAAAAAGCAGCCCTGCTACTGCGGGTCCAAGTAAAAATCCACCCGATTGTAATAAAGAACGAATGGCATTAAACCGTTTGCGGTGACCCGCCGGAACCAGCCCTGTCATATACACCATCGACGCTGGATGAAATATTGCTTGTGCCATATGAATGACAAACACTATGGCATATACGATCAGCAAATGTCCTGAAAATAAGGCAAAGGGTATACATGCAATCAGAATCGCGCGGGTTATATCTAAACTGATCATCACATTTCGCTGATTCAGCCTATCGATCAAACTGCCAGACCAACTATTTGTCAAAAGAGCAGCGGCTGGTCTTAGCATATAGACAGCTGTTATAGCAAGCACAGAGCCTGTTTCTTGAAAAATGAGCAGATGGAGGGCAATCATATAAATCCATTCTCCTATGTTCGCAATGCCGATGGCTCCAAGTAAAATACTCATATCTCGCCAATGTTTTTTCATCATTGTCCCCCCAATTTGTCATCAAAAAAATCCCGCCCCCAAGACATTTCTGTCTTGAGGACGGGATTTACTCCGCGTTGCCACCTCAGTTCATTCATCTGTTGCCAGATGAACCTTAGCAGGTCATCATTAACCCTTCTCTGTAACGTGAGAATATCGCTACACCACCATCCGAAGGAATCCGGTGCAGAGCTAAGAGGCTTGGTTCCATAACGCTCCCCAGCTCCTTCTCAGCTCAACGGAGTTCTCTGTGTGAGGCAGCGATTATGTACTCTTCTCTATTTGCGCTTTGTTTTCTTTTTTTACACGATCTTCGGCTGAATTGTTACATATTATACTGCGGCTGAACCAAAGCGTCAATGTTTTTTTCATATTTAATCAGCATATATCATCTTTCTTGTCATGCCGCCATCAACGACTAAATCTGTGCCCGTCACAAATTGATTGTCCTCATCGGTTAAATAAAAGCAAGCCTTCACAATATCCTTTGGCGTGCCGACTCGATTGGAAAGATGCTGCTGGTGATCGATCTCTCGAAGATTCTCCTCATCCTTCGTTTCAATCCATCCAGGGGAAATGCTATTCACCGTTATGTGATCCTGACTAAAGGAAGCAGCCAGGGCATGAGTAAGCGCTGATATCCCGCCTTTTGATGCCGCATACGCTTCTGCATCAGGTTCTGACATTGTCGCGCGAGTGGATGAAATGTTCACAATCGAACCGCCTTTTTGATTCTCTTTTATATAACGTGCCGCCTCTCTTGCACATAAAAAAGCACCTCTTAGATTCGTATGTAACACATGATCAAACTCATCGACCGTTAATTCATAAGGGGATTTTGTACACATGACACCAGCATTATTGATCAGAATATCTATCGTTTTGTAACGCTCCACGGCAAACGACATTAAACTTTGAATATCCTTCTCTTGTTTTACATCCGTTTTTTTAAAATAGGCTTCATAGGACCCCTTTCTTAGCTGCTCTTCCAAATACTTGCCTTTCTCTTCATCGATATCCGCAAGCACCACACGTGCTCCTTCTTTCGCATAACCGTATGCGATTGCTTCACCAATTCCATTTGCTGCGCCGGTGATGATGACTGTTTTATGCTGAAAGTTCATCGTTTATCAAACCCTTTCTACATGAGATGTTGTCGTCTATCATACCACTTTGATGAGATAACATGTATAGACTATACCTAGTCAAATGGGACATACATGAACACCCTCCTAAATGAACACTTAGGAGGGTGGATTATTTGTGTCTCATTCTGCCGTGTCAGACTAGCCCCATAAATCATGTCGAACTTCTACATCACTATTGTCGTTTGCTTTTTATATAAAGTCTGTAAAAGACTCGTGTTTGTATTCTCTATTAGTAGAACTGATGTGTCATTCTATTATTCTCTTTTTCTGTATCGTTATTTTAAAAAGCAGTCTTTAAAATTTCTAAGTAGTCAGCTTTCGTAACGGCACGAACATTGCTTGGTGTAGAGTTGTTTTGTTCTGCTAATTCAGCCATTTTGTCAAAATCCTCTTCTTTTACATAAGATAATTCTTTTAGTGTTGGAATGCCTAAATTCTTTGTAAATGTATAGATCCCATCAATCAATTTTTGAATCGCCACATCATCTGAATCCGTTTTATCTGCAAAGCTCATCATTTTTGCAAGTTCTGCGTGTAATGACTCGTTTTCAACTGCATTAAATTGCATCACATATGGTAAAAATACAGCGTTTGCGATACCATGAGGTGTGTCATAAAGACTGCCAAGCGCTTCTGCTAAACAATGTATGGCTGCTACACCGGCTGAACCGAAACATAAGCCAGCAAGTAAACTACCTTCCTGCATTTTATATCTTGCTTCTAAATCAGCTCCGTTTTCATATGCCTTCGGTAAGTATTTCACAATTGTTTCCATTGCACTTGCACCCATTGCTTTCGAAATAGGGTTTGTTACTTTACATGTATAGCCTTCAATAGCATGCACCAATGCATCAACGCCTGTTGCGGCTGTTATGCTTTTTGGCACTGTCGCTGTAAGAGCAGGGTCTAAAATCGCAATGGTTGGTCGAAGCAAGGTATGTTTTAATGTGATTTTTTTATGTGAAGCAGCTAACGTAATGACAGATGAACGTGTCACCTCAGAGCCAGTGCCAGCCGTTGTTGGAATACAAATTAATGGCGCTATATTTGTATACGCCTTCTTTCCTGCTATATAATCTTCAGGATTGCCGCCATTTGGACCTAATAACGTAATGGCTTTTGCTGTATCCATTGGACTTCCTCCACCAATAGCAATAACCGCTGATACTTGTTCTTTTCTAAAGAGCTCTGCACCAGTTAGACATTCAGTATCTCTAGGGTTTGGAGATACTTGGTCAAATACGATAACGGAATAACCAGCTTCTTGTAAATGCGTTTCAATAGGCGTAACTAATCCTGCGTTTTTCACACCAGAGTCAGTCACAATCATAACTGTTGCACTAGGCACTACAATGTCCTCTAGTATAGATGCAATTTCTTTTGATTTACCAGTCCCCATCATCATTTTTGTATTACAAACATATTCAAAATTCATCATTATTTTTCTACTCCTTCATTTGTATTTGTTGAGTTAGTAGCTTGTTTTTCTGCTCCCCACCATTCTATTTCTATTAAACCTGGTATGGTAGAGGCATAAAAAATAGGATTTTTACCTAACATTCTTTGTCCAATGTAATCATCTAAAGCTGCAAAAGCAACTTTGCCTAGAATCGCAATCGCAATCAAGTTTACAATAGCCATAATGACCATCGACAAGTCGGCTAAAGTCCACACAACTTGTAAGTTGGCTACAGCACCAAACATCATCATGATTAATACAGTCATTCGATACACTAATAAAGCTGCTGCACTGTTATGAATAAAACCGATATTGGCTTCACCATAATAGTAGCCACCTACAATAGAGCTAAATGCAAAGTAAATATGGCAAAAGCTAAGAAAATACTAGCCCAAGAGCCGAAATGCTGCGCCATCGCAGCTTGTGTAATTTCGATACCAGATAATTCACCTGTTGTTTCTACTGTCGATAGCATAATAATAAATGCCGTACAGCTACAAACAACTAATGTATCAAAAAAAACTCCTAATAATTGAACAAATCCTTGTTTTACTGGGTGCGAAACATTGGCGGCAGCAGCGGCATTTGGGGCACTTCCCATTCCTGCTTCATTGGAAAATAACCCACGTTTTACACCGTTCATAATCGCAGCACCGATGCCGCCTCCAACGATTTGCTCTAATCCAAACGCACCTTTTATAATACTTGCTAATGCTGCGGGTACATCAGCGATATTTGTGACAATCACATAAAGTGCTAAGGCAATATAAAACGCTGACATAACTGGGACAATGACTTGTGTAAAGTTAGCAATTCTCTTTACACCACCAAAAATAATGAAAGCAGTAAGAATTGTTACAAATACCCCCATGCCAATCGGACTGATACCAAATGAATAATGAAAGGCATTTGTAATTGTATTCGTTTGCACAGCATTAAAAATTAAACAACTGCTGAGGGTGTTGATCGAATATTTTGATTTGATTTCCTTGAACTACAATTTCCTTTATCGGGTCATATTCATGTATGTATTGACGCACTCGATCTATTTCGTTTTGTCCATGTTCACATTTGATGGTGAAAATAATCTCTCTTTGATTTTCGACAAGTTCACTTAATTCACGTTGATCCCCCATAGCAATGATAGAGCCATGATCCATAATGGCCATTCTTTCGCATAAATATTCGACTTCCTCCATGTAATGACTAGTATAAATCATTGTCATTCCTTCACTATTTAGCGTTTTGACAGTTTCTAGTATATGATTTCTAGATTGGGGATCTATACCTACAGTGGGCTCATCCATGATTAATAGTTTCGGTCGATGCAAAATGGCACATCCGATATTCACTCTTCTTTTCATCCCTCCTGAGAATACTTTCACTTTATCATTCGCTCTATCTTCAAGACCGATTAACTCAAGCGTTTCTTGTACTCTGCTTTTTAACTCCTTTCCTTTGAGTCCGTACATTCTCCCCCAAAACATTAAATTTTCCTTTGCTGTCAAATGTAAATATAAAGCGATCTCTTGCGGAACAATGCCAATCAATTGCTGCGCATGTTTTGTTTCTTTGTTTAAATCTTTACCTCCAATCGTCACAGTGCCGCTTGCTGCGCGAATAAGCCCTGTCATAATGCCAATTAATGTAGATTTCCCTGCACCATTTGGTCCTAATAACCCAAACGATTCTCCTTTTTTTAACTGAAAGGACACCCCTTTTAGTACCTGTTTATTCTCATAATTTTTTTGATGTCTTTTACTATAAGCAATGATTTCTCTCCCCTATTTTTCCTATAGTCAAGCAGAATATATGGTGTGACCTTTAACTAAAGAATAATATTTCCAATTCATTCATTTTAACATGTTACAAAATGCTGGAGAATAGTACAGGTCTGTTTAAATTTGAAAACACAAAAAAACTTACAGGATCTGCTTTCCTGTAAGTTTTTTCTCCAGCTTATTTTAAATGGATCATTATTTTGAAATCATCCCATGCGGGTCAATCACAAATTTCTTCGCCACACCCGAATCAAAATCACTATATCCTTTAGGCGCTTGATCGAGGTCAATGACGGTTGCATTGACGGCTTTGGCGATTTGTGCCCTTCCACTTAAAATGGATTTCATGAGACTGCGGTGATATTGCATGACAGGGGTTTGGCCTGTCACAAAGGTGTGCGCTTTGGCCCAGCCAAGTCCAATTCGTACTTTAAGAGAACCAACTTTTGCATCCTCATCCACTGCACCTGGATCTTCTGTGACGTAAAGCCCTGGGATTCCAAGTTTACCGCCAACTTTTGTAATATCCATAATGGTATTTAAAACGGTCGCAGGTGCTTCTCCCTGATCTCCATGACCTGAAGCTTCAAAGCCGACACAATCAACGGCACAGTCGACTTCTGGCTCTCCTAAGATATTCGTGATTTGTTCGCCGATTCGATCATGCTTTCGTAAATTGATCGTCTCGCAGCCAAAGCTTCTGGCCTGCTCCAGCCTTTGCTCATTCAGATCGCCAACGATCACAGCAGAGGCGCCAAGGAGCTGAGCGGAATGTGCTGCTGCAAGACCTACTGGCCCTGCACCAGCAATATATACGGTAGAGCCCGGCTTTACTCCAGCCGTATAAGCACCATGAAAACCTGTCGGGAAAATATCAGAAAGCATCGTCAAATCCAGTATTTTTTCCATTGCCTGATCTTTGTCCGGGAATTTGAGCAGCTGGAAATCTGCATATGGAACCATGACGTACTCGGATTGACCGCCAACCCAGCCGCCCATATCCACATATCCATAGGCGGAGCCAGGACGATCCGGGTTTACATTTAAGCACACATGGGTTTTTTGTTCCTTACACATGACGCAGCGTCCGCAAGCAATATTAAATGGAACTGACACGAGATCACCTTTTTGAATAAACTCCACATCTCGTCCAACCTCAACGACTTCACCTGTAATTTCATGACCAAGGACAAGTCCCTCAGGTGCAGTGGTACGCCCTCTCACCATGTGCTGGTCACTTCCGCAAATGTTTGTTGTCACCACTTTTAAAATGACGCCATGCTCACATTTGCGCCCAACATTGGCTTTAGGTACACCCGGGCCATCCTTTAAGACCAAATCAGGGTATCCAATATCCTCAACTGCTACATTTCCTGCCCCTTTATAAACGACACCTTTGTTTCCCGACATGTTTCCATTCCTCCCTTTTTGTTTAAAAATGAAGTCTCTACAATTTTCTCTATTTCTCGAGCAATTCCCTTCTTCAAACCGCACATTGACTCAAAAAGAAGGAACCAAATGTCTATCAGGGAGAGAAAGATGTATCTTCCAGTCAAATAAAAAAGAAAATATTGAAAAAAAAGCTAAACTTTTGCAGAACGGTGTCGATATAAGGAATAAGCCAGACAGGTATCCTTAATCGACAAACAAATTCCTTATATATACTATCATTCCTTACACACCTGGCTGGCCCCTTTATATGAAATGAATGCAAAAGGCTCAGGCTCTTCTCATGAAGAGCCTTTATTTGTTGACACTGTCGCCTTCACACGCAAAGAGGCTCCTCTGACGAAGAGCCTCTTTTTTGAAGTGCTTGTTCATTACCTGGGAAATATTTTCATCATTTTAAGGCTTTGATACAGATGTATGTATCATAGTGATAAACCGAGACGTCTCTAAAGTGATACGCTGAAAATAGGCGGCTGATCTCTTGTTCACTGTACGATGAGAAAGACTGTGACCGTTTTTGTTCCTTCATCAGCTCCTGTTTTTGAAAAGATAAGAATACTTCTCCATCCACTTGAAGGACGCGGTACACTTCCTTCATCACCTGTTCGATATCCGGCAAGTAATAAATGGTCTGCACCGTAAATAATTTATTGAATGATCTGTCTTCAAAAGGTAAATGCTCAGCCTTACCAAAAGTAATGACGGCTTTGTCCTGTTCCACAAGCTTCTTATTTTTTCTTTTTGCATATTTGATCATATGACGAGAGGCGTCCACTCCGTACACTTTTCCTCGGTCGAGTTTTTCTGCTACTTTTGATAATGTCATGCCTCTTCCGGTACCGATTTCTAAAATTCGGTCATTTTCTTGTATATTTAAGAGTTGAATCGTCCATTGATTGATATTATGATGATTTTTTTCCATATAGCGGGCAACCCATTTTGAGAACAAGCCTTTTGGTTCTCTCATTTGTTTTCCAATCCAGCTTTGAATCAATGTTAACACCTGCTTTACACCAGTAAATAAAACTATTTACGAATTTTCTTACTTTTCATATCGGTTCTCACCTAACAAAAGTTAAGACCTAGTCCTAATTTATTTGTCCTTTATTAGACGGCACCTTTTCAGAAAATGTTTCGCATGACTTAAAAAATATTTGATTGAATAGGCGTTTTCATTAATTGTGCAAAGATTGCTTTCGTTTTCTGCATGAGCTGCATATTTTATGAATGTATCTTGATTAGATAAAGGTGGTGCTAGATTATGGGCTTTGGCGGTTATTCTGGAGGCAACTGCGGTGGCTACGGTGGCGGTTTTGCAGGCGGATTCGCATTGCTTGTTGTACTCTTCATTTTGTTGATCATCATCGGTGCAAGCTGGATTTGCTAATGTAAAAGGAGCAGGAAACGTCATTGTTTCCTGCTCCTTTTCTTTAATACCAATAAGTTGGATAATTGTAATTGTACATATAGCGTCTGAGCATTTCTTGCTGCTCTCTTTGCATTCGGTATGGATTGCCGTACCCGTGCTTTAAGGAATGCGGAATGGACGCATACCCGTGCCCCACTGACGGAAACCTCATATATGGTGACATCGACATTCATTGATCACCTCACAATCTCCTTTTACGGTTATCATATGTGCAGGTGATCAATGTGGAGCGTGTCTAAACCTGGTCCTTCTCCCTTGTATAACAATCAAGCATTGCAAGCATCATAAACATGTCAATCTCCTCCTTTTCATCTTTTTTCTTTTCCTTTTAGTTCATATACTTTAGTTGTTTCTGCTTCATTTCTTCATAAAAAGTTTCGACTTGCTGTTCATAAAGAACGGTTTCAATGTCTTTGTATTTACGCTGAATCGTCAATGTAATAAAAAATAAATGGATTGTCATCTACGCTCACCTCCCTTCAGTTCGCAGCACGCGAAATAGCCCGCAGATCTTCTTTATCAGTTGACCTGCGGGCACACAAAAATGCAGATCAAAAGACAGTGTCTTTCAACCTGCGATGGATGATGCGTGAAAAATCCTCGTTTACTTAAACAGTTTTGAAGCGTGCACCGTAATAGGTAAAGGAAGGACACGAGCTCTTCCACAGGCTGATGACATGATGAAATTGTTTGTTGAATTGATCACAAGTAGATACGAATAACATATTCTTCAGCCTCCTTTACATTTTTTAATTACTTTGTAAGTATATCCAGCAAGCACCATTTTGTAAACCTGTTTTTAGTCATTTAGGTGTTTTTTGTGTTTTTAACTAAATTTCTACAGTCATTCTTGTCCCTTTGTCCAATCAATAAAAAAGCCCCCTCATCACATGAGGAGACTTTTCGAATTAATCTTCATCTAGTTCTTGCAGTTTCTTTTGAAAAAAGATCGCACGTTTTACACAAAGAAAAGCTGCTAATAAGAACATACAATCTACTGCCATCATCAGCATTTTTGGAGATGCTTCGATGTGCTGGTTAGGTAAGATCGTACCAATATATAAAAAGGTGCTGACAGCAAGCAAAATAAAAGCGTACTGCTTGTAATCTGTCACTAAACCACTCCACTTTTTCTTCACTTGTTTCACCTTCCCGTATTCAATGTCTATTCATAGCTTAACATAGTGAAAGAAAGCGAGGAGCATGTAAATCTATCCATTCGCTAGTGCGTCAAGCCCTTGTTCGATATCATGCAGTAAATCATCAACATCTTCAATGCCGACTGAAATACGAATTAAACCATCTGTGATGCCAAGCTCTTCTCGTCGATCTTTTGGAATGGACGCATGGGTCATTCGAGCAGGGACAGAAATTAAGCTTTCAACCGCTCCAAGGCTTTCTGCTATTGTAAACAGCTTAAGCTGGCTTAAAAACTCATCAACATTTTCTTCTTTTCCAATATCAAAAGAGATCATTCCGCCGAAGCCTGTTGCTTGTGCTTTCGCCAGTTCATGACCTGGATGAGTGCTCAGACCTGGATAATAGACACGTGTAATCGCTGGATGTTGTTCTAAAAATTCGGCGATTTTCTGCGCATTTTGTTGATGTGCTTCCATTCTTAGTCCAAGCGTTTTCATCCCTCTCATGAGAAGCCACGAATCCTGCGGTCCAAGAATACCGCCTGTCGAGTTTTGAACAAAGTGCAGTTCTTCTCCAAGCTCTTTCGTTGCTGTCACGACAAGTCCGCCCACAACATCACTATGGCCGCCTAAATATTTTGTGGCACTGTGCAGGACAATGTCAGCCCCATATTCAATTGGCTTTTGGACATACGGCGTGAAAAATGTATTATCCACAATCATCAAGATGTTGGCTTCTTTTGTGATGTGGCTGATGGCTTTTAGATCGGTCATTTTGAGTAAAGGATTAGTCGGCGATTCAATGTAAACGGCTTTTGTTTCAGGTGAAATCGCTTTTTTCACCGCTTCAGGATCACTTGTATCAACAAAGGTAGCCTCAATGCCAATACGATTGAGCACCTTCGTGATCACGCGGTAGGTCCCGCCGTACACGTCGTCTGTCAGAACAATATGATCCCCGCTGTTAAACAGCATCATCACTGCTGTAATAGCAGCCATCCCGGAACCGAATGCGTAGCCGTTTGCTCCTCCTTCAAGTTCACTTATGACTGTTTCCAGTGCTGTTCTTGTTGGGTTCGCTGTTCTGGAATATTCATATCCTGTATGTTCGCCTGCTTTCGGCTGCTTATAGGTGCTCACTTGGTAAATGGGTACAGACACGGCGCCTGTTTTTTCATCACCAGTTGTTCCGCTGTGAATCATCATTGTTTTTGGTTTCATTCTATTTTCCTCCCTCATAAATTCCTTTACTTAAATACCGCTCACTGCTGTCAGGAAAAATGGTGACAATGACTGTGCCAGGTGCTGCCTTTTTGGCTTCTTCTAAAGCGGCAAATAACGCGGCGCCAGAAGAGCTTCCTAGCAGAATGCCTTCTTTTTCAGCGGCTTCCTTTACCATTCGGAACGCATCATCGTCACTGACGGTGTAAATCTCATCAAATAAAGACGATTCCATATAATCTGGAATAAATTCAAGGCCAATTCCTTCCGTTCTATGGGGACCTGGCTTTCCGCCATTTAAAATGGATCCTTCTGGCTCAACAATAACCGTTTTTAACGCCTGATGTTGCTCTTTTAAATAGGCGGCACATCCTTGAAAAGTCCCTCCAGATCCTGCTCCTGCCACGAAAACATCGATGTTCCCTTGTAAGTCAGACCATAATTCTGGTCCGAGCGTTCTGTAGTAAGTCAATGGATTTACTTGGTTTTTAAATTGTAAAACACAATAGGCATTGTCAAGGCTTGCCTCTAGTTCAAGGGCTCGATTAATCGCACCTTTCATGCCCTCTTTTCTTGGTGTATGAATAATGTCTGCACCAAGCGCCTTCATCAGCTGTTGTTTTTCTTGACTAAAATGTTCTGGTACACAAAAAATGGTGCGCAATTGATGCTTCCTTGCGTTTAAGGCAAGCCCAATTCCTGTATTTCCAGCAGTTGCTTCAATAATAGTTCCGCCTGGCCGCAATTTGCCAGATGCCAACGCCTCTCTTATAAGCATGTCGCCTAAACGATCCTTAATACTTCCACCTGGATTCATCATTTCAAGCTTTGCATACACGTCAACACCTGCCGGAACCCCAATCCCTGACAACTTTAGAAGTGGTGTGTGACCAATTAATTCTGTAATATCCTTTATGACAGCCATATGTTTCCCTTCCTTTGCATGGAAAAGAAGGGGGAACCCCTTCTTTTATTGTGTTTGCTTTATCATACGCAGGACAAGATCTGTTGAGTGAATCGCTGCTTGCTCAAGAAATTGATCAAAGGAGATATTGGATTCTTTCCCCGCAATATCCGATAGCGCACGAACGACAACAAATGGCGTTCCAAAGAGCTGGCATACTTGTGCAACGGCCGCTGCCTCCATTTCCACCGCATATAGCTCTGGAAACTTCTCTCTCACAAACGCTACACGATTCGGATCATTCATAAACGAATCTCCTGTTGCAATCGTTCCTTTTGCCACTTGAATATGATCGATCTCTAAAGCAGATTCCTCTGCCAGTTTCACAAGCTTTTCATCTGCGACAAAAGCAGCTGGCAATCCTGGCACTTGTCCGTATTCGTAATCAAAGATTGTGACATCTACATCATGATGTCTGACATCTGTAGATATGACAATATCACCTACATTTAATGAGTGATGGAAACCGCCAGCAGATCCAGTATTGATCACATAATCTGGCTGAAAGCGGTCAAGCAGCAGTGTTGTGCTGACCGCCGCATTCACTTTTCCAATTCCTGATTTTAATAAAATCACTTCTTTATCTTCATAAACACCTGTTGTAAATTCACACCCAGCGATGTTTTCTTGTGCTGCATTCTTTAGTTGATCTCTTAAAATCGTGACTTCTTCTTCCATTGCACCTATTACTGCGATTTTCAAATCAAAAACATCCTTTCATTCCCTTTTCTTCGCCTCTACGATCCAAACAAAATCATTCATTTGATGAAAGGATGTGCTAAAACCTTCTTCTTCGAAGATTTGCTTTAACACATCAATGGATGGATAGTATTCCGTTTCTAAATCCTCTGCAAGCTGGTCGAATCCAGCAGCTTTGGCTTTGTCGATTTCAGCTTGATGTGCTGCTTGATTTTGAAACATTGTATCAGCAAAGACTATTTTACCACCTGAGTGAAGGAAGTTGCCATAGGTGTGAATGGCTTGTTTTTTTTCTTCGTCCGTTAAATGGTGGAAAGCATATGAGCTGACGATCGTATCGGGCTCAAATGGTGGCGCTGGAAACGATAAAAAGTCCCCATCATGAAACACATTTGGTACTCCTTTTTGAAGAGCCGCTTTCTTCATGGCGTCTGATGGTTCAACGCCAAACACGTTCTTATCTGCTGCAAGCAGCACCGTCGTTAGATTACCCGTGCCGCTTCCAAACTCAAGGACATATTGACCCGAACGTCGAGCAATCTCATTTAGAATGGCCGGATACCGGCGGAACACTTCTTCATACTGCTCGTCATGACCACTTACAGTGTCGTCATAAGACTCAGCCCAATGATCAAATAAAGAAAGAAACTCACGTCCCATTTTCTTCCCCTCCACTTTATCTATTTATTCCTATGTGTATAGTATGTTTTATTCCGTCGAACAGTTCCTATCCTACCACAACTTCTGTTTCTTTCCTACTAAAAAATACAGGGAGGGGTAGAAAAATATTTGCCCTTTTGAAAGAGAGAGATTAAGATGAATGAAGAGCATGGAGGGGTGAATGAAATGGATTTTCAACTGGATTTTTTAAAGGACAAAATTGAATTTTTTGAGGCAGCGTCTTTAAAAGAGCTTGAACAAAAGATCCAAAAACAAATTGAACATAATCAGGCGATCCTGCTAACCGTTCATTCAGTGAGTCATCAAACAACTGTGATCGATGACCGGATTTTGTATACAGCGGTTGTTCATTTTAAAGCGAATGTCTAAATAAAAAAGAAGACAAAAGGCTAAAAATAAAGATCATTTTAGCCCTTTGTCAACAATCTGAGATAGCATGTCTGCTATCTTTTTTCATGTTTATTTTAATTTTTCAACCTTCACAGGTTTCCAGCCTTTTTCATCCACCCACGTAATTTCCACGCGGTAGCGCTCACCTGTTGATTTATCACGGATGGTTCCCTTTGCATCTTGAGGTCCTCCGTTATTTCCTAACCAAAGAACAGTCATTTGATCCTCTGAAATTCCTGTCGCATAGGACATGGCTTTGATCATTTCTTTCCAGTCTTTTGATTTAGAATCATAGGTCGCTGTATGTGAACCGGATTGCTCTGTTCCTACAGGCTCCCAGTCATCGTTTTCGTATGTTTTGTCTACGTCACTCGTTTTACCGCCGTCTGTTTCTTTGGCGTCTTTTAACGCATCTTTGCTCGGCTCGTTTTCATCATCCGTTTTCTTTGTATCGTCGTCTTGATCGGATGAGTCATCTTTTTTTGCATCTGAATCATCGGATGTATCTTTCTTTTGATCTTTCACATCTTCTTCTGAGTTTTGTTTATTTTCACTCGATGCAGGCGCCGTTTTAGATGGTGCATCCGCTACATCTGGATCTTTCGGTTTATTAAAAATTAACAAACTCGATGCGACAACCAAAATAAGCACTACAACAATACCAATTAATATGTTAAGCACCATATTCGCCTTTCTGCGCTTATCACGATGTTCAAATCGAGAATTTCTACTCAAAATCTCTGCACTCCTTTGCCTCTGTTCCCTAAGTCGTTACTATTCTAACATGACATGAAGGGATGTTCTATGTCTGTTTCTTTTCAATTTCATTGACCTTTTTTACAATATCATAAAACGCATCATTTGTCTTAGCCCGTCCACTTGTCTCGTCAAGGTGAACAACGACAAGGGCGTATTTTGGTTTTTCCACCGGAAAGTATCCAGCAAACCACTTATGATAAAGGGGATTCCCCTTTTTGTCTTTACTGCCGGTTTGAGCAGTGCCTGATTTCCCCGCCATATCGAATGGCAAATCTTGAAACCTTCTTCCTGTTCCTTTGTCAGACGTCACCACCTGCCTTAAGTACTTTTGCAACTTTTGAGCTGTATAGCGGTCAATGCTGTCTCCTTCAGATCGTTTGTTTTGAAAGGATAGCATCGTTGTTCCGTTTTGATACAGCACTTTATCTGCAATTCTCACTTCTTTTCGTTCTCCGCCTCTTGCGATCGTTGCCATCATATTGGCGATTTGCAACGGAGTCGTTTTGACATTTTTTTGACCTATCGCTGTTTGCGCAATGGCTTTTTTGACATGCTTGTCTCTTTTATCTCCCCACACACTGCCTGTTTCTTCACGATCAAACTGTTTGAATTGCTGCTTATGGTATACCTCCCCTTCCCAGCCAGCTCGATCAATAAGTCCAAGCTTTGAAGCCGTCTTTTCGATGATTTGATCATCTGTTTGGATGAGCTGACCGGCGAGTGTTGCAAAGGTATAGTTACAGCTTTGCGCAAAGCTCTCAGACAGATTCAGCACTTCCTGTTTTCCTTCTGGCTCTCCATATAAATTCTTTCGACAGTCATACATGGTTTGTGGCTGGTCGAGGTTTTTTTCGATCGCTGCGGCAAGCACAGCGGTTTTAAATACAGAGCCTGGTGCAATGGCTGTCAGCATGTAATTTCTTGCTTCATGCCGGTTTTTGCTTGTGACATTCGGAGCACTCGCCATGGCCAGCACACTGCTGTTTTGAATATCGAGCAGAACAGCTCCGCCTTTTTCAACGCCTTGTTCTTTGAGAACCTTCTCCATTTCGGCTTGCATGTCTTCATCCATTGTTGTCTGAACCTGAAGTGGATAAAACGAATGAGCTTCTGCTGTATATTTGACGTCCATCCCAAACAAAGGGTTTCCCCTTCCGTCCACATGATATAACAATTTTGTGTCTTGCTCGGGTAATAGAAATTCGTCAAAGGTACTTTCCAGCCCAAATGTGCCAATTTCTGTTCGGATGGAAAGCCCTTTTTTATCAGGATAACGCTTTCTCAGTAATTCTGGATTCTCGCTTGTGAAACCTAATGTGTGGAGGGCAAGTCTTTTTTTGTCCTTCTCTTTCATATATACGCCGTAAACACCTGAATATTTCATATCATTGATGTCTTTCAGCTTTTTTTTCGTCATGTCCTCTTTTAGAATAAGAGGTTTTTTGGTTTCTGTTAGCTGTTTTTTGAGTTCGTCTTCTTCCATTTCAAGAATAGAGGCGGTTTGCTTTAAGTGAGGAAGATCATATTGCAAAAAAGGAAATAAGATGATCGCTGGCTGTTCTTTTGTGAGAAGTGCTTGGCCATTCCGATCTAAAAATTCGCCGCGTCCGTCTGAAATGACCACTTCTTCTGTTCGCTGTCTGACACTTTCTTGTATTAAATTGATATCAAGCTTTGAAAAAGATTCTGTGAAAAACAGCTGAATTTCTGCCAGTCTGATAAGAAGACCGAGCAGCAGCATAAAAATAATGGCACCTGTCCATTGAATTCTTCTTTTTTTGCGCATAAAAACACCTCGTCCCTATTGTGGACGAGGTGTTTATCGTATAAACGTGATTATGAAATTTTTACAATTTGGACGAACATTTCTCCGCCAGGTGTTTGAACGGTTACTTTGTCATCTACTTGTTTGCCTAATAGGCTTTTTGCAATTGGTGAGTCGTTTGAAATCTTTCCTTCAAACGGATCAGCTTCTGCACTTCCAACAATCGTATAAGATTCTTCTTCTCCGTCCGGTAATTCAACGAATGTCACCGTTTTACCAAGTGAGACAACATTTGAGTTCCCCTCATCCTCGATAATTTTGGCATTACGAATCATATTATCAAGCGTTGTGATACGACCTTCTACAAACGCTTGCTCTTCTTTAGCAGAATCATATTCCGAGTTTTCAGAGAGGTCTCCGAAGCTTCTAGCGATTTTAATACGCTCTACAACCTCTTTACGTTTAACCGTTTTCAAATGTTCAAGCTCTTCTTCTAATTTACGCTTTCCTTCTTCTGTCATTGGAAATACTTTCTCGTGTGCCATGAATCATTCACTCCTTCTATTAATCCTCATCATACAAGCTTTCTGCACGTGAGTGACGACTGAAATATACAAGAATGAGGACATGTGCAGGCCCTCATTCTTTCTGTCCCATATTCGTAAAAGTCCATCTTACATGGCGTCCCTTTTAGATGCAACTATTATGCCTTTTATTTTGGCAGGACCACTCGCGGTTTAAAGATAATTTATCTTCATCGCACAAACTGTGGAAAGGCACAGGAAGCTCCTGTACCTCGTTCGGCCATTTCGATCATATGTAGAAGAATAGCTTATCCATTCTTCATCTTTCAATACATAATATGGTCAGTGTACGATATGTCTATGCTATATTATTACAAAATTGCATTTTGATCAAGAATTGTTTGAAAATTTGTGATGATTTGTTTGTCATTTTTTCAATATACTTTTACAACTTCATTCTTTCACTATATGATGGTGATTTTTCCACTTCTGCTTTTCTTCATTGTTTTCCTATCATATCAAATCTTTCATTCAATGTTTTACTTCTCAAAATGCTCAAATATCATCTACCACTAGAAATAAGTGAAATATTGGTTTTAACTCTCTTTTTGTGATCATGATGCTGAAAAGACCTTTACATTGTAAAGGCCTCTTCACCATTTATTCTCCGCGGTTTTGAAGAATCGTTTGAATTTTTGTCACCATGAGATCAATCGCCACATGGTTTTGACCGCCTTCTGGGATGATGATATCGGCGTAACGCTTTGTCGGTTCAATGAATTGATTATGCATCGGTCTGACAACAGATACATATTGTTCGATCACGGAATCGATAGAACGGCCTCTTTCCTTCGTATCACGTAAAATACGGCGAATGATGCGTAGATCTGCATCAGTATCGACATACAGTTTAATATCCATTAATTCTCTAAGACGTTCATCTTCTAGTGCAAAGATGCCTTCAACGATGATGACATCCTTTGGTTCAACATGTACCGTCTCTTCTGAACGTGTATTTAGTTTAAAATCATAAATTGGTTTTTCAATGGATTCGTATCTTAGCAGCTGTTCCAAGTGCTCAAACATGAGATCATTGTCGAATGCAAGCGGATGATCATAGTTCGTGAGCAGGCGCTCTTCAAATGGCATATGACTTTGATTTTTGTAATATAAATCTTGTTGAAGCATGAGGATGGAATGTCCTTTAAATTTTTCATAGATGGAATTGGTGACGCTCGTTTTACCTGAACCCGAGCCGCCAGCAATTCCGATCACAACTGGTTTTCTCCTCATGGGCCTGTTATTTCCCCTTTCTCATCATGTTGCTAGGGTATACTTTTTGATCAAGCTTAAATTTCACAATTTGCAGCGGATGACGAGCGGCATCTAGCTCATTTCCTTTTTCATCCCAAATCGTCTCAATTTTGAATGTGAAATTCTCAATTTCTGGTCCGAAGAATTCGACTTCATCGCCTGCTTTAAAGAAGTTACGCTGTTGCAATGTCACGATATGTTCTTTTTCATCATAATGAAGAACGAGACCAGCGAAATCAAATGTCGTTTTCTTTCCATGAATGCCAAACATTTGTTCATCCGTTCCCGGTACGCCTTCGAAAAAGGCTGGCGCTGTGTCACGGTTTGCACATTTATCTAATTCATCTAACCATTCCTGCTGAATGACAAAATGATCTGGATCTGCACAATAGGCATCGATGACTTTACGATACACACTCACGACAGTCGCCACATAATGAATCGATTTCATCCGTCCTTCGATCTTTAAGCTGTCAATCCCCATTTCGATCATTTGAGGAATGGATTCGACAAGCTTTAAGTCTTTTGGACTCATCGCAAATGGTGCATCTTCTTCACCGAATAATGGTGCTTCCTCAGAACCTTCTAGTTTATAAAGATCATAATCCCAGCGACAAGACTGACAGCAGCCTCCGCGGTTAGAATCTCTCGCGGTCATATGGTTACTGAGCACGCAGCGGCCAGAGTAAGCAATACACATCGCGCCGTGAATGAACGTTTCGATTTCTATATCGACCTTTTCTTTCATTTCTCTAATTTCTAGCGCACTTGTTTCACGTGCAAGCACCACACGCTCAAGCCCTTCTTCCTTCCAAAACTGAACAGCTTTCCAATTTGAAAGAGATTGCTGCGTGCTTAAGTGAACTTCCAGCTTTGGCGCCACACGTTTACATGTTTCAATGATCAGCGGATCAGCCACAATTATTCCCGCTACACCAGCGCCTTCAATCCCTTGAAGGTATTCCTCTAGCCCGTCCATGTTTTCATTGTGGGCAAAGATATTTGTTGTCACATAAATCCGTGCGCCGTATTTGTTTGCAAATGCGACGCCTTCTGCCATTTCTTCAATTGAAAAGTTATCTGCATTTGAGCGAAGTCCAAACTCTTTCCCGCCAATAAAGACGGCGTCTGCTCCGTAATGTACAGCAATTTTCAGCTTTTCCAGGTTCCCTGCTGGTGCAAGCAGTTCTGGTTTTTTTGTAATGACACGTTTTCCATCAATCATTTCAGAAATACCATCCTTTAAAAGTGCCATTTCCTCTGCCTCCTCTTATGTTAATAAACCGTTTCTTTAAAGAAGAATCCTGTATCAATCGAACGATTGACTGGCTGAATGTCTTCAATCTGCTTCACCCAATCATCTTTCTGATCTTCATAAGCCTCTTTGTCAGTCGTTAGCAAATCAATTGCTTTTCTATATAGAGACGTCACCTCTGTCATATAAGAAAGTGACTTTAAAATTCCGTCAATTTTAAAAGAGTCAACACCTGCGTCGACAAACTCCTCTAATTCATCAATCATACACACATCATTTGGACTCATAATATGAGTGCCGTTTGCATCCTCGAAAATAGGGTATTTGTTTTGACGCTCTTGGTCATGAAGGAATAGTCCTTCCCCCATATGACTGCCTTCCACGTCCATTTGTTTGCCCTGGTATTCAAAGTAGTTGCCGATGAGCGTACGTTTCGATTGGAACATACATGTCATGCCATGGACTTGAATTTCGATCTCCACCTCAGCATTTTCTTTGATGTCGATCACACTGTCCATATTCAGCTCTTTGGCAAGAACAGCACGCGTTGCACCTTTTCTGCCCCAGTAGTTACAAGTGTAATAGTTTGTCCCAGTCGTTTCTGTACTCCAGTGAAGATTCAGGCTGACCCCTGTTTCCTTTGCGGCCATGATCACTGCTGGGTCTCCAAAGACGACACCATCCACGTTTAATGCATCGAGAAAGGTTAAATAATCTCCAAGCAGCTGAACACGGTCATTATGAAAAATCGCATTCATGGCCACATACACTTTTTTGTGATGTGCATGTGCAAGCTGAACCGTTTGTTTCACATCTTCTCTTGAAAACTCGCCTGCAAGGCGAATGCCGTATGTCTGTTCGCCTATTAAAAATGCGTCAGCTCCCGCCTCGATTAATGGCAGTACGTCTGACACTTTGCTTGGCGTCACAAGCAATTCTGGTTTTTTCATGATTGGTCACCTCTTTTTGTACTAATGGCGATCCCATCTCCAACTGGAATGATACATGTTTGGAAGTCAGGATTTGACATCAGCCATTGATTGTATCGATCAATTTTTCCAATTAATTGTTTTTTTCGTTTATCTTCAATTTCTTCTTCATAATTTGTCGCGACTAAGCCTTTGAATAATACATTGTCTGTAATAATCATTCCGTCATGAGCCAGCATCGGTTCAAACAGCTCAAAAAAGCGTTTATACTGCCCTTTTGCGGCATCAATGAAGATCACATCATAGGGCGCCATCGTTTGGACTGTTTTAGCCGATTCCATGGCATCACCAAAGAACACGTGTATTCTTTCTTTTAATTTTAATTCCTCAATGTTCCGTGTCGCTTCTTCATAGCGTTTCGCATTCCGCTCAATCGTGTAAATCTCAGCATCTGGGAGAGCTGTCGCCATTCTAATCGCCGAATAGCCAATTGCTGTCCCAACCTCAAGAATTTTCTTCGGCTTTTTCATAGAAAGCAGCTGAAGTAAAAGTTCGATGCTCACCTTTTCCATGATTGGCACATGATGCTCTTTTGCATATATCTCTAATTGAGCGATTGCATCAGGACTTGGTTGAATTAAATGTTCAATATAATCATTTATTTGATCATCTTCGATAGTCATTATATGTCTAGCTCCTTCATGACCTGAAAAAGAAGAGTCCTGCCTATTGCAGCTCTCTTTCTCGTCAATCAATCTTTCGTTCATCTAAGTAAAAACAACCCGATATATTTTACCACAAAGAAGTGGTAATTGCGAACCTATAAAATGGATATTTCAACGAAAAAAACTGCAGGCAATCTGGCTATTGTCTACAGTCTTTTCCGTTTCACATGTGCGTTAATTGCTGCCTGTGATGTATTTCGCTTTCGCTTTATTGTGCTCATTTAACGTTTTCGTAAAGACGACTTCTCCATTTTTCTTCGCAAGGAAGTAAACAAAATCCGTTTTCTCTGGATGCAGTGCTGCTTTCCATGAAGATTCACCAGCATTTGCAATTGGACCAGGTGGCAGCCCTTTGTTGATATACGTATTATACGGAGATTTCACCTTTAAGTCTTTGTAATAGACACGGGATTTATGCTCACCAAGTGCATAAAGAACTGTTGGGTCTGTTTGGAGCGGCATGTCCTTTTTCAACCGGTTATAAAACACACTTGAAATTTTTGACCGATCCGTCTTTTCCGTTGCTTCCATTTCAATCAGTGATGCCATTGTTAACACATCGTGTATGGACATGTTTCTCTTTTTCATGTCTTTTTCATATGTTTTCACATATTGATCCGTGTGTTTAATCATTGTATCAATGATTGTTTCGAGTGATTCATCCTCACGATAAAATGGATACGTAGCAGGGAATAAATATCCCTCTAACGGATGTTTGACCTGTTTTCCATCAACCTGTGATGTCACCGTTTTCGGATATTTTTTCATTAACTTTTGAATAAAAGCTGGATCATCCAGCTTCGCTTCAACTTCCTTCGCTGAAAAATTCGTCTGGTTGGCAATGATCGTTGCAATATCAGACAGCTGTTTTCCTTCAGGAATCACAAGCTGAAAGGCGTAATCTGTGCCGCCAGATGTCAGCTTTTGAATGAGCTGGCCCGCGTCCATTGTTTGTTTTAAATGAAAGTATCCTGCTTTAAAGCCGGAAGCTTTTTTGTATTTTGCATAGTAAGTGAAAATGGTGTCATTCGAAATAAGCCCATTTTCTTTTAGGATGCCCGCAATCGCACGGACAGAAGTCCCATTTGGAATATGAATATTAATTGTTTGTTTGCTTTTTTGATCGACCGGTCCGAGTGCTGATTTAACATATAAAAAGCCTGATAATGCTGCAATGATGATTACAGCAAGTACAGATAACAGGACGATCCCCTTTTTTCTTTTAAAGAATGGTCGTTTCTTTTGTTCTGAAAACATGCATGGCCCTCCTCACATCTAGCCTTTATAGTACATGATTCGACGGAGTTCGGCAATTACTTGCCCATGCATCTCATGACAGAACTTGACATAATACGGCTAAACCAACACCACCGCCACTGCCAATGGCAGCCATGACATAGCTTCCTTTCGGTAAGGCGTGAGCTTCGTAAAATAACCTCACCATCATAGCAGCTCCCGATGCGCTGTACGGATGCCCAAGACAAAGTGCACCGCCTCTTCTGTTGATCCGGTCATAAGGTATTCCTAGCGTCCGAGCAATCAGCGCCACTTTCAGCGCAAACGCTTCATTGATTTCAAACAGCGCCACGTCTTCTATCTTCATCTGTTCCCTATGTAAGAGTTTCTTGATCGCATCAATGGGTGAAGCAGCAGGAAAATGCGGATGCATCGCCGTCACAGCACTTCCGACATACCGTAACTTAGGCTTTAAGCCTTTGGCCTCTGCTTCCGCTCTTTCCATCACAACGACTGCGGCTGCGCCGTCGGCTTCCTTGCAGCTATTGGTTACAGTCACAGTTCCTTCTGATAAAAAGACAGGCTTTGCCCGCTTAATCAGCCTTGCGATCGGTCTTATTTTAGCGGCCGCTTCATCTGTGCTCAGCCCGTCAATCGGAACAATTTCTTCTGAATACGTTCCCTGTTTGAATGCCTCTATACTTCTTTCCCAGCTTAAAAGCGCATAGTGATCTTGTTCTCTTCTCGTGACAGAAAATCTTGATGCGGTCAGCTCTGCTGCTTCTCCCATATGCGGATCTCCTATCCAATCCGGCGAAAAGCGGGCTCTTTCTTTCATCGGTGATCTGGAAATGCTCTCAGTCCCGCCAGCAATATACATTGATCCCTCCCCCGATAGAACCATGACACAAGCCGTTCTAATCGCTTCAAGACCAGAGGCACACTGCCTGTCAATGGTCATGCCGGGAATGTGTCGAGAAAGCCCTGCTTCTAATGAGGACAGGCGAGCAATGTTTCCGCCACCCCCTACCACATTACCTAAAATCACGTCATCTGGCTTCCTCAGCTGAGACAAATGCTGAATAAGGGGCGCCGCTAAATGCTCTGGGCGATAATCCTTCAGCATCCCGTTTTTGTCACCGAAGGGTGTTCGTTTTGCTTCCACTATGACTGCTTGCATGACAATTGATCCTCCGCCCACTTTTTCATGCTGGCACGAGCGATTTTCCCGCCGGATGTTTCGATCATTTGGTCAATGACAAGCCATTTTTTTGGTATCTTATAAGCCGCCAGTTTTTCTTTGGCAGCTTGCCTAATGCTCTTTGTCTGCTGTACTTGTTCAATAATGGCAACAGGGATTTCACCCCAATATGGATCAGGAAGGCCTATTACGATCGACCGTTTCACCTCTGGCTGTTCATTTAGCACACGCTCAATTTCCTCTGGAAAAATATTCAGTCCTCCATAGACGATCATGCCATTCTCACGGCCGCTCATATACAAATACCCATCTTCGTCCAGCCACCCCATATCATAGACCGTCAGCCACTCCTCTGGCTGTTTTTCCTCGTGTAAGTAACCTGAAAAAGACATCGGGCTTTTCACATAAATTCTCCCTGTTTCATTTGGCTGACAGACGGTTTGATCTGCTCGTCTCACTTCAACTTGAATCGTAGAGAAAGGCCGTCCAACAGAAGTAGGTTTTTGCAGAAAATCATTTGAAGATAAATAGGAGACAAAACTCAACTCTGATGTTCCATAAAAATCAAAAAATGTGACATGTGGATCGTTGGTTACTAGTTGTTTTTTTGAAGAGATTCCCCAATCCGCCCCAGAGGATATGACGAGAAGCGGAGTGTCTCCGAAAGCATCAATTTGCAGTAATGATTCTGTCATGGTAGGGACCGTATAAACAGCAGTGATGTCTCCCCTTTCTAAGGCAGCCTTTCCTTTCTCTGGCGTGAATTTTTGTAATAGCGTCACCGTGCCGCCAAAGTATAGTGTACTGATGGCACCATATAAAAAATGAGAGGATAAAAGTGTGCCTAAAATGAGAACATGATCTTGATGAGTGATCCCAAATTCAGAGGCCGTCATTCGAAAGCTCTCGATCCATGAATGCTGACGCCTCATAAAGGCTTTGGGTGAACCCGTTGATCCTGAAGTAAACCCCATATAAAAGGCAGGATCTTCCTCGGTATCGTGTTTGTTAGATTGAACGTGTGTGATAAGGCTCATTCTTTCTTTCCATTCAGATAAAGAAAGAACAAGCATGTCTACCTTGATCTTTTCAAATCTTCTCATATATCGATCCTCAATAATGACGAGATCTGCTTCACTTAACAAGAGCTTTTCTACACATTCTTCATGACTCCATCTCGGATCAAGAGGAACGGCTGTCCACCCTGCGCAAGCCGCTCCAGCAAATATTTGTAGAAAAGAAGCACCATTTGATACTAAAAAAGCGACTCTTTTTTGCTGATGAGCCGTTTCATTTAGCCACTGTGCTGATGTCTGCACACGCTCATGCCAATCTTGATAAGTGATGCTCTCTTGTTCATCTATGATGGCGATATGATCTGGCTTCATTTTTGCATGTGCTGCATAGCTTTCAGTTATTCTAATCAAACCGCTCGCCTCCCTTTATGTATGTCCCTTTTTCGATATGACATTGCTTGGATGATTTTCATCGTGAAGACGGCACACATTCCAGCTTTGATGAGATCACCTGGGATATAGATCAAACTGAGCAGAGCTGCCTGTGTGACCTTTATATGCATCATCATGGCTTGAAAAGGAATGCCGCATACATACAGAATCCCGATACTGCATACCGCATAGATCATAAAAAGACGCAGAGCGGTCACTTTTTTCAGCCGGTTCAGCCACAGGCTGATCATAAAGGCAGCCACTGGATAAGCCAGTAAAAAACCACCGCTTGGTCCAAAAAAGACCCCAATCCCGCCTCTTCCTCCAGATAAAAGAGGTGCGCCTGCTGCCACAATCAGGAGAAAAAGAAGTAAACTGATCAGCGCTTGTTTTGGCTTTAACAGCCCCCCAGCAAGCAAAAGACCTGCAGTTTGCAATGTGATTGGTACTGGTGTAAACGTAAGTAATATCGGCGGGATCAACCCTAACATCCCGACGACTGCTGTCATTAACGCCATTTGCATCATATCTTGAATTTTCAACATTCATGCCCCTCACTCGATTCCTTGATAAAAATAGAGTAAAAGCTCGAGTGATTTATGTCAACCTAAAATTTATTCAAGTTAACATATCAGGCGTAAAAAAAACCTGTGAAAAAAGATCACTTAAGATCATATTCACAGGCCTTTTGTTTGTTCTATTCTTCGTCTTCTTGATCTAAGAACGTATTTAACGTTTCTTCGATCATGTCCCACTCTTCATCTGTTTCAATTGGCTTTAGCTCGCCATCTTCACCGTCTTCGTTCGGTGTGAAGCTTGATGCATGAATTTCGATTTCTTCGTTGTCCTGCTCAGAAATTGGGTAGTAAAGGACATATGACTTGTTAAAATGGTCGCTTTCAAAAGTAAATAGTACTTCGCAAAGCTGTTCATTTCCATTATCATCAACGATTGTAATTTGCTTTTCTCCGTGTTCCATTTGATTCACCTCATTTTAATTTAAGCTGTCTAAGTACCCTTGAAGGATCATGACAGCCGCCATTTTATCAATGACTTTTTTACGCTTTTGTCTGCTCACATCTGCAGAGATGAGCATTTTTTCCGCTGCCATTGTCGACAGACGCTCGTCCCAAAGCACAACAGGAACATTGTACGTGTTTTCTAACACTTTCGCAAATGATTGGCTGGCTTCGCCTCTAGGACCGACCGTACCATTCATATTCTTTGGAAAGCCAAGTACGATTTTATCCGCTCCGTATTGCGCAATGATCTCAGACAGGCGGCTGAGACCAAAGTCTCCGCCTGCTTCATTAATTTTAATTGTTTCAATCCCTTGCGCTGTCCATCCCATTTCATCACTGATCGCAACACCAAGGGTTTTCGTGCCTAAATCTAAGCCTAAAATTCTCATGTTTTACGCCTCTTTATGTGTCTCTAAGTACGATTTAACCAATTCCTCAATTAATTCGTCTCGTTCTAGTTTACGAATTAGGTTGCGTGCATCCTGATGTCTTGGAATATATGCAGGGTCGCCTGACAGCAAGTATCCGACAATTTGATTGATCGGGTTATATCCTTTTTCTTGGAGTGCATCATAGACTGTAATGAGCACTTCATTCACATTGGTTTCAGCTGAATCATCAGAGAAGTTAAACTTCATTGTCTTATCAAATGAACTCACTGCTTCTTGCACCTCTCTTCCAACATTCTACTAGCAAGCTTTTTTCTAACCGCTCATCTAATACCATTATTCTACACTACATTGCCTGATTATAAAACGGATTTGACAGATTCTTCGACAATTGCCAGTGCTTCTTCAAGTTTTTCTGGTTGTTTCCCGCCTGCTTGCGCCATGTCTGGACGTCCGCCTCCGCCTCCGCCGCAGATTTCAGCTACCTGCTTGACAAGCTTCCCTGCATGAAGACCTTTTTCGATAACGTCTTTTGTCACTCCTGCTGAAATGTTTACTTTTCCATTTTGAACGGCTCCGAGCACAATGACAGCTGACCCTAATTTGGCTTTTAAATCATCTACCATTGTTCTTAAATGGTTCATGTCTTTGGCGTTTACTTTTTCTGTTAACACTTTCACTCCGCCAATGTCTTTGACTTTTTCTAAAATAGAGCCTGCTTCGGCCTGACTTAGTTTCGCAAGAAGAGATTCGTTTTCTCTTTGAACCTCTTTTAAATCTGCCTGCAATGAAGCGATGCGTTTTGGTACATCTTTCGTATTTGACTTAAGCTCACTAGCTGCCTGCTCTAAAATGGCCAGCTGGTCATTTAATTCTTCGTAGGCACCTTTACCAGTCACAGCCTCAATACGGCGTGTTCCAGCACCAATACCCGATTCAGACGCAATTTTAAACAAACCGATTTCCGCAGTATTTTGAACGTGACAGCCGCCGCATAGCTCGATGCTGTAATCGCCTACCTGGACAACGCGGACAATATCGCCATATTTCTCACCAAACAGCGCCATTGCGCCCATTTCTTTTGCTTCAGCGATCGGTTTTAGGTCAATCGCAACAGAAATGCCTTCCCAAATCTTTTCGTTGACGATTTTTTCAATCTGTGACAATTCTTCTTTTGTCACTTGTCCAAAATGAGAGAAATCAAAGCGAAGTCTGTTTTCGTTCACCAGCGAGCCTGCTTGGTTGACGTGGCTGCCTAATACATCTTTTAGCGCCTGATGCAAGAGATGCGTCGCTGTATGGTTTTTCACAATGCCTTTTCGCAGAGCTGATTCCACTTCAGCAGTCACTTCAAGTCCTTTTTGAGCCGTACCGCTTACGACCACTCCTTCATGGACATGCTGACCATTTGGCGCCTTTTTCACATCTTTGATTTCAATGATGGCTTCTGCGCTTTTTAATGTCCCTTTATCGGCTACTTGTCCACCACTTTCAGCATAGAAAGGTGTTTCATCTAATAAGATTTGCACCGTTTCTCCTTCATGTGCTTCCGCGACAATTTCACCATTTTGAAGCAATTCGACAATGCGGGATGCCGCAGTTAAATTTTCGTATCCAACGAAGGTACTCTCTACTTTAATATCACCTAGAGCCCCGCCTTGAACCTGCATACTGCCGACATCCTGTCTCGCATTTCTTGCACGTTCACGCTGCTTCTCCATCTCCGTCTGGAAGCCTTCTCGATCGACTGTCATGTTCTCGTCTTCTGCATATTCTTCTGTCAGCTCGACAGGGAATCCGTACGTGTCATACAGCTTAAATACATCTTCGCCTGAAATCTGTGAGCTGCCATTGTCTCTTTCTTTTTTGATCACTTCTGACAAAATGGCTAGCCCTTCATTCAGTGTTTCATGGAAACGTTCTTCCTCGTTTTTGATTACTTTCGCAATAAATTCTTCTTTTGCTTGTACATCTGGATAGAAATCCTTCATAATCTCAGCAACAACTGGCACTAGATCATACATAAATGGACGGTGAATATGGATCGTTTTTGCATAACGCACGGCACGGCGCAGCAAACGTCTTAACACATATCCGCGGCCTTCATTGGAAGGAAGCGCTCCGTCACTTACGGCAAAGGCAACAGTCCGGATGTGGTCAGCAATAACTTTAAATGCTGTATCCTTTTCCTTCGTCTCCCCATAGCTTTCTCCAGAGATGGTTTCTACAGCACGAATAATCGGCATGAATAGATCTGTATCAAAGTTCGTCGGTACGTTTTGAATGACAGATACCATTCGTTCAAGACCCATCCCTGTATCAATGTTTTTCTTCGGCAGTGGTGTGTATGTACCATCTGGATTATGGTTGAATTCAGAGAACACAAGATTCCATACTTCTAGATAACGCTCATTTTCCCCGCCTGGATATAATTCTGGATCGTTCAAGTCGTGACCATATGCTTCGCCGCGGTCATAGAAAATTTCTGTATTCGGCCCACTCGGCCCCTCGCCAATATCCCAGAAGTTGCCTTCAAGGCGAATAATACGTTCTTCAGGTACACCAATTTTATCTCTCCAAAGAATATACGCTTCTTCGTCCTCTGGATGTACAGTGACAGATAACAGATTCGGATCAAAGCCAATCCACTCGTCACTCGTTAAGAATTCCCAAGCCCAATCAATGGCCTCTTCTTTAAAATAGTCACCAATAGAAAAGTTGCCAAGCATTTCAAAGAACGTATGATGTCGGGCTGTTTTCCCAACATTCTCGATATCATTCGTACGAATAGATTTTTGCGCGTTACAAATACGCGGATTGTCAGGAACCACGCGGCCATCAAAGTATTTTTTTAATGTCGCAACCCCGCTGTTAATCCATAAAAGTGTTGGATCATCGTGCGGTACGAGGGACGCACTCGGTTCTACAGCATGTCCTTTTTCTTTAAAAAAGTCTAAAAACATTTGACGTACTTGAGCAGAAGTTAAAGTTTTCATTTAAAAATCCTCCCTTTTCATTTCATCAATCTCCACACAAACGAAAAACATCCCGCCCTATGCAAGCATAAAACTACTTACACAGGGACGAGATGTTCTCGCGGTACCACCCTGATTATAGACATATTCGTCTATCACCTTCACATCCGATAACGCCGGAAGAGAGCGGCAGTGTTTATCTGCACTCAGGACTAGCTTCCGTTAAAGGTCTGATAAGGCTTTTCTCAGCAAAATAAAGCCTCTCTCTGCAACAGCTTTTTAACGTACTCGGGTCCATCATTGAATTCAATATGTATGAATCGAAATTATTATAGACAACTCGGCTCGTCTTGTCAATGAACGCTTCGTCTCATCAGGATATATTGCACAATCATGACCCTGATAATAGCGGCAGTTGGTACGGCTAAAATCATCCCAATTAAACCAAACAACTCTCCTCCTGCGAGCAAAACAAGCATAATAACGACAGGATGCATATGGAGACTTCTCCCAACGATGATCGGACTGAGTATATTACTTTCCAAAAATTGCAAAACAGCCACTGTGATCAGCACAATCATCACCGACTTCACCGAAATGGTAAAAGCAATAAAGACAGCAGGAATCGCCCCAATAATCGGACCAAAGTACGGAATCACATTCGTTGCCCCAATCAGCATGCCAAGGACAAGCGGATACGGAATATGAAACAGCCAGAGAACAATGGCTGCTGCCCCCCCAATTAAAGAACAGACAAGCAATTGTCCTCTAATATAATTACCAAGCGAGTCGTCCACCGCTTTCACAAAAGCGTGGCCTCTCTTTCGGAATCTCGATGGCGTTAAATACCATGCAGCCCGCTTCATTGTATTCATATCTTTCACCATATAAAAGACAAGAAAAGGAATAAGCGCTGCGACTAATGCGTAATCCAATAATACTTTACAGCTAAGAATCATCCGCTCTGCCCCATTTGCTGCATATGTTTCCGATTGAACAATCAAACGATCCAGCCGATCGTGAAGCCCGTCAGGCCAATGGCTTGTATGACGATGAATATGAGATAAAGCGCCATTATAGGTTTCGGCAAGCACAGGGATTTGTTCTGACAGCTCATTTAACTGCGTAATCATGACAGGCGCCCCTTTGTAAACCGCAAAACCAATCCCGCCAAAAAACAGCACATAAATCAATAAGAGACTGACTGTTCTAGGCCAGCCTTGCCCGTGCAGTCTTTCGATAATAGGATAAAGCAGATAAGAAATAAAAATGGCGATGAGCAGCGGAATAAGAACCGCTTTTAGTAATAAAAAAATGGGCATCCACAATTCGTCGAGCTGAACCAAAATGAGTAAGGATGCAAGGACAAGCAGTACACCTGCAGCATATATTAGAAATTGGATCGGACGTTTCTTCACCTTTTTCACCTCTTTTCTTATTGTTTAACCATCTTCTGCAATTATCCATGTAAATAAAATTTGTCCTAACTTTGTTAAAAATGAATATACATGAAACATACAGCTCCATCCAACGTCACTGTTTGCTGTAAAATCTCGTCAGAAAACATTCCATTTTTTACTTCTTTTCACACAAGGTATGCTAGTATCCACTTTAGCCAAATAAACACAAGAGGAGGTTCTTCATGATCACATTCGAAGAAGTCAACAAGCATTATGGCCAGTTCCATGTACTTAAGGACATGAACCTACATATTCAAAAAGGTGAGGTTGTTGTGATCATCGGTCCTTCAGGGTCTGGTAAAAGCACTATGCTCAGGTGCATCAATCGTCTCGAAAGCATTGATGAGGGAAAAGTACTCGTCAACCAAGTGTCTGTCCAGCATCCGAAGACCAACATCAATCTTGTCAGGCAAAATATCGGGATGGTGTTTCAGCACTTTCATCTTTATCCGCATAAGACAGTGCTTGAAAACATTATGCTTGCGCCAATGAAGGTCAAAAAAGTGAGCAAGGAAGAAGCAAAGGAAACAGCTGAATTTTATTTAAATAAAGTCGGCATTCCTGAAAAAGCAGACACCTATCCTTCAAGACTCTCCGGGGGACAGCAGCAGCGTGTTGCCATTGCAAGGGGACTCGCTATGAAACCTGAGGTCATGCTTTTCGATGAACCAACATCCGCTCTTGATCCAGAGATGATCGGTGAGGTACTAGATGTGATGAAACAGCTGGCCCAAGAAGGAATGACCATGGTTGTCGTTACGCACGAGATGGGGTTTGCCCGGGAAGTGGCTGACCGCATTGTCTTTATTGATGAAGGCAGAATCCTTGAAGAATCAACACCCGCTGCATTTTATGAAAAACCGCGTGAGAAACGTGCTCAGTTATTTTTAAGCCGTATTTTAAATCACTAGGGGGAATGGTTTGATGAAAAAATTGAAACGTTTTGGTCTATTACTTTTTATGACTTGCTGTATGGCCGCTCTGGCTGCTTGTGGTTCTACTGAAAAAGGCTCGACTGATGCGAAGCAAGGAAGTTCATTAGAAGCCATTAAGAAAGACAAAAAAATCATTTTTGGCGTAAAAAATGACACACGTCTTTTTGGTCTAAAAAATCCTAGCAGCGGAGACATCGAAGGATTTGATATTGATATTGCAAAAGCCATCGCAAAGGAAATGCTGGGCGATGAAGGAAAAGCAGAATTCAAAGAAGTAACATCTAAAACAAGAATCCCTTTGCTGCAAAAAGGTGATATCCATGCAATTGTTGCTACCATGACCATTACAGAAGAGCGCAAAAAAGAAGTCAATTTCTCAGATGTGTACTTTGAAGCAGGACAATCACTGCTTGTGAAAAAAGGAAGCGGCATTCAATCAATTGATGATTTGAAAAAAGGGACGAAGGTGCTTGCAGTGAAAGGCTCTACTTCGTCTCAAAACATCCGCGAGAAAGCACCTGAAGCATCTGTTTTAGAATTTGAAAACTATCAGGAAGCCTTTACAGCACTAAAATCAAACCAAGGGCAAGTGCTTACAACAGATAATGCCATCTTATTTGGTATGGCAGACGAGGATTCAAATTACGAAGTCGTCGGCGGCACCTTTACAGATGAGCCTTATGGCATTGCTGTGAAAAAAGGGGATCAAGAATTGACAGATGCCATTAACAAAGCGTTAAAGACTTTAAAAGACAATGGAGAGTATGACAAGATTCATAAAAAATGGATCAAAGAATAATCGTTTGACTAAGTCAAGATCAATGCCCACAGGTGAGCCGCTCATTGGCTCCCCTGTTGACCAGGAAGGAAGTGAACTGATTGCTGCGGTTTTCAATTTTAACTGAAAACTTCAATCTTTATTTAGAAGGGTTTAAATATACCATTAGCGCAAGTGTCATTGCTTTGATTGGAAGCTTTTTGATCGGTACACTCATTGCCATTATGAGAATTGCTCCACTGAAGCCGCTCAACTGGTTAGGAACGGCTTACGTGGAATTTATTCGGAATATTCCGTTATTATTAATCACATTTGTTTTCTTCTTTGGTTTACCTGTGCTTGGTATTGTGGCAGATGGCTTCACAGCTGGAACCATAGCTCTTTCCATTTATACTTCTGCATTTATTGCTGAAGCCATTCGAGCAGGTATACAAGCTGTACCGCTTGGGCAAATGGAAGCAGCACGGGCTTCTGGTCTTTCATACGGCGGGACGATGCGATATATTATTCTTCCGCAAGCGATTAAAATTGTCGTCCCCCCTCTTGGGAATCAATTTATTAACCTTGTCAAAAACTCCTCTATTCTAGGTGTCATTGCAGGGTTTGATCTCATGTATCAAGGAGACCTGATCGCTTCTAGAACATTTGTGACATTTGATGTCTACATCTTTGTTGCCATGTTCTATCTGCTATTAACGATTCCGCTCAGTTTAGGCGTTGGTTATTTAGAAAAAAGATTAGCAAGAAGCCACTAGAAAGGAGGAAACATAATGGATTTTATAGGTGCCTACCAGCCTGATCATCTCGCCTTTTTACTTGAAGGATTTGCTGTCACCTTAAAAGTGGCTTTTATCTCCATCATTTTGAGCTTTCTCATTGGATTAGTCATTGGCACATTGCGGTTCGCTCAAATTCCGGTTTTATCAAAGGTGCTTGCGGTCATCGTAGAAACCATTCGGAACCTGCCGCTTTTGCTGATCATCTTTTTTACGTATTTTGCACTGCCTGAAATCGGCATCAAACTAAGCATTACAGCCTCTGCCATAGCAGCTTTAACCGTGTTTGAATCAGCCATGCTGTCAGAAATTATTCGGAGCGGTCTAAAATCAATTGATAAAGGTCAGGTCGAAGCTGCCAGGTCTTCTGGTTTAACCTATATCCAAACGTTAAAAATAATTATTATGCCGCAGGCTTTACGCCGAATGGTACCGCCGATTGTGAGTCAATTTATTTCACTTTTAAAGGATACATCGCTTGCCGTTGTCATTGCTCTTCCAGAATTATTGCATCACGCACAAATTTTAAACGGTCAGAGTCAATCGTACTTACTGCCAATTTTCCTATTAGCGGCGATGATGTATTTTGTCGTCAATTTCAGCTTATCCTTACTTGCACGCCGTTTAGAATACAAACAGGCATAAAAAAGGACATCCGCTCATGGTGGATGTCCCTTTTGTTTAAAGCATACGCATAACACGTTTTCTTAGCTTTTTCATATCCCGCTTCGATGGCATATCATATCGACTCGCAAAGTGATATGCTAGTGCACCTGCACCAAGCGTTAATAGTGAAGAAGTCATTTTGCCCATTCGAAATTCCCCCTTAACACTTATAGTTGAATTGAACGTTCATCATCACTAAACAGATCATCTAAACTGCTTAGTGTACCGTCTTCCTCCACTTGGTGTGTAGATATTTTACCTTTTGACAGCGTCAATTCAATAAAACAGCCCCAGCAATAATATTGATTGACCCCAATTTTTCCGATGTCTTTACATTTGCAATTTGGGCAAATGAGCATAATCAGCACCTCTTTACGTTCGGTTTAGAACAAGTGCTTCCTTTTGAACGTTCATCAAGGTTCCGGCAGCATGCAGCTGTTTTCGAATCCCTGATAGCTCTGTAAAGAAGCCGTCCGAGAGTTCATATGCTACGATTGTGCCCGAATTTGCGCAAAAGTATACATCTTCCAATATGCCTAAATTTTCACCCTCAGGTGATTGCATCATTTTCTTTTTCAATTTCGAAAATAATAAGGATGGGACAGAGGAATCTATTCCTACTCCCTCCTGGCAGCTCACATATAGACCTTTGTCTGTCAGCTTATCGCCAGCTGAGAATGGAATGAGTGCACAGTCTTTCTTTTTCCCATCTAACACATATCCCCCGCAGCTGCCGCCGGCTAATAAGCAAATATCTTTGATGGCACCAAGTGAATGAGACTGCTCACCTGTATAGATCGACATTCCTTCAAGCTCTCGACATGTTCTCAAAATGTGCTCAACCACCTTTTGCGGAACAGTCTTATCGTGTGCGTTTGTTTCATGACTCATACGAAGAAATGGCTTCCATGAAGGAAGCCATTTACTCTTGCATAAAATCAAACGGAGTGATTCCCTCCATGCCAATATTTGCGTCATGTACGCTAAACGGAAGCTCTTTTTGGAGCGCTGCAAGCTCCGCATCCATGACCTCTTCGGTTTGAACAAGGCGCCTCGTTAAGGACGTTTGTCTGAGGGAATCCTCATTATTTTTCACGCCCCACTCCAGTGCTGATTCTTCGCCGCACAGAATTAAAAACTTTTTGCTTCGTGTAATGGCTGTGTACAGCAAATTTCGGCGAAGCATTCGGTAATAGCTTCTTACGACTGGCAGCACAACGATGGGAAATTCACTGCCTTGTGATTTGTGAATGGAGCAGCAATAGGCATGGGTAAATTGATGAAAATCTTTTTTCGTAAAGGTGATTTCGTTCCCATCAAAGGAAATCACAGCCATGTCTTCTTTTTCTGTGTTTTCTTTCGCATAAAAAATCGAGACAATTTCACCAATGTCACCGTTAAAAATGTTGTTTTCCGGCTGATTCACAAGCTGCAGCACCTTATCTCCCGTCCGGTACACCACATCACCAAACGGGATTTCTCTGCCTTTTGGCTTTTTAGGATTCAAAATGTGCTGAAGCATTTTATTGAGCTCATTGATGCCTGCTTTTCCTTTATACATGGGCGCCAGCACCTGAATATCTTTTGCTGAATAGCCTTTTTGAGCAGCATTGCTGACAACTTTTTCAATGACTTCTTTCATTTGATCAGCTGAACATTGAATGAAGGACCGATCCTTCGAGCGTGCAGTGATATCTTTTGGCAGGACGCCATTTTTCATATCGTGTGCAAGTTCAACAATGGTAGAACCATCTGCCTGCCGGTAAATATCAGTTAACGTAACAGCTGGTACAGCATGTGACGCAAGTAAGTCTCTTAAGACTTGGCCCGGTCCGACAGACGGAAGCTGATGTTCATCTCCTACCATAATGACTTGAATGTGATCAGGGATCGCTTTAAACAAATGATTCGCAAGCCAAATATCTAGCATACTCGATTCATCAATGATGACAAGCTTTCCTTCAATCGGCTGTTCCTCATCATGTGAGAAGCCCTCTGATCCATTCCAGCCTAGCAGGCGATGAATGGTCACAGCTGGAAGCCCTGTTGATTCTGTCATCCGTTTAGCCGCCCGTCCAGTTGGCGCCGCAAGCACAAATGGAAAGGATTCATCTTTTTTATAATCACTCGGATCAAGAGATACACCGTGAAGATCGCTATAGAGCTCGACAATTCCTTTAATGACGGTTGTTTTCCCTGTCCCAGGCCCGCCTGTTAAAAGCAGCATCGGGGACATGAGCGCCTTTTGAATCGCTTCCTTTTGTGTCGGAGCATACTGCACGCCTAGCCTTTCCTCCAGCTCACCAAGTGCAAGAAGGAATTCTGATTCAGGAAATTGATCTGCATATTCCGTTTGGGAGACGATTTTTTGAATGCGTTTGGCGACACTTCGCTCCGCATAAAATAAGGACGGATGATAACAGCGGTCATCTTCAATGATCATCTCTTTCCCTTCGCCAAGTGCCAAAATCTGATTGGCAACGTCCATTTCAGTCACTTTGTACTCATTGCTTGTTTGATTGAGCAGCTTACGGGTTTCAACGATCAGATCTTTTGTTTGTATGTACGTATGACCGTCCTGAAGGCTCGCTGTCTCGACTGTATATAGCAAGGCTGCACGGATTCGCTCTGGGTCATTTCCTGATATCCCTGTTCTAGCACCGAGCTCATCTGCTTTAATAAATCCGATCCCCTCTACATCTTTGACGAGCTGATAGGGATTTTCCTCGATCTTTTGCAAGGTTTCACTCTCGTACACTTGATAAATCTTCATACTGAGCTGCGGGCCAAAGCCATATTGATTCAGGCTGATCATAATTTGTTCCAGCCCTTGATGCTCCTGAAGCGCTGCAGCCAGCTTATCTGCTTTCTTTTTTGATAGGCGCGGAACGTCATACAAAACTGACGGGTCACGCATAATTTTATGAAGCGTCTGATTGCCGAGCTGCCCCACAATGTCTTCCGCTGTCTTTTTCCCTATCCCTTCGAATAAGTCACTTGAGAGATAATGAATAATCCCTTGCTTTGTTGTCGGCACTTCCTTTTGAAAATGAGTCGCCTGAAACTGTTCACCAAATTTCGGATGGCTTGTGACTTTGCCGTAAAAGGTGTAGGTTTCGTCTTCATGAAGTGCTGGGAAGTAGCCTGTGACAGATGCTGTTTTTTCCTCTAAGTTTTCAGATGTTTCAATGACTTTCACCTTTAACACCGAGTATAAATTACTTTCATTATGGAAAATAACAGCTTGAACCGTCCCTTTTAAAAACGGCTCGTCCTCAAGCTTCATTTGATCTGGATGTTCCTGCACAGGTCTTCCCTCCTTCCGTCTATTCTGCCTCTTGAATCAGCTTTTGCGCATGCAGTGCCAGCATATGGTCAGGCTGCACGTCAATGGCTTTTTCTAGCATCTCAAGCGCTTCGTCCTTTTTCTCTAAATACGCATACGCAACTCCTAAATTATAAAAGGCATCTGCATGCTGCGGATCACGTGCGACGACTTCGGTAAAGGCCGTCACCGCTTCTTCCAGCATGTGTTCATTGGCTAAGCACATGCCAAATTGAAATCTTGCTTCATTATCTTCTTCGTTTAGCTCAATCGCACGCTGAAGGTACGGCATCGCAAGCTTTGGCTGCTCTAATTTGATGAGCGTCTGCCCTAACATATAAAACAAATCACTATTTTCCATTCCAGCTTTTAGTGCTTGTTCAAAGTAGTCTTTCGCTTTCATAAAGTCTTCTTTTAATGTGTACACATTTCCTGCTCCATAATAGGCCGCAGCTGCCGTGCTATCGAGTTCAATCGCTTTTTGAAAGAAGTTTAAAGCGCGGTCAAATTCATTGATACTTGACAGTAAGTTTGCAAAGTTAATATATGGAACTGGATCCTTTGGGCTTTTTTCAATGGCTTTTGTAAAAGCTTCAGCTGCCTTTTCGATGTTCCCTTGATTTAAAGCTTCTATGCCGATCTCGTTATGGTTCATTTGCTCTCATCATCCTTTCATTAAAAAACCTCAACAGCGACGTTGAGGTTTTTTAAAACATGTTACACATACGACAGCTTTTGACCGTCTTTAAAGACATCGTCAATTGTACCGCCGCCAAGACATTCTTCACCATCATAAAAAACAACCGCTTGTCCTGGGGTGACAGCACGAACGGGTTCTTCAAAGATGACCATCGCTTCTTGCTCACCTGTCATTTTGACTTTCACATGATGATCTTCTTGACGGTATCTGAATTTTGCTGTGCATGTTAATTCACCGTTTTCGTCAACAATATGAGGACGAGTCCAGCTTATATTAACGGCTGAAATACTTTCAGAATATAAAAGGGGATTGTGGAAGCCTTGTTCTACAAACAATACATTTTGCTCCAAGTCCTTCCCGACGACGAACCAAGGATCACCGCTTCCGCCAATGCCAAGTCCTTGGCGCTGACCGATCGTGTAATACATCAGTCCATCATGTTCACCTTTTACTTCTCCGTCCATCGTCTGCATCACGCCAGGCTGTGCAGGCAAATATTGGCTGAGGAACGTTTTGAAGTTTCTTTCCCCAATAAAGCAAATGCCAGTTGAATCTTTTTTTGTTGCTGTAGCGAGCTCTGCTTCTTTTGCTAATTCACGAACCCTTTTCTTCTCCAAATCACCGATTGGGAACATCACTTTATCAAGCTGTTCTTGAGTCAGCTGATTTAAGAAATAGGTTTGGTCTTTATTTGCATCAAGACCTCTTAGCATTTTGACTTCATCGCCAGTTCTATCGACACGGGCATAGTGGCCTGTTGCTAAATAATCTGCACCGAGTGACAATGCATGCTCAAGAAATGCTTTGAACTTAATTTCTTTGTTACACATGACATCTGGGTTTGGCGTTCTGCCCGCTTTATATTCATCAAGGAAATATTGAAACACTTTGTCCCAATATTGCTTCTCGAAATTCACTGCATAATAAGGGATTCCAATTTGGTTACAAACGCGAATGACATCCTCATAGTCCTCCGTTGCTGTACATACACCATTTTCATCTGTGTCATCCCAGTTTTTCATAAATATGCCGATTACATCATAGCCTTGCTCCTTTAACATAAGAGCAGCAACTGATGAATCGACTCCTCCGGACATACCGACCACAACTCTTGTGTCTTCTGGTCTTTTTGTCATCTTCATCAACTCCAATTTCAATGAAACAACGTGCGCGTTTCGTTCTTCAGGTGCCTGGCTGCTTCATTTTTCACACACGAACAAAAGGAGAGCATTTATTTGGCTAGGCGTTTAACAACAGCCGCTATTTTGTGCGCCGCCTGCTTCACATGATCCTCTTCATTTCCAAGACCGAAGCTTATTCTGACTGAGGACGTCAGTTCTTTTGCTTCTTCGCCATACATGGCGCTTAAAACGTGCGAAGGAAGGACAGATCCAGCCGTACATGCAGATCCGCTTGAAACAGCAATCCCTTCCATATCTAAATTTACAAGTAACGATTCAATGGAGACGCCCGGGAAATGAACATTTAAAATGTGCGGCAATGTCTCTTTTGGATGTCCATTGATAGAGAAATCTAGTGATTCCTCTTCGAATACTTGCAGCATGGTTTCTTTGAGCTTACCATAATGTATTGCTTTTTCTCTTCTATTTTGCTTTGTTAATTGAACAGCTTCTGCAAGTCCCACGATTCCTGCCACATTTTCAGTACCAGCACGGCGTTTTCTTTCTTGTTCTCCTCCAAATGACTGCGGAGAAAGTTTCACGCGTTCGTTGACATATAAAAAGCCTGTTCCCATCGGACCATTTAGCTTATGGCCAGAAGCAGATAAGAGATCGATATGAAGATCTGCTACATCAATTGGTATTGTGCCAAACGCCTGCACCGCATCTGTATGAAAATGAGCAGCGTGATCTTTTAGAAGTTCGCCAATGTCTTTGATCGGCTGAATCACACCTGTTTCATTATTGCCGTACATGATGGTGACAAGAATCGTATCATCTCTGAGCGTTTGTTTTAATTGATCAAGTTGAATCAATCCAGTGTGATCAACGTCTAAATACGTCACTTCAAATCCAAGCTTCTCTAAGCGTTCACATGTATGCAGCACCGCATGATGCTCTGTTTTCGCTGTGATGATATGTTTGCCTTCATGCTGCCTTGCCATTGCAACACCTGTGATGGCAAGGTTGTCCGCCTCTGTTCCTCCACTTGTGAGGATGATCTCCTGCGGTTTACAGTGTAATTCTCCTGCAATGACTTCTCTTGCTTCATCGAGCCACTTTCTTGCCTCGCGCCCATATGAATGAATACTAGAGGGATTGCCAAATATCTCTGTAAAGTAAGGCATCATCTTGTCCACAATACGCTGATCCATAGGCGTTGTGGCCGCATGATCTAAATAGATTCGTTCCATTTCCGGTACACCTCTGATCTAAATATAGAACATATACGCGTCTTGATCCCCGTCATCTGTATAGCTTGCCAAGTCTTCAAGAGTTGTATTGTCCAGTACGTCTTTTACTGCATCACGAATACGAATCCAAAGTTCACGCTTTGCTGGTTCTTCGTTTTCGATGACTTCGACAGGACTAATAGGTCCTTCTAATACACGAATAATATCACCGGCTGTGATCTCGTTTGGTTCATGGGCAAGAACATAACCCCCATATGCCCCGCGGATACTTTTCACAAGACGGGCATTGCGAAGCGGTGATACAAGCTGCTCTAAATAATGCTCAGACAAATTATTGTTTTGAGCGATTGATTTTAATGATGTAGGGCCTTCGCCATGTTTTTTGGCTAATTCGATCATGATCGTCAGACCATATCTGCCTTTAGTTGAAATTTTCAAGTTAAACACCTCTGCGTTTCCTATTCTATGTCATCAATTATTTTTCTGATTTCATATACGCGATATATAGACCAAAAGCAATTATATCATACTTTAAGCCAACTTTCATTTGCGGGTTCTGAGCTCTAGAGGAGGACGCATCCCTTTTCTATTTGAAGAAATTTCGGTACTCTATACAAACAAGACATTGCTTTAGGAGAGATAATCATGAAACCTTTAGCTTATCGGATGCGCCCAAGCCATATTGGAGATATCATTGGGCAGGAGCATCTCGTTGGAGAAGGTCAAATTATTAGACGGATGGTCGAGGCGAAACATTTATCCTCGATGATTTTATACGGACCGCCGGGCATCGGCAAAACATCAATTGCGACTGCGATCGCCGGGAGTACAAGCATTGCTTTCCGGACATTGAATGCGGTCATTCATAACAAAAAAGATATGGAAGCTGTCGCCGCTGAAGCGAAAATGAGCGGGCAGGTGATTCTCATTTTAGACGAAGTCCACAGGCTGGATAAAGGAAAACAGGATTTCCTTCTTCCTTATTTAGAAAATGGCATGATTATTTTAATTGGCGCCACCACAGCCAACCCCTATCATGCGATCAATCCTGCCATCCGAAGCCGGACACAAATATTTGAGCTGAAGCCGCTTGAAACAGAGCAAATCAAAACCGCGTTAACAAGGGCATTACAGGATGAACATCGCGGGCTTGGCGGCTATTCGGTGACGGTCCATGATGAGGCAATGAATCACTTTGCTAGTGGATGCGGAGGAGATGTACGCTCTGCTTTAAACGCGTTAGAACTAGCGGTCTTATCGACAAAAGCAGATGACACTGGACACATCTTCATCACACTTGCCGCAGCAGAAGAATGTTTACAAAAAAAGAGCTTCTCGCATGATAAAAACGGTGATGCTCATTATGATGTCCTGTCAGCTTTTCAAAAATCCATCAGAGGATCTGACGCAGATGCGGCGCTGCATTATCTTGCCAGACTGATTGAAGCAGGAGACCTTGAAAGCATTTCAAGAAGATTACTCGTGATGGCTTACGAGGATATTGGCTTAGCCAGTCCACAGGCAGGCCCCCGCGTATTAAGTGCTGTCCAAACAGCAGAGAGGGTCGGCTTCCCCGAAGCCCGTATTCCGCTGGCCAATGCCGTCATCGAGCTCTGCCTCTCTCCAAAATCAAACTCGGCTTATAAGGCGATTGATGCGGCGCTGCATGACATTCGTACAGGGAAAATCGGTGAAGTCCCTGTTCATTTAAAAGATGCTCACTATAAAGGGGCCACAGCACTCGGAAGAGGCGTCGATTATTTATATCCACACGATTATGACAACGGCTGGGTGAAGCAGCAATATTTACCTGACCCGCTTAAAAACAAGCAATATTATGAACCGAAGCAAACAGGGAAATTTGAAGGTGCACTGAAGCAGGTCTATGAGAATTTAAAACGACAAAAATAAAACAGCCCCCTGCGTTTTAGCAGGCGGGCTGTTTATTTATCTTTCACACGTGTAATCGGAATATCTTTTAAAAGCTTCATAATGACATGACCACCCATGATCAGCCCGGCAACAGATGGGACAAATGCATTGGATGACGGCGGCATTTGCGCCTTACGAATCTTCGCTTCATCATTTCCAACTTCTTTTCTGACATCTTCACGTATGACAATTGGACTTTCATCAGAGAAAATGACTTCAATCCCCTTACGAATGCCTTCCTTGCGCAGACGTGTTCTCACGACTTTTGCAATAGGGTCCGTATGTGTTTTTGATATATCATCAATTTTGAAGCGTGTCGGATCTGTTTTGTTTGCAGCACCCATACTCGAAATGATGTTCACATTGCGGTTTAAACATTCTTTCATTAAATGAATTTTATAGTGAATGGTATCTGACGCATCAATGACATAATCAAGTGGATACTCAAAAAATTGCTCGTATGTTTCCTCTGTATAAAACATCTTTAAGGCAACAACTTCACATTCTGGGTTAATATCAGCGATTCTCGCCTGCATTAAGTCAACCTTTGGCTGACCAACCGTTGAAAGTAATGCCGGCAGCTGGCGATTCACATTTGTAATATCAATATCATCTTTATCAACAAGAACAATACGGCCAACGCCTGAACGAGCGAGTGCCTCTACTGCAAATGAACCAACGCCGCCCACTCCAAGCACTGCAACTGTACTGTTTTTTAATATATCTAAGCCTTCCTTGCCAATGGCAAGCTCGTTTCTTGAAAACTGATGTAACAAGTGCCTCACTCCACCTTTATTTAAAATGAATCGAAAGAATCATATCATATTCAGACTTCTCCGTCATCCTTCTCAAAAAGAAAAAAACACAAAAAAGTCCCGATGACGCCGCCAGCTTTTCCTTCGTTTTGAACCCCGCACCATGCAGGTGGGTGCTTTCTTCCTTTCTTTATAAGTCCTCTAATGAGGCATTTATGCAGAAAGGAAAGGCAAGCTCCCGTATGAAAAAATGTTCGGTCAAAACTAGGTAACCACCGTACGTATCAGGACTTTATTTATTGATTGATGAAAGCATATCATAGGCATGCCCTTTTTTCAAGCGTTTACATCCCTGTAAACATGCGCCTATTTTACTGTTTTACTTTTGTTTTAATGGCTAAACTCAGCTCATCAAGCTGCGCTTCGCTTACATGGCCAGGAGCATCTGTGAGAACGCAGCTGGCACTTGCGGTTTTCGGGAACGCGATCGTATCCCTTAGGTTAGATCGGCCTGCAAGCAGCATCACTAAGCGGTCAAGACCAAGCGCGATTCCGCCGTGCGGAGGAACACCATGCTCAAACGCATCCAGAAGGAAGCCGAACTGATCGTAAGCTTCTTCTTTCGAAAAGCCAAGTAAACCAAACATTTTTTCTTGAATGTCCTTTTCGAAAATACGAATAGAACCTCCGCCAAGCTCATAGCCATTGAGCACAAGATCGTAAGCCTGCGCCTTCATGTCTTCTGGGCTTGTTTCCATTAATTCAAGATCATCGCGAACTGGCATAGTGAAAGGATGATGGGCAGCATAGAAGCGGCCTTCTTCTTCATCTTTTTCAAGCAGCGGCCAATCGACAACCCATAAGAAATTGAAGGCAGACTCATCAATGAGTTCAAGCTCTTTGCCAAGTTTTAGACGAAGTGCTCCAAGCGCATCATGGACAACAGATGTCTTATCTGCAACAAAGAGTAAAAGGTCGCCTTCTTCCACTTGCAGCTGATCCTTTAATTCTGCTTGCTTTGCTTCATCAAAGAATTTAGCTATTGGTCCTTTTAATTCTGTCCCTTCAGCCTTTAGCCAAGCAAGACCTTTTGCACCGTAGTTGGCTGCAAATGCACCAAGTGCATCGATGTCTTTTCTAGAGTAGTTGGCTGCAGCCCCTTTTACATTCATGGCTTTGACAGCTCCGCCATTTTTCACAGCTCCGCTAAAGACTTTGAAATCAGAGTCTTTTACGGTGTCTGAAATGTTGACAAGCTTCATCTCAAAACGTGTATCTGGTTTATCAGATCCATAAGAATTCATTGCTTCATCGTATGTCATACGTGGTAATGGCAATGTAAGCTCAACACCTTTGACATCTTTCATCACCTTTGACATCATCTCTTCAGCAAGCGTCATGATGTCCTCTTGACTCATAAAGGACATTTCAATATCGACTTGTGTGAATTCCGGCTGGCGGTCAGCACGCAAGTCTTCATCTCTAAAGCAGCGAGCAATTTGATAATAACGATCCATCCCTGAGACCATCAGCAATTGTTTAAATAATTGCGGAGACTGAGGCAAGGCATAGAATTCTCCCTCGTGTACACGGCTTGGAACAAGATAGTCACGCGCACCCTCTGGCGTACTTTTTGTTAAAATCGGTGTTTCAATATCTAGAAAGCCGTTGTCATCTAAGAAATGGCGGAATGCTTTTGTTACTTCATGTCGCATTTTCATCGTTTCAAACATCGCAGGACGGCGAAGATCTAGGTAACGGTATTTTAAGCGCACATCTTCTGATACCTCGTCCGCTTGATCTGAAATCACAAAAGGAGGGGTCTTTGCTTCGTTTAAAACTGTGACCGTTTCGACTTGAATTTCAATTTTACCAGTTTTTAAATTTGGATTGATTGTTGCTTCCTCTCTTGCGACAACCGTTCCTTTAATATCAAGAACATATTCATTACGAATCGATTCTGCTGTCTCAAGCGCCTCTTTTGATAGGTCTGGATTGAAGACAGCTTGTACAATGCCTGTACGGTCACGCAGATCAATAAAGATTAATCCGCCAAGGTCACGTCGTTTTTGTACCCATCCTTTTAATACAACGGTTTGACCGATTTGGTCTTCTGTTACTTCTCCACAATAAAAAGTTCTACCAAACACAAACATTCCACTCCTTCTTTACGCTTTCTGGTGGGCTTTCATCATTTGAATCAGCTCATCAAGCTTCACTTCAATTTGTTCACCCGTTGTCGTATCTTTCACATTCACAATTTGCTGCGCCAGTTCATCTTCACCAAGAACGGCAATAAACTTGGCTTTCAGGCGATCTGCCGATTTAAATTGTGCTTTAAGTTTCTTCCCTGTATAATCCATTTCACTTGAAATGCCTTCTTTTCTCAGGCGGTTCAACAATGAAACAGCATAATCTTTTGCTTGATCTCCTAGTGCAGCAATGTATAGATCAATGCCATCTTGTAACGGCAGCTCAATATTTTCTGCATCAATGGCGGATAGGAAACGCTCAATACTCATAGCAAAACCGATGCCTGGTGATTCAGGACCGCCAATTCCTTCAACAAGTCCATCATAACGGCCGCCGCCGGCTAATGTTGTAATGGCGCCAAAGCCTTCAGCATTACTCATGATCTCAAATGCCGTGTGATTGTAGTAATCAAGACCGCGCACTAAGTTTGGATCGACGACATAGTCAATGCCTACATCTGTTAAGTATTGTTTGACTTTTTCAAAATAAGTCCGTGATTCTTCATTTAAGTAATCCTGAATGGATGGAGCCGTTTCCATCAGCTCATGGTCACGATCCTTTTTACAATCAAGAATACGTAATGGATTTTGATGTAAACGAATTTGGCAGTCATGACAGAATTCATCAATTCTTGGCTCAAAGTGCTCGACAAGTGCTTTGCGGTAATCTGCTCGGCTCTCTTTGTCACCAAGGCTGTTAATGACGAGCTTTAAGTTAGAAAGACCTGCTTTCTCATAAACACTCATCGCAAGTGAAATGACTTCTGCATCAATGGCTGGATCCTTTGAACCGATCGCTTCAATTCCAAATTGATAAAATTGACGATATCTTCCCGTTTGTGGACGCTCATAGCGGAACATTGGTCCAATGTAATACAGCTTTGTTGGCTGCGCCGGCTGTGCAAATAGTTTATTTTCAACATAAGAACGTACTGTTGAAGCCGTTCCCTCTGGGCGAAGTGTGATGCTGCGTCCTTTTTTGTCTTCAAATGTGTACATCTCTTTTTGAACGATATCGGTTGATTCGCCTACTCCTCGTGCAAACAGCTCCGTATGCTCAAAAATCGGTGTGCGAATTTCTTTGTATTGAAAGGCTGCACATGTATCTCTCGCTATTTGTTCAACATACTGCCAGCGTTCTGACTCTCCAGGTAAAATATCCTGTGTGCCTCTTGGAATATTAAAACTCATTTTTCGTCCTCCTACGACCATCATTCATTTTTTATGTGGACATATAAAAAACCCCCGCCTCTACTATGTGTATAGTAGGGACGAGAGTTATACCCGTGGTGCCACCCTAGTTGGAACATGAACTAGCCATGTTCCCGCTCAAATCCTTAACGCAGATTCACGTTCTCCGCCTAATGACTCATTTTTAGAGTGTTCAGCAGGAAACCTACAGAGTGTTCTTTCGTGATAAATGCCATGCGGATTCGCTTTCAGCCTAAGGCGATTCCTCTCTGCTCACGCAATTTACCCTACTATTCTCTATCATCAGTTCCACATTTTAAATTTTCAAGTGTGTTGATTTATATTATAATAAGGTCGGTGCTGCCACTCTGTCAACCCTTGCCTTGCCTCTTTTTCTTTTCCAGCTCTTCTTTTGACGTACATCCATATTCAGATGCCGTTTCTTCAAGGAAGCCTGGTTGATCCATTTCGTCGTGCTGCCAGCGATCAATATCACGATGTCCATTATATTGCACTCGTCCTAATTTTCTGCTTAATCTCATGTTTGTACATCCTTTTATCACATTTTTATCTAGTATAAACAGATTGATTCATTTTTATTAGGGAAACTGCAAGGAATTCATCCATTACATAACGAATTAACATTCATCGGTTTTACAAGGGAGGGGAAAACACCGTTTTGAATCTGAAAAAACACAATCAAATGATGATGCTACTCACTTGTTTTGTTCTCATTGCCAGTACTTGGCCTATGACACATGTTACTGCTCAAACAGATCAAGCTGTGGTCGCAACAGATGAAATCAATGTGCGAACGGGTCCTGGTTTAAGTTATGGGATCGCAGCTGTTGTGAAACGCGGGGAAAGCTATCCAATTCTTACTCAACAAGGGGAATGGGTGCAGATCGGGCTGTCGAACGGACAAAAAGGCTGGGTCGTCTCATGGCTGATCACCACATCATCTGACAAGCAAAAGACCGCTAAGCCAAAGACACAAGGTCAAAGCGCTGAAGGAAGCAGTACGATCACATCGACAGCCTCCGATCTTCGCATCCGGACAGGCCCTGGGACTTCCTATCAAGTCATTGGGACTTTTCCGCAAGGCGCTTCTGCTAAAAGATTAGAGACAAGCGGCGAATGGACAAAAATTTCGTATAAACAGGCGAAAGGCTGGGTCCACTCTGATTATATTTCCGGCAGGCAAAAAGCCGCTCAATCAAGCTCAGGCGAGGCCTCTCGTTCTAAACAGACAGGCACAGTCGGCGTATCCAGCTTGAACGTTCGACAATCGGCAGCACCGAATGCACAGGTGGTGGCTTCACTTGCCCGCAACACACAAATCACCATTTTAAGAGAGCAAAATGGCTGGTATGAAATCGAGGCCAAAGGGGCAAAAGGCTGGGTTGCCAGCTATTACATTGTCACAAGCCAAGGAGCAAGTTCGGCGCGTGAAAAGAGTTCGTCCTCTTCGGCTACTCAGCAGAAAGCGTATATTGTCTATGATGGCACCAACATTAGAAAAAGCGCTTCAACCTCTGCTGCAATTGCAGAAAGAGCAGCAAAAGGAGCGGCTTATCAAATTGTTCGAACGCAAGGTGACTGGTATGAAGTGACACTATCAAACGGCGGAACAGGATATGTAGCGAGCTGGGTCGTTCAAACGAAGAAAAATAGCGGCGAAGCGCCAAGACCTCAGCAGGATTCATCGTCTGGAACTGGGTCGTTAAAAGGAAAAACAATTGTTATTGATCCTGGTCATGGCGGAAAAGACAGCGGCACGATTGGCGCAGATGGTGCATTCGAAAAAAATATCACCATCAAAACCGCCAATTTACTGGCAGGCAAACTAAGGTCTTCTGGTGCAAATGTCTATTTAACAAGAAGTGATGATACCTTTATCAGCCTTCAATCGAGGGTGGCGACATCTCATTACCGCAATGCAGATGCTTTCATTAGTCTTCATTATGATAGTTTTATGGATCCAAGTGTCAGAGGAAGTACAGCGTATTATTATCAAGCATCGAAGGATCAAAATCTGGCGACAAGCGTTCATACTGAAGTCGCAAAGCGCTCACAAATCCCGGATAAGGGTGTGAAATTCGGAGATTATTTTGTATTAAGAGAAAATAAACGCCCTTCCCTTTTATATGAACTCGGCTATTTAAGCAATCCTCAGGAGGAAGCGATCATTTATAGCGCTTCCTACCAAGAACGAGTCACAGAAGGGATGACAGAAGGGTTAAAACAATATTTCCGTTAGCAAAAGGAGGCCTCTGCGCCTCTTTTTTATGCCGAAAGAAAAAGACTCTAAACAAACTCACGCATGAGTTTATCTACAGTCTAGGGCAAGTCTATTCTTTGCTATCCATCCAGATGGTGACAGGCCCTGAATTGGTCAATGACACGTCCATCATCGCCCCAAAACGGCCAGTTTCTACACGGATGCCTTTTTCTCTAAGGGTTGCATTGAAACATTCGTAAAGTGAGTTTGCCACGTCCGGCTTGGCGGCTTTCATAAAATTCGGCCGTCTGCCCTTTCTCGTATCACCATAAAGGGTAAATTGAGACACAGACAGGACGCTTCCTTTTACATCCAATAATGAACGATTCATTTTCCCGTTTTCATCTTCAAAAATACGTAAATGTGCAAGCTTTTCAGCTAAGTACAGCACATCTTCTTCTGTATCTTCATGTGTGACACCAACGAGCACCATGTATCCTTCATTGATGGCACCTGTGATCTCATCTTCTACCTTCACAGATGCATTTGTCACACGCTGCACAACAAGCCTCATAGACGATATACTTCCTTTCTAATTCATAAATCGGCGAACAGAGTAAATGTCTTTGATTTGTTTGATACGTTCCACTACTTTATGCAAATGATTGATATTTTGGATAAAGATCGCCATATGGATCGTCGCCACTTTGTTACGATCAGACTTTCCAGAAACAGAGGAAATGTTTGTTTTCGTCTCATTGACTGCTTGAAGCACCTCATTGAGTAAGCCGCGCCTGTCATAGCCTAATATCTCGATTTCCACATTGTATTCTTTACGGTTTCGAGCAGGCTGTTCATGCTCCCACTCTACCGGAATTAACCGTTCCTGTGCTTCCCCTGTCTTCACGTTCGGACAGTCCTCCCGGTGAACAGATACACCTCGGCCTTTTGTTATAAAACCAACAATGCTATCACCCGGAACAGGATTACAGCACTTCGATAAACGAACAAGCAGGTTATCAATCCCTTTGACCCTTACGCCGGCTTCACGTTTTTTCCCGTGATACGGCTTTGATTCCACCGTCACTTCTTGGACCGTTTTCTCTTGTTCTTCCTGATCTCTTTGTTTTCTTTCTTTTTCTGTTAAACGATTCGCTACCTGGAGTGCAGTAATTCCGTTATATCCAACGGCCGCATACATGTCCTCTTCGTTTGAAAAATTAAATTTATCGGCTACTTTTTGCAGGTTTTCAGCTGTGAGAATCTCTTTGACATCAAACTCAAGGTTTTTGATTTCTTTTTCAATGAGTTCTCGGCCTTTTTCGACATTTTCTTCACGGCGCTGTTTTTTGAAAAACTGTCTGATCTTGTGCTTCGCTTGGGAGGTTTGGGCAAGTTTAACCCAATCCTGACTTGGTCCATAGCTATGCTTTGATGTCAGAATTTCAATAATGTCACCTGTTTTCAGTTTATGATCAAGCGTGACCATCTTGCCATTGACCTTGGCGCCGATCGTTTTATTCCCAATTTCCGAGTGAATCCGGTAAGAGAAGTCAATTGGAACTGAACCAGACGGCAGTTCAATCACGTCTCCTTTCGGTGTAAAGACAAACACCATATCAGAAAAGAGATCGATCTTTAACGATTCCATAAATTCTTCTGCATCTGTGGATTCATTTTGGAACTCAAGAATTTCTCTAAACCAAGACAGCTTCTTTTGGAATACGGCTTCTTCCGTTGATTCTGCTGACGCTTTTCCTTCTTTGTATGCCCAGTGTGCCGCAATCCCGTATTCTGCAATTTCATGCATTTCAAATGTACGGATCTGGACTTCAAGCGGATCACCTTTTGGACCAATCACGGTTGTATGAAGGGATTGGTACATGTTCGGCTTTGGCATCGCAATATAGTCCTTAAATCTCCCTGGCATCGGCTTCCAGCATGTATGAATAATACCGAGAACTGCATAGCAGTCTTTGATACTGTCGACCAAAATACGAACTGCCAGCAAATCATAAATTTCATTAAACTGCTTATTTTGCATGACCATTTTGCGATAGATGCTATAGATATGTTTTGGTCTACCGGAAAATTCAGCCTTGATGTTGACCTCAGACACGCGGTCTTTTACTTCATTGACAACCTCGTCCAAGTATTCCTCACGTTCAGCTCTTTTGCGCTTCATGAGATTCACAATCCGGTAATATTGCTGCGGATTTAAATAGCGGAGTGCTGTATCTTCAAGCTCCCACTTAATCTTTGAAATCCCTAATCTGTGCGCAAGCGGTGCAAAGATTTCAAGTGTTTCATTTGAAATTCTTCGCTGCTTTTCTTGTGGAAGGTGTTTGAGCGTTCTCATATTGTGAAGACGGTCTGCCAGCTTAATTAAGATCACGCGAATATCCTGTGCCATTGCAACAAACATTTTCCGGTGGTTTTCGGCCTGCTGTTCTTCTTGTGATTTATATTTAATCTTCCCGAGCTTTGTCACACCATCAACAAGCATCGCCACTTCTTCGTTAAAGTACTCTTGTAAATCCTGTAATGTCACATCTGTATCCTCGACGACATCGTGCAGGAAGCCGCCCGCAATGGTCGATGGGTCCATTTCAAGGTCCACAAGAATTCCCGCCACTTGAATTGGATGGATAATATAGGGCTCACCAGATTTCCGGTATTGCTCCTTATGTGCATTCTCAGCATATTCATATGCTCGCTCTATAAATTGAATATGTTCAGCGGACAGGTATTCTCTTGCCTTGTCAATGACCTGCTGCGCCGTTAAAACTTGTTCGTTCGCCATGGAATCACCTTTTTAAATGAAAACTGTATTGTAGTTTATTATCAAGAAAAAATCGATAGATGTAAAGAGAAGAAGTCCGCTAAAAGGTTTTTGATAGGAAAAAAGCACCCTTCTTACTGAGTGCTTTTTCGTAAAACTCCATTAGTATTGCATTAACGTTAAGATATCGTAACCATCAAGCTTCTTTCTGCCATCAAGATACGTCAGCTCAATTAAGAATGCAATCCCTGCCACAACGCCGCCTAATTCCTCTACAAGCTTGATGGACGCTTCAATTGTTCCACCAGTCGCAAGTAAGTCATCTGTAATCAGTACACGTTGACCTGGACGAATCGCATCTTTATGAATCGTTAATACATCTTTACCGTATTCTAAGCCGTAATCGACTTTAATGACTTCACGAGGAAGCTTCCCTTCTTTACGAACGGGTGCAAATCCTATACCAAGCGCGTATGCTACAGGGCAGCCAATAATGAACCCACGCGCTTCAGGTCCAACAATAAGATCAATGTCTCTTTCCTTTGCGTATTCAACAATTTGATCCGTTGCATAACGGTACACTTCGCCTTTATCCATTAATGTAGTAATATCTTTAAATTGTACACCTTCCTTTGGGTAGTCAGGTACAACTGTCACATATTGTTTTAAATCCATCTTTTCCTTTTCCTCCTCGTACGTCAAAGCACCGGTGAGACTTCGCTCATCATGCTGTTCAGCCATTCCTTCAGCTCTTTGGCTGAGGAATATGTTAGTGTTTGATCGAGTTCCATCAATCGTTGTTTTGCTGTATAGGACGCTGATGCGGTTAAATCTTTTTTCGGGGCATCAACTACTATTGACAGCACACCATTCTCTATTTTAACAAAACCGAGTTCAAAAAACACCTTTGTCATAAAAATGATTGTATCTTTTGTCCAACCTCTATGCTTGGCAAGCTCCATCCCTTGTTCTTTGAGAGGAAAATTTCCCCGTTTTAACAAGAACCCATAAAACCATTTGAATTGGTCACGACTAGGGAAAGAAGACATAAAGTGATCTTCTTTTCTTTGAAAGACCGTATAAATTCTGGCTGGCTTTTGATTTTCTAAAAGCAGCTTAAGCAAGTGCTCATCTGCGGGAACATCCGCAAAGACCACATACTTGTCTTGCACATCAAACGTTGAAACATTTTCTGCATGTACATGATGAACCGGGATATTGACTTCATGTTTAGTTTCTTCATCAAAACAGAAAACAAGATATTTTTCTGGATCAAGCGTCGAAACTTTCTTTTCCCAATCCTTTTTCCCGCGTAAATCAAACAGCTGCCATTCATCTACTCGGGCATCTTTTAGCATGAGCTGAGGTTTCTTCCGGTTATTCCATTCATTAATTGACATTTCGCCAATCACGGAAATTCGGCTTCCAGGGACGAGCTCTTCTTTTAATTTACCTTGGTGAAAACCGACACAGTCAAGCAGCTTGTCTTCGTCTTTCAGAGACATTTTAATGTGATGATGATTTGCCCCAATCGTTCGGATGTCTTCAAGCTTGGCATCCTCAATCATAATGAACGGCTTTGGATTGTGCATGCCAAATGGTGACAGCATCCCCACTTCTTCAATTGCTTGAACCGTAATTTCGTCTACTTTGCACACTGCATCGACCCGCTGAATCGGAATAAAATCTTCTTCTGTCAACGTTTCATTTGCATATTGATTCAATCTTTCCCTCAGTAAAGGAACATCATCCGCTCGAAGTGTCATACCTGCTGCCATAGGGTGCCCGCCGAAATGCGGCAGGATATCGCGGCATTTGCTCAAATGGAAAAAGAGATCAAAGCCTGGAATACTCCGCGCTGATCCTTTTGCCATTTGCGTGTCTTCATCTATCCCAAGCACAATCGCCGGACGAGAAAATGTATCCGTCAATTTTGAGGCAACAATGCCGACAACCCCTGGATTCCAGCCAGCTTTGGCTACGACGATGGCAGACTGGTCACCGCCTGATTCTTCGACCATTTGAATGGCTTCTTCCGTGATCGTACTCACAATTTTCTGCCGTTCTTTGTTGAGTTCTTGTACAAAACGAGCGAGCTCTTCTGCTTCCTCCATATCCTCTGTCATCAGAAGATGAACAGCCGGATCTGCCTGCTCAATTCGCCCTACAGCATTCAGCCTTGGAGCAATTTGAAAGCCGACCGTTTCCTCGTTTGCTTCTTCGAGAGTGGCTCCAGCTTCTTTCATTAACGCTTTTAGCCCCGGTCTGTTAGACTGGCGAAGCTGCACGAGTCCCTTTTTTGCGAGCCATCTATTTTCATCATGCAGCGGGACAAGATCGGCAATTGTCCCAATCGCAGCAAGATCTAATAGATGAACTGGCAGCTTATCAAGGAGTGCATGCGCCACTTTAAACGCAACACCGACACCGGCGAGTTCTTTAAATGGATACTCACAGCCCGGCTGTTTAGGGTGTACGATCGCAAGCGCATCAGGCAGCTCATCACTTGGTTCATGGTGATCTGTGATGATCAGGTCTAATCCTATTTCTTTTGCAATACGTGCTTCATTCACAGCAGCAATGCCTGTATCGACCGTGATGACAAGCGATGCTCCTTGCTCTTTGATATATCGAAAAGCCTGTTCGTTAGGCCCATAGCCTTCTTTAAATCGATCTGGAATATAAAAATCTACCTTTGCAGATCGCTCTTTTAATGTATGTAAAAGCACAGACGTACTTGTCACACCATCCGCATCATAGTCTCCGAAGATCACAATCGATTCCTGCTCTTCGATCGCTTTGTTGATGCGCTCTACTGCTTCTTTCATTCCTTTTAATAGGAATGGATCATGAAATTCGGCTTTTTGATCAAATAAAAAAGACCTCGCTTCTTCTACTTCTTCGAGTCCTCTTTTTACAAGAAGCGATGCAGTCAGCGCTGAAATATTCAGATTTTCAGAGAGTGATTTCACTTTTTCTTCGCTTGGATGTTCATATTCCCAGCGCATTTTGGATAATAACATAAATTCACCCCTCAACCACACTATTATACTAGAGTGGCCTGAGGGGTTTCAATTTTTATTTTATGAAATTGTGCTGGAAGATTATTTTTCCTTCCGATCAAAGGACGCTGGCTGTTCGTTTAAAGGCGTGACATTCGATTTCTTTTGAACGTCTTTGTCTGCCTTTTTAGTAGAAACACTAGGTGCAGGCGTAACGGCTACACGCTCAGCTTTTAATGTTTTTAGTTCACGTTTCAGTTTCACAATTTGGAAAATACCCGCAAACGCCACAATGAGTCCGCCCATTAGAACAGAACCAATAATGACAAGGATCAGTGGCCATTCAGCGGTTCCAAATAAGTAGTCTACTTGCACAGGCCGCACATTGATCACGGCAAATACTGAGACAATTAATACGAAAATAAATGCGAATATGATGGTCCATTGTTGTTTATTCATCTACATATCCCCCAAGCTTTTTCTTTTATTCTTCCCTATTCCTTGTCCTTCTTAAACACAGAAAGAAAATAGCGGGATATAATCTATCAGCATGGGCACGATTAGCTGCTGAGTTTTTCTTTAATGAGGTTTTTTAATTCTTTTCTTTCCCCAGATATAACAAGGGTATCCCCTTCTTCAATGACCGTATCTGGCCCTGGATTTAAAATCTTCTCATGTGATTTTCTCACAATGGCGATGACTGTTACTTGATCATTTTGGCGAACATTGAGGTCTCCGATTGTCTGCTGAGCAGCTGGTGCGTTCTTTTCAATCTTAAACCATTCAATCATCAATTCATCAATTGCTACCTCAACTGTTTCAAGCGCTTTTGGCTTATATACCATGCCGCCCAAAATAGCCGCGATTTGTCTTGCTTCTTCATCGTTTAGCAAGATGCCAGAAATACACTCTTCATGGTCGTTCTCTTGAAAATGATACATTTCTCTTCTGCCGTCATCATGTGTAATGATGGCAAGCTTCTCATTATTTCTTGTGATCATTTCGGCTTTGTGACCGATACCTGGCAGTTCAGTTTCCCGAACCTTCATAACAGCCCCTCCAATGAATAAAACCAAATGCCTCAAATGGACACTTGCTTTCTATACTGATCTAAACGTATGTCATTATAGCAAAAGACCATTTCAAGATCAATGAAACTCGAAATGTTTTTTCAAATCGTCTTATTGTTGTGAAATATACGGGTGATGAAACGAAAAAAAGACAAAGGGCTAAAATAAAGTTCATTTTAGCCCTTTGTCCAAAGTCTAAGACTGCCAAACAGGCAGTCTTTCTAGATTAAATATCTTGTTCTGTGTCTATTTTAGCCGGCTTTTTCAGCTCACGGCCTTTCCAGATAAGCCAAATTTGCGCGGCAATATAAAGAGATGAGTACACCCCTGTTAATAAGCCGACAAGTAAGGCGATGGAGAAGTTTGTAATAGACGCTGAGCCAAAGATAAGCAGTGCGACAACCACAACAAATACGGTCAGCACTGTGTTGATGGATCGCGTAAAGGTTTGCTGTAAGCTTAAGTTCACAATATACGATAGATCTTCAATGGTTTTCGGTTTGCGTTTCTTCATTTGTTCACGAACCCTGTCGAAGGTGACGATCGTGTCGTTAATCGAGTACCCGATGACCGTGAGTATCGCGGCAATGAAGGTGACATCCACCTCTAAACGCGTAATACTAAAGAAGGCTACAATAAAGAATGCGTCGTATAGCAGTGAGATGATTGTTGCAATCGCCATTTTATATTCAAAACGGACAGATACATATAAAATGATCCCGATTGAAGCAATAACGATAGCGTATAATGCATTACGGGCAAGCTCTTTTCCGACAGTCGGAGACACTGTACTTACGTTAGGCTCAGTTCCGTATTTATCTTTGAAGTAATCCTTCACTTCAGCGATCTTTTCTTTATTTGGCACACCGACAAATCGAACTGCTGCCTGATTTTCTTTTTGACCCGATAACACAACACTGTCTGTCTCAAGATCTAGCTTTTTGAAGTCTTGCTCCACTTGCTCAGTTGACAGCTTGTGATCGCTTTGGATATCAATTCTTGTTCCACTTGCAAAATCGATACCCGCATTCAGCTTGAAGATAGAAAGCACAATGATTCCAGCAATGGTGATAGCTGCTGAGAAAATCATAAAGCCTTTTCGTTTGCTGACGAAATCCCATTTATCATATGGCGTTTTCGGTTCGGTATTTTCTGTTGTTTCGTGAATATTCATGATGTCTTTTTTGCGAACACCAAACCAGCCTTTTTTGCGGTCAAGATAGCGGCTTTCAACAAGAAGGCCAAGAAGGAATCTTGATAGGAATACAGCCGTGATAAAACTTGTTAAAATCGATAGGATCAGCATCGTTGCAAATCCTTTTACAGAGCTTGTCCCGAAGAAGAACAGAACCCCGCCGGCAATAATACTTGTTAAGTTTGCATCAAAGATGGTCGCAAATGATCTGCGGTTCCCTGACCTGAAAGCAGAACGGACAGATTTACCGAGCTTGAGCTCCTCTTTGATCCGCTCATAAGTGATAATATTGGCATCGACAGCCATCCCTACACCAAGAATCAGTGCTGCAATTCCAGGCAGTGTCATAACCGCGCCCATCCAGTCGAACACTTGCAACGTAATATAGATATAAGCTGAAAGTGTAATGACAGCAATAAGACCAGGTAATCGGTAATAAAGCAGCATGAATAAGAAGATAAATGCGATTCCTACAATTCCTGCGAATACTGTTTCGTTCAGCGCTTGTTCACCAAACTGTGCACTCACAGATGTTGAATATTTTTCAGTTAATTTTACTGGCAATGCCCCGGCATTTAAAATACTTGCAAGATCTTTTGCCTCTTGGACAGTAAAATTTCCTTCAATTTGTACGTCACTGCTGTTAATCTCTTGATTGACATTCGGTGCAGACACATACTTGTGGTTTGATTTTGAGACTTCTTTTTTGAAGGAATCTCCTTTATGGTAATCAAGCCAAATGACAAGCTGGTTATTCGGTGCCATGGCCGCTACTTTTCTTGTCACGTCACCAAATTTTTTCGCGTCCTTTAGTTTGACAGTGACAATCGGCTCATTCGTTTGATTGAATGTTTGTTTTGCACCATTTTCGACAAGATCAGATCCGTTCAGGAGCTCTTTATCATTCGTATCTCTGAAGGAAAGCTGTGCTTCAGTTGAAAGAATCTCCCTTGCTCTGTTTTGATCTTTTACCCCCGCAAGCTGCACGCGGATACGGTTGTTGCCTTCAATCGAGATGTTCGGCTCACTTACACCAAGCACGTTGGCTCTTCGGTTTAAAGCCTCCACCGTACTGACGAGAACACCATTTGTGATCTTGTCCTCTTTTTTCACTGGGTGTACATCATACAGAACTTCAAATCCACCCTGCAAATCCAGCCCTAGCGTCATATCTTTCGCAACAGGCTTTGTCAATAAGCCCACACCAGTTCCGATTAACAGAACCACTAAGAAAAACGCAAGAATGCGCCCTTTTTTCATTATGTATTTCCTCCTTAAACACCTGAATCCATTAAGATGGCTTATTTCAACAGTTCATCTAGCATATTCTTACCATCTTCACTGTCCAAAAAAGCAGACGTTTTAAACGACTGAACGGTTGCATAGTTCATAAATTCGCCAATTTTCACAGATAAAATATCTGCAACCATTTCATGAATCGGATACTCTTGTTTTTTCTTCCACTTCTTATTCTCTAAGTATGACCATAATTCCTCTAAATCTACATCTTTATAGCCCAAAACGATGAATTCTTCAAGCTTACTGAACAGAAAAGGCTTTAAATGGTCTTTGTATATAGCAGCTGGATGCTGTGTCAATGTGAGGCTCCCCCTTTTCAGTTTTTTATCGAGAGACTTGTCATGCTTGGACGATATACACGCATATCTTATTGTATATGATTCTATGTCGTTTGAGAAGGCAGGTGATCTTTGATTTGACGAAGCAAACGTTTTTAAAAGGGACAATTATTTTAATTTTAGCAGGTTTTATCACGAGAATATTGGGTTTTGTCAATCGAATTGTCATCGCACGGTTCATTGGCGAAGAAGGCGTCGGGCTTTATATGATGGCTGCACCTACTTTTTTTCTAGCCGTGACGCTGACACAATTCGGACTGCCTGTCGCCATCAGTAAGCTTGTCGCAGAAGCAGAAGCCCGGGGTGACAAACAGAAAACAAAACGCATTCTGGTCATGTCCCTTGCGATAACAGGAACACTCAGCCTTATTTTCACACCGCTTTTTTTATGGTTTGCACCAATTATGGCGGAAAATATGCTGACAGATCCTAGAACGGTGTATCCACTGCTTGCCATTACACCAGTCGTACCTGTCATCGCCATCTCCAGTGTGTTAAGAGGATATTTCCAAGGAAGACAGCAGATGAGTCCACTTGCGATGTCTCAAGTACTGGAACAGGTCGCAAGAATTTCCCTTGTGGCGGTATGTACAACAGCTTTCCTTCCTTATGGAATTGAATATGCGGCAGCCGGTGCGATGATTTCATCTGTTATTGGCGAGATGATTTCACTTGCTTACTTACTGATCGCCTTTCGATATAAAAAGACCATCCGTATTCGAAAGCAATTTTTCAAGGCCATTCATGACGGGAAGGACACATTTAAGCAGCTGATGAGTATTGCCCTGCCAACGACAGGCAGTCGTTTCATCGGCAATATTTCGTGGTTTTTAGAGCCGATTGTTGTCGCACAAAGCCTTGCCATTGCTGGATATGCGGCTGTTGAAGCGACAAGACAGTATGGGGAGTTGACCGGTCTTGCACTGACCCTTTTGACACTACCTAGTTTTATTACGTATTCACTCTCCACCGCATTAGTCCCAGCCATTAGTGAAGGAATGGAGCAGAACAAACACAAAACGGTGGAATACCGGCTGAGACAGGCGATGCGCCTTTGTTTACTCAGCGGAGGAATTTCATGTATTATTCTTTTCGTTTATGCAGAAGATTTAACGCTCTTCATGTATGGTTCATCGCATGCGGCCATCTATGTGAAATTCATGGCACCATTTTTTCTTCTATATTATTTTCAAGGGCCGCTCCAAGCTGTCCTTCAAGCATTGAATTTAGCTGGTGCGGCCATGACCAATAGCCTGATAGGTGCTGTTGTGAAAACAGGGATGATCTTCGTCCTTGCTTCCCAGCCGAGCTTTGGCATTATGGGCGCAGCCGTTGCGATACTGATCGGCATTGTCCTTGTCACATTGCTCCATGCGGCAACTGTCGGAAAGGTTCTGCCTATTCATTTACCACTGAAGGAATATGGTATATGCGTCCTTGCGATCATAGGCACGGGAGCTGTCAGCTTATGGATGAAGTCTCAAGTCAGCGGACTCTTTTCTGCCCCTCTTGAGCTTGTGTTGCTGATCTTTGTCACATGCATCTTGTATGTCATTCTATTAATCTGTCTTGGGTTAGTGAAACGAGAAGAGCTGCGCCGCATCCCATTTATCGGGAAGCTGCTATAGCTCATCTCTTCTTGATCACTTCATCTTTCAAATCAATATAAAACGTTTTTTGATTAAAGCTGCAGAAAGAGATTTGGTCAAGATCATAATAGCCTCTTTTGGCAAGCTCACCTTTCAGCCACTGTTCATTTTGATTAATTTGCTTCAGATGGTCATGCTGCACGATACCGTCTGCAATAAGAGGAAGCTCAAGCGCAGCATGTATGTGCTTGTTTTCTTTTTCGACGACGGCGAGCTTTCCTGATGGCTCTAAGATGGCGTATGAGACATCCTGAATACTATCGATGTTATTTTCTCTTAATTGAATGAGCAGATCATCAAAATTGTATCTCTGTTTTCTCATCGCCCCCTCGTCTATTTTCCCATTGATGATGAGCAAGGTCGGTTTGCCGTCAAGAAAGCGCCGGACACCTTGAAACTTTAATGAGAGGTAGGCAAGTGTGATTTGAATGAAGGTTAACAGCAGGATCGGCCATACCGTATGTAACATATGACCCTCTACTTCTTCTATCGCCAGTACCGCAATTTCAGCGATCATCATAAAAATGACAAGATCTAAAATACTAAGTTCTCCAATCTCTCTCTTTCCCATTAAACGAAAGATAAACCAAATGAGAAAATATAAAATGACCGTTCTTATGGAAATGATTAAGATGTCCTGCATGTGATGTAAACCCTCCTTCTCCATCATAGCTTGTGTCAAAACACTTTATTTATGTAGAAAAGAAAGCCTCTGTTTTTATCGTGAGAAACATGTCTATTTTTTCTTCGTCGTGAATACATTTTAGTAAAAGACAAGCTTCGGTCAATTGGAGAGGAGACGAATCACATGCAGGAAACGAAACAAATAGGAAAAGGAATTTTATCCGGCTTAATTGCCATTTTTGTCGTGATGATTGTCACAAGCTTACTTGTGTCACTCATGCTTAGCTTTACAAGTATGCAGGAATCATCGTTTAAATGGATGATTATGATCTTGTCCTTCGTGGCACTTTTTTTAGGAGGGATCATTTCTGGAGGGAAAGCAAAGGAACGAGGCTGGCTCATTGGTGCCGTCACTTCTTTTATCTTTTCTCTTACTGTATTCTTATTTCAGTATTTAGGGTTTGGAGAAACCTTTTCACCAGAGCAATTCATCTATCATGCAGCCTTTTTGGGGATTTGTATGCTTGGGGGAATGATTGGGGTCAATCTCCGTGGCAAATAAAAAAAGAGCGATATGATTCGCTCTTTTTTTATGGCTATGTATTGGAGGATTAGCCTTTGTCAGCTAATTCTCTAATAGCACGACGGTCGAAAGTTAAACGGTTGTTTTCGCTTGTTTTGATGACCACTTTTGATTCATCAATTGAGTCGATTTCACCGTGTAAACCACCGATTGTGACGATTTTATCGCCTTTTGATAAAGATTGCTGCATCTGACGCACAGCTTTTTGTTGCTTTTGCTGTGGACGGATTAATAAGAAGTAAAGCACAGCAAACATGACAACAATCATAATGATTGAACCCATACCACCATCCATTCTATCTCACCCCTTTCTATATGATTGTAAAGCCTTTCGTTTATGCGTTAAAAGTTTTTCGCATTCGGTTTGTTAAAGCCATAACGCTCAAAAAACTCTTCTTTAAAATCACCTAAACGATCCTCACGGATAGCTTCTCTCACTTGCTCCATTAATTTTAACAGAAAATGAAGATTATGATAAGTTGTTAATCGAATTCCGAACGTTTCATTTGTACGGATTAAATGTCTAATATAGGCGCGTGTGTAGTTTTTACATGTGTAGCAGTCACAGTTTTCATCGATTGGTCTGAAATCACGCTCATATTTTGCATTTTTCACAACAAGACGTCCTTCACTTGTCATCAAGGTGCCGTTTCTCGCAATTCTCGTCGGCAGTACGCAATCAAACATATCTACACCGCGAATGGCGCCGTCAATTAATGAATCTGGTGAGCCGACACCCATTAAGTACCTTGGCTTGTCTGCCGGTAAAAATGGCGTTGTGAACTCCAGCACACGGTTCATCACATCTTTTGGTTCACCAACAGATAAGCCTCCGATGGCGTATCCTGGGAAATCAAGTGAAACAAGATCTTTTGCACTTTGTTTACGAAGCTCTTCGTATTCTCCGCCTTGGACAATCCCAAACAGACCTTGATCTTCTGGACGCTGGTGCGCTGTTAAGCAGCGCTCTGCCCATCTGCTTGTCCGCTCCACAGAACGTTTCATGTAATCGTACTCTGCTGGGTATGGAGGGCATTCGTCAAATGCCATCATAATATCAGAGCCGAGCGCATTTTGGATTTCCATGGCTTTTTCAGGAGAAAGGAACAGCTTGTCTCCATTTAAATGATTACGGAAGTGAACGCCTTCTTCTTCGATTTTTCTAAATTCACTCAATGAAAATACTTGGAAGCCGCCTGAATCAGTCAGAATGGCTCGATCCCAGTTCATAAATTTGTGCAGACCGCCCGCCTCTTTGACAATGTCATGACCCGGACGGAGCCATAGATGGTACGTATTGCTTAAGATGATGCCTGCATCCATTGCTTTTAATTCTTCAGGCGCCATTGTTTTCACTGTAGCCAGTGTACCTACTGGCATAAATACAGGTGTTTCAAACGACCCGTGCGGTGTATGAACGCGGCCAAGACGTGCACCTGTTTGTTTGCATGATTTAATGAACTCATAACGTATCGGTAATTGCGACAAAAATGAGCCCTCCTGTCTTTGTTGAATGATGTTATTGAATCAGCATGGCATCGCCAAAGCTGAAGAATCGGTATTCCTCTTTTACTGCCTCATTGTACGCTTTCAGTACGTGCTCTCGTCCAGCTAATGCGCTGACAAGCATAATTAATGAGGATTTTGGCAGATGGAAATTCGTGATCATCCCATCAATTGCCTTGAATGTGTAGCCAGGATAAATAAAGATCGACGTCCAGCCGCTTGACGCTTTGAATTCGCCATCATGTGCACTTGCAATGGTTTCAAGCGTTCGTGTTGATGTTGTGCCAACTGAAATAATCCGCCCGCCTTCTTTGTGCACGCGATTAAGCTCTTGAGCCGTTTCTTCATTCATTTCGTAAAACTCTGCATGCATTTCATGTTCTTCTATGCGCTCCGCACTGACAGGACGAAAGGTGCCAAGCCCTACGTGCAAGGTAATAAAAGCAATATGCACACCTTTCGCTTTCAGCGCATCCAGCAGTTCAGTTGTAAAGTGAAGACCGGCAGTAGGAGCCGCGGCTGAACCAACTTCTTTAGAATACACGGTTTGATATCGCTCACGATCGTCAAGCTGCTCTTTAATATATGGAGGCAGCGGCATTTCTCCAAGGGATTCAAGCACTTCATAAAAAATGCCTGTATACTGAAACTCGACTTTTCTTCCGCCATGTTCCAGCTCCTCTGTACATACCGCTTGAAGCCGTCCATCACCAAATGTGATGACCGTTCCTTTTTTCACACGCTTGGCTGGTTTTACGAGTGTTTCCCATTTGTCTCCTTCTTCTTGTTTCAATAGAAGAAGTTCAACTTTTGCACCTGTATCCTCTTTCATGCCAAACAGACGTGCAGGCAGAACGCGCGTATTGTTTAAAACGAGACAATCACCCTTTTGAAAATAATCCGTGATTTGTGAGAATGTATCATGTGTGATCGTACCCGTTTGTTTATTTAAGACCATCAGTCTTGATGCATCTCGTTTTTCAAGTGGAACTTGAGCAATCAGTCTTTCTGGTAAATCAAAATCAAATAGTTCTAGCTTCATTTCCTTCACCTATTCTGTAGTTAACTAGTTAACGTTATTTCATACGTCCAAAGATATTGAGTAAAATGGTTAGTACGATGCTAATGACAATGCACGTAATAACGGGAAAAAAGAACGTCACATTTCCTTTTTTCACAAAAATATCACCTGGAAGCTTACCAACCAATTGAAACACTAAGCCTGCGGCAAAAAGGACACCACCTAAAATCATCAATATTTTAGGGAATTCAGTCACGAATCGGAACCTCCATCTGAAAATGTTCATACGCTTCTCTTGTGACGACCCGGCCTCTTGGTGTTCTTTGCAGGAAACCAATTTGCAGTAAATACGGTTCGTACACATCTTCAATCGTATGTGATTCTTCTCCAATTGTCGCTGAGATCGTATCAAGTCCAACAGGACCGCCTCTAAATTTTTCAATCATACTTAAAAGCAGCTTGTGGTCTATATGATCCAGTCCCAGCCTGTCGACTTGGAGACGTTCAAGGGCATCTTCTGCAATGTCCTGTGTAATGGCATGATTCCCAAGCACCTGCGCAAAATCTCTTACTCTTCTGAGTAAACGATTGGCGACCCTCGGCGTCCCCCGAGAACGTCTCGCTATCTCTTCTGCTGAGCGAACGTCGATCCCAATCTCGAACAGCTCGGCTGTTCTTGCCACAATGTGAGCCAAATCTCTTTGCTCATAGTATTCCAATCTTGCATGTACCCCAAACCTATCACGAAGCGGTGCTGTTAAAAGCCCAACACGGGTCGTAGCACCTACAAGTGTAAATGGCGGTAAATCAAGCCGTACAGAGCGCGCTGTATCTCCTTTTCCAATGACGATATCTAGACAAAAATCCTCCATCGCCGGATATAGCACTTCCTCAATTGAGCGCTGCAAGCGATGAATTTCATCAATAAACAAAACATCACCAGGTTCAAGAGATGTCAGGATAGCCGCCAAATCGCCAGGACGCTCAATTGCTGGTCCAGACGTTGTACGCAGCTGAACATTCATTTCATTGGCAATGATCGACGCAAGCGTTGTTTTCCCTAGTCCAGGCGGTCCATATAAAAGGACGTGATCCAGCGTTTCCTGCCTCATCCGGGCAGCTTCAATAAACACGCTGAGATTATCCTTTACTTTTTGCTGACCGATATATTGGCTAAGTGTCTGCGGCCGCAAACTTTGCTCAATGGCTGATTCATGGTTGTCTGCTTCAGTTGAGACGAGCCGTTCATCCATGAGACATCACCCTATTTCAACATTTTTTGTAAAGCTTTTTTCACATATTGATCGGTTGTGAGATTTTTCTCTTCTTTTAATAAAGGCAGAACCTTTTTGATTTCACGATCACCGTATCCAAGGACACTTAACGCTTCGAGCGCTTCATCTAATGCGGTTTGCTGCGTTTCGATCTGAATATGATCCTCGTGATTAAATAAGTTGCCAATCATTTCTGGCACCACATCTGCAAGCTTTCCTTTTAGATCTAGAATGATCTGACGAGCTGTTTTTTTGCCAACGCCAGGGAATTTAATAAGGAATGCTTCATCCTCACGTTCTATCGCTGAAATGACAGCGCCAGGATCACCGGAAGCAAGGATCGCAAGTGCAACCTTTGGTCCAATCCCTGTGACATTTAACAGTTTTGTGAACAACGCTTTTTCTTCTCTTGTTTGAAATCCATATAACGAAAATGCGTCTTCCTTTATGTAATGATACGTATAAATCGTTTCTTGTTTATTTACTTGATAGATAAACGGGTTTGGGGTATAGACTTGATATCCCACTCCGCCGTTTTGAATGACAACATATTGCGGGCACACATAATCAATGGTCCCTTTCACAAATTCTATCACCGTTTTCACCTCTTTGACTGTTCTTCATTGTAACATAAATCGAAGAGAAAACCGCAATAAAAGTTAACATACGTTCGCTCAGTCCATTTTTACGGTGCAACCATGAAAAACAGCTTGCGGCCCTCACACCAGCAAGCTGTCACACGCTTTAAAATGATATTTCATTTCGGTAAGGTTGCATGACTTCAAGCACATGCTCAAATTCATCCTTTGTTCGAAAAGGAATGCCTTGCTCAAGCTGCTCCTCCACATGGCTTTCTAAACGGGACGTATCAATTTGAAAGAAGAGATGAATAGGCTCCGCCCAGCCGCCTGGCCTTCCATGAAACGTAGAAATGACACCGTCCTCTGATAATCCGATATATCCATTTGCTTTACTTAATGGAGAGATATCATCAATTTGTTTTCTAAAAAGGGCAAAATCCTCTTGTTGTTCTACCAGCGTCCAGCCTTTATACTGCGTCCAAAATGTGTCTTTGTCTTCTAATGATGCCCGGTGTCTTTCAATACTCACATCGCCGTCTAGATAGACTTTTTCAAGCTGCACGGTGATGGTGTTTGACTGCTTTTGCAAGTGTTCTTTTCCTTCCATATCCGCAGCGAAAAAAAGAACACTTGTCATGATAAGTCCTGTAACGAAACGTTTCATCTTCACTTTCACTATTTACACCTCTTTAGAACATAAGATCGATGCATGACATATGTAGTTTGACCCATTTTTCTAAACATTAACCAAACCGATTACACTGACTCGTTTTAAGAGTCTTTCGTTGTATCCTTCATTCGTAAATGTTATGTTTTATACAATCCATTGCTTTATCGAATGAAACGGTTTTTTCATCATTCGTTTTTCAGCCGCATAAACTGAAACCAAAGAAGGTGAAGTCAATGTCAGATATCAAAAGATTAGCCGAATCGATTCAGTATCATGAAGAAAAACGTTTTAATAAGCTCACCTTAAAACCGGCAGAGCTTGAGCTGTGCGGCAAAGGAAGAAGTGCCTATGTATTTTCATATAAAAAAGCTGGCAAGAAAATGGCGCTAAAAGTCTTTTTCCCTTCTTATCAACACATTGCCCGCAAAGAGGCAGCAATTTACGAAAAACTTTCCGGTTCGTCATACTACCCTGAGATTTATGAGTCTGGGGATCAGTATATTTTAATGGAATATATTAAAGGCTACACATTCTATGAATGCCTGACAAAGGGTATTCCGATCAAGAAACAAATGATTGAACAAGTAGATGAAGCGCTAGAAGAAGCACGTGAGAAAGGGTTAAACCCTTCAGATATCCATCTGCGCAACCTGATATTAACAAAGGAAGGCCTCGTTAAGGTGATCGACGTTGCCCGCTTCACCCAAACGAAAACATGTCATCAATGGAATGATTTAAAAGCCGCTTACGCCTATTACCAAAAACCTTTTTTCCCTAAAAAAGCGCCGCGTCTGTGGCTTGAAGTGATTGCCTATTTATATAAAAAGAACTGGCTCTCCCGCGGCCAGCTTAACAACCGAAATGATTTCTCCGCATAACGAAAGCCGCTCTCCTTCCGAGCGGCTTTTCTGTTTTATTCTGTTTCTACATGGATACTATTTACATTTAATAGATTAATGATTTCATTATTCAGCTTAAACCATTGATTGGATTCCTCAATTTTTTTATACACATCGTAGGTAGCTGGACGTTTCAGCTCGAAATCAAGCACTTCCCCATTGTTCATATGAAATGTTACCTTGAATACTTTCATCATAAGATCACCTTCCACTCTTTCTTGTTCGCTAACTGGTAAGGTCAGCTCTTTTCATTCATTCTCTACTCAACTCGTTTCCCCTCCTTCTTTCCTTCCAAACACAAGAAGTTTAAATTTTGTTTAAATTCACACAACATCTCTATCTCTCTAATCTGCAAAGAAGTATATTGTTTAAAAAGGGGGCTGTCTTCATGAAACAGAAAAAGAAAAAGAAAAGAACATCCCCAGAGAGACAAACTGTCTTGTTTCATTTAACAGATGCCCTGATTCCGAGTATGGAAATCATGGCGATTGCAGTAAGAGCACTTTTCCATCTCGTGAGAAAAGCCTTTTCAGCCGTTTTATAAAACCCCGCACAAAAGGAGTGCGAGGTTCTTTTTTTAGGATTGATAGATTTGACTTCCTTGGCTGATAAACTCTTTTGCCTTCTTCTCCATCTCTTTTTTCACTTCTTCTGATTGATTGCGGATATCATGAGAAATTTTCATACTGCAAAACTTCGGTCCGCACATGGAGCAAAAGTGAGCGGTCTTTGCGCCTTCAGCAGGCAATGTTTCGTCATGGAACGCCAAAGCTCTTTCTGGATCAAGTGACAGGTGGAATTGATCCCGCCACCTAAATTCAAATCTGGCTTTCGATAATGCATCATCGCGCTTTTGAGCAGCAGGATGTCCTTTTGCTAGATCAGCTGCATGTGCGGCAATTTTATAAGCAATGACACCTTCTCTCACATCTTCTTTGTTCGGCAAACCTAAATGCTCTTTTGGTGTCACATAGCAGAGCATGGCTGTTCCATACCAGCCGATCATGGCAGCGCCGATAGCGGATGTAATGTGATCATACCCCGGGGCAATATCTGTTGTAAGAGGTCCTAGCGTGTAAAATGGTGCCTCTTTGCAAATCTCCATCTGCTTATCGACATTTTCTTTGATTTTATCCATTGGGACATGTCCAGGTCCTTCAATCATCACCTGTACATCATGTTTCCAGGCGATCTCTGTCAATTCCCCTAGCGTTTTCAGCTCTGCAAACTGCGCCTCATCATTTGCATCAGCGATCGAACCTGGTCTGAGTCCATCTCCAAGAGAAAAAGCAATATCATAGGTTTTCATAATTTCACAAATATCTTCGAAATGGGTATAAAGAAAGTTTTCTTGATGATGAGCGAGACACCACCTTGCCATAATAGCTCCGCCTCTTGACACAATTCCCGTTACCCGATCGACTGTAAGCGGAATATACCTTAATAGTACGCCCGCATGAATCGTGAAGTAGTCTACACCTTGCTCTGCTTGTTCAATTAATGTGTCTCTGTACACGTCCCACGTCAAATCTTCTGCCACTCCATTCACTTTTTCAAGTGCCTGATAAATGGGAACGGTTCCTACTGGGACTGGGCAATTCCGAATGATCCATTCTCTCGTTGTATGAATGTCCTTCCCAGTGGACAGGTCCATCATTGTGTCTGCCCCCCACCTGATCGCCCACGTCATCTTCTCTACCTCTTCATCGATGGATGACGTCACAGCTGAATTGCCAATATTCGCATTGATTTTGACGTGAAAATGCTTTCCAATAATCATCGGCTCACTTTCTGGATGGTTAATATTCGCTGGGATGACTGCTCTTCCGCTAGCTACTTCCTCTCTCACAAACTCAGGGCTCAGCTGTTCTCTCAAAGCGATAAATTCCATTTCAGGTGTGATGATGCCTTTTTTTGCATAATGCATTTGTGTCACACTGGCGCCATTTTTCGCGCGGAGCGGCACATGATGAAAATCAGTATGGACATGATGAAAGGACTCTTTCCCCTTTGAACGATACCCGTTATCTTCTGGTTTCACATGACGACCTTCATAGCTTTCTGTATCTCCTCTTTCTTTAATCCACGCCGCTCTAAGACGCTTTAAACCCTTTGTAACATCAATATGGGCGTTTTCATCTGTGTACGGTCCACTTGTATCGTACACACGGATCGGGTCATTTTGAATGTCGCCCGCCTGTGTCACAGTATTTGAGAGCATAATCTCCCTTTTTGGCACCAAGATGTCAGGTCTTGAGCCCTGCTCATACACCTTTCGACTTCCGTCAAAGCTTGATAGTAAAGATTGGGTTGATGGGACATTTTTCTTTTCTTTCATTTGCTGTTCTCTCCTTCTCTTTTTGTCATCGGACAGGATGGAATCAGCACCAGCAAAAAACCAGGCTCTATGTTGAGAACCTGGTTTCGTCGTCAGAAAAAAACATGAATGTCATTCATATGACACATGTATCATCTTCAACTTCCCCACGCTGGTACGAGCCAGATCAGGTCCAAAGGGTTAAGAAACTTAAGCTTCTCTCTCAGCCCACTTTAGCGGGCACCCCTAGTCACTTTTATTGATTTCCACATCAGTTTATCATAGAGACGATATGAAAAAAAGAAGATTCAGGAAAATAGTTCCTTTCCCCTACAAGCTGTACCGATGAGCATGATATGCAAACTTCTATACAACAGCTTCCCCTTTATTTCGATCAAATCAGAAATCATCATTGATCCTTTTTTCCTACTATGTATAATTAATCTAAATGAAGAATTTTTTATACAAACTACTTGTTCAAAGGAAGTTCTAGTCGATTGCAAACATTTCTAACATTTATCAGTGATGAATCGGACGATGATGAAGTGGACATCCATTATTGCTGGTATTTTATTACTTGGATTTGGCTGTTATTTCTTTTACGAATTTTATATAGGCATCAAGATATTTTTTTAAGAAAAGGCTAGAGTTCGTAATGAACTTTAGCCTTTTTTATTCATTCAACTATCGGGTCATGCCTGTTTGTCCTGTTTCAAATTGTGTTTTTCTCATATCTCTGAAGCGTGTGAATGCTCCTTCATCTTTGATGACTTGGACAGCTCTTCCATCTGCATAACGAGTCGCTGCTTCTTCTACTTGTGATACGCCCTCTTCCGTCAGACGTCCATCCGATTTAATCGCAATATAGACATTTTCATCAGTGACCATAACTTGTGAGTCTGCTACGTGATTCATTTTATTCACGCGGTTCGCAATTTTTCGTGAACGCTGTATGTTCTCTTGTTTATCGTAGCCAGAGAACGACATTTGGTTATGATAATTCATATCTCCATGACTGTAGCGTCCATCTCCGCCAGTAAGAGGCATTCTCACTTGATCCTCCGTAGGACGCGAACGATAATCAACATTCGTTGTATTTTCGTTCATCCCTTCCATAAGCTCAGAAATTGGGCCTTGGTGATCTTGGTTATTGTCTGCCGCCCGTTGATTCGAATGATAACCGACCGGCTGGCCTGATTGATTATAACGAGTATCTACACCCGCATTGTCATTTGTACCACATGCAGTTAAACCAATAGGAAGAAGCACTAATGCGATTGTTTTTTGCCATTTTTGTCTCAAACGAAAAACCCCCTGTACAAATTCAATCTCATGAGCGCGAAACTGGCTCTGTTTTAGCATGTACAGTTCAGGGAAAAATCAAGCTGTCAGTTATAAACAAAAAAAGGAACGATTGAGATCGTCCCTTCTGTCATTAATCTTCTTCGTCTTCTTCTGGTCTTGCAAAAACGGATTGACCCTGATATGGCTGCATATAAGGCTGAGCAGGATAAGCCCCCATTTGACCATAAGGAACAGGATTTGGATAATGTCCAGGCCATGGCTGATGATGATGCTTCATGCCATCATCACAACCGCAGTCTTCCTTGCCATAGGCTTCATTTGAAGCGTTTGGATAAAAGCCTTGATTCACGTTCGCATTCACGTTCGCATTTGCGCCTGTATTTGGATGCATATGGTGGTGCCAGTGATGTCCATCGTTTGCATGATGCTCATGATTTTCCCCGTAGTAAGCTGGCGCTTGATAGGCTGGATAATACGGCTGGGCCGGGTAAGGATACGGCATCATGTGATGGTGATAATAGGGCTGGACCGGATAACAAAGACCTGAACCCGGTAAGATAGGTGAAGCCGGCACCATTTGCTGCGGATATGGATACATCGCAGGCATGTAATGACCATGACCATAATAAGGATCATATGATTCATGATGAGGATGCTGGTGATGATCTTTATTTTCTGCCATTCCTCCTACTGCTGTCCCTCCAACATTCGGCATTTGTGGGAAGTTAGGAAGGTTTGGGTAATTGCTATGCTCCATATCTTTTCCCTCCTCTTTTTGAAGCGGAATATGAATAAACGGATCATATCCCTTTGCCACCTCATCTTTGTGATGATCCTTATTCTCATGATGAAAATAGTCCTTGTGATCTTTATGGTCCTTATTTTCATGATAAAAATGGTCCTTGTGATCTTTATGGTCCTTATTTTCATGATAAAAATGATCCTTGTGATCTTTATGGTCCTTCTTCTCATCATGAACATGATCTTTCTTTTCATAAAAGTGATCTTTTTTCTCATGATGTTCTTTTTTGGGAGGAGGCGTGAATGGCTGGTAGAGATTGGTCTGATAATAGTTCACATCAACTTGCGGAAAAACTGGCTGCTCGATCTTTGGCACTGGCGGTACATAAGGTACCGGTTCATTTGGCTTTTCCTTCGGTTTCGTATCTTGCACTTGCACGACATCCTTTGGCTTTTCTTTCACATACGGATGTTCTTTCTGCTTTGGCATTTCTTTCACTTTTTGGTGATCTGTTTTCACAGGAACACCACTAGATGGAATCTTGATCTTCATACCCGGCATGATCAAATCTGGATTACTGAGCTGTGAATTTAGTTTTTTCAATTCTTGAAAGTCGACTCCGTATTTCTTTGAAATTTTCCAAAGGGAGTCTCCTTTTTGCACAATATGAATTTTCAACGTTTTCCCCTCCTATTGCAAAACGTGAACGTAGCGGTTATGTCAGAAGTACAATATGTTTCAACATAAATTTATGCCTATTTACAAGCCGATATGATAAAAACTTGTTTTCTGATAGGAGGGGCTGATGCTTTATTTAATGGTGAGCATTTTATTTAATGCAAGCAAAGCCTCTTTTGTTATCTCTTCATTGACCTGAATCAAACCAACCGGCTCACCCTTCTCAATACTTTCAAGTGACCATAACAAATGAGGCAGATCAATACGGTTCATGGTCAAACATGGACACATATCTGGGTTAAGGGATTCAATTTGTTTATCCGGGTGCTGGTCTATGATGCGTTTGACTAAATTCATTTCTGTTCCGATCGCCCACTTGCTTCCTGCTGGCGCCTGCTTGATCGTATCAATAATAAATTTCGTTGAACCAGCTAGATCAGAAGCTCTTACCACCTCATGCGTGCACTCTGGATGGACAAGGATTTGAATGTCACGATCTCTTTTTCTCGTTTCTTCAATATTCTGAACGGTAAACTTCTCATGTACGGAGCAATGCCCTTTCCATAAAATCATTTTGATGCGATGGAGCGGCTGATCGGTGATGAGCTTTTCTTCTACTTGATCCCAGACAGCCATTTCTTCTAGCGGGATACCTAAATCAAAGGCTGTATTACGCCCTAAATGCTGATCAGGGAGAAACAGAATCCGCTCTTTTTGTGTAAGCGCCCACTCCAGTACTTTCTTAGCGTTTGAAGATGTGACGGTCGCCCCGCCATGCTTGCCGACAAATGCTTTAATATCAGCTGTTGAGTTGACATAAGTGAGCGGGAGTATCGTATCTCCAAATAGATCAGTGAGCTGTTCCCATGCTCTGTCCGTTTGTTTCATGTTCGCCATATCCGCCATTGAACAGCCTGCTCTCATATCTGGCAACAGGACGTGCTGATTCTTTTTTGACAGCATATCTGCCGTTTCTGCCATGAAGTGAACACCGCAGAACACTATGTATTCTGCCTCCTGATTGTCAGCAGCTATTTGCGCTAGCTGCAATGAATCACCTGTTGCATCTGCAAATTGGATGACCTCATCTTTTTGATAATGATGGCCTGGTATAAAAAGCTTTGATCCAAAAGCTCGTTTAATGTCTAACACACGCTGCTTCATCTCTTCATAAGAGCGGTGTTTATATTCATCTGGCATCATGGCCGAATGTTGATTCGCTAGTACATCAAGCATGGACATGAGTCGTTCCCCCTTTATGGCTGAATTCCATATTCATACTAAAATCGAATGATGGAGCAGAATGTGTCAGAAAACCAAGCGAAATGATGTCTACACCTGTCCCCCGGTAGCTTGGTAATGTCTCTAATGTGATGCCTCCTGATGCCTCTGTCAGGATCGTCTCTGGTGTCATTTGTTTAAAACGCTTTACTTCGGCGGGGGAGCAGTTGTCAAACATGATGACATCTGCTTTTGCATCTATGGCTGCCATGAGCTGTGCTTCTGATTCAATTTCCACTTCAATTTTCACCATATGACCGGCGTATGCTCTTGCTTTTTCTACAGCTTCACGGATAGAACCACATGCGGCAATATGATTATCTTTAATCATCACACCGTCCGATAAGCCGAAACGATGATTCTTTCCACCTCCTACTTTCACTGCGTATTTCTCTAACATACGCAAGCCGGGTGTCGTTTTTCTCGTATCACAGATCGTAATAGACGGATCAGCTAATCGCTGCACTGCTTCATGTGTTAAGGTGGCGATTCCTGTCATGCGCTGTAATATATTCAGAATGACCCGTTCTCCTTTTAGCAAGTCGTTGACTGTGCCTCTTATTTGAGCCAGTACAGCACCTGAATGAATCCAATCACCCTCCTGGAAAAACAGTTCAGTTTGAATCTGTTCACTCAGCAGGCCATACCCCATTTCAATGACTGGTGATCCTGCCAATACACCCGATTGTTTTGCGATGATATAAGCTGTTCCTTTCTTGTCTTCAAAGATGGCATCAGCTGATACATCTCCAAAGCCAATATCTTCTTTTAAAAAATGAGTGAGCATTTGTTTTAACTGTAAACGTTCCATTTGGCACCGATCCTTTCATTTTTCATGATGTGAATGTGGCCTTTTTCATGCACAATCTGTTTCCCTCGCCACAAGGCATCATTCCGCTTTGGATAATCCATTCGATAATGGCTGCCCCTGCTTTCTGTACGGAGTAATGCAGACTTAACAAGGCAAGTCGCTAATGCCCATTGATTGCTTAATTCAATCTGTTTATTTGTGATATCCTTCACATTGATTTGCTGAAAAGAGACTTGTTCTAATTCATCGAGTAAGGTCTGCAAGCCTTTTTCATCTCTAACAATCGCGGCATATGCTGTCATCCATTTTCTAAGCTGAGCCTCTGACATAGTCGGGACAGACCATACTTCTTGTATTGAAAGAGATGGGATTGTTTTTTGCAGTTTTGGCAATTGCTCAATTCGTCTGGCCGCTTTGCTTCCTAAAACGAGACCTTCCAGAAGAGAATTACTTGCCAGTCGATTGGCGCCATGTAAACCTGTACAAGCCGCTTCACCGATGGCAAAAAGCGATTGAACGGTCGTTTCTCCATATTCATTGACCTTGATTCCGCCCATTAAAAAATGCATACCAGGAGAAACTGGCAGCCGGCCGCTTGCCATATCGACTCCCGCCCGCTGACACATCGCATCAATCGCTGGAAAACGAATAGAAAAATGCGGAATATCATGGATGTTGAGATACAGATGATGACCTAATTGCTGCTCATGAAAAATAGCTCTAGCGACCACATCTCTAGGAGCTAAATCTGTCTGTGGATGAATCCCTTTCATGATACGCCTGCCTGTTTCATCTTCTAAATAAGCTCCCTCCCCTCGCACTGCTTCTGAAACAAGACCGACTGCTTTTCCAGCGATCGTCAAAAGGGTCGGATGAAATTGAACAAATTCAAGATCCGCTAATTGTGCTCCGGCTCGGTAGGCCATCATCAGTCCGTCTCCTGTTACAGAAGAATCATTTGTGTTTGTCTCATATAGAGATCCGCAGCCACCAGTGGATAAAACCACTGCATCTGCGGTCATGGTATGTACGTGTCCTTTCTCATCTTTCCACACAACACCGACACATTTCCCTTCATGATTTAATAGATCAATGACATGATGATATTCGTATAAATGAATATGTGAGCCAAGCTGACTTTTCAGAAACTGCACGAGGGTTTTACCTGTTTGATCTCCTCCTCCATGCAAAATGCGATTACGGGTGTGTGCCCCCTCTTTACCTAACTGCGGCATTCCCGCTTCATTCCGATCAAATGGACAGCCTTCTGCTTCAAGCTGCTTCACAAGGCGTTTTCCAAGACACACGATCTCCTGTACGATCTGGTCATCATTATGATCACAGCCAGCAGCTAGCGTGTCTTGCACATGTAGATCAACTGAATCATGTGCTGCAAAGGCAGCAGCGATTCCTCCTTGTGCAAGCATGGAATTACTAGAGGAAAATTGTTTTTTTGTCATCATGATGACTTGGCAGTTTTCTGATATGGTTTTCGCAAAGGAAAGCGCTGCAATGCCTGATCCCACCACAATGACTTTTTTAAGTAATGACACAATCGCCCCTCCTGTCATTTACACCTGTCTTGACACATATCATTACACAATACTACAATAAATACAAGAAAAAATTTTCACACAGGAGATGGATGGTTTGGTCTATTTAGATTATGCAGCTTCTACACCCGTTTCTGAAGAAGCTCTACATGTATTCCAACAGCTAAGCAAAGATTGCTACGGGAATGCAAGCAGCCTTCATGATGCAGGGGGAAGAGCAAATGACATATTGACTTACAGCAGACAATCACTCGCTACGATGCTTAAGGGCGAACCAGACGGCATCTACTTTACAAGTGGCGGAACTGAATCCAATATCCTTGCGATTCAATCGATCATGAACGGGCTGCCCGCACATAAACAGCATGTCATTACCACATCAGTAGAACACCCTTCCGTTCATCACGCGGTTAACGCCTTGCAACGCCTCGGCGTGAAGGTCACGATCATAGAACCGAATGAAGAAGGGATCATCACAAAGGAGATTCTCAAACAAGCTTTATTGCCTGAAACAGGACTAGTATCCATCCAGCATGCAAACTCAGAAACAGGGATTATCCAGCCATTGGCTCAATTAGCGCTTCTTTTAAAGGAAAGACACATTTTTTTTCATACAGATGCTGTGCAAACATTCGGGAAAATTCGTGTGTCCATTAAGGAGCTCGGGGTCGATGCCATGTCCATCTCTAGTCATAAAGTGTATGCACCTAAGGGCGCTGGAGCTGTCTATATGGGTGCACATGTCCCTTGGAAGCCTGTATATGCAGGTGCAGTTCAGGAAAATGGCTTACGACCTGGAACTGTGAACGTTCCGTGTATCGGTGCTTTTGCCGCGGCGAGTGAACAAATGATGCTTCAGCTCGATGAGCAGCATAAACGAGATGAGCAGCTTCGTGATTATTTTCTTGAGCAGATAAAAAAACGTCAGCTGCCTGTCCGTACGCTTCAGGACAATAACAATTACCGCATGCTGCCTCATATTATTGGTTGTTTTTTTGAAGGGTTTGAAGGACAATATGTAATGTTAGCATGTAACCGGCATGGGATTTGTATATCAACTGGAAGCGCATGTGCTTCTGGTTACCATCACCCTTCCCCTGCTGTGAAGGCATTGCATGTATCAGATCGTGATGCCCTTCAGTTCATTCGAATATCATTTGGACGACGGTCATCAACAGATGACATCGATCAGCTTTTGCATACATTTGAGAACTTGCAAAAGGAGAAGAAAGGAGCATAAGACGTGGAGCAAGAGAGGAAGCTCATTGGCGAAGAAAGAAGAAAGGCCATATTACAGTGGCTGAAAGAAACAGATACACCGCTCACTGGAAGCTTTTTAGCTAAAAAGGCCGCTGTATCACGACAAGTCATTGTACAAGATATATCATTATTAAAAGCAAAAAACGAACCCATTATCGCCACAAGCCAAGGCTATGTGTATATGGCGCCGCTTCATGCGCCAGAAACTGAAATTGAACAAATCATCGCCTGCAAACATGATCCTCTTCGTACAGAAGAAGAACTGACATTGATTGTAGACTTTGGTGTGACGGTGAAAGACGTGATCATAGAACACCCCGTTTACGGAGAGCTGACTGCCTCCATTCGCGTCAGCACACGTAAACAAGTAGCTGACTTCGTTCATCACATTTCTAACACTGGCGCCTCCTACTTGTCAGAGCTAACAGATGGCGTACACTTACATACACTCACTTCCTACAGCCAAAAGCAGCTTGATCAAGCCATTCAAGCGCTAGATGACGCTGGATTTTTGATTAAAGACTAAAAAAACAGTGTCCTACACAGGACACTATCAGATTGTTGACAAAGGGCTAAAATGATCTTTATTTTAGCCCTTTGTCCTTCTTTTCAGCGTGTTATGAAAACCCTTGAAGTCTAGGAAGGACGAGTACCGGAGCGGAGCGAATTTGACATTCGTGAGCACCGGCACGCAGACATGACAACGAATGCGAGGGTTTGGCTACACGCTGATAGTGTCCTACACAGGACACTATTTTTCATTCGTTAATTCATATGTTTGGTAGCTGCCGAGCAGCTTGACCTCACAGCCAATGGCTTCTAATTCTTGAATCGCGCCAGGGACAAGCACATCATCCATTTCTTTTTCGATATCAATGATAAATAAATAATGTCCAAGACCTGTTTTGGTCGGGCGAGATTCAATTTTTGACAAGTTCAGATTTCGCCAGGAAAAAGCAGATAGCACGCGATGTAAAGCGCCTGATTGGTCATCCTTTGGCAGACTGACAACAATGGTCGTTTTTGGCTTTGAAGAAAAACCAGAATTCATCGGAAACGACGCCTTAGGATCTTTATGTAAAATAACAAAACGTGTGTGATTGTGCGGATAATCATGAATGTCTTTTTTCGCAATGGTCAATCCGTACGTTTTTGCAGCAATTTCATTGGCAATCGCACCAACAGCTTCATCTGGATGCTCACTGATGTATTTCGCTGCATAGCCTGTTGATTCCACTGGGCGATGCGGAATATGAGGGTAGTGCTTTTTCAAAAATTGATGACACTGGGCAATTGCATGCGGATGTGACTGAATCACATCTAATGTTTCCCAGCTCTCCGCCCTCGATGGATGGACAAGTAAATGCTGCCGAATCGGTGCTGTCATTTCACCAACAATGGATAGTGCTTCTTCATGAATTAAATAATCAATCGTTAAGTTCACAGATCCTTCGAGTGCATTTTCAAGCGGAACGACTGCCAAATCTACTTCGCCCTTTGAAACAGCATCCATACATTGCGGGATCGTTGCATAGGCCCGCTGCACTGCATCTTTAGGAAAGCAAGAGCATACGGCCAAATGAGTAAATGTTGCCTCTGGTCCAAAATAACCTACAGTTAATTGCTTCATCTGCTATAATCTCTCCTTTTACGCTCCAGAACCTAGAATTTCAACTTTTTCGACAAATTCAAGTTTTCTTAATTGATTCATGACGGTATTAATATCATCTGCCATGCCAGCCGTACTGATCGATAGTGTGACATTCGCTCTTCCTTGCAGCGGAATGGTTTGGTGAATGGATAACACATTACAGCCAGAGTCCGCCACAATTTGAAGCAGCCTTGACAGAGCCCCAGACCGATCCTCAAGGTGGAAAAACAATGTGATGATCTGCTCTTTCACCATCGTATAAAATGGGAAAACAGCATCTCTGTATTTATAAAAAGCACTGCGGCTTAAATCCGCTTGTTGAACAGCATCGGCAACTGAATCCGCTTTTTTGCGATCGAGAAGCTTTTTGACTTCAAGCGTTTTTCGCATCGCATCTGGAAGGACATCCTCTCTTACTAAATAGAACGTTTCTTCTTTCACCTGTTTTCTCCCCTTTTAAAAACGGGAGAGCCCATGGACTGGACCCTCCTTTTGATCAATCAATAAATTCAAATTCAAATTCAAGCAGACGAATGATGTCGCCGTCTTTTGCACCGCGCTCACGTAAGGCATCATCGACACCCATTCCGCGCAGCTGTCTGGAGAATCGTTTAACGGATTCATCTCTTGAGAAATCTGTCATCTTAAACAGTCGCTCAAGTGCTTTACCAGTTAAGACAAACGTACCATCAGGATCTCTCGAGATCTCAAATGGTGCATCTCCCTCATCAAACTTGTACATCACACGGTTATCAGACAGCTCTTCTTCATTATAGAGTGGGAATTCTGGTGTCGTTTCAAGCTGATTGGCGATTTCAAATAAGAGCTCACGAAGCCCTTCTCTTGTGATCGCACTAATTGGGAACACTTTATAGTCATCTGTTAGTTTTTCTTTAAATGCGGCTAGATTGTCAGCTGCATCTGGCATGTCCATTTTGTTGGCCACAATGATTTGCGGACGCTCTGTCAATCTCATATTGTATTGCTCAAGCTCTTCATTAATTGTCACGTAGTCTTCGTATGGGTCACGCCCTTCAAGTCCAGACATATCAATGACATGGACAATCACACGTGTACGCTCAATATGACGTAAAAATTGATGACCTAAGCCAACACCTTCGTGCGCTCCTTCGATAAGTCCTGGCAGATCCGCCATAACAAAGCTTCGGTTATCGTCTGTTTCGACAACTCCTAGGTTCGGCACAAGCGTTGTAAAATGATAATCTGCAATTTTCGGTTTAGCCGAAGAGACAATCGAAAGCAGCGTCGACTTCCCGACACTTGGGAAACCAACGAGTCCAACATCCGCAAGCACTTTTAATTCTAAGATGACGTCACGTTCTTTACCTGGCTCACCGTTTTCAGAAAGCTGTGGTGCAGGGTTTGCCGGTGTTGCGAAACGTGAATTTCCACGTCCGCCTCGTCCGCCTTTTGCAATCACTGCACGCTGCCCATGCTCTGTTAAGTCAGCTAGTACTTGTTCCGTCTCTGCATCTGTGACAACCGTACCCGGTGGAACTTTGACGACCATTTCTTCAGCATTTCGTCCATGCTGGTTTTTACTCATCCCGTGCTCGCCGCGATCAGCCTTGAAATGGCGCTTATAACGAAAGTCCATCAATGTTCTAAGGCCTTCGTCCACTTCAAATACAACATCTGCACCGTTTCCGCCGTCGCCGCCTGCTGGGCCGCCTTTTGGCACATATTTTTCACGACGGAACGCCACCATACCGTTTCCGCCGTCACCGCCTTTAACATACACTTTAACCTGATCTACAAACATAACTTCCTCCGTTTCTCTGCATCACATATCTCGTTCTTGCCTCAAACAAAGCTCAATCATGGACTCATGAGACGTCACATGAAATTGCATTATACTCATACATGGATAGTTTGCGTCATGAAACGCATTTAACGCATCCAAACTTGTTAATTTTCCTTTGAAATCAAAATATAAGATCACATCATTCTCTTCATGATCTGTTTGGAACGTGACCGTTAAATGATTTTCAGTTTTTTGGCAAACTGATTGATCGAATATCGAAAACAACTCCCGTGATACCGTTAGCAGCTGCGATTCATATGCTGATAAGTCTCGGGCTTCACCAAGCACTTCATATTCTAGGGTGATAAAATGCGACTCCCAATTAAATGTTAGAAAGTAATAGGCCAATTGGGGAATTTTTAAATTTGAGAGTTTTGATTCATGCTGTGCTTCAATGACCATTTCTTCTATAATTTCAAACACTCGGTCATATTTTTCTAATGTCAAGTTGCCTTTAATCAGCTGCAATTTATTCATCCAGTCATGTCTTGAACGACTGAGCAGATAGATCAATTCATTTGTTAATGCAACGTGAGTTAATTTTTCATTTTGTTTACTTGATATCTCTTCCATTATCGCACTCCCAATCGTTTGGTCTCTCTTTTAGGAGTCTTATCATCAATATGTCTCCCTGAATTATAACAGAGAAGACAGCATAGAAAAACACTAGTTATGTGAGGAAAGGTTGTTTTTTCTGATCGTATAGGAGAAAATGAGGCAAAGTCAGCAAACGTTCTTTGATATTTATGGAGTGCATCTTCTTTTATCATCTTCGGTACCACTTATAAAAAGCGCAAAAGCTCCCTGAATAGTGAAAAAAACTCCAGTCAATGACCGGAGTTTTTAGCAATTATTGTGCCGCAGGATATACGCTCACTTTTTTACGGTCACGACCGAAACGTTCGAATTTAACAGTTCCGTCGATTTTAGCGAAAAGAGTGTCGTCGCCTCCGCGTCCAACGTTTTCACCTGGATAGATTTTCGTTCCACGTTGACGATAAAGGATAGAACCACCAGTTACGAATTGACCATCAGCACGTTTAGCGCCTAAACGTTTAGACTCAGAGTCACGTCCGTTCTTTGTAGAACCTACCCCTTTTTTAGATGCGAAAAATTGAAGATCTAATCTAAGCATGAAGTTCACCTCCTATTTTTTTGTTGATATTCTCACATAATCGTGATAATCTCGTTCGATTGTCTCTAAGGAAACGACCATGCCTTCTAAAAGCAGCTGGGCTTTTTCAAAGGATACTGGATCTGTATCAGCCGGTAATTCAAAAGTGAAATAGCCGCCTTCTTCTCCAATATCAAGCAGTGGATCGATTCCTGTCAGTGCAATAATTGAATTGACTGAGCCGAAAACAACAGCAGATACACCTGCACAAACGAGATCCTGACCTTTTTCAGCAAACTCGGCATGTCCAGTCATCCGAAAAGACGTAATGCTTTCATCTGCCGCTGACCGAGTAATGGTTGCTTTGATCATATCACTCACACGCCTTAAGCGTTGATTTTTTCGATAACAACTTTAGTGTAAGGTTGACGATGACCTTGTTTTTTGTGGTTGTTTTTCTTCGGTTTGTACTTGAACACAGTAATTTTCTTACCGCGACCTTGTTTTTCAACTTTAGCCGTTACTGTTGCTCCAGCAACTGAAGGGTTACCCACTTTGACAGTGTCTCCGCCGACAAACAATACGTTTTCAAAAGTAACTGTTTCACCTGCTTCAGCAGCTAGTTTTTCAACATAAACAGTTTGACCTTCTTCAACTTTAACTTGTTTACCACCAGTTTCGATAATTGCGTACATCTCTGCACCTCCTAATAAACTCAGACTCGCCGAATACAGGGGGCCATAGGCACTTTACACCTGCTCCGCGCGGTTGTAGCACGGGTGCTACATATCCATAACATTAAAAAATATATCAAACTAGACGCAGAATGTCAATGTATTTTCACCATTAGTACGGTAAAAGAAGCTCTTCCATTGAAGAGGTGGTTCTTCGGTCTGAAAAATAAGCATGAAGCAGTTCATTTTCATCAAGCTGACTCATTTTCACGCCATCCCTTTCGATAATAATCGGGTGCTTACAGCCCTTTTGAAATCGAGCCAGCACTTCGTATACTTTTTCTTCAGCACTTGCTCTAAGCGGAATGAGTTTCTCTATCTTTTGCTCTTTTTTACCGTAATACCGTTCTAGTAAAAAGCGGACCGTGACGTAATGCCGCTGCCGGTGTTCCATCACAAGTGAATAAGCTAAAAATGTGAGCAGCACCCAGCCATTGAATTGCAGCGGAGCAAAACAGAGTAACCCTGCTGTCAAAAGACTAAAAAAGACTAGGGAGCCTTTTATCGCGAGGGCATGTGCACGTTGGAAAGGGTAAAAAGCAGATAAGAGCAAAAAGAATAATTTTCCGCCATCAAGCGGCCAAATGGGCAAAAGGTTTATAAGAAAAATGGCCATATTATAAAAGGTAAACATCGTAAAGACGTCGTGCGAGATAAGAGAAGCTTCCATGAGAAGCCATGCCATGAGCTGGAGCGGCACATGCTGAAGCGGTCCGCATAAAATGACCGCCAGCTCTTCTTTTAGCGGGCGGTTCCCATGTTCTTCTACTTCTACCGCTCCGCCAAATGGCAGTAAAAAAATCCGCCGAATGCGCCAATGATAATAGCAAGCAGCCGCTGCATGTCCAAGCTCATGGACACAGACGATAATGAGCAGACAAAGCAGCGGCTTAATTTGACCTGAAAGAATCGCAAACGCCATCACAATCCAAAGAAGCGGGTGAATGTGAATTTTCGTCAGCATGACCAGCCATCTATTCAAAAGTCATCACCTGAATGGGGTCGATGAACTGTTCATTTTGCTTAATGGCAAAGTAATACGTGCCCTTCCCTTGATCATCAAGCGAAATTCGACCAATTTTTTCACCCTTATCGACAAAATCGTATAAGGCCACATCGGCTTCCTTTAATTGACCGTACCAGCTATAGCTGTTATCCGCATGCTGCACAACCACTGTAAGCCCTGTATCGCTTTTCTTTTTCACCTCTACAACATAGCCTTCTTTCATACTATCAATGGCATCTGCCGATGTTTCGACTTTGACGCCTGCACCATTTTGGATAAATGATTCTTGCACTTTTCCAGAAGCAGGTACAGCCAGTTCATTATTGGCTTGTACGTCTTTTCGGTCTGCCTTTTTCTCAGTTAAAAAGGCAAGCGGGTTCCCAACTGTTTTCTCAAACCAAAGGTTGGCAGCAGCAAACTGAAAATCTTGCTCAAAGGTTTGACTGATCATCGGCTTCAGCTGCTGAAACGGGCCTGCCTGGCCTTTAAACGAAATGGCTGCAATCAACACGAGGGACGCAGATAGTAAACATTTAATCACAAAGGTATTGGGGTTAAATAACGGATGCCGATACTTCGTCGGCTGGTGAGACGTCGACTCATAGGAAGACGATCCAGAATGCTTTTCTTCCTCTGTCAACATAACCCATGGCGGGATATCGTCATTTTTCTTGAAAGCCGCCTTCTTAGGGGCAGCAGCTGGCTGCTTTGTTTTGCGGCGCTGCGCTATTTTTTTTCGATACTCGTCCACTCTTTTCATGAGATCACCCTTTACATACAAACAGTTTGTACATTTTATGTGGCGACCCCATGTGATATGCAACAAAAAGACCGATTCTCATCGAATCGGCCTGATCTCACGTGAATGGTTATGCTCTAACACCGAAAAATGCTTTGAGCTTTGCAAACATCCCTTTGTTTTCATCTTCAAATGATTGCAGTGGAACAGATTCACCTAGTACACGGCGAGCAATATTGCGATACGCAATTGATACTTTGTTTTTAGCATCCATCACAATTGGTTCACCATTGTTTGAAGCCTTAATCACGTCATCATCATCTGCCACAATGCCAAGAAGATCAATCGATAAGTGATGTACAACTTCATCCACATCCATTGAATCGCCACTTTTCGCCATGTGTGTACGAATACGGTTGACAATCAAACGAGGCGGTTCGATATCTTCTTGTTCTAATAAGCCGATGATACGGTCAGCATCTCTCACAGCTGAGATCTCAGGCGTCGTCACGACAATTGCCTTATCTGCACCAGATACAGCATTTTTAAAGCCTTGCTCGATTCCAGCAGGGCAATCGATGACGACATAATCAAAGTCTTGTTTCAATGATTGAATCAATTCTTTGATCTGCTCCGGCTCTACAGCCGTTTTATCGCTTGTTTGAGCAGCGGGTAAAAGATACAAAAGATCCTCGAAACGCTTATCTTTTACAAGCGCTTGGTGAATTTTACATCTTCCTTCTACTACATCGACTAGATCATAAATAATGCGGTTCTCAAGCCCCATCACGACATCTAGATTCCGAAGGCCAATATCGGTATCCACTAGACACACTTTTTTCCCTTGAATTGCTAGTGCTGTGCCTAAGTTTGCAGATGTTGTTGTTTTGCCAACGCCGCCTTTTCCTGAGGTAATCACAATAGCCTCGCCCAATTTCACATTCCTCCCTCAAGCCTTGTCAGATTAGGTCTTATATGAGCCAATTGCTGCAGGCGTTCAATGATCATGTTGCCATCTATATCTAAATAAGCACATTCCATTTCGTTTCCATCTTCTTTTTGATCTGGTGCACGGTTAAACACTTGTGCGATGCGAAGCTGAGTTGGAATCATACGAGATGCCGCAATGACAGCTTGTTTATTCCCATTACATCCAGCATGCGCCACGCCTTTTAATGCGCCGAGCACAAAAATATTTCCCCCTGCACGAATCGTTCCGCCAGGATTCACATCTCCTATTAATAAGAGATCCCCTTCGACATACAGCACCTGTCCAGAGCGTACAATTTTCGCTACAGAGGTGATTTCAGCCTCTGCTTTTAATCGTCTCGCCTCTTCAGTTGACATGACGTCACTTTCAATGGAATGAATGATGAGATGTTCATTCTCAGACACCGCTTCAGTCAAACGCTCCTCCTGATCCTCTGTTAAATACCGAAAACCAAGTTTAATATGCACATTGACCTTATGTCCTTCTCTTCCATCTGTATATTGCTCAAGCAAAAGAACCTCTCGCAAGCCAGAAAGAAGGTCATCAAACGAACAGTCATCATTTAACTGTAATGTTAATCCGTTTTTTGTACCTTTTATTGTCACAAATTGCTGTTTTTGAGTTTTCAAGATGCTCACCTCAACAACATACTCATTTCGCCGTAATTGGACAAACTCCTGCTTTTATTCGTCGATCAGTCCTTGCTTCACATTGATGAAAAAGAGCCTAAGCGGCACAACAAGTATGAGAGACGCAGCAGTATTTAAAAGAATCGTTGGAATAAAGCGTTCGATGACATACGTATTAAAAGGCATAATCCCTGGCTGAATCGTCGCTTGAACGCCGTACACATAAAACTCCATCACGGAAACAGCAATCATCGACAGAAAGACGACCACTAAAATATTCGTCTGAAGGACTTTGAAAGCTTTCGCTAACAAATAGCAAAGCGCCCCAAAGCCAAACATATGAACACCAAGTATGCCTGTATACGAAATATCATATAAAAGTCCAAAGATAAAGCCGTAAATCACACCATATTTTTGATTCACAAAAGCAGTCATAAATACAAGTGCGAGTAAGATGAAATGAGGTGCTAAAATTTGATTCTCTGAAACAAATGGGAGCTTCACTAAATCGACAAAAATGCTGTCAAATACGAAGATAAACAACATGACGAAAGCAAGAAGGACACGTTTCACGAGCCTTCCTCCTTCGTCAATTCAGATGCATCTGCCGTACTTGTGCTGCGATTCACAACAATCACGCGGTCTAAATTGTTGAGTTCAGCAGCTGGTTCTACATAAATGATTTTTGTCAGTCCGTAATGGTCAGGCTCGATTTCGCTCACCTTACCAATTGTTAAGCCTTGCGGGAATACGCCCCCTGCTCCAGATGTTTCGACAAGATCTCCTTTTTTGACATCCCCATCAGCATCGGATTTTAGAATATTCATTGTCAGCATTTTTTTCTTGCTGTCATAACCGTTAATAATTCCATTGAGTTCTTCTTTGCCCTTTTTTGCAAAAATTTTCGTTGAAATTCTATTATTTTGGTCTGTAGAGCTTAGCAACCTTACAGTCGAAGTAAAATTGTTGAGCTTATCACTTTCGATTTTCCCGATTAACGCACCACTCTCATTTGTGACCGCCATATCTTTGTCAACGCCTTGTTTTTTCCCTTTATCAATCATCACAAAACTATCCCAGAGGGACGGGTTTCTCGCAATAACAGTTGATAGAATTGGCGTATAATCACGAATAGAGTTCACATATCCGAGCTGCTTGCGAAGCTTTTTGTTTTCATCTTCTAGTTCTTGAAGTTTCGCCTCATACTGGGTTTGTCCATCAAGTTTTTTTCGAAGACGCTCGTTTTCATCATATGTGTTCTTTAAATCTTGTACGTTCCCATACATACCGGCAATAAATTGTGATGGTTTATGAAAGACACCTTGAAAAAAGCCTGTCGTATCCCCCACTAATTTTTCCGGCCATGAAGCACCTCTGCCGCTTTTCACTGAAAAACCAATCATGGCCACCAGTACGATGACACAGACAAGGAGCAACATTAATCTTTTATTCATAAAAAACTGCGGCATGTCTTACACCTCTTTATTTACGCCCGATTATCTTTTGATTTTCCTTTGAACAAGTGAATATGTTCTAGTGCTTTCCCTGTTCCGATCGCCACACAGTCAAGTGGGTCCTCAGCAATAATGACTGGCATTTTCGTTTCATCGCTAATGACTTTGTCAAGATTACGCAGCAATGCACCGCCGCCTGTTAAAACGATTCCGCGATCCATAATATCTGCTGCCAGCTCAGGTGGCGTTTTTTCAAGAGTGGCTTTTACCGCATCAACAATTGTTTCCACCGTATCACGAAGCGCTTTTGCAATCTCTTCTGCCGTAATAGAGATCGTTTTTGGCAGACCTGTTAAAAGGTCACGTCCGCGAATATCCATCTCATCATGCACGTCTGGCTGTGCAGAACCGATTTCCATTTTAATCGCTTCTGAAGTACGGTCACCGATCATCAGATTATACGTTTTACGAATATAGCTGCTGATCGCATCATCCATTTCATCTCCTGCCACACGGATCGATTGAGAAGTCACAATGCCGCCAAGTGAAATAATGGCCACTTCTGTTGTACCGCCGCCAATATCCACAACCATACTTCCTGTTGGCTCCCATACAGGCAGGTTAGCACCGATTGCCGCAGCAAATGGCTCTTCAATAGGGTATGCGTCACGTGCACCAGCTTGTCTTGTTGCATCAATGACTGCTCGCTCCTCTACAGCTGTAATCCCAGATGGCACACATACCATCACGTAGGGTTTACGAGCAAATAGCCCTTTGTTTCTAAGTGCTTGATTAATGTAATATTTCATCATTTTTGCTGTCGTTTCGTAATCTGCAATGACTCCGTCTTTCATTGGGCGAAGTGCCACAACATTACCAGGTGTACGGCCAATCATGTTTCTAGCGTCATTTCCGACCGCCACTATAGACTTCGTATCAGTTTCCAAAGCTACGACCGAAGGTTCTCTCACAACAATTCCTTTTCCTTTAATAAAAACAAGCGTATTCGCTGTTCCAAGATCTATTCCAAGGTCTTTTGTACCAATTCCAAACATATGTATGTATCTTCCTTTCTTAAACCAAAATTCCCTTTAGGGAAAAACTCATAAACTCTATTATATCGTAAAACATCGAAAAAAAAAGTGTTACAAATACCCTTTTTCCTTCAAACTCACAAATTTTTGATCACCTATGACAAGATGATCAAGCAGCTGTATTCCAATCAGCTTTCCACATTCAAAAAGTCGCTTTGTGACTTCAATATCTTCCCTGCTAGGCGTCGGATCTCCAGATGGATGGTTGTGCACACATATAAATGAAGCAGCCGAACGTTTAAAAGCCTCTTTGAAAATTTCACGCGGGTGAACAATCGATGAGTTCAAACTTCCAATAAACACGGTATGTTTATGAAGAACTTGATTTTTTGTATTGAGATAAAGACAAACGAAATTTTCCTGCGTCAAAAATCTCATATCTTCCATCACAAAGTTTGCCCCATCCTCTGGCGTGCGGATGACATAACGGTTGTCCGTCGTTTGATGGTGTAATCTAGTGCCGAGTTCTAACGCAGCTAAAAGAGAGATCGCCTTCGCTTTTCCAACTCCTCGAATCTTCGACAGTTCTTCAATAGAAGCTTCTCTCACAGAACGAAGGCCGCCAAATGTTTGCAGAAGTCTTGCGGAAATTTGAAGAACAGATTCCTTTTTTGTGCCTGTCCTAAAAAGGATTGCGACAAGTTCATGATTTGATAAACTGCTTGGACCATATTTGATAAATCGTTCTCTCGGTTTTTCATCATGAGGGAAATGCTTAAGCAACATAGGGAAATGGTTAATGATGAACACTCCTTTTGAATTCCTTCCCGTCATCAAAAAGGGGTAATTCCAAATGTTTCAAGCACTCTAACTGTTTTGGCAATAGGGAGACCTACAACGGAAAAATAATCGCCGTCTATTTTTTGAACAAACAGTGCGCCTTTCCCTTGAATGCCATAGCTTCCCGCTTTATCAAGCGGTTCACCCGTTTCGATATAGCGGTTGATTTCATTTTGCGTAAGCATCCAAAATGTCACTTCTGTCTGTTCATAAAATGTTTCTTTTCTATTCTCTGACTGAACCGAGACACCAGTCAAGACTTGATGTGTCTTTCCTGACAATAATTGAAGCATTGAGGCCGCTTCTTCCTTGTCTTTTGGTTTCCCAAGACATTTGCCGTCAATTGCAACAATCGTATCTGCACCAATGATCACAGCTTTGGGATGTATTTTTTGAATATCATTTGCTTTTTGTTCTGCCAACCATTGGACGTTCTCAGCAGGCGAAAGGTTTCGATTTATTTCTTCTTTTAAGTGACTTGCTTGAATGTCATAAGAAAACCCTGCTAGATCAAGCAATTCTTTTCTTCTAGGTGATTGTGATGCGAGAATTAATTGGTTCATGTTCGTTCATCCTTTCAGGGTTTAGCCTAAGAAGTAAGATACCCATTCATCCTATCAAATGTACATCTTACCGACAATTGACGAAAATTCATTTTTCATGTTCCTTCATCATTATGTTGGATACAAAAGAAAAAAACTAGTCATTTTTTGACTAGTTTGCTCTCTTAAAAAATGATTTTACGTGTTTAATTGATCAAGCAGCGCTTGCTGAGATTTCCATCCATTTTCAGCCGTTGGGTCATTTAACAGTTGCACCGCTTTCAGCAAACTGCTTTTAGCTGATGCGTCAGTTGTTTTGGCACTTTCCAGCTCAGAGATCAGCTGCGTGACTTCCTTTTTCTCTACTTCATCCCCTGCAATCACCTTTGAAGATAAGACAGAAGCCTTCTCTATTAAACCAGTCAGCTCATCTGGCACTTGAAATGAGAGCTCCTTACCGCCCCATGCTTCAAAGTGCTGATCGATTAGTTTCTTCCCAACAGCACTTGTCATGCCTTGTTCTGTTGCAAGCCCAGCAATCACATAATATCCATCATCCATTGAGACTTTTTTCCCCGCATATCCTGCATCTTTTAAACTGGTAACCAAGTCATCTGCTCCTTTTTCAGAGGAAAACTTTCCAGCCTGTACGACAAAGGTTGAAAAACTGCCAGAGACACTTTTTTCACCTTTGTTCTCTTTTGATTCATCTGTATCTCCCGCCGCTGGCGGCGCATCCCCTCCGGCTTTCATTGCAGATTGGTTTCCAGATGCTGTGACACTGACATGGTCACCACCTGACGGATTTGCTGTACCGTCTTTGCTTAAGCTTAGTGCAAACACGCCGAGGCCTGTCCCAAGAACCACTGCAAATACAATCGTTGTCATCACTCTCTTGAAGGGGCCGCGGTTTTTACTGAACTTCTGATCAAATGAGCCTTTTTTCTTTTGATAAGGCGTGACGACCTTTGGATCAGAGTGGTAAATATGATCAGCTGCATCGTCCCACTGGAAATCTTCTTCTTTTGGTTTAGATGGATCTTCCTGTGAAGCAGCTGTCTCCTGTTCTGATTGCCTCTTTTCCTCCCAATTCGAAAACGTCACATGATCCTCTTGCTGTTTTTTTGGCTGATGATCTTCTTCATGAAGCATTTCTTCCTTGCCATTAATATTGACCTTTAACCCTTGTTTTTTTGCCTGCCTTTTTTTCATTGTCATTCCCCGCTTTCTGACATTGTTTGTAAGAAAGACCTTTTTGTCCAATGAATCAGTGCGAATTTAACCCGTCCTTCTTTCTGTTTCACACTTTAACATAGCAGATAAAAAAAAGAACAAGACTTTTGTCGGCAGGTTAAAAAAGTGTTCGCCAATTTTTTCACCCAAATAATCCGCTGAATGGGCTTAAGACATGCGACCCAAAAAGATAAACCCAAAAAGAAAAAGCGATCGCAGGAACAAAGGGAAATGGCTCGTCTAATCGAAAGGAAAAGACCTTCGCATAGACCATTCCGCCGATAGATGAGAGGAAAAGAATGATGAGGAATGCCTTTAAACCAAAGCAAAACGCAAGCACACCGAACAGCTTCATATCAGCCCCTCCCATGCTGTTTGGCTTAAAACGATCTAAACTATAAAATAAGAGAAAACAAAAAAGCAGAGAAGCCGCTCCTTCCCACCAAATAAGAAATGGTTCTAGCGTGCGGTATATGACGAATAGAGGAAAAAAGAAGAGAAACAGCTCGTTTGGCACCCTCATATAAAGAAGATCGCTCACGACAGCAATCACGAATAAACTACAAAGAATCACAAGAAAAAGGCCTTCAAACGAAAAACCAGCGTTCCTATAAATGAGCAAAAAAAGGCTGCCTGACAGCAGCTCAATCATTGGATATAACAAAAACAATCGGGTGCTGCAATGTTTACACGACCCTCTCAATACAATATACGAAACGAGCGGAATCATGTCATACAGAGAAAGTGGCTGTTTACAAACGCCGCAGTGAGAACGCGGAAAGAGTATGGACCGCTTCATTGGCAGCCTTTCACCAACTAGATGAAAAAACGATCCCATGGTGATGCCTGCAAGAAACACAAAAATGTCAATCATATTCAGTGGCTCCTTCCGGGGATAAGATAGACCGGATTGTACCATAGACATTTACGTTGAGCACCTAGTGAAAATATGATTTTATCCCTCATCTACATACCAAAAGAAAAAAGACACAAATGGCTGGGAGCCTTTTGCATCTTTTCATGATCCTAAAATACGATTTCGCATATCTGAAATAAAATAAAGGGAGCCAGTGACAAGTATAACCGCCAAGGGATCAACGCTTTTTTTCTGAATCCATTCAAGCACTGCACGAGGGTCATCGTCATACGATTTTGTTTCTAAATGACTGCAAGCATAAAGCTTTTCCGCTGATTCAGCTCTTGGAAAATCAAACGAAACAAAATGAATAGATGAACTAATGGCTTCAAGCTTTTCAATCATTTGTTTGTACGGCTTATCTTTTAAAGCGCTAAAACATACATGCACCTGTTTACTGGAAAAATGAGCTTGTACGGTTTCGATTAAACGGTCCATCCCCTCTTCATTATGAGCACCGTCGAGATAGACAGGAGGATGATCTTTGACCTTTTCAAATCTCCCAGCCCATACTGCTTGCCGAATCCCTTCATACAAATGCTCTTCTGTCACGCTGATATGGCCTTCTTGAACCAGCCATTCAATCAATAGAACGGCAAGAGATGCATTTTGCCTTTGGTGCGTTCCAATTAACCCTGTTTCAAGCTCTGGATACTGCCTTTTTGGGGTGCGTAACGTGAAACGTTCACCTGTTTCTGTCGGCTGCTGCTGATCAAAGGTACATGTATCATGTAACGAGATGCATACGGCATTCTTTTCTATTGCAGTGTTTTGAATGACAGCTAGTGCCTCTCGTTGATGAACAGCCGTGATCATTGGAATACCATCTTTTATAATGCCTGCTTTTTCAGCTGCAATCTGTTCAAGTGTATCGCCTAAAATCGCCATATGGTCATGGCCAATTGACGTAATGGCCGTTAAGATCGGCACTGCAACATTTGTTGAATCAAGCCTTCCGCCAAGCCCTGTTTCCAATAGGACAAAGTCTACTTGGCGCACATGGGCAAAATAAGCGAATGCACATGCTGTAATGATTTCAAATTCTGTTGCTGCGCCAAGCTCTGTTCCATCTAATTCATCAACATAAGGCTTTATCTCATTCACCAAACTCAGCCATTCTTCATCCTGAATAGGCGCTCCATTTACGCTGATTCGTTCATTGAACGTTAAAATAAACGGAGAGGTGAAAGTTCCAACTGAATAGCCGGCTTCCTGTAAAACGGAACGAGTAAACGCAATCGTTGATCCTTTTCCATTTGTACCAGCAACATGCACCGCTTTTATTTTTTGTTCTGGATGGTCTAGTCTGTTCATTAGCCACTTCATTCTTTCAAGACCCGGTTTTACGCCAAAGGCCAGTCTGCTATGAATCCACTCAATGGCTTCATGATAGGTTGTAAACAATGTCATCTCTCTTTTCATACGAAATTTTCAAAAAAGACGACTCCATTCCGTTAGGAGCCGTCTTTTCAACATTATGCTTTCAGCTCTTCAATCCGCTTTTGAACAGCTTCGCGTTTTGCGACATAATCACGTTCTTTCTCACGCTCTTCTTCTACGACACTTTCAGGCGCTTTTTTCATAAAGCCTTCGTTGCCAAGCTTTTTCTGTACTCGTTCTACTTCTTTTGTCAGCTTATCAAGCTCTTTTTGCAGACGAGCAATTTCTTCATCTAAGTTGATTAAGCCTTCAAGCGGTAGAATGAGTTCTGCTCCAGAAATGACAGCCGTCATCGCTTTATCACTAGCTGGGACATCTGTGCCAATTTCAAGAACACTTGGATTCGTGAAGCGCTCAATATATGAACGATTCTTCTCTAAACGCTCCTGAACATCAGATGTGGATGCTTTGATGTAAAGCTCAACTTGCTTGCTCATTGGCGTGTTTACTTCACTGCGAATGTTACGAACAGAGCGAATGAGTTCAACGAGCAGCTTCATGTCAGCAGAAGCTTGTTCGTTCGATAGCTCCGGCTTCACTTCAGGCCATTTCGCAACGGTAATGGACTCACCTTCATGCGGAAGATGCTGCCAGATTTCTTCTGTTAAGAACGGCATAAACGGATGAAGAAGTCTCATCGTTTGATCTAAGACATACGCAAGGATCGAACGAGTCGTTTTCTTCGCAGCTTCATCTTCTCCATAAAGCGGAAGCTTCGCCATCTCAATATACCAATCACAGAAATCATCCCAAATGAAGTTATATAAATGTCTGCCAACTTCGCCGAATTCATACTTGTCAGCAAGCTGTGTGACACTTTCAATCGTTTCATTTAAGCGGGTTAAAATCCATTGGTCAGCAACTGATTTTTCACCTGTCAAATCAAGTTCATCATACGTTAAACCATCCATATTCATTAAAGCAAAACGGGATGCATTCCAAATTTTGTTCGCAAAGTTCCAAGTGGATTCAACCTTTTCAAAACTGAAGCGAAGATCCTGACCTGGTGAGCTTCCAGTGGCTAAGAAATATCTTAATGAATCCGCACCGTATTTGTCGATGACCTCCATTGGATCAATTCCGTTGCCAAGCGACTTACTCATTTTACGCCCTTGTTCATCGCGGATGAGCCCATGAATAAGGACATCTTTGAACGGTTTTTCTCCTGTGAATTCAAGACCCTGGAAGATCATACGAGATACCCAGAAGAAAATAATGTCATAGCCAGTTACAAGCAGGTTTGTTGGATAGTAGCGCTTAAAGTCTTCACTGTCTGCATCCGGCCAGCCCATTGTAGAGAATGGCCAAAGCGCTGAACTAAACCATGTATCTAGGACATCGTTATCTTGTTCCCAGTTCTCAATATCTTCTGGCGCTTCCAGTCCAACGTATACTTCTTTCGTTTCTTTATGGTACCAAGCCGGAATGCGGTGTCCCCACCATAGCTGACGAGAAATACACCAGTCACGGATATTTTCCATCCAGTGTAAATACGTCTTTTCAAATCGATCCGGAACAAATTGGACTTGGTCATCACCTTTTTGCAGGTTGATGGCTTCATCCGCCAGCGGCTGCATTTTCACAAACCATTGTGTAGATAAATATGGTTCAACTACAGCTCCGCTTCGCTCACTATGACCAACTGAATGCATATGATCCTCAATTTTGAATAAAATACCTTCTTCTTGTAAATCTTTCACTAGCTGTTTACGGCATTCGAAGCGGTCCATTCCTTTGTATTGCAGCGCATTTGCATTCATTGTGCCATCTTCATTCATAACAAGAATTCGCTCTAGCTCATGGCGGTTTCCAAGCTCAAAATCATTCGGGTCATGAGCAGGTGTAATTTTCACAGCACCTGAACCAAACTCCATATCGACATAGTCATCACCGACGATTGGGATCTCACGTCCTGTAATTGGTAAAATGACTGTTTTTCCAATCAAATGCTGATAGCGTTCGTCTTCAGGATGCACAGCTACTGCCGTATCTCCAAGCATTGTTTCAGGTCTTGTTGTCGCAATTTCAATTGAACCTGTTCCATCTGCCAGCGGATATCTCAAGTGATAAAACGCCCCTTGAACATCCTTATAAATCACTTCAATATCAGAAAGTGCAGTCTTTGTTGCTGGATCCCAGTTAATGATGTACTCTCCGCGATAGATAAGCCCTTTTTCATATAATTGGACAAACACTTGGCGTACAGCTTTATTCAGACCTTCATCTAATGTAAAACGTTCACGCGAGTAATCTAGGCCAAGACCCATTTTCGCCCACTGGCTGCGAATAAAATCAGCATATTCTTCTTTCCACTTCCACGTTTCTTCCACAAACTTTTCGCGTCCGAGGTCATAACGGCTCACGCCTTCTTCGCGAAGCTTTGCCTCTACCTTTGCTTGAGTGGCAATACCGGCATGGTCCATCCCTGGAAGCCATAGAACGTCAAAGCCCTGCATCCGTTTCATGCGCGTCACGATGTCTTGAAGTGTTGAATCCCACGCATGCCCAAGATGCAATTTTCCTGTCACGTTTGGTGGAGGAATGACGACTGTATATGGATCTTTCGTTTTATCATTTTGCGCTTCGAAGAATTTCCCTTCAAGCCAGTACGTATAGCGGTCTTTTTCAATCGCATTTGGATCGTACTTTGTTGGCATTTCTTGATTATTTGTTCCCATTTGTGTTACCTCCACATTTTTTCGGCTGATGAAACATAAAAAAAGCCTTTCCATCCTTATAAAAGGACGAAAAAGCTTTTTCGCGGTACCACCTTTTTTCACGGAGCACATACATGTGTCCCGTACACTCTAAAGGATAACGGGGTTCTCCCGAATTTCTCTACTTGTTCATTCAAGAAATTAAGCTCACAGGCGACCTTCCAAACAAGCGCATCCTAGGAAACCTTTCAGCTATTGGTTTCCCTCTCTTTAGGGTCTTGCTCGTACTCTTCCTGGTCCATGCTTACGATATATCACGTTCATCAGCACATACTCATCTTTTATTAATATTACTAAATGCCTTTTGTTTTCGTCAATCATCTTTTCCGCTTTTCTTCTGCTTTATACAAATTGGGCAGGCACCCTTCGCTTTATTGCCCATATGATAATAACAAAATGAAGAAGGAGGGCGTTTGATTTTGAAGAAGTTCAATCCTTACACACTTCCCCCCTGGCTTAGACAAATTCGGGCAGTTGCCTCCCAAGTCGTTCTCCCGATCGCCATATTTCAAGGGTTTCGTACGATCATTTTCCCCACAACATTTGACGTCCTCATCCTAGGTATTCTTATTTTTCTCGCTTGTGCCTTTCACCTTGATTGGTTTTAAAAACTCACGTTTATGTATCGGTCATTCCTTTACAGAGAAATGATAAAGCCAACACAAAAACGCCTCGTCATTCTGCTGATGACGAGGCGTTTTGTTCTTCTTCAAGGCGTCTAGCCTGCTCAATCTCGTGAATCTTCATGACGGTCGGCTCTGAATTTTTCATTTGCCAATACGCTCTTAATAGCTGCTGACAGCTTTCCATCTCATCCTGCCCGCCTGCTTCATAGGCTTTCACCGTATCAAACAGACCTTGCGGATAAGCAAGGTAGCTTAAGAACAAATGAAGCTCTTCCTCCCGAAGAGGATTTCCTTTTTGATACGTATAAAACAAGGAAGTGCATTCAGGACAAGACGTAGGATAGGTTTTGAATGTCCGAAAGTAAAAGGTCAGAAGGTCATAAATGGGGGCGGCCTTTTTGGACCGCTCAAAGTTGGTGAAATGTCCTGTTCCTACATCATTATACAAAAAGTGATGGATCGATAATTGTCCATGATTTAACACAACACGTGTTGTCTCTTGATCTTTCATTTCCTCGTGCCAATCCTCTAATCGTTCAAGCGCAAATTCACTGGCAGACATAGCTTCTGAAAAATACATAGCAGCGGCCAGCTCAAATGGCGACATATACCAAGTTTGCTCTGCCCGCTCTATGAATCGTTCATACATGTCTTTCTCTGTTTCCCATTTGGCCTTGATTTGTGTGTAGTGAGCTTCAATTTCTTGCTCTGTGATGTCCATCATCACTTCAGTTCGTTTATGAAGTCTTGCAATCTCTTGAAATAAATATTCATGTTTATCGTCCTGCTCTTCTCTCTTTTCATTCGTCAGCCATGGCATGAGATAATATGCGTACTGGCTTTCCCGATGACTTGAGAAAAAGGAACCGCTCTTCGTCCGATAAATCGGCACAAAGGAGCGATATCCTTTTGATTCTAATTCAAGCATTTGCTCTGTAAACTGCATTTGTCGATTTGCTTTTACTCGCTTTAGTGCAAATACACCCTGCTTTGTATACACCTTGACGACAGCAGGACTGACAGGTTCAATGTATTCAGCCTCAAGCCCGTATTCGTATAGGACAGATTGAATTTCATCCACGTTCACTCACCACATTTTCTCGGTCGGTCATCGCTTGCTATGCATTGCTTTTTTGATATTCAGGAATATATAGAACCTGCCCTTCTTCAAGCTCCGCATCGACCGATAATGAGTTCGTTCGAAGGAGCTGCTGCACATTCAACTGATATCGCTCACAAATGCGATCGACCGTATCTTCTTGCTGTACTATACAAATTTTCATGCGAGAAAAATCTTCCTCCTCCTGCTTAGCGAACAGCTTCGTTAAATAAAGAGAATTCTCACTGCCAGACGTTTCTCTCACTTCATTTTCAGGCTCCTCCGCTTCTTGGGCAGACTCATACACCTTTGGTTCTTCCCGTTCATATAATCGCTCTATTTGGTAAGTGTCATCCCGCTCCTCCTGCACCGGTTCCATATGATAAGCAGGTGGTTCAAATGCCGGATAAGCTGGAATCGTTTCTTCTTGCTCTTCAGCTGCTTCAGGGTCTTTTCTCACTTCCACCTCAAAGAACGTCTCATCTCGCTCCTCTTCTTCTAATAGCTTAGGCGGTTCAAAAAATGGCGGCTCTAGCACCTGAGCTTCGGGGAAGGAGCGATAACCAAGTGTCACTGCTTCTGCTTGGTCCTCCGGTTCTTCCGGTTCTTCCCGTTCTTCCAATTCTTCCGTCTCTTCCTCTTCTTCCATACTCAACTGCTCTATTTCAATTTCTTCCTCTTCTTCATGATCTTCTTGTTCGGTACGTACGTCTTCAATTTGTAATGCAGCCTGTTCCTCATAGTCCTGACGTTCATCGCTTTGCAGCTCTTCTTGTTCCTCATGTTCCGGCTGCGCCTGATATTCATAGGTCACATCACCATATTCCTCTTCAGTACGATAGACAAATTCATAAGGCTCCTCTACAGGCACTCGAGGCGTTTCTTCATCTAACAGACCTTCAATCGCTAGATCAGCCTGAATGGTGAGCAAACGGCTTTCTGTCAGCTGGTAATCAAACGCATCAATAAACACAAACACATCATTTAAATGACTGATTTTGTTCTTAGGGATGGTGATATCAACTGGAAATTGATGCAGAAGCTCGGCTGTTCCGTCCTCTCTTACCTTCACCTCATCAGCTTGCCTGTATGATGCATAGGAACTGGATTCACCCAATTGCTCCTCTTGATTTATGTTGTATTCTCCTGTTAGCTCGAGTGAACCTCTAATGGAAACATAATCATTCACTTCTTGAACGAGAATGTCAGGATCGAGAGAAATTGACAGCAGCTCACTGACTTCCTGTCCGTTTTTGAAATAAATGGATTCTTCTACCGAAAACTGTAATCGATTGTTTTGAGACAAGTCGGTGTCCTCCTTTCATCTAATCCTTCAAAATAAAATTAGATGTCAATACAGGTGTATGTGGGAGGCGGTGAAAATATGATTGGTTTTATGCAAAGCAAAAAGCCGATATGTCTCCATATCGGCTCTTGTTTATCGACGTAGTTTTTGAAAAACCTTTTCCACTGTCTCAATCGTATATTCGATGTCTTGATCAGTATGAGCAGTTGATAGGAACAGCCCTTCGAATTGAGAAGGTGGAAGGAAGATGCCGTGGTCAGCCATTTCCTTGTAGAATTCAGCGAATAAAGCGAGATCAGCTGTTTTCGCTGTATCATAATTTACGACTTGTTCGTTCGTAAAGAAGAATCCGATCATGGAACCTGCACGGTTAAATGTTAATGGAATCCCATGTGCTTTCGCCGCTTTCGAAATTCCTTCTTCCAAACGATCTCCTTTGCGTCTAAACTCTTCATAAGACTCAGGTGTCAGCTGTTTTAATGTTTCAAGGCCTGCTGTCATCGCAAGCGGGTTACCAGATAACGTTCCTGCTTGATAAATCGGACCGCTTGGCGCAATTTGTCTCATAATGTCCGCTCTTCCGCCATAAGCGCCGACCGGGAGACCGCCTCCGATTACTTTGCCAAGGCATGTAAGGTCAGGCGTAATGCCAAAATAGCCTTGCGCGCAGTGATAATCCACACGGAAGCCTGTCATGACCTCATCAAAAATGAGTAAAGAGCCATATTGCTCCGTGATGTCTCTCAATCCTTGCAAGAAACCTTCTTGCGGAGGGACAACGCCCATATTTCCTGCAACTGGTTCTACAATGACACCTGCAATGTCGTCTCCAAATTCTTGAAAAGCGACTTTGATGCTTTCTAAATCATTGTATGGAACGGTGATCGTATTGCTTGCCGTACCTTCAGGGACACCAGGGCTATCTGGAAGTCCAAGCGTTGCCACACCCGAACCAGCTTTAATGAGCAAAGAATCACCGTGGCCATGATAGCAGCCTTCAAATTTCACAATTTTATTTCTGCCTGTAAAGCCGCGTGCTAGACGAAGTGCACTCATTGTCGCTTCTGTTCCAGAGCTGACCATCCGAATAACCTCAATGGAAGGAACTCGTTCTGATACAAGCTTAGCTAACTCATTTTCAACTAAAGTAGAAGCACCGAAGCTTGTACCTTGTTCAGCTACTCGCTGAATGCTTTCAACCACACGGTCATTCGTATGTCCTAAAATGAGCGGTCCCCATGATAAGACATAATCAATGTATTCATTTCCATCAATATCGTATATCTTTGCGCCTTTACCTCGCTCCATAAAAATCGGGTCTGTGTTGACGGATTTAAATGCACGTACGGGGCTGTTGACACCACCAGGCATTAAATGCTGCGCTTCTTCAAATGCTTGCTTAGATTTTTCATAGCTACGTCCCATTTCAACGTCCTCCTGTCTATCCGTTCTTTATTCTGAGAGCCATTTTGCAGCATCTTTTGCATGATACGTAATGATTAACTCTGCTCCTGCACGTTTCATGCTTGTCAGCATTTCAAGTACAAGCTCTTTTTCAGAAATCCAGCCATTTTGAGCTGCGGCTTTAACCATTGCATACTCTCCGCTCACATTGTAAGCGACAACAGGGAGTGTACATTCATTTTTCACATCACGCATAATATCTAAATAAGAAAGAGATGGTTTGACAATCAGGAAGTCAGCCCCCTCTTCGACGTCAGATTGCGCTTCTCTCAGTGCCTCTAAACGGTTTGCAGGGTCCATTTGATACGTTTTACGATCTCCAAACTGCGGTGTACTATGCGCTGCATCACGAAACGGACCGTAAAAAGCACTTGCGTATTTCACGGCATATGACATCACAGGCACATGAATAAAGCCAGCTTCATCAAGTGCCTCACGGATTGCGATAACAAAGCCATCCATCATGTTTGAAGGAGCGATGATATCTGCACCTGCACGCGCTTGGCTAACAGCTGTTTTTGCTAAAAGCTGAAGAGATTCATCATTTAAAATTTCGCCATCTTCAACGATTCCACAATGTCCATGATCTGTATATTGGCATAAGCAAGTATCTGCAATGACAACAAGCTCAGGGAAATGCTTTTTGATCTCAAGCGTTGCTCTTTGAACAATGCCATGATCGTGATACGCCTCACTACCCACATGATCTTTATGATCTGGTACACCAAATACAATGATGGATTGAATGCCAAGATCCACAAGCTCTTGCACTTCTTCTTTCACAAGATCCACCGAAATGTGATATACCCCCGGCATTGAAGGCACTTCTTTCCGGACATTTTCTCCCTCAACAAAAAAGATCGGATAAATGAAATCAGATGGTCTTAAAAAAGTTTCTCTGACTAATTCTCTCATTCCTGCGCTTGTACGCAATCTGCGGTGTCTATTAAATTTCATCATTGGTTCAACTTCCTTTCAGATAGATGGCACATCAAATCAAGCATCCCGTCTATCGTATAAATATCTGGGGTTTCTGATGAAATCCCGTATTGAAGCAGTGCCTCTTTTGTAAGAGGACCTATCGTCACAAAACAAGTGTCAGATGCAGCTAACTTCACTACATCTGCCTCCATGGCATGCATAAATGAATGAACAGTGGATGAGCTCGTAAATGTTATAAAATCAAATGATTGCTCCATCATTGCCGATTTGAGGGCGGCAATTCCCTCCTCATCCTTGACTGTTTCATATAAAATCCATTCCTTTACTTCTATGCCAAGCGGAACGAGGGTTTGCTTCACCACATCTCGTGACAGGTGGCCTTTTGCTACAAATACACGCTCTCCCGGGAGCACATGGTCAAGTAAGGCATCTGCCAGCTCTTCCGCTATAAATCGTTCTGGGACCACATCAACCTTGAAGCCATGCTGCTCAAGATAGGCAGATGTTTTCTCACCTACAGCAGCTACTTTCAAGTGGGATAAGCTCTTATGTAAATGATGCTCCTCTATATAACTAAGAAAAAAAGACGCACCATTTACACTCGTGAAAACAAGCCAATGGCTTGCTTCTAAGTCTTTTAAAAATGCCTTCGCTTTTTCTTGTGTGAGCGTAGGCTCAAACCTGATAAGAGAGGTTAAAACTGCATGACCGTTCAGTGCTTCAATTTTCTGCTGAAACACACCCGCTTGACGTTCATTTCGAGTGACAAGCACCGTCTGTCCGTAAAGCGATTTGGCTATCGTCATTGGGAAGACAGATCCTTTTTCACCTTGTCGATCAAATCCTTTGCTCCCTTATCAGCCATCTGCTTCGCGCACGCTGTACCAATTGCCTCAGGGTCAGTGCCTGTTACGGTTTCTTGAATAATCATGTGCCCGTCAGCAGATGCCACAAGACCCGTCAGTTCAATTTCATCATGCTCATTCATCGTTGCATAGCCAGCGATCGGCACCTGACAGCTTCCATCCATTTGTTTGAGGAAGGCTCTTTCAGCGAGGACCGTTTTCTTCGTATATTCATTCGTAAATTGAGCAAGGAGCTGCAATAGCTCTTCATCATCTCCGCGGCATTCGATCGAGAGCGCGCCTTGTCCAACGGCAGGCAGGCAAGTATCAGGAGATAAAAATTCCGACACGACCTCTTTGCTCCATCCCATTCTGGACAGGCCGGCAGCAGCTAGAATAATGGCATCATATTCTTCATTTTTCAGTTTCTCAAGTCTTGTGTCAATGTTTCCTCGAATCCATTTAATCTCAAGATCTGGTCTCTCCTGAAGAAGCTGGGCACTGCGCCGTAAGCTGCTCGTTCCCACAATGGCTCCCTTTGGCAGTTCATGAAGGCGGAGATGATCCTTTGAAATCAGTGCATCCCGCACATCCTCACGCTCAGGAATACAGCCGATGACTAAACCTTCCGGAAGAGAAGCCGGCATATCTTTCATGCTGTGCACCGCCATGTCAATGTCATGGTTCAGCATCGCCTGTTCAATCTCTTTGACAAATAGCCCTTTTCCGCCAACCTTTGATAAGGTCACATCTAAAATTTGATCACCCTTGGTTACAATTTCTTTAATTTCAAAAGAATAAGAAGGGTTTAGCTCAGACAGCTTTTGAATGACCCATTTTGTTTGTGTAATCGCAAGTTTGCTTCGTCTAGAACCTACTTTAATTGTACGCATTACGTCTTCCTCCCGACAATGCCCTTAAGACTCATCATTATTGAAACCAATGAAAGGTTGATAAGCTACCAAGCAGAAAATAATTGATCATCAGCACAAAAAATGAAGCGACATTCCAACGTGCCACGATTTTGCCCTGCATATTTCTCACCAATCTGATATATAAGTAAAAGCCGTATAAAAACAGCATAATAAACGAACCAAGCACCTTTGCATCTGTCCAGTACAACGTATCATACGAAATATATGCCCAAATAATGCCGAGAATTAAACTAAGCAAAAGCATTGGCACACCAATAATATTTAAGACATACGCCATATGATCAAGCTTGGATAAGTCTTCAATTCTCAAAAGCCATTTTCCCCATTTTTTCTTTTTCAGCAAACGATATTGAAAGAGATAGAGAAGCGAAAAAGCAAATGAAAGAGAAAAGGCACCGTATGATAAAATGGCCATCGTAATATGAATCACGAGCAGTTCACTCGTCAGCTTCCCCGCCAGTTCCGCCGAATGGAGATCAGATGGTGTAAAGGTGTGAATCGCCATCATGGAAAAACCAATTACATTTGTAAAAAAGACAATAAACTCAACGCGCAATACTTTTGTGAGAACGAGTGAAAGTGTCACAAGCACCCACGTATAAAAATATAACCCCTCTGCTACATTCAACACAGGGAATCGGTCTGTTTCCATCATAATATAGAACATGTAGACTGTTTGCAGCAGCCAGACAATAGAAAGCAACCAGAAAGCCATTTTTCCAGCCTTCCGGTTGTGTTGAAGAAAATCTATGAAATAGAACAAGACACTGAGTGCATAGATCAAGATCGTCGCTTCGTTGAGTCTCGCTACAATGGGTTCCATCATCGCTTAATCACTCACTGGCAACTGTAGCAAAGCCTTGTGCCATATTTGGTTTGAACAGCTGAAATGACCCTTGCTCTACCTGTACAGGCTCTTCCTTTTGCTCTTCATCTTCAACCTGTAAATCAAAGATTTCTTTAAAGAGTAAAAGTTTTTCTTCTGCATTCGGCTCCCCGGCAATTTCTTTTGCCTTTAAAATAGGATCTTTCAGCATTTGATTGATGATGCTTTTCGTATGTTTATTTAACAGCTTCATTTCACGGTGTGTGAGGTTTGGAAGCTTTCGTTCAATGCTTTGCATCGTATCCGCTTGAATCGTGAGCGCCTTTTCTCTTAGAGCAGAAATGACAGGAACAACACCAAGCGTATTAAGCCATTGCTTAAATTCCACAATTTCAGCTTCAATGAGGAGTTCCACCTCTTCAGCCACTGCACGGCGCTCTTTTAGGTTGGCTGCCACAATGCCCTCAAGGTCATCAATGTCATACAAAAAAGCACCTTCTACTTCAGAAATGGCTGGATCTAAATCACGCGGTACTGCAATATCCACCATGAATAGAGGTCTGCCTTTCCGCTTTTTATTCGCACCTTCGACCATTTCTTTTGTAATCACAAATTGTTTAGCACCAGTCGAGCTAATCACAATGTCCGCTTCAGATAATGCTTTTTCTAATTGGTTTAAGCTTTTAGGCTCTCCTGAAAAACGTCCGGCCAATTCTTTTGCCTTCTCATACGTTCGATTAATGACCGTCACCTGACCAATTCCTTGGCCTTGAAGGTTTTGTGCTGCAAGCTCGCCCATTTTACCCGCACCAAGAATAAGGACATGCTTATCAGAAAGACGTCCAAAGATTTTTTTGGCAAGCTCGACAGCTGCATAGCTGACAGACACAGCATTAGACGCAATATCTGTTTCCGCATGAGAGCGTTTTGCAACGGTGACCGCCTGCTTAAATAAATAATTGAAAACGGTACCAATCGTCTTCTCCTCTTGAGCTGTTTTAAAGCTGGAGCGCACTTGACCGAGTATTTGTGTTTCACCAATCACCATGGAATCAAGTCCACAGGCCACACGGAATAAATGCTCAACCGCTCCATCGTTTTCATAAAACTTCAAATATGGAGAGACATCCTCTTTTTCTAAACCGAACCAATCTGCTAAAAATCTTTTTATATAAAACCGACCAGTATGAAGCTGATCTACAACTGCGTAGATCTCTGTTCGATTACATGTTGAGATGACGATATTCTCTAGAATGCTTTTTTCTTCTTTAAGCTTGGACATCGCTGCTCCGAGCTCGCTCGGTTCAAAGCTCAGCTGTTCCCGTATCTCAACAGGGGCTGTTTTATAATCTAAACCCACAACAAGAATATGCATAACTTCAGCTTGCACCCCCAACGCCCTGTCTAATTTATAATAATTATAATATAGAATTTATTATTTATAATGATTATAACATATATTCATTTTTAACTGGATAAAAATTGTGAACAGATTTCAAAAATGTTGTGATATAGTAGAAAAATGTTCGACATCGATTATGCCATATCATCACTTCAAGCAATTTACCAGATTTGGCGCGTGCGGACAAATGATCTGCTTAAAAGAAGGTGACATCTTTGAAGAAGAAATCCATTTTGCTGCCGCTCACTTTGCTGGCTGTAGCGCTATATGCCATTCTCTCAGGAGGTCAATTTGACATTTGGAAGGATCAGGAGAAATGGTATACACTTGTACTGCTTTTTGGCCTTGCTTTCTTATATCAAGGAAAGAAGGAGCAGGAAACCTCTCATGTGTTTATCGGTATGCTCATGACAGGCCTTGCGCTACACTTTATCCTTCAGCCGAAATTGGACCATTGGCCAGACACATTTACGATGATTGTGTTCATCGTCGGCCTTGCGCTTTTGATGAAATCATCTCAGAAAAAGGAATACCGTATAGAAAGTGCTGCTTTAATTGCACTCGGTCTGTTTCTTTATTTCTTTCAGCAAATTACAAAACAGCTTAGCTCACTCTCTATCCCTACTTCCGGCTTTGAATTGTACTGGCCCTATGTACTGATTGCTGTCAGTCTCCTCTTATTATTTTTAAAAAGGAAATAACTTATACAATAAAAAGGCATCTGCTATGTGCAGATGCCTTTCTTCTAGCTGTTAATCTTTGCAAGAATCGCATTCCAGGCTTCATCTTTTCCCTTTTTGGTTTCAGAAGAGAATAAGATTAATTCATCTGATGGGTCAATGTCGAGCGTCTGTTTGACGACTTTCGCATGTTTTTCCCATTTGCCTTTTGGAATTTTATCCGCCTTTGTCGCAATGATGATCACAGGAACTCCATAATATTTAAGGAATTCATACATGTTCACATCTTCTACTGATGGCTTATGGCGCAGATCCACTATTTGTACAACTGCTTTTAATTCTTCACGCATCGTAATATACGTTTCGATCATTCTGCCCCAAGCTTCACGCTCTGTTTTTGATACTTTGGCAAAGCCGTAGCCCGGAACATCCACAAAATGGAGCATATCATTAATAATGTAGAAATTAAGCGTCTGGGTCTTTCCTGGTTTAGAAGACGTACGTGCTAAATTTTTACGATTGATTAATGAGTTAATGAACGAGGACTTCCCAACATTTGATCGTCCAGCAAGAGCGATTTCAGGCAGTCCCCCGCTCGGGTACTGCTCTGGTTTCACCGCACTAATGACGATATCTGATTTTGTTACTTTCATCTTCCCTCTCCTACTAACGCTTTCTCAAGCACCTCATCTAAATGCGAGACTGGGATAAAGGTTAGTCCTTGTCTCACACTTTCAGGAATATCATCAATATCCTTCTCGTTTTCCTTCGGAAGAATAATGGTTTTCAGCCCTGCGCGATGTGCGCCTAATGCTTTTTCTTTTAATCCGCCAATCGGAAGCACTCTTCCTCTTAACGTAATCTCTCCTGTCATACCAACCTCTTTTGACACAGGACGTCCTGTGAGTGCTGATACAAGAGCCGTCGCAATGGTAATACCAGCTGATGGCCCGTCCTTTGGAACCGCACCCTCTGGAACATGGATATGAATATCATGCTTTTCATTAAAATGAGGATCAATGTTCAGTTCATCTGCTTTCGAACGAATATAACTGAATGCCGCCTGCGCAGATTCTCTCATGACATCACCAAGCTTACCTGTTAACAAAAGCTTGCCTTTACCCGGCGAGAGTGATACCTCAATGGATAAGGTGTCTCCACCAACTGTAGTATACGCAAGTCCTGTGACAACGCCCACTTGATCTGTCGTTTCAGCCTGACCATAACGGTAAAGCCTTTTTCCGAGATATTCAGATAAGTTCTTTTCCGTCACCGTGATGCGTTTGCGGTCTTCAGCCACAATCGCTCTTGCCGCTTTACGGCATATCGCCGCAAGCTGACGCTCTAATCCGCGAACTCCTGCTTCTCTAGTGTAATAGCGAATCATATCGTAAATCGCTGCTTCACGAAGCTGTAAGTTCCCTTTTTTTAATCCGTGCTCCTTTAGCTGCTTCGGCAGAAGGTGATCTTTCACAATTTCTGCTTTTTCAACCTCAGTATACCCTGCAATCGTGATAATCTCCATTCTATCACGAAGTGGACCTGGAATGGTTGCTAAATTGTTGGCAGTGGCGATAAATAACACTTGAGACAAATCAAATGTCTCTTCAATATAGTGATCGCTAAAGTTATGATTTTGCTCTGGATCTAACACTTCAAGCATAGCAGATGACGGGTCCCCTCTAAAATCAGAGGACATCTTATCAATTTCATCTAAAAGGAACACGGGATTCATGGTGCCTGCCTTACTCATACCACGGATGATACGGCCCGGCATCGCACCTACATATGTTCTTCTATGTCCACGAATCTCAGATTCATCACGTACACCGCCAAGAGAGATCCGGATAAACTTTCGATCAAGTGACTTTGCAATGGATTTTGCAAGTGACGTTTTCCCTACTCCAGGAGGTCCTGCCAAGCAAAGAATCGGTCCTTTTAATGAATTTGTCAGCTTCTGTACAGCAAGATATTCAAGCACACGTTCTTTCACTTTTTCCAGCCCATGGTGCTCATCATCTAAAATTTGGCTTGCAAGCTTTAAGTCTAGACGATCTTCTGTATAGATGCCCCACGGAAGATTGATCAGCCAATCAATATAATTTCGAATCACAGAGCTCTCAGCAGAGCTTGAAGGGATTTTTTCATAACGATTCAGTTCTTTTAACGCAGTCTCACGAACAGAATCCGGCATGCCGGATTCTTCGATTTTAGACATTAATGTACTGACTTCACCTGTTTTTCCTTCTTTGTCTCCAAGCTCTTTTTGAATGGCTTTCATTTGTTCACGCAAATAATATTCTTTTTGCGTTCGTTCCATTGAACGTTTGACACGCTGTCCGATTTTCTTTTCAATCTCCAGTACTTCTTTTTCATTGTGGATCAGGCTGATCACCCGGTTCAGCCGTTTTTTGACATCTACTGTTTCCAGTACTTCTTGCTTGTCTTTTAATTTGAGCGGCAGGTGAGAAGCGACGATATCTGCCATTCTTCCCGGCTCCTCGATATCCGTCACCGTTGCGTATGTTTCAGCTGAGATTTTTTTTGAAATTTTTATGTACTGATCAAAGTGATCTAACAAAGTGCGCATGAGTGCTTCTGCTTCTGCGTCTTTTAATTCTTCTTCTGCCAATTCTTTAATATCGACTGACGTATAGTCCTCTAGCTCCACATATGATTCGATCTGTGCTCGATTTAAGCCTTCAACGAGTACACGAATCGTTCCATTTGGCAGCTTCAGCATTTGTTTAATTTTTGTGTAGGTGCCGACTTTGAAAATTTCTTCTTCACCTGGTTCGTCTATTGAAATTTCCCGCTGCGTTGCTAGAAAAATCATATGATCGTTCATCATTGCCTGTTCTAATGCTTGAACAGACTTCTCGCGTCCAACGTCCAAATGCAAGACCATTGTTGGATAAACAAGCAAACCTCGCAATGGAAGGAGCGGAACATTCTTTTTGATTTCATCTGCCATGTTGATTGACACCTCCGTCACTAGTATGAATCATTATAATATACCTGTTTCAGTCTTGTACAATGTAAAAGACCTGAGAAATGATGATCTTATCGTAGTATACCCTTTCTTTTTATCTTGAAAAAGAAAAAAAGATCTATTTCATTAAAAAATCCCCATATGTGATGGGGATTAAACAGATTTTCTTTTCATTTCTTCTTCTAGTCCATCTTTCTTCTCGTCTGGCGGGTTGACCAGACACTGATCCAGCACCTCTTGGAAGTGCTTCACAGGCACAATGGTGACCCCTTCAATCTCTTTTAAGATCGACTGCTGGTTATCATAAGGGATAATCACTGTTCTGGCACCAGCTTGTTTGGCTGCCTTAATTTTCGGTATCACTCCACCGATCGGCTTCACCTGACCTTGCAATCCAATTTCACCCGTCATGGCGGTTAGATGATCGATCGGGATTTGATGAATGGCTGAGAAAATCGCGGTGGCCATCGCAATCCCAGCAGACGGCCCATCGATAGGGGCACCGCCTGGAAAATTAATATGGATATCATATTCATTTGTGCGTATGCCTAAGTTTCTAAGTACTGTTAATACATTTTCAACCGAGCCTTTGGCCATACTTTTTCGTCTGATGGATTTAGACTGGTTGCCAATGCTTTCCTCTTCTGCAATACCTGTAATGTTGATACTGCCTTTTTCCAGCGCCTTACATATATTCACTTCAATCTCAAGCAGGGCGCCGCTATTTGGTCCATAAACGGCAAGGCCATTTACTACCCCCACTTTTGGCTTTTCCGGTACTTTTTGTTCATACCTTGGCGTCAGCTGGCTTGAATGAATGACCCATTCTACATCAGCTATCGTGATGTCTTTTCGGTTTTCAGTGATAGCCATACCAGCCGCTATCTGCACCATATTGACCGCTTCACGTCCATTTTTCACATAGGAGGTTAACAGGCTTAGCCCTTCTTCACTTAATTCCTTTTGAATTTTTTGGACAGCCTTGGCAGCGACGATTTTCAGCTCATGCTGATCAAGGTCTTTAAAGAATATTTCCAAACATCTTGATCTAATCGCTGGTGGAATTTCGTCCGGCGTTCTTGTGGTGGCACCAATCAATCTAAAATCAGCCGGCAGCCCATTTTGAAAAATATCATGAATGTGATTTGGGATTTGGGTATTTTCTTCACTGTAGTAGGCACTGTCTAAAAACACTTTCCGATCCTCAAGCACTTTCAGCATTTTATTCATTTGGATTGGATGCAGTTCTCCAATCTCATCTATAAACAGAACCCCGCCATGAGCATGCGTGACTGCTCCTTGTTTCGGCTGCGGAATGCCTGCTTGTCCCATTGCCCCTGCCCCTTGGTAAATCGGGTCATGCACGGAGCCAATTAAGGGGTCTGCAATGCCTCGTTCATCGAATCTCGCTGTTGTGGCATCAAGCTCTACAAACACCGCATCTTTCTTAAACGGAGAATCAGCATGACGCTTCGCTTCTTCCATGACTAGACGGGCAGCGGCTGTTTTTCCAACACCCGGCGGTCCGTAGACGATGACATGCTGAGGGTTAGGTCCGCATAGTGCCGCTTTTAGTGCACGAATGCCGTCTTCCTGCCCTACAATATCTTGAAAACCCTTTGGCCGGACTCTCTCTGATAAAGGTTCACTCAATTTGATCGATCGCATCTTTCTGAGTGCTTCCATTTCTTTCTTTGATTCTTTGTCTATCGTCACCTTTTGTGTGCGCTGATTTCTCAGTAAGTTCCAAAAGTACAGCCCGATGACGATACCAAAGAACAGCTGTATGAATAGTACGATTCCTGTCCAGCTCAATCGGTGCTCCCTCCTTCATCTATCGTATGTATGGTTTCTGTCTGCTAGTATTTCCTAGAGCTGGACGGAATAAACACGTCTTCCACGATAAATAAAAAACTCCTGAATCAAAAAGATTCAGGAGTGATCACTTCTCTTATGCAGATGTTTTTGTATCTTTATTAACGACTGTGCCGTCCTTTAACACAAGACGCGGCGGTTCAGCATCGGCAACCGTTTCACCAGTGATGACACATTTTTCAATATCATCACGAGATGGAAGGTCAAACATCACATCAAGCATGATGCCTTCAATGATGGAACGAAGACCACGAGCTCCTGTTTTACGCTCAATTGCTTTTTTCGCAATCTCGCTGAGAGCATCTTCTTCAAACTCAAGCTCCACATCGTCTAGCTCAAGCATTTTTGTATACTGCTTGACTAGCGCATTTTTAGGCTTTGTCAAGATTTCTACAAGTGCTTTTTCATCTAACGGCTCGAGACTTGCAATAACCGGCAGACGACCGATGAATTCTGGAATTAAACCGAAGCGAAGCAAGTCTTCCGGCAGTACTTTTGATAGAAGGACTTCTTTTTCAAGGTCTTCGATTTTATTATCCGCACCGAATCCAATGACTTTTTGACCTAGGCGGCGTTTGATGATTTGCTCAATGCCGTCAAAGGCTCCACCACAAATGAAGAGGATATTTGTCGTATCAATTTGAATGAATTCTTGATGAGGGTGCTTACGTCCACCTTGAGGCGGTACGCTAGCAACTGTTCCTTCAAGAATTTTCAAAAGGGCTTGCTGTACACCTTCCCCAGATACATCACGAGTGATAGAAGGGTTTTCTGATTTTCTTGCTACTTTATCGATCTCATCGATGTAGATAATGCCTTTTTCCGCTTTTTCTACATCATAATCCGCTGCTTGGATCAGCTTTAGTAAAATATTCTCTACGTCTTCACCAACATAACCTGCTTCAGTTAATGATGTTGCATCTGCAATCGCAAATGGAACATTTAAAATACGAGCAAGCGTTTGAGCAAGTAATGTTTTACCGCTTCCTGTTGGTCCAATCATAGAAATATTACTTTTCGAAAGCTCAACATCATCAATCTTGCTGTTGGAATTGATCCGTTTATAGTGGTTATAGACCGCTACAGCTAAGGATTTCTTCGCATTCTCTTGTCCGATGACATATTCATCAAGAATCTCCCGAATTTCATGAGGCTTCGGAACATCCTTGAATTCAACTTCTTCCTCAGTGCCGAGCTCTTCTTCAACTATTTCCGTGCAAAGCTCGATACATTCATCACATATATATACGCCAGGTCCTGCGACCAGTTTACGCACTTGATCTTGCGTTTTTCCGCAAAACGAGCATTTTAATTGACCTTTTTCCTCGTTGAATTTAAACATTCTTTCACCCCTTATTCTTCTTCACTTGCCTGTAGCTAGCAGTCAGCTACCTTTCTGGGTCCAGTATGTATGCATTTTACCATACTTTCCTAAAAGACGGTAATGATGTGTTTCTAACACTGCATATTGAGATATGTATGACAGAAAGATGCGACTTACACTATCGTTTCCAAAAGAAGCGATGATAAGTCAAAAATTGTACAAAACAAGGCACGAGTCACTCGCGCCCTGTTTTATTATTATGCACCATATTAACGGTTTTCTACAAGAAAATCAATTGCTTTGCGAACTTTTAGATCTTCTTTCATTGCGTCAGTAGATCCAATCGCTTGTTTGATATTTTCAACTGGCATGTTGTATGCTTCAGCCATTTTTGAAAGTTCTTCTTCCACTTCTTCGTCAGACACTTGTAAGTCTTCTGCAGCAGCAATTGCTTCAAGTGTTAGGTTAGATTTCACGCGTTTAGCAGCATCTTCTTTCATTTGCTCTTTCAGCGCATCTTCATCTTGACCAGAGAATTGGAAGTAAAGCTCAAGGTTCATCCCTTGCATTTGAAGACGTTGTTCGAATTCTTTCATCATGCGGTCTAGCTCTGTGTCAACCATCGCTTGTGGGACGTCAACTTCCGCATTTTCAGAAGCTTTCGCTACTAGCTCTTCACGAAGTTTTCCTTCTGCTTCGTTTTCTTTTGCTTCTTCAAGACGCTTCTTCGTTTTTTCAGTTAATTCAGCAAGAGTTTCTACTTCTTCATCAACATCTTTAGCAAACTCATCGTCAAGTGCTGGAAGTTCTTTTGCTTTGATTTCATGAATTTTCACTTTGAATACAGCTGGTTTACCTGCAAGGTCTTCAGCATGGTATTCTTCTGGGAATGTCACTTCTACGTCTTTTTCAGCGCCAGCTTCAAGACCAACTAATTGCTCTTCGAAACCAGGGATGAATGAACCAGAACCTATTTCAAGAGAGTAGTTCTCAGCTTTTCCGCCTTCGAATGCTTCTCCATCAACGAATCCTTCGAAATCAAGAACAACTGTATCGCCGTTTTCGATTGTGCCTTCTTCTTTGACAACAAGCTCAGCTTGACGATTTTGAAGTGCTTTTAGCTCTTCTTGTACATCTTCATCAGTGACAGTTGTATCGTCTTTTTCTACGTTAAGACCTTTGTAGTCACCAAGTTTCACTTCAGGCTTCACTGTTACTTTTGCAGTGAAGATTAAGCTTTCGCCTTTTTCGATTTTCTCAACATCGATTTCAGGGCGGTCAACTGGCTCGATACCAGCTTCGTCGATTGCTTTTGGATATTCAACTGGAAGAAGAATATCTAATGCATCTTGATAAAGAGATTCTACACCAAAACGCTGCTCGAAAAGACCACGTGGTACTTTCCCTTTACGGAATCCAGGAATAGATACTTGCTTGACCACTTTCTTAAATGCATCATCAAGTGCTTTGTTAAATGTTTCAGCGTCAACTTCTACAGTTAAGACACCTTCGTTACCTTCTTGTTTTTCCCATTTTACTGACATGTGTGTTTCCCTCCAAAAATCTATTCAGATTGTGCGTTGTTACATTCTAAAGCATCATAAAGACTTCGTCCAATCAAAAACCACGCACTCTGCTAAAGAAGCGGTATTATGTATACAACATTTGACTTGATTATACATATCGTCTTTCAACCGTTGGAATCTTACAACTGCACTATATATGCACAAATACAACCATTATATTATAACATAACAAGTCCGTCTTTCAACTAAATCGACAAATTACAAATAAGAAATTTCTTCAATATCTTTCAGCATTGTGCAAGCTTCTCTCAGCTCTCGTTCATTAAAATCATACAATAGATGCAATTCTTCGAGGTCAATCTCAATCCCATGCATTTCATAGCCGACTTTATGAAGAGCCGCAGCCCAAAGATTCGGATCTGTGTATTTAGGAAGAAATGGGTAAAGCACAAATAAGTGCCGGCGCCATAACTCCTCCACGCCTTGATAAAGGGTTGGGTTCTCATTGCCGAGCGTGTCATCGAGCATACGCAGGACCTGCTGAAGAAGCGGCATCTGCTCTGGCTTTACAGCCTCAGAAGGAACAAGTGTTAAAGAATCACCGAATTTCGTCACATGAACCGGCTTTGCCACATCATGATCTGACAGAAGCTGCAGGATCAAGGATTTGACCAAAGGGTTTCCATCCGGTTTTTGTAAGATCGTATTTAATAGACCCATATGCGGTGTAATATTCCGGTCTTTCAATGAATGGATGAACTGCACCTGCTCTTCTGGCCGCTCCAGTATATCATCTATATTGATTTCACCGCGATCACTCTCGTCTTCGTCTAAGATCTCTTCAGGCGATTCAATCATCTTCCTGCTAAATTCGAGCAGCTTGTAAAAATGCTCCGCGCTTTCTGCTGGAAGGTGGTTCTCCTCGAGTACAGCCTCAATCGTCTGTTTGACTTCCTCGTATTCTTTCAGCTGAATTAAGATGGTCATATACACTTGAAGCACGGTGAAATAGTGTCCATACCCTTCATTTAACATCTTTTCACAAACACGCTTTGCATCCTGCAGCTCACCCAGCTCCAGAAAACAAATCGCCATGCCGAGGTGAATATCGGATTCTTCATCGTCATCATAAGATTTCGCTTCTGAAAATAACTGAAGCGCCTCTTGATACTGTTTATCTTTTAATGCTGCCATTCCTTTTTCAATCAGTCTTTCTTTCAGACCAGGAAACAAAATGACATTATCTTTCTTCTTGTCATGTTTCATGCTTACGTTCCTTTCGGGCGCATATTTTTTATCAGTTTACCAACGAAGGTTAGTAAACACAAGTAACGAGAGGTTTTCATGCAAAAAAGAAGCCGTCACACCTCGGTCGGACGGCTTCTCGTTGTTTATGCACGCAGCCAGCTGCTGCGCTTTTCTTCAAATGCCTGAATGTCATCTTCTAATAATAACGTTAATGAAATCTCATCATAGCCATTCAGGAGCATTTCTCTCCAGTGAGGGTCTACTTCAAAAGGGGTCATTTTCCCTTCATGGTCTTGAATCTGCTGTTTTTCCAGATCAACCGTCATCTCATACCCTTTGTACTCATATGATGCTGCGAATGTTTTCCACACATCATAATCAAGACGAATCGGAAGCATCCCATTTTTAAAGCAGTTTTGATGAAAAATATCTGCGAATGATGGTGCGATGACAATTTTGAAACCATAATCATCAAGTGCCCAAGGGGCATGTTCCCTTGATGATCCGCAGCCAAAGTTTTCTCCTGCGATCAAAATGGATGCTCCTTCATAAATCGGCTGATTCAGCTCGAAATCAGGATTTGGGCTGCCATCGGCTAAATACCGCCAGTCGAAAAAGGCAAACCGGCCATATCCTGTTCGTTCAATTCTTTTCAAAAATTGCTTCGGAATAATTTGATCTGTATCTACATTTATACGGTTAAGCACAGCGGCTTTCCCTTTATGAGTGACTAAAGGCTCCATCTATGACAACTCCTTACACGACTGTTTTCTCTTGATTAAACTTCCTGACATCGACAAATCGGCCATGTATTGCAGCCATTGCAGCCATTGCCGGGCTGACAAGATGGGTTCTTGCACCCTTCCCTTGACGCCCCTCAAAGTTACGGTTTGACGTGGACGCGCAGCGTTCGCCTTCTGGCACCACATCATTATTCATACTGAGGCACATACTGCAGCCAGATTCTCTCCATTCAAAGCCTGCTTCAAGGAAAATTTCATGAAGACCTTCTTCTTCTGCTTGCAGTTTGACACTTTGAGAGCCAGGCACCACAATCGCTCTGACATGATCAGCTACTTTTTGTCCTTCAATCATAGAAGCTGCTTGGCGTAAATCAGTCATTCTTGAGTTCGTACAAGAGCCGATAAAGACATGCTCGATCGTAATGTCTTCAATACGCTGATGCGGATGAACACCCATGTACTCGTAAGCTCTGAGCGCTTCTTTTTGATCATCTTCTTGTGCAAAATCCTCAGGTCCCGGGATCGATGCATCCACAGGCAGCACCATCCCTGGGTTAATTCCCCACGTGACCATTGGTGAAATCTCATTCCCATCTAAAACAATCGTTTTATCATAGGTTGCACCCGGATCTGTTTTAAGTTCTTCCCATTCTTTAATGGCTGCTTCGAAGTCTTCTCCCTGCGGTGCATATTTGCGGCCGCGGCAATATTCAAAGGTGACTTCATCAGGTGCAATCAATCCTGCTCTTGCGCCTGCTTCAATCGACATATTACAAACGGTCATCCGCTCATCCATCGTCATGTTTCTGAATACTTCCCCAGTGTATTCAATGACATAACCTGAACCGAACTTCACGCCGTGTGCACCAATGACTGCTAAAATGACATCTTTGGCAGTTACCCCTTTTTGCAGCTTTCCGTCTACTCTAATTTCTAGTGTTTTCGGACGCTGCTGCCAAAGTGTTTGTGTGGAAAGTACATGTTCAACCTCACTTGTACCGATCCCAAAGGCAAGTGCACCAAACGCGCCGTGAGTTGATGTATGACTATCTCCACAAACGATTGTTTTCCCCGGAAGTGTCAAACCAAGCTCTGGTCCAACGACATGGACAATTCCTTGGTCTACACTGTGAAGGTCAGCTAGACGGACACCAAATTCAGCACAGTTGCGCTCTAGAGCACTCACCTGCTTTTTAGCAATCTCATCTTTGATCACAAATCGATTCACAGTCGGGATGTTGTGATCCATCGTCGCAAACGTGTTTTGAGGTCTTCTCACCTTGCGTCCTTTTTGTCTTAATCCTTCAAATGCTTGAGGTGATGTCACTTCATGCACCAAGTGCAGATCAATATACAAAAGGTCTGGTTTTCCCTCGCCGCTTTTGACAACATGCTGATCCCATATTTTTTCGATGATTGTTCGAGGCATAACCCTTTTCCTCCCTCTACCTAATTCAACAAGATTTCTATTTATACAATTGTTTTCGCACGTTTTTTCAGTGCGTCTACAACTGCTGTGGTGATATCGTCAGTCGTTTGATATGTTCCCTCTTTTGCTGCTAAATCCTTTGTGCGTTTGCCAGAGGCAAGAACAGCTTCCACGGCTTCTTCTATTGCAGCCGCTTCATCTTCTAATGCAAAGGATGTTCTAAGCAAGCTGGCTGCTGACAAAATGGTTGCCAGAGGGTTTGCGACATTTTGCCCCGCAATATCGGGTGCTGAACCATGAATCGGCTCATATAAATGAAGGCCTGTGCTTGATAGACTAGCAGATGGCAGCATACCGAGTGAACCAGTAATCATAGAAGCCTCGTCACTTAAAATGTCGCCAAACATATTCTCTGTCACAATGACATCAAATTGAGCGGGCTTATAAATCAGCTGCATGGCGGCATTATCAACGAGCATGTGCTCATATGCAACTTCTGGATATTGGGATGCAACTTCTTCTACCGCATCCCGCCATAGTTTACTGGAAGCAAGAACATTCGCTTTATCCACAGACGTCACTTTTTTCCGTCTCGTTAAGGCCATGTCGAACGCTTCTTTTAATACACGGACAATCTCTTCCTTTGTATAAAGGAGTGTATCAACAGCAGCTTCTTTTCCTTCATCATCCGTATAGCGCTCGCTTGGTTCACCAAAATAGAGGCCGCCTGTTAATTCACGAACGATGACGAAATCTACTCCGCTAATATGATCTTGTTTTAACGGCGACGCCTCGCTTAAGCTATCGAACACTTTGACAGGACGGATATTTGCAAATAAGTCCAGCTGTTTACGAATGGCGAGCAAGCCTTTTTCCGGGCGAAGTTCTGGCGGGTTTTGATCCCACTTTGGTCCGCCAACTGCTCCTAATAAAATCGCATCTGCGCTTTTGCACACATCTACTGTTTCCTTAGGGAGCGGATTATTTTTTTCATCTATCGCTATACCGCCAATGAGCGCAGTTTCGAATTCAAATTCGTGTTGAAATTGAGCCGCTGTTTCTTGCAGGACAGCGACTGCTGATGCTACGACTTCCGGTCCGATTCCATCGCCGGGCAAAAGTGCAATTTTCTTTTTCATGAGGACCTTCCTCCTTTCCTATGAGATCGCGTGATGTTTCTCAATTTCAAACAAATTTGATTTAAAGATTAAATGCCTGTTCACTGCATTGACGTAAGCTTTAGCCGATGCTTCCAGTACATCTTGCGCCACACCTCGGCCTGCTGTTTCTTTTCCTTCTATTGAAACAGTGACATATACTTCTGCTAGCGCGTCTCTGCCTTTTCCATTTGATTGAATACGGTAGTCTAGCAAATGAATTCTTTCCTCCATACAGCGCTCAAGCGTGTTGTACACAGCTTCTACACTGCCTGCACCTGTAGCTGCTTCTTGAATGACTTCCTGCGTTTCTTGATTTTTAAGAGAAACCGTTGCTGTTGGCATTTGTTCTGTACCATAATGTACTTGAAGGCTTTCAAATTCGTAGCCAATTTTTCGGTCTGCTACTTTTTCTTCTAATATAATAGAAATCAAATCATCATCTGTGATTTCTTTCTTCTTCTCTGTTAAGTTCTTGAAGGTTTCGAAGAACTTATTGATTTCTTCTTCAGTTAGCTTAAAGCCTAGTGTTTTCAAGCGGTCTTTAAACGCATGTCTTCCGGAGTGTTTTCCAAGGACAAGCACATCTGTTGTGACGCCTACAAGCTCTGGAGAAATAATTTCATAGGTTGTTTTTTCTTTGAGGAAACCATCCTGGTGAATACCTGATTCATGTGCAAAAGCGTTGTTTCCAACGACTGCTTTATTGCGCGGCACAATCATTCCAGAGTATTTGCTCACTACATCACTTGTACGCTTAATTTCATTCAATTGAATTGTTGATTCGACCTGATAAAAGTCTTTTCGAATATGAAGAGCTACTGCAATTTCTTCTAAAGCGGCATTCCCAGCTCGCTCTCCGATACCGTTGACTGCTGTTTCAATTTGATCGGCTCCATTTTCGATTGCTGCAAGTGAGTTTGCCACAGCCATGCCAAGGTCATCATGACAGTGTGCTGACAAATTCACGCGATCAATATTTGGAACGTGTTCTTTCATGTATTTAAAGATATTTCCGTACTCTTTTGGCGCTAGGTATCCAACTGTATCAGGTAAGTTAATCACACTTGCCCCAGCGTCAATGACCTTCTCTACAATTTCCGCTAAGAAAGCAAGATCTGTACGGCACGCATCTTCTGCTGACCACTGGACAACCGGGAAGCGTTCTTTTGCGTATTTCACCATTGAGACAGCCTGTTCTACAACTTCCTCACGTGTTTTCTTTAGTTTATGCTTCAGGTGAATGTCAGAAGTCGCAATAAAGACGTGAATTCTTGGTTGAGCCCCATCTTTTAATGCTTCCCATGCAGCATCAATATCACCTTTCACACAACGTGCAAGCCCTGCAACTGAACAGTTTTTGATTGTTCTTGCAATTTCTTGTACACCTAAGAAATCCCCTCGGGATGAAGCGGGAAAACCCGCTTCAATGATATTAACCCCAAGGCGCTCAAGCTGCTTTGCAATGATTAGCTTTTCTTGTGCATTTAAGTTCACTCCTGGTGATTGCTCTCCATCTCGAAGTGTTGTGTCAAAAAAATTAATTTTCCGCACCGACGCTCACCGCTTCCTTTTTCTTTCCTTGTTTGACGAAAGGCATCATTTCACGAAGCTTTCTTCCGACGATTTCAATTTGATGCTCACTTTCACTTTCATTAATAGCATTGAAACGTGGACGATTCACTTGGTTTTCAACAATCCATTCTTTTGCAAATGTTCCATTTTGGATGTCGGTCAAGACTGCTTTCATTGATTCTTTTACTTTTGCATCAACAACGCGTGGTCCTGATACGAAGTCACCCCATTGTGCTGTATCAGAGATTGAATATCTCATGCCTTCTAGTCCTTCTTCATACATAAGGTCAACGATCAGTTTTAGTTCATGCAGACACTCGAAGTATGCAAGCTCTGGCTGATAACCCGCTTCTGTTAACGTTTCGAACCCTGCTTTCACTAGTGAAGTAAGACCTCCACAAAGAACTGCTTGCTCACCGAATAGGTCCGTTTCCGTTTCTTCTTTAAATGTTGTTTCAAGTACGCCTGCTCTTGCTCCGCCAATTGCTTTTGCATAAGCAAGTGCTTTGTCTTTCGCTTGACCAGATACATCTTGATAGATGGCAAATAGTGCAGGTACACCAGCGCCTTGCTCATATGTTCTTCTCACAAGATGCCCTGGACCTTTTGGTGCAACAAGATAAACGTCTACGTCACTTGGAGGAACAATTTGATGGAAATGGACGTTAAATCCGTGTGCGAATACAAGTGAGTTGCCAGCTTCTAATTGATCTTTAATTTCTTCGTCATATACTTTCTTTTGCTGTTCGTCTGGAAGTAATACCATCACCACATCTGCTTGTGCTGCTGCTTCTTTTACTGTGAACACTTGATGACCGTCTTCTTGAGCTTTTGTATAAGAACCACCTTTTCTCACACCAACAATCACGTCTACGCCGCTTTCTTTTAAGTTCAGTGCGTGTGCATGACCTTGTGAACCGTAACCAATGATGGCAACCTTTTGACCATTTAATACGTTTTCTTGAATATCACCGTTATAATATACTTTTACCATTTGACTCTCTCCTTTTGTTTAGACAATTGAAATTGTTTTATTTGATTGCGGCTTTTGCTGATTATCTCTCGCAAAGGCCGTGGTGCCAGTTCTGGCGACTTCTTTAATGCCGTATGACTTAAGTAATTCAATGAGTGCTTCAATTTTTGAAGACTCACCTGTCACCTGAATGACGACACTCTCTCTGCTTACATCTACAATAGAAGCTCTAAACGGTTCAATGACCCCTGTGATCTCCATTCTAGATGATGGTGCAGATACGACTTTTATCAAAGCCAGCTCTCGCTGAACGATTGATTGGTTTGTAATGTCTGTTACTTTGAGGACATCAATTTGTTTGTTCAGCTGTTTTGTCAGCTGTTCGATGTCTTTCTCTTGGTCTACATGGACGACGAACGTGATGCGTGATACATCTTGAATCTCAGAATGGCCGACCGTAATGCTTTCAATGTTGTAATGTCGTTTAGTAAAAAGGCCAGTGATTCGGTTCAGTACGCCTGATCGATTTAATACAGTCAACACAATAATTCTTTTCAAGGTTTCACCCCCACCATCTCATGAAGTCCTTTCCCCGGTGCAACCATCGGGAATACTTTTTCATCTCTCGCTACATTGACATCGATGAAAACAGGCTCTCTAGAGGTTAGCGCTTCTTCAAGCTTTTCTTTCGCCTCTTCGTCTGATGAGATTCTGATTCCTTTAATGCCATAAGCTTCAGATAATTTAACGAAGTCTGGCTGCTCTGAAAATTTAGAATACGAGTAGCGTTCTTCGTAGAAAATTTCTTGCCATTGTCTTACCATTCCAAGGCTGTGATTATTCAGAACAATCACTTTCACTGGAAGGTTCAGCTCACGGATAACGGCAAGTTCTTGCAGGGTCATTTGGAAACCTCCGTCTCCTAAAATGGCCACAACCGTTGCCTCTTGATCAGCTAGCTGCGCGCCAATGGCTGCCGGTAATCCGAAGCCCATCGTGCCAAGCCCGCCAGATGTGACCCATTTATCTGCATTTTCAAATGGATAGAACTGCGCCGCCCACATTTGATGCTGCCCGACATCAGTTGCCACAATGGCTTCACCTTTTGTGAATTGATGAATGTATTCAATCAGCTTTTGAGGCTTAAAGCCTTCTGCTTCGTTTTCGACGTACCAGAGTGGATATTCTTCCTTCCACTGATCTAATTGGTTTTTCCATTCGGCTGATTCCCCTTGCTTCCCGTCCTGCTTGATCAGCTCTTCAAGCACTAGCTTACTGTCTCCAACAACCGGGATATGGGTGTGAATGTTCTTGCCAATTTCTGCAGGGTCGATATCAATATGAGCGACCTTCGCATGTTTTGCAAAATGATTCAGGTTGCCTGTTACCCTGTCATCAAATCTAGCTCCAATTGAAATGAGCAGATCACATTGATGAAGGGCCATGTTCGCTGCATATGTGCCATGCATGCCAGCCATCCCAAGGAAAAGAGGATGCTTTGCCGGGAACCCGCCAAGACCAAGCAGTGTATGAGCGACCGGAATTTGCTGTTGCTCTACATACTGCCTTAATTCTTCCGACGCTTTCCCATGAAGAACGCCAGCTCCTGCTAAAATGACTGGTTTCTTTGCTCTGCTCACAGCTTCTACCAATTTGCGAATTTGCAAATAGTTCGGCTCGATTTTCGGCTGATAACCAGGTAAATCAATGGGCTGATCGTATTCAAACGTTCCTTCAATGCCCGCAACATCTTTTGGAATATCAATCAAGACTGGACCAGGTCTGCCTGTTGTTGCGATATGGAACGCCTCTTTAATGACACCTGGCAACTCTTCTGGACGTCTTACTTGGTAGCTGTGCTTTGTGATTGGCATTGTGATGCCGAGCACATCCGCTTCTTGGAAAGCATCCGAGCCAATGACTGAGGTCGCCACCTGCCCTGTGAATACAACAAGAGGAAGTGAATCAATCATCGCATCTGCAATTCCCGTGACAAGGTTTGTCGCACCAGGTCCTGACGTTGCAATGACAACACCCGGTTTACCAGATATTCTTGCGTACCCTTCTGCTGCGTGAATCGCTCCCTGCTCATGCCTTGGCAGGACATGAAATAAACCAGAATCGTAAATTTTATCGTAAATCGGTAAAACCGCTCCGCCAGGATAACCAAAAATGACTTCTACTTTTTCTCTTTTGAGTGCTTCAATTAACATGAGTGCACCGTTCATCGTTTGTGGTGCTTTTGATGTTTCCGTCTCCACTTGTACATTTGTCCCCATTTGATTTCCTCCTCTTTGTCTTGCTTCAGTCAAGTCCTTTCACCCTTTTCTATTCAAGATCGAGATTTGAGACCATATAAAAAAGCCTTCTCACCCCACAATGACACTACTTTTCACTAGGTCAAAGGGGCGAAAAAGCTTTGTTTTTCGCGGTACCACCCTTGTTCACGGCAAATTCAGCTGCCGTCTCATGGACATCTTTCATCCATTTTGGTAACGAGTGAGCAATGTCACTCGGTCTGCCCTACTATCATTTCAAGCAGACACTCAGAGGTGAGTTCACTTTAGAAAGTAACACCGGTTTCCAGCTACCACCGGCTCTCTGTAGATACTGACTCTAAAGCTACTAGTCCTCTTCAACGTTTATCGATATCTATTTAGCTTGCGTGAATGTTTTCATCTGAAAAAATGACTTTTTCTCCTTCTTCAACCACTCGCTTGCGGAATTGTTCAAGAAGTTTGTTTGTGTGAACTCCAGGTTTCCCTTCACCGATTGTACGGCCGTCAACCTTTACAACGGCGATTACTTCGGCTGCGGTTCCTGTTAGAAAAACTTCTTCTGCTGTATACACATCGTGCCTTGTGAATGGTTCTTCTTTCACTTCGTAGCCTAAGTCTTCTGCAATCTCCATGATGGCATTTCTTGTGATGCCTTCAAGAGCGCCGATATAGCCTGGCGGTGTATAGAGCTTACCTTTTTTATAAATAAACACATTGTCTGCAGAACCTTCTGCCACGTACCCTTGATCGTTCAGCATCAGCGCTTCACTCACACCGGCCATATGGGCTTCGATTCGGACAAGGATGTTATTCAAATAATTTAATGATTTCACTTTTGGACTCAGTACATCGGGACGATTTCGTCTCGTCGGTACCGTCACAATGTCAATCCCTGTTTCATATAGGTGCTTTGGAAAGATGGCCAGCGGCTCTACAATGATCACTGTGTTGGCTCTCCCGCAGTTGTTAGGATCTAAACCAAGATCACCCGCACCTCTTGAGACAACAAGGCGGATATAGGCATCCTTTAGGCCGTTCCTTTCAACTGTATGAATCATTTTTTCCGTGAGTTCCTCAAGTGAATATGGAATGTTCAGCATAATGGATCTGGCGGAATCATACAGGCGATCTAAATGTTCTTTCATTCGAAAGATATTTCCGTTATACACGCGTATCCCTTCGAACACACCGTCACCGTATAAGAAGCCATGATCATAAACTGAAATTTTCGCATCCTCTTTTTTCACGAGTTCATCGTTTAAAAAGATCCACTGTTCCTTTTGGTCTTCCATTTTCAGTGAGCACCCTCTCTTTCAAACAAAAAGTAGTTGAATTTTCAGACATTTTATATTGAAGTGTCTGACGCTTGCTCAGCGTGTTTGTTTTAGCTTTTGTTGAACCCATCTTACGCCGCTTTCCATACAGTGTCAACAGCATTTTTAAAATTATTAGACAATTTAGACTAATCAAAATAAAATGTATACGCTTACACCTTTGCTAGACAAGGAATGAAAAAACTTAAAATTTTTTGTATTTTTTCTTCAATTTATTTACTTTACATGAACAGTTTTGATTTGAACAAACTTTTGTGATATTTTTTCACATGATTTTTGATGAATGTTGTTAGATTTCATTGCGCTTGTTTTTTCCTTCAGTATGCCTTTCTAAAGCGTTTTCCTATGATTTTATGATAGAATGAGACCATCTAATAGAAGGAGGGCAATACATGGCTAACATCAGAGGTTATATCGGAACGTATACAAAGGGAGACAGTAAAGGTATCTATTCCTTTACATTAAATACAGACAAGCAGCAGATTGAACAAGTAGAAGTCGCTGCTGAACTCGAAAATCCTACATATTTAACCGTGTCAGAGGATCAAAAGTTTGTGTACGCTGTGGTGAAAAAAGGGTCGCAGGGCGGTCTTGCTGCGTATCAAATTGATGCTACAACCGGTGCACTGAGTTTCATCAACCAAGAGCTTGCCGATGGCGCTTCTCCTTGTCACGTCAGCTTGGACAGTCAAACAAAAACAGCTTTCACAGCGAACTATCATAAAGGAACAGCAGAGATGTATGAAATCGATGCTGAAAATGGCTCAGTGATCCGCACGCTGTCACAGGCGCAGCATGAAGGAACTGGACCTAACGAAGACCGTCAGGAAAAACCGCACACTCACTTTATGGGTCTGACACCAGATGAAAAATATGCAGTGGCTGTTGACCTTGGAACGGATGGCATTTATACGTATAAGAAAGAAGACGGCAAGCTGGAGCTCGCGCATACATTTGAAACAAAACCAGGCAGCGGGCCTCGTCACATCACTTTCCACGCAACACAGCCAGTGGCATATGTGATGACAGAGCTAAGCTCAGAGGTGATTGTGCTTCGTTACTTTGAAGATGGTCATTTTGAAGAAGTCCAAACGATTGCGACCATTCCAAGCGACTTTACAGAGAACAATCAAGGCAGCGCCATTCATGTCTCTTCAGACGGCCAATTTGTTTATGCGGGAAATCGCGGCCATGACAGCATTGCGATTTTTAAAACAGACGCTGAAGGCCAATTAAGTCTTGTCGAGATTGCTTCATCTGAAGGAAACTGGCCTAGAGACTTTGTGCTTGATCCAACAGAAGAATTCCTCGTCGGATCAAATCAAGAATCTAGCAACCTTGTATTATACAAACGCGACAAAGAAACAGGGCGACTCACTGTCTTACAATCAGACATCACCGTCCCTCATCCAGTTTGCGTGAAATTTTTAGGATAATGAAAAAAGCCTCCGTGTGTGGAGGCTTCAGATTGTTGACAAAGGGCTAAAATGAACTTTATTTTAGCCCTTTGTCTTCTTTTCAGCGTACAGACGGCATACCGCCATCCTCAAGCTTTTGATCTATTAAAGACGTATCGGATTTTTCACCGAACCATTTTGCCAGCCTGTCTTTTGCTTTTCCTTTTACATCGTCATCAATGTACATCGCGACTTGAAGGAGAGCAAATGTAATCGCACCTAAATCATCTGTGTAGCCGACACCGATCAAAGTATCGGGGATGAGGTCAATTGGAAGGATAAAGTATCCGAGTGCTCCAATGATTAGGGTCTTCGCTTTGACAGGTACTTCGGTTTTTTGCAATGTATAGTAAAGTAATAGCACAGCATAGACAAGAGAGACCCCAGCTTTTTGTGCCGTCTTTTTTAACTTTTCCCAAAAGGCATGATCATTAAAATGCTTCTTCGAACGCTTTAATAGTTCCTTTTTCTCAGAACGATTCATCATATCGCCTCCATATTCAGCATATCCCTTTCACCTTAGTTATACAAGATATCCGCCCATTCGACAAACAAAAAGCAGCAGAAAGCCGCTGCATTCTACTGCTCTTTGTAAAACTTTTCGATCGCCTTATCGATATACACCCATCCTTTATAAGACACATGAATCGTATCTTTAAAGAAATAGGGATCATACTCATGTGAAGTCAAATCTGCGACTTCATACCCGTTATCTCGAATTTGACGATTGATTTTTTCATAATACTCTGTACGTCCCTCTTTCGGGAAACCGGTGTAATCATACCATTTTCCGTTTACAGGAATCGTCACAAACAAAGGCTTTGCCCCTGCCTGTTTTAAAATATCCAGCATGATTTGAAAATCTTTGTATTCTGGTGATTCCGCATAAGAGTGATCTTCACGAGAATCTTTCATCTTTTTCATGATCGGTTTCAGCTTGCGCTCAAACAGTTTTTGATTAATATAAAACGGGTTGTTCCCTGCTTTTTTCGCACCTAAGACACTTGCTTCTTTTTCAAGCTCAGTCCATGTTTTTCCTTTGACTGATGGAGACGGATGAAGCTTACGCTCTTTCCCTGATCCAATTGTATAGTACATGTCTTTCTTTTGAAGCATGCCATAATACATTTTTGCAATAGGAGAAATCGCGCCATAAGCGAATTTGTTCCCAGAAAGCTCTGCTTTAAAAAGCTCTGTGATGATCATGTCGTTCTTCACTGCTTTAAACGTCATGATTCTCTTGATCAGCTCTTTTTTCACAGCAGGATCAATTTCTTTATTATAGGCTAGATCAAGTGCTTGAAGCGCTGAATAGTTAGGTGCAAAGTGATTCTCGTCAGATCCCCATTTCACAAACCACTGCGGGGACACGATAAACACAAGCTTTTTCCCTTTTAATTCATCCATATGCGCTGCGAAGTTCATCGCATGAATTAATGATTGCGATCCACCTTTTCCAACAAGGTAAGGTGTGAACCCTTGAGGATTCTCATGAAAGAAATTCGAAGGGTGATATGGATCAAAACGTGATAGTTCAGAAGATCCATAGATCGGCAAATAAGTTGGATCTTTTAGCATTTCATCTTGTAAATAAAGCCCTTGGAACATCCCTGGATCTAATTCTGTAGCTGACTTTTGTAATTTGTCTTTTGGGATCAGATGTGAGAGCCATGCATTTGGTACAAGAAGAACACCAATGAATAGAACAGCCGCTAAAATAAGCGGCCCAAAAAAACGCTTTTTCATTACTTCATCTCTGCCAGCTGCTCAGCAATGTGGCTCGGTGTATCCCATACATCACGATCGAACTCTGTAATCGGAACAGTAATTCCCAGCTGACTTTCAATCGCCATCAGCAGTTCTACTGTACCAAATGAATCAAGAAGACCTTCTTCAAAAATCGCAATCTCTGGATTTTCTTTCACAACGTCGTCCTGACAAACCTCTGCAATAATACCGTATACTTGATTTTTAAATTCCATAATTTTCTACTCCCTTAATCATTAATGATGAAATGGTTTTCCTGAAAAAATATAAAATCCGAAACAAATCACATGGAATGTAATAATGATCGACACAACCATTGTGACCTTATTATCCGGCCACCACTTGTGCTTTTTATTCCATTTCTCGAATAAATTGTAACCGGACATGACAACTGCATGGTATAGTCCGTAAATAATATATTGAAGTGCGAGTCCATGCCAAGCCCCCATCAATAAAAAGAGGACAAAGTACCCAATATTCGATACGGCCATACGGTTCTTGATCCACTTCTTTTTTGTCATAAAGAACACAAATCTCATAAACACGTAGTCTCTGAACCAGAAGGACAAGGACATATGCCAGCGATTCCAGAAGTCTTTAATGTTCCGGCTAATAAACGGTTTATTAAAGTTTTCTGGTGATTTGATGCCCATGATATAACTCACACCCACAGCAAACGCTGTATAGCCAGCAAAGTCAAAGAACAAATACATGCTGTAGGCATACATATACGTCAACTGCTGAACAAAGTGACTGCTGCTAATATGATGAATATTCATCAGAATATACGTGTGAATCAGATAGCCAACAATGAACTTATATAAGAAGCCGATAAAAATTTTATGAATACCTGCGTATAGAAGATCACTGTATGCTCCCTTTTCAGGCGGCGTATCCATATCCTTTTCAAAACGGCGGTAACGATCAATCGGACCTGATGAAATCGTCGGGAAAAAGACAATGAAATAGACCAAACGATGAATCGGCATTTTCTTCTTAATCAAGCCGTCTCTTGTCTCAATAATTAACTGAACACCTTTAAATGTTAAGTACGAGATCCCTAAAAAGCTCAGCCAGTTCATTGGCGGCGGGTGATGCGGCTGATGAGTTAAAAAGAACGGTAAGATCTTTGATAGCACAAGCGGCAAAATAGATGCCACCACTGCTATATAGAATACAGATGCTTGATTCGCTTTTAGCCGGTACGCAAGATACAGGCGTATGATCAAGACTTGCCACACTGTGAATAAGAAGAGCAGCAGTGCGCCATGTGCATCCTTTGAGAAAATAAGCGTGAGCGCCACAACCGTTGCAAACATGTTGTAGCCCTGCATTCTTTTGCCGCGAAGACCAAGAATGATCGTCGGCAAAAGAAGAATACCAATGAGAATGAAGAAAAAGAATGAACTAAACGGAATCATAGAAGAACCTCTTTCGCGATTCTCTTACGGTCAACCTTCCCGTTTGGCGTCATGTACAGCTGCTCAAGATAGACAAACTTTCTTGGAATCATGTACGCAGGCAGTGAATCCGCCATTTCTTTCTTAATCGCACTTGTCAGCTGATATTCTTTTTCAAATGAATGCGCTGCTGGGACAATCGCTGCAATCAAGTACTCCACATGACCGTTGGGCTGGAACGGCACAATCACACAAGCATTGACATAAGTTGTCTCACTCACATGATATTCAATTTCTTCAAGCTCCATCCGGTATCCATGCAGCTTAATTTGATAGTCCAGACGACCGTGGCACGTAATTAACCTAGCCTGTTTCACACCTGCGTCACCTGTGCGGTAAGCAGGACGTCCTTCGTATTCAAAGAACACTTGATCCGTTAAGGCTTGTTCACCTAAGTAGCCTCTCGTGACGCTTGGCCCCACGATGACAATTTCCCCTTTTTCACCATCAGGAAGGCTCTTGCCTTCTTCATCTAAAATGACGATATCTGTATCAGGCTTCGCATAGCCGACTGGTAAAGAATCATGCTGATCAAGAATGGCCTGGGTGACTTCAATTGATGTGATCGCAACAGTTGCCTCAGTCGGACCATACGTATTAAAGACCTGCGCCTTTGGAAAGCGCTCAAGGAGTGCACTTGCTACAGATACAGGAAGTGCCTCTCCGCAGAACAAGAAAACTTTCAGCTCTGGTAAAAGCTCACCTGTAAAGGAAGGATCCATCAAGCACATTTGCACAAAGGAAGGTGTTGATGTCCACACTTCAACGTCAGATTGACCAAGTGCTGCAAACATATCCTTCGGCTTATTCACAAGATCTTTCACTAAACAGTAAAGCGTGCCGCCTGATTGAAGCGCTGGATACAAATCCATCACTGATAAGTCAAAAGAAAAGGGTGCTTGGTTTAAGAACGTGCGTCCCTCACCAATTGGGAAGTCTCGGCACATCCATTCTGTAAAGCTTTCTAAATTATTGGCTGTTACCTGAACGCCTTTCGGTTTTCCGGTACTGCCAGACGTATAAATGATGTAAAAAACATCATCCTGTTGAACCCACTGCGTGGATGGTGGTGCTTCTTTTTCAAGTGCTAAAAGCGATGCCGCACTCTTCACTTCAATGTGTTCTTCTACATCCAGTACTGTCTGCTCATTTGCACAAATCAATAGACTGGCTTTGGAGCTTTCAATAATCGAGACAATACGCTCGACAGGTATTGAGATGTCGACCGGAATATAAGGTCTGCCTGATTTCACACTGCCTAAGAAAGAAATCAGCATCTCTGGCTCCATATGACCGTATACAATGACAGGTGCACTGTCAGTTGCGACTGCATCAATCGAACCAGCCATTTGGTCTGATAGACGCCAAAGCTCATCATATGTGATCGAAGCATCTTGAGAAACAAATGCTGGCTGTGTCGGTTTTGTTTGCTGGTATTCATGAATCGTGTGTAATAGTTTCATAGTCTAATCTCCAATTAAAAATCGTTGTAAATGAATGATCCCGTATTTGCTGTATGGAATCCGTAAATAAAAAACAATAATAGAAAAATAAGTAAGTAAAAACTTGTATATCCTATCCATTTTACAGACTTATTTTCTGATAGCTTTTTGAATAGCATATTGATAACCTCTTTTCTTTTGACATTTATAAAGACGACATCGATCATCTAAAAGTTTCATATCAAAACATAAAAATTTTAAGAAATCATAAAAAAAAGATGTCGAAAATATGAACGTACCTTAGGCAAAGCTGTCTTATTGTAACAAAGATTTAATGTATTTGAAATGAAATGGAAGCTTAAATTTGCCTTAAAATTGGTGAAAGCTGTCGAGGGGTAGCAAAATTCTACTTTAGTCTTGATGTGAATTAGGATACATTGAGATGTATATAAAATAATTAATATCTACTTAGGGAGGTTAACGTATGAAAGGGCTTGTTCATCATATAGAGCTAAATGTTTCAAATTTAAAGAATTCAATTATTTTTTGGAAGTGGTTTTTAGAAGAATTAGGCTACGAGCCTTATCAAACTTGGGAAAGCGGTCGAAGTTGGAGATTGGGTGAAACTTATATCGTTTTCGTACAAACTGAAGAACGATTTATGGACATACCCTATCATAGACGCAGAGTAGGTCTAAACCATTTAGCTTTTCATGCCAGCTCCCGGCAGCAAGTAGATCATATGACTGAAAAGTTAAAAACCAAGGGGGTTAAAATTCTTTATACCGATACACACCCCTTCGCAGGCGGCGATACACACTACGCAGTTTATTTCGAAGATCCTGATAGAATTAAAGTTGAATTGGTAGCACCATGATTCGAATTTAACTCGAAAGAATACTGCATTGGCCTTTTGTACAAATCAACCAATAACAAGTGACCTCATTATTCAAAAAACGGTGCTCATATAGTCCCTTCAAAACCATTAGAATGAATTAAAAGGATGATTAACTATGGAATATAACTCTTTAATAAAAACATTAGATGAAAATGGAGGGAAAGAACTTATATTAGTTTGGGAAAATGGATTAAAGATCGTTGGTAAACCAGACACACTCTATGAATCAGATAACGTTTTAGAGGATGATGATGCAAATTATACAGAATACTATGCTGTTGCATTTAGGGTCATAGAAGTTTTGACCCAGCCTACTCATAATGAAAGTAGTATATATGATTGGATTAGTACAGGAAAAAGCTCATTAGTAGAAATTTCTCTTTATAAAGAGCCGCCAAACGAAATATATTTAGCAGACGGTCAAGAATTATGGGAATTGGACAGCGATGAATCACAATGAAAAGCCCCTCCAAATCGGAAGGGCTTTTCTACTTTGAATATATTTGTTGCTGCCTTCATATATAAGCCTATTTTCATTTTATACATTTTTGATCCATTTACGCTCATGTCATTGAAGAAGCTGATCAGAAATCAGCCACCCATTTCGATAGTTTCTTTGATACAAAAACAGGCAACGGAAATACTTAAAAATAAATCCGCTCCCAAAACCCTAATTTGAAGCGATAAACGAACTTAAGTTCCAACAAACAAAAAAGCCTGAAATCCTTGATAATAAAGGGTTTCAGGCTTTTAATTTAGTACGTCCCAGGAGAGATTCGAACTCCCGACCGACGGCTTAGAAGGCCGTTGCTCTATCCTGCTGAGCTACTGGGACATGTTGTTATGTAGTGCGCTGCGCTCGATTACCTCAGCGACAAGATTTATTATATTACTATTGTTCTTTAAAGTCAACGGTTTTTCGAAAGTTTTTTCATAAGGGGCAGATGCTGCACCCTTATGAAATACCTTCCAATGTCACGGTGTTTTCGAGGTCTTGTATCGCTAGACCTTCGTCCGTGTAAAATTGAACGTTTGCTTCGCTTCCATCTAGTGTCAGTATAGCATAGCTGCGCTCTTTGCGCACTCTTGGCAGGTGCACGCTGCCTGGGTTAATGAGGAGCTTTCCTCTTAGCAGCTCACTGCCTGGGATGTGCGAGTGGCCAAAACAGATAATGTCTGCGCCTAGCTCTTCTGCACGGTAGTAGACTTGAAGTAGGGATTGTTTGATGCCATGCAGATGTCCGTGAGTGAGAAATAGTTTTCCGCCTCCATCAAGGGGGAGCAGGAGCTCTTCTTCAAAATCGCCCATAAAGTCACAATTTCCTTTGACGACTTTGTATCCTTGGAGTGCTGGGTGGTTCGTTTCGAGTTCTGAATCTCCGCAGTGAATCATCATGTCTACCTCAGCCGCATGCCGTTTAGCAATGGTTTGAAGCTCGTCTGTGAGTCCATGACTGTCACTAATGATGAGTATCTTCATGGCTTCATTCCCCCTTATTCATTTGCGTCTAGCAATGATGAAAGCTTTTGAAGCGCGACCGCTCGATGGCTGATCTTGTTTTTCTCCTTTGGTGATAACTCGGCCATCGTCTGGTCTTTGTCTTTGACGATGAAAATCGGGTCGTATCCGAAGCCATTTTCGCCGATTGGTTCTTCTGCGATGAAGCCTTCTACTGATCCTTCTACCGTCTTTGTTTCTTTGCCCGGTGTGCTGACAGCAAGGGCACATCTGAATCTGGCTGTGCGGTCTTCTTTTTCAATTCCTTTAAGCTCGCTCAGCACTTTCCTTACATTCTCGGCATCGTCTTTATGCTCACCAGCGTATCTTGCTGAATAAACGCCAGGTTTCCCGCCCAGATAATCAATCGACAAACCGGAATCGTCTGCAATCACCATTTCACCTGCTTTGGCCTGAATAGCCTCGGCTTTGATGATCGCATTTTCCTCAAAGGTTTGTCCTGTTTCTTCGATCTCTTCTGAGAATCCGATGTCTGCTAGTGTTTTGACCGTGAAACCTTTTGGCTCAAGAATGGCTTTGAATTCTTTCGCTTTGCCCGGATTATGCGTTGCAATGATCGCTGTTTTCATCCTGATCAAACCCTTCTAGTTATTCGATGACTTCTCCTGTCACTGCTTTTTGCTTTTCAATTAATTCTTTGATGCCCTTTTCGGCTAGATCAAGCAGTCCGTTTAGCTGCTCTCTTGAAAAGGTCGCTTCTTCACCTGTGCCTTGAAGTTCAACGAAGCGTCCAGCGCCTGTCATGATGACATTCATATCCACTTCAGCCGAAGAATCTTCTTCATAGTTTAAATCTAACAGAAGCCCCTGTTTAGAATCAATTCCGACGGATATCGCCGCTAAATAATCAGTGATTGGGTTTTCTTTCATGACTCCTTCAGCCCGAAGCTTTTGAATCGCAAGTGTCATGGCCACAAATGCACCTGTGATGGACGCCGTCCGTGTTCCGCCGTCTGCTTGAATCACATCACAATCAATCCAAATTGTGCGTTCACCAAGCTTTTCTAAATCAACGACTGCGCGGAGTGCTCGTCCAATTAAGCGTTGAATTTCCATTGTACGTCCTGTGACTTTTCCTTTAGAAGATTCTCTCATCGTTCTTTGTGCTGTTGCTCTTGGAAGCATGCTATATTCTGCTGTAATCCAGCCTTTTCCTTCTCCTCTTAAAAAAGGAGGTACGCGGTCTTCGATTGATGCGTTACAAATCACCTTCGTATTTCCCGCTGAGATTAAGACAGAGCCCTCTGGATGCGTGATGTAGCCTGCCTCTATTTCAATTTTTCTTAATTCGTCATATTGTCTTTCATCTAATCTCATGATTTACCTCCGTTACGATATACATTCCGCGCGGGTGCCAGCGGGGTTCTCCTACTAACTTAGACAACCTTGATCGGTTCTAATCGCTTGGAATAAAAAAGAGGCAGCGAATATGCATGCCTCTTTTTCTCCATTATATCAATGTGTGACGTTAAAAACTACCTGTATTCACTTGTTCTGGTCTTGAAACTGGCTTTGTGAGCTCTGCCCCTTTTTCATTCACAAGCTCTGCCTTTCCGTTTACCTTCACAGATACGCTTTTCACATCCGGCAGCTCTGTTAATGTGAGGACAATGCTATCAAGAACTTTTTGTGAAATGACCTTTTTCTTTTCATCGGCACTGCCAAAAATGGATTCGTTGAAATCAAGTGTCACATGGCCGTCTTTTACTTTTGGTACATCATTCAGCTTCACGTCTTGATCAAAGTCTGTGAGCAAATGGCTTGTTTTACTTGGTCCAGAGACGAGCTCATCAATGGCTGCTGTAATTGGATCATCCCCGTCTTTTGGCGCTCTTGTTGTGACAGGAACGTAGTACGTCTGCTCATCAGATTCAGATAAGTAGTAGACGGTCACTGGCTTTGTCGATGTCATATCAGCGGCAGCCTCGTGCTGAATATTAATGCCGTCCTCTCTGCTTAAATCATCTGAAATCGGGGTGCCGTTCACAGGCATTTCTTTTAATTCATGTCCATTCATCTTCAATTTGACTTTGGCTACCGAATCAAACTGTGTTAACGTCCAAGTGACAGATTGCAGGATGCGCTGTTCGTCTTCTTTTTTATAGTTTTTGAATTCATTTGAAAAATCCACAACCGCCGTTCCGTCTTTAATATCGACAGATACATTCGTGTCAGCTGGCAAGACGGCTCTAAATCCATTTGGCATCAGGTTGGAGATGGGTCCTCCATCCACGAGATATTCAAGGGTTTGTTTGGCACTTCCTTCGTTTTTCGGCAGCGGAATGGATTGAGACACGACATAACCGTTTTTATCAATTAAATATAATTCTCTCATAACCGTATCTGCCTGCTTCTCTTCTTTTTCTTCTTTGGCTGTTTGTTTGTCTTCTTTATTTTCTTTCACATATGTGACATTTTGTGGTGGATCAATCTCTGTTTTCGCTTGGTCTGTTTGAAACAATCCGCATCCTGATAAAAGCATGGCTGACGCGATACACGTCACAGCTGCTGTAGTTCCTTTTTTCAGCATACTTCACCCTCCTCTAGTAGTTTGTACTACTATGTATACGAGCTCCCTAAGAGGATTAGACCCTTTTCATAAAAAAATAACCCACTTCATGTAGAAGCGGGTTATTGCTGATATACCTGCTCGAGTGACACGGTCTCGACCTTACCTGGCAGGTAGCCGAACCAGTCACGAGCGATGTTTTGAAAATTTTGCTGCTGCCCTGTTGTGTAAAATGTATGGACAGGCTCTTCCTTAGAAGCATTTAACAGCCCTTTATATGAAAGAATCGTACTTGCTTCTCTAGCTGTCTCATCACCTGATGAAATGATGCTCACATCACTGCCCATAAAACGCTGAATCGGCTCTTTTAAAATAGGATAGTGCGTGCAGCCAAGAATGAGCGTATCAATTCCTGTTTCTTTCATCGGTTCAAGAGAGGCTTTCACCACTTCATCTGCTGTCTGATCTAAAAACGTACCGCTTTCGACAAATGGGACAAGCATCGGGCAAGCCAGACCTTGTACCGTCAGACCTGCTTTTAAAGAAAGCAGTGCTTCTTTATAGGCCTCGCTTTTGATCGTATTGACAGTTCCGATGACACCAATATGCTGATTGCTTGTCACCTTGATTGCTGTGCGGGCTCCGGGCTGGATCACGCCAATGACCGGAATATCGAGCGTTGCTTTAATTTCATCAAGCGCAATCGCCGTCGCTGTGTTGCATGCAATGACAAGCATTTTAATATGATGATGTCTCAATAAGTAATGCGCCATTTCCCATGTATATTGTAGAACCTCTTCTTCTTCCCGAGGGCCATACGGACATCGTTTCGTATCGCCTACGTAAATGATTTTTTCTTTTGGCAGTTGCCTCATGATTTCCTTTGCAACGGTTAAACCGCCAACGCCGGAATCAATGACGCCGATTGGTTGATCCAACAAAATCGCCTCATTTTCTTTTCATTTGCTGCTGTAGTTTCGTTAGAGATTGATTGAAAACGATGGCTTCTTCTTCTGAGAAAGCCCCTAGAAGTTCACTGACGTATTCTTGGCGTTTGACAATCACTTCTTGAATGATCCGCTCGCCTTCAGGCAATAAATGAATGCGAACCACGCGGCGGTCAGAAGGGTCTTTCACCCGTTCGACAAGTTCACTTTTTTCCATTCTATCAATTAAATCGGTTGTCGTGCTGCAAGCCAAATACATCTTTTGTGATAACTCGCCTATTGTCATATCTCCGAATTCATAAAGCCACTGGAGCCCTATAAATTGAGGAGGTGTTATCGTATATTGATTTAGGATTTCTCTGCCTTTTTGCTTAATAATTGCGGCAATATGGCGCAATGATTTTTCAATCTCTGCAACATGGTCGAACTCATTCGTTTCCATTTCATTGATACCTCACTATAGCATCTCACTTTGATTAAAATGTACATTCCTATTTTCCTCGTTTTTCAAAGAAAATGCAAGAAGAGACTCAAGGAAATCAAATAGAAATAACCGGTTCCTCCCCAATGCGGAAGGAAAACCGGCTGACGTTAGAGCTCTAGCTCACCCATACGCAGAAGCTCGACTACGGCCTGTGAACGACCTTTAACTCCTAGCTTTTGCATGGCATTCGAAATATGATTTCGAACAGTCTTTTCGCTAATAAAAAGCTCGCTTGCAATTTCTTTTGTTGTTTTATCTTGGACGAGCAATTCAAATACTTCTCTTTCTCTTTTGGTTAATAGCGGCTTGGATTGAAACTCTTTCTCCTTCAAGTATTGTAACCCTCCTTGCTAAGGTGAGAGCTCTAGTCTCTATAGAATGGGATTCTGTATAGTCGAGATATCATATGCCGCGTACCAGAGGTAGGTGACGTTAAAATCAAGAATTCCCGCAGATCAGCGTCCATTTTCATACACTTAGAGCAGCACAAAAAAGGACGAGTCTCCTATCGAGACATCGTCCTATTCAAACGGGTATTTAAAAAATGGAAATGGCTCCTGTTAACAGAGCGATCAGTGTTGTAAAAAGGGCGGTTAACACAGTCCATAATAGTGCGTATTTTTGCAAATCACCAATATCTTTGTTCAGCATACTGACAAGAAGTAAGGTTGAGGCCACAAGTGGACTTAGTAAATGGACAGGCTGTCCGATAATAGAGGCGCGCGCAATCTCCACCGGATCAATGCCATAAGCTGCGCCCGCTTCAGCCAAGATTGGCAGCACTCCGAAATAATAAGCATCATTTGAAAGAACAAAAGTAAATGGCATACTCGTCAAAGCGACAATCAGCGGGAAAAATGAGCTGTAGGAATCCGGGATTAAGTAGATCACTAAATGGGCAATCGACTCAACCATTTTTGTCCCCGAAAAGATCCCTGTGAAAATTCCTGCTGCAAACACAAGTGTAATGACCGTTAATGCATTTCCTGCATGCGATAAAATTCGCTCACGCTGGTCTTCAACTTTTGGATAGTTGATCATGAGAGCGATGACAAATCCAATTAAAAAGAGGACAGGAATCGGTACGATATCGAAGACAAGTGTGGTCATGACAGCCATCGTCAGGAAAAAGTTGACCCAAATCAGATTTGGTCTCTTCATATCCTCTACGCCATCCTCAATTGACGCAGCCAATTCAGGAGAGATGGATACCTCTTCTTTGTGCTGAATCTCAGCAATACCAATTCGCTTCCGTTCTTTTTTCCCAAGTACATATGCAGTAAAAAGTATAAAAAGAGCGCCCCCTAACATCGTCGGGAGTAATGGAATAAAAAATTCAGCGGCATCTAATCCAAGCGCAGCGATTGCACGAGTAGCTGGCCCGCCCCAAGGCGTCATACCACTCATAATTCCTAATGATAATAATGAAATCGTTCCTAAAATCAGCGGGTTCATCCCAATTCTTAAGAAAAGTGGCAGCATAGCTGATACTGTAATCATGTACGTTGTTGTCCCATCACCATCTAATGCAACAAGCATAGACAAAATCGCTACCCCAAAAGCAATTTTGACAGGATCGCCTTTCACAATACGTAGAATGAGTTTAATCAAAGGATCAAACAATCCAGCATCCAGCATGACACCGAAGAATAAAATCGCAAATAACAATAAAGCAGCAGATGGTGCAACAGTTTTGAGTCCATCAAGCATCATGTCCCCTAATCCGCTGTTAAATCCACCGATCAATGCAAATATGATCGGTATAACGGTTAAAGCCACCACCGGATGCATTCGTTTTGTCATAATGAGAAATGTAAATGTCAAGACCATCAAGATCCCTAAAATAGCTAGCACTCTATATCCCTCCATCCTCTTCTTTACACGATCAACAAGCACCCCTTGCACTTGCGACCGGAATGTTAGCGCTTTCTATTTCAAGGATATAATAGCTTTTTTTATAATGAAAATATTGATTTTTTCGTTTATTCAATAAATTTCTTTTATAATTAACCTTGCTGACTTCTTAAAAACTCAATAAACGCTTTCACAACCGACAAATGAAGCGAGTCTGGCTGGTACATAAGCCATGTATCTCTTAAAACGGGCTGTCCATCTTTATACGAAAGACCTTTTACAAATAGCTCATCACTTGGTCTGAGGCAAATTTCTGGAACTATGGCATAGCCTAAACCATGCTTCACCATTTCTTTCGATGTATCCTGACGGTCTGTCTCCATTGTCACGAGGGGAGGCATTGTGAACGTTTCCTGCCACCATCTGTTAATCAATCGTTTTAATGAGCTGTCCGTATGATAGTCAATGAGCGGCAGCTTCGGCAGGTCCTTTAGCTGTATTTCTGATTTTGAAATGATACAAAGCCGCTCTTTATCGAGCAAAAACCGTTCTCCATTCCAATCGTAATCTCCTCTTAAAATCCCTAAGTGTACACTGGATGTCCCTAACAGATCCATTACCTTTGTGCTCCAGCCTGTGTTCACCATAAATTGAACATGTGGATACTGCTTAGAAAATTCTCTTAAAATTTCTGGCAGTTTATACTGGGCAAAATTACTTGAGACCCCTAACCGGATCGTTCCTTTGACCTTTTTTTGCATATTGAGCATACCATCTTTCGTTTGCTGGAGCTGTTTGAGCATGTCATTTGCGTATTCAGCCAAGTACTCACCCTCTGACGTAAATTCAATCCCTCGTTTTCTTTTGAAGAAAAGCTTCATATCAAACTCCTCTTCAAGCTGCTTCAATCGATAGCTTAAGGCAGGCTGCGAGACAAATAATTTTTCTGCCGCCTTTGTAATGTTCTTTTCTTCATAAAGTACCTTTAGAAATCGCCAATCCTTTTCATCCATTGTATGCCCTCCTTTTTTACTAATTATAAAATATTTTTATCGATTCCTTTCAAAATAATGTATTTAACTTATTTCTTATTATACTTTACCATTTTGGTTAGATAAACAGTTCATTAAAAATTGAGGGTGAGAGCAATGAGAAAAGTTCCAATCACTATTATGCGAGGCGGTACAAGCAAAGGGGTATTCATTCAAGCAAACGATGCACCATATGAACACGATGAGCTCGAGGCATTTCTTTTAGACATTATGGGCAGTCCTGACCGGCTGCAGGTCGATGGAATCGGCGGCGGTAATTCTTTAACAAGCAAAGTAGCGATCATCGACAAAGCGACTCGTCCAGATGTGGATGTAAACTATACATTTGCACAAGTCAGTATTAATGAAAGATATGTAGACTTTAAAGGAAACTGCGGGAATATCTCATCAGCTGTAGGTCCATATGCCATCATTAAAGGATTTGTTCAAGCGGTTGAGCCCATCACGACTGTACGTATCCTCAATACCAACACGAATAAAATTATTGTGGCAGAGGTAGAAGTCGAAAATGGTGAGGTTAAATTTGAAGGACATGCAGAAATTCCAGGAGTAAAAGGGACTGGTTCTCCCATTTATTTATCTTTTGAGAAACCTGAAGGCGCTGTCACAGGTAAAACCTTTCCGACTGGAAACAAAATTGATACGATTCAAACAAAGTTTGGAGAGATTCCAATCTCGATCGTTGACATTGCAAATCCAATTGCCTTTATCCGTGCCAAAGATATTCATCTAAAAGGAACTGAATTGCCTGAGGAGTTTACAGACGATTTACTGAATGATTTAGAAGAAATTCGTTCCATCGCTGCTGAAATGTGTCTCTTTGCACCAAAAGAAATGGCCACATTACAGTCTCCAGCTGTTCCAAAGCTTGCAATCATAAGCGAGCCTGCTGATTATGTAGATACAAATGGAATCTTGAGACGAGCAGCAGATATGGACATCATCGTTCGTATGCTATCGATGCAAAGACCACACCAAGCACTTGCCATTACCGGCTCTGTCTGCGTGTCAGCAAGCTGCTTTATGGAAGAAACGCTTCCTGCACAGCTTTATCATGGTCAACATGATACGCTTCGAATTGGGCATCCTGCTGGTATTATGCAAACTGAAATTGACGTGTCTCAAAACAGAGTCAAGGTCATTCGAACCGCAAGAGAAATTCTGGACGGGGTGGTCTTTACGAAACAAGACTATATGATTCAGCATCATATTAAAAAAGAAGCTTAAAGCAGACGAGAATATCGTCTGCTCAGATTGTAGAGAAACTCATGTTTTTCTACAATCTTTTTTATTTTTAACGTATGTATGAAGAATGAAATGTATTGAAAAAGGCCTCCCACACACCTAGCCTAGCTTCGCTAGGTGTGTGGCAATCTTCTTCATGTTCTGGCACGCAGCTGTGAGAAGAACTTGCTCACTCACATTCTGTTTTCCCCTCAACCGGCAGTAGCGAAGCCCGTGCAGTTGTTTTGAATCTGCAAAGCTTCGCTCTATTTTTTCTTTTCTTTTTTTATATAGCTCTTTTCCAGAGACAGATAGACGATTTTGTCTGATCTTTTCTTTATGTTCTTCCCACACGTGTCTTGAGATCACTTTTTGATGATTTTTAGATCTTGTACAGCTTTCAAGAAAAGGACACGATGCACATTTTTTAGGATCTGATTTGTAGAACCTATAACCTTTTCGATCAGTTGTCGTATATAAAAGCTTCTCACCATTTGGACATATGTAATGATCATGTTTAGAATCATACTGAAATTTCCACTTCTCAAATAATCCTCTTGTTGGATGAAAACGTCTATGGGCAATAACACCAAAAATATGTCGATCAGATAAACCTTTACAGATTGGTGTTGTTAAATAACCAGAATCAAGGGCAACAGCTTCTACTTGAAAACCAAATCGTGCGATTTGGAGATCTAATCGATCAAGATAGGGAACAGAATCATGGACATTACCGGGCGTGACATGGGCATCAGTGATGATATTGTATTTCATATCTGTTGTACGGTGGTCTAGATAGAAAAAGCCTTCAGGCTTATTTTCACGATAAAGATAGCCACTTTCAGGATCAGTCGTACTTTGGCGAATGTCTTTTTTCGTTTTCACCTCCTCTTTTTCCTTTAAGGGCTTTTTTCCGTGTACCTCTCGATCTTCTTGAACGGCTTCATCTAATTCTTTCATATAGTTCTGAGTATCTTGTTCGATCGTTTTTCTCGTATATTTATGTTTATTGGCATTCGCTTTTAGATGGGTTGAATCGGTAAAAAGGACACGACCTCCAACCATATCGTGATTGATGGCTTGTAGCACAATCTCATCAAAAATATCTTGAAAAATCGTTGTATCTGTAAATCGAGTACGACGATTCCAACTAATGGTGGAATGATGAGGAACGGGGTCATTGATATTCAAACCTAAAAACCATCTATACGCCATGTTATAGTAAATTTCTTTTTCAAGCTGTCTTTCTGAACGGATACCATACAGGTATCCGATAAACATCATTTTGAACAGAATGAGTGGATCAAGAGAAGGGCGACCTTTATTCTCACTATAATATGGTTTTACTTTGTCTATGATAAATGAAAAATCAATGTACTGATCAATTTTACGAAGCAGGTGATCCTCTTCGACCAGTTGATCTAGCAATACAAATTCGGCTTGGTGCTGAGAAGAATTTCTAGTGTGGAACATGAGAAAGACACCTTCCTTTAGTGGGTTTTTCTCTATTATAAAATGAGGAGATGTAAATTTTAAGGAAAAAAATAAAGCTGTCGAGATTTTCTCGACAGCCTGAGCAGACGAGAATATCGTCTGCTTTTTTATTTTTGCATAGGGGCATCAATATCACCGGCAGAATGGGCTTTTATATGTCCTTGGTCATCTTTTAGCTGGAGATGACCATAGCGGTTCACACCGCAGCAAATCCCTTCCTGCCATGTTTGTTTTTCTCGATCTAATGAGATGCGAAGCGGTTGATTCAGACGAAATAATCGTTTGTTGTAGAGGGCAGTAAGTGCTTCAAATCCTTCATTCTGCCAGCGTGTATGGTATTTTTCAAAAGCCACTGCCAGTTCTTTCACAAGCTGATCGGCTTTCACCTCTGAAAGCTCTGATAAGCAAATGGTTTTGTACGGGACATGCTCCGGCTTTGTCTCTACATTGATGCCAACACCGATATAGATGGCGCTGCGGTCCGCTTCAATCAATGTGCCCGATACCTTTGCTTCATTAATGAGAATATCATTTGGCCATTTGATCGCCAGCTGATCCCCAGCTCTCATGAGTGGTTTGAGTACATCATAGATTGCTAGTGCCGTCAGCGGGGCAATCGTTGACTGGGTGGAGAGTTCTGCTGGCGGTAAGACTGTCATGGTCACCGCCACATTCCCTAAAGGTGTTTCCCACGGCCTGCCGAGTCTGCCTCTTCCTGCTGTCTGCTGGCGTGCATAGACAGCAAATGAGGGATTCTCTCCTTTTTGCATAAGCCTTTTTGCTTCATTATTTGTACTATCAATGGTGTCATAACGAAAAATGTCCATGTTTACCCCTTCTTAATAAATTATTCATAACAAATTTCACTATAATTTAGACTGCCAAAAAATCTTGACTAAAAAGAAATAAAGGTATACTCCGTTTTAAAAAAATGCTAATATAAATAGAACACACGTTCCTGTTTATCATATTGTAAAATTTTAGTATAATTATAAATACGTCCTAGGAGGGCTAATTGATGAGAAGTCCATTGTGGTACAAAGTTATGTTACTGTTTTCTGCATATACACCCTTGTTTCTAATATTATTTGTTAAATTTTTCGATTTCAAAAACACTTACTCATTCTTTCTTTATCTTAAAAGGCTACAACTGAATCAGTTATTTAATACTGAGCTTTACAATTATTTGTTATCAATGAGTTCCCTCTTTATGTTTGTAATATCAATTTTATGTTCTCTTTATATTAGATTCGAAATTCAACAGACATTAAAAAAAGAAATTGCAAGAATTGATATACACATTAAAACTATTCATTCTAGAGATAAAGATGTACTAGTATATCTCGTAACATATATTTTACCACTGTTAAGTTTAAGCACAAATACTATAAATGATTTTTTAATTTTTATAATTTTAATAATTTTAATTTTTTGGTTATCTATTTTTAGCGATCTACTATATATAAATCCCTTGCTATTCATTCTTGGAAAACGCCTATACGAAATAGAAAGTACTAATAGAAAGTATCTAATCATTACAGACAAAAATCATACTAGTAATATCAGAATTGGAAAAAAAATCATAAGTTATCGTTTAGATTCAAACGAAATTTTAATCTCAAAGGGGCAAATTGCGGATGATTGATAGACTAACTCAAATAAACAATTATTTAGATACCTTAAGCGCAACACCCAATTTTCAGTTATTTATAATTGGCTCTATACTAAAAGAAGGAACTACCACAATATATGATGATACAGAACCAGCTGAAATATTAACAGACGTTTCTGTTAGGGACTGGGTGTTTACTGGAACTAAAAATATATTGAATACTCTTAAAGAGTATGAACTAATTAATATTAACGATACAGATGAACCTGGAGAGTATTTCAAAAGATATTTACAATTAGATACTCTAAGCCAGCTAGAACAATGGAAAAGTCACATCGAAAACGAAGTTGACCATGAAAATGCTAGAGACTATATAAACAATGATAAATTCAAACCAAAATGTATTATCGCTAAGCTCACAGTACTAGAAGAAGATATTTATTTTATTAAAGTTATAAACGAAAGTGTTTTGTTAAAGAAAAGAACAATTCTTAAATATTTAGCAACACGGGATGGTTATGTTATAGATGAGAACAGGGATAAAAAGTTATTTCTTGATGACCAGTGGGACGGTATTATTTTTAATCAGCATGTTATTTTACTTAAGGAAAACAAGATTTTAAATCTCTTCAGATATTATGAGAAGTTTCGTGAAGCAGCACAAACAGTAGTTAGTCAATTAGAATCTTTAAATTTACTCTCTGGTACTGAAAATTTGAATGAATTTATTCAATCAACTGTTAGCCTTCAGAAAAAACTTGCTAAAGCTGCCACTTATCAAATTGATCAAATTCGTACTGATCGAATCAGCGAGTTAATTAACCAGGGCATGATAAATTTAAATTTAAATTCTGAAGGTAAAATCGAATGCACGACTAAAGAGGAAGCAAGAGTAGTAATTGATGTTCTATTGGATAATTTTGTTGCTTCGTTAATTACTGATGAAAAGTATAGAGTTCATAACAAATCTAAAATTCAATCTTGATGATTATGAGTTGAATATCGAAATGAATAGTTATGGATTGCATTAATCCATAACTATTCTATAACAGGTATGATATATATTTTAAAGTAAAACTATTATAAATGTCTCTTCTCAAATTGATACATTCGAGTTTCGGATAACAATTTAAATTACTTAAATTGATCTAATCCACACATATATTTAGGCTATTTAATGTACAGCTTAAACACCTCTTTTTCTTCCTCTGTAAACGGGACAGATGCGCCTGTGTCTTTACTAATTTGCACCATGGTGACTGAGCCTGTAAAGCAAGGTTCCTGCTGCTCATTTTCTCCTAAATAATGAAGGATGAGTGAGCTTGATCCGACCTTTTCCGGCTTGACATACACACGAAGCCTCTCCCCAATCTCTACCTGCTTGATGTAATCACATTGCAGGTTTGCGACGACTGTCATGGTCTCCCTCACACGTTTCATCCGTTTATCAACAATTCCCGTCTTTTGAAAAAAGGCAATTCGTGCCTCTTCAAAATACACAAAAGGGGTGACATTGTTCATATGGCCAAACATATCCGTTTCTGAAAAACGAACGGTGGTTTCGACATAAAATCGAAAGGATGCCCTCCACTCTTCAAACGGTTCTTCAATATATGACGGCAGTCTCACTTGATCATCTCCTTATTTGGAAACAAAACGCCTCTCCCGTATTGGAAGAGGCGTTTGTTTATATGTTGCATCCAGCCTCTTTAAACACTCATCATGATTGGCAAAGAGGACTGAATGTGATGTTATTCTGCGTGATCGCTTCCGAAGAAGTTACGGAAAGCTTGTAATGTTGTATCTCGGTTTAGTGCTGCAATTGACGTTGTCAGCGGGATTCCTTTCGGACAAGACTGCACACAGTTTTGGGAGTTCCCGCAGTTCGCTAGACCGCCATCACCCATAATTTCTTCTAGACGGTCAGACTTATTCATTGCACCTGTCGGATGTGCGTTAAATAAACGAACTTGTGAAAGCGGTGCAGGGCCCATAAAGGAAGACTTATCATTCACGTTTGGACAAGCTTCAAGGCAGACACCACATGTCATACATTTAGAAAGCTCATACGCCCATTGACGTTTTTTCTCAGGCATTCTTGGTCCAGGTCCAAGGTCATATGTGCCATCGATTGGCACCCATGCTTTGACTTTTTTCAAGGAATTAAACATACGGCTTCTATCAACCTGCAAGTCTCTCACAACAGGGAATGTCTTCATCGGCTGGAGACGGATCGGCTGATCTAACTTGTCAATTAAAGCTGTACATGACTGGCGCGGTGTTCCATTAATGACCATGGAACAAGCTCCACACACCTCTTCAAGACAGTTCATATCCCAGTTGATGGCCGTTGTTTTTTCACCTTTTTTATTGACCGGGTTACGTCTAATTTCCATGAGGGCGGAAATGACGTTCATATTCGGACGGTAAGGGATTTCGAATTCCTCATCATAAGGCTTTCCATCTGCTGTATCTTGACGTGTGATAATGAATTGAATCGTGTTTTTTTCACTCATCTTATTTCTCCACCTTTTTCTTCGAGTAATCTCGTTTACGAGGTGCAATTAACGATACATCGACGTCCTCATAGTGGAATGCAGGCTTTTGATTCTTCCCTTTGAACGTAGCCATCGTTGTTTTTAGGAATTCTTCATCGTGTCTTTCTGGGAATTCCGGTTTATAGTGTGCGCCTCGGCTTTCATTCCGGTTGTATGCCCCGATCGTAATGACTCTTGCCAGCTGAAGCATGTTGTCAAGCTGACGCGTGAAGGCAGCGCCTTGGTTGCTCCATGATGCTGTATCGTTGATGTTGATATGCTTATAGCGCTCCATCAGTTCTTCAATCTTCTGATCTGTTTTTAAGAGTTTGTCATTGTAACGAACCACTGTCACGTTATCCGTCATCCATTCTCCAAGCTCTTTATGAAGCACGTACGCATTTTCTGTGCCATCCATGCTGAGGATGTTGTCCCATTTCTCCTGCTCTTTCTTCACGGCGCTGTCAAATGTTGCAGAAGAGAGGTCTTCCGCAGACTTTTCAAGACCGCTAACGTACTTCACAGCATTTGGTCCTGCGACCATTCCGCCGTAAATCGCAGAAAGCAAGGAGTTCGCTCCAAGTCTGTTTCCGCCGTGCATAGAGTAATCACATTCTCCGGCAGCGAACAAACCTTTGATATTGGTCATTTGATCATAATCCACCCATAATCCGCCCATTGAGTAATGGACAGCAGGGAAAATTTTCATCGGAAGCTTACGAGGGTCATCACCCATGAATTTTTCATAGATTTCAATGATTCCGCCAAGCTTAATATCAAGCTCTTTTGGATCTTTGTGAGAAAGATCAAGGTATACCATGTTCTCTCCGTTGATGCCGAGCTTTTGCTCGACACATACGTCGAAGATTTCACGCGTTGCGATATCACGCGGTACAAGGTTCCCGTATGCTGGGTATTTTTCTTCAAGGAAGTACCAAGGCTTCCCGTCTTTATATGTCCAAACACGTCCGCCTTCACCACGAGCTGATTCACTCATGAGACGAAGCTTGTCATCTCCTGGGATCGCTGTTGGGTGAATTTGAATGAATTCTCCATTTGCATAATGAGCACCTTGCTGATAAACGATTGATGCAGCTGATCCAGTATTAATCATGGAGTTCGTTGATTTACCGAACACGATTCCAGGACCGCCTGTCGCCATGATCACAGCATCTGAACGGAAGGATTCAATTTCCATTGTCGTCAAGTTCTGCGCGACAATGCCTCGGCATACTTCCTCGTCATCTAAAACAGCGCCAAGGAATTCCCAGCCTTCATATTTCGTGACAAGCCCTGCTACTTCATAGCGGCGAACTTGCTCATCCAGTGCGTATAATAGCTGCTGTCCCGTTGTGGCACCAGCAAATGCTGTACGGTGGTGCTGTGTTCCCCCGAAGCGGCGGAAGTCCAGTAATCCCTCTGGTGTTCTGTTAAACATCACACCCATACGATCAAGTAAGTGGATAATGGACGGCGCTGCTTCACACATTGCCTTTACTGGCGGCTGGTTGGCTAAGAAATCTCCGCCATATACTGTGTCATCAAAATGCTCATAAGGTGAATCCCCTTCACCTTTTGTATTCACCGCTCCGTTAATTCCGCCCTGTGCACATACAGAATGCGAACGTTTCACAGGTACGATTGAAAATAATTTAACAGCTGTTCCCGCTTCTGCTGCTTTTATAGTTGCCATGAGACCTGCTAAGCCGCCTCCGACAACGATGATGCTAGAATTACTCATTGTAGCCCCTCTCCCTCTTCTACTAATCTATTTCCTCTTAAACAAAAGCGAAAATTGCTCTTAGCCCTACATATGAAAGCGCTATAAATATACCTAATGTCACATATGTGGAGATTCTTTGTGAGCGTGGTGAAACGGTAATTCCCCAGCTGACAGCAAATGACCACAAGCCATTAGCAAAGTGGAAAATAGTAGATAAAACGCCGACAATATAGAAGCCTAGCATAAATGGAGAGCTTAAAATATTCGCCATCATGTCATAGTTTACTTCAGCTCCAAGCTGAGCTTGAATTCGTGTTTCCCATACGTGCCAAGTGACAAAAATCAATGTGATGATACCTGTAATCCTTTGCAGTCTGAATAACCAGTTTCTTAAGTAACTGAAGCGTGACGTGTTGTTTTGTGCCGTAAAGGCTATGTACACCCCATAAACAGCATGATAGATCAGTGGTAAGAAAATCACGAACAGCTCAAGTGCATATCTGAATGGAAGCTGTTCCATAAAGTGTGCAGCTTTGTTAAACGCCTCTGGTCCATTTGTCGCAAAGTGGTTAATCACTAAGTGCTGTACTAAAAATAGACCGACCGGAATGACGCCAAGCAAAGAATGCAATCTCCGATAAAAAAATTCTTTGTTCCCCGACATTACTTTACCCCCTAGTAAAAAAAGTGCAATTGCTTGAAAATTGTCTTACCCCCGCTTCTTTCAAATGTAAGCACTTTATTCAAATTTATTGACAATTTCATTTTACTCCTATGTCAAAAAAGCGTCAAGAAACCGCGTACATAAATTAAAATTTTCCGAAATTTAAAAGTTTTAAATCAAAATTCGTTTTACTACAATAAGAATTTCTTAGACTTCAGGGAAAACTCTGTCATCATATGCCCACATAAGCTATAATAAATTGTTGAAAGAGGGGAGCCGTACAATGAATAAATTTGAATCTAACTTAGAACAGCTAAAAGAGATTGAAGTCAATGGATTTGCCTACGAGCTGATACGCGAAGTTCTGCTGCCTGACATTCTTGGTCAGGATCATTCATCTATGATGTATTTTGCGGGTAAGCTGCTTGCTCGTAAATTTCCTCAAGAGTCATGGGAGAATATCCCCGAATTTTTCCATGATGCCGGATGGGGGACTCTCACGATGGTCCATTCTAAAAAACAGGAAATTGAGTTTGAGCTCGAAGGTCCACTTGTATCGAATCGACTCACCTATCAAAAAGAGCCATGCTTTCAAATGGAGGCCGGTTTTATTGCTGAACAGATTCAGCTTCTCAATGAGCACGTTGCTGAATCCTATGAGCAAGTGAAAAAGCGTGCTGATAAAGTCATTTTAACCGTTAAATGGGATTTAAGAGACCCTAGCTAACACTGCTTATGAAAGGCGAGGACTTCGCGTCACGCCTTTTTTATATGCCTTCTTCTATCATAGCATACTTAGTGAATGGGTTTATGCACGTGTGTTCCTTTTAATATGCGGCCGATTCAAATATAAAAAAGAGGTGCACTCTTTCATGAGATACACCTCTTTTTATTTTTTAAGAATGAGCAGCTGCGCTCACTTTCGATAATTCAAATGCATCATGCAGGGCTTCCACCGCTTTGACCATATCATCACGGCCAACCACTGTGGAAACTTTGATTTCAGACGTACTGACCATTTTCACTTGTATATCTTTTTCAGCTAACACAGCGAACATTTCAGCAGCTACACCTGGATTTGAGACCATACCAGACCCAACGATGGATACTTTGGCTAATTTGCTTTCTGTCTCAATCTGCTCATAGCCAAGCGCCCCTTTATATTCTTCTAGTACTTCAACTGCTTTGGACAAATCATCCGTTTTCACAGAGAAAGAGATGGAAGTCTGATTTGTGCTTGTGACGGACTGAATGATGATATCAACATTGATATTTTGCTTAGCAAGCGTCGTAAAAATGGTCGATAATGTTGTTAAACCGCTTGAAAGGCCGCACACCGTCACGCGTGTCATCTGATCTTCAAATGCAATTCCTCTTACGACTAAATTTTGTTCCATGGATGATTCCTCCTCAATTAACGTACCCGATTCATTTACAATACTAGAACGGACTTCTAGTGGGACTTGATAATTTTTCGCAAACTCAACGGCTCTCGGATGCAAGACGCCTGCCCCTAAATTGGCCAGCTCGAGCATCTCATCGTATGAAATACCCGCAAGTTTTCGCGCGGACGGTACATAACGCGGATCTGTCGTAAACACACCTGGTACGTCCGTGTATATATCACATTTGTCTGCTTTTAATGCAGCAGCAAGTGCCACAGCCGTCGTATCTGATCCCCCGCGTCCAAGTGTTGTGATATGTAGGTCATCTGCAATTCCTTGGAAGCCTGCTACAACAACGACTTTCCCAGCACTTAGTTCCTCTTTGATTCTTGATTCATCGATGTCCACGATTCTTGCATTTCCGTGCACCTGCTCTGTTTTCATACCAGCCTGCCAGCCTGTAAAGGAAATGGCATCATAGCCTTTTGCTTGCAGCGCCATCGCCAATAATGAAATGGTCACTTGCTCCCCAGTTGTTAGCAGCATATCCATTTCTCTCTTGCTTGGATCATCTGTGAGTTCTTTGGCAAGGTCTACTAGAACATCCGTTGATTTTCCCATCGCCGACACAACCACGACCACATCATGACCTGCCTTACGTTCAGCGATGACTCTCTCTGCGGCTTTGCGAATTTTTTCTGTCGATCCAACAGATGTTCCGCCAAATTTTTGTACAATTAGTCCCATGTCTACCACCCTTTTTCAAAAGATCACGTGTGAGAGAAGAGCAAGAAGCGGCTTTGGAGACTGCCCACTCACTGCAAATAAAAAAAGCAATGAGAGAACAAATCTCCCATTGCTTTGAAATCATCATTAAAAGATGCAAACAATGAGATAGCCCTCCAAGAAATAAATTCTTGACAGCCCTACATTTCTTCAATGTACAGCCAGCGAATAAAATGAGTGGATTTTATTCACTTCGGCGACGCTCCCCTTTCAGCCCTCTTCCTAGATCCCATCGATCTCTGAAGGCCTACTCTTGAAGTTCGCACCTCTATCTTCAACAAACAACACGCTCATTTATTAAATTAGTCACATCTTAACAGACTTTTGGAAAAAGTACAATCTATTTTTTTAATGCCTCCATTAAAAGTTCGGCCGTTTGTTTCGGAATGCCAGCCTCCTGAAAATCTTGGACAGAGGCTTCTTTCATCTTTTTCACAGAGCCAAAATGTTTGAGGAGCTGTTTTTTTCGCTTTTCTCCAATACCTGGTACATCATCTAAAATAGACTGGAATGCATTTTTTCCGCGCAGCTGCCGGTGAAAGCTAATGGCAAACCGGTGCACTTCATCTTGAATACGCTGCAATAAATAAAAGGCCTGACTGTTACGCTCTAGCGCAACAATTTCAAGTGTATCACCCATCATGAGATTCGATGTCCGATGTTTTTCATCTTTCACAAGACCTGCCACTGGAACAGACAGATTCAATTCATTTTCGAGCACGTCTATGGCTGCGTTGATCTGTCCTTTTCCTCCGTCAATTAAAATTAAATCTGGCAGCGGCAGCTCATCTTTTAACACGCGTGTATATCGTCTTCTGATAACTTCACGCATGGATGCATAATCATCTGGTCCTGCGACAGTTTTGATTTTATATTTCCGGTATTCCTTTTTATATGGCTTCCCGTCCTGAAAGACAACCATGGCGGAAACAGGATCTGCTCCTTGAATATTTGAGTTATCAAATGCCTCGATCCGGTATGGCATATAAATATTAAGTGCGTCCCCGAGCTGCTTCACCGCTCCAATTGTCCGTTCTTCATCGCGCTCAATGAGCGAGAATTTTTCTTTCAGGGCGATTTTGGCGTTTTGGTGTGCAAGTAAAAGTAAATCCTTTTTCTTTCCTTTTTTCGGCTGGTGAACGTTCGTCTCAAGCAACTGCTCGATCATCTCTTGATCTACGCTGTCTGGCACCAAAATTTCTTTCGGCAGGAAGTGGTTGTTTTTTTCATAAAATTGCCCTAAAAATGTAAGGAATTCTTCCTCGGGGTCTTGATACATAGGGAACAAGCTGACATCACGTTCAATCAATTTCCCCTGTCTGATGAAGAAGACTTGGACACACATCCAGCCCTTATCATAGGCATAGGCAAATACATCTCGATCTGATAAGTCACTCATCGTCATTTTCTGCTTTTCCATTGTTGAGTCGATGTAAGCGATTTGATCTCTCAGTTCTTTTGCCCGCTCAAACTCTAATTGTTCGGACGCTTCCTGCATCTTTTCGGTTAGTTCTTTCTTGATTTGCTGGTGCCCTCCATTAAGAAACCTGGTGATTTCATCCACGAGCTGTTTATTCGTTTCTTCAGAAATGTCATACACACATGGTGCGAGACATTGTCCAAGATGATAATAAAGACAGACACGATCAGGGAGTGTCGCACATTTTCTTAGAGGATATAAGCGGTCAAGCAGCTTTTTGGTTTCTCTTGCTGCTTGTACGTTAGGGTATGGACCGAAGTATCTCCCTTTATCCTTTTTCACATTGCGGGTGACGATCAGCTTAGGATGCCGTTCATTCGTAATTTTAATAAAAGGATACGTCTTATCATCCTTGAGCATAACATTGTATTTTGGGTCATACTTTTTAATTAAATTCAGCTCTAAAATCAGTGCCTCAATGTTAGATGAGGTCACAATGTATTCAAAGTCCGCAATTTCACTGACAAGCCGCTGCGTTTTGGCATCATGAGATCCAGTGAAATAAGAGCGCACTCTATTTTTTAATACCTTTGCCTTCCCCACGTAGATGACCGTATTTTGTCTATCTTTCATTAAGTAACAGCCTGGTCGATCAGGCAGGACTGACAGCTTTTCTTTGATCAGTTTGTTCATATTTTCATCCGTCCTTGTTTTCCTCTTTCACTCCTTCTAGTGTATCACGAACATTTGTTTTATACCATATTGAAAGAAAAGCGGCTCTCGTCTATACGAGAACCGCTTCAGTGGTCATACCGCAATGGCATGGTTGTGTTTATAGATGTTTGTTGACAAGCTCAGCTAGTGCTTCTTTTGGTTTGAAACCAACAGACGTTTCTACGACTTCACCGTCTTTTAAAACAAGAAGTGTTGGGATACTCATGACGCCGTATTTACCAGCAGTTTCTTGGTTATCGTCTACATCAATTTTTACAATTTTCATTTTATCGCCCATTTCTTGATCAAGTTCTTCAAGAACTGGAGCAATCATTTTACAAGGTCCGCACCATGGTGCCCAAAAGTCTGCAAGAACAACACCTTCTGCCGTTTCTTGTGAAAATGTTGCGTCAGTAGCTTTTACGATTGCCATTATTCATTCCTCCAATGTAAATTATGCTTTTTAGTATAGCATCTACCAATGTGACTTGCGAATGAAATGCTTACGAATCATTTTTTATGAAATGAATTAAAAAACAAACCGTATAATCGCACCAATAACAACAATCGCACCGATGATCATCAGAATGGTTCTAAGCATATGACATAACTCCCTTTCCGCTTCATTTACAATGTATGATGCCCCAACATTCTTCTCATCAAACATCAAAATATGCAATCAAGTCAGATCGACAGTCATCATGACAACCGACATAGGCGGGAGATCTATGGTTAATTCGCCGGGCTTTACAGCAAATTTCTCGAAGTTCGCAGGCTGAATGGAATGAGGATCATCGAATGTATTGTGCGCATTCATCCGTTCAGCTGTCAGCACGCGGCCAGTGGCAGTCGTTTGTGGATCAATCCCATCTATTGCAAGGGATACCTCTGCTTTTTCATAAGGGTTCAGGTGACAGAAACTAATATGCATCTTGTCAGAGGAACGTGAGGCTGACACGCTGACCTGAGGAATTTTTTCACCTCGGCGTTCATACGGCGGTGAATCAAACTCCACTTCAAGTGCTTCTTCCTCCTGATGCACTTGAAACATATGAAATACATGATAGGTAGGGGTCAGGATCATCTTTTCGTCCTTCGTTAACACCATCGCTTGCAGGACATTGACCGTCTGGGCAATATTCGCCATGTGAATCCGCTGGCAATGACGGTGGAATATATGAAAATGCAGGGCACAGACAAGGGCGTCTCTCAGTGTGTTTTGCTGATATAAAAACCCTGGATTGGTCCCTGGCTCTGGGTCATACCATGTCCCCCATTCATCAATAATCATCCCGATTCGCTTGTCTGGATCATAACGATCCATGATCTTTCCATGATCCATGACAAGCTGCTCCATCTCATAGGCCTTTTTCAACGTTGTAAACCATTCATCCTCATCAAAATCAGTCGCAGACCCTTTCTTCTCCCATGTACCAGGAACGGTATAGTAATGCAAACTGAGCCCATCCATCCATGGTGCAGCCCGTTCCATTAATACTTTTGTCCAATTCACATCATTTGAATTCGCTCCACAAGCTATTTTATAAATACGGTTACCAGCAAACTCTCTCACATACGTTTGATAGCGTTTATATAGGTCTGCATAGTATTCAGGTGTCATATTCCCGCCGCAGCCCCAGCTTTCATTGCCTACGCCAACATAAGTCAGCTTCCAAGGTTTTTGTTTTCCATTTTGAATGCGCCAATCGGACATAGGTGTCCCCTTAGGAAATGTGATGTATTCTACCCATTCCGCTAATTCTTGAACAGACCCGCTTCCAACATTGCCGCAAATATAAGGCTCACATTCAAGTAACTCACACAATCGCATAAATTCATGTGTGCCAAACGCATTTGATTCAATGGTACCTCCCCAATGAGTGTTCACCATCGGCTTTCGTTCACTCAGATCGCCAACGCCATTTGCCCAATGATACTCGTCTGCAAAACAGCCGCCCGGCCACCTAAGCACCGGGATATGTAATGCTTGAAGCGCCTTTAGCACATCGGTTCGAATTCCTTCAATATGGTCAATTGATGAGTCTTCTCCTACCCAAATCCCGTCATAAATTCCTCTTCCTAAGTGCTCTTGAAAGTGTCCATAAATGTGTTTAGAAATGCGTCCGATCACGTCATTGACTTTTACTGTACCCTTCACTTGTCATCCGCCCCTTTGTCTCATAATGACATACAAAAAAACCCAGAATACCTAGGCATTCTGAGTGTATGAGCGTTACGAGTGGATATTCATCTTTTTTAACTCTTCATTCAAAAGTGGAACCACTTCGAACAAGTCACCAACAATTCCGTAATCGGCGATTTTGAAGATTTCAGCTTCTGGATCTTTGTTAATCGCCACAATGACTTTACTGTTAGACATTCCGGCTAAATGCTGAATCGCGCCTGAAATCCCGCAGGCAATATAAAGGTCAGGTGTGACGACCTTACCGGTTTGACCAATTTGCAGGGCATAATCACAGTAGTCTGCATCGCAAGCTCCACGCGAGGCACCGACTGCTGCGCCTAGCGTTTGGGCGAGTTCTTTCAGCGGTTCAAAACCTTCTTTGCTCTTGACCCCCCGCCCTCCAGCGACAATAACTTTTGCTTCGGATAAGTCTACACCTTCTGACGTTTTTTTAATGACTTCCTTCACGATCGTTCGCAGGTTCTGAATATCGACAGAAACTGGAGTGACTTCTCCGCCTCGTGACGCATCTCGCTCCAGCGGTGCCACGTTGTTTGGCCGAATGGTCGCCAAAAGTAGGCGATCCGTCGAGATGACTTTTTCGAAGGCTTTTCCAGAGTAAATCGGTCTAGTGAAAACGAGATGTTCTCCGGTAACGCTGACATCGATCGCATCTGAAATCAAGCCTGTCTGCAGGCGTGCTGCTATTTTGGGTGACAAGTCTTTTCCGATAGACGTATGGCCAAAGAGCACTGCATCCGGATTGACTTGATCTAATATGGCTTGAAGCGCCTGCGCAAAACCATCTGACGTATAATATGAAAGGTGCGGATGTTCCACTATCATGACATGATCCGCTCCATAGTAAAGCAGTTCATCGGCTTGTTCTTTGACTTGATCCCCTATTAATACGCCAATGACCTCACCGCCATCAGCCACTTGATGAGCGGCAGCAATCGCTTCAAATGTCACATTTCTTAATTTACCGTCACGACTTTCTCCAAGTACAACAACTTTTTTACTCATCTTTCAAGCTCCCCCTTGTTCTCGTGATATCGTAAAGTGGATGTTTAGATGACTTTTGCTTCATTTCTTAGTAGATCTGTCAGTTCTTTGACTTGATCCTGAAGCTCACCGCTCAGCACCTTGCCACCCTCTTTTTTCTCCGGTAAGAAACGTTCAATTGTTTTGATTTTATATGGCACATCGTCTTCATCGAGATCTAAATCATCTAGTTCCAATTCTTCTAGAGGCTTTTTCTTTGCCTTCATAATGCCTGGTAATGATGGATAACGAGGCTCATTAAGACCTTGCTGCGCTGTGACAACAAGCGGGAGCTGGGCGGAAATCACTTCCACGTCACCCTCTGCATCTCGTTCAATTGAAGCGGAATCACCATCAATTTGAATGCTTGTAATCGTTGTGACATATGAAAACCCAAGTAATTCAGCAAGGCGCGGGGCAACCTGTCCAGACCCGCCGTCAATCGCCACATTTCCTGCTAAGATCAAGGAAGCATCTTTTTCCTTGAAATAGTGATATAGAATGGTAGAAGCTGAATATTGATCCCACTCTTCCAAGTCATCTTCAACATTTAACAAAACGGCCTGATCGCAGCCCATAGCAAGCGCTGTTCTCAGCTGTTTCTCCGCATCCTCGCTGCTCACTGTGACAACGGTCACTTCTCCTCCGTGCTCATCCCGAAGCTGAATCGCTTCTTCTATTGCATACTCGTCATAAGGATTAATAATGAATTCTGCCCCATCTTCTTGAATTGCACCAGACTGAATGGAAATCTTCTCTTCCGTGTCAAACGTACGCTTCATCAAAACAAATATATTCATTCATTTCTCCCCCTTGTGTCGTACTAATCCCTTATTCCCCTTTAAAGTTCGGTTTGCGCTTTTCGATAAAGGCTTGGATGCCTTCTTTGGCGTCATTTGATTGGAATACCTCACCAAACTTTTTGGCTTCCAGCTTCATTCCGCCATCATATGAGTACACTTTTGCCGCATTCAATAACTCAAGCACATACTCGAGCGTTTTAGGGCTTTTCGCTGCAAATTTCATCGCAAGTGTTTTGGCTGTATCCAGCGCTTCTTCCTCTGTTTCTGCAAGCTTTGAAACAAGCCCGCAGGCAAGTGCCTCTTTTCCTGTAATCGGCTCAGCTGTTCCCATCATTTCAAGTGCTTTAGCAGACCCAACATAGCGAGGCAGGCGCTGCGTGCCGCCGAATCCTGGAATGATGCCGAGGTTTAGTTCCGGCAGCCCAAGCTTCGCCTCTTTTGTTGCAATTCGAATATCACATGACATCGCCAGCTCAAGACCTCCGCCTAGTGCTGCTCCGTGAATAGAGGCAATGACTGGTTTTGGACATTGCTCAATTCGTTCAAAGACTTGCTGTCCTCTGTCTGCAAGACTCGCATAATCTGACTCTTTCTGTAAGGTCGTAAATTCTTTAATATCAGCACCTGCTGAAAAGAACCTGCCTTCTCCGTGGATCACAATGGCTCTCACTTCTTCGTTTTGTTCGAGCTGGTCAAACATATCATTGAGCTCAGTGAGAAGCTGAGAAGATAAGGCGTTTGCAGGTGGATGTTGAATCGTGATGAGCGCTATTTGTTCTTCTTGATGTAAGCTGAGTATCTTTTCCATGTCAATCATCCTTTTTCAATTGTCTTTAAGATTGATGTATTCCGTTTAAAAGAAGATCATGTACGTTTTCTGCAAGTGCAGTCAGATCATACTTTTGATCATTCATGACCCATGTTGTAGCGGTTTCATCAATCGTCCCAAATACCATTTGTCTCGCTAAGCGAACATCCAAATCTTGTCTGAATTCTCCTGTTTTCTTTCCCTCTGTTAAAATCGTCTCGAGCATATTTAAATACCCTTTCAGCACCTCATTGATTTTTTGCCGCAGCTCAAGGTTTGACTGCCTGAGTTCAAGCTGTGTCACAAGAGCCAAATGATGATCTTGCGAAAGCAGGCGAAAGTGCTCCTGAATCAGCAGAAGAAGTTTTTCTTTGGCAGACGGTTTCTTTTGAATATCTGTTTCCATCCGTTCGATGAATTGTCCCATTTTTTCTTTGAATAATGAGATCAGAATATCCTCTTTGTTTTTGAAATAGAGATAAATCGTTCCGTCTGCTACCCCTGCTTGTTTGGCAATCTTTGAAACTTGTGATTGATGATAGCCGTTCTCTGCAATCACCACAACTGCTGCATCAATAATTTGCATGTACTTCGGTCTTTTCTGCTTCAATGTGCTTCGTCCCTTTCTAAATTGAATGAGCATTCATTCATAACTTCATGTTAAAAAGAAACGAGTGATTTGTCAAGTGCTCTTCTTCTTTCTTTTCAACCTTTAGCATACCAGAGCAGACAGTCACAATTCAAATCATCCGGCCGCTGGACCGGATGATGCAGGTTATTTTTTAAATTGGTCAACTGGCGCTTCAAAAGAAGATGATTGCTTTCTTTTTTCTTCTTCAATCAACACTCTGCGCAAGATTTTCCCTACGGCCGTTTTAGGCAGTGACTCTTTAAATTCATAGACACGCGGCACTTTAAATGAAGCAATTCTCGTTCGAACAAAACGATCGAGCTCATCCTCAGTTAAATAGGCATCCTTTTTTGGGACAACAAATGCTTTCACTGTTTCTCCCCTGTACGGATCTGGAATACCTGCAACGACGACTTCTTGTACAAGCTCATGCTCATAAAGGGCTTCCTCGACCTCTCTTGGATAAATATTATAGCCGCTCGCAATGATGACATCTTTTTTCCGGTCTACTATATAGAAGAAACCGTCTTCATCCATATATCCAATATCTCCGGTGAAAAACCACCCGTCCTTTAACACAGCCGCTGTCTCTTCTGGCTGATTCCAGTACCCTTTCATAATTTGCGGCCCTTTGACAATAATTTCACCATGCTCATATGGCTCTTTGAGTCCCCCAGTTTCATCGCAATAAATGCCGGCATCTGTATTGGGCCAAGGACAGCCAATACTGCCAGTTTTGTTCGCTCCCCATAAGAAGTTGGCATGGGTAACTGGTGAGGTTTCTGAAAGACCATATCCCTCCACTAAACGTCCTCCTGTTAATTTTTCAAAGCTTTGTTTGACTTCAACAGGAAGAGCCGCAGAGCCGCTTAAACAAGCCGTAATGGACGACAGGTCATACTTTTCAATATTCGGGTGATGCAGCAGGGCGATATACATCGTTGGTGCTCCTGGAAACAACGTTGGCCTCTGTTTTTCAATGGTTTTGAGAGTGTCAGCCACGTCAAAACGAGGAAGAAGAATCATTTGATGACCTTCTTTGACTGCAAGGTTCAACACAGTGGTCATTCCGTACACATGAAAAAACGGAATAATGCCAAGAATCCGTTCTTTTCCCCCGTTCGTTTTATACATCCAGGATGCACACATTTCTGTATTGGCTAAAATATTTTCATGCGTGAGCATGACCCCTTTCGGTAAACCGGTCGTTCCCCCTGTATACTGCAAAACAGCGACATCCTCTTTCGGTTGAAAGGCCTGCTGTGGAATCTGTTCTCCTGACGATTCTTTCATCACCTGCGAGAAGTGATGAATGGTATCACTTTTCTCGACTTGGATGACCATTTTGTTTTTTCTTCTTTGGACAATGGGGAAAAGAATGTTTTTCGGAAATGGCAAATAATCTTGTAGTTTGGTGATGATTAAGTGCTCCATACTTGTCAGCGCTTTCATTTTATAGGCCTTTGGATACAAAAGATCGAGTGTGATCAGCACTTTAGAGCCGCTGTCCTCCATTTGATACTCAAGTTCTTTCTCTGTATAAAGCGGGTTCGTTTGAACAACAATGCCGCCTGCTATCAAAACAGCATAATAAGAAATAACCGATTGAGGGCAGTTTGGCAGCATAATAGCCACACGGTCGCCTTTTTTTACGCCAATTTTCATCAGGTGATTGGCTAGTTTAAGTGCCTCTTCTTGTAACTGTTCATAGGTGATGTTTTTTCCTAAAAAATGAATGGCTGTATGCTCAGGTGCTGCCTCTGCGGAGCTGAATAAGTAAGATTGTAACGTTTCATTTGGGATGGTGAGTTCGTGGGGAATTTGATTCGGGTAATGCAGAAGCCAACGTTTATCTGACTGCATAAAAACCCTCCTTCCTGAACTTTCGTACTATTTTATTATAGCAAACTTTTCCTTAGGGCAGTTTCCTTTTTTCAAATAGAGCTTGGTTCAATTGCACACCTTCATTTTTTCGCCTGTGCTTCTATAGATGCTCTTTTTCCTTCGTGATGCCACTTCTCATATAATCCCCCAACCGCACGGAACGCCTCATTGACTCTTTCCACGATCTGTTTATGGATACTAGGGTCATGAGGTAAATGTGTATGGATGTTGTCGACTTGATACTGCTTCAGCATGTCTATGTAAACAGTGAGAAAGATGGTGTCTTCTAAAACCCAATAAATGACTTCATCCGCCTCTGTTGTTCTTTTATGAAGCACTTGCACTCCTCGTTCATATTGAATGAGGATATAGCCATTTCGATCAATCTGAATATATGGACTCAAATCATCAAAAAAACCAGTCGTTTGAAATGGACGTGCGATATACGGTTCATATATGTCTCGGGGAAGTGATGTTTTTTGGAGACAAGTATCAATTCGCTTCATCAGTTCGTCTTTTTGTAGAATTTGCTTCATCATGATTCGCCGCCTTTAATGAGATAAAAGCTGTCAAGTGGTTCCCTGACAGCTTTCTAACATTGTATTCTTCATTTCACAGGAACATGTAAACGGCGCCAATGACCGCAAAAGTGCAGGCAACTACAATTAATACTTTTGCTAGCTTTTCCATGTCGTCTCCTTAAATGCCGGCTGCTACTACGTAAGACAGCCCAACTGAAATAATGAGTGAAATAAACCCAACTGCTCTATTATCATTCTCAATCTCTTTATCTACTTTAAATCTTGGAGTTAAAAATTCAAAAATGAAATAGCTGACAAGCAGCATCACAAAGCCGTATACGCCCCATCCAACCATTTGAAGAAGGGAGTTGTGCTGTGCGATGGAATGCTGAAACACATTCGCAATCCCAAAGATCTTCCCGCCGGTTGCCATGGCAACCGCTAAGTTCCCCCGCTGGATCTCTTCCCAGTTTTTATAGGAGGTCACGAGTTCAAAAATGGTTAGAAATAAGACAAGACATAGGACCGCCACGCTGTAATAGGCGGCGATTTCCACAAGTTCATTTTCCCAAAAGGCTTTCATGCGTTTTCTCCTTTTTACTTTAATTCGACGATGGTGACACCTGATCCTCCCTCGCCTTGTTCGCCAAAACGAGCATTTTTCACACTTCTGTGCTGCTTTAATAATTCCTGGACCCCTTTTCTTAGGGCGCCAGTTCCTTTTCCATGAATAATCGACACGCGCGGATAGCCAGCTAATACAGCATCATCTAAATATTTCTCAACCCTGCTTAAGGCATTCTCATAACGCTCTCCTCTTAAATCAAGCTCAAGCGATACATGATAATCTTTCCCTTTGACCGCTGTAATGGCTTTCTCTTGTTTAAATTCGGGTGCTGATTTGATAAATTCCATGTCTTTTTCTTTTACTTTCATTTTCAGAATGCCCATTTGGACACTCCATTCTTTGTCACCCGTTTGTTCGAGCAGCGTTCCTTTTTGTCCGAATGTGAGCACTTTGACTTCATCGCCTGGTTTTAGTTGTCTTTCTGCTTTTTTCGCTGGCTCTGGTTTTTTCTTCCGGTCAAACTCAGGGACAGCTTCTTCAAGACGCTTTCTCGCATCGATGAGTTCATGTTCTTTGAACGAGCGATGCTCACTTTTAATGGACCGCAGCTCTTGAATGATGTCTTCTGCTTCTTTGGCTGCTTGTTCGATTTTTTCTTTCGCTTTTCGTTCGGCCTCTTCAAGCAGCTTGTCTCTTTGCTCATTCCATTCAAGAATTTGTCTTTGCAGTTCCTTATGTAGCTTCTCTGCTTCTTTTCGATAGGCTTCTGTCTCATGCAGTTCTTCTTCCGCTTGTTTCTTACTGTCTTCTAATGAAGCAATCATTTGGTCTACTTCATTATGCTCTGCATGCATGTCCGCTTTTGCCCGGTCAATCAGATGGTCAGGCAAACCAAGACGTTTGGAAATTTCAAACGCATTACTTCGTCCCGGCACACCGATGAGCAAACGGTACGTTGGTGATAGGGTTTCAATATCAAACTCGACGCTCGCATTTGTGACACCTTCTCGGTTATACCCATATGCCTTCAGCTCAGGATAATGAGTCGTTGCGATGACGCGTGCATTTGTTTGATGAACTTCATCTAAGATGCTCATCGCAAGTGCTGCACCTTCAGCAGGGTCTGTGCCTGCCCCTAATTCATCAAATAACACAAGTGAATCCGAGGTTAGATGCTTTAAGATATCCACAATATTGACCATATGTGATGAGAACGTACTCAAGCTTTGTTCAATGGACTGTTCGTCTCCAATATCAGCAAAGACTTGGTCGAATACAGCCACTTCTGATCCTTCTTCAACTGGAATATGAAGGCCCGCCTGTGTCATGAGTGTCAGCAGCCCAAGTGTTTTTAAGGTGACTGTCTTACCACCTGTATTTGGTCCAGTGATCACGATCGTTGAAAAATCCTTACCAAGCTCAATGTCATTTGCCACGACCTGATCCCGAGGCAACAGGGGATGTCTTGCTCGTTTTAAATAAATTTCTCCTTGATCGTTTACAGAAGGCTTTGTTGCTTTTTCTGCCTTTGCATATTTGGCTTTTGCAAAGATAAAGTCTAACGTCTGAAGTTCCTTTACATTATGAAGCAGTTCATGAATATGCTCTGACACGCTCTCTGTCAGCATTTGCAGGATCTTTTCGACTTCTTGCTTTTCTTTTAAACGAGTTTGCTGCAAGGTGTTATTTAGATCCACGACCACTTGAGGCTCAATAAAAAGTGTTGCCCCGGAAGAAGACTGATCGTGAACAATCCCACCGTAGTTCGAGCGGTACTCTTGTTTCACCGGAATAACAAAACGATCATTACGAATGGTCACAATCGTGTCTGAAAGCATTTTTGAAGCAGATTGTGAACGAATCATCGATTCTAATTTATCACGTACTTTTGATTCTAGTGAGCGTAATTGGATGCGTAACGAACGAAGTGCAGGGGTTGCATGATCAAGTACTTCTCCATTATCACCAATACAGCTCTCGATTTCTTTTCTGACTTCAGGAAGTAAAATAAGCGTTTCTGAATATGTATGAAGGCGTGGTATGTCTACACCATCTTCATACATGGACGTGAGAAAGTGCTTCATATTCTTCACAGCATACAATAGTCCTGCAATTTCCATCAGCTCAGAAGGGTTTAATGTACTGCCGATTTCTGCCCGTTTGACCGCGCGTCTAATATCCGTTAACCCGCCAAACGGCGCAGACCCCTTTAAACGGATCACATCTTGTGCTTCTGCTACCTCTTCCAGCAAATGCTGAATGGTGTCTATATCCGTGAGCGGCGTTAAATCCTGCGCTCTTTCTTTTCCTAAAGTGGATGCGGTATAGGACATGACTTTATCTTTTACTTTATGAAATTCTAATGATGCTAACACTTTTTGTTGCAGCATTGTACAGCCTCCTAACGACTACCTGTCACGCGTTAAAAACTTTTTCATCTCGTTAAGAGAAAAAGTATTCACGACATTTGCTTTTGGTGTCCAGCCTTTTCTTGCAGCTGTTACACCGACTTCCATATGATCCAGCATGGCGATGTTGTGCGCATCTGTGTTGATCATGATGTTCACTCCCGCTTCGTTTGCTTTCATTAAATGCTCTGTTTTCAAATCAAGTCTTGACGGGTTGCTGTTGAGCTCTAGTGCAGTGCCCGTTTTCTTCGCAAGCTCTATGAGCTGATCAACATTTAAGGCATAGCCGTCTCGTCTCTCGATCAAACGTCCTGTTGGATGTGCAATTAAATCCACATGCTGATTTTGCAGGGCATTTACAAGTCGCTTCATAATGACTTCCTCCGGCTGAGAAAAGCTAGAATGGATAGAGGCAATCACAAAATCCATGTCTGCTAAAAAGTCATCATCATAATCTAACGATCCATCCGGCAAAATATCCATCTCGACTCCTTTGAAAATGTGAAAATGCTCGAATTCCTGGTTGAGCTTGTCAATTTCTTTTGCTTGCAGACGCAGCCGTTCTTTTGTTAAACCGTTTGCGACTTTTAAGTATTGCGAGTGATCCGTTATGGCCATGTATTCGTAGCCTTTAGCGATACATGCCTCTGCCATTTCACGAATAGAGAATGCTCCGTCACTCCATGTCGAGTGCATATGAAGGTCGCCTTTGATATCTTTCAATTCTACAAATTGCATACTTTCTTTATACGTATCAATCTCTGCTCCGGTTTCACGAATTTCTGGCGGAATGAGCGGAAGTTGAAAATGGGCGTAAAAAGCGCTTTCGTCTTCGAATGTTTTCACTTCACCTGTTTCAATCGTTTCAACACCATATTCGCTAATACGCTCTCCGCGTTCCTTCGCAAGCTGCCGCATTCTAATATTATGATCTTTTGAGCCAGTGAAATGATGCAGCGTTGTAGCAAATTGCTCTGTTGTCACAAGACGGAAGTCCACACTGATCTCAAAATCAAGCGTAAGAATCACAGATACCTTCGTATCACCACTTGCAATGATGTCTTTTACATCATCAAGTGCAACGAGCTGCTCTCTGACCTGTTCTGGGTGATCTGTTGCAATGATATAATCTAAATCTTTGACCGTTTCACGTGCACGTCTTAAACTGCCAGCTCTTGAAAAACGGATGATCCCCTCCATATGTTCCAGCGCATGGTCAATTCGCTCTGCGACATCTAATGCAAAGCCAATTGGCAGTCGTTCAGGCTGCTTTCCCGCTTCCTCAAGGGCTGTAAGAATTTTTTCCTCTGTTTTTTTGCCGAAGCCAGCGAGCGCTTGAACTTTCTCAGCTTCACACGCTTCTTTTAAAGACTGTGCATCGCTTACACCAAGTTCTTGGTAAAGCTTAGCAATTTTCTTCCCGCCTAATCCTGGCAATTTTAAGAGCGGGACAAGTCCTTCAGGCACTTCCTTTTTTAATTGTTCGAGTGTTTCTGATTGTCCTTTTTCGATATACTCTGTGATGACAGCAAAGGTCCCTTTCCCAATGCCGGGTAATGCTAATAGATCATCTATTTGAGAAAGGCTGCGGTCATCTTGTTCAAGTGCCACTGCTGCTTTACGAAAGGCAGATATTTTAAAAGGATTATCTCCTTTTAGCTCCATATATACTGCAATTGTTTCAAGAAGTTTGATAATATCTTTTTTATTCATCTCTTAACCTCCAGCCGCTTTGGCATCTTCCTTTATAAATATACAAACTTTTCCTTCATCCTACAACTTTCTGTCATGGAATGAGAAAAAACTTCTCCAAGAAAGGAGAAGTTTTTAAACTCCATACGTCGTCCATAAGTCTTTGACAAGACTGGACAGATAAGGGGTGTTGCCTACGATCACATCTGCTAATATTGATTTGCTCATCATTGTTTGCAGCGCATCCACTGGAAGTAGTGCAGCGACAAACAATAGAATAAACACAAATAGATATGTTTCGAGAAATCCTAAAACACCGCCAAGCAGTTTGTTAACCTGTTTAATCACAGGTATACTTGCAATGGTTGTGAGCAATCCGCCAATAATGGCGAGCAGGATTTTGGTCAAGATAAACAGAATGATAAACGCAATGGTATTATAATAAGCTGTTTCTAGATTCCCACTAAAGAAAGCGAGCTGCGCTTGACCACCGCTGAAATTAGGTGCTGGAATCCACGTAAGCTGTGGTGCAAGTGACTGATAAAACATGGAAGCCACTAAAATAGAAACAACAAAGCTAATCAATTTAATAAATTGAAGAATAAACCCGCGTTTTAGACCGACAAGCGTTCCCATAAGAAGCAAAAACAAAATGATGATATCGATCACGGTAATTTCATTCCTTTTCTTTAAGCTGAACCTCTAGTTTTTCGTATTGCTCTTTTAATTTCAAGTAGTCGTGGACGACATTGACTGCTGTCAGTACAGCTAATCTGTTTATATCAAGGTATGGGTTTTTTTCATTTATTTCTCTCATTTTATCATCAACAATTGAAGCAACATGTCGCATATGCATCTTTGTTTCTTGACCGATGATTGTATAGGACTGTCCGTAAATCTCAACTGTTGTTTTCGTTTTACCGCCGTCAGACAACGTTTCTCCTCCATTCCACGAGAATCCTAGTCTCTATCATAACATGTTTAGACATTGAATGGAAAGACGAGCCCTTCCCTGTTATGGTACACTTTAGAAATCAATGATATCAAGGTAAAAAGGAGTTATCCACTGTGCCCCAATCCGTCTTAAAAGCAACATCAGAAGACATTAAGAAGATGAAGAGCTTGTATGCTCAACATTTAACTGACACTTTGCCGCCAGGCGCTCTCTTTCAAGCAAAGGTTCCTGGCTGTACGATTACAGCATATCAATCCGGAAAAGTGCTGTTCCAAGGACAAAAGGCAGAAGCTGAAGCAAGTCAGTTCAGCCATATAAAAGCAGCTGATACGAAAAGTAAAAAAGCACCTGCTGTCACAAAATACAGCCCGCCGTCTGGCATTGCTTCCATGTCGGTTATCGGTTCAGATGAGGTAGGTACAGGTGATTATTTTGGACCGATGACGGTCTGTGCGGCCTACGTTGATTCCAGCCAGCTTGCTCTGATGAAAGAGCTTGGCGTTAAAGACTCAAAAGGACTAAAGGATCCGCAGATTATCAATATTGCCAAAGATCTCATCAAAACCATTCCGTTCAGCCTTCTCGTTCTCCGTAATGAAAAGTACAATACGATGCAGGAAAAGGGCATGAGCCAAGGGAAAATGAAGGCACTTCTTCATAATCAAGTGATCACCTCTGTGCTAGAGAAACTGGATGGGAAAAAACCAGAAGCTATTCTCATTGACCAATTTGCAGAACCCGGTATTTATTTCAAGCACCTTGCAGGAAAAAAGATCATCCGAGAGCGTACATACTTTAGTACAAAAGCGGAAGGCATCCATTTGTCAGTTGCTGCGGCTTCCATTATCGCAAGGTATGCCTTTTTAATTGAGATGGACAAATTATCAAAAGCAGCGGGCTTTGACATTCCAAAAGGAGCCGGTCTTCATGTTGACAAGGCGGCTGCAAAGCTCATCAAGCTGCACGGCGAAGACGCTTTACGCCAATTTACAAAGCTGCATTTTGCCAACACTCAAAAAGCGAAAAAATGGTTATAATCAAAAAAGAGCTATAGCCCATGAGGTCAGTCCCCATGAGGCCATAGCTCTTTTCTTTATCCGCGCAAGACGGCTTGATACGTATCTTCTAATGCTTTTAATACGTTTGTATGAACAGCCGTGACTTCTTCCTCTGTCAATGTTTGTTCCGGGTTTAAATATTGGAGAGAGAACGCAACAGATTTCTTGCCTTCTTCCATATGTTCCCCCTCATACACGTCAAAGACGGATAGGTCTGTCAGTAAACGGCCGCCTGCTTCATAGATGACTCGCTCCAGCTGTCCGCTTGAAATATGCTGATCTACGACAAGCGCAATATCTCTTGTCACAGCAGGGAATCTCGGAATCGCTGTATATTTCATATCCTCTGTTTCAGACGTCATCACATCTGTTAAATCAAATTCGAATACATATGTTTCTTTTAGATCTAATTCCTTTTCGACAACCGGATGAAGTGCGGCAACAAAGCCAATCACTTTTCCATTTAAGTGAACATCTGCTGTACGTCCTGGATGAAGACCCTCACGCTCTGCTTGAACATATGTGATTTGCTCTGATACACCAAGCTTTTCAAACAGACCTTCTGCAATTCCTTTCGCTACATAAAAATCAACGGCTTTTTTCTCGCCCTGCCAAAGATTTTTATGCCATAGGCCTGTCACCGCGCCAGCCACATGCTCTTTCTCCACCGGTTTTGCACCTTCAGCTTCTGCTAAGAAAACAGAACCCGTTTCATAAAATCCAAAGGAATCAGCCTGTCTTGCCAAGTTATACGCGACAGAATCAAGTAAGTTTGGCAATAGACTTTGTCTTAGCACACTGCGTTCCTCACTCATTGGCAGTGAAAGTCTCGTTTCATAAGCAGGATGCAATGCAAAGGCTGTGGACTTATGCTGATTCGTCAATGAATATGTGATCGCTTGAGATAGCCCTGCTCCCTCTAAGAAACGTCTCACCTTTCTACGCTTCACTTGGTATGGCGTGAGACCGCCAACTGTACCAGCTGTCGCAGGCAGTGTAGACGGAATATTATCGTAGCCGTATAATCTCGCTACTTCTTCAATGAGGTCTTCTTCAATCGTAATATCCATTCTGCGAGAAGGAACCGTCACGACGAGAATGTCATTTGATTCACCCACTGTAAAGCCCAGTTTGTTGAAAATCTGAATCATATCTTCTTTTGAAATGCTCATGCCAAGAACCTTGTTCACACGCTCAGTGGATACGTGGATGACATTCATACTTGCTTCAAGGTGGTTTTCCTCCACAGTCCCACTTAGCACTTCACCACCTGCATAGACGCTGATCAATTGCGCTGCTCTTTCTGCTGCCGATTTCACACGCTGCGGATCGAGTCCTTTTTCAAATCGTGTGCTTGATTCGCTGCGAAGCCCTAAGTCTCTAGATGCTTGACGGACTGTTTGACCGTTAAAATATGCCGCTTCTAAAAGAATTGTAGTCGTTTCATCACGCACCTCTGATTCAAGACCGCCCATGACACCTGCTACAGCGTGCGCTTTCGTACCATTTGTAATGACAAGATGCTTTGATGACAAGGTGCGTTCTTGATCATCCAGTGTTTGAATCATTTCGTTTTCAGCCGCTTTACGTACGACCACTTTCTTTGAACCAAAGCGGTCATAATCAAATGCATGAAGCGGCTGACCGTATTCAAGCAGCACAAAATTCGTAATATCCACGACGTTGTTGATTGGGCGGATGCCTGCATTCATCAATCTTGTTTGCATCCAAAGCGGTGCAGGTCCAATCTTTACATTTTTAATGATCTTCGCTGCATAAAGTGGATTCGCTTCTTGATCTTCAATTTTCACAGAAATATAGTCTGCTGCTTTTTCCGAAGAAGATTCATGTGTTGTATCAGGAAGTTTGATATCTCTTCCTAAAATGGCTGCAACTTCATAAGCCACACCTAGCATATTGAGGGCATCCGCGCGGTTTGGCGTTAAACCAAGCTCAAGTACCGCATCATCTAATTGAAGCGCCTGAAGTGCATCATCTCCTGGTTTTACGTCATTGGGGAAGACAAAGATGCCTTCTGCATATTCCTTTGGTACGAGTTTACTCTCTACTCCTAATTCTTGCAGAGAACAAATCATGCCATGAGACTCTTCGCCGCGCAGTTTTGCTTTTTTAATTTTAAAGTTCCCTGGAAGAACTGCTCCAACTGTTGCGACTGCGACATGCTGTCCTTTCTCCACATTCGGAGCCCCGCAAATAATTTGCACAGGAGCGTCTTCTCCAATATCAACAAGACATTTGTTTAATTTATCTGCATTCGGGTGCTGTTCACGCTCAATGACATGTCCAACGACAACCCCTTTGATGCCTTCGCCTTTATATTCAACGGCTTCCACTTCAATACCGCTTCTTGTGATTTTTTCTGCTAATTCATCTGGCTGAATGCCTTCTAAATCGACATAGTCTTCTAACCATTTAGATGAAACAAACATGTTGATTTCCTCCTCTTAGTCCTGCTTGAATTGCTTTGTGAATCTAATATCGTTTGTGTAGAAATGGCGAATATCATCAATGCCGTATTTCAGCATCGCAATACGTTCAACGCCCATTCCAAAAGCAAAGCCTTGGTAAGTATCTGGATCAAATCCGCTCATTTTCAGTACATTTGGGTGTACCATTCCTGCACCTAAAATCTCAATCCAGCCTGTTCCTTTACATACAGAACAGCCTTTCCCGCCGCATTTAAAGCAAGACACATCTACTTCTACTGATGGTTCTGTGAATGGGAAAAAGCTTGGACGCAGTCTAATTTCACGATCTTCACCAAACATTTTTCTTGCGACCGTCTCTAGCGTTCCTTTTAGATCACTCATGCTAATATTGTGATCTACCACAAGTCCTTCAATCTGCATGAATTGATGTGAATGGGTTGCGTCATCGCTGTCACGTCTATATACCTTACCAGGGCAGATGATCTTCACAGGGCCTTGGCCTTTATATTTCTCAAGTGTACGCGCTTGAACTGGTGACGTTTGTGTTCTCATGAGTGTATCTTCGGTAATATAGAAGCTGTCCTGCATATCACGTGCTGGATGCTCCTTTGGAAGATTTAACGCTTCAAAGTTATAGTAATCCGTTTCCACCTCAGGACCTTCCTCAACGGTATAGCCCATTCCAATAAATAAATCTTCAATATCTTCTACAACAATCGTTAATGGATGTCTTGCCCCCATTTTGATGGGACTTGCTGGTAATGTGACATCAATGGTTTGAGAAGCCAGTTTCTTCTTCACTTCTTCTGCTTCCAGTTGTTCATTTTTTTCTGCAATGGCATTAGCAATCTGCTCTCTCACTTCGTTTGCGAGCGCACCCATTTTTGGTCTTTCTTCAGCGGAGAGTTTGCCCATTCCGCGAAGGACTTCTGTAATCGGCCCTTTTTTCCCTAAATATTGTACACGAATGTCGTTGACCTCTTTGAGCGAGCTAGCTGCTTCTACCTTCGCTATCGCCTCTGTTTCAAGCTGTTTTAACGTTTCTTGCATGAGTGTAATCCTCCTTTTGATATACAAAACCGCCTGGATAAACGGCTGTTTGATCGTTTGAAGACAATAAAAAAACCCGCCCCTCCAAAAAAGAAGGGACGAGTTGTGGTCGCGGTACCACCCTTGTTAAGCACACATGTGCGAATAAGCTTCATTGACATAACGGAATCAAACGAATCCGGTTCACCTTTACGCAAAGCTTGCGGTCCCGGTGACAACTCCAGAGGTGAATTCCTGTTTCAGCATCCCTTAAATGCACTTTCAGTCTACGATGCATTCTCCCTATAAGGCCGCTCATTGAAACAATCTTCCTCTATCATGGTTTTTAAAATATTAGTTTCATTATAGTGAAATTCAGTGCATCATGCAACACTATCCGCGCAAATGATAGACAAGAACCGCTGCTGCAACAGCCACATTTAATGATTCTGCTTGCCCATACATCGGAACATATAAATTCTGATCTGTCATTTGAAGGATCTCTGGATCAATGCCTGCTCCCTCGTTGCCAACAATTAACGCAAACGGGCCTTCTGCCGCTATGTTTCTATACTCTTTCGCATCCTTTAAGGCACTTCCGTACACGGGTATGCCCTGCTCTTTGAATGCTGGAATCGCCTGTTGAAGTGTTTGCTTTAAGATGGGCAGATGGAAATGAGAGCCTTGAGCTGAACGGAGCGTTTTTCCGTTAAAAGCATCGACGGTCCCATCCCCTAAGATCACAGCATCCAGACCAGCGGCATCTGCTGTCCGAATCAGAGTGCCCAAATTTCCCGGGTCCTGCACTGCATCTAAAAGTAAAATTCGCTCATACTTCTTTTCTTCAAATACAGGAAGTGTACAAATCGCTGCGATGTGCTGAGGCGTTTCGGTTTCTGTCATTGCAGAAAAAGCCTCTTCACTCAGTTCATAGAGCTCAATGTCAGGCTTGATGTCAGACCGAAGCATGTCAGGCGATGTGACCATTAACTCCTTCACAATCCCGCTCTTTAATGCTTCTTCTACTAAATGTTTCCCCTCAACGAGAAATAGCCCCGTTTTCGTTCGTTCTTTTTTTGTATGCAGCTTTTTCCATTGTTTAATACTTGCGTTTTTAGCTGATTCTATATATTTCAAGCGACTTTAACTCCTTTAAATATCATGAATTTATTATATCTCATGCACACTACATAATAAACCTGTCTTTGAGACAGAATAGGGCTATTACCATCAAAAAAGGAGTGTGGGCAATGGATTTTAATTTAAGAGGCGCAGTCATTCAAAACATCACTGGCCATAATCAAGAGCAGCTTGAACATACGATTTTAGATGCGATTCAAAGCGGCGAGGAAAAAATGCTGCCAGGCCTTGGCGTGTTGTTTGAGGTTTTATGGCAAGAGGCATCAGAAAACGAAAAAAATGAAATCCTTGAAACATTAGAGCAGGGCTTAAAGCCTCAGCAGCAGCAATAAAAGAAGCCGGTTTGCTTATGTATGACAGCAAACCGGCTTTTGTTCGTTTATCCAGTGATAGGTGTCTCCATCCGAAGCGCTGGATCACGCCAGATCTCGACCCATTTTTTAATAGCAAACACAATAATCACAAATCCCAAGATCAGCATGATGATCGACAAGAACGCATTAAGCACGCTGTAGCCAGACGCCTCAGGATTGAGGTATACATTGGCCACCATCCAATAGCCCGCATAATTCACGGTGACATATAAGTAAGCGAGCGGAATTAAACAAGTCAGCATATATCGCCTTTTATCCGCAATTTTTAACACAACGGTCGCACCAATGATCAAGCCTACCGAGGCCATTAATTGGTTTGAAACCCCAAATAACGCCCAAATGGACCCGATGTCCCCAGAGTAAAGCAAGTATCCCCACATAAAACAGGCAAGCGCACTTGCAAACACAGACCCAGGTACCCAATCATTTCGTTTAAGCGGTTTATATGCTTCTCCAAAGAAGTCTTGAATCAAATAACGTGCCACACGCGTTCCAGCATCAATAGCTGTTAAAATAAAGACAGCTTCAAACATAATGACGAATTGGAAGAAATAAGACGCCAAATGGCTAAAGAATGGAATCCCCGTAAAGATATACGCCATCCCCACTGCTAATGTAACGGCTCCACCCGTTCTTCCCTCTAAATCAAGACCAATTTCCTTACTAAGCTGCGGAAGGTTCTCGACACTCATACCGAGCGTTCGGAACACTTCTGGTGTACTGTTAATCGCAAAATAATCTCCTGGATGAAGAGCTGTGGCGGCAATTAACGCCATGATCCCCACCAAGCATTCCACTAGCATTGCACCAAACGCTACAGGCTTCATATCACTCCAGCGGTCCAGCATCTTTGGCGTTGTTCCTGAGCCAACAAATGCGTGGAAACCGGATATGGCGCCGCAAGCAATTGTAATTGATATAAATGGCCAGACAGGACCAGCTAAAACAGGCCCTCCTCCATTCACAAACTCTGTAAACGCTGGAAATTGAATGGCCGGATTCACCACAAAGATCCCAGCAATCAGAGCGATGAAAACACCAATTTTCATAAAACTACTTAAGTAGTCTCTTGGTGCCAATAGCAGCCAAACTGGCAGAGCCGCTGCAAAGAATGCATAAATCGGCAAGGCGAGAGCCAGCGTTTTTGTATCAAGTGTTAAAAAATCACCAAGTGCCGTTCCTTGAATATTTGGTCCAAGGAATACACCAAACATCAGTAAAATAAATCCCGCAGATGTGGCCAGCTTTAAATTGCCTGTCTTTTTATAATAAAGACCTACCCCCATTGCAATTGGAATGGTGATTCCGACTGCAAATGTCCCCCAAGGGTTTCGTTCTAAAGCATGAAGCACAACCATCGACAGCCCTGCCATTGTGATCGTTATGATAAATAGCATGGCAAGCCCTGTACAAAATCCTGCAACAGGTCCTAGCTCTTCTTTCGCTACCTCTGATAGTGATTTCCCCTTTTTTCGCATCGAAGCAAATAACACGACAAGGTCATGCACAGCTCCGCCAATCACCGCTCCGATTAAAAGCCAAAGGAGACCAGGTAAATATCCAAATTGTGCGGCTAAAATTGGACCAACTAGTGGGCCAGCAGCTGCAATCGCAGCAAAGTGATGTCCAAATGTGACCCATTTATTTGTTGGCACGTAATCTTTTCCGTCCTCTAGTGTATGAGCTGGTGTCGGATGATCATCTGTGACCTTTAATACCTTGACCATCATAAATGTACCATACAGACGATACGCTATCGCTAAAATACACATAGATCCTATGACAATTGTAACCGCATTCATTTAACCATCCCCTTTGTATAAACAATTTGTTACAAATATAACATAAATTGATTGATTTTTCTTTCTTTTAAAACAAAGTTGAAAGATAGGAATAATTGACTTATTCTTAAGTTAGCTTCACCTACTTCCATAAACTCTCTTGTGGCAGAGCGGTCTCTAGGCTCTGTCCTTTTTATTGATTTCATCTTACAAAAATAAAAGCTTGATCACATGTGCCTTATTCACTAGAAAATTTCCTCTCCATTTGTCAAAAACAGTTCTTTTGACGCAACTTGAACAACGAGGTTCATTTCCTGGGAAATTCAATGGAACAAAAAAAGCCTTTCCCCAATGCCGAGGAAAGGCCTTCCTATTAAGAACCGTACGTAATCTGCTCGACAGTTTTTTGATCGAGTCTTTTGATCACTTCTGTTAAAAGCTTCACTGCATTTTCATAATCATCCCGGTGAATCATCGCTGCATGGGTATGAATATATCTGCTTGGTATCCCGATTGATAGGGATGGAACACCATGACCCGTTAAATGGATACCGCCAGCATCTGTCCCCCCGCCAGGCATTGAATCGTATTGATAAGGAATGTTCAATTCATCTGCTGTCTGGACAACAAAATCGCGAAGCCCTTTATGAGATACCATAGAAGCGTCAAAAACAACGATCGTTGGTCCTTGACCAAGTTTGCTTGTTGCTTCTTTTTCAGTAATGCCAGGCGTATCTCCTGCTACACCAACATCAATGGCAAATCCAATATCAGGCTGGATCGTAGCAGCTGCTGTTTTGGCTCCGCGTAAGCCTACTTCCTCTTGTACAGTCGCAACACTGTAAGCGATATTTTCATGCTGAGTGGCATGTAAATTCTTCATGACATCAATCGCAACTGCACAGCCGATACGGTTGTCCCATGCTTTTGCAAGGAGCATTTTTTCATCATTCATCACCGTAAACTCAAAGTAAGGAACGATTTGATCTCCAGGCAGCACTCCCCACTCCATTGCCTGTTCTTTGCTTGAAGCCCCAATATCAATAAACATATCTGTTATCTCAATTGATTTTTTACGGGCTTCTGGCGATAAGACATGTGGTGGTTTAGAACCAATCACGCCTGTGATCTCCCCTTTTTTCGTCACAATGGTGACACGCTGCGCCAGCATGACCTGTGACCACCAGCCGCCAACCGTTTGAAAACGAATATAGCCTTTGTCATCAATTTTTGTCACCATGAATCCTACTTCATCTAAGTGACCAGCGAGCATGATTTTAGGGCCGTTTGCGTTTCCTTCCTTCTTAGCGATCAAGCTGCCAAGGCGGTCTGTCGAGACTTCATCTGCATATGATTCTATGTATGTCTGCATGACTTTTTTGACATCACGTTCATTACCTGGAATCCCTTTTGCATCCGTTAGGTCTTTCAGCATAGTTAATGTTTGATCTAGCTTTGTCATTCCATTTATCCTCCTTTATCTTCATGGTGCATTCTTATTATACAAAACCTCTTTCGTTCAATACGATCTTTTTATGAATATTTTTTCGTTTTACGAAATATTTTTTTAAAAAAAGTTGAAACCTTTTGACTTTCTCATTCGTAGTACATCAGATAACGGTATTGGAGGTGCATCCTGTCATGTTTGTAATCCTCATTAGACTCGCTCTTGTTGCACTGCTTGTCTACATTTTCTACATGGCGGTAAAATTCTTCTCAAATCCGAGAAGAAAGCTGAAACAAGCGCAATTAAAAGAAGGCTTTTATTTTATGGACGAACAGCAAAATGCGCGCAAAAATTTTAATTTCGTCTATAAAGGTGTCTTGTTTGAAGGGGAAAAGCATGTTCCTTCTAAGGATCATCCTCTGTTTGTCCACTCCATTTACGTTTGGACGGAGTCACCTGAGAAACTAAATGAATTTACATTAGAAGACTTTGAAAAACTTGAGGAAAACATCATCGAACGGTATCCTCAAACAAAAATTGATTGGGATCAGCCCATCAAAAAAATCAAACACAAAAAAGGAGCAGACACGCCGTCCTGATGGCGTCTGCTCCTTTTTCAGTTTCAGATGAGATGGATATATCCTAATATGATCAACTGCAAAACAATTAAAGCAGGCATGCCAATTTGAAAGGCAGTATGCTTTGTTTTATGCCGGAAATACTGCATCCCAAGAAATGACCCAGCAGCGCCAAAAAGTACCGCTGCACTCCATAAATGTGCCTCTGAAATTCTCCATTTATGCGCTTTAGCCCGGCGCTTATCCTCTCCCATAAGAAAAAAACCATAGCCATTCACTAAGATAAGCAGCAGGATCAGACCGATGTTCATTCTTTTCACCTCACATGATGAGAAAAAAAGATCACCCCTCGACGGAATGATCTTTTATATGACTTACTTGTCTAGTTGTGCTTTTGCAGCATCAGCAAGCTGATTGAATGCGTTTAGGTCATTCACAGCAAGGTCAGCAAGCATTTTGCGGTTTACTTCGATACCAGAAAGCTTTAAGCCATGCATTAAACGGCTGTAAGAAAGACCGTTCATACGAGCTGCAGCATTGATACGAGTGATCCATAGTTTACGGAAGTCACGTTTTTTCTGACGACGGTCACGGAAAGCGTAGTTTCCAGATTTCATGACCTGTTGGTTTGCTACTTTGTATAATCTATGTTTTGAACCGAAATAACCTTTTGCTAATTTAAGAACCTTTTTACGACGCTGACGCGACACAGTTCCGCCTTTTACTCTTGGCATTGTAATTCCCTCCTATGATTCCTATTCCAAATTACTTAATGTTTGCAAGTTGTTGTTTGATACGTTTGAAATCTCCAGCACTTACGATTGCGCTCTTACGCAATTTACGTTTTTGCTTTGTAGATTTGTTAGCGAACAAGTGACTTGTATACGCATGAGAACGTTTAAGTTTACCAGAACCTGTTTTTTTGAAACGTTTAGCAGATCCGCGGTGAGTTTTCATTTTTGGCATTGGATATTTCCTCCCTCTGTTACTTTACTTTTCGACTTTTGGCGCAAGCATAAGGAACATGCTGCGTCCGTCCATCTTAGGTTTTGTTTCTACTGTTGCTACTTCAGCGCAAGCTTCAGAGAAACGGTCTAACACGCGCTGTCCGATTTCTTTATGCGTAATCGCACGGCCTTTAAAGCGGATAGAAGCTTTCACTTTATCTCCCTTTTCAAGGAATTTGATTGCATTACGGAGCTTCGTGTTAAAATCATGTTCATCGATTGTCGGGCTCAACCGAACTTCTTTTAAGCTAATGATTTTTTGATTCTTACGTGCCTCTTTATCCTTCTTCTGCTGTTCGAATCGGAACTTACCGTAGTCCATGATTCGGCAAACAGGTGGTTTTGCATTTGCAGCAACTAACACAAGGTCAAGATTGGCTTTAGCAGCTATCTCCAGAGCTTCCTGTCGGGATTTAATCCCAAGCTGATCGCCATTTTGTCCGATTAAACGAACTTCACGCGCACGAATACCTTCATTAACTAATTGATCTTTGCTAATAGTGAGCCACCTCCATGAGATTTTGAATTGAGTTCACAATTCATTTTGACCATTTCGTTGTATGTTTTACAGGCAAACAAAAAGTGTGGGCATATAAAACACCCACACTACGAACATTTGCATGAAAAAATAAATGTACGGTCAACCTGTCAACTACAAACATGTGTCAAGCAGGTGAGAAGCGGGTGCTTCTGCTTGTGATATCTATTCAATTCGTTAACTATTCTACACAATTTTCATTTGTCCGTCAAGTAACCGAACTCTTGAAACAACTTTTTCATTTTATCATGATGAAACGAATTGGGCAAGACTTTTTCAAACAATGACGTCATCAAAGAATCAATTGCATAAAGATTGGGATGACGATGACGGTCACAACCCCTACGACCACAACGGCGATACTGGCCATTGCCGCTTCTACTTCTCCCATCTCAATCCCAACAGAAACGCCAAGCGCATGTCCTGATGTCCCAAGTGCAAGACCTTTTGCCACTGGATGTTTAATTCGAAACATTTTCAAGAAGAAGGCACCAAGCGCATAGACAATCACCGCATTAAAAATAACAGCAAAGGCTGTAATATCCGCGATTCCGCCAATATCCTTTGCAATCGGAAGAGCAATCGCTGTCGTCGCTGCCTGTGGAAGCATGCTTTTCATGACAGCCGCATCAAGATGAATTCCTTTTGCTACGACATACACAATTGTAATGGAACAAAGTGAGCCTACAAAAATAGCGGATAAAATTTGCCACCAATATTTCTTAAGAAGCGCTCTCTGCTTATAAAGCGGAATGGCAAATGCAATGGTGGCAGGCTCTAAGAAGAACTTAATGATCCGGCCGCCCTCATTATAGTCTTCATAGGAAAAGCCGCCAATTTTCAAAAATAAAATACCTAACACCATGGCAACAAAAAGTGGTGTGAATAAGAAGAAACCTTTAGACTTTTTAAATAAGAATGTGCCGATCCCAAAGGCGACTAATGAGACGACAATGCCAAAATACGGACTCATAGTACTTGTATCCATCTTATCCCTCTCCTTTAATGCGTACTTGAAGCTGGTTTATTTGAATGAGAAGGAGTCGATTTGGTCTCCTGTGTCTCTTTACGTTTCTGCGGTCTTTCTGATAATTGCATCAGAAGCTGCGAAAACAGCCCAGTCGTTGCAAGTAACATAATGGTTGCAATGATAATCACACCCACTACTTGCACGCCTACTTCTTGCATGACACCAAGTGATTGAATGACCGAGATACCAGAAGGAACAAATAGAAAGCTAATAAGTCCTGTCAATGATGTGCCTAATTGCTCTACCTGCTCAAGTTTCACGATTTTAGTTGTTAATAAAACAAATAATAGAACCAATCCAATAACGGATGCAGGCATTGGAATCGGTAAATACATTGAAATGAGATTAGAAACGAACATTACGGTTGCAAAGATAAATGCTTGAGATAAAAATCCATATACTTTTGTGGCACTCATGCCCTTTCACCTCTTTCTTCGACTGCCCTCAGTATATGGCATGAAATAAACGAATGAAGCGTTTACAATGAAACTCACCGGATTCAACGACTGAAATGCAAAAAACGAGTATTGAAATACAAACAAAAAAAGCCGCCCTACTCTAGCAGGAGCGACTTCTTTAGTTCTTTCGCATATGTGCGGCTGACAGGAATGATGGACCCGTCTGTCATATGAAGATTATACGTCGAATTAAACCACGGCTGTACTTCTTTCATATGAGATGTGTTGACAATATAGCTTCGATGGACCCTCATAAAGTAAGTCTCAGGCAGCTTCTTTTCAATCACCACAAGCGGTTCTGTTACCTCATACATGAGATCCTTTGTTTTCACGACCTTTTTTCCCTCACTGAGCCCTACATACATAATCTCTTCGACTTGCAGGATGACAATCGAGTCATCGACTGAGATGGCTAATTTTTGCTGGTGGGGAAGTTTCTCTTCTGATAGCTGGTGCTCTTGCGTCTCAACGGATTTCCACTTTTTAAACTTTTGGATGGTTTGCTGAAGCCGCTCTTCATCAAATGGCTTTGTTAAGTAATCAAGCGCACTCACCTCAAACGCCTTCAGCGCATATTGATCAAAGGCTGTAGCAAATACAATCGCTGGCGGATCAGACATCCGGTTAAGCCGTTTGGCAACATCAAATCCGTTCTCACCAGATAAGTCGATGTCTAAAAAGAGCAAATCAGGCTTATGGTCTACCATTCGGTCAAAAGCAGATTCTATATTTTCTGCTTCCTCTATTTGAACATCCTCTTTCGTTCTTCGTAATAAGTATTTTAATTCGTCTCTTGCTAAAACTTCATCATCTACGATTAATACCTTCATCAACGAGAATCATCCTTTTTTACATAGTCCATTGGAATGTGAAATGAGATGTCAGTGCCTTTGTCACTATGAATGGTTAAAGCGGCTTGTCTGCCAAAAATTCCTCTTAATCGCTGGTCTAAATTATAAAGGGCCGTACCCGTTCCTTCTAGTGATTCAACTGGCGCTTTTAATAGCTGAGCCATCTTGTCATCCTCGATCCCTTGTCCATTATCTGTCACTTTCATATATACACGACCATCTTTCATCAAAGCGGATACGATAACTTCACAATTCGTTTGATGTTTAGGAAAAGCATGTCTCACCGCATTTTCAACAAGGACTTGAAGCACAAAGGGCGGAATCATCACCTGCTCCAGCTCTTTTTCAATTTGAAAGGTCACATGGTACTTATTTGGAAACCTTGCTTGTTCAAGCGACAAATAAGCCTCTACATGCTGAATCTCTTTATGCATTGGAATCAGCAGCTGGCGGGCGCCTTGCAAGTTTGAACGAAAATAAATACTCAGCTGCAGTAGCAGCTTCCTTGCCATCTCCACATTGGTTCTGCATAAAACAGAGATTGTATTAATGGCGTTAAATAAAAAGTGCGGATTCACCTGTGCTTGAAGCGCTTTGATCTCTGCATCTTTTAGCAGACGGCTTTGGGTCTCTGCCTCCCCAAGCTCAAGCTGTGTGGAAAACAGCATCGCTAAACCTTCTGCAAGCTCCTCTTCCACCCTGCTTAATCCGACCGGCGAATTGAAATACATTTTTAACGTTCCGATCGTTTGACCGTTTGACGTGAGCGGGAGCACAATCGCCGCTTCGAGAGGGCAATGGGCGACTGAACAATTAATTTCGTCTTTCGAATGCGCCTTCATAATCTTCCCACTGATCAATACTTGCTTAGACAGCCCTGTAATCAGGCTTTTAGATGGAATATGATGATCCATTCCATCTCCGACATGCGCTAAAATCTTTTCTGTATCTGTTAAGGAGACGGCATCTGTTTCTGTTAATCGATGAATGATCTCCGCCACACTTTTACAGGACTGTTCATTTAATCCTTGCCGGAAAAAAGGAAGCGTTTGATCTGCGATAGAAAATACACGATGTGTCTGCATCGCCTTGGCCTGCTCTTCTTGTCGAATCACTGACTGCAAAATAGATAAAAAGATAAAGCTTCCGATCCCATTCACAAAGATCATCGGCAGCGCAATAATGCTCACAAGCCCCCAAGCATCAGCAAATGGCTTTGCAAACAGAAGAATAATGATCATCTGTAATGATTCCATCGCCACACCAAAAAGTGCTGCCTGGCGAGGTGTCACCATTCGATTCTTCCGCTTAAACCTGCTGCCGACATAGCCTGCAATCACACCGGCTAAAATCGAAGAAATCGCACAGCTGAGCGCCGTGCTCCCTCCTAGTGAATAGCGATGGATTCCAGCTAAAAGGCCTGCGCCAATGCCAACAAAAGGCCCTCCAATCAAGCCGCCCATTTCAATCCCCATGATTCTTGTATTGGCGATGGAGCTTGATGAGCCAAGATGATAAGAAAATTCATGATTCATGACAATCTGCTGCTGGATTTCGATTCCTGTGTAATTACTGATCATACTAAAAGAAGCAAAAACAAAGACAAGGATTGCCTTTTTCCGGAACCCTTGGTTGTGAAGCAACAGATTGCGAAAGCCCTTCACATGGGCAAGCACAAATCCTAAAATAACGATGATCCCCACACGCTCGATCATCATAATGATTAAATGAAGCAAACCGGCCACCTCAATTGATGTATGTGATATCTATTGTCTTTCTATTCTATCATGTGCGGTCAATGATCAAAGATCTCTCAAATCTTTTCTTTATTGCCCTCACCTTCTATTGTAAAATGAACATGAGCCTGTCACATGCAATTGAAGGTAACTACATACATAACAAGGGAGAAGATCATGAAAGCCGTATTTTTCGATTTAGATGATACTTTGCTTTGGGATGAAAAAAGCATTCACACAACTTTTCAGGAAACATGCCGGGAAGCAGAAAAGAAATATGGACTTGATCCAGAAGCGTTTGAACAGATTGTACGTGAAGAAGCAAGAAAGCTGTACTCTTCCTATGAAACATATGATTATACTGTCATGATCGGAATTAATCCTTTCGAAGGACTGTGGTCAAATTTTAGTGAACCGATTAGCGAAGGCTTTCAAAAGCTGAACGCCCTTGCACCAGAGTATCGCAAAAACGCTTGGACAAACGGCTTAAAAGAAGCGGGAATTGACGATGAGGCATTTGGACAATACTTGGCTGATTTCTTTGCAGCAGAACGCAGAAAACGCCCGTATGTCTATGAAGAAACGTATCCTGTTTTAGACCGCCTGAAAGGCAGCTACGAATTACTCCTTTTAACAAACGGTGACCCTAGTCTTCAAAAGGAAAAGCTTGCAGGTGTACCGGAGCTTGCGCCTTATTTTCATGAGATTGTGATTTCAGGAGATTACGGGAAAGGCAAGCCTGACCCTGGCATCTTTGAGCACTGCCTTCAGCTATTAAACTTAACAAAAGACGATGTCATCATGGTTGGAGATAATCCTAAAACAGATATTCTCGGGGCATCTCGCGTTGGCATCCAAACCGTTTGGATCAATCGCCATGGCAAGAAAAATGAAACAGATGTGACACCGGATTATGAAATCAAAGACTTACATGAATTGTTTGATATATTAAAGTAGAACCAAAAGAAAACACCCTTCTTCTGGGACTGGCCCCCGTTTTTGAGACAGAGATCAAAACACCTTTATACAGCCAATTGCCGATAGTTTATCGGTGATTGGTTTAGTTTCGTTTGAATACGAATGTTGTTATAATAATGAATGTATTCTTTGACAGTGCGTTCTACGATGGTCGTCGTCGTTCGATCAATGTTGGCACCGTGCTTCGTGATCCGCTGCACATTTTCCTGAAAGATTTGCCCCTCCTTCAAACGCTTCCAAAACATTTGATAGCTTGCGTGTTCTGCAATATGCGGAGGACAAAACTGTCTATGCTTTAGACCAACCATCTCTTCCTTAGAATACCTCATAGCTTTTGCAAAAATATCGTTCACCCATAGCACCTCACCTGTGACATCAAATTCAATCATGGCAAGTGAGTGCTCCAATGCACGAAGAACAGCTGATTACTCCAATACTTGTGATGATACAGTGTTTGTTGTTTGGATCATCGCTTTCATTCCCCCATTGTCTCTAACCAACAGTACATACTTACCCATACTTTTGCACTATCTAAACGTTTTATTCAAGCATCTGGATCACCAGTGGAAAATTTTTTCATAAGAAAAAAGCCAGCGATCTCAAGGAAAGAGATCACTGACCGCTTAAATAAAAGGATTATTTTTTCGCTTCTGCTACTGCATGTTTCACAAAAGCTTCAAGATCCATTGTTTCTGAATCTTGTTCACCATATTTTCTTACATTGACAGCGCCATTTTCTGCTTCTTGATCCCCAACGACAAGCATGTACGGAATCTTTTGCATTTGCGCTTCTCTAATTTTGTACCCAATTTTCTCATCACGGCTATCAAGCTCTACACGTAAGCCTTCAAGCTGCAAGCGTTCTTGCACTTTTTTCGCATAGTCTAGATGAACAGATGGTGAAACCGGGATGACTTGGAATTGTACAGGTGACAGCCATGTTGGAAGAGCTCCTTTGTATTCTTCAATTAAGAAGGCAACGAAGCGCTCCATTGTGGAGACGACCCCTCTATGAATAACGACTGGACGATGGTGCTTTCCATCTTCTCCGATATATGTGAGATCGAAGCGCTCTGGAAGTAAGAAATCAAGCTGTACAGTGGACAACGTCTCTTCTTTTCCAAGAGCTGTCTTCACTTGTACGTCAAGCTTCGGTCCATAAAATGCCGCTTCACCTTCTGCTTCATAGTAGTCATGACCAAGCTCGTCCATTGCATCCTTCAGCATCGACTGCGCTTTATTCCACATCGCATCATCGTCGAAATACTTCTCTGTATCCTCTGGATCACGGTAAGATAAGCGGAATGTGTAATCATTTAAGCCGAAATCTTGATACACTTCTTCAATTAAGCGAACTGTACGGATGAACTCGTCTTTGATTTGATCTGGACGCACAAAGATATGTGCATCGTTTAATGTCATGCCGCGAACACGCTGCAGACCAGATAGGGCGCCTGACATTTCATAGCGGTGCATTGTACCAAGCTCTGCAATACGAATTGGCAATTCACGATAGCTATGCGGTTCATTTTTGTAAATCATCATATGGTGCGGGCAGTTCATAGGACGAAGGACAAGATCTTCGTTATCCATTTCCATGACTGGGAACATATCTTCTTGATAATGCGCCCAGTGGCCTGATGTTTTATACAATTCGACATTCGCAAGAACTGGTGTGTACACATGTTCATAACCAAGACGCACTTCTTTATCGACAATGTAACGCTCAATCACGCGGCGGATCGTTGCGCCTTTTGGCAGCCAAAGCGGAAGACCTTGACCTACCTTTTGAGAATTCGCAAACAGTTTCAGCTCTTTTCCTAGTTTACGGTGATCGCGTTCTTTCGCTTCTTCGAGCAGACGTAAGTGCTCATTTAAATCTTCTTTGTTAAAGAAAGCTGTTCCATAAATACGCTGAAGCATTTGATTGTTACTGTCGCCTCTCCAGTATGCACCTGCAAGGCTAAGCAGCTTGAACTCTTTGATTTTCCCTGTAGACGGTAAGTGAATTCCGCGGCATAAGTCAAAGAATTCACCCTGCTCATAAATGGTGACAGCTTCGCCTTCTGGAATCGCCTCTAACAGCTCAAGCTTCAATTCATCACCAATCGCTTCAAAGCGTTTTTTCGCTTCTTCTCTTGATACTTCAATGCGCTCAATCGGCAGATTGCTATTAATGATTTTTTTCATTTCTTTTTCAATCTTTGGTAAGTCTTCAGGTGTGATGGCAACATCAATGTCCACATCGTAGTAGAACCCATTTTCGATCACAGGACCTACACCAAACTGGACATGATGCTCTTTTCCGTAAATACGTTTAATCGCCTGCGCTAGTAAATGCGCTGTGCTGTGGCGCATAATATCAAGTGCTTCATCACTTTTATCTGTGATGATCTCGATTGTTCCACTTTCTAAAAGCGGCGTACGCAGATCTATTTCTTTGCCGTTCAATTTACCGGCAAGCGCTTTTTTCTTTAGGCCCGGGCTAATTGATGCCGCGATGTCTTCTGTTGTGGCTGTTTTGTCAAACTCCTTGACTGCTCCATCTGGAAATGTAAGTTGAATTTGTTCTGACATCTCTGGTCACTCCTTTTTTTGGCAATATAAAAACCCCGCCCCCTGGAAAGGGACGAGGTTGAATAAACGGAATCGTGGTTCCACCCTTTTTCCCGTATTTGCAGCTTGCTTTTTCATAAGCAAATACGGCTTGTGGTTCGATAACGGGAATTCCCGTCAGCTATTACTAAACAAGTTCACAGCTGATGTTCAAAGGTGGTAAAGCAAATGGTCCTCTGCTAGGAAGCTTTCAGCCGTGGCTTCCCTCTCTATAAGCGGGTGTTCATTTGTTCATGTCCTTATCAATACGGTCTCTGTATGAAGTTACACCGTATTATAAAACGTTTTTTCGTGAAAATCAAGAAAGCTTTTCACTTTTCTTTACCAAATGATCATGAACAAATTGAACATTTTGTTCATCAAACGAATGAGGCGGGAACACCTCGACCCTTTCTTGAAAAATATTTTGAATGGTTTGCACCATCGAGTGACCTGTGTCATTTGTAAACAGGTTAATCTTTTGCGGAGCAATGGAAACAAGCGGTGCAATCAGCTGCGAATCAATATACATTGGATGTTCTCTTACAAACTGTCTGTCTATGTATTGTTTTTGATCACGCTCAGAAGCGTAGCGAAATTCCCAAATCACCAGTCGGTCCTGATGCACAACATGTACTTTTTCAAGCTTGGGCTTTCTTGCCATCACATAGTCTCGAAGTGATTGAATAAAGTTTTGATATTCTTGTTCCATTTTGTATTCTTCAATGGATACTTCAACATAATTCTTCAGCCTCCTGTCATACTCTGACAGCCTAAAGGTCATAAATGAACCAATTGAAAAGATACCTTGCTGTAAAGAGATCGTCTCAAGCTCCTTTTTTAACAGGGCTTCCCTTGATGGGTCCTGATGAATCCCGGGAATATCATCTATATCCCCTTTCATGATGCTATGGGCGATTGAAAGAATTTGGTGCTGCTCTTCGGGATCTTTAAATAAGTATGTGTTTTCAAGGATGCTGCGCATGCGCTCGTTTTCTTTGCATTCCAAAAAAAAGTGAACCAGTAATGGCCGCACGATGTGCTCAAGTGCTTCTTTTGATTCCTTCGCCTCTATGAGAAGCCGGTCTTTCCCTTGTTGAATTGACATGTGATGCCGACTGTCCAAGTGTTCAGCAAGATGTAAAAAAGCAGCGGTATCATATTCATCTTCAAAGATTATTTCAAGCATGTTTGTCCCCCCTAACGACATCTGTTACATATATATGGGGAGAACATAAAAAATAGACGCCTAAAATAAATCAGGCATCTTTCTTTTTAAAATGAATGGTACAGAGATAAAGATCAAATAAATCAAACAAACAATCGCTAAAGCGGCATAATTGCCGCTAACAAAGCTTGACCCGAGGACATTTAACGCAACCGTACCCGGTATTAAGCCTAAAAAGGTCGCTGCAGCAAACGCACGATATTGAGCATGTGAAGCTGCTGCCGCATAGCTGACAAAATCAAAATGAATAGGTGCAATACGCAATAACAAAATATACAGAAACCCATGCTCCTGAATACGGGACGTCACCGCTTTCAGCTTCCGGCTGCTTGCATTTGTTTCATTCTGCTTTGAACGGAAGGTTGAAGCAAGCCAAAAAGAGCCTGTTGCGCCAGCGGTAGCACCGACGAGGGCATAAACGGTCCCAAGTACACTGCCGAATGCCAAACCTGCTGCCAGCGAAAAGACCGTGAGAGGAACAAGAACAAACGGGCGAAAAAGTGATAAGAAAAGAAAAACAAAGGGAGCCAGCATCCCAAATTGAAGTATCCAATTCTTCACATCTTTCGGTGCCAGCTGAAGATGCTGTTTATTCAGCCACCATAGCGTAGCAACGAGAATGCCAATCACGAGAAAAAGCAGCCATTTTCTTTTGTTCATCTCATCCGCTCCTCCTTCATGTGATGTACGCTTTTATAAATGACGGCGATTTTCTCCTTCAAGTACGACTGGCTCTGCTAAATAGACAATCCGTTCCATTAAACGAGCTGCTTTGACCTCTTCTTTTTCTCCGCGCTGTGAGTACGTAAAATGATGCTTTAGTTCACTCGGTGAGAAATTAGAAGAGAAGAAAGTTGGCAGCTGTTCAGCCATACGATATTGTAAGATCGTTCCTAGCAGTTCATCTCGTACCCAGCTTGTCATCGACTCTGCCCCAATATCATCAAGCATTAAGATAGGTGTTGATTTGACCATATTCAGCTTCTCTTCCAGTGTATGATCGGCTAAAGAATTTTTTAACTCTCTCACAAATTCAGGCACGTATACAAGGAGAGATGGGTATTCTTTTTCCGCTAGCTGCTGCGCAATCGCTGCTAGAATAAACGTTTTGCCTACCCCAAATTTCCCGTGTAAATACAAGCCTTTCCCCTTACCAGTCTCATCATAGCTTTGCAGGAATTGACCTACTTTTTGGATGACCTCTTGTCTTCCTGTGACGTTCAGATCAGCGAACGTCGCTTGAAGAACATTCTGCGGAATGTACATGCTTTTCATGAGCTCTTGCTGTTTTTTCTGTCTATCGAGACGCAGCTTTACTGGACAAGGGGAATATTCAATATCAATACTCTGTCCTTTGATCACAAGCTTCGGATGATACCCATCTAAAATGGCATTTACGTTCTCTTCCTCTAAGCAGTAAGAGCAGCCTTTCGATTGCTGCACATATTCAAAGAGCCGATTCAAGCTGCGATTGATCATGTCTTCTTGTATCTCTTCTTGATGCTCCTTTAAAAAGGCTTTTACACCTTCATCAGCTAACACACTTTCTTTAATCTGATTGTATCTCACGCGAAAATCTACTCGTCCTTTTAGCTGTTCAAATGAACGACCGATCGGTTTCATCTCCATCTCACCTCACATTAATGTGCATTGTATTTTTTCATATTTTTAAACTGATCTAACAGTTTTTCTTTTTCTCGTTCAAGATCCTCTGTAGACAGACTGTCCGCTTGTTCTTTTGCCGGCTGTTCTTTCGTTTCAGTTTCTTTCATCCAGTCAGGCAGTTTCTCCTCGCGGACGACTTTTCCTGATCCATATGGGCTTCGCTGCTTTTTCTGCTGCGCCCACTCAGTCATTTGCCTGTTCTCTTCTTTTGCCATTTTCATGGCCGCCTCAACGGTTTTAATTTTCTTTCTCACCCAATGGGCAGCGATTTTTTGCATATACGTTTTGGACAGCTTCATATCTGTTTTCAGCAGTGTATAGTAGATTAGAACGTTCATGACACCTGGCTCTAGCTGCTGCTCGAGCATGATATCTTCGACAATTCTTAAGTCAGCATACGTTGGCTCAATGCCATCTGCCATATCTTTTAGAAGCTCCCTGGGCGAAATATGATCTAGCTTTTCAATCAATTTGGCATCAGGTGTATCTGCCGATGGCGGCTTTGAGGCATCGTGACGTAAATGTCTTGGCTGTTTTTGATCAATCAGTTTCGGCTGTTCGCCTCTGTATTCAATTTGATACCAGTCTCTTGCTGCTTTTCTTAGCTCTTCTGTTGAGATCATTTGATCCGAACCACAGGCGCCGGCTACAATATTTTGCATTTGCAGCGGGGTGATGCCGTATACAACAGCTAACTTCTTAATCGTCTCTTTCACCTGCCTTGTCAAAGCCTTTCTTGGAATCATCATGTCAGACATGCCCGCTAACAACAGATCAAAATCAAAGGATTCGTCTGAGAGCGGTGCCGGCTGACTGGATCCAACTGTCACATATTCATAGCCCTGATCAAGCGATGATGCCTGATTGATTTCTTCTGTCATCTTGCGTTCGCCTGGCTGCAATACGTGAAAGACTTCTTCAAACGAACGTGAAATGTTCTTCGCTTCTGCAGGAACACCTGGATAAGAAAAATAATCACGAAGCTGCATATATTTTGCTTTTTCTACACGATGGTA